>NZ_CP031087.1:0-2167500 GCF_024760565.1 Actinokineospora sp. UTMC 2448 | reverse complement strand
ACCGCTCGACTTGCATGTGTTAAGCACGCCGCCAGCGTTCGTCCTGAGCCAGGATCAAACTCTCCAACAATGATCCATAGCAACCAGACGTATCTGGTCAAAATATACTCAAAGGAACCCACAAACAGGGGTTCACTTCATAAAAGCTCTACTGGCTTTCATCGGCACACTGTTGAGTTCTCAAACAACACACGCTCAACCCCATCCGCCGCAGGCGACTTCCGAGGAAGGCTGGTTACTTCAGGCTTTGTCTTGATCCGCCGCGCCCGGTCCGGTTGATCCGGCCCGTTCCGCGCTGGCAGAGAGAAAGTTACACGGCCGCCAACTGGAGGTCAAATCGCACCCCCAGGCGCCCGACCCAGAGCGAAACCGCAGGTCATCAGCCCTGTGTCAGGTCTGATGCCAAGGTAACCCAGGCCCACCGCGCTGTGAATGTGACGACGGTCACGTCAACTTTCGCCCCCGCACCGCTAAAGCTGGACCTCGACGCCCGCCGTGTTCCGCTTCCCACGCCGTACGACCAGCCACTTTGCGTGGAGCAGGTCCTCCTTGGCGGGCTGCCACGCCTCGTCGACGATCTTGGTGTTGTTCACGTACGCGCCACCTTCGTTGACCGTGCGCCGGGCCGCGCCCCGGCTGTCGGCCAGGCCGGAGGCGATGAGCAGGTCGACGATGGTCGGCCCGTCGGCGAGCCGGACGGTCCCGGTGGGCGCCTCGGCCATGGCCGCGTCCAGCGTGCTCAGGTCGAGCGAGGCCAGCTCGCCTCGGCCGAACAGGGCCTGGCTGGCGGCGACGACCTGGGCGGTCTCGTGCTCGCCGTGGACCAGCGTCGTGAACTCCTCCGCCAGCCGCTTCTGCGCGGCCCGCAGGTGCGGGCGCTCGGCGGTGTCGGCCGCCAGCGCGTCGATCTCCTCGCGCGGCAGGAAGGTGAACAGGCGCAGGTACCGGATGACGTCGGCGTCGCCGACGTTCACGAAGTACTGGTACCAGGCGTAGGGCGAGGTCATGGCCGGGTCGAGCCAGACGTTGCCGCCGCCGGTGGACTTGCCGAACTTGCGGCCCTCGGCGTCGGTCACCAGCGGCGCGGTCAGCGCGTGCACGGACTCACCCGCGACGCGCCGGGTCAGTTCGACGCCGCCGATGATGTTGCCCCACTGGTCGGAGCCGCCCACCTGGAGCCTGCAGCCGTACTCGCGGAACAGGTGCAGGTAGTCGTTGGACTGCAGCAGCAGGTAGCTGAACTCGGTGTACGACATGCCGTCGCCGTCGAGGCGCCGCTTCACCGTCTCGCGGCCGAGCATGACGTTGATGGAGAAGTGCTTGCCGACGTCGCGCAGGAACTCCAGGACGGACAGCCCGCCGGTCCAGTCGAGGTTGTTCACGATGGTCGCGGCGGTGCCCGGGCCGTTGCGGTCGTCGAAGGCGACGAAGCGCTCCAGCTGGCCGCGGATGCGCCCGGCCCACTCGGCGACGGTGTCGAGGGAGTTGAGCGTGCGCTCCCCGGTGTCGCGCGGGTCGCCGATCATGCCGGTGGCCCCGCCCGCCAGCACGATGGGCTTGTGCCCGGCGAGCTGGAAGCGGCGCAGCATGAGCAGCGGCACCAGGTTGCCCGCGTGCAGGCTGGGCGCGGTCGGGTCGAAGCCGCAGTACAGCGTGAGCGGGCCCGCGTCGAGATCCTTGCGCAGGGTGTCGATGTCGGTGGACTGCGCGATCAGGCCGCGCCAGGACAGCTCGTCGAGGATGTGTTCGCTCACGCGCCCCATCTTCGCCCACCACCGTGGTCAGCGGCGACCGGGTTGACGCAGGCGCAGCAGGGTGAGGGCGGAGAGCAGCACGACGGCCAGGATGGCGGCGAGCACGGCCGAGTACGCCGGGGCCGGGTGCTCCCTCGTCCACAGCCCGCCGCCCACGTACGCGAACCGGTCGCCGAGGGCGAACGTGCCGGTGAGCAGGACCAGCTCGGGCGCCAGGTAGGCGACCACAGCAGCGCCGATCCGGACGCGGTGGACCTCGTCGGGGATCTCGGTGAGCGCGGCCAGCGCGCACAGCCCGCCGACGGTCACCACGGGCAGCAGCATGCCCAGCGCGCCGCCCCAGCCGACGGGCGTTGCCGAGGTGTACTCGTCCAGGTCGATCGCGACGAACAGCAGGATGAACCAGGCCGACACCGCCCCGAGCGCGGCGAAGGCGAGCGGGCGCCGCGCGGGCGGCACCAGGCGCAGGCCGCGCGGCCGGGTCCGCACCGGCTGCACGTGCACCCACAGCAGGGTCGCGAAGACCAGTGCGGCGAGCAGTTCCAGCCAGACCAGCACCTGGCCGCTGAAGTTGATCGACACCAGGGCGTCGACCAGCAGGGCGACCGCGCTGCCCGCGCTCAGCCCCGCGCCGAGCGCCCCCGCGGGGCCGGGGCGGTGCAGGAGGGCGAGGCCCACCCCGAGCGCGCCGAAGCGCAGCAGGAAGTACAGGACGCCGAGCAGTCCGCTGGCCGCGATG
Source organism: Actinokineospora sp. UTMC 2448 (assembly GCF_024760565.1). NCBI lineage: Bacteria > Bacillati > Actinomycetota > Actinomycetes > Pseudonocardiales > Pseudonocardiaceae > Actinokineospora > Actinokineospora sp. UTMC 2448. The sequence continues at coordinate 2,165,007 of NZ_CP031087.1, read as the reverse complement.
AACTCGGTGGACACGGCGAGGACCGCGGCGCACAGCGCCACGCCCGCGCCGATGAGCAGGCGGCGGTCGGCGAGCCAGGCCGCGGCGGCCAGCGGCTCGGCCCAGGTCCGCCCGCCTCGGCTCCTGGCCCAGGCCACGACCCGCTGGGCGCGGGCGGCGGGGTCGGGCTCGCGGCCGATCTCCGGGCTGGCCCACAGCTCGGCGGCGATGCGCTCGGCGGGGCCCGCGCCCGCGGCGGCGATGAGGGCGGCGGGCAGGCCCGCGCAGAGGTGCACCAGGGCGCGGGCCGCTGGCGGGTCGCTGACGGCGAGGGCGGTGAGCAGGTCGGCGGAGTCGACCGGGTCGAGTTCGGTGGGCCGCACCGACGGCGCGCCCAGGGTCACCAGGTCGTGCCTGCTGGTGACGACGACCAGCGAGCGGCTGCCGGGCGGCAGCAGGGGCCGGACCTGGTCGGCGTCGCGCGCGTCGTCGAGCACCAGGAGCACGCGCTTCTCGGCGAGCAGCGTCCGGTACTGGGCGAGGCGGGCGTCCGCGCCGGGGTGCGGGTCGGCGCCGAAGGCGATCAGCACGTCGTGGGCGACGTCGGCGGCCTGGCGGGTGATGCCGTGCTGGTCGGAGCCGCGCAGGTCGACGTAGAGCTGGCCGTCGGGGTAGCGCTCGGCGGCGGTGTGCGCCCAGTGCACGGCAAGGGCGGTCTTGCCGATGCCGGGCGCGGGGTGGGTCAGGACCACCACGTGCGCCGCGTCGGCGGCCGCGGTGAGCGCGGTCAGGTGGGCCTGCCTGCCGAGGAACGGCCGGGGCGGGGCGGGCAGCTGGCGCGGGGTGGGCGGCGGCGTGCTCCTCGGGCCGAACACGACGCTCCCGTGCACGTCCCGGATCTGGTGCACGTCGCCGTGAACGGTGCCGTCCACCTCGTTGTTCGTGGTGTCGTCGCCTTCCATGTACCACTGGTACAGGAACAGTCACGCCATGTCGTTAGGCCGGACGTGCCCTCGTGCCGCGCCGGTAGGTGCTGACCGCCGTGGAGCCGGTGACCCAGAACCGCCACGGGACGTCCACGGCGACGGCCACGCCGACCCGGGGGCCGACCGACACGTCCGCCACGGGCTCGCCCTTGTAGAGGCGCACGGGCGATGTCGGCGAGGTCAGATCGATGCCGTTGTGCCCTCGGTCGAGGTCGAGCACGCCGCACAGCTTGGCGGGCCCGCGCGCGAGGTCGGCCTCGGAGCGCGCGGCGGGCCTGCGGGACCGCGCCAGGTCCACTCCGGACACGACCTCGCCCGCGCGCAGGAGCACGGCGCCGGGCACCCCGTCGGTGAGGGACACGACGTTCGCGCAGAAGTGCATCCCGTAGACGAAATACACGTACAGGTGGCCCGCGGGCCCGAACATCACGTCGTTGCGCGGTGTCCGGCCCCGGTAGCAGTGCGACGCGGGGTCGTCGCCGCCCCGATAGGCCTCGACCTCGACGATCCGCACGGTCACGCCCGCGGACTCCAGGTACGACCCCAGCAGCAGCCGGGCGGCGTCGAGCGGGTCGACGGCCAGCTCCGACCGCGTGAACTGCGCTCCCCGCCCCTGGGGTCCTACTTCCGCACGATCTCCTCGGCCCACGCCCGGTGCTCCTCGATCCGCCGCTCCACGCGCGCCCGCTGCTCGGCGACCCGAGGCGGCGCGGTGCCACCGTACGCGTCGCGCGAGGCGATCGAGCCCGCGACCGTGAGCACGTCCCGCACCTCGGGAGTCAGCGCGGGATCCACCGCGGCGAACTCGTCGTCGGTAAGGTCCTCCAGCCCGACCCCGCGGCCCTCGGCCACGCGCACGCACGCGCCCGCGGCCTCGTGCGCGACGCGGAACGGCACGCCCTGGCGAACCAGCCACTCGGCGATGTCGGTGGCCAGGGTGAACCCGGCGGGGGCCAGCTCGGCGAGCCGGTCGGTGTGGAAGGTGAGCGTGCGCACCATGCCCGCGATCGCCGGGAGCAGCAGGCCCAGCTGCTCGACGGAGTCGAACAGCGGCTCCTTGTCCTCCTGCAGGTCGCGGTTGTAGGCCAGCGGCTGGGCCTTCAGCGTGGCCAGCAGGCCGGTCAGGTTGCCGATCAGCCTGCCGGACTTGCCCCTGGTCAGCTCGGCGACGTCGGGGTTCTTCTTCTGCGGCATGATCGAGCTGCCGGTCGCCCACGCGTCGTCCAGGGTCGCGTAGCCGAACTCGGCGGTCGTCCAGATCACGACCTCCTCGGCGACCCGGGAGAGGTTCACGCCGAGCATCGCCAGCGCGAACGCGATCTCGGCGGCGAAGTCGCGCGAGGCGGTGCCGTCGATGGAGTTCTCGACCGGCCCGTCGAAGCCCAGCTCCTCGGCGACGGCGGCCGGGTCGAGGCCGAGCGACGACCCCGCGAGCGCGCCGGAGCCGTACGGGGACACCGCGGCCCGCCTGTCCCAGTCGCGCAGCCGCTCGACGTCGCGCAGCAGCGACTGCGCGTGCGCCAGCAGGTGGTGGGCCAGCAGCACCGGCTGGGCGTGCTGCAGGTGGGTGCGGCCGGGCATCACCGCGTCCGGGTGCCGCCGGGCCTGGTCGGTCAGCGCGTCCACCACGTCCAGCACGCCGCCCGCCACCTGGCGGGCCGCGTCGCGCAGCCACATGCGGAACAGCGTGGCGACCTGGTCGTTGCGGGAGCGGCCCGCGCGGAGCTTGCCGCCGAGGTCGGGGCCCGCGCGCTCGATGAGGCCGCGCTCCAGCGCGGTGTGCACGTCCTCGTCGGCGACGGTCGGCGTGAACGCCCCGGAGACCACGTCGGCCTCCAGGGCGTCCAGCGCGGCGAGCATGCCGGTGAGTTCGGCGTCGGTCAGCAGGTCGGCCCTGCGCAGGACCCGGGCGTGCGCCCGGGAGCCCGCGATGTCGTAGCGGGCCAACCGCCAGTCGAAGTGGGTGGACGCCGACAGGGCGGCCATCGCCTCGGCGGGTCCGCTCTCGAACCGCCCGCCCCACAAGCCGTTGCTCACATCGCTCCTAGATCAGTGGTGTGCCTGGTCGCGCTTCGCGGCGATCTTGCTGGGCAGGCCCCAGAGCTGGACGAAGCCCTTGGCCAGCGACTGGTCGAACGAGTCGCCCTCGTCGTAGGTGGCCAGGTTGAAGTCATACAGGCTCTGCTCGGAGCGCCGCCCGGTGACCACGGCGCGACCACCGTGCAGGGTGAGCCGGACGTCGCCGGTCACGTGCTCCTGGGTCTTGGCGATGAACGTGTCGAGCGCGTCCTTGAGCGGGGAGAACCACAGGCCGTCGTAGACCAGCTCGCCCCAGCGCTGCTCGACGGTCCGCTTGAAGCGGGCCAGGTCGCGCTCGACGGTGACGTTCTCCAGCTCCTGGTGCGCGGTGATCAGCGCGATCGCGCCGGGGGCCTCGTAGACCTCGCGGCTCTTGATGCCGACCAGCCGGTCCTCGACCATGTCGAGGCGGCCGACGCCGTGGGCGCCCGCGCGCCGGTTGAGCTCCTGGATGGCCTGCAGCACCGTGACGGTCTCGCCGTCGATGGCGACCGGGACGCCCTTGTCGAAGGTGATGACCAGCTCGTCGGGGTCGCGCGGCTCCACCGGGTTGGCGGTGTAGGAGTACACGTCCTCGATGGGCGCGTTCCAGATGTCCTCGAGGAACCCGGTCTCCACCGCCCGGCCCCAGACGTTCTGGTCGATGGAGTACGGGGACTTCTTCGACACGTCGATGGGCAGGTTGCGCTCCTCGGCCCAGGCGATGGCCTTCTCCCGGGTCCAGGCGAAGTCCCGCACGGGCGCGATGACCTTGAGGTCGGGGGCCAGCGCGCCAATGCCGACCTCGAAGCGGACCTGGTCGTTGCCCTTGCCGGTGCAGCCGTGGGAGACCGTGCTCGCGCCGTGGTACTTGGCGGCCTCGACCAGGTGCTTGACGATCACCGGGCGGGAGAGGGCCGAGACCAGCGGGTAGCGGTCCATGTAGAGGGCGTTGGCCTGCAGGGCGGGCAGGCAGTACTGCTCGGCGAACTCGTCGCGGGCGTCGGCGACGACCGCCTCGACGGCGCCGCACTCCAGCGCCCGCTTGCGGATCGTGTCCATGTCCTCGCCGCCCTGGCCCACGTCCACGGCCACGGCCACGACCTCGGCGCCGGTCTCCTCGGCGATCCAGCCGATGCCCACCGAGGTGTCAAGCCCGCCGGAGTAGGCCAGCACCACCCTGTCACTCATTGCTCTCTCCTTGGTCTGAACCGTTGGGCCGAGCGGCCATGGCGGTGAATCGGTCGGCCAGCTCACGGCCGGTCACGGGTTCGCGGCAGATGACCGCGAGGGTGTCGTCGCCCGCGATGGTGCCGACGACGTCGTGCAGCGCGGCGCGGTCGATGGCGCTGGCCAGGAACTGGGCAGCGCCGGGCGGGGTGCGCAGCACCGCGAGGTTGCCCGAGGCGTCGGCGGACACCAGCAGCTCGCCGAGCAGGCGGGTCAGCCGCGAGGTGCCGCCCTCCATGCCGCGCACGGGGCTGCCGTCCTCGGGGATGACGTAGACGGGCGCGCCGCCGTCGATGCCGCGCAGCTTGACGGCGCCGAGTTCGTCGAGGTCGCGCGAGAGCGTCGCCTGGGTGACCTCGACGCCCTCGGCGGCCAGCAGCTTGGCCAGCTCGGTCTGGCTGCGCACGGCCTGGTTGGCGACGATGGCCGAGATGCGCGCCTGCCTCGCGGTGCGCGTGGTCACCTCGACACCAGCCAGGTGAGCAGGGCCTTCTGGGCGTGGAGGCGGTTCTCGGCCTCGTCCCAGACGGCGCTGGCCGGGCCGTCGAGCACCTCGTCGGTGATCTCCCAGCCGCGGTGGGCGGGCAGGCAGTGCAGCGCGATGGCGCCCGGGGCGGCGCGGCTCATCAGGTCGGCGTTGACCTGCAGCCGCCGGAACGGGCTGACGCGGTCGCGGCCGTCGTTCTCCTGGCCCATGGAGGTCCAGGTGTCGGTGACGACGACGTCGGTGCCGTCGATGGCGGCCTCGGGGTCGGTGAACTGGGTGACGCTGCCGCCGGTCTCCGCGGCGCGCTTCTCCGCGGCGGCGACGATCTCCGGCTGCGGCTGGAAGCCCTCGGGGGCCACGACCCGCACGTGCATGCCCGCGGTGGTGCCGCCGAGCAGCAGCGAGTGGGACATGTTGTTGGCGCCGTCGCCGAGGTAGGTCGCGGTGACGCCCGCGAGCCTGCCGTGGCGCTCCTCGATGGTCTGCAGGTCGGCGAGGACCTGGCAGGGGTGGAACTCGTCGGTCAGCGCGTTGATCACCGGGATGCGCGACGCCGAGGCCATGGCGTCCATGCGCTTCTGGGCGAAGGTGCGCCAGACGACGACGTCGACGTAGCGGGACAGCACGCGGGAGGTGTCCTCGATGGTCTCCTCGCGGCCCAGCTGCATCGTGCGCCCGTCCACCACGATCGGCTGGCCGCCGAGCTGGGCGATGCCGACCTCGAAGGACAGCCGGGTCCGGGTGGAGTTCTTCTCGAAGATCGCCGCGACCGACTTCCCGGCCAGCGGCCTGCCGCCCAGCGGGTCGGCCTTGACCGCCTTGGCGAGGTCGAGGACCTCCCGCTGCTCGGCGGGGCTGAGGTCGTCGTCGCGGAGGAAGTGCCGGACCATCAGGTTCCCTCCAGGATCGACGGCAGCGCGGCGACGAACCCGGCGGCCTGCTCGTCGGTGAGGACCAGCGGCGGGGCCAGCCGGACCGCGTCGGGTTGGACGTTGTTGACGAGGAAGCCCTTGCCCTGCGCGGCTTTCGCGACGTCCGCGGCGACGGGCCGGGTCAGCGCGATGCCCAGCAGCAGGCCTGCGCCGCGCACCCCGGCGATGAGCGGGTGGTCGAGCGCCTCGACGCCTGCGGCGAGGTTCTTGCCCACGGCGGCGGTGTGGTCGAGCAGGCCGTCGGCTGCGATGGTGCGCAGCACGGCCAGCCCGGCGGCGCAGGCGACCGGGTTGCCGCCGAAGGTGGTGCCGTGGTGGCCGGGGCCGAACAGCTCGGCCGCGGCGCCGACGGCGACGCACGCGCCCAGCGGCAGCCCGCCGCCGAGGCCCTTGGCCAGGGTGAACACGTCGGGGACGATCCCGGCCTGCTGGAAGGCGAACCAGGAGCCCAGGCGGCCGATGCCGGTCTGCACCTCGTCGAGCACGAGCAGCGCGCCCGCGGCCGCGGTGATCTCGCGGGCGGCGTGCAGGTAGCCGTCCGGGGCGGGGATGACGCCGCCCTCGCCGAGGACGGGTTCGATGAACACCGCGGCGGTGTCGGCGTCGACGGCGGCGCGCAGCGCCTCCACGTCACCGAACGGGACGTGCTCGATCCCGGGCACCAGCGGCTCGAACGGCGTGCGCTTCGGCGGCTGGCCGGTCAGGGTGAGCGCGCCCATCGTGCGGCCGTGGAAGGCGCCCGTGCAGGCGATGACCTTGGACCGGCCGGTGAGCCGGGTGAGCTTGAGCGCGGCCTCGTTGGCCTCCGCGCCGGAGTTGCAGAAGACCACGCGCGCCTGGCCGGTGAGGCCCGCGACGTCGAGCAGGGCGTCGGCGAGCTCGACGGTGACCTGGTTGGCGTAGAGGTTGGAGGTGTGGCCTAGGGTGGCGATCTGGGTCGACACGGCCTCGACGATCGCGGGGTGGGCGTGGCCGAGGACGTTGGTGGCGATGCCCGCGAGGAGGTCGGTGTAGCGGTTGCCGTCGGCGTCCCAGACGTGCGCGCCCTCGCCGCGCACGAGGGTGAGCGCGGGGGTGCCGTAGTTGTTCATCATCGCGCCCTGCCAGCGCGACTGGCCTTCGGCGTTGGAGCCGATCATTCTTCCCCCTCGTTCGGTAGCACCATGGTTCCGACCCCGGTGCCGGTGAAGACCTCCAGCAGCACGGAGTGGGCGAGTCGCCCGTCGATGACGTGGGCGCGCGGCACGCCGCCCTGGACGGCGCGCAGGCACGCCTCCATCTTCGGGGCCATCCCGCTCTCCAGCCCGGGCAGCAGCTTCTCCAGCTCGCCCGCGCGGATCTCGTGCCGCAGCGACGACCGGTCGGGCCAGTCGGCGTAGAGGCCCTCGACGTCGGTGAGCACGACGAGCTTCTCCGCCCGCAGCGCGACCGCGAGGGCAGCGGCGGCGGTGTCGGCGTTGACGTTGTGCGGCACGCCGTTGACGTCCGGCGCCACAGTGGACACCACGGGGATGCGGCCCGCGTCGACGATGTCCAGCACGGCGGCCGGGTTCACCGCGACGACGTCGCCGACCTGGCCCAGGTCGACCTCCTCGCCGTCGACGACGGCGGTGCGCTTCTCGGCGGTGAACAGGTGCGCGTCCTCGCCGGAGATGCCGACCGCGTGCGGGCCGTGCTGGTTGATCAGCCCGACGATCTCCCGGCCCACCTGCCCGGTGAGGACCATCCGGACGACGTCCATCGCCTCCGGCGTGGTGATCCGCAGGCCCGCGGCGCGCTCGGTCGGGATGCCGAGGCGGTCGAGCATGGCCGAGATCTGCGGCCCGCCGCCGTGCACGACGACCGGGCGCAGGCCCGCCAGGCGCAGGAAGACCATGTCCTCGGCGAACGCGCGCTTGAGGGTGTCGTCGACCATGGCGTTGCCGCCGTACTTCACGACGACGAGCGCGCCGTGGAAGCGCCGCAGCCACGGCAGCGCCTCAATCAGGATGGCGGCCTTGTCTGAAGGGCTGGTCATGAGCTGTACGCGCTGTTCTCTTCGACGTAGCCGTGGGAGAGGTCGGTGGTCAGGACCGTGCCCGTGCCGGGGCCCGCGTGCAAGTCGATCTCCACGGTGATCTCGCGGCCGGTCAGGTCGGCCAGCGAGCGGTCGTCGCCGCGCCCGCCCGCCCGGCACACCGCTACGCCGTTGATCGTGATGTCGAGGGCCTGCGGGTCGAACGCGGTGGGCGCGTTGCCGACGGCCATGGCGATGCGGCCCCAGTTGGGGTCGCTGCCGAAGAAGGCGGTCTTGCACAGCGGGTCGCGGGCGACGGTGCGGGCGGCGGCGACGGCCTCGGCGTCGGTGGCCGCGCCGCGGACGGTGATCGACACGTGCTTGGTGACGCCCTCGGCGTCGGCCTGGAGCTGGGCCACCAGGTCGGCGCAAACGCTTTCCAGGGCCTGTGCGAACTCGGCGGCGTCGGGCTTGACGCCCGACGCGCCGGAGGCCAGCAGCAGGACGGTGTCGTTGGTGGAGGTGCCGCCGTCGACGTCGAGCCGGTTGAAGGTCCGCGCGACCGCGTCCTTGAGCGCCTTGTCCAGAGTGGACTGGTCGACGTCGGCGTCGGTGGTGATGACCGAGAGCATGGTGGCCATGTTCGGCGCGCACATGCCCGCGCCCTTGGCGAACCCGCCGACGGTGAATCCCGACCGGGTGAGCGCGACCTGCTTGGGGACCGTGTCGGTGGTCATGACCGCCGTCGCGGCGGCCAGGCCGGCCGCCGGACCGCCCGCCAGCTCCTTCGCCGCGATGTCCACTCCGGACTTGACAGCGTCCATCGGCAGGCGTTCGCCGATGAGGCCGGTGGAGCAGACGGCCACCTCGACCGCCCCGACGCCGAGGACGTCGGCGACCTTCTCGGCGGTGGCGTGGCTGTCCTGGAAGCCCTCGGGGCCGGTGCAGGCGTTCGCGCCGCCGGAGTTGAGGACGACCGCGCGCAGCCTGCCGGTGGTCAGGACCTGCTGCGACCACAGCACGGGGGCGGCCTTGACCTTGTTGGTCGTGAACACGCCCGCCGCGGCCTGCGCGGGGCCGTCGTTGACGACCAGGGTCAGGTCCGGGTTGCCGGAGGCCTTGATGCCCGCGGCCACGCCCGCGGCGCGGAACCCCTGGGCGGCGGCGACTCCGGTGGTGCGGTCGAGTGCGGTCACGGGGCGACTCCCACGGTGGACAGGCCGGTGGTCTCCGGCAGGCCGAGCGCGATGTTCATGGACTGCACGGCGGCGCCCGCCGTGCCCTTGGTGAGGTTGTCGACCGCGCCGACGGCGATCAGCCGGTCGAGGTCGGGGTCGACGGTCACCTGGAGTTGGACGGCGTTGGAGCCGAGGACGGCCGCCGTGGTGGGCCAGCGGCCCTCGGGCAGCAGGTGCACGAACGGCTCGTGCTCGTAGGCCTTGGCGTAGGCGGCGCGGACCTCGTCGCCGCCGCCGGTGAGCTGGGCGCTGCAGGTGGCGAGGATGCCGCGCGGCAGCGGCGCCAGGACCGGGGTGAAGGAGACCGAGACCGGGCGGCCCGCCGCCCTGCCGAGGTTCTGGGCGATCTCCGGGGTGTGCCGGTGCGCGCCGCCGACGCCGTAGACGCTGAGGGAGCCCATGACCTCCGAGCCGAGCAGGTGCGGCTTGAGCGCCTTGCCCGCGCCGGAGGTGCCGGAGACGGCGACCACGACGACCTCGGGGTCGATCAGGCCCGCGGCCAGGGCGGGGGCCAGCGCCAGGGAGCTGACCGTGGGGTAGCAGCCGGGCACGGCGATCCGCCGGGCGCCGACGAGCGCGTCGCGGCCGCCGGGGAGTTCGGGCAGGCCGTAGGGCCACGCGCCCGCGTGCTCGCCGCCGTACCAGCGGTCCCACGCGGTGGGGTCGTTCAGCCGGTGGTCCGCGCCGCAGTCGATGACGAGCACGTCGTCGGGGAGCTGGGCGGCGATGGCGGCGGAGTGGCCGTGCGGCAGGGCGAGGAACACGACGTCGTGGTCCTTCAGGACCTCCGGCGTGGTCTCGGCCAGGACGCGGTCGGCCAGCGGGAGGAGGTGCGGCTGGTGCTCGCCGAGCGCGCTTCCCGCGTTGCCGCCCGCCGTCAGCGCGCCGATCTCGACGTCGGGGTGGCCGAGGAGCAGGCGCAGCGCCTCTCCCCCGGCGTACCCACTGGCCCCCGCGACCGCGACCCGAACCGTCATGCGAATGATTATGCACACCCATGCAAAGTCAATCAAGACTGGGGGTGTGAACCCCACCGGGGCCAGGGCCCGTGTACGCGGCGTAGGCAACCAGGGACGGGCTGCGAAGCCCCGCGAACCACGGAGACACCATGCGCAAGGCGAAGACCTACCGAGTCGCGCTGGCCGGAGTCATCGGCGCTCTCGGCCTGACCATGCTGGGCGCCGGTCCGGCGCAGGCGGCCACCCCGGGCACGATCAAAGTCTGCACCGGCAAGGACTTCTTCATCACGGTGAAGTTCCCCGGCCGGGGCGGGCTGTCCATCACCCCGGCCAAGCGCCCGTACAGCGTCACCTGCCTGGACACGTGGGTGGGCGGCAACGGCGCGAACGAGCGGATCGACGTCTACACCGGCTCGCGCTACCTCGGGTCGTCGATCTACAACAGCGCCCGCGGGGCCGAGGTCCACGGCGTCCCCGGCCCGAGCTTCTACGTCGTCTAGGAGCGCTTGCGGGCGATCGTCACGCCGTCGCGCAGCGGCAGCATCACCACGTCCACGCGCGGGTCGGCCACCACGAGGTCGTTGGTGCGCATGATGGCGGCGGTGGCCTCGTCGGCCGGGTCCGGGTCGAGGACCCGGCCGCCGCGCAGGACGTTGTCGAGGAGGACGAGCCCGCCGGGCCGCAGGCGGGTGACGATCTCCTCGTAGTAGTCCGGGTAGGACACCTTGTCCGCGTCGATGAAGGCGATGTCGAGGTGTTCCTCGGTCGGCAGGGCGCGCAGCGTCTCGATCGCGGGCGCGATGCGCAGCTCGATCCGGTCGGCCACCCCCGCGCGCTCCCAGTAGCGGCGGGCGACGGCGGTCCACTCCTCGCTGACGTCGCAGGCGAGGAGTGTGCCGTCGGCGGGCAGGCCGCGGGCGATGCAGAGCGACGAGTACCCGGTGAACACGCCCACCTCGACCGCGCGGCGGGCGCCGGTGATCCGCACGAGCATGGTCAGGAACTCGCCCTCGTCGTGCGAGATCTGCATGCTCAGCGCGTCCGGGAAGGACCGCGCGGTCTCCTCGGCCAGCTCGCGCAGCAGCTCGTCCGCCGGGCTGGAGTGGGCCAGCAGGTAGTCGGACAGGTCGGCGGGCAGGACGTCCATCGGGTCCCCTATCGGTAGTGGTCGAACGCCTCGGTGACGCGGTCGCGGTCGGCGCCGTCGGCCAACAGCAGGTGCAGGAGCACGCGGGCCTTCGCCGGGTCGAGGAACCCCGCGTGGACCAGGCCGCGGTCGAGCAGGTCGCGCTCGGAGCCGGGGTAGCCGTAGGTCTGGCGCAGCACCGAGCCCGACCCGGTGCGCGAGGCCAGCACGACCGGGATGCGCGCGGCCACCTCCGCCACCAGCGGGACCATGTCCGCTGGGACGTGGCCCGCGCCCAGCCCGGCGAGGACGACGCCGTCGAAGGCGGGGGCCGCGCAGCGCAGCAGACCGCCGTCGTCGCCGAGCGCCACCGTGACCAGGCCGACCCGGATGTCCTCGACCTTCGGCCCGATCGGCACGGTCAGCCCGACCCTGGGGAAGCCGCGCAGCCTCGGCTCGCCCTCGACGACGAGGCCGAGCGGGCCGAAGCCGGGCGAGGCGAACGCGCCGGTGCTGCTGGTGTGGCCCTTGCGCACGAACCGGGCGCCGTGCACCTCGTCGGACATGACGACCAGCACGCCGAGGCCGCGCGCGTCCTCCGACGTGGCGACCTTCACCGCGGCGAAGAGGTTCGCGGGCCCGTCCGCGCCCGGCGACGCGGGCGGGCGCATCGCGCCGGTGACGACCACCGGGGTGTCGCCGGGGACGGTGAGGTCGAGGAAGATCGCGGTCTCCTCGATGGTGTCCGTGCCGTGGGTGACCACGATGCCGTCGGCGCCCGCGGCGATCTCCTCGCGGACAGCGTCGGCGAGGGCGACGAGGTCGGCGAAGCCGATCGACGGGCTGGGCAGGGTCCGCACGGTCCGGGCGGTGATGGCGGCGTCGAGGTCCGGCAGGGCCTTGACCAGGTCGTCGGCGCCGAGCGCGGGGACGACACCGCCGCCGGGGGCGGGGACCATGGCGATGGTGCCGCCCATGGCGAGGATGGCGACTCGTTTCACAGGGCCTCGATCAGGTCGAGCAGCGGCTCCCACGGGTCGTCCGACGGTCCGTCGGCGATGTGGACGCCGTAGCTGAGCAGGGTTTCCAGGTGGGCCTCCCACCTCGGGTGGGCCCGCTGCGCGGGGTTGGCCTGGGGCCGCACGACCACCGGGACGCCCGGGGTGCCGACGGCCTCGTTGAGCGCGGTCATGGCCTGGTTGTCGGAGATGCCCACGGCCAGCTTCGCCACCGAGTTCGCGGTGGCGGGCACGAACAGGAACGCGTCCGGCATCGGGTACGGCTTGGGCTCGTCCGGCAGCCGCGACTCCCACCGCACCGGCAGGTCGGTGAGCGATCGCAGCCGCGCGACCTCGCCCGCCGCCTCCAGCCACCGGGCCGCGGTCGGGGTGAGGGTGATGGCCAGCCGCCAGCCCCTGCGGGCCGCGGGCACGGCGACCTCCAGCCGCAGGCGGTGCTCCACACCACCGCCCCCGGCGGAGACCAGGCCGAGGATCATCTGCGGACCAGCGCGCAGAACATGGCGTCGGTGCCGTGCCGGTGCGGCCAGAGCTGCACCGCCGGTCCCGCGCCGAGGTCCGGCACGCCGGGGAAGAACTCGCGGGCGTCGAGCTGGGTCGCGCCGGTCTTGCGCACGACGTCGGAGACCACGCCCTCGGTCTCGGCCAGGTGCGGCGAGCACACCACGTAGGCGACGACGCCGCCGGGGCGCACGAGCTCCAGCGCCGCGGTGAACAGCTCGCGCTGGAGCTTGGTGAGGTCGCCGACGTCGCTCGGCTGACGTCGCCACCGCGCCTCCGGACGTCGCCGCAGCGCGCCGAGACCGGTGCAGGGGGCGTCGACCAGGACGCGGTCGAAGCCCGGCTCGAGACCGCAGTCGCGCCCGTCGGCGACGTGCACGGTGACCGGCATGCCCGCGGTGGACTGCTCGACCAGCCGCGCGCGGTGCGGGGCCTGCTCGACGGCGTCCAGCGTGCCGCCGTTGATCCCGACGAGCGCGCCCAGCAGGGCCGCCTTGCCGCCGGGACCCGCGCACAGGTCCAGCCAGCGCTCGTCAGGACCGTCGACGGGCACCCTGGTCAGGGCCAGCGCGCACAGCTGGCTGCCCTCGTCCTGCACGCCCGCGAGGTTCTCGCGCACGGGCGGGAGGTCGCCGGGGTCGCCCGCGCCCGCCTCCATGCGCACGCCGTAGGGCGAGTACGGCGCGGGGTCGCCCCCGGTGAGCGCGGCCAGTTCCTCCGCGCTCAGCTCGCCCGGCCGGGCCACCAGGTGCACGGCGGGGCGCTCGTCGTCGGCGCGCAGGGCGGCGGCCAGTTCCTCGCCGGTGGTGCCGAGCGCGTCGGCGAACGCCCGGGCGATCCAGTGCGGATGCGCCGTGCGGGCGGCGATGTTGCCGATCGGGTCGTCCGGGGCGAGCCGGTCGAGCCAGGCGTCCTCGTCGTTCTCGGCGACGCGGCGCAGGACGGCGTTGGCGAAGCCGGTGACGCGGGAGCCGAGGTCGGCGCGGACCAGGTCGACGGTCGCGGCGACGGCAGCGTGCGCGGGGATGCGGGTGCGCAGCAGCTGATAGGCGCCCAGGCGCAGGGCGTCGAGCAGCGGAGGCTCCACTTTGGACAGCGGACGGTCGACGCACGCGGCGAGGACCTCGTCGAGCAGGCCCCAGGCGCGGCAGGTTCCGTAGGCCAGCTCGGTGGCCAGCGCGGCGTCCCGGGTGGACAGCCTGCGCTCGCGCAGGAGCTTGGGCAGCACGAGGTTGGCGTAGGCGTCGTCGGCGCGCACGGCGCGGATGGTGTCGAGCGCGGCCCTGCGGGCCGGGTCGTCGACGGGCGGCCGGGCCGGGCCCGACGAGCGCCGCGGCGGGTGCGAGCGCGGCGGGCGGGCGGGGCGGCGGTTCACGACAGGGCCTCCCCCGGCTCCGGACGCACGCCGCGGGCCCAGTCGGTCGCGGCCATGCGCTTCTTGCCCTGCGCCTGCACGTCGCCCAGCGCGACGGCGTGCGTCGCGGTGCCCACGAGCACGCGTTTGCGCTCCACGCTCAACTCCCCCGGGGCCAGGTCCACGTCCGCGACGGTGGTCACCGGGCCCAGCTTGACCCGCTCACCGCGGAACAGCGCCCACGCGCCCGGGTCGGGCGTGACGGAGCGGACCAGCCGGTCCACCGCGAGCGCCGGGTGCTTGAAGTCGACCTTGGCGTCCTCGACGAGGACCTTCGGCGCGTAGCTGACGCCGTCGGCGGGCTGCTCGACGGCGGCCAGCGCCCCGGTGGCGACGCCGTCCACCGTGGACACGAGCAGGCCCGCGCCCGCCTCGGCCAGCCTGCCGAGCAGGTCGCCCGCGGTGTCATCGGGCCGGATGGGCTCGGTGAGCACGCCGAACACCGGGCCCGCGTCCAGTTCCCTGACGATGCGGAACGTGGTCGCCCCCGTGATCTCGTCACCGTGCTTGATCGCCGCCTGGACCGGAGCGGCGCCGCGCCATGCGGGCAGGACGGAGAAGTGCAGGTTGATCCAGCCGTGCTTCGGGATGTCCAGCACCGACTGGGGCAGCAGGTTGCCGTAGGCCACGACCGGGCAGCAGTCCGGCGCGAGTTCGGCGAGCCGGGCCTTGAAGTCCGGGTCGGACGCCTTGACGGGCGTCAGCACCTCGATGCCGTGCTCGTCGGCCAGCGCGCCGACCGGCGAGCGGACCAGCCCCCGGCCGCGGCCCGCGGGCGCGTCCGGCCGGGTGACGACGGCGACGACCTCGTGGCGGCCGCTGGCCAGGAACGCGCGCAGCGAGGGCAGGGCGGCTTCGGGGGTTCCCGCGAACACCACCCGCATCAGCGCGCCCCGAACAGCGGGTGGGGGCTCTGCTTGATGGTGGGCACCGTCCCGTCGAACCAGGACGCCGACCGGATCTCGGCCATCGCCCGCTTGCGCGTGTCCTCGTCGAGGCGGTCGAGGAACAGCACGCCGTCGAGGTGGTCGGTCTCGTGCTGGATGGCCCTGGCCAGCAGGTCGCTGCCCTGGATCTCGACCGGCTCGCCGTGCATGTTCCAGCCCCGCGCGACGACGTTCTTGGCCCGCACGCAGTCCCAGTACAGGCCCGGGATCGACAGGCAGCCCTCCTGGCCGTCCTGCTCGTCGTCGCCGACAGCGGTCCACGCCGGGTTGACCAGGTGCCCGGCCACCCCGTCGCAGTTGTAGGTGAACACCCGCAGCCCGATGCCGATCTGCGGCGCGGCCAGCCCGGCGCCGCCCTGGGACTGCATGGTGTCCCAGAGGTCGCTCACCAGCGTGCGCAGCTCCTTGTCGAAGTCCACGACCTCGACCGCGGGCGTGCGCAGCACCGGATCACCGAAGAGCCGGATCGGCTGGACGGTCACGCCTTCTCCCTACTGTCGACTGGCCACCAGTCTATGGGTGGTTCAGATGAGGTCGAGCGGGTCCACCCGCACCCGCAGCGGCTCCTGGTCCTTGCGCATGGCGCGGCCGCGCTGGGCGTGGTTCAGGGCCTCGGTCAGCTCCCGGCCGCGCGCCCTCGGGACCCGGACGAGCACGCGCTCGCGCGTCTCGGCGACCGAGACCGGGCCCAGCACCTCGCCGCCCGCAGGCATGCGCAGCTCGGCCAGCAGGGTGGCCACAGCGTCCGGGCTGCCCTCCACCGACGCCATCCGCACCGCGGGCGGGAACCCCAGCTCGACCCGGCCCGACAGCTCCAGGTCGGCGTGCCACACCGGGTCCCAGCGGACCAGCGCCTGCACGGCGGGCAGCGCGGAGTCGGCCACGACCACGACCCGGCCGCCGTCGCCGCCGGGGCGGACGAGCGCCGCGGCGGTCATCCACCGGCGCAGCGCCTCCTCGGCGGCGCGCAGGTCGGCCCGCGACAGCAGGGCCCAGCCGTCGAGCAGCAGGGCGGCGCCGTAGCCGCCGTCGGCCACGGGCTCGGCGCCCGGGGTCGCCACGACCAGCGCGGGCTCGGCGTCGACGCGGGCGAGCACCTCGGCCGCCCCGGACGTGCGCACGGGGACGTCGGCGAAGGCGCGGCCCAGCTCCTCGGCGGTGCGCTTGGCGCCGACGACGGCCGCGCGCAGCCGCCGCGACCCGCACGCCGAGCAGCGGAAATCGGCAGCGGGCGTCGCGCACCAGCGGCAGACCGGCGGCCGGTCGGGACCGCCGACCAGGCCGAGCGGCCCGGCGCAGCGGCGGCACCGGGCCGGGGTGCGGCAGTCCTGGCAGGTCACCGCGGGCACGTAGCCCCGGCGCGGCACCTGCACCAGCACCGGGCGGCCCGCCTTGATCGACGCGCGCGCCGCGTCGAAGGCCAGGGACGGGATGCGCGCCGTGCGGGCAGCCGGGTCGCGGGCCAGCTGCGAGTCGTGCTCGCCGACCGCGCTCACCCGGGGCGCGCTCGCCCGCACCCGGTCGCGCCCGGCGATGATCTGCGGCGCCCAGCCGGACTCGGCCAGCAGCTGCGCCTCGGCCGTCCTGGCGAACCCGGCCACCAGCACGCCCGCGCCGCCGAGCCGCGCCCGCTCGATCAGCACCTCCCGCACGTGCGGGTACGGCGACCGCTGGTCGGCGTGCTGGTCGTCGCCGTCGTCCCAGATCACCAGCACGCCCGGGTCGGCGACCGGCGCGTAGGCCGCGGCCCGGGTGCCGACCACGATGCGCGCCCCACCGCGGCGCACCCGCAGCCACGCCCGGTACCGCTTGGCGGGCCCCAGATCGGCGGACAACGCGACCACCGCGTCCTCGCCCGCCAGCGCCACGCACGCCGCGTGCAGCCGGGCGACGTCGCGGTGGTCCGGCACGACCAGCACCGCGCCGCGCCCCGCGGACGCCGCCGTCACCGCGACCTCGGCAAGGCGGGCGGGCCAGTCCTCCCCCGGCAGCGCCTGCCACACCGCGTTGGCCTGCCTGCCGGACCGGATGGCGTCCAGGAACGCGCGCCCGCGCGGGTACTCGGCCCAGCCGTCGGCGGGCGGCGCGGCGGGCACGGGCGCTGGCTCGCCGGGCGGCTCGGCCTCGACGCGGGCGTGCCTCGGCGGGACGGCCAGCCGCAGGACGTCGATCATCGCGCCCGCGTAGCGGTCGGCCACCGCGCGGCACAGCGCCGCGATCTCCGGAGCCAGCACCGGCTCCGGGGAGATCACCTTGTCCAGAAAGGACGGGTTCTTGTGCTCGGAGCGCGCCACCCGCTCGATGAGGAACGCGTCCACCAGCTGACCGGCGAACCGGACCCGCACCCGCGCGCCCGGCACGGCCTCGGCGTCGAAGCGGGCCGGGACCAGGTAGTCGAAGAGCTGGTCGAGGTGCGCCAGCGGCACGTCGACGTACACCTTGGCCACCGGCAGCCGCGCGGCGGGCTCCGGTCGGCCCTTCGGCGGCGGCGGGGCGGGGACCTCGACGGTGAACAGCGCGTCGGGGTCGGTGTCAGGCATGCCCGTGGTGTATCAGACCACGACGACGGTTACCGGGATCGGGGGTCGCGCCCACCGGAGTCGTCACGCCGGCCGGGATCGTCGCCGGGCCCGGAGTCGTCGTGGTAGGCCGCGTACATGGCCGCGACCTCGGCGCGGTTCGCCGGGGCCGCCTCCTCCCGGATGCGCCGGTTCAGCCCGACCGGGTAGCCGTGCTTGATCAGCCTGCGCTCGGAGGCGTCCTCCATGAACGACAGGGAGAAGTACAGGCCGGTGACGTAGCCCGCCGCGATCATCGACAGGCGCAGGCTCAGCGGCCCCGGGACGAGCAGCAGCAGCCACAGCGGCAGGAACAGCACCATCACCCTGGCGAAGTGGCGGGCCACCCAGGTCGGCGCCGTGAGATCCCACAGCACCCAGGGGCGGTAGCGGTCGGGGAGGGTGCCGCCGACCGCGTACCAGAGCCAGCGCAACGGACCGGGCCGCACGGCCTCGATGGTATGCCGGGTCATCCCTTCCGGTTAGCCCGGGTCGGCGCCGGTGAAACCCAGAGCGGGCCGCCCGGTCGGACGGCCCGCTCGGCAATGCGTCGATCAGGAGCCGACGGCCTGCTTGAGGTCGTCGGCGCGGTCGGTGCGCTCCCACGGCAGGTCGACATCGGTGCGCCCGAAGTGCCCGTAGGCGGCGGTCGGGGCGTAGATGGGCCGCAGCAGGTCCAGGTCGCGGATGATCGCGGCGGGGCGCAGGTCGAACACCTCGCGGATCGCCTCCTGGATCTTCACCGGGTCGGCGTTCTCGGTGCCGAAGGTCTCCACGAACAGCCCCACCGGCGCGGCCTTGCCGATCGCGTAGGCGATCTGGACCTCGATGCGCGAGGCCAGGCCCGCGGCGATCGCGTTCTTGGCGACCCAGCGCATGGCGTAGGCGGCCGAGCGGTCGACCTTCGACGGGTCCTTGCCGGAGAACGCGCCGCCGCCGTGCCGGGCCATGCCGCCGTAGGTGTCGACGATGATCTTGCGACCCGTCAGCCCAGCGTCACCCATCGGACCACCGATGACGAAGCGACCAGTGGGGTTCACCAGCAGGCGGACGCCCTCGGTGTCCAGCTCCAGGTTCGCCAGCTCCGGCAGCACGACCTGCTCCCGCACGTCGGCGCCGAGCAGCTTCTCCAGGTCGATGCCGTCGGCGTGCTGCGACGACACCACGACCGTGTCCAGGCGGACCGGCTTGTCCCCGGCGTACTCGATGGTGACCTGGGTCTTGCCGTCCGGACGCAGGTACGGCAGCACGCCGTCCTTGCGGACCTTCGTCAGCCTGCGCGCGAGGCGGTGGGCCAGCGCGATCGGCAGCGGCATCAGCTCGGGGGTGTCGTTACAGGCGTAGCCGAACATCAGGCCCTGGTCGCCAGCGCCCTGCCGGGCGATCTCGTCCTCGGCGTTCTCCACCCGCGACTCGTAGGCGGTGTCGACGCCCTGGGCGATGTCCGGGGACTGCGCGCCGATGGCGACGTTGACGCCGCAGGAGTTGCCGTCGAAGCCCTTGGCGGAGGAGTCGTAGCCGATCTCGAGGATCTTCTCCCGCACGATGGTCGGGATGTCGGCGTAGGCCTCGGTCGTCACCTCGCCGACCACGTGCACCTGGCCGGTCGTCACCAGCGTCTCCACCGCGACCCGGGACCGGGGGTCCTGGGCCAGCAGCGCGTCCAGGACGGAGTCGCTGATGGCGTCGCAGATCTTGTCCGGATGCCCTTCGGTGACCGACTCCGAGGTGAACAGTCGGCGGCTGCCTGTCTCAGTCACGGGGTACCCCACTCATCCGTCCGAGGGTTTGCTGGTTGACGCCCATTATCGGGGCCGGATTCATTCCCGCACCGAACCGAGCATGTTGGCGACTGCGTCCCACACTTCGGTCGCCATTTGCGCTTTCGACCCGAGCGCGATCGGCCGCTCGGCGCCGTCGGCGGCGAGCAGCCACCCGGAGTTGTCCTCGGTGCCGAACGCCTTGCCCTCCCCCACGGCGTTGACAACCAGCAGGTCACAGCCCTTGCGGGCGAGCTTGTCGCGGGCGTGGTCGAGCACGTCCGCGCCGCTGTCGCCGGTCTCGGCGGCGAAACCCACGATCACTTGCGCCTTGCGCTCCGGGTCACCCGAACGGGCCTCGACGAGCTCGGCGAGCACGTCGGGATTGCGCACGAGCGCGACAGGGTCCGGGTCGCGGCCGGTCTTCTTGATCTTGTACTCGGCGCGTTCCGCAGGCCGGAAGTCGGCGACCGCGGCGGCCATCACGACGATGTCCGCGTCCGCGGCGGCCGCGTGCACGGCGGCGCGCAGCTCCTCGGCGGTGCCCACCCGGACGAGGTCGACGCCCGCGGGCTCGGGCAGCGGCAGCGTGTGCGCCGACACCAGGGTCACGTCGGCGCCCCGGGCCGCGGCCGTGCGGGCCAGCGCGTAGCCCTGCTTGCCCGACGAGCGGTTGCCCAGGAAGCGCACGGGGTCCAGCGGCTCGCGCGTGCCGCCCGCGGAGACCACCACGCGGCGGCCCACCAGGTCGCGGGGCAGCGCGTCCGGCCTGCTCAGCAGCAGCCGGGCGAGGTCGATGATCTCGGCGGGGTCGGCGAGCCTGCCCTTGCCGGTGTCCGCGCCGGTCAGCCTGCCCGCGGCGGGGTCGGGCACGATGACGCCGCGCTCGCGCAGCGTGGCGACGTTGGCGCGGGTGGCGGGGTGCTCCCACATCTCGGTGTGCATGGCCGGGGCCATCAGCACCGGACAGCGCGCGGTGAGCAGCGTGCTGGTGAGCAGATCGTCGGCCAGGCCGGTCGCGGCCTTGGCCAGCAGGTCGGCCGTGGCGGGCACCACCACGACCAGATCGGCTTCCTGTCCGAGCCGCACGTGCGGCACCTCGGGCACGTCGGCGAAGACGCCGGTGGCCACCTTCTGCCCGGACAGCGCCTCGAACGTCGCCGCCCCCACGAACCGCAGGGCCGCCTCGGTCGGCACGACGCGCACGTCGTGACCGGTCTCGGTCAGGCCGCGCAGCACCTCGCACGCCTTGTAGGCGGCGATGCCGCCACCGACGCCGAGTACGACCCGGGGACGGCGGGCGGTCACTCGCCCTCGGTGTGCTCGAGCAGCCCCGAGTGGATCTCGCGCAGGGCGATGGACAGCGGCTTCTCGCGCGGGCCGGGCTCGACCAGCGGGCCGACGTACTCCAGCAGGCCCTCGCCCAGCTGGGCGTAGTAGTCGTTGATCTGGCGGGCGCGCTTGGCCGCGTAGATCACCAGGGCGTACTTCGAGCTGACCTTGTCGAGCAGGTCATCGATCGGGGGGTTGGTGATGCCTTCCAGCGGCGTGCCGGTCTGCTCGCCGATTCCCAGCTCGGTGGGGGTGATCACTCGCAACGCTCCAGCTTGTCAGACGAATCCGTGAGCACCAAGGTTAGCAACTCCGCGGCGGCGGTCCTGACGTCGGCGTTGACCACGACGGCGTCGAACTCCTCGGCGGCGGCCAGCTCACGCTTGGCCACCTCCAGCCTACGCGCGACCACGTCCTCCGGTTCGGTCCCTCGGCCGGTGAGCCGGGCGACGAGCGTCTCCCAGCTGGGCGGCATCAGCATGACGAGCTGCGCGTCGGGCATCGCCGCGCGCACCTGGCGGGCCCCCTGCAGCTCGATCTCCAGCACCGCGGGCCTGCCCTGGGCGAGCGCGTCCGCGACCGCCGCGCGGGGCGTGCCGTAGCAGTTGCCCGCGTACTCGGCGTGCTCCAGCAGCTCGCCGTCGGCGACCATGCGGTCGAACTCCGGCCGATCGACGAAGTGGTAGTGCGCGCCGTCGACCTCCCCGGGCCGGGCGGCCCGGGTGGTCACCGACACGCTGAAGTAGATGTCCGGGTGGAGGCGGCGCAGCTCCGCCACCACGCTGGACTTCCCGACCCCGGATGGCCCCGACACGACAGTGAGCCGGGGCCGGGCGATGTGCTCGCCCGACCCCGGCCCACGGCCGCTCATCGGCTCGGTCACTCGCCGGAGAACTCGGCGAGCAGCGCCTTGCGCTGGCGGTCGCCCAGGCCACGCAGCCTGCGGCTGGGCGCGATCTCCAGGCGCTCGATGATCTGCTGGGCCCGCACCTTGCCGACGCCCGGTAGGGCCTCCAGCAACGCGGTGACCTTCATCTTGCCCAGCACCTCGTCGTTGTCGGACTGGGCCAGGACGTCCTTGAGGGTGGTGCCGCCTCGCTTCAGGCGCTCTTTGAGTTCGGCGCGGGCGCGTCGGGCGGCAGCCGCCTTCTCCAGCGCTGCGGCCCGCTGCTCGTCGGTCAGCTGGGGAAGGGCCACGATTTCCTCCGTGGGGTGGGATTTCCGGATCGGTGCCGCGACGTTACCGAGCCCTGGCCTGCGACGACAACGCGGGGGCCGGGTTGTACCGGCGGTGACGGCGGCGCTAAAGTTGATCAACGATCGGTGACGGCAGACCGAGTTGACCAGGCGAAACAGCACTAAACCGGACACCTCGGGATTTCGTCACCCACCGCGCCCGTCCGCCCACGTGCTGCGCACGGTGAGGCGTGCGCCACTCACCAGGCCGCCGGAGTCCACCCGGACAGAGCAACGTCGCGACCTGCGCTAACGATGTGAATGGGGACAAAGAGGACCCGAACGGCCGCGAGTCGGCCGTCCGGGTCCGGACAAAACGTGCGTCAGACGGTGGCGGCCACCTCGTCGCGCAGCCGCAGCGCCGCCGCGCGGACGGCGGCCGCGTCGGGGCCGTGCCGCAGGACGTCGCGCGAGCTGGTCGGCAGCACGTGCCGACCGGCGCCGAACAGGCGGGCCAGGTCGGCCGGGCCCGCGCCCTGCGCGCCGACGCCCGGGGCCAGGATCGGGCCGTTTAGCGCGTTCAGGTCGACCCCGGTCTCGGCCAGCGTCGCGCCGACGACCAGGCCGACCGACCCCATCGGCACGGCGCCCGCGTTGCGGGCCGCGGCGGCGTCCACCACGGCCTGGGCCACCGACCGGCCGTCCGCCCGCGCCCGCTGGACCTGCGCGCCCTCGGGGTTGGACGTCAGCGCCAGCACGAACACCCCGCGCCCGGTGGCCTCCGCGGTCGCCAGCGCGGGCTCCAGCGAGCCGAACCCGAGGTAGGGCGACAGCGTGACCGCGTCCCCGGCCAGCGGCGAGCCGTCGGCGAGGTAGGCCTGGGCGTAGGCGGCCATCGTGGAGCCGATGTCGCCGCGCTTGGCGTCGACCAGCACCAGTGCGCCCGCCGCCCCGGCCTCGGCGATGACCCGTTCCAGGACGGCGACCCCGCGCGAGCCGTGGGCCTCGAAGAAGGCCGACTGCGGCTTGAGCACCGCGATCTCGCCCGCCAGCGCCTCGACGCAGGTCAGCGCGAACCGCTCCAGCCCCTCGGCGTCGCGGGGCAGGCC
Organism: Actinokineospora sp. UTMC 2448; assembly: GCF_024760565.1. Classification (NCBI taxonomy): domain Bacteria; kingdom Bacillati; phylum Actinomycetota; class Actinomycetes; order Pseudonocardiales; family Pseudonocardiaceae; genus Actinokineospora; species Actinokineospora sp. UTMC 2448. The sequence goes on along the minus strand of NZ_CP031087.1, from coordinate 2,142,200 downwards.
CCACGCGTCCAGCAGGCCGGGGTGCGGGTCGATGCCCACGCACAGCGCTCCCCGGGCGTCGACCGCGGCGGCCAGCCGCGCGCCGAAGCCGGTCACCGGGACGCCCGCAGCGCGGTCTGCAGCTCCTGCAGCGGCCGCACGCCGATCTCGTCGCGGATGAGCGCCTCGATGCCGTGCACCGCGGCCGCTGCGCCCTGGATCGTCGTGACGCACGGGATGTCGCGGGCCACCGCGGCCGTGCGGATCTCGTAGCCGTCCACGCGGGGGCCGTGGTTGCCGTACGGGGTGTTGATCACCATGTCGACGCCGCCGGAGTGGATCAGCTCGACGATGTTGTCCTTGCCCTCGAAGTGCTTGCGCACAACGGTGCACGGGATCCCGTTGCGGCGCAGGACCTCCGCGGTGCCCGAGGTCGCCAGGACCTCGAAGCCCAGGTCCGCCAGGCGCTTCACCGGGAACACCATCGCGCGCTTGTCGCGGTTGGCCACGGAGACGAACACCTTGCCGGAGGTCGGAAGCGAGCCGTAGGAGGCCGTCTGCGACTTGGCGAACGCCTTGCCGAAGGACTCGTCGATGCCCATGACCTCGCCGGTGGACTTCATCTCCGGGCCCAGCAGCGAGTCGACGCCGTGGCCCTCGGGCGTGCGGAACCGGTGGAACGGCAGCACGGCCTCCTTGACCGCGACCGGCGCGCCCTCGGTCAACTCGGCCCCGTCGCCGTCGGCCGGGAGCATGCCCTCGGCGCGCAGGTCGGCGATCGTGGCGCCGAGCATGATCCGGGCGGCGGCCTTGGCCAGCGGCACGGCCGTCGCCTTCGACACGAACGGCACCGTGCGGCTCGCGCGCGGGTTGGCCTCCAGCACGTAGAGCACGTCGTCCTTCAGCGCGTACTGCACGTTCAGCAGTCCCCGCACGCCGATGCCCTTGGCGATGGCCTCGGTCGAGCGGCGCACGGCCTCCAGGTCGGTGCGGCCCAGCGTGATCGGCGGCAGCGCGCAGGCGGAGTCGCCGGAGTGGATGCCCGCCTCCTCGATGTGCTCCATGACGCCGCCGAGGTAGACCTCCTCGCCGTCGCACAGGGCGTCGACGTCGATCTCGATGGCGTCGTCGAGGAACCGGTCGACCAGCACCGGGTGCTCCGGGGTGATCTCGGTGGCGCGCTTGATGTACCCGGCCAGGGAGTCCTCGTCGTAGACGATCTCCATGCCGCGGCCGCCCAGCACGTAGGACGGGCGCACGAGCACCGGGTAGCCGATCTCGTCGGCGATGCGCTTGGCCGCGGCGAACGAGGTGGCCGTGCCGTACTTGGGCGCGGGCAGCCCGGCGGAGGTGAGCACCTCGCCGAACGCGCCCCGGTCCTCGGCCAGGTGGATGGCCTGCGGCGAGGTCCCCACGACCGGGACGCCCGCGTCGGCCAGCCGCCGCGCCAGCCCCAGCGGGGTCTGCCCGCCGAGCTGGACGACCACGCCCGCGACCGTGCCGGACATGCGCTCGGAGTGCACGACCTCCAGGACGTCCTCGAAGGTCAGCGGCTCGAAGTACAGCCGGTCGGAGGTGTCGTAGTCGGTGGACACGGTCTCCGGGTTGCAGTTGACCATGACCGTCTCGTAGCCGGCCCCCCGCAGCGCCATCGCCGCGTGCACGCACGAGTAGTCGAACTCGATGCCCTGCCCGATGCGGTTGGGCCCGGAGCCCAGGATGAGCACCTTGGGCTTCTCGTGCTGGGGCGTGACCTCGGACTCCGCGGCGGGGTCCAGCTCGTAGGTCGAGTAGTGGTACGGCGTGCGGGCGGCGAACTCGGCGGCGCAGGTGTCGACGGTCTTGAACACCGGCCGCACCCGCAGCCGGTGGCGCAGCGCGCGGACGCCGTCCTCGCCAGCCAGCTCGGGCCGCAGCGCGGCGATCTGGCGGTCGGAGAGGCCGTTGTGCTTGGCCCGCCGCAGCAGGTCCTCGTCCAGCACCGGCGCGGACTCGATCTCCGCGCGCAGCTCGACCAGCATCGCGATCTGGTCGATGAACCACGGGTCGATGCCGGAGGCGTCGTGCACGTCGGCGACCGACGCGCCCATCCGCAGCGCGCGTTCGACCGTGTAGAGGCGGCCGTCGTGCCCGGTGCGGAGCGCGTCGAGCGCGGACTCCTGGGTCATGGTGTCGGGGTCGGGCGTCGTCCAGAAGCCGACGGCCTTCGTCTCCATCGACCGCAGCGCCTTGCCCAGCGCCTCGGCGAAGTTGCGGCCCAGGCTCATCGCCTCGCCGACGGACTTCATCGTGGTGGTCAGGGTCGGGTCGGCGCCGGGGAACTTCTCGAAGGCGAACCGCGGCACCTTCACCACGACGTAGTCCAGCGTGGGCTCGAAGGAGGCCGGGGTCTCGCCGGTGATGTCGTTGGTGATCTCGTCGAGGGTGTAGCCGATGGCCAGCCGCGCGGCGATCTTGGCGATCGGGAAGCCGGTCGCCTTCGACGCCAGCGCGCTGGAGCGCGACACGCGCGGGTTCATCTCGATGACGACCATGCGCCCGGTCTGCGGGTGGATGGCGAACTGGATGTTGCAGCCGCCGGTGTCCACGCCGACCGCGCGCAGCACGGCGATGCCGGTGTCGCGCATGACCTGGTACTCGCGGTCGGTCAGCGTCATCGCCGGGGCGACGGTCACCGAGTCGCCGGTGTGCACGCCCATCGGGTCGATGTTCTCGATGGAGCAGATGACGACCACGTTGTCGCGGCGGTCGCGCATCAGCTCCAGCTCGTACTCCTTCCAGCCGAGGACGCTCTCCTCGATGAGCACCTCGGTGACCGGGCTCTCGGCGAGCCCGGTGGAGGCCAGCCGCTCCAGCTCCTCGTGGGTGTGCGCCATGCCGGAGCCGAGCCCGCCCATGGTGAACGACGGCCGGATGACGACCGGCAGGCCCAGCTCGGCGACGGTCTCGCGGACCTCGTCCATCGAGTGGCACACCCGGCTGCGCGGGGTCTCGCCGCCGATCTCGGCGACGATGTCCTTGAACTTCTGCCGGTCCTCGCCGCGCTGGATGGCGTCGATGTCGGCGCCGATCAGCTCGACGCCGTACTTCTCCAGGACGCCGCGCTCGTGCAGCGCGACCGCGGTGTTGAGCGCGGTCTGCCCGCCCAGGGTGGCCAGGATCGCGTCCGGGCGCTCCCTGGCGATCACCTTCTCCACGAACTCCGGGGTGATCGGCTCGACGTAGGTGGCGTCGGCGAACTCCGGGTCGGTCATGATCGTGGCCGGGTTGGAGTTCACCAGGCTGACCCGGATGCCCTCGCTGCGCAGCACGCGGCAGGCCTGGGTGCCGGAGTAGTCGAACTCGCAGGCCTGGCCGATGACGATCGGGCCGGAGCCGATGACCAGCACGTGCTGGATGTCGTCGCGCTTGGGCATCAGCGACCGCCCTCCATCAGGTTCGCGAACCGGTCGAACAGGTCCGCGGCGTCGTGCGGGCCCGCGGCGGCCTCGGGGTGGTACTGCACGGAGAAGGCGGGCACGTCGAGCGCGCGCAGACCCTCGACCGTCCCGTCGTTGGGGCAGACGTGGCTGACCTTGGCGCTGCCGAAGGGCGTGTCGAACTCCTCGCCCGCCTCGCCCTCCAGCGCGAACCCGTGGTTCTGCGCGGTGATGGCGACCGCCCCGGTCTCCACGTCGATCACCGGGATGTTGATGCCGCGGTGGCCGTAGCGCATCTTGTAGGTCCCCCGGCCGAGCGCGCGGCCGAGGATCTGGTTGCCGAAGCAGATGCCGAACAGCGGGATGCGCCGCTCCAGCGCGGCCCTGGTCAGCTCGACCGCGTGGTCCATCGTCGCCGGGTCGCCGGGCCCGTTGGACAGGAAGACCCCGTCCGGCTCGACGGCCAGCAGGTCGTCGATTGCGCTGGTGGCGGGCAGCACATGGGTCTCGATGCCGCGCGCGGCCATCATGCGCGGGGTGTTGGACTTGATGCCCAGGTCCAGCGCGGCCACGCGGAACCGGGTCTCGCCCGCGGCGGGGACGACGTAGGTCTCGCGCGTGGTGACCTCGTCGGCCAGCGCGGCGCCCAGCATCCTCGGGCTCTCCAGCACCTGGACGACCATCGCGTCGTCGGTGGTCAGGGCCTCGCCGGAGAAGACGCCTGCGCGCATGGCCCCACGCTCGCGGATGTGGCGGGTCAGCGAGCGGGTGTCGACCCCGCTGATGCCGACGACGCCCTGGCTGGTCAGCTCGTCGTCCAGCGAGCGGCGGGAGCGCCAGTTCGACGGCGTCCGCGCGGGATCGCGCACGACGTAGCCGGAGACCCAGATGCGGGTGGACTCGTCGTCCTCGTCGTTCCAGCCGGTGTTGCCGATCTGCGGCGCCGTGGCCACCACGATCTGCCGGTGGTAGGACGGGTCGGTCAGCGTCTCCTGGTAGCCGGTCATGGCGGTGCAGAACACCACCTCGCCGAAGGTGGCGCCGTGCGCGCCGAAGGCGCTGCCGCGGAACACCCGGCCGTCCTCCAGCACGAGCGCGGCCGGTGTGCGTGTGGTGGTCATGGGGTTCCTCCCGTGAGCGCGCGGAGCGCGGGCACCCACGTCTGGTAGTCGTCCTTGTCGTCGGCGCGGAAGCCGGTGTCGAACTCGTGGCCGTCGACGCGCCAGCGCACGACCAGCAGCCCGTCGCCGCCCATCACCTTCCCGGCGATGCCGGGCGCGGTGCGGGCGTCGACCACGTCCTCCGCGGGGATCCAGACCGGCTCGGCGCCGGTCCGGTCGAACAGCACGCCGTCGGCGAGCAGGTGGGCGGTGGCCTCGGCGCGGAAGCCGACGTCGCCCACCGCGACCCGGTCCTGCCAGCCCGCGTCGGTGACGGTGCTGGCGTAGACGCCGGTGCTCGGCGGCAGCAGGTCGGCGGCGGTGCCCGCGCGGACCGCGGCCAGCAGGTCGGCGGGCGCCTGCGGGAAGGCGGGCAGGTCGGCCTGGCGCCTGCGGCGGTTGCGGTAGCCCCACCACATCAGCGCGACCAGCCCGACCAGCACCGCGAGCGTCGCGAGGGTGAGCAGCGCCCTGGCCATCAGCGGTCCGCCTTCCCGGAGTCCACGGTCGCGGAGTCGTTCATCAGGCCACCTTCCCGTCCCGCGCGGTGAAGCGCCCGCGCAGCAGGGTGGCAATGACCGCGCCGGGCAGCTCCATGCCCTCGTACGGGGTGTTGCCCGCGATGCTGGCCAGGGCGGCGCCGTCGACGGTCCACCGGGCGTCCGGGTCGACCAGGGCCAGCGTGGCGGGCTCGCCGACGGCGATCGGGCGGCCGTGGTCGGGCAGCCCGGCGATCTCGGCGGGCCGCTCGCTCATGACCCGCGCGACGCCGCGCCAGTCGAGCAGGCCCGGCTCGACCATGGTCTTGACCACGATGCCCAGCGCCGTCTGCAGGCCGAGCATGCCCGGGCGCGCCGCGGACCACTCGCAGTCCTTGTCCTGCGGGGCGTGCGGGGCGTGGTCGGTGGCGACGCAGTCCACCACCCCGTCGGCCAGCGCCTGGCGGAGCGCCGCGGCGTCGGAGTGGCCGCGCAGCGGCGGGTTGACCTTGTTGACCGGGTCGTAGGTGGCCAGCCGGGAGTCGTCCAGCAGCAGGTGGTGCGGGGTGACCTCGGCGGAGACCCGGGTGCCGCGCGCCTTCGCCCATGCCAGGACGTCGACCGTGCCCGCGGTGGAGACGTGGCAGACGTGCAGCCGGGCGCCGACGTGCCGGGCCAGCAGGCAGTCGCGGGCGACGATGGCCTCCTCGGCGACCGCGGGCCAGCCCGCCAGGCCGAGGCGGGCGGCGGCCTCGCCCTCGTGCGCCTGCGCGCCGACGGTCAGCCGGGGCTCCTCGGCGTGCTGGGCGATCACCGCGTCGAGCGCCTTGGTGTACTCCAGGGCGCGGCGCATGATCAGCGGGTCGGCGACGCAGAGTCCGTCGTCGGAGAACAGCCGGACGTTCGCCTGCGAGCGGGCCATCGTGCCCAGCTCGGCCAGCTTCTCGCCCTTGAGGCCGACGGTGACCGCGCCGACCGGGTGCACGTCGACCAGGCCGACCTCGCGGCCGCGGCGCCACACGTGCTCGACGACGACGGCGTTGTCGGCGACCGGGTCGGTGTTGGCCATGGCGAAGACCGCCGTGTACCCGCCGAGGGCGGCGGCCCGCGAGCCGGTCTCGATGGTCTCGGTGTCCTCACGGCCCGGCTCGCGCAGGTGGGTGTGCAGGTCGACGAAGCCGGGCAGGGCCACGGCGCCCTGCGCGTCGAAGGTCTCGCCCGCGGTCAGGTCCTGGCCGATCTCGGTGATGACGCCGTCCTCGACCCTGATGTCGACCGCGTCCTCGCCGTAGGGGCGGACGTTCTTCAGCACGATCACGCTTGGTCCTCCTCTCCGGCCAGCAGGTGGTACAGGACCGCCATCCGCACGTGCACGCCGTTGGCGACCTGCTCGGTGATGGCCGCCCGCGGCGAGTCGGCGACCGCGTGCGCGATCTCCATGCCGCGCAGCATCGGGCCCGGGTGCAGCACGACGGCGTGCTCGGGGAGCATCGCCAGCCGCGTCGCGTTGAGCCCGTAGTGGACCGCGTACTCGCGGGCGGACGGGAAGAAGCCGCCGTGCATGCGCTCGGCCTGCACGCGCAGCATCATCACCGCGTCCAACGTAGGCAGTTCGGCGTCGAGGTCGTAGGAGACCGTGAGACCGCTCACCGGCCAGTCGGCCAGTGCCGTCGGCAACAGCGTCGGCGGCGCGACGACCACCACCTCCGCGCCGAGGGTGGTCAGCAGATGCACATTGGACCGGGCCACCCGGCTGTGCAGCACGTCGCCGACGATGCCGATCCGGCGGCCGTCGATCCCGCCGAGCCGGTCCCGCAGGGTGGCCGCGTCCAGCAGCGCCTGGGTCGGGTGCTCGTGCGTGCCGTCGCCCGCGTTGACCACGCAGGTGCCCACATCGGACAGCCAGCCCGCCAACCGGTGCGCGGCGCCGGATGCCGGGTGGCGGACGATCACGCAGTCCGCGCCCGCGGCGGCCAGGGTCAGCGCGGTGTCGCGCAGGGACTCGCCCTTGCCGACCGACGACCCGCCCGCGGAGACGTTCACCACATCGGCGCTCATCCACTTCCCGGCGATCTCGAAGGAGACCCGGGTCCGGGTGGAGTTCTCGTAGAACATGGTGATCACGGTGCGCCCGCGCAGCGTCGGCAGCTTCTTCACCTCGCGGCCCAGCAGCGTCCGCTTGAGACCGTCCGCGGTGTCCAGGATCGCCAGCGCGGTGTCCGCGTCGAGGCGGTCGGCGCCGAGCAGATGCCTCATAGGGTGTCCCCGCGGTTGAGCAGGACGGCGTCGCGGCCGTCGATCTCGGCGAACAGGACGGAGACCTCCTCGGTGCGTGCGGTGGGCACGTTCTTGCCGACGTAGTCGGCGCGGATCGGCAGCTCGCGGTGGCCGCGGTCGACGAGGACGGCCAGCTGGACCGCGCGGGGGCGGCCCGCGTCGCGCAGCGCGTCAAGGGCCGAGCGGATGGTGCGGCCGGAGAACAGCACGTCGTCGACCAGGATGACCAGCGCGTCGTCCACCCCGGACGCGGGCAGCTCGGTCGCCCCGAGCGGACGCGTCGGGCGGCGGCGCAGGTCGTCGCGGTAGAGGGTGACGTCGAGGGTGCCCGTGGGCACGGTCACGTCGCTGAACTCGGCGATCTTGGCGGCCAGCCGCCGGGCCAGGGGGACCCCCCTGGTCGGGATGCCCAGTAACACCACAGGGCGGGCCTCGCTCGCGTCGAGCGAGGTCTTCTCGATGACCTGATGGGCCATCCGGGCGATGGTGCGCGCGACGTCGCCCGGCGTCAGCAGCTCGCGCCGCCCGGCCGGGTCCGTCGCGCCACGGTCTCGCGGCGCCACGCTGGACTCCTTCCCCGCCTCGCTGGACGGGTCCTTAAAGGATGTCGGTTAGGCTCCTGACCTGGAGCCACCGCGACGGTACCAGGCGCGGGCGCGGACCCGAGCGGGTGGTGTGCCCGGTTCGACACGGTTTGGAAAAAGACCCAGCTTGACCTGGTGACAACTCTGGGTAACCATTACTCTGCGTGTCGATTTGAAGCTACCCGCGGCAGTCCATAGCGCCGACGGGGCGAACGAATGGAGAACCGCCGCATGGGCGACTACGCCAAGGCGCTAGGAGCCAAGCTCCGCGCGATCCGCCAGCAGCAGGGGCTGTCCCTGCATGGCGTCGAGCAGAAGTCCGGTGGCCGGTGGAAGGCTGTCGTCGTCGGCTCCTACGAGCGCGGCGACCGGGCCGTCACCGTGCAGAAGCTGGCCGAGCTCGCGGACTTCTACGGCGTGCCGGTGGTGGAGCTCCTGCCCGAGGGCCGGGTGCCCTCCGGCGCCGAACCCGCCACCAAGATCGTGATCAACCTGGAGCGGCTGCAACAGCTGCCCGCGGAGAAAGTGGGACCGCTGGCCCGCTACGCCGCCACCATCCAGAGCCAGCGCGGCGACTACAACGGCAAGGTCCTGTCCATCCGGACCGAGGACCTGCGGTCGCTGGCGATCATCTACGACATGACCCCGGGCGAGCTGACCGAGCAGCTCATCGACTGGGGCGTGCTGCCCCCCGAGGCCAGGCCGTCCAAGGAAGACTGACGGGAAAGCGGGCGCACCTCCATGCCGAGGGTGCGCCCGCTTCCGCATCGCTAGAGGGTGGCCCGCAGCCGGTCGGCGATCCCGCCGATGCGGCCGAGCACGCCGTTGACGAACCGGGGCGAGTCGTCGGTCGACAGCGACTTGGCCAGCTGGACGGCCTCGTCGATGGCCACCGGGTCGGGCACATCCGTCGCCCACAGCAGCTCGTAGAGGCCCATCCGCAGGATCGCGAGGTCCACGGCGGGCATGCGCTCCAGGGTCCAACCCTGGGCGTGCTCGGTGAGCAGCTCGTCGATGCGCGCCCGGTGCGCGGAGACGCCCTCCACCAGGGTCACGGTGTAGTCGTTGACCGGCGGCACGTCGGGCGAACCGACCCGGTCGGCGAGCAGGGTGACCGGGTCGACGCCGCGGACGGCGGCCTCGAACAACAGGTCTACCGCCCGCTTGCGGGCCTTGCTCCGCGCTCCCATCTCAGCCGCTGACCCGGCCGAGGTAGCGGCCGTCGCGGGTGTCGACCTTGACCTTCTCGCCGGTGCTGACGAACAGCGGCACCTGGATCTCCGCGCCGGTCTCCAGCCGCGCGGGCTTGGTGCCGCCGGTGGACCGGTCGCCCTGCAGGCCCGGGTCGGTGTGCTCGATGACCAGCTCGACGGAGGTCGGCAGCTCGATGAACAGCGGGGTGCCCTCGTGCGAGTTCACCGTCGCGGTGCTGTTCTCCAGCATGTACTTGGCGGCGTCGCCGACGACCTTGGGGTCGATGCTGATCTGCTCGTAGGTGTCGGTGTCCATGAAGACGTACTCGGACCCGTCGTTGTACAGGTACGTCATGTCCCGGCGGTCGACGGTCGCGGTGTCGACCTTGACGCCCGCGTTGAAGGTCTTGTCGACGACCTTGCCGGTCAGCACGTGCTTGAGCTTGGTGCGCACGAACGCGGGGCCCTTGCCGGGCTTGACGTGCTGGAACTCCACGACGGACCAGAGCTGGCCCTCCAGGTTGAGCACCAGGCCGTTCTTCAGGTCGTTGGTCGAGGCCACGGGGTTGTTCTCCTGTGTTTCCGGCGCGCCCGGGTGGCGTCCGACGGGGTCAGACGACCATGAGCTGCTTGGTGGTCAGCGTGAGGAGTTCAGGACCTGCGTCCCGCACGACGAGCGTGTCCTCGATGCGGACGCCGCCCCTGCCGGGCAGGTAGACGCCCGGCTCGACGGTGACCGCCATGCCAGCGGCGAGTGTACCGTCGCCGGTCTTGGCCAGACTCGGGGCCTCGTGGATCCGCAGCCCGACGCCGTGGCCGAGGCCGTGCGGGAAGAACTCGCCCTGGCCCGCCTCCTCGATCACCTGCCTGGCCGCGGCGTCGACCGCGGCGACCTCGGCGCCGGGCCTGACCGCCGCCCTGCCCTCGGCCTGGGCCAGCGCGACCAGCTCGTACAGCTCCCGCTGCCAGTCCTCGGGCTCGCCGATCACCAGGGTGCGGGTCATGTCCGAGTGGTACCCGTCGACGAGCGCGCCGAAGTCGAGCTTGACGAAGTCGCCCTGCTGGAGGACGGCGTCGGTGGGCCGGTGGTGCGGGATCGCCGAGTTCGCGCCCGCGGCGACGATGGACTCGAAGCTGGGGGCGGCCGCGCCGTGGTCGAGCATGCGGGCCTCCAGCTCGCGCGCCACCTCCCGCTCGGTGCGCCCCGGCCGGATGCCGCCGTGCTCGACCAGGTCGGCGAGCGCGCGGTCGGCGGCGGCGCAGGCCATGCGCAGGGCGTCGACCTCGGTCTCGTCCTTCACCAGGCGCAGTCGCTCGACCAGGTCCGGCGCGCGGGTCAGCTCGGCCTCGGTGGCCGCCTTGAGCACGTCGAGCCCGTCGACGGTGACGTGCTGGCTCTCGAACCCCACCCGGCCGCGCGCCTCGGCGGCGACGGCGGGCGCGCTGGCCCGCTCGATGACGTGGCGCAGGTCGGGCACCTGGCGCTGCGCCTGGGTCGTGTAGCGGCCGTCGGTGCAGAAGACGTCGTCGCCGTCCGCGGTGACCAGGAGGGCGGCGTTGGACCCGGTGAAGCCCGTCAGGTACCGGATGTTGAGCAGGTCGACGACGAGAAGCGCGTCCAGGTCGCGGTCGCGCAGGAGGGCGCGCAGGGCGTCCCGGCGGGGAGCGTGGGATTCGGCCATACCCGCGAGCCTAGGCAGGGCGGCGGCTACCCTCCAGTAATGCGGATGTGGCTGGTGCGCGGCGCGGTGCTGGCGGTCGTCCACGCGGCGGCGGCCGTCCTCGTGGCGCTGCTGAGGGCGAGCGACCCGACCGGGCAGTCCACGCTGTCGGCGCTGGTGCTCGGTCTGCTCGCCGGGGTGGCGGCGGTCTGGGCCGCGGTTGACGGCTGGCGGGGCCTGCCCGACCGGGGCCGGACCTGGGTGTACGCGGCCCTGATCGCGGGCGTGGGCTCGGCCGTGCTGGGCGTCATCGGGCGGGCGGTGTTCGTGGACGAGACGGGCGTGAGCGCGCTGGGCTCGGCGCTGACCGGCGGCGCGGCCTTCACCGCGCTGCTGGTGCTGGTCCCGGCCGGGCTCGGCCTGCTGGTCGGTCCCCGCCTGGCGACGCGCTAGAGGTGCGCTCCGCGCGGGTAGGCGTCCCACTCGGCCTGGCTGATCTCGGTCGCGCGGGAGCCGTTGACGGCGAGCAGCACCGGGTCGGTGATGGTCCAGAGCCTGCCGTCGTCCAGGACGAAGCCCACGCGTGACCCCGCGCGGACGGCCGGGGCGCCCGCGGGCAGGTGCGCGGCGACCGGCACGGCGTCGAGCCCGGGGACGCGGGGCAGCACGCGGTAGGAGATCCGCTCGGCGACCGACCGCCGCTCGACCCGCAGGACCCGCCCGTCGCGGATGACGTCGACCGTGCGGCGGGGCGACGGGACGGCGAAGCCGTCGAGCGCGGCCAGGATGCGGGCCGGGTCGTCGCAGGCCGCGGTGTCGGTGAGGTCCAGCCCGAAGTGCGCCAGGTCGGTCGGGGCCGCCTCGACCCGGGTCGCCCGGACGAGGTCGACGGGGACGCGGTCGCACGGGTCGGTCCGGGACGGGACGGCGTGCCCGCTGCCGTTCCTGACCAGCCCGGGCCCCTCGGCCCACGGGCCCGGCACCAGGACCGGGTCGTAGGGCTGGGTGCGGAACTCGCGGTCCCAGAAGGTCAGCGTGGTGCCGCCGTCGGTCTCGTGGGCGATGGCGAACGCGGCGAGCGCGTCGACCCACATGAAGTCCACGCTGAACGCGTCGACCACCGAGCGGAGGCGGGGGCCGCCGGTGCCACCGGGGACGAAGCCGTCCGGGCCGAGCACCTCGACCCCGGACCGGAACGCCGGGTCGGACGAGCGCAGCACGAACTGGCCCGCCCCGTTCCACCCGGCCGCCCGGCCGGTGGTGTCGGTGAACATCAGGTGGAAGCGGCCGTCGAGGAACACCGCGGCGGGCTGGCCCGCGCCGTAGGCGTTGTCGCGGAGTTCGTCGCGGGCGGAGGTCACGATGGGCCTGCCGCCGTTCGCCCTGGTCCAGCGCTTGCCGTCGGTGCTGGTGGCCAGCCCGATGGCGTTGCCGTGCGCGTGGTCGCCCGCGGCGCCGGTGTAGTAGAGGTAGTAGATCCCGCCGACCCGGATCACCGACGGGTCGCAGGTGTGCATGCCGTCGAAGCCGGTCCGGCTGCCGGAGAACACCGCCTGCCCGCCGCTGCCGTCCGGCCCCCGGAAGGGCTTGGCGAGGTCGGTGGTCTCGGCGAGCAGCAGGTCGTCGCCGGGCGGGGCGGCGGAGCCGAGCTGGCTGCACCACCACATCCGGTACTTGCCGCCCTCGCGCAGCAGCGTCGGCGCGTAGTTGTAGGGCGCGCCCGCGCTGCCCGCGGCGACGACGCCCTTGCTCTGCCTGCCCCGGTCGGTGCCCAACGGGGCGGGCGCGGCAGGGCGGGGCTGCACGGCGGGCGGCGTGGTCGTGACCCGCTCGCCCGAGGGCGGCGGCTCGACCACGCCGGTGCCGGTCGTGCACCCGGCCACGACGAGGAGAGCCAGGACCACGGCGAGCCGCGGTCGCCGGACCCGGCTGAGCATGAGCGGTGGGGACCTTTCGTGCCGGTGACGCGTTCCGCCCAGTCTAGGAGCGCCGATCGGCCCACGGCCGCGTTCGGCGACATGGCCGAATTGATCACACCCGGGCGCTCAGGCCCGGACGGCCCCCGCCAGCCAGCGCAGCGCCAGCGCGTAGCCGTCGACGCCGAGGCCGACGATCACGCCCACCGCGATGTCGGACAGGACGCTGTGCCTGCGGAACTCCTCGCGCTTGTGCACGTTGGAGATGTGCACCTCCACCAGCGGCGCGCTGAGCTGCGCCGCGGCGTCGCGCACGGCGATGGAGTAGTGCGTCCACGCGCCCGCGTTGAGCACGACCGGCAGCTTGCGGTCGGCGGCCTCGTGCAGCCAGCCGACCATCTCGCCCTCGTGGTCGGTCTGCCGCACCTCGACCTCGACGCCGAGGTCCAGGCCGGTCTTCACGCACAGCTCGACCAGGTCGGCGTGCGTGGTGCTGCCGTACACCTCGGGTTCGCGGGTGCCCAGCCTGCCCAGGTTCGGGCCGTTGAGGACGAGGATCACAGCAGCACCCCGCCCCCGCTGGGCTCGGCGGCGACCGCCGAGTAGGCCGCGGCCAGCAGCGCCGGGTCGGGCCCCTCCAGCCGGGTCGGCTTGGCCAGGCCGTCGAGCACGACGAAGCGCAGCACGCCCGACTTGGTCTTCTTGTCCCCGAGCATGCCCTCGATCAGCTGCGGCAGCGCGTCGGCGTCGTAGCTGACCGGCAGCCCCAGCGCGGTGAGGATCGCCCGGTGCCGGTCGGCGGTGGCGTCGTCGAGCCTGCCCGCCAGCCGGGCCAGCTCGGCGGCGAACACCATGCCGACGCTGATCGCCGCGCCGTGCCGCCAGCGGTAGCGCTCGCGGCGCTCGATGGCGTGGCCGAGGGTGTGCCCGTAGTTGAGGATCTCCCGCAGGCTCGACTCGCGCAGGTCGCTGGCCACCACGTCGGCCTTGACCTGGATCTTGCGCCGCACCAGCTCGGCGATCACCTCGCCGTCGGGGTCGACGGCGGCGGCCGGGTCGGCCTCGATCAGGTCGAGGATCACCGGGTCGGCGATGAAGCCGCCCTTGACCACCTCGGCCATGCCCGCGACCAGCTCGTTGCGCGGCAGCGACCCCAGCGTCGCCAGGTCCACCAGCACGGCGGCGGGCTCGTGGAACGCCCCGACCAGGTTCTTGCCCGCGTCGGTGTTGATCCCGGTCTTGCCGCCGACGGCGGCGTCGACCATGCCCAGCAGCGTCGTGGGCACGTTGACCAGCCGCACGCCGCGCATCCAGGTGGCCGCGACGAACCCGGCCAGGTCCGTCACCGCCCCGCCGCCGAGCGCCACGACCGTGCCCTGCCGGTCGAGCCCGATCCGCCCGAGCACCTCCCAGCAGAACCCGGCCACCGACAGCGCCTTGCCGTCCTCGGCGTCCGGGATCTCGATGCGGTGCGCGTCGACCCCGGCCGCGGCCAGCTCCTCGCGGATCTGCTCAGCGGTCGCGGTCAACGTCGGCTGGTGCACGATGGCCGCCTTCGACGACCCCCGCACCACCTCGACGAGTTCGCCGAGCAGCCCCTTGCCGATCACCACGTCGTACGGCTGGCCGGTGGCCACCCTGATCCGCACCGGCTGCTCGGTTCCCACGGTCTCTCCAGTCCTCTCGGTCACGCCGGGCCCGTCACGCCTTGGCGAGTTCGGCGGTCAGCCGGGCCACCACGTCCTCGGCGCTGCTGTGGTCGGTGTCGACCTCCACGGTGGCCACCTCCCGGTACAGCGGCAACCGCGCGTCCAACAGCTCCTTGAACTTCGCCCTCGGGTTCACCCCGGCCAACAGCGGCCGTGCCGTGGACAGCCCCGTCCGCCGGACACCCTCGGCCAGCCCGACGTTGAGGAACACCACGGTGTGCCCGCTCAGCCGCTCCCGCGTCCGCGCCGACAGCACGGCCCCACCGCCAAGGGACAGCACCCCGTCGTGCTCAGCCAGCGCCCTGGCGACCGCGTCCTCCTCTGCGGCCCGGAACGCCTCCTCGCCGTCCTCGGTGAAGATCTCCGCCACGGACTTGCCCACAGCAGCTACGACATCGGCATCGGTGTCGCGGAACCCGACCCCAAGCGCCGCAGCCAGCGCCTCGCCCACGGTCGTCTTCCCGGCCCCCGGCGGCCCCACGACCACGGCGACGGGACGGGCCCCGCCCCCGCCCCCTCCCCCGCCCGGACTCACCAGCGCTCCCGCAGCGACGCGAGGTAGCCCTCGACGTTGCGCCGGGTCTCCGGCAGCGAGTCGCCGCCGAACTTCTCCAGCGCCGCATCGGCCACCACCAGCGCCACCACGGACTCCAGCACGACGCCCGCCCTCGGCACGGCGCAGACGTCGGAGCGCTGGTGGATGGCCACGGCGGGCTCGCCGGTCACCACGTCGACGGTCGCCAGCGCCCTGGGCACGGTGGAGATCGGCTTCATCGCCACCCGCACCCGCAGCGGCTCGCCGTTGGTGATGCCGCCCTCGAGCCCACCGGCCCGGTTGGACCGCCTGCTGACCCCGGTGACGGTGCCCTCGGCCCGGTCGATCTCGTCGTGCGCCTGGCTCCCCCACCGCGTCGCGGTGGTGAACCCGTCGCCGATCTCGACCCCCTTCATGGCCTGCACACCCATCAGCGCCCCGGCCAGCCGCGCGTCGAGCCTGCGGTCCCAGTGCACGTGCGAGCCCAGCCCGGGCGGCAGCCCGTAGGTGATGACCTCGATGACCCCGCCGACGGTGTCGCCCGCCTTCTTGACGGCCTCCACCTCGGCGACCATCGCCTCGGTCCCCGCCGGGTCGAACGCGCGCACCGGGCTCTCGTCGATGGCCGCGAGGTCACCGGGCCCCGGCAGCGGCCCCTCCGGCGCCCGCGCCCCGCCGATCGACACCACGTGGCTGACGATCTCGGCCCCGAACAACTGCCGCAGGAAGTTCCGCGCCACCGTCCCGGCCGCCGTCCGCGCCGCCGTCTCCCGCGCGCTGGCCCGCTCGAGCACGGGCCGCGCCTCGTCGAACCCGTACTTCTGCATGCCCGGCAGGTCGGCGTGCCCCGGCCGAGGCCGGGTCAGCGGCTCGTTGCGGGCCTGGCTGGCCAGCACCTCGGGGTCCACCGGGTCGGCCGCCATGACGGTCTCCCACTTGGGCCACTCGGCGTTCTCGATCCGCACCGCGATCGGCCCGCCCTGGGTGATCCCGTGCCGCACCCCGCCGAGGATCTCGACCTGATCGGTCTCGAACCCCATCCGCGGGCTGCGCCCGAACCCGAGCCGCCTGCGGGCCATCTGCGCGCCCAGGTCGGCGGTGGTGACCTCGACTCCGGCCACCATTCCCTCGAGCACGGCCACCAGCGCGGGTCCGTGCGACTCTCCAGCGGTCATCCAACGCAGCACGCCCGGAATACTTCCATGCCCGCCGCGCGCCCGGTCGCCGGGATCACCCCGAGCCACCACGGGAGCACCCGCGAATCCGCAGCTCAGACCACCCGCGTCCGCTCACCGGACACCGAACCACCTCCCGGAATCTGCATCAAGTGACATCACGACCTCACATCCCGACGATCACCAAAGCGCACGCCGCCCCGAGCATCCCCGGCCCGTGGGGCGCGCCCGACCGCCACCGGGGCACCGCGGCGATCAGCGCCAACGTCACCAGCGACGCGCCCACGAGCGCCACCAGCAACGCCTCCACGCCGACCACACCCAGCACCGCACCGACCATCAGCGCCAGTTTCACGTCGCCCCCGCCGAGCGAGCCCGGCCGCACCCACGCGATCACCGCGTGCACCGCGAAGAACCCGACCGCCCCGAGCACCGCGCGCACGGCCACCTCACCGCCGCCACCCGCCACCGCCGCGATCGCCAGAGCGGCCGCGAGCAGCGGCAACACACCCAGGGTCAGCGCGTCGGGCAAGCGCCGATGGCGGATGTCCACGAGCACGAGCGGCACCGCCACCCACGTCAGCACGCATGCCGTCGGCACCCACCACCCGGGTAAGCCGCCTGCCGCCCACTGCGCCGTGATCACCGCCCACAGGGCCGCCGTCGCCACCTCGCACGGTCCAGGCGGCACCGGCGTTCCCCGAGGCAGAGCGCTCACCAGCAAGCGCGCAGCCACCCCGGCAGCGCCGCCACCGAGGACGGCCAGAACCACCGCGACGGCTGGTTCGGCGACCAGCAACGCCACAGCCATCGCGGCGACGCCGAGCAAGCCGACAAGAAGTCCAGTACGCATCGAAGATCTCCCGTTCGCATCAATCGGAGCACTCGCTCCGATTGCTACGGTACGCACGAACAGGCGTTCGACGCCAGGGAGTTCACTCAGAGCGGAAGGGGCAGCACTCCGCCGGTGGCCGAGCGCAGGGCGTCCCGCATCTCCCGGCGCGGCGCTTCCCTGCCCGTGAACTGCTCGACCTGCCCGAAAGCCTGGTGCAGCAACATATCCAGCCCCGTCGCCAGCACCCCGTCCCGCGCCTCGGCCAACGGCGTCGGCCACGGGTGATAGATCACGTCCAGCACATGCGGGGCCCGCGCCAACGACGAGGCCAACTCCTCGGTCGCCCCCGCCGGAGCGGTGTTCACCAGCACGGACGCCGACTCGGCCAGCGCGGCGAAATCCGTCTCCGTCCACCGCAGCACCCGCAGCGCCAGGCCCAGCCGCTCCGCGCACACCACCGCGTCACCCGCCCGCGCGGGCTCCCGAACGACCACCACCGCACCGGGAATCCCCAGCTCGACCACGGCGGCCAACGCCGCGCACGCCGTCCCGCCCGCCCCCAGGACCACCGCGTCCCCGGGCCCCGGGGCGAACCCGTTGGCCCGAAGCGCACCCGTGACCCCGTCGATGTCCGTGCAGTCCGCGCGCCAGCCCGAGTCGACCCGCACCAGCGTGTTCGCCGCGCCGACCGCCCGCGCCCGGTCCGTCGCCGAGTCCGCCACCGCGAGCGCCGCCCGCTTGCCCGGCATCGTCACCGACAGGCCCGCCCACTCCGGGCCCAGCGACCCCACCAGGCCGGGCAGCCGCCGCTCATCGCACTCGACCCGGTCGTAGGTCCAGTCCAGGCCCAGCGCCGCGTACGCGGCCGAGTGCAGCACCGGCGACAGCGAGTGCGCCACCGGGGAACCCAGCACGGCAGCCCGAGTCCGCTCCATCAGAACGCGCCGTTCTCCCTGGCCAGGTCGCGGTTGTCCAGGTGCTCCTCGTAGGTCTCGGCGAAGCACGACGTGCCGTCCTTCTGGCACAGGACGAAGAACAGCCACTTGCCCGCCGGGGGCTCGGCGACCGCCGCCAGCGCCTCCTTGCTCGCGGATGAGATCGGCGTCGGCGTGAGGCCCATGTTCTTGTACGTGTTATACGGCCCCGCGCGCTCCCGGTCGGCGTCGCTGGTGGCGATGTTCGGCCGATCCAGCACGTAGTTCACCGTCGAGTCGAACGCCAGCTCCATGCCGATCTCGAGCCGGTTGTAGATGACCCGCGCGACCTTGCCGAAGTCCTTCTCGATCCCCTCGCGCTGCACGAGGGAGGCCATGGTGAGGAACTGGTACGGGGTGAACCCGGAGGAGTCGGCGATCCCGGGCATGCCGTAGCTCTGCCAGTGCGCGGAGGAGTCCGCGAGCAGCTTCGTCCACAGCTCCTCGGCCGTCGCGCCCGGCCGCACGTCGTAGACCGCGGGCGCGACCAGCCCTTCCAGCCTGCGCTCACGCGGCGCCTTGTTCGCGTCGGCGAGCGCCCAGTCCGGCACGCCCAGGTTCGCCAGGTCGGCCTTCTCCGCCACCTGCAGCAGGTCCTTGGCGGCCACGCACGTGCTCTTGCCGTTCAGCTCCGCGCAGGACGCCTTCGACAACAGGGACGCGACGCCCGGCGTCACGGTGTTGTCGGCCTTCTTGATGTCGTGGAGCTGCGTCCCCGGCTTGATCTGCAGGTTCCCGACCCGCGCCTCGGGGTCGACGATGCGGGTGACCGCGTCCTGCCCGGAGATCTTCGTGCGCATCACGTAAAAGCCCGGCTGGATCGACCGTACCTGCGCGTTGTTCTCCGCGGCCGCCACGAACGCCCGCGAGCTGGCCACCACGCCCTGCTCGACCAGCGTCCCGGCGATCGCGCCGGTCGAGTCGCCCGGTTTGACCTCGATGACGATGTCGGTCTCGCCGGGCCCGGCGAAGTCGTCGTACCCGCCCAGGCCGGAGAGCTGCCGCCAGCCGTACCAGACGCCCGCGCCGATCAGCAGGACTATCAGCAGCCCGAAGACCGCCAGCTTGACCCGCTTGCCCCGGGAGCGGTGGTCGCGGTCGGAGTGGTCGTCGAACAGGTCGAGTCCGTCGTTCATGGCTCCTCCGCGGTCCGGGCGAGCGCCGCCGCCCTGGCGTCCAGCCAGCCCTGCAGGATCTCCACGGCGGCGGCCTGGTCGACGACCGCCCGCTGCTTCTTCCCGCGTACCCCGCGGTCGCTGAGCATCCGCGAGGCCGAGACCGTGGTGAGGCGCTCGTCGGCGAGCCGGACCGGCACAGGCGCGATCCGCTCGCCGAGCGCGGCAGCGTAGGCCCGCGCGCCCTCCGCGGCGGGCCCGTGCCGTCCGGCGAGCGTGCGCGGCAGTCCGACCACCACTTCCACCACCTCGTGCTCGGCGACGAGCGCGGCGAGCTGGTCGAGGTCCTTGAGAGTCCGCTCGTCGCGGGACAGCGTAACGAGCGGCGTGGCGAGCACCGGAGCCGGATCGCTCAGCGCGACCCCGACCCGCACGGAGCCGACGTCGACCGCGAGCCTGCGCCCGCGGCCGGGGTCGTCGGCCCCGGGCCGGTCGGGACGGGTCACGAGGCCAGCGCGCCGCGCAGGGCGGTGATGGCCGCGTCGATCCCGCCGGGCTCGGTGCCACCGCCCTGGGCCATGTCGGGCTTGCCGCCGCCGCGGCCGCCGATGGACGGGGCGAAGGCGGGCACGAGCTTGCCTGCGGCCAGCCCGGCGTCCCGGCCCGCGGCCGTGGTGGCCACGACGAAGGCGACCTTGGGGCCGTCGGCGGAGAACAGCGCGACCACGCCGGGGCGCGAGCCGAGCCGGTTGCGGACCTCGACGGCGAGCGTGCGCAGGTCGTTGCCGCCGATGCCGTCCGGGGCGCGCAGCGCGACCAGGGCGGTGCCGTTGATGTCCTCTGCGGCGCCCGCCAGCTCACCGGCGGAGGACAGCAGCTGGGCGGCGCGCAGCTTGTCCAGCTCCTTCTCGGCCTGGCGCAGACGCTCCACCAGGGCCTCGACGCGCGCGGGCACGTCCTCGTCGGGCACGCGCAGCATCGAGGCGAGGTTCTGCACGAGCGCGCGCTCCTTGGCCAGGTAGCGCATGGCGTCCATGCCGACGTACGCCTCGAGACGGCGGCTGCCCGAGCCGACCGACGACTCGCCGATCAGCGTGAGCGGGCCGATCTGGGCCGAGCGCTCGACGTGCGTGCCACCGCAGAGCTCGCGCGACCACGGGCCGCCGATCTCGACCACGCGCACGGTCTCGTCGTAGGTCTCGCCGAACAGGGCGACCGCGCCCATCTCCTGGGCGCCGCCCATGTCCGTGTAGACCACGCGGACGGGCAGGTCGTTGCGCACGGCGAGGTTGGAGACCTCCTCGATCTCGCTGCGCGTCTCCGGGGAGAGCGCGCCGGACCAGGCGAAGTCCAGGCGCAGGTAGCCGGGCTTGTTGTAGGAGCCGCTCTGCAGCGCCGACGGGCCGAGCACCTCGCGCAGCGCGGCGTGCACGACGTGCGTCCCGGAGTGGCCCTGCCGGGCGCCGATGCGCCACTCGGGGTCGACGCGGGTCTGCACGGCCAGCCCTTCGGTGACCTCGCCGCGGCGCACGCGGGCCTGGTGCACCCAGAGCTTGCGGGCGACCTTCTGCACGTCGAGGACTTCCAGCTCGACGCCGTCGCCGACGATCAGCCCGGCGTCGGACTCCTGGCCGCCGGACTCGGCGTACAGCGACGTGCGGTCGACGACGACCTCGACGATGTCGCCCTCCACCGCGGACGGCACCCGCACGCCCTCGCGGACCAGGCCGCGGACGACGGCCTCGGTGTCGAGCTCCTGGTAGCCGGTGAACTCGGTGGCGCCGAGGGCGAGCAGGTCGCGGTAGACCGTCTGGTCGCCGTGGCCGGTCTTCTTGACCGCGGCCTTGGCGCGGGCGCGCTGCTCGGCCATCAGGTCGCGGAAGCCCTGCTCGTCGACCGACAGGCCCTTCTCGGCGGCCATCTCCAGGGTGAGGTCGATGGGGAAGCCGTAGGTGTCGTGCAGCTGGAAGGCCTTGTCGCCGGGCAGCTGCGAGCCACCGGAGGACTTGATCTCGCCAGCGGCCATGTCGAAGATCTTCAGGCCGCTGGCCAGCGTGCCGAGGAAGGTCTCCTCCTCGTTGCGCACGACCGACTCGATGCGCGGGAAGTCCTTGACCAGCTCCGGGTACGACGGGCCCATCGTGTCGCGCACCACGGCGGCGAACTCGGGCAGGACCGGCTCGGAGACGCCCAGCAGGCGCACCGAGCGCACGATGCGGCGCAGCAGGCGGCGCAGCACGTAGCCGCGGGCCTCGTTGCCGGGGGTGACGCCGTCGCCGACCAGCATCACGCCGCTGCGGGCGTGGTCGGCGATGACGCGGAAGCGCACGTCGTCGACCGGGTTGCCCGCGCCGTAGCGGCGTCCGGACATCTCCTCGGCCTTCGTGATGACCGGGCGCACCAGATCGGTCTCGTAGACGTTGTCGACGCCCTGCAGCAGATAGGCGACGCGCTCGATGCCCATTCCGGTATCGATGTTCTTGGCGGGCAGCTCGCCCAGGATCGGGTAATCCTTCTTCGCCCCGCCCTCGCCGCGCTCGTTCTGCATGAAGACGAGGTTCCAGATCTCCAGATACCGGTCCTCATCCACGACCGGGCCGCCCTCGCGGCCGTGCTCGGGGCCGCGGTCGTAGTAGATCTCCGAGCAGGGGCCGCACGGGCCGGGGACGCCCATCGACCAGAAGTTGTCCTCGACACCGCGCCGCTGGATCCGCTCGGCGGGCATGCCCGCGATCTTCTGCCAGAGGTGGAAGGCCTCGTCGTCGTCGAGGTAGACGGTGACCCAGATGCGCTCGGGGTCGAAGCCGTAGCCGCCGCTCTCCTGGCTCCCGGTGATCAGGTTCCAGGCGTGCTCGATGGCCTCGGCCTTGAAGTAGTCGCCGAAGGAGAAGTTGCCCGCCATCTGGAAGAACGTGTTGTGGCGGGTGGTCTTCCCGACCTCATCGATGTCACCGGTGCGCACGCACTTCTGCACGCTCGTGGCGCGCGGATAAGGCGGCGGGGCCTCTCCCAGGAAGTACGGCTTGAACTGCACCATCCCGGCATTGACGAACAGGAGGTTGGGGTCGTCCAGGATCAGCGACGCGCTGGGCACCTCGGTGTGCCCGGCGTTCGTGAAATGCGTCAGGAAACGGCGGGAGATCTCGTGGGTCTGCACGGTCTTGGTCCTCGGTTGGTCTGACAGGCGGGCGGGCTGCGGCGGACGGCGGTCAGGCTCGGCCGTCCGCCCGGCGCGCTCGCGCGTCGGTGCGGCGGGTGCGCACGCCGCTGCGGCGCTCCACCATGTCGGCCAGCTCGTCCTCGCGCTCGGCCATGCCCGCGCGCACGTCGGCGCCGAACGCGCCGATGGCGCCCGCGAGCTCGCGGACGGCGTCACCGACGTTCTCGGCCATGCCCGACGGGGTGACGGCGTGGGCGGTGCGCCGCGCCTTGCGGGACAGGGCGACGCCCGCGGCGAGGCCGACGCCGACCCAGAAGATCCGGCTCATCAGCGCGCACCCCGCTTGCGCCGGGCGTGCTTGCCCTCGATCTCGCCCTTGGCGCGGCGGCGGGCCTTGATCGCCTTGCCGATGCCGTAGGACAGGGCGGCGGCCTTGACCAGGGGGCCGCCGAGGGTCGCGGTGAACACCGAGGTCAGCGCGGAGACGTTGCCGGTGACGGCCTGGGCGTTGGCCGTGATGCCGTCGACCCGCTCCAGCTGCGTGTTCACGTGGGTGATCGTGGTGTTGGCGCCGGTGAAGAGCGGGTCGCTGTTGCGCTCCGCCTTCTGGACGGCGCTGGTGACGGCGTCCAGGGTGCGACCGAGCTTGAACAGCACGATGCACAGCACGATCGCCACGACCGCGAACGCGCCCGCGCCGATCAGCCAGGCAATCTCCCCTGCGGTCACACGCCCTCCTCGTCCGGATTGATCGGCGTCAGGCTACCGCGCGGTCCGGCGGCCGGTGCTGCCGGACCAGTGTCCGCGCCCTTGTGAGCCGTAGCCACTCAGATTTCGCGAATGTGGACAACTTCGGGCCTGTGGACAACTGCCGCCGAAGCCCGGCCGATTCCCGGTTCACTGGTCACGTATCACCCGCCGCAATTTCGGAAGGCGATCGGCCAATGCGCGTTCGGAACCACGATTCGTGGGGTTGTAGTAGTCACGACCGACAAGCTCGTCCGGCGGGTACTGCTGGGCGAGCACACCCTCGGGCACGTTGTGCGGATAGCGGTATCCGGTGGCGTTGCCGAGCTTCTTGGCGCCCGCGTAGTGCCCGTCCCGCAGGTGCGTGGGGACGCTCCCCGCCGCGCCCGCGCGCACATCGGACATCGCGGCGTCGATGGCGGTGATGACGGCGTTCGACTTGGGGGCGGTGGCCAGGTGCACGGTGGCCTGCGCCAGCGCGAGCCTGCCCTCGGGCATGCCGATCAGCTGCACGGCCTGCGCGGCGGCGACGGCCGTCTGCAGCGCCGTCGGGTCGGCCATGCCGATGTCCTCACTGGCGTGCACGATCAGCCGCCGGGCGATGAACCGCGGATCCTCGCCCGCCTCGATCATGCGCGCCAGGTAGTGCAGGGCGGCGTCCACGTCGGAGCCTCGGATCGACTTGATGAACGCGCTGGTGACGTCGTAGTGCTGATCGCCCTGGCGGTCGTAGCGGACGGCGGCCTTGTCCACTGTGGCCTCGACGGTGGCGAGGTCGACGACCTTGGCCTGGGTCGCGCCCGCCGAGTCCGCCGCGGCCTCCAGCGCGGTGAGCGCGCGCCGGGCGTCGCCACCGGCGAGCCGGACGATGTGGTCCTCGGCGTCGGCGTCGAGGGTGACGGCGCCGCCGAGTCCGCGCTCGTCGCCGACGGCGCGGCGGACGAGCGCGCGGACGTGGTCGTCCTCGAGGGGCTTGAGCTGGAGCACGAGCGAACGGGAAAGGAGTGGTGAGACGACGGAGAAGAACGGGTTCTCGGTGGTCGCGGCGACCAGCAGCACGGTCCGGTCCTCGACCGCCCCGAGCAGGGCGTCCTGCTGGGTGCGGGAGAAGCGGTGGACCTCGTCGATGAACAGGACGGTCGACTCCCCGGAGCGCCCCAACCTGCGACGGGCGTCGTCGATGACGGCGCGGACCTCCTTCACGCCCGCGGTGAGCGCGGAGAGCGCGACGAAGCGCCTGCCGATGGCGGAGGAGACGAGCGTGGCCAGGGTCGTCTTCCCGGTCCCGGGCGGTCCGTAGAGCAGCAGGGAGGCGGGCGCGGCCCCCTCGACCAACCTGCGCAACGGCGCCCCCGGCCCCAGCAGGTGGTCCTGCCCCACGACCTCGTCCAACGACGCGGGCCGCATCCGGACAGCCAGCGGCGCCCGCTGGTCAGCCACCCGGGTGGCCGGTGCAGCCTCAGCGCCGTGCAGGTCGAAGTCGAACTCCTGTTCCACAACCCCCGACGCTACCCGCTACCCCGAGAATCGCGACCACAGGTGGTCAGCCCACACCGCGCCCACGACCTCGGCCCGAACTCACGGCCCAGGCGGTCGGTGGTGCGTCCACACGGCCCTCGGCCACCGACGCCAGCTTCCCCGAGCCCTGCCTGGGCGTCCTGATCCGTGCCCGCTGACCTGGGTCGCCGCCGTCCCTGCTCGCCGAGGACGCTGGTCGCCGAGGACGCCAGCCGCCGCCATTGGTCACCGACACTGGCCGCCGCGTCGCTCGCCGTCGCGGTCCCGAGCCGCCGCCGTCGGCCGCCGACACTGGCCGCCGCGTCGCTCGCCGTCGCGGTCCCGAGCCGCCGCCGTCGGCCGCCGACACTGGCCGCCGCGTCGCTCGCCGTCGCGGTCGCCAGCCGCCGCCGTCGGCCGCCGTCACTGGCCGCCGCGCGGCTGGTCGTCGCGCCGCTGGTCGTCGCGGTCGCCAGCCGTCGCTGGCCGTCGCGGTCGTCAGTCGTCGTGGTCGCTGGCCAGTGCGGTCGCCGGGCCGTCACGGTCGCTGATCGCAGCGGTCGCTGGTCGTCGCCGTGCTGCCTGTCGCGGTCGGGGTGTCTGCCCTCCCTCGTCGTCTGTGGGCGGTGCGGGGGCTAGGCGGCTTCGGCCTGGTGGACTGCTGCCCACTGGGACAGGCGGTGGGGTGCGTCTTGGGGGGTGCACCGCCACATCCCGGCGTCGGTGCAGCGGCGGACCACGTCGCCGTGTTCGCGCCAGAGGCGTAGGCCGCGGCGGATCAGGAGGGTGACGTTCTTGCGGGACTCGGCGACGTCGCGGGCCAGGCGGCGAATGAAGGTGCGGGCGCCGCCGGGGGCCAGGACAACGGCGTCGGCCAGGACTCCGGCGTCGCGGCAGGCGGTGACGATCCGGTCGGCGAACAGGCCCTCGGCGATGAAGGCGGGGGCTCCCGTCGCTATGACCCGGGTGGAGCCCACTCGTCGGTCGGTCGCGATGTCGTAGGTCGGGATGTCCGCCTCGCCGGTTGTGGCAAGGCGCACGATGGCCGCGAGGGCGTCGTCGGCGTTCCAGGAGCCGGGGGCGTCCCAGTCGACCCGTCCGGCGGCGTCCCTGGGCAGCAGCGGGTCGCCGCCCTCGCGGTAGAAGTCGTCCAGCCGCACCACCGGCAAGCCGAGCCGAGCCGCCAGTGTGGACTTCCCGGACCCCGACGGGCCGGACAGCAGAATCACCGGAATCAACGCCACGGGACGCCATTATCCCATGCCACCGACCATGCTCGACTGGTCGTCGGCCGTGTCAGGATGACGGGGCACATCCGACACACCAGGGGGAGACATGTCGTACCTCGGTTCCCACTCATCCGCCCAGACGGACGACCCGTACCGCGGGGACACCGGCGAGGTCAGCGGGATCTACCGCCCCGCCGACGGCATCGAGGCCCTGGTCCGCCCGAAGTCGACCGCCACGTTCGTCGCCCCCGGCTCCGCCACCGACGGCAAGTTCGGCCTGTTCCGCTGGCAGATGGCCCCGAGGGCGGGCGGTCCGAGCGCCCACTTCCACCGCACGTTCTCCGAGTCGTTCTACGTCCTCGACGGCACCGTCCGCCTCTACAACGGCGAGAAGTGGATCGACGCCACCGCGGGCGACTTCCTCTTCGTCCCCGAGGGCGGCGTCCACGCCTTCCGCAACGACTCCGACGCCCCCGCCGACATGCTGATCCTCTTCGCCCCCGGCTCGCCGAGGGAGAACTACTTCCAGGAACTGGCCGAGGTCGCCGACAAGGGCCTCACCCTGTCCCCGGAGGAGTGGAAGGACCTCTACGCCCGCCACGACCAATTCATGGTCGACGGCTGACACCAGCCACGAAGGCCAGCGCGTCGGGACAAGTCGGCGCGCCCGCGCGAGGAAGCAGCACGAGACGCGCCGGGTGGTGTCCTCTCGCCACCGCTGGCTGAGCTTCCCGAGGGGCGGGGCGAAGCTTTCCACAGCAGAAAGGCCGCCGGGCGCACCACCTGCGACCGGTGACGGCAGCAGCCCGCAACGGCACCCTCGCACCGACACCCACGCGCGACGGAAGCAGCTGGCGACCCAAAGCACGGCCGATCGAAGCACCCACCGATCGAAACGGCTGGCGACCCGAAACGACCACCGATCGAAACAACCGCCAATCGAAGCGACCGACGGGTGCCGACGGAACGGTTGGCGCGACGACGACCGGCCACGGAACAGACGAACTGGCCCCAGGTAGGTGAACCCGGCTGGGACGGTGTCGTCGGGGTGCACCGGCGACGGAACCGACCGGCCACAGAACCAACCGGGCGACAGAACCAACGGGCGACAGCGGCTGACAACCGCCGCCTGTTCGTCTCCGGCCGCCACGACGACGTGATCGTGTCCAGCGGAGAGAACGTCTTCCCCGCCCTGCGGAGGAACTGCCGCTGAGCCTGGACCAGGTCGCCGAGGTGCCTGCTCACTCCCGTCCCCCCAACCCCGGCCCCAGGCGCCGGGAGGTGCAGGTGGGAGGGGTGCGGAGCAAGCGCTGAGACGTGAGCACTGATTCTTTGGCGGGTCGTCTACCTGGCGACACCCAGATCTCACCGGTGGTGAGGGCGGGGGCTCGATCGTGTGAGCGTGACGGCGCTGGGGATTACTCCGCTCACCTGGACCGCGACGCGGTTGGCTGTGTTGGGCGATTCCACGGGGGTTGGGGTCGGGGACCCGGTGGCGGGCGGGTGGCGCGGGGTGGGGGCGCTGCTGGCCGAGGCGTTGGGGGCCGTGGAGCACAACGTGGCGTTCGAGGGGGCCCGGGTCGCGTGTGTGCGGGAGCGGCAGTTGCCCCTGGTGCTGGAGGGCAGGCCCGACGCCGCCATCGTGATCGCCGGGATGAACGACACGCTGCGGTCGGACTTCGATCCGGCACGGTTGCGGGAGGACCTCGGGCACATCGTGACGCGGTTGCAAGCGAGCGGGGCTCGGGTGGTGCTCGCGCGCTATCACGACCACGGACGGGTCTTCCGCATGCCGTCAGTCCTGAAGCGAGCCCTGAAGAAGCGGATCGACCAGCTCAACGACGTCATCGACCAGGTGCAGGCCGACACCAAGGCCGGGCTCCTCGACCTCGACGCCATCCCGGGCGCGTACGAGCACGCCGTGTGGAGTGTCGATCGGCTGCACCCCTCCGAGCTGGGGCACCGGCTGCTCGCCGAGGGTTTCGCCGCGCGGCTGGCGGAGACCGGGTGCGCGATCAGCACCCCGGTGAGCCTGGTCTGCCAGGGCGGACGCCGGATCACCGTCGCCCACCACATCGCCTGGTTGATCGTGCGGGGCATCCCCTGGGTGTGCCGACGGGGCCGCGACCTGATCCCGCTGATGGTGCGCGCGGTGGTCGAGCGCCGGACGTAGGGTGCGGGCATGCCACTGGTCGACCGCACCCTGTTGGGCCCCGGCCCGTCCAACCCCTACCCCGAGGCCACCGCCGCGCTGGCCGCGCCGCTGCTGGGCCACCTCGACCCGGAGTTCCTCCGGATCCTGGACGAGACCTGCGCGCGCCTGCGCGCCGTCTGGCGCACGGGGAACGCCCGCACGCTGCCGCTGTCGGGCACCGGCTCGATCGGCATGGAGGCGGCGTTCGCCAACTTCGTGCACCCCGGCGACACCGTCGTGGTCGCCGTCAACGGCCTGTTCGGCGAGCGCATGACCGACGTCGCCGCCCGCTACGGCGCGGACGTCGTGCGGGTCGACCACGAGTGGGGCCAGCCGGTCGACGTCCAGCGGGTCGTCGAGGCGCACCCGAGCCCGGCGATCATCGCCGCCGTGCACGCCGAGACCTCGACCGGCGTGCGCAGCGACATCGCGGCCCTGGCAGCGGCGGCCCCCGACAGCGCACTCGTCCTGGCCGACTGCGTCACCTCGCTGGCGGGCATCCCCGTCGACATCGACGGGTGGGGCGTCGACATCGCCTACGCGGGCACGCAGAAGTGCCTCGGCGTCTCCCCCGGCCTCGCCCCGTTCACCGTGTCCGAGCGCGCCTGGGAGCGGCGCGCGCAGCGCCCGCCGACCTGGTACCTCGACCTCAACCTCATCGGCGCGTACGTCGACGGCTCGCAGGGCGGCCGGACCTACCACCACACCGCGCCGGTCGCGCTGATCGCGTCGCTGCACGCCGCGCTGGGCCGCATCCTCGATGAGGGCCTGGAAGCGGTCTACGAGCGCCACCGGGCGGCGGGCGAGCACCTGCAGCGGGGACTCCAGGACCTGGGCCTCACCCTGTTCGCCGAGGAAGGCCACCGGCTGCCCGAGCTGACCACCGTCACCGTCCCCGACGGTGTCGACTCGGCCAAGATCCGGCAGATCCTGCTGACCGAGCACAACATCGAGATCGGCGCGGGCGCGGGCCGCTACGCCGCGTCCGTGTGGCGCATCGGCCTGATGGGCCACAACGCCCGCGTCGAGCGCGCCGACCTGGTCCTGGCCACGCTCGGGCGGCTGCTCAGGAGCTGAACGCCGGGTACAGCGGCAGCGGCGTGTCGCCGAAGCGGGCCCGCAGCCCGCGGGCGACGGCGATCGCGTGCTCGGCGATGTGGTCGGCCCCGCCGC
Organism: Actinokineospora sp. UTMC 2448; assembly: GCF_024760565.1. Classification (NCBI taxonomy): domain Bacteria; kingdom Bacillati; phylum Actinomycetota; class Actinomycetes; order Pseudonocardiales; family Pseudonocardiaceae; genus Actinokineospora; species Actinokineospora sp. UTMC 2448. The sequence goes on along the minus strand of NZ_CP031087.1, from coordinate 2,113,189 downwards.
GGTGCGCGGCGGTGGCCAGGCCCGTCCACCGGGCGGCCAGCAGCGGCCCCTGGTCCGGCGTCGGCCCCGAGTGCCGCGAGCCCACCCGCTCCGCGGACGGGTGGGTCAGGTGCCGCCAGGTCGCCAGCCACACCCAGAAGAGGTGGGCGTCGAGCAGCCGGGGCAGCAGGACGGAGTCCTCGGCGAGGTCGGGCCACATGGCGGTGACCTCGGCGCGCCACGCCGCGATCATCGCCTCGATCATCCCGGGCGGCAGCGCGAAGGCGCACCAGCACGACGGGAACGGCACGGCGATGGCGGCCGCGTCGAACATCATGTTGCGGACGCAGCCGCCCTCGAAGTCCAGGAACCGCACGCCGCGGCTGGTGATCAGGTTGTTGTCCGGGCAGGTGTCGGACGGGCTGAACGCCCGGTGGCGGGCGGCGTCGAGCAGGTTGAGCGTGCCCGCGGCGTGGCCGATGACCTCATCGGAGGTGGCCACGCCGAACTCCGCCAGCAGCAGCCGGGGCAGGTCGGCGATGGCGATCGGGCCGTCCTCGGACAGCGGGTCCTTGTTGGTCGGCGGGTTGAGCCTGCGCAGCAGGGCGTCGAAGTCGGCCTCGCGGCCCGCGGTCGTGGCGTGCAGGCGGCCCAGCGACCGCGCCCAGGACAGCAGGGCGGCCTCGGCGGCGCGGGAGTCGGTCCCGTGCAGCTTGTCGGCCAGCGTCGGCGCGCGGCCGAGGTCCTCCATCACCAGCAGCCCGGCCTCGCCGTCGTGGGCGAACAGCTCCGGGCACATGCGGTCCTCGGCGGCCAGCGCGTTGAACATCTGGTAGCTGACGGCCTCGCGCACCCACGAGTCGCGCGGGGCGGCGCCGGTCGGCACGTAGCGCTTCACCGCCAGCGTGCGGGGCAGGGAGAACGGGCTGGCCGCCACCTTCACCCGCAGCACGACGGACCGGTCGCTGCCGCCGAGGTCCTCGGGGTCCCCGAGCTGGATGCGCGCGCCGAACCGCTTGCTGAGCACCGACTCCGCGGCGACGACAGTGGCCAGGACCTCTGCCTCCGCGGCGTCGCGGCTGTCCTCGGGCGGATCGGTGGTGATCTCCACTGTCATCCTCTCCGACCCTACTCCCGCTCCGTCTTCTTCCCTTGACCGGCGTGCAGGCGCTCCTGGCGACCGTACTGGTGGTCATCGATCAAGAGGGAGGTCCGCCCGGCGAAATAACGAGGTCGGACCAGTGTCAGCCCGGCGACAGCGGGCGGTTGGCGTCCCCTGCCGCGCGGCGCCGCAGCACCAGCACGGCGGCCGCCGCCGCGACGATACCCACCAGGTTGATGGCCAGCTGCGCCGCCGACTGCCCCATCCGCTCCCACTGCCCGAGGATGGCGGCGACGGCCACGTAACCGGCGGCGGGCACGGTGGTCACCGAGATGAACACCCCGACGAGCGCGGCGGACTTCGCCGAGGTCATCGACAGCATCCCGGCAGCGCCCGCGAGCACGGCCACGATCAGCGACCACGGCCCGACCTCGTAGACGAAGTCGACCTGGTGGTCCTCCCCGGCGATGGCCGAGGCGTCGAACAGCCCGGCCGCGTTGCCCAGCCAGGCGCCGAGCGCGGTGACGAGGATGGCCAGCGGGAACCCGACGGCCAGCGCCAGCGCGGCCCGCCTGACCAGGTCGAACCGCTTGCGGACCAGCCCGACGGCCACGCCTGCCAGCGGACCGAACTCCGGGCCGACGACCATCGCGCCCACGATCGTCACCGGCGAGTCGGTGATCACCCCGACCGCGGCGAGCAGGCAGGCGATGACGAGGAACGCCAGGAACGTGCCGTTGAGCCGGGACTCCTCGCCGGTCTTGGCGAGCAGGTTCTCCCACACGACCGCGTCGGCGGCCTCGCCGGGCGCGCGCGCCTCGGCCTCGTCGGCCTGGTCGGACAGCACGACGTCGATCTGCTCGAGGCTCAGCCCGCCGCAGTGGTCGATGCCCAGCCCGGCGAGGGCGGCCAGGATCTCGTCGGCCGCCTCGCGGGCCACCATCGCCTCGATGACATCGCCCGCCGGGTGCACGGCGGCGCCCGGCAGGTGCACCAGGTGCGCCGCGCCCGGGTGCGTCCGCAGGACGGACAGCACCGCGGACGCGTCGTCTGCCGGGCAGACCGCGCGCAGGTGCAGCATCAGTCGGTCGCGGGCGCCTTCGGCTTGGCGTCCACGCCCGCCTCCTTGCGCTGGTCCGCGGTGATGGGCGCGGGCGCGCCGGTCAGCGGGTCGTAGCCGCCGCCGGTCTTCGGAAAGGCGATGACGTCGCGGATGGACTGCTCGCCCGCCAGCAGCATGACGATGCGGTCCCAGCCGAAGGCGATGCCGCCGTGCGGGGGCGGGCCGTAGGCGAAGGCCTCCAGCAGGAAGCCGAACTTCTCCCTTGCCTCCTCCGCGCCGATGCCCATCAGCGCGAACACCCGCTCCTGCACGTCCTTGCGGTGGATACGGATGGACCCGCCGCCGATCTCGTTGCCGTTGCAGACCAGGTCGTAGGCGTAGGCCAGGGCGTTGCCCGGGTCCTCCTCCAGCCGGTCGATCCACTCCGGGGTCGGCGAGGTGAACGCGTGGTGCAGCGCGGTCCAGCGGCCGCTGCCGACGGCCACGTCGCCCGCGCTCGCGGCGGCCTCGGCCTCCTCGAACAGCGGGAAGTCCACGACCCACACCAGCGACCACGCCGACTCGTCGATCAGCCCGCAGCGGTGGCCGATCTCCAGCCGGGCCGCGCCGAGCAGCCCGCGCGCGGAGTTGGCCTCGCCCGCGGCGAAGAAGACGCAGTCGCCGGGCTCGGCGCCCGCGGCCTTGGCCAGGCCCTCGCGCTCGGTCTCGGACAGGTTCTTGGCGACCGGGCCGCCGAGCGTGCCGTCCTCGCCGACGAGCACGTACGCCAGGCCCTTGTGGCCGCGCTGCTTGGCCCACTCCTGCCAGGCGTCGAGCTGCTTGCGCGGCTGGGACGCGCCACCGGGCATGACCACGGCGCCGACGTAGGGCGCCTGGAACACCCGGAACGGGGTGTTGGCGAAGTACTCGGTCATCTCGGTCAGCTGCAGGTCGAACCGCAGGTCCGGCTTGTCCGAGCCGTAGCGGGACATGGCGTCGGCGTAGCTGATGCGCGGGAACGGCGTGGGCAGCTCGACCTCGGCCAGCTCCTTCCAGAGCGCGCCGATGATCTTCTCGCCCAGGGCGATGACGTCGTCCTGCTCGACGAAGCTCATCTCGATGTCGAGCTGGGTGAACTCCGGCTGCCGGTCGGCGCGGAAGTCCTCGTCGCGGTAGCAGCGGGCGATCTGGTAGTACCGCTCCAGGCCGCCGACCATGAGCAGCTGCTTGAACAGCTGTGGGGACTGCGGCAGCGCGTACCAGGAGCCGGGCTGCAGGCGGGCGGGCACCAGGAAGTCGCGCGCGCCCTCGGGGGTCGACCGGGTCAGCGTCGGGGTCTCGACCTCGAGGAAGCGCTCGCCGTGCAGCACGTCGCGGGCGATGCGGTTGGCCTCGCTGCGCATGCGCATGGCCCGGGCGGGGCCGCCGCGGCGCAGGTCGAGGTAGCGGTGGCGCAGCCGCGCCTCCTCGCCGACGGTCAGGTGCTCGTCGATCGGGAACGGCAGCGGGGCGGCCTCGCTCAGCACCTCGAGCTCGGTGGCCAGCACCTCGATCGCGCCGGTGGCGATCTCCGGGTTCTCGTTGCCCGCCGGGCGCGCGGCGACCTCGCCGACGACGCGGACGCAGAACTCCGCGCGCAGCCGGTGGGCGCGCTCGGCCATCTCGCCCTCGCGGAACACGACCTGGGCGACACCGGAGGCGTCGCGCAGATCGATGAAGATGACGCCGCCGTGATCCCGCCGCCGGGCCACCCAGCCGCTCAGGGTGACGGTCTGCCCGGCGTGCTCGGCGCGGAGGGTTCCGGCCTCATGGGTGCGGATCACGGTCGTCGCTGCTCCTAGTCCAGGTAATGGGTGGCCATGAGGCTAGCCAATCGACCGGCGCGCCCGTCCAGCAGGTTTCCGCGCCCCCGGCGTCACCCGACTAGGGGCCTCTCCCTCGGCCGGGTGGTGCACTTAGGTGGTCTTATACACCCGAACGGACGTATAGTTTTACCGCTGTTCGCCCTATCCGGTCACCGCTGGCAGCGATTTGGTTACCCATTAATTAACACTGCGGCTACCCACGGGGGCGTCCACGACGTAGTGTGACCCGCAGGGCGTAAGGGGTAACCCAGGGAGTGAACATGGGTAGCGGTATCACCCGCGAGCCAGTTCGTGAACTTCACCAGAACGGGAGGGTCCGCCAGGCGGTGACGGCAGAACAGCCGGAGTCCCTGGCGGCCGACGCGTTCCCCACCGCACTGCGGGCCGCGATCCAGGCCAGCGGGTTGAGCCTCGATCGCATCCAGTACCGGCTGCGGGCGCGTGGGGTCTCGATCAGCGTGACGGCACTGAGCTACTGGCAGTCGGGAAGACGCAGGCCGGAGCGGGCGGAGTCGCTCGCGGCGCTCGGCCACCTCGAGGACGTGCTCGGCGTGCCCACCGGCTCGCTGATCGCCCTGCTCGGTCCCCCTCGGCCGAGGGGACGGGTCAACCGCGAGTCCTCCCGGCTGTCCATCGAGGCTCTCTGGGGCAACACCGAGCCGATCGCGCTCCTGCTCAAGCGCATCGACTTCACCACCGACGCCGCGCTGACCAAGCTCAGCCAGCACGACCGGATGGAGATCGGCGCCGACCGCGGCGAGAAGCTGATCGGCGTGCGCCAGGTCTTCCGCGCCGAACGCGACGGGGCCGACCGCACGATCATGGTCTACGACCTCGAACTGCCCGGCAGGCCGTTCCCCAGGGTCGTCGCGGGCGACACCTGCCGCATCGGCCGCGTGGCCAGGGACGAGGACGCGGGCCTGATCGCCGCGGAGATCCTGCTGGACCGGCCGCTGGGCCGCGGCGACACCACGATCGTGGACTACGCCCTGCAGCACCCCGGACCGCCCTACTCGCGCGGCGACGACAGCTACTGCCGCAAGTTCACCAGCCCGGTGCGGGAGTTCGTGCTGGAGCTGCGGTTCGACCCGCGCGCGCTGCCCACGTACCTGGAGCAGTACACCGCCGACCCCGACGACCAGGTGACCAGCAGGCGCAAGCTGGAGATCTCCCCCGACGGCAAGGCGCACGCGGTGGCCCTGGACTTCGGCCCGGGGATCATGTGCGTGCGCTGGGAGTGGCCGGACTGACGCCACCCGCTGAGGGGTCTCCGCGGACACCCCTCAGCGGATCGTCAGTGACAAGTAGGCCCGCGCGATCCGGCCGTCCGGGCACGTCGCCGTGACCGTGACGGCGTACGTGCGCCTGGCGGCCGACGCCCCCACGGTCACGGTCAGCCTGCTCTCCGCGCCCGCGGCGAGGCAGTCCGGCTCGAACAGCCCCAGCACCGCCTCCGGCAGGCCGGACACGGTCAGGGTCAGCGGCAGCGGCGCGGGTCCCGCCCAGGTGCGGATGTGCGCGCTGGCCTCGGCGAGCTGCCCGACGCACAGCGACAGCGGCCGCACCGCGACCCCGAAGTCGCCGTGTGGGGTGTCCTCGTCGAGGAACGGGTCGAACGCGTAGACCACGACGGTCCTCCTGCGATGGTCATGTGGTGACCACGATCGCGGGAGGCGTGCCGCGCTAACAATCCGTACGTCTCGTAGTACCGGTACGCAATCAACTGCGGAGGGTACTCACAGAAGCGTCAGCTGGCGGGGGCCCTCGACCGGCGGCACGGCTTGCGACCTCGGCATACCCCGGTCGAGCCCGTGCGCGCGGGCCAGCGGGGCGAACCGCTCGGCGAGCGCGGAGCGGTAGTGCGCGGACGCGGTGGCGCCGCCGCGGTAGAGATCGCGGTAGGCGGCCACCAGGTCGGGCCGCTCCCGGCCCAGCCAGGCCAGGTACCACTCGCGCGCCCCGCGCGGCAGCCGCAGCGGGATCATCGTGACGCCCGTGGCGCCCGCCGCGGCGATCTCGGCGAGCAGCGCGTCGAGCCGTTCGGCGGAGTCGGTGATGCCGGGCAGCACGGGCGCGACCATCACCCCGCAGGGCAGGCCCGCGTCGGTGATCCGGCGGACCAGGTCGAGCCGGGCCTTCGGGCTGGGCGTGCCCGGCTCCAGCGTGCGCTGCAGATCGCGGTCGAGCAGGGCGATCGACACCGCGAGGCTGACCGGCACGTCGACGTCGGCCAGCAGCGGCAGGTCGCGGCCGAGCACCGTGCCCTTGGTGAGGATCGAGAACGGCGTGCCGGAGTCGGCGAGCGCGGCGATGATGCCCGGCATGAGCCGGTAGCGGCCCTCCGCGCGCTGGTACGGGTCGGTGTTGGTGCCCATGGCGACGTGCTCGCGCTGCCAGGAGCGCGCCTTCACCTGTCGGGCCAGCACCTCGGCGGCGTTGACCTTGACCACGATCTGGCGGTCGAAGTCGGCGCCCGCGACGTTGTGGTCACTATGCTCGCAACGGTGATTCGCGACTTCGTGAGGGATAAGGCCAAGACGCTGCCTGCTGACGACAACGCGGCCAGTGTCACAGCCGTTCGCGTGTGGCACTGCAACTACGCAACATTGAAGGATCTGAGCCGTTATACGAACGTGCGGACACTGGTGGTAGCGACCTACCCCGATGCGGACCTTGACCCAATTGCCGCGTTGAGCCGCCTTGAATATCTACACCTTGTCCACCTACCGAAAGTCGTCGACCTGACGCCGTTGATCCACCTCCAGCAGCTGCGCATCTTGCGACTGGAAACACTGCCCGGATGGGACGGGGCAGGGAAGGTCACCACTGTCAAGTCGCTAGAACCGCTCGCCAGACTTGCGCGCTTGACCCATCTCGAACTGTTCGGCATCCGACCTGCGAACAAGTCCTTGAGTGACTTGGAATCTGCACCAAGACTGACCAGCGTACGCGTCTCGAAGTACCCAAAGCGGGAGACAACCCGCTTCTACACCCAAACAAGCATCAATGACTCGCTCCCACCGCGACCGGACGTAGCCGACTGGCATTGACCAGGAAAAACGGCCAGCACGCGAACCGGAACCGTCAAACCAAAGGCGGTCGATCGAGCATCTCGATATACATGATCCGGTCGTCCACGACGTCCAGAACCAAAATGCCTTTCGACGGCATTGAGTTCACGCACCCATGGCCAGCCCCAAACGGCTGCCCTTCCGGATGATCTGCCGTCCGAATGCTCTGACAAAAGTCATCGCCGCAGCCGCACCTTCCAACCAATCGAAGGCCCCTCACACTGACAGCCAACTCGGGTTCGCCTGCATTCCACAAGAGGGCGGCCAACTCGGCGACGAAGTCCGGGAAGACGTCTCGGACAAGTGGCCCAGCGATCCGTGAGGGATATTCCCGGATCCTCGGCAGTTGCTGCTGTCGACCCGTCACTGCGGCTTGGCGGACACCTTCCGGACGAAGAACTCCTCTGGCCAGAAGGTGTCTCCGAGCATCAGCCGATCGAAAAGCACGCAGACGGCGCCGGGGTGTCTTCGGAATCCCAGACGGCCGCCACGTTCCGGCCGCGTTCGCTCCCGTATTTGCTCAGCCAGTAGATCCGGTCGCCCGGCCTGAGCTTGCAAGGGGCACGAGTTCTCGGTGCGACGACTTGCGAGTACTCGGCTGCCCGACCCGCGCGTCGAATCCGTATTCGTCGGTCGGCCGGGGGGGAATCGCCAGGTGATTCGGAACTGCTCGTCGATCGGCAGCGCGGGGGAACCCGCGTGCACCTCTTTGACCAGGTAGAACGTGACCAGCCTGCGCGCCTTGTCCGACAGTTCGTGCCACAGTTTCGAGAGCGCTTCGGCGTATGCCTCGGCATCCGACTCCGACTCCGTGGCGACGTCATCCAGGTCGTGGTCGGTCTCGGTTTCGGTGCGGAGCATCTGGATCGACCGGGTCAACGAATCGGGTTCGATCCGGAGATGGTGTTCAACCGGCTGGACACGTAGTTGTCGCCGGCAACGACGTTGGTGTGGAGCGGCGGATCGTCAACGGCAGGTTTGCGGGCTCGCTGAGCCGCGTCGAAGCAGGCTGCCAACCACTGCGCCTCCGCCCTGCTCAGTATCGTGTTCCCCACGACGGGCACGCCGGGAAGCAGATTTGGGCGCCCGTTGGGATGGAAATGCTCAGGGCCGATGCGCTCCGGGTGCCAGTCGAGGTCCCTGTGGAGCAGCATTGCGAATCCCTCACCCCGGCGCTGCCAGAAGATCAAATCCTCGCCATGCACGTTCACATGGTGCTGCACGATGTCCGATGGACCGAACTCGACGCCCGCCATCTCACCCAGCTGGGCTTGGATAATCCGGTTGCCCCGATAGCGGCTTAGGTACCCTCTGACCTCGGCAACGAAATCCGCGATGGATTCGTCGTTCAACTCCTGGTCGGGGCTGATGGTGATCGTCTTGAGCAACTCGCCTTGGCGTCGAGCCGCCAGCAGTTGCTTGGTGGCATTGGCCCAGTAGAGACCACCGGTGTCCGGGTCATGCACAACGCAGAGCACTGGGAGGTTCCCATCAGCCCAGGTGCGGCCGTGGTCACCAATCGGCACGGCGTATCCGTCGGCCCTGCGCCACGAACGGCCACCCTTGACCTGGATCTTGACCAGGTCGCCGGTAACCTCACCGTCCTCGGTGAACGTGACGTGTTGGTCCTCGCCGAAGTCGTTCTGGCCGTCCACCTCCTGAACGATGTGATCGTGTCGCTCCAGAAGCGTCCGCAACGCGTTGACCGCCGCACGGCTGGGTCTGCGAGCGCCAGGCACCTTCGGCAACGAACCTCCCAAGCGCGGTGGTCGGCGACTGGACACGCGGTCCGCGCCGGGCTGGCCGGGTCGGAGGATAGTGGTCAGTGGCGCGTTTCAGTACGTCGACCGGACGTGTCCGTCCAGACACAAACCCCTCAGTCCACGACTGCAGCGCGAAAGGCCGTCTGCCTGGCGAAGCAGTTGTGGCTCACCACGCCGTTGGCGATGAAGTCGCCGGTGCCCGTGGTGATGTCGTACAGGGGCAGTTCGAGGCCCAGCGGGGCCACCGAGACCACCTTGAGGTCGACGTCGGACTTGATGGCCGCGCCGTCGATGGCCCGCTTGGCGGTGACCGCCGGGTCGATGGTGTGGAACAGGCGCAGGTGCTCGGCCAGGCCGCCGTCGACGCGCACGCACGCCTTGCCGTCCGGGGCCCTGCGCAGCTCGATCGCGTGCCGGAAGCCGAAGACGGTCAGCGCCTCGGTGACCGCGGCCAGCGCGCGGGCGCCGAGGTTGGGCAGGCGGACGATGCGGTTGGCGTAGGTGCCGTCGGCGTCGAACACGCCCGCGAGCAGGCCCTTGCGCCACTCGTCGGTCGGGGTTCGCGGCCATGGCACGGGCAGGCTCACGCCCAGCTCGCTGTCGAGGTACTCGACCACGCGGGCGGCGGCCTGGTCCAGCGCGGCCGGGCCGCCGTCGCCGCGGGCGACCCCGGCGAGGTAGCCGCGGCGGTAGTCGGCGGTGTCCTTGGGCGGCAGCGCGAAGCGGCCGGTGCCCATCAGCTTGTTGCCGGTGGTCAGGTGCGGGCGGCGGTTGCCGCCGACCATGTCGCCGGTGACGTGCTTCCAGCCGCGCTCGGTGAGGAACCGGTGGTCGCCGCTGGCGATGAGCGCGGTGCCGTCGGCCAGGGTGACCCGGTAGGCGGGCTTGACCGTCGACCAGTGCGCGAGCACCTCCGTGGGCACGTAGTGGCGGTAGCTGCCGCGCCGCTCGGTGCCGTAGATGCGGTCGCCGACGACCAACCTGGAGATCGGCTTGACCGTGCCGTCGGCCATCAGCACCGGGGTGTCGCCGTGCAGGCAGTAGCTGCAGGCGTGGGTGCAGCCGCGGTACGGGTTGACCGTCCAGCGGAACGGCATCGGCGCGCCGTCGGGGAGTCTGTTGAGCACCGACTTGGCCAGGACCTCGTGGAACACCGTGTCCGCGAACTCCGGGGCGCGCACGCTGCGCACCAGCCCGGGAATCCCCGGCAGGGCGGGCTCGCCGCCCCGATCGACCCGCTGCCCGTCCCATCGCACGCCCACAGTCGAACACATGTTCGAGATCATGGCAAGTGCCCGTAGGCTGCGGCCGTGTCACTCGATCAGGTGCTCGACCCGCTGCGGGCCACGGCGTTCACCCTGTTCGGCGCGCCCACCTCCCGGATGGAGGTGATCGGGTTCCTCACCGGGGCGCTGTGCGTCTGGCTGGTGGCCAGGCAGAACCCGTGGAACTGGCCGATCGGGATGGTCAACAACGTCGCGTTCTTCGCGCTGTTCATCACCGCGGGGCTGTATGCGGACGCGTGGCTGCAGGTGGTGTACCTCGCGTTGGCGGTATTCGGCTGGTGGAAGTGGCTGCGCGGCGGCGACGCGAGCGGCACGCTGCCGGTGACCCGGACGTCGGTGCGGGAGTGGCAGGCGCTCGCCGCGGTCGGGGTAGCGGGCACGGCGCTGTTGACGTGGATCCTCGTGGTGGCCACGGATTCGACCGTGCCGTTCTGGGACGCTGTCACCACGGTGCTGTCGCTGTTGGCCACCTGGGGGCAGGCGCGCAAGAAGGTCGAGTGCTGGTGGCTGTGGATCGCGGCCGACGTGATCTACGTGCCGCTGTACGGGTACAAGGAGCTGTGGCTGACCGCGATCCTCTACATCGGATTCATGGCGCTCTGCGTCAACGGCCTGCGGCGGTGGTCGGCGGACCTGCGCTCGCCGGTGGCGGCGTGAGGTTCCGGCACGCGCTGGTGGTGGGCAAGTTCTACCCGCCGCACCGCGGGCACCACCACCTGATCCGGTCGGCGGCGGCGGTGTCGGAGCGGACCACGGTGGCCATGCTGGGGGCGTCGGTGGAGTCGATGTCCATCCCGGACCGGGTGTCGTGGCTGTCGGCCGAGCACGCGGGCGACCCGGGCGTGATGGTGCTCGGGGACCTCGACGACCACCCGATCGACTTCCACGATGACGCCGTGTGGGAAGCGCACCTGGGCGTGATCCGGGCGGTGCTGGCGCGCCGGGCGATGGCCGACGGCGGATCTCCGGTGGTGGACGCGGTGTTCAGCGGCGAGGACTACGGGCCGGAGCTGGCCGCGCGGCTGGGGGCCGCCCACGTCCGGGTGGAGCGGCTGTCGGTGTCGGGGACGGCGGTGCGGCGCGACCCCGTGGGCCGGTGGGGCGACCTGGCGTCGTCGACCCGGGCGGGGCTGGCGGTGCGGGTGGTGGTCGTGGGCGCGGAGTCGACGGGGACGACGACGCTGTCCCGTGCCCTGGCCGAGCACTTCGGCGCGCCGTGGGTCGGGGAGTACGGGCGCGAGCACACCGAGCGCAAGCTGGCGGCGGCCCGCGAGCTGGAGAAGGCGGCCCCGCCCGGGCTGGACGAGCTGGTGTGGACCGACGGGGACTTCGTCGACGTGGCGCTGCGCCAGTCGGCGGCCGAGGACGCGGCGGCGGGCCAGGGCCCCCTGCTCGTGTGCGACAACGACGCCTGGGCGGCGACGGTGTGGGCGGAGCGGTACCTGGGCAGGCCGTGCGCGCTGCCGATCCCGTCCCGCACGCCCGCGCTGTACCTGCTGACCGACCACGTCGGCGTCCCCTTCGAGCAGGACGGCTGGCGCGACGGCGAGCACCTGCGCGCGTGGATGACCGCCCGTTTCGCCAGCGCCCTGCGCGATCGGGGCGTGCCGTGGGTACTGCTGTCGGGAACACCGCGCCACCGACTGCGCCGCGCCGCCCGCGCGTGCGCCGAGGCCATGCGCACCCACCTGCGCTGGGCGCCCCCGCTCACCCCGGCGACCGAGGAAGGATGACCAGCGTGGACGACTGGCCCACCCACCCCATCCCCCGCGTCCCGAACCCGCCCTCCGGCAGCCCGCACCCCACCAACGGCCCACACCCGACAGGCGGCACACACTCCACCAGCGGCCAGCACCCCACCAGCGGCCAGCACCCCACCAGCGGCACACACTCCACCGGCGGACCGCACCCCATCGGCGGACCGCACCCCGCCAGCGGCCCGCACCCGACAAGCGGCACACACCCCACCAGCGGCCAGCACGCGACTGGCGGTCAGCAGCGCAGCGGAGGCAGGCACGCGCGTGGACCAGCCGCCGACCCTTCGGCCACCCGCTGGTCCGAAGGCGGCACCTCCGGACCCACGCCCCACACACCCGGCGCCGAACCACCCACCGGCCACTGGCCCGAGGACCGCTCGCCCGAACCCCCGCCCCGCGGGCCAGCCGACGAACCAGTCGCTGGAAGCTGGTTCGCAAGCGCTGCCCAACCCCCGTCCCACGGGTCCGGCGCCGAACCGCCCGGCTGGGCCGAAGGCGGCTCCGAACCCGCATGGCAAGACTCCGGTGCAGAGCCGCCCAGTCGCTGGTCTGATGGCGGTTCCTCCGACCCCGCCCCGCGCAGGTCAGCCGGCGAGCCGCCTGCCGGCGACTGGTTCGAAAGCGCCGCCCAACCCCCACCGCGCAGGCCCGGCGCAGAACCGCCCGGCAACCGATGGGACGAAAGCGGCTCCTCCGAGCCCGCGCCGGGTGGGGCTGCTGAATCGCCGCAGCGCCGGGCCACGGGACGCTCCGGCCCTGCGGCACGTCCGGCGGGCGCCGAGGCTCCTGGTGAGCCTGCCGACGACGAGGACCGGGGGGCGGACTCCCCTCCCCTGCCCACCGGGCACGGACACGGCCATGGACCGGCCACTCCGGCGTCCACTCGCGTGCGGCAGCTGCTGGCCATCCTCCTCACCCCCTTCGCCCTGGCCTCGCTGGTCGGGTTGGTGCTGTTGTTCCCCACCGGGGACGCGCCCGCGGTCAGCAGTTCCGGGTTGACCCCGATCGACGGGACCGTGACGGCCGCGCAGGCGGGGCCGTGCTCCGAGGGGGACGTGGGGGGCACCGACTGCCTCACGCTCACCGTCCAGCTCACCGAAGGGGCGGGGGCGGGTAGCGACATCCGCACCACCGTGCCGCTGGAGCCGAGCACCCCCCGCTTCGCCGTGGGGGACGACGTCGTGCTCGCCTACAACGGCGGCGAGCCGTTGAGCGGGCAGTCCTACCAGGTCGTCGACTTCCAGCGCGGGTTTCCGCTGGTCCTGCTGGCCGCGGTGTTCGCGATGGCCGTCATCGCGCTGGCCCGGTGGAAGGGGCTGTCCGCGCTCGCCGCGCTCGGGGTGAGCATCGGGGTGCTGGTCGTCTTCGTGCTGCCCGCCATCGTGCGCGGGGAGAACCCGCTGCTGGTGGGCATCACGGCGGCGGGCGTGATCATGTTCGCGGTCCTGTACCTGACGCACGGGTTCTCGGCGCGGACGTCGACCGCGGTGCTCGGGACGATGGTCAGCCTCGCCCTGATCGGGGCGCTCAGCGCCCTGTTCTCCGCGTTCGCGGCGCTGACCGGGCTGGACGAGGAGACCGCGACGCTGGTGGGCGTCCTCGGGCGCGAGGTGGACACGCGCGGGCTGCTGCTGGCGGGCATCGTCATCGGCGCCCTGGGCGTGCTCGACGACGTGACCGTGACCCAGACCAGCGCCGTGTGGGAGCTCCGCGCGGCCAACCCGTCCCTGGGATGGCGGGAGCTGTACGCCGCCGGGGTGCGCATCGGCCGCGACCACGTCGCCTCCGCGGTGAACACGCTCGTCATGGCGTACGCGGGCGCCGCCCTGCCGCTGCTGCTCTACTCGTCGGTCTCCGGCGTCGGCGCGGGCGCGATCCTGGGGTCCCAGGACATCGCCCAGGAGATCGTGCGGACCCTGGTGGGCAGCATCGGCCTCGTGGCCGCCGTGCCCGTGACGACCGCGCTGGCGGCCCTGGTCGCCGTGCGCGAGGTCAGTCCAGCGACGCCACGAACCGGGTGACGGCGTCGCCGCTGAGCCGCTGGGCGAGCTTGCCCTGCGGGGCGGCCGCCGCCAGCTGGTAGAGCGGCCGCTCCGGCGCGGCCTCGCCCTTGGCCTCCGCCCGCAGCTGGGCGACCAGGAGCTGGGAGAACACCAGGCCCGCCGAGTGCTCGCTGGCGGCCATCGCGTCGGCCAGCCTGCGCAGCGCGAGGATGCCCAGCTCGCGCCCGCCGGTCCCGGCGTACACCGCCAGCGTGATGTTGATCGTGCGCCTGCCCTGCGCGACCAGCACGCTGACCGTCCGCATGCCGCGCACGTCGCTGACCAGCAGCTCGATGCGGTCGGCGTGCCGCAGGTCGACGGACTTGCTGCCGATGGTGCGGGCGACGACCGTCGTGCCCTCCAGCGTCAGCCGCCTTCGCCCTGCTGCCCACGAGACGAGCAGGAACACGGCCACCAGCACGGCCGCGGTCACCAGACCCGTGGTCAAACCGGCCGTCGACCCCGCGATGAGCCCCACGACCAGCCCGACGACCGCGCCGACCCCCACGCCGAGCAGGGCGACGACCGCCGTCGCGCAGCCGCGCCGGGTCTGCCGGGTCGGGACGCTGAGCGGGACGGCCTCCATCAGATGCCCCGGCCCCGGCCGCGGTGCGCCGACCCCGGGTCGGACAGGTCGATCATGCCGGTGAGGAACGGGTTGCTCGCCCGCTCGCGGCCGATCGTGGTCGCCGGGCCGTGCCCGGGCAGCACCACGGTGTCGTCGGGCAGCGGGAGGATCTTGGTGCGCAGCGACTCGGTCATCTCCGCCATCGACCCGCCGGGCAGGTCGGTGCGGCCGATGGACCCGGCGAAGAGGGTGTCGCCCGCGAACATCAGCTCGCCGCCCTCCTCGGTCGCGGTGCGGAAGGTGACCGAGCCCCGGGTGTGGCCGGGGGTGTGGTCGACGGTGAGCGTCAGGCCCGCGAGGTCCAGTTCCGCGCCGTCGGTCATCTCCCGGACCTCGGCGGGCTCGCGCATCGCCAGCTCGCCGAAGAACGCGGCGGCCTCCTTGCTCATCCCGAGCATCGGGTCCGACAGCAGCACGCGGTCCTCGGGGTGGATCCAGGCGGGGATGTCGTTGCCGTCGCAGACCGGCGTCACCGAGAACGTGTGGTCGAGGTGGCCGTGGGTCAGCACGACCGCGACCGGGGACAGCCGGTACTTGGCGATCGCCTCCGCGACGCCCGCCTCGGCCTCCTGACCTGGGTCGACGATCACGCAGGGCGCCCCATCGCCCGCGGCGACCAGGTAGCAGTTGGTCTGGAAAGCACCGGCGGGGAAGCCGACGACGAGCACGGGCGGACCTCCGGGAGCCGATTTCCTCTCCGCGCGAGCCTAGTCGGGGCGACCTCCCACGCTGTTCTTACCCCGGTGCCCCCTAGACTGCGCGCCTGCCAGGGATCACGTCACGGGAGGGTGCCAGGTGCCGACCAACCAGCAGCGCCGGGAAGCGGCGAAGCGGAAGCTGGAACGCCAGATGGTCCGCCGGGCTGAGCGCGCCAAGAAGCGGCGCATCTTCGCCGTCGGCGCCACCGTCATCGGCGTCGTGCTCGTCGTGGGGCTGATCTATTGGCTCACCACGATCGGCGGCGACGACACCACCGACCCGGCGGCGCAGACCGACACCACCGCGCCCGAGGCGACGCCGGACGTGCCCGCGAGCATCCCGACGGAGCTGGCGGCGGTGCCCAAGCGGCCCAAGGCGCTGCCCGCGACGACGACCTGCGAGTACCGCACCGAGGAGGGCGCCGAGCCCGCCAAGGAGGTCGACGCCCC
Organism: Actinokineospora sp. UTMC 2448; assembly: GCF_024760565.1. Taxonomy (NCBI): domain Bacteria; kingdom Bacillati; phylum Actinomycetota; class Actinomycetes; order Pseudonocardiales; family Pseudonocardiaceae; genus Actinokineospora; species Actinokineospora sp. UTMC 2448. The sequence goes on along the minus strand of NZ_CP031087.1, from coordinate 2,097,506 downwards.
GCCGACCGCGGACGTGTCCGCGACGGGCACCGTGCAGGCCACCATCAAGCTCTCGACGGGCGACGTGAAGGCAACGCTGGACCGCGCCCTGGCGCCGTGCACCGTGAACAGCTTCGTGAGCCTCGCCAAGCAGGGCTACTTCGCCGACGCCCCCTGCCACCGCCTGACCACCGGCGAGGGCCTGCAGGTCCTGCAGTGCGGCGACCCGACCGGCACCGGCAGCGGCGGCCCCGGCTACGTCTTCGACAACGAGACCTTCCCGGAGATCAAGTACGGCCGCGGCATCCTGGCCATGGCGAACGCGGGCGGCACCAAGAAGGGCGAGGGCACCAACGGCAGCCAGTTCTTCATCGTCTACGGCTCCGCCGAGCTGCCCCCGGACTACACCGTCTTCGGCAGCATCGACGCCGAGAGCATGAAGGTGATCGACGAGATCGCCAAGGCGGGCACCATCTCCCAGGGCATGCCCGGGGACGGCAAGCCCAAGACCGAGGTGGCGATCACCGCGGTCGAGATCGCGTGATCGCGCCCCGGGTCGGCCTGGCCGCCGCGCTGCTCTGCGGCGCGGCGGCGCTGACCGCCTGCGCGTCCACCGTGTCCGGCAGCGCCAGCGGGTCGGGGTCGACCACCGAGCGGACCACGACCGAGAGGACCACGACGAGCACCGCGCCCGCGGGTGACGTGGACGTCCCGGCGAGCATCCCGACGGAACTGGCGCCGATGCCCAAGCGGACCACGGCGCTCCCGGCCAAGGTCGACTGCGAGTACCGGACGGAGCAGGGCGCGGCACCGGCCAAGGACGTCGACGCCCCGCCCGCGACCGGCGTGTCCGCGCAGGGCACCGCGGCCGCGACCATCGCGCTCGGCGGCGGCGACGTGGCGGTCACGCTGGACCGCGCGCTCGCCCCGTGCGCGGTGAACAACTTCGTCAGCCTCGCCAAGCAGGGCTACTACGACGACACGACGTGCCACCGCCTGACGACGGCGGAGTCGCTGCAGGTCCTGCAGTGCGGCGACCCGACCGGAACGGGCAGCGGCGGCCCCGGCTACACCTTCGACGACGAGGTGTTCCCCGAACTCGAGTACGGGCGCGGCATGCTGGCCATGGCCAACGCGGGCACCGGATCGGACGGCAACGGCACCAACGGCAGCCAGTTCTTCATCGTCTACGGCGCCTGCGAGATCCCGCCGAACTACACCGTCTTCGGCAGCATCGACGCCGCGAGCATGGCGGTGGTCGACGAGATCGCCAAGGCGGGCACGGTCTCCGAGGGCATGCCGGGCGACGGCAAGCCCTCGGCCGAGGTCGTGATCAGCGGCGTCGAGGTCGCGTGAGAGTGCGGTTCGTCATGGCCGTCGCGCTGCTGGCCTGCGCGGCGGGCTGTGACGCGTCCACTCCGGACAGCGCCGCGGCGTCCGCCGCGACAACCGCGACTACGACCACGGTCGCCACCACCTCGGCGTCCTGCGACTACCGCCCGACCCCCGAGGACCCGCCCGCGGACGGCAGGGACGTCGGCCTGCCGTCCGGCGTCGCCGCCCCGGACGTGGTGATCCTGCTGACCAACCACGGCGAGATCACCATGGCGATGTCGCGCGCGACGCCGTGCACCACGGCGAGCATCTCGCACCTGGCCACGTCCGGCTTCTACACCGGCTCCCCGTGCCACCGCATGACCAAGGCCGAGACCCTGTCCGTGCTCCAGTGCGGCGACCCGACCGGCACGGGTTCCGGCGGCCCGGGCTACACGCTGCCGGACGAGAACCCGACGGACCTCAAGCCCGCGAGCACGGCGGGCTACGTGACCTACCCGCGCGGCACCGTCGCCATGGCCAACACGGGCGAGCCGCACAGCGGCGGCAGCCAGTTCTTCCTCGTGTACGCCGATTCGACGCTGCCTCCGACCTACGCGGTCTTCGCGACGCTGGACGAGGCGAGCCTCGCGGTGCTGGACAAGATCGCCGAGGGCGGGGTGGCGGGCGGCGGCCGCGACGGCGCGCCCGCGGTCGCGGTGACCATCGAGAAGGCCCTCGCCGCCTGAGATCGGGGCTTGGGCCGTCCGGGGGACCGCCTGTCCCGCTTTCGTCCGCTGCCTACCTCGATATATAGCGAGTAGCGTATAGGTCACTGACCGCGCACGAGAGGTGACCCGCGATGAGCACTCGTCCCCGCGCAAAGTCTGTCCGGCCCGCGGGCTGCGGCTGCGGCTGCAGCAACTGCTCCGGCCCCGGCTGCGGCTGCTGCGGCAGCTGCTGACGCCGAGCACCGGGCGGGTCATGCCGCTCGCCCGGTGGGCCGTGTCGGTGGGCGCTGCGACACTGCCGGGGTGACTTACCGGGAGCTGCGGGTCGATGTCCCCGGCGTGGCGTGCCTGTGGTCGGTCGACGTCGACGGCCCCGGCGGCCGGGTGGTGCCCGACGGCTGCACGGACCTGATGTGGCACGCGGCGGCCGACCGGCTGTTCGTGGCCGGACCCGACACCACCGCGCACACCACCGCGTTGCCGCCCGGGCGCCTGGTCGGCGTCCGCTACCTCCCGGGAGCGGCCGGGTTCGGGGTCCCCGCCGACGCGCTGCGCGACGGCCGCCCCGACCTGGCCGACGTCTGGGGCAGGCAGGCCGCGGAGGCGCTGACCGAGCGCCTGCGCGGAGCGACGGCGGAGGAGGCCCAGCGGATCCTCCTGCTGGCCGCCCCCGCCGCGCCGGACCCGCTGGCCGCCCGGGTGCGCCTGCTGGCCGAGACCGGCCGCGTGCGCGACATCGCCGACGCCGTCGGCTACGGCGAACGCCAACTGCGCCGACGCTGCCTTGCCGCCTTCGGCTACGGCCCCAAGACCCTGCACCGCGTCCTGCGCTTCCAGCGCGCCCTCCGACTGGCCCGCGCGGGCCTGCGGTTCACCGACGTCGCCGCCCGAGCCGGCTACGCCGACCAAGCCCACCTCGCCCGCGACGTCCGGGACCTCGCTCAGGCCCCGCTCACAGCTCTCGTCCGTGCGCCCGCAGGGGCTTGAGCGCCTCGATCGTCACCGGCCCCGACCACACGTGCTCCACCACCGGCGCCCCCATGAACCAGCACAGCCACCAACCACCGCCCGCGGCCGGGCACGCCGACCAACCCACCTCGCCCGCGACGTCCGGAACCTCGCCCAAACACCACTCACAGCTCTCGTCCATACGCCCGCAGGGCCTTGAGCGCCTCGACCCTCACCAGGCCCAACCACACGTGCTCCACCACCGGCGCCCCCATGAACCAGCACAGCCACCAACCACCGCCCGCGGCCGGGCACGCCGACCAACCCACCTCGCCCGCGACGTCCGGGACCTCGCTCAGGCCCCGCTCACAGCTCTCGTCCATAAGCCCGCAGGGTCTTGAGCGCCTCGATCGTCACCGGGCCCGACCACTCGTGCTCCACCACCGGGGTCCAGATGAGCCAGCGCGGCCGCCAGCCGCCGTCCGCGCCCCGCTCGGCTGTCAGCGCGTCCAGGCTTTCGGCCATCTCCGCTGCGGAGAACCACGACGCGGCGAGGGAGTTCGGCGTTGGGGCGTACTCGTGCGGGTACGGCAGCTCCGCGACCGTGTAGCCCTGCGGCGTCTCGCCCATGTCCGAGCCGAGCCGGACCATCCGGGACGAGCGGACCAGCTCGCCGAGGCGGTCCGCCGCCGCCCGGGCCCGCGTGCGGTCGGGCGCTCCCTCCAGGAACTCCAGGCATCCCCGCACCTCGTACGGGTGCGACGAGGTCAGCGCCTCGATCCGGGGCCAGCAGTAGTCGGCCGCGCGGGCCACCCAGGGATGGTCGACGTCGGCCAGCGCGCCCGCCAGGTTGGCCGTCGGCAGCAGCGCGCCCTCGGTCGACGCCTGCCACCACGGCGAGTGCGGGTACTCCCCCGCAGGCACGGCGAACGGCACCGCGCCGTCGGCGTCGCTGATCTTCGCCAGGTGATCGGCGATCGCGGGCGCGAACGCGTCTAGGGCGCCGACCTCGCGCAGGACCGACACGGCGGTCAGCGCGGCGAGCGGCTGGCTGTCCGCGCCCCGGCCGTCGGGCTCAAGCGCGTGCCCGTAGCCGCCGTCGGGGTTGCGGTACGCGTCCAGCGCGCGCACGACCGGCTCGGCGTCGCCGGACCCGAACAGGAACGCGAACCGACGCCGGTCCAGCAGCCGCGCGTGGGTGAAGAGGAACGTCTCAGCAGCGGTAATCGACACCAGGCAAACCTAGGCCGCTCCCCGGACCGCGCGCTTGAACGAAACGGTCAGGACGCCGACGTGACCCGGTAGACGTCGTACACGCCCTCCACGCTGCGGACCGCCTTGAGCACGTGGCCGAGGTGCTTCGGGTCGCCCATCTCGAAGGAGAACCGGCTCACCGCCACCCGGTCGCGCGAGGTCGTGACCGACGCCGAGAGGATGTTGACCCGCTCGTCGGCCAGCACCTTCGTCACGTCCGAGAGCAGCCGGTGCCGGTCCAGCGCCTCCACCTGGATGGCCACCAGGAACACCGAGGACTCCGAGGGCGCCCACTCCACCTCCAGCAGCCGCTCCGGCGTCTGCAGCAGGTCGTCGGCGTTGGTGCAGTCCGTGCGGTGCACGCTCACCCCGCCGCCGCGGGTCACGAACCCGAGGATGTCGTCGCCGGGGACGGGCGTGCAGCAGCGCGCCAGCTTCACCCAGACGTCCGAGGCGCCCTTGACGATGACGCCCGCGTCGCCGGTGCTGCGGCGCCGGGTGATAGTCGACGGCGTGGACCGCTCGGCCAGCTCCTCCTCGGCGTGCTCCACGCCGCCGAGCAGCGCAACCAGCCGCTGCACCACGTGCCGGGCGGAGATGTGGCCCTCGCCGATCGCCGCGTACAGCGTGCCCACGTCCGGGTAGCGCAATTCGCGGGACAGGGCGGCCACCGAGTCCACCGACACCAGCCGCTGCATCGGCAGGCCGACGCGGCGCACCTCCTTGGTGATGGCGTCCTTGCCGGACTCGATCGCCTCGTCCTTGCGCTCCTTGGCGAACCACTGCTTGATCTTCGCCTTGGCCCTCGGCGACGCGGCGATGTCCAGCCAGTCCCGGCTGGGGCCCGCGCCCTCGGCCTTGGACGTGAAGATCTCGACGACCTCGCCGTTCTCCAGCTTGCGCTCCAGCGCCACCAGCCGGGAGTTGACCCGCGCGCCGATGCAGCGGTGCCCCACCTCGGTGTGCACGGCGTAGGCGAAGTCGATCGGCGTCGAGCCCGCGGGCAGGGTGACCACGTCGCCCTTGGGCGTGAAGACGAAGATCTCCCGCGCGGCCAGGTCGTAGCGCAGCGACTCCAGGAACTCGCCGGGGTCGGCGGCCTCGCGCTGCCAGTCGAGGAGCTGGCGCATCCAGGCCATCTCGTCGACGTCGACGCCGGAGTGGGTGCCCTTGGTCTCCTTGTACCGCCAGTGCGCGGCGATGCCGTACTCCGCCGTCCGGTGCATCTCGTGCGTGCGGATCTGCACTTCCAGCGGCTTGCCGTCCGGCCCGATCACGGTGGTGTGCAGCGACTGGTACACCCCGAACCTCGGCTGGGCGATGTAGTCCTTGAACCGGCCCGGCATCGGCTGCCACAGGGCGTGCACGACGCCCATCGCCGCGTAGCAGTCGCGCACGTCGTCGACGAGGATGCGCACGCCGACCAGGTCGTGGATGTCGTCGAAGTCGCGGCCGCGGACGATCATCTTCTGGTGGATCGAGTAGTAGTGCTTCGGCCTGCCCTCCACCCGCGCCCCGATCCGGGACTGCTCCAGGTGCTTGCTCAGCTCGGTGACGACCTTCTTCAGGTACGTGTCCCGCGACGGCGCGCGGTTGGCCACCAGCCGCACGATCTCGTCGTACTTCTTGGGCTGCAGGATGGCGAAGGCCAGGTCCTCCAGCTCCCACTTCACGGTGGCCATGCCCAGCCGGTGCGCCAGCGGGGCCAGCACCTCCAGCGTCTCGCGGGCCTTCTTGGCCTGCTTCTCCGGCGGCAGGAAGCGCATCGTGCGCATGTTGTGCAGCCGGTCGGCCAGCTTGATGACCAGCACCCGGGGGTCGCGGGCCATGGCGATGACCATCTTGCGGATGGTCTCGGCCTCCGCGGCGGAGCCCAGCTGCACCTTGTCCAGCTTCGTGACGCCGTCGACCAGGTGCCCGACCTCGTCGCCGAAGTCGCCGCGCAGCCGCTCGATGGAGTACTCGGTGTCCTCGACGGTGTCGTGCAGCAGGGCAGCGACCAGCGTCGTGGTGTCCATGCCCAGCTCGGCCAGGATCGTGGCCACGGCGAGCGGGTGGGTGATGTACGGGTCGCCGGACTTGCGCCGCTGCGAGCGGTGCATCTCCTCGGCGACGTCGTACGCGCGTTGCAGCAGGGCGAGGTCGGCCTTGGGGTGCAGCTCGCGGTGCACCGCCGCCAGCGGCTCCAGCACCTGTTTGACCGGCGCGGCGCGCTGCGCGGTGATCCGGCGGGCCAGCCGGGCCCGGACGCGCCGGGTGGCCGATGGCTCGCGGCCCGCGGGCGAGGAGTCGGTCTCCGCCGCGATTCCCACGTCGTGTGTCACCCATGCTCCCGGCAAGCTCGCCACGCCCGGGGGCGCTCGGCCTTCCGGGCCACGAGTGTGACCCGGATACCGAGGATAACTCCGTTCACCTGGGCGAACCGGGAGGCCCGCTGCGAAGGACCCGGATCACACGCCCAGAGGCCGGAAATGTTCCGTTCGGCTGGTCGCGAACGACCACTCGGCGTGCCTAGACGGTCAGCAGCGCGCCCGTGTCCCTGCCGCTCAGCCGCTCCCGGCCCGCCAGCGCGGCGATCTCGACGACGACCCGCGTCGCGGCCACCCGCGCGCCCGCCCGCTCGACCAGGTCGCACGCCGCGGCCAGGGTGCCGCCGGTGGCCAGCACGTCGTCGACGACGATCACCTTCTCGGCCAGCCGCAGCCCGCCGTCGGGCAGCTCCAGCGTCGCCGTGCCGTACTCCAGCTCATAGGTCTGGCGGTCGGCGACGAGCGGGAGCTTGCCCGCCTTGCGCACCGGCACCACGCCCAGCCCGTGCACGGCCGCCAGCGCCGCGCCGAACAGGAAGCCCCTGGCCTCGACGGCGACGACGGTCGTCACCTCGGGGTCAAGGTCGGCCCCCAGCGCCTCGGCCACGGCCCGCAGCGCCGGGCCGTCGGCCAGCATCGGGGTCAGGTCGCGGAACAGGACGCCCGGCTCGGGGAAGTCGGGGACCTCCCGGATGAGCGCGAGCGCCCTGGTGAGTGCCTCCGTCACTTGCGCTTCTTGCCCTGCGGCTTGCCCCCGGGCTTGCGCCGCTGGTCGACCGCCTTGGGGTTGCGGGCCGGGACGCCGCCCGCGACGACCATCGCGCGCTCCTTGCGGACCTCGGCGTCGACGGCGTCGTCGTCGCTCAGGTCGACGTCGTCGGCAGCGGCGGCGCTGTGCCTGCGCTCGATGTTCGCCCGCCGCTGCGCGACCCGCTGGGCCTGCAGCTTGTACTTCGGGTCCATCATCTTGAGGTCCACCAGCACCGGGGTGCACAGGAAGATCGACGAGACGACGCCTGCCAGCATGCCGGTCGCCTGCACCAGCGCCAGGTCGGCCAGCGTGCCGACGCCGAGCAGGCCGACGCCGATCACCAGCAGGCCGGTCACCGGGAGCAGCGCGATCAGCGAGGTGTTGATCGAGCGCATCAGGGTCTGGTTGACCGCCAGGTTCGCGGCCTCGCCGTAGGTGCGCCTGGTCAGGCCGAGCAGGCCGCGGGTGTTCTCCTTGACCTTGTCGAACACGACGACCGTGTCGTAGAGGGAGAAGCCGAGGATGGTCAGCAGGCCGATGACCGTGGCCGGGGTGACCTCGAAGCCCACCATCGAGTAGACGCCCGCGGTGACGATCAGGTCGTGGAACAGACCGACCAGCGCCGCGACCGCCATCCACTTCTCGAAGTACAGCGCGAGGAACACCGACACCAGGGCGAGGAACACCAGCAGCGCCCACAGCGCCTTGGAGGAGATCTCCCCGCCCCAGCTGCCGGACACCGCGCTGTCGCTGATCAGCGCCTCGCTGGAGGTGCCGTTCGGCGCCACCGGCTTGAGCTGCTCGAACAGCGCGCCCTTGAGCTTGGACACCTGGTCGGGCGTCAGCGCCTCCGAGCGGATCTGGATGGTCGCGGTGTCCCCGGCGCCGACCGTCTGCACCGACGCGGGTTCCTTGCCCAGCGCCTCGGTGAAGACGTCCTCGGCCCGCTGGGTATCGATCGGGCCCGCCGCGCTCGTCGCGGGGAACTGCACCCGGGTGCCGCCCTCGAAGTCGATGCCGAGGTTGAAACCCCGGAACACGATCGAGGCGATGCACGCCAGGAACAGCACGCTGAAGATGATGTAGCCGCGCTTGCGCTTGCCGATGATGTCGAGGGCGCCGTTGCCGGTGTAGAGCCCTTCCAGGAGGTGCCGCTTCACCTCACACCTCCTTCACGGCCGGGGTCGCGCCGACCCGCGCCGAACGCTGCAGGGCGGCGGAGCGCTGGGCGCCGCCGAGACCGGAGAGCCTCGGGTCGGACAGGAACTTCGACCGCGACGCGAGCGCGACCAGCGGGTGCGTCACCAGGAACACCACGATCAGGTCGAGCACGGTGGACATGCCCAGGGTGAACGCGAAGCCCCGGACCTGGCCGACGGCGAGCAGGTAGAGCACCGCGGCGGCCAGGAAGCTGACCGCGTCGGCGGACAGGATCGTCCGGCGGGCGCGGACCCAGGCCCTGGGCACCGACGAGCGGAACGTGCGGCCGTCGCGCACCTCGTCCTTCAACCGTTCGAAGAAGATGACGAACGAGTCCGCGGTGATGCCGATGGCGATGATGAAGCCCGCGATGCCCGCGAGGTCGAGGGTGAACCCGATCCAGCGGCCGAGCAGGATCAGCACCGCGTAGACGATCACGGCGGAGAGCACCAGCGACAGGATCGTCAGCAGGCCGAGCAGGCGGTAGTAGAAGAGGCAGTAGACGAACACCAGCGCCAGGCCGATGCCGCCCGCGATCAGGCCCGCCTGCAGCGAGGCCAGGCCCAGCGTCGCCGAGACCGTCTCGGCCTCGGACGACTCGAAGGACAGCGGCAGCGAGCCGTACTTGAGGACGTTGGCCAGCTTGCCCGCCTCGCTCTGGCTGAACCCGCCGTCGCCGCCGGTGATCGTGGTGTCGCCGTTGATGGCGCCCTCGATGGTCGGGGCGGAGACGACCTCGGTGTCGAGCACGAACGCCGCGCGCTCGCCGACGTGCGAGGCGGTGTACTTCGACCAGATGTCCGAGCCCTCGGGCTCGAAGCTGAGGACGACGACGTAGCCGATGCCCTGCGGGTCGAGGTTGGCGTTGGCGTCGCTGATCTGGGTGCCCTCCAGGAACGACGGGCCGAGGATGAACTTCTCGACGCCGTCCTGGTCGCACGCGGCCAGCGGCAGCTTGGGGTCGTCGTTGCCGACCAGCGGGTCGGCGACGCCGGTCCCGCAGTCCAGGGTGGCCAGCGCGGCCTGCTGCAGCACCGGGTCGGCGGCGGCGCCGTCCGGGCTGGGGGCGAGGTTGGGCGCCTGGCGGCACGCCTTGGCCGCGGTGATCACCTCGGCGTCGTCGGCGTCCTCGTCGGCCAGCAGCTTGGCGTAGTTCTCGCAGACCTCCACGCCCGTCGGCGTCCCGGACGTCGAGGTCGGCGGGGCCGTGGTCGTCGTGGGCTGCTGCGCGAGGGGCAGCGGGCGGCCCTGCGGCGACGGCGTCGTGGTCGCCCCGCCTGCCGCGGGCGGCTCCGGGGTGGTGGTGGCGGGCGCGGTGGTGGTGCCGCCGGGGGCCGTGGTCGTCGGCGGGGCCGTCGGCTGCGGCGCCGCGGGCACGGCGTTCAGCACCGGGCGGAACCGCAGCTGCGCGGTCTGGCCGAGCTCCTTGGCGCGCTCGCCGTTCTCACCCGGGACGGTGATGACGATGTTGTTGCCGTCGAGGACGACCTCCGCGCCGCTCACGCCGAGCCCGTTGACGCGGGTCTCGATGATCTGCCGGGAGATGTCGAGCGACTCCCGCGACGGCGGCTCACCGCTCTCGGTGCGCGCGGTCAGCGCCACGCGCGTGCCGCCCTGCAGATCGATGCCCAGCTTCGGGGTGAGCTTGCGGTCGCCGGTGAAGAACACCAGCGCGTACAGGATGGCAACGATCGCCACGAAGAACGCGAGGTAGCGTCCTGGGCGGATCTGCCCGGCCGGTGGTGCCACGGTCGGTCGTTCTCCTCGACTCGTCTAGCGGGTGCGCGCGCTGGGGACGCGCATGGGTGTCACGCCATGCCGCTGCGCCCGCACCCGAACGCACAGGGTGAGGGCGCAGCGTACCCGGTGCGGGGTGAACCCTGTGTTGCGTGGGTCACCCCGCGACCACCGGTCGGATCAGTTGCGCTTGTCGCTCTCGATGGGCTCGGCGACCTCGGCGGTGGTCTCGTCGACCTCGTCGGTCACCTCGTCGTCCTCCACGTCCGGGCCGACCTTCTCCCGCACTGCCTGGCGCAGCCAGGTCGTCTCCACGCCGGGGGCGATCTCGATGCCGATGGTGGCGTCGTCGGAGATGTCGGAGACGGTGCCGTAGAGGCCCGATGTGGTCATGACGCGGTCGCCCACGGTGAGCGAGTTCTGCAGCTCCTGCTGCTGCTGCATCATCTTCTTCTGCCTGCGCGAGCCGAGGATCAGCGGGATCGCGAGCACGGCGATCAGCAGCAGCGGAAGCAGGGCCTGTTCCATGTCTCTCCGTTCGCCGGAACCGTTCCCTCCGGGCGGACGCCGGGGAGAAGTCCGATTTTCACGATTCGGGTGCGGCGCGGGATCGCGCGCGTCACTCGTCGAACAGGGTAGGCGCGCCGCGTCCGGGCGCGTCTACCGGGGCGGACAGACCCAGGTGGGCCCACGCGGCGGCGGTGGCGACCCGGCCGCGCGGAGTCCGGGCCAGCATGCCCGCGCGCACGAGATAGGGCTCGCACACCTCCTCCACGGTAGTCGGCTCCTCCCCCACCGCAACGGCCAGCGTCGAGACGCCGACCGGCCCGCCGCCGAAGGAGCGCACCAGCGCGCCGAGCACGGCCCGGTCCAGCCGGTCGAGGCCGAGGTCGTCGACGTCGTAGACGGCCAGCGCCGCCTTGGCGACCTCCAGCGTGACCGCGCCGTCGGCGCGCACCTCCGCGTAGTCGCGGACCCGGCGCAGCAGGCGGTTGGCGATGCGCGGGGTGCCCCGGGAGCGGGAGGCGATCTCGGCGGCCCCGTCCGGGCGCAGGTCGACGCCGAGGATCGTCGCGGAGCGGCGCAGCACCCGCTCCAGGTCCTCGGGCGCGTAGAACTCCATGTGCGCGGTGAAGCCGAAGCGGTCGCGCAGCGGCCCGGTGAGCGCGCCGGACCGGGTGGTGGCCCCGACCAGGGTGAACGGGGCGATCTCCAGCGGGATCGATGTGGCGCCCGGCCCCTTGCCGACGACGACGTCGACGCGGAAGTCCTCCATCGCCAGGTACAGCATCTCCTCGGCGGGACGGGCGATGCGGTGGATCTCGTCGATGAACATGACCTCGCCCTCGACGAGGTTGGACAGCATCGCGGCGAGGTCGCCCGCGCGTTCCATGGCCGGGCCGGAGGTGATCCGGATGGGCCTGCCCAGCTCGGCGGCGATGATCATGGCGAGGCTGGTCTTGCCGAGGCCGGGCGGGCCCGACAGCAGCACGTGGTCGGGCGGGGCGCCGCGCCGGGTCGCGCCCTTGAGCACCAGTTCGAGCTGTTCGCGCACGCGCGGCTGGCCGACGAACTCGGCCAGGGTCCTCGGCCGCAGGGTCGACTCGTCGTCGCGCTCCCCGGGGTCGGCGTGGGCGGAGACCGGGGACTTCCAGTCCTCGTCCTCGGTCACCGCTTGCGCCCGAGCACGGCCAGCGCCTCGCGCAGCGCGGTGGACATGTCGGCCTGGCCGTTGGCGGCCAGCACGCCGTCGACGGTCTGCTCGGCCTGCTTGGCGGCGAACCCGAGCCCGACGAGCGCCTCGACGACCGCGCCGCGCACCCGGCTCGGCGACTGCGCCGCGGGCGCCTCCGCGCTCCCGGCCAGCGCGCCGACCTTGTCGCGCAGCTCGATGATCAGCCGCTCCGCGCCCTTGCGGCCGATGCCGGGCACCTGGGTCAGGGTGGTGATGTTGCCGTCGGCCAGGGCGTGGCGCAGCTGCTCGGGCTCCAGCACGGCGAGCGTGGCCAGTGCCAGCCGCGGTCCGATGCCGGACACGGTCTGCAGCAGGCGGAACAGGTCGCGGGCGTCGGTGTCGGCGAAACCGAACAGGGTCAGCGAGTCCTCGCGCACCACCAGCGCGGTGGCCAGCGCGGCCTCCTCGCCCCGGCGCAGCCCGGCCAGCGTGTGCGGGGTGGCCTGCACGGCGAGGCCGACACCGCCCACGTCGACCACCGCGTGGTCGAGTCCGACCGAGGCCACCTGTCCGCGAACCGAGGAGATCACAGCATCATCTTTCACGCTTGGGTCTTGCGGGCCGCCGCCAGCCTGGCACGGTGCTTGCGCGCCAGCTCGGCCGCCCTCGCCTCGGCCTCGGCGAGCCGGTTGCGCACCGGCGCCCGCCACAGGTGGCAGATGGCCAGGGCGAGCGCGTCGGCGGCGTCGGCGGGCTTGGGGGCGGTCGCGAGCCCGAGCAACCGGGTCACCATGGTCGTGACCTGCGCCTTGTCGGCCCGTCCCGATCCGGTGACCGCGGCCTTGACCTCGCTGGGGGTGTGGAACTCCACCGGGAGGCCGCGCCGGGCGGCGGCGAGGGCGACCACGCCCGCCGCCTGGGCGGTGCCCATGGCGGTGCGCACGTTGTGCTGGCTGAACACGCGCTCGATGGCGACGACGTCGGGTTTGTGCCGGTCGAGCCAGTCCTCCACGCCGTCGGCGACCTTGAGCAGCCGCACCGCGAGCGAGTCGTCGACCGGGGTGCGGATGACGTCGACGGCCACCGCGGTGACGCGCCTGCCCGCGGCCCCGTCGACCACGGCGATGCCGCAGCGGGTCAGGCCGGGGTCGACTCCCAGCACGCGCACGCCCGCCCCTTTCCGTGAACACTCGTTCGAGAGCTTAGGGGGCGCGGCGCCCGCGGCGGGGCCCCGACACGCGGACGGGCGAAATCAGGGCGGCCCCCGGGGAAACCCTGATGGCCCGGCGGCCGGACGCGGGCACCATGGGTGGTGTCAGGGGAGCCGCAGGAACAGGAGCACGAATGAACGAGTCCGACAAGGCCGACACCGTCCGATCGGCGGCCGACTCCATGGTCGACGCGGTGCGGGGGCTGCTCAGCGAGGGCATCAACCGCAGGGTCGTCGTCCGCGACAGCAAGAACGACGTGGTCGTGGACGTGCCGGTCGCGGTCGGCATCGTCGCCGCGCTCGCCGCGCCGGTCGCCACCACGATCGGCGCCGGGGTCGCGCTGGTGGGCAAGTGCGGCATCAAGATCGAGAACCGGACCCCGCCCTCGGCCCCGCCCGCGACGGTCGACGCCGAGTAGGCCTCGACCGGGCGGTCAGCGCCGGGTGACCGTGATCGGACGGTCCATCCGGGCGGGGCGCAGCGGCCGGGCCGGGGCGAGCCACGGCTCGTGGGGCGCCCCGTCCGGCCGCGCCGACCAGGCGCGGCAGACCGTGTCGAGCTTGACCGGGTGGATGGTGAGCACGCCCTCGGTGTCGATGTGCATGCGCAGGAAGCCCTTGTGGTCCTCGATGCTCTGCCCCGCCATGACCTCGTTGACGTTGATGCCCGCGCGGGAGGCGAGCAGCAGGTAGACGGCGACGAGTTCGGCGTCGATGAAGCCGATCAGCAGCGGGGTGCCGAACAGGACGATCGACAGCGTCGACCAGTCGCCGACCGCGCCGTCCGGCAGGACGTCGGTGTGCAGGGCGACGACGGTGAGGGACCAGCCGACGCTCAGTCCGATGTGGGCGATCGCGTGCAGCAGTCCGGCCGCGGTGGCCTTGGGGCCCTGGCGGATGTGCTGTATTCGGGCGAACGCCAGGCCGCCGAAGACGAGGACGATGCCGACGCCGATCGCGGGCGCCCAGCTGGCGACCTTGCCGAAGAAGCCGCGCTGCTCGTCGTCGGCGAGGGTGCTGACCAGGCCGTACAGCACGGCCAGGGTCATCAGGGTCTGGAAGGTCCCGGTGAGCGCCCAGAAGCCGGGGTTGCGCCAGGGCAGGCTGAAGACGCCGGTGGCGAAGCGGCGCGACGCGGCCACGTCGGGGTAGCGGGCGGCGAGGTCGTAGGCCGTGGGCGGCGACGGGTCGCGCACGCGCGAGGCCGTCGGGGGCAGGCGGAGCTCGTCGGGGAGCTCGTGCGTGGCGGCCAGGTACGCCCCGCCCAGCCCGCAGGTGATCAGGTGCCGTCCGCCGTCGCGCTCGGCGTAGTGCGCGTAGTGGTGGGTGTCGCCGGAGAGCATCACCCGGATCTCGGCGCCGCGGGCGCGCACGATCTCGCGGTTGAAGAACTCGATGGTGTCGTGGCACTTGGTCGACCCGCCCGCGCCCGCGGCGATCCACGCAGGCGACGGGGTGCAGAGGATGACGCCGTCGCCGGGCTCGATGTCGCGGGAGACCGTGCGGAAGTACTCCAGCTGCGGGGCGTCGACGTAGTCGTCGAACTGGGTGTCGATGGCCATCAGCCACCAGCGGTGCGGGAGCTGGACGGCGAAGTAGGACCGGGTCTGCTCGGTGTCCCAGCCGCCGATGGGCCTGCGCTGGGCGAACACGCGCAGGAACGAGGTCAGGCCGTCGTACCAGTCGTGGTTGCCCGGCAGGGCGAACAGGACCGGCCGGTCCCCGGTCGTGCTGGGCAGTGCGGCGCGGTAAGGGCCTTTGGTGCGGTCCTCGTAGGCGCGGGTCGACGCGCCCGGGTAGACCTGGTCGCCGCCGAGGACCAGGAGGCTGCCGCGCGGGAGGGTGTCGCCGTCGAGGGTCAGCGACTCGGCGGCCAGCAGGGAGGCCACAGAGTAGGTGGCGTCGAAGCCGTCGCCCACGTCGGCGGCGAAGTCGAACCACAGCTCGTCGCCGATGCGCCGGTGGATGGTCGACGGCAGGCCGCCCTGCAGTTCGCGCTTGTCGGCGTAGGACCCGAACACCGCGGCGATCGCGGACTGGATGCCGGTGCTGACCAGCACCTTCGGCGCGAGCCAGCGGACCGCGGGCTGGGGGCGGAAGCCGAGTTCGACCTCGGTGCACGCGCTCGGCCGGGGCCGCTCGGTGGACATGCGGCTCCCCTTCCGCCGAACCGGACCAAGATCCTAGTTCGGGCGTCGGGGCGGCGGATAGGCCCGTTCAGGGGCCGTCGATGCCCGGGCGCCAGGTCTCCGGCCTGCCGGTGTAGGTGAGCACCGGCTGCCAGATGTCGAAGCCGTCCGGGGCGTCCGGGCTCCACGGGAACCTGCCGTCCGGGGTGGCGACGATCAGCTGCATCGCCGGGAAGTCGCCCTGCGGGTAGACGAGGAACGCGCTGCCGAAGAACTCCGGGTAGTGGCCCTTGTGGACGCGCTCCACGACCACCGGGGTGCCCTCGAAGAAGTCGAGGTAGGGCAGGCCGGGGTAGAACCGCTCGCCCTCGGCGGTGCGGCGCACGTAGAGGTCGAGCAGCGGGCGGGCCATGTCGACCGGCAGCCCGACCACGACCGCCTCCGGCGCGGCGAAGCGGCGCCACACGCCCACCGTGAAGGCGTATGGCGCCCCGTCGGCGTCGCCCGCGACCTCGACCGCCGCGTACCCGTCCTGGTCCGCGGTGTGGAGCAGCCACTCGCGCAGCTGCTCCTCGTCCGGGGTGAGGGCGGGCAGGGACACTAGGCGTCGACCTCGGCCATCACGTCGTCGGCGACGTCGAAGTTGGCGTACACGTTCTGCACGTCGTCGGAGTCCTCGAGCGCATCGATCAGCTTGAAGATCTTGCGCGCGCCGTCTGCGTCGAGCTGGACGGTGGACATGGGCAGGAAGCTAGCGTCGGCGGACTCGTAGTCGTAGCCCGCGTCCTGAAGCGCCTTGCGGACGGCGACCATGTCACCGGCCTCGGAGACCACCTCGAAGCTCTCGCCGAGGTCGTTGACCTCCTCCGCGCCCGCGTCGAGCACGGCCATGAGGACGTCGTCCTCGGTCAGGCCGTTCTTCGGGACGATCACCACGCCCTTGCGGTTGAACATGTACGACACCGAGCCCGGGTCGGCCATGGAGCCGCCGTTGCGGGTCATGGCGGTGCGGACCTCGGTGGCGGCGCGGTTGCGGTTGTCGGTCAGGCACTCGATCAGCACCGCGACGCCGTTGGGGCCGTAGCCCTCGTACATGATCGTCTGCCAGTCGGCGCCGCCCGCCTCCTCGCCGCCGCCGCGCTTGCGGGCCCGCTCGATGTTGTCGTTCGGGACGGAGCTCTTCTTCGCCTTCTGGATGGCGTCGTAGAGGGTCGGGTTGCCCTCGGGGTCGCCGCCGCCGGTGCGCGCCGCGACCTCGATGTTCTTGATCAGCTTCGCGAAGAGCTTGCCACGCTTGGCGTCGAGGGCGGCCTTCTTGTGCTTGGTCGTCGCCCACTTGGAGTGGCCGCTCATCTATCCTCCGTCGTCAGGTCAGGCTTCACGGACCAGGTCCGTGAACAGGCGGTGCACGCGGTGGTCGCCGGTGAGCTCGGGGTGGAAGGCGGTGGCCAGCACCCTGCCCTGGCGGACGGCGACGATCCTACCGCCGGCCTCCCCCGCGGCCTGGGTGTCGGGGACCCTCGCCAGCACCTCGGCCTCGGCCGAGACCGACTCGACCCACGGCGCGCGGATGAAGACCGCGTGCACCGGGCCGTCGTCGAGGCCGGTGACGTCGAGGTCGGCCTCGAAGGAGTCCACCTGCCTGCCGAACGCGTTGCGCCGCACGACCATATCGATGCCGCCGACCTGGTGCTGGTCGGGGCGGCCGTCGATGATCTTCTCGGCGAGCAGGATCATGCCAGCGCACGAGCCGTAGACGGGCAGCCCGTCGGCGATCCGGGCGCGCAGGGGCTCCAGCAGGTCGAAGGTGGCCAGCAGGCGGGAGATCGTGGTGGACTCCCCGCCCGGCAGCACCAGCCCGTCCACTCGGGACAGCTCATCGGGCCTGCGCACACTCGTGGTCGCGGCGCCCGCCGCGGTGAGCGCGGCGACGTGCTCGCGCACGTCGCCCTGCAGGGCGAGCACCCCGATCAGGGGTCGGTCGGTGGACACCGGTTCGATTCCTTTCGTACGGGTCGAGGTTAGGCCAGCCCCGCGAGACGGAGCAGAGCGGTGGTCAACGCGGCGGCCACGACAACCACCACGAACGGCGCCTTGCGCCAGGCCAGGACACCCGCGACAAGCACCCCGGCGGGCAACGCCCACCCCGCGAAGTCCTGCCCCTTGGCCAGCGCCGACGTCGCCACCAGCGCGAACAGCAGCACGACGGCCGAGGTGGACAGCAGCTCCTTCACCCGGTCCGAGAAGGTCAACCGGTCGCGCAACAGCACCCCACCGAAGCGGAACGCGAAGGTCCCCGCGGCGAGGATCAGGATCGGCAAGAGCGTCACAGCAGAACCTCCGAGACACGACGCGGGACGGCGGGCAGATCAGTCGGACCCCCGGCCCACGACGCCCTCCGGGCGAAATCGTCCGACGGCCCGCTCTCGGTTCCGAAGCCTTCCCCGCCCCGGACCGACGCAAGCGGACCACTCACGTCACCACCTCTCCGGACCAGGGACGACACGGTCGGCGGGCTTAGCACGCCGGTCACGCGACCACCTCCGGCGCCTTCCGGGCAGGCCGGGGAACCGCGAGGAGGCCGAGCAGCGCCAGCAGGATCGGCACGCCCGTCGGCAGGAACGGGGTGGCCGCCAGGGCGACCGCGGCGCCCACCAGGGCGGGAATGCGGGCCTTCGCGTCCTTCAGCGCGGGGAGGACCAGGGCCAGCATGGCCGCCGGGAAGACCGCGTCGAGGCCGAGGGCGTCCGCGTCGCCGACGAGTTGGCCCGCGACGGCGCCGCCGAAGACGCCGAGGTTCCAGGCGACGAACAGGGTCGCGCCGCACGCCCAGTAGGCCGCTCGCGCGCGTACCGCGTCTCGTTGGGCCATCGCGAAGGCGACGGACTCGTCGATCAGGAGGTGGCTGCCGAGCAGGCGGGCCGCCCAGCCTCGGCCGACCAGCTCGCCGACCGCCAGGCCGAACGGCAGGTGGCGGGCGTTGAGCAGCAGCCCGCCGAGGACCGCGGCGACGGGGCTGCCGCCCGCCGCCGTCACGCCGACGGCCAGGTACTGCGAGCCGCCCGCGAAGACCAGGAGGGACATGGCCACCGGGACCCACATCGGCAGGCCGGAGGCCACGGAGATGGCGCCGAAGGACGCGCCGTTGACCGCGGCGGCGGCCGCGATGGCCAGCACGCCGCGCCACAGCTCCGCATCGAGTGTTCGCCAGATCGAACGCATAGTGTCCTACGATGAACAATGCTCCGGTCGTTCGTCAAGCCGAACGACTTGTCCGTCACACCGAACGGGAGGCCCGGTGGACCAGCGCGGCGCCCCACTGGACGTCATCGCCCGCTCGCTGCGCCGCGAACGCGAGCGCGCGGGCCTGTCCCTGAGCGAGGCCGCCAAGCGCGCGGGCATCGCCAAGTCGACGCTGTCGCAACTGGAGGCGGCGTCCGGCAACCCGAGCGTGGAGACGCTGTGGGCGCTGAGCGTGGCGCTCGGCGTGCCGTTCTCCCGGCTCGTCGAGCCGCCCACCCCGCGCGTGCAGGTGATCAGGGCGGGCGAGGGGCCGATCGTGTACTCCGAGCGCGCGGACTACGCCGCGACCCTGCTCGCGTCCTGCCCGCCGAACGCCCGCCGCGACATCTACCTGATCAGCGCGGAGCCGGGCAGCCGCAGGGAGTCCGACCCGCACTTCCCCGGCGTGGTCGAGCACGTGGTCCTGGCCAGCGGCCGGGCCCGGCTGGGCCCGACCGACGAGCCGGTGGAACTCGGACCGGGCGACTACATCGCCTATCCCGGCGACATCCCGCACGTGTTCGAGGCGCTGGAGCCGGGCACGACGGCGTGCCTGGTCTCCGAGCACGTCTGACTACCAGCCGCGCTCCGCGAGCCGGTGCGGCTCCGGGACGTCCTCGACGTTGATGCCGACCATGGCCTCGCCCAGGCCGCGGGAGACCTTGGCGATCATGTCGGGGTCGTCGTGGAAGGTGGTGGCCTTGACGATGGCGTCGGCGCGCTTGGCCGGGTCGCCGGACTTGAAGATGCCGGAGCCGACGAACACGCCCTCGGCGCCCAGCTGCATCATCATCGCCGCGTCGGCCGGGGTCGCGATGCCGCCTGCGGTGAACAGCACGACCGGCAGCTTGCCGGTGGTCGCGACCTCCTTGACCAGCTCGTACGGCGCCTGCAGCTCCTTGGCAGCGACGTAGAGCTCGTCCTCGGGCAGCGAGGTCAGCCGCTTGATCTCACCGCGGATCTTGCGCATGTGGGTCGTGGCGTTGGAGACGTCGCCGGTGCCCGCCTCGCCCTTGGAGCGGATCATCGCCGCGCCCTCGGTGATGCGCCGCAGCGCCTCGCCGAGGTTGGTGGCGCCGCAGACGAAGGGGACGGTGAAGGCCCACTTGTCGATGTGGTTGGCGTAGTCGGCCGGGGTCAGCACCTCGGACTCGTCGATGTAGTCCACGCCGAGGGACTGCAGCACCTGCGCCTCGACGAAGTGGCCGATGCGGGCCTTGGCCATGACCGGGATGGAGACGGCCTCGATGATCCCCTGGATCAGGTCGGGGTCGCTCATGCGCGCCACGCCGCCCTGCGCGCGGATGTCGGCGGGCACCCGCTCCAGCGCCATGACCGCGACGGCGCCCGCGTCCTCGGCGATCTTGGCCTGGGTGGCGTCGACGACGTCCATGATCACGCCGCCCTTGAGCATCTCCGCCATGCCGCGCTTGACCCGGGACGTGCCGGTCTCCGGCTGGGGGGCAGTGGTGGTCTGTGCGTCGGACACGGTTCGCCTCTCGAATCGTCTTGGGGTATGCGGCTCACGAAAGGCCGCTGACCACAGCTTACGTGTGATGTGGACCGCTGAAGGCAGCCAATGCGGGGCTATCTCGGCAGGCCACTTCCGACCTGCGGGGAGCGCGCTGGTCACCAGCGGTGACAAGATGTGAGATCCGACACAAGGGCGGGTCGAGCGGGAGGTGCGGGAGATGGGCAGCAAGCACGCCGACAACGGTCATGCCGAGTCCGCCGTGACGGTGGACGACCCGGCGCGGATCAGGAACGTGGCCCTGGTGGGCCCGTCCGGCTCGGGGAAGACGACGCTCGCCGAGGCGCTGCTGGCCGCCACCGGCGTGCTCCCCCGGGCGGGGACCGTCACCGAGGGGACCACGGTCTGCGACCACGATCCGGCCGCGCAGCGCCAGCAGCGGTCGGTGGGGCTGGCGGTGGCCCCGCTGATGCACGACGGCGTCAAGGTCAACCTGATCGACACCCCCGGCTACGCCGATTTCGTCGGCGAGCTGCGGGCGGGACTGCGCGCGGCGGACGCGGCGCTGTTCGTGGTGTGCGCGGCCGAGGGCGTCGACCCGGCGACCATCGCGCTGTGGCGCGAGTGCGATGCGGTCGGCATGCCCCGCGCGCTCGTCGTGGCCCGCCTCGACCACCCGCGCGCGGACTTCACCGCCGAGCTGGTCGCCTGCCGGGAGGCCTTCGGCGCCAACGTGCTGCCGCTGTGGCTGCCGCACGGCGACTCCGCCCTCGACGGGCTCATCACCCAGCGCCGCTACGACCACTCCGGCGGCCGGATGACGCTCACCGACCTCGACGACGCCGCCCGCGACGCCATCGCCGACGCCCGCGCGGAACTGCTGGAGGGCATCATCGCCGAGAGCGAGGACGAGTCCCTGATGGACCGCTACCTCGGCGGCGAGGAGATCGACACCGAGACCGTCATCACCGACCTGGAGAAGGCGGTCGCCCGCGGCTCGTTCTTCCCGGTCGTGCCGGTGTGCTCGTTCACCGGACTCGGCCTCGAGGAACTGCTGGAGGTGCTGACCCGCGGCTTCCCGTCACCGCTGGAGCACCCGCTGCCCGAGGTGACCGACCCGCACGGCCGCCCGCACGCGGCGATCATCCCCGACCCCCGGGGGCCGCTGGCCGCGGAGGTCGTCCGCACGGCGGTCGACTCCTATGTGGGCAGGGTGTCGCTGGTGCGGGTGTTCTCCGGGACCCTGCGACCGGAACGGCAGGTGCACGTCTCCGGCCACGGATTGGCCGATCGCGGCCACGAGGACCATGACGCGGACGAGCGCGTCGCGCACGTCTACTCTCCCCTGGGGGCCTCGCTGCGCGAGGTCCCTTATTGCATCGCCGGTGATGTGTGCGCGCTGACCAAGGTCGGCTCGGCGGAGACCGGCGACACCCTGTCCGCGCCCGAGGACCCGCTGCTGATGTCCCCGTGGACGATGCCGGAGCCGCTGCTGCCGGTCGCCGTGGTCGCCCGCACCCGCAGCGACGAGGACGCCCTGGCCCGCAACCTGGCCCGGCTGGTGGCGGGCGACCCGACCCTGCGCATGGACCGCAATCCGGAGACCCACCAGCTCGTGCTGTGGTGCATGGGCGAGGCGCACGCCGACGTCGTGCTGGCCCGCTTGCGCGCGGGCGGCGCGGAGATCGATACCGAGCCGGTCAAGGTGTCGATGCGCGAGACGTTCGCCGGGCCCGCGCGGGGCCACGGCAGGCACGTGAAGCAGTCCGGCGGCCACGGCCAGTACGCCGTGTGCGACATCGAGGTCGAGCCGCTCCCGACCGGCGCTGGCTTCGAGTTCCTCGACCGGGTGGTGGGCGGCGCGGTCCCGCACCAGTTCATCCCCAGCGTGGAGAAGGGCATCCGCGCCCAGCTCGCCCGGGGCGTGTCGACCGGCAACCCGATGGTGGACATCCGGGTGACGCTCGTCGACGGCAAGGCGCACAGCGTGGACTCCTCCGACGCGGCCTTCCAGACAGCGGGCGCGCTGGCGCTGAAGGACGCCGCGGCGAAGACCACGATCTCCCTGCTGGAGCCGATCGACTCGGTGACGGTCCGCCTGCCGGACGAGCACCTGGGCACGGTCCTCGGCGACCTGTCGGCCCGCCGCGGCCGGGTCCTCGGCACGGAGTCGGAGGGCTCGGGCTTCACGATCGTCACCGCCGAGGTCCCCGCCACCAACCTGGTCCGCTACCTCATCGACCTGCGCTCCCTGACCTCCGGCTCGGCGACCTTCACCCGCCGCTTCGCCCGCTTCGACCCCATGCCGACCTCCCTGGCCACGCAGATGGCCTAGCCGCGCGGTCCGGGACGACCTGACGAGGCCGTCCCGGACCCGTCAAGCAGGCCCGACCTCGGCGAACCGCCCCAGCCCGACCGACCGCGCCGCGGTCAGCGAGTACATGACGGCGTCGGCGAGGGCGAGGAAGTCGACCGCCTGGGCGTACTCGACCCGCCCCCGGCCGTGCGCCGCCAGGTTCCGCAGCACCGAGAGATTCTCGATCGCGCGATGCGTGGACAGGCTGATGAGTTCCCGCTCCGCCGCCGTGGAACTCAGCTGCCGCATCCCCATCCGCAACTCGTCGGCGGACAGGCCGTGTCGCGCGAGAAGGGTGCGCAGAGCACTCTCGATCTCGGCCGCAGCGTCCAGGACCGCGCCGCGCGGTGACGCCTTGGCCACCTCACGCAGCCGCAGCGGCATCGTCTGGTCGGTGGCCTGCTCGGTCGCGGCGACCTCGCCGGTGAGCTGCTTCTCGGCCTCTTGGGCCGTCTCGTTCCACTCCATCTCCAGCCCGCCCGGCCCCGCCCTGAGCGCCTTCAGCCGCTCGCCCACCAGCGGCCCCGAGCCGGGACCGCAGCGCCAAGACGAGCACGACGGTCGCCGCGGGCCAGGCCAGGGTATCCACCAGGCGGTGGATGAATTCCAGAACACCCATCACGCCGCTCCCCACGTCGCAGTCCTCTTCCGCATCGCAAGATCGACTGGCGCTGTTACCCGTCTGGCTAAGGCTCCTGGGCCAGGTCCGGCTCGGCGATCTCGAAGTACTCCGGGCGCGGCGCGCCGCCTGCGAGTTTGAACCAGCGGACCACGCGGCGGCGGCGTTGGGTGAGGGTGTCGCGGACGGCGTCGCCGTGGACGCGGCGGGCGATGACCACGCGGTGTTCGGCGTCGGTCAGTTCGGCGGTCAGCGCGGACGGCAGCCGGGAGCGGTCCACTTCGGACAGCGATCGGGTCAGCACGTTCTCCGCGTCCTCCCGGGCCACCCGCGGGGCGTGTTCGGCCTGTTCGGCCTCCATCCGCAGGTGTTCCACCCCCAGCACCCCCGCCACGGCGCGGGCGACCACGGCGCGGCGGGCCAGGGCGGCGTCGAGGGCGGCCCAGGCGGCGTCGGTGCGGATGTGCAGGCGGTCCAGCCGGTTCGCCGTCCCCACCAGGTACACGCCGCCCAACACCATGACCGCGACCAGCAGGACGATCCACCAGCTCACTGCGCCTCCCCCACCGGGCGCGGGCAGGCCGCGACCGCCTGCTCGTAGACGCGCAGCACCTGCGCGGCCACCACCGACCAGTCGTACGCGGCCACCCGCCGGTGTCCCTCGGCCGCCACCGCGGCGCGGCGCTCGGGGTCGGAGAGCAGCGAGCGCAAGGCCTCCGTCAGCGCGGGCGCGTCCCCGACCGGCGTCAGCACCCCGGCGCGCCCGTCGTCCAGCACCCGGCGGAAGGCGTCGAGGTCGCTCGCGGCGACGGCGGTCCCGGCGGCCATCGCCTCGGTGAGGATGATCCCGAAGCTCTCCCCGCCGGTGTTGGGCGCGCAGTAGACGTCGATGCCGCGCAGCATCGACGCCTTCTCCCGGTCGTCGACCTGCCCCAGCAGCTCGACCCGCACCGGGCCCGCCGCCTTCCGCAGTTCGGGTGCGTCGCCCCGGCCCACCACGACCAGCCGCAGCTCCGGGAACTCCGCGGCCAGCGGGCGCAGCGCCTCCAGCAGCACCGGCATCCCCTTGCGCGGCTCGTCGTAGCGGCCGACGAACCCGACCGAGCAGCCGCGCGGATACCCCGGCAGCGGGTCGGCGTCGCGGAAGAACGCGACGTCCACGCCGTTGGGGATCTCCACCGCGTCGCCGCCCAGGTGCTCCACCTGCACCCGGCGCGCCAGCGCGGACACCGCGATGCGGGCCGTCACCTTCTCCAGGAACGGCTGCAGCACCATCTGGAACGCGCTCAGCGTGCGCGAGCGCGGGGTCGAGGTGTGGAACGTCGCCACGATCGGCCCGTCGGCGACCATCAGCGCCAGCATCGACAGGCTCGGCGCGGTCGGCTCGTGCAGGTGCAGGACGTCGAAGTCGTGCTCGCGGATCCAGCGCCGGACCCGGGCGAAGGACAGCGGCCCGAACGACAGCCGGGCCACCGACCCGTTGTACGGGATGCCCAGCGCCCGGCCGGCGGGCTGGACGAAGTCGGGAACCGGGGTGTCGTCGTCGGCGGGCGCGAGCACGTCGACCGAGTGCCCCAGCCCGCGCAGCGCCCTGGCCAGGTCGACGACGTGCGCCTGCACCCCGCCGGGGACGTCGAAGGAGTACGGGCAGACGATGCCGACGCGCAGTCGCTGTGCCGATGGTCCGCTCGCCAGCCCGCTCACGACGTCACGTCCTCCAGCCACAGGTTCTGGAGCATGTGCCAGTCCTCCGGGTGCGCGGCGATGTCCGCGGCCAGCACGTCGGCCAGCGCCTGGGTCGCCGACGGCACCGCGCGCACGCCCGCCACCGGCAGCGGCGGGTGGAACCGCACGCCCCACCCGTCCTCGGTGAACCAGCAGCCGACCGGGATCAGCGCCGCCCCGGTGCGGGCGGCCAGGTACGCCGGGCCCGCGGGCATCTTCGTCTCCGCGCCGAAGAACGTCACCGTCCTGCCGCTCGGCGTCAGGTCGCGGTCGGCGAGCAGGCAGACCAGCCCGTTCTCCCGCAGCCGCTCGGCCAGGACCACCGCGGGGTTGCGCTCCCCGCCCGTGGCCGGGACGACCTCGAACCCCAGCGACTCGCGGTACGCGACGAACCGGTCGTACAGCGACTCCGGTTTCAGCCGCTCCGCGACGGTCGTGAACCGGCCGTACGCGCGCACCAGCCAGACCCCGGCGGCGTCCCAGTTCCCCGAGTGCGACAGCGCGAATACGACGCCGTTGCCGTCGGCCAGCGCCTTGTCCACGTACTCGGTCCCGGTGACGCCCGCGTCGACCCGCCGGTACACCGAGTCCAGGTCCATCGACGGCAGCCGGAAGGCCTCCATCCAGTACCGGGCGTAGGACCGCAGTCCGGCCCGCACCAGGTCGTCCAGCTCGGCCGCGCCCGCCTGGGGCACCACCCGCGACAGGTTCCGGCGCAGCCGCCGCGCGCCCGGCCCCTCGCGGCGGGCGGCGAGGTCGGCCCCCGCGCGGAACAGCCCGGCCGCGACCGGCTCCGGCAGCGTCCGCACCAGCCGCCAGCCCGCCGCGTACCCCGCGTCGGCCAGCCGCTCCCCCCAGCTCATGCTCGCTCCTCCGCGCTCCGGCGCACCGCGACCAGCCGCTGCGCCACCGTCACCACCGACCCGACCGACAGCAGCACCAGCGCCACGTGCAGCGCGTACGGCACGCCGAGGCCCACCAGGCCGGTCCCGACCAGCGTGGTGATGAGCCGTTCCGCCCGCTCCACGAGCCCGCCGTCCGCCGACAGCCCGCTGGCCTCCGCGCGCGCCTTCACATAGGAGATCACCTGCGCGGTGACGAGGCAGATCAGCGCGGTCGAGGCCAGCAGCGCGTCCTGCGCCACGAAGAAGGCGTACCAGGCGATCCCGCTGAACAGCGCGCCGTCGGCGAGCCGGTCGCAGGTCGCGTCCAGCACCGCGCCGTAGCGCGTGCCGCCGCCGCGGGCCCTGGCCATCGCGCCGTCGAGCAGGTCGAACATGGCGAAGCCCCACACCACGAACGTCCCCGCGAGGAGGTGGCCCGCCGGGAAGAGCCACAGGGCGCCCGCGATGGCGCCCGCCGTGCCCACCAGGGTGATCGCGTTGGGGGTCAGCCCGACACCGACCAGCCACCTGCCGACGGGATCGGTGACTCGGGACACCGAGGCTCTGGCGAATATGTTCAGCATGGGGCCTTACCGGCGGAGATGAACAGGGCTGGGGAAGCCTAACCCGACCACGATCGTGCGCTCGGCACCCCGCGTGCGTGCCGTCCTCCGGTCGGCGGCCGAGCCGGACCGGGACCCGCCACTAGGATCGGGGCATGGCCGTGGACCCTGAGCTCGTCGCCCAGGAAGGCGTCGGGATACCCGACGCCCTGCAGCGGCTGTGGACGCCGCACCGCATGGCCTACATCCGCGGCGAGAACAAGCCGGTCGGCGACGAGCGCGAGCTGTGCCCGTTCTGCACCCTCGTCCAGCTCGACGACCCGGACGCGCTGATCATCGCCCGCGGCGAGCTGGTCTACGTGGTGCTCAACCTGTACCCGTACAACCCCGGCCACCTCATGGTGGTGCCGTTCCGCCACGTCGCCGACTACACCGACCTCACCGCGGAGGAGACGGTCGAGCTGGCCGAGCACACCCAGCGGGCGATGCGGGTGGCGCGCAAGGTGGCCGCGCCGCACGGGTTCAACATCGGCATGAACCAGGGCGTCATCGCGGGCGCGGGCATCGCCGCCCACCTGCACCAGCACCTGGTGCCGAGGTGGGGCGGCGATGCCAACTTCATGCCGGTGATCGGCCACACGAAGGTCCTGCCGCAGCTGCTCGGCGAGACCAGGGCGCTGCTGGCCGACGCGTGGCGCACGGTCGACTGACCGGCTAGCGCGCCGGGTCGACCCCGTACACCTTGGCGATGTCGTCGAGCACCACGTTCGCGCCGTACAGGCCGACAGCGCTCATCCAGGTCTTGTCGCTGACCTCGTGGACGGTGCCCTTGAGCTGCCCCCACAGCGGGTTGGCCTCAAACTTCTCCTTGGTCTGCGCGCTCAGGCCCGCCTCGTCGGCGTAGACGGAGACGAAGATGTCGTCGGCGTCCATGAGGCCGATCTGCTCGTCGGAGATCTCGGTGTTGAAGCCGGTGCCGGTCGCGGCCTCGGGCTTGTCGAAGCCGAGGTCGCCGATGATGACGCCGATGTAGGTGTCGTCCTTGTAGATGCGGGTGGGGCCGTCGACGAACCGCACGACCGACACCGTCGGGTTGGCGCCCTCGGCGGCGCGCACGGCGTCGCCGACGGCCTTGGCCCTGGTCTCGTAGGCGGCGATCTTCTGCTTGGCCAGGTCCTCCTTGCCCAGCGCCCGGCCCACGAGTTCGAGGTTGGCCTTCCAGGTGCCGCCGGTGGTCTCGGAGAACACCGTCGGCGCGATCGCGGTCAGCTGCTCGTAGAGCTTCTCGTGGCGGACCTTCGCCGAGAGGATCAGGTCGGGGTCGAGCTCGACGATCTTCTCCAGGTTGGGCTCGCTCAGCGTGCCGACCGGGACGGCCTTGGGCGCGTACTTCGCCACGTCGCCGCCGAAGTAGTCGGGCAGCCTGTCGTCACCGCCCGCGAGGGTGGTGAAGCCGACGACCTCGCCCTCCAGCGCCAGCGTGGCGTCCACGAAGGTCATGTCGAGCGCGACCACCCGCAGCGGCCGCTCGGGCAGCTCGGCGGTCCCCATGGCGTGGGTGACGGTGCGCGGGAACGCGCCCCCGCCCGCGGCCGCGCCGCCCTGCGATTCCGGTTCGGCGCCGCCGCACGCGGTGGCGGCGAGGGCCAGTGCGACGACTAGGGAGCGTGCTCTCATGCGAGGGGTGTCCTTCAAGGTCATTTGTAAAGGTAGGCTGCCCTAAGCTAACACTCGGAGGAACGCGTGACCCAGGCCCGGACCAGCCTGCGGCGCCGGGGCCTGGTCGTGGTCGCCGCCGCCGTGCTCGGCGTGGTGCTGCTCAGCATCGCGCTGGGCAGCAAGGCGTTGAGCCTGCCCGAGGTGTGGCACGGCCTGTGGACGCCCACCGGCGCCGAGGGCGACGTCATCGTCCGCTCGCTGCGGCTGCCGCGCACCGCGCTCGCCCTGGTCGCCGGCTGCGCGCTCGGGGTGGCGGGCGCGCTCATGCAGGGCCACACCCGCAACCCGATCGCCGACCCGGTGCTGCTCGGGGTGAGCGCGGGCGCGGGCATGTTCGTCGCGGGCGGGATCTTCCTGCTCGGCGTCACCACGCTCTACGGCTACGTCTGGTTCGGCTTCGCGGGGGCGTTCCTGGCCTCGGCGATCGTCTACTTCGTGGGCAACCGCACCCGCGGCGGCGCGACACCGGTCACCCTCGCGCTCGGCGGCGCGGCGGTGCACGCGCTGTTCACCGCGCTGACCGCGGGCATGCTGATCCTGGACGAGCAGGCGCTGGAGCTCTACCGGTTCTGGACCGTCGGCTCGGTCTCCGGGCGTCCGGCCGAGATCACCGCGCAGATGCTGCCGTTCGTCGTCGCGGGCCTGGTGTTGGCCGCGGCCAACGCGCGCGGGCTCAACTCGCTGTCCCTCGGCGAGGACGTGGCCCGCGCGCTCGGGGTGCGGGTCGGGCTCACCCGGCTGGTGGGCATGGCCGCGATCACCCTGCTCACCGGGGTCGCGGTGGCCGCGTGCGGGCCGATCGGGTTCGTCGGCCTGATGGCCGCGCACATCGCCCGCTCGATCACCGGCCCGGACTACCGGTGGGTGCTGCTGTACTCGGCGCTGGTCGGGATGGCGCTCATGGTCGCCGCGGACGTGCTGGGCAGGCTGGTGGCGCGGCCGAGCGAGCTGCCGGTGGGGATCATGCTGGCGTTCATCGGCGCCCCGGTGTTCATCTACCTGATCCGTCGGCGGAAGCCGGTGCGGCTGTGAAGGCGATCCGCGTCGGCCCGGTCTCGGCCGTCATCCGCCCCCGGCACGTGCTGGTGCCCGCCGTCACCCTGGTGGCGCTGTTCGCCGCGATCGTGGCGAACACCGGGCGCGGCGAGTTCGACATCCCGGCCAGCGACATCGTCGGGGTCCTCTTCGGCGGGGGCGACCGCACCGACCGGCTGGTCGTCCTGCAGTTCCGGCTGCCCAGGGCCGCCGTGGGGGCCATGGTCGGGGCGGCGCTCGGGCTGGCGGGGGCGATCATCCAGGGCGTCGGGCGCAATCCGCTGGCGAGCCCGGACATCCTCGGCGTCACCGCGGGCGCGGGGGCCGGGGCGGTCGCGGTGATCGTGCTCGCCGGGGAGTACGGCGCGGTCAGCGGGCCGCTCGCCGAGGTGGGCGTGCCGCTGGCCTCGATCGGCGGGGCGCTGGCGGCGGCGGTCCTGGTGTACGTCCTCGCGGTGCGCCGCGGGCTGTCCGGGTACCGGGTGCTCCTGGTGGGCGTCGGCATCCAGGCGGTGCTGACCAGCCTGATCTCGTGGCTGCTGGTGAAGGCGTCCATCGTGGACGCCGGACGCGCGATCGTCTGGCTCAACGGCAGCCTGAACGCGGCCACGTGGGAGAACGCGCAAGCCGTCGGGATCGCGCTGGTGGTGCTGCTGCCCGCCGCGCTGGTCCTGTCGTTCCCCTTCGGCGCCCTGAACTTCGACGACGACACCGCGCGCGGCCTCGGCGTCCGCATCGACACCACGCGCGCGGTGCTGATCGTCATCGCGGTCCTGCTGACCGCCACCGCGACCGCGGCGGCGGGGCCGATCGCGTTCGTCGCCCTGGCCTGCCCGCAGCTCGCGGTCCGGCTCCTGGGCACGGGCACGCCGCCGCTGCTCGCGTCCGCCCTGCTGGGCGCGGCCGTCACCGTCTGGGCGGACGTCCTGGGGCGCACGGCCTTCGGCTCCGTCGAACTGCCGGTCGGCGTCCTGACGGCCGCACTCGGCGCGCCGTACCTGCTGTACCTGCTCGTCCGCAGCGGAAAGGCCCGCACATGACCGACCTGCGCGCCGAGCGCCTCACCCTCGCCTACGACGAACGCACCGTGGTGCACGGTGTGGACCTCGAAATCCCCCAGGGCACGGTGACCGCCGTGATCGGCCCCAATGGCTGCGGCAAGTCCACTCTGCTGCGCGCGTTCGGCAGGCTGCTCAAGCCGGTGGAGGGCCACGTCCTGCTCAACGGCCAACCGGTCCACAAACTGCCGACCCGGTCCGTGGCGAACGTCGTCGGCCTGCTCCCCCAGTCCCCCGTGGCCCCCGACGGCCTGACGGTCGCCGACCTGGTCGCCCGCGGCCGACACCCCCACCAGACCTGGTACCGCCGCTGGTCCTCCGCCGACGAGGAGGCCGTCAACCAGGCCCTGAAGAAGACCGCGGCGGACGAGTTCGCCGACCGCACCCTCGACGAACTCTCCGGCGGCCAACGCCAACGAGCCTGGATCGCGATGGCCCTGGCCCAGGAAACCGACATCCTCCTGCTGGACGAGCCCACGACACACCTGGACCTGGCCCACCAGATCGACGTCCTGGAACTGGTCCGAGACCTCCACCGGGACACCAACCGCACGATCGTCATGGTCCTCCACGAACTGGCGTTGGCCGCCCGCTACGCCGACCGTTTGGTAGCGATGAAGAACGGCCGGATCGTGGCCGTGGGGGCGCCTGGGGAGGTGTTGACGGAGGAGTTGCTGCTGGAGGTGTTCGGCTTGCGAGCGCGGGTGCGTGAGGATGAGGAGACGGGCTCGCTCATGGTGATCCCTTTGGGACGGTAGGCCCGCTCGCGCTGACCTTGCCACTCCGGCGGGCTCTCACCTTGCCTTGCCCGCCTGCCACTCCGGCGAACTCTGACCCGCCTTACCCCACCGCCGCCCAGCGGCTCTCACCCCGCCTTGCCCGCCCACCGCTCCGGCGGGCTTTCATCCCCACTTCCCCCACCCCAGCAACTCCCAACCTCACTTCTCCCGCCCGTCACCCCGGCGAGCCTTAACTCCGCCTTGCCTGCCCACCACGCTGGCGAACTCTCAACCTTGCCTCGCCCGTCCGCCCCTCTGGCGGGCATTCAACCTTGCCTGCTGAACCACACCTCTGCCCCGTGGCACGTGCCAGCCACCTCTCCGCACTCCCCTCAGCTCACCCTCCGCCCCGGCAGCGGCAGGTGCTCTCTCAGCCTGGCCAGCTCCGGCTTTCACCCCCCACCTGTGCCCCAGGTGCCCACCTCGTCCTCCCTAGGTGGCGTGGCGCGCTTCGCGAGTTGATTTGTGGGTCCGATGGGGTGGACCCGCATTCGCGGGGCCCCTAAGCGAAGCGTCGCGGGCGCGGAGAAGCGGCGGAGCGGGCAAGCCGTCCGCGCCCGAGCGAGGGTAGCGACGCTTCGCTCCCCACGAATGCGGGTCCACCCCATCGGACAGTGTTGGTGGGGCGTGTTGCGTGGGGGGGTGGTTGCGCTGCTTCTTCTTTTTGTGCTCTAGACCGAGAAGGTCTCTGCGGTGGGAGACGAGTTCTCTCGGCGTGCTACCCAGGCCTCGATCGCGGCCACCGCCTGGGGCACCGGCACGCCATTTACCTGGGTGCCGTCGCGGAAGCGGAAGGAGACTGCGCCTGCTTCCACGTCCTTGCCGCCCGCCAGCAGGAGGAACGGGACCTTCTGCAGCGTGTGGTTGCGGATCTTCTTCTGCATCCGCTCGTCGGAGGTGTCCACCTCGACGCGGAGGCCTCGGGTCTTGAGGTCCTTCGCCACGCCCATGAGGTGGTCGATGTGCTCGTCGGCCACCGGGATGCCGACCACCTGGACCGGGGCCAGCCAGGCCGGGAAGGCGCCCGCGTAGTGCTCGGTCAGCACGCCGAAGAAGCGCTCGATCGAGCCGAACAGGGCGCGGTGGATCATGACCGGGCGCTGGCGGGAGCCGTCGGCGGCGGTGTACTCCAGTTCGAACTTCTCCGGGAGCATGAAGTCGACCTGGATCGTGGACATCTGCCAGGTGCGGCCGAGGGCGTCCTTGGCCTGGACGGAGATCTTGGGGCCGTAGAACGCCGCGCCGCCCGGGTCGGGGACCAGTTCGAGGCCGGAGCTCTCGGCGGCCTCGCGCAGCGTCTGCGTCGCCTCTGCCCACACCTCGTCGGAGCCGATGTACTTCTCCTCGTTGCGGGTCGACAGCTCAAGGTAGAAGTCCGTGAGCCCGTAGTCGCGCAGCAGGCCGAGCACGAAGGACAGCAGCGACCGCAGCTCGTCCTGCACCTGCTCGGGCGTGCAGAAGATGTGGGCGTCGTCCTGCGTCATGCCGCGCACGCGGGTCAGGCCGTGGATGACGCCGGACTTCTCATAGCGGTACACCGAGCCGAACTCGAACATGCGCAGCGGCAGCTCCCGGTACGACCGGCCGCGCGAGCGGAAGATCAGGTCGTGGAACGGGCAGTTCATCGGCTTGAGGTAGTAGTCCTGCCCCGGCCTGCGGACGGTGCCGTCGGCGTTCAGCTCGGCGTCGAGGTGCATCGCCGGGTACATGCCCTCGCGGTACCAGTCCAGGTGCCCGGAGGTCTCGAACAGCGTCCCCTTGGTGATGTGCGGGGAGTAGACGAACTCGTAGCCCTCTTCCTCGTGCCTGCTGCGCGAGTAGTCCTCCATGACCCGCCGGACGATGCCGCCCTTGGGGTGGAAGACCGCCAGTCCGGAGCCGATCTCGTCGGGAAAGCTGAACAGGTCCAGCTCGACGCCCAGCCTGCGGTGGTCGCGCCGCTCGGCCTCGGCCAGCAGCTCCAGGTGCCGGTCGAGCGCCTCCTGCGACTCCCACGCGGTGCCGTAGATGCGCTGCAGCTGCGGGTTCTTCTCGCTGCCGCGCCAGTAGGCCGCCGCGACCCGCATCAGCTTGAACGCCGGGATGTGCTTGGTGGTCGGCACGTGCGGCCCGCGGCACAGGTCGCCCCAGACGCGCTCGCCGGAGCGCGGGTCGAGGTTGTCGTAGATGGTCAGCTCGCCGCCGCCCACCTCCATGACCTCGCTGGTGTCGACGTCGCTCTTGATGTCGACCAGCTCCAGCTTGTACGGCTCGCCCGCCAGCTCCTGCTTGGCCGCGTCGACCGACTCGACGACCCGCCGGGAGAACCGCTGCGCGCCCTTGATGATCTGCTTCATGCGCTTCTCCAGCGCCTGCAGGTCCTCCGGGGTGAACGGGCGGTCGACGTCGAAGTCGTAGTAGAAGCCGTCCTTGACCGGCGGGCCGATGCCCAGCTTGGCCTCGGGGAACTGCTGCTGGACGGCCTGGGCGAGCACGTGCGCGCACGAGTGGCGGATGACGGCGCGGCCGTCCTCGCTGTCGGCGGCGACCGGCTCGACGGTGGCGTCCGCGTCCGGCGTCCACGCGAGATCGCGCAGCCGCCCGTCGGCGTCGCGGACGACGACGACGGCGTCGGGTCCCTTGCCGGGCAGTCCGGCCTCGCGGACGGCGGCGCCCGCGGTAGTCCCCGCGCGCACCACCACGCTGGTGGGGACGGCGGGCACGGGCTGCGGCTGGGACACGACGACTCCTGGTCGGCTCGGGTGCGCTTGACCCGTCGATGCTATCGAGGGGGTCCGGCAGCACGCGCGCCGGTTATCCCTGCATCTCCCGCATGCGGCGGATCTCGTCGGCCTGCTCGGCGATGACGTCGTCGGCCATCTCCTGCACCCGCACGTCCACACCGGAGACCTGCACGGCCCTGGCCATCTCGATGGCGCCCTCGTGGTGGCGGATCATCAGTTCGAGGAACAGCCGGTCGAACTCGGGCCCGCGCGCCGCGGTGAGCGCGGCCAGCTCCTCGGCGGTGGCCATGCCGGGCATGTCGGCGTGGGCGTGCGCCTCGGTGGGGTTGACCGCGGGCAGGTCGTGGCCGGTCAGCCAGCGGTTCATCATGCCGATCTCGGGGCCCTGCACGTCGTGGATGCGCGAGGCCAGGCCCCTGACCCGCTCGTCGGCTGCCCGCTCGGGGGCGAGCGCGCTCATCTCCACCGCCTGCTGGTGGTGGATGATCATGTTCCGGACGTAGGAGACGTCCTCGTCGTTGGGCTCGGTGTCGGGGAGCGCGGACTCCGCTTCCTCCGCGGAGAGGGTCCGGTTGGGCTCACCCGGCAAACCGGGCTGGACAATCGTATGGTCAGGTGCTGGGGGCTCTTCAGAGCAGGCCGATACTCCGAACAGCGCAATGGCGACAACCGTGAGCCAAGCCCGCACATGCCCTCCCAACTGCGACGACGCCGACGACCGTACCTCCTCGGCGGCCTCGTCGGGGATAAACGTTCAACTGGTAAAACCACCCGAAAAGTGAGGGTGGTTTGAATAGCTAACAACGACGATACTTCGGGCACCCGAAACCGAGAGGGGTGTGCAGCGTGTCTTCATCCCGACGTGACCGGCGCCGCCGAACACCAGTTGCGATCCTGGGAACGACCTTCGTCGCCGCCACGGTGCTGGGGACGACCTCCGCGACCGCGCAGAGCGAGTTCCCCGCGCCGGACGAGACCGTCATGAGCGCGAACGTCACGCACGTCGCCAACATTCCGGCCACCGCGCCGCTCGCGGGCTCCGCGTCGGTCGGCACGGACCTCGCCTTCACCGGCGACTACGCGATCGTCGGCAACTACCTGGGCTTCACGATCTACGACATCAAGAACCCCAAGCGGCCCGCGATCCTGAGCCAGGTCCTGTGCCCCGGCTCGCAGAACGACGTGTCCGTCACCGGCAACCTCGTCGTACTCTCGACCGACTCCCGCCGCAGCGACGCGTCCTGCTCGTCGACCTCCCAGAACGACGGCAGCAAGCCGTACTGGGAGGGCATCAAGGTCTTCGACATCAGCGACAAGCGCAACCCGCGCTACGTCACCGCCGTGGAGACCGCCTGCGGGTCGCACACGCACACCCTCGTGCCCGACAAGCGCGGCCGTGACATGTACGTCTACGTGTCCTCCTACGGGCCCTCGCAGACCCTCTCCAAGTGCAAGCCGCCGCACGACTCGATCTCCATCGTGAAGATCCCGCTGCGCGACCCGGCGTCGGCCGCGCTCGTGGCCACGCCGAACCTGTTCCCCGACGGCGGCAACCCCGGGCGTCCCGGCACGGTCCAGACCGGCTACGTCTCGGCCACCACCGGCTGCCACGACATCACCGCGTACCCGTCGAAGAACATCGCCGCGGGCGCCTGCATGGGCGACGGCATCCTGATGGACATCTCCGACCGCGAGAAGCCGCGCGTCATCAACCGCGTCCAGGACAACGAGAACTTCGCGTTCTGGCACTCGGCGACGTTCAACAACGCGGGCACCAAGGTCCTGTTCACCGACGAGCTCGGCGGCGGCGGCGCGGCCACCTGCAACGCCGAGATCGGCCCGAACCGCGGCGCCAACGCCATCTACGACATCACCGGCCGCGGCGACAACCGCCTGATGGAGTTCCGCAGCCTCTACAAGATCGACCGGCACCAGACGTCGTCGGAGAACTGCGTGGCCCACAACGGCTCGCTGATCCCCGTCCCGGGCCGCGACATCTTCGTCCAGGCCTGGTACATGGGCGGCGTCCAGATCATCGACTTCACCGACTCCACCAACCCGAAGGAGATCGGCTACTTCGAGCGCGGCCCCGCCGCGAACCCGGACGAGAGCGGCGGCTCCTGGTCGGCGTACTACTACAACGGCTACATCTACTCCAGCGACCTGGGCAAGGGCCTCGACGTGCTCCAGGTCAACGACCCCCGCACCAACCCCGCCCGCGGCGTCCACCTCACCGAGCTGAACGTCCAGTCCCAGCACTCCTACCGCTGACCCGACGCGCCGATGCCCCGGTCGATCGGCCGGGGCATCGGCCTGTCGCTACTCGGCCTCGCTCTGCTGGCCGTAGCGCTCCCGGTGGTAGACGAGGTGCCGCACGTCTAGGCCGTGTTCCTCGTCAACGGCAAGCACTCCCTGGCTGACGCCGTTGACCCGCACGGTGAGGTCTGCGTCGATCACGAGCGCGCCCGCGTCGAAGAGCACGTGGCAGTTCGGGCACAGGCACAGGACGTTCTGCGGCACATCCGGGCCATCGTGCCCGCTTCCGAGCGGCCGGATGTGCGCCCCCTCGGAGTACCCGCGATCACCGATCATCAGCCTGACCCGACACGCTTGGCAGGTGTCGCTGTACATCGCCTTCACGTAGCGGGAGACGACTGTCGAGCGCACGACCCGCTGAACGGTCGAATCACGTCGACCAGGCTTGACGGTACCTTCCGGCGCGACAGAATTGGTCTTGTCGGCGTCGATCACGGGTGTCAGGCGGAATTGGCACACCTTGCGCCCTTTGCGGTCGACGTCCCTCCACGCGTCCACTACTCGGAAAAGCCCGAGATAGCGATAACCAGGCTCACGCATGCCATGCAAGACCCGCACCGGAATACCGGTCAGCCTGCTGGTCAGCAGCGCGGCGTTGGCGGGCGTCTTGAAGCTCTGGTCCCGGCCTGCTTCCCCTTGACCGGCGTAGATGATCTCACCGTCGACCTCCTGGTCGGCGGGGACGAGGATCGATTCGGCGCCTGCGCCAGCAGTCCCGCAGACGCTTTCCGTCAGCGGCAGGTGCACTCCAGCCCGCGAGGCGGCCTCCCGGCTCGCGTAGCGGGTTCCTGCGGGCTGCCCAGCGATCTCCCCGAAGCCTGCGCGCTCGTGTTCCTCGGCGGTCCGAACGTCGAAGCCGAGATCCTGCAGCACGCGAACCACGGACGCCAGCCCGCCGGTGAAGTCCGCCGCCCGCCAGAACGTGCCCGTGGCGAACCCATGAGCGACACCGACGATCGCCTTGGAGTCGTACGCGCGCCCTTCATGCACCAGCACGTATTTGCGCGCAGGCCCGAATCCGTAGGTCGAACGGAACTCGTCACCACCGAGCCGGTCGAATTCGGCAACCGCCCGCCGCACCGACTCGACCGTGACCTCCCCTAAGCCCATGAGCGGATCCTAGATCCACCTCAGCACCGTCGGAAGAAGCCCTGGAACCCTGACCGATCGGATCGAAGACAGCCCCTGATTTTGGCTTGGTTCCACATGCCGTCACCCACCCGTCGGCGGAGGTCAGGTTGTCAGCCATCAGTCGGTGAGGTAGTTGGTCGACGCCTCAGTGAAGGGGCCAGCGGTAGTGTTTCGACTCCACCTCACCACCGTCGAAGGTCACGACGACCCACACTTCGTGTCGTTCGGGGGCAGCGCGAACCGGTGGAACTCCTTCGTCCCGTCGGCGTCGACATCGAGGGTGGCCCCTGGGTTGAACGGGCTGTCCCACTCCGATGAGTGGGGAACGACGTTGAACCGGGCGTTCGGTGGGAATCCCCGCATGCGGATGAACATGGCGTGACAGGGCGACGCGCAGCCGTTGACGTCGTCCTCGGGCCTACCGAGCGACACCTCCACAATGGGCTCGGTGGACTCGGCTGGGGGCTGTTTCGACGACGTGGCGAGGGTGGTCGTTGTCGTGGTCGGCGCGGGCACGGGCCGTGGTGTCGGGGTCTTGGTCGGCGTCGGCACGGGGGAAGCGATGCTCGTCGTCGGTTCGGCCGTGATGGTCGTGGGAGGCGGGAGCACGATCGGTCGGTCGTCCAGGGGTTCGGGGGTCACGAGGAAGCTCAAGGCCACCACCCCGAGCACCGACGCGAGTCGTGCCCGTCCCAGCACCGACTCCACTCGCGCCCGCACCAGCCGCACCTGCGACGCGTGGAAGTGGACATCCCGTCCGGCCTGCACGTTCACCGCACTCGACTCCGCCGTGACGGTGTTGAACACAAGCCCGCTCTGACGGGCTTCGGTCACTCCATCATCCGCTGAGCGGCTCCTACCGCCGAAGACCCGGGCAACCCATCGACTCGGCCAGCGCTCCACGCGCCCTAGTGTGGACCTAGCGCACCAACCCAATCACGCTTCGTTGGGTTTCCAGTTCCGGCATAGCGGCTAGACACGAGCTGTCGGATCGGATCGACGAGCCCTCAGGTCATTCAGGGACAGCACGTCCCCTCGTCATGGCAGTCAACGATGTGAGCACCACTCAGGCAGACCGCCGCACTCGCGCATCCACCGATCGCAGTACGTCACCGTGTGCCGGTGTCTGGTAAGCCTGGTGACGGAGCTGGCGATCCGTCGGCGTCTCAGCGTGCTTGACCGTTCGACGTGCGCACCGAATGGAGAAAGCCATGACCAGGTGGCGGAAGTCGACGCTCCGATGCGGTGCCCGACCTTTCGCCACACCTTCTCAAGGCTGACATGACAGCCTCTTTGCGTACCCAGCATCCCGGCAGGTGGGTGTTCGGCCTGCTCTTGGTCGCGATGCTCAGCACGGTGGGGATCAGCGTCCTCTCCGCAGGGGATCGAGTCGACCCAGCGGCGCGGCCAGGTCCGTCATCAGCGACGAGGACCACCGATCGCACTCCAGCGCCGACGCTGACTCTCGCCGAGTTCCGGGCCAAGGAGAAAGCCGCCCATCGAGCGGTCCGCACGGCAGTGGAGCGGGTGCTGAAGGCGTCCTCCCTCGCCGAGGTGGACACCGCCACCGCGAACCTCTCGAAGGTGCTGGACGAGCAGTGGAACGAGATCGCGTCGTTCCACCCGTCGGACGAGGTCTGGGAGCCGACACGCCACCTCTTGGCAGCACTGCACGAGCCCCTCGCGGAATTGCGAGGCACCAAGCCCTCGTCGAACGTCGCGTCAACGGATGAGTGCGGTCCGACGACGCTCCAGGAGCGGCTGTACGACGCGAAGGCGAACGTCTACCAGATCCTGCGCTCCAGCGAGCCCAGGCTGCCGCTCCCCGCCAGCCCCGAACCGCCACCCGCCGGACAGAACCGCCTGCCGAACGGCCACGTGATCGAGCGCACCGGCCCGCGCGGGCCAGGCCGCCTCGACATCGACAACGGCACGGCAGACGACGTCGCCGTGTCCGTCGTGACCGGAGACCCGTCGAAGCCTCAAGTCATGGTGTACGTGCGGGCCCACTCCCAGGCGACGGTGACGGGGATCTCAGGTACCTACCAGGTGTACTTCAAGTCCGGCTCCGACTGGGACGCGGACAGGCGCGGCTTCACCCAGGGCTGCGCGTTCCACAGGTTCGACCAGCCATTCGACCAGCGGTCCCACTGGCAGATCGACCTACGACGATCAGTACTCGGCAACGCCAAGACCAGCACCGTCCCGCCGTACTAGTGCTGCGTCACCTTGAGCGGAGACCGCTGCGTCCGCCTCGCACCACCGATGTCCGCGGAAAGCCGGGCGCGCCCGCTGCGGGGCGACGCACCCACCGCTACCTGGATCTTCGTCTGGTGACCTCCGTGCCGTGGATTCCACCCCGCTCTGCCGGGCGCTTGGTGCGAGGTCAACACTCGCGCCGCAGGATCTCGGCCAGTTCCTTGGCGAAGGTCGGTTCGAGCTTCCCGTCGTCATCGAGAGCGCGGGCGATGCCGGTCCGGAACGCCTTGCTGAACTCCGTGTAGTGGACCGTGAGCGGTCGGAGGCGGGCCTTCTGAGCTACGCGTCGTGACACGGGCCGCCGTCAACACCTTCCTGCAGGCGTTCGGTCCGGCGGGATCGAGGTGATCACCCGCGCCAGGTCCTTCTCGGTGAGCGGCTGCTCCATCGCAGGCGTCGACTCCCGACGTTCGTCCCGCCAGCCGTGCACGTGCTGTCGGAGTGTCCTGCGCCGCGCTTCAGGCTCACCACTTCCCAGCGAAGCGGCGCTTGAATCCGTGGTCGGCGAGCGGCTCGGTCACCGCTCCTCGCGGGCGGACTGGTCGGACCTGATCACGGCGGCGAGCCCGAGCAGCACCGCTGCGATGCCGACCACATGGCTCCAGTGGAACGACTCGCCCAGCAGCACGTAGGACAACAGCAGTGCCGAGACCGGCATGACCGCCATGAACCCCGACGCGGTGGCGCCCGAGGACCGCCGCATCCCGGAGAACCACAACACCGACCCGAGGCCCATCGTCGCCGCCCCCCACCACAGCACCGCTAGCCAGTCCGCACCCGACGGCACACCCCAGTCGAACGACAGCGCGTCCACCACGGCGAACGGGGCGAACAACAGCCCCGCGCCGAACACCAACACGCTGCCAACCACACGTTCTCGCCCTGGCCGCCGACCGCGCCCTCCCCAGATTGACCACCAGCACCCCGCACACGGCCAAGGCCAGCCCCATCGCGCTCCACCGGTTGATCCGGTCGCTCAGGAACAGCACCGCCCCGACCGCGGTCACCGCCGGGGTCATCGCCGGGGTCATCGCCGGGGTCATCGCCATCACCACGGCGCCGACCGCCCCCGGAGCCTGCCGCATCCCCAGGAACAACAACACGGTGAACCCGAACGTCCCCACGACCGCAATGCCCGCCAACAACCACCGGTCCCGAACGCCCAACCGCTCCCCCGGCCAGTCCGTCCTCCGCCTGACGCACCAGCAACGGCACGAGCACGCAAAGCCATGCCCCCTGCCATCAGGGCATACGCCACCACGCGACTCCCGTTCGAGCTCCCCACCGCCATGCCGCCGGGATACCGCGCCGCGCGGCATCCATGCATGACGCGGCCACCGCAGACGCGGTGGCCCACACGGCAAACGCGACGAGCACCACCAATACCGGGATCCAGCGACACCTTCATCGGCCACGTACCGACCCGGCAGCGCGACGGGTCGGAGTCGCCAGCGCCCTGGCCGCCTTGACGGAGGCATCCCTGATCCGACGAATCGACCATCCGACCATATGACCCGCAACAACGATTCGGAGAATCGGACTAACCGCGCCGTCGCATCTCGCTCATCGCGTACCCACCAATGGGGTCAAGGTCGCGGTTTGCACTTGCGATAGAACGGCTGGTTGGGTCCCCTCATGGGTCATGTGGACCATCAGCGCTGATCCGCCGACCACTAGCCCGCTGTCGGACACCCCGACACTCACACTGGCCGCAGAGAGCGGCACTCTCGGTTCGATCGAGGAGTGGATCAACAACGTCTTCGATCCGCTTTCCGAGGGCCTGTCCACCTTCGTATTCGCCGAGATCTCCGTGTTCGGCATCAGCTTCCCCTGGATCGTCGGCTGGCTGATCGCCGCCGCGGCGATCTTCAGCGTCTACTTCGGCTTCATCCAGTTCCGGGGGTTCAAGATGGCCCTGGAACTCGTCCGCGGACGGTACTCGAAGAAGGACGATCCGGGCGAGATCACGCACTTCCAGGCGCTCAGCTCCGCGGTGTCGGGCACGGTCGGGCTCGGCAACATCGCGGGGGTGGGCGTCGCGGTGACCATCGGCGGGGCGGGGGCCACGTTCTGGATGATCCTCGCGGGCCTGCTGGGCATGTGCACCAAGTTCGTCGAGTGCACCCTCGGTGTGCGGTACCGGGAGACCCACGAGGACGGCACCGTCTCCGGCGGCCCCATGTACTACCTGCGCAAGGGCATCGCCGAGCGGTTCGGCGAGCGCGGCGGCAAGGCGGTGGGGCGGGTGCTCGCCGTGCTGGCCTCGGTCATGATCCTGTTCTTCGCCATCGCGGGCGGGAACATGTTCCAGGCCAACCAGACCTTCGCCCAACTGCGCGACGTCACCGGCGGGAGCGAGGGCTTCCTCGGCACGGACGGGGCCGCGCTGATCTTCGGCATTCTGCTCGCCGCCGTCGTCGGGGCCGTGATCATCGGGGGCATCAAGTCGATCGGCAAGGTGACCAGCAAGCTGGTGCCGTCCATGGCGATCCTGTACATCCTCGCCTGCCTTGTGGTCATCGGGACCAACATCACCGCGGTGCCCTCCGCGTTCGGCGCGATCATCTCCGGCGCGTTCTCCCCGGAGGGCGTGCTCGGCGGCGCCATCGGCGCGCTGATCGTCGGGTTCCAGCGGGCGGCGTTCTCCAACGAGGCGGGCCTGGGGTCGGCGCCGATCGCGCACTCGGCGGTCAAGACCCGGCATCCGGTGACCGAGGGCTACGTCGCGCTGCTCGAACCGTTCATCGACACCGTGGTCATCTGCACCATGACGGCGCTGACGATCATCATCGCCAAGACCGAGTTCTGGACGAACGCCCAGGCATCGGTGTTCGCGGGCGGTGAAGTGCCGAATGGCGTGACGGTGACCTCGGAGTCCTTCGCGACCGTGCTGCCCTGGTTCCCCTACGTGCTCACCCTGGCGGTGGCGCTGTTCGCGCTGTCGACGCTGATCACCTGGGCCTACTACGGGCAGAAGGCGTGGACGTACCTGTTCGGCAAGTCGCCCGTCACCGAGCGCGTCTACCAGGTGGTCTTCTGCCTGTTCATCGTCGCGGGCTCGGTGCTGACCCTGGGCAGCGTGCTGAACTTCGCCGACGCCGTGCTGTTCCTGCTCGCCCTGTTCAACATCATCGGCCTGTACCTGCTGGCTCCGGTGGTCAAGCGGGAACTGCGGAGCTTCCAGGCCAAGATCCGCTCCGGCGAGGTCAAGAAGAACGACCGGGTCGGATCCTGACCGGCGAGCGCCCCGCGGGCCGTCCAGCCCGCGGGGGGCTCCGGCATTGCCGACGTAGCTTTTCCGGCCATCGCACCGATGGGGGCGCCGGAATCCCGGTGCTGGTCGTCAGGCGGCGCAGGACCGGGAGGCCTGAGTTGATCGCGGCCACCCCTGCCGCAGGCTCCGGATCACCTTCGCCGACCGACCCGAACGAAGGCTGGCCCCCAGGGCGTGCACCTCCACGACCTGCGCCACACCACCAGACCTGGCTCACCGAGAACGGCGCCAGATGCTCCCCAAACGATCAAAGCCCTGCCAACAAGATTGTTGGCAGGGCATTGACCAGCACGAATAACCCGTGGGCGATACTGGGATCGAACCAGTGACCCCTTCGGTGTGAACTGTCGGCATCAGCGCTTCTGCTGGTCGGACAGGTCGACAACTCGGCCGTCACCGCCGCTCAAGGTCGCTGCCGGTTGCTCGCGTTGCTGTATCTCGCTGCTGTACCCAGCCTGCCCGGTTCGATGGCAGGCACGGGTCCGACCGCCACCGGATGCCGCGTCTACGGTCGGGTGATCTTGTCTAGGAGCGTGAGCGCGGCGACAGCGCCACCTAGGGGCAACGCTAGTGACGGTTGGTTGATCAGGAGCACCGCAACTCCAACAGCCGCTAGGAGCAGGACGAGTCCGCGCAGCGTCAGCAGCGGTTCGGCTCTCTCACCCGCCGCGCTCTGCTGGTCCGGCCCGTCGCTAGAGGGTACGCTCATGTGGTCTCGTCTCTACTAACGCGCTGAGGCAGACCAGAACGGCTCCCTGTTCCCGCAGGGGGCCGTTCATTGTTGAACGGCCGCTCGCCCTAGTCTAGTCATGCTGTATCGGATGGCTTGTCGACAAGTCTGGCGTATGCCAGCCTCCATTCGCAACTCTGACAGGGACCTCCACCTGGAGGGGCGGACCAACCGACGTCAAGTTATGTCAAACCATGACCAGTTGCGACCAGTTCGCCCAGGTCAGAGCCTGGATGCAGAGTCCTGCAGAGTCCTGCAGAGTTGCGCAGAGTCCTGCAGAGTTGTGCAGGCAAGCGGTACCCGACTTTACCCGACCGCGAACACCCAGAGTAAGGGCTAGCCCTCTTATCGCTCAGTTCTTTTCAGTGCATTTCCCTGCATTTCAGTACGTTTCAGTACGTTTCAGTACGTCTTAGTCGGTCCTAGTCGGTCCTAGTCGGTCTCAGTGCGCGCTAACCCCTTACTGAGCTCATCACGGAGAGTGGGCCTGAGCACCGCAAGGCGGTGGCTTCCTGCCATCCCGTCGACCTGGCGTAGCCCTACCACGGTGATCACCAGGCGTGCAGCCCTCGACGGGTGGTGAGGTTGGGCGTTGAGCTGCCCGAGGTCCCGCCCTCGACGTGACGGGGCGTGGGGCTGGGTGTTCGCGGCCTCGGGTGGGTCTGCGCCTGGTGCCGGGCTCTGCGCGCCTGGTGGGCACCGTGGTAGCCCTCTGGGAGGTCGTCGGGATGGCAGGAAGCCACCGACGAACCGCAGCCTTCGCGCCTTCCCGGCCATCCCGGAGACCTGCCCGCGCGGCGAGCCCATGCTCTTGATCTCTGCGCCGTGTATGGCAGCTCACCTGGTCGGCCTGTGGGCACACCTCTCCGGTCGGTGCCCGCGGGCGGACCGGCGGCAGCCGCAGCCGCCCGCGGAGTTGCGCCGACCGGAGCGGCACAGTGTGCCCGCGGCGGCCCGGCAGGGCCGCCGCCTTGAACAAGAGAAGAAAGTTTGAACACGCACGCCGAAGCCGTGACCGGGCTCAGGCTTCCGGGATGAGGCGTTGGGTGTAGCCAGCGGCGACGAGCTGCCGGAATGCGGCCTCGACGCCTGCGGGCATGTTCTGTGGGATGGCGAAGCCTTGGTCGGCGTAGACGGTGATGCGTTGGGTGTCGCCTACCAGCATGTTGATCACGCGGGCGGCGTCGCCGATCTGTTCCACGTAGTCGTCAAGCTGGAGCGGCAGCGATGCGCATTGGACGGTGACCTCGGGCCAGAGTTTCCGGCAGGTGGCGAACGCTCGCCGTTGTTGGTAGGGCCGCGAGATCAGGGTCA
This sequence comes from Actinokineospora sp. UTMC 2448, assembly GCF_024760565.1. NCBI lineage: Bacteria > Bacillati > Actinomycetota > Actinomycetes > Pseudonocardiales > Pseudonocardiaceae > Actinokineospora > Actinokineospora sp. UTMC 2448. The sequence goes on along the minus strand of NZ_CP031087.1, from coordinate 2,053,031 downwards.
CGGATGCGGGTGTAAGGCCGTGGTCGGCGAGTATGCGGCGGCTGTTCTCGATGTTCTCGCCGGTGTTGCGGGCCTGGGTCTCGATCAGGATCACCTCGTCGGGGACACCGAGGGTGAGGGCGTGTTCGCGGTAGTGGACGGCCTCACCGCGGGGAAACCGTTCGACGGTGGTCGGCGCGTTGGCTCCGGTGAGAAGGATCAGCGGGAACAGCTTCTCGTGCCACAACTGCGCGGCGCAGGCGGCCACACCGAGGTCGTGACTGCCCAATCCGATCCCGACATCGGATGGTGTCAGTTGGTGGCCGAGGTCGTGGTAGGCCCACAGGATTTCGACCGCCTGGCGGTGCTCGGGCGGGATCGGCGCGGTCATGGTCACTCCGGCAGCGGGAACGTGTAGGTCCAGGAGAAATGGCTGGAACGATGGGTACCGCGTGCGAACTCGACGGGCTCGTCATCCTCGGTGTAGGTGCGGTCCGCCGGACCTCGTTCGTCTGGTCGCCCGGCTTCGACTCGCGCCCCGACGCCTCGCGGTCCGCGGCGAAGGCGAGCAAGCCGAACTTCCACTTGCTCTTGGCGTAGCGGTCGACGCCCAGACGCTTCATTCGGGGTCGTGCACGAACCACAGTCCCCCGGCGCCGCACCGGGGTCACCAAACCCTCGGACTCCAGCAAGCTCACAGCCTTGCGCACGGTGTTGATGGTGACCCCGCGGGCGGCGGCGATCTCCTCATGCTTGGGCACACCGAGGTCTCCGACGACCGGGTATGGACGCGCTGGCCAAGCTCCAGCGACGACTTCGGCTGACCCGCTGCTGTACTTTGCTGCTGTACCCCATGACAAAGGCCCATTCCCCTGACTGGGAATGGGCCTTTGACCTGGGTGGGCGATACTGGGATCGAACCAGTGACCCCTTCGGTGTGAACGAAGTGCTCTCCCGCTGAGCTAATCGCCCGGGTCTGCCGCCCGCTCGGAGCGACGGGTGAACCTTACAACATGGTCGGGACTAGTCGAAAACCGGGGACCTCAACCACGGCCAGTAGATGCCCACCCAGCCGCCTACCAGGGAGAAGACGCCGAACAGCCAGAGGGTGACCGCGACGACGACACCCGTGAAAGCGAGCACGAGCAGGCGGACGGCGATGTGCTGGCGCTTGAGCCACTCGACCCACGCGTCGTACTTCGCGCGGGCGAAGTCGAGGACGCGGCGGGCCCAGGGGAACTCGACGGCGAGGATGGCCAGGCCCGCGAACACCACCAGCCAACCCGGACCGGGGTACGGGATCAGCAGGATGCCGCCAGCGAGGACCGCGCCGCCGATCACCGCGACGCCCACGCGCCACACCAGTCGGGTGGTTTTACTGCGGTCGGCCCAGTCCGGGCGGATGGACTTGTCCTCACTGGCCCCGCTCGTCACGTGCGCACCTCCGTCCCGGGCGAGCCGGTGGGTCATTGTGCCCGGAGCCGCGCATCGGGGCATCCGCAATGCTCTTGACCTGCGGGAACGTGGTCATTGCCACATCAACCGAACCCTCCCAGGTCAGCGCGGATTTTGCCATCCGGGAACAGCCGCCGCTGTCCAGATTCGCACTTCAGGCGCTACCAACCGACCCGAAAACCGGCCAGTATGGGGAGGCTGCCCGGGTCGCCGAGGTGACACTGCGCAGCGAGACGAGCGCCCAGCGCGGCGAGCGGTGGCCCGTCCGGGTGACATCATCCGGAATCGCGACCTTTTCGTTGCGCAGAGGCGTCACATGGAAGGGGCTCAGTCGTTTTGACTGGGGAGGGAGCAGAAGGGTAGCGACGATGCGAAACGATCACGTCACGCTGCGGTCGACCGCGGTGTTCGACCTACTGGCGCCGAGGACCCCCGCGGTGCCGGTCAAGGTGGAGCTGCGGTACGACACGCGCGACCCGTACGCGGTCGTCGCAGCCTTCCGCACCGGCCGCACCGGCTGGGTGGAATGGGTCTTCGCCCGCGACCTGCTGGCCGACGGCCTCATCGCCGAGGCGGGCGACGGCGATGTGCGCATCCGCCCGGCAGGCGACGACCCCGAGGTCGTGGTCATCGAGCTGAGCAGCCCGTCGGGCCACGCCGTGTTCGAGGCCGCCGCCCAGGAGCTCGCCGACTTCCTCGATCGCACCTACGACGTCGTCGTGCCCGGCAACGAGCACCTGTGGGTCGACGTCGACGAAGCGCTCACCCAGCTGATCTCCACCGACCTGACCTGAGGAAACCGGTGAAGGGGACCCCCGATTTGGATCCCTTGGGGGGCCTCCGATAGAGTTCACTCGCACCACGCCGGAGGGACCACCACGGACCACCCGGAAGGCGTGCGGACGTAGCGCAGCTGGTAGCGCATCACCTTGCCAAGGTGAGGGTCGCGGGTTCGAATCCCGTCGTCCGCTCGGAAGCGGTTCGGCCTGTGCGCCGGCCCCCCGAAGGTCCCCCTTCGGGATACGGCGGAGTGGCCGAGTGGCTTAGGCAAGGGCCTGCAAAGCCCTGTACGCGGGTTCGATTCCCGCCTCCGCCTCGGGCGATTAGCTCAGTGGGAGAGCACTACCTTGACACGGTAGGGGTCACTGGTTCAATCCCAGTATCGCCCACCAACGCGAAAGCGCTGGTCAGACGGCCCGTCGGTGATCATCACCGGCGGGCCTTTCTGCCTCTGCGGCATTCCTAGACCGTCGTTTGACCGTCCGCTTGGTCATGCCCCGAGCGGGGTTGTCCGAGGTAAACGCCGCTTTCCGGCGTGATCGTTCAACCGCTGATTGATCGGGTTGGCGCGGTTGACACCTGCCTGGGGTCGGATCCGGTCGAGTGCGCAAAGGGCTTGATCGGCCGGTGTCGGGATGGTGTGGAGGTAGCGTTGACCGCCGCGGTGAACTCACCGCACTTGTGCTCGATCTCCCTGGCCTTGTCCGATGAGCTCCGGACGGTGGCGTTCACCCGGTCACGGCCTCTCAGTACGTCTGCTTGAGGTTCTGGGCGGCGTCCAGATCCTCGCGCTCGTAAGTGTCAGCTGTCTGACGCAAGGTCGCCGCTATCGCGTGGAAGTTCTCCACCGCCCGGTTCAGCTGCTCCTACAGCAGCGCAGCGGCCTGCGACGGGGGTGTAAAGCAACACGCCGTCAAAACCGCCCAACGGCCCGTTAGCGGCGGAAGCGGCGGCTGGCAACCATTGTCCCCGGCAGCCCCGCCAACCTCCCGTTCCGCTGAATCAGAAGTCGACGTCATGTCGTCCCACAGTCGGTTCGACATCACTGAGAACCGTGCCACCACAGTGCCCCCCGATTGACTCGACGCGGTATCGAGCATTCATGCCGCACCCGCCGCATCGTCGACGTTCGCCCCCGGTGTTCGGCTCGCCGGAACGGCACGACCACGGCGAGCATCCATCCGGGTCACCGTCCTGCGCCACACGGTCCGCAGCCACGTCCGCCGAGTCGGAGATGATTAGCCGCAGGTACCTTCTGTTTCGCGACCTAACGGGCACGTCGAGGTCGACCTGGTCCAGTGGACTGCAGGAGCGGTGGAGGAAGTACTGGGCGCGCAGCTCCTGGCCTTGTGTGGTGGCGTTGGGGTAGCCGTGGCGGATGGCGCGGTCGAACTCGATCGCTTCCGCCCAACCGTCTGGCTCGTTGAGGCAGCGGAGGGCAGGCGGTGACTTCGACCGGCAGTTATTCGTCTGACTCGAGGTCCCTGTTCAGGCAGTATGGGTTGGTGAGCGACCGTGGGAACGCCGCCGACCGGTTCCGGGATCCGTTGGTCCGGGTGGATCGGTTCGCGGCCGAGGTGCTGGTGCGGTGTCCAGAGTGTGGTGAGTGCGCGGTCGTGCTCGGCCATCTGGGAGCCCCGGAGTACCAGGCCAACCGCGGCGACGCCCTCCTGGTGGCTCGGCGGCGTCTGAGATGCCTTGCCTGCGGCCTGTTCAAGGACGGGTTCCCATCGGGGAGTGTGTTCGGCGGACCGTTAGATCCGTACTTCCGACTTCCCTTGTGGCTCCAGGCAGAGTGCTGCGGCAAGCTCTTGTGGGCATACAACGCCGAGCATCTTGATCTCTTGGAAGCGTATGTCGCAGCCCGCCTCCGTGAACGTAGGTCGAGTCCTGGCTCGATGAGCATGGTGGCACGACTTCCGGCTTGGCTTAAGTCGGCGAAGAACCGCGACGACGTTCTGCGGGGCATCCGGCGGTTGCGGTTGTCGCTGCCAACCGCACAACCGTGAGGCGCGGTGTGTCTCCCGACTGGGCAGGCGTTTTCGAGGGCTGCCGGTTGAGAAGCGACTGGGCGTTCATGGTCGTTCTCCGGTGATGCTGTCCTGGACGGCGGTCAGCGCGATGAACGCCCGGTTGGTCCCGGGTTGCTCCGGTGTAGGCCCGGCGGGAGTGGGACCTTGGCGAGGTGTTCGGCCAGCGCGGCGAGTGCGGCACGGTCACCTTCGGGAGCGGCGCGCTCGTCATCGCCCAGGGTGAGGCGTTCGAGCATCTGGTCGACGCCGTCTTTGACTTCGAGCAAGCGCCCGGCGCTGGATTTCTGGGCAGGTAGAACGGCAGCGGGCACAGGCGAGGCGGTGCGGGCGTTTAGGCGAAGAAGTCGTAGGCGCAGTACCCGTCGCCGAGGTCGTAGTACTTCCACGGCTGCTCGCCGCCCGTCGCGGCGCCGGACAGGATGACCTCCCGGTCGATGAGAACCTGGATGATCCACCCAACGCAGTGGCTAGTAGTCCGGACCACACATCGAGCTGTCGCCATTGCTCGCCACGAGGGTGCTGGGCCAACAGCGCGCGTCCCAAGTTGTCACGACCGCGGCCCGGACCGGAGGTGCTCATCGGTTCACCATGCAGCCCCGATCTGCGCACTGCGTGTCCGGCGTGGCGGCAGGCCATGCGGCGATTCGACCGGCTTCCGCAGTGGCGCGGTCACCGAGAGCTGCGCTGTCCGCAGGGCCTCTGTGGCGCGGCGTTCGTGGGTGACGTAGGAGTAGGAGCATGGTGACCGCGGTGGTGTTCGACGTGGGCGAGACGTCGCTGGACGACCCGCGCGAGTGGGGTGCGTGGGCCGATTGGATCAGCGCGCCACGTTTCTCGACCGTGCTGGTGTTCTTCAACGGCGCCCGCCTGATCACCTCCGACGGCACCGACCGCCTGACCGTCCGAGACTCCGCGCACCTTTCGACCGCTTGGGCAAAGTCGCCGTCACCCTCTCCACTGGCCGATGAACCGGCTCAACGAACTCCGACTGCGACGACGGCGCGGTCTGGGCCAACATCTGGCGCAAAGGCGATGTCCTGCGCATCGACGCGGTCATCGCCGCGATCGCCATCAGCCGCATCACCCGCCGGGTCTGTGAATCGAGCGGCACCTCTCTGTGCCAAGCCGCTGGCCAACAGAGAGGTTCCGCTCGTTCTACAAGACCGATCGGCGATGACGAGCCGCGTCCGGCATGGCCGGTACTAGTCTCTCGCCACCGGAGGCGAGGATGAGATTTGGGGCGTCCAAGGCGATCAGACGAGGGTGGAGCCGCTCGACCCAGAGGGTGTGGGACGCCACCGCGCGTTGCAGGACGAGCCAGGAGCGGCAGTTGTCCAGGAGTATCTGGTCTCCCTTGGGCTGGGTGTTGGTCACGAGCCGGCGCAGACTGATCCTGTAGCGGTCGTCGTCGAGGTCCAAAAGAATGCGGACCCACATGTAGCCTTCCCGCGGGTCCCAGTTCCACCGGTAGGCCAGACCGCCTCGCACGTACTTCACCCCGCCGAGGACGGCCAGCCTGCCGGTGATCTCTTCGTCAGTGAGACCGAATCGCTCCGACACAGACCCGAACTGACGACGAACCTCCGTCTCGAACGTCTCACCCTTGCGTCGTTTGCGCGCCTTAGCCACACGCCCATCATGTCAGCGAACACCTCCAAGCCCCGCCGCTCGGACGAACGTGTCCAATAACTGACCAGTCCTAGACCACCAGCGACACGAACACGCTCACCTCGGCATGAGCGGACGTCCTACAGCCTCTCCAGGGAGCAGTGGGAAGCACCGGATGGGAACAAATTGGGAGCTAGCAGACGTACACAACAGCGTTGAACCGCACTCAACGACCCTCAACGGTCACCCTGTGACCTGCGGAAGTCATGTTTTCGCAGGTCAGAGGGCCGAATTATCTACGTTGACACGGTAGGGGTCACTGGTTCAATCCCAGTATCGCCCACCAGTGATAGTGGCTGGTCATAGGCCCTGTCCCTCTTTGTGAGGGGCAGGGCCTCAGTCGTGAATGGGGCCGATTTGACGGTCTTCGACCAATTCCCGAGTTCTCGCCGCTCCGGAGCGGCGAGGGCCGTGAGTGAACGACCGCCACCTCCTCCCGCAGGCGTGTGGGGCGTGCCTGCCCCGTCGAAGGTGAACCAGGGCAAGCGGGCTCGTGCTCCTCGGCGGTCGGAAAAGTGGACCGCCGCCACCGACCGGATGGACTCGCCGTTGGGATGGGATGCCGAGATTTCCGGCGACGTACTCGGCAGCAGGAGCAGTGGGGCAGGGTGGCGCAGGCAGCGATGCCCGGGCAGGCTCCAGGCGCCTCGCGCGCGGGCGGCCGTCGGGTTGGCGGCTTGTCGCCCCGGCCTGGATTAGTCCTCAGGGTGCGGGTGCGGGGGCAGGCAAATCACCGGCGCGGTGGTGGTCGGCGGCGGGTGTCAGGGGAGTTCTTTGAAGTAGCGGGCGACGGGCCAGCGCTGGAAGCCTGCCTGCTCGTAGACCGCCCTGGCGGGGGCGTGTCCCGGGTCGTCGCCGGTTTCTGCCATGAGCATGCGCATTCCGGCTGTTCGGGCGCGTTCGGCTGCCCGTGCCATGAGTGCGGTGCCCACGCCTCGGCGTTGGTGGGCGGGGTGGACGGCGAGGACGTACAGCTCGCCCATGTGGTCCTCGGGGTGCAGGCGGGTGCACGCCCAGCCGACCAGGTCGTTGCCGTGGAAGGCGAGGTCCACGTTGTCCGGTTCTCCGTCCAGGACGGCGGAGAGGTCGGCGAGTTGGCGGGCTTCCCAGCCGTGGGGATAGAACGAGTCGTAGACGAACGCGGGCACTGACGACCTGGTGAGCGGGAAGACCGGCGCCCACGCCCGTATCGACAGGTCGAGCACCGCCGCCCGGTGCTCGGGGGTGTAGGGCCTGATCCGCATCCCTGGGTCGGTCATGACGGTCCTCATCGGTCGGAAGTCGCGTGGGCGGCCAGGAAAGGTGCGCGATGAGCGTATCCGCCCGCTTGATCTCCAGTTAACTGCAGCTTTTAGGGTCACGGGTATGCGAATCACGGCCAGCGCTCCTCCGTCATCCCGCGCCACGCTCAAGGAGTGGTTGGGGCTCGCGGTCCTCCTGTTGCCCACGATGGTGCTGACCATGGACCTGACCGTCCTGCACCTCGCGATCCCCGACATCAGCGCCGAGCTCGCGCCGTCGTCCACCCAGGTGCTGTGGATCACCGACGTGTACGGGTTCCTGGTGGCGGGGTTCCTGTTGGTCATGGGCAACCTCGGCGACCGGATCGGCCGTCGCAGGCTGCTGCTGCTCGGGGCGGCGGCCTTCGCGGCGGCCTCGGCGCTGGCGGCGTACTCCACGAGCGCGGAGATGCTGATCGCCGCGCGGGCCGTGCTCGGCGTGGCGGGTGCGACGCTGATGCCCTCGACGATGGCGCTGCTGCGCACGATGTTCCGCGACGAGCGCCAGCGGACGACGGCCATCAGCGTGTGGATGGGCGGGTTCATGGTCGGCGGGGTGCTCGGCCCGCTGGTCGGCGGCGCGATCCTGTCGGTCGCCTGGTGGGGCGCGGTCTTCCTGCTCGCGATACCGGTGATGGGACTGCTGCTGGTGGTCGGTCCGGTGCTGCTGCCGGAATCCAGCGATCCGGCGCCTGCGCGGATCGACCTCGTCAGCGCCGTCGTGTCGACCGGCGGGATCCTGGCCCTGGTGTACGCGCTGAAGGAGATCGTGCAGCACGGCATCGGTGTCCGCCCGGCCGCGGCCTTCCTGGCCGGGCTGGTGCTGCTGGTGGCGTTCGTCCGCAGGCAGACCCGGTTGGCGGACCCGTTCCTCGACGTCAGCCTGTTCCGCCGCCCGGTGTTCGGCATCGGCATCGCGGCGATGACCGTGGGCGGCGCGGTGATGTTGGGGTTCAACCTGTTCACCGCGCAGTACCTGCAGCTGGTCGAGGGCCACGACACCCTGGTCGCAGGCCTGTGGCTGCTGCCGCAGACCGGCGGCATGGTGGTCGGCCTCGGCGTGACCTCCGCGATCGCGGCCCGGGTGCGCCCGGTCGTCGTCCTCGCGGGCGGGTTGGCCGCCGCGGCCGCTGGCTACGTCCTCATCGCCCTGACCGTCGGGGAGTCCTTCGGCTGGTTCATCGCCGGGACCGTCGTCGCCGCCGTCGGCCTCGCCGGACCCGCGGTGCTGGCGACCACCGTCGTCCTGTCCGCGGCTCCGCCCGAGCGCGCGGGCGCGGCCTCGGCCATCTCCGAGACCAGCAACGAACTGGGCGGCGCCCTCGGCCTCGCGGTGCTCGGGAGCATCGGCGCGGCCGCGTACCGCGCTTCCGTCGACGGCCTGACCCCGGCGGACCTGCCCGCGCCCACGGACACGGCGATCCGGGACTCCATCGGCGGCGCCATCACCACCGCCCGCGACCTCCCGGGCGACCTCGGCGGCCAGGTCGTCGATGCGGCACGGCTCGCGTTCGTCAACGCCACGGCGGTGACCGCGTACGCCGGAGCGGCCCTGGTCGCCGCGATGGCGGTCATCGCCCTGGTCGGCTTGCGGAAACTCACGGTCGCGACCGAGCAAGGCCAGGAAAGCGCCGACGCATCCCGGTGAGCGCGGGCTATAGCCCGACCGCGTGCCACGGCCAATGAATTGCGATCGGCGGGAAGGCAACGGACCGGAATGATCACTATTCCGCTAATGGCGCGCCTTGCCGATCTCTCGACCGTCGCGTCATTGGACGGCGCAACTGTAGACACGGGCCCGCCGGTTTCATGACAATTAAAGAATGTCGAAAATGTCTTTGCCATCGAGATTGATGAAATCCCAGAGATTCGCGATCGCGGCGGTGGTCAGCGTCGTCATGACCTCGGCGGTGACGCTGGTGGTGGCGGGTAATGGGGCCGCGGCGGCGGGCTCGCCCGCGGCGCTTGTCGTCTGTGATGCGCCTGCTTGGGCGGAGGGCAACACCTACACCGCGGGGACCAAGGTGAGTTACCAGGGCAGGCTCTACGCCGCCAAGGTGACCCACACCGCGTGGCCGGGGACCGGGTGGAATCCCGCTTCCACGCCCACGCTGTGGACGGATTCCGGCGTGTGCGACGGCGATCCGCCGACCACCACCACCGATCCGACGACCACGCCGCCGACGACGGATCCGACAACGGAGCCGCCGACAACGACCACGACGACCCAGCCGCCCGGCGGCGACACCTGCCCGGTGAAGTCGAAGCCCGCCGGGAAGGTCCTGGTCGGGTACTGGGAGAACTGGGACGGCGCCGCGAACGGTGTGCACCCGCCGTTCGGGTGGACGCCGGTGACCAACCCGGCGATCCGGCAGCACGGGTACAACGTGCTCAACGCCGCCTTCCCGGTGATCCGCTCCGACGGCACGGTGCTGTGGGAGGACGGGATGGACGCCACCGTCAAGGTCGCCACCCCGGCCGAGATGTGCCAGGCCAAGGCGGCGGGCCAGACGATCCTCATGTCGATCGGCGGCGCGACCGCGGGCATCGACCTGGGCTCGCGGGCGGTGGCCGACCGGTTCATCCAGACGATCGTGCCGATCCTGAAGAAGTACAACTTCGACGGCATCGACATCGACATCGAGACCGGGCTCACCGGCAGCGGGAACATCAGCCAGCTGTCCACCTCGCAGGCCAACCTCATCCACATCATCGACGGCGTGCTGGCGCAGATGCCGTCGAACTTCGGCCTGACGATGGCGCCCGAGACCGCCTACGTCACCGGCGGCAGCGTCGTCTACGGCTCGATCTGGGGCGCCTACCTGCCGATCATCAAGAAGTACGCGGACAACGGCAGGCTCTGGTGGCTGAACATGCAGTACTACAACGGAAGCATGTACGGCTGCAGCGGCGACTCCTACTCCGCGGGCACGGTCCAGGGCTTCGTGAAGCAGACGGAGTGCTTGAACCAGGGCCTGGTCATCCAGGGCACCACGATCCGGGTGCCGTATGACAAGCAGGTCCCCGGCCTGCCCGCCCAGCCGGGCGCGGGCGGCGGCCACATGGGCCCCGCGCTGGTGTCCCAGGCGTGGAACAGCTTCGGCGGCAGCCTCAAGGGGCTGATGACGTGGTCGCTCAACTGGGACGGCTCGAAGGGGTGGACGTTCGGGGACAACGTCAAGGCGTTGCAGGGCCGGTGACCACCGGGGAGCCCGTTCGGTCGCTCGACGCGGCCGGACGGGCTCCATACTGTGGGGGTGGCTGACCCGGCGGCGTTCACCGATCCGAGCAACTGGCACGGCGGCTTCTACGAGCTGTCCCTGGAGTTGGGCGACCGCGACGACGGCCGCCTCCAGCGCGCGCTGACCGCGTTGTGGCGCGCGGCCGCCATCTCCGGCTGCTACCCCAGCGCCGACCGGGAACCGCCCGAGCAGACGGCGGTGCCCGTCACCGTGGCGTCCCTGGAGGAGTTCGGGCACCTGCGGGGGATCATCCGCCTGCACGAGGGGACCCCGGTCGTCTGCGGATGCGTCGTCACTCGTCTCGACGACGGCGCCGACTGGTTGACGCTGTACCTACCGCAAGGCGCGTTGGCCCGGGTCGACCGCCGGGTCGGGGGCTTCCCCTTCGGGCCGGACGGCGGGGCGGTGTCGCTGGACTGGCGGGCCGCGCTGGACGCGTGGCTGGCGGAGGTGGCAGGGCAGGTCTTCCAGGAGGTCGACTTCCGGCTCGGCCTGATCGGGTTCGAGATCGACGGAGACATCAGCGCGGACGGCCTCCGCGGCTCTGTGCCCCAGGAACGGTGGAACGGGTATCTCCTGCCCGAGCAAGGGCGGTTGCGGTACACGCCCGCGAACCGCTGAATTGGCCGGAGCAGGGCACTACGTTCCCCGGAGGGACGAGATGGCGATGGACCGCGACCCCTGCAGGCCGCCCTCGCACGGCCTTCCCGGCTTCCACGTCATCCACCTACGCCAGGGTCTTCCTGCTGGCGTTCGCGGACTGAACGGCGGGGTCAGACCGGGAGGGTCTGGGGGTCGGTGAGCCTGCTGTAGGGCTGTTTGAGGTTGATGACCTCCAGGAAGAGCTGGGTGAGGTCCGGGTCGGTGGCGGCGGCCTCGAAGAAGCGGGCGACGCGCTCGTCGTCCGGGCCCGGCTGGAAGGAGGGGTCCGTCAACGCGGCGTCGCCCGCGGTGGCGATCGCCCAGGCGTTGGCGACGGGCTCGGCGCAGCGCGGCAGGTAGCGGGACGCGAGGTCGTCGAGGCGGTCGGCGAGCAGGTCGCGCAGGAGGCGGGCCTGGATGGCGGCCAGGGTGATGCCCTGGCCGTAGAGGGGGTTGAGGACGCTGATGCTGTCGCCCAGCGGCAGCAGGCCCGCGGGCCATGCGGTCGCCTCGTCGTAGCGGCGCCAGAGGTTGGCCGGGATGTGGAAGATATGCGGGCCGTCGAGGACCTCGGCCCCGGCGACCGTCTCGGCGATGAGGGGCGACGGGAGGCTCGCGGCGTAGTCCAGGTACTCGGCCTCGCCGAACGGCGGGCGCACGCCGTAGCCCGCCAGGGAGGCGATCCAGCGGTCGCCCTCCAGCCACAGCAGCGCGCCCGCGCGGGGCGCGTCGGCGGTGGGGCCGATGAGGATGCTGTCGATCCGGGCCGGGTCGCGGGTGTAGACGCGGCTGACGTAGTAGAGGTCCACGCGCAGCTGTTCCTCCCGTGGCCGGGGGTATCCGGCCTGCGCCAGCCAGTCGGGGAGCCGGGAGGCGCGGCCGGTGGCGTCGACCACCAGGTCCGCGTCCACCCACTGGTCCGGACCCGACGAGGCGACCCGGACGCGGCGCACCGCGCCGTCGGTGACGTCGATGCCGGTGACGATGTGCTCGGGGTGGATCTCGACGCCGGGCAGGGCCGCGACCCTGGCCCGGACGTGGTGTTCGAGCAGGACCCGGCTCACGGCCAGGCCGCGCAGGTCGCTGGGCGCGGTGGCGAGGTGGTGCCCGTTGCTCACCCACGCCACGTCGGCGGCGAGGTCGTCGCGGCGGGCTCCGTTGGCCACGAACTCCGCGGTGATGCCGGGCAGCAGCTCCTCGAGGACGTCGACCGAGGTGGTCAGCAGCCCGTGGGCGTGACGGCCCTGCCCGACGCAGCGGCGCGCCCGCGGGGTCTCCGGCAGGGCGTCGCGGTCGAACACCACCACCCGCCGATACCAGGGCTGCAGCGCCGCCGCCGTCATCAGGCCCGCCATCGACGCGCCCGCCACCACTGCCACACCACCGGGTCTGGACATCGCTCCCACTCCTCACCGCCGACGGTCACCGCGGCAGGCGCAACACGAGGAGTTACCTCAAGGCAGACCATTCACCCTTTTCATCGTCGACCTGTCGCGGCGGATATGACAGCTAGTCAGCATGGCACCGGAATAGGCGGACGATCCCACTGCCAAGCCGATTCACTCGTTCGCCCCGGGAATGTGCCGCTGCGACAAAGGCGCGTTAGGACGAGTGAGGGACACCGGGATGTGCCTACAGCCACCAGTTCAGGGGTGTCGTGTCGTCCGCGGGGTCGTAGACGTTGACGTAGTACCACTCCCCCGTCGGCACCTTGGCCTGGTAGGCGTTCATCGCCGACTCGATGGCCGACCAGCCCGCGCTCAGCGGGATGGTGAAGACGGTCAGCGAGGCCGTGCGGTCGCGGGTCCAGCCGACGCCGTCGCAGCGGCCGCCCATGCGCTCCACCGCCGCGCGCAGGGACGACAGGTCGGCGGCTGCCTCGGCGGGGGCGCTGACGTGGACGGCGATGTTGCCGCCGCGCTCGACGACCGTGAAGGAGTGGTCGGGGGCGACGGTGAGCAGGTCGCCCGCGGCGGCGCCCATCGCGAGGCCGGGGGACGCGGTGAGGCGCCAGCCGCTGCCCTCCGCGACGGCGGGCACGTCCTCGTGCACCGGCCGCCCGGAGGGCCCCGTCTGGACCAGGAGTCGCACTGTGCTCACGGGTCTCGATCCTAATCCGTTCTGCCGTAGGGAGCGCCGCAGCTTCCGCGTTCGGCGCAGGACATCCCGGGTCTCGGCCCGCCGCGGTTGCCCGCGCTGAGGTTGCAGGCCGCGCCCTCCAGGCACACGTTGGGCCGCGACAGGTTGCCGCCCCGCGAGGTGGGCACGTTGCGGTGGCCCAGGTGCATGTTCGACGGGTTGGTCGACGTCTGGTTGCAGCGCCAGCAGACGTAGGGGCCGCCAGCCTGGTCCGCCTCATCGATCAGGGCGTTGCGGACCGCCTGCTGGCCCGCGCGGGAGCCGCCGGTCGGACCGCCGGTGCTGGCCGCGATCTCGGCCGCCGTCGCGCCCTGCCCGTCCCGCAGGACCTGGCCAGCCCCGCCCATCGGCTGCTGGGTGGCCGGGCGGATCGTGGGCGTGGTGGGCGGGGCCGCCGCGGGCGGCGGGCTGCCGCGCAGCGACCGCACGACCGCGCCGCCGCCCTTGACCACGCCGAACGTGACGCCGGAGATCACCGCGTCGGTGGCGATCGCGCCCGCGGTCTGCTCCTCGCCGGAGATGGCCCGGGAGACGACGCCGCCGGTGACGCCCGCGCCGACCGCGGCCGTGCCCTGCACGACCAGGGACGCGCCCATGGTCGCCCCGGCGACCGCGCCGGAGATGACGCCCGCGCCCGCCGCGCCCGCCAGCCTGCCCGCGTTGAACTCGCCGGTCACCGCCTGCCGGACGCCCTCGATGCCGACGCCGACCACCAGGCCGATGCCCGCGCCGACCACCACGTTCAGCCAGCGCCCGTCGGGGTCGCTGACACGGATCGGGTTGTGGCCCGCGTAGGTGTAGGAGGCCAGGTTGACCGGACTGTAGACCCCGCCTGCGGGCGCGCCGTCCAGATAGGACTCCATCGCCGGGTCCGGGCTCTGCCACAGCTGCGTGCGCGGGTCGTAGTAGCGCGCGCCGAAGTAGTACAGCCCGGTCTCGGGATCGATCTCCTTGCCCGTGTACTGGTGCGGGACGGGCTGCGACGGGTGCTCGCTGACCCACGTCTCCCCCGCCGCGAAGTACTTGGCGTGCTCGGCGAGGCCGCCCTGGTCGTCGGTGACGAACGACGTGGAGCCCAGGTGGTCGCCGTGCGAGAAGTACTGCCGGTCCTCCGGCCGGTGGTCGGGCTCGACGGCCTTCGTCACCAGCTTCGTCGGGCCGACGTAGACGTGCTTGAACTCTTGGTTGCCGCGCGTGGAGTAGTTCTGGTTCGGGTAGACGTGGAACTGGGCGCCGTCCTTGACGACCCGGTTTCCCTGGTCGTCGTAGCGGTGCCGGGCGCGGTTGGCGGTGCCGCCCGCGTTGTCGCAGGACGTCGGGACCTGCGGCAGGACCTGCGACTGCACGTTCTCGTGGGTGCAGGCGAGCCGGTTCTCCTCGTCCCAGATCAGCTGCCGCGTGGGCTTGGGCTGCTGCGAGCGGCTGATCTGGTTGCCGTTGGCGTCGTAGGCGATGGTGAACGGGCCGAGCCGGTCCGGCGCGTGCGGCTTGGCGCCGCCGTAGCCGTAGGCGTGGTTGTAGGTGGTCTTGTGCTGGGTGATGGTGTTGCCACCGCTGACCAGCTGGTGGACCTGGTTCTTGCTCGTGATGTTGTGGATCGAGTCGTAGACCAGGTCCACGGTGTAGCGGTCGGTCCTCGGGTTGCGGGACTGGTACGTGCCCTCGGCCCGGGTGAGCCGGTACAGGTCGTCGTAGACGAAGGTCTGCGTGCTCGGCCCGCCGACCTGCCTGCCGACCTCGGGCCCGCCGGGCACCGGCGCGGTGTCCCTGATCGAGGTCACGTTGCCCACGGCGTCGTAGTCGTAGGCCACGTCCTGGAACACGTGGTCGCCGTGCTCGGCGTCGAGGCGGGCGTGCAGGCCGTCCAGCCGCCGCGTGGTGTCGTCGTAGCGGTAGACGGTGCGGGTGCCGTTGCCGGTCTCCAGCAGGGTGCGCTGCTCGAACTTGTCGTAGTCGAGCCTGCTCAGGTAGGTGTAATCGATGCCGCCCTTGGTCCCGGTGGCGCCGTCGACGAGACCGCCGCTGTTGTACCGGTAGGACAGGACCTCCCCGTCGGGGTAGGTGATGTCGAGCACGCGGTTCCACGTGTCGTAGCGGTACTGCGTGGCGTACTCGCGCACCTGTCCGCCCTGGACGGTGACCGTGCGGCTCTCCCGGGTCACCTCGCCGAGCGGGCCGTACTCGCGGGTGAGGGAGCCCGCGCCGTCGGTCATCGCCACGACCCGGCTGGCGCCGTTGTTCGGGGCGCCGGGCGCGCCGTAGGTGTAGGTGACGTCGTTGGCGGTGAACAGCGGGTAGCGGATCTTGCTGAGCCGGTTGAACTCGTAGTCGTACTCGATGGCGTGGCCGGACTGGGCCAGCTTCGCGGTGACCTTGCGGATCGGGTTGTCCGTCAGGTCGAACTCGGTGACCGTGCGGCCGGAGTCCGGGCTGTCGACGACCGTGCGCCGCCCGAAGAGGTCGTACTCGGCGGTGGTGGCGTTGCCCTGGTCGTCGGTGACCGCGGTGAGCTGGCCGAGCGGGTCGTGGTCGTAGCTGGTCCAGATGACCGGCTGGCCGCCCGCCGGGTTGAACTCCTGCACCGAGGTGGTCAGCTCGCGCACGTTGTCGTAGGTGCGCTTGGACTTGCCGTTGGCGTCGGTGGTGACCATCTGGAAGCGCTGCGTCCCCGACCGGTCCGCGCCGAAGCCGTACTCGGTGGTGTCGACCGTGCCGTCCGGGTGGGTGGTGGACGTCTTGCGGTCGAGCACGTCGTAGGCCACCCGCGTCGGCGGCACCGGGTCGACGGCCGGGGAGAACTCGGCGTTCGCCGGTCCCTTCGGCTCGGTCACCGGGTACGACAGGGCCACCGGCCTGCCGAGGGTGTCGTAGACCGTGCGGCCGGACACCGTCATGACGTCGGCGGGCGGCGTGTCGGGTCCGGTGTGGACCGTCGCGTCCTTCTTCGTCTGGACCTGCCTGCGCAGGCCGTCGACGAAGGTGATGGTGTCGATGGTGTCCTGGCGGACCGTGCCGTCGGCCTGCCGGTCGACGTGGCGGGTGATCGCGTACGGGACGGGCGCCTCGGGGTGGTACTCGAAGTCGATGGTCACCCGGTTCTCGGCGGCCTCGTACGGCCCGGTGACGGTGTCCACCCGGCCTGCGGCGTCGTAGGTGTTGCGCACCTGGTGGCCGTTGAAGTCGGTGGTCGTCTCCACCAGCCCGAACCGCAGGTCGTAGGTGGCCAGGGAGCGGTAGCCGAAGCTGTCGGTCACCGACTCCACGTGCACGCCCACGACCTGGTCGTAGGTGTAGTCGAGCCGATACCGCTGGCCGTGCTTGTTCACCGGGCGGGTGACCGACGTGAGGTTCCCGTCGTCGCGGTAGGTCATGTCGGTGACGGCCTCGGACCCGTCCGCCAGCCGGGCGCGCACCTGGGTGACGTCGCCGGACGCGCAGTCCACCGTGGACTCGCGGTGGCGCATGAGCTGGCCGCCGCCGATGACCTCGATGCGCTTGGGCGTGCCGATGATGTGGCTCGCCTGGCAGGCAGCGTCCTCTGCGGTGAAGCCGACCCGGGTCTCGACGTCGTCGGCCGGGCCCGCGTCGGCGGTGTCCAGCCTGCGGGTCATGTTGCCCGCGGCGTCGTAGTCCATGGTGACGAACGTGGTCAGGCCGGGGTTGGGCGCGCCCTCGAAGTAGCGGCGGTCGGTGCGCACCAGCGCCGGGAAGATCGTGGCCGTGGTGCTGGCCGCGTCCGCGGGCGCGCCGGAGAGATCGCGCAGCTGGTAGGTGTGCTCGGTCTCGACGAACGGCCTGCCCGCCGCGTCGAGCGTGCGCTCGGAGCGCACCAGCCCCCGGGTGTAGTGGCTGTCGTTGTGGAAGGCGCGTTCCACGCTGCGGAGCACGGCGTCGCCGTCGGCGGGGTCGCGGTGGCGCTCGGTCAGCGTGGCGTAGCCGAGGAACTCCCGCTCCAGCCGGTCGAAGTGGCCGCCAGCGTACTCGTAGGTGACGAGCTGGACGTCCGGCCCGTCGCCGGGGTGCCCGTCGTCGACGGCGACCCGGCTCAGCACCCAGCGCGACTGCGGCAGGTCGTAGGTGTTGCCGTCGCGGGTGTAGTCGAACTCCATCGAGCCGCCGAGCGGGCGCTTGACCGAGCGCAGCAGGTTCGTGCGGCCGGTCTTGTTGCGCGCCACGGTCAGCTCGTCGTCCTGGGTGGACGCGAGGTGGTCGGCGAAGCCGTCGCCGTCGATGTCGCGGATCGACTGCTCGGTGCGGGCGGCCCCGGTCGAGATGTCCGCGCCGGGGTTGATCACCACGCAGACGGCGGTGAAGCAGATGCCGAAGGTGAAGTACACGCCGCCGCCGAGCTTGGCGTTCTGGTCGCCGTTGAGGCCGGTGAGGCTGCCGTGGAACGGCACGGCGGGCTCGAAGCCGTTGCCGGTGTTGAGCGCGACCGTGATCGGGGTGCCTGCGAACACGCGGTCCATCAGGCCGTCGCCGTTGAGGTCCATCATCGTCGCCGACGCCGAGCTGCTGCCCTCGGAGTAGGACGCGCCGCCCGCGAAGCCGTAGAAGTCGGTGTTGAACCCGATGTTGAGGCCGAAGTGCGAGCCGCCGCCGTCGTTGACCGCGGCCGGGTTGCGCCAGGTCTCCGGCGCGCCGAAGCGGTAGCCGAGGTTGAGCGCGACCCTGCCGTCCTCGTAGACGCGGTCGGGCAGGTCGTCGCCGTTGATGTCGATCAGGTCGAACGCGGTGTCCGCGTCGCTGCCGCCGATGGTGCCGCCCACGCCCAGCGGCGGCATGTCGTTGCCGGACTGGGCGCTGTTGGCCGCGGCGTGGCCGGGCGGGGACGCGTGGCCGCGCCCGGTGCCGATGGTGCGCGCCGCGCTGCCCGCGCTGGCGTTGCCGGAGACGGTCTCGGAGCGGCGCACCGCGCCGTCCGGCGTCGCGCCCCGGGTGGCGCCGAGGCCGCCGACCATGTCGGTGTACTGCACGCCGCCCGCGCCCACGACGTCCGGGAACTGGTCGCCGTTGAGGTCGACGAAGTCCACCTCGCCGGTGCTGTCGCCGGTGGCGATGCTGCCGCCGAGGGAGCCGACCCCGCCGCCGACGCTGCCGGTCAGCGAGATCTGCTCCGAGCGCGACAGCCGGGGCACGGCCGTGGCTCCGGCGAAGTCCTCCGGCTTGGGCAGGCTGATCGACTCCACGCCCAGCCGCGAGCTGCTCGACCGGTCCCGGGCGACCCAGTTGTGCTCGCCCGCGCTCCACCGCTTGGCCTGCGGCGACGGGGAGAACGGGGCCACCTTCGGCGGCGTGATGCGCGGGTCGGCCGCGAACTCGTCCTTCTGCGCCTGCGGATCGACCGAGTCCGGCAGCTGGTCGGCGAAGCTCTCGTCGATGACCAGGTCGTCCTGGACGATCGGCTGGCCCGCGCGGTCGCGGTTGCCGTTGTAGCCGATCGTGGCCCACCCTCGGTACGGCTGCGGGAACGCGCCCTCCACGGCCGCGCTGTGGAAGGCGTGCGGGGCCGCAGAGCCGTCGACGGTCACCGAGCTGCCGGTGAGCGCGTCGCGCAGGGTGGGGCTGGTGGTGCTGAAGTCGAAGAACAGCTCCTCGCCCTCCTGGGCGTCGACCGCGAGCGGGGCGGGCGCGGTGACCTGGCCCGCGACGATGTCGAAGAAGCCCTTGCCCGCCAGCGCGCCGCGCCGCTTGACGGTGAACGCCACCCGGGCGGTCGGGGTCTCGCCGCCGAAGTCGAACGTCAGCGCTGGAGTCACGTCGAGTTGGCCGTCGGCCGGGACGACGTAGGCCGCCTGCGGCGCGGTGAGCCCGTTGACCGGGTAGATGTCCAGGTCGTACGGCGGGTGCACGACGACGAGCGGGCTGCCGTCGGGCGCGGTGAGCCGGTCGACGCCCTCGGCCTCGGTGTAGTGCGCCCTCGGGATCCACTCCACCTGGTCGACGTCGATCGGCGAGTCGACCCGCACCCGCCACTTGAGCTTCTGGCCCTTCTGCACGGCGATGTCGCCGGTGACGGGGATGGTGCCCGTGGCGTTCGCGGCGAGGGTCTGCTCGAACACCGGCGCGCCGTCGCGGGTGATGACCACGGTGACGTCGTCGGTCGTGGCGGCCTTCTTCACCAGGTCTCCGGACAGCCGCATGGTGCCGGTCAGCGGGACGGTGACCTCGGCGGAGCGGCCCGCGAGGGTGAAGTCGCGCGCGGCGTCGAAGGTGTGGTGCGCCAGCCCGTTGACGTCGACGCCCGCCGGGGCGCCGACATAGCTGACGACCGGGTTCCAGACGACCTCGTCCAGGCCGCCGTCGAAGGCCGACTGGACGCGGAAGTACAGCCGCTGGCCTCGGCTGACGGTGATCGCGTCGACCCCGGTGGGGGCGTACTCGGCGTCGTCCTCGGCCTCGATGCGCTGCGCCCACAGCTCAGCGCCCTCGTGCTGGATCGCGACGCGGACGCCGTCGGCGGTGGTGGAGGCGTCGCGCTCGGCCGCGGTCTCCGGGGCCAGCCGGACGCCGCCGGTGACGCGGACCTGGCCGTCGTAGGGGGCGACCCAGCGCCGGACGCTGTCCAGCAGCGGGAAGGAGTCGATCAGCCGTTCCTGGTCGGCGGCGTAGTCGCCGAGCAGCCCGTCGGTGTCGACCTGCCCCGCGCCGATCGGCACCGGCGTGTCGCCGCTGACGCCGTACACCGGGACGCCGCCGTCGCCGAGCCGTCCGAACAGGACGGTCGTGCCGTTCACCAGGTCGGTGATGCCGTCGCCGTTGACGTCGGCGAAGTACTGCGTGGTGCGGGAGAAGGTGTTGACGTAGTCCAGCTGAGCGGCGACCGCGCCCGCGTAGCCCTCGACGCCGAGGGTGACGCTGTTGCTGCTCTCGCTCTGGATGCCCGGTAGGGCCAACGCGCGCGCGTCGTCAGAGAACCGGGGCGTGCCGCCGGGGCCTGCGAGGTTGCGCCGGTACTTCACCTGGCCGCCGTCGCGGAACACCTTGTCCGGCAGGGAGTCGCCGTCGACGTCGATGAGCGCGAGCAGGCCGCTGTCCTCGGCGTGGTTGAAGCCGACCTTGACGCCGACCGACCCGGACTTGGTCGGCGAGCTGCCCACGCCGACGTAGAGGTGCCCGCCGCCGCCGACGCTGGTGTTCGCGTTGAGCGCGCTCGCCTCGCCCGCCTCGTCCGGGGTCAGGTTGAGCGCGTCGCTGCCGAGGTCGTCGCCTGGGCTGGTCCACGCGAGCTGGTCGAACGCCTGGTACTGGCCCTCGGCGTCGCGGATGTCGTCGAAGTAGTCGAACTCGTGCGCGGTGAACAGCGCGCCGGTCGCGTCGTGCTGGGTGATCTTCTTCAGCAGCGTCTTGGCGAACGCGCCGGTGGTGTACTCGAAGGAGTAGTCGCGGACGGGCTGGTCGTCGATGCGGACCTCGACGCGGCGCAGCAGGTCGCCGGTCACCCGCTTGAAGCCGCCGCGGGCGTCGATGGTCTTGTCCGCGCGCAGCGGCTCGCCCAGCTCGCGGTCGCGGACGAAGGTGACGGAGTAGCGGCCCTCGGTGTCGCCGTGCCCGGTGTAGGTGATCCGCTTCGGGTAGAGGTTGCGGCCGGGCTCGGCTCCGCCGTCCACGCCCGGGTCCTCGACCTTGGCGTGGTGGTAGCGCAGCAGGTTGCCGTTGGCGTCGCGGACCTCGCGCAGCGCCCAGAGGTGCACGTTGCCCTCGGCGTCGGCCAGGCTGGCCTCCGGCTCCGGCGCGGGCGCGCCCTTGGCCGAGCCGTAGAAGTAGGTCGTGCCGGTCTTGTCGGTGACCTCCCAGCGGTAGTTCGACGGGTGGTCGCCGCGCCGGACGATCCGGTCGAACCCGCCCTCGACGCGGGCGTGGAAGACCTTGTCCGCCGTGCGCGCCTGCAGCTGCCCGCGGTGCGCGACCGGGGTCAGCTGCTCGCCGTTGAGCAGGTAGGTCTCGGTCTCCAGGCCGTCGTCGTAGCGCGGGACGCCCCAGCGGGTCTCGGTCACGATGGCGGGCGTGGCCAGGTCCCATCCGGTGCCCATCCAGCCGTTGCCGCCGGAGGAGTTGTAGCGCACGTCCAGCTTGGGCTGCAGGCCCTCGCGGCCCGGCGGCACCTCGATGGGATGGCTCAGCCGGTTGTCGCCCTGGCTGTTCGGGCCGGGCGGGGCGATCAGCGCGACGCCCTGCGCGGGGTCGGCGGCCTGGATGTCCTTGAGCTGGTTGGGGTCGAACGACGCGCCCTCGGCGTGCTCGGGGACCGTCACCGTCGCGTTGATCATGTTGGTGAAGTGGTCGGTCGCCGACACGATCTGGTGGTTGGCCTCGTCGACGGCGACGCGGCGCAGCGGCTTCCAGCAGGCGCCCAGCTCGTCGTAGAAGAAGGTGAAGATGTCGTTGGCGGTGAAGTCCGGGGTCAGCAGCGCCGGGTCGTACGGCATGGTCACCGTGATCTCGGCGGAGAACGTGTGCGGCGTCGGCGTGAACCGGTAGCCCTTGTGCGGTCCGGTCACGTTCGTCATGCCGGAGTCGAGCGCGGGCAGCTGGCCCTGGCCCAGCGGCGTGATGCCGACGCCGACGGGCAGCCGCACGGCGTCCGGGCCGATCTGCAGCTTCGCGCCCTCGTGGGCGATGGTGCGCGTGCCCGGCTCGCCGGGCCGCACCACCACCTGGTGGGCGGGCAGCCCCACCTCGGCGCGCGCGGCCCGCTCGCCCGTCCGCACGGCAGCGGCGCCGCTGTCGGCGCACTGGTCGGCGACCAGCGCCACCGTCGGACCGGCAGCCTCCTGCGGGGGAACGGACGACCCGGAGAAGACCAGCGCGAGCGCGCTGAACGCGCCCAGCACCCGGACCGTCCGAGGGCGATCGACTAGGAATCCGGCCACGTGAACCACTCCCCAACGCGGAAGGCGCTCATCACCGGCAGGTAGTTCGCGCGACCGGTTCCCGGCGTTGCGGCCGTCACCGGATCGGACGCGGTTGACCGGCGGGAGATCCCACGTTCGCCCGCACCACTGCTACCGGGAGCGGGTCCGCGGGGCGCGGCCGTCACCCGAACGTCCGGCGGCCGGACGGACCAGTCGGGCGCGTCCGGCCGCCGATCGGGCGATCAGTGGCCGAACACCGGGTAGTGGTCGGAGAAGTCGGTGTAGGAGTACGTGCGGAACCAGGACGTCACCGTCCATACCGGACTTTTCACCCGGCGGGTCTCGTTGGTCAGCAGCGGGCCTTGGAGGGTGAGCACGTAGTCCAGGTGCTCGGACGCGTACTCAGGGCCGTACTGGCCGCGGCAGACGGAGTTGTCGGCGCAGTCCCACGAGTGCGGGTGCCCGGTGTACGGGGGCGCGGGCGCGTCCAGGTCGGCCAGCATCGCCGGGTACTCGGGGCCGTCCTTGATCACGTTCAGGTCGCCTGCCACGTACAGCGGCTCGTCGGCGGGGATGCCCTCGGCGGCCAGGAAGGCGGCGATCTCGGCGCGCTGGGTGGCGCGTACGGCCGCCGCGTCAGCGCAGGCGGGGTCCTCGGCCTGCATGTGCGTGCCGATCACGTGCACGGGACCGGCGGGCGAGGCCAGTCGGACGTAGGCGAACCCCTTGTTGGCGAGGCGGTCCGCGCCGCAGCCGGTGGTGTAGACGTGCTGGTCGCGCTCGGCGATCGGCCACCGGCTGAGGATCGCGACGCCGCCGTCCTCGGGGGTGGTGTCGCCGTAGGCGCCGGTGGTGGCGTCCCAGCCTGCGCGCGAGCGGCCGACGGTCGGCGTGCGGTGCGGATAGGTGTCGGCGAGGTTGGCCAGCAGGCGGTCGCCCGCGGCGTTGTCGAACAGTTCCTGCAGCACGACGACGTCCTGCCCGGCGAGGACGCCCTCCCGGTCGATCAGGTCGGCGCGGGTGCTCTGGCCCCAGTTCGGGTAGAGGGCGCGGGACAGCATGAACACGTTGTAGGTGGCGATCTTCGGCGCCACGGCGGCCGCGGCGGGCGCGGGCGGGACCGCCAGGACGGCCACCAGGCCAAACGTGAGCAGGGTTCGCATCTTCATGGCGGCGATCATGCTGGCCCGCGCTCGCCGGGCACAAGCACGGCGGGCGAGTGTTCACCGCGCGCTCGACGGCCACCTGCCGACGGGTAACCTTCCGCCGCCACAGGACGAGGGGGTAGCCATGACGGCGGTGGACGAGGACAGACGCACGCGGGAGCAGGGCAGGCTGTGGCGCGTCGCGCTCCTGGTCTTGGCCGCCGCGCCCGCGGCGCTCGCGCTGTGGCAGGCGGCGCGCGGATCGCGCACGCACGTGCTGCTCGACTACTGGCACGTCCTCGCGAAGATCACCGACGACCAGGGCGGGCTGGTGCCCGGCCAGGTCGCGAGCTACCACCTCGAGCAGCCGTTCCTGGTGCCGTCGTTGATCTTCTGGCTGGACGCGCAGGTGCTCGGCGGCAGCAACCGCGCCCTGACCGTGATGACCGTGGCGCTGCTGGCGGGCGTGGTGGTCCTGCTGGCCACCATGCTTCCCCGCGCGCTGGACCCGACGCTGCGGGCGGCGCTCACGGCCGGGTTCTCGTTCCTCGTGTTCAGCCCGCACGCGCTCGAACTGTGGGCGCAGGCGACCAACGGGATCAGCTGGGCGCCCGCCGTATTCCTCAGCGTGGCCGCGCTTTCGCTCGCGCACCACGGGCGAACGGCCTGGGGTTACGCGTGCGCGGGACTGGCGACGCTGTCGTTCGGGGCCGGGCTGCCGGTGTGGTTCGCGCTCGCGCTCGTCGTGTGGGTCCGCCGCGGCCGCGCGTGGGTCCCCGCCGCCGTCGGCGTCGCCGTGGCGCTGCTGTGGGTCCTCACCAAGCCGGACGGGATGAACTCCGGCGCGGTCGCGGGGTTCCAGCCCGCGGACCGACTGTCCGTCGCCATGGCGGCGCTGGGCGGGGTGTGGACCGCGCAGAGCCCGGACCTGGCCGTCCTCGCCGGGGGCGTGACCGCCGGGGTGCTCGTCCTCCTTGCCTACTCCGCGCTGGGACGGCGGCGCGCCACCGACGCGGGCTGGGTGGGCCTGGCCTGCTACGCCGTCGCCCTGGCCGCGCTGATCGGGGCGGGGCGGACCACCGGGGGCGGGAACGTCGGCCTGGTCAGCCGGTACGCCATCGTCGCCGCGCTCGCCCTGTGCGCGGCGATCGGGCTGCTCGCGCTCAGCGAGCGCCTGCCGCGCAGGCACCTCGTCGTCGGCGTGCTGGTCGTCGGCGCGGTCACGTTCAGCCTGGGCGCGCCCAAGGCGGCCGACGTCCGCCGGTCGTACGGTCCCCTTGAGGTCGCGGCTGCCGCCCTGCGCGTCGAGGCGCCCGCCGCCCTCGCGGAGCTGCGCATCCAGAGCGGCGTCATCCCGGCCGCGAAGGCCATGGGCATGTACCCGTTCACCGACTTCACCCTCGGCTGCGGGCACCACGAACTCGACGGGACCGTCGACCGCGCCCACATCCGCCCCCTGCCCGCCGGGAACGGCGTGGTGGACACCCGCCCGGCCACCGCGGACGCCGTGCTCACCGGCTGGACCGCCATCGACGGCCGCCCCGCCGACTGCGTCCTCGTGCTCGACCCGCTCGGCCGCATCGTCGGCGGCGGCGTCACCGGGCTGCACCACCCCGGCCTCCCGCCCGACCTCGGCCCCGCGGGCTGGCGCGCGGTCGCCCGACCCGGGGTTTCGGACATCACCGTCGTCGCCGTGGCGGGTTCGGCGTACTACCGGCTTGAAAGCTGAGTCCCGCCTCGGCTCCTTACCTCTGCGGCCGTCCGGCCAGTCGCCGCCGCTCGGCTTCGAGGACCTCCCTGACCAGCTCGGCTTCGGTAAGGTCGACCGCGTCCGGAGTCGAGTCGGCGGTGTCGCTGACTCGGGCGAACTCGTCGAAGATCCGCTTCTTTCGGGCGAGGATCTCGGTGATTCGCTGGTCCACGCTGTCCTCAGACAGCAGGCGGTGAACCTGCACCGACAGCACCTGGCCCATCCTGTGGGCGCGGGCAATGGCCTGCTCCTCGGTGGTCGGCTTCAGCTGGGGTTCGCAAATCACCACCACGGACGCCGACTGGATGTTGAGGCCCACACCGCCAGCGATGATCTGAGCGACGAGTACCGCTCCGTGCTCGGCGGACGAGAACTGGTCGACAAGCTCCTGCCGTTTGCGCGAGGCGACCGACCCGGTCAACGGGCCGAACACCGGACCAGGCAGGGACTCGGCCACCAAGTCCAGCACCGCCCTGAAATGGGAGAAGACGATCACCCTCCGCTGGTTCTCCTCAGCCTCTCGCACGATCTCGACCAGCCTGATCAACTTCTGCGATCCGGCTCCCGCGAGCATCGCCGCCTGTCGCATCGCTGCAAAGTTGCTCTGCCGCACGCCCTCCCAGTAGAGCGCGGACTCCGAGGCGGACATGGGCAGCCACTCGTCCACCTGGATGAGCTCGGGCAGTTCCGTCAGCACATCCTCCTGATTGCGCCGCAGGTACACCGGCGCGACCCGCCTGCGGAATGCCTTGGGCTCCAGATCCGCGACACCGATCGGCAGATCGGGGCGGAGGTACGAGACGAGGTTCCGAAACTCCTCCACCTTGTTCTCTAGCGGCGTGCCGGTGAGCAACACCGCGCGCTCCGCGCGGGAGAGGATCGCGTTCGTCCTGATGGTTCGCTGGGCTCGCGGGTTCTTGATGTAGTGAGCCTCGTCGACGACGACGCACGCCAGGTGACGGACGGTTCGGAGGACGGGCTCCCACGACGCCAACGTCTCGAAGGTCGTCACGGCGACGCCGCCATCCCGCGCCCACGCCTTCGCCGCGCTGTCGCGGTCCGGCCCGTGGATCCGGTACGCCCAGAGCTTCGACTTGCCGTGCACCTCCCGCGTCCAGTTCGTCACCACCGCGGCCGGGCACACCACCAGGAAGTGCGATTCTCCGCGACTGCGCAGATGCGCGAGGACGGCCAAGGCCTCGACCGTCTTGCCCAAACCCATCTCGTCACCGATCACGACCTTGCGCTGGACGAGTGCGAAACGGGCAGCGAAACTCTGATAACCGCGTAGTGACGCGGTGAGGTGCTCACCACTTAGCGCCTGGTCGCGCACCGCCTGAATGATCTCCTCGGGAAGGTCACCCTGCGCGGCCTTCTCGTCCTCAGTGAGGAAACCGAGCTCGGACAGCATCGCGAAGTAGTCGGCGGGCCGGGCGAGGAAGTCCTCCCACGGATCGGCGGTCGCCGCCGCTCGCTTACCCGACGGCAGGCCGGTCCGCAGCAGCTCGGCGCGCCGTTTGACGACCTCGATGCCCTCGCGCAGCTCATCGACGGGCAGCGACCGCACGGGAACCACCAGCAAGTGGCTCGTCCCGCTGTCGATAGCGGATCCAAGTCGTGCGAGTTCGCGGGCGCGTTCCAGGTCGGCGGCCGCTCCCCGGGTCCGGCGGCACGCGTCCCACTCGGCCAACCGGGCCAGCAGCCGGGTGGTCTCGGGATGGCGGTTGCCGATGTCGATGCGTACCGGCATCTCGTCGTACGCCGACTTGCGCAGCGTCTCGGCCGCAGCGATCATGCGCCGCGCCGATGTCTCCCCGACGCCGGGAAGCAGTCGCAGCGCCATCCCGCGGATCAAGACCTCTCGCACGGTGGTGACGCCCGCATCGGTGAGCGGGCTGAGGCGGATGCGGTCGCGGGTCGCTGACTTGAGAAGGTCGACGGACATCGTTTCCAGGACGCGCACGACGTCGGCTTGGCGGACCTTGTGCCCGGCCTCGGTCGCGGCTTTCCGGTAGGCCTCCTCGCCTGCGACGGCTTGATCAATCTCCCGAATCGCCTCGGGAAGGCCATGGAACGCCGCGCGCTCCAGCATCCTCGCCCCGGAGGCTTTCGCCTGCGCGACCAGCGAGAAGCCCACCTCCGGCTTAAGCAGGGCCACCAGCCCCGAGCGTGCACAGTCGACCCGGTCGGCCCATTCGCCGAGTTCGTCGATACGCGCCGCCCAGCCCTCGGCCGTCGCTTTGTCGTGGTGGCGGCGCAAGGACTCACCAGCCTCGACCGCTGCCTGCTTCTTCGCCGAACCAGCGAAGAATCGGCGCACGGTGAGCGCTGGCTTGACACCGTCGAGGACAGGACGCAGCTCCTTGACCAGCAGACGGGTCAGATCGCGGTCCTCCCTGGTCATCGTCGGCAGGTTCGCCCGATTGACGAGATGTTCGACCGAGGTGGCGTCCGGCTCGCCAAGAGGCACCACCTGCCAAGCCGCCTGCCCAGCCCGGCTCACCTCCACGGCACGGGCGATCAGCCGTTGCTCATGGGTCCTGGCCGCTGCCTGAACGGACTCATGCCAGGAGAGCATCGCGGTCGCCCACTCGCCCCACTGACGCAGATCCGCCACGATGTCGCGCAGCGCGTCGCGCTCTGTCCTGTCCATGCCCCGCCGTAGGTCGATGCGTTCCCAAGGGTGCTCGAGGGTAGATCATTGGTCGGACGAACCTACGCGTTGTCTGTTAACGCGGTCCATTCGGCCGCGATGGTAGGGACAGTGCGGTGGTTGGCGATGAACGTCGGGAGGGTGTTCGGTGCGGCTGGAGGATCTCGTCTCCGGTGTTCGGGTCGTGGGAGTGGTGCCCGGGGAACCGGTCGCCGTAATCGCCGCGCAATGGCACGGCCGCGACGCGGTCGAACTGACCTACAAGTCCTCCGACGGCGGATTGCACCAGCGGGTGCTGTTCCGGTCCGACGAGTCCGCGCTCACCCCCTCCAGCACGGGCAGCAGACCGTTCGACGCGGACGCGCAGGAGTTCCGCCTGGTCGCCGAGGCACAGCGGATCCGGTACGCGGGCCTGTCCGATCCGATGCTGGCGGTCGCCACCAGCGAGGTGCGGCCGCTCCCGCACCAGATCCGCGCGGTGTACGGGGAGATGCTCGACCGGACCCCACTGCGGTTCCTCCTGGCCGACGACCCGGGCGCGGGCAAGACCATCATGGCGGGTCTTTACATCAAGGAGCTTCTGCTCCGCGACGACGTGAAACGGTGTCTGGTGGTAGTCCCGGGCGGTTTGGTCGAGCAGTGGCAGGATGAGCTGTTCTTCAAGTTCGGCCTGCGCTTCGAGATCCTGAGCAGGTCGATGGCCGACGCGTCGCTCGGCGCCGGCGTCTTCGAGCGATACCCGCTGCTGATCGCGAGGATGGACCAGCTCGCCCGCAGCACCGAACTGCGCTCACAGCTTGAGGAGACCGAGTTCGACCTGGTCGTCGTGGATGAGGCCCACCGCATGGGCGCGCACTATTTCGGCGAGCGGGTCGACAAGACCAAGCGGTTCCAGCTTGGCGAGACTCTGCGCGATCGAACCCGGCACCTGCTTCTGATGACGGCCACCCCGCACGCGGGAAAGGCCGACGACTTCCAACTCTTCCTCACGCTGCTCGACCGCGACGGCTTCGCGGGGAGGGCGCGTCCGGGCGCGAATCCTCCCGACACCAAGGGCTTCATGCGACGCATGGTGAAGGAGGACCTACTCACCTTCGAGGGTAAGCCGCTCTTCCCCGAGCGTATCGCCCAAACCGTGCCCTACGAACTAACCGCTCGCGAACAGGACCTGTACGAGCGGGTCACCGAGTACGTGCGCGAGGGAATGAACCGTGCCGAGCGCTTGGGCGACACCCGGCGCAACACGGTCGGATTCGCGCTCACCGTGCTGCAGCGGCGACTGGCGTCCAGTCCGGAGGCCATCCACCAGTCACTGGTCCGACGGGTGGACCGTCTGCGACGGCGTCGCGACGATCTGGCGAAGGGGCGAAGCGTGTCGCCCGACCCCACGATAGATCCGGCTTCGTGGGACGATGACGAGCACAACGCGGCCGAGATCGAGCAGCTCGAGGACGAGTTGTTGGACGCGGCCACCGCCGCCAGGACCATCGCCGAACTGGACACCGAGCTCGCCGAGCTCGACCGGCTCGTCTCGGTCGCCCGTCAGGTGCGCAACCTCGATTCCGACCGGAAGTGGGTGGAACTCCGGCGGATCCTGGCCGACAACGATCTCATCCACCCCGACGCGGCCGAACTGCGAAAGCTGATCATCTTCACCGAGCACCGCGACACGCTGAACTACCTCGTCCGCAAGATCCGGTCTCTCTACGGCACGTCCGAAGCGGTCCAGGCCATCCACGGCGGGGTGGCGAGGGGCAAGCGTCGCGAGATCACCGAGGAATTCACCACCAACCCCGCCTGCCGAGTCCTCTTGGCCACCGACGCGGCTGGTGAAGGCCTGAACCTCCAGGCCGCGCACTTGGTCGTCAACTACGACCTTCCGTGGAACCCCAACCGCATCGAACAACGCTTCGGCCGAGTCCACCGCATCGGACAGACCGAGGTGTGCAGGTTGTGGAACCTCGTAGCGACAAACACTCGCGAGGGCGAGGTCTTCACGAAGCTGCTCGCGAAGATCGATGAACAACGCAAGGCGTACGGCGGGAAGGTGTTCGACGTTCTGGGCGCGGCGTTCGACGAGACTCCTCTACGGGATCTGCTGATCGAGGCGATCCGCTATGGCGACCATCCCGAGACCCGTGCCCGGATGGCGCAGGTCATCGACGAGTCAGTCGCCCACGGCCTCAAGGAACTGCTCGAGGAACGCGCCCTCACCCACGACGCCCTGTCCGACACCGACCTGCGTCGGATGCGGCGACAGATGGAGGAGGCCCAGGCCCGCCGCCTCCAGCCGCACTATGTCGAATGGGTTTTCCGGCATGCTTTCCAACGTCTCGGCGGCAGGCTTGTCAGGCGGGAACGGGGACGATACGAGATCACGTTAGTTCCCGCAGGCGTGCGGGCCGTGGCCAAGTACGGCCCAATAGCGTCGCAGTATGAGCGCGTCGTGTTCGACATCGACCGGGTCAACGACGACACCAAGCCGCGGCCGCAACTCCTCGCGCCTGGTCATCCTCTGCTTGACGCCGTCATCGACCTAACCATCACGCAGTTGAACCACGTCCTCGAACGCGGCACAGTGCTCGTGTCCGCTGAGGTGAGTAAGCCGCGCCTCCTCGTCGGCTTGGTCGAGGAGGCCGTCGACGGCGCGGGTGAGTCCATCGCGAAGCGGTTCGGCTACGCGCACGTCGATTCCACCGGGAAGGTGACGCCTGCGGGTCCGGCACCCTATCTGGACTGCGTCACCACGCCAGAGACAAAGGCGGTGGCGTCGGCGAAGGGTCTCCCGTGGCTCCCCGAGGCCGAGACACAAGCCCGCTCGTGGATCATTAACAACCGTCTCCAGGACTATCTCGCGGAAGTGGCTCCTCGCAGGGTCGCGGAGATCGAACGCCTTCGTGCCCACGTCGACGAGCGCCTCGCCTCGGAAGCCGAGCGGCTGACGCAGGAAGCACGCCGGGTGGGGCTGCGGGAGGCAGCCGGAGCGCAGGTCCGCGAGAGTGCGGAGAGCCTGCGCCGCAAGGCGCAGGACCTCCTCGTCCGCAGGGCGCATCGCTTGGCGCTCCTCGACCAGCAGGTCCAATTGTCCGGGAAGCCTCCGCGCATCATGACAGCGGCCCTGGTGCTGCCCCTGGCCTCGGTTCAGGACGCCCTCCCCTCAGACGCCCCGATCCGCGCGGTGGAGACCAAAGCCGTCGAGCAGCGCGGCGTAGACCTGGTGTTGGCCGTCGAACGCAACCTCGGTCGAACACCGCAGCCGCAGGCGTTCACGAATCCCGGGTACGACGTACTGTCAGTCCCACCGGACGACGGACCATCGATCCGCATCGAGGTGAAGGCGCGACTGGAGGGTGCCACGGACTTCTACGTGACCCACAACGAGGTCGTCACAGCCAAGAACGCCAGCCCGGACTATCGGCTGGCGCTCGTCACCGTCAGCGCGGCTGGTCCCGACCACGATCAGGTCCGCTACCTGGCTATGCCGTTCACCAACGTGGAGTTCGGCGACCTTGCCGCCACCGGCGTCCGCATCGATTGGGCGAAGACATGGGCGGCGGGAACAGCGCCCTTCTAACCCATCCACAGCTGAGCCGCAGCTCCGCCGGGCTTAGTCTCCTTGGCCGAGTCCGGCGAGCATCCCGGCGAACGAGTCCTCGGACACAACCGGGATGCCGAAGGACCGCGCTTTCGCCGCTTTCCCCGACATCGTGTCCGGGTCCGCGGCGACCACCAGGCGAGTCCTTTTCTTCGAGACGCCAGGGCCGACAACGAGACCGGACGCCGCTGCCCGCTGCTCCCACACCTCTCGAGGTTCTCGCATCTGCCCGGTGAACACCACGGCGTCCCCGGCAGTGAGCCGCACCTGGGATTGCGGGGCCAATGCTTGGGCGACATCGTCGCCGCCGAGTCCCAGCAGCGCGGCGACGAGGTCGAGGTCTGCGGCCTCCTCGTCGGTGACCACATGGTCCGCCCACGCGGCCTTGCCGAGTTCCATCAGGTAACCGCGATGCAGGGAAAGCACCTCCGCCAAACCCAAACCCAGGCTCCGTGCGGTCTCCAGCAACTCATCCTGCTCGCACGCGGACACGTGCCGATCAAGCAGCGCGCGGTCCAGCACCGCCAGGTACTCATCAGCCCGCGGCGGCTGCGTCACGCGGGGAAGAAGATCGACGAGCTTCGCCAGAAAGTGCCGCTCGTCATGGTAACGCTGTCCACGCTGGACCGGACGGACGTCTCCGGACGCCAGATCCGGCCACGGCCAGCCAGCCGCTCCCCTGAGGATGTCCTCCCAGGGAACCGGGACCCCCGCCCATCGTAGATATGCCCCGAGCAGCTCGGCTGCAGCCCGCGCGTCGTGCAATGCCGAGTGCGTGTGCTCCAACTCGATTCCCGCCGCCGCGCAGCACGCGGACAGCGTCCGCGCCGCGGTGTCGAGAAAGCTGTCCGCCCATCGCATCGTGCACAAGGAAGGCATGTCGGTGAATGGAAGGTCGATTCCCAATCTCGAGTACTCGGCCTGGAGGAACCGCGCGTCGAAGGACACGTTGTGGCCGGCCAACACCCGCCCGTTGAGCATCCGGGCGACCTCGCCCGCGATGTCGCCGAACACCGGAGCCTTCCGCGCATCCGCCGCTCGGACCCCGTGGATGTGCTGCGGCCCGAGGTCCCGCTGCGGGTTCACCAGTGTGCACCACTCGTCGATCACCCGGCCACGCTCATCGAGCCGCACGATCGCCACCTCGACCACCCGGTGGTGCCGCCCCGGCGCCAAACCGGTCGTCTCCACATCCACCACCGCGTACCCAGCACCCATCCCGGTCCTCCGCGCCGCCGCTCGTCCACTTGGGAGTGGTTTCGCGAAACGGCCACAGACGTGTCACCGGCTGGGCCATGATCACTCATTTGGACCAATCGCGTCCACTAGAGACGGCGGTTCACAAGTCCGGGAGCGCCCGGGCCGCGACTCTCCATCAGCTGTCAACGTCTCCGAGGGGGCTAGCGGCCCCTCGATTCGGATATCCGTCTCGGGCTCCCGACGGGGACCGGCCGGGTGGACGTGGCCGTGGCGGTAGGCCATGGCGACCAGTTCGGCGCGGTCGCAAGCCACCTAAGTTGATTAGTACCCGCACATGCAGTTCCTGGTGCCCGGGACGGACGGCAGGCCGCCGCCGGAGCACCCGGCCGCGCCGGAGGGCGTCATAGTCGCGTCGAATGGCGCGCAGGTGCGGCTCGCGATGGGCGGTCGTACCGACCCGACGACGTCATACGTGTGCCGCTGCCGCGTCCTCACGAGGACAGCGGCATCGTGGGCCGGTTCGTCGTCGAGTCGGGGACCGAGGACTTTGCACCGCGCGCGCCTGCCGATGGCGGGGCGCGGGCACTGATCGCGTTGTCTCCCTTCTAGAAGAGAACCGGGGTGTGCGGCAGGAGAGCGTCGTTGCGGGCGTCGGCGAGTTTGCGGGCCGTGGCTCCGCCGATGAGCGAGGGCAGGTAGCGGTCCGCTGGCCAGACCTGGATGGGGGTGTCGCCCAGCAGGTCGGGCAGGAACAGCGCCATGGGCTGCGCGGACCGCGCCTGGGGGATGGTCTGCGTCCCCTCGACGCGCAACTCGGTCCAGCTGGGGCCGTGGAAGGTCCATGGGGTGTCCTGCTGCCAGCGCGGCGGCTGGAAGACGTGCCTGCGGGCGCCGCGCACGGTGACCGCGGTGGCGCTGGTTGACCAGTGCGCGGAGCGCCCGCGCCGCACGGGTGGCGCGCCGCGGTGGTAGAAGACGGTGGTCCGGCGGCGCTCGTGGAACCGCACCTCGTGGAACCGCTGCCCGTGCGGGGTGTGGTGGACGAACCGCAGCCGGTCGCCGCGCCGGTACAGCGCGGCCTGCGCCGCCGCGGCGGCGTCGGCGAACGCCTGGGTCAGGGGTCTGCCGCGGTGATCCCCGAACTCACCGAGCACTACCACCGGGATGTCGTCGGATCCAGACTCGAACGCGCGCGCGTGCACCACGGTGTCGTATCCCGCCTTGCCGTACGGGATGACCGCGTCGTGCACGAGCCGCCAACTGATGTCCTGCATGCTCCTCCTTCCCGTTGGTATCGACCATACGTTCGACCACCGACAATTCCGCGACGTCAGCCGAAGGGCGGACGCACATCCGCGACGGTGTACTCCATGACGCGGTCGGCGACGATCGCGATGCCGGTGTCCGGGGCCGAGGCGACCGCCCGCCACGCGTCGAGGGCCGCGCGGGACTCCCAGCGCTCGAAGTTGTTCACCCGGCCCCGGTCGAGCGGGTCGGCGGCGATGACCAGGTCGAGACACCCCGGCGCCCGCCGCGCCCGCCGCACCAGGTCCCGGTGGGCCTGCACGAACGCGTCCCGCTCGCCCGGGTCGACCTCCACGTGCCCTGCGATGATCACCATGCTCGTCCCTCTCGTCGATGGCCTCACCCAGGTGATACGTCCCGGCCCAGGCGAACTCATCGGCGCGCGGCGTCAGCCCGCGGGGAGGGAGATGACCATGGTGAGGCCGCCGCCGGGGGTGTCCTCGGCGGCGATGGTCCCGCCCATGGCGTCGATGAAGCCCTTGGCGACGCTGAGGCCCAGGCCGATGCCGGGGGTGGCGCGGTCGCCGAAGCGGTGGAACGGGGTGAAGACCGTGTCGGCGGCCTGTTTGGGCAGGCCGGGGCCGTGGTCGACGACGCGGAGTTCGACCTGGTCGCCGTGGGTGCTGGCGCGGACGGCGATGCCGGGGGCGCCCGCGCCGTGGCGCAGGGCGTTGTCGATGACGTTGGCGACGACGCGTTCCAGCAGGCCGGGGTCGGCCAGGACCGGGGGCAGGCCCTCGTCCACGTCGACGGTGACGGTGCGGCGTTCGTCGATGCCTGCGAGGGCTTGGGCGACGACCTCGTCGTAGCCGACCGGGCGGAGTTGGGGGGTGACCGCGCCGGTGGCCAGGCGGGAGGAGTCCAGGAGGTTGTCGACCAGACCGGCCAGCCGGTCGGCGGACTCCTCGACGGCGGCCATCAGCTCGGCGGTGTCGGCCGCGGAGAGTTCGATGTCCGGGGCGCGCAGGCTGCCGATGGCGGCCTTGATCGAGGTCAGCGGGGTGCGCAGGTCGTGGCCGACGGCCGAGAGCAGGGCGGTGCGCAGTTCGGTGGTGGCCGCGCGCCGCTGGGCATCGGCGGTCTCGGCGGCCATCCGCTGCTGGCGCAGCGCCAGGAGGGCTTGACCGGCGGCGGCCTCCAGCACCCGCTGGTCGCTCGCCGACAGGGAACGCCCGCGCAGCGCCAGGTGGACGTCGGCGGTCACCGGGACGTCGACGTCGGCGTCGTCGGGTTCGGCGCACGGCCGCGCGCCCACGCAGGCGACCCGCTCCCACCGGCCGTCGCGGCGTTCGAGCAGGGCGACCGAGTCGAGGCCGAAGTGCTCGCGGACCTGGGTGAGCAGCCGCGCCAGCGGGTGCGGGCTGAGCACTGCCCGCGAGTACGACGCCAGCAGCGCGGCCTCGGTGCGGGCGCGGGCGCCCTGCTGGGCCAGCCGCGCCGCCCGGTCGACCACCAGCGCCACGAGCACGGCGACGATCACCATGGCGGCCAGCGAGATGATGTTGCGCGGCGCGGCCACGGTGAGGCTGTGGTACGGCTCGGTGAAGAAGAAGTTGAGCAGGCCCGCCCCCAGGAACGCCGCCACCAGCCCGGGGCCGAGCCCGCCGACCATGGCGACGACGACGGTGGCCAGCACGAAGCCGAGCAGCACCGTCGACAGCTCGATCCGGTCGCGCAGCAGCAGGCACAGCGCCGCGGACGCCGCGGGCAGCAGCAGGGCCATCAGCCACCCGACGAGCAGCCGCGAGCGCTGGAACGAGCTGCGGAGCACGCGCCAGCGCAGGCCGCGGCGGGCCTCGTCGTGGGTGACCATGTGCACGTCGATCGGCCCGGACGCCTGGATGACGGCCGCGCCGATGCCCTCGTCGAACACCCGGGCCAGCCGCGGCCTGCGGGAGGTGCCGAGCACCAGCTGCGTCGCGTTGACGCCGCGGGCGAAGTCCAGCAGCGCGGTGGGCACGTCGTCGCCGACCACGGTGTGGAAGGTCGCGCCGAGGTCGTCGGTGACCTCGCGGCAGCGGGCGACGGTCCCCGGCGACGCGCCC
The DNA here is from genome assembly GCF_024760565.1 of Actinokineospora sp. UTMC 2448. Classification (NCBI taxonomy): domain Bacteria; kingdom Bacillati; phylum Actinomycetota; class Actinomycetes; order Pseudonocardiales; family Pseudonocardiaceae; genus Actinokineospora; species Actinokineospora sp. UTMC 2448. The sequence goes on along the minus strand of NZ_CP031087.1, from coordinate 2,017,265 downwards.
TCGAGCCCGCCCCCGCGCAGGACGTGCACGACGAGCAGGTCCGCGCCCGCGCGCAGGGCGATCCGGCGCGCGCGGCGGATCAGCGTCTCGCTCTCCGGCCCGCCGGTGATCGCCGCGACCACGCGCTCGCGGGCCTCCCAGGTGTCGGTGATGTCCTGTTCTGCGCGGTAGCGCTGCAGGGCGACGTCCACCTGGTCCGCCACCCACAGCAGGGCCAGCTCGCGCAGCGCGGTGAGGTTGGCGACGCGGAAGTAGTTGCCCAGCGCGGCATCGATCCGGTCGGCGGCGTAGACGTTGCCGTGGGCGAGCCGCCGCCGCAGGGCCTGCGGGGTGATGTCGACCAGTTCGACCTGCTCGGCGCGGCGCACGACCGCGTCGGGCACGGTCTCGCGCTGGCGGATGCCCGTGATCCGCTCGACGACGTCGGTGAGCGACTCCAGGTGCTCGATGTTGACCGTGGACAGCACGTCGATGCCCGCGTCGAGCAGTTCGTCGACGTCCTGCCAGCGCTTGGCGTTGCGCGAGCCGGGCGCGTTGGTGTGGGCGAGCTCGTCGACGACGGCCACCTCGGGCCTGCGGGCCAGCACGGCGTCGATGTCCATCTCGGCGCCGCGACGCGGAACCGTCTCCAGGCCGTCGAGCAGTTCGGCGGTCCTGGCGCGCCCGTGCGTCTCGACGAGGCCGACCACGATGTCGGTGCCCCGCTCCGCCCGCCTGCGCGCCTCCCCCACCATGGCGAACGTCTTGCCGACGCCGGGCGCGGCCCCGAGGTAGATGCGCAGCTCACCGCGCCTGCGTGTGCTCTCCACGACCCCAGTCTGCTCCGCGGCGGCCAAGCGGCGCGGGTCAGCGGATGGCGGCGATGGCGTCGAGCAGGCGGGACTGGAACTTGTCCGGCAGCGGCACGTACCCGGACTCGGTCATGCCCGCCTGGCCCGCGGTCGCCGCGGTGTTGAGGAACGCCTTCACTGCCGTCACGGTCTCTGGGGAGTACCCGGTGGAGCAGACGATCTCGTAGGTGACGAGCACCAGCGGGTAGGCGCCGGGGCTGTCGCTGGCGTAGAGGGCGTCGAGGTCGAGGACGAGGTCGTTGCCCTTGCCCTTGATGGTCGCGGCCTCGATGGCCTTGCGCGCGGACTCCACGCTGAGCGGGACCGGGCCGGAGCCGCTGTCGATGGCCGCCATCCGCAGGCCCTTGTCCTGGGCGAAGGACCACTCGACGTAGCCGATCGCGCCGCGGCTGGCGGCCACCGCCTCGGCGACGCCGGGGGAACCCTGGCCGCCTTGGCCGATGCCGCCGTTGAACGTCTTGCCCGCGCCCTTGGTCCACGCGCCGTCGGATGCGGCGGTCAGGTACTTCTGGAAGTTGTCGGTGGTGCCGGACTCGTCGGCGCGGTAGACGACCGCGATCGGGAGGTCCGGCAGCGCCGTGCCGCCGTTGAGGGCGGCGATGGCCGGGTCGTTCCAGCGGGTGATCGCCCCGCTGAAGATCTCGGCCAGCACCGCGCCGTTCAGCGTGAGGTCCGTCAGCCCGTCGACCTGGTAGACGACCGCGACCGGGCCGAACACCAGCGGCAGGTTCCACGCCGGGTTGCCGCCGCAGCGCGCCGCGGCGTCGTCGACCTCGCCCTTCTCCGCCTTGAGCGCGGAGTCGCTGCCGCCGATGTCGACGATGCCCGAGACGAACTGCTTGACGCCCGCGCCGGAACCGCTGGCCGTGTAGGACATCTGGAAGCCGGGGCACTGGCGCGTGTAGGCGGCGATGAACACGTCCATCGCGCCCTTCTGGGCGGTGGAGCCCTCCCCGGTGAGCGCCTGCTCGCCGCCGCACTCGACCGGGACGGTCGCCGTCGGCGCGGGCGCGTCGCCGCCCCCGATCGACCACCGGACGGTGTTGACGTCGCTGCCGCAGGCAGACAGGGCCAGGCACAGCGCGGCCGCGGCGGCGGCGCCGCGCTTGTTCGTCACTGCCACGTCCTCCGCCCGGAACCCGCGTCCACCGCCATGAAATGAACGATAGATGAACATCGGTCCGGTCACTGACCAGGGGTCATGCGGTGGCGAGCAGCTCACGGACGCGGGGGATCACCTGGTCGCCGTAGAGCCGGATCGACGCCATCCGGTGCTCGTGCGGCAGCGGTCCGGCGCTGTACTTGAGCTGGAACCGGGACAGGCCCAGGGTGCGCACGGCCCAGGCGATCTTGCGGGCCACGGTCTCCGGCGAGCCGACGAACAGCGCGCCCGTGGGACCGGCCATGGCGTCGTAGTCGGCGCGGGTCATCGGGGACCAGCCGCGCTCGGCGCCGATCTTGGCGAAGGACGCCTGGTGGTGCGGGAAGTGCTGGGCCACCGCCAGGTCGTCGGTCTCGGCGATGTGGCCGGGGCTGTGCATCGCGACCGGCAGCTCGTCGTGCCCGGCCTCGCGCAGCGCCCGGCGGTACAGCGCGGCCAGCGGCGCGAACCGCTCGGGTGAGCCGCCGATCACGGCCATCACCAGCGGCAGGCCGTACGCCGCCGCGCGGACCACGGACTGCGGCGTGCCGCCGACGCCGACCCACGCGGGCAGCCGCCCGGACTCGGTGAGCGGGTAGGCCTGCGCGCCGTCCAGCGGCGGGCGCACGGTGCCCGCCCAGCTGACCGGCTTCTCGTCCAGCAGGCGGGTGAACAGGTCCAGCTTCTCGGCGAAGAGCACCTCGTAGTCGGCCAGCGAGTACCCGAACAGCGGGAACGACTCGGTGAACGAGCCGCGGCCCAGCGTCACCTCGGCGCGGCCCCGGGAGAGCGCGTCGAGGGTGGCGAACCGCTCGTACACCCGGACGGGGTCGTCGGAGCTGAGCACGGTCACGCCGGTGCCCAGGCGGATGCGCTCGGTCCGCGCCGCGATCGCGGCCAGCACGACGTCGGGCGAGGACACTGCCATCTCCGGGCGGTGGTGCTCGCCGACGCCGAAGTAGTCGACGCCCACCCGGTCGGCCAGCACGCCCTCGGCCACGACCTGCCGGATCGCCTCGGCCTGGGCGATCGGCTGCCCGTCCGCGCCGTTCTCGACGTCGCCGAAGGTGTCCAGGCCGAACGTCGGCGCCTGCGGTGTGCCCAGGATGTCGGTGTCCATCCCACTCCTCCCGAGTAGTTGCCTCGGCAAACACCCGGGCCGGGGCGGGTTATTCCAGGATCGCGGCGAGGGCGTCGGCCAGCACCCGGGGCTCCGGACCGTGGTCCTGGCCGGGCAGGACGGTCCTGGTCGCGGTGGGCAGGGCGGCGGCGACGGCGTCGGCGGCCTCGGGCATGCCGGGGAAGGTCCGGTCGCCGGAGAGGACGGCGACCGGGACGGTGACGCCCGCCCAGCGGGTCGGCCAGTCGGGGTCGAGGGTGATGTCGTTGAGCGCGGTGAAGTCGTAGCGCAGGGTGGGCGCGACGGACACCATCGCGGGCCAGGCGGGCGACGCCGCGATGCCCTCGACCATCTCGGGCGCCACGCCGATGACCGCCGTCAGGCCGTGGCGCATGGCGGCGTCGTGGTCGCCCGCGTCGAGGAGGCGGCGCAGCTCGGTGATCTTGTCCGAGTTGTCGGCCCCGGGGAAGAACGGCGGCTCGTACAGCACCAGGCCGGTCACCCCGATCCCGGCCGCGGCGGCGGGCAGCGCGACGGTGGCGCCCGACGAGCTCGCGTAGAGCGTCGCGGTCCCGCCGACGGCGGCGATCAGCGCGGCGACGTCGGCCACCTCGCGCTCGACCGACCAGTCCGGGTGGTCGCCGGAGCGGCCCCGGCCGCGCCGGTCGTAGTCGACGGCGGTGAAGCCGCGCTCGGCCAGCAGCTTCGCGGCCGTCGTGGTGCGCGCGTCGATGGCCCGGAACTGGGTGGCGCCGCCGATGAACACCACGGCGGGCCCGCTCCCGTAGGCGTCGTAGTCGATCGTGGTGCCGTCCGCCGAGGTCGCTGTGCTCATGGCCATGGCTTAGCACACCAGGGCGAACGCCGAGGCGCTTTGCGCCGATGTCCCTACTCCCGGCCCGCCCGTTCTCGTCAGCGCCGAGGGCCTGATGCCGAATTCGTGATCACCCTGTTGGCCCAAACCACTTGACGGGGTTCCCGGGCATCGGTGACGGTTTTGACCGGTCGATGACAGGAGTCGCTGATGGCGGTGACGGCGCGTGAGCGGCCCGCGGAGTCGGGCGTGCGCGAGGTGGGGCTGGTCGGGTACTGCGTCGACACCGGCTCCAACCTGCTGATGGACGCCTTCCTGCGCGCGTTGTCCGCCCGGGTCGAGGCAGCGGGCGGCCACGTCCTGCTGTTCAACGCCCCCGCCGGGGCCGAGGGCGTCGGGGTCTACACCGACCTGGCCGCCCGCCGGGCGGTCGACGCGTTCGTGCTGGCCGACACCGTCGTCGACGATCCCCGGCACGCGGCGCTGGCCGGGTTCGGGGTGCCGCTGGTGTCCTTCGGCCGGGCGCCGGTCGGCGGGTGGGTCGACGTGGACGGCGGGGCGGCGACCGCGGAGCTGGTGCGCGGGCTGGTCGCGCTCGGGCACCGGCGTATCGGGTTCCTCGGCTCCTGCACGCCCCGCGCCGCGGGCGTGGACGAGCGGCTGGCGGGCTGGCGGCGGGCCTGCGCCGACCTCGGGGTCAGCGGCGAGGTCGTCTGGGCCGAGGAGGACACCGTGGCCGCAGGCGAGCGGGCGGCCCTGCGGCTGCTGGGCTCAAGGCGTCCGCCGACGGCGATCGTCGGCGTGGACGACCAGGTGGCGATCGGCGCGCTGCGCGCCGGGCGCGGGGAGGTCGCGGTCACCGGCTTCGACGACTCGCCGCTGGCCGCGGTCGCCGAGCTGACCTCCGTGCGCCAGCCGATCGACCGGATCGTCGGCGAACTCGTGCGGCTGCTGACGACGGGCGGCGAGGAGCACGTGCTGCTGCGCGGCGAGATCGTCGCCCGGGCCAGCGCCCCGCTCGCGGCCCGTCAGGGCCGGTACGGGAAACCGGGGTACATGTAGCCCGCGCCCCAGAAGGGCACGTAGCCGTAGTAGCCGTACAGGTCGTCGGCGTAGGTGCGCTCGACGGTGAGGTCCGGGTCGTACACGGGCGCGCCGACGACGTGCTCGCGGTCCTGGTCGATGCGGATGTCGTCCTGCCCGACGGCGGTCACGGCGTCCACGGGCACGAGCACCTTCTGCTGCCCGATTCCGAGGAACCCGCCGGAGGCGACCTCCAGGAACCGGACCCGGCGCTCGTCCTCGTCGACGATCAGGCCGTCGACCGAGCCCACCTCCTCGCCCTTGCGGTCGAACACGGCGCGGCCCCGGACGTCGTCGTCGGGGTTGGCGAGGGTGAGGTCGGTGTCGCCGATGCGCACCAGCGTCGCGGTCATGGCACTCCTTCGATTCGGTCACCGGTCGCGTACCCGGACGCTTCGGGCGCGAAACGGGGTGTCGGATCGGCCACAGCGCCCAGCTCGCGGAGCCGGTCGGCGAGGAAGCGGCGGTCGGCGGGGTCGACGGCGAGGTCGGCGGCCCGCCGGTAGGCCCGCTCGGCCTCCGCCCGCCTGCCGAGGCGGCGCAGCAAATCGGCGCGGGCGGCGTGGAAGAGGTGGTAGTCGTCCAGGCCGTCGACGCAATCGATCAGCGCGAGGCCGTCCTCCGGGTCGGCGGCCATGGCCACGGCGATGCCGTGGTTGAGGGCGACGACCGGCGTGGGGGCGACGGCGAGCAGGTCGGCGTAGAGGGCGGCGATGGCCTGCCAGTCGGTCTCGGCGGCGGACGGGGCCTGGGCGTGCACGGCCGCGATGGTCGCCTGCAGCTGGTACGGCCCCGGGACGCCGTGCCGCAGGGCGCGGTCGAGCAGGCGGACGCCCTCGGCGACGCGGTCGGCGTCCCACGCGGCGCGGTCCTGGTCGGCCAGCAGGACGGGCCCGTCGCCGCCGCGCCGGGCGGGCGCGCGGGACTCGTGGAGCAGGAGCAGCGCGGTCAGGCCGAGGGCCTCGGGCTCGTCGGGCATGAGCGCGGCGACCAGCCGGGCCAGCCGGATGGCCTCAGAACGCAGCAGGTCGCCGTCGGGGGCGGTGTAGCCCTGGGTGTAGATCAGGTAGACGACGGCGAGCACGCCCGCGAGGCGTTCGGGCAGCAGGTGGTCGGCGGGGACCCGCAGGCCGATGCCCGTGTCCCTGATCCGGCGCTTGGCCCGGACCAGGCGCTGGGCCATGCCCGCCTCGCCGACGAGGAACATCCGCGCGATCTGGCCCGCGGTCAGCCCGCACACGGCCTGGAGCGTGAGGGCGACCCTGGTCTGCTCGGCCAGCGCGGGGTGGCAGCAGGTGAAGATCAGGCTGAGCCGCTCGTCGCCGATCCTGAGCAGGCGCTCCTCAGTGAGGTCCGGGGCCACCGCGACGTCCGGGATCTCCCCCGGCGGCGGGTCGCGGTCCAGCCGGGCGCGCCGCAGCCGGTCGTAGGCGCGGTTGCGCGCCACGGTGAGCAGCCAGGCCACCGGGTCGTCGGGCGGGCCGTCCGACCAGCGGCGCAGCGCCGTGGCGCAGGCGTCCTGCAGCGCGTCCTCGGCGAGTTCGATGTCGCCGAGGACGCGGACGAGCGCCGCGAGCATCCGCGCCCGGTGCTCGCGGACGACCCGCTCGACGAGCCGGTCGCTCACGAGCCGTCGGGGACGACGGGCCGGACCTCGATGCTGCTCCACTCGGCCAGCGGGCACAGCGCGGCCAGCTCCAGTGCCTCGTCGAGGTCGCGGCAGTCGAGGACGTAGTAGCCGCCGATGTGCTCGTGGGACTCGGCGAACGGGCCGTCGGTGATCAGCGTCCTGCCGTCGCGGACGCTGACGGTGGTCGCGGCGCTCTCGTCGCGCAGGCGGCCGTGCGTGACCAGCACGTTGCGCCGCTTGCACTCCTCGGCGAACGCGTTGACCCTGGCCAGCGCGTCGGCGAAGCCGGGGTCGGTGGGGGCGGGCGGGGTGCAGTCGTAGACCAGGAACAGGTACTTCACGGTGTCCTCCGGGATTGGGGTCGGCCCTAGGACGATCGGGCCGCCCCGATCTCGACATCCTGGCCCGGAGAACCCGCGCGCACAGCCCGACTACTCCGGTTCGGTCTCGTCCTCGTCGGGCATCGGTTCCTGGTCGCGGCCCTCGTCGGCCCTGGTCGGGCGGTTGGCCCGCAGCATGCCCTCCATCTGGTGCTTCAGCTCGTCGTCCTGCCGGGGGCCGTGCTTGTCGCTCTCGCGGTGCATAGGGTGCCTCCTCTCGCCGCGATGGGGTAGCCCGGGCCGGGGCGGCGAAACCCGTCAGGGGGCCATCGACGGCGATGAGGCGTCGGCGGCGAGGAGTTCCGGCGCGCCGGAGCCGTCGGCGGGGACCTTCCAGACGTCGGGGCCGGGGAGGGCGTAGGCGAGGGTGCGGTCGTCCAGCCACGCCGCCTGGTCGTCGACGCTCCTGGTCTCGGCCAGCGGGGTCTCGCGCAGGGTGGCCAGGTCCAGGACGTGCAGCCGCCACGGGTCGTCCGCGCCCGGCCGCACGCGCTTCTTGAAGGCGATCCGGGTGCCGTCGGGCGACAGCGACGGGCATTCGGCGTTGGCGCGCAGGGTGCGCGCCGTCCACGCCGCCATGTCGCCCTCCACGAGGTAGGTCCGGCCGCCGGTGGCGACGGTGGCGTAGAAGCGGTTGTCGTCGGCGGCGAAGGTGACGCCCCAGAAGTTCACGTCCGGGGCGTGGTGCCGCCTGCCGTCGAGGTAGAGCTGGATCGACTCCATGTTCTTGACGAGGTAGCCGGTCCGGGTGTCGAGGATCCCGGTGCGGGTGGAGAAGCCGGACGCGGTGTAGGAGTCGCCGCTGACGAACACCGTCCACGACACCATCCGGCCGGAGGGGGACACGCGGGCGCGGTTGGGCGTGCCGCCGAACTCCACCTCGTGGCGGATCGTCAGGTCCCGGCCGAGCACGGTGGCCGTGGTCTTGGGCGGGAAGCCGGGCTTGGCCGCAAGGCAGACGGCGGCGTCGCCCGCGGCGTAGAAGCGGTGGCAGGACAGGCTGGTGCCGGAGACCGTGCCGTCCGCGGTGCGCACGTGCAGGCCGGGGGCGATCGCGCCGGGCGCGGTCTCCGGCGCGGGACGATCTGCGGCGCGCACGGTGTAGCCGACGGCGACGGCCGCCAGGACGACACCCGCGGCCACCACGGCCATGACCTTCATCGTGCCTCCCTGAGGATGACGGCGGCCGCGCCCAGGCCCACGGCGAGCGCGCAGGCGGCCGCCACGAGGGCGGGCGTCATGCCCCACGCCGTCCAGGCCGCGCCGAAGAGGACGGAGGCCAGGAGCCTGCCGGTGGCCTGGCCGGTCTGCAGGAGGGCCAGGCCGCCCGCCCGCCGCTCCCTCGGCACGAGCGGGCCGCCGAGCGCCATCAGGACGCCGTCGGTGGCGGCGTAGTAGATCCCGTGCAGCAGCAGGACCAGGACAGGGCCGCCGACGGGGACCAGCACGGCGGCGTAGGCGCCGAGCAGGGCCAGGTGGCCGAGCAGGAACGGCGTCCTGCGGCCGATCCGGTCGGCGAGACGGCCGAGCGGCACCGCGAGCACCAGGTACACGGCCGCGCTGCCGAGGGGAAGGAGCGGGAAGTACGCGGTGTCGATGTCGAGGCGGTCCTGCAGGACCAGGTAGAGGAACCCGTCGGTGACGCTGACGAGCCCGAGGAGCGTCGCCGCGAGCAGAACCCGCCGGAAGCCCGGCGCGCCCACGAGCGCCAGGGTGGACCGCAGCGAGGGACCGCTCCGGGGCGCCGCTGGCGATGTCGACCCGGAGTCGCGCCCCGCCGCGCCCGGGACGAAGGCGATCAGGATCAGCAGGCCCAGCGCGCCGATGCAGAAGCTCACCACGAACACCGCGTCGTACGCGCCCGCGGTCAGCCACAGCAGCGCGAAGGCGACCAGCGGGCCGAGCATCGCGCCGGTCGTGTCCATCGCGCGGTGCACGCCGAAGGCGCGGCCGAGGTGGTGTTCCGCGGAGTGCAGGGTGATCAGCGCGTCCCGGGGAGCGGTGCGGATGCCCTTGCCGACGCGATCGGCGGCGATCGCGGTGGACAGGGCGGCGGGGGTGGCGGCGAGCAGTCCGAGGCGGGACAGCACCGAGAGGGCGTATCCGGTGCCCGCGACCAGCTTGTGCCGTCGCCAGCGGTCGGCTGCGTGGCCGCCCGCGAGGCGCACCAGGGCCGTGGCGCCGTTGTAGAGGCCGTCCAGCAGGCCGAACTGCAGCGGGCTCAGGCCCAGGCCGATGACGAGGTACAGCGGCAGCACCGCGGTGACCATCTCCGAGGAGACGTCGGTGACCAGGCTGACCGATCCGAGGGCGATCACCGCCCCCGCGACCCGGCGGCCGCCCGTGGCGGTCGCCGGGTCGCCGGTGTCCTGCCGTGCCCTGCTCGCGGCGAGGTACATCAGTGGCAGGACTGGGTCGGGCCCGCGTCGCGGACGGCTCCGTCCACGTCGACGAAGGACACCCGGAACGTGGTGTCGGTGAAGTCGAGCCGGACGACGCCGAAGCGGTCCCAGATCCGCGTGACGCTGTTGTCCTGCACGGAGTCGCCCGCTCCGTAGAGGTCCTTGCCGCCTGTGCCGCCGATGACCTCGACGATCCCGTTCGGATCGGCCGAGCCGTCCGGGTTCTGCGGGGCGAACCGCTCGTAGTGGTGGTCATGCCCGCTGAGCACCAGTTCCACGTTCGCGTTGCGCAGCAGCTGCCACACCGGTCGGGACACCGGGTCGTTGCCGTGGTCGCCGGAGCTGAACAGCGGGTGGTGGAAGTAGGCGGCCACGCACTGCCTGGTGTTCGCGGCGAGGTCGGCGCGCAGCCAGTCGAGCTGCTCGCGCTCGTCGAAGCGGTTGGAGTTCAAGGCGATGAAGTGCCAGTTGCCGTGGTTGTAGCTGTACCACATCTTGCCCTGCGGGGTCGCGCGCGAGCCGAAGTACTCGCGGTAGGCTCGTTCGTCCTGGTTCTCCCAGTCGTCGTACGCCTCGTGGTTGCCCGGCACAGGGAATGTCTTCGCCTTGAACCGGCCCCACGACTTGTCGTAGTACGCCCGGAAGTCCTCGATGTGCGCGTCGTCGTACTGGTTGTCGCCCATGGTGATGTAGAACGCCGGGTTGATGGCCTCCGCCCGCGCGGCGGTCTTGAAGTGCATGCAGGTCGACTGGCTCGCCGTGCACTGGTCGGCGATGTCGCCAGCGCCGACCACGGTGAACGCCCCGGTGCTGGGCGCGCTGGCCCCGTAGACCTCCAACTCCCACAGCGAGTAGCCCCACTGCGTGCCGCGGACGGTGCCGTACACGCGCAGGTAGCGGCCCGAGCCGGAGAGGTTGGTCCAGTCGTCGATCCCGCCGTTGCCCGCGGTCTCCGTCGCCAGCCTGGTCCAGTTCGTCCCGTCGGCGGAGATCTCCACCCGGTAGGCCCGGGCGTAGGCGGTCTCCCAGTTCAGTCGCACGCGGGAGACCGTCGACCCGGAGCCGAGGTCGACCCTGATCCACTGTGGATCGATGCCCTCCGCGCTGGCCCACCGGGTGGTGGTGCTGCCGTCGACTGCCTTGTCCGGCGTCAGCGACGACGTCTCCACCGAGGACGCGGTGACCGGCTTGCCCCGGGAGATCAGCGGGGCGTCACCGGGCGGGTCGCCCGGCGTGCCGCCCTCGCGCACCCGGTCGCGGACCCACTTGCCCGCCTCCTTGAGCCGCGTTGTCCCGGTGTACGGCCCGCTCGGGCAGGTGCCCTCGGTGAAGACCGCGCCGGAGCGGTGGTCGTCGGAGTAGTTCCAGTTGGTCCAGCTGATCTGCTTGCGGGCCATCAGGTCCAGGTACCGCTGGGCCATCGCGAAGTCGTTGGGCCCCTCGCCCGCGTAGTCCTGGGTGCCGAACTCGGTGACGAACATGGGGATGCGGTCGGCCGCGCGCGACAGCGCGTTCAGGTACTCGTCGCGGTGGGACGCCGCGTAGAAGTGGAACGTGTACATGATGTTCGACGCGTTGACCGGGTTGTTGACCACCTCGGTCTCGGTCGCGCCCTCGGAGACGCCCAGCGACGACCAGGCGCGGGTGCCGACCAGGATCGGCGTCTCCGGGTCGACCGCGCGGATCACCGGGATCAGCTGCTCGGCGTAGCTCTTGATCCGCGACCAGCTCACCCCGCTCGGCTCGTTCGCGATCTCGTAGAGCAGGTTCTTGTTCCCGTTGTGCCGCCGGGCGATCTCGGTGAAGAACGTCTTGGCGCGGCTGAGGTTGTAGTGCGGGTCGCCGGGGCTGAGCATGTGCCAGTCCACGATGGCGTACATGCCGCGCGCGGTGACCTCGTCGATGATCGCGCTCACCCGGTTGGTGAACCCGGCGGGGTCGGTCTCGTAGCCTCCTTCCTGGACGTACATGGAGATGCGCATGACGTCCGCTCCCCAGTCGTGGGCGAGCGCGTCGATGGACGCGTCGTTGACGCAGTCGGCGTACCACTGGATGCCGTGCGTGCTCATGCCGCGCAGCTGCACCGGCCGGTTCTGCTCGTTGCACAGCTTGACGCCGCACACGCGCAGTTGCCCGTTGGCGGCCACGGGCGTCGCGGCGGTCTCCGCCGCCTGCGCGCCGGACACCACGGGGATCGAGAGGGCTATCAGGGGGAGGGCGAGCAGGGAGGTCCATCGTCGTCGGGACACGGCGTTCTCCTCTAAGGGGTCCGAGCGGCCGTCACGAACGAAATTGTTAGGCAACTTTCCTATACATTCCGAACCGGTGTCAAGGTCTGGACCATCGGCGCAGCGCGGCCGCGGCCTGCGGCGGGGCGCCGAGCGCGTCGAGGCCGAGCAGGGCGGCCCCGACGACCGGCGGGGCGGTCACCACCCGGATGCGGGCGTGCGGCGCGGTAGCGGCCAGGCCGTCGCCGATCACGGAGAACAGCAGGGGATCCCGCCCGCGCAGCACTCCCCCGCCCAGCACGACATCCGCAGGCGACGCGGCCAGGTCCAGCCTGCGCAGCGCCGCGGCCGCGAAGGCAGCGACCTCCTCCCCCTGGCGCACGACGATCGAGCGGGCCACCCGGTCCCCGCCCGCGGCCTCGCGGAAGACGACCGGCGCCAGCTCGCCCACCCGGGCGGCGACCGCGCGGTCCAGATGGGCAGCGATCGCCACGTCCGTGGCCGTCGCCAGGCCGAAGTGGACGGCGACCGCGGCGCGCAGCGCGGTGTCCGGCCCCCGGCCGTCCTCGGCGCGGACCGCGTGCCACAGGGCGAGCCGCCCGATGTCCCCGCCGCCGCCCCAGTCGCCGCTGATCGGCCCGAGCGCCGGGAACCGCACGGTCCGCCCGTCCGCGGCGCGTCCGACGCAGTTGATGCCCTCCCCGCACACGACCGCCACGGCGTCGCGGGCGTCGGTCCCCGCGCGCAGCAGGGCGACGGTGTCGTTGTCCAGCACGGACTTCGTCGCCCAGTTCGCCGACGCCACCGCGTCGGTGAGCGTGGCCAGTTCGACGGGCAGGTCCGCGCCCGCCAGGCAGCAGACCACGACGTCCGGCGGGTCGTCGCCGGGCAGGCCTGCCAGCGCCTCGGCGATGAGCCGGTCCAGCCGGGCCATCGCCTCGGCCACCCCGCCGACCGTCTGGTGGTTGGTCCCGGGGCCGAGGGCGTGGCCGAGCACGGCGCCCCCGGTGTCGCAGACCAGCACCTCGGTCTTGGAGTTCCCGCCGTCGACCGCGATCAGCGTGCCCACGGCAGGTGCTCCGCGTTGGCGGCGATGAGCCGGTCGGCCAGCCCGCGCGCCCGGTCGGCCTGGCCGACGAGCGGGTGGGCGAGCAGGGCGCGGAAGACCCGCTCCGCGCCGCCGTCGCGGGCAGCGGCGAGTGCCAGTTCCTCATAGGCGGACACGTGCGCGACCAGGCCCGCGAGGTCCGGCGGCAGCGCGGTGGGCAGCGGCGCGGCGCCCGAGGGGTCCACCCGGCAGGACACCTCGATCACCGCGTCGTCGGGCAGGTTCGGCAGGGTCCCGGCGTTGCGCACGTTCACCGCGTGCACCCCGCCGGGGTCCGTGCCGACGAGCGAGCCGAGCAGGCCGATCGCGGCCTCGGAGTAGAACGCGCCGCCGCGCTCGGCCAGCAGGTCGGGCTTGCGGTCCAGCGCCGGGTCCCGGTACAGCGCGAGCAGGTCGCGCTCGATCTCGGCGACCCGCTCGCCCCGCGACGGCGCGGACCGCTGCTCGGCGACCACCTCGTCGTGGCAGTAGAAGTACCGCAGGTAGTACGACGGCAGCGTCCCGGTCGCGCGCAGGACGGCCAGGGGGACGCCGACCAGGTCGGCCAGCTCGCCGCCGTGGGCGTCGAGCAGGCCCGGCAGCCGGTCGACACCGCCCACGCGGGCGGCGCGCTCCCAGGTGAGGTGGTTGAGCCCCACGTGATCGAGCGTCACGTCGGCGGCGGGGACGTCCAGCAACGCGGCGAGCCTGCGCTGGAGCCCGATGGCGACGTTGCACAGGCCGACAGCGCGGTGCCCGTCGTCGAGCAGCGCCCGGGTCACGATGCCCACCGGGTTGGTGAACGCGATGATCCACGGGTCGCCCCGCTCCCTGGCCCGCCGGGCGATGTCGAGCACCACCGGCACCGTGCGCAGCGCCTTGGCGAGCCCGCCTGCGCCGGTGGTCTCCTGGCCGACGCAGCCGCAGTCGAGCGGGAACGTCTCGTCGCTGATCCGCGCCGCCTGCCCGCCCACGCGCAGCTGGATGAGCACGACGTCGGCGCCGTCGAGCCCGGCGTCGAGGTCATCGGTCCACGACAGCGTGCCGGGGTGGCCGTAGCGGTCGAGTATCCGCCGGGCGAAGGCGCCCACGACCGCCAGCCGCTCGGCGGCCGGGTCGATCAGGACCAGCTCGTCCACGGTGGCGTCCAGCCGGGCGAACCCGTCGATCAACTCGGGCGTGTAGGTCGAGCCTCCGCCGACCACGGCTACCTTCACCCTTTCACCCCCGTCAGCGTCACGCCCTGGATGAATGCCTTCTGGGCGAAGAAGAACATGATGATCACCGGGGCCATGACCAGCAGCGACGCGGCCATGACCAGGTTCCACTCGACGTGGTGCAGGTGCTTGAACTGCGACAGCGCGATCGACAGCGTCCAGCTCTCCTGGTTCTCGCTGGTATAGAGCAGCGGGCCGTAGAAGTCGTTCCAGGCGTAGAAGAACTGGAAGATCGCCACTGCCGCGACGGCCGGGCGGGCCAGCGGCAGGATGACCCGCAGCAGCACCTGCCACTCCGAGCAGCCGTCGATGCGGGCGGCGTCGCGGTAGTCGTCGGGGATGGTCAGCAGGAACTGGCGCAGCAGGAAGATGCTGAACGCGTCGCCGAACAGCATGGGGATGATCAGCGGCCACAGCGTGCCGGTGAGCCCGGCGTTGGCCCACATCAGGTACAGCGGCACGGTGACCACCTGCGGCGGCAGCATCATCATGCAGATGACGACGACGAACACCGCGCGGCTGCCGCGCCAGCGCAGCTTCGCCAGCGCGTAGGCCGCCGGGATGCTGGACAGCAGCATGAACCCGGTCGCCATCAGCGCGTACATCATGGAGTTGAGCAGGTAGTCCAGCATCGGCAGCTTCGTGAAGATGTCGACGAAGTTCTCCGGGTGCCAGCTCGACGGCCACAGGTCGCTGGTCAGCGCCTGCTCGCTGGTCATGAACGCGGTCAGCACCACGAACCCGAACGGCGCGATGAAGATGACCGCCACGGCGATCGGGATGCTGTAGCGGGCTACCCAGACCAGCCACGGGTCCCGCCGGGCGCGCACGGTCTCCGGTGGCGCGGTCGGTCTGGTCAGCGTGGCGGTCATCGCTCGCTCCCCACGAACTCCCGGAAGCGGCGCAGCAGCACCAGGGTGACGGCGAACGCGACCACGAACAGCACGACGGCCAGCGCGTTCGCGTAACCCATGTCGTAGTAGCGGAAGCCGGACACGTAGAGGTGCAGGGGGTAGGTCAGGGTGGCCTCCTCCGGGTAGCCGAACGTCGACGAGATGCCGCCGCCGGTCGTGGCCTGGCCGCTGGCCACGCTCGCGGCGACGGCGGCCTGGGTGAAGTACTGCAGGGTCTGGATGACCCCGGTCACCGCGGCGAACAGCAGCACTGGCGCCATCGCGGGCAGCGTCACGTGCCGGAACCGCTGCCAGCGGCCCGCGCCGTCGATCTCGGCGGCCTCGTAGAGGTGCCGGGGCACGGCCAGCAGCGCGGCCAGGAAGATCACCATGAGGTCGCCGACCGCCCAGGTGCCCAGCAGCACCAGCGACGGCTTGGCCCACTCCGGCGAGTCGAACCACAGCGGGCCCTCGACGCCGAGCCAGCCGAGGAACCCGTTCACCGGGCCGGTCGCCGGGTTGAACAGGAAGACGAACGCGATCGTCGCGGCGACCGGCGGGGCGAGCGCGGGCAGGTAGAACACCGTGCGGAAGAAGCCGCCGCCGCGGCGCACCCAGGTCAGCAGCAGCGCCGTGCCGAGCGCGGCGAGCATGCGCACGGGCACCAGGACCGCCACCAGCCACAGCGTGTTCAGCGCCGCCTTGACGGCCAGCGGGTCGTGGGCGAACAGGTAGGCGTAGTTGCGCCATCCGACCCACTCCGGCGCGGTGAGCAGGTCGAACCGGGTGAAGGAGAAGTACACCGCGGACAGCAGCGGGTACAGGAAGAAGACGCCGATGCCGACCAGGGCGGGCGCCATGAAGCCCAGCACCGTCATCCGCTGCCGCCACCGCCCGTGGCGTTCCACTGTGGACATCGCTAGCGGCCGAGGTCGAGCGCCTGGTCGATGCGCTTGTCGAGGTCCGGCAGCCCGGCAGCCGGATCGCCGCCCGGGCCGGAGAGGTAGGCGTTGACGTACTCCTGGGTCAGCTCGATGTACTTCGGCCCGGCCGCGTTCGGCGGGGTGGTCGCGGTGCGCGGGTGGGCGAAGATGTCCAGGAACGTCTGGAACTCCGGGTCGGCCTCCAGCGCGGGCGAGGCGAGCGCGGCGCGCGTGGTGGGCACGTTCTTGATCGCGTTGCTCAGGCTGACGATCGCGTTCGTGTCGGTCGTCAGGTGCCTGATCAGCGCCCAGGACGCCTCCGGGTTGTCCGAGTTCGCCGCGACGCCCATGATGTTCCCGGTGACGTAGCCCGCGCCGTGGCGGTCGAGCGCGGTGTCGGGGACCGGGACAGCAGCGGTGCCGAACTTGATGTCGGGCGCCTGGTCGCGCAGGAACGCCACCCGGTACTCGCCGTCCACCGCCATGGCGATCTTGCCTTTGTGGAAGGCGTTGTCGGCGCTCCACTCGTCGCCCAGGCCCGCGGTGAACTTCTGCAGGTTCTCGTAGCCGTACCAGTCGACGAGGTCCTTGTGCCACTTCAGCATGGCCGCCCAGTCGGGGTCGCCGCCGATCGCCGAGCGCTCGTCCGGGGTGAGCCACTGCAGGTCCCACGACGGGCCGACGTGCGAGGGGGTGTGCTCGTAGAAGTTCAGCAGCGGCACGAACCCGGCGACCTCGATGGTGCCGTCCGCCCCGCGTTTGGTGAGCCGCTTGGCCATGTCGGCCAGCTCGGTCATCGTCCGGGGCGGCTCGGTGTACCCGGCCTCGGCGAGCAGGTCCTTGTTGTAGTACAGGCCGTAGACGTCGGCCAGGAACGGCATCGCGCACCGCTTGCCCTGGTAGGCCGTGTACGAGCGCACGGTCTCCGGGTACTGCTCCAGGTCGACCTTGTCGCGCTCGAGGTAGGGCGTGAGGTCGCGCCAGGCGTTGCCGGAGCAGAACTTGCCGACGATGTCGGTGGAGTAGGACAGGGCGACGTCGGGGCCGTTGCCGCTGGAGATCGCCTGCAGCACCTTGGCGTCGTCCTGGCCCGCGGTGATCCGCACGTCCACGCCGGGGTGCGCGCGCTCGAACTCGGCCACCGCCGCCTCGACGGCGGCGGCCTCGCGGGCGGTGAAGAAGTGCCAGAAGTCGACCGTCCCGGTCGCCTGCCCACCCGAGGGCGCGACGTCATCGGTCTCGGTGCTGCCCGGGGTGCAGGCGCCCGCGAGCAGGAGCGCGGCGGCGGCGAGCAGGGCGGGGCGGGGTGCCATGGGACCTCCGGTGGGTGTGGGGACTATCCGCGGTCGAGCAGGGCGGTCCTGACCGCGGTGAGCGTGGTGTTCATGGCGCCGAGCAGCACGGGGTCCTCGGTGACGCCGGTGGAGGCGACCGCGGTGTCCAGCACGGACAGCTCGCGCAGCGCGGCGCCGACGGCCTTGTGCAGTTCCGCGCCGCCCGCGTGGCCGACCTCGCCCGCGAGCACGACCAGCGGCGGGTCGAGGACCGCGATGACCGCGGCGAGCCCGACGGCGATGCGCAGCGCCAGCTCATCGATGAAGGCCCGCGCGCCCGCCTCGACCGCAGCGGCGACGGCGGCGTACCCGGTGTCGGCGGCGATGCCGTGCCGCGCGGCCAGTTCGTGGACCGCCTGGCCGCTGACGAGGTCGTGGAAGTCGTGGACGGTGCCCTCCGCGGGCAGCCCGACCGGCATGTACCCGATCTCGCCTGCGCCGCCGCGCGCGCCGCGCAGCAGGCTGCCGCCGAGGTCGATGGCCAGACCGAGGCCCTCCTCGCCCAGCCACAGCAGCGCGAACCCCTCCACGTCCTCGGCGATCCCGTGCGACCGCTCGGCGACGGCGGCGAGGTTGACGTCGTTGTCCACGCTCAACCCGGTGCGCAGGCGCGCCCGGATCTCCTCGACCAGGCCCGGCCGCGACCACCCGGGCACGTCGACGTAGCGGATCACCCCGGCGTTCTCGTGGTAGGAGCCGGGAACCCCCAGCTGCACGTGGACCACGCGGCGGACGGCGACCCTGGCCTGCTTGCAGGCGGCGGCCACCACGTCGGCGATGGCGTCGACCGGGTCCGTCGCGGCGAAGTCGACCGGCGTCTCCACCCGCGCCCGGACCTCGCCCGTCAGGTCGCAGAGGGCGGTGACGAGCGTGGAGTCCCGCGCGCGCAGGGAGACCGCGGCGCCGTAGGCGGCGTTGGGGTTCACGCCGTAGACGTCGGCGTTGGGGCCGCGGCCGCCGCTGGTGCGGCCGACCACCTTGACCAGCCCGGCCTCCTCCAGCCGCCGCACGGCCTCGGAGATCGTCGGCTTGGCCAGCCCGGTGAGCGCGCACAGGTCGCCCCGGGTCAGCGGGCCGCCGTCCAGCAGGTGGCCCAGCGCCGCGGCCTCGTTGATCTCCCGCAGCATCCGAGCGGACCCCGCCTGGTGGCTCATGCTCCCGCCTCCCCTTTAATTAGGCAGTATGTCTAACTAAAAGAGGACGATAGGGCGGCGCGGGCGCACGGGTCAAGGGTCAAGCCGCTCAGGTCAGCGCGAGACTGCGCAGCCAGTCGCGGCCGTGGACGGTGAGCTTGGCGGTGAGGACGCCCCGGGTGCCCGTCCGCGGGGTCATGCCGCCCATCCGCACCACCTTGTCGGGACGGCCGTGGATGTGGTCGGCAAGCCAGCCGGGGACCAGAAGCAGGCCTGCCGTGGCAGACACCGAGGTCGTCCAGGTGGCACTTGGCGCAGAGCGAGGCCCAGGGCCGCGACGGCGATCGCGCGGAACGCCGCGCCCTCGTCGCCCAGCGATCGGGTCGCGGTCCAGGGTGCCCGGCTCGCCCCGGCCGCGGGCGGACCAGGTGCGGATGCCTCGGCTGTCGGTGGTCGCCCGCGCGGCCAGCCAGGTCGCCTGGGTCGGACCGCGGCGGGCTCCGCGACCGCCAGGCTCAGCATGGCGTGCGGGCCCGCGAGGCGGGTGACTATCTCGTCCTGGCTCCAGCCGAGCACGGGATGGCCGCGGTGGCCGCCGAGGCCCGCCGGGTCGGCGTCGGCCAGGGCGGCGAGGTGGTCCGCGACCAGGGCCAGCCGTGCGGGGAGGACGGGCATCGAGCCCACCGGGTGCGCCAGCAGGCCGCCCGACGGCCCGCTGACCAGGTCGTGGTCGGTGGAGCCGACGGCGGCGGCGCGTGGCGGCCTGGGCGAGCACCGCTGCGGCGCGATCGGCCGCGGAGTCGGCGCCGGGGAGCGGTCGCGGTCCGGCGACGACGCCGCCCAGGCCGCCGGACAGAGCGGTGCCCGACGCGGCGGCGACCGCCCCGCGCAGCCAGGCCCGGCCCGCGGCCGGGTCGGGCACCAGGGCGGCGAGCGCGGCGGGCCGCGCCGCGCTCGCCGACGACGTTCAGGAGGAGAGCGGCGTCCAGGAGGAGAGCGGCGTCGTCCGGCACGGCGCGTTCGGCCTGCGGACCCGCCATCAGCGCTCCCTCCGGGCCGCGCCCCTCAGTGCCAGTGGGGGCAGCCGTCGTCATCGCGGTCGTCCAGGCCGCACAGCAGGCCGGACAGGGCCGCGATGTCGTCGTCCGCCGCGACCTCGGTGATCTGGGTGTCCAGCTGGTCGACCAGCTCGTCGAGTTCGGACTGTTCGAGCGGCGATCGCATGATTGCCTCGTTTCACTCGTCGCACCGGCGGTTCCGGTGGTGCTTCGGGGGTCAGGACGCGACCACCAGCGGCTCCGCGCGGCGCAGCGCCCGTGCTGCCCGCTCGGCGAGTCGGGCCGGGTCGGCCTGGCAGGGCAGCCGGACCACGAGCTGGGCGGCGAACCGGGCGTCGTGCTCGTCGCGCACCGGGAGGTGGTCGGGGTCGGGCAGCATCTCCTCCAGCGCCAGCTCGGTCACCTCGGGGTGGGCGAGCAGCCGGTCGACCACCCGCAGGGCGCCCACGCTGTCCAGATCGATCGGCAGCGGGCGGCGCCCGCCCGCCGCCCGCACGAAGTTCCAGCGCGGCGCGCCGGTCCACGCTCGCAGCCGGGCGAGTTCCCTGACCCGCGCCGCGAGCGGCGCGCCCGGGGCGGGCAGGCGGTCGCGGGGCACCAGCGCGGTCCGGCCCGCGAGCACGAGCCCGCCGCCGAGGACGATCCTCGGACGCACCGCGCGATCGGGGAAGGCCATGGCCGGGTCGCCGACGGCGAACGGGGCCACCAGCTCAGCGACCGGGTTCGCCGCGGTGAGCAGGGCCAGCACGGCCTCCCACGGCCGAGGCGCCGCGCCGGTGGCGTGGTGGATCGGCCACAGCCTGCGCCCGGACGGGTCCTCGGCGATGATCCGCCCGCCGGACTCGCGGACGGTGATGCTCCGCAGCGGCAGATACCGGCCCATGCGCTCGACGAGGTAGGCCGACGGGTCCGCGTCGCCGGTCCACGTGGACGTGTAGCGCGGGCGGCGCACGGTGTTGGCGCCGCGCTCCCCCTGCGGGGGCACGAGGACCTCCACCGGCTCCGCCCCGCAGCGCGCCGCCGTGTGGGCCAGGAACGCGCGGTAGCCCTCCACCTGCGGGACGCGGCCGTGCAGGCGGCCCAGCGCCTCGGCGAAGCGGGCGTCGGCGACACCGGCGGGGATGACCGCCTCCAGCACGTCCCGGCCGTCGGTCATCGGCCGGATCAGGCAGTCCACCGGCCAGGCGGGCGGCGCAGCGGGCGGCGCGCCGATCGCGTCGAGCACGTCGGCGGTGATGTCGACCTCGTCGCCGGGCTGCTCAGCCAGCCAGTCGCACAGCCGCGCGTACGAGGTGCCCGGCTGCGGCGCGGGCCACGCAGTCGCCCTGCGCGCCGAGCGCTTGGGCGGCTCGTGCTCCAGGAACTCCGCGACGACCTGGGTGACCGGCCGCGGCCTGCTGTCCACAAGAGACAGGATGGGATGACGTCGCGGCGGGCTCGGCGCCAGCACCGCGGCCAGCCTGCGCGCCTGCGCGACGAGTTCGCCCAACCGCCCGGCGTCGGTCAGCGAGACGTGCCCGACGCCGCGCCGGTAGACGTCGACGAACCCGGGCCGGTCGGCGCGGCGCGGGCGCTCGTTCCAGCCGTCGAGCCGCGCCGATGGCGGCTCGGACACCTGCACGACGCCGAGGTGCACCAGGTGGCGCAGGAAGTCCCGGGTCACCGCGCGTCGGTCCGGGTCGGGGGCGAGCAGTTCCAGCACGGTCGGCGTCCGCAGCGCGGTGTGCCCCAGCACGCGCCGCACGGCGTCCACGGCCGGGGTGCGCCGGACGCGCACGAACCGCAGGCCCGCCTGGTCGTCGACCCAGCAGCACAGCCGGTCGCCGCGCACCCAGTGCAGGCCCGTCATGCTCAGCCAGGCGTCGGGCAGCTCGTCGGCGGCGGCCAGGGCGCGGCGCCCGTCCTGGATGTCGGCGACCGTGTGCACCGCGTGCGCCCCGACGCGCAGCTCCCCCGGACCGGGCCGCACGTCGACCAGCGCCACCTGGCCCAGCCACCCGCGCGGGGTCGGCTTGAACGCCGAGCGGGCCATCAGCCGCAGCAGGTAGTCCCCGCGCTGCCGCAGCCGCTTGGCGTCCCACCGCTGGCCGTCGGCGAGCCGCGCCCGGATCTCGGCGACGGCCTCGGGCGCGGTCTCGGTCATGATGCGCGTCAGCGCCGGGCTCGCGGTGATGATCCGCCACGGCAGGCCGGTCAGCCGGTCCTGCTCGGCGGCGACGGCGGCGGCGAGGTCGCGCTCGGCGGCGGCCAGGCCCTCGGCCCGGTCCCCGGCGCGCAGCAGGCTCTCGGCGAGCGCCTCCCCCATGCCGACCGCCACGGAGAGCACCGCCAGCCTCCGGCACGCCTGCTCGTCGACCAGGTCGCCTCGGCGCAGCGTCCGCGTGACGGTGATGGCCAGGCCGCGCAGCGGGGGCGTCAGCTCGGGGTGCGGGATGAGCTCGTCGCCGACGCGCAGCGCGAGCGCCTTGGCGAACCGCCGGTAGCCCGACTCCGCGTCCAGGTGCGCCCGGAGCCGGTCGAACAGCTCGGGCGCGCCCAACTCGGCGAGGGCGGCGGCGGGCACGCCCGCCACCCGCAGCAGGCAGGCCGGACCGGTCGGGAGGTAGTCAGCGCACATCGCCGTTCCCCGCCTCACCCGTCGAGGCGCCGAGCGCCGAGCTGATGAGGATCTGGGTGCCGACGCGCAGGGCGGCCCGGTTCCAGTGGAAGATCACGTACCAGGCCAGCGCCTCGGGCGTGGCGGGCCAGCGCGGCACGAGCGGGTCGATCAGGACGGCGTGGCGGTCGGCGAGGGCCAGCGTCGCCGGGGGCAGGGCGGCGCGCAGGTCCGCCGGTCTCCGCCACAGGGCGCGCAGGCCCGCCGCCGCGAGCGCGGTGTCCGGCGCGCGCGCCGGACGCTGTCTGCCCGCCGCGGCCACCGCGGGCCAGACGGCAGTGTCGACGCCCTCGGGCACCACGTGGCGCAGCATCGCCAGGGAGAGCCGCCACGCCGGGGTCCCGGTCCGCCGGGAGTGGAAGTCGAGCCAGGTCAGCGCGTCCACTGTGAACAGCCGGTGCACGGCGGCCATGGCGGCCGGGCCGCCGAACCGGGACCCCTCCGGGGTGCACGGCGCGGGTCGGGCGTCGGAGATCAGGCCCGCGTACCGCCACCGCAGCGCGCGCACCAGGAACTCGGTGCGCACGGCCGCGGCGTCCTCCCCGGACACGGCGAAGCGCACCCGCAGGCCGGGCGGCTTGTGCGTGAAGAAGAACTCGGTGATCACCCGGTCGCGCAGCCACTCCCGCACGACGGGGGCGAGTTCCGGGTAGACGAGCCGGACCTGGCAGGCGGTCGCGGCGAGGTCGACCTGCACCCACTCGCCGGTCGCCGTCGGCGCGGGCTCGGTCAGCGGCACGGCCATGGCGGGTTCCCTTCGCGGAGGGCGCGGGTCAGGGGCCGATGGCGGGCACGATCGCGGCGGGCGGGGCCGCGGACATCAGCCCGTCCTGGCACTGCCATCCGCCCTCGGGGAGCAGTCCGAGGCCCTGGCCGAGCAGCCCGGCCTGCTCGCAGAAGTCCTGCGTGCCGAGGAAGAGCACCGGCGCCGATGGCCCGCCAGCGGGTTCAGTGTGCTGCGGCTCGGTCTGCGCGGACGCGGGCGCCGCGCCGAGCGCGGCGACCGCGGCGACGGCCAGGGCCTTCCTGATCATCTCTGCTCCCTTGCTCGTGGCGTGCGGTCGCGGATGACGGCCGCGGGTGGTGAGACCGGTCGGCGTGCGGGGTGCGAGTCGTTCCCGCCGGTGCGAGCGGGGTGGTGGCCGCCATCGGCCCTCCGGCGCATTTCGCGCGCGATTCCCAACCCGCCATGACGCTAACACCGCCCGACGCGTCCCGGGAAACAAAACACGGCCACCGGTTTCCGACCATTCGATGGCGGGTTCCGCTCGTCCGAAAGGGGTGGCCGACCCGTCCCCTCGGCACGCTCCGTGCCGCCCCGACCGCCCGAAAGAGCTGGCAGGACAGCGGATCACCGGTAGTGCCGCAAGGTGATCAGCGGTTATCCGGGCTGGTCGTCGCGAAATCGACTGATCGATTCGCCCACCGAACGAGTGAAGCCCGCGATCTTTCCATCCGACCGGCTTATGCCGACGCCATTGCGCGGTCAGGAATCGATCAAGCCCTTTCGGGTGGATTGCCGACAACGTCCACAGGGAATCGACTTGCCGCCGATCTCCTCCCCCTTCGGAAGGCCCGTGATGACCGCCACCGATCCCCGGGTCTCGGCCGGCTCGACGCTGGACAGGATCCACCGCCCCGACGACGTGCGCGCCCTGCCCGCCTGCGCGCTGCCGGGCCTGGCCGAGGAGATCCGCGCGCTGCTGGTCGAGACGGTCTCGCGCACCGGAGGGCACCTCGGCCCGAACCTCGGCGTCGTCGAGCTGACGATCGCCCTGCACCGGGTGTTCCACTCCCCGCGCGACGCGATCCTGTTCGACTCCGGGCACCAGAGCTACGTGCACAAGATCCTGACCGGCAGGCGCGGGGACTTCCCGCTGCTGCGCCAGCCGGGCGGGCTCTCCGGCTACCCGAGCCGCGCCGAGTCGCCGCACGACCTCGTGGAGAACTCGCACGCCTGCACCGCGCTGTCCTATGCGGACGGTTTGGCGCGGGCTGCCGCGCTGCGCGGGCGCTCGGGCGGCGTCGTGGTGGCCGTCGTCGGCGACGGCGCGCTGACCGGCGGGATGAGCTGGGAGGCGCTGAACACCCTCGCCGTCGGCGGGCGGCCGGTGGTGATCGTGCTCAACGACAACGGCCGCTCGTACGCGCCCACCGTCGGCGCGGTCGGCGCGCACCTGGCGCAGTTGCGCGAGCACGGCGGCGACTTCCGGCTCTCGGTGTTCGAGAACCTGGGCCTGTCGTACGTGGGACCGGTGGACGGCCACGACATCGGCAGGCTGGAGGAGGCGCTGGGCAAGGCGCGGTCGATGGGCCGTCCGGTGCTCGTGCACTGCGTGACGACGAAGGGCAGGGGCCACCCGCCCGCCGAGGACGACGCCGTCGACCGGATGCACGCCGTGTCGCCCCCCCGGCCCCGGCCCTGCCGGTCCCACCTGGACCTCCGTGTTCGGCGACGCGCTGCTCGACCTGGGCGCGCGCAGGCCCGACATCGTGTGCCTGACCGCGGCGATGCAGCGCGCCACCGGCCTGACCGCGTTCGCCGAGGCCTACCCCGACCGGGTGCTGGACGTCGGCATCGCCGAGCCGCACGCGGTGGCGTGCGCGGCGGGGCTGGCGATGGGCGGCATGCACCCGGTGGTCGCCATGCACGCGACGTTCCTCAGCCGCGCGTTCGACCAGGTGCTGCTCGACGTGGCGCTGCACGGCCTGCCGGTGACGCTCGTGCTCGACCGCGCCGGGGTGACCGGGGGCGACGGGCCGAGCCACCACGGGATGTGGGACCTGTCGCTGCTGCAGGCCGTGCCCGGGCTGCGGATCGCCGCGCCGCGGGACGCGCGGCGGCTGCGCGCGCTGCTCGCCGATGCCGTCGCCGCCGACGGCCCGACCGTGCTGCGCTTCCCCGACGGCGCCACCGGCCCCGACGTGCCCGCGGTGCGCGAACGGGACGGACTGGCCGTGCTGCACGAGTCCACCGCCCGCGACGTCCTGCTCGTGTCGGTCGGCTCGATGGCGGTCACCGCCGTGCGGGCCGCCCTGAAGCTCGCCGACCAGGGCGTCGGGGTGACGGTGTGCGATCCGGGCTGGGTCAGTCCGCCGAACCCGGCGCTGGTCGCCCTCGCGGACTCCCACCGCCTGGTGGTGTCCGTCGAGGACAACACCCGCGTCGGCGGCGTGGGGGTTCGCCTCGCCCAGGCCGTCGCCGACGCGGGCGTGACGACCCCCGCGCACGCCTTGGGGCTCCCCGCCGCGTTCCTGCCCCCGGGCCCGAGGCCGGAGGTCCTGCGCGGGCACCGACTCGACGCGTCCGGCATCGCCCGCACGGTCCTCGGCCTGCTCGGCGCGGGCGCCCGCCCGCCGGTCCCGCCGCCACGCCGCGTCCAGCCCGCACGACGGCGATAGCGGGTCAGGTCGCGGTGTCGGCCTCCCACGCCTGCCACAGGCGGGCGTAGTGGCCGCCCTCGGCGACCAGGTCGGCGTGGGTGCCCTCGGCGACGACGCGGCCGTGTTCGAGGACGACGACCCGGTCCGCGCCTGCTGCCTGGGTCAGGCGGTGGGCGACGACCAGGGTGGTGCGCCCCTCGGTGGCCGCGCGCGCGGACTCCTCCAACGCGCGGGCGCCGAGGCTGCCCGCCTCGGCCGTCGCCTCGTCCAGGATGGCGACGGGCGGGTCGAGCAGCACCAGCCGGGCCAGCGCCAGCTGCTGGGCCTGCGCGGAGGTCAGGTCGTGCCCGCCCTCGCCGACGACGGTGGCGAAGCCATCCGGCAGGGCGCGGACCCACTCCAGCGCGCCGACCACGCCCAGGGCGGCGGCGATGTCGTCGTCGGCGGCGTCCGGCCGGGCCATCCGCAGGTCGGCGGCGAGCGGACCGGCGAAGACGTGGGTCTCCTGGCTGACGATGGCCACCTGCCCGCGCAGCGCCTCCGTCGGGATGTCGGCCATCGGGACCCCGCCGAGCAGCACCTTCCCGGTCAGCTCGCGGCCACGCAGCACGCCTGCGGCGATCGCGGCCACAGTGGACTTGCCCGCGCCGGTCGAGCCGACCAGCGCCACCCGCTCGCCGGGTTCCACGCGCAGGCTGACGCCGTGCAGGACGGGTGTGCCGCCGTCGTAGCTGAACCGCACGTCGGCGAGTTCGAGCCCGGCGTCGACGGGCCGGGCCGTCGCCGACGCGGTCTCCGGCTGGCCGGGCAGGCCGATCACGCCGACCAGCCGGGCCAGGCTCGCGACCGCGGACTGCACCTCGTCGAAGGTGTAGAGCAGCATCGAGACCGGGCCGACCAGCCGCAGGAACAGCAAGGCCGCGGCGGACACCTCGCCGACGGTCACCGCGCCCGCGCGGGCCAGGAGGAACCCGGCGACGAGGATCGCGGCGATCCCGCCGAACTCGGCGATGTTGACCCGGGTGACGAACCGGGTGAAGTACGAGAACACGTGCACGGAGATGTCGCGCGAGTGCGCCGA
The DNA here is from genome assembly GCF_024760565.1 of Actinokineospora sp. UTMC 2448. Lineage (NCBI taxonomy): Bacteria > Bacillati > Actinomycetota > Actinomycetes > Pseudonocardiales > Pseudonocardiaceae > Actinokineospora > Actinokineospora sp. UTMC 2448. The sequence continues at coordinate 1,990,850 of NZ_CP031087.1, read as the reverse complement.
CGCGGCGTCGATGCGCCGCAGGTGCTCGGCCTCCCGCCGGTAGGCGTGCACGGTCCGCACGCCCTGCATGCTCTCCACCATCAGCCGCGACCGCTCCCCCACCGCGGCGCGCTGCTCGGCGTACCCGGGCGCGGCCTTGGGCAGGTACCACCGCAGGGCGGCCACGTAGAGCGGGACCGCGACCAGCCCGGCCAGGCCGAGCCGCCAGTCCAGCGCCGCCATCCCGGCCAGGCTCATCACGCCGAGCAGGAACGCGGACAGGACCGTCGGGATGACGTCCGACGCCGCCTTGCCCACGGTCGCCACGTCCGCGCTGACCCGCGACAGGAGGTCGCCCTTGCCCGTGCGCTCGATCGTCGTGGCGGGCAGGGTCAGCACGCGCGCCACCGTGGCCTCGCGGGCGTGCGCGAGCACCCGTCCGCCGAGCCTGCCCACCAGGTACGCCGTCAGCCCGGACGCCAGCCCGCCGACGACCGCGGCCACCAGGATCACCACCGCGATCGGCGCGATCGCGCCCCCGCCGCTCACCCGGTCGATCAGCACGCCGAGGGCGTACGGCGGCACGACGAGCGCGCCCGCCCCGGCCAGCCCGACCAGCAGGGCGGCGCCCACCTCGCCCGGTCGTTCCCGCAGCCGCGCCCACAGCCACGACCGGGTGGCCCGCGGCGACGCGACCGGCAGCGCGCTCACCGCAGCACCGCCGCGCGGTAGGACTCGTGGCTCGCGCCGAGTTCCTGGTGGACGCCCTCGGCCACGACCCGGCCGCCGTCGATCATGACCACCCGGTCGGTGACCGACAGCAGGGCGGGGCTGCTGGTCACCACCACCGTGGACAGCCCGGCGCGGAGGTCCCGGACGCCGTGGGCGATGGCGTGCTCGGTCACCGCGTCCACCGCCGTCGTCGGGTCGTGCAGCACCAGGACCGGGGGGTTGGCCAGCAGCGCGCGGGCCAGGGCGATGCGCTGGCGCTGGCCGCCGGAGAGCGTGGTCCCGCGCTCGGCCACCAGCTGGTCGAGACCGTCGGGGTGGTCGGCGACCACCTGGTCGGCGGCCGACGCGGCCAGCGCGCGGGACAGGTCGGCGTCGGCGGCCGGGCCGAGGTTGTCGGCCAGGGTGCCGGTGAACAGGTCGGTGTGGTGCGGCTCGGCCAGCACGGTCGCGCGGGCCAGGTCGAGGTCGAGGGTGTCGACGCGGACGCCGCCGAGGCGGACCTCGCCGGTGTCGGGGGCGGCCCGGCCCGCGAGGAGGGCGGTCAGCGCCTCGCCGTCCTCGGGGCCGCGCACGACGACGCCGACGAACTCGCCCGGGCGGACTGTGAGGTCGAGGCCGTCCAGCGACCGGTAGGACACCCCGGACAGGGTGAGTTCGACGTTCTCGACGCGGTCGACCGGACCGGGCTTGACCAACGTGGGCGCGGTGAGGACGGCGGACACACGGTCTGCCGAGGCGCGCGCCTCGGCGACCCAGCCCGGCACGATCGCCAGCACGCCGAACGGCTCGATGAGCACCTGGGCCAGGCCGATCACCACGATGCACTCGCCGACGGTGATCTCCCCGCGCACCGCGAACCACCCGGCCAGCAGGGCGATCCCGCAGGCCAGCAGCGCGGACAGGGCGTTGGACGCGGCCAGGTAGCCGCCCTGGGTGCCCGCCGCCCGCACGGCGGCGCGCAGGGACCGCCCGCTCACCTCGCGGTAGCGGCGCAGCGCGGCGTCCTCCGCGCGGATGCCGCGCAGCGGGCGCAGGCCGCTGACGAGGTCGGTCGCCAGCGCCGCCGCCTCGCCCGCGACCTCCTGCTGGGCGGCGACCCGCCGGGTGATCGCGGGCGAGCCGACCTGCAGGACCAGCAGGACGACCGGCGTGCCGACGAGGACGGCCAGGCCGAGCACGACGTCGATCGAGAGCAGCGTGACGGCCGCGACGGCGGTGGCCGTGACCGCGCCCGCCACGCGCGGGATGTAGTCGAGCAGGTAGGAGGTGTTGTCGGTGTCCGTGCTCGACACCGTCAGCAGCTCGCCCGCGCGCATGTCGGTGCGGATGCCGCGCGGGTCGAGGACGCGCTCGGTCACCTCGGCGCGCAGGCGGTGGCTCTCGTGCGCGATGGCGAGCATGAGCAGCCGCGCGCCCAGCCGGTACATCGAGGTCTGCACGAGGATGAGCCCGGCGAGCCCGCCGATCCACAGCGCCAGGCCGAGCCCGTCCCCGCCCGCGATGACCTGATCGATGATGTAGCCGATCAGCACGGGCGCGAACGCCTCACACGCCTGGAACAGGCAGATCAGCAGGGTTCCCGGCCAGAGCCTGCCGCCGTTGCGGGCGACCGTGCGCCGCAGGAGGCCCATTCAGGCGCGCAGGCTCTTGGGCCGCAGGTCGGTCCACTCCCGCTCGACGTAGTCAAGGCAGTCCTGGCGCGAGGCCTCCCCGAACACGACGCGCCAGCCCTCCGGCACCGCGGCGAACGTCGGCCACAGCGAGTGCTGCTCCTCGGCGTTCACCAGGACGTAGAACGTGCCGGACTCGTCGTCGAACGGGTTGCTGGCCACCGGTCTCCTCCTCAAGCGCCGAACCACGGAGAACTTAGCAAGGCAAGCCTTACCAAACTACTCCCAGTGCTCCCGGTCACTGTCCTGTCCGCGCCGGACATACATCGCGGCGGCGGACACGGGGTACTAGACCGGCATGGAGCCTGAACCCAGCGACCCGCGCCTCACCGGTGAGATCGATGTCGACGACGCCACCGTCAAGGCCGTCGGCCTGCTCACCGAGGCGTGGGAGACCGTGCAGATCGCGCACGGCCACCTCTACGCCTTCCACCAGCTGACCGGGTCGGCCGACTTCAAGCTGGAGGAGGCCGTGAAGGCCCTGCGCGACGCCGGGCACGGCGGGCTGGCCACGCGGTTGGAGACCGAGCTGCTCGGCCGCAACGTGCTGCCGGGGCGGTGGACGTTCCAGGTGGTCGAGGACTACGAGGACACCTACTACGAGCCGTTCCGCGCGTTCGAGCGCGAGGGCCGGGAGCTGACCGGCGGGCTGCGGCACCTCTGGGAGGCCGGGCTCAAGCGCGACCGCCGCACCCCGGGGCAACCCGGGCACGAGGCCACGCCCGCGGCGGTGCCGGGGGATTCCGGGAGCGGAACGGGGTAGCCCACCACCTGTCGACCACCTACCCCGGGAGAAGCGCCCATGCCTGACCTCGTGCTCGCCGACGCCGCCCAGGAGCCGGTGGGCGGCCTGGCCGGGTGGGCGGTCGACGTCATGGACGCCCTCGGCGGGTTCGGCGCCGCGCTGCTGCTCGCGCTGGAGAACGTGTTCCCGCCCCTGCCCAGCGAGTTCCTGCTGCCGCTCGCGGGGTTCTCGGCGAGCCAGGGCGCGTTCAGCCTGCTCGCGGCGCTCATCTGGACGACGGTCGGCTCGGTGGCGGGCGCGGTCGTGGTCTACGTGCTCGGCATGCTGCTCGGCCGTGACCGCACGCGGGCGCTGATCAGGCGCATCCCGCTGCTGGACGTCGAGGACTTCGACCGCACGGAGCGGTGGTTCGCCAGACACGGGACCAAGGCGGTGTTCTTCGGCAGGATGGTGCCGCTGTTCCGCAGCCTGATCTCGCTGCCCGCCGGGGTGGAGCGGATGAACTTCGCCGTCTTCCTGCTGCTCACCACGCTGGGCAGTCTGGTGTGGAACAGCGTCTTCGTCGTCGCGGGCTACCTGCTGGGCGCGAACTGGCACGTGGTGGACCAGTACGCGTCGATCTTCCAGACAGTGGTGTTCATCGGCGTGGGCGCGGCGGTCGTGTGGTTCGTGGTCAAGCGCGTGCGCAAGCGGCATCGGGAGCACGCGCGCTAAATCGGATGCTCGCGGTGGATGCGCCGTACTACCGTCGGCGGGTGGAGAACCGGATCGACTGGCGCCGCGTCACACCCGCCGACTTCCCGCTGCTGGCCGGGTGGCTGGCCCAGCCGCACGTGCACCGCTGGTGGCACCACGAGTTCACCCCGGAGGCGGTGGAGCGCGACTTCGGCGCCGCCGCCCGCGGCGATGAGCCCGGCGAGGACTGGCTGGTCTCGGTGGACGGCGAGCCGGTCGCCCTGTTCCAGCGCTGCCGCGTGGCCGACTACGCCGACGAGTTCGACCAGCTGTCCGCGGCGGTCCCCACCCCGCTGGACACCATGACGATCGACTACCTCATCGGCGACCCGCACCGCACCGGCAAGGGCCTCGGCACCCGCCTCATCCGCTGGGCGGTGGCCCGCACCTGGACCGACTACCCGGACGCGTCAGTCATCATCATCCCGATCGTCGCGGCCAACAGGGCATCCTGGCGAGCCCTGGAGAAAGCAGGCGCCAGGCGCATCGCGACGGTGGAGATGGAGCCGGAGAACCCCATCGACGACCGGGAGCACCACGTCTACCAGTTCGACCGCCCGGTCGACCGGTGACGCTCGGCAGGCGGACCTGGCTTCCGATGAGCACCCCGACTCCGGCAGCGCTGACGCCTGACAACCACTCCGCTCCGACCGATGCCCCGGCTCTGACGCGGCACGCTGCCGACCGGTGGCGGCGTCCGTGGGTGGGAGAGCGGTGGGTGGCCAACCGGTGTCGACAGCGAGGAAGCATGGACCGCGCCCACCTCAGCAGGCGCCAGGGGCCGTGAGCGGTCGGCCGAGCGGCGGAAAGCAGTTCCGTGCGCCGCGCTGTCGTCGCTGAGCGGCTGGCTTTCTTTGTTGGCCGCGGCTGCGGCCCGCGGCCGTGACAGGCGGGCGGCCTTCGCCGACCAGCGACCGCAGTCCTGGTCTGCGGCCGTTCTGCCCAATAGCCCAGCTAACGGGCAAGCTCGCGGACCCTCGTTTCAAACGTTGCGCGGTCGCCGTCCCTCAACCCACCAATGACCGCGGGCCCGCTGCATACTCCCGCCACGCGCTGGCCAGGCGTTGGGTCGCGTCGGTGAGGACGTCGGGTGGGGACAGGAACGGGATGCGGAGGAAACGGGCGCTGTCGCCGTTGGGGTCGAGGGTGGTGCCGGAGAGGACGGCGACGCCGTGGCGGAGGGCGGTCTGAGCGTAGGAGTTGCCGTCGCCGTGGGGTAGTTCCACCCAGAGGGTCTGGCCGCCGTCGGCTGGGCGGAAGCGCCAGGTGGGCAGGAGGTCGCGCAGCAGGGCGCAGAGGTGGTCGTGGCGGTGTCGCAGGAGCGCGGCCCGCTGGGCGCGCAAGTCATCCAAAGTGGACACCAGCTCGGCCGCGGCGAGTTGGGCTGGCACGTCCGTGCCGAGGTCGTGCACCGCCTTGGCCCTGGCCAGCCTGCGGATCAGCGGCTCAGGGCCGCGCACCCAGCCGATCCGCAGGCCGCCCCAGACGGTCTTGGCGAGCGAGCCGATGGTGAGCACGCGGTCCGGGGCGTACCGGGAGATCGCGGGCAGCGGCTCGGTGAAGCCCAGGTCGGCCAGGGCCTCGTCCTCGACGATCACCGTCCCGGCCGCCGCCGCGGCGATGCGCCTGCGGGCGAGGTCGGACACGGAGGTGCCGGTCGGGTTGTGGTTGGTCGGCACGAGGTAGGCGAGCGCGGGCCGCTCCCCCAGCGCACGCACGAGCGCGCCGACATCGAGACCGTCCATTGTGGTCGGCACGGGCCGCAGCACGGCGGCGGCGTCGCGGAAGACCTCCAGCGCGCCGGGATACGTCGGGGCCTCCACCACGACCCGGTCGCCCGGCGCGACCAGCGCCGACGCGATGAGCGAGAGCGCCTGCTGCGCGCCGGTGGTCACCAGGACGGTCGCCGGGTCGACCGCGTACCGCTCGGCAAGGGCGGCGCGCAACCGGGGGTGGCCCGCGGGGTGGTAGCCGATGTCGTCGGTGATCCCGCGCCGCAGAGCGGTGGCGTAGGCGTCGGCCACGACGGCTGGCATGGCGTCCGGGGCGGCGCAGACGAGTTGGATGACGTGGTCGGCGGGCTCCAGCAGGTGGCGGAACAGCGGGTTGGCCGTGTCGCGCCTGCGCAGCGGGGCCGGGGCGGGCGCGACCCGGGTGCCGCTGCCCTGCCGCCGGACGATCCGGCCCTCCTGGGCGAGCAGGTCGTAGGCGGCGACCACGGTGGTCCGGCCGACGGAGAGCCCGGCGGCGAGCGTCCGGTCCGGCGGGAGCACGGCGTCGGGGACCAGCTCGCCGTCGTCGATCATCTGCCGCAGCCGGGCCGCCAGCAGCACCGACAGCGGCCCGCGACCGGCCGACCAGCGGCCCAGCCGCGACCGCAGCTCCTCCAGCGACACCCGCACACCCGGCAGCGTAGTGGCCTCACGGGCAAACCAATTGCCCCCGATTGGACCTTCGCGGCCGCCGCGGGCTGCTCCAGGGTGGAGGTCATGACCCAGCACCCCGCGACCCGCGCCACCCGGATGAGCGTGCCCACCCCCGTCGAGGGGCGACCGGTGGGCGTGCCGCTCTACCAGAACGCGATCTTCGCCTTCGACACCGCTGCCGAGCTCGCCGCCGCGTTCACCGGCCCCGACCAGGCGTTCCTCTACAGCGGTTACGGCAACCCGACCGTGCGCGCGCTGGAGGACGGGCTCGCCGACCTCGAGGGCGGGGTCGCCGGGCTCGCCACCGGATCGGGGATGAGCGCGATCAACGCGGTCCTGTTCGCGCTGCTGCGCGCGGGCGACCACGTGATCGTCCAGGAAGCGCTGTATGGCGGCACCCACGCCGCGCTGAGCGGGCTCGCGGAGCGGTGGGGCATCACCGTGTCGTCCATCCCCGGGGACGACCCGGCCGAGCTGACCGCGGCGCTGCGGCCGCGGACGCGCCTGCTCGTCATGGAGACGATCGCCAACCCGACGTGCGTGGTCCCCGACCTGCCCGGGCTCGTCGCCGCGGCCCGGGCGGCCGGGGTGGCCACCGTCGTGGACAACACCTTCGCCACGCCGATGCTGTGCAGGCCGCTGGAGTTCGGCGCGGACGTGGTCGTGCACTCCGCGACGAAGTACCTCGGCGGCCACCACGACGTGATCGGCGGCGTCGCCGTGTTCGCCGACGCCGACCTGCACCGGCGGGCGTGGCGGCAGGCGGTGACGCTGGGCGCGGCCATGGACCCGTTCGCCGCGTGGCTGGTGATCCGCGGCATGAAGACGCTGTCCCTGCGGGTGGCCGCGGCGTGCTCGACCGCGGCCGAGATGGCCTCGCGGCTGGCCGAGCACCCGGCCGTGGCGAAGGTGCACTACCCCGGCCTGGCCGCGAGCCCCAGCCACGCCCGCGCCACCAAGCTGTTGGACGGCGGCTACGGCGGCACGCTGGCCCTCGACCTGGCCGACCCGCACGCGTTCCTCGACCGGCTGCGGCTGATCCTCAACGCCGGGTCGCTGGGCGGCCCGGAGACCGTGGCCATGCACCCGGCGACCACCAGCCACCGCTCGGTCGACCCGGCCGTGCTGGCCCGGGCGGGCGTCACCGCCGGGACGGTCCGGATCGCGCTGGGCCTGGAACACCCGGACGACCTGTGGGCCGATATCGCGCAGGCACTGCCGTGAGCACCAGCGCGACCGCGAGCAGGCAGGCCCCGACGACCCCCGCTGCGGTCAGCCGGTCGTCCAGCAGGATGACGGCCAGCACGGTCGCGGTGAGCGGTTCGAGCATGCTCGCCACGGCGGCGGTGACGGCGGGCGCGCCGCGCAGTCCCGCGAAGTACGCGCCGTAGGCCACGGCGGTCGGGACGACGCCGAGGAACGCCGCGGTCACCAGCACGTCGGCGCGCAGCGGGACGGCCATGCCCAGCGGCAGGGCGAGCGGGAGCAGCAGCAGACCGCCGAGCAGCAGGCCGAGCGCGGTGGTCACCCCGCCGCCCAGGCCGGGGATGGGCCGCCGGGTGACCACGGTGACGGCGGCGAAGCCCGCCCCGGCGGCCAGCGAGAGCGCCACGCCCACGGCCGTCCGCCGGAGGTCGCCGGTGATCGGCCCGCCCGCCAACAGCGCGAGCCCGACCACGGCGAGCCCGACGGCGACGAGCGTCCGCCCCCGCCGGTCCCGGCACGCGACGGCGACGAACACCGGCACGCTGCCGATGGTCAGCAGCGTCGCCGTGCTGACCGAGATCAGCTCGACGGCGCCGAAGTACCCGGCCTGGAAGAACGCCACGAGCCCGCCCACGGCGAGCAACCTGCGCCCGACGGCCGCGGTGCGCGGAACGCCCCGGACGGCCGCGGCCAACGCCAGGGTGGCGAGCCCGCCGCCGATCAACAGCCGATACGCCGCCACGGCGACGGGGTGCAGCCCGGTGCGGGACTGCAGCAGCGCGCCCGCCAGCCCGCCGGTGCCCCAGAGCAGGCCCGCGAGCACGAGAAGGAGAAGGGATCTGGTGGAAGACAAGGATGTGCTCCGACGTCAGAGGAACGAATGCGTTCTTCTGCGGAGCGCACGCCGAACAGCCGCGACGACCGCCGCAGCCCTGGCCCCCGCCCCGCCCTAGGCGGCGGGCGGCGGAGTGATCGTGAACAACCGGTGCACGACGGGAACTATAGCGGCCGGTCGGGCATCGACCACCGCCTTTATGCCGAGGACCACCGCGGCGCGCGGGTTGGGCGGGCATTTCTTCGAGCGGACCCTCACACTGACCGCCAGCCTCGCGCCTGGCGCACCCAACCCCGCCAGCCCTCCCCGAAGCCGACCCCACAACTCCCGCTCAACACCCCACCCCCGCCTGCCCTCACCAAAGCCGACCCCACAAACTCCCACCCGACGCACCAACCCCAGCCCTCGCCGAAGCCAACCCCACACACCCAACACACCAACGCCCGCCTGCTCTCACCGAAGCCGCCCGCCGAACCGGCCACCGGTCTCTCGGTCACCACACCTCACGGGCGGTGCATGCGGTCCCACAGTTCCGGCCACGGCGCCCGTGGTCCGGTGCACACGTACACCGGCACCCCCTGGTTCGCCGTCTGCGCCGGGGTCTCCAGTCGGACCGTCGACACCTGGTGGACGTCGGTGAAGTGGCGGGTGAGCCAGTCGCGCGTGCCTCCGACGTAGAGGACCTGGGTCGTGGTCGCGGGTGGCGTGCCCGTGTACCAGTACCCGCGTTCGGGTCCGTAGGCCCTCGGCAGGCCCAGTGGCCGACCGAAGACGTCCAGGGCGCTTGACTGCCAGTACGAGTCGCCCATGATCGCGGTGTTCTCCCGGGTCGGGAGGGCGTGGTAGGCGGTGGCGGCGGTCTCGGCGAGCTCGGGCCAGCCGTGGCTGCCGCTGGCCACGAAGTCCACCAGGTCCACCCCCGTCCAGCCGTCCGACGGGCGGACCGGGAGGCACAGGTACACCGCGATCGGCACCGACAGCGCGTACACCGGCCACGTCGGCACCCACCGCCACCAGCGGGCGATGCCGTGCTGCTCGATCCGCACCGCGGACGCGGCGAACAGGACCGCGTACAGCCCCGCCACGTAGTAGTACCGGCTCGCCGTGAGCACGAACAGCACCGTCACCACCACCGCCGCCCACCCGAACAGCCGGTGCTCCGGCGAGCGGAACAGGCTGTAGACCCCGTGGCAGGCCAGGAAAGCGCCCACCAGGCCCGCCATCACCACGGCCAGCGGGACCATCGCCACCGAGCCGCCGAGCAGGCGGGCGTTCTGCTCGGCGACCACGTCGTGCATCAGCAGGTACGGCCAGTCGTTGGCCGCCTGCCAGCGCAGGGTGGGCACGGTCGCGGCGAGGGTGAGCGCCCCGCCCGCCCACAGCGCGGGGCGGCGGAGCAGGTCGCGCGGGCCCGCGATCAGCGCGCCCGCCGCAAGCGCGAGCCAGAGGAACGCGATCAGGAACTTGCCCTGCATCGCCACCGCCGTCACCACGCCCGCCCACCACAGCAGGCCGTCGGACCGGACCCTGATCCACCGCGCCACCAGCCAGCTCACCAGCACCCAGGCGAACGGGTCCACAGTGGACGTCGCCAGCACGTGGCCGGACGCCAGGATCTGCCACGCCAACGCGTACGCCCCCGCGGTGAGCACCTGCGCCTTCGCCCCGCCGCCGAACTCGCGGGCGATCAGCGCCGACACCACCACCCCGAGCGAGGTCAGCAGCAGCGGCAGCAGCCGCAGGCCGACCACCGAGCCGGGGAACAGCCAGTCCAGCGCCCGCGCCAGCGTCGGCAGCAGCCACGGGTTGTCCGCGTACCCCCACGCGGGGTGGTAGCGGCCCGTGGCCAGGAAATACAGCTCGTCGCCGAAGTAGCCGAAGCGGCCGCTGACCGCGAGCAGGACCACGCCGACCGCGCCCGCGATGGCCAGCACCGGCCCGCGGGCGAACGGCGGCGCGGTCAAAGAGTGCCCTCGGCGTAGCGGGCGCGGCAGGCCGAGCGCTGGATCTTGCCGCTGGACGTGCGCGGCACCGCCCCCGGTTCGAGCAGCTTCACCTCCCGCAGCGCCAGGCCGTGCGCCTGGGACACCGCGGCCCGGACCGCCGCGGTCAGTTCGGCGGTGTCGACGTCGGCGGCGGCCACCTGCTTGGCCCGCTCGGCGACCACCACGGCCTGCTCGCCGCTCGGCCCGGCCACGGCGAACGCGGCCACGGTGTGCCTGCGGATCGCCGGGTGGGCCTGTTCGACGGTGACCTCGATGTCCTGCGGGTAGTGGTTCTGCCCGTCGACGATGATCAGGTCCTTGATGCGCCCGGTGATGAACAGCTCTCCGTCCAGCACCACGCCGAGGTCGCCGGTGCGCAGCCAGCCCGCGCGGCCCGGGTAGGGCGCGACCGGCTCGCCGTCGGCGTCGGTCGCCACGGCCTCGAACACCTCGGCCGACTCCCGCCCCCAGTAGCCCACGCCGACGTTCGCGCCGCTGGACCAGATCTCGCCGACCCGCCCGTCCGGCAGCACCACCCCGGTCTCCGGGTCGACGATGCGCAGCTTCTGGTCCACCGGCCTGCCCGCGGACACCAGCGTCGAGCCGTGCTCCGCCCCCGGCTCCACCGGCACCGCCCGACCGGCGGCCAGGCTGGCCCGGTCGAACGTGCGCTGCCGGGGCGGGCTCCCCGCGGGCGACACGGAGATCATCACGACCGCCTCGGCCAGCCCGTAGGTGTGCCGGTGCATGCGCGGCGCCAGTCCGCAGTCGGCGAACTTCGTGTAGAAGGCGGCCAGCGTGGCGGGCAGCACGGGCTCGCTTCCGTCGCCGAGGGACACCACGTGGTCCAGCCGCAGCTCGGCCTTCTCCGCCTCCGTGGTGCGGGAGGCGACGTAGCCGTAGGCGAAGTTCGGCGCGGCGCTGACGGCCGGTCCCGGCGTGGCCGCCAGCTGCTGCAGCCAGCGCTGCGGCCGGATGAGGAACGCCAGCGGGTCCATCAGGGTGGCCGCGAAGCCGCCCAGCACCGGCACGGCGAGGCCGACGACCAGGCCCATGTCGTGGAACAGCGGCAGCCAGCTCACCGAGGTGGTCGCCGCGTCGCACTCGTAGGCGGTGTACCCCTGCCGGGCGTTGGCGACGACGTTCCCGTGCGTGATCATCACCCCGGCGGGCGCGCGCGTCGAGCCGGACGTGTACTGCAGGTACGCCAGGTCCTCCGCGGCCAGCGGGACCGGGTCGAACGCCGCCTGCGGCAGCACGTCGACCGCGGCCAGCCGGGGCCCGGAGAGCTTGCGCTCGCGCAGGAACAGCTCCACCCCGTCGGCCTGCTCGCGCGTGGTCAGCACGATCCTGGGGCCGCAGTCGGCCAGCACCCCCGCGAGCCGGTCGTTGTGCCCGGGCAGCGGCGACGGCGGGAACAGCGGCACCGCGACCAGTCCGGCCCGCAGCGCGCCGAGGAAGGCCACGACGTACTCCGCGGACTGCTCCACCAGCACCGCGACCCGGTCGCCCCGCTCGGCCCGGCCCGCGCACCACGCCGCGACGGCGTCCACCCGGGCGTCGAGCTCGCGCCACGTCAGCGATACCGCGACACCGTCCGCGTCGGACTGGTAGTCGACGAAGGTGACCGCCCGCTCGTCGGCGCGCTCCCGCGCCCACCGGGCGAGCGCGGCGGGCAGGGAGTCGGCGCCGAGGTCGGAGACGTCGGTCCGGCGCAGCTGGGAAGGCATGGTCATGTGGGTTCCTCCGTTAGATGCCCAGGCCGTCGGCCAGGACGGGCCACGATCGGCGCAACGCGCGTTCCCAGTACGGCCAGGAATGCGTTCCGGGGGTGTAGAAGTCTGTGGTGGCGGGGATGCCGGAGCGGCGCAGCTTGTCGGCGAACCCGCGGGAGTTGGTCAGCGCCACGGACTCCAGCAGGCCGGGCACGATGGGCTTGCCCGCGTCGTCGAGCGGGCCGCGGGCGCCGTCGCCCGCGGAGATGTAGAGCCGGGCGCCGCGCAGCAGGTCGACCTTGTCGTACGGGTTGTGGTCGCGCCAGCGGGCGCGGTTGAGCCACGGGTCGCCCCAGAGCAGGCCCCAGACCGGGAAGCCCTGGGAGATCAGGTTCAGCTGGGTGACCTCGGGCAGCCCGGGGGCGAGCACGTTCGGCGCCGCGCTGTAGGAGGCCACGGCGCCGAAGCGGCCGGGGAAGCGGGTGGCGTACTCCAGCGCGCCGTAGCCGCCCATGGAGAGCCCCGCGATGGCGGCCCGGTCGCCCGCGCCGTAGCCGCGCTGGAGGATCTGCCACAGCTCCACCATGTGGAACTCGCGCCAGTCGGGCCGGTCGGACAGACCCCAGTTCCACCAGTCGCTGTACATGCCGATGGCGCCGCCGCTGGGCATCACGACCAGCACCGGCTGATCAGCGGTGAACGCGGCCACGTCGGTGAAGCGGGTCCAGGACTCGTAGTCGGCGGGCTCGCAGCAGCCGTGCAGCAGCCAGAGCACCGGCCACGACCGCCCGGCGCCGGGCTCCCAGCCCTGCGGGACCAGCAGCCGCACGGGCGCGGTCGCGCCGAGCGCGGGCGACTCGACGCGCAGGTCGATCGTGCGCTCGTCGACGCGGGTCTCCGCGACGACGCGGGCGCCGTCGTCGGCGGACACCGGCTGCGCCGCGGCGGTGGGCGTGAGCGCGGCCGCCAGCGTGACGGCGGCGAGGACGACGGCTCGTCGGTTCATGTCAGCTCCCGGGCGATCCGGTCGGCGACCACGGCGACGTGCGGCGGGTCGATCACGCTGATGTGGTCGCCGGGCACCGCGACGACCTCCAGGGCGGGGCAGAACTCGTCCCAGCCCAGCGCGTCGTCGGTGCGCAGGTAGCGGGGGTCGAGGGTGGTGGTGAGCGGGTGCGGGTCCTTGGCCCGGAACAGCAGGACCGGGCCCGCGTACGGGCTCGGGGTGTAGCGCTCGGCGATGCGGGCGTCGGCGAAGGACGTCTGCTGGTGCTCCAGCACCGCGTCGCCCATCCGGGACACGCGTTCCCGCAGCCGGGCCGTGACCAGCGCGGACCGCTCGTCCTCCGTCATCCCGGCGAGGTCGGGCAGGCCGAGGTCGACCTGGTAGGTCTGCTCGACGTACTCGGTGAACCGGGCCAGGCGCAGCAGTTCGTCGTGCTCGCCCGCGCGCAGCGGCAGGATGGTGTCGATCAGGAACAGCAGCCCGACCTCCGCGCCGCGCGCGGTGAGCAGCCGCGCGGTCTCGTAGGCGAGGATCCCGCCGAACGACCAGCCGCCCAGCCGGTACGGCCCCTCGGGCTGCCGCTCGGTGATCAGCTCGACGTAGCGCGCCGCCTTCTCCTCCACAGTGGACAGGTCATCCAGGCGTTCGAGGCCGTAGGAGGCGACGGTGGGCAGCAGCCGGGCCAGCGGCCGGTACGCGGCGGTCGGGCTGCCCGCGGCGTGGAACAGGAACACCGGCGGGCCCTCGCCGCCGAGGTGGCGCACCGTCCCCTCGCCCGCCTCGAGCCGGGCACGGACGACGTCGGCCATCCCGGCGATGGTGGGCTCGGCGAACAGGTCGCCGACCTCGCCGAGTTCGTCGGTCACCGCGGCTGCCAGCCTGCGCGCCGCGGCGTCGTCGCCCGGGAACGGCTCGTCCACCGCGACCTCGGCGTCGCCCAGCACCTGCCGCCAGCGCAGGGCGACCCAGCGCTCGGCCAGGTCCCGCGTGCCCGGGCGGGCCGGGCGGCGCGCCGGGGTGAGCGCCACGCCCGCGATGTGGTCGGCGATGTCGGCCAGGCTGGCGCCGCGCAGCAGCAGGGGCAGCGGGATGGTGGCGCCGAAGTCGCGCTCGACGGCCGCCCTGGCGCGCATCGCCAGCAGCGAATCCATCCCGAGCGCGGTGAGCGCGGTGTCCGGGGGCAGCAGGTCGGGGGCGAGGCCCATCATCTCGGCGACGACCGCGCGCACGTGCTCCCCGATGACGGTCCTGGCGCGTTCGGGGTCGTCCACGGCGAGCGTGCGCAGGGCGTCGATGCCTGCCCACGGTCCGGCCGCGGGCCGGTTCCCGGCGAGGAGGGCGAAGAACGGCCGCTCGGCGATGCGCGGGAACAGCTCCAGCACGGTGTCGGCGTCGAGCCTGCTGATCCCGGTCTCCCCGCGGCCCGAGGCGAGGACGGCGGCCAAGGCGGCCGTGCCCTCCTCGGTCGGCATCGGCTCCAGCACGGGGTTGGCGGGGGCGTTGGCCCAGGCGCCCCACTGGATGGTGGCGGCGGGCAGGTCCTGGGCCCGCCGCCACCCAGTGAAGGCGTCGAGCCAGGCGTTGGCGGTGGCGTAGGCGGCCTGGCCGGGGGAGCCGAAGAGGGCCGCCGCGGAGGAGTAGGCCAACCACCAGTCCAACTCGACGCCCTGGCACGCCTCGTGCAGGCGAAGCGCGCCCTCGGTCTTCGCCCACCAGACCGCGGCCAGGTCAGCCGCGGTCATCGCGAGCACGGCCCCGTCGGCGAGCACCCCGGCCGCGTGCACCACGCCCCGCACCGGATGTGGCCCGGCGGCGTGCACCATCCGCTCGGCCACCCCGGGCTCGGCGATGTCCCCGAGCACGACCTCGACCTCACACCCGATCCCATCCACCGCCACCCGCGCGTCGGGCGTCATCCGCCTACTGGACAACACAACCCGGCTCGCGCCGTGCTCAGCCAGCCAGCGGGCGACGACGATGCCGAGCGCGCCGAGGCCACCGGAGACCAGGTAGGCCCCGGCCCGCACGACCGGAACGTCCCGGTCGGGCAGGTCGGCGCGGGTGAGTTTGCGGGTGTAGCGCTGGTTGCCGCGCCAGGCGGTTTCGTCGTCGGGGGTGTCGGCGGTCAGTTCTCTGGCGATGGCGGCGTCGGTGTCGGTGTCTACCCAGCTTGCTCGGAGTTCGGGGTGTTCGAAGGCGAGGACCCGGACCAGTCCGCGTAGGGCGGCGACGTTCGGCTGGCCTGCCTCGCCCGGTCGGATGATCGCGGCGTTCCGGGTCGCGATCCACAGGCGGGGTGCGTGCGGCAGCGCCACGAGGTCGCGGACGACCTCGGCGACGGCCAGCACCGCTGCCCGCGCGGCCCCGAGGTCGGCGGGCGATCCGGGCAGGACCGCGACGCCGACCCCGGTCCCGTCACCGACGGCCGCGACGAGGTCGCCGCGCGCGGACAGGGGCAATACCCTGCAGTCCGGCCCCAACCCGGCGACGACCTCGGCGGGATCGAACCCGTCGGCCACGAGCAGCACCCAGGCCAGCCGCGCACCGCCGGACCTGGGCTCGGCGGGCGCCCACTCCGCCTGGTAGGCAAGCCTGCGCGGGGTGAACGGGACATCGGCACGCCGCACCTCGTCCAGCTCCACGCCTTCGAAGGACACCAGCGCCACCCCGTCGGCGTCGCTGAGCCACACGCCCCCGGCACCGGCCGTCGCCCGAGTGGCCCGACGCGGATCACTGAGCACCCGCACCCGCCCGATCCGGCCGGCCCGCCGCTCCCCCACCCCGACCAACACCCGCAGCGCGGCCTCACCCAACTCGGGATGGAGGACGAACCCCGCCCCCCTGGGCTGCTCGACAGCCACGTCATGCCCTGACCGGGAGAAGTCTCGACCGGCCCCACCCACGCCCGCACCGCCCACCAAAACCGAGCCCGACCGAAAGACGCCTCCGCCAGCCCAGCCCGCACCCGCCACCAAGTCCGATTCACCGCCCGACGGGAGCACACCCCCACCGGACCCACCCCCACCCACCACCGAGACCAACTCACCGCCCGGCGGGACGAACCTTCCACCGCCCGCCATCAAGTCCGACTCACCGCCCGGCGAGAAGGCACTCCCACCGAACCCACCCGCACCAGCCACCGAGACCGCCTCACCACCCGACCGGAAGAACCCCCCACCGGACCCATCCCCGCCCGCCACCAAGTCCGACCCACCACCAGACCGGAAGAACCCCCCACCGGACCCATCCCCGCCCACCACCAAGTCCGACCCACCACCCGACGGGAAGGCACTCCCACCGAACCCACCCGCACCAGCTACCGGGCCCGATTCACCACCCGACCGGGAGGAGACCCCTCCGCCCTCACCCAGGCCGGCGGCGGCCACGGAGTCCGTCTCGCCGTCCGCACCGCGGTTGTCCTTAATAGACCCCGTGGCCACCGTGGTCCAGTTCTGCCCGGAGCGCGCGGAGATCGTCAGGTGGTCGCCTTCGGCGACCACCGACACCTCTGTGTCCTCCTCCAGCGGCAGGAGGCGGTGCAGGACGACGTCGCGGAGGGCGGGTGGGTGGCCTAGGTCCTGGGCCGCCGCCAGCAGCAGTTCGACGGCAGCCGCGACCGGCAGCACCGGGACCCCGTGCGCGGGGTGCTCGGCCAGCCAGGGGTGCTCGGCCGTCCCGACCCGGCCGGACCAGACCACGTCGGTGGTGCCCGGGATCTCCGCCCGCCTGCCCAGGAACGGGTGCCCGGAGCGCGGTGGCGGGGTCGACGCCCAGTACCGGCGGCGCCGCCACACCGGTGGCGGCAGGTCGGCCACCAGGCGGTCCGGGTAGCGGCGTCGCAGGGCGTCCGGGTGTCCGTGGGCGTGCACGGCGGCGAGGGCGGTGGCGAAGTCGTCGTCGGGTGCGCGGCGCAGGGTGGGGATCACCGTGACGGCCAGGCCCGCCGCGGTCTGCTCGATCGCGGCCGTGGCGACCGGGTGCGGGGCGATCTCGACGAAGGCGCGGTGCCCGTCGTGCAGGGCGGCGGCGACCGCCTGGGTGAAGCGGACCGGGCGGCGCAGGTTGGCCGCCCAGTAGGCGTTGTCGAACGCGGGACGGGCGCGCGGGTCGTCCAGCACCGTCGAGTACCACGGCGTGGCCGTGCCGCGGGGCCGCAGCGCGCCCAGGGCGTAGCGGAGCCGGTCCAGCATCGGGTCCACGGCCGCGGCGTGGCCCGCCCCGGTCACCGGCAGCGTCCGGGCGAGCCCGCCGCGCCCGCCGACCCGCTCGACCAGCGCCGCCACCTGCTCCGCTGGCCCGGTGACCGTGCACTGCGTGGGCGAGCCGTAGACGGCGACGGTCACGCCCGGGAAGTCGTGCAGTTCCTCCGGCGTCGCCTCGACCACCGCCATCGCGCCGCCCCCGGCGTCGTGGACCGCCGCAAGCAGGCGGGACCGGTGCCACATCACCCGCAGACCGTCCACAGGAGACAGCGCCCCGACGGCCACCGCCGCGGCCACCTCACCCATCGAGTGGCCGATCACCGCAGCGGGCCGCACGCCGTACGAGCGCCACAGCTCGACCATCGCCACCTGCGTGCCGAACAGCGCGAGCTGCCGGGCGGCCAGGCCGTCTGCCTCGGTGAGCGCGACCAGCCCGGACCCGGTGACCTCGGTGAACACCGGGTCCAGCGTCCGGACGGCCGCGGCGAAGGCCGGTTCGTCGGCGAGCAGCCGCCGGGCCATCCCCGACCACTGGGAGCCGTGCCCGGAGAAGACGAACACCGGGTCGGACCACGCCCCCGAGCCGGTGAAGGCCGTGCCGCCGTCGGCGATGGCGCGCAGGCGCTCACGCAGCTCGTCCGCGTCCCGCGCGGGCACCGCCGCCCGCACCGGACCGGGGTCGGCGGCGTGCAGCACGGCCGGGGCGACGATGTCGCCGGGCCAGTCGGCGAGCGCGCGGGCGCGGTCGCGCAGCCGCTCGACCGACCGCGCCGACAGCGCGACGACCCTCGGCCGGTCCCAGACGTCCGGCGCGGGGATGCCCCGCGGCCACTCCTCCACCACCACGTGCGCGTTGGCGCCGCCGAACCCGAACGCCGACACGCCCGCGCGCGCCACCCCCGGGTACCGAGGCCAGTCCGTCTCCTCGGTCACCACGCGCAGTGCGGAGAAGTCCACGTGCGGGTTGGGCTCGGTGAAGTTCAGGCTCGCCGGGATGCGGGAGTGCCGCATCGCCAACACCACCTTGATGAGCCCGGCGATGCCCGCCGCACCCTCCAGGTGCCCCAGGTTTCCCTTGACCGACCCGATCAGCAGCGGTCGCTGCGGGTCCCGGCCCACGCCGAGCACCGAGGACAGCGCCCCGGCCTCGATCGGGTCGCCGAGCAGCGTGCCGGTGCCGTGCGCCTCGACGTAGTCCACCGCACCCGCCGTCACGCCCGCCTTGGCGTACGCGCTCGTCAGCAGGCGCTGCTGGGCGATCGGGTTGGGCGCCATGATCCCGTTGGACCGGCCGTCGGAGTTGACCGCGCTCCCCCGCAGCACGGCCAGGACCCGGTCGCCCGCGCGCCGGGCGTCGTCGAGCCGCTTGAGGACGACCACGCCGCAGCCCTCGCCCCGGACGATCCCGTCGGCCGAGGCGTCGAACGGCTTGCACCGCCCGTCGGCGGCCAGCGCGCCCGCCCGGTGGAAGGTGGCGGTGATCCCGGGCGAGAGGAGCGCGTTGACCCCGCCTACGACGGCCATCGACGCGTCCCCGTCGGCCAGCGCGCTCATCGCCAGGTGCACGGCGACCAGGGACGACGAGCACGCCGTGTCCGTGGTGACGCTCGGGCCGTGCGCGCCGAGGGCGTAGGAGACGCGGTTGGCCGCCAGCGACGCGGCGGCGCCCGTGGCCGACCACGCCTCGACGCGGTCGAGGTCGGTCATGGTCAGCTGGCCGTACTCGGTGGCCGACAGGCCGACGAACACGCCGCAATCGCTGCCCCGCACCGAGTCCGGCGGGATGTTCGCGTGCGCGAGCGCGTCCCAGACGACCTCCAGCAGCAGGCGCTGCTGCGGGTCCATCAGCTCGGCCTCGCGCGGGCTGATGCCGAAGAACTCCGCGTCGAACCCGGCGATGTCGTCGAGGAAGCCGCCGAAGCGCGGCAGCCCGTGCTCGGCCACCCGGGGCGCGAACTGCTCCCACCGGCCCTCGGGCACGGTCGAGATCGCCGAGCGCCCGTCGATCAGCGACGACCAGAACGCGTCGGCGGACGCCGCCCCGGGGAAGCGGCAGGCCAGGCCCACCACCGCGATCGGCTCAGCCGTCCGAGCCCGCGCGGGGTCGATCGGCGCGGCGCCGTGGGCGAGCGTGCGCGCGAGATCGGCGATCGTCGGCGCTGACCAGACCAAAGTAGACGGCTGGTCGCGGCCGATCAGCTCGCCGATCCGCGCGGCCAGCATGGTCGCCGAGCGCGACGACACGCCGAACTCGTGCAGCGGCCGGTCCAGGTCCTCGGCAGTGACCGGCCGCCCGAGCAGCCCGGTCAGCCAGTCCGCCAGCCAGCCGCGCCACTCCCGCTCACCGCCGGGCGCGCCCACTCACGCCGCCTTCGGGATCGCCGACAGCTCCGAGCGCCCGACCGGGCGCGGCGGCAGGGCCAGCCGGAAGATCTTCCGCCACACGCTGCCGATCTGCCTGCCCAGCGGCCCGGTGTTGTACCGCAGGCCGTACCGCTGGCAGATCTCCCGCACCCTCGGCGCGATCTCCTGGTACCGGCGGGCGGGGATGTCCGGGAACAGGTGGTGCTCGATCTGGAAGCTGAGGTTGCCCGTCAGCACGTGGAACAGCTTCCCGCCGGTGATGTTGCTGGAGCCCAGCAGCTGCCGGTAGTACCACTGCCCGCGCGTCTCGTTCTCGCACTCCTCCTGGGTGAAGTCGGCCACACCCTCGGGGAAGTGCCCGCAGAAGATGATGCTGAACGCCCACAGGTTGCGGACCAGGTTGGCGACCGCGTTGCCGGTCAGGGTCGCCAGCGCGCCGGGACCGCTCAGCAGCGGGAACAGCACGTAGTCCTTGAGCGCCTGCCTGCCGCTCTTCTCCCACATCCGCCTGCGCAGGGCCTTGGTCGACGCCCACGAGCGGCGCCCGGTCATGAGCCGGTCGAGCTCCAGGTCGTGCAGCATGACGCCCCACTCGAAGAACACCATGAGCAGGAAGGCGTAGACCGGGTTGCCCAGGTAGTACGGCCGCCAGTACTGGGCGTCGACCATGCGCAGCAGGCCGTACCCGATGTCGCGGTCCTTGCCGATGATGTTGGTGTAGGTGTGGTGCACGTAGTTGTGCGTGTGCCGCCACTGCTCCGACGGGCACACGGTGTCCCACTCGAACATCTTCGAGTTGAGCTTGGGATCGCCCATCCAGTCGTACTGGCCGTGCATGACGTTGTGGCCGATCTCCATGTTGTCGAGGATCTTGGAGACCGACAGCGCTGCCGTGCCCGCCACCCACGCGGGCGGGAACCAGCCCGCCCACAGCAGCGCCCGGCCGAGCGCCTCGAACCGCTGCTGCGCGGCCACGACCCGGCGGAGGTAGGCGGCGTCCGGCTCGCCGAGGTCGGCGACCAGCTCGCGGCGCAGCGCGTCGAGCTCGCGGCCGAGTTCGGCGAACTGCTCGGGGGTAAGCGATGGGATGCGGGCGGCCATGACGGCGTCCTCTCTGGTGTCAGATGTCCAGCTCGACGTCGCCGCACGCGGTGGTGACGCACAGCTGGACCCGCTCGCCGGGCTCGGCGCTCACCGCGCCGGTGAGCGTGTTGCGGACGGCGCCACCGGCCTTGACGGTCGTGCAGGTGTGGCAGACGCCCATGCGGCAGCCGTACTCCGGGCTCAGCCCCGCGGCCTCGGCCTGCTCCAGCAGGGAGCGGCCGTCGTTGGCCGCGCGCACCCCGCTGCGGCGGAACCGCACCTCGCCGACGGCGTCCGCGCTGGGGACGGTCACCGGGACGAAGCGCTCCGCCAGCAGCCGGTCGGCGAGCCCGTCGGCCGCCCAGAGGTCGGCGACCGCGTCCATCAGCGGCGCGGGGCCGCAGACGTAGGTCAGGGCGGCGGCGTGGTCGGCGCCCGCCAGGTGCTCGCGGCGGAACAGGCCGTCGAGCGCGCCCGCGCCGGGGGCCTCGGTGTAGGCGATGCGGAGCGTCACCCGGCTGTCGGCGGCGGCGATCGCGGCCAGTTCATCGGCGTAGACGACATCGCGCGGGGTGAAGGCGTAGTGCAGGAAGGTGATCCGCGAGTCGTGCGCGCGGGCGGTGAGCGTGCGCAGGATCGACATGACCGGGGTGATGCCGCTGCCGCCGCTGATCAGCAGGAGGCGCGCGGGCAGGACGTCGGGGAGCACGAACTCCCCCTCGGCCGGGGACAGCGTCACGACCATGCCGGGCCGGGCGTGCTCCTTGAGGTGCCGGGAGACGGCGCGGTTCACCTTCGCGGTGATCTCGACGTCCGCGCTGCCCTCCGCGCTGGCCACCGAGAAGAACCGGGTGCGGAGCACGCCCCCGACTGCCACCGTCAGCCGCACGTGCTGCCCGGCCCGCGCGCCGGTCCAGTTGGCGTTCGGCCGCAGGGTCAGGGTGACGGTGTCCGGGGTGTGGTGGGCGACCCGGACGACGACCGCGCGGATCTCCCGGACCGACCACAGCGGGTTGACCATGCCCAGGTACCGGTCGACGCCGTGCGGGGCGGTCAGCCCCGTGACGATCGGGGACTCCAGCACCCGCCGCACGGCCGTCCGCACCAGGCCCGAATTCGCCACGCCAGCCACCTCGCCGAATTCTTTCACCGGAACGGCGCGCGATTGCTCCATTCGGCGCGCCGCGATCGAGGATGGCCGAGCGCGAAGATCGGTGTCAATGGTGCGGCGGCGGCCCAGAACTACTCCGGGAGTGCTGTTCGGAGGGAATTTGTCACCCGGGGACAGCCGCGCTTTCCAACTCCACGGCCGGATGAGCGTTTACCGCCGAACGGGCGCCGACGTGCGCCGATGCCACTTGTCAGCCACCTGAGCCAGTCCGGGTTCCCGGTTGTGCCGAGGGTTACTGCGCAGGCGACTGGTGTCGGCATAACAAATTTCGACGCCCACCACGTCCGAACGGGACAACTATTCCGGTCAGCCTGCGGGCACCGGTGTCGTGTCCGGATCGCCGAGGCCGAATCGCGCCAGCGCCGACCCGAGATCGCCTTGTTCGTGCGCGCTCACCAACGTCGCGGCCACCTGCCGCAGTTTGGAATTGGTGTTCTGCGACGCTCTTTTGAGCAGTTGGAACCCCGCGTCCGCGTCGGCCCCGAAGTGCCGCATGAGCAGCCCCTGGGCCTGGCCGATCGCCTGGCGGGTGTCCAGCGCCGTCCGCAGCTGGTCGACCAGGCCGCGGCTGTCGTGGTAGAGCTGGGCGTTGTCGAAGACCGCGCCCGCGTGCAGGGTCAGCAGCAGCACGATGTCGTAGGCCGTCTCGCCGAACTGGTTCGGCGTGTCGGAGAACAGGGTGAGCACGGCGGCGGTCGAGCGGCGCGTCGGGATCGGCAGCGCCAGGACGCTGCGGTAGCCGCGGCCCGCGACGTGCGCGCTGAACGCGGGCCAGCGCTGGTCGGTCGTGGTGTCGTCGATGCGGCGCGGCTCGCGGTACTCCAGCGCCTCGGCGATCGGGTCGATGGCGGCAGGCGCCTCGCCCACCCGGTCGAGCTCGACGGCGGCGACGGTCTCGGCGCCGTCGGCCGTGCGCACGGTGATGGTGGCCTCGGTGACGCCGGGCACAGTGAAGGCGAGCCGGGAGACGAACCGCGAGAGGACGGCGTTGACGTCGTCGTCCTCAGCCAGCCGGGTCACCTCGGCCAGCTCCTGCGCCAGCGTCAGCACGCGCCGTAACGCCCCAGACATCGCACATCCTCCACGGCAGCGGCAACGCGCCAGACAACCCGGCCTTGCCGCTCGTTCGGGGCCGGAGGCGACCGTCATGGTCGGGATGCTGCGCTGCCGAACACCCGTTGGCCGCGACTGTACCGAACGCCGGTCTGCTCTAGGATCACCAGTGCCGCGGTTGGGCAGTCAGCCGGGCAGCCCTGTGGACCCGTCATGGGCACAGCGCTGCGGGCCGTCCTCCCCCGATCCTCCCCAACGGGTGCCTCGTGGACGGCGGTCCTGAATCCACGAGAACCCCGGAGGGCCGCCCATGTCCGTCGCGCACGCCAAGACCCGATGACCGACCCGGCCGCGCAGGTCCCCTCGGTCGACCGCGGCGCGCTGAGCGTCACCGCCGCGTCGCCGGAGCCGTCCACGCTGGTGCTGGCCGTCGACGGCGAGCTCGACCTGGTGACCGCGCCGCGACTGGACGCCGTCCTCGCCGCGGCCGTGCTCGTCGGCAGGCACACCCGCGTGGTGGTGGACCTGACCGGGGTGTCGTTCCTCGGGGTCGCGGGCATCACCGCGCTCCAGCGGCACCGGGCCAGGACGGACGAGCACGGGATCGCCTTCCGGCTGGTCGCCACGGGCAGGCCGGTGCTGCGCCCGCTGGCCCTGCTCGACCTCGAGGACGCCTTCGACGTCCACCCGACGGTCGGGTCAGCCCTGCGGTGAGGAGATGTTGACCATCCAGGTGATGCCGAAGCGGTCGACGCAGGCGCCGAACTCGTCGCCCCACATCTGCTTCTCCAGGGGCATCTGCACGGCGCCGCCCTCGGACAGCCTCGTCCAGTAGCCGCGCAGCTCGTCGGCGTCGTCGCCGCTGAGGCTGATCGCGATGTTGTCGCCGGGGTTGTGGGCCATGCCGGGCGGGGTGTCCGACGCCATCAGGGTGAAGCCGCTGGCGGTCTCCAGCGTCGCGTGCATGACCTTGTCCGCCTGGGCTGGGTCGTCCGCGCCGTACTCGCCGAAGGTGTTGAGCGTGAGGGTCCCGCCGAAAACGGACTCGTAGAACTCGACCGCCTGCCGGGCGTCGCCGTCGAAGCTGATGTAGGGGTTCAGTCGCGATGCCATCGTGGTCTCCTTCCGGTAACCGGCATCGTCGCAGATCAACGGGCATCCGGAAATTTCTCGCTGCGCGGTGTCGAGAACGCCCGGGCCGCTCCGACCCCTCGCTGACAGCATCCCGACAAGACATCGGAGCCCGCCATGCGCAAGGTCATCCACTTCGTCCACTCCTCCGTCGACGGCTACATCGAGGGCCCGGAGGGCGAGTTCGACTGGCCCGCGATGGGGCCGGAGCTGTCGGCGTACTCGCTGGCCCTGAGCGAGCGGGCGGGCACGCTGCTCTACGGGCGCGTGGTGTGGGGGTGGATGGCGGGCTACTGGCCCACCGCGGAGTCGGTGTCGGACGACCCGCACGACCTGGCGTTCGCCCCGATCTGGCGGGCCACCCCCAAGGCCGTCCTCTCCCGCACGCTCACCTCGGCCGAGCACGGCGCCCGCGTCGTGCGCGCCGAGGACCTGGCCGAGCTGAAGGCGGGCGACGGCGGCGACCTGCTGCTCATGGGCGGCACGGAGGCCGCGGCGGCGCTGACCGACCTCGGCCTGGTCGACGAGTACCAGGTGGTCGTCCACCCGGTGGTCCTCGGCGGCGGCAGGCCGGTCTTCGCCCCCGGCAAGTCCCGCATCCCGCTGCGGCTGGCCGAGACCCGCGCGTTCGACGGGCGCTCGGTGCTGCTGCGGTACACGGTCTAGACGGGCGGCCCGGCCCCCCGGGCCGCCCCCTTCCGCTAGGCCGTCCAGTCGGCGCGGCGGCCGGTCAGGGCGAGCAGCCGCTCCTGCGGGTCGGCGTCGCCGCCCGCGGCCAGGCGCGGCTTGAAGACGTTGCTGTCGTCGGACCACAGCTCCGGCACGTCCGGGAACTGGCCGACGATCCCCACGGCGGCCTCGACCAGCTCGGGGTCGAGCGCGATGTCGGCGCCGATGGCCCTGGCGAGGTCCCAGCCGTGGACGAGGACGTCGGCGAAGTGCACGGTGAGCGCGGTGCTGCCGGGCACCGTGCGCCCGATGACGGGCATCTCGAACGGCGCCTCCATGGCGGCGTCGTCGGCGAACGCGCTGGTCAGGGCGGCGGCGGAGGTCCGGTAGTCGCGGCGCACGTCGTCGCCCGCCTGCGGGGCGGCGCCGGTCAGCCGCTCGATGGTGCGCTGGTTGTTCTCGACCATGTGCGCGATCACGTCCCGCACCGTCCACTTGTCGCACGGCGTGGGCAGGTCGAGCTGGTCGTCGGTCAGCTTGTCGATGATCCCCCCGGTCGACTCGATGGCGCGCCGGTCGAGGTCCCTGATGTCCATGTCCCCTCCAGAGATATCCGAACGTTCGGTCACATAGTTCCACATGATCAACCCCGTCGTCTAGATTGGGCCCGTGGACGGCCGACTGGCGCGAGGTGAGCAGACCCGCCGCAGCATCCTGCGCCGGGCGGCGGACATCGCCTCCGTCGAGGGGCTGGACGGGCTGACCATCGGCAGGCTGGCGACCGACCTGGCGTTGAGCAAAAGCAGCGTTTTCGCCCACTTCGGGTCCAAAGAGGACCTGCAACTGGCGGCGATCGCCCACGCCGAGGACGTCTTCCGCGACCTGGTCATCCGCCCCGCGCTGAAGGCCCCCGACGGCCTCCCCCGCCTGACGGCGATGTGCGAGCACTGGCTCGACTACTCCCGCAGCCGCGCCTTCCCCGGCGGCTGCTTCTTCGCGGGCGTCATCGCCGAGTTCGACGCCCGCGAGGGCCGGGTCCACGACGCGGTCCGCCACGGCCGCGAGAAGTGGATCGACCTCCTCACCGGCCTCGCCCACAGGGCGGTCACCCTCGGACACCTCCCCCCGGACACCGACCCGGCCCAGATCGCCTTCGAGCTCGACGCGCTTGCCCGAGCAGGCAACATGGAAGCGGTGCTGACCGGCTCGGACGCCGCGTACGACCGGGCGATCAGGGGCATCCGGGCCCGCCTGGGCGTGGACCCGGAGTAGCCCGGCCCCGGCCCGACCAGGATGATGCCGAGTCACCACTGGCACGGCTGCCCGGGCACCACGACCGGACGGCGACGAGGAGCGACCGCTCTGCCTGCGCGGAACCATCGCGCCCCGGCATGCGGTGACAGGCAAACCCTTTGATGTCACCAGAGGCGCAGTGGTCGGCGACCCTTCGGGGTCGGCCGTGCGGTGGTCAAGTGACCGTTCTGGGTGGGTGTGGTCGGGCGGCGGTTCGCTGCGAGACGCGGGGCCGGGGCTACCCGAGGGTCACGGACCGGCCGGTGGTCAGGCTGGTCTCGGCGGCGCTCACCAGAGCGACCGTGCCCAGGGTGGCCCGGCCGCTGATCTCGCTCTCGCACCCCGCGCGCACCGCGTGGGCGAAGTGGGCGATCACGGCCCACCTGTCGCGCAGGTGCGGGATGCCGACGGGGACCTCGGTGGGTTCGCCGCCCGCCCGGACATAGCGGGCGTAGGCGCCCTCGGCCGGGTCGGAGCCTGCCCAGTGGAGCATGCCGTCGTCGCCCTCCACGGTCCAGTCGCCCGTCCACGGGGTCGCGGGCGCGCTGCTGTCGGCGCTCGCGCTGTACTGGACGACCACCCCCGACCGGAACTCGATCTCGGCGGAGAACGACGTCAGCGCCGCGTCCCGGGAGCGGCCGCGCGGCCAGGCGCGAGCGTCGATCGCGCGGGGTTCGCCGAAGAACGCGCGGAGCAGGTCGAAGTGGTGGATCGCCGTGCGCCACAGCACCGAGCAGGTGTCCTCCGCCGGGGAGCGGTGGTTGCGGCGGAACGACACGCTCACGTGCCTGACCTGACCGACGACCTCCTGCGCCAGCAGGTGCCGGACCTGGGACGACGCGGCGAAGAACCGGTGGTCCTGGGCGACCACCAGCCGCCTGCCGACCTCGTCGGCGAGGTGGACGAGGTCGGCGGCCTCCGCCAGGTCGAGGGTGAAGGGCTTCTCCAGCAGCACGTGCTTGCCCGCGCTCAGCGCCGCCCGGGTGACGGCGCCGCGGGTCGCGGGGGCGGTGGTGACGAACACCGCCTCGGCGTCCACCTCGGCCATGGCGTCGTCGAGTCCGCTGTGGATGTCCGGCAGCGGGACCCCGGTGGCCTCGGCGAAGGCCGCGCGGCGCGCCGGGTCCGGCTCGGCCCAGGCGACCACGCGCATGCCGGGCGCGGAGGGCAGCACCCGCAGCGCCCAGTCGGTTCCCCACCCGCCGAGGCCGACCTGGACGGCGGAGACCGGATCGTTCACCATCGGCACCGGTCCACAATACGTCCCGATCATGGCCGCGCCACCCGGTCAGCCGAGGGAAATCTTTTCGATGGCCGCCAACTCCTCCGCGTCGAAGTCCAGCCCGCGCACGGCGGCGACGCTGTTCTCCACCTGCGCCACGCTGCTCGCGCCGACCAGGGCCGAGGTCACCCGGCCGCCGCGCAGCACCCACGCGATCGCCAGCTGCGCCAGGCTCTGCCCGCGCCGCCGCGCCACCTCGTCCAGCGCGCGGACCCGCCTCAGCGTGTCCTCGGTGATGCCGTCCGCGCTGAGGAACGGGCTGGCCCCCGCCGCCCGCGAGTCGGCCGGGATGCCGCTCAGGTAGCGGTCGGTCAGCAGGCCCTGCGCCAGCGGGGAGTACGCGATCGAGCCCGCGCCCACCTCGTCGAGCACGTCCTGCAGCCCGTCTTCGATCCAGCGGTTCACGATGCTGTAGGCGGGCTGATGGATCAGCAGCGGCGTGCCCAGCCCGGCCAGGATCGCCGCCGCCTCCCGCGTCTGCTCCGCGGAGTAGTTGGAGATCCCGACGTACAGTGCCTTGCCCGAGCGCACGGCAGTGTCCAGCGCGCCCATCGTCTCCGCCAGCGGCGTGTCGGGGTCCGGGCGGTGGCTGTAGAAGACGTCCACGTGGTCCAGCCCGAGCCTGCGGAGACTCTGGTCCAAACTGGACAACACGTGCTTGCGCGACCCCCATTCCCCGTACGGGCCGGGCCACATGTCGTACCCGGCCTTGGTGGAGACGACGATCTCGTCCCGGTACGGCCGGAAGTCCCGGGCGAACAGCGTGCCGAAGTTCGACTCGGCGGCGCCCGGCGGCGGGCCGTAGTTGTTGGCCAGGTCGAAGTGCGTGACGCCGAGGTCGAACGCCCGCCGCAGGATCGCCCGCTGCCCGTCGAGGCCGCGGTCGTCGCCGAAGTTGTGCCACAGCCCCAGCGAGACCGCCGGGAGCCGCAGGCCGCTGCGGCCGCAGCGCCGGTAGGGCATCTCCGCGTACCGGGTGTCGGCTGCCGTGTAGTCCATCGGGGCAGCCTAGCCTGCGGAGCGCGCCGCGGCGGCGCACAGGGCGTTGGCCGAGCGCAGCACCTCGGGCGCGGTGAATGCGGCGGGATCGACCTCCGCGGCGGTGCTGACGTGGAACGAGTGCGTCTCGCCGGGCAGCAGGGTGATCAGCATGTCGTCGGCGACGGCGTCGGCGGCCACCCGGTCGGCGAGCAGCGCGACGTCGCGGGCGAAGGCCGACGCCGTGACGTCCACCCGGTAGCCGCCTTCCACCGCCGCCACCGACGCGGTGACCGGGTTCGGGTCGTACGGCATCGCGATGTCCTCGACGAACAGGTGCACGACCCGCACCTCCCCCGCGGCGACCACCAGCAGGTCGGTGTCCTCGCCCGCCAGCACGACCGCGGGCAGGTCGACCCGCGCCGCGCCCCGCGCGCCCGCCTCCAGCGGCAGCGCCGCCTCCGCGACCACCTCGCCCGCCAGCGTCATCCGCCGCACGGACAGCTCCCCCGTCCACGGCTCGTCGGTGTCGTTGACCGCGATGACGGCGAGCGCGTCACCGCGCGGCTGCACGGTCAGCAGCCGGGGCGCGAAGGCGTGCCGCAGCGCGTAGTACAGCGGCTTCGGCCGCTCGTCGCCGTCGACCGCCGACCAGGAGGTGACCGGCCAGCAGTCGTTGAGCTGCCAGACCAGCGCGCCCGCCGTGCGCGGCCACCACGACCGGAAGTGCGCGACGCCGAAGTGGACCGCCCGCGCCTGGTTGAGCTGGGTCGCCCAGTGCCAGTCGGCGAACGCGGCCGGGACCGGCAGGTGCGCGGCCAGGCCGCGGTCGAGCTTGCCGTTGCCGTCCTCGGCCTTCTGGTGCAGCAGGAAACCCGGCGAGGTCGGCGTCATCGGCTCGTCGTGGACCCACGCGGTGAGCGTCGCCCAGGTGGGCGGGCCCTGGAAGCCGAACTCCGCGCAGAACCGCGGGACGTGGTCGCGGTAGTGGACGTAGTCGTCGCGGTTCCACACCTCCCATTCGTGCCGGGGGCCGTGGTCCTCGTCGTTGGGGTGGACGCCGTCGGGACTGTGCGGGCTGCCGATCGCGTAGGGCCGGGTGGGGTCGAGTTCGGCGACGATCGCGGGCAGCAGCTCGGTGTAGTAGCGCAGCCCCCAGGTCTTGCCCTGCAACTGCTCCGGCCAGCCCCAGTCGGCGTAGCCCCAGAGGTTCTCGTTGTTGCCGTTCCAGAGCGCCAGCGACGGGTGCGACGTCAGGCGGGCGACGTTCTCCCTGGCCTCGGCCTCGATCTCGCCCCACAGCGGCTGCTCCTCGGCGTAGGAGGAGCAGGCGAACGGGAAGTCCTGCCAGACCAGGACACCGCGCTCGTCGCAGACGTCGTAGAAGTCCTCGGTCTCGTAGATGCCGCCGCCCCAGACCCGCAGCATGTTCATGTTCGCCGCGACCGCCTGGTCGACGCGGCGGGCGAGCCGCTCGCGGGTGATCCGGGTGAGGAAGTGGTCGTCGGGAATCCAGTTGGCGCCCTTGGCGAAGACGGCTTTGCCGTTGACGACGAACGTGAACGGGGTGCCGACCTCGTCCGGGGTGGCGTCGACGGTGATCGTGCGGAAGCCGATGCGGCGGCGGTAGGAGTCGCCGGTGTCGAGCGTGACCTCCAGATTGGACAGGGGCTGCTCGCCATAACCCGTCGGCCACCAGAGCGGCGCGTCGGGGACGGCGAGCTCGACCACGGCGCTGGTCTCGCCCGCGGCCAGGGTCGTCGTCGCGGTGATCCCAGAAACTGTTGCGGTCACCCGCACCTCGGCGTCGGTGTCCGTGCGCTCCACGTCGACGTGCACCGCCACGCGGCCGGTGCCGTCGTCGTCCACGGTCACCAGCGGCCGGACGGAGGCGAACCGGGCGGTGTGCCAGCGCTCCAGCCGCACCGGCTTCCAGATGCCCGCGGTCTGCAGGTCCGGCCCCCAGTCCCAGCCGAAGCTGCACGCCATCTTGCGGACCATGTTGAACGGATGCGGGTACACGTGGTCGCGCCAGCCCAACTCGGCCTCGACGCGCTCGGCGTGGGCGAGCGCGGACGCGAAGTCGACCACCAGCTCGTTCACGCCGTCGCGGACCAGGGCCGTCACGTCGAAGCGGTAGGAGCGGTGCATGTTGGCCGTGCTGCCGACGACGACGCCGTTGAGGCTGACGGTGGCGACGGTGTCGAGGCCGTCGAAGGCCAGGTCGACGCGCTCGCCGTGCGCCGCCGTCGCGGTGAACTCGGTGCGATAGCGCCACTCCGCGCGGTGCATCCAGACGAGATCGGACTCGACGCGGTCGCGGTACGGGTGCTCGATGAGCCCGGCGGCGAGCAGGTCGAGGTGGGTCCCGCCGGGAACGACGGCGGGCACGTCGGCGCCAGCGACGGCGGCCGGGACCGGACCCGCGGTGGCCCGCAGGCGCCACCCGTCGTGCAATTCCTGGCGAATCATCCGCTTCGCTCCTCAGCGCCGGTGGAGTAGGCTCGGCTCGATTCTTACGCCAGCAACTTAAGTAAGTCAACGAGGGGTCCAGACCATGGCGGACATCGTGTCGCTGCGCGCCGCGGGCGTCGGCGTCGTGCTCGACCTGGCGGGCGGCACGCTGCCCCGGGTCCTGCACTGGGGGGCCGACCTCGGGCCGTTGACGGCCGCCGAACTCGCCGACCTGCGGCTGGCCGCGGCGCCGCAGCCGATCGGCTTCTCGGTCGACGGCCCGGTGGAGGTCGCCGTGCTGCCGGAGCAGTCGGCGGGCTGGCTGGGCACGCCCGGCCTGGTCGGCAACCGCGGCGGCCGGGACTTCTCGACAGCGTTCCGCGTCGCGTCCGCCGCGCTGGACGGCGACACGCTGACCGTCGAGGCGGTCGACGCCGGGCTCGGGCTGGTGCTGACGATCGGGCTGACGCCGCAGGGCCTGCTGAAGCAGCGGGCGGTGCTGACCAACCTCGGGGACACGCCGTTCGAGGTGGACGGCGTGACGCTCGTCCTGCCGGTGCCGCAGACGGCCACCGAACTGCTGGACTTCACCGGCCACCACCTGCGCGAGCGCGCGCCAGTGCGGACGCCGTTCACCCAGGGCCTGCGCGTGCGGGAGAACCGCACCGGGCGCACGGGATACGACGCGGCGTATCTGACGGTGGCGGGGACGGCCGGGTTCGACGACCGGTCCGGGGAGGTGTGGGCGCTGCACACGGCCTGGTCGGGCAACCTCCGCACGATCGCCGAGCGCACCTTCCACTCGGTGTCCCTGCTCGGCTCGGGTGAGCTGCTGGGCTCCGGCGAGGTGGTCCTGGCGCCGGGCGAGTCGTACGCGACGCCGTGGCAGTACTGGGCCCACGGCGTCGGGCTGGACGCCGTCTCGGCCCGCTTCCACGACTACCTGCGGGCACGGCCGACCCATCCGCGCACGCCCCGGCCGGTCGTGGTCAACACCTGGGAGGCGGTGTACTTCGACCACGACCTCGCCCGGCTGACCGACCTCGCCGACGCCGCGGCCGAGGTCGGCGCGGAGCGGTTCGTGCTCGACGACGGCTGGTTCGGCGCGCGCCGCGACGACCGCCGCGCCCTCGGCGACTGGCACGTGTCGGAGCAGGCGTGGCCGAACGGGCTCGGACCGCTCATCGACCCCGTGACGGGCCTGGGCATGCAGTTCGGCCTCTGGGTCGAGCCGGAGATGATCAGCGAGGACTCCGACCTGGCCAGGGCGCACCCGGACTGGATCATGGCGGCGGGCCAGCGGCTGCCCCGGCCCGCCCGCGCGCAGCAGGTGCTGGACCTGGCCAACCCCACCGCCTACGCGCACATCCTGGACAGGCTGGACGCGCTGCTGTCCGAGCACGCCATCTCCTACCTGAAATGGGACCACAACCGGGACTTGGTGGAGGCAGGTCATCGCCCCACCGGGCGCGCGGGCGTGCACGGGCAGACGTTGGCGGCGTACCGGCTGCTGGACGAACTGCGCGCCCGCCATCCGTCGGTGGAGATCGAGTCGTGCTCCTCCGGCGGCGGCCGGGTCGACCTGGGCATCCTGGCCCGCACGGACCGGGTGTGGGTGTCGGACTGCATCGACGCCCTGGAGCGGCAGGCCATCCAGCGGTGGACGAACCTGCTGATCCCGTGGGAGCTGATGGGCACCCACGTCGGCGCGGACGTCGCGCACACGACCCGGCGGCGGCACGTGCTCGACTTCCGCGGCCGGCACGGCGCTGTTCGGCCACTTCGGCATCGAGTGGGACCTGACAGCGGTGTCCGATGTGGACCGCGCACGGTTGGCGGAGTGGGTGGCGCTCTACAAGGAACTCCGCGGCCTGCTGCACTCCGGCGTCTCCGTCCACTCCGGCCCCGTGCACGGCGTGGTGGCGGCGGACGGCTCCGACGCGGTGTTCGCGATCGTGGCGACGGGGACGTCCGAGCTGTATCCCCCGGGCCCGGTCCGGTTACCCGGCCTGGACCCCGAGGCGACCTACCACGTCCGCCCGCTGCCCCCGGGCGACATCGCCGACGGCAACGCCACCGACTGGGGCGTCCCGCTGCCCTGGTGGACCCCGACGGGGGTGACCCTGCGCGGCCGCGCCTTGACGGCCGGTGTGCTGCAGGCTCCGGTGCTGTACCCCGAGCGATTGGTGCTGATACGCGCTACGGAGGTGTGACCCCGGTGTGCGACTATGCCGCCGCACATCCTGAATGGGGGAATCATGCGTCGTGGTCGTTTTGTGATGTTCGCGCTCGTCGCCGCGCTGGCCGGGTGCGGATCGCCGGAGGCGGCGGACAGCGCTCAGCCACCTGCCAGCTCCACCACGACCAAGGCGGCGCCGACGACCGTGCCCGCGGTCCTGCCCGGCGCCGAGATCGTGGGTGATCCACTCCGGACCAAGTGGTGCGCGATGATCTCCACCGAACCGGTCGGCAAGTACGGCAGCGAGAACTACGCCCGGCGCGACTTCGACGCGTGCGGCCTCTTCGTGCTCAGCGAGGACTACGAGAACTCGTTCGAGGTGCGCGTGGGCGCCGGGCAGAAGCCAGGCTCGGCCACGTCCGGCGACCGGGACGCCGGGCACGGTCTCACCGTGGCGACGGTCAAGAGCACCAAGACCGAGTGCGTCCAGCACGTCGTCTTCGATGACGGGGTGCGGATCGCCGTCGAGGCCGAGGTCATGATCGGTTCGTTCGCGGTCAGCATGTGCGAGCCCATGAAGGCGATGACCGAGCACGTGGTGGGCTACCTCCTGGCGGGCAAGCGGCCCGGAAGCGTCGACGCGGGCGCCGGGACGCTCCGCGACGCGGACGCGTGCGCGCTGGGCGCGGCGGCCGTCGAGAAGTCGGCCAGGTTCCAGAGCGCCCGGCACGTTCCCGAAGCCGATGACCCGTGCCGCTGGGCCCTGCCCCGCACCGGGGAGACGCTCTACGTCGAGTTCGGCGTGGAGCAGGACTTCGGCCAGGACGGCGGGGTGGCCACCGTGGCGGGGCGGGACACCGTCACCGACACCTCCGTCGAACCGAGTCAGTGCCACCTGTACGGCAAGCACCGTGAGGAGTCGCCCGGCGTTCACGAGGTCGTGCGGATCACCGTGGTGAACGACGCCGAGGAGCCCTACACGCTGTGCGCGGAGGCGAAGGAGTTCGCCGCGGTCCTCTTCCCGATGCTGCCCCCTGCCGCCTGAGCGCGTTATCGGCTGAACGGATGGTGGTGCACGGCCGCGCGCAGCGGGGAGCGGATCCGCCGCGGTCGGCCGTGCACCACATCCGGTCCGCCGCCGTCCCGGATGGGAGCGGCGGCGAACGTCTCGGCGGGGGCCACCTCGGTCCACATGCGGACCGAGCGCCCCTGCGGCCGGGTCTCGAATACGCTGATGACCGCCGTGGCCGGGTCGACCTGGATGATCCGCAGCCGCGCGCCCGACAGGTCGTGGGCGCGGTACCGCAGCCGTTCGCCCGTCGCCAGCGGCATCCCCGCCCCCGGCGGTGGTACGCGGTCGTCAGCCCGGACGGCGAGCAGGCGCACCGGCCGCTCCGGTCCGATGTCGAACCACAGCCACAGCCCCGGTCCCGGCCACACCAGCGTGATCATGTCCCGTCCACGTACATCCAGCACTTGGCGTAGTGGTCATCGGCGACCCGGTGGTCGTCCACCGGCTGCGCGCACACCCGCGTCGCCATGGGACAGCGGTCGCGGAACGTGCAGCCGGGGTCGTCGACGCGGACCGGCGGGTTGCCCGCGACGTCCAGTCCCGACTCCAGCGACCGGCCGCGCGCGTCCGGATCGGGCGCGGCGGCGGCCAACAGCCGCGTGTACGGGTGTTTGGGCCGCAGGATCACCTCGTCCGCCGGTCCGCGCTCCACGACCCTGCCCCGGTAGAGGACCATGATGTCGTCGGAGAAGTGCCGGGCCGTGGCCAGGTCGTGGGTGATGTAGAGGATCGCCAGGCCCTCCTCCCGCTGCAGCCGGTTGAGCAGGGTCAGCACGCCGAGCCGGATGGACACGTCCAACATGGACACCGGCTCGTCGGCGACCACCACCCGCGCCCCGGGCGCCAGCGCGCGGGCGATGGCCACCCGCTGGCGCTGACCGCCGGAGAGCTCGTGCGGCCTGCGGTGGGCGATCTCGGCCGCGGGCAGGTTCACCCGCTCCAGCAGCCGCGCCACCTCCGCGCGGATGTCCGAGGCGCGGCCGTGCAGCCGCAGCGGGCGGGCCAGGTGGTGCTCGATGGTGTGGAACGGGTTGAGCGAGGCGAACGGGTCCTGGAACACCATCTGGACGTGATTGCGGTACCGCCGGTCGGGCACGCGCTCGCCGTCCGCTCCGGTGAGCGTGATGCTGCCCGACGACGGCCGCTCCAGCCGGGCGATCATCCTGGCGATGGTGGACTTGCCCGACCCGGACTCGCCGACCAGGGCGAGCGTGCGGCCCGGGGTCAGGGTGAACGTGACGTCGTCCACCGCGCGCAGCCTCGCCCGGCTCAGCCCGGAGCGGATCGTGTAGTCCTTGACCAGGTCGCGGACCTCGATGGTGCTGGTCATCGCGCACCCTCCCGGGCGTAGTCGCGGCGGTCGCCGGTCAGGCTGGGGAAGGACGCCAGCAGCGTGCGGGTGTAGGGGTGCCGGGGGTCGCGGTGGACGCGCTCGGCGGTGTCGTACTCGACGACCTCGCCGTCCTTCATGACCGCGATGCGGTCGGCGAGTTCGAGCAGCAGCGGCAGGTCGTGGGTGATGAACACGACGGCGAAGCCGAGTTCGTCGCGGAAGCGCAGGAGCTCCCGCAGGATGCCGCGCTGCACCACGACGTCCAGCGCCGTCGTCGGCTCGTCCATGATCATGACCTGCGGCTCGAGCAGCAGCGCGGCGGCGATCATCACCCGCTGGCGCATGCCGCCGGACAGCTCGTGGGCGTAGGACCCGAGCCGGGCCGGGTCCACCCCGACCAGCCGCAGCACCTCCTGGCAGCGCTCGCGGCGCTCGGCGGCCGACATCCCCGGGCGGTGCGTGGTCAGCACGTCGTCGAGCTGCGCCCGGACGGTCGTGACGGGGTTGAGCGAGTTCATCGCGCCCTGGAAGACCATGGACAGCTTGTCCCAGCGGAACGCGCGCAGCTCCCCCGGACCCAGGGCCAGCACGTCGATGTCCGTGCCGTCGCGGTCGTGGAAGACGACCGACCCGGCGGTGACCTCGGCGGGCGGGCGGTGCAGCCGGTTGATCGCGTACGCCAGGGTCGTCTTCCCGCAGCCGGATTCGCCCGCCAGCCCCAGGATCTCGCCCCGGCGCAGGGTGAGCGACACGCCCTTGACCGCGTGCACCGGCGGCTCCACCCGGTAGACGACCTCCAGGTCGCGCACGGTGAGCACGCGGTCGGGGTCCCGGTCGTCGACCGGCGGCGCGGGCGCGGCCACCGTGTCGCGGCGGCGGGCCCGGTTCCGCAGCTTCGGGTCGATGATCTCGTCGATGCTGAAGTTGATCAGCGCGAGGCCGCAGCCGAGCAGCGCGATCAGCAGGCCGGGCGGCACGAACCACCACCACGCGTCGCGCTGCAGGGCGAACCCGTTCTGCGCGTAGTAGAGCATCGTGCCCAGCGTGGAGGAGTTGGACGTGCCCAGGCCGAGGAACGCCAGGCCCGCCTCGTTGAGGATCGCCAGGATGACCGCGAACACGAACTGCGATGCCAGCAGCGGCAGCAGGTTCGGCGCGATCTCGACCGCGACGATCCGCCACGGCCGCTCCCCCGCGACCTTCGCCGCCGCCACGTAGTCGCGGCTGCGCAGCGACAGCGTCTGTGCCCGCAGCACCCGCGCCGACGCCGCCCACCCGGTCAGCGCCAGCACCAGCGCGATCGTCCACGTGCCGCGCGACTCCGGCGGCACGAAGCCCGCGATCACGATGACCAGCGGCAGGCCCGGGATGACCAGCATGACGTTCGACAGCAGCGAGAACGCCTCGTCGGTGATCCCGCCGACATAGGCGCCGATGACGCCGAAGACCGCCGACAGCAGCGTGGCCATCACCCCGACCAGCACGCCGATCTCGAGCGACCCGCGCGTGGCGTAGGCGAGCTGGGCGAAGACGTCCTGGCCGGTCTGGGTGGTGCCGAGGAGGTGCCCGCCGCCGGGCGGGGTGAGGCCGATGTCGCGGATCGCGTTCGGGTCGCCGACGAGCAGCGGGCCGAGCAGGCCGAACAGGGTGATCAGGCCGACCAGCCCGAGGCCGACCCCGAGCCGGGCGGACCAGCGGGGCAGCAGGTTCGTCACCGTGGTCTCCTTCCTACGACCGCGTGCGCGGGTCGATGAGGCCGTAGAGCAGGTCCACGACGAGGTTGGCGCCGAGCACCGCGACCGTGATGATCAGGAAGATGCCCTGCATCAGCGCGTAGTCGTTGTTCTGCACGGCCTGCAGCAGCTTCGACCCGATGCCGGGGTAGGAGAACACCTGCTCGGTGATGATCGAGCCGGAGACCACGAAGCCCAGCGAGATGGCGAAGCCCGCCACCGACGGCAGCACGGCGTTGCGCGCGGCGTAGCGGAGCATGACCCGGCTGCCGCGCAGGCCCTTCGCCTGCGCGGTCAGCACGTAGTCCTCCGAGCCGGTGGACACCATCATGTTGCGCATGCCCAGCAGCCAGCCGCCGACGGAGGAGATCACGATCGTCAGCGCGGGCAGGATGCCGTGGTAGACCGCCGAGCCGATGAACTCCGGGCTCCAGCCGGGGTCGAGCACCACGTCGTAGCCGCCGTTGAGCGGGAACCAGCCCAGCGTGCCCGCGAACACCGCGGACAGGATCAGCGCCAGCCAGAAGTACGGCACCGCGGCCAGCACGGTGGTCGCCGGGATCAGCGAGTCCAGCCAGGTGCCGCGCCGCCAGCCGACCACCATGCCGAGCGTGACGCCGAGCAGGAAGGACAGCAGGGTGGCGATGCCGACCAGCACGACGGTCCAGGGCAGCGACGCGGAGATGACCTCGGCGACCGGCGTCGGGTAGCTGCTCACCGACACGCCGAACTCCCCGCGCAGGGTGTTGCCCAGGTAGCTCCAGTACTGGGCCAGGAGCGGCTCGTCGGTGTCGGCGCCGAGGAGCAGCTCGAACGCCCGGCGCGTCTCCGGGTTGACCTGGCCGCCGCGCTGGGCGAGCTTGGCCATCAGGCTGTCGACCGGGGTGCCGGGCATGAGCCGGGGGATGAAGAAGTTCAGCGTCACCGCTGCCCAGAGCGCGACCAGGTAGAACAGTCCCTTGCGGACGAAGTACGTCACGGCGATCCCGCTGGCCGCAGCGACTTGAAGATCTGCGAGTGGTCAGGGCGCTGCCAGACCGCCGGGAAGGCGTAGAGGTCGTCCTCGGTCGGCCAGCCGGTGAACTTGGCGGCGTTGTACTCGCTCGTGGTGCCCCCGGTCAGGACCGGGATGTAGGGCATGAGGTCGGCGACCCGCTCCTGGATGGCGGCGAAGTGCGGCCTGCGGCCCTCGACGTCGGCCAGGTCCAGCTTCTCCAGCTCGGCCAGCGCGCCGTCGATGACCGGGTCGGACACCCGGCCGTAGCCCGGGTTCGCGGTCTCGCCGACCTTGGCGGTGGTCGCCGTGGAGAAGAAGTAGCTGTACATGTAGTACGGATCGGCGGCGGGCCCCTGGTAGAGCGAGTCGATTAGCATCTCGTACTTGCCGGTGCCGCGCGCGGCCGACCACTCGTTCCAGGACACCTGCTGCGTGGTCAGCTTGACGCCGATGGCCTGCAACTGCTGGCCCATCGTGTCCAGCGCGGTGATGTAGTCGGTCCAGCCCGCGGGGACGAGCACGTTGAACGCCAGCGGCTTGCCGTTCTTGGCGTAGACGCCGTCGCCGCCCTTGGCGAAGCCCGCGCCCTCCAGCAGCGCGGTCGCCTTGGCCACGTCCGGCTCCATCGGGGCGATCTTGTCGGCCAGGCCGTCGGAGAGGTACTGGGCGTCGCGGTCGACGAGGGCGAATCCGGGCGAGATCGGGCTCGCGGTGTCCTCGAAGGCCAGCGCGTTGAGCTGGGTGCGGTTCATGCCGTAGTAGATCGCCTTCCGCACGGCGGGATCGGTCTGGTGACCGGTGCAGCCGAGGTCGGCGTTGGAGCAGGTGAACAGCGCGATCTGCATCAGCGGCACGGAGATCGCCTTGTAGCCGGGGTAGTTCCGCTCGACGTTCTTGATGTCGGGCACCGGGCCGGTCTGCCAGTCGATCGTGCCCGCGGCCAGCGCGTCCGCGCCCGCCTGGTTGCCCGAGAGCGCGACGTAGCGGACGCGCTTCACCGCGGGCTCGCCGTCCCAGTAGGTCGGGTTGGCCTTGAGCGTGAACGCCTGGCCCTTGAACTCCTCCAGCATGAACGGGCCGGTGCCCATGGGCTCGACGATGACGTCGTTGGCCGGGTCGGCGATCGTCGACCACACGTGCTCGGGGACCATCCAGATGCGGCCGAGCACCTGCGGGCCCTGCGAGTAGGCGGGCTCGTCGAAGGCGATCTCGACGGTGTGCTCGTCGACGGCCTTGGCGGTGCCGTCGTAGCCGGTGCCGTTGATGGTGCTGTTCTTCTTGACCATGTCGAGGGTGAACACGACGTCCTTGGCGGTGAACCGCGTGCCGTCGGTCCAGGTGGCGTTGTCCCGCAGGGTGACGGTGAGGACGGTGCCGTCGTCGTTCCAGGAGTAGGCGGTGCCCAGGCGCGGGACGGGCTCGCCGGTGCGGGCCATGGTGAAGAAGAACAGCGGCTCGAAGATCGTCCCCGGGCCGTCGATGGTGGTGGGCGAGAACGGGTTGAAGTTGATCTGGTAGTCGCCCGCCTGTCCGGTGTAGACGACCAGCGTCGCGTCGGCGGTGCTCGGCGCCCCGCCTGCCGACGACCCGCACCCGGCGGCCGCGAGGGCGACGGCGAGCCCGGCCACGACGATGCGCCCTCTGCGGCGCCTGGACTTCAACTGCATCACGACAGTCCTTCCGTGGTGGCGGACCCTGCTGTGCCGCCGGTCACCTCAGGGTGGCATTGTTAAGTCAACGAAGAAACGAAGTCAAGAGCTACCGGTCGCCCGGACGAAGATCGCTGTTAGACTTAGCCAGGCGAAGGAAGTAAGCGGGAGTGCAGATGAGCGGACCTGCTCGAACGACGTCGCACGCGAGCAGCAAGGCCGCGGTGCTGGACGTCATCCGCGCGGCGGGGACCATCAGCCGGGTCGGCCTGATCAACGCGACCGGCCTCACCGGCGCCACCATCTCCACCGTCGTCCGCGGGCTCATCGAGGACGGCCTGGTCGTGGAGACCGGCCGCGCGGAGTCCACCGGCGGCAAGCGGCGCGTCCTGCTGGAGCTGGACCACTCGGCCCGCTACGCGATCGGCGTCCACCTCGACCACGCGGGCATCACCTACGTGCTGACGAACCTGGGCGGCGCGGTCGTCGGGCGCATCTCC
This sequence comes from Actinokineospora sp. UTMC 2448, assembly GCF_024760565.1. Classification (NCBI taxonomy): domain Bacteria; kingdom Bacillati; phylum Actinomycetota; class Actinomycetes; order Pseudonocardiales; family Pseudonocardiaceae; genus Actinokineospora; species Actinokineospora sp. UTMC 2448. The sequence continues at coordinate 1,950,673 of NZ_CP031087.1, read as the reverse complement.
CGGCCGGGGGCGGGCGCGGCCAAGCCCGCCGACGTGGTCGAGCGGATGGCGGCGGAGGCGGCGGCGCTGGTCGGCAGCGTGGGCATCGACCGCGAGCGCGTCCTCGGCCTCGGCCTGGTCTCGCCGGGGCCGCTGAGCGCGTCGGCCGGGATGGCGCTGCCGCCGCCGACGATGCGGCAGTGGAGCGACTTCCCGCTCGACACCGTCCTGGGCCAGGCCACCGGGCTGCCCGTCCTGCTGGACAACGACGCCACCGCGGCCGCGCTGGGCGAGCACTGGTCGGGCGGGGTGGACAACGCCGCGACCGTGGCCGCGCTCTACATGGGCACCGGCATCGGCGCGGGTCTGCTGGTCAACGGCATCACCTACCGCGGGGCCAGCGGCAACGCGGGCGAGGTCGGGCACATCTGCCTCGACCCGTTCGGCCCGGAGTGCTGGTGCGGGGCGCGGGGCTGCCTCGAGGCGCTGGCCGGGCCGTCGGCCGTGGTCGCGGCCGCGCGGGCGGACAAGGCGCTGGCGCGCGCCGCCGGGCTCGGGCGCAGGCGCTCGGTGTCCGCCGACTTCGCCGCCGTCAGCCGGGCCGCGCGCAAGGGCGAGCCCGCGGCGCTGGAGCTGCTGGAGCGCTCTGCCCGGTACCTGGCGGTGGCGACCCGCACGCTGGCGAACGTCATGGACCTGGAGGCCGTGGTGCTGACCGGGCCGAGCTTCGCCATCGCGGGCGCGATCTACCTGCCGATCGTGCAGGAGGAGCTGGACCGCGCCTTCTTCTCCCGGGCCAACCACCCGGTGCGGGTGCGGCTGTCGGCGTCGGCGGCGACCGCGTCGGCCATCGGCGCTGCGGCGATGGTCCTGCAGTCGGAGCTGGTGCCCCTGCACCACGGCCTGCGGCTGCCGGGCAACCTCGTGGAGTCGGAGCCGCCGCCGGTCGGGGCCTAGGGCGTCGTGTTCGGCGTCACTGTCACGTTCAGCGGGGTCGCGTAGTCCTCTTCACGAGACGGAAGGGGAAGACGATGATCGTGGTTCTCGGCGCGGGCTACGCGGGCCTGATGGTGGCGAACGCCCTGGGGCGCAAGGCGGACGTCCGGCTGGTCAACGAGCGGGACACCTTCGTCGAGCGGGTCCGGCTGCACCAGCTGGCCGCCGGGCAGGAGCTGGTCCGGCGCCCGCTGGCGAAGCTGCTGCGCGGTGTCGGGTTGGAGGTCGGGCGCGTGGTCGCGCTGGACCCGGCCGCGCGCACGGTCGGGCTGGCCGACGGGCGCGAGGTGGGGTACGACACGCTCGTCTACGCCCTCGGCAGCAGCGGCGACCTGTCGACGCCGGGCGCGGCCGAGCACGCCTACGACGTGGGCGTGCCTGCCGACGCGGCGCGGCTGCGGGACCGGCTGGCGGGCGGCGGCACGGTCGCGGTGGTCGGCGGCGGCCTGACCGGCATCGAGACAGCGGCCGAGCTGGCGCGGCCGGACCTCAAGGTCGTCCTGCTGACGGACCGGCTGGGCGCGGGGCTGTCGGAGAAGGGCCGGGCGCACGTGGCCGCGGTCTTCGCACGCCTGGGCGTGGAGGTGCGCGAGGGTGTCGCGGTGGAGCGGGTGCGCGCCGACGGGGTGGAACTGGCCTCCGGCGACCACGTGACGGCCGACGCCGTGGCCTGGACGGCAGGCTTCCGCGTGCCGGACCTGGCCCGCGATGCGGGGATCGAGGTGGACGCGGCGGGCCGCATGGTCGTCGACGAGACGCTCCGGTCGGTATCCCACCCGGACGTCTACGGCGTGGGCGACGCGGCCGCCGCCCGCATGCCCGGCGGCCAGGAACTGCGGATGGCGTGCGCGACGGGCCTGCCGTCCGCCCAGCACGCGGCCCGCGCCATCCTCGCCCGGCGTGCAGGCCGCGAGCCCGGCGCCCTGCGGTTCCGGTACTTCAACCAGTGCATCAGCCTGGGCCGCACCGACGCCCTGATCCAGTTCGTCGACCGCGACGACACCCCACGGGAACGCATCCTGACGGGCCGCCTGGCGGTCGCGTACAAGGAAGCCATCGTGCGCGGAGTGGTCGTCGCCGAGCGCCACCCGTGGATCCCGACCATGATCTAACCGCGCCGAGGTGGGCCGACGACGGTCCGCGCAGGGCAAGTCATCGGCGGGCACCTGGAGGGCCCGCGGTCCGCGGACTGGCCACTCGACGAGCCATCCGCATCCGAGCAGCGGCAGGCCCGCTTCGGACTGGACCTCGGACCACTGACCCTCCGCCTGATCTCCGACGATGTCACCTTCGTCGTAGACCAGGAGATGCGGTGACGACCGGAGAACCCCACGCCTCGCGCGCGGACCGCCTGCCGGACCTCACAGCGCTCTGGACCTTCCAGCCCTGACGTCAGATCCCGTACGCCCGCAGCACCGTCAGCTCCGCCTCGCTCCCCCGCTCGTCCACCGCCCGAGCCCGGAGTGACACGTACTCACCCGTGAGGTCGGGGACGACCGTCGTCGCCGACAGCGGGCCGGTTCGGGTCACGGGGAGTGGGTGCCAGGTGAGGCCGTCGTCGAAGGACGCCTCGATCGACAGGGTTGTGAACGGGCTGGGGTCGGAGCCGGTGTTGGGTTGGAGGGTGACGTCGATGGTCGCCGCAGCGGCCCGGTTGCGGAGGTCGAGATCGCGCGGGGCGAAGCGGATGGCGGTGATGGGCAGGCCGTTGCCGCCCTTCCCGAGGGGTTTCGGGTCGGTCTCCGGGCGCTGGGAGGTGAACGACCACGCCGCCGTCACCATGGGCGCGTACACCGACTTCCGCGTGGCCGTCGTCTCCAGCCGGTACCGGCGCGCCTCCTCCGGGACCTCGAACTGGCCCTGACCCGGCTGCCGCGTCTCCCCCACCTTCACGCCCTCGCGGAACAGCACCGTGCGGCCGTAATCCACTGCGGACAACCCGTACCGGTCGTTCGCCGAGTCCCCGAACAGCGGGATCGCCAGGCCGATCGTGTCATCGAACCGGGCCGCCCAGTCGCCGCCCGCCAACGACGGGCCGAAGACGGCGGTGTTCCAGTCCTCGCGGTGGACGCCGACGCCGTGCCGGACCGGGCCGCCCACCACGACCTGGTCGGTAGCCTGACCGCGGAGGTGGTGGAACTCCGCGGACCACGTCAGGTCGTCCACGTTGTGGTACTCCGTGCGCGCCACCGGCAGGTCGAACGGGACGCCGAAGCCGACCGCCGCGTCGAACCGGGGTTCGCGGGCGATCCACATCTTCATGCCGCGGTGCCGGGGCGCCTGACGCCGGTACGTCGCGTCCACCCGGGCCAGCTCCGCGTCCCGCACCGACCGGCTGAACCCGGTGGGGATCGGGCCGTACTCGAACCACGCCAGGTGGTACGCGCGGTTGCCCGGCGCCGTCCACGCGCCGCCGATGTTGCTGATGATGTCGTCCACCGGCGGCCCGACCTGGCCGAGATGGATGCGCTCGAACGTGTCCCCCAGCACCCCGGTCAGCACCGCGCGCGTGTCCGTGCTGCGGCTGTACCCCACGCCGACCGCCTTCGGCGTCACCCCGCGCGCGTCGAAGTCCACCGAGATCGGCCGCGCGGCCCGCGCGTCGATGACCAGCGTCGTGTCCCGGGTGACCTCGACGACCGGGTGCACCACCTTGTGCGAGTCCGCCGCCCCGTCCGGCCGCGGCGTCGCGACGACCCCGTCGACGTGGTACGTGCCGCGCGGGACGCGCACCGTGCCCACCCCGTCGATCGTCGGGATCGGCCGGTACCGCGAGTCCGCGCCGCCGAACAGGAAGCTGAAGTTGGCGTCGGTCAGCGCCCCGGTGGTGTCGACGGTGCGGATGGTGAGGTCGTAGCTCTCCGGCTCGCGGTCGATCGCCAGCGGCGTCGTCACGCCCGCCGCGGTGACGAACCCGCTGAGCTGCCCGTCGCCCGCGCCCGCCGTGACCTCCACCGACGCCTCGCCGCGCGCGGGCACGGTGATCGCGGACGCCGACAGCGTGAACGGCCCGGTGACGCCCAGGGTCAGCGGAACGGCCGCGTCGGTCGGGTTGCGGTAGGTCAGGGTGCGGGTCACGGGGTCGTCGGACGTCGACCGGCCGAAGGACAGCGCGGGCGGGTCCGCGGTGACCGCGACGCCGAGCGCGCGGTCGACGTCCACCCGGCCCGCGCCCTGGTCGTAGACGCTCTCGTCGATCGGGTGCGCGCTGCCCATCAGCGCGGCCTTGAGCTGCCGCCCGGTCCATCCCGGGTGCCGCTGCGCCAGGATCGCCGCCGCCCCGGCGACGTGCGGGGTGGCCATCGACGTGCCGCTGAGCGCGGTGTGCGCGCCGGTGCCGAACGAGTGCCGGGACCGCGCCGCCACCACGTCCACGCCCGGCGCAAGGATCTCCGGCTTGATCGCCGCGTCGCGCACGCGCGGGCCGCGGGCGGAGAAGCTCGCCCGCGCGTCGGCCCGGTCCACCGCGCCGACGGCCAGCGCGGCGTCGGCGGAGGCCGGGGAGCCGACGGTCTCCGCGCCGTAGCTCCCGTCATTGCCCGCCGCGACGACGAACAGCGTGCCGTGCTGGGCGCTGAGCCGGTCGACGGCCTGTTCGAGCGGGTCGCTGCCCGCCGCGTCCGGGCCGCCGAGGCTGAGGTTGACGACCTTCGCGCCGCGCTCGGCCGCCCAGCGCATGCCCTTGATGATGGCCGACTCCGGACAGCCGTTGGCCTGGCAGACCTTGCCCACGAGCAGCCGGGCGTCGGGGGCGATGCCGCGATAGCGCTCGTTGCGGCCTGCGATGGTCGCCGCGACGTGCGTGCCGTGGCCGTCGGTGTCGCGGGTGGACTCATCGGTGAAGCTGCGGATTTCGGCGACGCGGCCGCGCAGGTCGGGGTGGGTGGCGTCGACCCCGGTGTCCAGGACGGCCACGGTGACGCCCTTGCCGGTGTAGCCGGACTTCCACGCCGACGGCGCGCCGATCTGGACGGCGGTGTGGTCGAGCGTGGGGTGGCGCAGCCCGTCGAGCCAGACCGGGGCGTCCTGCGCGGCCCAAGCCGCGGCCATCCCGTGCTTCGCCCGCGTCTGGGGCTCCAATGTGGACCCGACGATCAGCGGGAGGTCGGCGCGGCGCTCGTCGCCGTAGCCGTCGCGGAGGAGCGCGGCGACGTCGAAGAGCCTGCGGTCGAGCGTGCCCGCGTTGACGCGCTGCCAGGCGTCGGCCGGGACGACGTGCAACTCGTCGCCGGTCCCGAGGGTGGCGAAGTGCACCGACTCGCGGCCGGGCGCCGGGGTGACCGCGGGGACCAGCCGGTCCCCGACCCGCCGCACGGTGACGTGGTCCCCCGTGATCAGCGTGATAGACCCGATGTACTCGTGGGTGACGGCCTGGGCCGGTTCCGCGCTCACCGGCGGGGCGATGAGCGCGAGCGCCGCGAGGGCGCAGGCCAGTTTCCTGAGCATCGGACCTCCGGCGTGGGCTGACTCCAGGCAAGTGGAGCCCGCCGACGCCGTCAACCCGTTGCCATTTACCGGATCCGCGGTTGATCGATTCGCCGCGGGGGTATCCACCCGGACATGAGGCTCTACGCCGAGACCGCATGGCGCGCCGCGCGCCAGGTCGCCGCGGACCTCGCGGCCCTCGCGTTCCTGCTGCTGGCGGTCTGGGTGGCCACGGCGGTGCGCGACGCCGTCCTGCTGCTGCGCGGCCCCGGCGAGGACCTCGCCGCGGCGGGCGACGCCATCGGCGGGGCGTTCACCTCCGCCGCCGACAGCGCCCGGGGCGTCCCGCTCGTCGGGGACGACCTGGCGGGCGCGCTCGGCCGGGGCACCCGCGCGGGCGCCGACCTCGCCGAGGCGGGCCGCACGCAGACGGCCGCGGTGGACGCGCTCGGGTTCTGGCTGCCGTTCGCCCTGATCGCCGTCCCCGCGCTGGCGCTGGCGCTGACCTGGCTGCCCAGGCGCGTCCGGTTCGCCAGGGACGCCACGGCCGCGGCCCGGCTGCGCGCCCAGGGCCGGGCCGGGCTGGAGCTGCTGGCCGCCCGCGCCCTGGTCAACCAGCCGCTGCCCCGGCTCGCCCGGCTGCGGACGACCGACTGGACCGACCCCGGCACCGTCGCCACCCTCGCCGACTGGGAGCTGCGGCGGCTCGGGCTCAGGGCGTCAAGACGGCCTTGAGGACCCGTCCGGCCGCCACGTCGTCAAGCGCGCGCTGGTGGTCATCGAGCGGATAGGCGGTGACCAGGCGCGCGAGGTCGGAGCGGGCGGTCAGCGCGGGCAGCAGCCGGACGTACTCGACCAGGTGCGCCCCGCTGAACGCCCACGACCCGAACACCGACAGCTGCCGGTGCACGATCTGGTGCGGGTTGATGAGGGTGTCCCCGGCGTCGGTGTACTGCCCGACGACGAGGTAGGCCCCGCCCCGGCGCGCCATCCGCAGCCCCTGCCCGACCGCGGCGGGCACGCCAGCGCACTCGATCACCAGGTCCGCCTCGGGCACGTCCGCGCCGATGTCGGCCCAGTCGTCGCCGATGCCCAGCTCCCTGGCCAGCGCCAGCCGCTCGGGCGGACCGCCGACGATGGTCACCCGCGCCCCGCCCAGCTGCGCCAGCGCCGCCGCCGCCAGCCCGACGGGCCCGGCCCCCTGCACGATCACACTCTCCCCGACCCGCACGGACCGCCGCTCGCTGAGCGCGTGCACCATCGTCGGCCCCGCACAGGCCAACGACATGGCGGCCACCGGATCAACACCGTCGGGCATCCGGATGACGGTGGTGCCGGGCTCAAGCCGGATGCGGTCCGCCCACGCCCCGGGCCGGTTGACGCCGTAGGTCCGCCGGTTCTCGCACAGCGTCGGCTCCCGGAACCGCGTGCACGCCTCACACCGCCCGCAGGCCCGCGAGGACGCCCACATCACGACGTCCCCCTCCGCGAACCCCTCCATCCGCGACTCGTGGACGGTGCCTAGCCCCTCGTGCCCGAGCACCAAGGGCAGCGGCACCGCCAGCCGACCCTCCCGCAGATGCAGGTCCGTCCCACAGATGCCCGCGTACGCAGGTGCCACGACCAACCCACCCTCAGGCGCGGACGGCACGGGGACGTCCCTGATCTCCAACGGACTCCCGAACCCGCTCAACACCACAGCCCTGGCCACGGTCACTCCCCTCGCCACACGGGAAGCATGTAGCCGCGCCGCTCGGGGTGCGCCTCGACGCGGACGAACTCCTCACCCGAGAGGTAGACGCAATCGATTCCCAGCCGAGCCATGTAGGCGATGCTGTCATCAGCAGGCCTGCCCGGAAACAGACCGGTCAGCCTCGTCACCGGTTTCGGGGAATGCGCCGCGTAGTCGAGCAGCTGGGCGACAGCCTCCCGCACCTTCTCCCTGGTCGTCAGGCTCTTCGCCTCGATGACCTCCGCCTCGTCGCCGTCCTCGCGGTAGAGGTCGGCCCGCCGTCCGCTGGCCGTGCGAAAGCTCCCGGTCGCTCCCACCTGCTCCTTGTACTTGTGCACCAGCGCGCTTTCGAGGCGGTAGGCGATGTCGACCTTGGCCGCCGTGCTCCGCAGAAAGGCGTCGGTGCGGTGCTGCTCGACAGCCACGAGTTCGCTCCTGGCCAACCGCTCCGCCAGCCCCTCGACGAGCCGTTGCTCGATGGCGGCCGACCGGATCTCGAAGGCCTCGACCACGGCTTCCACCTGCTCAGGGCGGATGAACCGCTGGCCGGTCAGCGGGTCCTTCCCGTTGAAGCCCGGAAGCGTGAGCAGGTCCTTGACGGGGCGTTCGACGTGGCGGACTTCGTCTACGCTGTAGACGAAGACGAAGGCGTCCTCCCCCTCGCTGTACCGCCACAGCGCGTCCGCGAACGGGACGTTGCTGAACACGTACCCGACCTCGCCGATGGCCTTGACCTTCGAGTCGCCGGTGAACAACACGACGTCGCCCTTCGACAACCGCCCCATCATGCGCTGATGCACCGCTCGGGCGCCCCAGAAGGCCGCCCTGCCTTCGGGATGGAGGGCGGTGAGAGCGGACCGCTCGGCATCGGCGAGGTGGACGCCGGGACCGTCGTGGCCGAAGTCCACCGACCGGGCCATCGTGGTGTCGAAGCGTCGCCTGGACTTCGGGTTCCCGTAGCAGGGCGCGATCATGATGTTCGGCGTCATCGCCCGGCGTTCCCCCTTGCGGCCCCTGGTGCGGTGAGCGGCAGTCTACGCGGCAGATCCCTTTCCACCCTCGGCACCAGTCGACCGCGGCTGTAGGGCGACGAGGGGTGTCAGCGCCGCCGTCCGGTGATGCCGACGGGCCACCAGTACTCGCGGAGGACGTCGTAGCCGCTTGCGGTGAACCAGGACTTGATCTCCGCGGACGTGTAGGTGTCGCGGTGTCTCGGGGAGAGGACGTCGAACCAGGTGAGGGCCAGTTCGGCGTAGTGGCGGCGGCGGGTGAGGATGCGGCCGTGGGTGGAGCGGGCCACGAGGGCGCGGACGCCCGGGAGGGCGGCGACGGCGTTGAGGACGCGGACCGCGGCCAGTGTCGGCAGGGACAGGAGTCGGGACAGGCGGTAGACGGTCGAGTGGCGCCACGAGTGCAGGCCGAACGGGCGCAGCAGGTCGCGGACGAGCACGAGTGGGCTGAGCTTCCGCTGGTACACCCACACGAACAGCTCCCCGCCCGGCCGCACGGCCTTCGCCAGTGACGCGAACGCCCCGCGCGTGTCACCGGTGTGGTGGATGACGCCGTTGCACCACAACAGGTCCACGCTCCCCTCCGGGAACGGCAGGGCGAACACGCTCGCCTGCACCACGTGCAGGTTCGGCAGGTCCGCCGCGGCCTTGCGCACCTCCGCGATCGCCGGGTTGAGGTCGACGGCGATGACCGTGGCCTCCGGGTGCCGCCGGGCGATCGCCGCGGTGAGCTTGCCGCTGCCGCAGCCCGCGTCGACGATCACCTTGCCCGCCAACGAGTCCCGCACGTCGAAGACGGTGTCGAACTGCGCCAGGTCCTCCTCGATCGTGCGGCCGAACACCGTGTCGGACTCGAACCCGCCGTCGTGGAAGGTCTGCCACTCGAAGCCGAAGCTGGCGGCCGCGTGGCTGTCCCGCGCCTCATCGGCGGCGAACCGGACCACCCCGTCCTCCACCGGGTAGACCACGTCGCATTCCTTGCACACCAGGCCGTCCGCCGCTTCCAACCCGCCGTGACAGGCCGGACAGGCCAACAAGGCCAGGGTCGACTCCCGCATCCCGCTCCCCCTCCGTCGCGTTGTCCCCGACTCACGCCGGAACATCGCGGTGGCGGCGGGCACGTCTCAGCGCGGAGCCGATCTTCACTCGATGAGAGCAGCCTTCCTTGCCGCACAACGGAAGGACTGCACCGAACGGACCTGATCCGGTGGGCGGCGGCAGGAGCGACTACCGCCGCCCACCGGCCGACCGGGGGACCGCCGGTCGGGGCGCGGGGTTGGGCTGCCCGTCCGAGGCGGGGCGGGACGACACCGCCTCGGACGGGCTCGTTCGCGGGGAGCGCTCACCTTCTGGGAGCGCTCCCAGCACAGGGTAACCACGACAAAACCGGCCTGTAAACCCCCGACTCCCCAGCGCATAGCCGCGACTGTCACACACCGAAGCGGCACGACTACCCGAAAGACTGCCGAAACACCACGTTTCCGCCGGTAGCACCCGCTTTGAACGACGTAACCCCAGCCGCCGAGCCCGAAACGTTACGTTGCACCTCCTTGACATGCGTTTGTGACCCCGAGCACACTGCTCCCACCCAGCTGGGAGCGCTCCCAGGAAGACCCGCACTGGTGACCCAGAGACGGCCACCGGCGCCAACCCATAGGGGTAGCTGTGCGTCAACTGTTCCGGAGGGCACTGGCCCTCAGTGCCGCGGTAACGCTCTCAGGCGGCGTGCTGGCCGCCTGCGGCTCCAGCGACGACACCGGAGGAAACGGCTCCGACGGCGGTCCCATCGAGCTGACCATCGGCACCTTCACCGAGTTCGGCTACGAGGACCTGCTGGAGGAGTACCAGCGGCTGAACCCGAACATCAAGATCAAGCACAACAAGACCGGCCAGGGCGGTCCGTACCACCAGCAGCTGTTCACCAAGCTCGGCGCGGGCTCCGGCCTCGAGGACGTCGTCGCGATCGAGGAGGGCCACCTCTCCGACGTCATGGCCAAGGCCAGCCTGTTCAACAACCTGCTCGAGATCGGCCCCAAGGACGTCACCGCCGACCGCTGGCTGGACTGGAAGTCGCAGCAGGCGACCACCAAGGACGGCAAGCTCATCGGCTACGGCACCGACATCGGCCCGCTGGCCATGTGCTACCGCAAGGACCTGTTCGAGGCGGCGGGCCTGCCCAGCGACCCCGAGGGCGTCAAGCCGCTGTTCGAGACCTGGGACTCCTACTTCGCCGCAGGCGACCAGTTCATCGCCAAGAGCGACGCCGCCTGGTACGACGCGAACGCCCAGATCTTCAACGCGATGCACAACCAGCTGCCGGTCGGCTTCTTCGACACCAGCGACCAGCTGGTGATCGAGACCAACGCCGACATCAAGGCCAACTGGGACAAGGTGACCGCCGCGAGCGGCCGCGGCCAGTCCGCTGGCCTGGTCGCCTTCAGCAACGAGTGGAACTCCGGCTTCAAGTCCGGCGCGTTCGCCACCAAGACCTGCCCGTCCTGGATGCTCGGCGTGATCAAGAACCAGGCCGGTCCGGAGAACAAGGGCAAGTGGGCCGTGACCGACGCCTTCCCCGGCGGCGGCGGCAACTGGGGCGGCTCGTTCCTCGCGGTCCCGACGCAGAGCAAGCACCCGCAGGAGGCCGCGAAGCTCGCCGCCTGGCTGACCGCGCCCGAGCAGCAGATCAAGGCGTTCGGCAAGACCGGCAACTTCCCCAGCCAGAAGGCCGCGCAGACCGCGCCGGAGCTGCTGGAGAAGACCGACGACTACTTCGGCGTCAAGGCGGGCGAGCTGTTCGCCAAGCAGGCGGCCAAGGTCGGCCAGGCGCAGTACAAGGGCCCCGGTGACGGCCGCATCCAGGAGAACGTGACCAGCCCGGCCCTGCAGTCGGTCGAGCAGGGCACCTCGCCCGCCGACGCGTGGGCGCAGGTGGTCGACGGCGCGACGAAGATCGCGAAGTAGCGCATGGCAACCGATCTGCAGGAGAGCCCGGCCCGCGCCCCCCGGCGCGGGCCGGGCTCCCCGGCGCGTCCGGGCATGCGCGACAAGCTCGCGCGGTGGGACGTCAAGCTCTCGCCCTACCTGTACGTCGCGCCGTTCTTCATCGTCTTCGGCATCGTCGGCCTGTTCCCGCTGCTCTACACCGGGTACGTCTCGCTGTTCGACTGGGAGCTCATCGAGGACAGCCCCGAGTTCATCGGGCTGGACAACTACGTCGACCTGATGGTCGACGAGCAGTTCTGGAAGGTGCTGGTCAACACCCTCAGCATCTTCCTGCTCTCCAGCATCCCGCAGATCATCATCGCGGTGCTGATCGCCTACCTGCTCAACACCCGGCTGCGCGCGCCCACGACGTGGCGCATCAGCGTGCTGCTGCCGTACGTGGCCTCGCTGGTCGCGCTGGGCATCATCTTCGCCAACCTGTTCGGGCCGCAGTTCGGCCTGGTCAACTCCATCCTGGAGACCTTCGGCATCGATCGGATCGATTGGCAGGCCGACCGGTTCTCCAGCCACGTGGCCATCGCGGTCATGGTGAACTGGCGCTGGACCGGCTACAACGCGCTGATCGTCCTCGCCGCGATGCAGGCCATCCCCCGCGACCTCTACGAGGCCGCGGTCGTCGACGGCGCGTCCTCGCTGCGCCGGTTCGTCAGCATCACGCTCCCGCTGCTGCGCCCGACGCTGATCTTCGTGGTCATCACCTCGACCATCGGCGGCCTGCAGATCTTCACCGAGCCCAAGCTGTTCTCCGAGATGCCCGGCTCGAACAACGGCGGCGCGACCAACCAGTACCAGACGGTGACGCTCTACATGTACCAGTCGGCCTTCGAGCAGCAGGACTTCGGCTACGCCTCGGCGATCGCCTGGGTGCTGTTCGTGATCATCATCGTGATCGCGCTGATCAACTTCCTGCTGACCCGCAGGCTGGCCGGAACGGGGTCCGGACGATGACCATGACCGGATCGCGCCCGACCGCCCTGCCCACCAAGGCGCTGCGGCGCAGCGCGCGCAACGAGAACCGGTCCTCCGGCGGGCGGGCCGGGTTCTGGACCTACGGGATGCTGCTGGCCTTCGTCGCGGGCTCGGTGTTCCCGTTCTACTGGCAGTTCCTGGTCGCCTCGCGCGACTCGTCGATGCTCACCGACAAGATCCCGCCGCTGCTGCCGGGCGGGAACTTCTTCGACAACGCCGCCCGGGTGTTCGACTCGGTGCCGTTCTGGAAGTCGCTGGGCAACAGCCTGATCGTGGCGGGCACGGTCACGTTCACGACGGTGCTGTTCTCCACGCTCGCCGGGTTCGCCTTCGCCAAGCTGCGCTTCCGCGGCCGCAACGGGCTGTTCCTGTTCGTCGTGGCGACGCTGGCGGTGCCGACCCAGCTGGGCATCATCCCGCTCTACATGGCGATGTCGGAGTTCGGCTGGACCGGCGAGCTGCAGGCGGTGATCGTGCCGAACCTGGTGACCGCCATCGGCGTCTTCTGGATGCGCCAGTACACCGTGGAGGCGGTGCCGTACGAACTGATCGAGGCCGCCCGGGTGGACGGCTGCTCGATGCTGCGCACGTTCTGGCACGTCTGCCTGCCCGCGGTTCGGCCCGCGGCGGCGTTCCTCGGCATGTTCACGTTCATGACGTCGTGGAACGACTTCCTGTGGCCGCTGGTCGTGCTCAACGCCGACAACCCCACCGTCCAGCTGGCCCTGGAGCGCCTGCAGTCGGGCTACTACATCGACTACTCGCTGGTGCTCGCGGGGACGACGCTGGCGACCGTTCCCGTTCTCATCGTCTTCGTCCTGCTCGGCCGCCAGATCGTGGCGGGCATCATGCAGGGCGCCGTTAAGGGGTGACCTTGTCCGTCCAGACTGCGTTCGACGAGGGCGGCACGACCGCTGAGACCCGGCGGTTCCCACCCGGATTCCTGTGGGGCGCGGCCACCGCCGCCTACCAGGTCGAGGGCTCCACCGCGGCGGACGGCCGCACACCGTCCATCTGGGACACCTTCAGCGCCATGCCGGGCCGGGTGGCGGGCGGGGACACCGGTGAGCCAGCGGCCGACCACTACCGGCGCATGCCGCAGGACGTCGCGCTGATGCGCGAGCTGGGGCTGGGCGCCTACCGGTTCTCGCTGTCCTGGCCGCGCGTGCGGCCCGACGGCGGCCCGGAGAACCCGGCGGGCCTCGACTTCTACGACCGGCTGGTGGACGAGCTGCTGGCGGCGGGGATCACCCCGGTCGCCACGCTCTACCACTGGGACCTGCCGCAGAAGCTGGAGGACCTGGGCGGCTGGACGGCGCGCGGCACCGCCCACCGCTTCGCCGACTACGCCGAGTCCGCCGCCCGCAGGCTCGGCGACCGCGTGCCGGTGTGGAGCACGCTGAACGAGCCGTGGTGCTCGGCGTTCCTCGGCTACGGCACCGGCGTGCACGCGCCGGGCCGCACCAGCGGCCGGGACGCGCTCGCCGCGGCGCACCACCTGCTGCTCGCCCACGGGCTGGGCATGCAGGCGCTGCGCGCGCACGCGCCGTCGGCGGCGTCGGGCATCACGGTCAACCTGTACCCGGTGTTCGCCGCCGACCCGGAGTCCGCTGCCGACCAGGACGCCGCCCGCCGGATCGACGGGCTGCAGAACCGGCTGTTCCTCGACCCGGTGCTGCGCGGCCGGTACCCCGAGGACGTGCTGGCCGACGTCGCCGAGTACGGGATGGCCGAGCACATCCAGGACGGCGACCTGGCGGTGATCAGCGCCCCGGTGGACTTCGTCGGGGTGAACTTCTACCGCGACTGGTGCGTCTCCGCTGTCGACACCGGCGACTTCGACCCCGGCTGGCCGGGCAGCGAGCGGGTGACGTTCCGCTCGCGCGGGCTGCCGGTGACGGCGTCGGGGTGGGAGGTGCGCGCGGCCGGGCTCACCGAGTGCCTGGTGGAGGCCGACCGCAGGTATCCGGGCATGGCCTGGTACGTCAACGAGAACGGCGCCGCCTACGACGACACCCTGGTCGACGGCACGGTGGACGACGCCGAACGCCTGGCGTACCTGCGCGACCACGTCGTCGCCGCGCACGCGGCGATCGAGGCGGGCGTGGACCTGCGCGGGTACTTCTACTGGTCCTTCCTGGACAACTTCGAGTGGGCGCATGGCTACGCGCACCGGTTCGGCCTGGTGCACGTCGACTACGCGACCCAGACCAGAACGCCGAAGAGCAGCGCGCGCTGGTATTCGCGCCTGGCCCGGGCCAACGCGGTCCCAGAGCGATGAGCGAGGCGATCGACCGCGCCCCGGTGACCCTGGAGGAAGTGGCCAGGGCCGCCGGGGTGTCCCGGTCCACGGTGTCGCGGGTGATCAACGACCTGCCGGGGGTGAGCAAGCGGGCCAGGGAGGCGGTGGCCGAGGCGATCACGTCGCTGCGGTACGTGCCCAACCAGGCCGCGCGCAACCTGGTGACTCGGCGGACGGACTCCATCGCGGTGGTGGTCTCGGAGAAGGGCGACCAGGTCTTCGGCGACCCGTTCTTCGCGGGCGTGCTGCGGGGCGTCTCGGCCGGGCTCGGGACGAGCCACAAGCAGCTGGTCCTGCTGATGAGCCAGGGCGACGCGGATCGGGACACGCTGGAGAACTACCTGTGCAGCGGGCACGTCGACGGCGCGATCGTCGTCAGCCTGCACGGCAACGACCTGCTGCCGCGGCGGCTGGTCGACGCCGGGCTGCCGGTGGTGCTGGTGGGGCGGCCGCTCGCGGGCGGGTCCGTGCCCTACGTCGACTCAGACAACCTGACCGGCGGGCTGGTCGCGGCCCGGCACCTGCTCTCGCTCGGCCGCTCGCGGATCGGGACGATCGCGGGCCCGGACGACATGGCGGTGGGCATCGACCGGCTGATCGGCTGGCGGCGCGCGCTCGGGGACGCCAAGCGCCCCACGGACGCGGTCGTGCACAGCCGGTTCTCCATCGACGCGGGCGCGCGGGCGATGGAGGAACTGCTGGAGCGCCACCCCGATGTGGACGCGGTGTTCGCCGCGGCCGACATCATCGCGGTGGGGGCCATGCAGTTCCTGCAGAGCCGGGGCGTGCGCGTGCCGGAGGACATCGCCATCGTCGGCTTCGACGACTCGGTGCTGGCGACGATGGCGTCACCGCCGCTGACGACCGTGCGCCAGCCGGTCGAGGAGCTGGGGCGGACGACGACGTGGCGGCTGCTGGCCCAGCTGGCCGGGGAGCGCCACCTGCCGCCGTCGATCCTGCTGCCGACCGAACTGATCCTGCGCTCGTCAGCCTGACCAGGCGTTGACCAGGCCCGCGTACTGCTCCGAGCGCCGGGCCAGGTCGGCGTGCGCGCCGAGCAGCGTGTGCCTGCCGTCGAGCAGGAGCACCCGCGAGGCGCGCTCGGCGGAGGACATGCGGTGGGCGATGACGACGAGGATGCCGCCGCGGTCGGCGATGGCCCGCTCCGCGGCGGCCTCCTGCCGGGCGGTCAGGTGCGAGGTGGCCTCGTCGAGGACCACGATCGGCGCGTCCGTGGCGTGGACGCGGGCGAGGGCGATCAGCTGGCGGTCGGCGGGGTCGAGCGCGCTGGCGTCGGCGTCGAGGTCGAGGTGGGCAGCGCCGACCTCGCGCGCGGCCTGGGCCAGGCGTTCGTCGGGGGCGTCGGGGTTGAGGAGGGCGATGTTCTCCCGGACGGTGCCCGCGAAGACGTAGGCCTCCTGCGGGGTGAACGCGATGAGGGCGGGGTCTATCCGCTCGACCGGGACGCCGCCGATCTCGACCGTGCCGTGCTGGACGGGGAGGAGCCCGGTGAGCAGCGCGGCCAGCGTGGACTTGCCGATGCCGGACGGGCCGACGACGCAGAGGTGGTCGCCGGGGCGCAGGTCGATGTCGAAGTCCGCGAGCACGGGCTCGGCGTGCTCGCCCCAGCGGTGGGTGAGCCCGCGGACGGTGATCTCCGTGGTGTCGGGCCGTTCGGTGCCGGGTTCGTGGTCGTCGGTCGAGGCGGCCTCGGCGAGCCTGCGCAGGGCGACGATCAGGCGGAGGATCACGGTGCTGGTGGTGGCGGCGAGGCCGTTGAGCGCGGGGTAGAGCGAGCCGGTGAGGTAGACGAGGACGCCGAGCAGAGCCGCACCGCTCATGGTCGGCGGGGCGGTGGCCAGCACCAGGACGACCGGGAGGAACGCCCCGACACCGACGACGGCGACCCGCAGCGCGGAAGCACTCGCCAGCCGGGTAGCCGCCCTCGCTTGCGCGCGGGCGGCCTCTCTCACGGTCGACTCGGCGGTGTCGTAGGCAGCGCAGGCGGCGATGTCCGGCAGCCCGGCCAGTGCCTCCCCGGCGACCTTGGCGGTGGCCTCGTCGGCCAGCGTCAACTCCCGCTGCCCCTTTGCCAAGGCAGGCAACAACACCACGAACGCCCCCGCGGCCCCGGCCACCGGCAGCGCCACCGCCCACACCACATCCCCCGCGACAACCGCGACTCCCAGGACCGCCGCCACCGCCGTGACGACCATCCCCCGAGCCTGCACCAACATCCCGGCCGTGGCGTCCCGCACGATCTCGACATGCTGGGAAATCCGCGCCACCGCCGACGCATCCGGCGCGACCCGATGCCCTGTCCGATCCCGCAGCACCCCCCGAACGACAACCCCCACCAACGCGTCCCGCACGGGCTCGACCACAGCCCCCAGCCGACTCCACACCAACCGCGCCCCCAACGCCCCCACGACGGCCACGCCGCCGAACGCCCCCAGCCAGGTGATGCCCTCGAGCGGTCTGCCCACCGCGAACCCTCGATCGATGGCGGCCTGGACGAGGGCGCCGGAGAGGAAGGCGGGGAGGCCTTCGAGGATGGAGCAGGCCACGAGCACCAGCCAGCCCCGCCACTGCGCCCCTAGTACCCGCCAGTACTCGGCGGCGGCCCCGCCCTTCACCGCACACCCCCCAAAGCCGTCCCCCGCGCGATGGCCACGGTCTTCACCACGCAACCCTGCAAAGCCATCCCCCACCGCTCCCGCGCGATGGCCCCGGCCCCCGCTATGCAACCTTGCAGAGCCGTCCCCCATCGCTTTCGTTCGGCCCCCACCTTCACCACGCAACCCTGCAATGTCGTCTCCCGCCGCCTTCGTCCGACGACCCCCGCCCTCGCCACACAACCCTGCAAAGCCGCCCCCCGCCGCTTCCGTCCGACGGCCCCGGCCCTCGCCACGCAACCCTGCAAAGCCGTCTCCCGCCGCCTTCGTCCGACGGCCCCCGCCTTCACCACGCAACCCTGGAAAGCCGCCCCCCGCCGCTTCCGTCCGACGGCCCCGGCCGTCAGCTCACAACCTCGCAAAGCCGGCCCCCACCCCATGCACACGACGGCCTCCGCCGTCACCGCACAACCACCCAAGTCCGGGCCCCACCACATCCGCCCGACCCTCACCACGCAACCCTGCGAAGCCGTCCTCCGTCCCATCCGCGCGACGGCCCCGGCGCTCACCACACAAACCCCGGAAACCGTCCCCCTCCCCATCCCACCCGGGGCCGTGGCCATGCTTGGCCGCGCCCTCTCCACACGCGAACTGTCCGCCCGAGGCGCCGACCGCTGCATCCGAATCGCCTGGATGCTCGCCGATCTAGCCGAAGCCCCCGACGCCGACCAGGTAGCCGCCGCCCTCCACTTCCGTGACCGCCTAACCCTCCATGGGACGGCTCCGGCCCTCGCCACACAAACCCCCGAAGCTGGCCTCCACCCCATCCGCGGGCGGTAAGCCGGGCAAACGTTTGCCCCGGCAGCACTCGGCCCCATTCGCGGCGCCTGCCAGCGGTCTGTGGTCGGCCTAGTGGGTCCGGCGCAAGCGCATACCGCGCGGGGTCGTCGCGGGAGCGTGGTTCGGGCGGCGGGGTTCGGGGTGGGGTTGGGCATGGGGGTCACCGCCGATCCGCGGGGTCGGGAATGGGAGGTTTGTGCGCTATCTATCCACATACCCGGTCTGGTCGTGGTCATCACGTGAAGACCTCTCGGTACTCCGGGTTCGACCAGAGGGTGGCGTGGGGGGCGAGTGCGCGGGCCTTGCCGTCCGCCAGCCACAGGACCAGGTCGGCTCGGCTGGCCGTGCCTGCGCGGGTGGTGACCGTGATGCGGGTGGCGGTCGGGAGGAGGGCGGCTATCGCCTCGTCCACTTCGGACTCGGTGACCGTGTCCAGGGCCGCGGTCGCCTCGTCCAGAACCAGGAGGCGGGGGTGGGCGGTGATGGCCCTGGCCAGGCCGACGCGTTGGGCCTCGCCGCCGGAGAGGGGGGTGTCGGCCATCGGGGTGGCGTAGCCGGAGGGCAGGCGGTCGATGAGGTGGGCGATGCGGGCGGCTTCGCAGGCGGCGCGGACGTCAGTGGGCTGGGGGACGCCGTAGGCGACGGCGTCGGTGACGGTCGCGCCGAGCAGGACCGGGCGGGCGAAGGCGACGCCCACGGCTGTCCGGCGATCGCGCAGGTCGGCGATGGGGACGCCGTCGAGGAGGACCGTGCCCGCGTCGGGGGTGATGCCCGCGAGGACGGCGGCGAGGTCGCGGGCGCCCGGGCCGACGACGGCCACCGACGTGCCACCGGGGATGGTCAGGTCCACTGAGGACAGCTCGCCGTGGGATACGTCCTTGAGCGTGACCGTCCCCGGTCCGTCGGGCAGGGGCAGTTCGGGGGTGGGCGGCAGTGGCGTGTCCACCACCTCGGCGATACGCGCGGCGCACGCGCGCGAGCGGGCCAGGCCGGTCAGCGCCGACACCTGTCCGACGACGCCCATCCCCAGCGTCGCGTATCCGAGGACGGCGAGGACGTCGCCGATGGCGAGCCTGCCCGCCATCAGACCGAACCCGGCCGCGACCAGCACCGCGACCTGCACCGCGGGCCGGAGGAGGCCACCGCGCCAGACCATCCGGGCCTGACCGCGCCAGATCGCGGCGCCTGCCTTGGACAACGACGGAAGTGGTCGCAGCACGCGCTCGGCCTCCTGGTCGGCCACGCCCGCGGCGGCGATCGTGCGGATTCCGCGCACCGCGTCCAACAGGCGGGCACCCAACTCACCGGTGACCGACTGGTACGCCGCGACATCCGCGGCCGTGATCCGCAGATGCGACCGGGCGATCATCAGCGCCAACGGCAGCGCGACAAGGAAGACGACGGCCACCCGCCAGTCCACGACCGCCAGCAGCACAACAGCCCCGACCGACACCAACGCCCCGGAGACGAGCTGCACCGCAAGCGCCGTCACCTGCGCCGCGCCCGCGCAATCACTGGTCAACCTGCCGATCGCATCCCCATCGGCGAACCGCCCGGGCCCCAGCCGGATGAGGTGCGCGGCCACATCCCCCCGCAACCGCGCCCCGGTCCGCGCCGTGACGCGGGCGGACACCAGCAGCCCCAGCACCTCCGCGACCAACACCCCCACCCCCGCCACCGCGACGGCCACCACACCCCCACCGTTCACCGCGTCCGCCAGGGCTGCGGGCAACACCAAGGCCGCCACCGTCCCACCGAGTGCGACCACGACCAGCACCGCGGCCGCCCCCCGCTCCACAACACCAAGCAGGACCCGATCCCCAGCCCCGGCGCCACCGGCCACCCGAACCTCCATCAAGTCAGATGATGAGAACATATGAGGACATCATCCAGATGATCAGAACATCCGACCGACCGCCAGGCCCAGATGGCAAGGCCATCCCAGACCGCCGACCACCTGAACGGCGGGATCATTCAGATGGTCAGATCATCCAGTGGAACATCCAGATGGTCCGAACATCCGGATGATCTGACCATCTGGATGGTGCGGGCATTCAGATGGTTTGGCCATCCAGATGGTGTCGTCATCCGGATGATCCCGACATCTCGGCCGTGGAGGGCGTTCGGATGGTGGGCGCATCTGGGTGGGGTGAGCATTCGGATGGTCTGATCATCTGGATGATGTCGTCATGTGGGGGTGTCACTCGGCGACTCGGGGTGTTCCAGTCATTGGAAGCTGGGGGCGCTGGCGACACAATGGGAAGCGGGAGCGGCGCACCAGTCCTGCGCCGCTCCCGCGTTCACCCTGTGACTAGTGGCAGGTCAGCAGGCTGATGGTGCTGTTCGCGCAGGACGCGATCAGGCTGAGGTTGGACGCGCCGCCGCCGTGGCTCGGGTCGCCGTAGGCCAGCTCGTTGGGGGCGTCCAGGTTCTGCAGCTCGAGGACCATGTCCATGGTGACTACTCCCTTTCCGTTTCCTACCGCCGGCCCGGTATGGGGCCGGAGTCTGTGGTGCCATTCCCGAGGAACGGCAGGACGCGGCCGTGTCCGTCGTGGACGGCGGCCAGGGCGAGCAGCACGCCCGCGCCCCCGGTCGCCACGTCCATCGACAGTCGCAGCAGCTGGTTGCCCGGCATGGCGATCCCGCCGCCGTACGGCACCGCGTGCCACGCCAGGGCCGACAGGTGGGTCTCGATCGCGGCCGCGCGCTCGGGCGTCGGCGAGCGGCGCTGAGCCGCGGCCAAAGCGGACAGCAGTCCGCACCGCCCGTACAGCAGCCCGGGGTGGATCACGAACTCGCCGTGGCAGCCGCGCAGCAGATCGTCCTGGCGCTCCAGGCAGGCGGCGCCGGGCCGCCGTCGCGCCAGTTCCTCGATCACCAGCGCCACACCGGCGCTGCCGACCGCCACGTAAGGCAGCGTGCGAGCACCTCCGTCGCGGACCTGCAGCGCGCCGTCGTCGGTGAGCACGCATTCGTCGAGGTCGCGCGCCACCGCGCGTTCGGCGAGGTCGAGCCACGCCGGGTCGGCGGTCTCGTCGTACAGGCGGGTGAACAGCAGCGCGGGACCGGACCAGCCGGACAGGATGCCCGCGCGGCCCACCTCGTCCGGCGGCGCGGCGACGGCCAGCGCGTCGGCGAGGCGTTCGCCGGTGGCGACGGCGGCCTTGAGGTGTTCGCGGTCGGCGGCGAAGTGCAGCCGGGTGAGCCCGATGCCCGCCAGGCCGCCGCCGTAGCCGTGGTCGCGGGTCTGCTCCACGAGCGTGGCCGCGCCGTCGATCAGGTCGAGCGCCGCCTGCCGGTGGCCGAGGGTGTCCAGCGCGAACGCGATGCCGTACGCGCCGTCGAGCAGGCCGGGCCGCGTGGGCGGCGTCCGCCGGACCGCTTCGAGCAGCCACTCCTCGTGCTCGGGATGACGCCCCTGCCCCGTCGCGTGCAGGGCGTACAGCACCCCCGCCGCGCCGTGGGACAGGCCCGTGCCGCCGAGCCGGAACTGCTCGATGTCGCCGGGGAACAGCCGGTCCTCGCGCTCGGGCGTGGCGCTGGCCAGGATCGCCGTGCCCAGGTCCGCCCGCACCCGCGCCCAGTCCGGCGTCTGCTCGTCCAGTGTGGTCGTCAGCGACGGCCCCGGTTTGAGCACGGCCCGGATCGACTCGACGTACCCGTCGGGCAGGGGGAAGCGGCGCTCGATGAAGTCCAGCAGCGCGCCCAGCTTTCCCGGCGCCAGCTCCAGCATCGCGTTAAGGGGCAGAAACACCCACAGCTTGAGCGCGGCCAAGGCGTAGCGGTCGATGTCGACGCCCGCCCGGTCGGCCGGGGCGCGGAAGCCGGGCGCGCCCAGCGCGGGCCGCTCGCCGCTGTCGGCGGGGAACGCCATCTCGTAGTCGATCAGCGAGACGGTGTCGTCCTCGTCGACCAGGATGTTCAGCGAGTGCAGGTCGCCGAACACCACGCCGCGCCCGTGCACCTGGTCCAGCAGCCGCTCGACGGCGGCGACGATCGCGCACACCCGCTCGGTGAACGCGGCGACGGCGGCGTCGTCGGGATCGTGTCGGGTCAGCGGGTAGGTGCGGGCCAGCCACGGGCCGAGCGCGAGCCCCTCCATCGGCTCCATGGCCAGGAAGCTGTGCTCCCACACCGTGGTCAGCTCATACGCCCTGGGCACGCCCGCGATCCCGTCGAGGCGCCGCAGGATGTCGTACTCGCGCTCCAGCCGGGCCACCGCGTCCACGCCGTCGCGGTCCAGGCCCGCGTGCGGCCGGGCTTCCTTCACCACGACGGCGCGGTCGTCGGCCTTGCGGGTCGCCCGGTAGACGCCGCCGCCGTTGGAGAAGTGCAGCGACGAGGACACCCGGTACGGGAACTGGTCGGGGTCGCCCGCCCGGCGCGCCGCGAGGTGCGGGGCGAGACAGGCAGGCAACTCGACCCACGGCGGCACCCGGAAGGTCGGCGTGCGCTCGTCCGGGACCAGCTCGCCGTCCGGCCCGCGCAGGGCGAGGACCCGCGCGCCGTCGGACTCCACCCAGCGCTCGACGAATCCGCCGTAGCGGACATAGAGCGGGCCGTCGCCGTACCGGAGGTCGCTGAGAATGTAGGGACCCGCGAATCCGGCCAGCCGGGGCGCCAAACCAACGAGAAGTTCGGCCAGTTGGTTATCGTCGGCCGGGTAGACCGTCACCAACTTGCCACTGGCCGACCGCGGCGCGTATTTGGCGTTGCGGGCCAGCAGAATGCTCCGCCCACGCAAATGCTTGAACGCGACACGCGCACCGAAGCAATGATCCGCCACGATGGCGAGCACCTTTTCGGCGTTGTCGAGCGTGGCCGAGACGTGGATCTTCCAGCCCTGGTCCGGGGTGCGCGCTCCGTCCGGTCGCAGCACCCGCCACGTGCCCATATCGGCGCTCGCCCAGCCCGTGGCAGGCGTCGGCGCCAGGGCGGCGAAACCGGCGTCGGAATCCGCGGCGACCCGCTGTTCGTCGAAGAACAGGGGATCGGCGAAGCAGAACGCCTCGTACCGCAGATCCATCGTCATCCTTCCTAACACGGAATTCACCGAGTCGGCGGCTCGCGATTCCGCTCACGGCGGTCGGCATTCATTCCCGCATGTCCGGCCACGTCCGGCCAATCCGCCGAACCGGCGTTGTCCCGCGTCCGATCAGGCGTCCGCGTGACGCGATTACCACCAGGTAACCGATGCGTTGCGTAGTCGAACTGATCCCCGGAACCACCCGTATGCCGCGTACCCCCGGCCGCACCTCGAAGGATTCAGAACTGTGGGTCGCTCAGCTTTGCCGTTGGTGACGGATTCGCCCGAATCCGCCACAGCCTGTGATGGCCTGGACCAGGGTGTGGCCTGCGGGGGCCCACGTGGCACCATCTGGCGGACGCGGGTGGCGCCGGAAGGAGATGCCATGCACGACCGGACCGAACAGGTCGACGACCTCCATCTGGTGGCTCTGCCCAGCGCCGTGGGATGCGCGGAGATGTTCGTGCGGTTCTCGCTGACCGAATGGTCCCTGCGCGACCTGCGCGACCTGGCCGCCGAGACCGTCCGCGCGCTGACCAAGGCCGTGGTGTCCGCAGCGGACCCGGCCAACCCCGGCATGATGACCGCCCGCGCCCGGCTCTCCGGCGGCGACCTGGTCATCGAGATCGAGCCGCCGCACACGGTCGCCGCGCCGCCCGTCCCCGCGGGCGCCCGCGCGGGCGTGCTCGACATCGGCGGCGGCCGGACGATGCTGTGGGCGGCGATCGCGCTGCCGTCGGGCATGTCCGCATCGGCCGTCCCGCTCCCCCGCCGCCAGCGCAGGCCGTCGTCGCAGACCGTGCGCGGCAACCCGCCGGACGAGCCGATCGGCGCCGACGCCGAGACCATGCAGCGCATCCTGTTCGGGCTGAGCGGACGACGCGAGCGCGACCAGCGGTGACACCGGCCGCACGGCCAGGCCCCGTCGGCTTAAGCTGATCGTGCGCGGACGTACCAGGGACCCGTCCGCGCGATCGGAGTTGAGTTGAGCATGACGGAGTCGGACGAGCGGGCGGCGCCGACGCTGGAAGAGGTGGCCCGGGTCGCCGGGGTCTCCCGTTCCACGGTGTCGCGGGTGATCAACGACATGCCCGGGGTGAGCAAACGGGCCAAGGAGGCGGTCACCGAGGCGATCGCCGCGCTGCGCTACGTGCCCAACCAGGCCGCGCGCAGCCTGGTCACCCGACGCACCAACTCCATCGCGCTGGTGGTGTCGGAGCAGGGCGACCGCGTCTTCGGCGACCCGTTCTTCGCGGGCGTGCTGCGCGGCGTCTCGGCGGGCATGTCCGCGGGTCACCGGCAGCTCGTGCTGATGATGGGCCGCACCGACGTCGACGACTCGGTGGCCAACTACCTGTGCGGCGGGCACGTCGACGGCGCGGTGGTCGTCAGCCTGCACGGGCACGACCCGCTGCCCAAGCGCCTGGCCGACGCCGGGCTGCCGGTGGTGGTCGTGGGCAGGCCGCTGGGCGACACCGCGGTGCCCTACGTGGACTCCGACAACATGTCCGGCAGCCTGCAGGCCGCCCGCCACCTGGTCGAGATCGGCCGCAGGCGGATCGCCACCATCGCCGGTCCCGAGGACATGGCCGTGGGCATCGACCGGCTCACCGGCTGGCGGCGCGGGATGACCGAGGCGGGCCTGAAGCCGGACCTGGTCGTGCACAGCGACTTCTCCGGCAAGGGCGGCGCCGCCGCGATGGCCGAGCTGCTCGACCGCGACCCGGACATCGACGGGGTGTTCGCCGCGGCCGACATCATCGCCGTCGGCGCCCTGCGGACCCTGGCCGACAAGGGCAGGCGCGTGCCGGAGGACGTCGCCGTGGTGGGCCACGACGACTCCATCCTGGCCACCTCGACGACGCCCGCGCTGACGACGGTGCGCCAGTCCGTGGAGGAGCTGGGCCGCAGCGCGACCTGGCGGCTGCTGGCCCAACTTGAGGGGGAGACACACCTCCCACCTTCGGTTTTGCTCCCCACCGAACTGGTCGTGCGGGCATCTACGTTAATTCGTCCCTAAGAATCGTCACACCCGGTAACGTGTGCTGGGTCTCACCGCGATGCAACCGGGTGAAGGGGTAACGCATCCAACCGAGACAGACCCAGATCTCCACGACCGGGGGGACGACATGGACACCGAACCGCACGAACTGAGCCACCGCGCCCGCGCGATGCTCCGCGCCATCGCCGCGGGCCGGGCCACCCTGCGCTGCGGGCGCGAGCCGGACCTCTACATCGACGGCATGCCCTGCTGCGACCAGTTCAGCGCGCACGAGCTCATCCACGACGGCCTCGTGGCCGCGGGCACCGGCCGGTTCGGCCAGTTCGTCCCGGCCTCGCTCACCGCCGCTGGCTCGGCGGCGCTGGGCGCGAAGGTCGCCGCCGCGTAAGCACCACGGACTTCGGCCCGGCAGGACGCTGCCGGGCCGTTCCCGTGTCCGGGCTCCTTCACCTACGATGCCCGGTTCGCTACCGTGCGCAGCCATGGGTGGTGCGGAATCCCGCGACGCCGACATCACGTGCTGGGCCCTGGCCGCGCGCCACGGCGATTCCGTGGCGCGGGACCGGTTCGTCCGCGCGACGCAGCAGGATGTGTGGCGGTTCGTGGCTCATCTGGTCGAAGCGTCCGCCGCCGACGACCTGACACAGGAGACATACCTGCGCGCGCTGCGCGCCCTGCCGCGCTTCTCCGGCCAGTCCTCCGCCCGCACCTGGCTGCTGTCGATCGCCCGACGGGTGGCCGTCGACCATTACCGGGCGACCCGGACCCGGCCCCGCACCGCCGATCTCGACGACTGGCAGGCCGCGGCCGACCGGACCCAGCCGCTCGGCCTGCCGGGGTTCGACGACGGCGTCGCGCTCGACGACCTGCTCGCCACCCTGATCGCCGAGCGGCGCACGGCCTTCGTGCTGACCCAGGCCATGGGCCTGACCTACGAGGAGGCCGCGGAGATCTGCCGGTGCCCGGTCGGCACGATCCGCTCCCGGGTGGCTCGGGCGCGCGAGCACCTGATGGCCCTGCTGCGCGACGCCGAGGACATCCCCGGCGGCCGATAGTCCCGTTCACCGAATGTCATACATTAATGGCATAGCGGCCGCGAAATAGGCGCTGACGTGGTCGAATGCCGCGTGGGGACGGCGAACGGGCCAAGCTGGCGATAATCGGCGGGAACCGGAACGGTTCGACGATCGACAACCTCGACATGGACAACCACACCGACGACGTCCCCATACGTGCGCCTCCGCGCATGAGTCCGCTTCCGACCGGTCCCGAGGTCGGAAGCCGTCACACCTTTTCCGCACCCTGAGGAATTGAGGATTGGCCGTGTCCGCTGCCGTTTTCTGCGGGGTCGGGGGCTGTGTTCCCGATTCGGTCGTGACCAACGCCGACCTCGCGCGCCGGTATGACACCTCCGACGAGTGGATCCGCTCCCGAACCGGCATTCGCCAACGGCATGTCGTGCGCGCCGGGGAAGCCACCTCCGATATCGCCGTCCGCGCGGGCGCCGCCGCATTGCGCAGCGCTGGAATCCACGCCGTGGACGCGGTCGTATTGGCCACGTCCACGCCGGATCATCCGTGTCCGGCGAGCGCGCCGACGGTGGCCAGGAAATTGGGTCTCCACGAGGCCGCGGCCTTCGACCTGAACGCCGTGTGCGCCGGGTTCGTCTACGCGCTCGCCGCGGCCACCGGGCTCATCGCCACCGGCATGGCGCGCACGGCGCTGGTGATCGGCGCCGACGCCTTCTCCACGATCCTCGACCCGGCGGACCGCGCCACCGCGGCCGTCTTCGGCGACGGCGCGGGCGCGGTGGTGCTGCGCGCGGGCGGGGCCGGGGAGCCCGGTGCCGTGCTGGCCTGCGACCTCGGCAGCGACGGCGACCTCGCCGAGCTGATCGCGGTCCGCGCGGGCGGCTCCCGGCATCCGCTGGTCATGGGCGCGCCGGTGAGCGGCGGCCACTTCTTCGCGATGCACGGCAAGGCCGTGTACCGGCACGCGGTGCGCCGGATGAGCGCATCGGCGCGGGCGGTCCTCGGCCGGGTCGGATGGCGCCCGCCGGACGTGGACTGCTTCGTCGGGCACCAGGCCAACCAGCGGATCCTGGCTGCAGTCGGCGCCGAGGTCGGCATCGCGCCGGAGCGGGTGTTCACCAACATCGAGCGGGTCGGCAACACCGCGGCGGCCTCGATCCCGCTGGCCCTGGCCGACGCGGCCGCCGCCGGGGCGCTGCGGCCGGGGCGCCGGGTCCTGCTCACCGCGTTCGGCGGCGGCGCCGCGTGGGGCTCGGCCGCGCTGACCTGGCCGGAACTGTAGTTCGGAGGATGCACGGAATTGGACACGGACCGCATTCGGGAAACGATCATCGGTTTCCTCCGCCAGGTCGACGGCGTGCCGGAGCACCCGTCCACCGAGGCGACCTTCGACGAACTCGGCGTCGACTCGATGAGCACCATGGATCTGCTGCTCCTGGTCGAGAAGGAGTTCGGCATCGAGATCCCCGACGACCGGCTGCCCACGATCACGACCGTCGACCGGATGGTGGATTTCGTGGCGTCGGCCGACCAGGAGGCCAGGAAGTGAACATCAGCGAGCAGACCGACGGGAAATTCGGCGTCGTCGTCACCGGTTTCGACGCCGCCACCGCGCCGGAAGCGGACATCGCCGCGGTGAAACACGCGGTCTACACCCACAAGATCGCCGTGCTCAAGGACCAGGACCTCGACGTGAAGGCATTCCTGGAACTGGGCGGCAGGCTCGGCACGCCCGAGGCCTATTACGAGCCGATCTACCACCACCCCGAGAGCGACCGGGTATTCGTCTCGTCGAATGTCGAGCAGGACGGCAGGCGGATCGGCGTGCCGAAGACCGGCAAGTTCTGGCACTCGGACTACCAGTTCATGCCGCGCCCCTTCGACATCACGCTGATCTACCCGCAGGTGGTGCCTTCGCGGAACCGGGGCACGTACTTCATCGACCTCTGCGCCGCCTACGAGTCGCTGAGCGCGGACCTCAAGGCCGCGGTCGCGGACACCGTGGCGACGCACAGCGTGCGGCGGTACTTCAAGATCCGCCCCGACGACGTGTACCGGCCGATCTCGGAGGTGCTCGACGAGGTCGACCAGCGCACCCCGCCGGTGTCGTTCCCCACCGCGCACAAGCACCGGCACACCGACGAGACCGTGCTCTACATCAGCGAGGGCTTCACGTTGTCCGTCACCGACCGCGACGGGCGCGAGCAGCCCGATCTGCTGCGCGCGCTGTTGGAACACACCGGGCAACTGGACAGCAGCTTCGAGCACGACAACATCCACCTGCAGACCTTCGAGAAGGGCGACCTGCTGGTGTGGGACAACCGGAGCCTGGTGCACCGGGCGCTGCACACCGCCAGCGCCGAGCCCGCCGTGTCCTACCGGGTCACCGTGTACGACGAACCGGACCGGGCGGCATGAGCACCGCGACGCCGGTCCGCCACCCGACCGACACCGACCTGCTGGCGCGGGTGCTGCGCTGCTACAAGCCGAACTGCCGGTACCTGCGCGCCATGAGCGTGTCCGCTGTGGACGGACATCTGCTGGGGACGGCCGAGCTGGCCGTCGACGAGTCGTGCTACATCGACGACACCGGCCACCTCAACGCGGTCGAGGTGAACATCGCCTACAACCAGATGCTCTACTACGCGATCGCGCTCGCGGTCCGGGAAGACCTGGTCCCCGCGGCCCTCGGCACGTGGACCATGGACGACTACTGGCGCCGTCAGCTCCCGGACATCCTGATCACCCGGATGGTCAGCCGGTTCCGCTGGCCGGTGGACCCGCGTCGGTTCCACGGCGAGTTCGCGCTCACCGGCCACAGCAGCCGCAGGCTGACCGCCGAGAGCCCGCCGCTGATCGCGCTGGAGACGGGGTTCCGCTTCTGGGACGACCACCGCGGCCGGTCCGACGGCGAGGTCACCGTCGCCATCGTCGCCGCGACCTGAGCCGGAGGACGCTCCCGATGCCGTACTTCCCGAACCTGCGGACCGTCGCCGACGTGGTGGGCTTCCACGCCGCGCGTCAGCCCGACACCACCGCGATCACCTGCTCCGGCCGGTCGCTGACCTATGCCGCGCTGCACCGGGAGAGCACCCGGGTGGCCGCCGCCCTCGGCGCGGCCGGGCTGCGGCCCGGCGCGCGGGTGGCCTACCTGGGCATGGAGTCCGAGCACTACTACGAGATCCTCTTCGGCGCCGCGAAGAGCGCCATGGTGCTGGTGCCGGTCAACTGGCGGCTCACCGCGGGCGAGGTCGACCACATCCTGCGCGACTCGGGCACCGAGCTGCTGTTCGCCGACCGGGGGCAGGCCGAGCTGGCCGAGAAGATCAGCGCGGACCTCCCCCGGCTGCGCGCTGTCGTCGAGCTGGACTCGGAGTACGCGGTGTGGAAGGCCGCGTGCCCGGACGAGCCGCCCGCGCTCGCGGCGACCGAGGACGACCCGATCGTGCAGCTCTACACCAGCGGCACCACCGGCCTGCCGAAGGGCGTCGTGCTGGCCCACCGCAGCTTCTTCGCGATCCGGGACGCGCTGGCGGGCGCCGGGCTGGACTGGATCGACTGGCGGCCGGGCGACCGCAGCCTCATCGGCATCCCCGGCTTCCACGTCGGCGGCGTCTGGTGGGCCATGCAGGGCTTCGCCGCGGGCGTCACGAATGTGGCCATGCCGCGGTTCGACAGCACGGCCGCACTGCGGCTGATCCGCGAGGTCGGGATCACGACCCTGTGCGTGGTGCCGTCGATGCTGCGGCTGCTGCTGGCCGAGCCCGGCGTCGGCGAGGCGGACTTCCGCACGGTCCGCAAGATCGTTTACGGCGGGTCGCCAATCGCGGAGACGCTGCTGCGCGAGGCGATCGCGGTGTGCGGGGCGGACTTCGCGCAGATCTACGGGCTGACCGAGACCGGCAACACCGCGATCTGCCTGCCGCCCGCCGACCACGTGCCGGGCGGTCCCCGGCTCCGCGCGGCGGGCAGGCCCTACCCGGGCGTGCGGGTGAAGATCATCGACGCCGACGGGGCGGAGGTGCCCGCCGGGACCGTCGGCGAGGTGTGCCTGCACACGCCCGCGCGGATGCTCGAGTACTGGGCCAATCCGGCGGCGACCGCGGCCACCCTGGTCGACGGATGGGTCCACACCGGCGACGCGGGCCATGTCGACGAGGACGGCTACCTCTTCATCAGCGACCGCATCAAGGACATGGTCATCGTCGCCGGGGAAAAGATCTTCCCCGCCGAGATCGAGAACGCGCTGGCCAAACACCCCTCGGTGGCCGAGGCGGCGGTGATCGGCGTGCCGGACGACCGCTTCGGCGAGGCCGTGTGCGCCTTCGTCGCCCTGCGCCCGCACCACACGGCCGGGCCGCGCGACCTCGTGCTGTTCCTCAAGGACCACCTGGCGTCCTTCAAGATCCCGGCGCGGTTCGAGTTCATCGACGCGGTGCCCCGCAACCCCAGCGGCAAGATCCTGCGCCGCGCGCTGCGGGACCGGTTCTGGCGCGACCGCGACCGCCGAGTCAACTAGGGAGGAGACCCACGTGTGCGAGCCGCTGACGTTGGATGGGGTCCGGGCCGCTGTGGCCGAACTGCTGTACCAGGAGCCGTCCGCCGTCGACGACGGCGCCGACCTGCTGGCCGAGGGGCTGGACTCGGTGCGGATCCTGAGCCTGGTGGAGCGCTGGCGGCAGAACGGGGCGCAGGTCAGCTTCCTGGAGCTGGCCGAGCGGCCGACCGTCGCGGCGTGGTGGCTGCTGCTGTCGGCGCGGCTGCCCGGGGACGACCGTGGCTGAGCGCCTGCCGCTCCTGGCCGCCCAGCACGGGATCTGGACCGGGCAGCTCCTCGAGCCGGACAGCCCGGCGTTCAACACCGCCGAGTACGTGGAGATCCGCGGCCCCGCGGACATCGACGCGCTCGTCTCGGCGATCCGGCGCACGGTCGCGGAGACCGACGCGCTGAACGTCTGGTTCACCGAGGACGAGGACGGCCCGGCCCAGTACCGCGACGAGGCCCACGGGTGGTCGGTGCACGTGGCCGACCTGTCCGGGTGCGACGACCCGCTGGCCACCGCGCGCGCGTGGATGGCCGCCGACCTCGCCCGTCCGGTGGACTTCACCGCCGACCCGGTGTTCGGGCACGCGGTGTTCCGCATCGGGCCCGAGCGGGTCCTGTGGTACCACCGGGTGCACCACATCGCGCTGGACGGGTACGGCCTCGGCCTGGTCGCCCGGCGGGTGGCCGAGGTCTACACCGCGCGTGTCGAGGGCCGTGAGCCGCCGCCGTGCCCGTTCGGGCCGCTGTCGGCCGTGGTCGAGGAGGACGTCGCCTACCAGGCGTCCGACCGGTGCGCGCAGGACCGCGACCACTGGCTCGCCTATACCGCGGACCGGCCGGAGCCGGTCACCCTCGCCGGGCGGTCCGGGCCGCTGCCGCACCACGTGCTGCGCTGGGAGGACCATCTCGACCAGGCGACGGTGGACGCGCTCAACACGGTCGCGCCCGCCGCGAAGGCGTTCTGGCCAGACGTGGTCACCGCCGCGTTCGCGGGCTACGTGCACCGGATGACGGGCGCGGACCAGGTGAACCTGGCGCTGCCGGTGATGTCCCGGATGGGCTCGGTGTCGCTGCGGGTGCCGTGCATGGTGCTCAACGTCGTCCCGGTGTGGGTGCCGGTCGGCGGGGACGTGAGCCTGGTGGGGCTGACCGCGCTGGTCGCCGCCGAGATCCGCGGCGGGAGGGCGCACCACCGGTACCGCTACGAGCGCCTGCGCCGCGATCTCAGGCTGGTCGCCAGCGACCGCAAGCTGTTCGGCCCGTCGATGAACATCATGCCGTTCGACTACGGCCTGCGCTTCGGCGACTCGCCCGGGGTAGTGCGCAACGTGTCGGCCGGTCTCGTCGAGGACATGGTGGTCAACGTCTACGACCGGGCCGACGGGTCGGGCTTGACGCTCACCTTCGACGCCAACCCCTCCTGCTACCGCCCGGACGAACTGGCCGACCACCTCCGGCGGTTCCGCGCTTTCCTCGCGGAGCTGGTCGCGCATCCCGAACGGCCGATCGCGGCGGCCGACCTGCCGCTGCCCGAGGAGCGCGACCGGCTGCTCGGCAGCTGGAACGACACCACCGTGGTCTATCCACCCGCGACGGTGCCCGAGCTGCTGGAAGCGCAGGTCGCGCGAACCCCCGACCGGACGGCGCTGGTGGCCGAGGACGGCAGGGTGACCTACGCCGAGCTCAACGCGCGGGCCAACCGCCTGGCCCGCTACCTGCTCGCGCGCGGTGCGGGGCCGGAACGGGTCGTCGCCATCGCCCTGCCGCGCACCATCGATGCGATCGTCGCGCTGTTCGCCGTCCTCAAGGCGGGCGCGGCCTACCTGCCGGTCGACCCGGACTATCCCCGGGCGCGGGTGGACTTCCTGCTCGCCGACGCCCGCCCGGTGATCACCATCGGCACGGGTCTGCCCGGCACCGTCGCCCCCGGTGACCCGGAGATCGACCTACTGCCGGATCACGACCTGACCGACGCCGAACGGCCCACCCCCGACAACGCGCTGGCCCTGATCTACACCTCCGGATCGACCGGTGCGCCGAAGGGGACTGTGCTCACCCACGACGCGATGGTCAACCTGTTCCACCAGCACCGGACCCACCTCATCGAGCCCGAGGTCGTCGCCGCGGGCGGGCGGCGCTTCCGGGCGGCGCTGACGGCGTCGCTGTCGTTCGACACCTCGTGGGAGGGCCTGATCTGGCTGTTGGCTGGCCACGAACTGCACTTCATCGGCGACGACGTGCGGCGCGCTCCCGAGGACCTGCTGCGGTATGTCGCGGACGAGGGCATCGACTTCCTGGACGTCACGCCGACCTACGCCGAGGAACTCGTCGCCGAGGGCCTGCTGGCCGAGGGGACGCGGCGGCCCGCGGTGATCGCCCTGGGTGGCGAGGCCGTGGGCGAGGCGCTGTGGAAGGCGCTGCGGGCGGTGCCGGGGTTGTCTGTCTACAACCTCTATGGCCCAACGGAGTGCACTGTGGACGCTCTGTGGTGCAGGCTCTCGGAGAGCGACTCGCCGGTCATCGGCAGGCCGATCGCCAACTGCCGGGCGTATGTGCTGGATGCCGCCGGACGGCTGGTCCCGCCCGGGGTGGTCGGCGAACTCTACCTGGCGGGGACGCCGGTGGGACGGGGATACCACGGCAAGGCGGAGCTGACGGCGCAGCGGTTCCGGGCCGACCCGTTCGGGCCGCCGGGCGCGCGGATGTACCGGACCGGCGACCTCGCGCGATGGCGGCGTGACGGCGTCGTCGAGTTCCTGGGGCGGGCGGACGACCAGCTCAAGGTGCGCGGCTTCCGGATCGAGCCCGGCGAGGTGGAAGGCGTCCTGGGCGGGCATCCCGGCGTCGCGCGGGCGGCGGTCGCGGGGCGGGGTGACC
Source organism: Actinokineospora sp. UTMC 2448 (assembly GCF_024760565.1). Lineage (NCBI taxonomy): Bacteria > Bacillati > Actinomycetota > Actinomycetes > Pseudonocardiales > Pseudonocardiaceae > Actinokineospora > Actinokineospora sp. UTMC 2448. The sequence continues at coordinate 1,917,318 of NZ_CP031087.1, read as the reverse complement.
GGCTGGTGGCGTACGTCGTCCCGGACGGCGAGGTGGAGCCCGCGGCGTTGCGCCGGTACTTGGTGGAGCGGCTGCCGGACTATCTGGTGCCCGGCGCGTTCGTGATGATGGACCACCTTCCGGTCAACCCCAACGGGAAGCTCGACCGCGCCGCCCTCCCGTCACCCGAGCCCGCGGCGCGCGCAATCAGCCGTCCGCCGCGCACGCAGGCGGAGCGCGAGCTGTGCGCGCTGTTCGCCGAACTCCTCGGTGTGCCGGAGGTGGGCATCGATGACGACTTCTTCACCCTCGGCGGCCACTCCCTGCTCGTCGCCCGCCTGCTGACCCGGATCAGGGCGGCGTTCGGTGTGCGGCTGGGGATCCGGGCGGTGTTCGACGCCCCCACGGTGGCCGAGCTGGCGCGTCATCTCGACACGGGCCCGCCGGAGACCGCCGCGTTGAGCCTGTCCGACCTGGATCGGGAGGCGGACCTGGACCCGGCGATCACGGCCGACGGCTGCCTGCCCGCCCGCGAGCCCAGGCGGGTCCTGCTCACGGGTGCGACCGGCTTCCTCGGCGCGTTCCTCCTGCGGGCGCTGCTCGACCACACGGGAGTCGAGGTCGTGTGCCTGGTGCGCGCCGAGGACGACAACGCGGCGGCGGAGCGGTTGCGGCAGACCCTGCACCGGTACCGACTCCGCGACCCGAGCCTGGCCGACCGCACGGTGGTAGCCCTGGCGGGCGACCTCGCCCAACCCGACCTGGGCCTCGGCCGCAAGCGCTTCGCGGAACTGGCGGAGGACATCGACGCCGTGTATCACAACGGCGCTCGGGTGAATCACCTGGAGCCGTACGCGCGCCTGCGTCCGGCGAACGTGTCCGGCACGCGGGAGATCCTGCGGCTGGCCACGACGACGAGAGTGAAGCCGGTGCACTTCGTGTCCACTTGCGACTTCTCGGACCTGTCCAACGGTTATGTGGCCAGCAAGTGGGTGTCGGAGCGCCTGGTGACCGCGGCGGGCGCGCGGGGCGTCCCGGTGACGGTGTACCGCCCGAGTCGCGTGGCGGGTCACTCCATCACGGGGGTCGGCAACACGGACGACGCCTTCTGGAATCTGGTGCGCGCGATGGTGATCGTCGGCGCTGCTCCTGGGGTGGGGCCGCAGACAGCGGACCTGGTTCCCGCGGATCACGTCGCCGCGGCGATCGTCCACCTGTCCGTCGCACCGGAGTCGGCGGGGAGGACGTACCACCTGACCAGCCCCAGTCCGGTCCCGGTCGCCTTGGTGATCGACGTCCTCCGCCGACGCGGCTACCCCCTGACGGACCTCTCCCCCGCCGAATGGACCCGCCGCCTCACCGCCCAAGCCGACAAGGCCGCCGAAATCGGTGACTACCGCCTCAGCCTGGTAACCGCCCACCTCGGCGACCCAGACACCGCTTCCCCCGCCTACGACCACGCCGAGACGACCACAGCCCTGTCGACTTCCACCGTCCCATCACCGTTGATCGACGCCGAAACCCTCCACCGCTACCTGGACCACCTACTCGATGTCGGCTTCCTCCCGCCCCAACGCCTACCGAATGAGTGAGGGGACGGGTGTCTCAACCGCATGAAGGGTTGTCGGATGAACCTCCGCTCCTCACCCCACAGCCGACAAGGGCCGCGCCCCCAACCAGACCGCAGAAAGTGGCCGGATGACACACAGCCGATCACCCCACACCCCGGACGGCTGCCCGATGAGCCTTGACTCCCCTCCCCGCGCAGCCGCCCGTCGGGACTGGGTGGGGTTGGGGGTGGTGTTGGCCGCCACCTTCATGGGGCAGGTCGACGGCTTCATCGTCAACGTCGCCAGTCCCACCATCCAGCGGGAGCTGCCCGCCGGGTTCGATCAGATCCAGCTGGTCGGCGCGGCCTATGTGTTCGCGTGTGCGGCGGGGTTGGTGACCGGCGGCCGGTTGGGGGACCGGTTCGGGCGTAGGCGGGTGTTCTTGGCAGGGGTGGGCGCGTTCACGGTCGCCTCGCTCTGCTGCGGGCTCGCCACCAGCGCCGAGGTGCTGATCCTCTGTCGGTTCCTGCAGGGAGCCTGTGCGGCGGCCTTGATCCCGCAGGAACTGGCGATCATCCAGGCGACCTTCCACGACGCACGCGAGCGGGGGCGGGCGTTCGGGGCCTATGGGGTGGCGCTCGGGCTCGGGGTCATCGCCGGGATCGCGGGGGGCGGGGTTCTGGTCGGGCTTGATGTGGGTGGGATGGGGTGGCGGTCGGTCTTCCTCATCAACGTCCCGATCGGTGTGGCGATAGTCGTGGTGGGGCGGTGGGCCATCCGGGAGAGTCGGTCGGACGCCGCCGTCGGGTTCGACATCGCGGGGGCGGCGCTGACGGCGCTGGCCATCCCCGCCCTGCTCGTGCCGCTGATGTTCGGCCCCCGCGCGGGCTGGCACGGGTGGGTGTGGCTCAGCGCGCTCGCCGGGCTGCTGCTCGTCGCCGCGCTCGCCCGGCAGCAGCGGCGGCTCGCCGACCGGGGTGGGGACGGGCTGTATCCCCCGCACGTCCTCGCAAACCGCCGGTTCAGGCTCGGCATGGTCGTCCTCGCCGTCTTCTTCGCGGGCAACGCCGGGCTGTACCTGGTGTTCACCTACCACCTGCAGACCGGACTCGGCCTGGACTCGCTCACCGCCGGGCTGATGTTCACCCCGCTCGGCGTCGGGTTCGCCGCCGGTTCGGCGATCACCGGCAGGCTCAACGGGGCCCGCGTCCCCGTCATCGGCGCCGCCCTCATCGCCTGCTGCCTGCTCGCGATGGCCGCCGTGGCCTTCACCGGGGCCGCTGCCGAGCAGACGCTGCTCGCGGTGCTCATCGGCGCGGTCGGCGTCGGGCAGGGGCTCGTCGTCTCGCCGCTCGTCGCCGTCGTCCTCAACCGCGTCGAGCCCGACCACGCGGGCGCGGCCACCGGGATCGCCGCCACGGTCGTCCAGTTCGGTCTGGCCGCGGGCTTCTCCCTGGTCGGCATCGCGTACCGCGTGGTGCTGGGCGGCATCCCCGGCGACCCGGCGATCGACCCGGCCCGCCACCACGTCGCGTTCGCCGCCGTCGCGCTCGCGCTGACCGCGGGCGCGGCCCTCACCGGCGTGCTCTGCCGCAGGCTCGCCTGAGAAGATCATCACCACCGGGAACCGGGCGGCCCTCCGACGCGACTGCCAGGACAGCAGCACACCTACTCGGATGGAGCCGCCATGTCCGCTCGGGGCGTCGCCCTGGCCGCACTCGCCCTGGCCGCCGCGACGGCGTGCGGAACGGCCGCGCCCGGCCCGCAGACCGCACCGGACCACGTCGGCGAGGGCCGGACCGCCTACCCCCTGCGGCTCGACAACTGCGGCGACACCTACACCTTCACCAAGGCCCCCGGCCGCGTCGTGGTGATGAACGGCGGGTCGGTCGCCGAGGTGTCCACGCTGCTCGCGCTCGGCCTCGGCGACCGCGTCATCGCCAACGCGCAGTCCTACGGCGCGTCGGAGACGCCCGGTCGCGTCGAGGCCATCGCGGCACTGCCCACCGGCGGGGTCGCGCTCAACAACCTGCAGGACATCCCCCGCGAGGCGATGCTCGGCCTGCGGCCGGACCTCGTGATCTCCACCCACACCGGCGGTTTCGCCGCCGAGTCCGGCTTCGCCACCCGCGCGGACCTGCGCGCCGCGGGGGCCAACACCTACGTCCCGCCCGCCGCCTGCGCCGACGACCGCGCGCCGACCATCGAGGACAGCCACGCCATGATCCGCGACCTCGGCGCGGTCTTCGACGTGCCGGGGCGCGCCGAGGAGATCATCGCCGACTCGACGGCCAGGATCGCCGCCACCGCGGCGAAGGTGCGGGACCGGCCGGTCGGGCAGGTCATGATCGTCTTCCCCGGCATGGGCGCTGCCGACCTCGACTCGGTGGCGGGCAACGGGGTCTGGAACGACATCCTGGCCAAGGCGGGCGCGGTGAACGCCTTCGCCGACGCCACGCGGGCCACCTTCGCCAGCATCAGCGCCGAACAGGCCGCCGCGGCCGAGGTGGACGCGCTCATCGTCGTCGACTACCTGAACCCGGACCCCGAGGCGACGGTCCGCGCGCTGTTCCAGCGGTTCCCGCAGTGGCGGGCGGCCGTGGACAACCGCTTCCTGGTCCTGTCGGACTCGCTCTACTTCGGCCCCGACAACCACCTCGCGGTCGAACGGATCGCCGGGCTGGTCCACCCGGACGTGTTCCGGCAGTGACCCGCCACCGCGCGCAGACCGCGCCGCTGCACTTCGTGCCGTTGCCCGCATGTCTTGCCGTGACGGGCGCGGGGCTGGTCGCCGTGATGCTGATCGCGATCGGGGTCGGCTCGGTGTCGGTGCCGCTGGGCGAGGTGTGGCGGGTCATCGGCTCGCACGTGCTGGGCGGGACGGCCACCGCGGACCCGGTGTCCGAGCAGATCGTGTGGGACTTCCGGGTGCCGAGGGTGCTGCTCGCCGCGCTGTGCGGGGCGGGACTGGCGGTGGCGGGCGTCCTGCTGCAGGCCCTGATCCTCAACCCGCTGGCCGAGCCGTACGTGCTGGGGCTGGTGCCCGGCGCGTCCGTGGGCGCGGTGCTGGTGATCACCGTCGGCGCGGGGGTGGTGGGCGGGCTGAGCGCGTCATCGGCGGCGTTCGCCGGGGCGATGCTCGCGGGCGCGGCGGTGTTCGCGCTCGGCCGGGCCGCGCCCGCGCGGCTGGTGCTCTCCGGGGTCGCGGTCGGGTACGTGTTCCTCGCGGCGACGAGCTACCTGCAGCTCCAGGCCAACCCCGGCGACCTGCGCCAGGTGATGTTCTGGCTGATGGGCAGCGTCGCGGGCGCGCGGTGGGACCAGCTCGGCCTCGTCACCGCCGTGGTCATCGCGGCCACCGCCGCCGTGCTGCTCGCCGGACGCCGCGTCAACGCGCTGGTGACCGGCGACGAGACCGCCACCGCCCTCGGCGTCGACGTGCGCCGGACGCGGCTGCTGCTGCTCGTCCTCGCCGCGCTGCTGACCGGCACGGTGTGCGCGGTGGCGGGCGGCATCAGCTTCGTCGGCCTGATGGTCCCGCACGTGACGCGCCTGGCCTTCGGCGTCGACCACCGCCGCGTCCTGCCGCTCTCGGCGCTGCTCGGCGCGGCGTACCTCGTCCTGGTCGACCTGCTCTCCCGCACGGTCGACGCCCCGAACGAGCTGCCCATCGGCATCTTCACCGCCGCCTTCGGCGCCCCGTTCCTCATCTGGCTGATGCGCCGCGACCGGACCGAGTCGTGAACCTCGACATCGGCGCTGTCCGCGTCAGCCTCGGCGGCACGCCGATCCTGCGCGACGTCACCCTGACGGCCGAGCCCGGCGACTTCGTCGGCCTGGTCGGCCCGAACGGCAGCGGCAAGACCACATTGCTGCGCACTGTCTACCGCGCCTTGCGGCCGGACTCCGGTGTCGTGCGGGTGGGCGGTGAGGACGTGTGGTCGCTCTCGCCGCGCGCCGCCGCCCGTCGGACGGCCGCTGTCCTGCAGAGCCGGAACACGCCGGGCGGGGTGACGGTGGCCGAGGTGGTGGCGTTGGGGCGGACCGCGCACCACGGGCTGTTCTCATCCGGTGAGGATCGGTCGGCGGTGCGGGACGCGTTGAAGCAGGCCGGGGTGGCGGACATGGCGGACCGGGCGTTCGGGTCGCTGTCGGGGGGTGAGCGGCAGCGGGTTCTGTTGGCTTGCGCGTTGGCTCAGCGGCCTCGGGTGTTGGTGTTGGATGAGCCGACCAATCATCTGGATATCCGGGCTCGGTTCGAGTTGATGGATCTGGTCCGGGGGACGGGGATCACGGTGTTGGCCGTGCTGCATGATCTGGATATCGCTGCTCGGTACTGTGATCGTCTCGTGGTGCTGCATCAGGGGGTTGTCACTGCCGCAGGGCCGGTTTTGGATGTTCTTACCCCGGGGACCTTGCGTGAGGTCTTTGGGGTTAACGCCGCCGCTGAGCTGTGTGGGGATGGGGTGGTGCGGTTGGTGTATCACGCTGCGCCGTTGGCTTGAGAGCGCGCTTTCGCGAGTTGCTTCGGTGGCGTCCGATGGGGTGAACCCGCATTCGTGGGGCCCCTAAGAAAAGCGGTGCGGCGCGGAGTAGGGGCGGAGCGGCGAAGCCGTCCGCGCCGAGCGAGGGTAGCACCGCTTTTCTCCCCACGAATGCGGGTTCACCCCATCGGACAGTTATCTGGGGCGTGTTGCGTTTTGTGGGTGGTTGCGTTGGTTTGCTGCGTTGGTTTGTTGGTTAAGCGCCCCATCCGGCGGGGACTGTGCCCAGGCGGATTCGTTGGGGGTGGTCGCCTACTGGTACTGACGTGATTCGGTTTCCTGTCCTGAAGTCGATCACGGTGATCTGGTCTGCTGCGCTTTCGGAGATGACGCAGGCGGTTCCGTCTCCGTTGACTGTTGCCCAGTACGGCTTGGCTGCGGGGACTAGGGGACCTTCTTGGAGCGATGTGCGGTCCACGACTGTCGCGTAGTCGTCCATGGTTCCTGCGACGCACAGCTTGGTGCCGTCGGGGTTCATGGCCATGCCGTGGTGGCGGGAGTCGTTGACCCAGGTGGTGCGGTCGGGGTTCGTATTGGGGTTCTTCGGGAGTTCCTTGACCCTGGTGATGCGGTCGCTGGCCACGTCGTACTCCAGGAAGCCGTTGAAGAACGACACCTGGAAGTACAGCGTGCGCTCGTCGGGGCTGAAGGCGACCGGGCGTACGGCGTCGGAGAGGTCGGGGCGGCCGAAGGCGTCTAGGCGGGCGCGCATGTCGATGACCTCGACGACCTCGTACGTCTCGGTGTCGACGACGGTGATCTTGCGGTCGCCCTTGGTCCAGTCCAGCTCGGGCGCGTCGAAGGGGGTGATGACCTCGCCGATGGACATGTTCCAGAGGTGGCGGCCGTTGTCGGTGTAGACGTTCTCGTGGGGCTTGTCGCCGGTGCGGAAGGAGCCCAGTTCGCGGCCGGTGGTGATGTCGAGGACGTGCACCGTGTTCGACGTCGAGGCGGAGACCGCGACCTTGGTGCCGTCCGGGGAGACGGCCATGTGGTCGGCGCGGAAGCCGGACACCGGGAAGCGCCAGCGGACCGCGCCCGTCGTCAGGTCGATCGAGACGACGTCGGCGAGGCTGGGGCGGGAGGCGACCAGGGCGGCGCCGTCCGGGGTCGTGTACATGTCGTCGACGAGTTGGTCGTGGCCCTCTCCGGGGCCGTGCCGGACGCCGAGGAAAAACGCGAGGCGGATCGGGTTGAGGTAGATCTCCCGCAGCCGGGCGGCCTTGTCCGGGACGACGTCGACCCGGCCGATCTTGGTGTAGCGGTGGTCGAGGACGTCGACGGTGCCCTCCCAGTTGTTCCCCACGAACAACACCTCGCGCGGGGACGGCGCGGCGGCCGCGGGCAGGGAGCCTGCGGCGATGACGGCGGCGCAGGCGGCGATGAGCGCTCTTCTCACGGGGACTCCCACTGGTTACCGTGCAGTAGGACTGCAGGAAACTACAGCGCGCCGCACCCGGGGTAGAGCCCGGCCGCCAACGGCCGCCGCGGCCGTTGTGTCCCAGCGACAAGGAGGTCGCCGTGTCCCTGGCGCAGGTCCTGGCCGCGCTGGCCGCCGACGACGGCCTCGTCGACGAGCTGGTCGCCGCCGCCCGCGCCACCTCGCCGGAGGTGGCCCGGCTGCCCGCCGCCGAGAACCGCAGGCACGTCGCCGACCTGCTCACCGCCGGGCTCGCCGCGTTCGGCCGTCCCGGCGACGGCGACTTCACCGCGGCGACCGCGCTGGGCGCCGACCGCGCCGCGCAGGGCGTCCCCATCACCGCGCTGCTGAGCGGCGTGCAGGCCGGACGCGGGCGCATCGTGGAGATCGCCATCGCCCGGGGCCGCGCGGCCGGGGTGCCCGACTCGGTGCTGCTGGAGGCGCTGCTGGAGCTCGACCGCTACACCAGCGCGGTCGAACGCCACATGATCGACGGCTACCAGCGCGAACTCGCCCGCACCGCCCGGGACGCGCGCACGCAGGTCCTGCGGAGCCTGCTCCTGCACGGCGACGCGGTGCCGCCCGGTTCCCTGGCCCAGGTGGGCCTCGACCACTCGACGCGTTACTTCTGCCTGGTCACCGACATCACCGACCCGGTGCGCGCGCTCGACCTCCCCGGCGTCCTCGGGATCGTGGACGGGCGGCTCACCGGTCTGTCCGCGTGCCTTCCCCGCGGACCCGTGGACGCCCGGGTGGTGGCGGCGCCCGCCGCGCCGCTGTCGGAGGTCCGCCCGCGCTACCTGCTCTGCGTGGCCGCGCTCGCGTCGGCGCCGTCCCCGGGCGTGCACCTGCTGACCGACATCGCCCCGCAGACCGCGTTCGCCGCCCAGCCCGCGCTGGCCGCGCTGCTGGCGTCGACCCTGCTGGCCGCGCTCGACCAGGACGACGACTTCCACCGCGGGCTCGCCGCGACCGCACTGTCCTATCTGGACCACGGACGGCGGCTGGACCACACCGCGGCCGCCCTGCACGTCCACGCGAACACCGTGCGCTACCGGCTGGCCCGGCTGCGCTCGCTCACCGGGTTCCCGGAGGACGCCGCCGCGATGGCGGAGACGGTGCGCTGGTGGTGGGCGCTGCGGGCCTGGCTCGGGTGATCCCCGGCCTCACACCCCGATGTCCTCCAGCGCGCCCGGCTCGCCGAACAGCGGGCCCTGCCCGAGGTCCGCGCCCGCGTCCCGCCACCAGCGCGCTTCCCGCTCGTCGGCGATCATCGGCACGATCACGGACACGCCCTCGGCGCGAACCAGCGGCACGGCCGCGCGCACCGCGTGCGTGACCAGCGACGGAGACCCGGCGGCCAGCTCGGCGGACACGCGCCGCATGGCGTAGTCGCTGATGCGGACCGCGTGCACGGGCAGGTCGGCGACGCAGCCCAGATCACCGCCGCCGCGGCCGAAGTCGGTCAGCACCACGCGCACGCCCAACTCGGCGAGGACCTCGGCGTTCTCCGCCGCCGGGCCGTCCGGGACGGCGGCGGACGGGACCGGCAGGCCGATGTCCAGCCGGTCGATCGGCAGCCCGGTCTCGGAGCTGATGGACCGCACCTCGGCCACCAGGTCGGGGTCGGCGGCCGAGTCCGCCGTCAGCTCGACGTAGAGCCGGGGCGCGTCGCCCACCTTGTCGCGCATGGCCGTCACGCGCTCGGCGGAGCGCGAGAGCAGCCAGCGGCCGACGCAGACGCCCATGCCGGTGTCGGCGAGCAGGCTCGCGCAGTCCGCGCCCGCGATCCGCCCGCGCGTCGGGTTGTCCCAGCGCAGAGCGCCGCGCGCGGCCACCACCGCGCCGTCGGCGAGCGTGACGACCGGGTCGAAGTCCACGTCCAGCTCGCCGTTCTCCCACGCGCCCGGGATCGCCGCGGTCAGGCTCCAGCGGTCGACGCGGCGGTCCACCTCGGCGATGTCGACCATGCCCCACTGCCTCCGCCCGCGCTGGCGCAGCTCGCGGATGGTGATGTCGGTGGCGCGCAGCAGGTCGGCCGGGCGGGTGTCGGCGCGCGGGCGGGAGACCACGGCGACCGTCGCCGACACCGCGATGCCCGTGCCGTCCACATAGGTCGGCTCGACCAGCGCGTCGTTGATCCGCGCGGCCACGCACGGCCCGGCCTCCGGCGAGCGCAGCAGCACGGCGAACTCGTGGTCGGCGATCCGGGCGATCAGGCCGTCGTCGACGAGGTCGGCCAGCCGGGCGGCGACGGTGGTCAGCAGGACGTCGCCCGCGTGCCTGCCGATGCCGTCGTTGACCACGGCGAAGTCGTCCAGCGACAGGTGCAGCACGGCCACCTCGTCGCCGACGCCCAGCGCCTCCTCCAGCCTGCCGGTGAACGCCGCGCGGTTGGGCAGTCCGGTGAGCATGTCGTGGGTGCCCTGGTAGGTGATGCGGTGTTCGAGCAGGTGCAGGTCGGAGATGTCCTCGACCATGGTCACGTGGTGGTCGGCGAGGCCGTCGGCGTCGCGCAGGACCGACACCGCCATCCTGGTCCAGACGGTGTCGCCGTCGGCGCGCTGGAACCGGGTGCGCTCGCGCAGCTCGCAGCCGCCCGCGGTCAGCTCGGCGTAGCGGGTGCGCAGGTACGCGCGGTCCTCCGGGTGCAGCAGCGAGTCGAAGCGCTTGCGGAACAGCGTGCCGCGGGCGTAGCCGAGCATCGTCTCGATGGCCTCGTTGGCGCGCACCACGCCGCCGCCGATGTCGGTGATCACCATGCCGAGCGCGGAGGTGTCGAACAGCTCGGTGAAGCGGGCCTCGCTGGCCTTGAGGCTGCGCTCGACGTTGTCCTTGGCCCGGCTCACCGCGGCGACCAGGTCCTCCTGCTCGGCGAAGAGCCGGTCGCGGGCGGCGGCGGTGAACGCCTCGGCCAGCGCGCCGATCACCGGGCCGTCCACTTCGGGCAGTCCGGCGAGCAGCTCGACGCTGGCCCGCAGGCACTCCGGCTGCCGGTAGCCGAGCCGGACCAGCCGGGCGCCCGCATCCCCGGCATGGTCGGGAAGCCGGCCGAGCAGGGCCGCGAGTTCCCGCTCGGCAGCGGAGCGGGACAGCGGGGCATACCCGATCCGGGAGAGCGCGGCGGCCCATCTGGCGGGCAGCTCAGCTCGGTCCACGTCGGCCGTCCATCTCGTCGGGGGAGCGCGATCCGGGATAGCGCACGGGGGATATCACTCTGCACCCGAACGGGTGCCGAACGCTACCCCTTGTCGTCGATTCAGGCGGGCTTGACCGCGACGCCTGCGTAGAGATTGGACCGGTCGGCGTCGGCCGCGTCCTCCGGCCGCTCCGGCCGCCACTGCGGTGTGTAGACCAGACCCGGCTCCACGAGGTCGAAGCCCGTCAGCATGCGCAGGATCTCCCCCCGGGTTCGCGGGAAGATGGGGTCCTGGCTGTTGCGGAACAACTCGACCGCGCCCGCCATGCCCGACGGCGCGTTGTCCCACGTGAACGCCGAGATCGCCAAATGTGTTCCAGGAGCGACGAGATCGCGGTAACGGCCCACCAGCGCCCACGGGTCGTCGGCGTCGGGGATGAACTGGATGACGCCGACCATCAGCAGCCCGATCGGCCGGGCGGGGTCGATGAGGTCGCGGGTGCGCGGCGCGGCGAGGATCTTCTCCGGGTCGCGCATGTCGGCCTGGATGACCGCCGCGTTGGGGTTTCCGGTCAGCATCAGCTCGCTGTGCGCGACGGCGACGGGCTCGTAGTCGACGTACACCACGCGCGCGTCCGGGTTGGCGCCCTGCGCGATCTCGTGCACGTTGCCCACGGTCGGGATGCCCGAGCCGAGGTCGAGGAACTGGTCGATGCCCTGCTCGACCAGGTGCAGCACGGCCCGCCGCAGGAACGACCGGTTGAGCCGGGCCATGTCCCGCGCGGGCACGACCTTCAGCAGCTTCTCGGCCAGCTCGCGGTCGCCCGGGAAGTTGTGGCCGCCGCCGAGCAGGTAGTCGTAAACCCGCGCGGCGCTGGGGAGTTCGGTGTTGACACCCTCGGGGACCCAGCTCGCGGTCTCGCTCACCACACACCTCTATCGGGGGACTCGGCCGTGTTTCCCGCGAGCCTACTGACCCGGTCTGTCGTCCATTCGGGTCATCCTGGCATCACTGATCATCACTCATGGTCACGATGTGATCAGGGCGGACGGGGGCGTGGGTGAGGGCGACGCCGGTGGCGGCGCGGATCGCGGCGATGATCGCCGGGGTCGCCGAGATCGTCGGCGGCTCGCCGACGCCGCGCAGTCCGTACGGCGCGGCGGGATCGGCGAGTTCGAGGATGTCGACCGCCATCGGCGGCATGTCGAGGATCGTGGGGATCAGGTAGTCGGTGAAGGAGGGGTTGCGCACCTGCCCGTCGACGACCTGGATCTCCTCCATGACCGCGAGCCCGAGCCCCTGCGCGCTGCCGCCGTGGATCTGGCCCTCGACGGCCTGCGGGTTCAGCGCCTTGCCCACGTCCTGCGCGCACGCCAGCTCGACGACCCGGACCAGCCCCAGCTCGGTGTCGACGTCGACGACGGCGCGGTGCGCGGCGAAGGCGTACTGCACGTGCGCGTCGCCCTGGCCGGTCACCGGGTCCAGCGGCTTGGTCGGCCGGTGCCGCCATTCCACGGTGTGCTCGACCGGGCCGGTGAGCACGTCGGCCAGGTCGGCGAGCGGCTCACCGTCCACTGTGGTCACCTTGCCGTCGCGCAGGCCCGCGCCGCCGGGGACCGAGGCGAGCACGTCGGCCCGCACCGCGGCGCACGCGGCCCGGACCGCTCCCCCGGTGACATAGGTCTGCCGGGAGGCGCTGCTGGACCCCGCGCTGCCGACCGAGGTGTCCGCGGGCACGACGGTCACCTGCCGCACGCCCAGCTCGGTGCGGGCGATCTGCGCCTGCACGGTCACCAGCCCCTGCCCGACCTCGGCGGCGGCGGTGTGCACGGTGGCGACCGGCTCGCCCTGGATCAGCTCCAGCCGCACGCGCGCGGTGGAGTAGTCGTCGAACCCCTCGGAGAACCCGACGTTCTTGACGCCGACGCCGTAGCCGACCCCGCGCACGACGCCCTCGCCCCGGGTGGTGTTGGCGACCCCGCCCGGCCGCTCGCGCGGGTCGTCGGCGGCGGGCGGCGGCATCGGCCGGTCGCGCACGATGGCCAGCAGCCGGGCCACCGGCGCCGGGGAGTCGATGACCTGGCCGGTCGGCATCGTGGAGCCCTCGCGGACGGCGTTGCGCAGCCGGATCTCGACCGGGTCGACGCCGATCCGCTCGGCGAGCCTGTCCATCTGGGATTCGTAGGCGAAGCACGCCTGCACAGCGCCGAACCCGCGCATGGCCCCGCACGGCGGGTTGTTGGTGTACATGCCGTAGGCGTCGATGTGCACGTTGGGGACCTCGTACGGCCCCACGCCGAGGGTGGCGGCGTTGGCCACCACTGCCGTCGTGCTGGAGGCGTAGGCGCCGCCGTCGAGGACGATGCGGGCGCGGACGTAGACGAGCCTGCCGTCCTCGGTGGCGCCGTGCTCGTAGCGCAGCCGGGCCGGGTGGCGGTGGACGTGCCCGAAGAACGACTCCTCGCGCCCGTAGACCATCTTCACCGGCTTGCCGGTGCGCAGGGCCAGCATGCTGGCGTGGACCTGCATGCTCAGGTCCTCCCGCGCGCCGAACGCGCCGCCGACGCCGCCGAGGGTGATGCGCACCTTCTCCTCAGGCAGCCCGAGCGAGCGGGCGACCTGGGCGCGGTCGACGTGCAGCCACTGGGTGGCCACGTAGAGGTCGACGCCGCCGTCGTCGGCGGGCACGGCCAGCCCGGACTCCGGTCCGAGGAACGCCTGGTCCTGCATGCCGACGGTGTACTCGCCGACGACCACGACGGGCGCGGTCGCGGACTCGTCGCCGCGCCGGATCGGCACGTGCCGCAGGACGTTGCCGCCCTCGTGCAGCGCGGGCGCGGTGAAGGCGGCCTCGGCGTCGGTGACGGGCGTCAGCACCGCGTAGGCGACCTCGACCAGCGCGGCGGCGCGGCGCGCGGTCTCCGGGTGGTCGGCGGCCACGACGGCGATGGGCTCGCCCTGGTAGCGCACGACGTCCTCGGCGAGGACGGGCTGGTCGGCGTGTTCGAGGCCGTAGCGGTTGCGGCCGGGGACGTCCTCGTGGGTGAGCACGGCGGACACCCCGGCGAGCTTGAGCGCGGCGGTGATGTCGACGCCGGTGATCCGGGCGTGCGGATGCGGACTGCGGACCGTGGCGCCCCAGAGCATGCCGTCGGCCCACAGGTCGGACGAGTAGGCGAACTCGCCCCGCACCTTGAGCACGCCATCAGGCCGCAACGGGCTGGTCCCAACGCCCTCGACCGCGGCGTCGGTCCTGGTGCTGGTCATGTGTCCTCCGGCGTGTTCTGCCCCACTCGGTTCGGGCAAACCGCTCCTGTCGTCGCGGTCGGGCGGCTAGCCTCTGTTCGAGTGAATCGGACTGGGGGCCCATGCCTGACCTGATCATCGCGATCGCGCTGTGCGTCGCGGTCGCGATCGTCTACGCGACCGCCGCGCTGATCCAGGCCGCCTACGCCCACATGAGCGTCCGGGAGCTCACCCGCGTCCCGCTGTGGTGGGTCGCCCAGGCCCTCAACGCCCTCGGCGCGGGCCTGCACGTGGTCTCCCTGGGCTTCGGCCCGCTGTCGCTGATCCAGCCGCTGGGCGTGCTGACCCTGGTGCTCGCCGTGGTCGTCGCGGCGGGCAGGGCCCGCCGGATGATGACCCGGCTGGAGACCGTCGGCCTGGTGTCCACGGTCGCGGGGCTCGCGGGCCTTGCGATGATCATCACCACCGGCGGCACGCCGGACACGCTGACCTCCAGCGAGCTGACCGGCCTGCTCGTCGCCGTGGTGATCCTGCTGGCCGGGCTCGGCTACAAGGGCGCCCTGCCGGGCGCGTCGTCGCTGTGGGAGGCGGTCGCGGGCGGCCTTGCCTACGCCGTCTGCTCGGCGCTGTGCCAGAAGGTTGTGGTCGGCTTCCAGACCGAGGGCGTCGGCGTGCTGCTCCACCCGGCGATCCTGGTCTCGATCGCCGCCATCGGCACCCTCGCGGTCGCGGGCACCGTGTTCACCCAGCGCTCCTACCGCGACGGCCTGGCCGCCCCGCTGGCGGTGACCAACCTGGTCAACCCGGCCGCCGCCACCGCCATCGGCGTGGTCTTCCTCGGCGAGACGGTCGCCACGACCGGCGTCGAGGCCGTGCTGGCCGTGGTCTGCGCGGTCCTGGCGGGCTACGGCGTGACGAAGCTGGCCCAGGCCCGCGAGGCCCAGCCCGAACTCCAGCCCGCCGTCTGACATCCCGATCACCCCGTGAGGCCCGCGCGGGCCGCCAGCCGGGCGCTCGCGCCCGCCAGCCCCGCGGCGATGTCGTCCTCCGCGGCCTTGCACAGCCGATCGTCCTCCACCACCGGGTGACCGCCCACCAGCAGCGCCGACAGCGGCGGCAGCGCGCCGAACACCAGCGCGGCGACCGGGTCGGCGATGCCCGCGTGCTCGATCCCGGTCAGGTCCCACAGCGCGAGGTCGGCCAGCTTGCCCGGCTCGATCGAGCCGATCTCGGCCTCGCGGCCCAGGCAGGCCGCCCCGCCCATGGTGGCCATGCGCAGGGCGGCGCGGGCGTCCATGGCCGCCGCGCCGTCGCGGAGCCGGGCCAGGTAGGCCGCCGCGCGCAGCTCGACGCCCAGGCCGCCGTCCTCGTTCGAGGCCGCGCCGTCCGCGCCCAGGCCGACCGGGGCGCCCGCGGCCAGCAGGTCGGCGACCCTGGCGATGCCCGCGCCCAGCCGGGCGTTCGACGTCGGGCAGTGGGCGACGCCCGTGCGGGTGCGGCCCAGGGTGGCGACGGCGTCGTCGGCGAGGTGGATGGCGTGGGCGAGCCAGACGTCCGGGCCCGTCCAGCCGGTGCGCTCGGCGTACTCGACGGGCGTGCAGCCGTACTCGGCCAGGCACTGCCGCTCCTCGTCCAGCGTCTCGGCGAGGTGGGTGTGCAGCCGCACGCCCGACGACCGGGCCAGCTCGGCGCAGCCGGTCATCAGCTCGGCGCTGACGGAGAACGGCGAGCACGGGCCGACGGCCACCCGCACGGCCGCGTCGGGCGCGGGGTCGTGGTAGCGCTCGATGGCCGCCTGCGTGCCCGCCAGCGCGCCGTCCAGGGTCTCGACCAGGGAGTCCGGGGGCAGGCCGCCGTCGGACAGCCCCCGGTCCATCGAGCCGCGCACGGCGTGCAGGCGCAGGCCGATCTCGCCGGCCGCGTCGACGACCGCGCCGAGCAGGTCGCCGCCGTCGGGGTGGATGTAGTGGTGGTCGGCGGCCGTCGTGCAGCCGGTGCGGGCCAGCCGGGCCAGGCCCGCGCGGGCGGCGGCGCGGGTGATGTCCTCGTCCAGGCCCGCCCACACCGGGTACAGCGTCACCAGCCAGGTGAACAGGTCCGCCTGCTGGGCCAGCCCGCGCGTCGCCCACTGGTACAGGTGGTGGTGGGTGTTCACCAGGCCCGGGGTGAGCAGACGGCCGCTCGCGTCGATGCGCCGGTCGGCGGGCAGGTCGGGGGCCGGGCCAGCGCCGACGAGCGCGATCCGGCCGTCCTCGACCACCACGTGGCCCGCGCGGTGCTCGGTGTCCGCGCCGTCGACCGTGGCCACGGCCGCGCCGTCGATGATCAGTCGCACGCCGCCCGGCCCTTCGCGCGGGACGCGGCGAGGCGCACCGCGTCCATGATCTTCTCGTAGCCCGTGCAGCGGCACAGGTTGCCCGCCAGCGCCTCGCGGATGTCGGGGTCGGCGGGCGCCGGGTTGCGCCGCAGCAGGTCGTGCGCGGCGACGATCAGGCCGGGCGTGCAGAAGCCGCACTGCACGGCCCCGGTCTCCAGGAACGCCTGCTGGACCTCCTCCAGCCCGTCGCCCTCGATGGTGCGGACCCGCCGCCCCTCGGCCTGGCCTGCGGCGACCAGGCACGCGCAGACCGCCACGTCGTCCAGGTACACCGTGCAGGAGCCACATTCCCCCTGCTCGCAGGCGTTCTTGCTGCCGGGCAGCCCCAGCCGCTCGCGCAGGACGTAGAGCAGGCTCTCGCCCTCCCACACGTCGTCAGCGATCCGCTGCTCGCCGTTGACCTCGACCCTCACGCGCATCCCGACCTCCGGTACTCCGCCCAGGCCCAGGTCAGGGTCCGGCGGGCCAACACACCCAGCGCGTGCCGCCGGTAGGCGGCGGTCCCGCGCACGTCGTCGATGGGCCGGGCGGCCTGGGCGACGAGGTCGCCGAAGCGGCGGGCCGCGCTCTCCGGCAGGTCGGCGTCCCAGTCCAGCCCGGCGGCGAACCGCTCGGCCTCCACCGCGCGCAGCGGCGTCGGGCCCGCCGAGCCGATGCCGGTGCCGACGGTCAGCGCCTCGGTGTCGAGCGCGACGGCGAACGAGCACACGGCGATGACCATGGCGTTGCGGGTGCCGACCTTGGCGAACTGCTGCGGCCCCCGCGGCGCGGGCACCAGCACCGCGGTGACCAGCTCGTCCGGCTCCAGCACGGACTTCTTGGGCCCGGTGAAGAACTCGCGCGCCGGGACGGTCCGCGTGCCGCGCACGGAGGCGATCTCCACGGCCGAGCCGTCGGCGAGCAGCGGCGGGTGCGCGTCGCCAGCGGGCGATGCCGAGCCGAGGTTGCCGCCGACGGAGCCGCGGTTGCGGATCTGCGGCGAGCCGACCGTCCGCGCCGCCGCGGCGAGCCCCGGGGCCCGCTCCCCCACCTCGGCGATCACCCTGGCGTAGGGCAGGGCCGCCCCGATCCGGGTGCCGTCGTCGCGGAGGTCCCAGGCCGACAGCTCGGCGACCGAGGACAGGTCCAGCAGCGCGCCAGGCCGCCGCTTGTCGAAGTTGATTTCCACCATGACGTCGGTGCCGCCCGCGATCGGCACGGCCTCGGGCGTCGCGGCCTTCATGGCCAGCGCCTCGGCGAGCGTCGTCGGTCGCATGAATTCCACAGTGGACTCCCTACCACCACGCCAGGCCCGGGTCGGGCGCGCCGGGCTTGACCACCGCGCCCTCGATGAGCCCGTACGGCCGGTCGGCCGCGTGGAACACCTCGCCCGGGTTGTCCAACCCGAACGGCGCCAGGTCGACGAGGAAGTGGTGCTTGTTGGGCAGCGACAGCCGCACCTCGGCGACCGTCTCCCCCGTCTCCAGCACCTTCCGCCCCATCTCGTACAGCGTCTGCTGCAGCGACAGGCTGTGCGTGGCCGCGAACGCGCCCAGGAGCGCGGCCCGCGCGGCGGTGAACGACAGGGCCCAGTCAGTGGGCCCGGTGTGCCGCCACTGGGCGGTGACGGCGGTGGCCAGGACGCGGTCGTCGGTCTCGGCGAGCGTCGTGTACTCGTCCTTGTGGAAGCCGTGGAACTCCGAGTCGGTGGTGTTCAGCACGACCAGGTCCGACACGCCCGAGACGACCCACTGCCCGTCCTCCGTCGCCGACACCGTGGCCGTCCGCGTGCCCGCGCCCCGGACGAAGGAGTGCGCGCCCAGCCGGTCCCAGTTGTGCTGCTCGATGTGGACGCGGGCGCGGCTGATGGTGGGCGTGCTGTCGACGAAGTGCCGGGCCAGCCGCAGCGCGAAGTCCTCGATCTCGCCGACGCCGTCGCGGGCGAAGGCGTACACCGTGTTCTTCTGGGTGTCCGTGGGCAGCACGCCCGCGTTGTCGCCGGTCAGGTGGGTCGCGGCAAGGTCGCCCGCGAGCGTCGTGCTGACGGTCAGGTCGGTGAGCGCGTGCTCGGGGCCGTCCCGGTCCACCCGCACGAGGCGGATCCCGGCCTTGCCGTACCGGTTGTCCCCGAGTTCCACGCGTCCTCCCCAGGTGGGCGGCAGTCCCGGAAGTCAACCTACGCCCCGGGGCAACCGCAAGTGGTCAGCTTCCCCGGTAGGTCGTGTAGCCGAACGGGCTGAGCAGCAGCGGGACGTGGTGGTGCCGGTCGTCGGCGACCCGGAACTCCACGGCCGCGCTCGGGTAGAACGCGTCCGCGCCGAGGTAGGCGGCGGTGTCGAAGGTCAGCCGGTGCACCCCGGGCGCGGCGGACCAGCCGGTGATCCGGCCGTCGGCGTCGGTGGCGCCGACCTCGGCGAGCACCCAGGCGCCGTCGTCGTCGCGGTACTCGTGCCGCACCGGCACCCCCGCCGCTGGCGCCCCCCGCGCGGTGTCGAGGACATGCGTGGAAAGGCTCACCCGGGACATCCTCCCGCCGCCTTCACCAGCCGCAAGTCGGCGATCTTGCGCAACTCCGCCCGCACTACCTCCTGCTCGACGTCGGCGTCGTTGCCCATCCGCTCGCGCAGCGCGGCCAGCACCTCCGCGGCCGACAGCCCGGTCGCGCAGATCAGGAACACGTGCCCGAACCGCCGCTCGTACTCGGCGTTGCCCGCCCGCAGCCGCGCCAGGACGTCGTCGTCCGCGCCGGCCGCGGCCGCCTGCTCCTGCCGCGACCACCCCGCCTCGGGTCCCGCAGGCCGCTCCCCGATCCTCGGGTGCGCGCTCACGGCCTCGAGCAGGTCGGCCCACGCCAACTCCTCGAAGACCCGCGCCGACATCGCCCGCAACGCGTCGAGGTCGGCGTACGGCCTGCCCGCCACCACCCGTGCCGCCCAGCGGCGGGAGGCGCAGCAGGCCAATAACTCCGCCCGCGCCTCGACCGCGTCCCCCGCGTTGACCCGTTTCACGATCATCGGGCCAGTCAACACCACCGGAGCGGCCGTATCCAGCGATATGAATAGCCATAACCCCGCCCGCTTTCCCCGGCCCGACATTACCCGAAATGATGAATCACGCCGAACCGGAGCCGGTTAGACTGGCATTGGCACATCGCCACATCGCACTGGGGGAAACAGCAATGAAGATTATCTCGCGCCTGCTGCTGGCCTTGGCAATGGTCCTTCCGCTGTCCGGCGTCGCCTCGGCGGAAACCGATCAGGACCAGACCGTGGAGCTGATCCTGCAGGGCAACACCGCCTTCGCCTACCTGTTCCGGTCCTATCTCAACGACTCCGACTGGACGGACATCTCCACCGACGGCGGGGCCACCTGGAACGGTCCGCTGGGGAAGGTCGTCAACACCTGGGGCGGCGCCACGGGCATGACCTCCGAGGACGTCCACGTGCCGACCGGCCAGTGGGTCCGGGCCTGCGCCTGGTACGCGGGCGGCCCGCACTGCACCCACTGGCGGCAGGCCTGACCGGCAGGCCGGGGCCGCCTCCGGGCGGCCCCGGTCAGCCGCCGCTCTCGGCCACGACCTCGCGGATCCTCGGGAGCAGGTCGTCGGCGAGCACGGCGCCGGCGAACACCGCCGCAACCCGATGCCTGCCGTCCAATATCAGGGTCGTCGGCACGCCGACATTCCGATATCGCCCGAGATTGAGCAGAGTGCGGCCGGGCGGGTCGTAGATCGACGGATAGCCGACCGCATTGTCCTTGACGAAATCGACAGCATAACCGCGCACATGGTCGCGGACATTGATGCCGACGAATCGCACGCCCGCGTCGGCCGTCTCGGCGTGCGCGCGCGCGAGTTCGGGGGTCTCGAACCGGCACGGCCCGCACCATGCGCCCCACACGTTGACGACCGTGGCCGGACCCGCCGCCGCGGTGGAGACGACCTCGTCGGGGTCGAGCAGGCTCTCCCCGGTGATCGCCTCGATCGTCGGGCGCTGGTCGACGGGCAGCAGGGCGCCGTTCGGCGGCACGGCCGCCGGGTCGGCGGAGCACGCGCCGAGCAGGGCCACGGCCAGCAGGCCGACAAGGAAGCGCACGACCCATTCCCGTCATCGACGTCGGACAACGGCGAGGGTAGTGCGCGCGGGAACGGACCAGGCGCGAGCCCCGAGGGGATCGCGCCTGGTCGCACGCCCTACTTGAAGTGCTCGCCCTTCTCGGCCTTCTCGACCAGGGAGGCGGGCGGGCGGAACCGGTCGCCGTAGCGGTCGGCCAGCTCGTTCGCCCGGGCGACGAAGCCTGCGATGCCGCCCTCGTACCCCTCGATGTACTGGATGACGCCGCCGGTCCACGGCGGGAAGCCGATGCCGAAGATGGAGCCGATGTTGGCGTCGGCCACGGTGCGCAGGACGCCCTCGTCGAAGCACTTGACGGTCTCCAGCGCCTCGGCGAACAGCATCCGCTCCTGCATGTCCGCGAACGGGACGCCCTCGGCAGCGGGGAACGCGTCGGCCAGGCCGGGCCACAGGCCGGTGCGCTTGCCCTCGTCGTCGTACTCGTAGAAGCCCGCGCCGGAGGAGCGGCCCTTACGGTCGAACTCGTCGATCATCCGGTCGATGACGGCCTCGGCCGGGTGCTCCGGCCACTCCAGGCCCGCCGCCTCGATGGCCGCCCGGGTCTCCTGCCGGATCTTGCGCGGCAGGGTCAGGGTCAGCTCGTCGAGCAGCTGCAGCGGCGGGGCCGGGTACCCGGCCTGGGTGCCCGCCTGCTCCACCGACGCCGCCGGGACGCCCTCGGCCAGCAGGGCGACGGCCTCGTTGAGGAACGTGCCGATGACCCGGCTGGTGAAGAACCCGCGGCTGTCGTTGACCACGATCGGGGTCTTCTTGATCTGCAGCGCGTAGTCGAACGCCTTGGCCAGGGCGACGTCGCTGGTCTGCGCGCCGACGACGATCTCCAGCAGCGGCATCTTGTCGACCGGGGAGAAGAAGTGCAGGCCGATGAAGTCCTCGCGGCGCCGCACGCCCTCGGCGAGGTCGGTGATCGGCAGGGTCGAGGTGTTGGAGCCGAGCAGCGCGTCCGGGGCGACCAGGGCCTCGATCTCGCCGAAGACCTTCTTCTTCAGCTCGGGCGACTCGAACACGGCCTCGACGACCAGGTCGACGCCCGCGACGTCCTCGGCCTTGTCGGTCGGGGAGATGCGGGCCAGCACCTCGTCGGCCTTCTCCCGGGTGAGCTTGCCCCGGGACACGGCCTTGTCCAGGATCTTCGCCGAGTACGCCTTGCCCTTCTCGGCGGCATCGACCGACACGTCCTTGAGGACGACCTCGATGCCGTTGCGGGCGCTGACGTAGGCGATGCCCGCGCCCATCATGCCCGCGCCGAGCACCGCGACCCGCTTGGCCTGGTACTGCGGCACGCCGTCCGGGCGCGACAGCCCCTTGTTGATGGCCTGCAGGTCGAAGAAGAACGCCTTGGTCATGTTCTTCGACACCTGGCCGGTGACCAGGTCCACGAAGTACTGCGTCTCGATCTTCGTCGCGGTGTCGATGTCGACCTGCGCGCCCTCGATGGCCGCGGCGAGGATGTTGCGCGGGGCGGGCATCGGCGCGCCCTTGAGCTGCTTGCGCAGGTTCGCCGGGAACGCCGGGAGGTTCGCGGCGAACGACGGGTTCGACGGGGTGCCGCCGGGAATCTTGAAGCCCTTGACGTCCCAGGGCTGCGCGGCCTCCGGGTTGGCCTTGATCCACGCCTTGGCCGCGTCGATCATCGCCTCCGGAGTGTCGACGAGCTCGTCGACCAGGCCCAGCTCCTTGGCCTTGGCGGGCTTGTGCCGCTGGCCCTGAAGCAGGACGTTGAGCAGCGCGGACTGGATGCCCAGCAGCCGCACCGTGCGGGAGACGCCGCCGCCGCCGGGCAGCAGGCCCAGGGTGACCTCGGGCAGGCCGATCTCGCTGCCCTTCACGTCGAGGGCGACCCGGTGGTGGCAGGCCAGGGCGATCTCGTAGCCGCCGCCGAGCGCGGCGCCGTTGATCGCGGCCACGACCGGCCTGCCCAGCTGCTCCAGCCGCCGGAAGTCGGCCTTCATCGCGTCGACCCGCGCGGTGATCTCGGCGGCGTCGGCGCGGCCCGCCTTGCTCATCTGCTTGAGGTCGCCGCCTGCGAAGAACGTCTTCTTGGCCGAGGTGACCACCACGCCGGTGATCGAGTCCTTCTCCGCATCCAGGCGCTCGACCGTGGCGGCGAGCGAGGTGCGGAAGGTGTCGTTCATGGTGTTCGCGGACTGGCCGGGGTCGTCCATCGTGAGCGTGACGATGCCGTCGGCGTCGACGTCCCAGCGGAACATGTTCTCGGTCATCTCTCCTGGCCTCAGACTCGCTCGATGATGGTCGCGACGCCCATGCCGCCGCCGATGCACAGGGTCACCAGGGCGCGGCGCTCGCCGCGGCGCTCCAGCTCGTCGAGCACGGTGCCCAGGATCATCGCGCCGGTCGCGCCGAGCGGGTGGCCCATGGCGATGGCCCCGCCGTTGACGTTGATCTTCTCGTGCGGGATGTCGAGGTCCTTCATGAACTTCAGGACCACCGCGGCGAACGCCTCGTTGAGCTCCCACAGGTCGATGTCGTCCGCGGTGAGCCCGGCCAGCCGCAGCGCCTTCTGCGCGGCCGGGGTCGGGCCCGTCAGCATGATGGTGGGCTCGGCGCCGGTCACCGCCGCGGAGACGATGCGCCCGCGCGGGGCCAGGCCAGCGGCCTTGCCCGCCTCCTCGGTGCCGATGAGCACCAGCGCGGCGCCGTCGACGATGCCGGAGGAGTTCGCGGCCGTGTGGACGTGGTCGATCTTCTCGACCCAGTGGTACTTCTGCAGCGCGACGGCGTCGAAGCCGCCCATCTCGCCGATGCCCGCGAACGACGGCTGCAGCTTGCCCAGGCTCTCCACGGTGGAGCCGGGGCGCATGTGCTCGTCGTGGTCGAGCAGGGTCACGCCGTTGCGGTCGCGCACCGGGACCACGGACTTGGCGAAGTAGCCGCCCTCCCAGGCCCGGGCCGCGCGGTTCTGCGACTCGACGGCGTAGGCGTCGACGTCCTCGCGGGAGAAGCCCTCGATGGTGGCGATCAGGTCGGCGCTGATGCCCTGCGGGACGAAGTAGGAGTCGTAGTTGGTCTCCGGGTCGAGGAACCACGCGCCGCCGTCGGAGCCCATCGGCACCCGGGACATGGACTCCACGCCACCGGCGATGACCAGCCGGTTCCAGCCCGCGCGGACCTTCTCGGCCGCGGTGTTGACCGCTTCGAGGCCCGAGGCGCAGAACCGGTTGAGCTGCACGCCCGCGACCGTGTCCGGCAGGCCCGCGGCGATGGCGGCCGTGCGGGAGATGACCGCGCCCTGGTCGCCGACCGGGGAGACGACGCCCAGCACGATGTCGTCGATGGTGGCCGGGTCCAGCTCGGGGTGGCGGGACCTGAGTTCGTCGATCAGCCCGGTGACCAGGCTGATCGGCTTGACGCCGTGCAGCGACCCGTTCTTCTTGCCGCGCCCGCGCGGCGTGCGGATCGCCTCGTAGATGAAGGCTTCGGTGCTCACGCCCGACCGGTCCTCTCCTCGGAGGCTTCGCTAATGACGATTAACTTTCTCTCGCGGATGCGCTGGTTGTCAACGGGTCAGGGTCGGCCGTACGGTGTTAGACGGTTCTCACGCGTCGGAGGTGCAGGTGACGACCAGCCCGGTCCGCAGACCCCGCGACCGCAAGGCCCAGCTGGCCACCGCCGCCGCCGACCTGTTCCGCAGGCACGGCTACCACGCCGTCGGCGTGAACGACATCGCCGCGGCCGTGGGCATCACCGGGCCCGGCATGTACCGGCACTTCCAGAACAAGCAGGCCGTGCTGGGGCACGTCCTGCTGACCGGCGTCGACGCCCTGGCCGCCCGGCTCAACGGGGTCCTGGACGGGTTCGGCGACCCGGAGTCGGGGCTGCGACCGTTGCTCCGCGCCGCCGCGGAGATCTCCATCGACCAGCGCGACCTCACCGCGCTCTGGCGCTGGCAGGGGCGCCACCTGCACCAAGCCGACCAGAAGGAGATCATCCGGCGCACCGGCGTGCTCCTCGGCGGCTGGCAGGCTGGCCTGCGCAGGCTGCGCCCCGAACTGGGCGACCGGGACGCGCTGCTGCTCTGCTTCGCGGCGCTGAGCGTGTTCGGCAGTGTCGGGGATCACCACGCCGCGCCCGCGCGCGAGCGCTTCGTCGACCTGCTGGCCGACCTTGCCGAGACGGCCGTGCGCAGCCCGGTGGTGCCGTCGACGGAGACCACCGCGGTCCGGCCGCGGCCAGCGGTGGCCGCCAGCCGCCGGGAGGAGCTGCTGACCGCGGCGACCCGGCTGTTCCGCGACCACGGCTTCCACGCGGCCAGCATGGAGGACATCGGCGCGGCGGCCGGGATCGCCGGGCCCAGCATCTACCGGCACTTCGCGGGCAAGTCCGACATCCTGCTGGCGGCCAGCCGCCGGATGGCCGACCGCCTCACCCTCGGCCTGAACGACTCCCTGTCCGAGGCGACGTCGCCGCGCGACGCCCTGCATCGCCTGGCGCGCTCCTATGTGGACACCGTGCTGCGGTCGGACGACCTGATCGCGGTGTACGCCAACGAGATCGGCAACCTGCCCGAGCGCGACGCCAAGGAGATGCGGCGGCTCCAGCGGGCCTACGTCGCGGAGTGGGTGCGGCTGGTGCGCGAGGTGTCGCCGTCGCTCAGCGACGCGGAGGCCCGGGTCGTCGTGCAGGCGGCGCTGACGGTGGTCAACGACCTGCCCCGCACCCGAGGGGTCAACGACCGCCCCCGGCTGGCCGCCGAACTGACCGCGCTGGCCGTGGGCCTGCTGGACTCCCAGGCCTAGCCCGCCCGACTGGCCTGCCTGCGGCCTAGCTGCCCGCGCGGTAGGACTCGCCGCCGGTGCTGGCCTCGAAGGCGGCGCGGACCTCGACGGTGTCGTACACGATGTAGAGGCGCTTGGCCTTGCCCTCCTCGTCGAACTGGAAGACGTCGACCACGTCGAAGGGGGCGGAGGTGCCGTCGGCGAGGGTCCAGTCGTAGTAGAACCACAGCGAGACGAGCGGGTCGCCGTCGACGGCGCTGCCGCTCATGGTGCCGATCAGCGTCAGCGACGACGAGTAGCTGTCCTCGAACAGCTGGGTGTAGAACTGCTCGGCGGGCCGCGGGCCGTACAGCGGGGAGTGCACCTGCCCGTCCTCGGCGAACAGCGCCAGGACGCCGTCGAGGTCCCTGCTCTCCAGCGCGGACAGGTAGGCATCGGCGAACTGCTCGATGCTCTGCACGGCGGTGGTCATCCGCGTATCCCCCTCGGTTCGTGCGCCTCCAGTGCCGCAGTGAGGATCGCGCACCGGCTCGGCCGCGCTCATCTCCGAGGCGGACGTGATTCCGTCATGCCGAGTGGCCGAGCGGGCCAGCCGGTGTTTCAGTAATGGCCATGCAGCAGCTCGCCGCGTTCGACGCCGGTATCGCCGAGTTCGACCGGCGGGTGCGCCTGGTCCGGGACTGGGACGCGCCCACCCCCTGTACCGAGTGGACTGTGCGCGACCTGGTCAACCACGTCACCAGGGAACACCTCTGGGCCCCCTACCTGCTGCGCGGCGCCACGATCGCCGAGGTCGGCGACCGCTTCGACGGCGACGTCCTGGGCCCCGACCCGGTCGACACCTGGGTCAAGGCCGCGACCGGCTCCATCGACGCCTTCCACCAGCGCGGCGCCCTCGTCGGCCAGGTCCACACCAGCGGCGGCCCGATCAACGCCGACGAGTACGCGTGGCAGATGATCTTCGACCTCACCATCCACGCCTGGGACCTCGCCCGCGGCGCGGGCCTGGACGAGCACCTGAACCCCGACCTGGTGATGACGGTGACCGACGAGCTCAGCCCCTACTTCCCGGTCTGGTACGGCGCCATCCTCGACCACCCGGTCCCGACCCCGGTGGACGCGGACCCCCAGGACCGCCTCATCGCCGCGACCGGCAGGCAGCCCTAGCGCAGGCCAACGCCTGCCCGGCGAACACACGGCTGGCGAAAGGCGCGTCCCCCGCCTGCGGCGAGGCCGCCGCCTCGAAGGGGCCGTCACTGCCGTTGACGATCACCCGCGCCAGGGGCGGCACCACGACCTTCAGCGGTCCAGTGTCGCGTGCAGCATCGACGCCCACTCCGTCAGCACGCGGTGGCGGCGTTTGGCGTCGTCGGTGAGGAGGTTGGCCAGGCCGAAGCCGCGGGCGAGGTCCAGGGTGGCCTGGACGGCCTCGCGGACGCCGGGGCGGGACTCGTCGGCGCCCAGGGCCTCGACGGTGAGGCGGTGGGCCTCGCGGCCGACGTGGGCCTCCAGGGGGACCACCTTGGCGCGCAGGGGCTCGTCGGAGGCCGCCGCGACCCACAGTTGCAGCGCGGCGCGGAACAGCTTTCCCGCGTACATCTCGCCGATGGTCTGCACCACGTGCTCGGTGCGGGCCAGGCCCGGCGGCAGCGACGGCAGTTCCGCGCGCATCGCGGCGAGGCGTTCGTCGGTGACGTGCTCGATCGCGGCGGTGAACAGGTCCTCGCGGGTCGGGAAGTGGTGTTGGGCCGCGCCCCGGGACACGCCCGCGCGTTCGGCGACGACGGACACCGTGCTGCCCGTCCAGCCGACCTCTGCCAGGCAGTCGACGGCCGCGTCCAGCAGCCGCCGCCGGGTGGCCCGGCTGCGGTCCTGGCGCGGCTCGCCCACCTGTCTCCCCCTCAGTACGACTTGGGCAGTCCCAGCGAGAACTGCGCCACGAAGTTCAGCACCATCTCCCGGCTCACCGGGGCGATCCTGGTCAGCCGGGACGCCGCGACGAGCGCACCGAGACCGTACTCGCTGGCCAGGCCGTTGCCGCCGTGGGTCTGCACGGCAGCGTCCACGGCCCGCACGACGGCCTCGCCCGCGGCGTACTTGGCCATGTTGGCGGCCTCGCCCGCGGCCATGTCGTCGCCTGCGTCGTAGAGCGCCGCGGCCTTCTGGGTCATCAGTTTGGCCAGCTCCAGCTCGATCTTGGCCTGGGCGAGCGGGTGCGCGACGGCCTGGTGGGCGCCGATCGGCTCCTTCCACACCGTGCGCGTCTTCGCGTAGTCGACCGCCTTGTCCAGCGCGAACCGCCCCATGCCGATGGCGAAGGACGCCGCCATGATGCGCTCGGGGTTCAGGCCCGCGAACAGCTGCATCAGCGCCGCGTCCTCGGACCCGATGAGCGCGTCGTGCGGCAGCGCCACCTCGTCGAAGAACAGGCTGAACTGCCGGTCCGGTGAGATGATGTCCATCGGGATGGGCTGGTAGGTGAACGCGTCCGTCGGCACGACGAACAGCGCGGGCTTGAGCTTGCCCGTCTTGGCGTCCTCGGTCCGCCCGACGACCAGCACGGACTCCGACTCGTCCACGCAGGAGATGTAGACCTTGCGGCCGGTCAGCACCCAGCCGTCGGCGGTCCGCTTCGCCGTCGTGGTGATCCTGTGCGAGTTCGAGCCCGCGTCCGGCTCGGTGATCGCGAACGCCATCCGCAGCGAGCCGTCGGCGAAGCGCGGCAGATAACGCCGCTTCTGCTCGTCCGTCCCGTACCGGGTGATGATGGTCGCGCAGATCGCGGGCGAGACCACCATCTGCAGCAGGCCCGCGCCCGCCGCGCCCAGCTCCTCGCATACTGCGGCGAGGTCGCCGATGCCGCCGCCCCCGCCGCCGTACTCCTCGGGCACGTTCACCCCGAGGTAGCCCAGGCGGCCCGCCTCCTCCCACAGCTCCGTGGTGTGCCCGCCGGAGCGGGCCTTCTCGACGGTGTAGGTGTGCCCGTACTTGTGTCCCAGCTCGGCGACGGCCTTGCGCAGCGCCTGCCGTTCCGCGCTCTCGGTGAAGGTCACGCTTCCTCCTCGCTCACCACGGCCAGCACCCGGCCGACGTCGACCTGGTCTCCGGCGCCCACGCCCAGTTCGGTCACCACGCCGTCGGCGGGCGCGTCGATCCGGTGCTCCATCTTCATCGCCTCCAGCCACAGCAGCGGCTGTCCCGCGCTGACCCGCTCGCCCGCCGCGACGGCCACCCGCACCACGGTCCCCGGCATGGGCGCGAGCAGCGAGCCCGCGGCCACCTGGTCGGCCGGATCGGTGAACGGGCTGACGTGCGTCAGCGCCACCGACCCGCCATCGGTGTCCACATAAGACACATCGCCGTGCCGGGCCACCGCGAACCTGCGCCGCACCCCGTTGACCTCCAGCACCACCAGCCCCGGCGACGCCGACACGAGCGTGGCCGGGCCGTCGGGCACGCCCAGGGTGTAGCGCGCCTCGTGCTCGCCGTGCGCCGAGGTGAACCGCTTGACCTGCGGCTGCGACACCACGTTGCGCCAGCCGCCGGGGATGCGGCCCAGCACGCGCGCGCTCGCCCGGTTGGCCTCGGCGTCGGCCAGCGCCGCGGCCAGCGCGCACAGCTCGACGTCCTCCTTGTCCAGCAGCGGCGCGGCCAGCGCGGACAGGCCATGCCGGTCGAAGAACGCCGTGTCGGTCTCCCCCGCCAGGAACGCCGGGTGCCGGAGCACGGTGACCAGCAGGTCCCGGTTGGTGGTCACGCCGTGCACCCGCGTCTTGACCAGCGCACCGGCCAGCGTCCGGGCCGCGCTGGTGCGGTCCGGGGCCCACGCGATGACCTTGGCGAGCATCGGGTCGTAGTGGACGCTCACCACCGAGCCCGGCTCCACCCCGGAGTCCACCCGGACGCCGGGCGGGACGGCGAAGTCGTGCAGCGTGCCGCTCTGCGGGCGCCAGTCCGCCGCGGGGTCCTCGGCGTACAGCCGGACCTCGATGGCGTGCCCGTTGGTCGGCGGCGGATCGGCGGGCAGCGCCGCGCCCTCGGCGATGGCCAACTGCCAGCGCACCAGGTCAAGGCCGGTGACGGCCTCGGTCACCGGGTGCTCGACCTGCAGCCGGGTGTTCATCTCCAGGAAGAAGAACCGGCCCGTCTCGTCGGCCAGGAACTCCACGGTGCCCGCGCCGGTGTAATCGATCGCCTTGGCGGCCTTGCGCGCGGCGTCGAACAGACCCGCGCGCATCTCGTCCGACACCAGCGGCGACGGCGCCTCCTCGACGACCTTCTGGTGCCTGCGCTGGATCGAGCACTCGCGCTCGCCCACCGCCCACACCGTGCCGTGCGCGTCGGCGAGGACCTGCACCTCGATGTGCCTGCCGCGCTCGATGTAGGGCTCGCAGAACACCGTCGGGTCGCCGAAGGCCGAGCCCGCCTCCGAGCGCGCCGCCTCCAGCGCGCCAGGCAGCTCCGCCAGCGTCCGGACTATCCGCATGCCCCGGCCGCCGCCGCCCGCCGACGCCTTGACCAGCACCGGCAGGTCGGCCTCGGTGACCTCGGCGAGTTCGGCCAGCACCGGGACCCCGGCGTCGGCCATGATCCGCTTGGCCTCGATCTTGGAGCCCATCGCCTCGATGGCCGCGGCGGGCGGGCCGACCCAGGTCAGCCCGGCCTCGGTCACCGCGCGGGCGAAGGCGGCGTTCTCCGACAGGAACCCGTACCCGGGGTGGACGGCGTCGGCCCCGGCGTCGACGGCGGCCCTGACCAGCAGGTCCGCGCGCAGGTAGGTGTCCGACGGCGCGGCGCCGGGCAGCCGCACGGCGGTGTCGGCCTCGGCGACGTGCGGGGCGTCGGCGTCCGGGTCGGAGAACACCGCGACGGTGCCCAGGCCCAGCTCGCGGGCGGTGCGGAAGACCCGGCGGGCGATCTCGCCCCGGTTGGCCACCAGAACCGAAGTGATCATCACGGCCCTCACATCCGGAAGACGCCGAAGCCGTCGGCGCCCTGGATCGGTCCATTGTGGATGGCGGACAGGCTGATGCCGAGCACCGTGCGGGTGTCGCGCGGGTCGATGATGCCGTCGTCGTAGAGCATCCCGGAGAGGAACATCGGCAGCGACTCCGCCTCGATCTGGCCCTCGACCATGGCCCGCATCGCCGCGTCGTGCTCCTCGTTGTACGGCTGCCCGGCGCGCTCGGCGTTCTGCCGCATGACGATCGACAGCACGCCCGCGAGCTGCGCAGGCCCCATGACCGCCGACTTGGCGCTGGGCCAGGCGAAGAGGAACCGAGGGTCGTACGCCCGCCCGCACATGCCGTAGTGGCCCGCGCCGTAGGACGCGCCCATCAGGATCGAGATGTGCGGGACCGTCGAGTTCGACACCGCGTTGATCATCATCGCGCCGTGCTTGATGATGCCGCTCTGCTCGTAGTCCTTGCCGACCATGTAGCCGGTGGTGTTGTGCAGGAAGATCAGCGGTGTATCGGTCTGGTTGGCCAGCTGGATGAACTGGGTGGCCTTCTGCGACTCCTCGCCGAACAGCACCCCGCGCGCGTTGGCGAGGATGCCGACCGGGTAGCCGTGCACGCTCGCCCACCCGGTCACCAGGCTGGTGCCGTAGAGCGGCTTGAACTCGTCGAAGTCCGAGCCGTCGACCACCCGGGCGATGACCTCGCGCGGGTCGAACGGGATCTTGAGGTCGGTCGGGACGATGCCGAGCAGGTCCTCGGCGTCGTGCAGCGGCTCGCTGTAGTCGGTGCGCGGCTGCGGCCCCTGCTTGCGCCAGTTGAGCCGGGCGATCACCCGGCGGCCGACGCGGATGGCGTCCTGCTCGTCCACGGCGAGGTAGTCGGCGAGGCCGGACACGCGGGCGTGCATCTCCGCCCCGCCCAGCGATTCGTCGTCGGACTCCTCGCCGGTGGCCATCTTGACCAGCGGCGGTCCGCCGAGGAAGACCTTGGCGCGCTCCTTGACCATGACGACGTAGTCCGACATGCCCGGCAGGTACGCCCCGCCCGCCGTCGAGTTGCCGAACACGAGCGCCACGGTGGGGATCTTGCGGGCGGAGGCGCGGGTCAGGTCGCGGAAGGTCCGCCCGCCCGGGATGAAGATCTCCTTCTGGGTCGGCAGGTCCGCGCCGCCGGACTCGACCAGGTTGATCGAGGGCAGGCGGTTCTGCGCGGCGATGTCGGCGGCGCGGAAGCCCTTGCGCATGCCCCACGGGTTGATCGCGCCGCCCTTGACGGTCGGGTCGCTGGCGTTGATCAGGCACTCGACGCCCTCCACGACGCCGATGCCGGTGACCAGGCTGCCCCCGACCTGGTAGTCGGTGCCCCACGCGGCCAGCGGGGACAGTTCCAGGAACGGCGAGTCCGGGTCGAGCAGCAGCTCGATCCGTTCGCGGGCGAGCAGTTTGCCGCGCTTGCGGTGGCGGGTGACGTACTTCTCGCCGCCGCCCGCGACCGCCTTCGCCTGTTCCCGGCGCAGCTCGTCGAGCTTGGCCAGCATGGCGTCGGCGTTGGCCTTGAACTCGTCGGCGGCGGTGTCGACGGTGGTGCGCAGGACGGTCATGCCGTGTACCCCAATCGCTTCGCGGCGAGCCCGGTCATGATCTCGTTGGTGCCGCCGCCGATGCCGAGGATGCGCAGATCCCGGTAGTGCCGTTCCACTTCGGACTCGCGCATGTAGCCGAGGCCGCCGTGCAGCTGGACGGCCTGGTTGACGACCCACTCCCCGGCCTCGACCGCGGTGTTCTTGGCGAAGCACACCTCGGCGATGACGTCATCGCCGTCGAGGTGCCGCTGGGCGACGTGCCGGGTGTAGGTGCGGGCGACGTCGATCCTGCGGGCCATCTCGGTCAGCGTGTTCTGGACCGCCTGCCGGGAGATCAGCGGCCGGTTGAACGTCTCGCGGCTGCGGCACCATTCGAGCGTCAGGTCGAGGGCGCGCTGGGCGTGCGCGTACGCCTGGACGGCCAGGGTCAGCCGCTCGGCGACGAAGTTGACCGCGATCTGGATGAAGCCGGTGTCCTCCTGGCCGATCAGGTTGGCCCTGGGGACGCGGCAGTCGGTGAAGGCCAGCTCTGCGGTGTCGGAGCAGTGCCAGCCCATCTTCTCCAGCTTGCGGCTGACCGTGAACCCGGGCGTGCCCTTCTCGATGACGAGCAGCGAGATGCCGTGCGCGCCCTTCCCGCCCGTGCGGACGGCGGTGGTGACGAAGTCGGCGCGGACCCCGGAGGTGATGAACGTCTTGGCGCCGTTGACGACGTAGTGGTCGCCGTCGGCCTTGGCCGTGGTGCGGATGTTGGCGACGTCGGACCCGCCGTCGGGCTCGGTGATGGCGAGCGCGCCGATCCTGTGGCCGTCGAGCGTCGGGTGGACCCACTTGGCGATCTGCTCGGGATCCCCCGCGCCCGCGATGTGCGGAACGGCGATGCCGCAGGTGAGCAGGCCCGCGATGAGCCCGCCGGACGCGCCCGCGTAGTGCATCTCCTCGACGACAGCCATCGCGTCGATGAGGTCCCCGCCCCCGCCGCCGACGGCCTCGGGGAAGGCGACGCCGAGCAGGCCCTTCTCCCCCGCCTTGCGGTGCAGCTCACGGGGCAGCTCGCCGTCGCGCTCCCACTGGTCGAGGTGCGGGAGGACCTCCCGCGCCATGAACGCGCGCACGGTCTCCCTGAGCTCGCGGCGCTCGAACGGGTTCACAGCAGCTCCTCCGGGATGTCGACGTGCCTGCTCCGGAACCACTCGCCCAACCCCTTGGCCTGCGGGTCGAACCGCGTGCTCGCGGCGACCCCCTGGCCGAGCAGTCCTTTGAGGACGAAGTTCAGCGCGTGCAGGTTGGGCAACTCGTCCCGCTCGACGTCCCCGGCCTCGGGCAGCAACTCCTTGAGCCGTCCGACCGTCAGCTCCCGCACGAGCCACGGATAGGCGTTCGGGTCGCGCACCCAGACACCGAGGTTCGCGTCCCCACCCTTGTCCCCCGACCGCGCCCCCACGACGACACCGATCGGCAGACGCCTTGTACCACCGGAGGCGGCCACCCGCACCCCGCCATCCACACCTGCGCGCCCCTCCCCGCCCTCTGTCCACAACCGACCAGTAACCCCTTCCCCGCCAGCGGGAGCGGAGTAGACTGGAGCAGGGCCGTCCCCCCAGGGAGCGGTGGGGGCCGTTTGGTGGTGTTCGCTGGGGGCGGAAACGGGTGGGGTGGGGGGCCAGGGGATGGTTGTGCGGGTGCCGTCGGGGTGGACGGCGATGTGCGGGACGTCGGTGTGGGGGACGTATTCGGGGCGGTAGACGCCCACCGGGGTGCCGTCGGATGGTGGGGCGGTCAGGGTGAAGCCGGGGTACGAGGCCAGGGCGAGTTCGACGGCGGCGCGGGAGAACGCCTTCGCGCGGGCCGGGTCCGGGGTGCGGACGGTGGCGTGCAGCAGGGCACTGGCGGTCTCCTCGGTGTCGGCGTCCTCGCGGTCCGTGCGGGCCAGGGTCCAGGTGATGTCCTCGCCGGGCAGCTGGCGGCGGACCAAGGCGGCTTTGGCGTCGATGTCGAGTCCGGTGAGGACGAACGTCGCGCTGTTGCGAAAGCCGTCGAGGGTGTTGACGCAGACCTTGACCGTCGGCGGGGGCGGGGAGCCCTGGACGCCGCTGATCCGCACGCGGTCGGGGCCGTCGGGGGTCAGCGCGATAGTGTCGAAGTGGGTGGTGACGTCGGGGCCGAGGTAGCGGGCGCCCTGGATCTCGTAGAGCAGCTGCGCCGTCACGGTCTCGACCGTCACCGCGCCGCCTGCGCCGGGGTGCTTCGTGATCACCGACGAGCCGTCCGCCTCGACCTCGGCGATGGGGAAGCCCAGGTGCTCGGCGCCCGGGATCTCGGTGAAGAACGCGTAGTTCCCGCCGGTCGCCTGGGTGCCGCACTCGATGACGTGACCCGCCACCGTCGCGCCCGCGAGGGCGTCGTAATCGGTGGGCGTCCAGCCGTGGTGCGCGGCGGCGGCGCCGACGACCAGCGACGCGTCGGTGACGCGGCCGGTGACGACGACGTCGGCGCCCGCGTTCAGACACGACGCGATGCCCCAGCCGCCGAGGTAGGCGTTGGCGGTCAGGGCGCCGTGCAGGCCCAGTTCGGCGGCGCGGGGCAACAGGTCGTCGCCCTCGACGTGGGCGACGCGCGCGGGGAAGCCCAGCGCGCGCACGGCGTCGGCCAGTCCGGCGGGGTTGAGGCCGCCAGCGTTGACGACGATCTTGACGCCGCGCTCCAGGGCGTCGGCCAGGCACTCCTTGGCCTGCTTGAGGAACGTCCTGGCGTACCCGGCGGACGGGTCGGCCATCTTCTGGCGGCCCAGGATGAGCATGGTCAGCTCGGCCAGGTAGTCGCCGGTGATCACGTCGACCGGGCCGCCGTCGAGCATCTCGCGCATCGCGGAGATGCGGTCGCCGTAGAAGCCGGAGACGTTCGCGATGCGGATCACGCGCGGGCCCGCCCTTCCCCCGGCGGCCCGGCGAACGCCTGCGCGATGCCGAGCCAGCGGTCGGCCTCCGCGCCCTCGGCGGTCAGGGCCGTGTCGTCGCGGTGGACGCGCTGGGTCACCAGCAGGCAGAAGTCGAGCGCGGGGCCCGACACCCGCTGCTCGGCGTCCTCCGGCCCCCACGTCCACACCTCGTCGGACGGCCCGGCCAACTCGACGCGGAACGGATCGGTCGGGACCGGGAGGTCGCGCACGACGTAGGCGAAGTCGCGGGTGCGGACCCCGATGTGCGCCACGTGCCGCAGCCGCAGCGTCGCCTCCCGCGCGATTCCGAGCGCGTCGGCGACGTCGGTCCCGTGCGCCCAGGTCTCCATGATCCGCGCGGTGGCCATCGACGCGGGGCTCATCGGGGGCCCAAACCAGGGGATCCGCGTCCCGGCGGGCGCGTTGGCCAGCGCGTCGGCCAGGGCGGCCCGGGTGCCGCGCCAGTGCTCGAGCAGGTCGGGCCGCCGCGCCACCTCCGCCGCGGCGTCGTCCACGACGCGGCTGGGGTCGCCTTCGGTGAAGGCCTTGACCGCGGCGGCCGCGAACCGCTCGGGGTCGGTGGCGGCGAGTATCGCCTGTTCGTCCGTCCAGGCGAGGTGGGCGATCTGGTGGGCGATGGTCCACCCGGTCGCCGGGGTCGGCAGCCGCCACTCGGCACCGGCGACCCGGGAGTCCAGCAGCTCACCCTCGTCCCGCAGGTCCGCGAGCAGCACGGTCAGGTCGATCACAGCTCAACCGTGGCACGCGCGCGGGGAGTTTTCAAGCATTCGTGCTTGATTGTTTTCAGGCGGCCAGCACGAGCGAGACGACCACTGGGGCCAGGTAGAGGAGCGGGAACGGGATGTGCGCCCACACCCTCGCCCTGGCCACGGTGATGACCGCGCCGATGAAGTAGACGACCAGCGCGATCCCCGCCGCCCAGCCGATGGCGGGCACGAGCAGCCCGACCACGAGCCCGACCGCTCCCGCGGCCTTGGCGGCGCCCAGCCAGTTCCACCACTTCTCCGGGACGCCGTACTCGCTGATCGGCTCGACCACCCACTTCGCCCGAAGGAACACGGACGCGGCCGAGAACCCGACCATCACAGCGGCAACCAAGGTGACAACGGTGTGCGACATGGGGAAACCCTTCTCCAACGTGCCTGTCACCCCTCTGACCCGACACCCACCCCAGATGTGACAGCCCCACGCCAGAACCGGTCCACCACTTTCAGATGATGATGTCATATGATGATATCATCTGGATGGCGGGAGCATATGATGTCATCATGTGAACCACCCTGTCGGCGACAGGGCGGCCCGGGCAACGGGAGGCGATGCGGCAGGGACCTTCCAGGTGCGGCAAACGCCGCATGCGGGGAGGAGCGGCCCTCCCCGCCATATCGCCCACCAGCAGATCGACCCCGCAGCAGGACAAGCCCGCAGCAGGCCCGCGCAGAAGGTCGCCTCGCGCGCAGTCCTCGCGCGAGCTGAACTCCCGATCCCGCGCTGCCGATCCCACCCCGGCTGGAAGGCCGCGCCCCGGGGTCGACGCCTGAGGTACTGGATTTAGGCGGTTGGAAGCCGATACCCGGCAGCGGCCACGCCGACTACATCCACCCGCCCCGCGCTCGCCCAGTCCTGATGCGTCCCCAGCAGGTCGCGTCGACCCTGCCGCAGGACTGGGCGATTCCCCGCGCTAGGCGCGCAGGTCGCCTCGGGCGCGCTGCCAGTCGGTGACTGTGTCGAGGCCAGCGGTCAGTTCCTCGCCCAGCATCGCCAGTTGGTGGTCGATCACCGGGTCGCCCAGTACCGCTCGGGCTGGTTTGGAGTCCAGCAGGGTCAGCGCCTCCCATGGCGTCCGGGCCAGTTCGCCCACTACTCGGGCCTCGTCGGGCAGCGGGAGGCGTTCTCGGACGCCTGCTACCCCGGCGCCCACCAGCGCCGCCACCACCAGGTGCGGGTGGGCGTCCGCACCGGCGAAGCGGGCCTCCAGGCGCAGGGAGCGGCCGCTGCCCGCCAGGCGGACGGCCGCGGTGCGGTCGTCGCGGCCCCAGCGCAGCGAGCGTGGGGAGAACGGGGCGGTGCGGAGGCGGACGTAGGAGTTCCACGTCGGCGCCCAGATGCCGGTCAGGTCCGGAGCGGAGCGCAGGATGCCCGCGATGAAGTGGCCGAAGAGCGCAGACGGCTCGCCGGGGGTCGCGCCCGCGGTCAGCGGCCCGCCCTCCGGGTCCGAAAGGGACAGATGGACGTGACACGAGCTGCCCATCCCCGACGCCTCCGCCGCCAGGTACCCCGCCCGCACGCCCCGCGCTGCGGCCGCTCGACGGACAGCGGCCTGCAGCAGCATCGCGTCATCACACGCGGCGACGGCATCCCGGTGGCGCAGGACGATCTCG
This sequence comes from Actinokineospora sp. UTMC 2448, assembly GCF_024760565.1. Taxonomy (NCBI): domain Bacteria; kingdom Bacillati; phylum Actinomycetota; class Actinomycetes; order Pseudonocardiales; family Pseudonocardiaceae; genus Actinokineospora; species Actinokineospora sp. UTMC 2448. The sequence continues at coordinate 1,880,334 of NZ_CP031087.1, read as the reverse complement.
TACTGCCCCGGGTGCACCTCCCCGCGCGCGGACTCCGCGCCGAGGCCCAGGCCGTCGACGGCCGCGTGCACGTCGCCCAGCAGCGCGCGCAGCGGGGTCAGCCCCGCCACCGAGTAGTCCAGCCCCGCGGGCACCAGCGGCGCGCCGTCCGCGCCCGTGAACGTGACCTCGTGCTCGATCCCCACCGACGGGACCAGCCCCAACTGCTCGGCGTCCGCCAGCCGCTCCCGCAGCGCCGTGCGCGGGGCCTCCGGCACCGGGCGGCCGTCGGGCCACTCGACGTCGCACACCACCTGCCACACGCCCGGCTCCAGCGGGGCGAGGGTGGCCAGGTCCGGCCGCAGCACCAGATCGCCGTAACCGCCGAGGAACTGGTCGACAGCGGGCGCGTTGACCGTCTGCCGAGCCGGATTCCACCCGAAGACGTACGAGCAGAGCCCGTAACCGTTGGCCAGCACCGTGTCGACGAAGAAGTCCGCCCCCAGCTCGACGGCGGCGAAGCGCGCGTGCGGGTCGGGCGCCAGGCACACCACGCGCCGAACCTCGCCCGCGGACACCGCCGCGCGCAGCGACGCCGAGAGGGTCACCGCGGCCTTGGCGCGCGCGGCCAGCGTGCGCGGGCCGACCGGCCGCCGGTGGTCGATCACCAGGCACCGCCCGCGTCCGGGCCCGCCAGCGGGTTGAGCGCCCTGCCGAAGCGGACGTCGAACTCGTCGTCCCGGTCGATCTTGTCGAAGCCCTGGCCCGCGAGGTGCTCGCGGTTGAGGCAGACCCGTTCGACGTCGGGGGCGAACAGCCCGCACGCGTCGAACCGCGCCGCGGTCGACGGGTGGCTGTCCCGATAGGCGCCCACGATCTCCCGGACGCGCGCCCACAGCCGCGGCCGGGCGTAGTCCAGGTCGGCGTCGGCGATCTCGGCGATGAACCGCAGCTGGCCTGCGAACACCGAGCTGAACAACGACTGGACCAGCAGGTGCGCAGGCCAGCGCAGCATGTCCGCCGCGGCGTCGCCACCGAGCCGGTCGTAGGCGGGCAGGTGCTCGTCGAGCAGGTCGACGCCCTGGGCGAAGTCCTTGATGGCCGCCCGCAGCGGCACACCCGCCGCGTCGGTGATCAGGATGAGGTTCTGGCCGTGCGGGCAGAACCCGACGCCGTGCTCCAGCAGCCAGTGCAGCAGCGGCGTGAGCAGCAGGTCGAGCACCTTCGACAGCCACGCGTCCGGCTCCATCCCGGACTGGCGGACGAGGTGGGCGAGCACGCCGGGGTAGGGCAGGGCGGCGAAGGAGATCGCCCGCTCCCCCGGCACCAGCCGCGTCCGGATGGGCTCGCGCCACAGCGCGCCCAGCGTCTCGTGGAAGCGGTACGGCAGCTCGTCGATCGCGCCGAACAGCGGGTGCCGCACCGACACGCTCGCCACCTCGCCGAGCAGGTCGAAGCCCTGCAGCTGCTCGTCGGACGCGCGCACCTCGCGCAGCCACGTCGTCACCTGGGGCGCGGCCAGCGTCGCCGCCGACGCCAGACCCCGGTAGACGAGCGTGTTGCGCACCGACACGGCCGTCTTGACGTCCCTGCGCGTCGGGTGGGACGCGTTGGCCAGCGTGCGGATGGTCTGGTGTGGACGGTAGTGGTCCCGGCTCTCGCCCAGCGGCACGACGACGCCGGTCGCCAGCTCGGCGGCGTAGAGGGTGCCGATGATCTCGTCGAACTGCCAGGGGTGCAGGGGGACGAGGGCGAAGTCGTCCGGGTCGGACAGCCCGGCCCGGAACTCGGCCAGCTGGTCGCCCAGCTCCTCGGTGAGCAGCCCGTCCTCGGTGAGGTCGTCGGTGCACCGAAAGGCTGCGTGCTCGCGGCGCACGGCCACCCAGCGCAGCGGGAACGTCGTCCCCGCCTCCGGCGCGTAGCGCTCGCGGTCGCGGCCGGAGAAGCCCACGCGGCCCTTGTTCAGCACCAGGCGAGGATGCCCGGTCAGCTTGCCGTCGGCGGTGTCGTAGTCCATTGCGGACAGTTCGGCCGCGGTCGGGGCCGACGCGATCCTGGTCGCCTCGTTGGCGACGGTCGCGGTCAGCTCGGAGAGCACGTCGGCCAGCCGCAGGCCGGTCAGGTCCAACTCGGCGCGGGCGTCGACCACGAGCGCGCGCGGATCGTCGGCGGGCTCGCCGTTCCGCAGCGCGGTCCCCGGGCGCACCGCCCACGACTCGAACGCGCCCCGCCGCGCGGCGAAGCGGTACTCCGCGCCGCCGGACAGCGCGAGCCGCCAGTCGCGGAAGCCGCGCTCGTCCGGCTCGCCGACCGGCTCGGGGCGCAGCAGGCCCTCGTAGCTCAGCTCGCCGAGCATCTTGTGCACCACGGCCGCCCCCGCCGCCGCCCATGCCTCGCGCCGTCCACTCACCCGATGTCCCCTCCGCTCAACCCGAACGTGGTGAACGCCGTGCGCTCGGGCAGCCGGTAGACCGTGCGCCCGCACACCGCGTTCAGGATGGTCGCCGCCCGCCACGCGGCCAACCCCAGATCCGGCGCGCCCACCCCGTGGGTGTGCCGCTCGGCGTTCTGCACGAACACCGAGCCCGATGTGCCCGAGGCCACCCGGTACTCGGCGTCCACGACGATCCGTCCCGCCGCGTCCCGCTCGACGGGCAGGTCGCCGAGCAGCGGCCCCAGGTCCCGCTCGGCGTAGCCGGTCGCGCAGACCACGGCGTCGGTCCGGATGGTGGCGGTGGTGTTCTGCTGGACGTGCCGCAGGTCCAGCTCGATCCCGGGCCGGGCGTCGACGACCTCGACGCCGGGGGCGAAGAACACGTCCGGCCATCCGCCGCCGACGCTGCGCTGGTACAGCTCGTCGTGGATGGCGTCGATGGTCTCGGCGCTGATGCCCTTGTAGAGCTGCCACTGCGCGGGCACGAGCCGGTCGCGGGTGGGCTGGTCGAGGCCGTGGAAGAAGCGGGTGTAGTCGGGGGTGAACTGCTCGAGGCCGAGCTTCGAGTACTCCATGGGGGCGAACGCGGGCGTCCGCGCGATCCACCGCAGCCTGCCGGTGCGGCGGCGCAGCAGGTCGAGGACGACCTCGGCACCGGACTGGCCGGACCCGACGACGGTGACGTCCTCGGCCGCCACCAGCTCATCGCGCTTGGAGAGGTAGTCGGCGGAATGGACGGCCAACTCCCGCAGGGGACCGGGGACCACTGGCTCTGTTCCGACACCTAACACCAGGTTGCGCGCCCGCACAGGGCCATCGGGGACGTCCAGCTCGAAGACCTCGCCGGTCCAGCGCACCGCCCGCACCTCGACGCCGAACCGGCAGCCGGGTAACCGCTCGCTGGCCCACCGGCAGTAGTCGTCGTACTCCGCGCGCGGGATGTGGAAGCGCTCGGCGAAGTAGAAGGGGAACAACCGGTCGCGGTCGCGCAGGTAGGACAGGAACGAGAGCGGGTGGGCGGGCTCGACCAGCGAGACCAGGTCGGCCAGGAACGGCACCTGCAGGGTGGTGCCGTCGATGAGCAGCCCCGGATGCCACCGGAACTCGCCCCGCCGCTCGAAGAACCCGGCCCGCAACCCGGGAACCGAACTGGCGAGCGCGGCAAGGGAGAGATTGAACGGCCCGATGCCCACGCCCGCGAGGTCGAGCACGCTCATGCCGCCGCCCCGGCAAGAACGCCCCCACCGCAAGCACACCCGGACACCGACCGACTCCCGAACACGCCCACACCACAACCACACCCCGACACCGACCGACCCCCAGCCACGCCCACACCACCCCCGACAACACCCACACCACAACCACACCCCGACCCACCCACGAGCACTCCCATGCCCTCACCCCTAACCAGGACATCCCCACCGCAAGCGCACCCCGACACCGAGCGACCCCCGAGCACCCCCACGCCACCACCCCCAACCCGAACACCCCCACCACAAACACACCCCGACACCCATCGGCCCATGCCCACACCGCCATCCCCAACCAGGACACCCACACCACAAGCACGCCCGGACACCCGTCGATGCGCGAGTACGGGCCGCGCCCTTGCGGTCACCCGCTTCCCGTGCGAGCTCATCGGGCCGCCTTCGCCACGAGGTCCAGCAGGGGCTGGTAGTCACCGGGAGTCGTGTGCGGGTGCAGCAACGTCAGCTTGAGCCACAGGCCGTCCAGGCGCGCCCGGCCCAGTACGGCCTTGCCCTCGTCGAGCAGGGCCCGGCGGAGGGCGGCGACGTCGCAGGCGGCCTTGGGGCGGAAGACGACCGTCGACAGCGTCGGCTCGGCCCACAGTTCCAGGTCCGGATGGGCGGTGATCGCCGCCGCCACGCCGCGCGCGGTCGTGCAGCAGGCCTCGACCAACTCGCCCATCCCGCGCCTGCCCAGCGCGCGCAACGTCGCGGCGATCTTCACCGCGTCCGGGCGTCGGGACGTGCGCAGGGAGCGGCCGAGCAGGTCGGGCAGGCCCGCCTCGGTGTCGTCGTCGGCGTTGAGGTAGTCGGCGTTGGTGTCCATGATCCGCAGGTCCGCGCCGTCGCGGCAGGCGAACAGGCCCGCGGCGATCGGCTGCCAGCCGAACTTGTGCAGGTCCAGCGCGACGGAATCCGCGCTCTCCATCCCCCGCAACAGCTCCCGCCGCTCGGTGAACAGCAGTCCCCCGCCGTACGCGGCGTCGACGTGCAGCCAGTCCGGCCGCAGGGCCGCGATCTCCGGCAGCGGATCGATCGCGCCGCTGTTGGTCGTGCCCGCCGTCGCCACCACCGCCGTCGGCCCCTCGACCGACGCCAGCGCGCGGGCCAGCGCGTCCGGGCGCACCCGGTCATCGCGGCACTCCACCACTACCGGCCGAGGCAGCCCGAGCAGCCACGCCGCCCGGGCGACGCTGTGGTGGGCGTTACGGCCGCAGACCGGCGTCACCGCGCCGAACTTCTCCCTGGCCAGCAGCAGACCGTACAGATTGGACTCGCTGCCGCCGGTGGTGACGAGCGCGTCCGCGGCGGGCTCCGCCGGGTAGCACAGCCGGGCCACGGCGTCGGTGACCTGCCGCTCGATCGCGCTCGCCGCGGGCGCCTGGTCCCAGGAGTCCATCGACGGGTTGAGCGCGCTCGCCGCCACGTCGGCCGCCACCGCCACGGCCAGCGGCGGGCAGTGCAGGTGGGCGGCGCACCACGGGTCGGCCGGATCGGCCGAGCCCGCGGCCAGCACGCGCGCCACCTCGGCGGCCGCGGCCGGGCCGACGCCGTGCTCCGGCAGCACGTCGGCCAGGGCCTTCACCGCCGAGGGGCCGCCGGAGGGCAGCGGGCCGCCGCGCTCGCGGACGCCGTCGGCCAAGGCGTCGAGCACCGGCCCGACCAGGGCGCGCACCGCATCGGGCGTGGCCAGGGGCGCGTCGTGCGATGCGGTCATCCGCCAACCCTTCTTAGGTGAGCCTTACCTTGGAGAGGATACGCGGCGGCCGATCTTGGGCGCGCTCAGCGCGGCGCCAGCGCCCGCACCAGGTCGGCCGGGTCGTCGCCGGTGGGCAACACGGCGATGACCGGCGTGGTCAGGCCCGCCTCCTGATAGGCGGCGATCTTCTCCCGGCACTGCTCAGGGCTGCCGTGCACGATCAGTTCGTCGATGACCGAATCGGGGATGGCCGCGTTCGCCCCGGCCCGGTCGCCCGCCGCCCACGCCTCGTGCATCGGCCGCAGGAGGTCGCCGCGGCCGAGCCAGTCGTGGAACGCCGCGTACACGGGGACGGTCAGGTAGCTGCTGATCAGCAGCCTGCCCAAGCCCCGTGCCGCGTCGGCGTCCTCGGTGGGGCAGACGAAGATCCGGGCGACCAGTTCGGTGTCCGCGCCGATCTCCCCGCGCACGGTCGGCACGTCCGACGCCGCCAGCCAGTTGGTGATGGCGCCGTCGGACTGCTCGGCGGCAAGCCGCAGCATGCCCGGGCGCAGCGCGGCCAGCATCACCTGCGGCGGCACCGTCGGCGGGCGCTCCAGCCGGAACTTCGTGACCTCGAACGTGCCGTACTTCTCGGTGACCTTCTCCCCGGCCAGCGCCGCGCGCAGGAAGTGCAGCGTGTCGCGCACCCTGCGGAACGGGTCGGTGAAGTCGGCGCTGTTCCAGCCCTCCACGATGGTCGGCGACGACGTGCCGATGCCCAGCACGAACCGGCCGGGCGCCAGCTCGGCCAGGGTCGCCGCGCTCATCGCCAGCAGGCCGGGGCCGCGCGTGTAGACCGGGACGATCGCGGTGCCGAGCCGCAGGCCGGGCGACCACTCCGCGGCCAGCGCCAGCGGGGTGAACGCGTCGGTGCCCGCGGTCTCGGCCGACCACACGTCCGTGTAGCCGAGGTCGGGCAACTCCTTGACCAGCTCCCGGTGCGCGGTGAGCGGGACCCCGGTCAGCGGCAGCGTGATGCCCCACCTCGGCGTGACGGTCATCTACTTCTCCAATCCCAACGCGGACTTGAGCCAACGGACCTGCATGAGCATGAAGTTCTCGGCCACGTCGTCCTCCTGCGGCGTCATGTGCGTGACGCCCGGGAGCGGCAGCAGCGCGTGCGGGCGGCCCGCGGCCACGAGCGCGCTGGAGAGCCGGATCGCGTGCGCGACCACGACGTTGTCGTCGGCGAGCCCGTGGATGATCAGCAGCTCCCTGGTCAGCTTGGGCGCGTCGTCGATGAGGGAGTTGCGGTCGTAGACCTCGGGCTGGGTGTCGGGGTGGCCCAGGTAGCGCTCGGTGTAGTGGGTGTCGTACAGCCGCCAGTCGGTGACCGGCGCGCCCGCGATGGCCGCGTGGAACACCTCGGGCGCGCGCAGCACGGCCAGCGCGGAGAGGTACCCGCCGTAGGACCAGCCGCGGATGGCCACCTTCCCCAGGTCGAGGTCCGGGTGCTCGGCCGCGACCGCGTGCAGGGCGTCGACCTGGTCGGCGAGGGTGACGCCCGCGAAGTCGTTGGCGATCGCGCGCTCCCACTCCGGGCCCCTGCCCGGGGTGCCGCGCCCGTCGGCGACGATGACGGCGAAGCCCTGGTCGGCCAGCCACTGCGGGCCGAGGTAGGCGTTGCGGGTCGACAGCACGCGCTGGGCGTGCGGGCCGCCGTAGGGGTCCATGAGCACGGGCAGCTTGGCGCTGCCGGGCACGTGACCGGTCGGGTACAGCAGGGCGGCGCGCAGGCCGCGCTCGCCGACGGTGAGCAGCCGGACGTTCGGCGTCAGCGGCGGCTCGACGGCGTGGTTGGCGATCTCCTGGCCGCCGATCGTGTGCCGCGAGCCCGCCCAGTCCATCGACCACGAGGTCAGGACCAGGCCGCCGGGGCCGCGCGACGCCGAGTGCACGCCGTCCTCAGTGGACACGCGGGTGACGCCGCCCGCGGTGGCGGTGTAGACGTGCACCTGGGTGGGGTCGCCGGCCGATGCGGTGAACAGCACGTCGTCGCCGACGTCGAGGACGGAGCGGACCTGCAGGTCGTCGCCGGTGACCGCGCGGTCGCCGATGAACAGCCGGTTGGCCGGGCCGTCGGCCTCGACGCGGACCAGCTCGCCGCCGGGCGTCCACGCCGGGACGCCGGTGACGATCTCGACCCAGGTGTCGTCGGTGTCGGTGTGGATCAGCTCGGTGGCCCCGGTGTCCGGGTCGACCGCGCGGATCTCGTAGGTGCGCTGGTCGCGGGTCTGGGTGGCGATCAGCGGCAGGCCGTTGTCCGACCAGTGCGCGGTGACGAGGTACTCGCCCGCCCAGTCGACGTCGGTCCGGGAGCCGTCCAGGCCGATGACCGCCAGGCGCACGGTGACGTTGGTGGTGCCCGCGGCCGGGTAGGCGACGGTGTGCGGCGCGCTGCCGGGGTTGGCCGGGTCGGCGATGTGCCAGCGCTGCACCTGCGTGCGGTCGGTGTGCGCGACCAGCAGGCGGGTGCCGTCGGGGGACCACCAGTAGCCGCGGGAGCGGTTCATCTCCTCGGCGGCGATGAACTCGGCCAGGCCCCAGGCGCGGTCCTCGCCATCGGGCTCGGCGAGCGCGCGGTCGTCCGTGCCGTCGACGGCGACGACCCGCAGCGCGTTGTCGGCGACGTAGGCGATGTGGCGGCCGGTCGGGTCGGGGCGGGGGTCGATGATCGAGCCGGGGGTGTCCAGCTCCCTGGTCTCGCCGTCGACGGTGACGAAGAGTCGGCCCGAGAGGGCGAAGGCCGCGGTGGTCACGTCCGCGTCGGTGGCGTAGCCGACGATGCCGCCGCCCTGCTCGCGGCTGCGCTCGCGGCGGGCGCGCTCCTCGGGCGAGAGCTCCTCGTTCCCGCTCAGCAGCGTGGCGGGGTCGGCCAGCCGGGTCTCGGCGCCGGTGGCGAGGTCCTTGCGCCACAGGATGTGGGTGCGGTCCTCGCCGGTCGCCGTGCGCAGGAAGAGCACGTGGTCGCGGCCGACGCGGAACTCGCGCGGGGCGCCGAGGGTGAAGCGCTGGGTCCGCGCCTGTAGGCGCAGGAACGAGGTCTCGTTGGTCACGTCCGACAACCTAGTGTCCTTTCCGCGCGGGCACACCGCCGGAGTTTCTTGGCCCACGCCGAGGTTTTCCACAGCCGGTTCCCAGCATCCGGGCGGATGGTCGGTGCCATGGATGGCAGCTACCCCCCACAGCAGTTCTGGCCGCAGGTTCCGCCGAGGCGCCGCACCGGGCGCGTGGTCGCCCTGGTCACCGCCGCGGTCCTCGGCGGCGGCCTCATCGGCGGCACGACAGGCGCGGTCATCGCGGGCACGGACTCGCCCCTGTCCCCCGCCCCCGTCACCGCCACGGCGGCGGCCGACACCGCGCCCGCGGACGTGAGCGCGGTCGTGGCCAAGGTCATGCCGAGCGTGGTCGAGATCAACGTCCGCACCGGCGCCGCCGAGGGCGTCGGCTCCGGCGTGATCCTCACCGCCGACGGCCGGATCCTGACCAACCACCACGTGGTCGCGGGCGCCCGCGAGATCCGGATCACCTTCGCCGACGGCACCACGGCCCCGGCGACGGTGGTGGGCACGGACCGCGCCTCCGACCTGGCCGTCCTCCAGGCCACCGGCGTCAGCGACCTGACCCCCGCGGCACTCGGCGACTCCGACACCGTCCGCGTGGGCGACTCGGTGATCGCCATCGGCTCCCCCGCGGGCCTCCAGGGCACGGTGACCACCGGCATCATCAGCGCCCTCGACCGCGACGTGACCATCGCCTCGGGCGGGGTGTCGTACGCGGCCCTGCAGACGGACGCGTCCATCAACCAGGGCAATTCCGGCGGCCCGCTGTTCGACGCCGACGGCCGGGTGATCGGCGTCAATTCCGCGATCTATTCCCCCACCTCCGGCCCGGGCGGATCGGCGGGCAGCGTGGGAATCGGCTTCAGCATCCCGATCAACACAGCGAAGGCGGTGATCGAGCGGATGGGGTGACTCCCGATTGAGGTTCCCCGCGACTGAAGGGGACCACCCACGAATCCGGCGAAGGCGGGTCCGCTGAGCACGAGGTGGTTTGTGGGAAGGCGGTTGACGCGGCAAGCGCCATTGTGGGGCGGTTGCCCACCCGCTGAGTCACGCCAGGGGGTCGTGTTCGGTCAGGCGGGTCAGTTCGGACCGGACGTCGAAGTCGGCGCGGGGAGGTTGGGGGGCGAGGGCTTCCAGGGTCTCCAGCAGCAGGCTCGCCACGGCCCAGTTGCGGTACCACTTGCGGTCCGCCGGGATGACGTACCAGGGCGCCGCGGGGGTCGAGCAGCGGGCCAGGACTGCGGCGTACGCCTCCTGGTAGGCGCTCCACTTCGCGCGGGCGGCGAGGTCGGCCGGGTTGTACTTCCAATGCTTCGACGGGTCGTTCAAGCGGTCGAGCAGGCGTTTCTTCTGCTCGCGCGGGGAGATGTGCAGGAAGCACTTGATCACCGTGATGCCCGAGTCCGCCAGTTCGGCCTCGAAGGCGTTGATCGTGGAATACCGCGCCTCCCAGTCCGGGGCCAGGTTCTCGACGCGGACGATCAGGACGTCCTCGTAGTGCGAGCGGTCGAACACGCCGATCTGGCCGGGGACGGGCACCTGCTTGCGGATGCGCCACAGGAAGTCGTGCCGCCGCTCCTCCCGCGTCGGCGACTTGAACGAGGCGATGCGCAGGCCGAGCGGGTTCAGCAGGCCCGCGACGTGCTTGATGGTGCCGCCCTTGCCGGAGGTGTCCATGCCCTGAAGCACGAGCAGCACCCCGCGGGTCGCTTCGGCGTACAGCGCCTCCTGCAGCTCGGCGAGGCGGGCGCCGATCGCGGGCAGGGCGGCGCGGGCCGCCTGCTTGCTGGTCGGGCCCACGGGAGTGGACCGGGGATCGGGCAGGTCACCGGGCCGTACCCGCAGCACGTCACGCACCATGTAGCGGAGGGTAGTCCGACGCCCCGGGACCCGCTTCACGCACGTTTCCAAAGCGCAGACGCCAGATCACGCAACGTTTGCCCGCCACAAGCAACATTGTCCGGATGAAACCATCGCGAACGCCCCTTAACCTGGCTCACATGACCGCGACTGCCCAGCCCACCGACTTCATCGGCATGGACGAGCACTGGAGCCCGCACAACTACCACCCCCTGCCGGTGGTCATCGCCGAGGCCGAGGGCGCGTGGGTGACCGACGTGCACGGTCGCCGCTACCTGGACTTCCTCGCCGGGTACTCCGCCCTCAACTTCGGGCACCGGCACCCGGCCCTGGTCGCGGCCGCGGTCGAGCAGCTCGGCCGGGTGACCCTGACCAGCCGCGCGTTCCACCACGACCAGTTCGGCCTGTTCTGCCGCGAGCTGGCCGAGCTGACCGGCACCGAGATGGTGCTGGCCATGAACTCCGGCGCCGAGGCCGTCGAGTCCGCTGTCAAGATCGCCCGCAAGTGGGCCTACCGGGTCAAGGGCCTGGCCAAGGACACCGCGGAGATCATCGTCGCAGGCGGCAACTTCCACGGCCGCACCACCACGATCGTCTCCTTCTCCACCGACGAGGTGGCGCGCGCCGACTTCGGGCCGTTCACCCCGGGCTTCACCGTCGTCGAGTACGGCGACGCCGCCGCGCTCGCCGCGGCGATCACCGACCGGACGGCCGCCGTGCTGGTCGAGCCGATCCAGGGCGAGGCGGGCGTCGTCGTGCCCGGCGCGGACTACCTGCGCGAGGTCCGCCGCCTCTGCGACGAGAACGACGTCCTGTTCATCGCCGACGAGATCCAGTCGGGCCTGGCCCGCACCGGGTCCCTGTTCGCCCTCGACCACGCCGGGGTCCGCGCCGACGTCTACACCCTGGGCAAGGCGCTCGGCGGCGGCATCCTGCCGGTGTCGGCGGTGGTCGGCCGCCGCGACGTCCTCGGCGTGCTGCGCCCCGGCGAGCACGGCTCCACCTTCGGCGGCAACCCGCTGGCCTGCGCCGTCGGCCGCGCCGTCGTCCGGCTGCTGGCCACCGGCGAGTTCCAGGAGCGCTCGCGGGTGCTGGGCGCCCACCTGCACGCCCGGCTCGGCGAGCTGGTCGGCCGGGGCGTCTCCGAGGTCCGCGGCCGCGGGCTGTGGGCGGGCGTCGAGCTGACCACCATGGCGGGCCGCCTCGCCTCCGAGGCGCTGATGGAGCGCGGCGTGCTCTGCAAGGAGACCCACGACACCACGCTGCGCGTCGCGCCCCCGCTGGTGATCACCGAGGCCGAGATCGACCAGGGCGTCGCGGCGATCGCGGACGTGCTCGCCTCAGCCCGCTAGCAGGAACACCACCCCGCCGACGAGCGGCCCGGTGATCGCCCCGGCGACCACCTGGGCCGCGGTGTGGTCCCCGAGCACGACCCGCGACCAGCACACCAGGGCCAGCGGCGCCAGCAACAGCAGCGACCACGGCCCGTAGAGCAGCGTGACCATGGCGACCGCGCCGCCGGAGACCGCGGCGTGCAGGGAGATCTTCCAGAACCGGGTCACCGCGATGCACACGGCCAGCGTGGCGATCATGGCCGCGGACAGCGCCAGGACGTCGCGCGGCGCGTCGGCCAGCACCAGGATGGCGACGCCGACGGCCGTGGACGCGAGCCCGACCAGCAGCGGGACCGTCCGGTGCTCGCGTTCGCGCACGTGGTGGCCGTCCCAGCGGCCCGCGCGGGCGCCGCGGATGATGAACAGCATCGGCAGCACGCTGGAGAACAGGGCCACCTCCAAGCCCCACAGCAGCGTGAGCCCGACGTGCCCGGTCGCGTGCCACGCCACGGTCATGGGCAGCACCAGCACCACCACGGCGGGCGAGAACACCTCCGTCGCCACCCGCGCGATCGCGATCTCCACAAGGCCGATACTGGCACGACCCATCCGGGCGTGGCGGACCCCCGAATGCGGGGGTGGACGCCCCCACGCAGATCGGAGTCGCCGTGGCCGAACGCACCCCTGTCGCCACCACCCTGGCCGAGCTGGCCGAGGCGGTGATCGGCGCGCCGCTGCCGGTGCGGCTGCGCGCATGGGACGGCAGCGAGGCCGGGCCCGACGACGGGCCGGTGGGCGTCGTGCGCACCCGCCGGGCGCTGCGGCACCTGCTGTGGAGCCCGAACGAGCTGGGACTGGCCCGCGCGTACGTCAGCGGGGACCTCGACGTGGAAGGCGACGTGGGCGCCGCGCTGTCGCGGTTCTGGGCGCTGACCCGCGGCGGCGCCACGCCCGGACTGGGGCTGAGGGACAAGCTCGGCCTGGTCAGGACCGCCGTGCGGCTCGGGGTGCTCGGCCCCCGCCCCGCGGTCCCCGAGGCCGAGGCGCGGCTGCGCGGGCGCGCGCACAGCAAGGCCCGCGACGAGGCCGCGATCTCCCACCACTACGACTTCTCCAACGCCTTCTACCGGATGGTCCTCGACCCGCAGATGGCCTACTCCTGCGGCTACTGGACCTCCGACGCCCCGGACTACACCGTCGAGGACGCCCAGCGCGACAAGCTCGACCTGGTCTGCGCGAAGCTCGGGCTGGAGCATGGGAAGCGGATGCTCGACGTCGGCTGCGGCTGGGGCTCGCTGGCCATCCACGCCGCCCGCGATTACGGCGTGCACGTCACCGGGATCACGCTCGCGCGCGAGCAGCGCGAGTTCATCCTGGCCCGCCTCGACGAGCTGGGCCTGGCCGACCGGGTGGAGATCCGGCTGCAGGACTACCGGGACCTCGCGGACGAGCCGTTCGACGCGATCGGCACGCTGGAGATGGGCGAGCACGTCGGCCGGGCCAACTACCCGGTTTACGCGGCCACCCTGCACCGCATGCTCAAGCCCGGCGGCCGCCTGCTGCTCCAGCAGATGTCGCGCGGCGCGAACGCCCAGGGCGGTGGCGCGTTCATCGAGACCTACATCGCCCCGGACATGAACATGCGGCCGGTCGGCCAGACCATCGACCTGCTGGAGCGGGCGGGCCTGGAGGTCCGCGACGTGGAGGCGCTGCGCGAGCACTACGTGTGGACCGTGCGGGCGTGGTGGGCCACGCTGGAGCGGCGCTGGCCGGAGGTCGTCGCGTTGGTCGGCGAGGAACAGGCCAGGGTGTGGCGGCTGTACTTCGCGGGCGGGGCGCTGGCGTTCGAGGAGAACCGGATGGGCGTCGACCAGATCCTGGCCGTGCGGCCCACCGCGGCCGGGCGCAGCGGGATGCCGCGCACGCGCGCAGGACTGCGGGCGCGGGCGTGACCTTCGCGGCGACCGCGGCCGCCGTCGCGGTGCTCATGGCGGCGGTGTTCGCGATCAGCGTGCGGCGGGGCAAGTACGACACCATCGACACCGCATGGGGTCTGGGCTTCGCGCTCATCGCTATCGTCTCGTTCGGACAGTCCGATGGGGACATACTCGTCACGGCGCTCACCGTGGTGTGGGGCGTGCGGCTGGCGGTGCACCTGCACGTCCGCAACCACGGCAAGCCGGAGGACCGGCGTTACGCGGAGATCCTGGGCCGCGCCGAGGGCGATCCGCGCCTGCACATGCTGCGCGTGGTGTTCCTGCCCCAGGCGGTGCTGATGTGGGTCATCTCGCTGCCGGTGCAGGTCGCGCAGTCCGGCGGGCTCACCTGGCTGGACGCGGCGGGCGCGGCGCTGTGGGCGGTCGGGTTCGCCTTCGAGACCGTCGGCGACGCGCAGCTGAGCCGGTTCAAGGCCGATCCGGCTAACTCCGGGAAGGTGCTCGACACCGGCCTGTGGCGCTACACCCGGCACCCCAACTACTTCGGCGACGCCTGCGTGTGGTGGGGCATCTACCTGATGGCGTGCGACTCGTGGTGGGGAGCTGCGACCATCGTGTCGCCGCTGGCCATGACCTCTCTACTCGCCCGCGGCACCGGCAAGCCGCTCACCGAGCGCCACCTCGGCGCGAGCCGCCCGGGATACGCCGAGTACGTTGCCCGCACCAGCGGTTTCGTCCCGCTGCCACCGAAAGGAACCCGATGAGGACCGGAGACAAGGTCGCCGACTTCACCCTGGCCGACGAGACCGGCGCGCAGCGCTCGCTGTCGGAATTCCTGGCCACCGGCCCCGTCGTGCTGTTCTTCTACCCGGCCGCGATGACCGGCGGCTGCACCGCGGAGAGCTGCCACTTCCGCGACCTCGCGGCCGAGTTCGCCGAGGTCGGCGCGCACCGCGTGGGCATCAGCCCGGACCCGGTGGCGAAGCAGGCCCAGTTCTCCGCGACGCACGCCTTCGACTACCCGCTGCTGTCCGACCCGGACGGCGCCGTCGCCAAGCAGTTCGGCGTCCGCCGCCGCTTCGGGCCGCTGCTGACCAAGCGCAAGACGTTCGTCATCGACACCGACCACACCGTGCTCGGCGAGATCAAGAGCGAGCTGCGCTTCAACGTGCACGCCGACCAGGCGTTGGAGATCCTGCGCGCGCGGACCCGCTGATCAGGCGGGCGGCTTGGTGATGAGGTCCGCCGAGACCGGCGCGTCGGTGCCCAGCGCGTCGAACAGGGCCAGCGCCTTCTCCCGGTCCCAGCGGACCACCGCGCCGACACCCGGGACCCGCTCGCCGCCGCCGATCGGCACCGTGGTGGTGACCAGGTCGCCGGAGCCCATCGCCATGGCCAGCGGCAGCAGGTTGTGCAGGTGGTCGCCCTCGTCCACGGTCACCGCGTCCGGCGCCGCGGCCAGCAGCGGCACCGCGCGGAACGGGTTGACCATCGTCCCGAGGCTGGTCGCCTTGTCGGTCAGCGCGCCGATGAACTCCCGCTGCCGGATCACCCGGTCCAGGTCCGCCCTCGGCCCGACGCGGGTGCGGACGTACCCGAGGGCGTCCGGCCCGGACAGCTCCTGGCAGCCCGCGGGGAGGTCGATGCCCGCCAGCGGGTCCTTGATGGGCTTGTCCAGGCACATCTCGACGCCGCCGACCGCGTCGACCAGGTCGGCGAACCCGCCGAGGCCGATCTCGATGTAGTGGTCCATCCGCAGCCCGGTGGACACCTCCACGGTCTGCGCGAGCAGCTGCGGGCCACCGAAGGCGTAGGCGGCGTTGAGCTTGTTGCGGCCGTGGCCGGGGATCGGCACGTAGGAGTCGCGCAGCAGACTGACGAGCGTCGGCGGTGTGTCGTTGTCGGGGATGTGCAGGACCATGATGGTGTCGGTCCGCCTGCCCTCCGGGGCGCCGGTGTTCAGCTCCTTCTGCTGGTCCTCGCTGAGGTCCTCCCGGCTGTCGGACCCGACGATGAGCCAGTTGGTCCCCGACCCCGCCGCGGGCCTGCCCTCGTAGTCGGTGAGCGCGGCGGTCCGGTTGAGCGACGACTCCCCGTAGATCCAGAGCCCGGCGACCAACGCCACCAGCACCAGCACGACGACGAGCGCGATCCGCCCCGGCTTCCGCCTCCGCCGCCCCCGCCGAGGCGGAGCCGGGTGGCGCTGGTCGAGTCCGCGCTGGGCTTGCCCCCGGTAAGGGTGCTGGTGGCCCCGGTGCGGCTGCTGGTGGCGCGGGTCAGGCCCGCGGCGACCCTGGGGGCCGTCCGGGTGGTACGGCGGTGGCCGGTGGCCCCGGGGATGTCCCTGTCCGTAGCTCATCTGTCCGCCCGACCGTGTCGTCAACGCCGATTTCCTTCCGCATGGGAGTCTCCCATCGCTTGTTCGGAAGACGCCGGATGGGGCGGGTGGGTTGCTCGGGCTCGCCGACTTGCTCCGCTGCCGCTCGTCGACTACCGGGGCCTTGGTTTCTCGACAGGCTTCGGCGCCCGACTGGCCGCTGGCAGGGTGGTTCGCGATTTGCTTCTTAGTGGCCGATGGGGTGAACTCCCATTCGCGGGGCCCCTAAGCGAAGCGGCGCGGGCGTGGAGAAGGGCGGAGCGGCGAAGCCGTCCACGCCCAAGCAAGGGTAGCACCGCTTCGCTCCCCACGAATGGGAGTCCACCCCATCGGCCAGTTATCCGGGGCGAGTTACCTTTTGAGGGCAGTTGCGCTGCTTAACACAGTTCATATTTCTTTCTTGCCCACTGGCACTCCGCCCGCCCACCCCCCAAAGCAGGGCTTGCCTGCCATCCCGTCGACCTGGCGAAGCCTTACCACAGCCAGGGTGGGGGCGCGGCCCTCAACGAAACAGGACTTGCCAGGTTAGGGCCCCCAGGGCCCTAACCCGCGAAAACGCAAGCTCCGCGCCCCCACCCTGGCTGTGGTAACCCACCGGGAGGTCGACGGGATGGCAGGCAAGCCCGACCATCCTGGAGACCTGCCCGTCCGGCGAGGACGCTTGTGACCACGAGCAACGCCGGGAACCGGCGAGCCGACCTCCAGCACCAGCAGCAACCTCACCGCCTCCCAGCACCAGCCTCACCGCCCGATAGACAACTGCCGAACATTCAGATACCCCGCCCGAAACCCAGCCTCGCAGTAAGCGAGATAAAACTCCCACATCCGCCGAAAAGTGGAGTCAAACCCCAACTGCGCAACCCGCCCCCACTGCGACAGAAACCGAACCCGCCACTGCCGCAACGTCTCCGCGTAATCCAACCCGAAGTCCCGAAACGCCTGCACCTTCATCCCCGTGAACCGCCCCACACACTCCTCGATAGCCTCAACAGAAGGAATGATCCCCCCAGGAAAGATATACTTGTGGATCCACGTGTAAGAATCCCGAGTAACCATCATCCGATCATGCGGCATGGTGATCGCCTGCAACCCGAACCGGCCCCCAGACCGCAGCAGCCGATCGACAGCGGAGAAGTAAGTAGGCCAATACCGCTCCCCCACGGCCTCGATCATCTCCACGCTCACCACAGCGTCATAAGTCCCCTGGGCCTCCCGGTAGTCCCGAAGAACCACCTGCACCCGATCCCCCACCCCAGCAGCGGCGATGCGCTGTTCGGCCAGCGCCTTCTGCTCCGACGACAAGGTCAGCGTGGTCACCCGGGCCCCGCGCTGAGCCGCCCGGATCGCGAGTGCGCCCCAGCCGGTGCCGATTTCCAACACGTGGGTATCGCTACCGACCCGGGCGTAGTCCAGGATGCCGTCGATTTTCCGGAGTTGCGCCTCCCGCAGGTCCGTCGAGCCGGGGGCGAACCACGCCGACGAGTACGTCATCGTCTCGTCGAGGAAAGTGGCGAAGAGGTCGTTCGACAGGTCGTAGTGCCGGTGGATGTTGCGGCGGGAGTTCTCGACCGTGTTCTCCTCGGCCACCGGCTGCCGACGGTCCACCCAGCGGCGGAAGGCCTGCAGGCGGGGCGGGATGAGGGTGCTCATCCGGGCGGCGAACTCGGTCAGCAGCTCCACCAGCGCCGTGCTGGTCCAGTCGCCCGCCATGTAGCTCTCGCCGAAGCCGATCTTGGCGTCGACCCCGAGGCGGTGGAAGAACGCGGACGGGCGCTCGAGGCGCATCAGCGGGGACTGCGGTCCGCCTGCGCCGACCCGGGTGCCGTCCGGGTATTCCACGCGCACGGGCAGGCGGCGGACGGCGTTGGTGAACAGGGCGCGGGCGACGCGGGCGCGGAAAGCGTTGTGCGGCGGGGTGAACAGCGAGCCCCACTGGCCGGAGGGATCGGGACGGTCCGCCGGGGCGCGGGTCGGCATCTCGGTCACTGGACACCCTCCTGGGGCGCGTGCTTCGGGCGGGGGACGACGGGAACGCGGCGCAGCCACAGCGTGATGCCGTGCTTGCGGATGAGGGCGCTGACCCGGTGGGGCAGCAGCCGCCCGCGCAGCACCATCCGGACCACCTCCCCGAGGGTCGGCGCCTTGCGCGTGCCGACAAGTGTCGCGGTGAACGGGGCATTCCCGTCCTGGCGGAGGGCAACCGCCACGGAAAGCCTTTCACCTGGAAGCGGCACGCGCATCAGGTATTCGCCGCCCCCGGCCAGGAACGGCGACACATAAAAGTCCTTCGCGACCCGCGCGCGGCCATCCTCGTCCGGACGGAGCAGATAGCAGTGCCGCTCCCCGTAGGTGTTGTGCACTTCCGCCACCACACAGTCCACCTCCCCGCGTTCATCGTGCACCCAGTACAGGGTGAGCGGGTTGAACACGTACCCGAACACCCGCGCGTTCGCCAGCATCAACACCCGGCCGCGCACGGAAATGCCCTGCCCGGCCAACCAGGCGGCCAGGTTCGCCTTGATGGAGCGCGCGGGATCGCCCAGATGGTCCGCCGCGCGGAAGCTCGCCAGCGGCCCGTACCGGGGCAGCGCGTCGAGATCGACCAGCCAGTAGTGCACACGGTGGCGAAATGTCCGATCCATCCGTTCCCGTCGGACATGCGTCACGGTGCTGTCATAGAGCGCGGTCACGGAGTCCACCCTGCACCGAAGTGCTCCGCCGCACGGACGCCCGACGCGCAACCGTCCTCGTGGAAGCCCCACCCGTGATACGCGCCCGCGTAGGCGACGCGGTCGTCGTTGAGCGCGGGCAGGCCGCGCTGGGCGGCCAGCGAGCCGGGGGTGTAGATCGGGTGCTCGTAGACCATCCGGCGCAGGACCTTGTCCTGGTCCACGCGGTCGGCGGCGTTGAGGCTGACGATGTACTCCTCGGGCTCCGTCAGCCCCATCAACCGGTTCATGGCGTAACTGACCCGCACCGGGCCGTCGGCGACCGAGCAGGCTGGCTTGAGGTAGTTCCACGACGCCGCCGCGTTGCGCGTCCGAGGCAGCACGGACGTGTCGGTGTGCAGGAGTGTCTGGTTCACCGAGTACTCGAACGCGCCCAGCGTCGCCCGCTCGGCGGGCGTCGGCGCCGCGAGCAGGCGCAGGGCCTGGTCCGGGTGGGTGGCCACGACGACCCGGTCGAACCGGTGCGCCTCGTCGGCGTCGTCGCGCAGTTCGATGTGGTCGCTGTGGCGCACCAGCGCGCGGACCGGGGTGGACAGCGCGACGGCCGAAAGGTTCTTGACCGCGCGCTCGACGTACTCGCGCGAGCCGCCCACGACGGTCTTCCACCGCGGCGACCCGGTGACGGCGAGCACGCCGTGGTGGTGCAGGAACTCGAACAGATACCGCGCCGGGTAGCGCATCGTGGGTTCCGGGCCAGCCGACCACACCGCGGAGACGAGCGGGATCAGGAAGTGGTCCACGAAGTACCGCGAATACCCGCCCACGACGACGAACGCGCGCAGCGTGATCTCGCCCGGGTCGTCCCGCAGGACGCGTCGGGCGTGCCGGTGGAACCGCTTGATCTCGGTGAGCATGCGCAGGAACCGGGGTCTGGCCAGGCTGGACGCCTGGGCGAACACGCCCATCGGCCCGCGCGCGCCCGCGTACTCCAGGCCGCAGCCCTCGCAGCGCACGCTCATCGACATCTCCGAGTCGCGCGTGGTCACGCCGAGTTCGGCGAACAGCCGCAGCAGGTGGGGATAGGTCCGCTCGTTGTGGACGATGAAACCGCTGTCGACCGCGGCCACGCGGCCGTCGCCCGCGGGCAGGTCGTGGGTGTGGGCGTGGCCGCCGAGCCGGTCGTCGGCCTCGAACAGGGTCACGTCGTGGCGGCGCTGGAGCAGGTAGGCGGCCGTCAGGCCGGACACCCCGCTCCCGATCACGGCGACGCGGTCGCGCGCACCCCGCACGATGTCCTTCCTCACGGACGTCCTCCCTCTACATAGGCACCCGCAATCCGTCCGGCGCGGGCTGACGCCACGCATTCGTAATCAGCGGATCATGCGGTTGGGTGCCGAGGACACCGAGCGCGAAACGCGTGGTCAGGCGCGTCCACACGGCCGCTTTGCGCAGCATCGCGTGCCCTTCGCCGCGCATGTCGAAGCGGGCGACCCGGTCGGTGACCCGCCGCGCGCGCTCGGCGAAGCGGAAGGACAGCGCGGGTTCGGTCGTCCGGTCGCGGTCGCCGTGCGCGATCAGCACCGCGCGCCCGGCGAGCTGGTCGACGGGCTCGTCGACGATCCACGGCGCGAGCGCGCAGACCCCGACCACGTTCGGGTGTCCGGCGACCCGGAGCGCGACGCGGCCGCCCATCGAGTGCCCGACCAGCACGACCGGGACGTCGCCGATGCGGTCCAGCGCCCATTCCGCGTCCTGCACCGGGTGCGCGGCGGGCGGGTTCCAGCCTCGGTACCGGTTGCGCAGCAGGTGGACGCCGACGTTGTCGCTCCTGCGGGCGATGTCCAGGGCGAACGGGACCATCCGCAGGTAGGCGAGCTGGTGCGAGGCGACCCGGGCCATGCTCCACTCCCGACCGCCGTGCAGCACGAGCACGGCGGCGGCGTCGCCGTCGGCGAAGCGGCGCAGGCGGGGGGTGAGATCGTCCACGACGTCATCTTCGCAACCGGCGGCCGCCGGGATTGGCCGCTGTGTCGGTCCCCACGGCTAGTCTGCTGTGCGTGATCGAACACGTGCGCATCGCGACCCCGGCCGGGACCTTCGACGGCATCGCCGCGGGCGCGCCCGACGACCGGCCGGTCCTGCTGCTGCACGGCTTCCCGGAGGCCGCGTCCGCGTGGGAGCACCAGGTGGCGGCGCTGGGCCGGGCCGGGTACCGCGCGGTCGCCGTCGACCAGCGCGGCTACTCCCCCGGCGTGCGGCCGGAGTCGCCCGGCGAGTACCACGTCGACGATCTCGTGGGCGACGTGCTGGCCATCGCCGACGCGTCCGGCTGGGCGCGGTTCGACCTGGTCGGCCACGACGTCGGCGCGGTCGTGGGCTGGCACGCCGCGGCCGCGCACCCCGACCGCGTCCGCACGCTGGCCGCGCTGTCCGCGCCGCACCCGTGCGCGCTGGCCGAGGCCGCCCGCGCCGACGAGGACCAGGCGCTGCGCTCGCAGCACCTGGCGCTGTTCAAGGAGCGCTCCGCCGAACGCAGGCTGCTCGCCGACGACGCCGCCGCCCTGCGCGCGATCTTCGAGCACCGGGTGCCCCGGTCGGCGGTGGCCGACTACGTCGCCCGGCTGTCCGAGCCCGACGCGCTCACCGCGGCACTGAACTGGTTCCGCGCCGCGCGGCGGCCGGTCCTGCCGGACCGGGTGTCCGTCCCGGTGCTGTACCTCTGGGGCACCGAGGACGTCGCGGTGGGCTCGACCGCGGCGCTGAGCTGCGGCAAGTGGGTCGATGGTCCATACCATTTCGAGATGCTCGACGAGGCGTCCCACTGGGTGGTGTGGGACGCGCCGGAAGCGGTGACTTCCCTGCTCATCGCCCATGTGACCTAGATCGTTCCCGGTCCGGGCGACTAGGCTGCCTGCCATGACGGCCGGTCTGCTTCTCGCCGCGGGTGCGGGCAGGCGCTTCGGCATGCCCAAGGCGCTGGCGCCTTTGCGCGGCGAACTGCTGGTCGACCACGCCCTCCGCGCGCTGGTCGACGGCGGCTGCGATCCCGTCGTCGTGGTGACGGGCGCGTCCGCCGCCGAGGTGGCCGCGCATCTCGGCGATCGAGCGACCGTCGTGGAGAACCCGGACTGGGCGTCGGGCATGGGCTCGTCGCTGCGCGCCGGGCTGTCCGCACTGCCCGATGTGGACGCCGCCGTCGTGCTCACTGTGGACACTCCCGGCGTCACGGCGGCCGCGGTGTCCAGACTGGCGGCGTTGGCCGCCCCCGACGCGCTGGCCAGGGCGACCTACGACGGCGAGCCCGGCCACCCGGTGCTGCTCGGCCGCGACCACTGGGCGGGCGTCGCCGAACTCGCGGTCGGCGACACCGGCGCCCGCCCCTACCTGCGCGGCCGGGCCGTCGCCGAGGTCCCGTGCGCGGACGTCGCCGACGGCGCCGACGCCGACCACCCCGACGACCTGACCCGCTTTGGAGGCACCGTGTACGGCGACCTGGCCCTCACCCACCTGGCGAAAGTCGCCGAGCACAACGCGTCCGCGCTGGACGAGACCGCCGAGCTGGTGCTGTCCTGCGTCCGCGCCGACGGCCTGGTGCTCACCTCGGGCGCGGGGCACTCGCTGGCCGCCGTCGCCGAGACGTTCTTCCGGGCGGGCGGCCTGGCGTGCGTGCGGCCGCTGGTGCACGACGACCTGCAGGTCTTCGGCGGCGCCCGGAAGGCCACCGCGGCCGAGCGGCGCGCCGGGCTGGCGGCGTCGGTGTTCGCCGAGGTGCCGCGCACGGGCCACGAGGTGCTGTTCATCTTCTCCAACTCGGGGGTGAACCCGTTCCCGGTCGAACTGGCCCAGACCGCGGTGGACAGCGGCTGCCCGGTCGTCGCGGTGACGTCGCCCCGCTCGTCGGCGGGAGCGACGCGGCGGGCCGGTGGCCTGCTGGCCGAGCACGCGACCATCGTGCTGGACACGCTCACCGGCCCCGGTGACGTGGCCTATCCGCCGGATTCCGCGGTGACCGCGTCGCTTTCCACGCTGTGCAACGCCTTCCTGTGGAATCTGATGCTCGCCCGGCTGCACGACCGGGCCGAGGCCGAGGGTGTGGAGCTGCCGCGCTGGCGCAGTTCCAATGTCGAGGGCGGCGACACCGCGAACGCCGCGCTGCTGGAGCGGTACGGCGACCGCGTGCCGCACCTGGGCTAGCGCAGGGCCCGCACCAGCACCGGGATCCCGGCGGCGGCCACCAGCCCCATCACGAGGAACACCGCCGGGAGCCCGAGGAGTTCGCCGACGAGGCCGCCCGCCAGCGCGCCGAGCGGCTTGCTGCCCCACGCCACCATCCGGTGCCCGCTGGTGACCCGTCCGCGCAGCCGGTCGGGTGTGCGGCGCTGCCGCAACGACACCATGACGATGTTCAGCACCATGATCGCGGCGCCGCTGACGAAGAAGCCCGCCCCCACCGCGATCGGGTTCGCGGTGGCGGCGGGCAGGGCGATCAGCGGCGCGGCGACGGCGAGAGAGCCGACGAGCGCCCGGTCCCGGCCGAGACCGCGCTCGACGCGCTCGGCGACCACCGAGCCGACGACGCTGCCCCCGGCGACGGCGGCCAGCAGCCAGCCGAACCCCCGGTCGTCCAACCCCATCGCGCCCACCGCGTACAGCACGAGGATGGCGTAGGTCGCGCTGGTCGCGAAGTTGAACAGCCCGACCACCACCGAGAACGCGCGCAGCACCCGATCGCGCCACAGGAAGGCCAGGCCCTCCGCGACCTCGCCGCGCAGCGACGCCCGCTGGGCCCGCTCGGGCCGGAACGTGCCGCGCACCAGGAACAGCGCGACCACGGCCGCGATCCACAGCCCGCCGGGGACGGCCAGCGCCGCCAGCGCGCTCGCCGCCACGAGGAACCCGGCCAGCGGCGGCCCGACGAACTCGTTCGCGGTCAACTCGACGGCGTAGAGGCGGCCGTTCGCGCGGGAGAGGTGCTCGTCGGGGACCACGGCGGGCACGACCGACTGCGCGGCGACGTCGTGGAGCACCTCGGCCACGCCGATGCCGAACGCGATCGCGGAGAACAGCCGGATGTCGGTCGGTCCGAACGCGATCGCCAGGACAAGGACCGCCCGCACGAGGTTGGCCGTCATCATCAGGACCCGCCGGTCGGCCCGGTCGACGACCGCGCCCGCGGGCAGCGCCACGAGCAGCCACGGCAGGGAGAACGCCACCGCGAGCCCGGCGATGAGCACCGGCGACCGGGTCGCCTCGATCGCCACCAGCGGCAGCGCCACCTTGAGCACGCCGTCGGCGAGGTTCGACAGACCCGAGGAGGTCCATAACCGCCAATAGTCACCCGTCACTGATGGAGGATTGCACATCGGTTGAGAAAACTCCACCGATGTACGATTCCCCCATGCTGCCGCACCGCGAGGCGACCGCCGCCGAGGCCAAGGCCCTCGCCCACCCGCTGCGCCTGCGCATCCTGCGGCTGTGCTGGCAGGGGGAGCTGACCAACAAGCAGCTCGCCGACCGGCTCGGCCGCGATCCCGGCACCGTCCTGTTCCACGTCCGCACGCTCATCAACGCGGGCCTGCTGGAGCAGGCCCCCGTCCGGACCGGCGAGAGCGGGGCGCTGGAGAAGCCCTACCGCGCCAAGGCGCGCTCCTGGTGGCTGGACGACCCCGCGGACACGGGCGCCGACGCCGCCTTCGCCCCCATCGACGCGCTCCAGGAGGAACTGCGCGCCGCCGGACCGGAGTCGGTCAGCACCTTCGCGCGGTTCGCCCTGCACCTCTCCCCCGCCGACGCCGCCGAACTGGACCGCCGCATCCGCGCGCTCCTCGACGAGTACGTCACCACCGACGACGAGCGCCGCGACCAGCCCGCCCACGGCGGCGTGATCGTCGTCCACCGCCTCGCCGAGTAGGCGGGCGAGCGCCGCCACGCCCGCATCGGGTGGTCGCGCACCCGAATCGGGATGCCCGGTCACGGGCGCCGAGGTGACCGCGGGTGCACCTGGGGCCTGCTCTCCCTCCCGCGTCGCGCGGCGGGACGGCAGGGCTAGGCGGCGGCGTCCTCGGCGAACTGGGTGCGGTACAGCTCGGCGTAGCGGGCGTCGGCGGCCAGGAGGTCGTCGTGCGTGCCCTGCTCGACGATCCGGCCGTCCTCGACCACCAGGATCTTGTCGGCGGCCCGGATGGTCGACAGGCGGTGGGCGATCACCAGGGCGGTGCGCCCGCGCAGGGCGTCGGCGAGGGCGGCCTGGACGGCGGCCTCCGACGACGAGTCCAGGTGGGCCGTCGCCTCGTCCAGGATCACCACGCGCGGCTGGGCCAGCAGCAGGCGGGCGATGGTCAGCCGCTGGCGCTCGCCGCCGGACAACCGGTAGCCGCGCTCCCCGACGACCGTGTCCAGCCCGTCCGGCAGGGACGCGATGAGCGCGTCGAGGCGGGCCCCGCGCAGGGCGTCCCACAGCTCGTCGTCGCCAGCGGACGGGCACGCGTACGCCAGGTTCGCCCGGATGGTGTCGTGGAACAGGTGCCCGTCCTGGGTGACCACGCCGACGGCCTCCCGCAGGGACGCGAACGACAGCTCGCGGACGTCCACCCCGGACAGCCGCACCGCGCCGGAGTCCACGTCGTACAGCCGGGGCACCAGGGTCGCGATCGTCGACTTGCCCGCCCCGGAGGACCCGACCAGCGCGACCATCTCCCCCGGCTCGGCCGTGAACGAGACCCCGTGCAGCACCTCGACCCCGCCGCGCCGGTCGAGCACGGCGACCTCCTCCAGCGACGCCAGCGACACCTTCTCCGCCGCCGGGTAGCCGAAGCGCACGTCGGTGAACTCGACCGACACCGGCCCGGGCGGCAGCGCGACCGGGTCCGGCCGCTCCTCGATCATCGGCCGCAGGTCCAGCACCTCGAAGACGCGCTCGAACGACACCAGCGCCGTCATCATGTCCACACGCGCGTTCGCCAGCGCCGTCAGCGGGGTGTAGAGGCGGGTCAGCAGCAGCGCGAGCGCCACCACCGTCCCCGGCGCCAGCTCACCGCGCAGCGCGAGGTAGCCGCCGAGCCCGTACACCAGCGCCTGGGCCAGCGCGGACACCAGCTGCAGGCCGGTCATGAACCACCGGGTCGCCATCGCCGTGCGCACGCCGATGTCGCGGACGCGGCCCGCCCGCTCGGCGAAGTCGGCCGACTCCGCGTCCGGGCGGCCGAACAGCTTGACCAGCGTCGCGCCCGGGGCGGAGAAGCGCTCGGTCATCTGGGTGTTCATGGCCGCGCTCAGGCCCGCCGCCTCGCGCTGCAGGTCGGCCATCCGGCGGCCCATCCGGCGCGCAGGCAGCACGAAGACCGGCAGCAGGACCAGCGCGAGCGCCGTGACCTGCCACGACAGCGTCATCATCACGGCGAGGGACAGCACCAGCTGGATGACGTTCGTGACCAGCCCCGCCAGGGTCGACGTGAACGCCCGCTGTGCCCCAAGCACGTCGTTGTTGAGCCTGCTGACCAGCGCGCCGGTGCGCGTCCTGGTGAAGAACGCGACCGGCATCCGCTGGACGTGCTCGAACACCGCCCGGCGCAGGTCGTAGATCAGGCCCTCGCCGATCCGCGCCGACTGCCAGCGCTCGGCCACGCCCAGTCCCGCCGCCACCACGGCCAGCGCGGCGATCACCACGGCCAGCCAGACCACGGTGGACGTCGACGACCCCGCCACGATCGCGTCGACGACCCGGCCCGCCAGCAGCGGGGTGGTCACGGTCAGCACCGCCGACAGCACGGTCAGCGCGAGGAACCACACCAACCGGCCCCGGTGCTGCCTGCTGAAGACCAGCACCCGGCGCAGCGTCCCGGTCCGCAGAGCCTTCGGCGTGTCCGCGGCCCGCATCGAGCCGCGCAGGAAACTGCGCGCGTTGTCCATCGGCCGACTCCCCTCGCCCCGACTCGACTGCGACGCCGGGAGCGCCTGGAATCATCCCAGGACCCCCGGGCCCGGCCCGGGGTGCGGGGGAGCCGGTCCACACCGAGCCGGCGGGGACCGGGGAACGATCATGCGGTTTCGGCTCGCGGATTCCGACTCCGATTCGACTGATCGAACCGGTTTCCGCAGCGGATTCCGATGCCGGCACCACACCGGGAACCCGCAGCGCGGCCCTCGCGGGCTACTTCTTCTTCGTCCGGGTGGCCCCGCCCCGACCCCGCAGGGTCACGCCCGACTCGGAGAGCACGCGGTGCACGAATCCATAGGACCGGCCCGTGCTTTCCGCGAGGGCGCGGATGCTCGCGCCCTTCTCGTACTTCTTCTTCAAGTCGGTGGCCAGCTTGTCGCGCATGGCGCCGGTGATCCGCGCGCCTTTCTTGAGGTCAGCCACGTTGTCCGCCTTCCGTCGCGAGTGGTGGGGGCCACGGATGACCCCTACCGCCGCAATGATCGAACACGGTGGCGCGGAATGCCAGACGAGATGACTAAAACGTGTCTAACCTGGCGATCACGGCGGATACCGAAGTGGGGACGGTGCGTGATCCGGCTTTTACACCCGCCCAGGAAAACGGCGATTTTCACGCAAGTTGCACGAGTTCGAGGTACTCCGGCGACCAGTGATCCTCGGTCCCGTCGGGCAGCAGGATCACCCGCTCGGGTTGGAGCGCCTCCACCGCGCCGGGGTCGTGCGTGACCAGGACGACGGCGCCGGTGAAGCGGCGCAGCGCGTCGAGGACCTGCTCGCGGCTGGCCGGGTCGAGGTTGTTGGTCGGCTCGTCGAGCAGCAGCACGTTGGCCGCGCTGGAGACCAGCCCGGCCAGCGCGAGGCGGGTCTTCTCGCCGCCGGAGAGCGTCCCGGCGGGCTGGTCGAGCTGCTCGCCCTGGAACAGGAACGTGCCCAGCAGCGAGCGCAGCTGCTGCTCGGGCACGTCCGGCGCGGCGTGGCGCACGTTCTGCCACACGCTCGCTGAGTGGTCGAGCGTCTCGTGCTCCTGGGCGTAGTAGCCGATGCGCAGGCCGTGGCCCGGGACGACCGAGCCGGTGTCGGGCTTCTCCATGCCGCCCAGCAGCCGCAGCAGTGTGGTCTTGCCCGCGCCGTTGAGGCCGAGGATGACGACCCGCGAGCCGCGGTCGATGGCCAGGTCGACGCCGGTGAAGATTTCCAGCGAGCCGTAGGACTTGCTCAGCCCCTCGGCCGTCAGCGGTGTCTTGCCGCAGGGCGCGGGGTCCGGGAAGCGGATCTTGGCGACCTTGTCGGCCTGGCGGACCTCGTCCAGCCCGGCGACCAGCTTCTCGGCGCGCTTGATCATGTTCTGCGCCGCGACGGCCTTGGTCGCCTTGGCGCGCATCTTGTCGGCCTGGGCCAGCAGCGCCCCGGCCTTCTTCTCGGCGTTGGCCCGCTCGCGGCGGCGGCGCTTCTCGTCCGCTGCGCGCGCGTCGAGGTAGCGCTGCCAGCCCATGTTGTAGAGGTCGACCTCGCCGCGGGTGGCGTCGAGGAACCAGACCTTGTTGACCACGTCGCCGAGCAGCTCGACGTCGTGGCTGATCACGACCAGCCCGCCGTTGTGCTGCTTGAGGAAGCCGCGCAGCCAGCCGATGGAGTCGGCGTCGAGGTGGTTGGTGGGCTCGTCGAGCAGCAGGATCGTGCCCGAGCGCCCGCCCGCGCCCGCGTCGGAGGCGGCGAAGAGGATGCGCGCCAGCTCCACGCGGCGGCGCTGGCCGCCGGAGAGCGTGCGCAGCGGCTGGACCAGGATGCGGTCGGCCAGGCCGAGGTTGGCGCAGATGCGGGCGGCCTCGCTCTCCGCGGCGTAGCCGCCGAGGGCGGCGAAGCGCTCCTCCATGCGCCCGTACTTGCGCACGGCGCGCTCGCGCTCGGCGTCGTCGGCCAGCTCGGCCATCGCCGACTGCGCCTTCTCCATCTCGCGGGCGAGCTCGTCGAGGCCGCGGGCGGAGAGCACGCGGTCCTTGGCAGTGACGGACAGGTCGCCCTCACGCGGGTCCTGCGGCAGGTAGCCCAGCTCGCCGCTGCGGCGGACCTCGCCCGCGTACGGCTCGCCCTCGCCCGCGAGCACGCGCAGCGTGGTGGTCTTCCCCGCGCCGTTGCGGCCGACGAGTCCGATGCGGTCGCCCGGCTGGACGCGCAGCGCGGCGTCGGCGAGCAGGATGCGCGAGCCCGCGCGCAGTTCCAGGTCAGTGGCGGTGATCACGTGGATTCTCTCCGAGATTGGGTGGTCGCCGGGCAGGGGTCAGCGGCCCACGAGCCGCTCGCTCGCGGGCGGACCCGCCGTTCAGTCGGTGAAGACCACGACCCGAGTGTAGCCCCGGTGGTCGACCGGATTTCACACCCTCGCGGCTAAGCGCTTGCTTAGCTACAGTGCCAGCCATGACTACTGCCGAGTACACCGGGAAGACCGCGCTGGTCACCGGGGCGAGCCGGGGCATCGGCCTGGCGATCGCCACCGAGCTGGCCCGCGGCGGCGCCGCCGTCACCCTCACCGCGCGCAAGGCCGACGCGCTGGAAGCCGCCGCGGCCCAGATCCGCTCCGCCGTGCGCAGCGCGCGGGTGCTGACGGTCGCGGCCAACACCGGGCGCGACGAGGACCGCGACGAGGTCGTGCGGCAGACGATGGCGGAGTTCGGCAGCCTCGACGTGCTGGTCAACAACACCGGCATCAACCCGGTCTACGGCTCGCTCGTCGACATGGACCTCAACGGCGTGCGCAAGATCTTCGACACCAACGTGGTGGCCGCGCTGGGCTACGTGCAGCTGGTCGTGAAGGCGTGGATGGGCGAGCACGGCGGCTCGATCGTCAACATCGCCTCGGTGGCCGGGCTGCGCTCCACCGGCGTGATCGGCGCGTACGGCGCGTCGAAGGCGGCGCTGATCCGGCTGACCGAGGAGCTGGCCTGGCAGCTAGGACCGAAGGTGCGGGTGAACGCCGTGGCGCCCGGGCTGATCAAGACCCGGTTCGCCGAGTCGCTGTACGCCAGGGGCGAGGAGGAGACGGCGCAGACCTACCCGCTGAAGCGGCTGGGCACGACGGAGGACGTGGCCGAGCTGGTGGCGTTCCTGGCCTCGGACCGGGCAGGGTGGATCACCGGCGAGACCGTCCGCGTCGACGGCGGCCTGCTGGCCACGGGCACGCTGGGCTGATCGGCCGGGGCTGGGGCTGGCAGGCCGAACTGCCGGGCCGAGCTGGCCGACCGGCTGCCGGGCCGAGCTGGCCGACCGGCTGCCGGGCCAGGTTGGCGGGCCGGGTTGCCCGGCCTGCCGAGCTGGCTGCCTGGCCGAGCTGCCGGACTGGCGGATCGGACTGGCCAGATCGGGCTGGCGTGCCAGCGGGCCGAGGGGCCGAACTGCCGGGCCGAGCTGGCCGACCGGCTGCCGGGCCGGGTCGGCGGACCGAGCTGCCGAGCTGGCTGGCTGGCTGGCTGGCCGAGCTGCCGGACTGGCGGATCGGGCTGGGTAGGTCGGACTGACCGGGGCTGGCGGGCCGGGGCGACCGACCCGCCATCCCCTGGTGGTCAGCAGTAGCCGGAGATGGGGCCGTTGACGCCGGTCCAGAGGTAGGCGTCGCTGATCCAGGTGCCGTCGCTGAGCCGGTCCCACAGGGTCGTGGCGCCGTAGCGGCCGGTGTGCGAGGTGCCGTTGGCGGAGCAGGAGACGGTGACCGTGGCGCCGTCGGCGACGGAGCCGACCACGCCGTAGCCGGTGCCGGGGCCGGAGCGCTTGTTGAGCGTGCCGCCGCCGTTGGTGTCCACGACGCCCTGGTTGAAGCCGAGCGGGCCGTAGTTGTAGACCGAGCCGCCCGCCGCGACCCGGGTGCTCCCGTGCAGCGCGGAGCCCTGGTAGGCGGCGCCGCCGTTCTGCGGCACCCACTTGCCGACGTTGTGGCCCGCGATGCCGACGTAGGCGCTGTTCTGGCGGAGTGCGAAGTGGACGTGCCTGCCAAACGCGGAGCCGCCGCAGGTGACGTCCGTGCCGGTGTCGCCGAGGTAGGCGCCCTGGGCGACGGCCGCGCCGTTGACGTTGATGTTGTTCCAGAGGTGGTAGTAGTCGGTCGCGTAACCGCGGTCGTGCACGACGCGGATCCAGCCCTTGCACATCGTGTAGGCCGTGCCGCCGCGTGCGGCGCGGACGCGCTGGTCGCCGCCCGCGAGGTCGAGCGAACTCCACGGCGTGGGCGTGCCGGACCAGCCGTGCGGTCCGCCGGGCATGCCCCAGGTCTGGCCGGTGGTCCACGGCATGGCCATGCCGGTGCGGAAGTCGCCCGCCGCCTGCAGGCCGTTCTGCTGGGCGAACAGCGGCTTCTCGGCCTCGGTCACCACGGGCGCCTCGGCGGCGAGGTCGGCGAACCCGGGCTCGCCGTCGAGGGCGACGCGCCAGCCGTCGGGGGTGCGTTCGGCGAGGAACAGCCACCCCTCGGGCATCCGGTCGGTGCCGGGCACGCCGAGCGCGACGGCGGTGCCGAAGGCCCAGTCGCCGTCCCGACGGGTGATATCGATCTTCGGTGCGGCCATGACGGCGGGCTTCCGCGCGGCCATGGCCGCGGTGACGGCGGCGGTGGGGTCGGCGGCGACGGCGGTCGGCTGGGCGGCGGTGGGCTGGGCGATCAGGGCTCCGGCGGCGAGGACCGAAGCGGCCAAGACGGGGATTCGTAAGGCAGGGGACACGAATCGACCTCCTGTGAGCGGGTGATCGCGCACAGTATGCGGAGGTCTTGTTGAAAAGTCACCAGGTATTGCCTCTTTAGGCCGCCGACTTTCGGCTGACCGGCCGCAGGTGGGCGCGGCGGACGTGCTCGCGGTGCTGGCGCTCGGTCCGGCCGGGACCGCCCACCCGCTCGTCCGGCGCGAGCCCGGCGCGGTGCGGGCCACGGCGGATGCTGATCAGCAGGCCGACGGCGAGCACCAGGATGGCGTGCGAGGCGACCCTGCCGACCGTCGCGGCCCCCGTGGCCAGGTCGATGACGGCGAACGGGCTCAGCACGGCGAGGAACCCGGTCGTGGTGATCAGCACCCCCGTCGCCACGGCGGGCCGGAAGGCGGCCCACGCCATCCCGATCCCGAGCGCGATGGTCCACGCCGACGACTCGTTGAGCAGGTGTGCGGTGGCATGGGGGTCGACGTGGCCGGGATGCGGGTGCCCGGTGACGCCGAGCAGCTGGGCCATGCCGAGGGTCAGCTGCGCCACGGCCACCATGCCCAACGCCAGCCTCCGCCGACCCGCGGGCTCAGGGGCATCGGGGCTCACCGGCCCGGACAGGACACCCGCCGAGCCTGCCATGGAACGACTCGCGGGCTCCACGCCGTCCGGGCTCGCCGTGGACCTCATCGCCGGGTGGGGAGTGGCGCGGCGGTGGGCCAGTCGCAGCCGGGACAGGAACGAGGTCACTCGCGAGGGCCGTCGGCTGGCGACGGGTAAATCACCCGATTCGGTGGAGTTCTCGTCCGGGGCCGGCTGAATCTCGGGTGGGAGGGCGGCGAGGACGGCGGTGGTCAGGTCCGGGGTCGGGAGTACTTCGCGGACGCGCAGGAGGCGGGTCAGGGTGACGGCCTCGGCGGCCCACTCGCGGCAGACGGCGCACTCGGCCAGGTGGGCGTCGGCCCCCGGCGGCTCGGTCTCGCCGTCCAGGCGCGCGGATACCGCTTCTCGGCATGTTTCGCAGTCCACGCCCTGTTTGGTCGGACGCGGGACTCTCAGAGTTCCCTTGGGTTTCTTCGCTACCCTCGGGCCCGTGCCGACCCCGGAAAGTGACGACGTGACCGCGTGGGCCCTGGCAGCGGGCTCCGGCGACCGCGCCGCCCTGGAGCGTTTCGTCCAGGCCACCCAGCGCGACGTCTGGCGTCTGGTCTCCCACCTGACCGAGCCGCGCATGGCCGACGACCTGACCCAGGACGTCTACCTCCGCGCGCTGCGCAGCCTCCCCGCCTTCGCGGGCCGCTCGTCGGCGCGCACGTGGCTGCTGTCGATCGCCCGCCGGACGGTGGTGGACCACCTGCGGGCCAGGGGCGCCCGCCCGGTCGTCGCCCACTCCGTGGACTACCAGGCCGCCGCCGACGCGCGCGCGGTCGGGCGGACGGGCTTCGAGCAGGTGGTGGAGGTCGGCCAGCTGCTCGCGGGCCTCGACCAGGACCGCAGGGAGGCGCTGCTGCTGACCCAGGTGCTCGGCCTGTCCTACGCCGAGGCTGCCGAGATCTGCGGCTGTCCGATCGGGACGATCCGATCCCGGGTGGCCCGGGCGCGCGAGGACCTGATCGCCCAGAACGGCCACCGGGACGTGGGCTAGGCGGCCCCGATCAACGCCGCGGCGGCCTCGGCGCCGTCGCCCTCGGCAAGCAGAACGACCTCCTCGGTGCGGCCGACCGGGAGCCCGACGGCGAGCCTGGTCGCGGTCTCGACCAGCGGGCGGGCGGGTCGGACGTGCAGGCCGACCGGCAAGCTGATGGCGAGCACGGGCTCCTTCACCGGACGGCCGCTGCGGCGAGGTCCGCGCACTCGGCGAGGGTGTGGGCGCGCAGGGCGGCGCGGACGGCGGGGACCAGCGCGGCGGGCATGGACAGGCTCGTGACGCCCATGCCCGCGAACACCGGCGCGAGGCCGGGGTCGCCCGCGGCCGTGCCGCAGACCCCGACCGGCTTGCCCGCCGCGCGGCCCGCCGAGGCGACGGCGGCGACCAGGGACAGCAGAGCGGGCTGGCGCGGGTCCAGCAGGTCGCCGAGCTCTCCGAGCGTCCGGTCGGCGGCGAAGGTGTACTGGGCGAGGTCGTTGGTGCCGACGCTGACGAAGTCGACCTCGGCGAGGATGGCGGCGGCGCGCAGGGCGGCGGCCGGGATCTCGACCATCACCCCGACCGCGGCCAGGCCCGCTCCCCTGGCCGCGGCGGCGAAGGCGGCGGCCTCGGCCGGGGTGGCGATCATCGGCGCCATGACCCGCACGTCGGCCCGGCACTCGGCGGCGGCCGCGGCGATCGCGGCCAGCTGGGTGTCCAGCAGCGCGGGGTCGCGCCGGGCGATCCGGTAGCCACGGACGCCGAGCGCGGGATTGGGCTCGTCGCCCGCCGTCGCGAAGGGCAGCGGCTTGTCCGCGCCCGCGTCGAGGGTCCGGACCACCACCGGACGACCCGGGTAGGCGGAGAACACCGCGCTGTAGGCGGCGCGCTGTTCGTCGAACGACGGCGCGGTCGCGCGGTCGAGGAACAGGAACTCCGTGCGGAACAGGCCGACGCCCTCGGCGTCCACCGCTCCTCCAGCGTCCCCGCCGCCGACGTTGAGCAGCAGCGCCACCGGGTGCCCGTCCGCCGTGCGGCCCGGCCCGGTGTGCGCGGCGAGGTCGTCCGCCCGCTCCCGCGCCGCGGCGCGGACCCGCGCCACCTCGGAATCGGACGGGTCCACGGCGACCGTCCCCGCGCCGCCGTCCACGATCACCCGCGTGCCCTCCGCCACCGCGGCCACCGCGGGGCAGGCGACGACGGCGGGAATCCCCAGCGCCCGCGCGACGATCGCGGTGTGGCTGGTCGGCCCGCCCTTCTCGGTCACGATCGCCAGCACGCGCGCCGGGTCCAGCACGACCGTGTCGGCGGGCGCGAGGTCGACGGCCGCCAGCACGTGCGGGGTGTCGTCCGACGGCGGGCCGGGCCGGGGCAGGCCGAGCAGGACGGCGACCGCCCGGTCGCGCAGGTCCGCGAGGTCGCCGACCCGCTCGCCCAGGTAGCCGCCCACCGCCGACAGCGCCTCCAGGTGCACGTCGAATGCCTCGTGCACCGCCCACGCCGCGGGCAGTCCCCGCTCGACGGCCGCGCGGACGCCCGCCGCCAGGGCCGGATCGCGGGCCATCATCACCTGGGTGTCCATGATGTCCCGGAGGTCCCCGGACAACCCGGCTGCGCGACCCTCCAGTTCGGACACAACGGTGTCCAGAGCCGCCATGGCGCGCGCGTGCTCGTCCGGGCCGGGCTCGGGGCGCTCGGCGGGCAGCACCGGCGCGGGGGCGAGCCGGGCCAGCGGGCCGACCGCCGTCCCCGGGCTCGCCGGGACCCCGCTCAGCATGGCGGCTCGACGGCGCATACCCCCGCCGTGGGCGAGCGGTCGGGCGCCCGGCTCGCCTGCTCGCCCGGCTCGGGGTCGTCCCCGCCGCGCCGGTCGCCGGGGGCGGGGAAACGCGCCACCGTCACTGGTCTCGCTCCTCCTCTCGCCCGACGGCCACGATCGTCGCGGCACGGGCCGCCGTCGGCAGCGCGGCGGCCCGGTCGGGATCGGTGCTCATCCTCCTCCTTACACCGCTCCCCCGGCGACGACCTGCTGTCACCTGGCCCGCGAGCGTTCCCCGGGCCGCTTCCGGGAGTTCACGTACTGTGATCCCCATGGAGGTCACCGCCGACGACATCGCCGCCCGGTTCGGGCTCGTGCCACTCCCCGCAGAAGGCGGACTGTACCGGCGGACCTGGGCGGGCGCGGTCTCCGCTGGCCGTCCCGCCGGTTCGGCGATCCTGGTGCTGCTGACCGAGGGCGACGGGTTCTCCGCCATGCACCGGCTCCCGGTCGACGAGGTCTGGCACCGCTATCTCGGCGATCCCGTCGAACTGCTGCTGCTCGGCTCGGACGGCCGCGTCGAGGTGCTCGGCCCCGACGTCCTCGACGGCCAGCACGTGCAGTTCACCGTCCCCGCGGGCACCTGGATGGGCGCGCGGGTCAGGCCCGGCGGCAAGTGGGCGCTGTGCGGCACCACGATGGCCCCGGGCTTCGTGCCGTCGGACTACAGCGGCGGCGACCCCGAGGTCCTGGCACTGGCCTATCCGCGGCACGCCGACCTGATCCGCGCCCTGTCCCGCACCGGCGCCCCGACCGCGATGCCGCCGGGGGTGGACTCGTGATCGACCTGCGTGGCGCCACCGTCCTGGTGACCGGGGCCAGCGGCGGGGTCGGAGCCGGGATCGCCCGCCGGTTCGCCAAGGCGGGCGCCGCGGTCGTGGCCCACTACCACCGCAACCGCGCCGCCGCCGAGGCGCTGGCCGCCGACCTGGGCGTGCGGGCCGTGGCGATCGGGGCGGACCTCGCCGTCGAGGCCGAGTGCGCCCGGCTCGTCGCGGAGGCGGCTGGCTGGGCGGGTCGCCTCGACGCCGTGGTCAACAACGCGGGCATCCAGCCGGACCTCGCGCTGGCGGACATGACCGCGGCGGACTGGCGGTCCGTTGTGGACACCAACGTCACCTCGGCGTTCGCCTGCACCCAGGCCGCGGCCAAGGTCATGGCCCGCGCGGGCGGCGGGTCGGTCACCCACATCGCCTCGATCCAGGCGCACGCGCCCGCGGAGGGCCACGCCCACTACAGCGCGTCCAAGGCGGCCCTGGTCATGCACGCCCGCGCGGCGGCCCTGGAGTACGGGCGCGCGGGCATCCGGGTCAACACCGTCTCCCCCGGCCTCATCGACCGGCCGGGGCTGGTCGACGAGTGGCCGGAGGGCGTCGAGCGGTGGCGGGAGACCGTGCCCCTGGGCAGGCTCGGCACGGCGGCCGACGTCGGCGACGTGTGCGTGTTCCTCGCCTCGCCCCTCGCGTCGTTCGTCTCCGGGCAGGACATCGCGGTCGACGGCGGGATCACCGCGCGCCCGCCCTGGTAGCTCACCCGTGCCAGGACCGCCACAGGCTCGCGTACGGGCCGTTCGCGGCCATCAGCTCGTCGTGTGAGCCCAACTCGGTGATCCGGCCGTGGTCGACCACGGCGACCCGGTCGGCGTCGTGCGCGGTGTGCAGGCGGTGCGCGATCGCGATGACGGTCCGTCCACTCAGGACCGCCGCGACGGCCCGCTCGGTCGCCCGCGCCGAGCGCGGGTCCAGCACGGAGGTCGCCTCGTCGAGGACGACGGTGTGCGGGTCGCGCAGGACGACGCGGGCCAGGGCGAGCAGCTGGGCCTTGTCAGGCGGCAGGCCCTTCAGCGGCGCGTCGAGGTCCGCGTCCGGCCAGCCGACCGTCCTGAGCGCGGCCAGCAGCGCGGCGTCGTCGGCGTCGGGGTCGGCGATGGCCAGGTTCTCCCGCAGCGTCCCGATGAACACGTGGTGCTCCTGGGTGACCAGGACGACCAGCCGGTTGCGCTCGGCGGGGTCGATGTCGGCCACCGGCGCCCCGCCCAGCAGCACCCGCCCCTCGCGCGGCCGGTCGATGCCCGCGATGAGCCTGCCCACGGTGGACTTCCCGGCCCCGGACGGCCCGACGATCGCCAGCCGCTCCCCCGGCCGCACCGCGAGGTCGATGCCGTGCAGCACGTCCCGCCCCGGCACGTAGGCGAAGCGGACGCCGCTGAGCCGGACGCGGTCGTCGTGGGGAACCGCGCCGCCCGCGGGCTCCTCGGGCGCGGCCACCCCGGCGATCCTGGCCATGGCGGCCATGCTCGCCTCGATCTGCTCCAGCCACAGGCCCACCCGGCTGACCGGGTCGGCGAGTTGCCAGACGTACAGGACCGCGGCGACGAGCTCGCCCAGCCCGACCCGGCCAGCGAAGTACATCGAGCCGCCTGCCGTCAGCACCACCAGCTGCGGCGTCACGTGGCCCAGGTTGATGGTGAGGAACACCCGCAGCCGCAAGGCGAGCGTGCGATAACGCGTGTGGTAGACCGCGTCGACGGCTTGATCGCAGTCCCGCACGCGCTCATCGGCCAGGCCGTACGCCTCCGCGGTGTGCGCGCCCTCCGCGGTGGCCGACATCGACTCGGCCACCGCCGAGCTCGCCCGCCCGTGCTCCAGGTACGCCGGACGCGTGCGGCGGCGGTACCACCGCACCCCGAGCGCCACGATCGGGAGCCCGGAGACGGCGGCGAGCCCGAGCACCGGGTCCAGGAGGAACACCGCGCCGAGCACGAGCAGCACCTGCGCCGCGGCGACCAGCAGGTCCGGCGCGGCGTCGCGCAGCGTCGCCCCGACCGCGGCGACGTCGGCGGTAGAGCGGGTCACCAGGTCGCCGGTCCCGGCGCGCTCCACCACCCCGGTCGGCAGCGCGAGGACGCGGTCGACCAGGCCGTCGCGCAGCCGGGCCGTCGCCCGCTCCCCCATGCGGTGCGCTGCCCGCCGCGCCAGCCGGGTCAGCACGAGTTGCAGCAGCGCGAACCCGACGATCGCGCCCGCGAGCGCGTCGACCGCGTCCGGGGTCGCCCCGCCGTCCTCGACCAGGCCGATGATCCGGCTGAGCAGCCAAGGTGCGACCAGCCCCGCGGCCGCCGCCGCGACCGTCAGCGCCAGCACCCCGGCCATCGGCCACCGCTCGCCCCGCAGGAGTTCCCGCCGGGCCCGGCGGGACGCGCGCCGGTCCGCCACCGGGAACGCGGTCATCACGCCTCCCTCTCGACCAGCGCGCGATAGTCCGCGTCCCCCAGCAACTCGGCGTGCGTGCCCTCGACAACCCTGCCGTCGTGGGCGAAGCACACGCGGTCGGCCTTTTGGAGCAGCAGGGGCGATGTCGTGACCAGCACCGTCGTGCGGCCCTTGCGGTAGTCGGCCACGCCGTCGGCGATCGCGGCCTCGGTGTGCGCGTCCACTGCCGACGCCGGTTCGACCAGGATCAGCACGTCCGGGTCGGCGAGCAGGGCCCTGGCCAGCCGCAGCCGCTGGCGCTGGCCCCCGGAGAGGTTCCTGGCCTGCGTCTCCACCACGGTGTCCAGCCCGTCGGGCAGGGTCTCCACGATGTCCTCGGCGGCCGCGGCCCGGATCGCCGCCGTCGGCTCGTCGCCGCCTAGCACCGCGCGCAGCGGACCGGGGAACAGGTAGGCGGAATCGTCGGACACCACCACGCGCGCCCGGAGGTCGGCGACGTCCGGCACGGGGACGTCGCCCCAGCACGCGCCGGGCGCATAGCCGCCCAGGCGCTCGACCACCGGCGTCGGATCGGTGCTGGCCAGGGCGGTCAGCACCCCGGGCTCCACGCGGACCCCGGAGGGATCGGTCAGCGGTGCGCACACCGGCGCGGGCGCGGTGTTCTCCCGTTCCGGGACCGGCACGGACAGCACGGCGACCACCCGCTCGGCGGAGACCAGACCGCGGGAGATGTCGTCGGCGCCCTCGATGAGGAAGCTCACCGGGACGACCAGCACGGCGACATAGCCGTAGACGGCGACCATCTCGCCCACCGTGATCGTGCCCGCCGCGGTCAGCCGCGCGGCGATCCAGGTGACGGCGGCGAGGAAGACGACCGGCAGGCAGGCCCCGACGGCCTGTACCCAGCTGGTGATCGCCCCGACCCGGTACCCGTCGGCGCACAGCGCGGCGGAGTCGGCGTGGTAGCGCCGGGCGAAGACGTCCTTGCCGCCGATGCCGCAGAGCACGCGCAGCCCGGCGACGATGTCCGCCGTCCGCGCGGTGAGCGCGCCCTGCCGTTCGCGGTAGCCGCTCTCCCGGCCGCGCAGCCCCCGCAGCAGCGGGCCGAGCGTCACCGCCATCACCGGCACCCCGAGCAGCACGACGACAGCGAGCAGCCAGGAGACGTCGAACAGCACGACCGCCGTGAGCGCGTACGCCACGACCGCGCCGACGCCCGGCCCGGTCGAGGTCATCACCCAGGAGATGCGCTGCATGTCGGTGGCCTGCACGCTGGCCAGCTCGCCTGCGGAGAGACTGCGCGGGAACTCCGCGCCGAGCCGGACCACGTGCCGCACCACGACCTGCACCGTTCGGTACATGGCGTCGCCGCGCACCAGCGTCATGGTGCGGTGGCGCATCCAGGCGACCGTGGCGTCGAAGAGCCCGGCCGCGGCGATCGCGGCCGTCCAGCCCAGCAGCGCGGACCGGTCGCCCGCGCGCAGGCCGTCATCGATCGCGCGCTGCACCAGGTACGGCGGGAGGATCAGCCCGCACATCCAGAGGGTGCCCCAGAGCGTGCCCTGGGCCGACTGCCGCCACTGCGCGATCGCGAGCCACCACAGGAACCGTCCGGGGCCGCGGATGTCGGGTCGACCGGGATCGGCATACGGCACGCGACGCTCCCCCATGGCGTCAACCTACCGGCTGGCGGGTCACCGAATCGTGAGGCATCATCGGTTTGGGCGTCCGGCCACCGAGTGCCCCGGTCCACGCAGCGTGTGGACCGGGGCACTCCATGACCTGCCTCAGCGCAGGCTGACGGTGAACTCCGACCACGCGGGACGCGGGAACACGAGCACCGGGCTCACCGCGCCCAGTTTCGTGTCCCGCACGCCGACGGCAGCAACGGACGGTCCAACCTCGACACACCCGTTCTCGGCGCTGTACGTCGACTTGCGCCACCGCGTCATGGCCGGGAGGCCACCGGCGACCTCCTGGAACCTCATGCTCACAACTCCTTCGCTATCCGGTGGATGTACGCCGGAGACTCCGCCGGGCTGATCGCCTGCACCCGCAACCTCGACAAAGCGTCGCGGTACCGGGTGATCTGCTCGGGCTCCTCGTAGTAGTAGCCCTTCACCCGCGTCTCCGCGAAGACCACCCCTTGGTCGTTCTCCAACTCAGCCGGGAACGTCAGCAGGCTGAACGTCCCGTCGACCCCGATGTGCGCGCCCGCGGAGAACGGCAGCACCTGGAGTTCGATGTTCGGCTTCTCGGCCAGTTCCAGCAGAGAGCGTAGCTGTGCACGCAACGTGTCCCGGCTGCCTACCTCCCACCGCATCGCGGGTTCGGCGATCACCCGCCACACCACCGGCGGTGACTCAGCGTCGAGCACCTCGTGCTGCCGGGCGAGCCGCAGCTCCACCTGCTGGTCGATCTCCGCCTCCGACAGTCCCGGCCGGAGCCCGCGGAAGACCGCGCGGGCGTAGTCCGGGGTCTGGAACAGACCCGGCACGATGTGGGCGTCCCAGCTCTCGATCTGCCGCGCGCTGCACTCCAGGCCGAGGAACAGGAAGAAGTAGTCGGGCACGACGTCGCCGAAGCCGATCCACCAGTCCTTGCCCTTCTTGGCGCGCAGCCGCAGCTCCCGCCAGAACTCGATGCGCTCGGGCACGCCGTAGAGCTCCAGCAGGCGCTCCAGCTCCAGCGGCCCGGGCAGCGACCGGCCGACCTCCATGTGGCCGATGTTGGTGACGCTGCCGTGGATCGCCGCCGCGGCCTGCTCGCGGCCGATGCCCGCGCGCTCGCGCAGCCTGCGCAGCTCGAACGCGATCCACCGCTTCAGGACGGTGGGACTGCTGGCGACCACAGTGGACCCCCTTCGTCGAATGGCTGCGCTCAGCTTGCCGCATCCGCAAGTAATGGGAGTTCACCCAATCGAAGGACTCGCCAATGTAGTGCACTACAACCTAGCGTTTCCCGCGTGGGAGCACGCCTCCCGCCCGGGGAGCCCCGTCCGCTCCCGGACGCCCAGTCGCGCAGGCGGGCGCTCCCCGGCCACCAGCGTTCGGAAAGGGGCTCGCGGGTGACGTTCCAGAGCCCGAAACCCGCTCCGAACCCCGACGCCGCCTCCCTCGCTCGGCGGCGTCCGCGTGGCCGGTCCGCACGCCGCGCCCCCGACCGCCGCCGCCCGCGGCGGTGCGACCAGCGGACCGGCCACCCCGCGACCGGAGAAGGACCGCCATGCCCGCCGCAACGCCGACCGTCGCCGACTTCACCGACTTCGTCCGCCACCTCATGGCCGAGGGGTGGTCCCGCCTGCCCACCGAGTTCGCCGGGTTCCTGGCGTGCCGGGTGTGGTCGGACGACTCAGCGGACACCGTCGTGGTGTTCGACCTCGACCACGTGCACGCCCGGCGCGAGTCCGCGGACGGCACCGTGACCTGGCTGTTCGACGGCGACCTCGGCTCGGTGCGGCACGCGCTGGCCGGGCTCGCCCCGCCGATTGACGCCGGATTGGTCTAGACCCGCTGCGCTCGACCTCGCTACATTCGGCACATGGTCTAGACCATGTTGCTGTTTCCGCGAGGGGAGCACAGCCCATGAACCGCGTTCGCAGACCGCTCATCGCCCTGCTCGGCCTGATCCTGGCCACCCTGGTCGTCCCGGCCGTCCCGGCCGCCGCCGACGGGAGCCTGCGGGCCACGCTCGCGCTCACCGGGACCACCGGCGAGTACACCGTCACCAACACCGGGTCCGCCGCCGTAACCGGATGGGCCATCACTTTCACCCTGCCAGCAGGCGTCACCGCCAGCACCGGATCGCACGCCACCGTGACGCAGACGGGCAACCAGGTCACGCTGAAGCCCGCGTACTACATCAACACCGTGCACCCGGGCCGGTCCACCTACCCCTACAGCCCGACGTTCCGGCTCAGCGCGGCGGCGCAGCCGACGCAGTGCCGGATCGACAACGCCAACTGCGACGGCACGCCGGACACCCCGCCGACCGCGCCCACCGGCGTTCGCGCGACCGTCAAGACGACGAAGTCGGTGACGCTCAGCTGGACCGCGTCCACGGCGGGATCGCTGCCGGTCGCGGGCTATGACGTCCTCCAGGGCGGCGCGGTCGCGGCGTCGACGGCCGGGACGTCGGCGACCGTGTCCGGCCTGACGCCGAACACGTCGTACACCTTCACCGTGCGGGCGAAGGACACCAAGGGCACCGCGTCGCCGGACAGCGCGCCGCTCGCGGTGACGACGAACAACCCGGCCGACGACACCCAGCCCCCGACCGTCCCGACCGGGCTGCGCTCCACGGCGGCCGACTCCGGCAGCGTCACGCTGAGCTGGAACGCCGCCACCGACAACACCGGCGTGGTGGGCTACGAGGTGCTGCGGGCGGGCGCCGACCCGGTGACCGTCGCCGGGACGAGCGCGAAGATCACCGGCCTCGCGCCGTCCACGTCCTACAGCTTCTCCGTCCGCGCCAAGGACGGCTACGACAACCTCTCAGCGGCCAGCCCCGCCGTCACTGTGTCCACAGGGGACATCGTGGACGGGTACGCGCGGGTCGCCTACTTCGTCCAGTGGGGCATCTACGGCAGGCAGTACTTCGTCAAGAACCTGCACACCTCCGGGGCCGCCGCCAAGCTGACCCACCTGCTGTACGCGTTCCAGAACATCGATCCGGTGAACCTGACCTGCCTGTCCGGGGTCACCAAGGGCACGACGTCCAACCCGCA
Source organism: Actinokineospora sp. UTMC 2448 (assembly GCF_024760565.1). Taxonomy (NCBI): domain Bacteria; kingdom Bacillati; phylum Actinomycetota; class Actinomycetes; order Pseudonocardiales; family Pseudonocardiaceae; genus Actinokineospora; species Actinokineospora sp. UTMC 2448. The sequence continues at coordinate 1,837,694 of NZ_CP031087.1, read as the reverse complement.
GGACCCGAACCAGGGCGACGGCGCAGGCGACGCCGAGGCCGACTACTCCCGCCCGTTCTCGGCGTCGCAGTCGGTCGACGGCGTCGCGGACACCGGCTGGGAGCCGTTGCGCGGCAACCTGAACCAGCTGCGCAAGCTCAAGACGATGTACCCGAACCTGAAGATCCTCGTCTCGCTGGGCGGGTGGACGTACTCGAAGTACTTCTCCGACGTGGCCGCGACCGACGCCTCCCGCAAGAAGTTCGTCGCGTCCTGCGTCGACACCTGGATCAAGGGCAACATCAAGCCCTACGGCGGCGCGGGCGGGCCGGGCACGGCCGCGGGCATCTTCGACGGCATCGACGTCGACTGGGAGTGGCCGGGCAGCCCCGACGGGCACCCCGGCAACCACTGGAGCCCGAACGACAAGCGCAACAACACGCTGCTGATGGCCGAGTTCCGCCGCCAGCTCGACGCGCTGTCGGCCACCACCGGCAAGCGCTACGAACTGCACGCCTTCACCCCGGCCGACCCGGGCAAGGTGGCCGCGGGCTGGGAGGTCCCGGAGATCTTCCAGTACCTGGACGTGGCCAACGTGCAGGGTTATGACTTCCACGGCTCGGGCAGCGACAACTCGTGGGAGCCCAACCGCACCGGCCACCAGGGCAACCTCTACGTGGACGCCGATGACCCGTATACCAACAAGTTCAGCGTGGAGACGGCGATCAACGCCTACACCGACGCGGGCGTGGATCCACGGCGGCTGACCGTCGGACTGGCGTTCTACGGACGCGGCTGGCAGGGCGTGCCCAACGGCGGCCGCAACGGCGAGTGGCAGTCCGCGACCGGCGCGGCGCCCGGGCAGTTCGCCGAGGAGGCGGGCACCCGGGGGTACGGGAACCTGCTGGCCATGGTCCCCAACTGCACGATCCACCACGACACGGCAGCGGTGGCGACCTATTGCTACAACGGCAACCAGTGGTGGACGTTCGACGATCCGTGGGCGATCGCCAGGAAGACCGCGTGGGTGCGCGAACGCGGCCTGCTCGGGGTGATGGCCTGGGAGATGTCGGGCGACACCGGCGTGCTGATGAACGCCGTCGACGCCGGTCTTCGGTAGCGGTTGCTTATATAAGTAGCGGCTGATAGCTTGGCGCCGTGCACGCGTTCGACGTCCTCGGCGACCCCGTCCGACGCCGCATCCTGGAACTGCTCGCCGACGGCGAGCAGACCTCGGGTGCGGTGTCGGCGGCTATCCAGGCGGAGTTCGGCATCAGCCAGCCAGCCGTCTCCCAGCACCTGCGCGTGCTGCGGGAGAACGGGTTCACCACCGTGCGCGCCGCCGGGACGCGGCGGCTGTACTCGGTGAACTCCGCGCCGCTGCGCGACGTCGACGTGTGGCTCGACCGCTTCCGGCGTTTCTGGACGCCGCACCTGGACGCGCTGGCCACCGAGCTGGCCCGCGGCCGCCGTGAGAGAGGAAAGCCATGACCATCGATGTCGACCACCAGATCAACGCCGTGTCGCGCACCATCGGCTCGCGCACGCTGGAGGCGGGCGAGGCCCGCGTCCTCACCGTGTCGCAGACCTACAAGGGCGAGGTCGAGGACGTCTGGGACGCCCTGACCAACCCCGAGCGCCTGCCGCGCTGGTTCCTGCCCGTCACCGGCGAGCTGCGGCTGGGCGGGCGCTACCAGCTGGAGGGCAACGCGGGCGGCGTCGTCGAGCGCTGCGACCCGCCCACGTCCTTCGCCGCCACCTGGGAGTTCGGCGGTGACGTGAGCTGGATCGAGGTCACCCTGACCCCGGTGGAGGCGGGCGTGCGGTTCCAGCTGGAGCACGTCGCCCACGTCGACGACGAGCGCTGGGCCGAGTACGGCCCCGGCGCGGTGGGCATCGGCTGGGACCTCGGCATCATGGGCCTGGCCGAGCACCTGTCCGGCTCCCCCGCCGTCGAGCCGTCCTCGGCGGCCGAGTGGACGGCATCGGCGGAGGGGGTCGCCTTCATGCGGGCCTCGAACGAGCGCTGGCGCGAGGCCAGCGTCGCCGCGGGCACGGACCCGGCCGAGGCCCAGGCGGCCGCCGACCGGGTGTTCGCCGCCTACACCGCTGCCCCGTAGGAGCGGGTCAGCACCTCGAGGTTGTGGCCGTCGGGGTCCTCGAAGTAGAACCCCCGGCCGCCGTCGTTGGTGTTGATCCGGCCCGCCTCGCGGTGGTACGGGTCGGCCCAGTAGCTGAGGCCCCGGTCGACGACGCGGGCCAGCACCGCGTCGAAGTCCTCCTCGGTCACCTTGAAGGCGTAGTGCTGGCTGGTGATCGGGGCGGGGGTCTCGTAGTAATCGAGGGTGAGGTCGTGGGCCAGCGGGACGGTCATGAACGGCCCGTACGGGACCGGCTCCGGCAGCCCGAGGATCTCGGTCAGGAAGCGCGCCGACACCGTCTTGTCGGTGGCGTTGACGATGGTGTGGTTCAACTCGACTGGCACTGTTTCCCCTTTCGCCTGTGCGATCAAGGCTAATAGCTCCAGTTAACTGGATGTCCAGGGTTCGACCGGCTCCACCGAGGCCCCGGCCGTCGGCCACACTGCACCCATGCTCATCTGGGCACTGGCCTGCGCCGTCGCGGCCGTCGTGCTGGGGATCGCCGTGGGCGAGGGCCCCACGGCCGTCGACACCTGGATCGCCGCGCGCCTCGGCGGGCCGTCGGCGCTGTGGGACACGCTCAGCCTCACCACGCACCCGGTCGCCACGCTGTCCGTCATCGCCGCGACGGTCGTCCTGGCCCGCCGCCGCCTTTCGGTCGCGCTGATGGCGGCGGCGGGCCCCGCGATCGCGGTCGCGCTCAACACCTGGGCGCTCAAGCCCGCGTTCGGCCGCGTCCACGGCGACCACCTCGCCTATCCGAGCGGCCACACCACCGCCCTCGCGGCCATCCTCGCCGTGCTGGTCATCGCCGCGGGGCCGAGGTGGATCGCGGTCGCCCTCCCGCTGATCGCCGTCGCGGGCACGGCGATCGTCGGCATGGGATACCACTACGCGACCGACATCCTCGGCGGCGCGCTCTGGGCGTCGGCGGTCGTCACCTTCCTGTGGGGGACGCTCGCGCGACGGCCCCGCGAGCGCGATGCCACGGAAAACGCCGCTGCGTAGCCGTTTCACCCGGGCGGATCACCCGACGTAGCTACCGGACCACGCTGCGCCGTTACCCGAGCGAGGGCGTACCGTGCGTAACCTGGGCTCAGGACGATCAACGGCGGAAGGACGGCGGTGACCGACACACCCATCTACGACCAGGTCCGACGCGAACTCACCGAACGCGGCGAACCCGAACGGGCCGGTGCGCGGGCCCGCGAGGACGGGTCGGGCGTGTCGGTGTGGGCGCTCATCGACGAGCACAAGAGCCGCGAGGGCCGCCGCCGCAGGCCCTAGGCGGCGACGGCGTCCCGGGACAGCGCGACCAGGCGGCTCACCGCGCGCAGGTACTTCTTGCGGTAGCCGCCGCGCAGCATCTCGGGGGTGAACAGCTCCGAGACCGGCGCGCCGGACACCACGACCGGGACGGCCCGGTCGTAGAGCCGGTCGGCGAAGGCGACCACCCGCAGCGCCACGTCCTGGCCCGAGAGCGGCAGCACGCCGCGCAGGTGCACGGCGGCCACGCCGTCGACCAGCCGCCCGTACTTCGACGGGTGCAGCCGGGCCAGGTGCGCGCACAGCGCGTCGAAGTCGTCCAGAGTGGACCCGGGCAGCGCGGCGGCCCTGGCCGCCAGCTCGGCGTCGGACACCGGGTCGGGCGCGTCGGGCAGGCCGCGGTGGCGGTAGTCGGGGCCGTCGACCCGGACGACGTCGAAGCGCGCGGAGAGCGCCTGGATCTCGCGCAGGAAGTCGTCGGCGGCGAAGCGGCCCTCGCCCAGCTTGTCCGGCAGGGTGTTGGACGTCGCCGCGACGGCCACGCCCGCGTCGGTCAGCTCGGCCAGCAGCCGGGTCACGAGCATGGTGTCGCCCGGGTCGTCCAGCTCGAACTCGTCGATGGCCAGCAGCCGGTGCCCGCTGAGCCGCCGGACCGTCTCGGCGAAGCCGAGCGCGCCCACCAGGTGGGTCAGCTCGACGAACGTGCCGTACGCCTTCGGGCCGGGCGCCGCGTGCCACAGCGAGGCCAGCAGGTGGGTCTTGCCGACGCCGAACCCGCCGTCGAGGTAGAGGCCCGGCTTGCCGCGCTCCTCGCGGCCGAACAGCCGCTGGATGAGCGAGCGGGGCGCGGGCGCGCCCACCCGTGCGGCGAACGCCCGGCCCTCGGCGACCGCGGCCGCCTGGCTGGGCTCGTCCGGGTTGGGCAGGTAGGTGTCGAACGAGACCGCGCCGAAGCGAGGCGGCGGGGTCAGCGCGGCGACGAGCTCCTCGGGCGCGAGCACGGGCTCGCGGTCGGCGAGGCGGGACGGCGGCATGCGGGCAGCGTAGCGGCGTGCTGGGATGGACCGGTGCACAAGCTGTGGCCGCTCCCCCCTGTTTCCCCAGGTCAGCCCCCTCCCGATGTGGTGGACGACACCGCGCTGGAAGATCTCTACGACTACCCGCCCGACCTGACCGCGCCGTTCGTGCAGGTCAACTTCGTCGCCAGCGCCGACGGCGGCGCGGAGCTGTCGGGCAAGTCCGTCGGCCTGTCCAGCCCGGGCGACCGCAGGATCCTCGCCCTCGGCCGCGACCTCGCCGACGTGGTGCTCGTCGGCTGGGGCACCGCGCACGCGGAGGGCTACCGCGGCATCAAGCGCAGGGAGCTGCGCGACCGGCGCCGGTCGGCGCGCGGGCTCGGCGAGGTCCCCCCGATCGCGGTGGTCAGCGGCCGCTGCTCCGTCCCGCCGGACTCCCCGCTGATCACCGACACGCTCGTCCCGCCGATCGTCATCACCGCAGAGTCGGCCGACGCCGAGCGCAGGCGGGCGCTGGCCGCCGCGGGCGCCGAGGTCGTCGTCGCCGGGCACGACCAGGTCGACCCGGCGGCCGCCATCGCCGCGCTGGGCGAGCGCGGCCTGAACCGCGTGTGCTGCGAGGGCGGGCCGGAGCTCTTCGGCGCGCTCGTCGCCGCCGACCTCGTCGACCAGCTCAACCTGACCGTCTCGCCGATGCTCGCCGGTGGCGGCCCCAGCCGCATCGCCGTCGGCACCCGGCCGCACCTGCCCACCCGGCTGCGCCTGGAGTCCCTGCTGGTCGAGGACGGCTTCCTGATGCTGCGGTATCGCCGGGGGCAGTGACAGTGTCGGACGAGGCGCTGGCCGCGCGCGCCGCACAGGGCGACGCGGCCGCGTTCGACGCGCTCGTGCGCGCCCACACCGACCGGATGTACCGGGTCGCCCTGCGCGTGTGCGGGGACCCGGCCGACGCCGAGGACGTCGTGCAGGACGCCTGGATCGCCGCGTGGCGGGGCCTGTCCGGCTTCCGCGGCGAGGCGAAGGTGTCCACCTGGCTCTACCGGGTGGTGAGCAACACCGCCGTCGCCCATCTGCGCCGCCGCAGGCCGACCGCGTCGCTGACCGGGGTCGAGGTCGTCGACCAGGGGCCGACGCCGGAGGGCCAGGCGCTGCTGCGGGAGCGGGCCGCCGCCGTGCACCGGGCGATCGCCGGGCTGGAGCCCGGCCAGCGCGTGCCGCTCGTGCTGCGCGAGTTCGAGGGGCTGAGCTACGCCGAGGTCGCCGAGGTGCTGGGGGTGGAGGTCACGGTCTTGCACCGCAGGCTGCACCGGGCGAGGGTGGCCCTGTTGGCGAAGCTGAGGGAGCTGCGATGACCGCCATGCCCTGCGGGCGCCGGAGCGAGGACCTGCTGCGCCTGGCCGCCGACGGCCCCGCCACCGACCCCGACCTGGCCCGCCACGCCCGCGCCTGCCCGCACTGCGGCCCCGAACTCGCCCGTCTCGACGGCCACTGGGACGACGTGCGCGCCGCGGCGGCCACTCCGCCGCCCGCCCCGCCCGGGCTCGCCGAGCGCATGGTCGACGTGCTGCGCGGCGTGCGCGGGACGGGCGGGACCTATCACGGCGTCGCCGAGGGCGTCCGGGTCGCCGACCACGTCGTGGTGATGGTCGTGCGCCGCGTCGCCGCCGACGCGGTCGCGGGCCTCGGGCACGTGCGCGCGGTGCGCACCGAGGCCGACACGATCCACATCGGACTCGCCGTGCGCTACGGCGTCGCGGCGGACGCGCTGGCCGAGCGGGTCCGCGCGAGTGTCCTCGCCGGACTGGCCGAGCGGGTCGGGCCGGTGGCGACCGGGGTCGACGTCCGGGTCGTCGACGTGGTTCCTCCCCCGATCGGGTGACTTGCCGGGAGATCCGCGCATGCGGTGGCATCACAAGGGGTGCGGACGGCGGAACCGGCCGGCCGCAGAGATCTCTCCAACGCCGTAGAGGGAGCCGCCGACCATGGCACAGCCCAGCACCACATCCGACACCCCGGCGACCGAGTCCGCCGGGTCCGTCCCCAGCACCCGTGCGGGCGGCGTGCCCGCACGCCTGGGCGACGAGCAGTCCCAGGGCAAGACCACCATCGCCTCCGGCGTCGTGCAGAAGATCGCGGGCATGGCCGCCCGCGAGGTGTCCGGCGTGCACGCGATGGGCGGGGGCGTCTCCCGTGCCTTCGGCGCGATCCGCGAGCGCATCCCGGGCGCGGGGACGGTGTCCACCTCCGGCGTCGCCGTCGAGGTGGGCGAGAAGCAGGCCGCGATCGACCTCGACCTGGTCGTCGAGTACGGCGCCGGGATCGTCGAGCTGGCCCGCGCCGTGCGCCGCAATGTGATCACCGCGGTGGAGCGGATGACGGGCCTCGAGGTGATCGAGGTCAACATCTCCGTCAACGACATCCACCTGCCCGACGACAACGGCACCGGGGACGAGGCGGCGCAGGCCCGGGTCGAGTGATGTCCGACATCGCCGACCGGCTCGCCGCCGCGGTGCTCGCGCACCCGGCGGTGGTGCGGCTCGACGGCGGTCCGTTCGGGACCGTCGCGACCGCGCTGCCCGGGCGGCGCGTCGTCGGGGTCGGGGTGGATGCGCGGGGCGGGGTCGAGGTGGCGGTCGTGCTGACCGCCGACCGGCCCATCCCCGCCGTCACCGCCGAACTGCGCGAGCTGGTGCGCGGTGTCGCGGGCGGCGTGCCGGTCGACGTGCACGTGTCCGACGTGGAGGCACGGTGACCTGGCGCGCGGAGTACCGGGAGTTCATCAGGCGCAACCACCCGGACCGAGGGGGCGACCCGGAGGCGTTCGCCGCCGGGCTCGCCGAGCTGCGGGCGCGCCGCGACGCCCGCTTCGACGCCCCGGTCGTCGGGGGCGCCGACCCGCCGCGCGGGGTGCGCGGCGCCGCGCGCCGGGTGCGCCGCTGGTACACGCGGCGCTTCCGCAAGCCCAGGGTTCGCTGATCCGCAAAGGGGAATCATGAACGCCACCCAGACCGGCATCATCGCCGGTCTCATCCTCGGCCTCGCGGCCACCCAGGGTTTCATCGCCTTCCTGGTGACCCTGGCCGTCGGGTTCGTCGGCCTGGTGATCGGCAGGGTGATCGACGGCGAGCTCGACCTGTCCGACGTGTTCGCGGGCCGGGGCAAGGACAAGTGAGCCCGGAGGACCGCGGCACGCTCACCATCGCCCCGTCCGTCGTGCGGCGGGTCGCCGAGCGGGCCGCGGACAGCACCCCCGGCGCCGCCCGCACGGCGGGCACGCTCGGCATGGGGCGGCACGGGGCGGCGGCCGACGTCGACGGCGACGGCCCCCAGGTGCGCCTGCGCGTCGAACTCGCCCTGCGCTACCCCGCCGAGCTGCGGTCCGTGGCCGCCGCGGTCCGGGCCAGGGTCGCCGACGAGGTGGAGCGCGTCACCGGCTATCAGGTGCGCCGTGTCGAGGTCGTGGTCACCGGCCTGGTGGCGCCGACAGGGAAGCGGGTGGAGTGAGCCGTGCGCGTGGTCGTGAGGATCGTGGCGGTGCTGCTGGCCCTGGCCATCGCCACGGCGGGCGCCCTGCTGGCGCTGGAGGTGGGCTGGCGGTGGCTGCGTCCGGACGCGGGCCCGCTGGTCGTGCCGTGGCCGCGGTGGCGGGCTGAGCTGAGCACGCTGACCTGGGAGAGCACGCCGGTCCGGGTGACGGCCCTGATCACCGCGGTCGCGGGCCTGCTCCTGCTGGTGGCCGCGCTGGCCACGGGCAGGCGGGACGTGGCGCTGCTGGACCCGGCGCCGGGGGTGACGGTGCGGACCTCGCCGCGGTCGCTGGCCCGCATCGTCGGGACGCGGGTGCGCGCCCAGGACGACGTCTCCGGCGCGACGGTCAGCGCGTCCCGGCGGAAGGTGCGGGTGCGGGCGTCGAGCGCGATCGAGCCGGAGTCGGCGCTGCGGCCGCGGCTGACCGGCGTCGTCGGCGAGGTGCTCGCGGATCTTCCGCTGGCCCGCACGCCCCGCGTCAGCGTCGTCGTCGACTCACCGAGGGACCGCTCATGAACCCGCTCGTGTGCTGGGGCTGCCAACCGCGTCTGAGGGGAACGGGACGCGGGCCAGCCACGGAAACCCCCGCAGCCTGCGGCTGCCTGCCCAACGTGCCCACCATGGTTGATTCCGGGGAGGCGGACCGATGACGCCGTCGCTGCGTGCCGTGGCCCGCTCCTACCGCGCCGAACGCGGCCTGACCGGCGTCGTCGGCCTGCTCGCCCTGCTCGCCGGGGCCCTCGCCCTGGTCGTCGGCGCGGGCTGGCTCGGCCGGTTCCGGGCGGCCCGGCCGGTGCTGGACCCGGTCGCGCTGGACACCGTCGCGGCGTGGCCGGAGGTGGCCAGGATCGCCGCCATCGCCGCGGGTCTGCTGCTGCTCGTCCTGGGCATCTGGCTCGCCGCGCGGGCGCTGCGGCCGGAGGCGCACCCGGACCTGCACCTCGACGACGCCCTGACCGTCACCTCCGGCGCGCTCTCCTCGGCCATCGCCGCCGACGCCGAGCAGGTGGCCGGGGTCGACCGGGCCAAGGCGGCCGTGGTCGGCGAGCGGGACGCGCCCGCCCTGCGGCTGAGCCTGTGGCTGACCGAGGGCGCCGACGTCAAGGCGGTGTGGCAGGAGCTGGACGACTCGGTGCTGCGCCGGGCCCGCGACTCACTCGGCGTCGACGCCCTGCCGACGGCCGTGCGCGTGGAGTTGGGCGCGGCGCGGCGGACACGCGTGCGCTGATCAGGCAGGATGGGGCGCGTGGCCCTTCCGCTGACCCCGCCGGTCCAACCGATGCTGGCCAAGGCCGTGCCGTCCATCCCGGACGGGGACGACCTGGTCTTCGAGCCCAAGTACGACGGCTTCCGCTGTCTGGCCTTCCGCGACGGGGACGAGGTGTTCCTGCAGTCGCGGTCGGGCAAGCCGCTCAACCGGTACTTCCCGGAGGCGGAGGCCGCGCTGCGGGCTGCGCTGCCGGAGCGGGCGGTCGTCGACGGCGAGCTGATCGTCGACATCGACGGCAGACTGGACTTCGACCGGCTGGCCGAGCGCATCCACCCGGCGGCGAGCCGGGTCGCGCTGCTGTCGGAGACCACGCCGTCGCGCTACATCGCCTTCGACATCCTGGCCCTGGGCGACGACGTGCTGCTGGAGATTGCGACGGTGCGGCGCAGGGAGATCCTGGAGGGCGCGCTGACCCTCGGCGAGCGCGTGCACCTGACCCCGGTGACCCGCTCGGCCGACCTGGCCCGCCGCTGGTTCGAGATCTTCGAGGGCGCGGGCCTCGACGGCGTGATGGGCAAGCCCGCGGACGGCGAGTACACCCCGAACAAGCGCACGCTGCTGAAGTTCAAGCACTCGCGCACGGCGGACTGCGTGGTCGCGGGCCTGCGCTGGTACAAGGACACCGAGCCGGGCGAGGCCGTCGGGTCGCTGATGCTGGGGCTCTACGACCACGAGGGTCACCTGCACCACGTCGGCGTGGTCGGCTCGTTCCCGGCGGCGCGCCGCCGCGAGCTGGCCGCCGAGATGGCCCCGCTGATCCCCGGCGGCCGGGAGAACCACCCGTGGGCCGCCGCCGACGCCGACCACGACGCGCTGCGGATGCCGGGCGCGGTCAGCCGGTGGCGCACGACCGAGCAGCCGTGGGTGCCGCTGCGGCTGGAGCAGGTGGTCGAGGTCGCCTACGAGCACACCGAGGGCGGCTACCCCGGGCGGTTCCGGCACACCGCGCAGTTCCGCCGCTGGCGCCCCGACCGCGAGCCCGCGTCGTGCACGTACGAGCAGTTGGAGGAGCCCGCCCGCTACGACCTGGACGCGGTGCTGCGGGGCGAGGTCAAGGAGCGGTCCTAGCCCGCCCGGGTGACGCCGACGGACGCGGCCACGACCAGGCAGACCGCCACCCACTGGACGGGGTGCAGCAGCTCGTTCAGCACGACCATGCCCGCGATCGCGGCCACGGCGGGCTCGATGCTCATCAGCACGCCGAACACCCTCGGCGGGATCCGGCGCAGCGCCTGCAGCTCCAGCGAGTACGGGATCACCGACGACAGCAGCGCCACGGCCAGCCCGGCCAGCAGCACGGTCGGCGAGAGCAGCGCCGAGCCCGCGTCGGCCACCCCGAACGGCACGGCGACGACCGCGCCGATGGCCATGCCGAGCGCCAGCCCGCCCCCGCCGCTGGTCCGGCTCCCCATGCGGTGGCTGAGCAGGATGTACCCGGCCCAGCAGACACCCGCCCCGGCGGCGAGCAGCACCCCGACGATGTCGACGTCCCCGCCTGCCCGCGCGAGCAACACGACCCCGGCGGCCGCCATCAGCGCCCAGACGACGTCGAGCACCCGCCGAGACCCCACGAGCGCGACGGCCAGGGGCCCGAGGAACTCGATGGTCACCGCGACCCCGAGCGGGATGCGCGCGATCGCCAGGTAGATCAACAGGTTCATGGAGGCCAACACAAGCCCGTAGGCGACGACGACCCCCAACGCCTCCCGCTTGACGCGCGGCCGCCACAACAACAGCAGAATGCCCGCCGCGAACACCAACCGCAGCGTCACGACCCCCATCGGCCCAGCACTGGCGAACAACGTCTTGGCGACCGCCCCACCAACCTGGACGCTGATAACCCCCAGCAACACCTGAACGGTGGGCGGCACAGACCCCACAAGCCGCGGCACCCCCGAGACGACCCCCCACCACCGTCCCGACCGCCCCAACCACTCCGCACGCGCCATGACCACGGAAACATCCTACGTATGGGGTGGGAGAAGTCCTACTGGGCCTGTCCTCGGCTGCGCTGGTTCACGCGCGCTCAGGCCCGGCGTGGACAGGAGGGATGCATGCGGCCCGCTTGCCCACGAGGAGAAGTGCAGAGGGATCGGCGATGCCCCCTCACACCGCGCCATCACCGATCCCCGGAGCGAGCAGCCGCCTCAGTCCGGCAACTCACCAGCCAACGCGGCCCGCTCGCCCAGCACACCCCCGCAACGGGCTCGACGCCCGCCAGCCGGACTCGATCTCCCGCCACCACCTTCGCCCCGCCACCACACCCGACCTCCCGCCACCACACTCGCCCCCACCGCACTCGACTCCCACCAGCACTCACCTGCCACCGCACCGGACCAGCCATCACACTCGTCCCGCCACCGCCCCCGGCCACCACATCCGACCCCGGCCATCACAACCAGCCCCACCACCCCCCAGCCACCACACCCAACCCCTGGTCACCACACCCGACCCCGGTCATCACCCCCAGCCCCACCACCACCCCGACCTCCCACCACCCCGACCTCCCGCCACCACGCCCACCCCACCGCCTGACCTGACCTCATCACCGGCTCGGCTACGCCCGTGGCCTCAGCCCGGCCTCCCCCGCCAGCCCGAGAGCCCTGTCCCCCGCCAGCCCGAATTCCCGTCCCCTCCCCCTCACCACCAGCCGCCGCGGGGGCGCGGTTGCCATTGCCCCCGTTCACCCGGTCCTCACCGGGGGGATGGCAGGGTGGCGGCAGTGTCGGGAGGTGGGTGCTTGAGGCGTCTGGTCGCCTGCGTGATGGTGGCGGCGTTCACGGTTTCGTGCACCGCCGGGCCGTCCAGCAGGCCCGCCATCGTCGTTCGGGGTGGGGATACGTTCGCGCCGCCTTCCGCTGAGGTGCCGGGGCCTGCCGGGGTGCCGCCGTTGGGGAAGCCGGGTGCCGGGTCCGTGCGGTGGAACGAGTGCGGGCCCGAGATCGGGGAGCGGTTGGGCGAGTTGGCGTTGCCGCAGGACCTGGAGATCGCCTGCGGGCGGGTCAACGGCGTCCTCGACTCCCCCTACGCCCCCGGGCGCGGCACCATGCGGATGCAGGTGTTGCGGGCGGGCAGCGGGGAGATCCCCATCGCCGTGTTCAACGACATCGACGGCCTCCCCGGCACCCTCTACGCCGCCCAGTTGGCCGCGCGGATGCCGAAGGAGTTCCTCGCCGCCTTCTCCCTCGTCGGCGTCGACCGTCGGGGTACGGGCAACTCCGACGCCGTGCGCTGTGTGCCCTCCGACGTGCGCCAGGACCTTCTCGGCGCGGACCCGCGCGCGCTGGAGGTCACCGACTGGATCGACCTGGCGCGCAGCGCCGGGCAGAACTGCTCGATCGCGCTGGAGTCGCGGCTGCCCGCGCTGGACACCTGGCGCACGGCGGCCGACGCCGAGGCGGTGCGGGTCGGGTTGGGGATGGAGCACCTGCACGCCATCGGGCACGGCGAGGGCTCGCGCGTGCTGTCGGTGTTCGCCGAGCGCTACCCCGACCGCGTCGGGCGGATGGTCCTGGACGGACACCCCGACCCCGACGAGGACGCCCGCGTCGTCGTCACCGGCGTCGCGGCCGGGGCCGAGGCCACGCTGGACGCCTTCGCCGAGGACTGCGCCGCCCGCTCGTGCCCGCTGGAGCCGGGCGCGCGGGAGGTCGTCTCCGAGGTCCTGACCGGCCCGGGCGCCGGGATCCTGCTGCGCGCGGTCCTGCACGGCCTGCGCGACCGCGCCGACTGGCCCGAGCTGGCCACCGCGATCGCCGAGGCCCGCGACGGCTCCTACGTCGCCCTGGGCGGGTTCGTCGACCAGGTCGCCGCCGACACCGGGGACCTGCCCGCCACGTTCGACGGCACGCTGGTCGTCCGGTGCAACGACACCAAGTCCCGCCTGGCGACCGAGCAGATCGAGCAGACCACGCGCGAACTGCACGACCGCTATCCGGTCTTCGGCGCACTCTCTGCCCAGTGGTTGGCGCTGTGCGGGCCGTGGCCGGTGTCGTCGAAGCCGGTGCCGCAGGCGACCGCCAAGACGGCCCCGCCGATCGTCCTGCTGTCGACCGCGGCCGACCCCGTCACGCCCATGGAGGGCACCGAGCGCGCGTTGCAGCGCATGGCGACCGGGGTCGGGGTGGCCTGGCAGGGCTCAGGACACGGCGCGCTGGCGGTGTCGCCGTGCGCGACGGAGGCGGCGACGGCGTTCCTGCGCGACGGCACGGTCCCGCGCGACGGCACGGTCTGCCCGCCCTGACCCGGGCGTTCCACTCTGGACCGGGTCAGCCGCTGGCGCTGTCCTCGCGCAACCGGTACTCGCAGCCGAGTTCGACCGCGTAGGACAGGTCGTAGTGGTGGACGATCTTGGGTCCTTCGTGCAGGTGCACGTGGGTGACCGTCTCCCGGGGCTCGGTCGGCGCGGTCAGCGTGTCGACCCGCCCGTCGAGGGGCCCGCCGACGTAGCGCACCAGATAGGGGTCGGTCACGTCGAGCCTCCTCTCCTCCGAGATCGAGTGTAGGCACGGCGACCGACTTTTTGCCTGCCTCCGTTTGCCGGAAGTGTCCTGTATTCGACCGGATGGAGCAGCCGGTCAGTCGTCCCGGGCCCGCGAGGGCTGCACGCGCTTGGGCTCGCCCGCCATCTTCGGGTACTCCGGCGGGTACGGCAGGTCGCCCTCGCCGCGGTCGCGCTCGTCACGCTCGAACATCTCTAGCAGCCGCTCCAGGCCGAACGCGTGCTCGTTGACCGGCGCGTGCAGGTCGCCGACCTCGGCGAACCGGGCGGGCATCGTCAGCACGGAGAAGTCCTCGGGGCGCGCGTCGGCGAGTTCGTCCCAGGTCAGCGGCGCGGACACGAGCGCGCGCCTGGTCGGGCGGACGGAGTAGGCCGATGCGATCGTGCGGTCGCGGGCCATCTGGTTGTAGTCGAGGAAGATGCGCTCGCCGCGCTCCTCCTTCCACCACTTCGTGGTGATCCGGTCGGGCCTGCGCCGCTCCAACTCCCGGCCGAACGCGATCACCGCCCGCCGCGCCTCCACGAACGTCCAGCGCGGCTCGATGGGCACGTAGAGATGCACCCCGCGGCCGCCGGAGGTCTTGGGGAACCCCTGCATCCCGAGTTCGTCGAGCAGCGCGCGGGCCTCGTGGGCCATCGCCACGGCGTCGGCGAAGTCGGTCCCCGGCTGCGGGTCGAGGTCGATGCGCAACTGGTCGGGGTGGTCGACGTCGGCCCTGCGGACGGGCCAGGGGTGGAAGGTCAGCGTGCCGAGGTTGGCCGCCCAGGCGACGACGGCCAGTTCGGTGGGGCAGACCTCGTCGGCGTGGCGGCCGCTGGGGAAGGCGATGCGCGCGGTCTCGACGTAGTCGGGGGCGCCTTTGGGGACGCGCTTCTGGTAGAAGGCGTCGCCGCGGTTGTCGGCGCGGGTGGAGAGCTTGGCGCCCTCGAACACCCCGCCCGGCCAGCGCTCCAGGGTCGTCGGCCGCTCGCGCAGCGCGCCCAGGATGCCGTCGCCGACCGAGAGGAAGTACGTGACGATGTCGCGCTTGGTGAGGTTCAGTTCCGCGAAGTACGGTTTGTCCGGGTTGGACACGCGCACCGCGCGGCCGTCGACGGTGATCTCCTCGGCTGCTGCCACCCCGGCAGACTACCGTCGCCGGGGCCGCAGAGCCGGTCCGCGGACGTGCTCGTCCGCGCCGGGAAACCGTCGCTCGGGCGACGACATCCGCGGCCCCGGCGGGCTACCGTGAACCCATGGCCCCGGACGAACCGCACGACCGGTTCAACGACGACCTCATCGGGCTCGACCGCGACGACCCCGAGGCGCAGGCCTTCGCCGAGCACCTGGACCGACTGGAGCGCGTGCGCCCCGGCTACACCGTCGAGGGCTACCTCGGCGGCGTCTCCGACTTCGCCGACTCGGCCAACCGGCTCGGCGGCCACTACCGGCTGATGGCGGCCATCGTGGCCATCCTGATCCTGCTGGGTGTGGCCATCGCCGCGTGGGACGCCGTCGTGTTCATCGTGACGACCCTGCTGGGCTAGCGTGGAGGGCATGGAACCGGTCGTCGGCGCCACCCCCGCGGTCGTCAAGTCCGAGGAACAGTGGCGCGCCGAGCTCAACCCCGCCGAGTACCGCGTCCTGCGCGAGGCGGGCACCGAACCCGCCTGGACGGGCGAGTACACCGAAACCAAGACCACCGGGGTCTACCACTGCCGGGCGTGCGGGGCGGAGCTGTTCCGCAGCGAGACGAAGTTCGACTCCCACTGCGGCTGGCCGTCGTTCTTCTCGCCACTGGCGGGCGACCGCGTCATCCTGCGCGAGGACCGCTCGCACGGGATGGTGCGCACCGAGGTCCTGTGCGCGACGTGCCACAGCCACCTGGGCCACGTCTTCGAGGGCGAGGGCTACCCGACCCCCACCGACCAGCGCTACTGCATCAACTCCATCTCCCTGCGGCTGGTCCCCGACGAGGCGTAGGTCACACATGTGGTAACATGTGGGCCATGTCTGCTTCCGCCGACAAGGAAACCGCCCGCCCCACCGTGGGGATGCGCGAGTTGTCCCACCACACGGCCCGGGTTCTCGGGCTGGTCAAGGCGGGGGAAACCGTCGAGATCACCGAACGCGGCAAGACGATCGCCCGCATCGTCCCGGCCGCCGACGACCGCTACGCCCAACTGGTCGCGGCCGGGCTGATCCGCCAGGCGCAGGAGCCGTTCAGCGTGGCCGATCTGCCCGAGCCGGTGCCGAACCTGACCGACCGGACCACCGACGAGTGGTTGGACGAACTCCGCGGAGACCGCTGAATGCCGACGCTGATCTACTTCGACACCTCGGCATTGGCCAAGCTGTTCGTCGCCGAACAGGAGTCGCCGGATCTGCGTCACTGGCTCACGGGTCGGCCGGAACCGCGCCTGGTGTCGTCGGCGCTGCTCGGCGTGGAGCTGATCCGGCTCCTGGGCAGGACGAACCCCAGCGCGGTCCCGGTCGCTGAGCGCTTCCTGGTCAAGAAGGTGGACCTGGTCGAGATCACGCCGCCCGTGCTCGCCGACGCGACCACCCTGCCGCCGCCCAGGCTCGGGACCCTGGACGCGATCCACCTGGCCACGGCGATGGACGTCGCCGACAGCGTCGACTGCATGGTCACCTACGACAAGGTGCTCGCCGACGCGGCGCGGTTGGCCGGAATGGCCGTATCCTCGCCGGGTGCCCCGACCTGAGGCGCGTGCCGCTCACGCGATCTTCGCGCGGTCCGTTTCCCGGCAACGGCAAGCCTAAATCCTGCCCAGGGCTTCCCTAAGTCTTGCTCAAGCTGTCTTGTGCCCGCCATCACACCCCCAGAGCATGGTCCTGCCCGGTCGATCCTGATCGGACAGCCGGAAAGTATGGATGGGCGGTGTGGTCCGTGTCGTGACCAGCGGCGGCGAGAGCCACCCGGGCGCGTAGGGGACCGCCTGCCCGGCAAGGGGGACGCAATGGAACCGTGGGGCATTTCCGGGCCCGACTTCTTGCGGATCTACCTGGTCGGTTTCGTGTTCGTGCTGCTGTTCGCCGCGGCGGTGCGGATCGCGATCAGGGCGGGGACGCCGGTGGGCCGGTCGACGGCGGGGTTGATCAGCGCCGACCAGCTCTCCGTGCACGAACTGGCGTATCTGGCCGGGGGGCCGAGGCGGGTGGTGGAGACCGCGGTGGCCCGACTGCTGGATCTCGGCAAGCTGAAGGCGAGCCGCAACGGGACGGTCCGGGTGGTGGCGGGGGCCACGGCGACGGACATGGTCGACCGGGCGGTCCTGACGGATGCGAAGAGGTACTCGAACCGAACCGTGGGCCTGCTGGTCGACCGGGTCGGCCGCGACGACACGGTGCGCGCCGTGCGGACGTCGCTGGCCGTCAAGGGGCTGCTGGTCGACGGGGGCGCCATGCGGGCGCGGCTCGCCGCGGTTCCCGCGCTGGTGCTCCTCGTGGTGGGCGTGGCTCGGTGGGTCAACGGCATCTCGAAGGGCTACCCGGTCGGCTGGCTCACCGTGGGGCTGATCGTGACCGCGGTGGTCACCGTCGCGCTCTACCGGGCGCCGCTGTCCGAGCGCACCTACGCCGGTGAGCGGGTGCTGGGCCAGGCGAGGGGGAAGTCACGGCCCGGCGCGGGCACCGAGGCCGCGCTGCTCGGCGGGGCCACGACGGCCGTGCTGTTCGCGGGCCTGACCGCCTACCCGGACCCGGAGATCAGCACGGCGCTGGCCGCCACCCGCGCGAGCGGCGCGGGCTTGGGGTCCAGCGGGTCGTCGGGATACGCGTGCTCGGGCGCCTCATCGTGCTCGGGCGGGGGCAGCAGCAGCTGCGGGGGAGGCGGCTGCGGCGGCGGAGGCGGCGGCTGACGCGCGAAGCGGGGGCATGATGGACGCCATGGGACCTGTGGGGGTGGGCATCGGCTGGCGGTCGGAGATCGATCTGACGGTCGAACGGCTGCCGGGAGTCGATTTCGTGGAGGTCGTCGCGGAGAACATCCACCGCGGCGAGCTCCCCGACTCCCTGCGGGTGCTCCGGTCCCGTGGCGTCCCCGTGCTCCCGCACGCCGTCTCGCTGTCGCTGGGCGGGGCCGACCCGGTGGACACCGCCCGGGTCGAGCACCTCGCCGAGGTCGCCGCCATGGTCGACGCGCCGCTGGTGAGCGACCACGTGTGCTTCGTGCGTGCGGGCGGGCTGGACTCCGGACACCTGATGCCGGTCCCCCGCACCCGCGCCGCGCTGGCCGTGCTCACCGAGAATGTCGTTGCGGCGCAATCGATCCTGGGCGTCCCGCTGGCGCTGGAGAACATCGCCGCGCTGCTGGAGTGGCCGGACGCGGAACTGACCGAGGCCCAGTTCCTCACCGAGCTGGCCGAGCGCACCGAGTGCCTGCTGCTGCTCGACGTGGCCAACATGTGGGCCAACGCCCGCAACCTCGGGCACGACATCGACGCCCTGCTCGACGGCCTCCCCCTGGAGCGCGTCGCCTACGTCCACGTCGCGGGCGGCTACGAGCACGACGGCGTCTACCACGACTCGCACGCCCACCCGGTCCCGCAGGAGGTCTTCGACCTGCTCGCCGACCTCTGCGCCCGCCGCAAACCCCCGGGCGTCCTGCTCGAACGCGACGACCACTACCCGGCCGACGAGGACTTCGCCGCAGAACTCGCCGTGATCCGCGCGGTGCTCGCCCCATGACCCCCGACCCGCGCGCGGACCTCGCCCGCAGGCAGGCGGACCTCCTGCGCGCCGTGCTCGCCGACGGCCCACCCCCACCAGGCTTCGACGAACGCATGCTGGCCATCGAGGCCACCGCCCTCCTGGCCAAACGCCGCCGGGTGAACGCCATCGTCGACCCGGACACCGCGGCCGAACTCGGCGACCGCTACCGCGAACTCTTCGACACCTGGGCCAAGGCCCACCCCCGCCCCGCGGGCACCCGCGCCCGGGCCGACGCCGCCGCCTTCCGCGAATGGGCACTACCGGCAAAACGCCGGCGATGGTGGCAGCGCCGATAAGCCGGAACGCCCCAGCTATCGCGCTCCCCAAGCAGACGCCGCCGCCTTCCGGGAATGGGCACTACCGGCAAAACGCCGTCGATGGTGGCAGCGCCGATAAGCCGGAACGCCCCAGTTATCGCGCTCCCCGAGCAGACACCAACACCGTCGGTGGGGGCGCCGAAAGCCGCACTCCTGCCGTGCTCCCCCAGCAGGCGCCCCCGAACGCCCGCAACGGGCGGTAGAGCCCGGAACGCCCCCGCATTCCGGGCTCTGGGCGGGTCACTGCTCCGGGACGTTGGCCATCACGTGGAAGCGGGTGCCTTGGTCGTCGGCGAGGGTGAGCATTCGGCCGAACGGGGTGTCCTCGATCGGGGCGAGCACCGAGCCGCCCAGCTTCTGGACCGTGGCTGCGGTGGTGTCGGCGTCCTCGGCCTGGAAGTAGACCACCCAGCCCGGGCCATCGCCGTCGCCGATGCCTCCCACGGGCTGCTCGGCGTTGGGCACGTTGATGGTGAAGTAGGTGTCCATGCCGTCGACCGCGCCGTAGGTGTAGTCGAAGACCTTGGCGTAGAACTCCTTGGCGCGCGCGGAATCGGCGCTCATGTGCTCGTTCCACACCAGCGCGCCCGGTTCGTTCGCCAGGTCGGCTCCGGTGTTGGTGCCCGCCTGCCACAGGCCGAACACGGCGCCGACCGGGTCGGCGGCGATGACCATGCTGCCCTTGTCGTGGACGGCCATCGGCTCGAAGAGGAGCTTGCCGCCCGCGGCCACGACGGCCTCGGCGCTCGCGGCGACGTCCTCGGTGGCCAGGTAAGTGGTCCACACCGCTGGCTGATCGGGCGACTGCCTGGGCCCGATGCCCGCCACGGGGTGGCCGTCCTTGCTCGCGATGCCGTACCCGGCGAACTCCTCGCCGCCGGACTCGAAGGTCCAGCCGAACAGCCCGCCGTAGAACGCGACGGCGCGGTCGACATCGGTGCCCAGGTCGACCCAGCAGGGCGTGCCAGCGGGCCACGCGGTCTTGCGAACGACCATGATCGTGCCTTTCGGGAGAGGGATTGGCGGAACCGGGCCCAAGCTAGACCCGGTCACCGACAATCGCTTCCCGACTAGGGGAGGTTGGCCACCAACTCGGCGGCGGGCAGCCGGGTCCCGGTGTAGAACGGGATCTCCTCGCGCACGTGCAGCCGCGCCTCGGTGCCGCGCAGGTGGCGCATCAGGTCGACGATGCGGTGCAGTTCGTCGGCCTCGAAGGCGAGGATCCACTCATAGTCGCCGAGGGCGAACGACGCCACGGTGTTCGCGCGCACGTCCGGGAAGTCGCGGGCCTCCTTGCCGTGGTCGGCAAGCATCTTGCGGCGGTCGGCCTCGGGCAGCAGGTACCACTCGTACGACCGCACGAACGGGTAGACGCACACGTACTTGCGCGCCTCCTCACCGGCGAGGAACGCCGGGATGTGGCTGCGGTTGAACTCCGCGGGCCGGTGCAGCGCGACCTGGCTCCACACCGGCGTGGACGCCCGGCCGACGGCGGTGCGGCGGAATCCGGTGTAGGCCGCCTGGACCTCCTCGATGGCCTCGGCGTGCCACCAGATCATGTAGTCCGCGTCGGCCCGCAGGCCCGCGACGTCGTAGACGCCGCGCACCTCGACGCCCTTGTCCGCGAGCGCGTCCAGGTAGGACTGCGCCTCGGTGGCTGCCGGTCCCCGGTCGGCGGGCAGCGCGCCGGGCGTGACGCGGAAGACCGACCACATGGTGTACCGGATCGTGTCGTTGAGCTCGGTGTAGTTCAGGCGGGCCATACCGCCATCGTCCCACCCTCAGCGCGCGGCGAGCAGGTGGGCGGCGACACGTCGGGCGGCCGCGTCCCCGGTGGCCGCGCAGGCCGGGAGGCCGACGCCGTGCAGTGTGGCGCCCGCCACCGCCAGCCCCGGCGTCGCGACGACGGCGCGCTCGATCCCGGCGACCAGGTCGGTGTGCCCCACGGCGTACTGCGGCAGCCCGCCGCCCCACCGCTGGACGACGGCGTCGAGCGGGCCTGCGGTCACGCCCGCCAGCTCGGCGAGGTCCGCGCGGACGACGCGGACCAGCTCGTCGTCGGTGAGGCGCAGCGCGCCCGGGTCGCCGAAGCGGCCGACGGACCCGCGCACCAGCACCGGACCGCCGCGCCCCCACTTCGTCGCCGAGTAGGTGAACGCCTTCACCGCGAACGGGGTGCCGTCGGCGCGCCGCTCGCCCGCGCCGACGAGGACGCCGGAGGTGCCGGGCAGCTCGGTGCCCTCGGGGAAGGCGAGCGCCACGACCGCCATGGAGGCCAGTTGCACGCGCGCGTACGCGGCCGACGCCTCCGGAACGACGCCCGCCAGCAGCTTGCGTGCCGACGGCGCCGGGACCGCGAGCACGACGGCGTCAGCGTGCAGGTCCGGGAGGGCGTGTCCGGGCGCTGCCGCGCCGAGCGCGAGCCGCCAGCCCGCGCCGGAGCGCTCCAGCTCTCGGACGACCGTCCCGGTGCGGACGTCGGCGGCGGCCGCCAGCCCCCGGACCAGACCGCTGAGACCGGTCTCCAGGGTGGCGAACACGGGCTCGCCGGTCGCCGGGCGCACGACCCTGGCCGCGGCCTCGGTCAGCGAGGTCGCGCCCGCGTCGAGCGCGGCGGCGATGGGGGCCATGGTGGCGCGCAGGCCGAGCCCGTCGACGCTGCCCGCGTAGACGCCGCCGAGCAGCGGGTCGACCAGGCGGTCGGTCAGCTCGTCGCCGTAGCGCTCGCGCAGCAGCGGGCCGAGTGGCGCGTCGCCGTCCAGCCGGAGCGGCCGCAGGCCCGCCTCGGCCTCGACGCGGCGCAGCCCGTCGGCGGAGAGCACGTCGGCGACGGCGGCCGGGTCGGCGGGCAGGCCGAGCATGGTGCCGCTGGGGATGGGCCGGGTGGTCGCGCCCGCGCGGACCGTCGAGCGGGCGCCGGTCGGGTGCACGACACCGCCGAGCCCCAGCTCGGCGACCAGGTCGGCGACCTCGGGCCTGCGGTTCAGCCAGGCCTCGGCGCCGACGTCGAAGCGCGTGCCCGCGATGTCGACGGTGCGCAGCTTGCCGCCGACGCGGTCGGACTGTTCCAGGACGACGATCCGCGCGCCCGGCCCGAGCAGCGCGCGCAGCCGGTGCGCCGCCGCGAGCCCGGCGATCCCGCCGCCGACGACCGCGACGTCCGCGGTCATCGCACCGGCAGCCTGTGCACCAGCTCGACCAGGCGGGTCAGGACGTCGGGGTCGGTCTGCGGCAGCACGCCGTGCCCGAGGTTGAAGACGTGGCCGTCGGCCGAGCGGCCCTCGGCGACGATCCGCTCGGCGTGCGCGCGCACTGCCTCGTCGCCTGCGAACAGCACGGCGGGGTCGAGGTTGCCCTGCACGACCGGTCCAGCGGCGAACTCCCCCGGCGCGGCGGCGACGCGGCGCACGGCCTCGTCCAGCGGAGTGCGCCAGTCGACGCCGACCACGTCCGCGCCGGCCTCGCGCATCGCGCCGAGCAGCGCGCCGGTGCCGACGCCGAAGTGGATGCGCGGGACGCCCGCGTCGGCCAGCCCGGACAGCACGCGCGCGGAGTGCGGCAGAACGTACTGGCGGTAGTCGCGTTCGGACAGCGCGCCCGCCCACGAGTCGAACAGCTGCACGGCGTCCACGCCCGCGGCGAGCTGCGCGCGCAGGAACGTCAGGGTGATGTCGGCGAGCCGGTCCAGCAGCGCGTGCCAGGTCTCCGGGTCGGAGTACATCAGCGCCTTGGTGTGCTCGTGGTTGCGGCTGGGCCCGCCCTCGACCAGGTAGGACGCGAGGGTGAACGGCGCGCCAGCGAACCCGATCAGCGGGGTGTCGCCGAGCGCGGCGGTGAGCAGCCGGACGGCCTCGGCGACCGGCGCGACGGCGGCCGGGTCCAGGGTCGGCAGCGCGGCGACGGCGTCCGGGGTGCGGACCGGCTCGGCCACGACCGGCCCGGTGCCCGCGACGATGTCCAGGTCGACGCCCGCGGCCACCAGCGGCACGACGATGTCGCTGAACAGGATGGCCGCGTCGACGCCGTGGCGGCGCACCGGCTGCAGCGTCACCTCGCGGACCAGCTCGGGGTCGAAGCAGGCGGCGAGCATGGGCACGCCCTCGCGCACGGCCCGGTACTCCGGCAGCGAGCGGCCCGCCTGCCGCATGAACCACACCGGCACGCGTTCCGGGGTCCCGCCTCGGGCGGCCACCAGGAACGGGGCGTCGGGAAGGTGCCTGCGGGCGGCCGTCGGCAGGCCCGCCTGGATGTCCGCTGTGTCAGTCATGGCACGTCCAATCGTGCCACGCGCCCCCCGGACGGTGGCTACTCGCACCGTGGGTTGCGGTATTGGTCGGCGCGCCATCCCCGCTCACCGTCTCGGGTGGTCTTACAGTTACCAGTCGTGACCGAGACGCCAGCGCCTGAGATCTTCGTCCGGGCCGTCGCGGCGCTGCGGTCGCTGCGCCCGCGTCGGGAGCTGCAGCTCGCCGAGGTCCGCGCTCCGCAGCGGCTGGCCCCGTTCGCGTACGCGCTCACCGCCGAGGCCGACGGCCCCGGCGACGTGCACGCCACCGGCAGGCTGATCCTGCTGCACGACCCGGAGGGCCAGCAGGCCTGGGACGGCGTGCTGCGCCTGGTCGCCTACGTGCGCGCCGAGCTGGACGCGGAGCTGGCCGACGACCCGCTGCTGCCCAGCGTCGGCTGGTCGTGGCTCACCGACGCGCTGACCGCCGCGGGCGCGGAGCACACCGCGCTGGGCGGCACCGTCACCGACACGTCCTCGGCCCGCTTCGGCGACATCGCCGGGCCCGCCCGCACCGACGACCTGGAGCTGCGCGCGTCGTGGACGCCGGTGTCGGAGGACCTGGTGGCCCACGGCGAGGCGTTCTGCGACCTGATGGCGAGCGTGGTCGGCCTGCCGCCGGTCGGGGTGGCGCTGTTCAGCCAGCGGCAGGGCGACTGAGGATGTCGGTGGGCACGGCTAGCGTGGGGGCATGACGAACGCGCACCTGTACGTCCTGGACACCATGGCCGACTGGGAGGTCGGCCACCTGATCGCGGAGCTGAACACCGGCCGCTTCTTCGCCGAGCCCGG
Source organism: Actinokineospora sp. UTMC 2448 (assembly GCF_024760565.1). Classification (NCBI taxonomy): domain Bacteria; kingdom Bacillati; phylum Actinomycetota; class Actinomycetes; order Pseudonocardiales; family Pseudonocardiaceae; genus Actinokineospora; species Actinokineospora sp. UTMC 2448. The sequence goes on along the minus strand of NZ_CP031087.1, from coordinate 1,813,885 downwards.
CACCGCGCTCCCCGTGCGCACCGTCGGCGCCACCCGCGCCCCCATCCGCACGATGGGCGGTCTGACCATCGTCCCCGACCTGGCCATCGATGAGCTCGCCCCGCAGGAGAGCGCGCTGCTCATCCTGCCCGGCTCGGAGATCTGGGACGCCCAAGAGCACGCCCCCGCCGCGGCCAAGGCGGCGGAGTTCCTGGCCGCGGGCGTGCCGGTGGCCGCGATCTGCGGCGCCACCGTCGCCCTGGCGGCCGCTGGCCTGCTCGACACCCGCATCCACACCAGCAACGACCCGAACGCGCTGGCCGCGCTGGCCCCGAACTACCTCGGCGCGCACCTCTACCGCAACGAGCCCGCCGTCGTCGACGGCGACCTGATCACCGCGAGCGGCGTGGCCCCGCTGGAGTTCGCCCGCGCCGTGCTCTCGCGCCTCGGCGTGTTGAGCCAGCCCGCCCTGGACGCCTGGTACGGGCTGTTCTCCACGCACGAGCCGCACCACTTCCACGCGCTGATGGCCGCGGTGCCGCAGCCGGCGTGAGAACGGGGTCCGCGGCGGCTCGGGGATGGCCGCCGCGGACCGCTCCGGCTAGCGCTTGGCCCGCCGGGCGCACACGTCGCCGACATCGGCGGTCTGCCCGCGGTCGACGAACACCTCGGTGACGCTGACCAGCCTGCCCCTGGGATCGGAGCAGGTCAGCGTGTACGCCTCCTTCGGACCGTAGAGCGGCGGCAGGGGCGAGGCGAAGTCGACCCGGAGCCCGGACCAGTCGTCCGGCCCGGACGGGCGGGCCTGCTCGTAGTGGACCACCACGGCCCGGTACTCCCCCGCGGGCGGGTCGAACATGACAGCGGCCTCGGAGTCGGTGCCCGCGGTCTCCGACGCGGCCACGATCGCGCCCGAGGCGTCGAGGACGTAGAGGTCCCAGTCGCTCGCGGGCGGCCCCCACCGGACCGACACGGTCATCTTGCCGTTGTCCACGGGCGGACCGTCCACTCGGAACGGGATCACCTCGGCCGTCTGATCCGCCGGGTAGTCGGTGTTCACCGCCGGGACGCCCGGCGGGTTCGCCAGCTCGATGGGCTGCTGCGCGGGCCCGCGCGGCTCGCGGCCGTGCCGCCCGGCGACGAACGGCCGGGTCGAGGGGTTGACCGCCCAGGTGAACCGCCCGCCGGGCGCGGCGAGGGTCGAGGTCAGCGTGTCGGTCACGGAGAGGGGCGACCCGCCGGACCCGTCCGGCAGCACCACGGGCGAGGTCGGGGTCTGGAACGTCTTGCGCAGCTGCAGGCTGTGCCCGCGCGGCGCGGAGCCCACGAGGGTGGAGTGCGCGGCCGGGTCGGCGGTGTTGGCCAGCATGTCGAGGAACGCCGCCCGGTTGCCGCCGCGTCCGGCACCCGCGGCGGGCGCCAGGCCCGCGTACTCGGCCACGACCCCGGTCTCGAACGGCGGGTGGAACTCGTCCGGCCCGATCTCGATGGTGAAGCCCCAGCCGCCGGTGGCGAAGTAGGACCAGTCCTCTGTGGTCCCGGTGGCGTCGTAGAGCCGCCAGGACGGCTGGCTGACATAGCCGTTGCGCGCGGCCAGCCGGTCGCCCAGCGCCTTGTACTCCGGTTCGTCGAGCGGCGGCCGGACCGCCGCGACGCCGGGCACGCGCAGCACGAGGTTCGAGTAGGTGTGCAGGGTGAGCAGGTTGGTCACCTGCCGGGTCGACACCAGCGACCGGATGTTGCGGGTCTCCGGCTCGGAGAACGGCGCCGAGCCGCGGAAGACGTCGCTGGACCAGGTCGGCGACGCCCCGGCGCCGCCCCAGAAGCCCGGGTAGTTGCGGTTGGGGTCGGTGCCGCGCAGCCGCCCGGCCGGGTTGGCCGCGCAGGCGCCGGTCCGCAGGTTCTCCGGCGAGTCGGCGACGGCGCAGTTCTTGCGCTTCATCTCGTAGTCGAAGCGGGTGAGGTCCCCGCGCGGCTCGGCCTCCCGGGAGACGCTGAAGCCGTCCGGGTTGACGATCGGGACGACGATCGTGCGGGTCCGCGCCACCAGCGACCGGATCGCGGCGTCCCCTCGGTACCCGGCGACCAGTTCGTGGGCCCACTCCATCGCGTGCTCGCCCGCGGGCCATTCCCGGGCGTGGTGCACGCCCATCACGAGGCTCACGGGCTTGCCGTCGGCGATGGCGTCGACGTCGGCGGCGATCTCGGCCCCGATGACGTCGCGCCCCTCCCAGGTCCGCTCGGGCAGCGTGAACGCGCGCACGAGGCCGGGGTTGCGGCGGGCGAGGTCCTTGATCTCGTACTCGTAGTCGTAGAGGTGGCGGTAGGCGGTGCGGCCCGACGGCAGCGGCGAGCGGTCGACGCGGGCGGCGTAGTCCCGGTCGGCCCGGGCGTTGGCGACCGAGCGCGCGGAGACGTCGGGGCGCACGACGGTGGTGTCGAGCCCGGCGGCCGCGAGCGCCCTGCGATCCTCGTCGGTGGCGAGCACGACCTCGACCCGGTGGCGTCGGCCTTCTCGGTCAGGTCGAGGTCCAGGGCCAGCAGCCGGTCCTTGTGCGCGCGGGTCGGCGTGTGGACCCGCACGATCTCGGCCCGCTGCCCCTCGCCGTCGACGGGCACGGCGAGGAAGTCGACGCCGAGGCGGACGGACCCGGCCGTCCCCGCGTACCGGCAGGCCTGCACGACCAGCTCCTGGCCGTCGGCGACGAAGCCCTCGGCCAGCTCGACCGACCGCAGCGCCGCCGACGCGGCCACCAGTTCGCCGGTGGCCCTGTCGAAGACCGCCACGTCCCAGTCGCCGACGCCGGGACCGTCCGGGGCCAGCCTGACCTGGACGAGCCCACCCGCGCCCGCGGTCACCGCGCGGTGGGCCGTGCCCCGGGCGCCATCGGGCAGGGGCTCGGCGGCGCACTCCCTGGCTATCGCCTGATCCGCCCGCAGGACGCCGTCGTCCGCGGTCGCGGGAGGGGATGCGAGGCCTGCGAGCACGGCCCCGGAGAGAGCGAGCGCCGCGGTCATGCGGAGCGCGCGAGCGGTTCGGTTCACGCCCGGTGTGTCCTTCCGACGATCCTTCGGCGCGGCCGACGCGGCCGGTGCCGATCACCCGGGAAGGACTTACCGGTTGCCAGTTGCCGGGTCGGGGAGGCGCACCGGCACTTTTTACCTGTTGCCAGATTTCGGCGTTGCCCGTTGCCGCTTACGACCGTGCGGCGGCAGCGTCTTCGGCCGCGCGGAGCACACGTAGGACGTTACGGCCAGCAACCTTCGCGCAGTCGGACGCACTCCATCCGCGCTCCAGCAGAGCGGCGAACAGCCTCGGGTAGGCCGACACGTCGGGCAGCCCGTCGGGCATGCCCACGCACCCGTCGTAGTCGCCGCCGATGCCGACGTGATCGATGCCGGCGACCTCGCGGGCGTGCTCGATGTGGGCGACGACGTCGGCCAGCGTGGCCCGCGGCGGCGTCCCGCCCGCCCTCGGGTCCCAGTCGGCCACGGCCTGCGAGACGAAGGCCGGGACGAAGGTGATCATGATAACCCCGCCGTTGCCGGGAAGGCGTTCCAGCACGTCATCGGGCACGTTGCGGACGTGGTCGGTGATCGCCCTGCAGGATGAGTGGCTGAAGACGACCGGCGCGGCGGCAGCGTCGAGCGCCGCGTGCATCGTGGTGGCGGCGACGTGCGAGAGGTCGACCAGCATGCCCAGGCGGTTCAGTTCGGCGACGACCCGCACGCCGAATCCGGACAGCCCGCCGACCACGGGTTCGTCGGTGGCCGAGTCCGCCCAGGGCGTGTTGTCGTTGTGAGTGAGGGTCAGATAGCGGACGCCGAGCCGGTGCAGCGCGCGCAGGACGCCGAGCGACCCGGCGATGCAGTGGCCGCCCTCGGCGCCCAGCAGGGAGGCGATTCTGCCCTGGTCGAAGGCCTGTTCCACGGAATCAGCCGTTCGGGCGAGCGCCAGGTGCTCCGAATGCCTGCCGACGATCTCGTGCACCAGGTCGATCTGCTCGAGCACGGCGGTGACGGCTTCGTGTCCGGTGAGCGAACTCGGGACGTACACCGACCAGAACTGGGCGCCCACCCGGCCCCGCCGCAGGCGCGGCAGGTCGGTGTGCAGGTCGGGGTGTTCGGCGGTGAGGTCGACGGCGTCGAGGTCGGATCCGAATCGGTCACGGAGCGTCCACGCCAGGTCGTTGTGGCCGTCGACCAGGGGGACGCTTGCCAGTAGCCGGAGCGCGCGATCGAGCGGGCTGTCCGCCACTACCCGTGACTCCGTTTCATCGCGTAGCTAGGCCCTTCCGTTACGTCACCACGTGGTGACTCACCCGAACGTGTTACTAAAACTGCCGACTGTCACAACCCGATCGGATACATACCCGATTGATCGTCCCGCTAACCCGCTTGGGCGGCTAGGCTGCCCCTGTCGACACCACTTTCGGTCCAACGGCGGCGCGGCTGTTCGGTCGAAAGTCCCAGTGCCGGTCGGGGGGCAACGACCGACTCCAGGGAGGTAGTGACGTGGCTGCCGTCGGCTTAGGTCAGGCCGTTCGAACCACGCCAGCCGGCTCCTTGCCGGCGAACATGGTCCCGCACCCGCGGGAAGAGCTGTTTTCCGTGCTGGTGGTCGATGACCACCCGCTCTTGAGGGAGGCGATAGCAGCCCGACTCACCCAGATGGGTGCGGGCACAGTGCACGAGGCCGCCACGGTGGCCGAGGCGAGAGCGCGAGCGCAGGCCACTGGTCCCTGCGACCTGGCGATTCTCGACCTGGGTCTGCCGGACGGCAGTGGGATTGAGCTGGTCACGGAGCTCCGCAGCCACGGTTGGCCGCGGATCGTCGTGCTGGCCTCGTCCGACGACCCCTACGCCGTCCGATCGGCCTTCCAGGCGGGCGCTCAGGCCTACCTGCTGAAGTCCGCTTCGCCGGTGGTGGTGACCGACGGGGTCCGTCGCGTGCTCGAAGGCGGCGTCTACGCCGACCCGAGCGTCGCGCCGGTCCTGGCGACGGGAACCCGGGTGCCGGGCACCGACAACACCCCGCGCGAGCTGTCGGCGCGCGAGGTCGAGGTGCTCCAGCTGGTCGCGGACGGGCAGTCCAACAAGGAGATCGGCGAAGCGCTGAACCTGTCGGCTCTGACGGTGGAGTCGCATCTGTCGCGGATCGGCCGCAAGTTGGGCACCGGCGACCGCGCCCAGATGGTCGCGCTGGCCATGCGGGCCGGGGTGATCCGCTAGACATCAGCAGTCGTGTGGCTGGGCTGGGCATGGCCCAGCCACACGACTGCTGCTGATCCGCACGCCTGGTCGGCGTGCGTGCCGTAGGGTCTTGCGCCGTGACCACACCCGGCCAAGGACCCGATGTCTCCCCGGTGCTGCTCACCGAGCCCGCGGACGGAACGCCGGACGTGGTCACGGACGACGCCGCACTGCTGGACGCCGCCGCCGCGCTCGCCGCGGGCGCAGGCCCCATCGCCATCGACACCGAGAGAGCGTCCGGCTACCGCTACTCCCAACGGGCGTACCTGGTGCAGGTCCGCCGCGAGGGCGCGGGCACGTTCCTCATCGACCCGGTCGCGCTCGACGACCGCATCGACCCGCTGATCTCGGCGCTGGCCGACGAGGAGTGGGTGCTGCACGCCGCGTCCCAGGACCTGCCGTGCCTGGCCGGGCTCGACCTGCGGCCGTCGCGGCTGTTCGACACCGAGCTCGCGGGCCGCCTCGCGGGCTTCGAGCGCGTCGCCCTGGGCACGCTGGTGGAGCGGCTGCTCGGCTACCAGCTGGAGAAGGGCCACGGCGCCGCCGACTGGTCCCGCCGCCCGCTGCCCCTCGACTGGCTGAACTACGCGGCGCTGGACGTCGAACTGCTCGTGCCGTTGCGCGACGCGCTGGAGAAGGAGTTGCGCGCGCAGGGGAAGCTGGACTGGGCGCTGGAGGAGTTCGAGGCCCTGCGCACCGCTCCCCCGGCCCCGCCCCGCAAGGAGCCGTGGCGGCGCACGTCGGGCATCCACGGCGTGCGGACCGCGCGTGGCCTGGCGGCCGTGCGGGCGCTGTGGGAGACGCGGGACTCGGTGGCGCGGCAGCGGGACCTGGCTCCCGGCCGGGTGCTCCCGGACAGCGCGATCGTCGCCGCCGCCGTGGCGGGCCCCGAGGACGAGGCGGCCCTGCTGAAGCTGCCCGTGTTCCGGGGACGCGCCCAGCGGCGCATGTCCGGCACGTGGATGCGCGCCCTGCGCACCGCCGCCCGGCTGCCCAAGAGCGAACTGCCCGACCCGTCGCCCCCGAACGACGGCCCCCCGCCGCCGAACCGCTGGGCCGACAAGGACCCCGACGCCGCCGCCCGCCTCTCCGCGGCCCGCACGGCCCTGACGGCGCTCGCCGAGGCGAACCGGCTGCCGGTGGAGAACCTGCTGCAGCCGGACCTGGTGCGCCGCACCTGCTGGCAGCCCCCGGAGCCCGCCGACGCCGACACCGTCGCCGCCACCCTCCGCGCGGGCGGCGCGCGCGAGTGGCAGATCGCGCTCGCGGGCCCGGACCTGACGAAGGCCCTGCAGGCCCGCGCCTGACGCCCCAAACCCCTGGCCGCGCCTGACGCCCCAAACCGGGCCGCGCCGGACGCCCCAAACCCCTGGCCGCGCCTGACGCCCCAAACCGGGCCGCGCCGGACGCCCCAAACCCCGGGCCGGGCCGGACGCCCCAAACCGGGCCGCGCCGGACGCCCCAAACCCCGGGCCGGGTCGGGCACTGCCCGACCCGGCCTCCGGCGTTCAGATGATGCGACCATCCGGATGATCAGAACATCTGGATGATGAGGTCATTCGGATGATGTAGCCATCTGAATGGTCGCGCCATCCGGATGGTCTGATCATCTGTCATCCGGATGGCCTGATCATTTGAGTGACCGCCTCGCCGAGATGGTCGGATCATCTGGGCGATCGCCAGCCCCCAGATGGTCACATCATCTGGATGGTCAGGTCATCTCGATGATCAGATCATCTGATGCGCGCGGCATCTGAGCGCTCTCGCCACTCAGATGATCTGATCATCTCAACGATCTATGGTCTGACCGAAGATGATTGAAGTGCGTTCGCAGCAAGCATGTCTTGACATGGAATGAGCGTCAAGACACAGTTTCGGGCATCCCCTGCGACCCACCTGGGAGTGGTGCTCGATGACCGACCTGCTCAACGTCTCCCGGCGCTCGCTGTTCGGCGGCGCCCTGGCCGCGGGTGCGCTCGCCGCCCTGCCAGCGTCGGCCTCGGCCGACGACGCGACTGCCGATCCCCGCAGGCGCCGCGATCAGCGCACCATGATCGGCGTCCCGTTCGAGGAGCACCGCACGGTGCGCGTCGGGCTGGTCGGGCTGGGCAACCGGGGTATGGGCATGCTCGACGGCTGGGCGGCCGTGCCCGGGTGCGTGGTCACCGCCGTCCACGACGTCCGCGCCGACCGGGCGAACCGGGCCGCGGACCGGCTGGTCTCGCTGGGCAAACCGCGGCCCGCGGTCCACGCGACCGACCGGTCGCTGTTCGCCGCCGACGACGTCGACTTCGTCTACATCGCCACGCCGTGGGAGTTCCACTACGCGCAGGGCAAGGGCGCGCTGCTGGGCGGCAAGCACGTCGGCGTCGAGCTGCCCATCGCGACCGAGCTGGCCGAGCTGTGGGACCTGGTCGACACCAGCGAGCTGACCCGCAAACACCTGTTCCTGATGGAGAACTGCAGCTACGGCCGCAACGAGCTGGCCATGCTGAAGATGGCGCACGAGGGCGTCTTCGGCGAGATCACCAACGGCCACGGCGGCTACCTGCACGACCTGCGCGCGCTGCTGTTCTCCGACACGTACTACACCGACGCCTGGCGCAGGAAGTGGCACACGCGCAGCATCGCCAGCTTCTACCCGATGCACGGCCTCGCCCCGATCGCGGCGTGCATGGACGTCAACCGCGGCGACCGGTTCACCTACCTGCGCGCGACCGCCACCGCCCCGCGCGGCCTGGCCGACTACCGCGCGCGGCACGTGCCCCAGGGGCATCCGTCGTGGAACGAGACCTACATCAACGGCGACCTGGTCACCTGCCTGATCGACACCGAGCGCGGGCGGGTGATCCGGGCCGAGCACGACGTCAGCTCGCCCCGGCCGTACAGCCGGATCAACAGCCTGGCGGGCAGTCGCGGGATCGTGGAGGACTACCCGGCCCGCGTCTACCTGGAGCCCGACCACGGCGGGCACGCCTGGCAGGACTTCCGCCCGTACCGCGACCGCTTCGACCACTGGCTGTGGAAAGAGGTCGGCGACGAGAACAACGGCGGGCACGGCGGCATGGACTACGTGCTGCAGTGGCGCGTCGTGCAGCAGATGCGCGCGGGTCTGGTCCCCGACATCGACGTCTACGACTCGGCCGTCTGGTGCTCGCCGGTGCCGCTGAGCGTGCGGTCGCTGGAGCGCGACGGCAAGCCGGTGCGGGTGCCGGACTTCACCCGAGGGCAGTGGATGACGCCCCGCGTGGGCCTCGACTCCCGTCCGTCGGCCATGCCCGCGACCGTCTGAGGAGGACAGCGATGCGCTCCAGACTCCTGCTCCTGCTCGCGGTCCTCGGTCTGCTCGCCGCACCGGTCCCGGCGTCGGCGTCGGCCGCCGTCGCGGTGACGATCGGCGCCGTCGACCTCGACGGGCCCGCTGTGTCCACTGTGGAGGTGACGGTGACCAACGGCGGCTCGGCGCGGCTGTCGCGGCTGTCGGTCTCGTTCGCCGGGCCGATCGGCTGGACGTCGTACCCGGCGTCGCGGTCGGTGAAGGAGGCGCTCGCCCCCGGCGCGTCGGCCACGGTGGAGTTCCTGATCCACGTCCCGGAGAAGCCCGCGTCGTTCACTGTCCGCAAGTTCACCGCGACCGCGTCCTATCGGGGCGGCGACGGGGCGGGGACCGCCACCGGAACCCGCCTTGAGCGGTCCGGCGCCCCGCTGGCCGGGTTGGCGGCCGCGTACAACAACGTGGGCGTCACCGCGGAGTCCAACCCCACGCCCGGGAACTTCGACGGCGAGGGCAACTCGTTCTCCTCGGCCCGGCTCGCCGAGAAGGGCCTGACCCCGGGCGCCGCGGTCACGGCGCTGGGCGCGACGCTGCGCTGGCCGTCCGTGCCGGTCGGGACCCCGGACAACGCCGCGGGCGGCGGCCGCACGATCGAGTTCACCGGGCAGGGCTCCCGCCTGGTGTTCCTCGGCTCTGGCTCCAGCTTCGCCGCGACCGGCACGGTGACGGTCTGGTACTCCGACGGCACCGCCGCGTCGGCCACCCTCGGCTTCCCGAACTGGTCCTTCCAGGACGCAGGCGCCCACGGCGCGACCCTGGTGGCGGCGACGGCCGGCCGCAACCGCCCAACCGGCTACGGCGACGCGGCCTACGAGTACCGCGTCTTCGCCAACTCGATCCCCCTGGACCCGGCGAAGACCGTCGAACTGGTGACCCTGCCCGGCAACGGCGCGGTCCACGTGTTCGACCTCGCCACCGCGTAAACCCCACGCGCCGGATCACCCCCCGACCCACGGGTGATCCGGCGCGTCCCACACCGCAGCAGTCACTCCGGGGACAAGCCCCGGGCGATCACACCGCACGCACTGTCCTCAACACACTCGAGACGCCCGCCCACACATCCACGACGCCATCGCCGTCCAAGCGCGCGGTCAGCGACGACAGCGGGCACCCCCACAACGCGCAGGCTCAGCTCAGGCGGAACACCGGGTGGTCCGGGGCGACGCGCAGCAGTTCGGCGGTCGGGGAGTCGGCGTCGACCTTGTCGAAGAAGACGCCCACTTCCCAGGCCCAGCGCTTGAGGTAGGCGCGGAGGACGTCGACCTTGGCCGGGTCGGGCAGTTCGGTCGCGGTGAACGGCTCGGCCTTCTTCCCGAGCCGCAGCTCACCCTCGCCTGCGACCCGGAGGTTCCGCACCCACTCGGTGTGGCCGCGCGGGGCCACCAGGTAGCGCTCGCCGTCCATGACCAGCAGGTTGACCGGGGTCGACCGGAGTTGCCCGCTCTTGCGCCCGCGCACGACCAGCACCCGCGACCCCGCCACGTTCACCCCGCGCCGCACCAGGAAAGCCACGATCGGGTTGAACACGCGCTGGGTGAACGAGCCGGGCTTCTGGTACCGCATGGCGTCTCCTCGACATTTCCGAGAGCACTGCTCTCCCTGTGCGTCCCAGTAAAACCGAGAGCACTGCTCTCGTCAAGAGCACTGCTCTCGTAGACTCCCCCCATGGCTGAGCACCGCACGACGCGGCACCAGGCGAGGATCGCCGCGATCCGGCAGATCAAGGACGAGGCCCGCAGGCAGTTGCGCGAGGACGGGGTCCACAACCTCTCCCTGCGCGGCGTGGCCCGGTCCATGGGGTTCGTCTCGTCGGCCATCTACCGCTACTTCCCCAGCCGCGACGAGCTGCTGACCGCGCTGATCATCGACGCGTACGACGCGCTGGGCGAGGCCGCCGAGCAGGCGGACGACCCGGGGGCGCCGCGCACGCAGCGCTGGGCGCGGGTCTGCCGGGCCGTCCGCGCGTGGGCGCTGGCCAACCCGGCTGAGTACATGCTGATCTACGGCTCCCCCATCCCCGGCTACCAGGCCCCGCGCGACACGGTCGGCCCCGCGACGCGGGTGGCGAAGGTGCTCACCACCATCGCCGAGGACGCGCCCGACTCGCCGCTGAGCCCCATCCTCGCCAAGCAGATGACGGACACCGCGGCGGCCCTGGACAGCCCGATCGCGCCGGGAGCGATGGCGCGGGTGGTCCGAGCATGGACGCAGGTGTCCGGGATGGTCAGCTTCGAGCTGTTCGGCCAGTTCAGGGGCGCGATCGAGCCCGCGGACGAGTTCTTCGACGCCGCCGTTGCCGACCTGGCCGAGCGGGTCGGCCTCGACGGCTGACGCGCACCACCCGACCGTGGCACGCCCGCCCGCTGCTACTCGTCGGTAACATCGGCTAGCATCGTTACCGGTCGGTAGTCCAACTCGAAGGAGCACCCGTGGCCGCACCCGCCGCACCCGAGCGGGCCGTTCGGAACGTGGTCTTCGTCGACGGTGTCCGCACACCGTTCGGCAAGGCAGGACCGAAGGGCATCTACGCGGAGACCCGCGCTGACGACCTCGTCGTGAAGGTCATCCGCGAACTGCTGCGCCGCTATCCCGAGCTCCCGCCGGAGCGCGTCGACGAGGTCGCCATCGCGGCGACCACGCAGATCGGCGACCAGGGCCTGACCATCGGCCGCACCGCGGCGCTGCTGTCCGGGCTGCCCAAGTCCGTGCCCGGCTTCGCCATCGACCGCATGTGCGCGGGCGCGATGACCGCGGTGACCACCACCGCCAGCGGCATCGCCTTCGGCGCCTACGACATCGTGATCGCAGGCGGCGTCGAGCACATGGGCCGCCACCCGATGGGCGAGGGCGTCGACCCGAACCCGCGCATCGTGGCCGACAAGCTGGTCGACCCGACCGCGCTGGTCATGGGCCAGACCGCGGAGAACGTGCACGACCGCTACCCGCACCTGACCAAGCAGCGCTGCGACGAGTACGCCGCCCGCAGCCAGGAGCGCTACGCCGAGGCGGTCAAGACGGGCAAGATCGGCCCCGAGCTGGTCCCCGTCGCCACCCGCTCCGCCGAGCTGGGCTGGGGCCTGGCCACCGAGGACGAGCCGCCGCGCCCCGGCACCACCGTGGAGACGCTGGCCGCGCTCAAGACCCCGTTCCGCCCGCACGGGCGCGTCACCGCGGGCAACGCCGCAGGCCTCAACGACGGCGCGACCGGCTGCATCCTCGCCGACGAGGCGACCGCCCGCGAGCTGGGCCTGCCGGTCGGCATGCGGCTGGTCGGCTACGCCTTCGCGGGCGTCGAGCCCGAGGTGATGGGCGTCGGGCCGGTCCCGGCCACGGAGAAGGTGCTCGCCCGCACCGGTCTGTCCATCTCGGACATCGGCCTGTTCGAGATCAACGAGGCGTTCGCCGTGCAGGTGCTGGCGTTCCTCGACCACTTCGGCATCGCCGACGACGACCCGAGGGTCAACCAGTGGGGCGGCGCGATCGCCTGCGGGCACCCGCTGGCGTCCTCCGGCGTGCGGCTGATGACGCAGCTGTCGCGCCAGTTCGCCGAGCGCCCCGACGTGCGCTACGGCCTGACCACCATGTGCATCGGCATCGGCATGGGCGGAACGGTCATCTGGGAGAACCCGCACTGGAACGGGGAGAAGTGATGTTCACCAAGGACGAGGCCGCCGCGGCCTTCCCCGACGAGGTCGTCACCCGCGCGGTCACCCGGCTCGTGCGGGTCCCGGGCGTGGCGAAGCCGGTCGCGCTGATCACGCTGGACAACGGCCACGACCACACCCGCCCGTCGACCTTCGGGCCGCAGAGCCTGGTGAGCCTCAACGAGGCGCTCGACGTCGCGTTCGCCGCCGAGCCCTCGGCGATCGCGGTCACCGGCAAGCCGTTCATCTTCGCCGTGGGCGCCGACCTGTCCGGGGTGGAGCAGGTCGCCCAGCGCGAGCTCGCGCACAGGATCGCCGAGGCCGGGCACACGGTGTTCAAGCGGTTCACCGACTCGCCGGTGCCGACCTTCGCCTTCGTCAACGGCGCGGTGATGGGCGGCGGCGTCGAGCTGGCGCTGTCCTGCCACTACCGCACGCTCAGCGACAACACGGCCGCGATCGCGCTGCCCGAGGTGTTCCTCGGCCTGTTCCCGGGCTGGGGCGGCACGCAGCTGCTGCCGAACCTCATCGGCCCGGACGCCGCGGTGACCGTGATCTTCGAGAACGCGCTGTCGCAGAACCGGATGCTCAAGCCGAAGCAGGCGTTCGACCTCGGCATGGTCGACGCGCTGTTGGGCTCGGCGGACTTCATCGAGGAGTCGCTGCGCTGGGCAGCCGACGTGCTGGCGGGCGCCGTCACGGTGGAGCGCAGGGAGATCGACCGCGGCGCGGGCTGGGACGCTGCCGTCGCCCGGGCGAGGCAGATCGTCCAGGACAAGACCAAGGGCGCATCGCCCGGCGCCCTGCGGGCGCTGGAGCTGCTGGAGCTGGCGCGGGAGAACGACCTCGACCGCGGTTACGCCGCCGAGACCGAGGCGCTCGCCGACGTGCTCATGACCGACGAGCTGCGCGCGGGGCTCTACTCGTTCAACCTGGTGCAGAAGCGCGCCAAGCGGCCCGCGGGCGCGCCGGACAAGGGCCTGGCCCGGCCGGTGACCAAGGTCGGCATCGTCGGCGCGGGCCTGATGGCCTCGCAGATGGCGCTGCTGTTCGCCCGTCAGCTCAAGGTGCCGGTGGTGCTCACCGACATCGACCAGGCGCGGGTCGACAAGGGCGTGTCCTACGTGCACGCCGAGATCGACAAGCTCGCCGCCAAGGGGCGGCTGTCGGCCGACGGCGCGAACCGGCTCAAGGCCCTGGTCAGCGGCTCGCTGGACAAGGCGGCCTTCGCCGACGCGGACTTCGTCATCGAGGCCGTGTTCGAGGAGATGAAGGTCAAGCAGCAGGTGTTCGCCGAGGTCGAGGCGCACGTCAGCGAGACCTGCGTGCTGGCGACGAACACCTCGTCGCTGTCGATCACCGAGATGGCGTCCGGCCTGAAGCACCCCGAGCGGGTCGTCGGCTTCCACTTCTTCAACCCGGTCGCGGTCATGCCGCTGCTGGAGATCGTCCGCGCCGAGCGCACCGACGACGCCACCCTGGCGACGGCGTTCTCGGTGGGCAAGTCGCTGAAGAAGTCCTGCGTGCTGGTCAAGGACGCCCCGGCGTTCGTGGTCAACCGCCTGCTGACCCGCTTCATGGGTGAGATCATCCGCGCGGTGGACGAGGGCACGCCGTTCGAGGTCGCCGACAAGGCCACCGAGGACCTCGGCCTGCCGATGAGCCCGCTGGTGCTGCTGCAGCTCGTCGGCCCCGCCGTCGCCCTGCACGTCGCCGAGACGATGCACCGCGCCTTCCCCGACCGCTTCCCGGTGAGCGACAACATGAAGCGGTTCGTGGAGGCGGGCAAGACCGCGGTGTGGACGTGGGACGCGGCGGGCAACCAGACCGTCGACCCCGAGGTGGCCGCGCTCTGGCAGTTCGGCGACACCCCGCTGTCCTCCGACGAGGTGCGCCAGCGCGCGCTGGAGGGCGTCGCCGAGGAGATCCGCATCATGCTCGACGAGGGCGTGGTCGCCGAGGCCCAGGACATCGACCTGTGCATGATCCTCGGCGCCGGCTGGCCGTTCTGGATGGGCGGCGCGACGCCGTTCCTCGACCGCGAGGGCATCGCGGAGAAGGTCAACGGCAAGCCGTTCCTGGCCCCGGGCGTCGCCTCCGTCCCGGCCTGACCCGCTCCGCTGCCCCCGGTTCGCCTGAGCCGGGGGCAGCGGCGTATTCGGCCCGGCTCCCCCAGCGGTGTCATCATGGGCCGGTGGCAGGCACCGTCCGGATCGGGACGTCGGGGTGGGTGTACCCGCCCTGGCGCGGTGTGTTCTACCCGAAGGGCGTGACGCAGAAGCGGGAGCTGGCCTACCTGGCAGGCCTGCTGGACTCCGTCGAGATCAACGGCTCCTTCTACTCCCTGCAGCGCCCCAGCAGCTACGAGTCCTGGCGGGACCAGACGCCCGACGACTTCGTGTTCGCGGTCAAGGGGTCGCGCTTCATCACCCACATGAAGCGGCTCCGGGACGCCGAGGCGGCCATGGCAAACTTCTTCGCCTCCGGCCTGCTCGCGCTCGGCCCCAAGCTCGGCCCGCTCCTCTGGCAGCTGCCCGCCACCTTCCCGTACGAGCGCGACGTCATCGAGGACTTCCTCAAGGCGCTCCCCCGCAGCACGGCCGAGGCCGCCCGCCTGGCCGCCAAGCACGACCACCGCGTCGACGGGCGCGCCCACACCACCACCGACGAGGACCGGCCGCTGCGGCACGCCGTCGAGCCCCGCAACCCCGGCTTCACCTCCCCGGAGTTCACCGACCTGATGCGCGCGTACGGGACGGCCATCGTGGTCGCCGACGCCGCCGGGGACTGGCCCAACATCGAGGAGATCACCACCGACTTCGTCTACATCAGACTGCACGGCGACGAGGAGCTCTACACCAGCGGGTACACCGACGCCGCCCTCGACCGCTGGGCCGCCAAGATCCGCCGCTGGCTGCGGCACGGCGACGTCTACGCCTACTTCGACAACGACGCCAAGGTCCGCGCCCCCGTCGACGCGCAGGCCCTCAAGGCCCGCCTCACCCCGCCCGCATGACGGGGAGGCGGACGGTCACCACCAGTCCACCACCCGGCACCGCCTCCGCGGTGACCCGCCCGCCGTGGGCGCGCACGACCGCCCGCACGATCGACAGCCCCAGGCCCGTGCCCGTCTGCGCGGTCCGGTCGACCCCGCCCCGGCGGAACGGCTCGAACAGCTCCCCCACCCGCTCGGGGGCGACCACCGCGCCGGACGAGGCGACCCGCAGCACGCTCCACTGTGGATCGTGGCTGGTCCTGACCTCGATCCAGCCGCCGTCGTGGTTGTGCCGCACGGCGTTCTCCAGCAGGTTCCCCGCCACCCGCTCCAGCAGCGGCGCGTCGCCGATGACCGGGGCGGGGGCGGTGTGGAAGGTCGCGCTGACCGCCCGCGCGTCGGCCTCGGCGCGGATGGCGCGCCACGCGCTGGCGACCACGGCAGCCAGGTCGACCGGACCGGTGGCCCCGACGCCCAGGCCGTCCGTGCGGGCCAGCACCAGCAGCGCCTCCACCAGCCTGCCCGCCTTCAGCGTCGCGGTCCTGGCCACGTCGCCCATCCGCCGCAGCTCGTGGACGGAGGCGTCCGGGTCGGCCAGGGTCACGTCCAGCTCGGTGCGGATCACCGCGAGCGGCGTGCGCAGCTCGTGGCTGGCGTTGGCGACGAACTGGCGCTGCGCGGCGAAGGCCGCCTGCAACCGGTCGAGCATCGCGTCGAAGGTGGCGGCCAGCTCGGCGACCTCGTCGCGGGGGCCGCGGTGGTTGATGCGCTGGCCGAGCGACTCCACCGACAGCCGGTGCGCGGTCGCCGTCACCTCGCGCAGCGGGCGCAGCACCCGGCCGGTGACGACCCACGACAGCAGCGCCGTCGCCGTCACCACGCACACGAACGCCACGGACCCGGCCAGCAGCAGCCGGTCGCGGGCGTCGTCGGCCAGCGCGTCGGCCAGCTTGTCTGCCGTCACCGGGACGCCGCCGACCAGCACCGTCTCCCCCGGCGGCAGCGACGGCACCGAGGCGACCACGCCACCGGCGAGCACCCAGCCCAGCCACAGCAGCAGCGCGCTGACCACCGCGACCAGCAGCGTGGCCAGCAGCGTGATCCGCGTCCGCAGCCCCACCTACTTCGCCGCGCGCACGCGGTACCCGGACCCGACGACGGTGTCGATCAGGCCCGGATCGCCCAGCTTCTTGCGCAGGGTCATCACCGTGACGCGCACGGTGGTGGTGAACGGGTCGGCGTTCTCGTCCCACACCCGTTCCAGCAGTTCCTCGCTGCTCACCACGGACCCGCGCGCGGAGAGCAGGACCTCCAGCACGCCGAACTCCTTGCGGGTCAGCTCCACCGGCTGCCCCGCCCTGGTCACCGTGCGGCGGGCCGGGTCGAGCTCCAGGTCGCCCGCGACCAGCACCGGCGGGGTCACCGGGGTGGCGCGGCGGGCCAGGGCGCGCACGCGCGCGACCAGCTCGGGGAAGGCGAACGGCTTGGCCAGGTAGTCGTCGGCGCCCAGGGACAGGCCCTCGACCCGGTCGGCGACGGCGTCGCTGGCGGTCAGCATGAGGACCCGGGTGAGCGCGCCGGAGGCGACGATCTCCCGGCACAGCTCGTCGCCGTGCATGCCGGGCAGGTCGCGGTCGAGGACGACGACGTCGTAGCGGGTGATGCTCGCCTTCTCGTGGCCCTCGTTCCCGTCGAGCGCGACGTCCACGGCCATGCCCTCGCGCCGCAGGCCGCGGGCGATGGCCTCGGCCAGGGGCTCCTCGTCCTCCACGATCAGAATTCGCACCCCACAAAGGTGCCACACCTGCCGCGGGACCGTCCGGTTTGGGCATGATCGGGGACATGAAGCTGCGTGCGGCGCGCGACGAGGTGGCCCGGCAGTCCCGGCGGCTGGCCGCCGAGGGCATGGTGCTGGGGACGGCGGGCAACGTCAGCGCCCGCGACGGCGACCTCGTCGCGATCACCCCGACCGGGATCCGGCTGGCCGAGGCGCGGGCCGAGCAGATCACCGTCGTCGACCTCGACGGGACGGTGGTCGACGGCGCCCTGGCCCCGACCTCGGAGCTGGACCTGCACCTGGGCGTCTACCGGCGGTACCGGGCGGGCGCGGTCGTGCACACGCACGCCCCCATGGCCACCGCGCTCTCCCTGGTCCTCGACGAGCTGCCGTGCGTGCACTACCAGCTGATGGAGCTGGGCGGCACAGTCCGCGTCGCGCCCTACCGCACCTTCGGCACCCCGGAACTCGCCGACGCGGTGCTCGACGCGCTGGACGGCAGGACGGCGGCGCTCATGGCCAACCACGGCGCCCTGACCCACGGCGCGGACCTGGCGACGGCGACCGAACGCGCGCTGCTGCTGGAGTGGGGCTGCACGCTCTACTGGCGCGCGGCGGCCATCGGCGCGCCCCGCACCCTCAGCCGGGCCGAGCGCGCCGAGTACGACGAGCAGGTGACCCGGCTCGCGTACGGCCGCACGCGCGAACTCTGATGTCCGCATCGTGACCGTCGTCCCGTTTCCGACAATACGGGCACGGCTATACAGTTGATTTCGGCAATTCCAATCCCCGAAACCCGCCGTTCACCCGGTGGTAAGGTCAACTTGACCGAGGGGAAAGGTGTCGTGCCGTGTCGACCCAGCACGCTGAATTATCATTACCATCCGTAGTTGATCAGCTACTTGACGTCTCCACGTTCGATCGGTTGTCCGGCATGTTGTCGGGCATCCCGTATGTGAAGCTCGTGATCGACAAAGTCACGAACAGCATTCATTTCCTCGACGAGGCGGCCCATCTGCTGCACGTCCAGTACATCGCCAAGCACATTCTCGATCTTCCCCCCGGCGAGATCGAACGGATCTTGGACGCGTTCAACCACAGCGTCATGCGCGCGCCGGATCGCCGCTTCTACCTGGCCACCCTTGGCCGGTACGAGCGCGGCGGCTCCCCCTTCTACGCGCTGGAGACGACCGAGGTCGACACGATGTCGGCCGACATGGCGCGCGACCTGTACGAGCGGGTACGGCGCAGCATCGTCGGCCCGCCGGTGTTCTTCAAGCCCGCGAACCACCTGCAGGAGCGATTCGTCGCGCTAATTCCGCCGGACGAGCTGCCCCGGGTGCACGCCACTGAATTGTATGCGTCCTCACCTTTTGTCCCGCTTCGCCCCGGACGCGCACACGGCCGTTTGCGCGCATTCGGGAGCGAGGCGGAATACCGCGCTGCGGAACCGCTGCGCTGGTTCGACATCGTCGTCATGGACCGCGTTCCCGAGGACATCCCGAGGGTGTCCGGAATTCTCAACTCCGCGCACACCACGCCGCTGTCGCACACGAACATCCTCGCCCGCGGCTGGGACATCCCCAACGCCGTCCAGCTCGGCGTCCTCGACACCATCGCGCGCGACGGGCTCGACGGCGCCTGGGTCGTCTACGAGGTCGATCCCGCCCAGCCGTCGGTCCGGCTGAGCCGAGGCGAGCCGCTGCCCGTCGACGCGGGCCCGCCACGTCGGGCGGTGGTGGTGCCGGTGGCCGACACCGCGCACGACGAGATCGCCCCGCTCGACCGGATCGGCATCGCCGACGCCGTCCGCTACGGCACCAAGGCCGCGCACCTCGGCGAGGTCGCGCGCGTGCTGCGGGACGGTTCCGACCGGCTGCTCGGCTACTACGAGCGGCCTCGCCCCCCGCGCCCGAACCTGCTGGCCCACCTCGCCCGGCTCCTCGACGAGCCGCGGCCGGACGCGCTCGCCGACGCCGCGAACCGCCTGCTGCGCGAGACGCTGTCCGTCCCGCCGGGCATCGCGCTGCCGTTCGGGACCGCGGACACCGACGATCTGGGCGCCCGCGTCGCCGCGGCGCTCGCCCGCCACGTCGGCCCCGGCCCGTACGCGGTGCGCAGCTCGTCCGACGCCGAGGACCTGCCCGGCTTCTCCGCGGCGGGCATCTACGAGTCGCTGACCGGCGTCGCCGCCGAGGACGTGCCCGCCGCCATCGCCAGGGTGCGGGCGTCGCTGCGCTCCCCGCGCGCGACCCGGCTGCGCCGCGAGGCGGGCATCGCCGACGCGCACATGGCCGTGATCGTGCAGCGGCAGGTGCACGGCGACCTCGGCGGCGTCATGGTGACCGCCAACCCGGTCCAACCAGCCGACATCCGCGGCGTGTTCCTCAACATCTCCCCGCGCTCGGTCGAGGACGTCGTCTCCGGCGCGGCCCTGCCGATCGAGCACGTCTACAACACGATGGAGGGCGGCGGGCGGACACTGTCCCTCGGCGCTTTCCAGTCCGATGTGGACGACGCGGTGAAGCCGCTGCTGGCCCGGCTCGCGCTCGCGGGCAGGCTGCTGCAGGCGCACTTCGCCGACGGCGACCAGCCGGTGGACGTGGAGTGGGTGGCCGCCGACGGGCGCGTGCACCTGGTCCAGATCAGACCGTTCGGGGGCTGAGCGCATGCGGTCCACCCGCCTGCGCGGCGACGCCGTCGCGCGCGTGATCCGGGTCAACGCCGGGTTCAACTTCTGCTTCGGACTGCTCTGGTGGCTGCCGGTCTTCTACGCCTACCAGCGCGACGCCGGTCTCGCCGACAGCGAGATCTTCGGCATCCAGAGCATCTACTACGTGGCGTTCTGCCTGCTGGAGATCCCCACCGGCATGCTGGCCGACCGCTTCGACTACCGCCGGTTCCTCGGCGCGGGCGCGGCCGTGCTGCTCGTGGCGAACCTGGTGCCCGTCGCGTGGCCGACCTACGCGGGGTTCCTGGCGCACTTCCTGCTCATCGCGCTGGCCCGGTCGCTGGTCTCCGGCGCGTGCAGCGCCTACCTGTACGAGTACCTGGACCGCAGCGGCGCCAGGGAGCGCTACCGCGACGCCGAGGGCAAGGCGCGGTCGGCGAGCCTGGTCGGCCGGGTCGTGTGCTGGCCGTTCGTCGGGCTGCTCATGCAGGTCGAGCACACCCTGCCGTACTGGCTGAGCGCGGCCAGCGCGGCGGGCGCGTGCTGGCTCGCCCTGCGGCTGCCCGCGCTGCCCGACCCGGTCGACGGGGCGCTCGGCGGGCCGAGGGCCGCGCGGCCGGTGTGGTCGGCGCTGCCGCAGGCCTTCGCCGCGCTGCGCCGCGGCCGCGTCCTGCTGCTGATCATGGTGCAGGGTGTGGCGGTCTTCACGCTGGTGCGGGTGTTCCAGGTCAACCTGGCCCAGCCGATCCTCGCCGAGAAGGCGGTGCCGCTCGGTGTCTACGGCGCGATCTTCGCCGGGATGACACTGCTGGAGTCGCTGGGCGCGGCGCGCACGGGATGGCTGCGCGGGCGGCTGTCCGACCGGACCGCGGTGTTCCTGCTGACCGTCGCCATGGCCGCGTGCCTCGCGCTGGCCGTGCCTGCCGAAATGGTCGGGACCGTCGCCATCCTGGGCGTGTTCTCGCTGGTCTCCGGGCTGTCCTACCCGATCCAGCGCACGCTGGTGAACGACGCGATCACCGACTCCCGGCACCGGGCGACGATGCTGTCCGCGGAATCGATCATCGACCGGGCGGTGTGCGCCCTGGTCGTCCTCGCGCTCGGCGGCTACCTCGACGCCGGGGCGCTGGGCGCGTTCCTGGTGCACACCGCGATCGCCACCGCGGTGCTGATGGCGGTCGTCGCCGTCGCGCTGCGGCACGTCAGGGGGACCCGATGAGCACCCCGATGATCGCCATCGCCGACCCGTACTCCTCCGCGCACCGGATCGCCCCGGCGTTCCGCGCCCGGGGCGTGCGGGCGATCGCGCTGCGCACCGCGTTCACCCTGCCGGACACCGCGCGGTCCACTTGGGACCCCGGGCAGTTCGACCACATCATCGACGCCACCGCGCCGCTGGAGCGGGTGCGCGAGCGGCTGGCCGCGCTGCACCCCATCCGCATCCTGCCGGGCAGCGAGACCGGCGTGCGCATCGCCGACGAGCTGACCAGCGCGCTGCTGCCGGAGACCGGCAACGTCGCCGCGCTGGCCGCCGCCCGCCACGACAAGTGGCAGACCGGGCTGGCCGTCATCGACGCGGGCCTGCCCGCGCTGGCGCAGCTCGCCACGTCCGACGCCGACGAGCTCGCCCGCTGGCGCACGGCCAACGGCCTCGACGGCGAGCCGATCGTCCTCAAACCCGTGCACAGCGCGGGCGCGGACAGCGTCCACCTGGTCGCCCCGCACGCCGACCCGCGGCCGACGTTCGCCAGCATCCTCGGCGGGCGCAACCGGATGGGCCGCCGCGACGACGTCGTCCTCGCCCAGGAGTTCGCCCGCGGCGTCGAGTACGCCGTGGACACCTACTCCGCCGACGGCGCGCACGCGGTGGTCATGGTCAGCGTCTACACCAAGCACGCCGTGGGCGACCGGCTCGGCATCTACGAGTCCGTGCGGTGCCTGCCCCACGACGCGCCGGAGACCGCCGAGCTGGCCGACTACGTGCGCGCCGTCCTCGACGTCGTCGGGCTGCGCAACGGCAGCGCGCACGTCGAGGTCATGCGCACCGCGCGGGGACCGCGCCTGATCGAGGTCAACGCCCGCACCGCGGGCAACCCGCTGCCGGAGATGACCAGGCTGGCCACCGGCGCCGACCAGATCGACCACTGCGTCCGCCACGTCGTGGACGGCGCGGCCGGGCCCCGCGACTACCGCATGGACCGGCACGTGACCGCGGCGTTCCTCTCCAGCCCCCGCACGGGCGTGGTGGCCGACGCCGGGCCGCTGGAGGCGCTGGCCGACCTGCGCACGTGCGTGGGCATGCACCTCACGGCACGCTCCGGCGAGCGCGTCGACCGCACGGTCGACGTGTTCACCAGCATCGGCCGCGTGCTGCTCGCGGGCGACGACCCGGACGCGCTCGCCGCCGACTACGCGCGGGTGCGCGCTGCCGAGCGGCGACTCATGGTCGTCTAATTGCGGCGCTCGTCGGCTAGTGGAGGCGTTCGTGCGCAGCCTGGTCCGCCGAGCCGCGCACGATCAGGTCCGACGCCCACCCGGTCACCCGGCGCGCCACGTCCTGGGCGGTCAGGCCGATCCGGGACAGCACCTCGTCGCGGGTGCCCTGCTCGTGGAAGGCGTTCGGGATGCCGAGGTCGCGCAGCGGGACGTCCACATCGGAGTCGCGCAGCAGCGCGGCGAGCGACCAGCCGAAGCCGCCGTGGCGGCCGCAGTCCTCGACGGTGACGACCAGCTTGTGCTCGGCGGCCAGCCCGGCCAGCTCGACCGGAGCCGGGGTCACCCAGCGCGGGTCGACGACCGTCACGCCGATGCCCTCGGCGGCCAGCCGGTCGGCGGCGGCCATGCCCAGCCCGGCGAACGAGCCGACGGTCACCAGCAGCACGTCCTTGCTCTCGCCCGGCTCGCGCAGGATGTCCACCGACCCGCGCCGCGCCACGGCGGGGATGTCGTCGGCGACGGCGGCCTTCGGGAAGCGCAGCACCGACGGCCCGTCCTCGATCGCCACGGCCTCGCGCAGCTCCGCGCGCAGCGTGGCGGCGTCGCGCGGGGCGGCGATGCGGATGCCCGGGATCATGCCCAGCATCGACAGGTCCCACATGCCGTGGTGGCTCGCGCCGTCCGGGCCGGTGATGCCCGCGCGGTCCAGCACGACGGTGACCGGGAGCCGGTGCAGGGCCACGTCCATCAGCATCTGGTCGAAGGCGCGGTTGAGGAACGTCGAGTAGATCGCCACGACCGGGTGCAGCCCGGCCATCGCCAGCCCGGCCGCGGAGGTGACCGCGTGCTGCTCGGCGATGCCCACGTCGAAGCAGCGCTCGGGGAAGCGCTCGGCGAACGGCGCCAGCCCGGTGGAGCGCAGCATCGCCGCGGTGATCGCCACGACCTCGGGCCGCTCGGCGCCGACCTCGGCCAGCTCGTCGGCGAACACGTGCGTCCACGTGGTGCCCCTGGTCTTGCGCGGGGCGCCGGTGTCGGGGTCGATGGGGTCGGTTTGGTGCATCTGGTCGTACTCGTCGTTCTCGGCGAGCGGGTAGCCGTTGCCCTTGCGGGTCACGGCGTGCACCAGCACCGGGCCGCCGAAGTCGCGGGCGCGGCGCAGCGCGGACTCCATCGCCTCGATGTCGTGCCCGTCGACCGGGCCGAGGTACTTCAGTCCCAGGTCCTCGAACAGCACCTGCGGGCTCAGCGCGTCCTTGATCCCGCGCTTGGCCGCGTGCAGCGCGGCGTAGATCGGCTTGCCGACGACGGGCGTGCCCTGCAGCACCCGCTTGCCGCCCTCCAGCGCGCGCTCGTAGCCGGGACGCAGGCGCAGCGTGGTCAGGTGGTCGGCCAGGCCGCCGATGGTCGGCGAGTAGGAGCGGCCGTTGTCGTTGACGACGATGACGACGCTGCGCTCGCGGCCCGCGGCGATGTTGTTCAGCGCCTCCCAGCACATGCCGCCGGTGAGCGCGCCGTCGCCGACCACGGCCACCACGGTGCGCTGCTCGCCGCGCAGCTCGAACGCCTTGGCCATGCCGTCGGCGTAGGACAGCGCGGTGGAGGCGTGGCTGTTCTCGACGAGGTCGTGCTCGCTCTCGGCGCGGCACGGGTAGCCGGACACGCCGCCCTGCTGGCGCAGGTCGTCGAAGGCCGTGCGGCGGCCGGTGAGGATCTTGTGCACGTAGCCCTGGTGGCCGACGTCATAGATGATCGGGTCGCGCGGGGAGTCGAACACCCGGTGCAGCGCGATCGTCAGCTCCACCACGCCCAGGTTCGGTCCGAGATGACCACCCACCCGGGTGACCTTGTCGACCAGGAACGAGCGGATCTCGACGGCCAGCCGGTCCAGCTCCTCGTGGGTGAACCGCCGCAGGTCGGCCGGTCCGTGCACGGTGTCCAGCAGCGTCACCGAGTCGTCACCTCGTCTTTCGCGCGTTCGAGCGGTCGTCCGGTCAGTCTACGAGTGCGCCGTCTTGGCGTGCCGGGCCGTCACACGCGATCACCGGACGCCGATTGCTCCCGTTGGGTATGGTTTGCCCGCACGTGAGGGGGAAGGGTTTGCCGGTGGGGGACGAGCAGGTGTCCGAGCCGAAGATGGCGATGGACGAGGCCGAGCTGAACCGTCTGACCAAGCAGGTCGGCCGCGCGATGGTCGCCGTCGCCGGTCCGCGCTGGCAGAAGGTGCGCGCGGAGTACCGCTCCGTCGGCCGCCACGTCGAGGTCGACCTGATCGTGACCGGCGCGGACGGCGAGCCGGTGTCCGTGCGCCCGCCGACGGAGATGGTCGAGGGCTTGCGCACGCTGCGCGGCGGCATGTACCGCCCCGGACGCGGCACCTGGATCTCCGCGGTCTACGAGATCGAGCCGCCCGGCGACTACACGGTGGAGTTCGAGCCCGACGTCGAGCCGACGTGGCGCAGGGTCCCACCGCCGATCGGCTTCATCGACGAGCTGCGCTTCTTCCCCCGTGAGGATTCCCACATCCCGGACTGGCTCCGCGAGCGCGTGACGCCGCCCGGACCGGTGCCGCCCCAGGGCCCCGTGCCGCCCCGGCCCGGTCCCCCGCCCCCCGGCGCACCGATGCCCCACCCCGGTCCCCCGCAGCCCAACCAGGGACCTCCGCCGCCCGGACAGCCGCACCCCGGCCCCGGACACCCGGGACAGCCCGGTCCGCACCACCCCGGCCCCCAGCATCCCGGCCACAGCCAGCCGCCCGGTCCGCACCAGCCCGGCCAGCCCCACCCAGGCCAGCCCGGCCCCTGGCCGCCCGGTCCCGGCCAGCCCGGCCCGATGCCGCCGCGCGGCCCCGTGCCGCCCCCAGGCGGCCCGCAGGTCCCGCCCGCGCCGCCGCAGGGCCCGCCCACGCCGCCGTGGGGCACGCCGGGCCAGCCGTCCCCGCCTGGCTGGACCCCGCCCGCGCGCTAGCGGCTGAACAGCGCCACGCACTCCACGTGGTGCGTCATGGGGAACGCGTCGAAGGCGCGCAGTGCGCGCAGCTCGTAGCCGTGGCCCGCGAACAGCGCCACGTCCCTGGCCAAGGCGGCCGGATCGCACGCGACGTACACCACGCGGGCGGGGCCGCGCGCCGCGATCGCGTCCACGACCGCCGAGCCCGCGCCCTTGCGCGGCGGGTCGAGGACGACCACGTCCGGGTCGGGCAGCGCCTCGGCCGCCAGCACGTCCTCCACCTTGCCCGCGAACACCCGCACCGCGGGCAGGTCAGCCAGGTTCTCCGCGCCGCGCTCGGCCGCCGAGCGGTCGGACTCGACCGCCACCACCGAGCCGTCCGGCCCGGCCTGCTCCGCCAGCACCGCGGCGAACAGGCCCGCGCCCGCGTACAGGTCCCACGCGCAGCCGCCGGACGGCGTGGCGGCCCACTGGCCGACGACCTCGGCCAGGATGTCGGCGGCGTCCGGGTGCACCTGCCAGAACCCGTGCGCGTCGATGCGCCAGTCCCGCCTCGCCGCGCGTTCCACCGCCTCGGACGAGCCCAGCACGCGCGAGCCGGACGCGATGTGCGTGCGGCCCGTGGAGTCCACCGAGACCGCCACCTCGGCGCCCGGCGTCCACGTGCGGGTCACGACCTCGTCGACCGTCCCCGGCGCGGCGATCACGCAGTACGACACCGGGATGACCCGGTGGCTGCGGTGCGCGCGGAATCCCGCCCGCCCCTGGCGGTCCACCGCCATCCGCGCCCGGGTCCGCCAGTCGCCCAGCCCGCCCGGCAGCTCCTCCACCTCGACCGGCCACTCGACCTTGGCCAGCCGCGACAGCTGCTCCGCCACGACAGCGGCCTTCAACGCGCGCTGCGTCGGGCCGTCCGCGTGCTGCCAGTCGCAGCCCCCGCACCCGCCCGGCACGGCGTACCCGCACGGCGGCGTGACCCGGCCCGGCGCCGCCGACAGCACCTCGACGGCGTCGCCCCGGCAGAACGACCCGCCCTTGTCCTCGGTGATCGCCACGACGACCCGCTCGCCCGGCAGCGCGTGCCGGACGAACACCACCCGGCCATCCACCCGCGCGACGCAGTGCCCGCCGTGGGCGACCGCGCCCACCTCGGCCTCGACGCGCCTGCCGGTCCAGTCGGTCACTTGCGCTCCTCATCACCGGTGAGCCCGCGCCGGACGGCGCCGGGGGTCACGCTGTCCCATTCGGGCACCTTGCTCGACGACGCCAGCTGCCACGGCACGCTCGTCACCATCACCCCGGGCTGGAACAGCAGCCTGCCCTTGAGCCGCAGCGCGCTCTGGTTGTGCAGGAACTGCTCCCACCAGTGCCCGACCACATACTCCGGGATGAACACCGTCACCACATCACGCGGGTTGTCCGTGCGCACGCGGCGCACGTAGTCCAGCACCGGCTTGGTGATCTCCCGGTACGGCGACTCGATCACCTTGAGCGGGACGGTGAAGTCCTCCTTGTCCCATTCGGCCACCAGCCTGCGCGTGTCCAGGTCGTCCACGTTGACCGTGACGGCCTCCAGCACGTCCGGCCGCGTCGCCCGCGCGTAGGCCAGGGCGCGCTTGGTCGGCAGGTGCAGTTTGGACACCAGCACGATCGCGTGCACCCGCGACGGCAGCACCGACGGCCGCTGGGCCTCCGCCTTGTCCAGCTCGTCGCTGACCCGGTCGTAGTGGCGGCGGATGGCGGTCATCAGCGCGTACAGCGCCGTCATCGCCACGATCGCGATCCACGCGCCCGCCATGAACTTGGTGATCAGCACGACGATCAGCACGGACGCGGTCATGAACAGCCCGAACGCGTTGATCGCCTGCGAGCGCCGCATCCGCCGCCGCTTGGCGGGGTCGTCCTCGGTGGACAGCAGCCGGTTCCAGTGCCGGATCATGCCGGTCTGGCTCATAGTGAACGAGACGAACACGCCCACGATGTAGAGCTGGATGAGCTTGGTGACCTCGGCGTCGAACGCCACGACCAGGATGATCGCGAACCCGGCCAGGCCGACGATGCCGTTGGAGAAGGCCAGCCGGTCGCCCCGGGTGTGCAGCTGGCGGGGCAGGTAGCGGTCCTGGGCCAGGATCGAGCCCAGCACCGGGAAGCCGTTGAACGCGGTGTTGGCCGCGAGCACGAGGATGAGCGCGGTCACCACGGTCACGAAGAAGAACCCGGGCCGGAAGTCGCTGAACACCGCGTCGGCGATCTGGGCGACCATCGTCTTCTGCTCGTAGCCCTCGGGCGCGCCGATGAGCTGGGTCTCCGGGTGCTCGGCGACCTTCACCCCGGTGAACTGCGCCAGGACGATCAGCCCCATCAGCATGGTGACGGCGATCAGCCCCATGGCCAGCAGCGTGCTCGCGGCGTTGCGCGACTTCGGCTTGCGGAAGGCGGGCACGCCGTTGCTGATCGCCTCGACGCCCGTCAGCGCCGCGCAGCCGGAGGAGAAGGCGCGCAGCACGAGGAAGGCCAGGAGCAGGCCGGTCAGCTCGCCGTGGTCGGCCCGGATGCCGAACCCGGCGCTCTCGGCGGGCATCTCCTCGCCGACGACCAGCGCCCGGTACAGCCCGAAGCCGATCATGCCCAGGATGCCGACCATGAACGCGTAGGTCGGGATGGCGAACGCCGTCCCCGACTCGCGGATGCCGCGCAGGTTGACCGCGGTCAGCAGCACGATCGCGGCGACGGCGAACTCGACCTTGTGCGTGGCCACGAACGGCACGGCCGAGCCGATCGTGGCCGCCGCCGACGCGATCGACACGGCCACGGTGAGCACGTAGTCCACCAACAGCGCGCTGGCCACCGTCAGCCCGGCCTGCCTGCCCAGGTTGACCGTGGTGACCTCGTAGTCACCCCCGCCGGACGGGTAGGCGTGCACGTTCTGGCGGTAGCTGGCCACCACCGCGAGCATCACGACCGCGACCACGATCCCCACCCAGGGCGCGAACGTGTACGCCGACAGGCCCGCGACCGAGAGCATCAGGAAGATCTCCTCGGGCGCGTACGCCACCGAGGACATCGCGTCGGAGGCGAACACCGGCAGGGCGATGCGCTTGGGCAGCAGCGTGTGGGCCAGCCGGTCGCTGCGGAATGGCCGTCCGACGAGCAGCCGTTTCGCCGCCGTGGAGAACTTGGACACGGGTGCAGAGGGTATGCCGTCGGTGGCCCGCGCCCACGTCGGCACCGGTAGGTTCTGCGGTGTCGCCGGATGGGGACGTGACAGACGCTAGGAGAGACACCGTGCACGTGGTGATCATGGGCTGCGGCCGGGTGGGGGCCTCGATGGCCGCCGCCCTGGAGCGCCTGGACCACACCGTCGCCGTCATCGACCGCGACCACCAGGCGTTCCGCAGGCTGGGCCCGGACTTCCACGGCCAGCAGGTCGTCGGCGTCGGCTACGACCGCGGGGTGCTCATCGAGGCGGGCGTGGAGCGGGCGGGGGCGTTCGCGGCCGTGTCCAGCGGCGACAACTCCAACATCATCTCCGCCCGGGTCGCGCGGGAGACCTTCGGCGTCGAGCACGTCGTGGCCCGCATCTACGACCCCAAGCGCGCCGAGGTCTACGAGCGGCTCGGGATCCCGACCGTGGCCACCGTGCCGTGGACGACCGACCGCCTGCTGCGCACCCTGCTGCCCGACGGCGTCGCCTCGGCGTGGCGGGACCCCACGGGCAAGGTCGCGCTGCTGAACGTGCCGGTGCACGAGGACTGGGTGGGCCGCAGCGTCCGCGACTTCCAGGGCGCGACCGGCGCGCGCGTCGCGTTCATCATGCGCTTCGGCAGCGGGATCCTGCCGACGGCGAAGACCGTCATCCAGGCGGACGACCAGGTGTACGTGGCCGCGCTCTCGGGCACGGTCAGCGACGTGACGGCCGCGGCCGCCGCGCCGCCGGAGGAGGGCAGCTGATGCGGGTCGCGATCGCCGGGGCCGGTGCTGTCGGCCGCTCCATCGCCCAGGAGCTGGTGGCGGGCGAGCACCAGGTCATGCTCATCGAGCGGGACTCGGCCCAGTTCGAGCCGCACACCGTCGACCAGGCCGAGTGGGTGCTCGCGGACGCCTGCGAGCTGGCCTCGCTCGAGGAGGCGGGCCTGCAGCTGTGCGACGTCGTCATCGCCGCGACCGGCGACGACAAGGTCAACCTGGTCGTGTCGCTGCTGGCCAAGACCGAGTTCGCGGTCAAGCGCGTCGTGGCCAGGGTGAACAACCCGGCCAACGAGTGGCTGTTCACCGCGGCGTGGGGTGTCGACGTCGCCGTGTCCACCCCACGCGTGCTGGCGGCGATGGTCGAGGAGGCGGTGAGCGTCGGCGGGCTGGTGCAGCTGCTGACCCTGCGCCAGGGCCAGGCCAACCTCGTCGAGATGACGCTGCCGGACGACACCCCCTGGGCGGGTCGCCCGGTCCGCGACGTGAAGCTGCCGCGCGACGCCGCCCTGGTGACGATCCTGCGCGGCGGACGGGTCATCGTCCCGCAGGCCGACGACTCGCTGGAGGCGGGCGACGAGCTGCTGTTCGTCGCCTCCGCCGCCGTCGAGCCGCAGATCAGGGCGGCATTCGCGCAGATCTGACCGGGTGGGTCAGCGCTGCTCGACCCGCAG
This sequence comes from Actinokineospora sp. UTMC 2448, assembly GCF_024760565.1. Lineage (NCBI taxonomy): Bacteria > Bacillati > Actinomycetota > Actinomycetes > Pseudonocardiales > Pseudonocardiaceae > Actinokineospora > Actinokineospora sp. UTMC 2448. The sequence continues at coordinate 1,784,207 of NZ_CP031087.1, read as the reverse complement.
CCTGGCGATGCGCTCCGGGGTGGGCCAGCGCACGTTGGTCGCCCAGCCCAGCTTCTCGAAGATCCAGATGAGCCGGGCGGAGATGTCGAGCTGGCCGGGCAGCACGCCGTGGCGGGCGCTGGTCGGGTCGGCGTGGTGGGTGTTGTGCCACGACTCGCCGAAGCTGATCAGCGCGAGCGGCCAGACGTTGGCGGCGCGGTCGCGCGAGCGGAACGGGCGTTCGCCCAGCATGTGGCAGATCGAGTTCACCGACCACGTGACGTGGTGCAGCAGCGCGATCCGGATGATGCCCGCCCAGAAGAAGGCGGTGAGCGCGCCCTGCCACGACCAGGTCACCAGGCCGCCGATCATGGCCGGGGCCAGCAGGCTGACCACGGTGAGCACCGGGAACAGCCGGTCGACGCGCTGCAGGTCCTCGTCGGCGAGCAGGTCGGGGGCGAAGCGCTCGGCGTTGGTGCGGTCGCGGTCGAACATCCAGCCCATGTGCGCGTGCCAGAAGCCGCGCATGACGGCGATGGGTCCGGTGCCGAACAGCCACGGCGAGTGCGGGTCGCCCTCCTTGTCGGAGAACGCGTGGTGGCGCCGGTGGTCGGCGACCCAGTCCACGACGGAGCCCTGCGCGGACATGCCGCCCGCCACGGCCAGCGCGATCTTGAGGCCGCGGTTGGGGCGGAACGAGCCGTGGGTGAACAGCCGGTGGTAGCCCACCGTGACACCCAGGCCGGTGATCACGAAGAAGACCGCGCCGATCGCGATGTCGGACCAGCCCAGCCCCCATCCCCATGCGAACGGGACGGCGGCTGCCACCGCCACCAGCGGGATGAGCAGGAACAGGTACACGCTGACCTGCTCAGTGGTGCCGCGGCGCCTGCCGAGCAGCGGTTTGGGCGCGGGCGGCGGCGGTGGCGGTTTGAGTGCTGCGGTCAATGGTCACCTCTCGGGTCAGGACGTCTCCCCCAAGACGGTTCCTACGGTTACGTAACCGTAAGTCTACGGGCGTGAAGTGACCGCGAGGGAATACGGGCGGAAAATTTCTAGGCCGGGTCGGCGTACTTGGCGCGCAGCCGGGCCTCGACGTCGGCGTCGGTCTCCTCGACGGCCTCGCGCTCCTTCTGCCGCGCGGTGGCCTTGCGCACGGCCCACACGGTGACGGCGAGCGCGACCGCGAACAGCGGGTAGCCCATGGCGAGCTTGGCGAAGGCCAGCCAGCCGGTGAGGTCCTCGTCGTAGAGCCACTTCTGCACGACGAACCGGGCGGCGAACACCGCGACGAAGGTCAGCGTGGCCAGGTCGTAGGCGCGGCGCGAGACGGGGTCGGTGCGCCAGCTCTGCCCGAGGCCGTTCAGCGCGGACCAGATGACGCCGACCAGCGGCCTGCGGATGAGGACCGACAGCAGGAACACGCCGCCGTAGATGAGGGCGGTCCAGATGCCGAAGAGGAAGAAGCCCTTGGCGTCGCCGGTCTGGTGGGCGATGAACACCGCGATGCCGACGCCGAAGAACCCGGAGATGGCGGGCTGCAGCCGCTCCTTGCGGACCACCCTGACCACGGTGATCACCGCGGCGGCGCCGAGCGCGGACCAGATCGCCGGGTTGAGCCCGAAGAAGGCGTTGGCCAGCACGAAGACGATGACCGGGACGCTGGAGTAGATCAGGCCGCTGATGCCGCCCATCTGCTCGAGCAGCGTCTCCTGCCGCTCCTCGGTCTGATCCTTGTCTTCCTCGGGGGCGGGAGTAGTCATGGGCCCTTCGCGGATCAGGTAGTGGCCAGCAGTTCGTAGTACGGGTTGTAGAGAACCTTGCGACCGTCGCGGACTGCGATCCTACCCCGAGCCTTCACGGTCCTGCCGGGTTCGATGCCGGGGATGCGCCGCCTGCCCAGCCAGACCAGGGTGACGCCGTCGGTGCCGTCGAACAGCTCGGCCTCCAGGGTGGCGACCGCGTCGCGCGGGGAGAGCTCCACGCTGCGGAGCCTGCCGCAGAGCGTGACCTCGTCGCCGGAGGCGCAGTCACAGGCTCGCCGGGCCCCCTGCGCGGCCGACTGCGTCGAGAGGTCGTCCGCGTCCAGCTCGGCCACGTCGGTGGTGAGCCGTTTGACGAGGCGGTGCCACGCCCCGTCCCCCTTGTTGCCCATGGCTGATCCGCTCTCTGGTGGGGTCGGCCCCGACTGCACGACCCGTGCACAATCAGCCTAACCATGTGGGGTACGAGTGCCACAAGGAAAAGGGCGTGAGTGTGACCCAGCCGCCGACCGCCGTGCTGCTGCCGGGGACCGGTTCCGACGAGATCTTCGTCCGGTCCGTCTTCGAGGTGCCGGTGTCCGCGCTGGGTGCCCGTCTGCTGCCGCCCGCGCCCGTCCCGGGGCCCGGACTCGCGGAAGCCTACCTGACCTGCCTGGACGCCGCGGCACGGACCGCCCCGGTGATCGCGGGCGGCATCTCCTTCGGCGCGCACCTGGCGGCCGCGTGGGCGGTGCGCAACCCCACGCGCTGCGCGGGCCTGCTGCTCGCCCTGCCCGCGTGGGAGGGCGAGCCCGACGGCGCCCCGGCGGCCGTCGCCGCCCGCCACAGCGCCGCGGACATCCGCGCCCGAGGCACCGCAGCGGCACTGGCGTCAGCCATCGAGGGGACCCCCGAATGGCTGGCGACCGAACTGTCCCGCGCCTGGCCCCGCTACGGCGACGGCCTGGCCGCCTCCCTGGAGGCCGCCGCCGCCTACCCGGCCCCCACGCTCGCCGAACTCAAGACCCTCGACATCCCCGCAGGCGTCACCTGCTTCGTCGGCGACCCCATCCACCCGGAGTCCGTCGCCCAGTCCTGGGCCGACGCCCTCCCCCGAGCCGTCCTGACCGCGGTCCGCCTGGAGGTCATGGGCGCCGACGTCGAGGCCCTGGGCCGCGCCACCGTCCTGGCCCTCCTCCGCTCGCTGGCCGGCTAACCCTCCACCGCCGACGCGGGTGCCCCGGTGGCGGCGCGGCCTACCGGTGCCCGCCCCCGTCCACAGGCGGCGTGCCGGTGAACGCCCCGTCGCTGTGAGCCCGTCGCTGAGCGCCCTGTCGGTGGGAGGCCCGTCTATGAGCGCCCTGTCGCGAGCGGCCCGTCGATGGGCCGCCGTCGATAGGCGCCCTGGCGGTGGGCGCCCTGGCGGTGGGCGTTTCGCTGGCTAGCGCTCGGCGGTGGCCAGGGCGCCGCCGAGGCCGATCATCGTCAGGCCGGTGGCCAGGCGTTGCCAGAGGCGCCAGCGGGGCATGGCGGCCAGCTTCGCGCTGATCGCGCCCGCACCCAGCGCGACGAGCACGTCCACCGTGACGGCCATGGCCACCGCGATGGCGCCGAGTAACAGGAAGACCAGGGGCGCGGGCGCCGTCTCCGGGTGGACGAAGTGCGGCAGGAACGCCAGGAAGAACAGCGCCGTCTTCGGGTTCAGCACCTCGCTGAGGAACCCCTGCACGACGACCGAGCGGTTGTGCGCCTCCACGTCGGCGACCACCTCATCGGACCCGCGCAACGCCCGGATGCCCAGATAGACGAGGTACACCGCGCCGAGGTACTTCACCACGGTGAACGCGGGCGCCGACGCCGCCAGCAGCGCCGACAGCCCGACCGCCGCCGCGGCGACGTGCATCAGCGCGCCGAGCCCGTTCCCCAGCACGGAGCGCATCCCGACCGCTCGCCCGCCGCTGAGGCTGCGGGCCAGCACATACAGCACGCCCGGCCCGGGCAGCACGGCGAAGAGCGCGGACGCGCCCAAGAACAGCAACCACTCGTTGGCGGTAGGCACCTCGAACCCCCAGCTCCCGGGGCGGGACCGGACTCCCGCCTCCGCCTTCGAGGCTAATCAGGCCCGGGGCCGCCCCGAAAGGGCGGCCCCGGGCCTGTGGACAACTCAGGCCTGCTGCTCCTGCGCCTGCGCGATGTGCTCGGCGATCGCCTGCGGCAGCTCCAGCGGCAGCGGCGTGCGCACCGGCATCGGCTGGGCGCCGCGGACCACGATCGTCCTGCGCAGCAGTTCGCGCAGCGCCTTCGCGCTGTGGTCGGCCAGCTGGGGCGGGCCGGCCACGACGCCGCGGAGCATCCAGCGCGGGCCGTCGATGCCGACGAAGCGCAGGGCGGCCTCGCCCATGGTGGCGGCCAGCTCCTGGCCCCAGTCGCCCACGGTGCTGTGCACCTTGGCGCCGTCGGCGCGCAGTTGGTCGGCAAGTTCGCCGCACACCTCGCGCCACAGCCCGCCGGAGCGGGGGGCGGCGTAGGCGGTGATGGTGAGCTGGCCGATCTGGGTCAGCACGTGCACGGCGCGCACCGGGCCCGCGGGGTCCATCTCCACCTGCAGCTGCGCGCCGTCGGGCACCGGGAAGCGGACGGCGCCCAGGTCGAGGCGCGGCATGTCGTCCTCGGGGGCGTCGTCGACGTCGTAGGGGCCGTCGGTCAGGTCGGCGTGCTCGACCGGGGTCTCCTCGACCTCCTCGACCACCGGCGCGGGCTCCTCGACGTCCCTGCGGCGCTTGCGCCCGAACAGTGCCACTTACTCCTCCGTCCCGTGCCGACCGCCGAGCACCGCGTGCCCGCCGGTCGAACCGTAGCCACCCGCGCCGCGCTCGGTCTCGGTCAGCGCGGGCACCTCCCGGAATACCGCGTGCTCCACGCGCTGCACAACCAGTTGCGCTATCCGGTCACCCCGTCGGAGCGAGATCGGCGCGCGCGGGTCGTGGTTGACCAGGCACACCTTGATCTCGCCCCGGTAGCCCGAGTCGATCGTGCCGGGGGTGTTGACCACGCTGAGGCCCGTCCGGGCGGCCAGTCCCGAGCGCGGGTGCACGAACCCGGCGTACCCGTCGGGCAGGGCGATCGCGATCCCGGTGCCGACCAGCACCCGCTCCCCCGGGCCGATGACCACGTCCGACGTGGTCACCAGGTCCGCACCGGCGTCCCCGGGCCGGGCGTAGCCGGGCAGCGGGACACCCGGATCGAGCCGGGTGAGCAGGACCTCGACGCTGGGCACGAGCGGCGAGACTACCCTGGAGCCGTGGACGACCGATCGCGCACCGTCACCCAGCGCACCGGACACGCCGAGCGGCTGTACGTGACCTGGTACTGGTGGCCGCTGCCGCTGACGGCGGCCGCGCTGCTGGCCGCCGAGGTGCACATGGGCTACCCCGGTCTGCGCGCTTGGCTGCCCTACGCCGTGCTGATCCCCCTGGCCGTGCTGGCCGTGTGGAGCGCGGGCCGCTCCCGCGTCGCCGTCGAGGACGGCGAGCTGCGGGTGGGCGAGGCGCGCCTGCCGCTGGAGTTCGTCGGGGAGGTCGAGGTGTTCCCCGCGCACAGCAAGCGGGCGGCCCTGGGTCCGAATCTGGACCCGGCCGCCTACCTGGTGCACAAGGGCTGGGTCGGCCCCCTTGTCCGGGTCCGGGTCGACGATCCGGCCGACCCGACCCCGTACTGGTTGTTCAGCACCCGCCACCCCGAGCGCGTGGTCGCCGCGCTCGGGAGGTAGCGGCCGCCCGCGCGCCCCCGGCGCGCACGGACTCACACGCAGTCGCGGCAGACGTAGAGCCCGTTGTTCTCCTCCGCCAGCCTGCTGCGGTGGTGAACGAGGAAACACTTGGAACAGGTGAACTCGTCGGCCTGCTTCGGGACGACGCGGACCGTCAGGTCCTCGCCCGACAGTGCCGACAGGTCGGCCCCGGGCAGCTCATAGCTCTCCGCGGTGTCCGACTCGTCCACGTCGACGACGCCGGATTGCGTCTCGTTCCGCCGCGCCTTGAGCTCCTCGAGGGAGTCCTCGGCGAGGTCATCTGCCTCGCTACGGCGTGGTGCGTCGTAGTCGGTCGCCATCTTCCTTCACCCCTGCGGTCCTTCAGGATGTAAGTCGTGCCGCTGGAGAACGTTCCAGCGCCCCGGTTTGTGCCCGCCCATCGCGTGACGGGCGTCTCGCCCGCCCGTCCCCGGTCGGACCGATCTTTCGGGATCGATTCGGCGTGCCGGTGGAGACGACAGAGCGCGCAGAGGGTAGCCCATCCCCCTCGGGCACACGCATCGGATTAGCAACAGCGGGTTTGGCGGTGGCAGTCCAGTGGCACCCGGACACCACCCGCCCGGGTGGGAGGGTGTTGCCGCCGCCTCGCCCGCGTGGTGCGATCACGATCGGAGGGTCACTGTACGCCATCGGACAATCGCTCCCGGCAATGACAGGGCCGTGATAGCGGCCGATTGTCACAGGAGCGTTGCACCGGGGCGGCCGGTTGGCCCGACGATCTTGGAAACCAATAGGCTGAGCAGCAGCGATCAGCTCTGATCGCGGTGCCGATCCGGGGGTGGTGCGCATGGACGGGGTGAGAAGAGTGCAGGCGGCTCCTCGCTACCGCAAACGGCGCCCGGTGCCCGCCCTGGTCTTCCTCGCCGTGCTGGCGATGGCGGCCGGTCTGGTGTGGATGCAGGTGCTGGAGGACGCTGGCGCCGAGCGCGCCGACGCGCGGACCTGTCCGGCGTCCCCGCTGCCCGCCGAGGCGCTGGCCGGGCTCGCCGAGCCGATGGGCGAGGTGCTTCCGCACACCGCTCTGGACGACACCACGCCCGCGCCCGCGCGCACGGCCCTGGTGCGCGTGCTCAACGCCAGCGGCCAGAACCGGCAGGCGACGGCGGTGTCCGAGGCGCTGAGCGAGCTGGGCTTCTCGAAGCTGGCCGAGCCGAAGAACGACATGCTGTACCCGGAGGGGACGCTGGCCTGCTACGGCCAGATCCGCTTCGGACAGAAGGGCGTCTCGGCGGCCCGCACGCTCAGCATCCTCGTCCCATGCGCGGAGCTGGTCCGCGACAACCGCCAGGACGCCACCGTCGACCTCGCCGTCGGCCAGCGCTTCGGCCACGTGACCCCGCGGCCGGAGGGCCGCGAGGTGCTGGACCAGCTGGCCCAGTGGACGTCGCAGAGCAGCGGCCAGGGCGGACTGCAGGGCGAGTCCGCCGGGCCGGACATCGACGGGCAGCTCATGGCGGCCGCGCGCGACGTGCGCTGCTAGCCCATCCCGGCTCGCGCGCACGCCGCGCGCAGCGGCGCCGCGATGGCCGGGGACGCGACGAAGATCGCGTCGTCGCCCAGCTCGTGCTGCCCCGGCAGCAGCACGACCGCGCCCGCCTCCCGGGCGATGAGCGCGCCCGCGGCCCAGTCCCAAGGCGACAGCCCGCGCTCGACGTAGGCGTCCACCCAGCCCGCCGCGACCGCGCACAGGTCGAGCGCGGCCGAGCCGCCCCTGCGGATGTCGCGGACCACGCCCAGCAGCTCGGCGACCACGGCGGCGTGCCGGACGCGCCGCTCCCGGTCGTAGGTGAACCCGGTGGCCAGCAGCGTCAGGTCCAGTGACGCGGGCTCGGAGACGCGCAGCGGGACGCCGTCCAGCCACGCCCCGCGCCCGCGCGCAGCGGTCCAGCACCGGCCGCTCACCGGCTCCACCACGGCCCCGGCGACGGACTCGCCGTCGACCTGGGCGGCGACGGACACGCAGTGCCACGGGTGGCCGTAGAGGTAGTTGACGGTGCCGTCGATGGGGTCGACGACCCAGGTGACGCCCGCGCCCGCCGTGCCGCCCGCCTCCTCGCCGAACACGGCGTCCTCCGGGCGCAGCTCGGCCAGCCGGGACCGGACGAGCGCCTCGGCCGCGGTGTCGCCCGCGGTCACGACGTCGGTCGCCGTGGATTTGGTGGTCACCTCGCGCACGGCGTCCGCGCGCACCGTCCGGGCCAGCTCGGCGGCCTCCTTGGCGACTGTCAACGCGATGTCGGCCAGTTCCTGTTCCGTGATACCCACCCGGCTATCGGACCACAGCCGCGTCTCACCAGCTAATCTCTGCGGCAACGTGGTTCTGAATCGATTAGAAAGGACCAGCGCCGATGGCAGAGGCAGCCCGCGGCTTCGGAGTGGATGTCGGCGGGTCCGGCATCAAGGGCGGCGTCGTCGACCTCGCGGCTGGCAGGCTCGTGGGGGACCGGCACCGGATCGACACCCCGCAGCCGTCGACCCCGGACGCGGTCGCCGACGTGGTGGCCGAGATCGTCGCCGGGTTCGGCTGGGAGGGCCCGGTCGGCGTGACGCTGCCCGCGGTGGTCAAGCGCGGGGTCGCCCACACCGCGGCCAACATCGACAAGTCCTGGATCGGCACCGACGCGGCCGCGCTGTTCGCCAAGCGCCTCGACCGCAGGCCGAACGAGGTGGTCGTGCTCAACGACGCCGACGCGGCGGGCATGGCCGAGATCCGCTACGGCTGGCCCGGCGACCAGAGCGGCGTCGTCGTGCTGCTGACCTTCGGCACCGGGATCGGCACCGCGCTGTTCCTCGACGGCAGGTTGGTCCCGAACACCGAGTTCGGCCACCTGGAGGTCGACGGCCACGACGCCGAGACCAGGGCGGCCGCCTCGGTGAAGGACGAGGAGGAGCTCACCTGGGAGCAGTGGGCCCCTCGGGTGTCCCGCTACATCAACGCCCTCGAGGACCTGATCTGGCCGGACCTGATCATCGTCGGCGGCGGGGTCAGCAAGAAGGCCGACAAGTGGGTGCCGATGCTCGACGTGCGCACCAAGGTCGTCGCCGCCGAACTGCGCAACACGGCCGGGATCGTGGGCGCCGCGACGGCGGCAGCCGAACGGGAGGGGTGACGGGCGCGGCCGGGCCGCTGGCGGACGCAGCGCCCGGCCTGCCGAACCCGGGGGGACCGGGCCGCGACTGAGCACGATCACGCACGAAAAGCGCGGTGTCCGCCCGACGCAACCACCACGGTTGAGTCCGGGGACGCGGACCGGTCGCTACAATGGAACACGGCCCTCCCGCAGGGCTCTCCCCGAACTCCGGCAGTGACCACGCTTGATCAGGCGTATCCGCGTGGGAACTGCCGTGATGGACCGTTCTGAAAGGGCGTACGTGGCAGCCGCACGAACCGCAACCCGACGCTCCACGGCGTCGGCGAGCACCGCCAAGACGACCAAGGGCGCACCGGCTTCGGACGAGGAGCTGCAGGACGCCGCTGGGACCAAGACGACGGCGAAGAAGGCCGCCAAGCCCCGGGCGCCCAAGAAGGCCGCCGCGCCCAAAGCGGGCGCGAAGGCAGGCCCCAAGAAGGCCGTCGACGGGCCCGACGGCGAAGAGCCCGAGGACCTGGACAACCCCGACCTGTCCGACCTCGAGGAGGTCGAGGTCGACCCGGTCGACGAGACCGTCGACGCCGTCGAGGTCAAGGAAGACGACAAGCCCGAGAAGGACGGCGACTTCGTCTGGGACGAGGAGGAGTCCGAGGCGCTGCGGCAGGCCCGCAAGGACGCCGAGCTCACCGCCTCGGCCGACTCCGTCCGCGCCTACCTCAAGCAGATCGGCAAGGTCGCGCTGCTGAACGCGGAGGAGGAGGTGGAGCTGGCCAAGCGCATCGAGGCCGGGCTCTACGCCGCCGAGCGCGTGCGCAAGGCCGAGGACGAGAACGAGAAGCTCCAGCCGCAGATGCGCCGCGACCTGCGGTGGATCATCCGCGACGGCGAGCGCGCCAAGAACCACCTGCTCGAGGCCAACCTGCGGCTCGTGGTGTCGCTGGCCAAGCGCTACACCGGCCGCGGCATGGCGTTCCTGGACCTGATCCAGGAGGGCAACCTCGGCCTGATCCGCGCGGTGGAGAAGTTCGACTACACCAAGGGCTACAAGTTCTCCACGTACGCCACGTGGTGGATCCGCCAGGCGATCACCCGCGCGATGGCCGACCAGGCCCGCACCATCCGCATCCCGGTGCACATGGTCGAGGTCATCAACAAGCTCGGCCGCATCCAGCGCGAGCTGCTCCAGGACCTCGGGCGCGAGCCCACCCCGGAGGAGCTGGCCAAGGAAATGGACATCACCCCGGAGAAGGTGCTGGAGATCCAGCAGTACGCCCGGGAGCCCATTTCCCTCGACCAGACCATCGGCGACGAGGGCGACAGCCAGCTCGGCGACTTCATCGAGGACTCCGAGGCCGTCGTCGCGGTGGACGCGGTGTCGTTCACGCTGCTGCAGGACCAGCTCCAGTCGGTGCTGGCGACGCTGTCCGAGCGCGAGGCGGGCGTCGTCCGCCTGCGCTTCGGCCTCACCGACGGCCAGCCGCGCACCCTGGACGAGATCGGCCAGGTCTACGGCGTGACGCGGGAGCGCATCCGCCAGATCGAGTCGAAGACGATGTCCAAGCTGCGCCACCCGTCGCGCTCGCAGGTCCTGCGCGACTACCTCGAATAGGACTAGGACCACGACGAAGGGCCGCCCACGGTTGTGGGCGGCCCTTCGTGTTCGCCACGGGCCGTAGCGCCGTCGGAGCGCCGCGCGATGATCCAGGCGACTGGCTTGGAGGTCGCCATGGCGCGCGTGGTCGTGATCGCCGCGGTCCTGTTCCTGCTCGCCGCGCCCGCGGCCGCGCAGGAGGTGGAGATCGCCATCGTGGGCGGCGACGAGCCCGTCCTCGTCTCGACGGAGCCCGTCGCGGTGGAGGTCGTGAACAACAGCCTCCGGGACGTCGCGGTGACCGTCGAGGCGGGCGCGATGTCCGACAAGCAGACCGCGGTCAAGATCGACGTCGGCGCGCCGACGGCGATCCCGGCCGCCGGGTCGATCCGGGTCTCCCTCACCGCGCGCGACACGCTGGCCGACGGGGCCACCGGGTGGCTGGTGGTGCGGACCGACACCGCGATCGCGCGCCGCGCCATCACCGTCGGCGGCGAGGAGACGGCCGTGACGGCCTGGTCGACCGACTGGACGCGCTGGACGGGCCTGGAGGGCGACACGCTGCCCGGCCGGATCCCCGCCACCTGCGCCGACGAGACCGCGACCGCCACGCTCGTCTCCGGCGACAACACCGCCAGGCTGACCGCCACGTGCGTCGACGGCGCGTACAGCCTCGCCATGTCCGACATCGAGGCCGCCGGGCCGTCGCTGGGCTCCGGGGAGTACACCGGCACCCTCGACCTGGGCGAGTCGGCGGTCGAGGTCACCGTGAAGCGGTCGGCGCCGGTCCTGCTCGCCGTCGCGCTGCTGCTCGGCGGGACGCTCGTGGCCCTCGGCGCGCAGACCTGGATCGCCGACCGGCGCCCGATCAGTCAGCGGCGCAGGGAGGTCGAGCGGATCATCCCGCCAGAAGAGGGCATCGCGAACACCGTCGTCGGTTCGGCCAAGGTGGACATCGACACCCGGCTGCGGAACATCCGACCCGGCGGGAAGGTGCGCCGGTACCTGCTGTTCTGGCTCCCCTGGCCGGACGGCTTCGCCACGGCGCGGCTGGCGGCCGTCGACACCGAGATCGCCCGGCTGACGTCGATCGTCGAGCGGCACCAGGCCTATCGGGACGGTCTGGCCACCCTGGCCGCGAACCGCGACGTCCTGGACCGCCGGGCGCCCGGCATGCGCGCGCGGCTCGACCGCCTCGCCGCTCCCCCGGCCGATCTCGACCCCGCCGAGCTCGCCGAGCACATCACCGACGCCGAGCACGCGGACGCGCTCGTGCGGGTCGCCGAGGAGCTGGACAGCCTGTGGGCGGCCATCGACAACGCCGCTCCCGGCACGGCCCAGTGGCACGTGGAGGCCGCGCACCTGCAGTTCCGGGTGCTGCGCGCCGGGCTGGCCCGGCTGACCCGCCCGGCCGAGGTCACCGGCCTGCGCGACCAGCTGGCCACCGCCGTCACGCTGGCCGACCGGCTGCGGCCGGACGCCGAGGGCGTGCGACCCGAGGTGGGGATCGCGACGGACGCGCCCGCCCTGGGCGTCGGCAGCGGCGTGGTCGACCGGGTGCGGCGGTTCGTCGTCGCCCTGGCGGGCAAGGCGGACCGGCTGGCCCTCCGGGACGCCGCGGTGGCGGTGGTCGTCGGGCTGGTGGCCTTGTGGGGCGGTCTGTCCGCGCTGTACGTCGGCACGGTGTGGGGCAGCGTCTGGGATCTGGTCACCGCGGCGGTCTGGGGGTTCGGCGCGGTGACCGTGGCGGCACCCTTGGTGACGGCGCTCAAGCGCGTGGGGTCGACGACCCGGGAATGAGCAAGCAGACATCCGGGTGAATCGCGCGGCTCCTGTGTGCTCCGCCACCGTTCGCCCGTGGTGAACACGAGCCGACGCCAGCGTGCCGGGATCTTGGTAGCGGTCCGTAGTTTTGCCTGGACCTGGGCATTCACGCGTGTTTGAGAGTGCGTTAAGGAACCGTGACGTGGTCATGTCCAGGCATTGGGAACACTGCCATCCGCCCGTGCGTCTGTAAGAGTAGGAAGTGCGAGCACGGCGGCAACCGTGTCCGCACCGATGGGCGCCGGAGCCACCCGGCGCCGGGACGGAGGGAGAACTCCGATGACGACCACGACGCTCACCCGCCCCGAGCTGACCGCTGCCGACCGCTGCGACCGGTGTGGCGCCGCCGCGAAGGTCCGCGCCGTTCTCCCCTCCGGGGGCGAGCTGCTGTTCTGCAACCACCACGCGCGCGCTCACGAGGACCGCCTGCGCGAGATGTCGGCACAGCTCGAGGGCTGAACCTCTCCTTACGTCCACCGGCCGGCCCATGCTCGCGGAAAGCGCGAGCCTGGGTCGGCCTCTTCATCTCCCGGGGGCCGAGCCCCCGGCAACCCCGACCCAGCGACGAAGCCAGTCTCCACGGAGCCGCTGACCCTCCGCTGATCACACGGCGCCCAGCACCGCCTCGAAGGCCAGCTCGGCAGCGCCGATCAGCTTGCAGTCGGCGCCCATGGTGGAGGCGAGGATGCGCGTCCCGCCGATCGCCCTGCTCACCAGGCTGCGCCGCCCGACCTCGTCGCCGACCCGCTTGACCAGCGGCACCGGCAGCGACGTGAAGAGATCGCCCAGCACGACCAGTTCGGGGCTGAACGCGTTGACGACGTTGACCAGCCCCAGCACCAGCCACTCGCTGAACTCGGCCAGCTTGCGCTCGGCCTCGGCGGGCGCGGCCGACAGCGCCCGCAGCTCGGCCACCACGGCGCCGCGCGGCGAGCCCTCCGGCAGGTCCAGCGCCCGGCAGAGCGCGACCTCGCCGACCTCGGTCTCCCAGCAGCCGCGGCTGCCGCAGTAGCAGTGCCGCCCGGTCGGGTTGACCACCATGTGACCCAGCTCGCCGACGTAGCCCGCGGTGCCGCTGAGCGTCGCGCCGTCGGAGATCACGCCGCCGCCGACGCCGATGTCCGCCGAGACGTACACCGCGTCCAGCGAGCCCCGCGCCACCCCGCGCAGGTGCTCGGCCAGCGCGGCGATCTCGGCGTCGTTGCCCACCCGGATCGGGATGCCCAGCGCGGCGCCGAGGCGGTCGCCCAGCGGCACCCCGGTCCACTGCAGGTTCGGCGCCTCGTGCACGAACCCGTCGGAGCGGCGCACGACGCCGGGCACGGAAACGCCCGCGGCGATCGTGCGCACGCCCAGCTCGTCGGCCAGCACCCGCATCGACTCGATGATGTGGGTGATCACCTCGTCGGGCTCGCGGGCCTTGCCGCGCAGGTTCCAGCTGTTGCGGCCGAGCATCTCCCCGCCGAGCCCGACCAGGGCCATGGCGACCTGCTCGACCCGGATGTCCACGGCCAGCACCACCGCGGCCAGCGGCTGCGGCAGCACCAGCAGCGACGGCCTGCCCGCGCCGGAGCGGGCCCTGGGGACCCGCTCCTCCACGACGCCGGTCTCGGCGAGCCCGTCGACCAGGGCCTTGATCGTGCTGCGGTTGAGGCCGAGCTCGGTGGCCAGCGCGGCCCGGGTGGTCGGCCCCTCGATGTGCAGGCGGCGCAGCAGCGCCGTGCGGTTGTGCCTGCGCACCTCGTCGGGTCGCGCGCCCGCCGTCGGTGTGCTGGTCACGTCCGTCTCCTCCTGCTACCTGCTCGCCACCGCCGCCCGCCTGCGGGAAAGCGCGTCCACGGTCGCCGCGAGCAACAGTACGAGGCCGGTCACGATGTTGACCACCGCGGCCGGTTGCTCCAACAGGCCGAGTCCGTTCTCCACGGTCGCCAGGACCAGACCGCCGACCACGGCGTGGAACACCTTGCCGCGCCCGCCGAACAGCGACGTGCCGCCGATGACCGCGGCGCCGACGGCGAACAGCAGCGTGTTGAGCCCGCCTGCCTGCGGGTCGACCGAGCCGACCTTGGACGAGTACACGATCGCACCGATCGCCGCCGCCGACGACGCGACCACGAAGACGCTGGCCCGGATCTTGCTCACATTGATGCCCGCGCGCCGGGCGGCCTCGGCGTTGCCGCCCACGGCGTAGATGTGGCGGCCGTAGCGCGTGCGGTTGAGCACATAGGTGCCGATGACCAGCAGCGCGAGGATGATCGGGACGACGTACGGCACGCCCTCGATGACCACGGCGTCGTTGGGCGAGCGGTTGAGGCACAGCGCCCAGGTCGACAGCGCGCCGATCACCGCGACCGCGCCGACCTTGGCGGCCACGACCGGCGTCGGCGGGGTGACCAGGCCGCGGTTGGACCGCACGAAGTGCTCGCCGAGCACGACGGCGGCGTACCCGCCCGCGGCGACGACGAACAGCAGCCAGCTCCCCCACACCGGGAGGTTGCCGTTGGCCACGGCGAACAGCGTCGGCTGCGTGCCGATGCCGAACACGCCGCCCTCGCCGATGAACTGCAGGATCACGCCCTGCCACGTGATGAACAGCGCCAGCGTCACCACGAACGACGGCATGCCGATCTTGGACACCAGGAACCCGGTGATCACGCCGATGGCCGCGCCGACCGACAGGGCCAGCAGCATCTCGATCCACGGGTTCGGCGGCGCGCCGATCGCGGCGATGACGACCGCGACGGCGGCGAACCCGGCGCCCGCCCAGATCCGCATGAGCACGGCGAGCGCGATGGCCACGATCAGGCCGCCGACGAAGACGTAGAAGACCGTGTTGCCCATGCCGCCGAGCAGGTTGCCCGAGCGGACGTAGTGCATGGCCATCACCGCGGCGCACACGCCGGACGCGGTGCCCGCCGAGAGGTCGATCTCGCCGAGCAGCAGGACGAACACCAGCCCCATGGCGATGATCATCTTGCCTGCGCCCTGGGCGAGCAGGTTGGCGACGTTGTCAAGGGTGAGGAAGTAGTCCGACAGCAGCGCGAACACGAGCACCAGGGCGACCAGGCCGAGCACGGCGGGCAGGGAGCCGAGGTCGCCGCCGCGCAGCCGGGCGGCGTAGTCGCGCACGGCCTCGGCGGTGGACTGCTTGGTGGTGTCGATGCCGAAGTCGGAGATGGCGCTCTCCTTCTTCGCGGCGACGGGGGTGTCTGTCATGGGTGGCTCCGGCTCAGACGGTCGCGGTCTCGGGGCGGGCCAGGCCCAGCTCCCCGGACCGGCCCGCGGTGATCAGCTCGACGACCTGGGCGTGGGTGACGTCCCTGGTCGGCACCTCGGCGACCATGCGGCCGAGGTAGAGGGTGGCGATGCGGTCGGCGACCTCGAAGACGTCGGCCATGTTGTGGCTGATCAGGACCACTCCGAGGCCCTGCTCGGCCAGCCTGCGCACGAGGTCGAGCACCTGCCGGGTCTGCGCGACGCCGAGCGCGGCGGTGGGCTCGTCGAGCAGCACGACCTTGCTGTCCCAGAGGACGGCCTTGGCGATGGCGACCGTCTGGCGCTGTCCGCCGGACAGCGCGGAGACGGGCGTGCGGACGGACTTGACGGTGCGCACCGACAGCGAGGCGAGCGTCTCGCGCGCCGCGCGCTCCATGTCGGCCTCGTCGAGCAGCCACGCCCCGCCGCGCTCGCGGCCGAGGAACATGTTCTGCACGATGTCGAGGTTGTCGGCCAGCGCGAGGTCCTGGTAGACGACCTCGATGCCCAGCTCCGCGGCGTCGCGGGGGCCGTGGATGTGCGCGACCTGGCCGTTGAACCGGACCTCGCCGCCGTCGATCGGGTGGATGCCCGCGATGCACTTGACCAAAGTGGACTTGCCAGCGCCGTTGTCGCCGACGAGCGCGGTGACCTCGCCCGCGCGGACGGTGAAGTCCACGTCGTGCAGCACGTGGACGGGCCCGAAGCTCTTGTTGAGCCCGGTGATCTCAAGGATGGGTTCGCTCATTGCCCGGATCTCCCTGGGGGCCGTCCCCCGGCTCCGCGCCGGGGGACGGCCGTCGGACTAGCTGATGCCCAGCTCGGTGCAGACCTGCTTGAGGTCGCCGCCGCAGATGTCGGCGGCGGGGACGTAGCCCTCGTCGACGACCTGCTTGACGTTCTCCTTGGTGATCAGGATCGGGTCGAGCAGCACGGACTTGACCGGGCGCTTGCCCACCGGGTCGTCGCTGGTCTGCTTGGCGATCGCGTCGGCGGCGGCGGTGTCGCCCTTGGCCAGCGCGGCGGCGAGCTTGGCGGTGTGCTCGGCCTCCAGCTTGATCGGCTTGAAGACGGTCATGTGCTGGTCGCCGCGCAGGATGGCCATCAGGCCGTCCGGGGTGGCGTCCTGGCCGGTGACCGGGACCTTGCCGTTGAGGCCGTTCTTGCGCAGGACGTTGATGACCGCGCCCGCGAGCCCGTCGTTGGCGGCGACGACGCCGTCGACCTTGCCGCCGTTGGCGGTCAGGATCTGCTCGAAGGTGACGCCGCCCTTCTGGTTGTCCCAGCCGTCGATGGCCTGCTCGCGGACGAGCTTGAGGGCGCCGGAGTCGTACAGCGGCTGCAGGATGTTCTTCTGCCCCTGGGTGAACAGGGTCGCGTTGTTGTCGGTCGGGGCGCCCTCGATCATGATGACCTCGGCGCCCTTCTTGTCCTTGAGCGCCTCGGAGAGGCCCTTGCCCTGCAGCTCGCCGACCTTCACGTTGTCGAAGGAGACGTAGTAGTCCGACGAGCCGCCGAGGTTGAGCCGGTCGTAGTCGATGGTCGGGATGCCCCGCGCCTTCGCCTTCGCCGCGACGGAGGCGCCCACCTCGCTGTTGATCGAGGCGATGACCAGGACCTTCACGCCCTGGCTGATCATGCTGTCGGCGAGCGTGGTGAACTTCTGCACGTCGCCCTGCGCGTTCTGCACGTCCGCGTCGAGGCCCTCGGCCGCCATGGCGGCCTCGATCATCGGCTTGTCGAAGCCCTCCCAGCGCGCGGAGGACGCGGTCTCCGGCAGGATGACGCCGACCTTGACACCCTCCCCGCCGCCCGGCGCCTGCGTCGTGGACTGCCCCGGATCGGTCGTGTTCGCCTGGTTGGCCCCGCAGGCCGTCATGGCGAGGGACACCCCGAGTCCCGCCGCCACCAGCGCCAGAGTCTTGCTGCGCATCGCTGTCCCTTCCACACTGATCCCGCGTGTGCCGCCGGGCCCGGGCGACCGTCGGGTGAAATGTTGTGCGGCACAACATATGCCGCCGAGGTGCGTGCGGCAAACCACACTGACTCGATTCAGACGCCTTCCGTCGGACACGGTTTGGCAACGCTCTCGACATTCCAGGATCATCTGTAGCGCATCGGCGACGGCCTGGCTACGCAGAGTTGACCACCAGGCCGGGATCTTCCTGGGCACCGTCTTATGCGCGGGTCGAGGCCGGGGTACCGCGAGCGGGCGGTCACATCACCAGGACCGCAGGGTCGCGATGCGCTCCTCCAGCTGCTCCACCGTCGCCATCGCGGTGGGCGGGCCGCCGCAGATGCGGCGGAGTTCGTTGTGCAGGGCGCCGTGGGACTTGCCGGTGCGGTGGTGGGCCATGCCGACCAACGCGTTCAGCTCCTTGCGCAGGGCGGCAAGGCGTTCGGCGACGTTCTGCGGGCGCGGCGGCGGGGGCGGCGCGGCCGGGGCCGACGCCGCGGCCTGGGACCGGGCGGCCACCTGGTCCTCCTGCCGCTTGCGCAGCAGCGCGCGCACCTGGTCGGGCTCCAGCAGCCCGGGCAGGCCCAGGTACTCCTGCTCCTCGTCGGAGCCGGAGAACGCTGCCGTGCCGAACGACGAGCCGTCGTAGATCACCTGGTCGAGCTCGGCGGAGGCGCCGAGGGCGGTGAACGCCTTCTCCTCCTCGCCCGGCTCGTCCTTGGTGCGGTTGGCGTCGGCGAGGAGGTTGTCCTCCCAGCCGTCGTTCTCGCGGTGGGGCTTGCCGAGGACGTGGTCGCGCTCGGCCTCCAGCTGGCTGGCGAGGTCCAGCAGCACCGGCACCGACGGCAGGAACACGCTCGCGGTCTCCCCCGGCCGCCGCGCCCGCACGTAGCGGCCGATGGCCTGGGCGAAGAACAGCGGCGTCGACGCCGAGGTCGCGTACACGCCGACCGACAGGCGCGGGACGTCGACGCCCTCGGAGACCATCCGGACCGCGACCAGCCAGCGCGACGTCGACGCGGAGAACTCCGCGATGCGGCCGGAGGCCTTCGGGTCGTCGGAGAGGACCAGCGTCGGGTCCTCCCCGGTGATCGAGGCGAGGATCTTGGCGTACGCCCTGGCGGACTCCTGGTCGGACGCGATCACCAGCCCGCCTGCGTCCGGCACGTTCTGCCGGACCTGGGACAGCCGGACGTCGGCGGCGCCGAGCACCGACGGGATCCACTCCCCCGCCGGGTCCAGCGCCGTGCGCCACGCGCGGGCGGTCTGCTCCGCCGTCATCGGCTCGCCGAGCCGCGCGGTGAACTCCTCGCCCGCGCTCGTGCGCCAGGACGCCTCGCCGGAGTAGGCCAGGAAGATCACCGGCCGGACGACGCCGTCGCGCAGCGCGTCGGCGTAGCCGTAGGTGTGGTCGGCGCGGCTGCGCATGAACCCCGCGCCGTCGGGCTCGTACTCGACGAACGGGATCGGCGAGTCGTCGCTGCGGAACGGCGTGCCGGTCAGGGCCAGGCGCCGCACGGCGGGGGTGAACGCCTCGCGGACGGCCTCGCCCCAGCTCTTGGCGTCGCCGCCGTGGTGGATCTCGTCGAGGATCACCAGGGTCTTGAACTGCTCGGTGCGCACCCTGTGCAGCGACGGGTGCGCCGCGACCTGGGCGTAGGTGACGGCGACGCCGCGGAAGTCGCGGGAGGTCGCGCCCATGGAGTTGGTGAAGTTCGAGTCGATCGCGATGCCCGCCAGCGCGGCGGACTCGGCCCACTGGTGCTTGAGGTGCTCGGTCGGGGCCACGATCACGACCCGCTCGACCGTCCGGTCGGCCAGCAGCTCGGCGGCGATGCGCAGGCCGAACACCGTCTTGCCCGCGCCGGGCGTCGCCACGGCGAGGAAGTCCTTCGGCCTGCGGGTGAGGTACTTGGTCAGCGCGCGCCGCTGCCAGTCGCGCAGCGGACGGGCGGCCGGGGCCGCCGTGGTGTCCGGTTCCGCTTCTGCCCGGGTCACGCCGCTCCTCTCCGGTTGTGCCCAGACCCCCCGGACACGACAACGCCCTCAGCGGAGTCCGACGAGGGCACCCGAGAGACTACCCGGGCCGGGGCGGACACGCGGACCGGAGTTTGCCCGGTAGTCGGGCCGAACGGCCGCGGATGGGACATGCTTGTCACCGAGATGACCACTCAGGCAGCCATCCCGATGCAGGTCGCGCGGCGTCGCGGCCTCCTGCGGCACACGCTGTCCAAGGCATGGCACGGCAACCTGTTCTCCGAGGCGGCTGAGGCGGCGTTCTGGCAGGTCCTCTCGCTCCCGCCGCTGCTGCTCGGGCTGCTGGGCATGCTCGGCTTCGTCGCCGACTGGCTCGGCCAGGACGTCACGCGCGCCGTCGAGGCCGACATCATCGAGATCTCGCGGACGGCGTTCAGCGAGAGCGTCGTGACCCAGATCATCCAGCCTACGGTCTCGGACATCCTGACCGTCGGGCGCGGCGAGATCGTCTCCGTGGGATTCCTCATATCGCTGTGGGCGGGCTCGTCGGCGATGTCGTCGTTCGTCGACGCGATCACGGTCGCGCACGGCCAGAACGGGGTCCGTGGCGATGTGTGGCAGCGCGTGTTCGCGCTGTTGCTCTACATGGCCAGCCTGGTGCTGCTGATCATCGGCCTGCCGGTGCTGGCGCTGGGCCCGGACATCCTGCCCAACCTGTTCCCGGCGTCCTGGCAACCGACGATCGCCACCTGGCTGGACATCGCCTACTACCCCGCGATCGGCGTGATCCTCGTGCTGGCGCTGGCGACGCTGTACAAGCTGGCGCTGCCCCGGAAGCTGCCGTGGCACCGCGGCCTGCCGGGGGCGGCGCTGGCGATGGTGGTGTTCCTGGCGTCGAGCATCGGCCTGCGCCTCTACATCGGCTGGATCACCACCACCGGCTACACCTACGGCGCGCTGGCGACCCCGATCGCGTTCCTGCTGTTCGCCTTCTTCATCGGCCTGGCCATCACCCTCGGCGCGTACTTCAACGCCGCGATCCAGGACATGTGGCCCGCGAAGATGACCAAGCGCCAACGCCGCAAGTGGCGCCGCCTGGAGATGGAACGGGCCAACGAGCGCAGGCGCGAGGAGGAGAAGGGCAAGGCCTGGCAACCCGACAGCCCACCCCCGAACGCCGCACCTGCGACCGCCACACCCCCGAACACCGCACTCCCGAGTGCCACACCCCTCAACACCGCACCCCCGACTGCCACGCCCCCCAACGCCGCACCTCCGACTGCCACACCCTCGAACACCCCACCTCCGACCGCCACGCCCCCCAACGCCACGCGTGCGGACGCCACGCCCCCCAACGGCACGCCGCCCGCCACTGCGGACCGCTCGCCCACTCCGGCCCCGAACCGCACGCCCCAGCCACCCCACGCGAGTGCCCAGCCGCCCCAGCCGACGGGCTGGGACCGCGGCCCCGTCCCGCCGAACCCGCCCTACAGGCAGGGCGCACCGCGCAGGCAACCACCTGGACAAGACTGGAGCGGCCCCGCCCCAAGCCACAGGCACCACGACTCGGACTGAGCCGGTCACGCTCCCGGGACCGCCCCCGACCGGGAGGGGAAGGACGCGGGTCGTCGGGCTGGTCCGAACCGCACACAATCACCCGCCGGTTCCAGTCCCGCCGCACCGCATCGGTGCCGCAGTGGTCGAGCCGGACCGGGGCTCAGCCGCGGGCCACCGACCCGGGCCGTGGCGGCCCGGGCGTCAGCAGGCGGGTTCCTACGGCTTCATCCGCTCGTAGATCTTCTTGCACTCCGGGCAGACCGGCGAGCCGGGCTTCGGGGACTTGGTGACCGGGAAGACCTCACCGCACAGCGCCACGACCATGGTCCCCATGACCGCGCTTTCCACGACCTTGTCCTTGCGGACGTAGTGGAACATCTTCGGCGTGTCATCGCCCGTGCTGTCGGTGCCCTCCGGACGGGTGTCGACCTCGGGGAGGGTCTGGGTGGGTGCGCTCACCCCTCAATGATGCCTCAACCCGGGATGCACCGACCCCCGGCCATCACCCATGATGACCCGTCGTGAGCATCGAACTTTCCGCCGAGGTCGCCGCCGCGGTGGCCGACGGCACGCCCGTGGTCGCCCTGGAGAGCACGCTGCTGGCCCACGGCCTGCCCGCTGGCCGCAACCACGAGGTGGGGGTCCGCCTCGAGGAGACCGTCCGGGCGGCGGGCGCGGTCCCGGCGACCATCGCCGTGCTGGACGGCACGGCCCGGGTCGGGCTGTCGGCGGACGAGCTGGCCCGGGTGTGCGAGTCGGACATGCTGAAGCTGTCCCTGCGCGACCTCGGCCCCGCGTTCGCCATGCGGCGGGACGGCGCGACCACCGTGGCCAGCACGGCGGCGCTGGCGCACCGGGCCGGGATCGGCATGTTCGCCACCGGCGGGCTCGGCGGCGTGCACCTGGCGATGCCCGGCGAGCAGGCCTGGGACATCTCCGCCGACCTCGACGTCCTCGCCGCCACGCCGGTCACGGTCGTCTGCTCCGGGGTGAAGTCCGTCCTGGACATCGCCGCGACCGTCGAGGTGCTGGAGACCCGCTCGGTGCCCGTCCTGGGCTACCGCACCGACCACTTCCCCGCCTTCTACCGGCGCGAGTCCGCCTTCGGCGTGCCGTGGCGGGTCGACACGCCCGAGGAGGCCGCCGCGGTCATCGCCGCGCACGGCGAGACCGGGTCGAGCGGGGTCCTGCTGGTCAACCCGGTGCCCGCCGAGTTCGAGATGGACACCGACCTGCACCACCGCCTGCTGACCGACGGCATGGCGCTGCTGCGCGAGCGCGGTGTGCGCGGCAAGGACGTCACCCCCGTGCTGCTGGAGCACTTCCACACCGCCAGCGGCGGCGTGAGCCTGACGGCCAACATCGAGCTGGTCGCCGCCAACACGCGGGTCGCCGCCGAGGTCGCGGTCGCTCAGTCCCGGCGGTAGAGGCGGGCGATCACGTCCTCGATCTCCGGCTCCTGCACCGACAGGTCCCGCAGCGGCACGGCCTGGGCGAGCGCGGCGACGACCTCGCCCGCCGTCGCGCCGTCGAGGGCGAGCCGGACCCGGCGCCCGTCGTTCTCCACGGCGGTGACCTGCGCGCCCGGCAGCGTCAGGCCGGGCCAGGCAGCGTCGAGGTCGGCGACGATCTCGCGGCGGGAGCCGTAGCGGGCGTGCAGCTCGTCCAGGGAGCCGTCGTGCACGACGCGGCCGTGGTCGATCACCACCAGCCGCCTGCACAGCTTCTCGATGTCGGCGAGGTCGTGCGTGGTGAGCACGATGGTGGCCTCGCCTGCCGCGTGGACCTCGGCGAGGAACTCGCGCACGGCCTGCTTGCTGAGCACGTCCAGGCCGATCGTGGGCTCGTCGAGGAACAGCACCTCGGGACCGTGCAGCAGGGCGGCGGTCAGCTCGCCGCGCATGCGCTGGCCGAGGGAGAGCTGGCGGACCGGGGTCTGGGCGAACTCGTCGAGCCCCAGCAGCGCCGTGCACCGCTTGAGGCGGGCGGCGTGGTCGGCGGCGGGGACCTTGTAGATGTGGCGCAGCAGGCTGAACGACTCGGCCAGCGGCAGGTCCCACCACAGCTGCGAGCGCTGCCCGAACACCACGCCGATGCGCCGGGCCAGGGTGACCCGCTGGGCGACCGGCTCCAGCCCGCACACCCGCGCCCGGCCCGCGCTCGGGGTGAGCACGCCGGTCAGCATCTTGAGCGTTGTCGACTTGCCCGCGCCGTTGGGTCCGATGTAGCCGAGGATCTCGCCGCGCCCGATCGCCAGGTCGACTCCGTCCACAGCGGACACGACGTGCTTCTCGCGGCGGAATCGGCCGACCTTGCGGCGCACGGTGAAGTCCTTGCGCAGGCCCGTTGCTTCGATGATCACGATCCGGTGCTCCGGTAGTGGCGGATGCCGACCCGCCACAGCGCGGTGGCGGCGAGGACGGCGATCATGGCGGTGAGCGGGGAGCACCAGCGCAGCCAGTCGGGCACGCCCATCGGGTCGGGCCGGTCCAGCAGGGCCAGTGCGGGCAGGTACGCCACGAAGGCGAACCCGATGCCGAAGGCGAAGAAGCGGCCGAAGAAGCCGCCGCCGTACATCGTGA
Source organism: Actinokineospora sp. UTMC 2448 (assembly GCF_024760565.1). Classification (NCBI taxonomy): domain Bacteria; kingdom Bacillati; phylum Actinomycetota; class Actinomycetes; order Pseudonocardiales; family Pseudonocardiaceae; genus Actinokineospora; species Actinokineospora sp. UTMC 2448. The sequence goes on along the minus strand of NZ_CP031087.1, from coordinate 1,760,840 downwards.
GCGGGTAGGAGGTGAAGTCGCGGCCGCCGTAGGTGAAGGCGTTGGCGACCTCGCCGGACTCCACCCACCAGAACGCGACCGTCGCGCCGATGATGAACAGGCAGCCGAACATGACCGCCCCGGTCAGCGGCGTGACCACGGCGAGCAGGACCCGGGCGGGGTTCCAGTCGATGTCGGCCACGGCGAGGCCGAGGCCGTAGACGACCATGCCCTGCACGACCCGCCCGACGCGGCGGGGCGCGAAGTTGACCGCCAGGAGCTGGGCCAGCGCGGACAGCGGGCGCAGCAGGAGCGCGTCGAACCCGCCGGAGCGGACCAGCTCGCGCAGCCGCTCGGCGTTGCCGAACACGGCGTCGGCGATGGCGAACGCGAGCGCGGAGAGCCCGGCGATGAGCAGCACGGCCGGGCCGCCGAAGCCGCCGAGCCCGCCGCTCACCGAGAACAGGACGAACACCGTGGCGATGTCGAGCGCGCTGATCAGCGTGCTCGCGGTCAGGTCGATCGCGAAGGACATCCGGTACTGCGTCTGGCTGCGGATCTGCGCCCGCACGATGTGGAGGTAGACGCCGAGGTCAGCCACCCTGCACCACCAGCTTCCGCGTCGCGCGCCGCTGCACGGCCCCGCACAGCGCCAGCAGGACCACGGCCCAGAAGACCTGGCCCGCCAGGATGAGCAGGGGGTCGCCGCGGCCGACGGCGATGTCGGCGGTGGCCTGCAGCAGCGACGGGAACGGCGTGCCGACCCAGAGCACGACGCGCAGCCACTCGGGCAGGACGGTCAGCGGGAAGTACAGGCCGCTGCCCACCGTGGACAGCATGCCCCACGCCGCGACCGCGCCCCGGGTGTCGAGCAGCCAGAAGGCGGTCAGGCCGATCAGGTACCGGCCCCCGAACCCGACCACCGCCGCGGCGACGATGGAGAGCACGACCAGGGCATAGGTGAGCGGATTCCGGGGCAGGTGCATCTCGAAGAACACCAGGCCCGCCGCGATCGGGACGGTGAACCGGGTCAGCATCGCGAACCCGGCGCGCCCGATGTCGGTCCACAAGTACGTCCACAGTGGATTGATCGGGCGGAAAAGGTCGGTCACCACGTCCCCGGTGCGCACGCGTTCGGCGATGTCGAGCGGGACCCACATGTTGACCACGGCGAGCATCCCCTGGCCGAGCCAGACATAGGTGACGAGTTGGGCGCTGTCGTAGCCGCGCAGCAGCCCGCCAGCGCTCGCGGCGACGGAGAGCATGATGTAGCAGCGCAGGAAGCCGAACACGATGTTGGTGAACGTGCCCGCGAAGGTCGCCTGCCGGTAGGTGGCGTATCGGCGGAAGCCCGCGGTGATCAGGGCCCACGACGCGCGCGGCACAGCGAAACGCCTCCTCGGCATGCCTGGAAGGGGATGACCACAGCGGGAACGGGCCCGACTCGCGGGCCGGGTAGCTTTCTACCGCATGGCGGCGCGCCGCGCAGCCCATTTCGATCGAGGGAGACGGATGCGCGTCGTGGTGGTGGGCGACACCGCTCTGGACATCGTGGCCCGGCCGGACGGCGAGGTGCGCCACGGCCACGACACCCGCGCGTCGATCGCGCTCACCGCGGGCGGCGCGGGCGCGAACACCGCGGCGTGGCTGGCCCACCTGGGCGCCGAGGTGACCCTGGTGTCGCGGGTCGGCGCGGACGCGGCGGCCGGGCAGGTCCGGGCCGACCTGACCGCGTTGGGCGTGCGGTGCGCGTTCACCGAGGACCCGGACGCGAGCACCGGCTGCGTCGTCGTCCTGGTCGACGGCGACGGGCAGCGCAGCATGCTGCCCGACCGGGGCGCCAACGCCCGGCTGCGGCCGTCCGATTTGTCCCCCGATGTGCTGTCCGGGGCGGCCCACCTGCACCTGTCCGGCTATGTGCTGCTCGACGAGTCCTCGCGGGAGGCCGGACTGCACGCCTTGGCCGCCGCTCGGGCCGCGGGCCTGACCACGTCCGTGGACCCGCAGGCCGCGGCCTTGATCGAGGACGCGGCGACGTTCCTGGAGTGGGTGCGCGGGGTCGACCTGCTGCTGCCCAACGCCGACGAGATGGCGGTGCTGGGCGCGGACGTGCTGAAGTCCGTCCGCGCGGTCGCCGCCACGGCGGGCAGCGGCGGGGCGAGCTGGCTGGACGCGTCCGGGAGCGTGCGCGTGCCCGCCGTCGCCGCGGACTGCGTCGACTCGACCGGGGCTGGCGACGCGTTCGACGCCGGGGTGCTCACGGCATGGTTGGGCGGGGCCGGCCCGAGGGCGGCCCTGGCCGCCGGTGTCGCTGCGGGCGCGGCGGCGGTGAGCCGGGTCGGCGCGCAGCCGGTCGCCCGGCTCAGCCGTCGATGACCTGCCGGGGCCCGCTCTCCAGCGCCTTGGCCTCGCGCCGGTAGCGGTTGACCGTCTCGGCCTTGCGCGGCGGCCGGTCGTTGGCGATGAGCACCGCGACCCACGGCAGCGGGATGGACAGGGCGACGAAGCCCAGCGCCAACCACCACGTCTCGTGGAACACGCCCGCCAGGATCAGGCAGGGCACGCGCAGCGACATCATGACCATGTATTTGCGCTTGCGCGCGGCGAACTGGTCCTCGTACGAGGGCTCGGCCTCGGTGATCAGTACCGCGGTGTCGTCCCTGTCCGGAGTCTTCACGACACCACCTCCGCGTCAATGGTGCCACCTCGGCATGGCAGTTGGGCCATCCGGGTAGAGATGTATGGGGAAATCCAGGGGCACCGGTAGAAACGAGGAATGACGCTCGACATGGTCGAGACCCGACCGCGGGCGCTGCCCCCGCGCCCGGACACCCCGGCTGGCCGGTTGCGCCACCGGGTGACCGAGGCCAACCTGCTGCGGCACGTGTCCGGCCCGCAGCGGGTCCTCGACGTGGCCGGTGGCGGCGGCAGCGAGGCGGTCCGGCTGGCGCTGGCGGGCCACGAGGTCACCGTGCTCGACCCGGCGGGCGCGATGCTGTGCTCGGCGAAGGCCCGCGCCGAGGAACAGGGCGTGTCCGACCGCGTGCACATCGTCCAGGCCGCCGCCGAGGACGCCCCCGAGCTGTTCGGTGAGCACGACTTCGACGTCGCCCTCTGCCACAACCTCGTGCACTTCGCCGACGACCGCATGGCCCTGCTGCGGGCGCTGGCCGCTCCGGTGCGTGAGGGCGGGTTGCTCTCCGTGCTCGCCCCCAACCCGGCGGCCGCGCCCCTCTACGCCGCGCTCAAGCGCCACGACATCGCCCGCGCGCTGGCCGAGGTCGACGCGGACGCGTGCACCGCCGACGACGTCCGGGCGGACCTGGCGGCCGTGGGCGCCGACGTCATCGCCCACTACGGCGTGAGCTGCGTCGCCGGGTACCTCCCCGCGGAGGAGCTGACCGCCGAGGTGGAGGAGCTGGAGCTGGCGCTGTCCACGCGTCAGCCGTACGTGCTGACCGCCCGTTACTTCCACCTGGTCGCCCGCGTGTGATCATGCCCCGGTGAGGGCCGTTGCCGCCCGGGTGACCCGGGCATCTGTTGTCGTCGACGGGTCGGTCGTGGGCCGCATCGATGAGCCGGGGCTGCTCGTATTGCTGGGCGTGCATGTCGATGATGGGCCGGACAAGGTCGAGACCATGGCCCGCAAACTGCACGAGCTGCGCGTCCTGCGGGACGAGGAGTCGTGCGCCAGCATCGGCGCGCCGCTGTTGGTCGTCAGCCAGTTCACCCTCTACGGCGCGACCCGGAAGGGCCGCAGGCCGTCCTGGACGGAGGCCGCCCGGCCCGAGCAGGCCGAGCCGTTGGTGGACGCGGTCGTCGCCGAGCTGCGCTCCCGGGGCGCGCGGGTGGAGACCGGCCGGTTCGGCGCGATGATGTCCGTGGAGAGCGTCAACGACGGTCCCTTCACGGTCATCGTGGAGGTTTGACCGGTTTCCCCTGTCCCGGGTGGACGGTCGCGGATTTCTCAGCGAAACCTCAGTTAAAGCTGAACAACCCCCAGGTCACGGGGACCGTCATCACAGTGTGGGCGGGAACGAAATGCCACCCGCGCACGTTGGGAGAGACAGAACCACCGCGACAGGGGGAGGAGCACCATGACGATCCCGCACCAGCGCGAGCCGGAAGTGGCCTACGAGGCGGCGGACCTGGACGCGCAGGGCCCGGCAGCCGACCTGGTCCGCGTCTACCTGAACGGGATCGGCCGGACCGCGCTGCTCAGTGCCGAGGAGGAGGTCGAGCTGGCCAAGCGCATCGAGGCGGGGGTCTTCGCGCAGCACATGCTCGACACCGCCCCGGAGCTCGCGGACGACCGCCGCGGCGAGCTGCGCGCCCTGGTCCGCGACGGCCACCGGGCGAAGAACCACCTGCTGGAGGCCAACCTGCGGCTGGTGGTGTCGCTGGCCAAGCGCTACACCGGCCGCGGCATGCCGCTGCTGGACCTGATCCAGGAGGGCAACCTCGGCCTGATCCGCGCGGTGGAGAAGTTCGACTACACCAAGGGGTTCAAGTTCTCCACGTACGCCACGTGGTGGATCCGCCAGGCCATCACCAGGGGCATGGCCGACCAGGGCCGCACCATCCGCCTCCCCGTCCACCTCGTCGAGCAGGTGAACAAGCTGGCGCGCATCAAGCGCGACCTGCACCAGCAGCTCGGCCGCGACGCGACGACGGAGGAACTGGCGCGTGAGGCGGGCATCGCCCCGGAGAAGGTCGCCGACCTCCTCGACCACGCCCGCGACCCGGTGAGCCTGGACATGCCCGTCGGCACCGAGGAGGACGCCCCCCTCGGCGACTTCATCGAGGACGGCGAGGCCACCGACGCCGAGACCGTCGTGATCTCCGGCCTCCTCCAGGAGGACATGCGCCGCGTCCTGGGCACCCTCGACGACCGCGAGCAGTCCGTCATCCGCCTCCGCTACGGCCTCGACGACGGCCAACCCCGCACCCTCGACCAAATCGGCAAGCGCTTCGGCCTCTCCCGCGAACGAGTCCGCCAGATCGAGCGCGAGGTCATGAGCAAGCTGCGCCAGGGCGAGCGAGCCGAAAAACTCCGCGCCTACGCCAGCTAGCCAGACAACACCGACCCGCCGAGTGCCGAGCGCAGAGCAACCACACCCAAGATTGGGCTAGACAACACCGCACCCAATCCGGGTTTGAAGCAGCGCAACCACCCACGAACCGCAACACGCGCGACGCCCCTGTCCGATGGGGTGGACCCGCATTCGTGGGGAGCGAAGCGTCGCTACCCTCGCTCGGGCGCGGACGGCTTGCCCGCTCCGCCGCTTCTCCGCGCCCGCGACGCTTCGCTTAGGGGCCCCGCGAATGCGGGTCCACCCCATCGGACCCACAAATCAACTCGCGAAGCGCGTCACATGACACTCGGGGCCGGTCGAGCACGACCGGCCCCGACCTCTGTGCACCCAACTCACGCAGGGCAACTATAAAATGACTCCGGGTAAGCAGAGAGTGCAGGGGCGAAGCGACACGCCCCGACCCCGAGGTGACCAATCCGAGCCAGTCCGGAGCACCCCGACAGGGCGCGAGGCTGGCCCCACCCCTCAGCACCAACGTCAGACCGCCGCCAGGGAAGAAATTCCGTCCCCCGAGGCAACCTCCCCCCGCTCAGCTACGTCACTCATATAGACGCGTTGACATGTGACCGCCATCACCGGCACTGTCTACCAATCGACTTCGCGAGGAGGGCCTGCGGGCTCGGCCTCGCTGCGGCGGGAGGTCGGGGCGGCCGGGGGCCGCCCCGGCCTTCCGACTTTCCGGGGTCCGATTCGCCCGGCCGTTCCACGGCAGCGGACGGGAACCGTCCGGGGTCGGGAATCACAGGGAGACGGCGTCTTCCCCGCCTGCCGTAGGCGGTACGTTCAGGGGCATTCCCCGGACGCGCGCAAGGGAGCCGCTGCACCGTGACCACCACGACGAGTTTCGACTACACCGACGTCCTCCCCCTCGGCCCGGACACCGCCACCGAGTACCGGTTGGTCAGCCCGGACGGGGTCAGGGTGGTCGAGGCGGCGGGTCGGCGATTCCTCGAGATCGAGCCCGCAGCGCTCACCGCCCTCGCCAAAGAGGCGATCAAGGACATCCAGCACCTGCTCCGCACCTCCCACCTCGCCCAGCTGCGCGCCATCGTCGACGACCCCGAGGCCAGCGGGAACGACCGGTTCGTAGCGATGGACCTGCTCCGCAACGCCTGCATCGCCGCAGGCGGCGTGCTGCCCATGTGCCAGGACACCGGGACCGCGATCGTCATGGGCAAGCGGACCGAGAGCGTCCTCACCGGGGGCGGCGACGAGCAGGCGATCGCGCAGGGCGTGTTCGAGGCCTACCAGGAGCTCAACCTCCGCTACTCGCAGATGGCGCCCGTCACCTTCTGGGACGAGAAGAACACCGGGACGAACCTGCCAGCGCAGATCGACATCCACACCAAGCCGGGCACCGACCCCGTCTACGAGTTCCTCTTCATGGCCAAGGGCGGTGGGTCCGCCAACAAGACCTTCCTCTACCAGGAGACGAAGGCCGTCCTGAACCCGAAGCGCCTCGCCGCCTTCCTCGACGAGAAGCTGCGCGGCCTCGGCACTGCCGCGTGCCCGCCCTACCACCTGGCGATCGTGGTCGGCGGCCTATCCGCCGAGCAGAACCTGAAGGTGGCCAAGCTGGCCTCCGCCCGCTACCTCGACACCCTGCCGACCGAGGGCTCCGCGCTCGGCCACGGCTTCCGGGACCTCGACCTGGAGCAGCAGGTGCTGGCGATGACCCGCGAGTTCGGCATCGGCGCGCAGTTCGGCGGCAAGTACTTCTGCCACGACGTGCGCGTCATCCGCCTGCCCCGGCACGGCGCGTCCTGCCCGGTCGGGATCGCGGTGAGCTGCTCGGCCGACCGGCAGGCCAAGGCCAGGATCACCCCGGACGGCGTCTTCCTCGAGCAGCTCGAGCGCGACCCGGCCCGCTTCCTGCCCGACGTCCAGGGCGAGGACCTGTCCGACGAGGTCGTGCGCATCGACCTCACCCGCCCCATGGACGAGATCCGGGCGACGCTGTCGCGGCTGCCGGTCAAGACGCGGCTGTCGCTGTCCGGGCCGCTGGTGGTGGCGCGCGACATCGCGCACGCCAAGATCAAGGAGCGGCTGGACGCGGGCGAGCCGATGCCGCAGTACCTGCGCGACCACCCGGTCTACTACGCGGGCCCGGCCAAGACCCCCGACGGCTACGCCTCCGGCTCGTTCGGGCCCACCACCGCGGGCCGCATGGACTCCTACGTCGAGCAGTTCCAGGCCGCGGGCGGCTCGATGGTGATGCTCGCCAAGGGCAACCGCTCGAAGCAGGTCACCGACTCCTGCCAGCGGCACGGCGGGTTCTACCTGGGCTCCATCGGCGGCCCCGCGGCCCGGCTGGCGCAGGACTGCATCAAGAAGGTCGACGTCCTGGAGTACGCGGAGCTGGGCATGGAGGCCGTCTGGCGGATCGAGGTCGAGGACTTCCCCGCGTTCGTCGTGGTCGACGACAAGGGCAACGACTTCTTCGCCGGGACCGCCCAGCCGACCCTGCAGATCTCCTTCAAGCGCTGACGGGAAAGGGCCCGCTCACCGGGTGAGCGGGCCCTTGTCCGTCGGTGCTTACGTGAGCGGCGCCCCGCGGGCGGCCATCCACGGAACCGGGTTGATCTTGCGGCTGCCGTCCGCCCACACCTCGAAGTGCAGGTGCGGACCGGTCGACTGGCCGCGGTTGCCCATGGTGGCGATCTGCTGGCCCGCGGCGACCTTCGCGCCGTTGCTGACCAGGATCTCGTTCACGTGGCCGTACACGGTCACGGTGCCGTCGTTGTGCTGGACGCGCACCCACAGGCCGAAGCCGCTGGCCGGGCCCGCGTCGATGACCCTGCCCGCCGCGGCGGACCGGATCGGCGTGCCGATGCTGTTGGCGATGTCGACGCCGTAGTGGGTGGTGCCCCAGCGGGCGCCGAAGCCGGAGGTGAACCGGCCGACGGTGGGCTTGACCCACGCGCGCGCCTTGGCCGTGGTCGCTGCCTTCTTCCGCTCGGCCGCCTTCTTGCGCTCGGCGACCTTCTTGCGCTCCGCGGCCTCGCGCGCCTTGGCCTCCTCGGCCTTCTTGCGCTTGGCCTCGGCGATGCGCTCCTTCTCGGCCGCCAGCGCCTTGCGCTGGCGCTCGCGGGCCGCCTCGGCCCGCTTCACCTGGGCCAGCTCGGCGGCGGCCGTCTGGACGCGCTGGGGGTACGAGCGGACCTCTGCCGCGGCGGGCTCGGTCGTGAAGGCCATGCGGAGGACTTCGCTGACTGTCGAGTCGGGCTGCGAGGCCGCCGGAGCGGACAGCAGCGGGGTCCCGACTGCGACGGCGAGGCCCGCCGCGACGGCCGTGGCCGCCAAGTGGCCCTTGGGGAACGTGGACTTCTTGCGGTGTTTGCCCTCCGTGCGCTGCACGGGGGCGTTCTGGCTATGGCCCTCGATGGGCATTGGGGAGTGCCTTCCGTCTCGGGGAGGTCCGGACGGGCTCCGGGCGGGGGATCCCAGGCGACACGCGGCGGGGGAACCGACATGCCACACGCTCGTGACCGAACCGTGACGAACGTCGAGACGCTAACCATGCGCAATCGATAAGGCAAACAATCTGTGACCTGGCTCAATTTGCGCAGGTCACAGCGCGCGACCGGGTGAAGATCGGTTACTCAGCGTGCGTTAAGCATCGGCGGGAGATCGTCCGCCAGGAGACGCGAAGGCGTTTCACCGCACTGACCTGGCATAAGTCCGCCCCCGCTGACTTCGGCTCGGCCGGAGTCGACGGGGGCGGGGAGATCGGCGGGACGGACACTTCACGGGGCGACCCGGTCACCAGTGCGGTGACCAGGGTCACGTTTCACGAACCGGTCGTCAGGACAACCACGCGGTCCCCCAGCGCGTCCGCGAGGGACACCGCGACGGGCACCGGCGTGACCACCTGGGCGCACGCCTGACCCTCGGGCCCGCCCTGCGGCTGGGCCATCGGACCGAGGGCCAGCGTCACCTTGGCGCCGTCGGTCGAGACGACCTTCGCCTCCATGGGCGTGCACGGGGTCGGCGCGACCGCGAACAGCTGCAGCGTGCGGCCGTCCTCGGACACCCAGACGCGGTCGTCCTCGTGGAGGTCGGAGGGCGTCGTCTTGTTCTCCACCTGGTCAGGCGGGAGGACGGTGTAGCCGGGAGGCGCCACGACGCCGGACGGGCCGCTGGTGAGCGCCGGGCGCGTCGGGTCGGCGGAGCCGCTGGGCGGGGCGACCGTGGGCGTGGGCTTGGTCGGCATCGTGAGCGACGGCGAGCCCTCGCCCACCGGGATCTCCGGGGTGCCGCCCGCCTGCCGCTCGCCGCACGCGGTCGCGGTCAGCAGGACCAGCAGGACAGCGGGGATAAGGGAACGCTTCATAACCAGAGGACGGTAGTCGGACCGCGGCGCGTTGCAGGTCGGGACGAATCCTCAGTTTTCGGACCCCGGACAAGGCGGTGCCCCTGGTCGGCGGGGCAGTCCGACCAGGGGCACGGGTCAACGGGGGACTAGGACTTGCGCTGCTCGGTGGTGATGACGACCTCGCGCTCGCCCAGCGGCTCCTTGAGCTCGGCGGTCACCGTCACATACCGGATGTCCATCGTGCAGACCTCGGCCTTCGCGGGCGTGGTCTCGACGATGGTGACCGCCACCTTCTCCGCGGTCTGCTCCGTCACCTCCGCGCTGGCCTTGCCGCAGCCGCCCTCCTGGGCGCCGAGGCCGAGCGTGGCGCCGCCGTCGGCGGTCCACACCTCGACCGGGTACCCCTCGGGCAGCGCCGCGGTCTCCAGCTGCGCGTCCGGGACCGGTGTCGAGCCCGCAGGCGGGATGCGGCCGGACTGGTCGGCCGGGTCGTCCGCGGGCGCTGACTGGGCGGGTGGGACCGGCGCCTGCTCCGGCGCGGACTGCGGTTCTGCGCAGGCCGTCGCCAACGCGAGCAGGGCGGTCCCGACGAGGATGCCGATACGTCGGGTCATGGACTCAGGACGGAATGGCACCGTGCCGGGGTTGCACGGCGGCGCGCGGGACGACCGAGATCTCCCGGCCAGCGAGCACTCCCCCGCACTCCGAGCAGCGCAGCAGCACCGAGAACGGGTGCTCCGAGCCGCGGTGGCGGAAGATCACCGCGGGCCCCTCCGGGGCGATGAACCAGCGCTGGCCCCACTCGATCGCCGTCATCACGACCGGGAAGAACGCGCGCCCCTTGTCGGTGAGCCGGTACTCCGAGCGGTCGGGCCGGTTCTCGCCGTCGACCGTCCGCAGCACGCCGATGGCCTGGAACCGGCGCAGGCGGTCGGCGATGACGGTGGCGGGCGCGCCCAGGCGCCGCTGGAACTCGGAGAACCGGTGCGCGCCGAGGTAGGCAGCGCCCATCATCGCCGCGGACCAGCGGTTGCCGACGAGCACGCGGGTGTGCGGGAAGAACCCGGGGCCCAGGGTCGACGAGCCGCTGGAGCGCCGCCGCAGGGTGGTGTTGGGCGCGGACCTCGGCCACGACCCGCTGGGGCCGAACTCGCCGGTGACCTCGCGCGGCTCGACGGTCTCCCCGCAGGTCGAGCAGGCCATCAGCGGGTCGAAGGCGCGCCCGCAGCGGTGGTGGACCATGACCGGGACGGGCTCGGCCTGCCCGTGCGCCCAGCCGCCCTCCCAGGCGCAGATCGTGGCCATCATCGGCCACAGCGACATCCCGCGCGGGGTGAGCCGGTACTCGTGGCGCAGCGGCTTGTCGGCGTAGGGGACCATGTCGAAGATCCCGACCTCGCAGATGCGGCGCAGCCGCGCGGTGAGCACGGCGGTCGAGATCGGCAGCAGCTCCTGCCACTGGTGGAACCGGGTGAGGCCGTCGGTGAGGGCGTAGCGCAGGATCAGCAGCGTCCATTCGTCCGCGGTGACGCCGATGGCCCACGCGATGGCGTTGTCGCCACCGGCGCCCAGCCGGGTCGGCTCATCCGGCGGATGGATCATGACGCCCCTAGCGGGTCGTCCGTGGCGCGCCACCCGGGCAGCGTCGCCCCCGCCGCCCACGTGCTGTGCGTGCCGCTGCTGACGCGCTCGGGCAGCGCCACCCTGGCGATCGGGCCGTCGCCGACGCGCGCGGCGTCGAACACCAGGCATTCCGAGCGGTCGGCCGTCATGTCCGTGGTCATCGTGATCAGGTATCCGTCGTCCTCGTCGCTGGCCCCGACCCGAGGCGCGACGGCCGTCTCGCTGCCGAACACCCCAGGGCCGTAGCGGTACCGGTCCTCGGCGCCGGTGCGCACGTCGTGGCGGACCAGGCCGTCGAACAGGAACCAGCCGGGCGCGCCGGTCGAGGCGTAGGCGTAGCGGTACGACCGACCCGCGCAGCCGGGGTTGATCATACCGAACTCGGTGATCGACTCGCTGAGCCGTTCTTCCCTCACTGTGCCGGTGGCGAGGTTCAGCCGCCACCGGTGCAGCCGGGTCTGCATCCCATCCAGCGACAACATGCGGAACACGCGGGCATAGCGCCGGTCGCCGGGGAAAGTGCCGCCCCGGGCCTCCGGGTCGCCCTGGAAGAACCCGTCCAGGACGATCTCGTCGCCCTCCTCGTAGGCGTTGACCCAGTGCAGGACGTAGGTCGGCGCGGCCTCGAACCAGCGCACCCGCGTGCCCCGGCGCGGGACGACGCCCAGGCGCAGGGGCAGGTCCGGGTGGAAGCGGGCGACGTGGCGGCCCGCGGCCAGGGCCTGCGGGTCCCAGAACAGCGGGCAGTCGTTGAGGATGGCGTAGTTCTCGGTGTAGGCCATGTCGTGCGGCAGGCGCGGGCCGGGCAGCTCGACCGGGGTGTGGTGCACGAGCCGGTCGTCGGCGTCGATGACGCCGTAGTGCAGGTAGGGCTCGTCCTTGCCGTAGCTGAAGAACAACATCTCGCCGGTGTCGGGGATGACCTTGGGGTGCGCGGACACGCCGCGGGCCGGGAAGTCACCGTGCCAAGTGGACTTGCCGAGGTCGTCGAGGGTGAGCGGGTCGAGCCGGTAGAGCTCGCCGCACTGGTAGAAGCTGGTCAGCGCCACCCCGGCGTGCACGACGATGTCGGTGCTGGACGCGTCCTTCATCCGCCCGCGCGCGCCCCACCCGTCCGGGCGCAAGGCCACCTCCGGCCTCTCGGCGACGCCCGCCCACAGCGAGCGCCCGGCCTCCTGCTCGGCGCGGAACCCGTCGGTGCGCACGAAGCGGTTGCGGTAGAACGCCTTGCCGTCCCGGAAGCCGACCAGATGGACCATCGCGTCCCCGTCGAACGGGTGGTAGTCGCTGATGGCCGGGTGCACGGGGTTCTCGGTGTTGCGCAGGTAGACGCCGTCGAGGTCGGCCGGGATCTCGCCGACGACCGGCAGGTCGACGGCCGCGCGCTCGACCGTCTGCGGCCGCCACGGCCCGCTGCGGTAGGGGTGGTCGTCGCCGACGGGCAGGGTGCTGAGCACCCTGCCGATGATCTCCACGTCCACTGAGGACTCCCGGGGGTCGCGGTCGGGCACCTCAGACTACAACTAGCGAAGTCAGCAGGCCAGGGCCTACTCGCCGGGGGCGCGCAACCTGCGGGGACCGGTGTCGTGCCGGGACGGCGGCGGGCCGACGGTGACCCGGCCCCCGGTCACGAACGCGCCTGCCGAGGAGGCCAGCACCGGCTCGAGGGCGAGCTCGCGGACCTCGGGGACGTCCTCGGCCAGCGCGGCCACCCGCAGCACGAGGTCGGACAGGGCGGCCAGGTCGGCGGGCTCCCCGCCGCCGTAGCCCGCCAGCAGCGGGGCTGCCTTGGGCGCGCGGACGATGGCCTCGGCGTCGGTGTCGGTGAGCGGGAGGGCGCGGTAGGCGCGGTCGCCGAGCAGGTCGCTGATGAGACCGGCGAGGCCGAAGGACACCAGCGTGCCGAACGACGGGTCGTCCTGCAGCCCGATGGTGCAGGAGATCCCCTTGGGGGCCATGCGCTGCACGTACACCTCGTCCACACCGGACACCTGCCGGAGTTCGGCGTACGCGTTGCGGATGCCGTCCTCTGTGGTCAGGTCGAGCCGGACGCCGACGAGGTCGCTGCGCCTGCGGAACTGCCTGCTCGCCGTCTTCATCACCACCGGAAGCCCCAGCGCGGCCGCCGCGGCGACGGCCGAGGAGGCGTCGGCGACGACCCGGAACGGCATGACCGGGATGCCGTACGCCGCCAGCAGGGCGATCACCTGGGCGTCGGCCAGCTCCACCTCCGCGCCGTCCGACGCCGACAGGGCCGCGGTGACGATGGACGCCGCCGCGGGCTGGTCGAGGCCCTCGGGCCGCACGAGGTGGCCGCGCGGCGTCGAGCGCCAGCGCGCGTAGTTCGTCGCCCGGGCCAGCGCCAGCACGGCCCGCTCCGGGCTGGGATAGCTCGGGATGGAGCCCTTGCCGGGCGCGCCGTCCGGGCCGGGCACGGCCAGCGACGCCGGGATGCCCTCGGCGGCCAGGAACGTCGACACGATCGGCTTGGTCTCCTCGACCTCGGCCGCGGCCTCGCGCAGCGCGCGGGCGTAGGCAGTGCCGGGGATCGTCAGCGGCGGCACGAAGACCACGACCAGCGCGTCGACGTCCGGGCGGCGCAGCGTGCGGGCGACGGCGTCGGCGAAGACGTCCGGCCCGGCCTGCGCGCCGACGTCGACCGGGTCGTCGGCCAGGGTCAGCCCCTGGGCGAGCGCGGCGTCGGCGGCCAGCACGCCGATGGCCGAGGAGTTGCCGACGACCGCCACCCGCTCGCCTGCGGGAAGCGGCTGGTGGGCCAGCAGCAGGGCGGTGTCGAACAGCTGCGCGATCGACTCGACCCGGATGACGCCCGCCTGCTCGAACAGCGCCTGCACGCTCGCCTCGTCCACCGCGACGCCGGTCGCGGCCAGCGCGGGCAGCACGGTGTTGCGGCCGGACTTGACCGCCACGATCGGCTTGCGCCGCCCGAGCCGCCGGGCCAGCCGGGCGAACTTGCGCGGGTTGCCGAAGGACTCCAGGTACAGCAGCACGACGTCGGTGTTGGCGTCGGTCTCCCAGTACTGCAGCAGGTCGTTGCCGGACACGTCGGCCCGGTTGCCCGCGCTGACGAAGGTCGACAGCCCCAGCCCGCGCGCGGCGGCGTCGGCGAGGATCGCGGTGCCCAGCGCGCCGGACTGGCAGAAGAAGCCGGTGCGGCCGGGGCCGGGCAGCGTGGGCGCGAGTGTCGCGTTGAGACGGACGGTCGGGTCGAGGTTGACCACGCCGAGGGCGTTCGGGCCGACCACGCGCATGCCGTGCGCGCGGGCCGCCCCCACCATCCTGCGCTCGGCGCCGCGTCCGTCCGGGCCGGTCTCGCCGAAACCCGACGTCACCACGACGAGGTTCGTCACGCCCTTGGCCAGGCAGGCGTCCAGCACCTCGTCCACCCCCGACGCCGGGATGGCGACGACGGCGAGGTCAACCGGGTCGGGGATGTCGAGCACCGACGGATAGGCCCGCACACCGCGCACGGACGGGTGCTCGGCGTTGACCGGGAACACCGGACCGGCGAAGTCGGCGGCCAGCAGGTTGGAGAACACCGCGTACCCGATCTTGGTCGGGTCGGTCGACGCGCCGATCACCGCGACCGACCTCGGGTGCAGCAGGTTGTGGACGCTGCGCGCCTCCGCGGCCTGCTCGCGCGCCCTGGCCACGGCGACGGCGGCCTCGGTCGGGTCGATGGCGAACTCCAGGTGCAGCACGCCCTCGTCGAACTCCCGGCTGACCTGGTAGCCCGCGTCCCGGAACACCCGCACCATCTGGGCGTTCTCGGCCAGCACCTCGGCCTCGAACTTGGCCAGCCCGCGCTCGCGCGCCGCGGCGGCGAGGTGCTCCAGCAGGATCGAGCCGAGCCCCCGGCCCTGGTGGGCGTCCTCGACGACGAAGGCGACCTCGGCGGAGTCCTGGCCGTTGAGCCGCTCGTAGCGGCCGACGGCGATGATGTCGTCGCCGAGCAGGGCGATGAACGCGACCCGGTCGTGGTGGTCGACCGTGCTGAAGCGGCGCAGGTCCTTGTCGGGGATGCGCGGGTACGGGCCGAAGTAGCGGAAGTAGCGGGTGCGCTCGGAGAGCCGCCCGTGGAAGGCGCGCAGCGCGTCGGCGTCGGTGGGCACGATGGGGCGCAGGTGCACGGTGCCGCCGTCGGACAGCACCACATCGGCTTCCCAGCGGCGCGGGTAGTCGAACGGGTCCACGGGCACCTCCTCAGTCGCGCGGGTCGTCCGGGTCGAGGCCGTGCAGGGGGAAGATCGCGTGCCGGACGTCGCGGATCACCGCGTCCACCGGGTCGCTCATGCCCCCGCTCCACGCGTCGAAGGTCGCGTCGGCGCCGTCGGACATGGTGAGCGGGAGGTCAGCGCGCGGGGCGACCTTGCGCACTGTGGTCAGCCACTCCGTGGGCACGCGCGTGCTGGGGTCGACGTCGCGGTCGAGGACGGCGGCGACCAGATGGGTCCACGACCGGGGGACGACGCGCAGCAGCTGGTAGCCCCCGCCGCCGGTGGCCAGCCACTTGCCGCCCGCGTACCGCTCGGCGAGGTCGCGCAGCGCCAGGTAGGTGGCGCGGTGGCCGTCGACGGACAGCGACAGGTCCGCCAGCGGGTCCTCGGCGTGGGTGTCCACTCCGCACTGGGTGACCAGCACCTGCGGCCGGAACGCGCCGAGCAGGGACGGCACGACGGCGTGGAAGGCCCGCTGCCAGGCCGGGTCCCGGGTGCCCGGCGGCAGCGGGATGTTGACCGACGTCCCCTGCGCGGCGCCCGCGCCCAGCTCGGTCACCGAGCCGGTGCCCGGCCACAGCGTCGCCGGGTGCTGGTGCAGGGACACGGTGAGCACGCGCGGGTCGTCGTAGAAGGCGGCCTGCACGCCGTCGCCGTGGTGCACGTCGACATCGATGTAGGCGATGCGCTCGAAGCCGTTGTCCAGCAACCAGGAGATGGCGACGGAGCAGTCGTTGTAGACGCAGAACCCGGCCGCGTGGTCGCGCATGGCGTGGTGGAGGCCGCCCGCGATGCTGACGGCGCGGTCGGCGGTCCCCTCGGCGATCACCCGCGCGGCGAGCAGCGTCCCGCCGACGACGAGCGCGGACGCGGCGTGCATCCGGTCGAACACCGGGTTGTCGGGGGTGCCGAGCCCGTGCCCGACGTCCCACCCGACGGTGGGGGCCTGGCGGACGGCGTCGACGTAGGACATGTCGTGCGCGCGGGCCAGGTCCGGGTCGTCGGCGGGCTCGGGCGCCAGCGTGATGACGTCGTCCAGCAGGCCGAGGGAGCGCGCCAGCCGCATGGTGAGTTCCAGGCGGATGGGGTTGAACGGGTGATCGCCGCCCAGGTCGTAGCCGAGCAGAGCGGAGTCCCAGACAACGGCGGCGCGGTCACCCATGGGAAAACCATAGGCCCTGACCGGCGATCGGCTCCTACGCTGGCCTCGTGACCCCGATCATCGTGCCGTTCCACCACGACGAACGCCTGCCCGCCGACAGCCTCCCCGTCACCGGCGAGACGGTCGCGCCGGACCTGCCCGACGGCGAACTCTGGCCCCGGCTGGTCGCGCTGCACTCCGCGGTGGCGGACACGGTGGCCGGGCGCATCGGCTCCGGCGGCGTCCCGACCGTCGTCTCCGGCGACTGCCTGGTCGCGCTCGGCACCCTCGCGGGCACGCAGCGCGCCGGGCTGGACCCCGCGGTCGTCTGGTTCGACGCGCACGGCGACCTGCACACGATGAGCAGCTCGACCTCGGGCTACCTCGGCGGCATGGCCCTGCGCCTGGCCATGGGCGCCGAAGCGGTCACCGCGCCGCTGGGCCTGCTGCCGCTGGCCGAGGAGCGCGCGCTCCTGGTCGACGCCCGCGACCTCGACCCCGCCGAGGCGGACTTCCTGCGCACGGGCGGCGTCACCCGCGTCGAGGTCGACGACGTCGCCCAGGACGTGCTCCCGGACGGCCCGCTCGTGCTGCACGTGGACCTCGACGTGGTCGACGCCGACGAGCTGACCGGCATGAAGTTCCCGGCCCCCGGCGGGCCGTCCGGCGACCGGGTCGTGCGCGCGGTGCGGCGGGTGCTGGACACCGGCCGCGTGGTCGCCGTCGACATCGCCTGCCCGTGGCACCCGGCGCGCGACGCCGACGAGGCGGCCGCCCGCGCGCGACTGCTCGCCGCGCTGGAGCCTTCGCGGCTCTAGTCCGTGTCCGTCGCTACGGCTCGGACCCGGTGGCGACCGGGCGGTCGGGGTCGACGCACCAGTGCGACCAGGAGCCCGCGTAGAGCGCGGCAGGCGCCGTCGGGCTGGTGATTCCCGCCGCCTCCAGGGCCAGGACGACCGACGCGGCCGAGACCCCGGAGCCGCAGTACGCCCCGACGGGCGTGCCCGCTGTCACTCCCAGCGCGGTGTACCGCTCGGCCAGTTCGGCGGGCGGGCGCCAGCGGCCGTCCGCGTCGGTGTTCGCGGTGAAGGGCGCGTTGAGCGCGCCCGGGATGTGGCCCGCGCGCGGATCGATCGGCTCGACGTCGCCCCGGTAGCGCTCGGGGGCGCGGGCGTCCAGCAGGACGCCGTCGCGGGCCAGCGCGGCGGCCTCGTCGGCGTCGAGCACGGGCATGCCGCCGGGGCGGACGGTCAGGTCGCCGGGCTCCGGGCTCTCCTCGCCCACGCTGCCGGGGAGTCCGGCGGCGGTCCACGCCGCGTAGCCGCCGTCGAGGACGGCGACCCGGTCGTGGCCCGCCCAGCGCAGCAGCCACCACGCGCGGGCCGCCGCCATGGCATTGTCGGTGTCGTAGACGACGACCGGGTGGTCAGCGCGCACGCCCGCGGCCCGCAGCGCGCGTTCGAGCACCGCGGGCTCGGGCAGCGGGTGGCGGCCGCCGGGCCCGGGCGGGGCGGCCAGTTCGGTGTCCAGATCGAGGTAGGCCGCCCCGGGCAGGTGGCCAGCCAGGTACTCCGGGCGACCGGGCGGCCCGCCCAGCCGCCAGCGCACATCGAGCAGGACGGGTGCCAGTGGACCGTCCAGCAGGGACACGAGTTCGGCCGGGGTCACCAGGGGTGCGCTCACGCGCACCATCCTGCCCGAGCCGGGGCCGGGTCGGTTCTGTCAACGATTAAGATGTAAGGGGACGAAGGGGAACGCGGCCGTGAACGAGCTCATCGACACCACCGAGATGTACCTCCGGACCATCTACGAGCTGGAAGAGGAGGGCGTCGTCCCCCTGCGTGCCCGCATCGCCGAACGCCTGGGCCAGAGCGGCCCGACGGTCAGCCAGACGGTGGGCCGCATGGAGCGTGACGGCCTGGTCATCGTCGCCGGTGACCGGCACCTGGAGCTCACCGACCACGGCCGGTCCCTCGCCATCGCGGTCATGCGCAAGCACCGCCTCGCCGAGCGCCTGCTGGTCGACGTGATCGGCCTGGAGTGGGAGCAGGTCCACGCCGAGGCGTGCCGCTGGGAGCACGTGATGAGCGAGGCCGTCGAGCGCAAGCTGGTCAAGCTGCTCGGCCACCCCACCACGTCCCCGTACGGCAACCCGATCCCCGGCCTCGACGAGCTGGGCGAGGGCGACCCCGCCCCGCCGGTGGAGGCGGGCCTCATGCGCATCGACGAGGTCGCCCGCCGCGGCGGCGGCCGGGTCGAGGTGCGCCGCATCGCCGAGCACATCCAGCCCGACTCCGAGCTGATGTCCGACCTCAAGCGCGCGGGCATCATCCCGGGCCACACGGTCAGCGTCGGCGCGACCCGGGGCGACACGACCAGCATCGAGGTCACCGGCGACGTGGGTGTGGGCGGCAGCTTCTCCCCCGCCGTCCTGCACGCCGTGCTGGCGCTGCCGAGGTGAGTCGCGCCGCCGACCTGGATGGCGTCAGCGCCACCCAGGCAGACCGCGCTGCCACCGCGTTCCGCCACCGCCACGGCCGCGACCCGCACGGGGTGTGGTCCGCGCCCGGGCGGGTGAACCTCATCGGCGAGCACACCGACTACAACGACGGCTACGTCCTGCCGTTCGCGCTGCCGTTCCGCTGCGCCGTCGCGGCCGCCCCGCGCGCCGACGGCGTGCTCGCCGTCACCACGGTCGGCGATGACGGCGTGCCCCGCGCCGCCGAGCCGGTCGCCGTGGCCGACCTCGAACCGGGCCGGGTGAGCGGGTGGGCCGCGTTCCCCAGCGGCGTCGCCTGGTCGCTGCGCGGCGAGGGCGTCCTCGGCGGCGCGGACCTGGTGATCGCGGGCGACGTGCCGACCGGTGCGGGCCTGTCCTCCTCGCACGCCCTGCAGTGCGCGGTCGCGCTGGCGCTGCTCGGCATGGCCGACCGCGCCCCCGGCGCCCACGACGGCCCCACCCTGGACGAGGTCGCCCGCTGGGTGCAGCGCTCGGAGAACGACTTCGTCGGCGCGCCGACCGGCCTGCTCGACCAGACCGCGTCGCTGCGCTGCGTCGCCGGGCACGCGCTGTTCCTCGACGTGCGCTCCGGCGCGGGCGAGCAGGTGCCCTTCGACGCCGCCGCGGCCGGTCTGGCGGTGCTCGTGGTCGACACCCGGGCCAAGCACTCCCTGGCCGACTCCGCCTACGGCGAGCGCCGCGCCGCCTGCGAACGCGCCGCCGCCGCGCTGGGCGTCCCCGCCCTGCGCGACGCGACCCTGGCCGACCTCGACCGCCTGCCCGACGACCTGGTCCCCCAGGCACGGCACGTGATCACCGAGAACCAGCGCGTGCTGGACACCGTCGCCCTGCTGCGCGCGGGCGGGCTCGGGCGGATCGGCCCGCACCTGACCGCGTCGCACACCAGCCTCCGCGACGACTACCGCGTGTCCTGCCTGGAGCTGGACGTCGCGGTGGACGCGGCGCTTGAGGCGGGCGCCCTCGGTGCGAGGATGACCGGCGGCGGCTTCGGCGGCTCGGCCATCGCGCTCGTCCACGCGGACCGGGTCGCGGACGTGCGCGCGGCCGTGCGGACGGCGTACGCGAGGCGGTCGCTGACCGAGCCCCGCTTGTTCACCGCGGCCCCCGCCGCTGGCGCGGGCCGCGACTACTAGGAAGGCGAGACCCACCGTGAAGTTGCTCGTGACCGGCGGCGCCGGATACGTCGGCAGCGTCTGCGCCGCGCGCCTGGTCGAGGCGGGCCACGAGGTCGTGGTGGTCGACGACCTGTCGACCGGCCACGAGGACGCGGTCCCCGACGGCGCCCGGTTCGTGCGCGCCGACATCGGCGACGCGGCCCCGTCACTGCTCGCCGAGGGCTTCGACGGCGTGCTGCACTTCGCCGCCAAATCCCTCGTCGGCGAGTCGATGCAGGACCCGGCCAAGTACTGGTCGGGCAACGTGGTCACCTCCCTGAAGTTGCTGGACGCCATGCGGGCGGCGGGCACCCCACGGCTCGTCTTCTCCTCCACGGCCGCCACCTACGGCGAGCCGGACGCGGTCCCGATCCCCGAGACCGCCCCGACCCGCCCCACGAACACCTACGGCGCCACGAAGCTGGCGATCGACCACGCGATCACCTCCTACGCCGCCGCCCACGGCCTGGCCGCGGTCAGCCTGCGCTACTTCAACGTCGCGGGCGCGTACGGCCGCTACGGCGAGCGCCACACCACCGAGACCCACCTCATCCCGATCGTGCTGCAGGTCGCCTCCGGCAAGCGGGAGAAGTTGTCGATCTACGGCGACGACTACCCCACCGCCGACGGCACCTGCGTGCGCGACTACATCCACGTGGTGGACCTCGCCGACGCCCACCAACTCGCCCTGGAGCACGCCGAGACGGGCAGCCACCGCATCTTCAACCTCGGCAGCGGCACCGGCTTCTCCAACCGCGAGGTCGTCCAGACCTGCCGCGAGATCACCGGCCACCCGATCCCGACCGAGTTTGCCCCCCGCAGGCCCGGCGACCCAGCAGTGCTGGTGGCCTCCTCAGCCGCCGCAACCACCCACCTAGGCTGGAAACCCGAACGCACCGCCCTCCCCCAAATCATCACCGACGCGTGGGAGTTCACCCAGGCCCACCTGGCCTAGCCACTCGCGTGGCCGAGCGGGCCTGCCGGGGTGATGCCCTGATGGTGGCGCAGGCGAAGGAAACCCGCCGATCCGCACAGCCGAGCAACGGCCACAGCGACCGACGCCCGAGGTGCCACCGACGGTGAAGCCAGCGACCACCACACTCCGCACTGGCTGCAACGGGGTGCGACGAGCCGACCGGTCGCTCCGGGAACAACCGACAGGTCCTAGCCCGCGCGGACGAACCAACAAATTCAACCCGCAAGGCCGAACCGGATCGTGCCTAAGTGGACCGAGGCTGGCATGGTCGAGGCTGGGCCGACCCAGGCCCCGCTGCCCTGGTCGGGCGGCAAGGTTGGACTGCCCGGGTTTGGCCGGGCCGGGTCCGGCAGCTCGGGTTTCGACAGCCTGAGTCCGGCAGACCGTCGAGCAGACCAGGCCCGGCAGACCGAGTCCGGCAAACCGGGTCCGGCAGACCAGGTCCGGCAGACCGAGTCCGGCAGACCGAGTCCGGCAAACCAGGTCCGGCAGACCAGGTCCGGCAAACCGAGTCCGGCAAACCGAGTCCGGCAAACCGGGTCCGGCAGACCGGGTGTGGCTGACCTCGACCAAAGACGACGTGATCCCCACGTCCAAGTCCAGCGGACCCGGGTTCGGCAAACCGGGTGTGGGCTGTCCAAGGTTGGGTTGCCCGGGTTCGGCGAGCCGGGTTCGGCGAGCCGGGTTGCTCGGGCCCCGGGTGGGCGGGCCCTGGTGAATGGGCCTGGGTGGGCGGCCGGTTGCGGTTGGCCTTGGCGGCGGCTGGCGTTTGGCCTTGCGCCTCGCCTGGGTGGTCGCGCGTTTCCTAGGTATCACCTGCCTTCAAGAGGATGTTGCGTAGTTCCAGTGGGGTCATGGCTCCGTCCAAAGCCGCTGTGAGGAGGCCTGCGAGGGTGTGGCCGGGGCAGGCTTGCAGGGCCACGTCCAAGGCGACTCGGGCTAGGGAGCCGTTGCCGCGGAGGTAGGCCGAGACCGCGAGGAGGCATGCGGGTTCGGCTCGGTCGGGGGCGGGGAGGGCGCGGGTCAGGTAGGTCCACAGGCGTTCGCCTGCTGCGGCGCGGGGGGTTACGGCGATCAGTTGGCAGTGGCCGCGGGTTTCGGTGTCGTACAGGGCCGTTGCGAGGTCTACCAGTGTGTCCTCGTCCAGTTGGGGAAGGTCGGTCGCCGGTGGGGCGTGGACGTGGTACATGTCGAGGACGATGTCGTCGTAGTGGGCGATGGGGTCCTCGTCCGGCTCGATCTCGAAGACGTCCAGGGCTTTGTCCACTACGGACTTGTCCGGGAGGGAGCCTGATCGTGCGTCGATCAGGAGTTCGCGGCGTTCCAGGACTTCCGGGGGATCCGGGGTGAGGGTGGCCGCCAGGGCCTCCCGGCTGGCGTACTTCACCGCGCCGCGGACGAGCATGCCGACGCCCAGGGCGGAGGTGTCGGGGTCGGGGACCGTGCCCGCGCAGCTGCGGTGGTTGTAGCAGCACCACTGCAGGCCGCGTTCGATCTCCGGGACCCAGACGATGTGGTCGACCGGGATCTCCACCTTGCGGAAGGCGCGGCGGAGTTCGCTGACCAGGGGGCGGTGGGGCAGCAGGTCCGGTGGGCTGCCGGAGCCGCCCACCACCACGGCCACCGCGCGTTCCGCGCCGTGGGACGCGGACAGGGCCGCCAGGTGGTCGGCGACTTGAGCGCGATAGCGCTGCGGTGGCAGGTCGATGCGCAGTATCGCGCCGATACCGGCGTCGACCATGGTGATCAGGACGAGGGAGTCGGTGGGGTGGAAGCCCAGCAGGTGCGGGATCGCGGCCACCAACTCGCCGCCGTCGTCGAGGGGAAGGGTCGGGTCGAGTGCTGTCGTCATGCTTCCACTGTGGCCGCCCGAACCCCAAGCGCGTCAGGGGAACCCGGCCGCCTGTGGATAACCGTCCCCTGTGGATGGATCGGCCCGGCGCACCGGGCCGATCCGTATCCTGTTCAGCCGCAGTGCTCGAACGGACTGGCGTAGGACGCCGACCCCACCGAGCCGCCCCACTTCACGCACTTGCTGGCGGCCGACTTGACCACCGGCCCCGCGTAGTAGGAGAACGAGCCGGAATCCGTCGTCCGCGTCCCGCCCTGCACCTCGAGGAAGGCCGACACCGGCGAGGGCGATCCGACCGACACGTGCTTGATCGTGGCCACGCAGTTGTAGCCCGACTTGTACAACAGGTACACGCGCCCCGCCGTCCCCAGCGCGGCCGAATCGATCACCGAGTAGCCGCTGCCGCAGACCTCTTCGGGCGTGTACGGGTTGCCGCCGCCGGAACAGTTCTGGCTCGTGTAGTTCTTCGTCCCCCAGTAGTACGCCTGCACGCCGTTGAAGACGATCTTCTGCGCCACGCCGTTGAGCCGCTGCTCGAAGTGCAGGTGGGGGCCGCTCGACCCGCCGGTCGAGCCGACGTTGCCGATCGTCTGACCGCGGGTGACCGACTGGCCGACCGAGACGCGCTGGCTGGACAGGTGGGCATACCTGCTGCGCCAGCCGTTGCCGTGGTCGATCTCGATCCAGCGGCCGTAGCTGGTGGCCCCGGTGTTCTCCACCCGGCTCACCCGCCCGCCCGCGCTGGCCACGACCGGGTCGCCGTCGTCGTTGGTGCGGTTGAAATCGATGGCGTTGGCGGGGCTGTGGTTGGTCCGGGTCTGCCCGGACCACACCTGCCCGCAGGGGAAGGGCAACTGGAACGCGGGCGCCGCCGCGGCGACGTTCGCCCCGGTGAGGAGGAACGCCGCCGTCAGGACGACGGCGCCCGCGATGGATAACAGTCTGCTCATCAGCCACCTCCGATAACTCGCGAAGACAGCCGATCCGACCACGGAGGACCCGGTTTGTGGAAGACCTTCCAAGCAATCCGACGGTGGGCAGATTTCCAACAGTGGGTTAACCGAGGGCGTCGTGCAGCGCCGAGCGGCCGCCGACGACCGGCAGCGTGACGGCGCTGCGCCCGAGGTCGACGGTGAATTCCGCGCCTGGCCTGGGCCGCAGCGTGTAGTCGTGGTCGCTGGACAGGACAACGACGCCGAGGCTGTGTCCGGCGCGGAAGACGTAGTCGTCGGGCATGAAGTTCACCCGGATGTTGTAAGCGTGGCCGGGCTTGACCGGCGACGTCCGCCATTCCGAGTGCCGGTTCTGCGGGTCGGCCCAGCCGCGCGTGACGACCTTGACCGAGCCGTCGGGCGCCCGGTCGACCAGCAGC
The DNA here is from genome assembly GCF_024760565.1 of Actinokineospora sp. UTMC 2448. NCBI lineage: Bacteria > Bacillati > Actinomycetota > Actinomycetes > Pseudonocardiales > Pseudonocardiaceae > Actinokineospora > Actinokineospora sp. UTMC 2448. The sequence continues at coordinate 1,736,573 of NZ_CP031087.1, read as the reverse complement.
GCGGTCACGTTCGCCGCCGGGCGGCTGAACGACAGCCGCAGGTCCGCCCGGACGGTCCCGCTGATCCGCAGGTCGGTGGCCAGCGCCCCGGTCGCGTAGGACAGCCGGTGCGGGGACGTCGCCGCGGCGGCGAGGTCCTCGGCGCGCTTGGTCGCGTCGTCGACCACCGTCTCGCGACCCTTGCCCTTGCGCACCGCCAGCCCGCCGGTGGTGTCGCCGCCCGCGATTGGGTGCACGGTCACCGGACGCGTCCCCGGCGCGGGCCACTCGGCCTCCTCGGCCCACGTGCGGTCCTCGCGCTGGATCGTGGACTTGTTCTCCCTCTCCACGCCGTTGTCGACGTCGTACAGGTAGTGCGACATCCACCGGTTCAGCAGTACCAGCCACGCGTCGCGGTTGACGTTGTACGGGTCGGAGTGGCCGAACTGGTGCAGCCAGATGCGGTGCTCGACGCCGTGGCGCTTGAGCAGCTCGTACCACTGCACGACCTGGCGCGTCTTCACGTTCCAGTCGTTAAGCCCGTGCACGGCCAGGACGGACGCCTCGACCTTGTGCACGTCGTTGAGGTAGTTGCGCTCGTCCCAGAAGTGGCTGTAGTCGCCGGTCACGCGGTCCTGCTCGGCCAGCAGCTCCTCGATGACCGGACGGCAGACGTCGCGGTCCTCCCGCGTGTAGACGTACTCGGCGAGCACGTCCGCGTCCTCGCCCTGGAAGCCGCCCGCGGCGACGACGGCGCCGTCGGAGCGGTAGTAGTCGTACCAGTTGGAGATGGCCGCGATGGGCACGATCGTCTCCAGCCCCTCCACGCCCGTGGAGGCGACGGCGTTGGGCAGGGTGCCGTTGTACGACACGCCCATCATGCCGACCTTGCCCGTGCTCCATTCGGCGGAGACGGCGGCGCCGCTCGCGTCCGCCCCTTCCGCGCGGCCGTTGAGCCAGTCCACGACGGAGCGCGCGCCGATGGTCTCGTTGCGGCCACCCGTCGTGGGACACCCGGTGGACTTGCCGGTGCCCAGCGACTCGGCGTACACCACGGCGAACCCGCGCGCGGTGAAGTACTGCTCGTAGCGCCACGTGATCGCCGGGCTCGGCCCGACGGCCGAGACGATCTCGCCGCGACCGGCGTGCGGACGCGGCTTGCCCGGCACGTACAGCTCGACGTCGACGTTGTGGTTGGGGACGTCGTTGCCGCCGGAGTAGTAGGGACTGGCCTGGTAGACGACCGGCACCTTCATACCGGCCTCGGTCGCGCGCGGGCGGACGACCTCGACGTAGACCTTGTCGTCGTGCCCGTCGCGGTCGCTGTCCACGGGCGCGGTCACCCACAGCGACTCGCGGACGACGTCGGTCGGGCTGAACACGGGCTGTGCCTGCCCGTCGACGAAGACGGGGGCGGGCGGGTCCGCGTGCGCGGTGGCGGGCACCAGGGGCAGGCAGACCAGTGCGGCGATGACGGCGGATCGCGCGCGTCTCATATCGGTCTCCAAGTCGGCAGGGTACGACAGGAACGATCTGCACCCTCACGTTCGGCGACGGTCACTGTCAAGGGTCCGACCGGATGGTCCACTGAGGACCACCCGGAACGGGGTAGCCTCGTGCGCGTGATCCGACTCGACGCCCCCATCGTGGCCGTGACCGTCTACCCCGGACAGGCCAGGGTGACCAGGCGCGGCCGGGTGAGCCTGCCGGGCGGGGACGCCCGCGTGCTGGTCACCGGCCTGCCCACGCTGCTGCACCCCGACTCGGTGCGGGTCGCGGGCACGGGCGCGGCGACCGTGCTGGGCGTGGACGTCGCGCCCGAGCCGCACGCGCGCCCCACCACCGCGCCGGACCTGCGGGAGCGGGCCGACGCGCTGGACGCCGCGCTGGCCGAGATCGCCGACACCGACACCGTGCTCGGCACCCGCGCCGACCTGCTGGCGGGCGTCGCGCGCCGGTCGGCGACGGCCCTGGCGCAGGCCGTGGCCCGCGGCGAGGCGGACGCGGCCAGGGTGGCCGCCGCGGGCGAGGGGCTGGCGGGCGAGCTGGCCAGGGTGCTCGGCGAGCGCCGCGAGCTGGCCACGGCCCGCGAGCGGGTGCTGGAGGAGCGGGACGAGGTGCAGCGGCTGCTGGCCCAGCGCTCGTCCGACCCGGACCTGATGGCGGTCGCGGTCGACCTGTCCGGCGACGGCGACGTCGACCTGGAGGTGTCCTACGTCGTCGACGGCGCGAACTGGGAGTCCCGCTACGACGTGCGGCTCACCGGCGACCGGCTGACGCTGGCCTGGTTCGCCCTGGTCACGCAGCACACCGGGGAAGACTGGCCGGAGTGCGAGCTGGCGCTGTCCACCGCCCGCCCGACCGCGGGGGTCTCCGTGCCCGAGCTGTCCCCCTGGTTCCTCGACGTGCTCAGCCCCGTCGTGCCGATGCCCGCCGCGGCGGGCCCGAAGATGCGGGGCGGGTACGGCGCGGCGATGGCGATGCCCGCCCCCGCCGCGGTCGCGGCCGAGACCGCCGCCGTGGAACACGGCGTCACGGCGAACACCTACCGCCCGCGCCGTCCGGTCGCCGTGCCCGCCGACGGCTCGGCCCACCGGGCCACCGTGGCCGCGCTCGAGCTGGACGCCCGGGTCGACCACGTGACCGCGCCGGTCCAGGGGCCGGAGGTCTACCTGCGGGCGACGGCGGTCAACACCAGCGAGCACACGCTGCGCCCGGGTCGGGCCGCGCTGTTCCACGACGCCGAGTACGTCGGCGCCACCCGGCTCGACGCCTGGGCGCCGGGCGAGGAGCTGGAGCTGGCCCTGGGCGTGGACGACCGGGTCCGGGTCGAGCGCGAGCTGGTGCGCCGCTCCACGGGCAAGGCCGTGCTCGGTGGGACCCGCAGGCTGGAGGCCGCGTACCGCACGACGGTGACCAACCACAGCCCGCGCCAGGCCCGCGTCGCGGTGGTCGACCAGGTCCCGGTCTCGCGCCACGAGTCGGTGGTCGTCCGCGACGTGACGCTGCGCCCGGAACCGGCCGAGCGCGACGAGCTCGGCCGCGTGACCTGGCGTCTGGACCTGGCCCCCGGCGCCAGCGCGGACCTCGATCTCGCGGTGCGGGTGGACGTCGCCAAGGGCGTCGACCTGCGGGGCTGGCGGGACTAGCAGCTCACCCCGCCGAGCACCGCCCGGCAGGTGACCGCGGCGGTGTCGTTGGCCGGGTTGACGTCCCCCGGCGTCGAACTGACCCTGGTCAGGACCACGTCGCCGGTGCCGGACGCCAGGAAGGCGGCCGAGAGCCGGACGGTGCGGGTGGCCGTCGCGCCGCTGGTCAGCGCGCCGATGTCGCAGGTCACGGTCCTGGCCCTGGTGTCGACGACGCAGTCCGGGGCCACCGGGGAGCGCAGGAACGACGGGTAGGTCAGCCGCAACCGGGCCGCGGTGAACGCGCCATCGGCGGTGGCCGACAGGGTGAACGTGACGCCGCTCGCGGTCAGGCCGACCCGCAGGTCGGCGCGGATCTCGGTGGTGTTGCGCAGGATCGAGACATGGTTGCCGAAGGAGTTGGCGGCCACGATGTCGGCCACCCCGTCCCCGGTGAGGTCCGCAGCCCGGACGCCCTGGGCGCCCGGCCCCGCGGGCAGGTCCGACCGGGCGGCGAGGGTGCCGTCGCCGACGCCCAGGAGCACCGAGACCGAGCCGGACACCGCGTTGGCGACGGCCAGGTCGGGCCGACCGTCGCCGTTGAGGTCGGCGACGGCGACCCCGCGCGGCGACTGGCCCACCGGGTAGGCCACGCGCGCGGCGAAGGTGCCGTCGCCGCGACCGCGCAGCACCGAGGCGGTGGCCCCGGCGGCGTCCGCCGTCACCAGGTCCGTCCGCCCGTCGGCGTCGAGGTCGGCGGCCGCCACGGCGAACGGCTGCGCGCCCGCCGCCACGGCGGTGTGCGGGGCGAACCCGCCACCGCCGACCCCGCGCAGCACCGACACGCTGTTCACGCCGACGTTGGCCACGGCCAGGTCCGGGACCTGGTCGCCGTCCAGCCGGGCGATCACCACCCCGAACGACGTGCCCGCGACGGCGTGGTGGACGGGCGCGGCGAAGGTGCCGTCGCCGCGGCCCGCCATGACCGAGACGGTCGGGGCGCCGACGTTGGCGGTGACCACGTCGGCGCGGCCGTCCCCGGTGACGTCGCCCACCGCCATGCCCTGCGGGATCGGGCCGCTGGCGAACCCGCGCGGGGCGCCGAGCGTCCCGTCGCCGTTGCCGCGCAGGACGGCGACCACGCCAGCGACGTTGTCGGTGGCCAGCACGTCCGGCCTGCCGTCCCCGGTCACGTCGGCGACGGCGACGTCCGACAGGCTCCGCCCCGCCGGGTACGACACCGCGGGCGCGGCCCCGGACCCGGTGGTGACCAGCACGGACACCGTGCCCGCGCTGGCGTCGGCAGTGACGGTGTCCAGGTCGCCGTCGCCGTCGAGGTCGCCGAGGGCCACGCGGAACGGGTTGCTGCCCGTGGGGTGGTCCACCGCGCCCGCGAACCGGGCGGGCGGGGGCGCGGCGGAGGCCGACGGCCCGACGACGGCGGACGCCGCGATCCCGAACACCAACAACACCACTGCGCGGCGCATCCACGACCTCCCTGGGGATTCCCCAGGGGAGTCGTCGCGGGCGCGACCGGGTTTCTAGGCCGATCGAGTGGATCAGGGGGCCAGCGCCGCCATGACGTCCTCGGCGCGGCGCATCGACTCGGCGGGGTCGGCGTCCGGGGAGCCGATCGACGGGTCGAAGTTGAGGTCGACGAACACCTCGGTGACCCCCTGCGCGGCGAGGTCGCCCAGGTCGGCGCGGATCTGCTCGAGCGAGCCGGTCAGCGGCTTGCGCCGCTCCCCCACCACGACGACGCCCCGGCACACCATGCGCAGGGCGGCCGGGTCGCGGCCCGCGTCGGCGGCGGCCGCGCGCACGACCTCGATCGACGCGCCGATCTCGGCGAGGTCGGCGCGGCTGCTGCTCACCCAGCCGTCGGCCATCCGGCCCGCGCGGCGCAGCGCGGCCTCGGCCGTGCCGCCGAGCAGGACCGGCGGGCCGCCGGGCTGCACCGGGCGCGGGTCCATGCTGGTCGGCGGCACCGTGTAGAACTCGCCGGAGTGCTCGACGACCGGGTCGGTCCAGAAGCGGCGCAGCAGGGGCAGGTACTCCTCGGCGCGCCTGCCCCGGGCCCGCCGGTCGGCGCCGACGGCGATGTACTCCTCCTCGGCCCACCCGATGCCCAGGCCGGCGTCGAGGCGGCCGCCGCTGAGCACGTCGAGGGTCCCGAGCTGCTTGGCCAGCAGCGGCGGGGCGAAGAACGGCAGGTTCACCACCGCGACGCCGAGGCGCACGCGCGAGGTCCGCGCGGCGAGGTAGGCGAGCACGGACACCGGGTCGAGCACGCTGCGGTACATCGGTCCCCAGTTCCCGTCGGGCGGGGAGAGCAGGCGCTGGAACGTCCACAGCGAGTGGTAGCCCAGTTCCTCCGACCGCACGGCGACGCGGTCGATGTTGTCCGGGGTGGCCCAGGAGCCCGACACGGGCGCGGCGAAACCGATGTGCACGCCGGTCACGCTACCGCCGCGCTGGTCAGCGCGCCGATGGCAGACTGGCGGGCATGACGAACACGGACGACCCCTACCTCTGGCTGGAGGGTGTGACCGACACCGACGCCCTCGCCTGGGTCCGGGAGCGCAACGCCGAGACCACGGCCGCGCTCACCGACGGCGCGCGGTTCGCCGCGATCGAGCGGGAGATCCGGGAGGTGCTCGACGCCGACGACCGCATCCCGTACCCGCGCAGGCGCGGCGAGTACCTCTACAACTTCTGGCAGGACGCGGAGAACCCGCGCGGCGTCTGGCGGCGCACGACCCCGGAGTCCTTCCGCACCGACTCCCCGGAATGGGAGGTGCTGCTCGACGTGGACGCGCTCGGCGCGGCCGAGGGCGAGAACTGGGTGTGGAAGGGCGCGAGCGTGCTGCGCCCGGACTACCACCTGGCCCTGGTGGAGCTCTCCCGCGGCGGCGCGGACGCCACCGTCGTCCGCGAGTTCGACCTGCGCACCCGCGAGTTCGTCACCGACGGCTTCGTCCTCCCCGAGGCCAAGACCCGCATCGGCTGGATCGACGCCGACCACGTCTACGTCGGCACCGACTTCGGCGAGGGCTCGCTGACCACCTCCGGCTACGCCCGGGTCATGAAGCGCTGGCGGCGCGGGACCCCGGTCGAGGAGGCCGAGGTGGTGTTCGAGGGCAAGCCGGAGGACGTCAGCGCCTTCGCCTACCGCGACCACACCCCCGGTTTCGTGCGCGACTTCGTCGGCCGCTCCCCGGACTTCTTCACCAGCGAGGAGTTCCTGCTCAAGCCCAACGGCGACCTCGTGCGCATCGAGGTGCCGGACGACGCGTCGACGTCGGTGCACCGGGAGTGGCTGCTGATCCACCCGCGCACGGCGTGGACGGTCGGCGACACCACCTACCCCGCGGGCTCGCTGCTGGCCACCGACTTCGACGCCTTCCTGGCGGGCGGGCGCGAGATCGCGGTCGTCTTCGAGCCGGACGCGCACACGTCGCTGCAGGGCTGGTCGTGGACGAGGAACCACCTGATCCTCACCGAGCTGCGCGACGTCAAGACCCGGCTCGAGGTGCTGACGCCGGGCGAGTGGACGCGCGCGGAGCTGCCCGGCGCGCCCGAGGTCGGCTCGGCGCACATCATCGACACCGACCCGGACGCCGACGACGAGTACTTCCTCGACTCCAGCGGCTACCTGCAGCCGACCACGCTGATCCACGGCACGGTCGGCGGGACCGCCGAGGTCGTCAAGCAGGCCCCCGCGCTGTTCGACACCGACGGCCTCACCGTCGAGCAGCACTTCGCCACCTCCGACGACGGCACGAAGGTCCCCTACTTCGTGGTGTCCGACGGCACCCCCGGCCCGACCCTGCTCTACGGCTACGGCGGCTTCGAGGTCTCGCTGACCCCCGGCTACAACGCGGCCATGGGCCGCGCGTGGCTCGCGCGCGGCGGGACCTACGTGGTGGCCAACATCCGCGGCGGCGGCGAGTACGGGCCCGACTGGCACCGCGCCGCACTGCGGGAGAACCGGATGCGCGCCTACGAGGACTTCGCGTCGGTGGCCCGCGACCTGGTCGCCCGCGGCGTGACGCCGCCGGGCAGGCTGGCGATGCAGGGCGGCAGCAACGGCGGTCTGCTCGCGGGCGTCATGCTGACCCGCTACCCGGAGCTGTTCGGCGCGGTCGTGTGCCAGGTGCCGCTGCTCGACATGAGCCGCTACCACGTGCTGCTCGCGGGCGCGTCCTGGATGGCCGAGTGGGGCGACCCCGACGACCCGGCCGACTGGTCGTACCTGCGGGAGTACTCGCCGTACCACTTGGTCCAAAGTGGACGCGAGTACCCGCCGGTGCTGTTCGTCACCTCGACCCGCGACGACCGGGTGCACCCCGGGCACGCCCGCAAGATGGCCGCGCGCATGCGCGAGCAGGGGCACGCGCCGATGTACTACGAGAACATCGAGGGCGGCCACGGCGCCGCGGCCGACAACGCGCAGCGCGCCTTCATGTCCGCCCTGGCTTGGGAGTTCCTGCTGCGTTCGTTGTCGTAGCCGCTGGGTACAGTCACCGGCGTGTTGGCGTTGCACTGCCTCGGCACGGCCGACGGCCAGGTCGTGCTCTGGGCCGAGGACTCCGCGCGGCCCGATCGCCGACCGGGCAAGGCCGCGCGGGGCGCCGTCGAGCACCCGTTCGCGGTCCCGGGCGCCGAACTCGCCGAGCGCCTGGGCGTCGAGGGGACGGAGCTGACGGTGCGGGCGCTGCTGCCGTCGCACCCGTCGGCCCCGCTGCCCTCGCCGGAGCTGGTGCGCGACCCGCTGGCGACGGCGGCCGCGCAGCGCGGCGCCGTGCGGCTGCGGCCGTGGCTGGTCGGCGGGCTGGCCACCACGGCCGCCGTGCCCGAGCCCGACGACGTCCGCCTCGGCGCGAGCGCGCGCTACCTGGCCGCGCTGCGGGAGTTCGCCGAGGACCTGGTCGGCCGGGGCCGGGTGCTGCCCGCGGTGACGTCGTCCGGCCATGCCCGGTGGCGGCCCGCGCCCACCGGGGCGGACTCCGCGCGACTGGCCCGGCTGCGCGAGGCCATGCCGCCCGCGCTGCGCGCGCAGCAGGTCGGCGGCGACGGCCTGCCCGCGGGCACCGTGCTCAGCTCGGTCCTGGACACCCTGGTCGACGCGATCGCCCGACAGCGCATCGGCGATCTCGACCTCGCGCCCGGCGGCCTGGTCGGCGACCAGGCGGCCGCCGTCACGCACGCGCTGCTCTCGGGCCTGTCCGGCGACCCGACCATGGGCACGCCCGCCCTGCCGACCGAACGGCTGGCTAGCGCGCTCACCACGTGGCGGGCGAGCGCCGCGCACGACGGCCCGGTGCGCGCGTGCTTCCGACTGCACTCCCCCGACGGCGACGACGAGACCTGGGCCGTGGAGTTCCTGCTCCAGGCCGCCGACGACCCCAGCGTGCTGGTGCCCGCCAGCCAGGTCTGGAACGGCGGGCCGAACGTGCTGCGCCGCTGGGTCGCCCAGCCCGCCGACCTGCTGCTGGCCGAGCTGGGGCGGGCGGGCCGGATCATCCCGGAGATCGACGACGCCCTGCACGACACGCACCCGACCGGCCTCGCGCTCGACACCGCGGGCGCGCACGCGTTCCTCACCCGCGCGGGCGAGCTGGACCAGGCCGGGTTCGGCGTCCTGCTGCCGTCGTGGTGGCAGACCGCGGCCGCCGAGGTCGGGCTCAAGCTGACCACCACCAGCCCGGGCACGCCGGGCGTGGTCTCCGGCAAGAGCGGGATGGGCCGCGACGAGCTGGTCCAGTACCGCTGGGACATGGCCGTCGGCGAGTCCACGCTCACCGCGGCCGAGCTGAAGGCGCTGGCCGACGCGAAGGTGCCCCTGGTGCGGGTGCGCGGCCGGTGGGTGCACCTCGACCAGCGCAGGCTCGCCGCCGGTCTGGAGTTCATCCGGCGCTCGGCGGAGGGCAGCACGAGCGCGGGCAACATCATGGCGCTGGCCGCGCTGCCGCCCGACGACCCGCTGCTGCCCGCGCCCGTGGTCGGCATCGACGGCGACGGCTGGCTCGCCGACCTGCTCAACGGCCGCATGGAGGCCCGGCTCGAACCGGTGAAGGCGCCCGCCGGGTTCGGCGCGGACCTGCGGCCGTACCAGGAGCGCGGCCTGGCCTGGATGGCCTTCCTCGACCGGCTGGGCATGGGCGCGTGCCTCGCCGACGACATGGGCCTGGGCAAGACGGTGCAGCTGCTGGCGCTGGAGGCGCTGGCCCGCGCCGACGCCGAGCGCCCGCCGACGCTGCTGGTCTGCCCGATGTCGCTGGTCGGCAACTGGCAGCGGGAGGCCGCCAAGTTCGCCCCCGACCTGCGCGTGCACGTCCACCACGGCAGCAGCCGGGGCAGGCTCGACGAGGTCGACGCCGACCTGGTGATCACCACCTACAACCTGCTCGCCCGCGACAGCGCCCGGTTCGCCGAGCGCGAGTGGGACCGCGTGGTGCTGGACGAGGCGCAGAACATCAAGAACAGCGCCTCCCGGCAGTCCCGCGCCGCGCGGTCGATCCCGGCCCGCCACCGGATCGCGCTGACCGGGACGCCGGTGGAGAACCGGCTGGCGGAGCTGTGGTCCATCATGGACTTCGCCAACCCCGGCCTGCTCGGGTCCGTGCACCGGTTCCGGGCGCGCTTCGCCGTGCCGATCGAGCGCTACCACGACGAGGACGCCGCCACGCGGCTGCGGCGGGTCACCGGACCGTTCGTGCTGCGCCGCGTCAAGACCGACCCGACGATCATCAGCGACCTGCCCGACAAGGTCGAGATGAAGCAGCTGTGCAACCTCACCGCCGAGCAGGCCTCGCTCTACCAGGCCGTCGTCGACGACATGCTGCTCAAAGTGGACGAGTCCGAAGGCGTGCAGCGCAAGGGCCTGGTGCTGTCGACGATCACCCGGCTCAAGCAGGTGTGCAACCACCCGGCCCAGTACCTCGGCGACGGCTCGCGCATCGCCGGTCGCTCCGGCAAGCTCGCCCGGCTGGAGGAGACGCTGGAGGAGGTCATCGCCGACGGCGACAAGGCGCTGGTGTTCACCCAGTTCGCCGCGTTCGGCGGGATGCTGGTGCCGCACCTGGCCGCGCGGTTCGACACCGAGGTGCTGTTCCTGCACGGCGGTGTCGCCAAAGCGCGGCGGGACGCCATGGTCGAGCGGTTCCAGTCCGGCGACGGGCCCTCGATCTTCCTGCTGTCGCTCAAGGCGGGCGGCACCGGCCTGACGCTGACCGCCGCCAACCACGTCATCCACCTGGACCGGTGGTGGAACCCGGCAGTGGAGGACCAGGCCACCGACCGGGCCTTCCGCATCGGCCAGCGCCGCGACGTCCAGGTGCGCAAGCTGATGTGCATCGGCACGCTGGAGGAGAAGATCGACGCGATGATCGAGCGCAAGAAGGCGCTCGCGCGGCTCGCCGTCGGCACCGGTGAGGACTGGCTGACGGAGCTGTCGACCGAGGAGCTGCGCGAGGTCGTCTCGCTGTCCGCGGAGGCCGTCATTGAGTGAGGACGAGTGGTGGCGCGACGCGCCCACCCGCACGATCAAGGTCGAGAACGGCCTGCGCGCGCGCAGCACGCGCGGCGACATCGCGCGCACGTGGTGGTCGCGGCGGTTCATCGAGGTGCTGGAGGAGCTCGGCCTCGGCGGCAGGCTGGAGCGCGGCAAGCGCTACGCCCGGCAGGGGCAGGTCGTGAGCATGTCGCTGTCGCCGAGCATCGTCGTCGCCACCGTGCAGGGCTCGCGACCGGCGCCGTACCGGGTCAAGATCGGGGTCAAGGCCTTCACCGCCGACCAGTGGGCGCAGGTGGAGCAAGCGCTTGCGGGGCGGGCGCTGTACCTGGCCAAGCTGCTCGCGGGCGAGATGCCGACCGGGATCGAGGAGGTGTTCGAGGGCATCGGGCTGCGGCTGTTCCCGAACTCCTTCGCCGAGTTCTCCATGGAATGCTCGTGCCCGGACTGGGAGGTGCCGTGCAAGCACCTCGCGGCGACCTGCTACCTGCTCGCCGAGTCGTTCGACACCGACCCGTTCGAGATCCTGGCCTGGCGCGGGCGGTCCCGCCAGGACCTGCTCGACAGCCTGCGCGCCCGTCGCGGCGGACCCGCGGTGGCCCCCGAACCGGGTCCCGACCCGCTGCCGGACGACCCGGCCGCGTTCTGGGCAGCGGGCCCGGTGCCGCCCGCGCCCGCGCCGCCCGCCCCGGGCGCGCCGGGGGCCGTGCTCGACCGGCTTGACCCGCTGCCGGTGCTGCTGCGGGGCAGGCCGCTGACGGAGTACCTGCGCCCCGCGTACCGGGCGTTCGCGGAGGAAGCGTGACGGCACTGTCGACGCGGGTGCGCGTCATCGCCGAGGAACTGGTGCGCCGCAAGGGAACCGTCGCGCCCATCGACGTGCTGACCGGGCTGGGATGGCTGTCGGCGCGGACGGTGGAGTCGTGGCGGCAGGGCCGCGTGCCCCGGCTGGACGCCGTCGCCGCCGTGCCGCCCGAACGGCTCGCGGAGGCGGTGGGCCTGTTGCGCGAGTGGGCGTCGGCGCGCGGGCTCCACTCGTCCGAAGTGGACTACGTCGCCGCCACGCTGGACGCGCGCCCCCTGCGCTTCGGCGACGACGACCGCCCGTTCCGCACGCACTGGACCGACCCCGACCTCTCCCCCGCCCGGCGCGCCCGCATCGAGGCCAAGGCGAAGGCGGTGCCGGACCCGGTCGCGCTGCGGCCGGACAAGCGCTGGCACTGCTCGCTCTGCCGGGAGACCGGCGACTTCCACTTCGTCGAGGACGACCTGCCGGTCTGCCTGGCCTGCGCGGACATGGACCACCTCGTGTTCCTGCCGTCCGGGGACGCGGCGCTGACCCGGCGGGCGCGCGCGGCCAGCGGGCTCGCCGCGGTGGTCATGACCTGGCACAAGCCGCGCAAACGCTTCATCAGGTGCGGCACCCTGGTCGAACGGGCCGCGCTGGAGACCGCCGAGGAGCAGTGCCTGGCCGACGAGGACGCCCGCGAGCGCAGGCGCGTCCGCGACCGCGCCCGCCGCGAGCTGCAGGACCTCGCGTTCACCGCGGCCTTCGCCGACCGGATCGCGGAGCTGTTCCCCGGACTGGCCGCGGCCCGCGCCCAGGCGATCGCCGAGCACGCGAGCGTGCGCAGCAGCGGCCGGGTCGGCCGCTCGGCGGCGGGGCAGGCGCTGGACGAGCACGCCGTCACGCTGGCCGTCGTCGCCGCCATCCGGCACGAGGAGACCGACTACGACGCGATGCTCATGGCGGGAGTGCCGCGCGCGGTCGCGCGCGAGCGCATCCGGGAGACGGTGGACGCGGTGCTGACCCGCTGGCGTCAGGCGACGCTGGACGGCGACGCCGACCAGGTGTCGCAGTCGGCGGTGGACTCGCCCGCATAGCCCGCCTTCGCCCAGAGCAGCTGGTTGTTGGCGCTGCCGTGGCTGTCGGAGTCCTCGACGTAGGCGAACCCGGCCACGGCGGCCTCGGCGGTGTCGGCGTCGATGTCCCCGCGATCCCGGGCGGCGGCGAGGAACAGCCCGGCGAAGCAGTTGGCCTGCAGCTCGACCCGGCGGGACAGCTCCAGCTCCTCCTGCTCCTCCGCGGCCCGCTCCCGCCGCTCGGCGGTGCCGAGGATGCCCGCGAGCGCCTGCACGTGGTGGCCGTACTCGTGGGCGAGGACGGCCAGGTGCAGGCCCGCGTCGTCGGCGGCGTCGTCGAGCAGCCGGGCGCGCGGCATGGAGATGACCTCGTCGCCGGCGCAGTAGAAGGCGACCGCCTCGTCCTCGTCGGGCGCGAACCCGCACTCGCCGCGGGGGTTGTCCGCCACGGTCAGCTCGGGCGAGCGGACGGGCTTGCCTGCCGCCTCCAGCGGCTTGGCCCAGGCCTGGTCGAGGCAGCCGATGGCCTGGCGGTAGTACACCTCCAGCCCGGCCGAGTCCGTCCTGAGCTCGGGGAGGTCGCACGCGACCTGCGCCAACGGCGAGCCGGGGCGCATCAGCGGATTGCGCGCGAGCGTGTCGAGCGTCGCCTGCGCCTGCCCCTCCTTGGGCACGACCTCCGCGTCGACCGAGGTCGCGTACCCGTGGACGAGGGTGGTGAACCCTCCCGAGCTGGCCCGCCCGACCACCGCGATGAGCAGCACCCCGACGAGCACCATGGCGAAGATCGCCACCAACGCGAACGGCGAGTTGCGCCGCTCCGGCCCCGCCTGGACCACCTGCACGGGCGCGATCGGCCGCCACCCGCCCGGATCACTCATCCCTCACCCCCAGGCCCGATCGGGGAATCCTACTAGGTCCCGAGGACGACGAGCGCACGAGAAAGGGGGAGCCCGACCAGCGGACTCCCCCTCTTCGCGACGGCTAGCTGCAGCCCGAGGTCGAGCCGCAGCCCTCGCAGACGTAGCAGGAGCCCGCGGGGCGCATCTTGGTGCCGCAGGTCATGCACAGGGGGGCGTCGGCCGCCTTGCCCAGGTGCAGTTCCAGCAGTTCCGTCGAGCTGTGCGCCTCGTGGGTCTCCTCTGCGGGCTCGATGGCCGCGCGCGGGGTCGCGTCGACCGAGGTGCGCAGGCCCTCCAGGTCCACATCGGACTGTCCGCTGTAGTCGTTGGCCACCTGCGCGGCGCGCTCGTCGGCGGTGAAGATGCCGAGCTGGGCGCGCTTGTCGTAGGGCAGGTAGTCCAGCGCCAGGCGGCGGAACAGGTAGTCCAGGACGCTGGTGGCGATGCGCACGTCCGGGTCGTCGGTCATGCCCGCTGGCTCGAAGCGCAGGTTCTGGAACTTCGAGACGTAGAACTCCAGCGGGATGCCGTACTGCAGGCCGACCGAGATCGACATGGAGAACGCGTCCATCACGCCTGCCAGGGTGGAGCCCTGCTTGCCCAGCTTGACGAAGATCTCGCCGAGGCCGTCGTCGGGGTAGGAGCCCGCGTGCAGGTAGCCCTCCGCGCCGCCGACGGTGAACGACACCGTCTGCGACGGGCGCTTCTTCGGCAGGCGCTTGCGCACCGGGCGGTACTCGACGACCTTCTCCGGCTCGGCCGCGCCCTTGGCGCCCTTGCCCGCCGACAGCGGCTGGCCCACCTTGCAGTTGTCGCGGTAGATCGCCAGCGCCTTGAGGCCCAGCTTCCAGCCCTGGAAGTAGATCTCCTCGACCTCCTCCACGGTCGCCGTCTCCGGCATGTTGACCGTCTTGGAGATCGCGCCGGAGATGAACGGCTGCACCGCGGCCATCATCCGGACGTGGCCCATCGGCGCGATGGAGCGCTCGCCCATGGCGCAGTCGAAGACCTCGTAGTGCTCCGGGCGCAGGCCCGGCGCGTCGACGACGTGGCCGTGCTCGGCGATGTACTCCACGATCGCCTCGACCTGCTCGCCCTGGTAGCCCAGCGAGGTCAGCGCGCGCGGCACGGTCTGGTTGACGATCTGCATGGAGCCGCCGCCGACCAGCTTCTTGAACTTGACCAGCGCCAGGTCGGGCTCGATGCCGGTGGTGTCGCAGTCCATCATCAGGCCGATGGTGCCGGTCGGGGCGAGCACGCTGGCCTGGGCGTTGCGCCAGCCGTTGCGCGCGCCCACCTCCAGCGCGGTCTGCCACTCGCGCGTCGCCACGCGGTGCACCGCGGCGTCGTTCTTGTGGTAGGTCCGCACGAGGTCGTTGGCCGCGGCGTGCTTGCGCATGACCCGCTGGTGGCCCTCGGCGTTGCGGGCGTAGCCCTCGTACGGGCCGACGACCCCGGCGAGCTCGGCGGAGCGCCGGTAGGCGGCGCCCGTCATCAGCGAGGTGATCGCCGCGGCCAGCGCGCGGCCGCCGTCGGAGTCGTAGGCGTGGCCGGTCGCCATCAGCAGCGCGCCGATGTTGGCGTAGCCGATGCCCAGCTGGCGGAACCGGCGCGTGGTCTCGGCGATCGGCTCGGTCGGGAAGTCGGCGAAGCAGATGGAGATGTCCATCGCGGTGATGACCAGCTCGACGGCCTTGACGAAGGTCTCGGCGTCGAACGAGCCGTCGTCGGCGAGGAACTTCATCAGGTTCAGCGACGCCAGGTTGCAGCTGGAGTTGTCCAGGTGCATGTACTCGCTGCACGGGTTCGACGCGGTGATCCGGCCGGACTCCGGGCAGGTGTGCCAGTCGTTGATCGTGTCGTCGTACTGGATGCCCGGGTCGGCGCACTCCCACGCGGCCTTGGCCAGCTTGCCGAACAGACCCTTGGCGTCGACGTGCTCGATGACCTCGCCGGTGGTCCGCGACCGCAGCCCGAACCGGCCCGAGGACTCCACCGCGTGCATGAACTCGTCCGACACGCGCACGGAGTTGTTCGCGTTCTGGTACTGCACGGAGGTGATGTCGGACCCGCCGAGGTCCATGTCGAAGCCCGCGTCGCGCAGGACGCGGATCTTCTCCTCCTCGCGCGCCTTGGTCTCGATGAACTCCTCGACGTCGGGGTGGTCGACGTCGAGCACGACCATCTTCGCCGCGCGGCGGGTCGCCCCGCCGGACTTGATGGTGCCCGCGGACGCGTCGGCGCCGCGCATGAACGACACCGGGCCGGACGCGGTGCCGCCGGAGGACAGCAGCTCCTTGGACGAGCGGATGCGGGAGAGGTTCAGGCCCGCGCCCGAGCCGCCCTTGAAGATCAGACCCTCTTCCTTGTACCAGTTGAGGATCGAGTCCATCGTGTCGTCGACGGCCAGGATGAAGCAGGCCGAGACCTGCTGCGGGGAGCTGGTGCCGACGTTGAACCAGACCGGGGAGTTGAAGCTGAAGACCTGGTGCAGCAGCATCCAGGTCAGCTCGTGCTCGAAGACCTCGGCGTCGGTGTCGGTGGCGAAGTAGCCGTGCTTGACGCCCGCCTCGGTGTAGGACTTCACCACGCGGTCGATGAGCTGGCGCAGCGAGTGCTCGCGGACCGGGGTGCCCACGGCGCCGCGGAAGTACTTGCTGGTGACGATGTTGGTCGCGTTGACCGACCAGAAGTCGGGGAACTCGACACCGCGCTGCTCGAAGTTGACCGAGCCGTCGCGCCAGTTGGTCATGACGACGTCGCGGTGCTCCCAGGTCACCTCGTCGTAGGGGTGCACCCCCTCGGTCGTGTAGACCCGCCGCACGCGCAGCCCCGGCCGTGCTGTGTCCGCAGGCGTCCCCACGGTCTCGGTCATGACAACTCCCTCGTGAACTGTGGCCACGTCCGGGCTCCCCGTCCGATGCGGCCTGGTCTGCTTGTGTGCCCCGCGCTGGGGCCGTAGACGCTTATTCGCCATCACCGCGCGCCGCCTCCCGCGCCATCACGGCGCGGAGGTCGGCGATCTCCTTCTCGAAGTCCTCGACTGAGGAAAAGCTCCTGTAGACCGAGGCGAACCGCAGGTAGGCCACCTCGTCCAGTTCGCGCAGCGGCCCGAGGATGGCCAGCCCCACCTCGTGGCTGGGCACCTCGGCCGGTCCGGTCGCGCGGATGGTCTCCTCCACGCGCTGGGCCAGCTGCTGCAGCTGGTCCTCGTCCACCGGCCTGCCCTGACAGGCCCTGCGCACGCCGCGCACGACCTTCTCCCGGCTGAACGGCTCGGTGACGCCCGACCGCTTCACCACGGCCAGCACCGCCTCCTCGACGGTGGTGAACCGGCGGCTGCACGCCGCGCACGACCGCCGCCTGCGGATGACCTGGCCCTCGTCGACCTCGCGCGAGTCGACGACCCGGGAGTCCGGGTGCCTGCAGAACGGACACCGCATATCCGACTCCTCCTCGCCACTCGGTCGGCCCAGTCCGGCGACCACGCTTGGTGATCAATCTGTGGACAACACCCGGGGGCGAGGTGGATAACCGACCCCAACCTGTGGACAAACTACAGCGGTGTAACCCCAAGATGTTGGGGTTGAACCTATGCCTGAGGGGCAGATGTTGGCAACTCGAGGCGTGTCCGGCGTGTCGCGGCCGCGACGGGGCCCGCCACCAGCGCAAATACCCGCGGCGGAGATCAAGCAACTGGGTGACCACACAACGTCACTCGTTCGGGCGAAGCACAACGGAAGAACGTGCTATGGGAACAACGCGCGCGGCGGCGTGAGTATGCCCTGACGAGCATGATCGCCCGAGGCGGCTCGACGGCGACCGAGGCCGGAGCGCGCCCGGGATGCCCGGATCGACCGGGCTTGTGATTCAGCTAACAGTCTAGCCGCGCGCGGCGGGCACGGTGAGCGGCTGACCGGGGACGACGGCGGCGTCGGCGAGGCCGTTGAGCTCGCGGATGCGGTCCACCACGGCGGCCACGTCGCTGCCCGGCGCGCTCCGCCGGGCGATGTCCGACAGAGTCTCACCGGGCGCGACGTAGACCGTCGTCGTCGTGGCGGGCACCGTCGCCTCGGCCAGCGAACCGGCGTACGCGCCGAAGCCGTACACCAGCGCCGCGACCGCGGCCGCCGCCGCCACCAGGACCGTGACCGGCATCGATGAGCGGCGCGGGGCGCAGTCGGCCGCCGCGACGACGTGCGGCGCGTCGACCGGGCGCCGCCTGGTCGGCGGCCGCAGCCTGCCCCGGCCCGCCCCGCGCGCGGGAACCAGGTGCCGCGTCGAGGACTCGGTGGTCAGCGTCGCCGCCATGGCAACCTCCTCGAACTCCCGTTCGATCGAACGTCCGTGCGAATGTGTACCACCTCAGGGCCGAGGATTTCCAGACCTGACCGGCGTGTCGCTCGAACAGGTGTTTGATCTCCGCAGGTCATAGGACTACCGTCGACACAGGACATGATCGCCGGGGCGGTCCCGGCACAACCTGGAGGACAGCGCAGTGGCAGGCACGAACGGACGCACCCCCGCAGACACCCCGAAGCGCAAGCCCGCGGTGCGCGGCACGGTGCGCAAGTTCCCCGAGCCGGATTCGGAAAGCGCTGAACTCCCGCTTCGCCAGCGCCAGGTGCTCGAGGTCATCCGGTCATGGGTCCAGCGCTTCGGCTACCCGCCCAGCGTGCGCGAGATAGGCGAGGCCGTCGGGCTGACGTCCACCTCGTCGGTGGCCTACCAGCTGCGCGCGCTGGAGGAGAAGGGCTACCTGCGCCGCGACCCGAACCGCCCGCGCGCGATCGGCGTCCTGCCCGCCGACGCCACGCCCGCCCAGCTGCGCGGCGACGAGCCCGCCGAGCCCGACAGCGGCCCGCGTCCGGCCTACGTGCCGGTGCTGGGCCGCATCGCCGCCGGTGGCCCGATCCTGGCCGAGCAGGCCATCGAGGACGTCTTCCCGCTGCCCAAGGAGCTGGTCGGCGAGGGCTCGCTGTTCATGCTCAAGGTCGCGGGCGACTCGATGATCGACGCCGCCATCGCCAACGACGACTGGGTCGTCGTGCGCCAGCAGCCCAACGCCGACAACGGCGACATCGTCGCCGCCATGATCGACGGCGAGGCGACGGTGAAGACCTTCAAGCGCCGCGACGGGCACGCCTGGCTGCTGCCGCAGAACGACGCCTACGAGCCCATCCCGGGCGACGAGGCGACGATCCTGGGCAAGGTCGTGGCGGTGCTGCGGCGGCTCTAGGCGCGCTTGCGGGTGGCCCTGCGGTGCATGAACAGCAGCAGGGCCCCGACCGCGACGGTGGTGACGCCGATCGCGGGGATCGTGGCCAGACCGTCGTCCTCGACCACGGGCGCGGCGGTCTGCCCCGGTTCCGGCTCAGGCGTCGCCTCGGTCGTGGGCGGCGCCTCCTCGGCCGTGACGGTCACCCCGGACACGGTCCGCACGGTGCTGCCCTCGCCTTCCGACATCGACACCAGCGTGCCGTCCGGCTCGATGGCGATGGCCTCGCCCTGCGGCTCGTTCGGCAGCGGCACGCGGACCGGCTCGCGCTTCAGCGCGGCGAGGATGTCCCCGTCGGGGGCGGCGTAGAGGTAGGCGTCCGTGTAGGTGCGCAGCGCGACGACCGTCCCGTCCGGACTCACCGCTCCCCCGGTCACCAGCACCGAGCCCACGGACGCGGGCACCGGGCCGCCCTGGGTGTCGGTCGGGCGCAGGGTGAGCGAGCCGACGTGCTCCAGCGCCGTCGGACCCGGGCTGGTCAGCTTCTTGGCGGGCCGGTAGATGTCGGCGGTGCCGAACGGGTTCTTGGTCACCAGGTGGGGCACGCCGTCGCGGGAGAGCAGCAGCGCCTCGGAGTCCTTCGGACCGTCCGGATAGGTCAACCGGTGCACCGTCGACTTGCCGCCCGGGGTCAGGGAGATCAGGGCGACGGTCTTGCGGTCCTTGTCGTTGTCGCCGGTGTCGGAGAGCCACAGCGTGCCGTCGGCGGCCCGCGCGAGGTCCTCGACGTCGTAGGGGTCCGTCGGCCCGGTGATGACGTCCACGACCGTGCAGTCGCGGTCGAGGACGTAGACGGTGGACGCGCGGCCGCCGTCGTTGACGACGTACCAGTGCTCGCCGTCAGCGGCCACACCGGACACCTCGGCCAGCCGATCGTCCGTGAGCGCGCACTGGTCCTCCTGCGCGGCCGCGCCGGGAGCGCCCAGCACCGACAGCGCCCCCATGAGTGCCAGGGTCAACACAACCCGCACCGCCACCTCCCCGTGTCCACACCACGGTAGCGGGGAAACGCCGTCGGCCCCGGAGGTTCTCCGGGGCCGACAGGTCGTCAGGCGGGTCAGGCGATCGAGCGGTCCACGACGAAGGCCGCCAGCACGCCCGCGAGGTCGGGCCGGACCCGGGCCCGCACGTGCGTGCCGACCTCGGTGTGCTCGGTGGAGAGCACCTCGCCCTCGCGGTGGATGCGGGCCACCAGCTCGCCGCGCTCGTACGGGACGAGCACGTCCAGCTCACGGTTCGGCCGGGGCAGCAGCTCCGCGAGCCGCTCGCGCAGCTCGTCGACGCCCGCCCCGGTGTGCGCGGAGACGAACACCGCGTCCGGGATCAGGTGCCGCAGCCGGGCGATGGCCAGGTCGCCCGCGGCGTCGGTCTTGTTGACCACCACCAGCTCGGGCGGCATCGGCGTGTCGTGCTTCTGCCCGATCTCGCCGAGCACCTCGCGCACCGCGTTGATCTGCCACTCCGGCATCGGGTCGGAGCCGTCGACCACGTGCAGCACGAGGTCGGCGTCGGCCACCTCGTCCAGCGTGGTGCGGAACGCCTCCACCAGCTGGTGCGGCAGGTGCCGCACGAAGCCGACGGTGTCGGTCAGCGTGTAGGTGCGCCCGTCCGGGGTCTCGGCGCGCCGGGTGGTCGCGTCGAGGGTGGCGAACAGCGCGTCCTCCACCAGCACACCCGCGCCGGTCAGCGCGTTGAGCAGGCTGGACTTGCCCGCGTTGGTGTAGCCGGCGATGGCCACGCTGGGCACCTCGTTGGCCACGCGGCGCCCGCGCTTGGTGGCCCGGACCGTGCCCATGCCCTTGATCTCGCGGCGGAGCTTGGCGATGCGGGCGTGGATGCGCCTGCGGTCGGTCTCCAGCTTGGTCTCACCGGGACCGCGCAGACCCACACCGCCGCCAGCGCCGCCTGCGCGGCCACCGGCCTGCCGGGACAGCGTCTGGCCCCAGCCGCGCAGCCTGGGCAGCAGGTACTGCAGCTGGGCGAGCTCGACCTGGGTCTTGCCCTCCTTGGACCGGGCGTGCTGGGCGAAGATGTCCAGGATCAGCGCGGTGCGGTCGATGACCTTGACCTTGAGCCGGGCCTCCAGCTGCTGCAGCTGGGACGGCGAGAGCTCACCGTCGCAGATCACCGTGTCCGCGCCGGTCGCGGCGACGATGTCGCCGAGTTCGCGGACCTTGCCCGAGCCGATGTAGGTGGCCGGGTCCGGCTTGTCGCGCCGCTGCACGAGGCCCTCGAGGACCTGCGAGCCCGCGGTCTCGGCCAGGCGGGCCAGCTCGGCCAGCGACGCCTCGGACGCCAGCGCCGACCCCTCGGTCCACACCCCGACGAGCACGACCCGCTCCAGGCGGAGCTGGCGGTACTCGACCTCGGTGATGTCCTCGAGTTCGGTGGACAGCCCGGCGACGCGCCGCAGCGACGACCGCTCCTCCAGTTCGAGTTCACCGAGGGAGAGGTCAGCCGGACCGTGGGGAAAGCCACCATTGCGGAAGTCACCGTCGTCTGGCTGAATGAATTCCTCTGTCACTAGGTGAACACGTCCTTCGCGGTCGGTGCCGGTCTGTTCCGGCGTTGTTTCCATAGTCGCACGTGATGACGCCTAATGGGACTGAATTATTCCCCCGGGTAGAACGACACGTAGATGCCCGTGCGGGGCTGACCGGGCTCCAGGGGGCGTGCCGCGAAGTCGTCGAGCACGTCCTGGATGCGCCGCATCAGCTCCTCCCGACCCGCCTCGTCGACCTGCACGACCAGGCGGGACTGCAGCAACTCGGCGAAGTCGGCCTCGCCGACCTCGGCCAGGTACGCCTGCAGCATCGCCTCGGCCACCTCGCGGTTGCCCCGGCCCGGGTTGTCGATCCGCCAGGAACGCCCGGTCGAGCGGTAGGGGATTTCCCGCGCCCCCCGGTTGCCGCGCCGCACGGGCAGCGCTTCGAGGAATCCGGCGTCGACGAGTTTGCGCACGTGGTGGAGCGTGGTCGCCGGATCGCGGTCGAGCTGGGTGGCGATCTCCCGGTTGGTCAGCGGGCGCTGGTGGGTCATCCGGATGATCCGCAGCCGCACGGCCGAGCCGAGCACGGCCACGTCGACCGGCGTCGCGGGCGTGCGGGCGGGGTTCTCTTCGCTCACAGCCACCCACTCTACGGCGACGGGGCAAAGTGATTGACACATTCCAATCACTGCCGCCATCATGCTGCCCATGGCCAGCACCCTGCGTCACCACGCCGACTTCCGCCGTCTCTGGGCGGGTGACACGATCGCCCAGGTCGGCACGCACGTGGGCCTCGTCGTGCTCCCCCTGCTGGCCGTCGGCCTGCTCAACGCGTCGGCGTTCCAGATGGGCCTGCTGACGGCCGCGGAGCACGCCGCGTTCCTGCTGCTGGGGCTGCCCGCCGGGGCGTGGGTGGACCGGGTGCGGCGCAGGCCGCTGATGATCCGGATGGACCTCGCCAGGGCCGCCCTGCTGGCCACGGTGCCGCTCGCCTGGTGGATGGACGCGCTCACGTTCACCCAGCTGGTGGTCGTCGCGCTGCTGGTGGGCACGTGCACGGTGTTCTTCGACGTCGGCTACCAGTCCTACCTGCCGTCGCTGGTGGGCAGGCAGCACCTGGTCGAGGGCAACGCCAAGCTGCAGGCCAGCCACTCCGTCGCGTTCACGACCGGCCCGGCGCTGGGCGGCGGGCTGGCCCAGCTGGTCGGCACCGCGGTGGCGCTGCTGACCACGGGTTTGGGCTACCTCGCCTCGGCGCTGTTCCTGAGCCGGATCCGCACGGTCGAGCCCGAACCGGCCCGACCGGCGCGGCGGGACCTGCGGGCCGAGGTGATGGAGGGCCTGCGGTTCGTCGTCCGCAACCGCTACCTGCGGCCGATGGTCAGCTGCACGGCGACGTGGAACCTGTTCGGCGGGGTCCAGAACGCGGTGCTGATCCTGTTCCTGGTCACCCAGGTCGGCCTGACCGAGGGCGCGGTCGGCCTGGTGGTGGGCCTGGCGGGGGTCGGCGGCATCGTGGGGGCGCTCGTGGCCGCCCGCGTCAACCGGGCGATCGGGCAGGCCAGGGCCATCTGGGTCGTCCAGGTCGTCAGCGCCCCGTTCGGCCTGCTGCTGCCCATGGCCGCCCCGGGCTGGCCGCTGGTGGTCGCCGTGGCGGGCACCGTCGTCGTCTCGGTGTGCGTGGTGGTCTACAACGTCGCCCAGGTCAGCTTCCGCCAGACGATCTGCCCGGACCACCTGCTGGGCCGGATGAACGCCAGCGTCCGCTTCCTCGTCTGGGGCTCGCTGCCCCTGGGCGGCCTCCTCGGCGGCGTGCTGGGCGAGCTGATCGGCCTGCGCCCGACGCTGTGGGTGGCCGCGTCCGGGTGCGGCCTGGCCTCGCTGTGGGTGCTCCTGTCGCCGCTGCGCGGGCTGCGCGACCTGCCGGAGGAGCACCGGACCGAGACCGTCGGCTGACACGGCCGTGGGCCGCCCCGGTCGGGGCGGCCCACGGCGGCGTGCTCAGCGGGTGGCGACGGCCTGCTCGGCGGCGGCCAGCCACTCCCGCCACTGGGCGGCCTGCGCCTCGGCCTGCTCGGCGCGGCGCTTGTCGCCCGCGGCGCGGGCCTTGGCCGCCTGGGCCTCGAACTGCTCGACCCGCTCGCGGAACTGCGCGGCCCTGGCCTCGGCCTCCGGGTCGGTCCGCCGCCACTGCGCGTCGGCGGCGGTGCGGACCTTCTCCTCGACGGCGCGGAGCCTGCCCTCCAGCTCGCGGATGCGCTCGCGCGGGACCTTGCCGATCTCCTCCCAGCGCTCCTGGATGCGGTGCAGTTGCGCGCGCGCCGCCTCCAGATCGCCCTGCGGGTTGATCTTCTCGGCCTCGGCGAGCAGCTCCTCCTTGCGCTTGGCGTTCTCGGCGAACTCGGCGTCGCGCTCGTCGAACACCGCGGAGCGGCGGGCGAAGAACCGGTCCTGGGCGGCCCGGAACCGCTGCCACAGCGCGTCGTCGGCGTCCTTCGGTGCGCGGCCCGCGGCCTTCCACTCCAGCATCAGGTCCTTGAACCGGCCCGCGGTCGGGCCCCAGTCGTCGGACTCCGACAGGGCCTCGGCCTCCTCGACCAGCTCCTGCTTGCGGGCCTTGGCCGTGGAGCGCTGCCGGTCCAGGTCGGCGAAGTGCGAGCCGCGGCGGCGGCTGAAGGTGTCGCGGGCCTTGGCGAAGCGGCGCCAGAGCTGCTCGTCGGTCTTGCGGTCGACGCCCTTGATCGTCTTCCACTCGTCCAGGATCGCGCGCAGCCGGTCGCCAGCGGCCTTCCACTGCGTGGACTCCTCGGCGATCTGCTCGGCCTCGGCCACCAGCTCCTGCTTGCGGGCCACGGCCTGGCCTCGGGCGGCGTCCCGCGCGGCCTTGGCGTGCTCGACGGCCACGCCCGCGCGCGCGATCAGGTAGTCGATGCGCGCCGCGAGCCCGACGAGGTCGCCGACGACGTGCGCCTCGGCGAGGCTGTCCTTGAGGTGGCGGGCGGAGGTGGCCGCCTGCTTCGGGTCGCCGGACCCGGACGCCAGCCGGGCGCCGAGCAGTTCGACCTCGGTGCGGATGTCGTCGAAGCGGCGGGCGAAGTGGGCCAGGCCCTCGGCGGGCTCGCCCGCCTGCCACGAGCCGACCACGCGCTCGCCCTCGGCGGTGCGGACGTAGACGGTGCCCTCGTCGTCGACCCGACCCCACTTGCCGGGGTCGTCGGACGCGGCGGCCACGGGCGGGACCTCGTCGCCGGGGGTCGGCGCCGCTGGCGGGTGCGCGACGGCGGCCACCACGTCCGGCGCGGGCACGGGCTCGGCGGGCTGCTCGGCGGCCGCAGGGGCGGGCTGCGACGCGGGGGTGGGGTCGTCGGCCGGTGCGGGGGCGGGGTCCGCGGTCGCCGCGACGACGGCGGCCGGGCTGGCGGGCGCCTGGGCCTCCGTGGGCGCCACCGGGTCGGCGACGGTGGTCTGACCGCGCTCCGTCACGGCCTGGGCGTTGTCCTGCTCGTCGGTCATGTGGCCGGCTCCTCCCGCCTGCGTGCCCGCGGCTGTCGCGGGCGCCCCGCTCGCGCGGGGCCCAGCACTGTGCGTACGACCTTTTCGGGCCGATGTACCTGCGCGCATTCAAACAGGTCAACTGCCACCTGGGTATCCCGAGGGCCGCACTCGTAGCCATGGTGCCGCAAACTCCGCGCCGTGTGGGGTGGGAACGCCGAGAATGTGCGGCGGACGTACCCTCTGGCCGTGATCTCGCGCGTCGCGGTCCTGCCGCATCCGCCGCTGCTGGTGCCCGAACTGGTCGGCGGCGGCGACCGCGACGCCGACGCGGTCCGCGCCGCCTGCCTCGACGTGGCGCGCGAGCTGGCCGCCGCGTCGCCCCGCTGGACCGTCGTCGGCGTGGGCCAGGCGCCGGCCACCGGCGTGGGCACGTTCCGCGGCTACGGCGTCGACGTCCGCGTGACCCTCGGCGACGGCGACGGCGCCCCCGACGCCTTCTGGCCGCTGCCCGCCCTGATCGCGGGCTGGCTGCGCGAGCGGGCCGGGGCCGAGACCGTCGACCTGCGCCTCGTCGACCCCGATCTCGACCCGGGTTCCTGCGCCGAGCTGGGCCGCGCCCTCGCGGACGGATCGGGCGCGCTGCTGGTGCTGGGCGACGGGTCCCACCGCCACGGCGAGCGCGCCGTCGGCAAGCCCGACGACCGGGCGGGCGAGTTCGACGAGCGGGTGGCGCACGCCCTCGCCACCGTCGACACCGCCGCCCTGCGCGCGCTCGACCCCGCCCTGGCCGCCGAACTGGGCGCGGTGGGGCGCGCGCCCTGGCAGGTCCTCGCGGGCGCGGTGGACGCCGACGGCCGCGCGTGGCAGGCCACCCGATCGACCACGCTCACCCCCTTCGGCGTCGCCTACCACCTGGCGATCTGGGAGCCCGCGTGATCGCCGTGGTCGGCCCGACCGCCACCGGCAAGTCCGACCTCGGCGTCGCGCTCGCCGAACGCCTCGACGGCGAGGTGGTCAACGCCGACGCCATGCAGCTCTACCGCGGGATGGACATCGGCACCGCGAAGATCACCCCCGCCGAGCGCCGCGGCGTCCCGCACCACCAGCTCGACGTCCTCGACGTCCGCGAGACCGCGTCCGTGGCCGCCTACCAGCGCCACGCCCGCGCCGCGATCGAGGACATCCGCGAGCGCGGCCGCACCCCGATCCTGGTCGGCGGCTCCGGGCTGTACGTCCAGGCCGTGCTCGACGACCTCGACTTCCCCGGCACCGACCCGGAGCTGCGGACCCGGCTGGAGGCCGAGCTGACCCAGGTGGGCGCCGCCGTCCTGCACGAGCGCCTCGCCCGGCTCGACCCCGTCGCCGCCGGGGCGATCCTGCCCAGCAACGGCAGGCGGATCGTGCGCGCGCTGGAGGTCATCGAGCTCACCGGCCGCCCGTTCTCCGCGACCATGCCGCGCCCCGGCCCGCCCCGCTACGGCGCCGTGCTCATCGGCATCGACCGCGACCCCGAGGAACTGGACGCCCGGGTCGACACCCGGGTGGAGCGGATGTTCGCCGCGGGCCTGGTCGACGAGGTGCGCGCGCTGGAGGCCCACGGCCTGCGCGAGGGCCGCACCGCCTCCCGCGCGCTCGGCTACCAGCAGGTCCTCGCCGCGCTCGACACCGGGGACTTTGCAGGGGCCGCCGAGGAGACCGCGCGCGCCACCCGCCGGTTCGTCCGCAGGCAGCGCTCCTGGTTCCGCAGGGACAAGCGCGTCGTCTGGCTCGACGCCGCGCGCCCCGACCTGCTCGAGGCCGCGCTGGCGGTCGTAGGCTGATGGCATGGCCATCCCGTTCCGCAAGGGCCACGGCACCCAGAACGACTTCGTGCTGCTGCCCGACCCCGACGGCGACCTCGACCTGACCGAGAGCCGGGTGCGCGCGCTCTGCGACCGCAGGCGGGGCCTCGGCGCGGACGGGGTGCTGCGGGTCGTGCGGACCAAGGCCGTCCCGGACGCCCCCGAGGGCATCGACGGCGACGTGTGGTTCATGGACTACCGCAACGCCGACGGGTCCATCGCCGAGATGTGCGGCAACGGCGTGCGCGTCTTCGCCCGCCACCTGGCCGAGCACGACCTGGTCGACGGCCCCGAGTTCCCCGTCGGCACGCGGGCGGGCCTGCGCACGGCGACGGTCCACCCCGACGGCGGCGTCACCGTCGACATGGGCCCGGTGCGCATCATGGGCACCTCCACCGCCACGGTCGACGGCAGGACCATGACCGGCATCGGCGTCGACGTCGGCAACCCGCACCTGGCGTGCGTCACCGACGACCTCGACGGCCTCGACCTCACCACCCAGCCCGGGTTCGACAGCGCGGTCTTCCCGAACGGGGTGAACATCGAGTTCATCGTCCCGGCGGGCGACGCCGAGATCCGCATGCGGGTGCACGAGCGCGGCGTCGGCGAGACCCGCTCCTGCGGCACCGGGACCGTCGCCGCCGCGGCCGCCGCCCTGCGCGCGGCCGGACGCTCCGACGGCGAGGTGACCGTCCACATCCCCGGCGGAACGGTGCGGGTGGCGATCGCCGACGGCACGGCCACGCTCACCGGCCCGGCCGAGTTCGTCGCCGAGGGCACCCTCAGCCAGGAGTGGTGGTCAGGCCTGTAGCGGCCGCGACCACGCCGTCTTGAACCACAGCGTGGCGACCACGACGACGGCGATCTCGCTGATGACCAGGCCGATGCCCGGCCCGGGCGAGTCCAGCCCGGCCGACGACTGCCGCGTCCAGATCGCCAGCATCCCGTCGACGGAGGCGAACCAGCCGCCGAGCGCGCACACCCAGGTCAGCGCCCACAGCCGGGTGATCAGCGCGAGCGCGGAGGCGACCACGCCGAAGACCAGCGACGTCGCGGCGAACAGCCGAGGCACCATGCCCGCCTTGCCCGCGGCGTCGCCTGCGCCCAGCAGCACCTCCCAGCCCGCCGCCGTGCCCATCCACGGCAGGATGTAGCCGATCATCAGGGCGAACACGCCGACCGCCAGCACGACGGCCCGACCGCCCAGCTCGACCCGGCGCGACGCCCGCCGCTCGACCTCGTCGACCTCCGCGCGCAGCGCCTGGTCGGTGGAGTCCATCGGTTCGTCGGTGCTCATCGGACAGCGCACCCCGTCTCGGCCGGTGCGGGCGGCGGCGCGCCGAAGCCGGGCAGGCCCAGCCCGACGCCGTTGGTCTTCGGCCGCAGACCGGCCTCGTGGTTGTCGCCCGCGCGCGTGCGTCGGTGCGAGACCAGCGGCCCGTCGGCGACCAGGTGGTGCGGAGCGGCGTAGGTGACGACCGCCTCGACGATGTCGCCGGGCCGCACGCCCTCCGCCGGGGTGAAGTGCACGAGCCGGTTGTCGCGGGCGCGGCCGCTCATGCGCCGGGTGTCGGCGTCCTTGCGGCCCTCACCGGTGGCGACCAGTAGCTCCACCGTCTTGCCCACGACCTGCTTGTTCAGCTCCCAGGAGATGGAGTCCTGCAGCTCGACCAGCCGCTCGTAGCGCTCCTGGACGACCTGCTTGGGCAGCTGGTCGGGCAGTTCGGCCGCGGGCGTGCCCGGCCGCTTGGAGTACTGGAAGGTGAACGCCCCGGAGAAGCGCGCCTGCCGCACGACGTCCAGCGTCGCCTCGAAGTCCGCGTCGGTCTCGCCGGGGAAGCCCACGATGATGTCGGTGGTGATCGCCGCGTCCGGCATGGCCTCGCGGACCTTGTCGAGGATCGACAGGTAGCGCGTGGACCGGTACGAGCGGCGCATGCGGCGCAGGACGTCGTCGGAGCCCGACTGCAGCGGCATGTGCAGCTGGTGGCACACGGTCGGGGTCTCGGCCATCGCGGCGATGACGTCGTCGGTGAAGTCCTTCGGGTGCGGGGAGGTGAACCGGACCCGCTCCAGGCCGTCGATGTCCCCGCACGCGCGCAGCAGCTTGCCGAAGGCGTAGCGGTCGCCGAACTCCACGCCGTAGGAGTTGACGTTCTGCCCGAGCAGCGTCACCTCCAGCACGCCCTCGGCCGCCAGCGCCTTGACCTCGGCCAGCACGTCGCCGGGGCGGCGGTCCTTCTCCCGCCCGCGCAGCGACGGGACGATGCAGAACGTGCAGGTGTTGTTGCAGCCCACGGAGATGGACACCCACCCCGCGTACGCCGAGTCGCGGCGGGCGGGCAGCGTGGAGGGGAAGGTCTCCAGCGACTCCAGGATCTCCACCTCGGCGCGGCGGTTGTGCCGGGCGCGCTCCAGCAGCACCGGCAGCGAGCCGATGTTGTGCGTGCCGAACACGACGTCGACCCAGGGGGCCCTGCGGACGATCTCGCCGCGGTCCTTCTGCGCCAGGCAGCCGCCGACGGCGATCTGCATCCCCGGGTTGGCGTTCTTCACCGGCGCCAGGTGCCCGAGGTTGCCGTACAGCTTGTTGTCGGCGTTCTCGCGCACGGCGCAGGTGTTGAACACGACGACGTCCGCGGCCTGGCCGGGACCGGCCGCCACGTATCCGGCGTCCTCCAGCAGCCCGGAGAGCCGCTCGGAGTCGTGGACGTTCATCTGACACCCGAAGGTGCGGACTTCATAGGTGCGCATCTCGGTGATTGAGGGTACGCGCAGGCGGACCGGGCCCCCAGAGCCACCCGCGTCTGGCACGATCGGCCGATGACCCGGGTTCGGCTGTGCGTGGTGTTGGTGGCGCTCGCGCTGCTGACCGCGTGCGACACCGGGTTCGAGGGCGTCCGCCTGCGCATCGCCGCGGGCTTCGACGGCGGTGTCTACCACGCGCTGTCGGCCCCGCTGGCCGACGCCTGCCGCGCCCGGCTGGGCATGGCCCGGCCGGAGGTCCTGCAGACCCGCGGCTCGCCGGACAACCTGAACAAGCTGGTCGGCGGCGAGGTCGACATCGCATTCAGCGCCGCCGACGTGGCCGCCGAGCGCCGTCCCGGCCCGCGCAGGCCGATGGCCCTGGCCCGCCTCTACAACGACTACCTGCACCTGGTCGTCCGCGACGAGGACCCCATCGAGGCGGTGGCCGACCTCGCGGGCAGGCGGGTCTCGATCGGGGCGCCGGAGTCCGGGGTCGCGGTCATGGCCCGCCGCGTGCTGGAGGTGGCCGGGCTGACCGGCGGGCTGAAGACCCGCGACCTGGGTCTCGCCGCCTCCATCGACGCGTTCAACGCGGGCGACATCGACGCGTTCTTCTGGTCCGGCGGCCTGCCGACCGACCTCATCGAGGACCTGTCGGCGATCAGGCGCATCCGCCTGATCGACATGACCGACATCCTGCCCAACCTGATCAACCGCTACCCGGTCTACAACGCCGAGCTCATCCCGGCGTCGACCTATCACCTCGCCGGCCCCGCGGTGAACACCCTCTCGGTGCCGAACTACCTGCTGACCACCGACGCGATGCCTGCCGACCTGGCCATGGCGCTGGTGGAGACCCTGTTCGAGGCCCAGCCCGCGCTGGTGCGGGCCAACAAGGCGGCGACGGCGATCGACATCCACTCCGCGATCGAGACCGACCCGGTCCCGCTGCACCCGGGCGCGGTCCGCTACTACCGCGAGCAGAAGATCTAGACCGGCCGCGCGGGCAGCACCACCGTCACCCGCAGCCCGCCGCCGTCGGGCAGGTCCAGCCGCAGCTCGCCGCCCGCCTTGGCCACGATCCGGCTCACGATCGCCAGGCCGAGGCCGGACCCGGGCACGTTCTGGTGGGCGTGGCTGCGCCAGAACCGGTCGGTCGCCCGGTCCAGCTCGTCGGGGCGCAGCCCCGGGCCGTGGTCGCGCACGGCCAGCTCGACCCGGTTGTCGGTGCTCGCGACCGTCACCCGCACGCGCTCACCGGACGGGGTGAACTTCAGCGCGTTGTCCAGCAGCGCGTCGAGGATCCCGTCGACGCCGCGGGCGGGGGCCAGCACGACGACGTCGCCCGCGAGGCCCTCGATGTCGAGGTCGATGCCGCGCGCGGTGGCCACCACGTCCCAGTCGGCGACCCGCTCGGCCACGACCTGGTCGACGTCGACGGGCACCAGGTCGCCGCCCGCCCCCTCGGCGCGGGCCATGGCCAGCAGCTCGTCGAGGATGCGCTTGAGCCGGTCGGCCTCGGCGGCCGCGGCCACCCTGTGCACCTCGGCGGCCTCGTCGACGTGGCCCTCGAGGTTCGCCAGCCGCAGCTTGAGCGCGGTCAGCGGGTTGCGCAGCTGGTGGGAGGCGTCGGCGACGAACGCGCGCTGGGCGGCGAGGGTGTCGGCGACGCTGGCGGCCATCTGGTCGAACGAGCGGCCGAGCTGGCGCAGCTCCGGCGGCCCGTGCGCGCTGCCGACCGGCTCGACGTCGCGCCCGCCGACCACGGACCCGACCAGCGCGCCGGTTGCCTCGTCCAGCCTGCGCACCGGCCGCAGGATCCACTGGATGACCGGCACCGCGACCAGCAGGGCCAGCGCGAACGCGGCCACCCCGCCCGCGCCGATGAGCAGCCACCACCACAGGACCCTGGTCCGGACGCGGTCGGTCGGCGACACGCTGACCACGGCCCCGCGCACGTCGGCGTCGACCAGGACCGGGGCGACCATGACCATCGGGCTGTCGTCCCAGGGCATCAGCAGCGACCCCGACTGCGGCCTGCGCCCGGCCAGCGCCTCGTTGAGCTGGGTCTGCACCAGCGGGTCGTCGAGGTCGATCTCGTTCTGGCCGAACCGGCCGGAGCCGACCTGCGCCCGCGAGTCGCGGTCGACCACGACGATGTCGATGCCGTACAGCTCGTGGTAGCGCCGCAGCTCGTCGCGCATCACGGCGGGCTGGCTCTCGATCAGCGGGCGCTGGGCCATGGAGGCGTAGTGGTTGATGTCGGTCAACCGGTCCAGGAACATGTTGCGCTGCTCGGTGCCCGCCACGGACAGCGCGAGCGGCACGCCCAGCCCGAACACGACCAGCGCGACGAGGAACCAGACCATGCCGAGCAACCGGGTACGCATCCCACCCCCGTCCGTCCAGAAGTCAAGGATGCCTCACTCCGCGCGGTCGGGTTTGCGCGCCAGCCGGTAGCCCACCCCCCGCACCGTCTCGATCAGCGCGGGACGGCCCAGCTTGGTGCGCAGGTTCGCCACGTGGACATCGAGCGTGCGGTTCTCCGCCGCGCCCGCGCGGCCCCACACCTCCTCCAGGATGTGCTCGCGCGAGCACACCGCGCCGTCCGCGGCGACGATGAGGCCGAAGACCTGGAACTCCTTGCGCGACAGGGCCACGGCCGCACCGTCCACAGTGACCTCATGGCGGTCGAAGTCGATGTGCACGCCGTCGAGTTCGGCAGTGCCGGTTGCGCCCACCGCGGCCGGGGCCTTGCGCCTGCGCACCGCGTGCACGCGCGCCACCAGCTCGTCCACGTCGTAGGGCTTGACCAGGTAGTCGTCCGCGCCCGCGCGCAGCCCCAGGATGCGGTCGTCGACCTCGCCGCGCGCCGACACCACGATCACCGCCACGTCGCTGGCCGCCCGGATCTGTCGACACAGGACGACCCCGTCCACATCGGGCAGGCCCAGGTCGAGCAGCACGACGTCGACCTCGCCGACGGTGTCGAGCACCCCGGCGCCGGAGGCCAGCCTGCGCACCGCCAGACCCCGGCGGACCAGGGCGGGCATCAGCGCGTCGGCCACCCGGTCGTCGTCCTCCACGAGCAGCACTCGCAACGCGTGTCCCTCCGTACTCGGGTGTGACAGAGTTGAGACCCTAAGTGTTGCTCAAGCCTGGTGGACTTGGGCCGGTGCCGGAGTAGGTTTCGGCGAAACCCGGCCAGCTCACCGTCGACACGCGTTCGTGGAGGATCCCGCATGACCGGCTCGAACGCCGCTCCGCCCATGATCCGGATGGAGTCGGTGGACAAGTTCTTCGGCCCACTGCACGTCCTCAAGGACATCACCCTGGAGGTGCCGAAGGGCCAGGTGGTCGTCGTGCTGGGCCCCTCCGGCTCCGGCAAGTCCACCCTCTGCCGCGCCATCAACCGGCTGGAACCGATCAACTCCGGGACGATCGAGGTCGACGGCAGGCCGCTGCCCGCCGAGGGCAAGGAGCTGGCCCGGCTGCGCGCCGAGGTCGGCATGGTCTTCCAGAGCTTCAACCTCTTCGCCCACAAGACCATCCTGGACAACGTCACCCTCGGCCCGATCAAGGTGCGCAAGCAGCCCGCGGCCGAGGCGCGCAAGACGGCGCTCGAGCTGCTGGAGCGGGTCGGCATCGCCAACCAGGCGCAGAAGTACCCGGCCCAGCTCTCCGGCGGCCAGCAGCAGCGGGCGGCGATCGCCAGGGCGCTGGCGATGCGCCCGAAGGTGATGCTGTTCGACGAGCCGACCTCGGCCCTGGACCCGGAGATGGTCCAGGAGGTGCTCGACGTCATGACCACCCTGGCCAAGGAGGGCATGACCATGCTCGTGGTCACCCACGAGATGGGCTTCGCCCGGCAGGCAGCCGATCGGGTGATCTTCATGGCCGACGGCGAGGTCGTCGAGGACAGCACCCCCGACTCGTTCTTCAGCGCGCCCAAGTCCGGGCGGGCGAAGGACTTCCTTGGCAAGATCCTGACCCACTGAGGTGTCATTGCGGCGTGGAGCTCCACGCCCGAACGAATCAGGAGTGGAGATCGATGAAGCTTCGTAGCCTGGCGGCGGGTCTGCTCGTCAGCGCCCTCGCCCTCACCGGGTGCGGCAAGGAGGGCAGCCCGACCGGCGGCGGTCAGGCCCCCACCCAGGAGGCCGCCTCCGACGTCACCGTCGAGGGCTCGCCCACCTTCGACAAGATCAAGGCGCGCGGCAAGGTCGTGGTCGGGGTCAAGGAGGACCAGCCGGGTCTGGGCTACAAGGACCCGACGACCGGCGAGTTCTCCGGCTTCGACATCGAGATCGCCCGCCTGGTGGCGGCCAAGCTCGGCTTCGACGCCACCAAGATCGAGTACAAGGCCATCCCGTCGGCCGGTCGCGAGCAGGCGATCATCAACGGCGACGTGGACTACTACGTCGGCACCTACACGATCAACGACAAGCGCAAGGAGCAGATCTCCTTCGCCGGTCCGTACTTCGTCGCAGGCCAGGACCTGCTGGTCCGCAAGGACGACACCTCGATCACCGGCCCGGAGACCCTCAAGGGCAAGAAGGTGTGCTCGGTGACCGGCTCCACCCCGATCCAGCGGGTGCGCGACCAGGGCCTGACCGAGGCGGGCAACATCGTCGAGCTGCAGACCTACTCGCAGTGCGTCACCCAGCTCGACCAGGGCCAGGTGGACGCCGTCACCACCGACGACGCCATCCTGAAGGGCTACGCCGCCCAGGAGCCCGACAAGTTCAAGGTGATCGGCAAGACCTTCTCCGAGGAGCCCTACGGCATCGGCCTGCCCAAGGACGACAAGGCCCTGCGCGACAAGGTCAACGACATCCTGCAGACCGCCCTTGACGACGGCACCTGGCAGTCGATCTACGACGCCACCCTCGGCAAGTCCGGCGCGACGGCCGAGAAGCCCACGCTCGACCGCTACTGATCACCCGCTGACCGGCGCCCGCCTCCCACGCGGGCGCCGGTCCGTTATCTGGACCGGGGAGTCCGATGGACGTATTGCTGGACAACACCGACATCTTCGTGCGCGGCTTCCGCAACACGCTGCTCCTGTTCGTCTTCTCCGCCGCCGCGTCGCTGGTCCTCGGCACCGTTCTGGCGATGCTGCGGGTCAGCCCGGTCCCGGTGTTCCGCGCCGCGGGCACGGCGTACGTCACCATCGTCCGCAACACGCCGTTGACGCTGGTGTTCTTCTTCTTCGTCTTCGCGTTCCCGCTGCTGAAGATCATCAGCCAGGACGACTACACCCCGTTCGTCGGCGCGGTGATCGCCCTGTCGCTCTACACCGCGGCGTTCGTGTGCGAGGTCATCCGGTCCGGCATCAACACGGTGTCCCCCGGCCAGATGGAGGCCGCCCGCGCGGTCGGCCTCACCTTCGGGCAGACCCTGGGCAGCGTCGTGCTCCCCCAGGCCGCCCGCTCCGTCGTCCCGCCGATGATCAGCACCATGATCGCGCTGCTGAAGAACACCACGGTCGCCGCGGGCTTCTCCGTGGTCGAGGCGGGCGCCATCCGCGACTACCTGTCCGAGCGCGGTGAGAGCGTGCTGGTCGGGCTGCTCTGGGTCGCGTTCATCTTCGTCATCCTGGTCATCCCGCTGACGCTGCTGCAGCGGGCACTCGAGAAGCGGTGGAGCGTGGCCCGGTGAGCGTCAACACGGCCCTGTTCGACTTCCCCGGCCCCAAGGCGCGGATCCGCCACCGGATCTACGCCGCCGTCGGCGTCATCGCCATCGCGGCGCTGCTGGGCTTCGTCATCTGGCGCTTCGCCGACTCCGGCCAGTTCGACGCCCGCCGGTGGGAGTGGATCCAGTACGAGTACGTCCAGGTCGCCCTGGTCGACGCGCTCGTCAACACGCTGCGGGCGTTCGCGGCGGGCGCGGTCCTCGCCCTGGCCTTCGGCGCGATCCTCGCCGCTGGCAGGCTCTCCGACCACGCGATCCTGCGGGTCCCGGCGGCAGCGATCGTGGAGTTCTTCCGCGCGGTCCCGCTGGTCATCCTGATCTTCGTGTTCCACTACGGCTTCAGCCTGGGCAGCCCGTTCTACTCGGTGGTGCTCGGCCTGATGCTCTACAACGGCGCGGTCTTCGCCGAGATCTTCCGCGCTGGCGTGCTGTCGCTGCCCCGCGGCCAGAGCGAGGCGGCCTACGCGATCGGCATGCGCAAGACCCAGGTGATGAACCTGATCCTGCTGCCGCAGGCGCTGCGGGCGATGCTGCCGGTGATCGTCAGCCAGATGGTCGTCCTGCTCAAGGACACGGCGCTCGGCTTCCTCATCACCTACAAGGAGTTGCTGGACTACGCCCGCTACCTCGGCGGCATCGCCGAGTTCGGCAGGCCGCTGATCCCGCTCACCATCGTGGTGGCCGCGCTCTACATCGCGATGTGCCTGCTGCTCACCTGGCTCGCCAACTACCTGGGCAGGCGCGAGCGCCGCAGCGAGAAGCACGTCGAGCACGACGACCGGCTGGAGAAGCAGGTCGAGGCGGTCTGAGCCGCAACGCGAAGGGGCCCCGGTCGTGGTGACCGGGGCCCCTTTTCGTCGCGGCTAGCGCCGGAACAGCTTGTTGCCCAACCACACGATCGGGTCGTACTTGCGGTCGGCGACGCGCTCCTTCATGGGGATGAGCGCGTTGTCGGTGATCTTGATGTGCTCGGGGCAGACCTCGGTGCAGCACTTGGTGATGTTGCAGAAGCCCAGCCCGTGCTCGTCCTGGGCGGGCCGCACGCGGTCGGCGGTGTCCAGGGGGTGCATCTCCAGCTCGGCGATGCGCATGAGGTAGCGGGGGCCCGCGAAGGCCTCCTTGTTCTCCTCGTGGTCGCGCACCACGTGGCAGGTGTTCTGGCACAGGAAGCACTCGATGCACTTGCGGAACTCCTGCGAGCGCTCGACGTCCACCTGCTGCATCCGGTACTCGCCCGGCTGCAGGTCCTTCGGCGGCGTGAACGACGGGATCTCCCGCGCCTTGGTGTAGTTGAACGACACGTCCGTCACCAGGTCCCGGATGACCGGGAACGTGCGCATCGGGGTGACGGTGACGACCTCGTCCTCGGTGAACGTCGACATGCGCGTCATGCAGAGCAGCCTCGGCCTGCCGTTGATCTCCGCCGAGCACGAGCCGCACTTGCCCGCCTTGCAGTTCCAGCGGACGGCCAGGTCGGGGGCCTGGGTGGCCTGCAGCCGGTGGATGATGTCGAGGACGACCTCGCCCTCGTTCACCTCGACGTCGAAGTCGTGCAGCCCCCCGGACTCCGCGTCCCCGCGCCAGACCTTGAACTTCGCGGTGTAGGCCACGTCAGGACGTCCTTCCCGGGTGCGCCGCCAGCTCGGCGTCGGTGTAGTACTTCTCCAGCTCCGGCAGCTCGAACAGCTCCAGCAGGTCCTGCCGCATCGGCTCCTGCTCCTTGGGCTCCACCCTGACCTCGGGCACCAGGCCGTCGCCGCTGGCCGAGCAGACCAGCAGCGTGTTGCGCCACTGCGAGTCCATCTGCGGGAAGTCGTCGCGGGTGTGCCCGCCCCGGCTCTCGGTGCGCAGCAGCGCGGCGCGGGCGACGCACTCGCTGACCAGCAGCATGTTGCGCAGGTCGAGGGCCAGGTGCCAGCCGGGGTTGAACTGGCGGTGCCCCTCGACGGTGACCTCGTTGATCCGGACGCGCAGCGCCTGGAGCTTGTCGATGGCCTGCTCGATCTCCTCGGCCTTGCGGATGATGCCGACCAGGTCGTTCATCGCCTGCTGCAGCTCGTTGTGCAGCGTGTAGGGGTTCTCCGCGGTGTCGGTGGGGTTGAACGGCGCCAGCGCCGACAGCGCTGCGGCGTCCACATCGGACTGGGCGACGCTGGGCCGGTCGGACAGCGACTGGACGTAGTCCGCCGCGCCCAGGCCCGCGCGCCTGCCGAAGACCAGCAGGTCCGACAGCGAGTTGCCGCCGAGGCGGTTGGAGCCGTGCATGCCGCCGGAGCACTCGCCCGCGGCGAACAGGCCGGGCACGCTCGCCGCCGCGGTGTCCGGGTCGACCTCGATGCCGCCCATCACGTAGTGGCAGGTCGGGCCGACCTCCATCGGCTCCGCGGTGATGTCGACGTCGGCCAGCTCCTTGAACTGGTGGTACATCGACGGCAGCCTGCGCTTGATCTCCTCGGCGGGCAGCCTGCTGGCGATGTCGAGGAACACCCCGCCGTGCGGTGAGCCGCGGCCCGCCTTCACCTCGGAGTTGATCGCGCGCGCGACCTCGTCGCGGGGCAGCAGGTCGGGGGTGCGGCGGTTGTTCTCCTGGTCGGTGTACCAGCGGTCGGCCTCCTCGGGCGCGTCCGCGTACTGTCCCTTGAAGACGTCCGGGATGTACTCGAACATGAAGCGCTTGCCCTCGGAGTTCTTGAGCACCCCGCCGTCGCCGCGCACGCCCTCGGTGACCAGGATGCCCTTCACGCTGGGCGGCCAGACCATGCCGGTGGGGTGGAACTGGACGAACTCCATGTTGATCAGCGTCGCGCCCGCGCGCAGGGCCAGCGCGTGGCCGTCGCCGGTGTACTCCCAGGAGTTCGACGTGACCTTGAAGCTCTTGCCGATGCCGCCGGTCGCCAGCACCACCGCGGGCGCCTCGAACAGCACGAACCGGCCGGACTCGCGCCAGTAGCCGAACGCGCCCGCGATCCGGTCGCCGTCCTTGATCAGCTCGGTGACGGTGCACTCGGCGAAGACCTTGATCCGGTGCTCGTAGTCGCCGAACTCGGCGTGGTCCTCCTGCTGCAGCGACACGATCTTCTGCTGCATCGTGCGGATCAGCTCAAGGCCCGTGCGGTCGCCGACGTGGGCGAGGCGGGGGTAGGTGTGCCCGCCGAAGTTGCGCTGGCTGATCCGGCCGTCGGGGGTGCGGTCGAACAGGGCGCCGTAGGTCTCCAGCTCCCAGACTCGGTCCGGGGCCTCCTTGGCGTGCAGTTCGGCCATGCGCCAGTTGTTGAGGAACTTGCCGCCGCGCATGGTGTCGCGGAAGTGCACCTGCCAGTTGTCGTTGGCGTTCGCGTTGCCCATCGACGCGGCGCACCCGCCCTCGGCCATCACCGTGTGCGCCTTGCCGAACAGCGACTTGCACACCACCGCGACGCGCAGGCCGCGCTCGCGGGCCTCGATCACCGCTCGCAGTCCCGCTCCACCGGCACCGATCACTACAACGTCGTACGGGTGCCGCTCGACCTCGGTCATGCTGTTGTTTTCCCTCTATCTGGTGGGGTGGGCGTCAGGAGATGATGCGCAGGTCGCTGATCACGCCGCTGGCCACGAGCATCACGTAGAGGTCGGTGATGACGAGGGTGGCGAGCGTCGTCCAGGCCAGCTGCATGTGGCGGACGTTGAGCTTGGAGATCAGCGTCCACAGGCGGTAGCGCACCGGGTGCTTGGAGAAGTGCTTGAGCCGCCCGCCCGCGATGTGCCTGCACGAGTGGCAGGACAGCGTGTACGCCCACAGGAGCGTCACGTTCACCAGCAGGATGATCCCGCCGAGCCCGAGGCCGTGGGTCAGCGCCAGGATCGCGTCGTAGGTGTTGATGATCGAGATGAGGAACGCGACGTAGAAGAAGTAGCGGTGGGCGTTCTGGATGATCAGCGGGAACCGCGTCTCGCCGGTGTACCGGTCGTGCGGCTCGGCCACGGCGCACGCGGTGGGCGACTGCCAGACCGACCGGTAGTAGGCCTTGCGGTAGTAGTAGCAGGTCAGGCGGAAGCCGAGCAGGAACGGCAGAGCCAGGAAGCCCAGCGGGATCCAGCCGGGCAGCTCCGGGAGCGGAGTGCCGAAGTGGCTGGATCCCGGCAGGCAGGACTCGCTGAGGCACGGCGAGTAGAAGGGCGTCAGGTAGCCGTGCTCGGGCACCCAGTACGCCGAACCCCAGAACGACCGGATGGTCGCGTAGACGACGAAGGCCGCCAAGCCCAGGTTGGTCAGCAGCGGTGGCAACCACCACCGGTCCGTCCGCAGGGTCTTATCCGGGATGCGGGCCCTGGTGGGGGCGCCGACGCCTGACTTCATGCGCGTCCTCGTCGTGTCAGTGGTGGGGGGAGGGGAGCTATCGCTGGTAGCCCCCGACGCCCTCGTCGTCGGCGCCCTGCCAGAGCGCCGGGTCGTAGGGCGTGTCCGGCACCACCACGACGTCCTCCGCCTGACGCGGAGCCGGGGTGTGGGCGGGCTGCACCAGCTCGCCCGCATCGATGTCGAGTCGATCGATGTCGTTGGCGATCCGGCGCACGGCCGGGACATCGCCGTACCGCGCGCGTAGCGCGCCGACGCATTGCCGCAGCTGACCTATCGTCCGCTGCAGCTCGGTGTACTCCGTGCTCGACATGTCCGCACCTCCGTAAGCCGGTCGGTTCGTGGCCGCCGCGCCCGGGTAGCTCCCGGGCCCGACATCCCCTCGCCGCCGACTCTGCCGTGCCGATGCCAGGTGTGACAAGTACCACAGGGTGCGCGCCGCAGCGTCACCGAACCACTACGAAGGTGCCTAATAGGCCTGTGATATCACTCACAAACCCCCGTTATCCTGGGGAAATGAGGTGTGGTCGTGATCACTCGCCGAGCTCGTCGAGCCCCTCGGCCCCGAGTTCGGCGCGAACCACCCGATAGGCCAGTCCCTGCCCGTACCCCTTGCGCGCGAGCATGCCGACGAGCCGCCGGATCTTGGCCTGCTCGTCCACACCGGACATGGCCCGCAACCGCTTACGCACCAGCGCCGCGGCCCGCTCCTCTTCGGCCTCGTCATCCACCGCCCCCACGGCGTCGGCCACCACCGAACTGTCGACCCCCCGCCGCTTGAGCTCCACAGCGAGCGCCCGCCGCCCCAACCCCTGATGCTCATGCCGCGACCGCACCCACATCTCGGCGAACGCGGCGTCGTCGATCAACCCGGCGGCATCGAACTTGCCCAACACACTCTCGGCGACGTCATCGGGAATCTCCCGCTTCCGCAACGCCTGCGCCAACTCCGTCCGGGTGTGGGGACGCATGGTCAGCAGCCGGTAGCAGATGTCCTTGGCCTTGGCAGCAGGGTCGACGTCCTCCCCCCGCCGCCGACGCCCCTGACGCCCTTCCCCCTCACCCCGCCAGCCCCCGATTCCCCCCTCACCCCGACCGCCCGCGGTTTCCCCCTCACCCCGACGGCCCGCGGTTTCCCCCTCACCCTGACGGCCTCCGGTTTCCCCGTCACGCTGACCGCCTCCGGTTTCCCCGTCACGCTGACGGCCCCCGGTTTCCCCTGCACCCCGCCCAGGCCTGGCTTCCCCCTCGCCCCGCCGAGCCCCCGCTTTCCTCGCACCTTGCCGAGCCGTGCTTTCCCCTTCGCCCCGGCTAACCCCGGCAGCGCGTCCAGCCCCCGCATCCAGCCCATCTCCAGCACTCTGCCCACCCGCGGCGCCCGGCCCGGACTCCACCTCGGCCCGCCCGGCCGGAGTCCTCACGGCCCCGCCCTGACGTCCCAGCGCCCCACCCGCGCCTTCTGCCCGAGCCGCGCGGGAAGGGTCCTCGCCGGACGCCGGAGCCACCCCAGCCTCTTCCCGGTCGACCGCCCGAGACGCGCGCGACCTCTCCTCCCGCGCCTCCCCCACCTCACGCGCACCGGCAGACCCGGCCCCCACGCCCCCACGCCCGCGAACCGACTCAAGCCACGCCTGAGCATCCGCGACAGCATCCGCTTCCGCCGCACCAGCCCACACCGAACCCGACCGACGACCACCCGCCCGACCGAGCCCCCGCCGCCCACGCGCTGAAGCGTCCCGCTGGTCCGCCTCACCGCTCCCCGCAGCCTCACCGAGCCGCCCAGCCTCACCGAGCCCTGCAGTTTCATCACGCCCTGCCGACTCGACGTGCCCCGCAGCAGCGCGCCCAGCGATCTCGCCGCGCCGCACAACCTCACCGCGCAGCACAGCCTCGCCGGACCTCACAGGATCGGCGTGCCCCGCAGTTTCGCCCGGCCCGGCGGCCTCGCCGGACCCCACCGGCGGGTCGAACCCGCCAGGCTGACCAGCCCCCACAGGCTCGCCCCGGCCGACCTTCTCGGCGGACCCCACAGGCTCAGCGGGCCCCGCGATGTCGCCCCACCCAGCAGCCTCATCCCGCTCGGCAGGCTCGCCCCGCCCGACAGGATCGTCCCGCCCGACAGGATCGTCCCGCTCTGCGACCGTGGCGTGCCGCTCGGGCTCGGGCTCGGGCTCCTCATCCCACCGCGCGAACTCGACCGGTTCAGCGGCGGGCCCCGCCCCTTTCCCGGAGGCGTGGTCCGGTCGCCCGGGCTGCGGGCTTTCCCACGGGGCCTGGTCCTGTCGTCCTGCCTGCTCGTTTTCTGTCCGCTTGTCCCTTGTCTGTCCTTCCCCTCCCCCCGCACGGGGTGGTTCGGTGTCGTCCCAGCCCGCCAGGACGTCCGGGGGCCGGGCCGGAGTGACCACCCAGTCGTCGGGCCACTCCGACCGCCCCGACATCAGAAGTCGACCGGCGCCGGGGCGGTCGTCTCCTCGGCGTCGAGCTTGGGCCCGATGCCCAGCTTCTCCTTGATGCGCTTCTCGATCTCGTTGGCCACGTCCGGGTTCTCCAGCAGGAACTTGCGGGCGTTCTCCTTGCCCTGCCCCAGCTGGTCGCCCTCGTAGGTGTACCAAGCACCCGACTTGCGCAGGATGCCCTGCTCGACACCCATGTCGATCAGCGAGCCCTCGCGGCTGACGCCCTTGCCGTACAGGATGTCGAACTCGGCCTGCTTGAACGGCGGGGCGACCTTGTTCTTCACGACCTTGACCCGGGTGCGGTTGCCGACCGGCTCGCCGCCGTCCTTGAGGGTCTCGATCCGCCGGACGTCCAGCCGGACGGAGGCGTAGAACTTCAGCGCCTTGCCACCGGTCGTCGTCTCCGGCGAGCCGAACATGACGCCGACCTTCTCGCGCAGCTGGTTGATGAAGATCGCGGTCGTGCCCGAGTTGCTGAGCGCGCCGGTGATCTTGCGCAGCGCCTGGCTCATCAGCCGGGCCTGCAGGCCGACGTGGCTGTCGCCCATCTCGCCCTCGATCTCCGCGCGCGGCACCAGGGCGGCCACGGAGTCGATGACCAGGATGTCGAGCGCGCCGGAGCGGATCAGCATGTCCGCGATCTCCAGCGCCTGCTCGCCGGTGTCCGGCTGGGAGACCAGCAGGGCGTCGGTGTCCACGCCGAGGTTCTTGGCGTAGTCGGGGTCCAGGGCGTGCTCCGCGTCGATGAACGCGGCGATCCCGCCTGCGCGCTGGGCGTTGGCCACCGCGTGCAGGGCGACGGTGGTCTTACCGGAGGACTCCGGGCCGTAGATCTCCACGACCCGTCCGCGCGGCAGGCCACCGATGCCGAGTGCGACATCGAGGGCGATGGAGCCGGTCGGGATGACTTGGATCGGCGCCCGGGTCTCCTCGCCCAGGCGCATCACCGAGCCCTTCCCGAAGTTCTTGTCGATCTGGGCCAAGGCCAGTTCGAGGGCCTTGTCCCGATCCGGGGCTGCTGGCATCGTCGTTCCACCTTTTCGAGACTGCTTCGTGCTCACGCCGTTGACGCTACGGGCTGGGGCCGACGATTTTCCGCAGACATCGCCGTCCTGTGGACAACCGGTCCCGCTGTGGATGGATCGTAGCGAACAGGTGTTCGAGGGTGTATAACGACACGCCGTCGCCGGCGCACTGGAACATGCTCACACCGTCACCGGCGCACTGAAACATGCTCGCGCCGTCACCGGCGCTCGGTCGGCACCTCGAACACTTCGCAGACGGCCCGCCAGATGTCCTTCGTCGACAGCCCGGCGTCCAGCGCCTGGTCGACCGTGCGGCCGCCCAGAGCGGCGAAGACGTGGTCGCGGGCGATCGTGTCGGCGCGGAGCGGGCCGAACTCCTCGGCCAACCGCGCGCGGAAAGCGGTAATACGCATCAGCGCCAGTCTAGGGTCCGTAGACTGGCGCCGTGCTCACGCAGTTCTCGCCGCCGTCGGAGACCGAGTCCATGCTCCTGGACATCGGGATCATCGCCGTCCTGGTCGCCGCGATCATCACCGGCCTGCTGTACTACCGCAACCGGCGCTGACTCAGCCCGACACGCTCGGCTTGATGTTCTTCTCGAAGTAGTCGGTCAGGTCGACGGGCCCGTCGCCCGGGGTCAGCTTCGCGACCGACCCCATGATCGGGGTGTCGTCCACGCTGAACAGCAGGATGGCCGCGCCCTCGAGGATCTCCACCTCGTAGTAGGTCCCGCTGAGCTTGCCGCCGTTCCAGGCGCCGGTCTGGGCGTCGGACTTGTTCTTGCCCATCCCCGCGATCACCGCGTCGATGTTCTGGTCGACCAGGTCGGCGGAGTCGAAGTGGTAGTAGAGCGCGATGTAGCCGTCGTCGAGCGTGCAGGTGGCCGACTTCGCGCCCGGGGTCGGGATCGAGCGGGTGCCGAGGTTGATGCCGGACTCGCAGTCCCCGGTGGTGAGGACATCGCCCGCGACCTCCCGCATGCACGGGGTGAAGCCCGAGGCGTCGGTGTTCTGGTCGCTGCAGTCCGCGGCCAGGTCGCCCGAGCCGCCGCCCGACGTGGCGATGATGACGCTGACCACG
The DNA here is from genome assembly GCF_024760565.1 of Actinokineospora sp. UTMC 2448. Classification (NCBI taxonomy): domain Bacteria; kingdom Bacillati; phylum Actinomycetota; class Actinomycetes; order Pseudonocardiales; family Pseudonocardiaceae; genus Actinokineospora; species Actinokineospora sp. UTMC 2448. The sequence continues at coordinate 1,692,741 of NZ_CP031087.1, read as the reverse complement.
CCGACCACCACGACCGCGACGATCGCCGTGGCCAGGTACCACATCTTGTTGCTGTTGGCCTTCTGCGGCGGACGCGGCGCCGGGTAGTGCGGCAGCGGGTTGGGCTGCGACGGCGGGCCGGGCGTGCCCACGGGGATCGGCGCCGACGGCGGCCCCTGCGCGGGCACCGGCGTGGACGGCGGCCCGGGCCGCTGCGCCGGGACACGGGGCGGGAACGGCTGGGCCGGGGTCTGCGGCTGCGCCGTGAATCCGCCGGTGCGCGGCACCATCGCCTGGGTGCGCTGGGCGTTCTCGATGGCCCCGCTCATGTCGCCGGTGCGCATCGTGACGCCCTCCTGGGGCACGTGGTGCGCGCCCAGGGCGACGGCGGTCTCCGGCTGGTCGAGGCTGGTCGGCACGACCCGCAGCTGCTCGGCGATCAGGGTCGCGATCAGCGGGATGCGGCTGGAGCCGCCGACGAGGTAGATGCCCGCGAGCCGGTCCGGGCTCATGCCGGTGGAGCGGATGGTCGCCGCCAGCAGCTCGACGCTGCGCAGCAGGCCCGGGCGGATCAGCGCCTCCAGTTCGACCCGCGTGACCAGCACGTCCTCGAACGGCTCCGGCAGCGGCACCTCCGTCTGCGGGTGCCGCGACAGCGCCTCCTTGGCCGCCTTGACGTCCTCGCGCAGCGCGCGCTGCGCGCGGCGGTCACCCGTGGACTCCGGCCGCAGCAGCCGCTGCCAGCCCGCGGGGTCGCGGTGGGAGACCTGCCTGCCGACGTGTTCCAGCAGCGCCTGGTCGACGTCGAGTCCGCCCAGGTCGGGCAGGCCCGCCTCGGCGAGCACGACGAAGCCCTTCTGCGTCGCGCCGACGACGGCGACGTCGAAGGTGCCCGCGCCCAGGTCGTAGACCGCGAGGGCCTGGCCGGGGGCCAGCTTCTGGCCGGGGAAGGAGGCGAAGTGCGCGGCGGCGGCGACCGGCTCGGGGACCAGCACGATGTTGGACCCCATGCCCGCCTGCCGGGCCGCGGAGAGCAGGACGTTGCGGCGCACCGGGCCCCACTGGGCGGGGTGGGTCAGCCGGACCTCGTCCGGCTTCTTGCCCGCGAGCTGCCGGGAGGTCTCGTCGGCGACCCGCCGCAGCACGCCCGCCAGCGCGTCGGTGACCGGGACGACGACGTCGCCGAGCAGCAGGGTGCCCTCGTCGACGCGGCGCTTGGGGTTGGGTTCGAACCGGGAGGGGTCGAGCCGGGCCCGCCGCTCGGCGTCGCGGCCGACGACCAGCCCGCCGTCCTCGGCGGCGAACACCGCCGACGGCATCATCGACGACCCGTCGACGTCCACCACCCGCGGCGGACGACCGTGCGCGGCCAGCACGGCGACGGTGTTCGACGTGCCGAGATCCACGGACAGGACGTTCACTGCTCTCCCCTCGTCAAGCAACCCCCAGCCGCGCTCGCCGCGGCCACCCCCGGGATGTCGGGTGTGATGCTGCCATGCCCGGTCGCGTCCATGGTCGCGGTCCTGGCAAGTGGCGGTCGTGTCAAGGGCGACCCGGCAGGCTGTGGACAGCCGGGGCCTGTGGACAACTTCCGACGGCCGTCGGTGGGCTGGGTGAAGATGGCCGGGTGAGCAGCGACGTTCTCGACGTGTTCAGCCCGGCCACCAGGCAGTGGTTCACCGGGGCCTTCGCCGCGCCCACCGCCGCGCAGGCGGGGGCGTGGCAGGCGGCCGCGGCGGGCGAGCACGCGTTAGTCGTCGCCCCCACGGGCTCCGGCAAGACGCTGGCGGCGTTCCTGTGGGCGCTGGACCGGCTGGCGACCGATGGACCGCCCGCCGAGGCCAAGCACCGGTGCCGGGTGCTGTACGTGTCCCCGCTGAAGGCGCTGGCGGTGGACGTGCAGCGCAACCTGCGGGCGCCGCTGGCGGGCATCCGCCAGGCCGCGCACCGGCTCGGCCTGCCCGAGCCGGACATCACGGTGGGCATGCGCACGGGCGACACCCCTGCGGACGAGCGGCGCGCGTTCGCCCGGACCCCGCCCGACGTGCTGGTCACGACGCCGGAATCGCTGTTCCTGATCCTCACCTCCGCGGCCAGGGAGTCGCTGCGCGGGGTCCGGACGGTGATCGTCGACGAGGTCCACGCCGTCGCGGGCGCCAAGCGCGGCGCGCACCTTGCCCTGTCGCTGGAGCGGCTCGACGCCCTACTGGAGTCCCCGGCCCAGCGGATCGGGCTGTCGGCGACGGTGCGGCCGGTTGAGGAGGTGAGCGCGTTCCTGTGCGGCGGGCGGCCGGTGACGGTGGTGCGGCCCGCGTCGGCCAAGACGATCGAGGTGCGGGTGGAGGTGCCGGTCGAGGACATGTCCCGGCTGGACGAGCAGCCGCCCATGAGCGAGGAGGACGGCATCCGGCCGCCGCCGAGGAACTCGATCTGGCCGTCGGTGGAGCGGCGCGTGCTGGAGCTGGTCCGCGGGCACCGGTCGACGATCGTGTTCGCCAACTCGCGGCGGCTGGCGGAGCGGATGACCGCCCGGCTCAACGAGCTGGCCGAGGAGGAGGTGCCCGACCTGGACCGCTTCCCCGCGGAGGCCATCGGGCAGTCGGGGCTGGCGCGGACGACCACGCCCGTGGTGGCGCGGGCCCACCACGGGTCCATGTCGCGCGAGCAGCGGACGATGGTGGAGGAGGACCTGAAGGCGGGCCGCCTGCCGTGCGTGGTGGCGACCTCGTCGCTGGAGCTGGGCATCGACATGGGCGCGGTCGACCTGGTGGTGCAGGTCGAGTCGCCGCCGACGGTGGCGGCCGGGCTGCAGCGGGTGGGCCGGGCCGGGCACCAGGTGGGCGCGGTGTCGCGCGGGGTGATGTACCCGAAGTTCCGCGGCGACCTCGTCTCCTGCGCGGTGGTCGCCGAGCGGATGTCGGCGGGCGCGATCGAGGCCGTGCGCTACCCCCGCAACCCGCTCGACGTGCTGGCCCAGCACATCGTGGCGATGACGGCGGTGGAGCCGTGGACGGTGGACGAGCTGGCGTCGGTCGTGCGGCGGGCGGCCCCGTACGCGGCGCTGCCCGACTCGGCGCTGTACGCGGTGCTGGACATGCTCGCGGGGCGGTACCCGTCGGAGGAGTTCGGCGAGCTGCGTCCGCGCGTCACCTGGGACCGGATCTCCGGGGAGCTGCGCGGGCGGCCGGGCGCCCAGCGGCTGGCGGTGACCTCCGGCGGCACGATCCCCGACCGCGGCCTGTTCGCCGTCATGACCCCGGGCGACGAGGGGCGGCCCGGGTCGCGGGTCGGCGAGCTGGACGAGGAGATGGTGTACGAGTCGCGGGTGGGCGACACGTTCCTCCTGGGCACGTCCGCGTGGCGGGTCGAGGACATCACCCACGACCGGGTGATCGTCACGCCAGCCCCGGGCGAGCCCGCGCGGATGCCGTTCTGGAAGGGCGACTCCCCGGGTCGGCCGCTGGAACTGGGCCGCGCGCAGGGCGCGTTCCTGCGGGAGCTGGCCGCCGCCGAGCCCGCGGCGGCCCGGGAGCGGGCGGCCGCGGCCGGGCTCGACGCGTGGGCGACCGACAACCTGCTGGCGTACCTGGCCGAGCAGCGGGAGGCCACCCGGCACATCCCCGACGACCGCACGCTGCTGGTCGAGCGGTTCCGCGACGAGCTGGGCGACTGGCGGCTGGTGGTGCACTCGCCGTTCGGCGCGCAGGTCAACGCGCCGTGGGCGCTGGCCATCGGCGCCCGGCTGCGCGAGTCGCGCGGGGTCGATGCGCAGATCGCGCACTCCGACGACGGCATCGTCGTCCGGCTGCCCGACACGGTCGACGACTCCGGGCGGGAGCTGGTCGCGGGCGCCGAGGACGTGATCCTCGCGCCCGAGGAGGTCGAGCAGGTCATCGTCGCCGAGGTGGGCGGCTCGGCGCTGTTCGCCTCCCGGTTCCGCGAGTGCGCGGCCCGCTCGCTGCTCCTGCCCCGGCGGGACCCGCGCCGTCGGACCCCGCTGTGGCAGCAGCGACAGCGATCGGCGCAGCTGTTGTCGGTCGCCTCGAAGTACGAGCAGTTCCCGGTCGTGCTGGAGGCGATGCGCGAGTGCCTGCAGGACGTGTACGACGTCGCGGGCCTGCGTGAGCTGATGACCGACGTGCGGGCGCGGCGCGTGCGGGTGGTGGAGGTCCAGACGCAGTCGGCGTCGCCGTTCGCCCGCAGTCTGCTGTTCGGCTACATCGGGATGTTCCTCTACGGCGAGGACGTCCCCCTGGCCGAACGTCGGGCGGCCGCGTTGTCCCTGGACAGCGCGCTGCTGGCCGAGTTGTTGGGGTCAGAGGCCATCCGGGAGCTGCTCGACCCGGAGATCGTGGCCGAGGTCGAGCGCTCGCTGCAGCGGCTTACGCCGGAGCGGCACGCCCGGCACGCCGAGGACGCCGCCGACCTGCTGCGCTTCCTGGGCGACCTCAGCGAGGCCGAGGCGGCCGAGCGGGGCGTGCGGCCGGAGTGGCTGGCCGAGCTGCAGCAGGCCCGGCGCGCGCTGCGGGTGCGCATCGGCGGCGAGGAGCGGTACATCGCCATCGAGGACGCGGGCCGGGTTCGGGACGCGCTGGGCACCGCGTTGCCGGTCGGTGTGCCGGAGGTGTTCACCGAGCCGGTCCCTGACCCGCTCGGCGACCTGCTGTCGCGTTATGCCCGCACGCACGGGCCGTTCCCGGCGGCGGAGGCCGCCGAGCGGTTCGGGCTGGGGGTGTCGGTGGTGACGGGCGTGCTGGAACGACTGGCGGGCTCCGGCAGGCTGGTGCGCGGCGAACTGCGGCCCGGCGGCACGCACACCGAGTTCTGCGACGCCGACGTGCTGCGACGGCTGCGGCGCGCGTCGCTGGCCCGGCTGCGCGCCGAGGTCGAGCCGGTCGAACCGGCCGCGCTGGGGCGGTTCCTGCCGGGGTGGCACGGCGTGGGCCGCAAGCAGCGCGGGCTGCCGACCGCTGACGATGTGCTGTCGGTGATCGAGCAGTTGGCGGGGGCCCCGCTGCCCGCGAGCGCGTTGGAATCGCTGGTGCTGCCCGCCCGGTTGCCGGGCTACAGCCCGGCCCTCCTCGACGAGTTGACCGCGACGGGCGAGGTGACGTGGTGCGGCACGGGGTCGCTTGCGGGCGGCGACGGCTGGCTCGCGCTGGCCCCGTCCGACGTCGCCGACCTGCTGCTGCCCGATGTCGAGGAGGCGGTGCCCGACACCCCGCTGCACGGCGCGGTGCTGTCCGCTTTGGACGGTGGCGCGCTGTTCTTCCGCCAGTTGGCCGACCGTGCCAGTGCCGTTCTGCTCGACGGGGGCGCCGAGGCGCCCGGCGACGCCGACGTGATCGCCGCCCTGTGGGACCTCGTGTGGGGCGGTCTGGTCACCAACGACACCTTGGCGCCCCTGCGGGCGGTGCTGTCCGGCGGCGGCGCCCACCGGCCGCGTCGGTCGGCGCCCCGCGGCCGCTACGCCCGGATGCGCGCGGCGCGCCCGAGCATGCCGAGCCGGACGGGCCCGCCGACGGTGGCGGGCAGGTGGTCGCTGGTCCCCGACCGCGAGACGGAGACCACCCGGCGGGCGCACGCCCGGGCCGAGGCGTTCCTGGAACGCCACGGCGTGCTGACCAGGGGCGCGCTGGACACCGAGCGCGTGACGGGCGGGTTCAGCGGGGTCTACAAGGTACTGCGGGCGATGGAGGAGTCCGGGCAGATCATCCGCGGCTACGTCGTGGAGGGGCTGGGCGCGGCGCAGTTCGCCAGTCGGGGCGCGGTGGACCGGCTGCGCGCGTTGTCCCGCTCGGATGACGCGGTGGTCGACGCGGAAGCGGTGGTCCTGGCCGCGGCCGACCCGGCCCAGCCGTACGGGGCCGCCCTGCCGTGGCCGGACCCGGTCGGCGCTGGTGGCCACCGTCCGGCCCGCAAGGCGGGCGCCTTGGCGGTGCTCGTGGACGGCACGCCCGCACTGTACGTGGAGCGGGGTGGGCGGACGCTGCTGTCGTTCACCGAGGCCGAGGCAACTCTCCGCTCCGCCGCGGAGGGCCTGTCCCGGGCGGTGCGCGACGGCTGGTTAGGCGAGCTGTCGGTCCAGCGCGCCGATGGCGAGGTGGCGCTCACGTCGTCGCTGGCGGATGTCTTACGCGAGGCGGGCTTCCGCGCGACGCCGAAGGGCTTACGCCTGCGCGGCTAGGCGTCGAACGTGTGCGGGAAGTGGGCGATGGCCGCCCGGTAGTACGCCGGGTTGTCGGTCTCGATCCCGTACGCGGCGTCCTCGATGAGGGTGCAGCGGGCGTAGAACACCGTGCGGTCGAAGTCGGCCGCGCCGTAGGGACCGCGGTAGTGGCTGAGGACGGCGTCGTGCACCGCCGGTCCGAGGTCGAGGAACAGCCGCGCGAAGTCCTGGGCGCGATCGGTGACGGCGGCGTCAGTCCAGTCGATGACGCCGGTGAGCACACCGGTCTCGGTGTCGACGAGCAGATGTTCAGCACCGAGATCGTTGTGCGAGAAGACAAGCGGCCCGGCCATGGCGGGCGGCTCACTATCCAGGAAGGACTCGACGGCCCGGCGTTGCGCCGGTGTCAGAAAGGAGGAGATGGACCGATACGACTCGACGGCCTCGGCCAGCCAGACCCCGGTCGACTCGTCGTCCACCCCCGCGAGCACACCGAACTCTGCCACGGGCGCGTTGTGGAGCACGGTGAGCAGTTCGGCGAGCGGACCCGCCAACGCGGCATCGTCCACCCGCCTCAGCTCGGGTTCGATGTCGATGTCCCCGAAGCGGACATCGAGAAGCTGCGTACCCGGCAGCTCGCGGTAGACGAGGACACCAGCCTCGGCGTCCACCACCAGCGGCACAGGCACGGCAACCGCGACCCCGCCCGCGGCAAGCAACGCGCCAACAGCCGTAAGCAAGTCCGCATCCCGCTTGGTGGCGGCAGCACGAGCAGCCAAACCAGCCTGCTCAGCATCGAGGCCGGACAAGCCACCCTGCCCGACACCGCGGTCAGGAAAGCCACTTTGCCCGGCAACGTGACCGGGCAAGCCACCCTGCCCGACAACGTGACCAGGCAGGCCGCTCTGCCGGGCAACGCCGTCGCGCAAGGCGCCCTGCGCAGCGACGCGGCCGGGCGCAGCGCTCTGCGCAGCGACGCGGCTGGGCGAGTCGGGCAGGCCGGGTGAGTCGGACAGGAGGGCTTGGCCAGGGGCGACACCGGCTTCGTCGCCGACCGCTTCGGGTCGGTGTTCGTGGTGTCCGACTGCGGGGCTGCGTAAGTCAGGCTGCCCACCATCGCGGTCGGGCGGGTGAGCATGCCCGGCAGCGCGGCTAGGCGCGTCGGCGTGTGTGGAGTCGCGGCTGGAGGAGGCGGCTTGGGTGGTGGCGTGGGTGGCGGCATGGGCGGGCGGCGGCGGGGCTGGGTCGGCAGGTGGGGCGGGCTGCTTGGCTACGCGGACGATGTAGTTGTCGGCCTTGTAGGCGATGTTGTCCTGGCCTTCGCCCAGGTACGTCACTGTGGTGACGGGGAGGCGGTGGCGAGCGAGCAGGGCGCGGAGGGCGGGCTCGTCGGGGGTGGTGGGGGGCACGGGGGATCAGCGGGGGCTGAGGATGCAGAACTCGCTGCCCTGGGGGTCGGCCAGGACTTTCCAGGGGACGTCGCCTTGGCCGATGTCGGTCTCGGTGGCGCCCAGGGCGCGGAGGCGGTGGGCTTCGGCGTCCAGGGTGTCGTCGGGGTAGGGGGCCACGTCGAGGTGTAGGCGGTTCTTGACCGTCTTCGGGGCGGCGGGCAGGAACTCCAGCCAGGGGCCGCGGGTCTCGGGGTGACGCAATGAGGCTGTTCCGTCGGTCTGGCGGAGGAGATTCCAGCCGCTCGCGGCCTGCCAGAAGGTGGCGGAGGCGGCGACGTCGGTGGTGTCCACGACGATCGCGGCCAGGGCGCCGGTGTCGGCGTACTCGGGGCGGGGGTCGAGGACGCAGAACTCGTTGTCCTCGGGGTCGGCCATGACCACCCAGGGCACTGCGCCCTGGCCGATGTCGATTCGGCGGGCGCCTAGGTCCTCGGCGCGTGCGACGGTGGCCAGCTGGGCATCGGCGGTGGCGGACGCGAGGTCGAGGTGGAGCCGGTTCTTGGCGACCTTCGGATCGGCGACGGGGACGAACACCAGCTCCAGCGGGCACCCGTCCCCGGCCGCGGGCTCGACGTCGACCTCCTCGTGGTCGGCGAAGGTCAGCGGCCAGTCGAGCAGGGCCGCCCAGAACTCGGCCTGCCCGCGCATGTCGGCCGCGTCGACAACCACGCTCACCAAACGAGTCGCCATGGCGGCACCGTAGTCGACCCCGAGGACGCCGTCGCGCCAATTTCCGGCGTGACGGGGCGGTCGGGTGCTGCGGCCCCGGATCGGATGAGGCGGCGTGATCGGGGGCTACGGAGTCGAGAGAAGGCTCGCAAGAAACGAAGGGGGTGCTGCGCTGGAGAAGGGGTGAGAACAGGCAGGTGGGAAGGACACGGTGGCTCGTGTCCTCCCCAGACGGGGGTGCCGGTCGGTGTCTACTTGGTGGCCAGGCGGAGCAGTGCCCAGAACTGCGCTATCGCGTCGAAGTCGCCGGATTGCGTTATCGCTCGGTCGTAGACGGCGCGGCGGCCCCAGAGCCACAGGTACAGCTCGGTCGGATCTCCGGTGATCACCGCGTCGGCGGGGGTTGTGGGCGACACCTCGGCCGTTGACGTGCCTGTCGCGTCCATTGTGGCCAGCCAGGTCCGGTGGGCCGAGCGGACCGCCACCGTGGCCGGGCGGGTGCCCGCCACCCCCTTCTCCGCCAGGCGGTGGGTGAACCAGAGGGTCATGACCTCGTCGATGCCGTCCAGGGCGACCTCGTCCGGTATCGGGCTCAGGTCGCGGGATTGGGCGGCCTCGATGTCCGTGCGGTGGATCGTCGACTCGTGCGCCATGCGCCTGCGCCAGAAGGCGTAGGTGCGGTCGTCGGGGTGCCAGGTGGCGCACGGGGTGTTCGGCGGATGCGCGGCCAGTTCGCCCAGCAGGGCGCGGAGGCCGTCGCGGAGGTAGTTCTCCACCGTCTCGCCGTCGGCGGGTTCTCGGTGCCAGATGGCCGGACGCGTGCCGGTGCGGATCCAGGTCACGACCATGCGGTAGACGCTGCCGAGGTGGCGGGCGGTCTCCCCGACCGTCAGGCCGGGGCAGCCGGGCACGGGGCGGTCGTGGTCGGCGCCCTCGGCGGCCATGGCCGCGCGGGTGCCCTCCCGTTCCACCACGTCGAGCAGGTCGTCCTGGGTGAGGGCGCGGGTCACCGCCGGGAGCCGTGGACGGCGCGGTGCACCAGGGCGACGAACAGCCCGGCCTGGCGGGCCAGGTCGTCCGCGGCGCGCGGGCCCACCCGGTCGACCAGACCGGCCTGCACGGCGGCCCGCGTGCCCGAGCAGGAGGCGAAGAACGCCGCCCACTCGCGCATCTCCGGGGCCACCGACGACAGCAGCGTCCAGACGCTGGTGGGCTTGGCCCGCCCCCGGTGCGGCCGCCCGCGCACGGCGAGCAGCGCCGCGGCGGCGCGCAGGGCGCACAGGTACGCGTCGGCGAAGCGGTAGGCGGGGTGGGACTGGCGGGCGGCTTCGGTCAGGCCGTCCTCGGCCTGGCGCAGCAAGGCCACCGCGGTGGGCGGCACGGCCGGGGTGACGGGGAAGTCCAGGGTGCTGGTCACGGGGGACTCCTCTCCTCGACTGGACCGCTGGTGGGCCGCCGAGGGGAGCCGGCGGGGCTCGGCGGCGAGGCGCTTCCCCCGCCGCACCGCCGAGCCGTATCGAACTTGTGTTCGATAGTACCACCGTAACCGCAGGAAGGGGGCCTATCAACCGCCGCATCCGGAAGGTGATGTGATGGAGCGGTGACCACACTCGACCACCCCGCGGTGCTGACGATCGCCGCGGAGTTGCGGGCCAAGGGCATGGCCGGGGCCGCCGCCGGGATCCGGATGCTCGACGACGACGTGCGCACCGCGGCCGCGGCCGCCGCCGCGCTGGGGATCGAGGTCGGCGCGATCGCCAACAGCCTGGTGTTCGCCGCCCACCACGGCGCGGAGAAGCGGCCGCTGCTCGTGCTCACCTCGGGCAGGCACCGCGCCGATCCGGCCAAGCTGGCCGCCCTCACCGGGGCGGACGCCATCAGCCGCGCCGAGCCCGCGTTCGTGCGCCTGCACACCGGGCACGCCATCGGCGGCGTCGGCCCCGTCGGCCACCCCGCGCCCGTGCCGACCCTGGTGGACACCGCTCTGGCCGACTACCCGGTGGTGTGGGCCGCGGCCGGGCACCCGAAGTCGGTGTTCCCCACCACCTACGCCGATCTGGTGATCCTGACCGGGGGCACCGCTGCGGTCGTGGCCGTGGGAGAGGATGATCCCATTCCGTGACCGCCGCCCCGTCCCCCCACGTGCAACGGTTCGTCGAACTGCGGGTCGACGAGCTGCGCGCGCGGCTGCGCGAGGCCCTCGACCTCTACGTCACCGCGATGCGCTACCCCCAGGGCACGGCCGAGCAGCGGGCCCCGATGTGGCTGGCGCACATGATGCGCGAGGGCTGGCGCTGCGTGGCCGCCCTCGACGACCGCGGCCGCCTGGCCGGGATCGCCTACGGCTACCGCGGCGCACCCGGCCAGTGGTGGCACGAGCAGGTGCGCCGCGGGGTCACCGAGCAGAGCGGCGCCGCGGTCGCCGACCTGTGGATGTCGGACTACTTCGAGCTGACCGAGCTGCACGTGCGCCCGGAGATCCAGGGCCGGGGCACCGGCGCGGAGCTGGTGGCCCGGCTGGTGGACGGCGTCCCCAGCGCGCACGTGCTGCTGTCGACGCCGGAGGGCCCGTCGCGCGCGTGGCGGCTGTACCGCAGGCTCGGCTTCACCGACGTCCTGCGGCACTACCGCTTCGCGGGCGACCCGCGCCCCTTCGGCGTCCTCGGCCGGGTGCTGCCCCTAGAGGAGCGCTAGCCGCTCGCGCAGGGTGTCCAGGCCCATGCCGCCCATCTCCAGCGCGCGCTGGTGGAACTCCTTGAGGTCGAACGCCGACCCCTTGCGCGCCTTGACCTCGTCGCGCGCGGCCAGCCACAGCCGCTCGCCGAGCTTGTACGCAGGCGCCTGCCCCGCCCAGCCCAGGTAGCGGTCGACCTCGTCGGCGATGCAGTCCGGGTCGGTGATCGTGCGGGTGCGCAGGAACTCCAGGGCCAGCTCGGCGTTCCACCGCTCGCCCTCGTGGAAGCCGGTGCCGCGCGGGATCTCCAGGCCGAGGTGCACGCCGAGGTCGATCACCACGCGGGCGGCGCGGAAGAGGTGGGCGTCGAGCATGCCCAGCAGGTTGCCGTCGTCGTCGAGGTAGCCGAACTCGCGCATGAGCCGCTCGGCGTAGAGCGCCCAGCCCTCGCCGTGCCCGGACACCCACGCCATCGAGCGCTGGAACCGGTTGAGGCTGTCGCCCTGGAACACCGCGGTCGCGATCTGCAGGTGGTGGCCCGGAGCGCCCTCGTGGTAGACGGTCGTGACCTCGCGCCAGGTGGAGTAGTCGGTCTTGCCGTCGGGCACCGACCACCACATGCGGCCGGGCCTGCTGAAGTCCTCGGTCGGGCCGGTGTAGTACGCGCCGACGACGCCGCCGGGCGGGGCGATCAGGCACTCCAGGGCCATGAGCCGGTCCGGGATGTCGAAGTGGACGCCGCGCAGGTCGGCGAGCGCCTGGTCGGACAGGCCCTGCATCCAGTCCTGGAACGCCTGCTTGCCCGCGATGCGGTAGCGCGGGTCGGCGTCGAGGGCCGCCGCGGCGCCCGCGATGCCAGCGCCGGGCGCGATCCGCTCGGCGACCTGCTTGATCTCCGCCTCGACCCGGCTGAACTCCGCCCAGCCCCACTCGTAGGCCTCGTGCAGGTCGATCCTCGCGCCGAGGAAGTTGCGGGACCACAGCTGGTAGCGCCGCTCGCCCACCGCGTCCTCCCGGGGGGCGCGCGCTGCCAGCTCGCCGGTCAGGAACTCGGCCAGCTCGCCGTACGCCGCGGCCGCCTTGCCAGCGGCGGCGTCGAGGTCGGCGCGCAGGGCGTCGCTGGTCACGGACGCGCCCGCGACGAGTCCGGTGAAGTGGCCGTCGGCGGCGACGCGGCACTGCTCCGCGGTCTTGACGACCTGGCGCAGCGCGGGGGCCTGCCCGGCGTCGGCGGCGGCCAGCAGCGCGGCCCGGTAGCCCGCGAGCGCGTCCGGCACGCCCGCGAGGCGCTTGGCGATGACCGCCCAGTCGTCTGCCGTCTCGGTGGCCATCAGGTCGAACACCTGGCGGATGTCCTGCGGCGCCGAAGCGATGACGTTCAGCGGCGCGGTCAGCTCGCCCGCGTCGTAGAGGTCGGCGACGACCCCGACCCGCTCGGTGAAGACCGCCTTGGCGTCGGCCTCGGACTTGTCGGCGGGCTCGGCGGCTGCCATCGCCGCCAGCGCCCTGCGCGCCAGCTCCGCCCTGGCCGCCACCCCGTCCGGGGAGAGGTCGGGCATGCGGTCGTCGTAGCCGACGATGCCCTCGTACGTGGCCAGGATGGGGTCCAGCGCCGCGAGGTCGTCGACGTAGGAATCGCTGATCTTGTGCACACCGTCATGTGGGGACGCCATGCCCGGCACGCTACCTGTCGGGTGACCGCCCACGGCACCGCATCACCTCCCCCGCTGAACGGTCCGGGCAGGTACGGCAGGATGACACGGGTGCACTCCCGCGAAACCGACAGCCGTCCCCGTTTCCGCAGGCAGGCCCTACTGGCCGTGCTCGCAGTCGTGGCCACGCTCGCGCTGTCGGGCTGCGTGCGCGTGCAGGCGGCCCTCGCGGTGTCCGACCGCGACACCGTGTCCGGCCAGCTGGTGATCGCCTCGGTCCTGCTGCGCAAGGAGGACACGGGCCCGGAGCTGACCGTGCCGCCGGAGCTCATGGCGAAGGTCAAGACCGAGCCGTACACCGCCGACGGCTACGTCGGGACCACGGTCAGCTTCCAGGAGCTGACCTTCGCCGAGGTCGGCCTGCTCACCCAGACGCTCACCCCGGGCAGGCAGTACCGGCTGAGCTTCCGCCGCTCCGGCAACCTGGTCACCATGGCGGGCTCCGCCGACCTGAGCGAGCTGCCCGCCGACCGGGCGGACGTGCGGCTGCGGGTCGCCTTCCCGGGCACGGTGATCCAGACCAACGGGGTGAACGAGGACGGCACGGTGAGCTGGACGCCGAAGCCGGGCGCGGTCACCGAGTTCCTGGCCACGATCGAGTACAGCGACCGCTCCGGCGTGTCCTGGACGAAGTGGGTGGCGATCGTCGGCGCAGGCGCCGTGGGCGTCGCGCTGCTGGTCGTGGTGCTCGCCCTGGCCGCGCACCGGCGCGACCGCAGGCCCGAGGTCCAGCGGCACTAGGCCCTGGCGGGCACCAGCCCCAGCCGGGCCACCACCTCGCGCGTCGCCTTCGAGCGGTTGAACGTGTAGAAGTGCAGCACGTCCACGCCCTCGGCCAGCAGCCGCTGACAGGTCTCGGTGACGATGTCGACGCCCTCGGCGCGGAAGGCCTTGGCGTCGTCGACGAGCGGGTCGAGGCGGGCGGCGATGCGCGCGGGCACGTCGGAGCCGGACAGCTCGATGGTCTTGGCGAGCACCTTCGGCGTGGTCATCGGCATCACGCCCGGCAGGATCGCCGCGTCGCAGCCGCGGGCGGCGACCCGGTCGCGCAGGCGCAGGAAGTCCTCGGGCTCGAAGAACAGCTGGGCGATGGCGAAGTCGGCGCCCGCGTTGAGCTTGCGCACCAGGTGGTCGGTGTCGGTGTCGAGGTCGGCCGAGCGCGGGTGGCCGTAGGGGAAGGCGGCGACGCCGACGCAGAAGTCGCCGAGGTCGCGGACCATGCGCACGAGGTCCTCGGCGTAGGCAAGGCCCTGCGGGTGCTGGACCCACTCGCCCATCACGTCGCCGGGCGGGTCGCCGCGCAGGGCCAGCACGTTGCGGATGCCCTGCTCGGCGAACCAGCCGATGACGTTGCGCAGCTCGGCCACGGAGTGGTTGACGGCGGTGAGGTGTGCCATCGAGCACAGGTCGGTCTCCCGCGCGAGCCTGCCGGTGGTGCGCAGGGTGCGGTCGCGGCTGGAGCCGCCCGCGCCGTAGGTGACGGACACGAAGGCCGGGTCCAGGCCCTCCAGCTCGCGGATCGCCCGCCACAGCCGCTGCTCGTCGGCCTCGTCGCGGGGCGGCATGAACTCGACGGAGAAGACCGGACGGCCTGATCTGATGCGCTCCACCACCGTGGTCATGGTTTAAAGGGTATCCAGCCACCGGGACAGCGCCCATCTCGTGGACTGCTGGTTCCACCAATCGGAACAACGGTGCGAGCCGGGACACCCCGGCGCGACCGGGAGCACGGTCACAGCGGACGATAGCGGGGTGCAGCAGGCGCTCCGACCCCATCCCGAGGCACCCATCGACGACGCGGTGGCCGCGCACGTCGAGCGGGCGCTGACCGACTACCTGGCGACGCGGCACGCGGACATGGCCGAGGCCGCGCCGTCGTTCGGCACGGCGGTGGCGTCGCTGGCCGGGTTCGTGCTCGGCGGCGGCAAGCGGCTGCGGCCCACGTTCGCCTGGTGGGGCTGGCGCGGCGCGGGCGGCGCGGGCGCGGGCGTGGACGCGCGCGCTGTGCTGCGCGGGGTCAGCGCGCTGGAGCTGATCCAGGCGTGCGCGCTGGTGCACGACGACCTGATGGACGCCTCCGCGATGCGCCGGGGCAAGCCCACCGTGCACATGGACTTCGCCGCCCGGCACCGCGAGGCGGGCTGGCTCGGCGAGCCGGACCGCTTCGGCGCCGCGACCGCGATCCTGCTCGGCGACCTGGCCCTGGCCTGGGCCGACGACATGTTCGCCACCTCCGGCCTCGACGCGGGCCGCCTGGCCGCCGCGCTGCCGCCGTGGCAGGCCATGCGCGCGGAGATGCTGGCCGGGCAGTACCTCGACGTGCTCACCCAGGCCCGAGGCGACGAGTCCGAGGCGACGGCGCTGAGCGTGGCCAGGATGAAGACCGCCGCCTACACCGTCGAGCGCCCGCTGCACCTGGGCGCGGCGCTGGCGGGCGCGCCCGCGCCGACGGTGGCCGCGCTGCGCGCCTTCGGCGCCGACATCGGCCTGGCCTTCCAGCTGCGCGACGACCTGCTCGGCATGTACGGCGACACCGAGGTCACCGGCAAGCCCGCGGGCGACGACCTGCGCGAGGGCAAGCGCACGCTGCTCATGGCCCTGGGCATGGCGATGGCGGGGGACCGCGCCGCCGTCCTGCGCGCCGCCCTCGGCGCCGACGACCTGTCCCCCACGACCCTCGCCGACGTGCGCGGCATCCTGGTGGAGGTGGGCGCGGTCGCCGAGGTGGAACGGCGCATCGACGCCCTCACCGCGACCGCGCTGGCCGCGCTCGACCGCGCCGACCTGGCCGGACCCGCCGACCGGGTGCTGGCCGAGCTGGCGGTGGCCGCGGGGCGGAGGACGAGCTGACCATGCGGACCATCACCGGCCGGACCGACCACGTGGTCGTGGTCGGCGCCGGGCTCTCCGGGCTCTCGGCCGCGCTGCACCTGGCGGGCGCGGGCCGCGAGGTGACCGTCCTGGAGGCCGCGGCCGCGCCCGGCGGCCGGGCCGGGCAGGAGGTCATCGCCGGGCACCGGGTCGACACGGGCGCGACCGTGCTCACCATGCCGGAGCTGATCGACGAGGCGCTGAGCGCGGTCGGGGCGTCCGTGGCCGAGCTGGACCTGGTCCGCCTCGACCCCGCGTACCGCGCGCACTTCGCCGACGGCAGCACCATCGCAGTGCACACCGACGCGGCGGCGATGGAGGCCGAGGTCCGGCGGGTCGCGGGGCCCCGCGAGGCGGCGGGCTACCGCAGCCTGCGCGCCTGGCTGACGCGGCTGTACCAGGTGGAGCGGGACCGGTTCATCGGCGCGAACTTCGACTCCCCCGCCGACCTCGCCCGGCCCGAGCTGGCCCGGCTCGCCG
This sequence comes from Actinokineospora sp. UTMC 2448, assembly GCF_024760565.1. Classification (NCBI taxonomy): domain Bacteria; kingdom Bacillati; phylum Actinomycetota; class Actinomycetes; order Pseudonocardiales; family Pseudonocardiaceae; genus Actinokineospora; species Actinokineospora sp. UTMC 2448. The sequence continues at coordinate 1,676,736 of NZ_CP031087.1, read as the reverse complement.
CGCTCGGCGGGTTCGGCAGGCTCGGCCCCGCCGTGGCCCGGCACCTGTCCGACGAGCGCCTGCGCAGGCTGTTCTCCTTCCAGTCGCTGTACGCAGGCGTCGCCCCGAGCCGGGCGCTCGCGGCCTACGCGGTGATCGCGTACATGGACACCGTCGCGGGCGTGTACTACCCGCGCGGCGGCATGGGCGCGGTGGCCGAGACGATGGCCGCCGCCGCGGGGCGCGCGGGGGTGCGCTTCCGCTACGGCACGGCCGCCGCCTGGCTGGAGCGCATCGGCAGCCGCGTGCACGCCGTGCGCACGACCTCGGGCGAGCGGGTGCCCTGCGACGCCGTCGTGCTGACCGCCGACCTCGCCGCGAGCTACCGGCTGCTGGGAATCACCCCGCGCAGGCCGCTGCGGCTGCGCTACTCGCCGTCCGCGGTCGTGCTGCACACCAGCTCGCCGAGGTCCTGGCCGGAGCTGGACCACCACACGATCTTCTTCGGCCGCGAGTGGGAGCGGACCTTCACCGAGATCACCCGGCGCGGGCGGCTGATGCGCGACCCGTCGCTGCTGGTGACCCGCCCGACGAAGACCGACCCCGGCCTGGCCCCGGACGGCCGGGAGCTGGTGTCGGTGCTCGCGCCCTGCCCGAACCTGGCGGTCGGCCCGGTGGACTGGCGGCGGATCGGCCCGGTCTACCGCGACGAGCTGGCCGCCGAGCTCGACCGGCGCGGGCTGGCCGGGTTCGGCGCGGACACCACGGACCTGCGCCTGGTGACCCCGGCGGACTGGGCGGCGGCCGGGTTGGCCGAGGGCACGCCGTTCTCCGTGGCGCACACCTTCGCCCAGACCGGGCCGTTCCGCCCGCGCAATCTGGTGCCGAGGGCCGACAACGTGGTGCTCGCGGGCAGCGGGACCACGCCCGGCGTCGGCATCCCGCCGGTGGTGATCTCCGGACGGCTGGCCGCGCAGCGCGTGACCGGAACCGGCCAGTCGGCGGGCCGCTCGCGCGGGCGCGGGGAATCTGTAAGCGGAATGTGAGTTTTCGGGCGCGCCCCAGGGGAATCCGGCGGAGATAATGCCGGGGGCGCGGGCGGACGGCGAGTAGGAGCGGCGGATGCGGATGCGGGGACGGCGGCGCGGCGGGGCGGTGGTCGCCCTCGGGGCCGTGCTCACCCTGGGGGCCGCGTGCACGTCGGCGGTCGGGGGCGTCCCGCAGGCCGCCGGGGTCATGCCCGCCACGGCGGGCCAGACGGCCGCGCAGTCCCTGCTGGACCTCGCCGAGTCCGGCGCCGTCCACTACGTCGGCACGATGACCGCGTCGAACGAGAAGGTCGACTTCGACCTCGTCGCCGCCCGCACGGGCGAGATCCAGGGCAAGGTCGTCATCGGCGGCCAGCCCGCCTCGGTGCTGGTCGTCAACGACACGATCTACCTCAAGGGCGCGGCGGCCTTCTGGAACGAGATCTCCGGCATCGGCGGCACCGGCCGCAGCGCGGCGATCGCGGGCCGCTGGGTGCAGACCCCGAGCGGGCTGCTCGGCCTGGAGTTCAGCGGGGTGTTCGCGCCGGAGGCGCTGAGCAACCAGCTCGCGCGCGGCGCCGAGGCCGCTGGCGACGAGCCGTTCACCGAGGTCGGGACGGAGTCGGTGGCGGGCGTGGACGCGGTGAAGGTCACCACCGAGGGCGGCACGCTCTACCTGGCCGAGGAGGCCCCGCACGGGCTGCTCAAGGTCGAGGCGCCCCGGCTCGGCCGCGCGGACCCGACCAGCGTCGAGGACCTGACCGCCGAGATCAAGGACGCCTCCGCCGAGCTGACCGCCTTCTACGCCGAGTTCGCCAAGAACGCCGACGCCCTGGCCGCCCCGGTCGACGCGCTCACCACCGTGACCGAGGGCGAGCACAACTTCGACGGCTGCGGCGCCGACAGCTGCTCGATCGTGGTGCGGTTCACCAACTCCAGCAAGCTCGCGGTGACGGTGTCCGTGCGCGGGACCTGGCAGGGCGACGGCGCCCCGCTGGGCACCTGCGACACCAAGGCGGGGCCGGTCGCCCCGGGCCAGCAGGGCGAGGCGCGCTGCACGCTCAGCACCCCGCAGTGGAAGCAGTTCTACCAGCGCGCGAACTCCGTGGCGGGCAACCACCCGTACAGCGTCGAGTGGTCGACGCTCGTGCTGGCCGACGCGCCGGACCTGACGCAGCTGCAGGAGCGGGCCGCGGTGGAGTCCGCGACGGCGTCGGACCGGACCGAGGGCAGCCACTTCGTCTACGCCCTGGCCTACGGCGACGGCCAGGTGTGGAAGTACGGGGTCGCCGCGGGCGACTCGTGGCAGGAGCACGCTGGCCGCCAGCTCCCCGCCTGCCTCGCCGCGACCAAGGCACTGTGCGATGTGGACCTCGTCACGGCGACCGACAGCGCGGTGGCCGGGTACCGGCTCATGGGCGACCTGGTCGCCGAGGAATGCCCGGCAGGCCAGTGGGCTGCCTGTAAGCGCTGACACAACGGCGACGGGCCGCGACAGGCCCTATGCGAGGATGCGCAGGCCATGCGCGCCGACCCCGACCTGGCGACGGCCTACGCGGCCTGCCGCCTCATCAACGCCGAGCACGGCCGCACCTACTTCCTCGCGACCCGGCTCCTCCCGCCGCACCGGCGGCCCGCCGTGCACGCGCTGTACGGGTTCGCCCGGCTCGCGGACGAGATCGTCGACTCCCCCGGCCCCGACCCGACCGCCGCCCTGGACGCGCTGGAGAACGACCTCCACGCGGCGTTCCTCGGCGCCTACGCCCACCCCGTGCTCGCCGCGCTGGCCGACACCGTCGACCGGTTCGCCATAGACCCCGGCCTGTTCGACGTGTTCCTCAAGTCGATGCGTATGGACCTGACCGTCACCGACTACCCGGACCTGGACGCGCTCGCCGAGTACACGCACGGCTCAGCCGGAGTGATCGGGCTGATGATGCTGCCCGTGCTGGGCACCGTCGGCCCGCGCGCGGACGCCGAACCGGCAGCGGCCGCGCTGGGCGAGGCGTTCCAGCTCACCAACTTCCTGCGCGACGTCGGCGAGGACCTCGACCGCGGCCGGGTGTACCTGCCCGCCGACCACCTGGCCGCCTTCGGCGTCGACCGGGAGCGGCTGGCGGCCACCCGCGCGGTCGGCGGCGACCGGAGGGTGCGCAGGGCCATCGCGCACCTGGTGGCGCACACGCGCGCGGTGTACCGCCGGGCCGTCCCCGGGATCGCGCTGCTGGACCCGGTGGCGCGCCCGTGCGTGGACACCGCGGCGCGGCTGTACGCGGGCATCCTCGACGAGATCGCCCGCGCCGACTACGACGTGCTGACCCGCCGCGCGGTGGTGTCCCGGCGCAGGCGGCTGGCGGTCGCCGCGCCGGGACTGGCGCGTTGCCTGCTCGCCCGGGTCAGAACGCCAGGGCCTGGGCCCGGCGCTTGACCTCGCGGCCGCGGTTGCCGCGCAGCGCGTCGATCGGGCGGCCGGGCAGCGACTCGTCGGCGGTGAACAGCCAGCGCAGCATCTCGTCGGGGGTGAACCCGGCGTCGTGCAGCACGGTGATCGTGCCGGGCAGGCCCTTGACCACCTCGGCGTCGACGAGGAAGTCGGCGGGCACGGCCAGCACGCCACCGCGGCGCAGGGCCAGCAGGTGGTGGTCGCGCAGCGCCTGGTGGACCCGGGTGACCGGCTGGTCGAGGCGGGCGGCGACGTCCGGCAGCGGCAGGACCTCCACCTCGGGGTCGAGCACGTCGGCGGCGGCGGGAATCGAACTCACGGTTGTCCACTGTGCCACAACCGGACATGTGAGGCAGCCGTGAAAATCCCGGCCTTCGCCACGGCGCGGCGCGCGCGTCCGTACGATCGACCACTGTGCGGGAGACGGGTCTGATCGGGGCGCTGCTGGAGCAGCGCTACCGAGTCGACGCTCCGCTGGCGCGCGGCGGCATGTCAGCGGTCTACCGGGGTGTCGACACCCGGCTCGACCGCCCGGTCGCCATCAAGGTCATGGACCAGCGCTTCGCCGCCGACCCCAGCTTCGTCGAGCGCTTCGAGCGCGAGGCCCGCTCCGCGGCGCGCATCCACCACCCGAACGTCGTCGCCGTGCACGACCAGGGCCTCGACGGCGACCACGTGTACCTGGTGATGGAGCTGGTCGACGGCGGCACGCTGCGCGACCTGCTCATCGAGCGGGGCGCGCTGCCGCCGCCGCTGGCCGTGTCGATCCTGGAGCCGGTGCTCGCCGCGCTGGCCGCCGCGCACGCCGCCGACCTCGTGCACCGGGACGTGAAGCCGGAGAACGTGCTCATCGGCGCGAACGGCGTGGTCAAGGTCGCCGACTTCGGGCTGGTGCGGGCGCTGTCGAGCCCGGGGACGACCAAGAGCAGCGTGATCCTGGGCACCGTCTCCTACCTGTCACCCGAGCAGGTGACGACCGGGACGGCCACGCCGCGCGGGGACGTCTACTCCGCGGCCATCGTGCTGTACGAGATGCTGACGGGCGCCCCGCCGTACGTGGGCGACAACCCGCTCTCGGTGGCCTACCGCCACGCCAACGACGACGTGCCGCAGGCAGGCGCCCTCGTCCGCGGCCTGCCGCCCGCCCTCGACGAGCTGGTCACCCGCGCCACCCGCCGCGACCCAGCCGCCCGGCCCGCAGACGGCGCGGCGTTCCTCGCCGAGCTGCAGCAGGTGCGCGCGACGTCGGCGCTGCCGAGGATGCGCATCCCGGTGCCGACGCCGAGCCCGCTGCCGCCCGCGCCGCCGGTCGAGGTCCCCGTCGTCCAGGAACCGGACCCGGGGCCGGAGACCCCGGCCGCCGAGGAGCCCGACGAGGACAGGACCGTCACCACCGACCCCGCCGACGCGCCGACCGAGCGCGCGGTGGCCCCGGTGCACGACCCCGAGGCCACGGTCCGGGTCAGCACCGGCGCGCTCGCCGCGGCGGGCATCGGCCAGGCGACGGTGATGCGGCCGCCGCAGGGGTTCAGCGCGGCAGGCCCGCAGGGCACCAGGGCGATGCTGCGCTCGGACCTGGAGAAGGTCATCGAGGCGGCCCAGCAGCCGCCCCCGCCGACCGGCCCGCAGCCGCTGCCCGGCCCCCCGCCGCCCCCGCCACCGCCGCGGTCGGCGACCCGCCGGTATGTGCTGATGGGCATCGCCGGTGTGCTCGTCCTGGCCCTGCTCGGCACGCTGACCTGGTGGTTCTCCTCCGGCCGCTACACCGTCGTCCCGTCGCTGGCGGGCGAGGAGGTCAGCGCGGCCGAGGCGGCCGTGCGCGAGGCCGGGCTGACCCCGTCGGTGGACCGCCAGCGGCACAACCAGGTCCCGCAGGGCGTGGTCATCAGCACCGATCCCGGCGGGGGCGCCGAGCTGCTGCGCGGCGACCCGGTCACGCTGGTGGTGTCCGCGGGCAGGCCGGTGGTGCCCGACGTCGCCCCCGGAGCCGACCCCGCTGCCGCCGAGGCGGCGATCCGCGACCACGGCCTGCAGCCGCAGCGCGACGACGCCGTCAACGTCTACGACGAGCAGGTCCCCGAGGGCCGGGTCGTGCGGCTCAACCCGCCTGCCGGGTCGTCGCTGGACATCGGCACCCGGGTCGTCATCATCCTCAGCCGGGGCCCCGCGCCCAAGCAGGTCCCCGACCTGCGCGGCAAGACCCGCGACGAGGCGTTCGCCGAGCTGACCGCCAACGGGTTCCAGCCCGTCGACGGGCCGGCCGAGTTCTCCCCGGACGTCGAGGGCGGCCGCGTCATCCGCACCGACCCGCCCGCGGGCACGACCATCGACGCCAAGGGCAACAAGCAGGTCACCGTCGTCGTCTCCGACGCGGTGATGGTGCCCGACCTGAGCGGGTTGACCGTGCCCGAGGCGCAGGCGAAGCTGGCCGAGCAGGGGCTGTCGATCGAGCTGCAGCCGTTCTCCAACGGCAACGGCCGGGTGATCACCCAGTCGCCCGGTCCGGGCACCCGGGTGCAGCGCGGCGGCAAGGTCCAGGTGTTCGCGTTCTGACGTCCGCTGTGGACGGGTTCTACGGCAACCACAGGGCGTTGGGCCTCATCACCAGGTTCGGCGCGCCCGGCTCGCCGGGGGCGGGCAGGGCGATGAGGTCCCGGACGATCTCGGTCAGGTCGGAGCCGTCCCTGAGCCACACGACGCCGCCGCCGTCGCCCTCCAGCAGCCGGACACCGACGACATGGAAGCGGTCGAACACGTAGAGGGCGTCGGTGTGCAGTCTGTGGCAGCGGCAGCCTGCGATGCACAGCAGCCCGCCCCGGTCGTCGGCCAGCGGCCGGAACCGCCACCCCGCCGTCCGCAGGGCCGCGAGCTGGGCCAACTCGGGAAACCGCGCTACCGCGCTCGCCTCAGTGATCGGCGCAAATGCCATCGAAGCCGCACCCTTCGTCGGTTAGCGCGAACGCTAGAGGCAACGGAAGGTGACCAGCCGGGCGAGATGTGTGACATCACCTGAGTAGGCAAGGCAGAAAACACTATCGGGGAATCAGCACGAGAAACCCCGCGCCGAGAGGGCGCGGGGTTTCTTGCGTTATTAACTATTGCGCGAGAAACCAATCAGGAGCGCAGCATCTCCGCGACCAGGAAGGCAAGTTCGAGCGACTGCTGCGTGTTCAGCCGGGGGTCGCACGCGGTCTCGTAGCGGCCGGACAGGTCGGCGTCGGAGATCTCCTGCGCGCCGCCGAGGCACTCGGTGACGTCCTCGCCGGTCAGTTCCACGTGGATGCCGCCCGGGTGCGTGCCCAGTCGCCTGTGGACCTCGAAGAAGCCCTGCACCTCGTCGACGATGCGGTCGAAGTGGCGGGTCTTGTAGCCGGTCGACGACTCGTGCGTGTTGCCGTGCATCGGGTCGCACTGCCAGATGACCTTGTGGCCGGACGCCTCGACCTTCTCCACGATCGCGGGCAGCACGTCGCGGACCTTGGCGTTGCCCATGCGGCTGATCAGGGTCAGCCTGCCGGGCTGGTTGCGCGGGTCGAGGCGCTCGACGTACTCCACCGCCATCTCCGGGGAGGTGGTGGGGCCGATCTTGAGGCCGATCGGGTTCGACAGCAGCTCGGCGAAGGCGATGTGCGCGCCGTCGAGCTGGCGGGTGCGCTCGCCGATCCACAGGAAGTGCGAGGAGAGGTCGTAGAGCTTGGGCTCCTCGCCGCCGCTGTCCAGGCGCAGCATCGCGCGCTCGTAGTCCAGCAGCAGCGCCTCGTGGCTGGAGTACACCTCGGCGGTGTGCAGGGAGGTGTCCTCGACGCCGCAGGCGCGCATGAAGCGCAGACCGCGGTCGATCTCGGTGGCCAGCGCCTCGTACCGCTCGCCAGCGGGCGAGGTGCGGACGAAGTCGCGGTTCCAGTCGTGGACCTGGGCCAGGTCGGCCATGCCCGCGCCGGTCAGCGCGCGGACGAGGTTCATCGCGGCGCTGGAGTTGGCGTAGGCGCGGATCATCCGCGACGGGTCCGGCACCCGGGCCTCGGGCGTGGCGACCAGCGAGTTGACGATGTCGCCGCGGTAGACCGGCAGGCCGAGCGCGTCGGTGGCCGCCGAGCGGGGCTTGGCGTACTGGCCCGCGATGCGGCCGACCTTGACGACCGGCAGGCTGGCGCCGTAGGTGAGCACGACGGCCATCTGCAGCAGGGTGCGGATGTTGCCGCGCAAGTGCGGCTCGGTGTTGTCGGCGAAGGTCTCGGCGCAGTCCCCGCCCTGGAGCAGGAACGCGCGGCCCTGCGCGACCTCGGCCAGCCGACGGTGCAGCCGGTCGATCTCGGCGGGCACGGTGATGGGCGGCACGCTCTCCAGCACGGTGCGCACCTGGCGCACCTGCTCGGCGTCGGGCCACTCCGGCTGCTGGGCGGCCGGGCGGGCGAGGGCCTCGTCGAGACGGGCGCGCAGGTCAGGCGGGAGCGGTGGGAGCTCGGGAAGCGTGTCCACCGGCACGTCCACGGTCCAGTTCACGGTGTCCAGAGTAGGAGGTCGCCGGAATCGCCCGCACACCGGGACACCTGTCCCATTAAGTGGACGCAACCGCTTGCAGGTTGGTACACCACTGGTCCGCGTCCACGGTCGCCCGGCAACATGGCCGTGGTGACCCCGGACCTGGATTCGGCCACCGCCGAACGCCTTCTCGCCACCGCCGTCGCCAACATCCGCAGGGACTACCCCGTCCACTGGATGCACCTGATCGACTCGCCGGACGACCTGAAGACGCAACGGGAGTTGCACCCGGTGTTCGCAGGCTCCTACGACTGGCACTCCTGCGTCCACCAGACCTGGCTGATCGTCCGGCTGCTGCGCGTCTTACCCGGGCTGACCGGCGCGGACGCCGCCCGCGCCGCGCTCGACGAGCTGGTCACCCCCGACGGCGCGCGGACCGAGGCCGACTTCTTCGCCAGCCCGGAGGGCGCGTTCTGGGAGCGGCCGTACGGCTGGGCGTGGCTGCTGACGCTGGACGCCGAGCTGCGGGCCTGGCCGGAAGGCGAGCGGTGGTCCACCGCGCTGGCCCCGCTGACCGACGTGCTCCGGTCCCGCTGGCTCGACTGGCTCAAGGGCGCCCGCCTGCCCATCCGCGTCGGCACGCACACCAACAGCGCGTTCGCCATCGGCCTCGCCCTGGACGCCGCCCGGTCCACCGGGGACACCGAGCTGGCCGAGGCGTGCGTCGACGCCGCCGAGCGGTTCTACGGCGCCGACCAGGGCTACGGCGGCTTCGAGCCCAGCGCCGCCGACTTCCTCTCCCCCGCCCTCGTCGAGGCCGACCTGCTGCGCCGCGTCCGCGCGCCGGAGGCGTTCGCCGAGTGGCTGGCCGCGTTCATCCCCGACCTGGACGGCCCCCGCTGGGCGGCCCTGCGCGTCCCGGTCGAGGTGGACGACCCGGCCGACCCGTACGGCTCGCACCTGTCCGGCCTGGCGCTGTCCCGGGCGTGGTGCTGGCGCGGCATCGCCGAGGCGCTGCCCGACGGCCACCGGCACGCCGACCTCGCCCGCGACGCCGCCGCGGCGCACCGGGAGGCGGGCCTGCGCTACGTCTTCGGCTACGGCTACGCCGCCGAGCACTGGCTCGGCACCTTCGCCGCCTACCTGGACCTGGGCGCGCTGCGGGCGTAGTCCATCAGCTCGTCGGTCGGCATGCCCTTGCGGAAGGCGCCGATCGCCACCACGGCGGCCACCGCCCGGCACCAGCCGTCCAGCCGGTCCGGGCGCAGGTCCGACACCGCCAGCAGCGCGTCCCGGCGGTCCTCGATCGCGGGGCCGTCGAGGACGTAGTCGACGGCGTCGAACTCCGGCTCGCCGAGGGTGCCGAAGGGGTCGATGACGACCGGGCGCGCGCCGATCAGCAGGTTGTCCCGGTGCAGGTCGCCGTGCAGGAGCACGGCGCGGTCGACGGTCGCGGCCATCGCCGCGCACGCGGTCCGGGCAGCGGCCAGGTCGTCGGCGGTGACCGGGCCTTCCGGGCGGGCCCGGCCCAGGAACCCGGTCGTCCCGGCCACCAGGTCCGGGCGGTCGATCGGCGCGACCGCGTGCAGGTCGGCCAGCAGGGCGGCGAACTCGGCGGGCTCCGGCCAGCCGGGGACGCCGTCGACGTGCGCCATGAGCAGCGCGCCGTCCTCGGCGGCCAGCAGCCTCGGCACGCGTCCGCTCGGCCCGAACGCGCGCAATACCCCGGCCTGCCCCCGCGCGGCGGTCGCCTGCTCCGGGAACACCTTGAGCACCACCGGCACGCCGTCGCGCCACGCGCGCACCGTCGCCCCGGAGTTGCCGCCGCCGAACGGCTCGCCCAGCACGAGTCCCCAGTCGGCGGCCACGCGGTCGAGCAGCGCGGGCAGACGGGCGAGCCAGTCGGCGATCCCGGCGCCGTACCGGCGGGTCATCCGCCACTCCACCTCGGCCAGGTTCACAGCGCGGGCCGCCGGTCGGTCCACGGGTGGGCGCGCTCGTACTGGCCCGACAGCGACAGCAGCAGGTGCTCGCTGCCCATCGGCCCGATCACCTGCACGCCGATCGGCACGCCCCCGTCGTCCAGCCCCACCGGCAGCGCGGCCACCGGGTAGCCCAGGACGTTCCAGGTCGGGAAGTACGGGATGAGCGCGCCGACGGCGGCGAGGGTCATCGATGCCCCGCTGCCGTGGTAGCGCCCGACGCGCGGCGGCCTGCGCACCCAGCCCGGCTGCAGGATCAGGTCGTGCTCGGTGAAGAAGCCCGCCATCCGCGCCTGCAGGCCCGCCTCCGCGGTGCGCGCCCAGGCCAGGGCGCGGTCGGGCAGGCGGGCGCCCGCGCGGGCCAGCATGCGCGTGCGCGGCTCCAGCCACTCCGGGTGCGGCAGCCCGGCCACGTCGTCGGCGACACCGCGCAGGTAGCGGACCATGAACTGCGGGCCGGGCCGGGCGCCCAGCGGCACGTCCGCCTCGGTCACCCGGTGGCCGAGGTCGCGCAGCCGGTCGGCGGTGTCGGCCACCGCCCTGCGGTACTCCGCCGACATCGGCGGACGGCCGACCGGCGTGTTCCAGGCCAGCGCGATCCGCAGCGGCGCTGGCGGCTTGTCCACCGCGGCCCGGTAGCCGGGCTCCCCGGCCAGCACCTCGATCATCGCGGCCGCGTCCGCCACGCCCCGGCCGAGCGCGCCGAGGCCTGCCAGCCCGTGCCAGATCTCGCCGAGCGGGGCCAGCGGGATCAGCCCGCGGCTCGTCTTGAGGCCGAACACCCCGGAGGCGCAGGACGGCATCCGGACCGAGCCGCCGCCGTCGGACCCGGTCGCCACGCCGACGATCCCGGCGGCGACGGCCGCCGCGCTCCCGCCGGACGAGCCGCCCGGCGTGTGGTCGAGGTGCCACGGGTTGCGCGTCGAGCCGTAGGTCAGGCTCTCGGTGAACGGCCACAGGCAGCGGTCCGGCGTCAGGGTCCGGCCGACGATCACCGCGCCCGCTGCGCGCAACCGGGCCACCGCGGCGCTGTCGGCCGTCGCCGGGGGGAACTGCGGCCGCCCGCCTGCGGCGGTCACGTCACCCGCGACGTCGATGTCGTCCTTGACCGCGATCGGCACGCCCAGCAGCGGCGTGGACTCCCCCGCGTCCAGCCGCGCCTGGGCTGCCTCCGCCGCCGCCCGCGCCGACTCGTCGACCGCGCGGAAGGCGTTGATCACCGGATCGACCTCGCGCAGCCGCGCCAGCACCGCGTCGAGCAGCTCCGGCGCCCGCACCGATCCCGCCCGCAGCGCCCGCGCCTGCGCGTCCGCCCCCGCCCAGAGCAGTTCCATGGGCGCAGACACTAGTGCGCCCGCCCCCAGGTGATCACGGAGGCGGGCGCGCGAGCACGTTCGATCAGCCGAAGAAGACCTCGGCCTCGGCGTAGCGCTCCAGCGGCACAGTCTTCAGCTCCGCGGTCGCCTCGGCGAGCTTGACCCGGACGATGTCGGTGCCGCGCAGGGCGACCATGACGCCGAAGTCGCCGTCGGCGACCGCGTCCACCGCGTGCAGGCCGAAGCGGGTGGCCAGCACCCGGTCGTACGCGGTCGGCGTGCCGCCGCGCTGGGTGTGGCCCAGCACGACCGCGCGCGACTCCTTGCCGGTGCGCTCGGCGATCTCCTCGGCCAGCCAGGTGCCGATGCCGCCGAGCCGGACGTGGCCGAAGGCGTCCTTCTCGCCGGTCAGCAGCACCTCGTCGCCGCCCTCGGGCAGCGCGCCCTCGGCCACGACGATGATCGGGGCGTACTCGCGCTCGAAGCGCCGCTCGACCCACTCGACGACCTTGTCGACGCTGAACGGCCGCTCGGGCACCAGGATCACGTTCGCGCCGCCCGCCAGGCCCGAGTGCAGCGCGATCCAGCCAGCGTGGCGGCCCATGACCTCCACCACGAGCGCGCGGTGGTGCGACTCGGCGGTCGTGCGCAGCCGGTCGATCGACTCGGTGGCGATGTGCACCGCGGTGTCGAAGCCGAAGGTGTAGTCGGTGGCGCCGAGGTCGTTGTCGATGGTCTTCGGCACGCCGACGACGCCCACACCGTCGTCGGTCAGCTTCTTGGCCACGCCGAGGGTGTCCTCGCCGCCGATGGCGATCAGCGCGTCCACGCCCTGGTCGGCGAGCACGGCCTTGATCTTGTCGACGCCGCCGTCGACCTTGTAGGGGTTGGTGCGCGACGAGCCGAGGATCGTGCCGCCCCTGGTGAGGATGTCCTCGACGTCGTCGAGGCCGATGGGCTTGCTGATCCCCTCCACCGGTCCCCGCCAGCCGTTGCGGAACCCGACGACCTCCCAGCCGTGGACCTCGATGCCCTTGCGCACCACAGCCCGGATGACCGCGTTGAGACCGGGACAGTCACCGCCACCGGTGAGCACGCCGACCCGCATGGGGAATCCCTCCGATTGCAATTCGATTCAGTGACAGCCGTCACCGGCTAGCCTGCCATCGACTGAATCGGTATAGCAACCAGGGGGTCCACGGGGTGGACCTCATCGGGCGGTGCGCCGCCGCCAGTGCTCGTCGATGACCCGCCACCGCACGAGGTTGTGCCGGGCGTCGGCCAGCGCGTCGTGGGCGTCGGCAGGCGGGGCGGGCAGCGTGGGCTTGCCCGCGTCCTCCCAGCGCTGGCGCAGCTCCCTGGTGAAGCGCGGCAGTTCCCTCGGCATGGCGGGCATCGCGCCCCACAGCTGGCCGAGGGCGACGTGGTCGTAGGCGCCGAACCACGCCCACAGCTCGACCCGCCCCTTGCCCGCGGTCAGGAACGCCATCAGGTCACGGCGGATCGCCGCCCGGTCCCGCCACGCCTTGTCGCTGGGGGGCGGGAGCTTGTCGAGCACGTTGTCGCGCACCCACGGCCCGGCCTTGTCCGGGTTGAACTCCGTGGAGACCGCGTAGAACTCCCTGCCCTGCTCGTCGACGACACCGATCGACACCAGGTCGATGGTCGTTCCGTCCTCGATGAATTCGGTGTCGTAGAAAAACCGCACGTCGAGACTCTAGGTCAGCTCGCTTTCGCGTCGGGGAGGCGGTCCGGGACGGCCTCCTTCGCCTTCGCGGCGTACATGTCGACGTACTCCTGGCCGGACAGCTCCATCAGCGCGTACATGATCTCGTCGGTGATGGAGCGCTCGATGAAGCGGTCGCCGTCGAGGCCCTCGTAGCGGGAGAAGTCCAGCGGCTTGCCCACCTTGATCCGGATCGGGTACGGCCGCCACATCTTCGAGCCGATGGGGTTCGCCTTGTCGGTGCCGAACATCGCGACCGGGATCACCGGGACGCCCGCCTGCAGGGCGATGCGGGCCACGCCGGTCTTGCCCCGGTAGAGGCGGCCGTCCGGGGAGCGGGTGCCCTCCGGGTAGATGCCCATCAGCTTGCCCTCGCGCAGCAACCGGACCGCGGTGTCGAGGGCGGCCTGGGCGGCGCTCGCCCCGGAGCGGTCGATGGGGATCTGGCCGACGCCGGTGAAGAACCACTTCTTGAACCGGCCCTTGATCCCCGGCTCGGTGAAGTACTCGATCTTGGCGGGGAAGGTCACCCTGCGGTCGACCATGAGCGGGAGGAAGAACGAGTCGGAGACGGCGAGGTGATTGCTGGCCAGCAGCGCACCCCCCGCGGCGGGGATGTTCTCCGCGCCCTCGATCTTCGGGCGGAAGAACAGCCGCAGCAGCGGGCCGAGCAGGATGTGCTTCATCAGCCAGTACACGCGGGCCTCCGTCCTCAGCAGCGATCAAGGGTACTGCGTCGGGTAACGCGGGTCCGCATCGCGGAGATGGTCCGGTCAACCCCAGCATTGTTCGTGCGACCATGACATGTCCGACGACGTGTCGAAGGTGAGGACGGGTGCCAGGCATCGCAGGCGCGGAGCGGTTCGCGCACGACGGGTCCACCGAGATCGGCGTGCTGCTCAGCCACGGGTTCACCGGCTCGCCGTTCAGCCTGCGGCCGTGGGCCGACCGGCTGGTGGCCGAGGGCTTCAGCGTGCGGCTGCCGCTGCTGCCCGGGCACGGCACCCGCTGGCAGGACATGAACCGCACCACCTGGCCGCAGTGGTACGGCGAGGTCGAGTCGTCGTTCCTCGAGCTGCGCGAGCGGTGCGCGACGGTGTTCGCCTTCGGCCTGTCGATGGGCGGGACGCTGTGCCTGCGGCTGGCGCAGACGCACGGGTCCGACGTGGCGGGATTGGTGCTGGTGAACCCGTCGGTGCTGTCGCTGCGCCGCGACATCCGGCTGGTGTCCGCGCTCGCGCGGCTGGTGCCGTCGGTGCGGCCGATCAGCGACGACATCGCCAAGCCGGGCGTGACCGAGCACGCATACCCCCGCACCCCATTGCGCGCGCTGGCCAGCCTGACCAAGCTGTGGGCTACGGTCCGCGCCGACCTGCCCGCGGTGACGCAGCCCTTGCTGCTGCTGCACTCGGCGGTGGACAACGTGGTGGAGCCGGAGAACTCGAAGGTGGTGTTGGCCGAGGTGAGCAGTACCGACGTCACCGAGGTCGTGCTGGAGAACAGCCGCCACGTCGCCACGCTCGACCACGACGCCGACCTGATCTTCGACCGCAGCATCGCCTTCGCGCGGCGCCTGGGGGCGGGTGACCGGGTGTGAGCCTGCCGACGCGCCACGAGCGGCGGCCCGGAGCCTGCGAGGAGGGGCCGTGAGCGGACGACTGGGGGACGGCCGGGGCGACAGCCCCGAGGACATCGACGCGGCGTTCGCCCAGATCGTCGCCGACCTGGAACGCGAGGGCGTCGGCCGCGCCCTCCCCGACGACCCGCCCGCGCCCGAGCCGGAGCCGGAGCCCGCACCCGCCGTGCCGGTGAGCCCCGGCGAGTCGTGGCGCGGATACCAGGACGAGTACGACGCCTTCGACGACAACGTTGACGAGCACTACGAGCCGCCCGAGCCCCCGCCGCTGCCCCGCCTGCGCTGGCCGACCCTGGTGGCGATCGGGATGCTGGTGGTGGGCGTGGTCTTGCTGCTCCTGCCCGTGATCACCGCCATGGACGGCCGCTTCGCCACCCCCGTCGGCCTGGTCTGCTTGGGCGCTGGAATCGGCCTGCTCCTCCTCCGCGCCCGCCCCACCTCCCGCCTGGACCCCGGCGACAACGGCGCCGAGGTCTGACCCCGCGTCCGCCCGCCCAGATGATGCGATCATCTGAAATCCCCGGCGGCCGTCCCCTCAGATGTTCTGACCATCCGAAAAGCCGCCCCGTCCAGATGTTCTGAGCATCTCAAATAGCTTGACCACTCAGATGATCAGACCATTTTGAACGCAGATGATCTGACCATCCCAAATTTTAAAATGGTCACGTCATCTGCATTTCCGATGATGTCGTCATCTCGGTTTCACATGGGCACATCATCCCTGCGCGCGCCCTCAGCATTCGGATGGTCGCGCCATCTGATCGAGATGTTCAGATCATCTCGGTAGCTCGGATGATCTCATCATCCGAGTCTGAGATGATGAGATCATCCGGGTCAGGCGGAACGGTGGGATTCCGTTGCCAGGGCGGCTGCGCCGACCAGGCCCGCGTCGTCGCCTAGTTGGGCGGGGCGGATGCGGGCCAGGGGGCGGTGGCCCGCGCCGGTGAGGGCGCGGGTGTAGTGGGCGCGGGCGTCGTCGAGGAAGAGTTCGGCGGATTCGGAGACGCCGCCGCCGATGACGATGACCTCCGGGTCGTACACGTCGGCGGCCAGGGCCAGGCCCTCGCCCAGCCAGTGCGCGAGATCGGCGACGGCGCGCTGGGCGACCGGGTCGCCTTCGCGGGCGGCGGCCGCCACCTTGCGGCCGGTGAGGGCGCCGGGGTCGGCGGCGACCTCGCGGGCCAGGAGCGGGGCGGCGGAGGGGTCGGCGGCGAGGAGGTCGAGGGCGGTGGCGGCCAGTGCCGTGCCGCTGCAGTAGCGCTCCCAGCACCCGGACTTGCCGCACCCGCACGGTCTGCCGTCCGGGACCAAGCGCAGGTGGCCCAGTTCGGGGGCGACGCCGTGCGCGCCGCGGAAGACGGCGCCGTCGAGGAGGAGGGCGCCGCCGATGCCGGTGCCCAGCGCGACCAGCAGGCCGACCCGGGCGCCGCGCAGGGCGCCGTAGCGGTGTTCGCCGACGGCGGCGGCGTTGGCGTCGTGCTCCAGCACCACCGGCAGGCCCAGCCGGGCGGCCACCCGGTCGGCGACGGGCGCGGCGCGCCAGGGCAGGTGCGGGGCGAACAGCACCGTCGCCCGGTCCGCGCCGACGAACCCGGCGACGGCGAGGCCGACCGCGCTGACGTCGTGGCGTTCCACAAGCGTGCCGACCACCGCGCAGATGACGTCCTCGAGCGCGCGCTCCCCCGGCGGCGTCTGCCCTCGTGCGGTGTCGATGATCTGCCCGGTGGAGTCGACCACGCCCGCGCGCACGCTGGTGCCGCCGACGTCGACCCCGACCGTCCTCACGTGCGCCGCACGGGAATGCGCTGAACCCGCCCCGACTCCGGCGGCGGCTTGGGCGGCGGCGTGAACCCCGGCATGTGCGGCCCCTCCTCCGGCGCCCACCGATCGGCCAGCACGGCGCGGAACAGGGCGACGAGATCGGCCATCCGCTCCAGACTCTGCGCCGCCAACACCGACGGCTCACCCCGCATCAGGGCGATCACCCCGCACAGCGGACACCAGTCACACGCCGCCGGTTCATGCTCGCTCGCGGCCACCCGATCCAGCCACGGCCCCGCCTGCTCGGCGACGGCGGCGAACAACAGCGACAACTCCTCGGCCAACCTACTGCCGGGGTCAGACGACACGCGCACTCCTCCCCGACCTCACCGGAACCCGCCCATCCTGCCCCACGCACCCCGCCCTCGCGCACCCGCGTCCGTTCGCAGGGAGGCCGCCCACCGCAGCCAGAGGCCAACACCTGGACCGACCCGACCATTGCGCCACCGCCGGGGCGGTCCATAACCGAAGTGGATGGTGGCGCGGCGGCAGATGGCGCGGGGCAGGTAGCGCCTTGGCGGCGCATGGTGGCGCGGCGGGGGTGGATGGCGCGCGTAGCGCCCTGGGGCGCAGGGTGGGCGGCGGGTAGTGGCGGCGGGTGGTGCCGTGGATGCCGCTTGAGCGGGGGCCATGGGCACTGCCGGTTAGGGCGGTGCGGCTTTCATCAGCGCAGGATGTACCGCTGGCTGTCGGCGGCGGGTGGTGCCGTGGGTGCCGCTTGGGTGGTGCCATGGGCACTGCCGGTTAGAGCGGTGCGGCTTTGATCAGCGCAGGATGGACCGCTGGCTGTCGGCGGCGGTCAAGGGCGTGCCAGGGACCATCGACCACGGTCGACTGGGTCAGGGACAGGCGTGATCCGTCGGAGGTGAGTAGCAGCGCAGGCTCCCCCAGCCCTCGGCTTTCTGCACAAGCACCGTCGGCGCCCGTTAGGCGGTCGGTGGGGTGAAGCGTAGGACCAGGCCCGTGGCGCTTGCTGTGGCGTCGGTGACGGTGTGGTGGCGGAGGATCAGGGGGAGGGCGATGAGTTTGCGCACGCCGTCGACCGTGATGGAGAGGTCGTCGTCGATTCGGGCGAGGGTGAGGGTGGCGTCGTCGGTTATGGGGAACGCGATGGTCAGGAGGTGGTCATCGCCGTCGGTTGTGATGGACAGGAGGCGGTCGGCGGCGGGGCCGGTGTCCAGGGGGTCCGCCGGGCCGTAGAGCTCGTCGGCCAGGGAGCGCAGGGCGGGGACGCCGACGGGCTCCGCCGCGCGGTGTTCGACCACGCTGACCGGCAGTGCTGAGTCCAAAGAGGACAGCACCGCGTCCTGTTCGGACCGGCGGGTGCGCAGCCAGGCCGCCGCCGGGCCGGGCCAGTGACGCGCCCGGGGCACCAGGCGGTTGACGATCAGGGCGTCCACGCGGATGCCGCGCAGCGCCAGGGCCGTCATGGTGCGGCGGGTCTCGGCGACCACCAGGCGTTCCGGGGTCAGGACCAGGCGGACGCCGGTCGCGGTCGGGTCGGCGAGGATGGAGCGCAGGCGGGCCAGTTCGGCCGCCAGCTTGCGCAGCTCCCCGAACCGGGCGAGGAAGCCGGACGCGGCCTCCGGCAGGGCGAGCAGGCGCAGGGTCTCCGCCGTCGGCCCGCAGTCGACCACGACCGCCTTCCACGGGCCCGCCGACGCCAGCCGGACGACCTCGGACAACGCCAGCAGGTCGTCCACGCCCGGCAGGACCGCCAGCTCCTCCGCGTCGACCGCGTCGAGCCCGAGCCGGGCGAACAGCAACCGCGCCTGGGACCGCAGGCCGGACCACTGCCGGTCGGCCAGCGCCCGCGCGTCGACGTGCGCAGCCCACAGCTGCTTGTCCACTTCGGACGGCTCGCCCCCGAGCCTGGCCCCGAAGGCGTCGGCGAGGGAGTGCGCGGGGTCGGTGGAGACCACGAGGACCTTGTCGCCGGAGTCGGCGACCCGGACGGCCGTCGCCGCGGCCAGGGTGGTCTTGCCCACCCCGCCCTTCCCGGTGAACAGCAGGAGGCGCATCAGTCCTGTTCGGCCCGGCGCTTGAGCTCCTTGAGCGCGATATCCATGATCATCTTCTCGGCCTTGCGCCGGAACAGCCCGATCATCGGCACGGCCAGCTGCACCGACAGGGTGTAGGTGACCTCGGTGCGCCCGTCCCGCTCGACGAGCCGGTAGCGGCCGTGCTGGGACCGCTGCATCTGGCCCTTGACCAGCTCCCAGTCCACCGAGAGCCCGTCGTCGGCCCAGGTGTATGCCAGCGTGTAGACGTCCTTGAACACGCCCGCGTCCAGGGTGAACGTGACCTGCTCGGCCCGGCCGTCGGCGTCGGTCGACAGCACCTCGGTCGACTTCACCGCGTTCGCCCACTCCGGATACGCCGGGAAGTCCGCGATCACCGCCATGATCCGCGCCGCGGGCGCGTCGACGACGATGGACTGGGTGGACTCGTCGGCCATGAGGCCAGAGGCTACCCGGTCACCAGCGCAGCACGTACGGGGTCTCGGCGCGCTTGAAGTGCCCGACGTTGGCGCACTCGGTCGCCGCGAACCGCAGCCTGCGGCACAGCGGCTGGTGGACGTGCCCGAACAGCGCCCACCTCGGCCGGTCGGCCAGGATCCGCGCGACCAGGCCCGCCGAGCCGTGCTCGACGCGCCGGGCGACGACGTCGTAGGTCAGCTCCGGCAGGTCCGGCGGCGCGTGGCTGCACAGCACGTCGACCGGCGGCAGCGCGGCCACCGCGGCGTCGTACTCCTCGGGCTCGCGCAGGTAGGCGCGGAACACGGCGGTGCGCGGGGGCGGCCGCATCCCGGGAGGCAGCACCGCGCCGCCGACGAAGCCGAACCGCAGCCCGCCGATCTCGGCGACCGCGCCGTCGAGCACCTGGACGCCGTCGCCTGCGAACTCCGGCCACAGCGCGGGCAGGTCGACGTTGCCCGGCGTGGCGTAGGTGGGCGCGGGCAGCGCGGCGAACAGGGCCGCGTACTGCTCGCGCACGGCCTCCTCGACCGTCACGCGCGCGTCGGACAGCCCGGACCACAGCGTCCGCGCGTAGGCGCCCGCCTCGCCGGGCTTGCCGTCGCGGCGCAGCCGGGCGAACACGCCCACCGCGTCCGGGCCGAACACGCGCCCGAAGATCCCCGCCCCGTGGTCGTGGTAGTCGACGAAATCGATCAGGTCACCCAGCACGACCAGCGCGTCCGCGCCGTCGCCCGCCCGTTTGAGTGCCTCGACGTTGCCGTGCACGTCGGAGACGACATGAACCCGCACAGATCGAGTTTACGGTGCGCAGCCGGGCGCCCGGCCGTCCTCCAAGATCGTCTTGAGCCGGAACGCCAGGGCCTTGGCGGCGAGCTGGCGGCGGGTCTTCTCCCGGTGCAGCCTGCGCGGCGACGGCGAGCCGGGCAGGTCGGCGCGGAGGAAGTAGTGCAGGAGTGTGCCGTCGAGCACCGGCTCGAGCCAGACCTCCATCGTGCCGGTCAGCGCCCCGGTCACGGTCCAGCGCATGCCCTCGTCGCCGCGGTCGGCGTAGACCTTCGGCCGCAGGTCGGGCCAGAACCCCCGCCAGGCGGCGGGGTCGGCGAAGACGGCGGCCACCGCGCCCGGCGGGGCCACCACGAACGTCTCGTCAACCACATCCACTTGCGGCACGGGGTGCAGGATGCCAGACCGCCGCGCACCGGCCGCACACCCCGGACTACCTTGCTTGGGTAACTCACCGAATCCACGGAGGGGTCCCGTGCGCGAATACGGCGTGCCCGCGATCAGCACCGTCGCGCCCGACGAGAGCCTGACCGACATGGTGTGGGCCAACGCCGAGCGCTTCGCCGACGCCGTCGCCTTCCGCAGGCGGGTCGACGGCACCTGGATCGACGTCACCACCCGCGAGTTCGCCGCCGAGGTGCTGGCCGTCGCCAAGGGCCTGATCGCGGCGGGCGTGCGGCCCGGCGACCGGGTCGCCCTGATGTCGCGCACCCGCTACGAGTGGACGCTGGTCGACTTCGCGGTGTGGGCCGCGGGCGGGGTGACCGTGCCGGTGTACGAGACGTCGTCGGCCGAACAGGTGGCCTGGATCCTCGCCGACTCCGGGGCGCGCGCGGTCGTCGTGGAGGACGACACGCACCGGCGGACCGTCGAGAGCGTCGTCGACCGGCTGGGCGAGGTCGTGCGGATCTGGCAGATCGAGCCGGGGCACGACTGCGCGATCGAGGAGCTGACCGCGCTCGGCGCGGACCTCCCCGACGAGGACGCGCACCGCCGCCGCCGGGCCGTCGGCTCGGCCGACCTGGCCACCCTGGTCTACACCTCCGGCACGACCGGGCGGCCCAAGGGCGTCGAGCTGACCCACGCCAACCTGCTGGCCGAGATCCGCGCCGACATCGCCGCGTTCCCGCACCTGCTGCGGCCGGGCAACTCGATGCTGGTGTTCCTGCCGCTGGCGCACGTCTTCGCCCGCGCGATCGCGCTGTGCTGCGTGTACGCGCGCACCACGCTCGGCCACCTGCCGGACGTGAAGACGCTCGTCGCGGACCTGTCGACGTTCCGGCCGACGTTCGTGGTCGCGGTGCCGAGGGTCTTCGAGAAGGTCTACAACAGCGCCCGGCAGAGCGCGCGCGCCGCCGGCCGCGAGCAGGTCTTCGACATCGCCGAGGCGCTGGCCGTGGAGTACAGCCAGGCCGTCGACAGGGGCCCGGTCCCGCTGGGCCTGCGGATCAGGCACGCGCTCGCGGGCAGGCTGGTGTACTCCCGGCTGCGCGCGGTCCTCGGCGGCCGCTGCGTCGCGGCGATCTCCGGCAGCGCGCCGCTGGGCGAGCACCTCGCCCACTTCTTCCGCGGCGTCGGCGTGCCGGTGTACGAGGGCTACGGCCTCACCGAGACGGCAGCGGCGGTGTGCGTCAACACCCAGGCCGCGTTCCGCGTGGGCACGGTCGGCCGCCCGGTGGCGGGCGCGCGGGTGGCGATCGCGGAGGACGGCGAGATCCTGCTGCGCGGCCCGATGGTCTCCGCGGGCTACTGGCGCGGTGACCGCACCGGCGAGTGGTTCGCCACCGGCGACCTCGGCGACCTCGACGCCGACGGCTACCTGCGCATCACCGGCCGCAAGAAGGAGCTCATCGTGACCGCGGGCGGCAAGAACGTCGCCCCCGCGGTGCTGGAGGACCGGGTCCGCAGGCACCCGCTGGTCAGCCAGTGCCTGGTGGTGGGCGACCGCAGGCCGTTCATCGCCGCCCTGGTCACCCTGGACCCCGACTTCACCACCGCGTGGGCGGCCGAGCGCGGCAAGTCCCCCGACGCGCTGGCCGAGGACGCCGAGCTGCGCGCGGAGATCCAGACCGCGGTCGACGAGGCCAACAAGGCGGTCTCGCAGGCGGAGTCCATCCGGGCTTTCGTGGTCCTGCCCCGCGACTTCACCGAGGAGGCGGGCGAGGTCACCCCCAGCCTCAAGCTCCGCCGCGACACCATCCTCAAGACCTACGGCGACACCATCGCCGCCATCTACGAGCGCCGGTAGACCGTCTCCCCCGACAGCAGTCGCTCCAGACGGGCGGTGCGGTCGCGCCACGACCACGCCCTGCGCATCCACTCGCGGCCCGCCGCGCCCATGGACCGCGCGCGGACGGGGTCGGCGAGCAGCGCGCCCACCCGGTCGGCCACGTCGGCGACGGACCGGCCGTCGATCACGTGCCCGGTGTGGCCGTCGTCGACGGTCTCCGGGGCGCCGCCGGAGTCGCCTGCGACGACCGGGAGGCCCGTCGCGGCGGCCTCGAGGAAGACGATGCCCAGTCCCTCGACGTCCAGGCCCCGGCCGTGCGTGCGGCAGGGCATGGCGAACACGTCGCCCGCCGCGTAGTGCGCGGGCAGCTCCGAC
Source organism: Actinokineospora sp. UTMC 2448 (assembly GCF_024760565.1). Classification (NCBI taxonomy): domain Bacteria; kingdom Bacillati; phylum Actinomycetota; class Actinomycetes; order Pseudonocardiales; family Pseudonocardiaceae; genus Actinokineospora; species Actinokineospora sp. UTMC 2448. The sequence goes on along the minus strand of NZ_CP031087.1, from coordinate 1,654,455 downwards.
CACGGGACCGAGCCGGTGAACACGACGTGGTCGGACACGCCCTCCTGGGCCGCCAGCGACCCCAGCGACGAGCGGTACGGGCCGCCGCCGACCAGCAGCAGGGCCGCGTCGCGGACCCGCTCCCGGATGCGCGGGAGCGCGCGGATCAGCACGTCCTGGCCCTTGCGCGGCATCAGCCGGGACACGCACACCACCACCGGCCGGTCGCCGAGGCCGTGCCGGGCCCTGATCTCCGCGCGCGCGGCGTCGTCGGGCTTGTAGAGGTCCGTGTCGACGCCCGAGGGCAGCAGTTCCAGCGCCGCGCGCGGGCCGAACGCGGCGGCGAAGCGGCTTCGGGTGTACTGGCTGACGTAGGTGATCACGTCGGTCGTCGAGCCGATCCGGCGCAGCGCCTGCCGGGCGACGGGCAGCATCGACCAGCCAACCTCGTGCCCGTGCGTGCTGGCCACCGTCCGCTCCGCGCCCAGCGGCCCCAGCAGGGCCAGCGGGGCCGCCGCGCCGTACCAGACGGTCCCGCAGCCCTCGGCCCGGACGATCTCGCGGGCCCGCCGCGCGACCGACGGGGTGGGCAGCATCAGCGAGCCGGGGTGGCGCACGACCGGGAACGGCTGGCGGGCGTCGAACTCGGCAGCGCCCTCCCATGCCGGGGCGTACACCACCAGATCGGACAGGCGGGTCGCGAACGAGTGCAGATAGGCCTGGATGCCGCCCGGTCGGGGCGGGAAGTCGTTGGTCACCAGCAGGGTCCGACGCATCAGCCCAAACTAGCCCAGCACCTCTTTGAGGTGGCCGCGCCACTCGTCCAGCAGGGCGGCCCGGTCCAGGCCGACGGCCGCCAGCAGCAGCGAGTCGGTCTCGGCCGCGGAGACCGGGCCCGCGCCCGCCACCGACCGGTACAGCTCGACCAGCTCGCGCTCGCCGAAGCGCTCGGCGAGGAACCGGGCGATCGACCAGGCCTGCTGGTAGGCCAGGTCCAGCTCCTTGTCCCGGGCGCGGAAGGACCGGTCGTCGGGCAGGCCGGGCGGCGCGCCCGTGTCGCGGACCAGCGCGGCCAGGTCGGGCGCGCCCTGGGCCAGGGTGAGGCCGCTGTCGCGGTAGCCGACGTAGTCGGCGAAGCCCTCCAGCAGCCACATCGGCGAACCGTCCACCGTGCGCCCGCGCGCGGCGACGTGGGTGATCTCGTGCCGCAGGACGACCTTGAGCGAGGCGACGGACAGCGCCCGCGCGCCCACCGGGCTGAGCACGACGCGCTGGCCGACGGCCAGGTTCGCCGCGGTGTCCACCCGGTCCGCGGTGGCCACGGCGACCACCGACTCCACCGGGAAGTCGGGGCCGACCAGCGCGCGCATCTCCGCCGGGCTGTCCGGCAGGATCAGCGCGACCTTGCCCGACCAGTCAGCGCCCCACACGTCGGCGACCGCGCGCACGGCCGGGTCCAGCTCGCGGACCAGCCGGTCGACCATCGGCTGGCTGCCCGGGTGCGCCAGCACCAGGCCCGCGTCGGTGGCCACGACCTGGCAGGGCGCGAAGTCCCACGGCCCGCGCCACGTGCGCCTGCCCAGCTCGGACAGCGCGGTGTCGGAGTGCAGGTACCAGGCGTCGCCGCGGCGGGCGAAGAGGTAGCCCATGTCGCGGGCGGTGGGCACGGTGTCGACCCCGCGCAGGGCGTAGTGCAGCTCGACGCCGGGCGCCCACAGCTCGGTGGCGGTCCGGTCGGCGTCGGGCAGGCCCGCCAGGTCGAGCACGTCGGCCGGGTCGACGGCGTAGGACCAGTGGGCGAGCGGGACGCCGTCGAGGTTGTCGAACAGGTCCTGCTGCGCCTCGCGGAACCACGGCTCGGCCTGCGGGTCGACGGTGGCGAGGAAGGCCTGCCGGTCGCGGTCGCGCACGGCCGACGCGCGGCGCTCCAGCAGGGCGGACACGGCGTCGCCGCGCAGGACGTCGACGGCGGAGGGCTCGGCGGGCGGCACCGCGCCCATCGGCCGACCCTGGCCGGACTGGCCGAGCGGGCCCGACTCGTCCCCGGGCAGCGACACCAGGGCGACACCGGCGGCGGCGATCACCGCCACGATCGCGCCTAGCCACGCGCGTACCCGTGCCCTGGAGGCCATTCGGGAATCGTAGGGGAACACGACGACGGGCCCGTAGCCAACCGGCTACGGGCCCGTGATCGCGCTTGTCAGCCCGCGACCCGGCGCGCGCCGAAGTAGTCGCTGCCGCCGCCGTCGATCGTGTCGGTCTTCACCGGCACGCCGAAGGTCGACGCGTGGACGATCCGGCCGCCGCCGATGTACATGGCGACGTGGTGGATGCTGCCCGCGCTGCTGCCGTAGAAGACCAGGTCGCCCGCCTTGAGCTCGCTGCGGGAGACGGGCACGCCGACGCCGAACTGGGCGCGGCTGGACCGCGGCAGGGACACGCCCGCCTCGCGGTAGGCGTACACCATCAGGCCGGAGCAGTCGAAGGTGTTCGGGCCCTCGGCGCCCCACTCGTACATGTCGCCGCGCTGGGCGAGGGCGGTGTTCATCGCGATGCCCGCCGCGCCGGGCGGGGCGATGTAGACGCCGGTGTCCGCGGGGCCGCGCAGCTCGGCGTTCTCCTCGGCGGTCAGCCGCTGGCGGGCGGCGTCGACCTCCTCGATCTGCTTCTGCAGCTCGTCGCGCTTCTTGGTGATGTCCGCGGTGAGCTTCTCGGCGTCGGCCTTGGCCTTGGCGGCGCGCTTCTGGCCGTCCTCGGCCTGCCTGCGGGCCTCCTCCGCGGTGGTGACCGCGGAGGTGTAGGCCGAGAGGGCCTGCTCGCTGTCGGCGGCGAGCACCGAGAGCGCGGAGGCGCGCTCCAGGAAGTCGTCGGGCGAGTCGCCGGTCAGCAGGGCGGAGATCTTGTTGAACCGGGCGCCCTGGAACGAGGCGCTGGCGAGGTCGTCGACCTGGCCGCGGAAGGCCTCCTCCTGGGCGCGCGCCTTCTTCTCCAGCTCCTTGGCGGCGGCGACGTCCTTGGTGGCCTTGTCGTAGTCGGCCTTCCTGGCCTTGAGGTCGTCCTGGGCCTTGAGCAGGTCCTCGTTGACGGTCGCGGCCTGCTCGCTGAGCTTCTTGTACTGCTCGACGGCCTCGGATGCGGTTGTGGGGGGCTGTGCCATGGCCGGTGAGGGGGAGAAGCTCACCACCGCGACGACAGCCGTGACGCCCATGGCGCCCTTCAGGGCTCTCTTGAGTCGATGCGACGCCACGTCGCGCGTACTCCTTCGTCCTCTGACCGCCACGCCGGCTGGCGCCGACCGCGGGGGACCGGTCCGACCCTCGTGGGGTCGAGCGGGGCGGCGATTCCGCGTCGTCGCCTCGGGGTTGGTGACGGGAAGCCGCGAAATCTCGGACAGGTTACGAAACGTGAGCCATGGCGTCCACCGACCGTGCCGTGAACGCCGGGAGATTCGCGCCGAACCCCCATCAGAGCAGTGCCGACTCCACACTGTGATGAGCGCAACAGCCCTGTTCACCCGATCGGTGAACCGCTCACCGATCGACCACGACCGCTCGGCGCGGCGTGGAATTCACCCGGGCGTGTCGGGATTCAGGCGGACTTCTCCACCAGCGCCAGCCGCAGCCGGGGGATCATGCCCGCGGCCGCCAACGCCGCGATCGCCGCGCGCTCGACCTGATCGAATTCGACGCTGGGCGGAACGCCCAGCAACACGCTGACCACGCAGTCGCCGCACGCGTCCTCGACGCGGGCGACGCACCGATCACAGTCGATGATCACGATTACACCCCTTTCCCGCTCGTCGAAGATCACGCTAGAGCGGACCACCGACAATTCAGCCGGTGTATTCCCAGTGCCAGGGCTCCTCGCGGCCGCCGCCCGGCCGCGCCCACGCCGGATTCGACCAGCCGAAGCGGGGGCCGTTGGCGGCGAGCCAGCGGTATTCCGGCGAGGTGAAGGACTGGATTCCGCCGCAGAGATCGACCGCGAGTCCCCAGCCGTGATTACTGGTCCCCGGCACGGCGGCGAGCGCGGGTTTCTCGCCGTAGAGACGCACTTGCGCGGCAAAAGTGCGATAGGAGTCGGTGATGCACAGCGGCCTGCCGAAGGCGGCGGAGAACGCCTCGGCCATGGCCCGGTAGGACATCGCCGCGTCGCACCGCAACGCGTGCGCGCCCACCCCGATCCGACACAGCGCGGCGGGCGGGATCAGCCCGTTCGGGTAGCCGCCCCACGCGCCAGCGGCCTCCCCCGGACCGCGCGGCGGGAGCTGGACGCTGCCGCAGCGCCAGGCGAGCCCGCCGGGCTCGGCCGAGGGCACCGGCCGGGCCGGACGCGGCCCGAGCGCGGGCCGGGCCACGCCCACGACGGTGTCAGGGCCGGGCAGGTCGGTGACCACGACCCCGGCGAGGCGCGCGTCCGCGGCGAGCATCGTGCGCCCGTCCAGCACGACGCCGACGGACTGAACGCCGAGCCGGGTCGGCCCGATGAACACGACGTCGCCGGGCTGGGCGTCGGCGGCGGGCACCGGGGCGAGGGTGGCGAACTGCTCGCCGATCGCCGAGGGCACCGACCCGAACGCCGCCTTGACGAGCCCGTCGCAGGAGTAGGCGACCGGCCCCTCCCCCTTGGCGGGCACGTACGGCTTGCCGAGCGCGCCGATCGCGGTGTCCACGGCGGCGATCGTCTCCGCGGGCAGCACGAGCAGCCGCTCACCGCCGGTCAGCACCGTCTCCGCGACTCCCGCCTGCGGTCCGTCCCGACCCGGCAGCGCGCGCAGGCCGGGCGGCAGCCGGGCGGGGTCGCGCAGCGCGGCGGCGGGCGGCGGCGTGATGCCCGCCTCGGCGAGCCGGGCGGTGTAGGCGCGCCAGTTCGCCGCGGTGCGCTCGTTGCGCTCCCGCTGCGCGCGCTGCGCGGCGACCACGGCGGCGTCGGTCTCGGCGATGCGCCCGCGCATCTCGCTCGACACCGCGGCCGCCCGGTTCGTGGCGTCGGCCGTGCGGCGGTCCAGGTCGGCCTTGCGCTGGGCGGCGGTGTCCTGGGCGTCGGCCGCGGCGCGCTCGGCGGCGGCCGCCGCCTCCTGGCGGTCGAGCGCCGCGGTGAGCGTGGCGTCGGTGTCCGCGCGCATCCGCTCGACCATGGCGCTGCCCTGCAGGAAGTCGGCGGGCCCGTCGACGGTCAGCAGCACGTGCAGCCCGCCGGGGCGCGCCTGCGTGGCCAGCAGGGCGGCGGCGAACTCGTCGACCTCGGCCTGCCGGGCGGCCACGACCTCGTCGGCCGCGGCGCGCTCGGCGCGGGCGGCGTCGGCGGCCCGCGTCGCCGTGCCCAGCTCGACCGCGGCCGCCTCGACCAGCCCGGACAGGTCGGCGAGCTCGCGCTGCACGTCCGTCGCGGTGCGTTGGAGGGCGGCCACTGCCGGATCGGCGAACGCCTCGCCCGGGCGCGGGTCGGGCACCGGCGCGCCCGGCCCGGTCCCGGCCTCCGGCCGCGGCGGCTCGCTCTGCTGCGCGGCCGCCACCGGCTGCATCAGCAACGACGACACCGCGACCAGCGCGGCCAGCACCCGGAACAGCATCGACCTGGACAACGACATCGACCTGGACAACGACGGGGTCCGCCGCTCAGATGCGGCCGAGCCGGGCCAGCAGCACCGCGGACGGCACCGGATGGGCGCCGCGCCTGCGCACCGAGTCCGCCACCGCGCGGTCGGACGTGGCGACCACGACCGGGCGGCCCTCCGGCTCCGCGGTGACCAGCGCGCGGATCACGTCGTCGGCGAGCACGCCGGGATCGCTGAACAGCACCCGCACGCCCCGGGGCGCCGCGACCGGGACGGCGACCACGCCCGCGCCGTCGAAGACCAGCGTCACCTCGGCGGACGTGCGCGCGGCCAGCGCGGCGAGCTGGCGCACGAGCCGGTCGCGCTGGTCGGCGAGGGACAGCTCGGGATAGCCGGTCTTGGTGACGTTGTAGCCGTCGACGACCAGGTGCACCGACGGCAGCGCCAGCAGCCGGTCCAGCGCGGCCGGGTCCTCCACCCGCCCGGCGACGCCCTGCGCCGCCGTCGCGCCGCGCACGAGGTCGGCCGGGCGCGGGCCGCCGCCGCCCAGGGCCAGCTCGCGGCGCAGGCCGGTGACGGCCCCGTCGAGGGTGTCGACCAGCAGCGCCAGCCGCACCTCGTCGGCCTGGCGGGCCTCGCGCGCGGACTGCCGGGCGATCTCGGCGTCGGCCTCGGCGCGCTCGGCGCGGGCCCGCTCGTGCTCGACCCGCTCGCGCTCGCGGTCGCGCTGCTCGACCACGGCGGCCAGCTCGGCATCGACCCGGGCGCGCAGCCGCGCCATCTCGGCATCGGCGGCCGCGGCGGCGTCCTTGGCCTCGCGCAGCTTGACGCCCTGCTCGCGCAGGCGCTTGCGCAGCCGCTCCAGCTCGGCCTCGCTCTCGGCCCTGACCCGGTCGGCCGCCCCGGCCGAGTCGTCGAGCAGCGCCTGCACGCGGGCCAGCTCGGCCTCGGCCTTGCGCAGCTTCGCCACGGCCGCGTCGCGCTCGGTGCGCAGGGCGGAGTCGGTGACGCGGCGGCCGATCAGCTCGACGTAGTGCACCGCGGAGTCCTCGCCGAGCAGCACGGCCGCCGCCGCCGCGGCCACCGGGTCGGCGCCGCCGACGTCGAGCGCGGCGGGCCGGTGCTCCCTGGCCCAGTTGACCACCGCCGTGCGGAAGGCGGGCAGGTCGCGCAGGGCGGCGATGAGCGCGCCCGCGCCCAACCGGGCCCGCTTGGCGGGCGCGAACCGGGCCACCGCGCGCAGCGACTGCGGGACGTCCACGGCGGGCAGCGCGCCGACCGCCTCCGCGGCGATCTCGGCCAGCCTGCCCCTGACCGGCTCCGGCAGCCCGGTCCAGTCCACAGTGGAGCCGCGGACCCCGGCGTCGGGGTCCGCGCTGGCCTGCGGGTCGGCGGGCGGAGCCATTTCTCCAGATTAGTCTGGGCCGGTAACGACGCAGTGTGCGCACCATGCCGTTTCTGTCAGTGCCGTGATCTAGCTTCGAGCCGATGACTGGGCAGCTGACCTTCGACGAGCTGGGCACGCCGCTGCGCGAGACCACGTTCGTGGTGTTCGACCTGGAGACCACCGGCGGCAGCCACGAGACCGACGCCATCACCGAGTTCGGCGCGGTCAAGGTCCGCGGCGGCGAGGTGCTCGGCGAGTTCGCCACCCTGGTCGACCCCGAGCGCGGCATCCCGCCGGAGGTCGTCGCGCTGACCGGCATCACCGAGGTCATGGTCTCCGCGGCGCCCCGGCTCGACACGGTGCTGCCCGCGTTCCTGGAGTTCGCCGCCGGGTCGGTCCTGGTCGCGCACAACGCGGGGTTCGACGTGGGCTTCGTCAAGGCCGCGTGCGCCCGCCTCGGCTACCCGTGGCCCAAGCCGACCGTGGTGTGCACGGTGAAGCTCGGCAGGCGGGTGCTGAGCCGGGAGGAGGCGCCGAGCTGCAGGCTGTCCGCCCTGGCCACGCTGTTCCGGGCCGAGACCGTCCCGATCCACCGCGCCCTCGCCGACGCGCGCGCGACCGTCGACGTCCTGCACGGCCTGCTGGAGCGGGTCGGGTCGCTGGGCGTGCAGTCGCTGGAGGAGCTGCTGGGCTACCTGCCGGAGGTCACCGACGCCCAGCGCCGCAAGCGCACGCTGGCCGAGGACCTGCCGCACGAGCCCGGCGTGTACCTGTTCCGCGGTCCCTCGGAGGAGGTGCTGTACGTCGGCACAGCCGTCGACCTGCGCCGCCGGGTCCGGCAGTACTTCACCGCGGGCGAGACGCGCCGCCGCCTGCGCGAGATGGTGGCCCTCGCGGTCCGGGTGGACCACGTGACGTGCGCGCACTCGCTGGAGGCCGAGGTGCGCGAGCTGCGGCTGATCTCCGCGCACAAGCCCGCGTACAACCGCCGCTCCAAGAACCCCCACAACGGCTGGTGGGTCGCGCTGACCGACGAGCCGTTCCCCCGGCTGTCCCTGGTCCGCGGGCCCCGGGACGGCGCGCTGGGGCCCCTGCGCAGCCGCGCGCTGGCCGAGGACGCCATGCACGCCCTGCAGCAGGCCACCGGCATCCGCCCCTGCACGGTCCGCATCCCGGCCCGCTCCCCCTCGGCGACCCCGTGCGCGCTGGCCGAGCTCGGCCGCTGCGGCGCGCCCTGCTCAGGCGCGCAGACCGCCGCCCAGTACGCCCCGGCCGTCGCGGGCGTCACCGGCCTGGTCGCGGGCGCGCTCACCGACCCGCTGCGGCTGCTGGAGACCCGCCTGCTCGACCTCTCGGCCGCCCAGCGCTACGAGGAGGCGCGCACCGACCGCGACCGCATGAGCACCCTCATCCGCGCCCTGGACCGCGGCCAGCGCCTCGCGGCCCTGGCGCGGATCGCCGAGCTGGTCGCCGCCCGCCCGGACGGCGCGGGCGGCTGGGAGTTCGCGGTCGTCCGCCACGGCCGACTGGCCTCAGCGGGCGTCGCCCAGCGCGGGGTTCCGCCGATGCCCGTGGTCGAGCAGCTGGTGGCCAGCGCCGAGACGGTCTTCACCGGCGACGGCCCCCTGCACGGCGCGCCCCCCGAGGAGGTCGCGGTGATCCTGCGCTGGCTGGACCGCCCGGGCACCCGCCTGGTCCGCACGTCCACCCCGTGGTCGGAACCCGCCCACGCCGCCGCGAGCTGGCGGCACTGGCTGGAACGCGCCGACCACGCCCGCTCCCGGCTCGGCCACTGGGGGAAGTGAGCGGCGGCTAGTCGTCGCCGATGGCGAAGGCGGCCTCGGTGTCGCGGCTGGAGTACGAGCGGAAGGCGATGTGGGTGTCGGTGTCGAGCACGCCCTGCACCCGCCCGATCCGGCCCGGCACCAGCTCGGCCAGGGTCTCGTGGTCGCTGACGCGGACCATGGCGATCAGGTCGACGTCGCCTGCGCAGGAGTAGACCTCGGTCACCCCGTCGATGTCGGCGATCGCCTGGGCCGTCTCGGGGATGCGGTCCGTGGCGGCGTAGATGAGCACGATCGCCGTGATCATGGGCTCGGTCCTCCAAAGTCTCGGTCCGACAACCCTAAACCCCGCTACCCTGTGCGCGTGCAGACCCCGGACGAGTGGCTCGCCGACTTCGAGCGCAAGGTCGCCGACCTCCAGCAGAAGGCCACCGAGTTCAAGCGGGACCTGGAGTCCGCGGGCAGCACGCAGACCTCCGAGGACCGCACCGTCACCGTCACCGTCGCCCCCAACGGCGCGCTGCTGGACCTGCGGCTCGACGACGCCGCGACCGCCAAGCCCGCCGCCGAGCTGGCCGCGGAGATCCTGCGCACCGCGCGCAAGGCCCGCCAGGCCGCCGCGACGACCGTCGCCGAGGCCTTCGTCCCGCTGGGCGGGGACCGCGCCATCGTGCAGCGCGTGGACGACGAGCCCGAGGAGAAGCCGCCCGCCGCCCCGAAGGCGCCGGAGTCCGAGGACTACAGCGAGACCACCCGCGTCTTCGACGAGGACAAGTGGTGATCGGCGACCGGCGGTGAGCTAGAACCGACCGGCGAACAGCAGCCGCGCCACCTCGGACGTCGTCTCCCGGCCCTCGTCGTAGGCGCCCTCGCCGCGCAGGTCGTTGAGGATCACGACGGTGTAGCGCTCGGCGGGCCCGACGAAGCCGATGCTGTTCATCACCCAGCCGGTGTCCTCCTCGGCCCAGCCGTTCTTGGCCCCCGGCCGCGCGCCCGGGCCCGCGGCCCACACGCCCCACTGCTGGTTGGGCGCCACCGTCCGCATCCGGTCGACCAGGTACGCCCGGTCCTCCGCCGCCAGCCCGCCCAGGACGTGCGCCAGCAGCCGGTCGAGGTCGTCGGCGGTGCACTTCTGGAAGCCCCAGTACGGGAACACCCGCCCGTACCCCGGCTGCGGCCGCAGCGTCGCCAGCCCCAGGCCGGGGAAGTGGGCGTTGAACAGCCTGTGGTCGTCCCCGGAGTACCGCATCCACAGGTCGGTGGCGGCCTTGTCGTCGGAGTCGAACAGCATGGCGTCCATGTCGGCCCGGTCGGCGGCGGTGAGCTCGATCTCCCCGGACCGGTGCCGGACCAGCAGGTCGGCCGCCATCGCCAGCTTGATCGTCGACGCCGTCCAGACCATGTCGCCCGCGTGCTCGTTGCGCCACACGACGTCCCGCTCGCGGTCGCGCACCACCAGCGCCGTCGCGCCCGGCCGGTCGGCGGCGTAGCGCCTGGCCTGGTCGAAGCGCCGCTGGAAGTCGCAGTCGAACCCCGACTCGGGGTACGGACAGGCCTCTGCGCTCTGCACTGCGGGAGCCTCCACAGGGGTCGACGGGGTGGTTCCACAGGCGGTCAGCAGCACCAGCGCCGCCGCCCAGGCCCGTCTCATCACGCCGGACACGCTATCGCGGCGAGGGGCGGCACCCGGGTCGGGTGCCGCCCCTCGTGGCGATCAGAGTTCCTTGCTCGGGTCCCTGGTCGGCGCGGTGTGCCTACCGGTCTCCGTCTGGCCTGCCTCCAGCTCACCGGAGGCGCCGTGGCCCAGCTGGGCCGCGCGGGCCCTGGCCAGGGCCGCGGTCTCCTCCGGCGGGTCCGGGGTGAGCCACGAGCCCTGCACCGGCTCGCCAGCCGAGCCCAGCTTGTTCATCTTCTTGGGCACCGGGGCGCCCTGGTACTCCAGCGGGATCGGGTGGCCGTGGTCGTCCACCGGGCCGAGCGGCTGGTGCACCTCGATGAACTCGCCGTGCGGGAGGCGCTTGATGATGCCGGTCTCCACGCCGTGCTCCAGCACCTCGCGGTCCGAGCGCTGCAGGCCCAGGCAGATGCGGTAGGTGATGTAGTACGCCAGCGGCGGCAGCACCAGCAGGCCGATGCGGCCCATCCAGGTGGTCGCGTTCAGCGAGATGAAGAACTTCTCCGCCAGCACGTCGTTGGCCGCCGACAGCAGCGACACCATGAAGTAGGTGATCGCCATGACGCCGAGGCTCGTGCGGACGGGGACGTCACGCGGGCGCTGCAGCAGGTTGTGGTGCGCGTAGTCCTTGGTGAACCTGCGCTCGATCCACGGGTAGACCGCCGCGACACCGGTCAGCAGGGGCAGGCCCAGCATGAACGGGAAGAACGACGCCGGGATCGTGTAGTTCCCGAGGTAGACCTCCCACGCTGGCCAGAGCCGGATGAGGCCGTCCGTCCAGCCCATGTACCAGTCGGGCACGGTGCCAGCGGAGATGTGCGCGGCGTTGAACGGGCCGAAGTTCCAGATGGGGTTGATCTGGAACAGCCCGCCCAGCAGCGCGCAGACCGCGACGACGACGGCGAAGAAGCCGCCAGCCTTGACCGCGAACACCGGCATGATCCGCACGCCGACGACGTTGGTCTCCTTGCGGCCCACGCCCGGGAACTGCGTGTGCTTCTGGTACCAGACCAGCGCCAGGTGCACACCGATCAGCGCCAGGATGATGCCCGGCAGCAGCAGGATGTGCAGCGTGTAGAGGCGCGGGACGATCTCGGTGCCCGGGAACTCCGAGCCGAACAGCAGCCAGTGCGTCCAGGTGCCGATGACCGGGATCGTCAGGATCAGGCCGGACATGATCCGCAGACCGGCGCCGGAGAGCAGGTCGTCGGGCAGCGAGTAGCCGGAGAAGCCCTCCAGCGCGCCGAGCATGAACAGCAGGACGCCGATGACCCAGTTGACCTCGCGCGGGCGCCGGAACGCGCCGGTGAAGAACACCCGGAACATGTGCGTGACCAGCGCGGCCATGAACAGCAGCGCCGACCAGTGGTGCATCTGGCGGGCGAACAGGCCGCCGCGCACCTCGAAGGTGATCTGCAGCGCGGACTCGTACGCCCGCGACATCTCCAGGCCGCGCAGCGGGACGAACTCGCCCTGGTAGACGACCTCGACCATGGACGGGTCGAAGAACAGCGCCAGGTAGGTGCCCGTCAGCAGCAGCACGATGAAGCTGTAGAGCGCGATCTCGCCGAGCAGGAAGGACCAGTGCGTCGGGAAGACCTTGTTCATCTGGCGGCGCAGGCCGCCCGCCATGTGGTACCGGTCGTCGGCCCACTTGGCTGCCCCGCCCGCGGCGCGGGCGGCCATCGACCGGGGCTTCGTGGGAGTTGTGATCGCACTCATGACTTCCGCTCCCAGAACGCGGGCCCGATGGGCTCGATGAAATCGCTCTTGGCGTAAAGGTAGCCCGTCTCCTCATCGAGGGCGATGGGCAGCTGCGCCAGCTTGCGGGTGGCCGGGCCGAAGATCGGCTTGGCGTACTGCAGCGCGTCGAACTGCGACTGGTGGCACGGGCACAGGATGCGGTTGGTGCGCTGCTCGTAGAGCGACGTCGGGCATCCCAGGTGGCTGCAGATCTTCGAGTAGGCGTAGAAGTCGCCGTAGTTGAAGTCTTCCTGGCCCTTGTGCTTGACCACCTTGGCGGCGTCCTCGGGCCGCAGGCGGATCAGCATGACCGGGTTGTCCGAGCGCTTGAGCGCCATGGACAGCGCGTGGTGGTCGTCGCGCTCGGACTCGCGGAACGGGAAGACCGTCTCCATCGCGCCCGCGTCGAGGTCACCGGGCTGCACCAGGACGACCTCGTGCGGGTTGCCGGTGGCGCGGCGCAGGTAGACCCGCTCGCCGTTGGTCTCCTGCCAGCCGGTGTGCCACAGCGACTCCTTGCCGTCGCTGTCGGCCCACGGGTCGCGGACCAGGCCGCCGATGGCGAACACGCCGAGGCCGAGGCCCATGACCCCGGCGCCTGCGCCGAGCGTCGCCTTGATCATCGGGCGGCGGGTGATGGTGCTGCGGTTCCCGGCGTCGGCCAGCTCGGCCACGATCGTGGCCTTGTCCAGCTCGGACGAGCCGCCGTCGTGGCGCTGCTGCACCGCGAGCTCGTGCGGGATGAACTTCTTGGTGTACATCAGCACGCCCACGCCGATGCCCAGGATGCACAGGCCCAGGGTGGCGCCCAGCATCGGCGTGTAGAGCAGGTACATCGTGTGGCCGGGCTCGTTGTACGCGGCGTACTCGGCGGGCCAGAAGAGGTACACGGCGACGAAGGCCAGGCCCGCGAGCGCGGCGATGCCGAACCAGAGCGCGACCAGCCGCTCGGCCCGCTTCTCCGCGCGGGTGCCCTTGACCGGCCACGGGTCCGGGTACTCGACGAGCTCGACGCCGTCGAGCTTGGCGCCGAGGCGGACCAGGTCGTCGCGGGACATCTCGGCGAGGTCGGCCTCGGAAGGCAGCTCGTCGGGGTTCTTGGCGCTCATGCTTTCGCCCCAATCCACAGGGTGATGCCCACCAGCGCGGCGATGCCCACGATGAACGCGATCAGACCCTCGGACTGGGGGCCAAGACCGCCGAGCGCGTTGCCGCCGGGGTTGTTGTTGCCGTCGGTGACCGACTTGACGAAGGCGATGATGTCCTTCTTCTCCTCGGGCGAGAGCTGCCGGTCGGAGAACTTGGGCATGTTCTGCGGGCCGGTCAGCATGGCCGCGTAGATCTGCTCCTCGGTGACGCCGTCCAGCGTCGGGGCGTACTTGCCCGAGGACAGCGCGCCGCCGCGGCCGGTGAAGTTGTGACAGGAGGCGCAGTTCAGCCGGAACAGGTCGCCGCCGCGCGCGGGGTTGTCGCCGACCAGCTGGGCGCCGACGCCCTCGGGCATGACGACCCCGCCGCCCTTGGACTGCACGAACGCCATCAGCGCGTCGATCTCGTCCGGCGACAGCTTCGGGGGCTTGCGCTCGGCCTGGGCCTCCTGGCGCACCATCGGCATGCGGCCGGTGGAGGTCTGGAAGTACACCGCCGCCTCGCCGATGCCGATCAGCGCGGGACCGCGGTCCTCGACGCCCTCGAGGTTCGCGCCGTGGCAGGAGATGCAGGTGCGGTTGTAGATCAGCTCGCCCTTGCGCAGCAGCGCGGGGTCCGCCTGCGCCTGCGCGACCGGGGGCTCGGGCGCCAGCGCGGTGTAGAGCAGCCCGACCGACAACAGGGCGAAGGACAGGGCGAGGAAGCCCGCCACCCGCCTGTGCAGCTTCGTCCGGCTGCGGAGTTTGTTGATCATTTAGCGGCAACCCTTGCTGTCAGTTCGGCGAAGCTGTGGTGGGAGCGCGGGGTCATCACGGCACCAGGTAGATGACCGCGAACAGACCGATCCAGACGATGTCGACGAAGTGCCAGTAGTACGACACGACGATCGCCGAGGTGGCCTGCGCGGGGGTGAACTTGCTCAGCCGCGTGCGGATGAGCAGGTACACGAACGCGACGAGCCCGCCGATCACGTGCAGACCGTGGAAGCCGGTGGTCAGGTAGAAGACCGTGCCGTAGGCCCCGGACGGGATCGTCACGCCCTCCTGCACCAGCTGCACGTACTCGTACGCCTGCCCGCCGACGAAGATCGCCCCCATGACCAGCGTCAGGATGTACCACCGGCGCAGGCCGAACACGTCGCCCCGCTCGGCGGCGAACACGCCGAGCTGGCAGGTGAACGACGACGCGACCAGGATGATCGTGAACGGCAGCGCGTACGGCAGGTTCAGGTGGATCGGCTCGCCGGTCGACTCCAGGATCGGCGGCCACACACCGCTGGTGTTCTGCGCCTTGACCGTGAAGAACATCGCGAACAGTCCGGCGAAGAACATCAGCTCGCTCGACAGCCACACGATGGTGCCGACGCTGACCATGTTTGGCCGGTTCAGCGAGTGGATGCGCTGTCCGATGGAGGGGGCTGCTGCTGTCACGCGACGCATTATGTCCTGCGGGTAGGTACTGCGCCCGGTCGGGTCGTGCGTGCATCCGGTCACACTGCTGTTGATCACCTAATGGGTGCCGAACTGGGGATTCCCGACCGCTTGGCCGAGTGGTTAATAAGCACGGAATGAGGGGCGGGAGGGCTTGGTTCGGGTCATGGTGAGCCCGATAACATCGGCACGCCCGACCTGCCAAGTGGAGGACGCCATGACCGCGCAGCCCCTGAAGATCCTGGTGTTCAGCCACCGTCCCGAGGTGCGCGAGACGATCGTCACAGCCGTCGGGCGCCGTCCGGCCGCCGACATCGGCCGGGTGGTGTACGTCGAGGTCGGCACGGTCGCCGAGGTCCTGATGGCGATGGACTCCGGCGAGATCGACCTGGCCATCCTCGACGGGGAGGCCCAGCCCACCGGCGGCATCGGCCTGTCCCGCCAGCTCAAGAACGAGATCACCGACTGCCCGCCGATCGTCATCGCGGTGCGCCGCAAGGACGACCGCTGGCTGGCCACCTGGTCGCAGGCCGACGCGGTCGTGGTGCACCCGCTCGACCCGCTGACCGCCGCCGAGACCGTCGCCGACGTCCTGCGCACCAAGCGCCTGCCCGCCCTGCGGGGGTGAGCTCGGTGACCAGGACCTGGCCCGGCCTGCTCGGCCGCCTGATCGACCGGGAGGACCTCGCCGCCGAGGACACGACCTGGGCGATGGACCAGATCATGTCCGGGGAGGCCACCCCCTCGCAGATCGCGGGCTTCGCCGTGGCGCTGCGCGCCAAGGGCGAGACGCCCGCCGAGATCGCGGGCATGGCCGAGGGCATGCTCGCCCACGCGCGCCGGGTGGAGGACGTGCCCGACGCCGTCGACGTGGTCGGCACGGGTGGCGATCAAGCCCACACTGTGAACATCTCCACGATGAGCGCCCTGGTCACGGCCGCCGCCGGGGTCCCGGTGGTCAAGCACGGCAACCGGGCGGCGTCGTCCAAGTGCGGCACAGCGGACGTCCTGGAGACGCTGGGCGTGGCGATCGAGCTGAGCCCGGCCGCGGTGTCGGAATGCGTGCGCGAGGTCGGCATCGGCTTCTGCTTCGCCGCCGCCTTCCACCCCGCCCTGCGCTTCGCCGGTCCGACCCGGGCCCAGCTGGGCATCCCCACGGCGTTCAACATCCTGGGCCCGCTGACCAACCCAGCCCAGCCCCGCGCGGGCCTCATCGGCTGCGCCAACGCCCGCCTGGCCCCCGTCATCGCGGGCGTCTTCGCCGGGCGCGGCGCGAGCGTGCTCGTGGTCCGCGGCGACGACAACCTCGACGAGATCACCACCACGACCACCACGAAGGTGTGGGCCGTCTCGGGCGGGACGGTCCGCGAGGACGTCATCGACCCGGCCCGCCTGGCCATCACCCCGGCCGCGCCGGAGGACCTGCGCGGCGGCGACGCGGAGTTCAACGCCGCGGTCGTCCGCGACCTGGTGGCGGGCAAGCCGGGCCCGGTGCGCGAGGCCGTGGTGCTCAACGCCGCGGGCGCCATCGCGGCGTTCACCGGCCTGTCGGACGACCTGCACGCGGACCTCGAGGCAGCGCACGGGCGCGCGGCCGAGGCCATCGACACCGGCGCGGCCGCTGCCCTCCTGGACCGCTGGATCAGCGTGTCCCGGCGGTTGGCGGCGTAGACGACTGGGTGGCGTCCGATGGGGTGTCCACCCCACCGGACGCCACCGGACGCCGCCCGCCGGTCAGCGGGCTCACGTGACCGCTGTCGGCTGATCTGTCGATGACCGGTGTCTGATAGGGGCTGACTGTCGGGATCAGCCTGCTGGTGGCCAGCAGGCCGGCAGCGGTAGCCAGCACGATCGGCGGTCCGCGGTCACCTCCTGGGGAACCTCACCAACAGCGCCACCAGCCGCCGCGGCGACGACCGGACAGGTCAGTCAGCCTGGGGTTCTGCCACCAGGCAATCGACCCGGTGTCGCAGCCGTGGCCGCCCAGCGCGCATCGCCAGCATCCGGGCGTGCATGTCTGCCAAGCACCGCCGCGCGCCCGCTGAGCCATCCGGCGGGCGTCCGGCCGGGGCAGGCCGTGCGGGCCCGGCCCCGGGCCGGTCGCCGGTCAGCCGGTGAAGGCCTCCGGGTTGAGCAGGTTGCGCGGCCGGGCGCCTGCCAGTCCTGCTGCCAGGTTCTGCACGGCCAGCAGGCCCATCGCCTCGCGGGTGCCCACGGTCGCGCTGCCCAGGTGCGGCAGGAGCGTGACCGAGTCCAGGTCGAGCAGTTCGGCCTCGACCTCGGGCTCCCGCTCGAACACGTCGAGCCCGGCGGCGAAGATCTCCCCCGCCCGCAGCGCCTGGGCCAGCGCGAGCTCGTCCACGACCGGACCCCGCGAGGTGTTCACCAGCACCGCGGAGGACTTCATGCGGGCGAACGCCTCGGCCCCGAAGAGGTGGCGGGTGTCGGGCGTGAGCGGGCAGTGCACCGAGACGACGTCGGACTCGGCGAGCAGGTCGTCGAACGACCGCCAGGTGGCGCCCAGGGGCTCGGCGACCTCCGGCGGCAGCGGGCGCGAGTTGTGATAGACGACTCGCATCCCGAACCCCAGCGCCCGCCGCGCGGTCGCCTGGCCGATCCGGCCGCAGCCGACGATGCCCAGGACGCGCCCGTGCAGGTCGTGCCCGAGCATCATGCGCGGGTCCCAGATCCACGGCGTCTTGGCGCGCAGGAACCGGTCGCCCTCGGCCACCCGCCGCACGCAGGCCAGGATCAGCGCCCAGGCCAGGTCGGCGGTGGCCTCGGTCAGCACGTCCGGCGTGTTCGTCACCAGCACGCCCCGCCGGGTGCACTCGGCGATGTCGATGTTGTCGACGCCGACCGCGTGGTTCGCGACGATCCGCAGGCCAGGACCCGCGGCGTCCAGCAGCTCGGCGTCGATCCGCTCGGTGAGCACGGTCAGCAGGCCCCGCACACCGGCGACCCGGGTCAGCAGCTCCGCGCGCGGCATCGCCGTCGGCGGGCCGGTGTAGACCTCGACGGTCCCCAGGCCGTCGAGCGCGGCCATCGCCGCGTCCACCATCCGGCGCGTCACCAGCACGTCAGGCACGGGTCACCTCCGCGGCCAGGTCGGCGAACGCGCCGAGCGCGGCCTTGATGTTGTCGGTCGAGTTGGCGTAGGAGAACCGAAGATAGCCCTTGCCGTACTCGCCGAACGCCGTCCCGGGCAGCACCGCGACCCCGGCCTCGTTCAGCAGCCGGTCCGCCAGCTCGCCCTCCGGCAGCCCCAGCCCGGTGACGTTGGGGAACGCGTAGAACGCCCCGCCCGGCCGCACGCACGACACGCCGGGGATCGCGTTCAGCCCGTCCACCACGACCTCGGCCCGCTCAGCGAACGCCGCCCGCATGCGGTCGACGTCGTCGGTCGGGCCCGTCAGCGCCGCGATCGCCGCGTACTGGCTGAACGCCGAGGTGCACGACACCGAGTTGATGACCAGCCTGCTCACCGGCTCCACCAGCTCGGTCGGGAAGACGCCGTAGCCGAGCCGCCACCCGGTCATGGCGTAGGTCTTCGACCAGCCGTCGAGCAGGATCGTCCGCTCCGCCATGCCCGGCACGTCCAGCACGCTGTGGTGGTCGCCGCCGTAGCGCAGCGCCCAGTACACCTCGTCGGACAGCACCGTCAGGTCGTGCCGGATCGCGATCTCGGCGATGGCCTCCACCTGGGCCCGGTCCAGCGCGCTGCCGCACGGGTTGTGCGGCGAGTTCAGGATCAGCAGCTTGGTGCGCGGCGTGACCAGCGCGGCCAGCTCGTCCGGGTCGACGGTGAACCCGTTCGACTCGCGCAGCGGCACCGGCACCGGCCGCGCGCCCGCGAACGCGGCGATGGAGGCGTACATCGGGAAGCCCGGGTCCGGGTACAGCACCTCGTCGCCCTCCTCGCACAGCGCGAGGATCGCGAAGAACATGATCGGCTTGGCGCCCGGCGTCACGATCACCCGGTCCGGCGACGCGGTCATCCGCCCGTCGCGCTCCAGCGCGGCGCTGACGGCCGCGCGCAGCTCCGGGATGCCCGGCGCGGGCACGTAGTGGGTCATCCCCCGGTCCAGCGCCTCGCGCGCGGCCCGCGCGATGTGCGCGGGGGTGTCGAAGTCCGGTTCGCCGATCTCCAGGTGGATCACCGGCGCGCCGGTCGCCTCCAGCGCCCTGGCCTTGGCCAGCACCTCGAACGCGGACTCGGTGCCGAGGCGGTCCATGCGACTGGCGAGCTTCACGAGCGGCTCCCTCTTCGTCTGGCCGCGCGGGATCGCCGGGCGGCCGTGGTCCGGGTACCCGCGATCGTGCCGCTCCCGCGGTCGTCCCGGGGTCGGCCGGGAACACCGCCGCCGCGGACCGCGCGGGCACGGAAGTCCTTCCGCCCATCGAGCCTTGCACGAAAAGATCGCTGGTCAAAGCCGCGAATAAAGTGAAAAGACCGCCGCCTCGCAGTCGAGGCGGCGGTCTTCGTCGGAAGAATCGGGTCAGTCGTGGTCGGGCCGGGTGTGGTACTCGAACACCAGCCCGCCGACGGCCATCAGCACCAGGACGCCCGCGATCACCATCAGCCACACCTGCCAGAACGCCATGGCGAAGCCCATCAGCGCCGCGGAGGCGGCCAGGCCGACCGGCCAGTAGCTGCCCGGGCTGAAGAAGCCCAGCTCGCCCGCGCCGTCGCTGATCTCGGCGTCCGGGTTGTCCTCGGGGCGCTGCTTGAGCCGCCGGGCGATGAAGTGGAAGTACGAGCCGATGATCAGCGACAGACCACCGGTCAGGATCAGCGCGACCGTGCCGACCGGCTCCTGCGCCCACAGCCCGTAGACGATGGCCGAGAGGAAGAAGAAGCCCGTGGTGACGTCGAACAGCCTGGCTTCGACCTTCATAGCTGCAGTCCTTTGGGTGAGAGCTTAGGAACCCGACGCTTCACGCGCGGTGCGGTCGGTGTCGAACGGCTTGGTGGTCACCGCGTGCGGGGTGCACAGGTCGCCGCAGTCGATCTCGGCGAGCGCCTCGGCCGCGGTGTAGCCCTTGCCGGTGGCCGGGTTGACCGTGGTGCGCAGGTCCATGTACTGGTCGAAGATCTCGGGGGTGACGACGCGGACCTCGAAGTTCATCACCGCGTGGTAGGTGCCGCACAGCTCCGCGCAGCGGCCGACGAACGAGCCGGTCTGGTCGATCCGGTTCTGGAAGTCCCAGTCCTGGTTGTTCTTGTCCGGGTGCGGGAAGACGTCCCGCTTGAACAGGAAGTCCGGCACGAAGAACGAGTGGATGACGTCGGTGGAGCGCAGCCGGTACTCGATCACCCGGTCGTTGGGCAGCACCAGCAGCGGGATCTCGGCCGACGAGCCGATCGTGCGCACGGTGTCGTCGCCGGGAGCGGCGGGCTCCTGCTCGACGCCCGCGGTGTCCTTGTAGGAGACGTAGTCGAACTCCCAGTTCCACTGGAAGGCGACGACGTCGACCACCACGTCGGGGTCGTCGGTCTCGGCCTGGACGTAGTTCTGGGTGGTCGCGGTGAAGTAGAACAGCACCACCACGATGATCACCGGGAGACCGGTGTAGATGATCTCCAGGAAGTGGTTGTACTGGAACTGCTTCGGCAGCCTGTCCCCGCGCTTGCGGTGGGCGACCACCGGCCACAGGATCAGCGCCCAGGTGATGACGCCGATGATGAGCGCGGCGACGACCGACCATGTCCAGAACACGCGCATCGAGTCGGCCTGCGGCGTGATGCCCTCGGGCCAGCCGAAGCGCAGGACCTCGTTGGCCGAGCAGCCGGTGGCCAGGACAGCGACCACGGCGACCAGGCAGGCCAGCCTCGCCGCCCGTGCCGTGCGGTTCCCGGGCCGATCGGCCCCGGTGGCCTGGGGTGTGCCCACTGCGCGATCCTCCTCGACACGATGAATCCTCGCTTCCCGGCGCGCGGCGGAACACGGGCCTGGGAGCACCCGGAGCCTAGCCCAGCGACAGGGGCCACACCCGGGGAGGGTGATCGGAGCTACTTCCCAGTCTGGCCTGGTGACCTGGGCCACGCGCGGTGGGCGCGGGCGGTCGGCGGGCGGCCCGGGCGCGACCGGCATACTGGCCTCTCCCCCGCTGACACACGAGAGGTGCGCGAGTAGCCGTGTGCGGTCTCCTTGGCCTGATCTGTCCCTCCGACATGGACGCCGCAGCGGCCCGGTCGGCCGTCGGCGCGGCCATGCGGTGCCAGCGGCACCGGGGCCCGGACGAGAGCGGCACCTGGACCGGCGGTGAGGCCGTGTTCGGCTTCAACCGGCTGTCGATGATCGACATCGAGCACTCCCACCAGCCGCTGCTGTGGGGCCCGCCGGAGACGCCGCAGCGCTACACGCTGCTGTTCAACGGCGAGATCTACAACTACCTCGAGCTGCGCGCCGAGCTGACCGCCAAGTTCGGCGCGGTCTTCCACACCGACGGCGACTCCGAGACGATCGTCGCGGCCTACCACTACCTCGGCGAGGCCGCGGTGTCCCGGCTGCGCGGCATGTTCGCGTTCCTGATCTGGGACAACCACCGCCAGGTCCTCTTCGGCGCGCGCGACCCGTTCGGCATCAAGCCGCTGTTCTACGCCGTGGGCCCGGGTGGCGCGGCCTTCGCCAGCGAGAAGAAGTCCCTGCTGGAGCTGGCCCCCGTGCTGGGCGTCAAGCTGGAGATGGACAAGCGGGCCCTGCAGCACTACCTGACGCTGCAGTACGTACCCGAGCCCGCGACCCTGCACAGCGCGGTGCACCGCATCGAGTCGGGGACGTCGTTCACGCTCACGCCGGGTGAGGAGCCGAAGAAGCGCCGCTACTTCACCCCGCGCTTCGCCCCGCGCCCGGTCGGCGGCCCGGCCGACGCGGAGAAGCTGTACCAGCGCATCGCCGACGTGATGAGTGACTCGGTCCGCATGCACATGCGCGCGGACGTGACGGTCGGCTCGTTCCTCTCCGGCGGCATCGACTCCACCGCGATCGCCGCGCTGGCCAAGCAGCACAACCCGGACCTGATCACCTTCACCACCGGCTTCGAGCGCCGGGGCTACTCCGAGGTCGACGTGGCCGCCGAGTCCGCCGCGGCGCTCGGCGTCAAGCACGTGGTCCGCACGGTCTCCGCGCCGGAGATGATGGAGGCCCTGCCGCTGATCGTCTGGTACCTCGACGACCCGGTGGCCGACCCGGCGCTGGTGCCGCTGTGGTTCATCGCCCGGGAGGCCCGCAAGCACGTCAAGGTCGTGCTGTCCGGCGAGGGCGCCGACGAGCTGTTCGGCGGCTACACGATCTACCGCGAGCCGCTGTCGCTCGCCCCGTTCGAGCGGGTCCCCGGCTCGCTGCGCAAGCTGATGGGGAAGGTCTCGGCGAAGATCCCCGAGGGCACCCGGGGCAAGGACCTGCTGCGCCGCGGCTCGCTGTCGCTGGAGGACCGCTACTACGGCAACGCCCGCATCTTCCGCGACGACCAGCTCGCCCCGGTGCTGCGCACGTTCGACCCGGCGATCGGCCACCGCGACCTCACCGCGGGCCCGTACCGCGAGTCGGCGGGCTGGGACCCGGTGACCCGCATGCAGCACGTGGACCTCTACACGTGGCTGCGGGGCGACATCCTGGTCAAGGCCGACAAGATGACCATGGCCAACTCCCTGGAGCTGCGCGTCCCGTTCCTGGACCCGGAGGTCTTCGCCGTCGCCGCGCAGGTCCCGCTCGACCAGAAGATCACCCGCGAGACGACGAAGTTCGCCCTGCGCCAGGCCCTGCGCCGCGTGGTGCCCGCGCACGTGCTCAACCGCCGCAAGCTCGGCTTCCCCGTCCCGATCCGGCTGTGGCTGCGCGACGAGATGTACGACTGGGCGCGCACCATCATCCTGGACTCCGAGACCGACGCCCTGCTCGACAAGAACGCCGTCATGCGGCTGCTGGAGGAGCACCGCACGGGCAACCTCGACCACAGCCGCCGCATCTGGGCGCTGCTGGTCTTCATGCTCTGGCACGGCATCTTCATCGAGCGCCGCATCCGCCCGGTGGTGCCGGAGCCGCACTACCCGGTCAAGATCTGAGCCCGGCGCTAGCCCGAGAACAGGTCCGCCGTACGCGACTTCGGCGGTGTGCGTGCTTGAGCACGCATGCCGCCGACCTCGTGTCCCGAGGGAGCTACCCGGTCAGGATCTGATCGGCGACGAGGGCGTCGAGGGAGATGCCGAGGGCGCCCGCCAGGGCGGCCACGGTGAAGAACGCCGGGGTGGGGACGCGGCCGCTCTCGATCTTGCGGAGCGTCTCCACCGGCACCCTCGCCTCGGCGGCGACCTCGGTCATGCTGCGCGGGCCCCGGGCCTCGCGGAGCATGCGGCCGAGGCGTTCGCCGCGCTCGCGCTCTTGGGCCGTCAGCGGTGGTCGCACCATGACCGTCGATTGTACGGCCGGTTGACCGGGATAGGAATACCGGTATTGTTATCCCTATGATCGAGCTGAAGACCCCGGCGGAGATCTCCGCCATGCGCGCGGCGGGCGCGGTCGTGGCGGCAGCGCTGGCCGCTGTGCGCGCCGCCGCCACCGTGGGCACGACCCTGCTGGAACTCGACGACGTGGCCAGGGGCGTGCTGGCGGAGCACGGGGCGGGCTCGTCGTTCCTGGGCTACCGGCCGCAGTTCGCGCCGACGCCGTTCCCCGCGGTGCTGTGCACCTCGCTCAACGACGCCATCGTGCACGGCATCCCCGACAGGACCCGGCTGAGCGACGGCGACCTGCTCAGCATCGACTTCGGCGCGCACGTCGACGGCTGGCACGGCGACGCGGCGATGTCCTTCGTCGTCGGCACGCCCGACCCGACCGACACCGCCCTGGTCGAGGCGTCGGAGCGGGCGCTGGCCGCCGGGATCGCCGCGGCCGTGCCCGGCAACCGCATGGGCGACATCGCCCACGCCATCGGCGTCGTCGCCCGCGAGGCCGGCTACGGCATCCCGCCGGACTTCGGCGGCCACGGCATCGGCCGCGCCATGCACGAGTCCCCGTCCGTGCCCAACGAGGGCGACCCGGGACGCGGCATGCGGCTGCGGGAAGGGCTCGTGCTCGCGATCGAGCCGATGGTCCACAAAGGCGGGAGGGACCCGTACTACGTCGACGACGACGGCTGGACCCTGCGCACCCGCGACGGCAGCCGCGCCGCCCACTCCGAGCACACCGTCGCCATCACCGCAGACGGCCCGGTGATCCTCACCGCGTGAGCCCGGACGATCGCGTCCGTGCGGGTGGAGCCGACGGCGCGGTAGTACGGCAGCACCGCCGTCAGGGTGTCCTCCGCGTCCCGCCGCGCCCCGGCCCTGGCCTGGGCGCCGAGGAGCGCGGCGAGGTGCAGGTAGCGGCGGCGCACCTGGTCGGCGGGCACCAGCTCGGCGGCGGCGTGGAACAGGTCGGCCGCGCGCGCCCAGTCGCCCGCGTGCCCGTGGACCATCGCCTCGTGCCAGGCCAGCTCGGGGTCGTCGATCCACCACGTCCACGCCGGGTCGTCGTCCCGGACGCCGTCGAGGTAGCGGGACCGCACCCGGGCGAACAGCCGGGGCGCGTCCCGGTCGCCCGCCAGCGCCCGCGCGCGGGCCTCGCGGAGGCGGAACAACGCCTCCAGCCGCGGTGAGAGCGGGCCGGAGAGCACCTGTCCGATGATGTCCAGCCCCGCGCGCGGCCTGCCGACATACCCGGCGTGCAGGGCCATGTTCTGCAGGGTGAGCAGTTCGACGGCGCGGTCACCTGCCCGCCGCGACAGCCGCAGCGCCGCCCGGTTGACCCGCTCGGCCAGCCGGTGCCTGCCCGCGTCGAACAGCAGCCACCCGGTCACCTCGCCCAGCTCGCCCGCCGCAGCCATGGCGTCGCGGCCGTGGACGGGGGCGGACCGGAACGCGCGCAGCGCCCGGGCGGCGGTGCGGTCGCCCCCGACTCGGGCGTCGAGGGCGACCAGCGCGCGGATGGTCTCGCGGACCTCCACCTAGCCCGGCAGGATCGGCGCGATCTCGTCGGCCGCGTCCTGGCCGTACGCGCCCGCGATGCGGGTCAGCGCGGTGGCCTTGTCGAAGGTCCACTCCTGGGTGCCGACGGTCTCCAGCACCAGCACGGCGATCAGCGAGCCCAGCTGCGCGGACCGCTCCAGGCCGAGGCCCTGAGTGACACCGGCGATGAAGCCCGCGCGGAAGCCGTCGCCGACGCCCGTCGGGTCGGCCTTGGCCGTCTCCGGGACCGCGCCGACGTGGATGCTGGTGCCGTCGGCGGAGACGATCTCCACGCCCTTCTCGCCCAGCGTCGTGATCCGCAGGCCGACCCGGGACATGACGTCGGACTCGGTCCAGCCGGTCTTCTGGCGCAGCAGCTCCCACTCGTAGTCGTTGCTGAACAGGTAGTCGGCGCCGTCGACGAACGAGCGGATCGCGGCGCCGTCCATGCGGGCCATCTGCTGCGAGGGGTCCACCGCGAAGCGGTAGCCGCGCTGGCGGCACTCCTCGGCGTGGCGGACCATGCCCTCCGGGTCGTCCGGGCTGATCAGCACCAGGTCGAGCCCGCCTGCGTGGTCGGCGACCGGGGCCAGCTCGATGTTGCGCGACTCGGCCATCGCGCCGGCGTAGAACGAGGCGATCTGGCACATGTCGTCGTCGGTGGTGCAGACGAAGCGCGCGGTGTGGGCGACCTCGGAGACGTGCACGCCCGCGCAGTCGACGCCGTGGCGCTCCAGCCAGGCGCGGTAGTCGGCGAAGTCGGCGCCCACCGCCCCGACCAGCACCGGCGCGCACCCGAGCACGCCCATGCCGAAGGCGATGTTGGCGCCGATCCCGCCACGGCGGACCACGAGGTCGTCGACCAGGAAGCTCAGCGACACCCGGTGCAGCTGCTCGGCGACCAACTGGTCGGCGAACCTGCCGGGGAAGTGCATGAGGTGGTCGGTTGCGATGCTTCCGCTGACGGCAACGGGCACGAGGCGCTCCCTGTCTCGGGCTGGTCGTCTGCTGGGGCGACCACCCGCCGGGGTGGCCTTCGATCACTGTTCGACACTACCGGGGCGTACGCCTATCACCAGCCGTGCGAACGTGCTTAGTGTGCCGGAATGAGCACTCTGGAACCGGAGAACATCGGCGAGTTGATCGCCGACTGCGCGGCCATCCCCGCAGCCCTCACCGAGGCAGGCGTCGCCGAGGCGGCCGGGCCGCACGCGCCGTGGGCGGTCGACGAGCGGTGCGCGGCCCAGGTCGAGGGCATGGAGTCCTACATCTGAGCACGCGAGAAGGGCCGTGACGCGGCGTCACGGCCCTTGTCGGTCGGGGTCAGTTGAAGGAGTCCCCGCAGGCGCAGGAGCCGGTGGCCTGCGGGTTGTCGATCGTGAAGCCCTGCTTCTCGATCGTGTCGACGAAGTCGATGACCGCGCCCTGGACGTACGGCGCGCTCATGCGGTCGACGGCCACCTTCAGGCCGCCGAAGTCCTTCATCAGGTCGCCGTCCAGCGTGCGCTCGTCGAAGAAGAGCTGGTAGCGCAGACCCGCGCACCCGCCGGGCTGCACCGCGATGCGCAGGTGCATGTCGTCGCGGCCCTCCTGGTCGAGCAGGGCCTTGGCCTTGGTGGCGGCGGCGTCGGTCAGCTCGACACCGTGGGTGGCGTCCTCGGTGCTGTTCTGCTGAGCGGTCGTCATCGTTCTCCCTCGGACAGGTCCGGTACACCCGTCTTAACAGCGTACGCGCAGGCTTTGTTCCCCATGGTGACACAGCCATGCGGCTGCCGGGCAAGTGCGCATCGCCACTCACCGCCACTGACGGGCGACGTGTTCGGCCAGGTCGGCGAGGGTTCCGGCGGGGTCGGCCATGGCGGCGGCCACGGATCCGGCGTGCTCGGCCACGGCGTGCACCTCGGAGATGCCCACGGCCGCGGCCCTGGTGCGGCCGACGCTGGCCTGACCGGCCAGGGCCAGGCACGGCACCCCGCGCTCGGCGGCGGCCTCGGCCACGCCGGTCACCAGCTTGCCGCGCAGGGACTGCCAGTCGAGGCTGCCCTCCCCGGTGATCACCAGCCCGGCCCCGGCCACGGCGGCGTCCAGGCCGGTCGCGCTGCGGACCAGCCCGGCGCCGGACGCGCGGGCCCCGCCGAGAGCCAGGATGGCCGCGCCGAGGCCGCCCGCGGCGCCCGCGCCGTCCTCGTCGGCGACCGGTTCGCGCCAGGCGGCCAGGACGTCAGCCCATCGGGCGAGGCCCGCCTCCAGCCGTTCGACCGCGGCTGGATCGGCGCCCTTCTGCGGCCCGAAGGTCGCGGCGGCGCCGTGCTGCCCGAGCAGGGGGTTGGTGACGTCCGTTGCGGCGATGATCTCGGGAAGGCCGTCCACGCCGCCGTCGATGCGCGCGCAGCGGGCCAGCGCGGTCCCGCCGGGGGGCAGCGGCGTGCCGTCCTCGGCGACGGCGACCGCGCCCAGGGCGGCCAGCATCCCCGCGCCGCCGTCGGTGGTGGCCGAGCCGCCCAGGCCGATGACCGCCCTCCGGTGGCGCGCGCGGCGCCAGCAACTCGCCGACGCCCCGGGTGGTCACGGTCTCGCAGACAAGCGGGCGCCGGTCCTTGGGCACCAGGTGCAGCCCGCACGCCTCGGCGGACTCGATGTAGGCGATGTCGTCGTGGCTCAGCCAGGTGGCGGTGACGGGTTCGCCCAGCGGCCCGGTGACGGTCTCGGTGCGCAGGGTCCCGCCGAGCGCGGTGTGCAGCACCTCGACGAACCCGGGGCCGCCGTCGGCCAGCGGGCGCAGGACCAGGTCGTGGTCGGGAGCGCCGCGGCGCCATCCGTCCGCGATCGCCGACGCGGCCTCGGCCGCGGTCAGCGTGCCGCCGAAGCAGTCGGGGGCTATGACGACTCGCACAAGCCGGAGCATAGCGATCAACGCGGTTGTCTTACCCTTGTCGTCGTGAGGTTCCTTCGCCGCAACTCGACGACCGACTCCGCCGACCAGGCCGAGGAGTCGGCCGTCACCGTCGGCGAGGACCCGTTGCCCAAGGGCTACACCCCCGGCAAGGGCCGCGCCACGCCCAAGCGCAACGAGACCGTGCGCAAGCGCGGCCCGGTCGCGCCCCCGCCGAAGACGACCCGCGAGGCCATCAAGCGCTCGCGCGGGTCGAAGGACCAGCGCAAGGAGCTGGCGGCCAAGCGCCGCGAGCAGCGCCTGCAGCAGCGCGAGCGCATGATGGCTGGCGACGACAAGTACCTGATGCCGCGCGACCGCGGCCCGGTCAAGGCCTACATCCGCGACCTCGTGGACTCCCGCCGCAACCTGCTGGGCCTGTTCATGCCGCTGGCGGTCGTGGTGTTCGTGGCGCTGCTGTTCCCGTCGCCGCTCGTGCAGTACTACGCGACCCTGGTCTGCCTGCTGATGCTCGTGGCGATGATCGGCGAGGCGATCCTGAACGGGCGGCGGGTCACCAAGCAGGTCCGGGCGAAGTTCCCCAAGGAGCACGTGCGCGGCTTCGGCGTCGGCTGGTACGCCTTCGTGCGCGCGACGCAGCTGCGCAGGCTCCGCGTCCCCAAGCCCCGGGTGCGCCCCGGTGACGCGGTGCGCTGACCGAACACCCTGGTCACCCTGTTCGTTAGCAGGACGAACTATGCTGGGCGCATGGAGTTTCGTCGCCTTGGCCGCAGCGGCCTGAACGTCAGTGAGATCTCGTACGGCAACTGGCTCACCCACGGCTCCCAGGTCGAGGAGGATGCCGCGCACGCCTGCGTGAAGGCGGCGCTGGACGCGGGCATCACGACCTTCGACACCGCCGACGTCTACGCCAACACCAAGGCCGAGGCCGTCCTCGGCCGGGCGCTGAAGGGGCAGCGCCGGGAGAGCCTGGAGATCTTCACCAAGGTCTTCTGGCCCACCGGCCCCGGCGGCCCGAACGACCGGGGGCTGGGCCGCAAGCACATCATGGAGTCCGCGCACGCCTCGCTGCGCAGGCTCGACACCGACTACGTCGACCTCTACCAGGCGCACCGGTTCGACCGGACCGTGCCGCTGGAGGAGACGATGCTCGCCTTCGCCGACCTCGTGCGGCAGGGCAAGGTCCTCTACGTCGGCGTCTCGGAGTGGAACGCCGAGCAGATCACCCGCGGCGCCGCGCTGGCCCGCGAGCTGAACGTGCCGCTGATCTCCAGCCAGCCGCAGTACTCGATGCTGTGGCGGGTCATCGAGTCCCAGGTCGTGCCCACCTGCGAGCGCGAGGGCATCTCGCAGATCGTCTGGTCGCCGATCGCCCAGGGCGTGCTGACGGGCAAGTACCAGCCGGGCGCCGAGCCGCCGGCGGGCTCCCGCGCCACCGACGAGGCTGGCGGCAAGAACATGATCTCCCGCTGGCTGCGCGACGACGTGCTGACCGCGGTGCAGAACCTGCGCCCGCTGGCCGACGAGGCCGGGCTGTCGCTGGCGCAGCTGGCCATCGCCTGGGTCCTGCAGAACCCGAACGTCGCCTCCGCCATCATCGGCGCGTCGCGGCCGGAGCAGGTCACCGAGAACGTCAAGGCCGCGGGCGTCAAGCTCGACGCCGACCTGATGGCCAAGATCGACGAGGTCCTCGCGGGCGTCGTCGAGACCGACCCGATGCTGACCGTCACGCCCTGACGCCGGACGCCGCGATGCCCGCCGGCCCTCTGGACGGCGGGGCATTTCGTTCTCTTGCGGATAATCCCGCGCTGGACCGGTAACTAGACTGGGGCCATGTCCGCACTGGCCCCCGCGCGCGCCGAATCCGACCTGTCCTTCCTCCTGGACCACACCGGGCACGTGCTGCGCACCCGGATGGCGGCGGCGCTCGCCGAGGTCGGCCTGACCGCCCGCATGCACTGCGTGCTGGTCCACGCCCTGGAGCAGGAGCGCACCCAGATCCAGCTGGCCGAGATCGGCGACATGGACAAGACGACGATGGTCGTCACCGTCGACGCGCTGGAGAAGGCGGGGCTGGCCGAGCGCAGGCCGTCGAGCACGGACCGGCGCGCGCGGATCATCGCGGTCACCGAGAAGGGCGCCGAGCTG
This sequence comes from Actinokineospora sp. UTMC 2448, assembly GCF_024760565.1. NCBI lineage: Bacteria > Bacillati > Actinomycetota > Actinomycetes > Pseudonocardiales > Pseudonocardiaceae > Actinokineospora > Actinokineospora sp. UTMC 2448. Next base: position 1,624,722 of record NZ_CP031087.1, on the reverse strand, counting down.
GCCAAGCGGAGCCAGGCCATCGTCGACGGCGTGCACCGGGCCGCCCTGGAGTCGCTGCCCACCAAGGACCGCCAAGCCCTGCTGCACGCACTGAACCTGCTGGTCAGCGGACATCTGGCCAAGCCGGTCCCGGCTCCGGGCACGGCCCGGAGGGCGCGGGAGAGCACGAAGTAAGTCCGCGAGAGATTGTCTGCAACGGAACTATCCGCTACGGTCGCTCCTGTCGTTCCCGGAACAGGAGAGACCCATGACGTCCTCGCTCGACACCCCGCTGGGCACGCCCCGCGCCAACCGCTGGTCCGCGCTGGTCGTGCTGTCCTCGGCGGTGCTGATGACCATCCTCGACGGCAGCATCGTCACCGTCGCCATGCCCGCCATCCAGCGTGACCTCGGCTTCTCCCCCGCGGGCCTGAGCTGGACGGTCAACGCCTACCTGATCGCGTTCGGCGGGCTGCTGCTGCTGGCCGGGCGGATCGGCGACCTGGTCGGCCGCAAGACGATGTTCCTGGCCGGGAACGCCGTGTTCACCGCGGCGTCGCTGCTGGCGGGCGCGGCCGCCACGCCCGGCATGCTGATCGCCGCGCGGTTCCTCCAGGGCGCGGGCAGCGCGATGGCGTCCGCGGTGGTGCTCGGCATCCTGGTCACGCTGTTCACCGATCCGAGGGAGCGCGCGAAGGCGATCGGCGTCTTCAGCTTCACCGGGGCGGCGGGCGCGTCCATCGGCCAGGTGCTGGGCGGCGTCCTCACCGACGCGCTGAGCTGGCACTGGATCTTCCTCATCAACCTGCCGATCGGCGTGGCCACGGTCCTGCTGGCGGTCCGGGTGCTGCCGACCGACCGGGGCGCGGGCTGGTCGGCGGGCGCGGACGTGCTCGGCGCCGCGCTCGTCACCAGCGGCCTGATGCTCGGCATCTACACCGTGGTCAAGATCGAGCAGCACGGCCCGGCGGCGGCGCACACGCTCGGCCTCGGCGCGCTGTCGGTGGCGTTGCTGGCCGCGTTCGCCGTCCGTCAGGCGCGGGCCAGGACGCCGTTGATGCCGCTGCGGATCCTGCGGTCGCGCACGGTGGCGGGGGCGAACCTGGTGCAGGTCCTCACCCTGGCGGCGATGTTCGCGTTCCAGATCATCGTCGCGCTCTACCTGCAGAAGGTGCTGGGCTACGGCGCGCTGGCCACCGGGCTGGCGATGCTGCCCGCGGCGGTCGCGATCGGCGGCGTGTCGCTGTTCGCCTCCGCCCGCCTGACCGCCCGGTTCGGCGAACGCGCCGTGCTGCTGGCCGGGTTGGCGCTGCTGGCGGGCGCGATGGTCAAGCTCGTCTCGGTCCCGGTGGACGCCGACTACGTCGCCGACCTGCTTCCGGTCATGCTGCTGATCGCGGGCGGCGGCCTGGTCCTGCCCGCGCTGGCCGCCCTGGGCATGTCCGACGCGAAGCCGGACGACGCGGGCCTGGTGTCCGGGCTGTACAACACCACCCAGCAGGTCGGCATGGCCGTGGGAGTCGCGGTGCTGTCCACTGTGGCCGCCGCCCGCACCGAGCGGGACCTGGCCGCAGGCCTCCCCGAGCCCGTCGCGCTCACCGCCGGCTACCAGGTGGCGTTCACGCTCGCCGCTGCCCTCCTCGCCGCCGCGTTCGTGGTCACGCTGACCGTCCTGCGCAAGTCCCCGCGCCCCACCGCCTGACGCCGTCGCGTGTGTCCACTGTGCTCCCCCGTCAGGGGGCGTGCAGGCTCATCGGGCCGTAGACGGTCTCCGTGTCGTCCATGAGGGTCACCTCGTCGACGCCCTGGTCGGCGAGGTCGCGCCAGTGCGCGGACAGCCACTCCTCGGCCGCGCCCTGGTCATCGAAGTGGTCGGAGGCGTCGCCCGAGGGGTGGTACCGCCAGAAGTAGGTCACGGTGGTCAACGGTAGCCTCCGCGGCCGTGACCAGGACGGTGGCGCCGAAGACGTTGGTACTGGGCGGAGCGCGGTCAGGGAAGTCGGCGCACGCCGAGGGGCTGATGGGGGACGTGGCGCTCTACCTCGCCACCGCGCGGCGCATCGACGGGGACGGCGACTGGGACGCGCGGATCGCCGCGCACGTCGCGCGCAGGCCCGCGACCTGGCGGACCGAGGAGACACCGGACACCGACTCGCTGATCGGCCACCTCGACGCCGCCATCACCCCCGTCCTCGTCGACGACATCGCCACCTGGCTCGCCAACGCCATGGACGACGCGAACGCCTGGGACGGCGGGGTCGACATGACCTCCGCGCGGAGCACCCTCGTGCACGCCGTCGAGCGCTGTGCGATGCCGGTCACTCTCGTCTCCGCCGAGGTCGGGTTGGGTGTCGTCCCGCCCACCCGCTCTGGCAGGCTTTTCCGGGACGAGCTCGGCGCGGTCAACGCGTCCCTGGCCGAGGTGTGCACCGACGTGCTGCTGCTGGTCGCGGGCCTGCCGCTGCGCCTGAAGTGATGGAGGCGACCTCAAGGTGAGCACCGAATTCCCCCGCGTCGACACCCCCAGCCGCGCGGCCGAGGACGCCGCTCTGCGGCGGCACGCGCGGCTCACCAAGCCGCTCGGGTCGCTGGGCAGGCTGGAGGCGCTGGGCGCGTGGGTCGCGGCCTGCCAGGACCGGTGCCCGCCGACGCCGTTCGCACGGGCACGGGTCGTGGTGTTCGCCGGGGACCACGGGATCGCCGCGTCCGGCGTGTCGGCCTACCCCAGCGAGGTCACCGGCCAGATGGTGGCGAACTTCGTCGCGGGCGGCGCGGCGATCAACGTCCTGGCCGCCGCGGCGGGCGCGACCGTCCGCGTGGTCGACATGGCCGTGAACGCCGACACCTCGGTGGGCGACCACAAGATCCGCCGCTCCTGCGGCTCGATCGACCGCGAGGACGCCCTCACCGACGAGGAGACCCGCGCTGCCATCGCCACCGGACGGGCGATCGCCGACGAGGAGGTCGACGGCGGCGCGGACCTGCTGATCGCGGGCGACATGGGCATCGGCAACACGACCCCGGCCGCGGTGCTGATCGCGGCGCTGACCGGGGCCGAGCCGGTGGCCGTCGTGGGCCGCGGCACCGGCATCGACGACCAGACCTGGATGCGCAAGGCCGTCGCCATCCGCGACGCGCTGCGCCGCGCGCGGGCCGCGGGCGGGGATCCCGTGGCGTTGCTGCGCACCTCGGCGGGCGCGGACCTGGCCGCGATGGCCGGGTTCCTGGCCCAGGCCGCCGTGCGCAAGACCCCGGTGATCCTCGACGGCGTCGTGGTGAGCGCGGCCGCGCTCGTGGCCGAGGACCTGGCCCCGGGCGCGAGCAAGTGGTGGGTGGCCGGGCACCGCTCCGTCGAGCCCGCGCACGCGCTGGTGCTGGAGCAGTTGGAGCTGGAGCCGATCGTGGACCTGGGGATGCGGCTCGGCGAGGGCTCCGGCGCCGCGGTGGCGCTGCCGGTGCTGACCGCGGCCGTGCGGGTCCTGGCGGAGATGGCGACCTTCGACGAGGCGGGGGTCAGCACGGCGGCCGGGGACTAGTGCGCCTCGCCCTCTCCTGGCTGACCGTCCTCCCGCTCCACGTGTCCTCAGTGGACAGGAAGCGGGCGGCGCGGGCGATCGCCGTGGCGCCGGTCGTCGGCATCGCGCTCGGCGGCGTCGTCGCGGGTCTACTGTGGACGGCTCAGTTCGTCGGCATGCCGCCGCTGCTGGCCGGTTTCCTCGCCGTGGCCTTCCTCGCGGCGGCCACGCGCGGAATGCACATCGACGGACTGGCCGACACCGCGGACGGCCTGGGCTGCTACGGCCCGCCCGAGCGCGCCCTCGCCGTCATGCGCGACGGCGGCGCGGGGCCGTTCGCCGTGGCCGCGCTGATCGTCGTCATGGGCGGGCAGGCCGCCGCGTTCGCCGCGCTGGAGCCCGATCGGCTCGGCGTCGCCGTCCTGGCCGTCGCGGCGGGCCGGATCGCCTTCACCGCCTGCTGCCTGCGCGGCGTCCCGGCCGCCCGGCCCGAGGGCCTGGGCGCGCTCGTGGCCGGGACGCAGCCGTGGCCCGTCCCCGCCGCCTGGCTGCTGGCCGCCAGCGGCGCGGCGATCATCGCCAGCCCGTGGGCGTGGACCGGCGTCGCGCTGGCCGCAGTGGTGGTCGCCGTCCTGGTCCGGCACGTGCGCCGCCGCATCGAGGGCGTCACGGGGGACGTCCTCGGCGCGGCGTGCGAGCTGGCCACGCTGACCGTGCTCGTCCCGGGCGCCCTGTGACGCGGACGCCCGGGAGGCGTCACACGAGCCTGGTCATCCAGCCGTGCGTGTCGGCCACGCCGCCGCGCTGGATGCTGACGAGGCTTTCCCGCAGCTGGCTGCTCACCGGGCCGGTGCCGCCGTCGGCGATGTCGAACTCCCCGCCCGCGTGCTTCACGTGGCCGACCGGGGTGATGACCGCTGCCGTGCCGCAGGCGAAGACCTCGGTCAGCTCGCCGGACTCGGCCTTCTTCTCCCACTCGTCGGTGGAGATCCGCCGCTCCTCGACGCCGTAGCCGAGGTCCTTGGCCAGGGTCAGCAGCGAGTTGCGGGTGACGCCCGGCAGCAGCGAGCCGGACAGCTCGGGGGTGACCACCCGGGCGTTGGCGCCGGAGCCGAGGACGAAGAACAGGTTCATCCCGCCCATCTCCTCCACCCAGCGGCGCTCCACGGCGTCCAGCCAGACGACCTGGTCGCAGCCCTGCGACGCGGCCTCGGCCTGGGCGGCCAGCGACGCGGCGTAGTTGCCAGCGAACTTGGCCGCGCCCGTGCCGCCGGGGGCGGCGCGCACGTACTCGGCGGACAGCCACACCGTCACCGGCTTGAGGCCGCCGGCGAAGTAGGAGCCCGCGGGCGAGGCGATGCACACGTACAGGTACTCGGAGGAGGGCCGCACACCGAGCCCGGCCTCCGTGGAGATCATGAACGGCCGCAGGTAGAGCGATGCCTCGCCCTCCGACGGAACCCAGCGCTGGTCGATGGACACCAGCTCGCGCAGCGACTGCATGAACAGCTCGTCCGGCAGCTCCGGCATCGCGATGCGGCGCGCGGAGTCGCGGAAGCGGCTGGCGTTGGCCTCGGGGCGGAACGAGGCGATGGAGCCGTCGGGCTGGCGGTAGGCCTTGAGGCCCTCGAAGATGGCCTGCCCGTAGTGCAGCACCATCGCGGACGGGTCCAGCGAGATCGGGGCGAAGGGCTCGACGCGGGCGTCGTGCCAACCCTGGGCGGTGTCGTGGCGGATCGTCACCATGTGGTCGGTGAAGTACGCGCCGAACCCCGGCTTCGCCAATACCTCCGCGACCCGCTCCGGGGTCGCCGGCTTGGGGTTGGGAGTGATGGTGAATGGCGTCATGCGAGCACGGTATCCCCCCGCCCCGCCTGGGGAAATCGGTGTCCCGAGGATCGGACGTCCAACTATCGAACAATCACTCGATGTGACGATGAGATGACGCCCAGCACGCGATCCCGCCGATCGCCAGCACCCCCACGCCGACCAGCAGCGCGGGCACGGAGACGTTCACCGACAGCACCACGCACAGCGCCAGCCCGCAGCACCCCGACCGCACCCATGACGACCGCTCGGACCGCACGAGCAGCCGCGCCGCGGAGTTGACCATCGCGTAGTAGGCCAGCAGCAGCGTCACCGCGAGCGTCACCGCGAACGCGGGCGGCAGCAGCAGCGCCGCCAGCGCGGCGGCGGCCACGACCGCGACGGCCGCCCGGGACGGCAGCTCCGGCATCTCGTCGACGACCCGCGCCGCGTCGGCCAGCAGCGGGCGGATGGCGAGCACGGCCAGCGCGGCGACCCCGACCACCAGCAGCGGCGTCAGCGCCGCGCCGTCGGCCGCGGCCAGCGCGTCGCGCAGCGGCGCGGGCGAGACCGCCATCCTCGGCCCGCCGAGCTGGCGGAACAGCGCGAACACCACGACGCCCACCACGGCGACGCCGCAGGCGACCGCGCCGAGGGCGCGGCCCATGCCCCCGCCGGACACCCGCTCGACCCCGGCCAGCCCGAGGAACAGCACGCCCGCCGCGGCGGCGGTGCCGCGCCAGTCGTCGGCCCCGGCCACGTCGACGGTTGCTCCGCCGGGCACAACCGGCACGATCAGAAGGCAGGTCGCGACCACAAGTCCGACTGTGACGATCACCACATGCAGCGCCCACGCGGGCGGCCGCACGCGCGCGATGACGAGCGCGCCCGCGAGCACGACGATCACCACCGAGACCACCCGCGGCGCCGACGGCAGCACCGCCGGGCCCGCGAAGGCGGCCAGCGCGCCCGCCGCGACGATCCGCCCCGCGACGCCGAGCACGCCGGTGAACCGCGCCGCCCAGGCTCCCCGGGTGGCGTTGACGTGGGCGTATCCGCTCATCGGCCCGTTGATGGCGGTGAGGTCGACCAGGGACGCCGCGGTGAGGCCCGCGGCGAGGGCGGTGATGGCGAGCCCGGCGAGCGCCCATCCGCCCGCCTCGGCCACCGCGCCGGAGGCGGCGAGCGTCGCCGCCGCCAGAGCGCCGAGCAGGAAACCTGGCACCATAACCGAGGTGGTGCCCGTCGCCTGTCCCAGATCTGTCACGGGCACAACCGTGCCAGACACCCGGGTGTTTCTCCAGCCGACTTCCGGTTGAAAGGTCAACGCAAGTCGTTAGCATGCGTCCACATCTCGCCCGGACCCACGAGGCCGAGGCGGACAGCGAAACCCGAGGAGCTCATTCAGTGACCGCCCCCAAGCTGGCCCTGGCCACCGCGTCCGCCGCGGAGGCCGCCGTCGACGCGCTCGTCATCGGCACCGTCCGCACGGAAGACGGCGTGGCCCTGCAGCCCGGCGCCGAGGCCGTCGACGCCGCCTTCGGGGGCGCCCTCGTCGAGACGCTGACCGCGCTGGGCGCGACCGGCAAGGCCGACGAGGTCGTCAAGCTCCCCGCCCTGGGCAAGATCAAGGCCACCGTCCTCGTCGCATCGGGCCTCGGCTCCGCCGACGAGGGCATCAGCGGCGAGCAGGTCCGCCGGGCCGCGGGCGCGGCGGCGCGCTCGCTCGTCGGCACCGCGCGCATCGCCAGCCTGCTGTCCACTCTGGACCTCCAGGCCGCCGTCGAGGGCGCCGTGCTGGGCGCGTACACCTTCACCGCGTACAAGTCCGAGCCGGAGAAGAAGAACCCGACCGTCAAGGTCGACTTCATCGCGCCGGAGGACGGCTCCGCCAAGGAGCACAAGGCCACGCTGAAGGCAGCGACCGCCATCGCCGAGGCCGTGACGACCACCCGCGACTTCATCAACACCCCGCCGAACGACCTCTACCCCGGCTCCTTCGCCGACAAGGCCGCCGCGCTGGGCCGCGCCGCGGGCCTGACCGTCGAGGTGCTCGACGAGAAGGCGCTGCGCAAGAACGGCTACGGGGGCATCATCGGCGTCGGCGGCGGCTCCGCCCGCCCGCCCCGGCTGGTCCGGCTGACCTGGAAGGGCGCGCGGGCCAAGGCCAAGGTCGCGCTGATCGGCAAGGGCATCACCTTCGACACCGGCGGCATCTCGATCAAGCCCGCGGCGTCCATGGACCAGATGACCTCGGACATGAGCGGCGCCGCAGCGGTCGTGGCCACCGTCGTGCTGGCCGCGAAGCTGAAGTACCCGCTGGAGGTCACCGCGACCGTCCCGATGGCGGAGAACATGCCCTCCGGCGACGCCTACCGCCCCGGCGACGTGCTCACCATGTACGGCGGCAAGACCGTCGAGGTGCTCAACACCGACGCCGAGGGCCGCCTGATCCTGGCCGACGCGATCGTGCGCGCCTGCGAGGACGCCCCGGACTACCTGATCGAGACCTCCACCCTGACCGGCGCGCAGGTCGTCGCCCTCGGCAAGCGCACGGCGGGCGTCATGGGCGAGCCCGCGTTCCGCGACCGCGTCGCCGAGCTGGGCCGCGCGGTCGGCGAGAACGCCTGGGCCATGCCGCTGCCCGAGGAACTGCGCGCCGACCTGGACTCGCGCCTGGCCGACCTGGCCAACGTCGCGGGCCACCGCTGGGGCGGCATGCTGGCCGCAGGCGTGTTCCTCCGCGAGTTCGTCGCCGAGGGCGTGCCGTGGGCGCACATCGACATCGCGGGCCCGTCGTTCAACGACGGCGGCCCGTGGGGCTACACCAGCCGAGGCGGCACCGGCGTCCCGGTGCGCACCCTGGCCGCCGTGCTGGCGGACATCGCCGAGAACGGCTGATCCGACGCGCAGGGCCGGGGCTGACTCAGCCCCGGCCCTCCTTCTTCTGCCGCGCCATGTACTCGCGCATGCGCTTGGGATAGCCCACCCTGGCGACCTCGTAGACCGGGATCTGGCGCTTGCGGCCGAACTCCAGCGCCGCGTCGAAGTCGGCGATCCGCCGCCGCGTCCACTCCCCGTCGTGCGCGACCAGCACCACCGTGGTGTCGGTGACGTTCGTGCGCGGCTCGACGTAGGCCTCGACGCCCGTGCGGCTCGCCGCCCACTCGTCCAGGTGCGAGGTGTCCTGCTTGCTGGCCTGGCGCAGGGTGCCGGGCTTGCCCTTGCCGCGCTTGGGGCGCAGCTTGTCGAAAAGGCCCACGTCGCTCCCCCTCCGGGTTCGTGGTGCTTTCGTCCCATTGTTCCAGCGGTACCGACGGGTAACTCGATCGTGGCCCGAGACACCATGGCCACCTCGCAGCCCACCCCCGCGAAGTGGAAAGATAGCGCTGGTGGCTCGCCCGTTGACCACGCTGGGCGGCCTGGACCACGTAGTCGCTCGTCGAGGAGAACCCGTGACTGACACCCCCGCCACAGCCGACCTGGTGATCCTCGGTGGCGGCTCGGGCGGCTACGCGTGCGCCTTCCGCGCCGCCGAGCTCGGCCTTTCGGTGATCCTGGTGGAGAAGGACAAGGTCGGCGGCACCTGCCTGCACCGGGGGTGCATCCCGACCAAGGCGCTGCTGCACGCCGCCGAGGTCGCCGACCTCGCCCGCGAGGGCGACCAGTTCGGCGTGAAGTCCTCGCTGGAGGGCATCGACATCAACGGCGTGAACTCCTACAAGGACAAGATCGTCGCCGGTCTCTACAAGGGACTGCAGGGCCTGGTCAAGGCCAACAAGGTGACCTTCGTCGAGGGCGCGGGCACCTTCGTCGCGCCGAACGCCGTCGAGGTCGACGGCAAGCGCTACACCGGCAAGAACGTCGTGCTGGCCACCGGCTCGTACGCGCGCACGCTGCCCGGCCTGGAGATCGGCGGCCGGATCATCACCAGCGACCAGGCGCTCAACCTCGACTACATCCCGGAGAAGGTCGTCGTGCTCGGCGGCGGCGTCATCGGTGTGGAGTTCGCCAGCGTGTGGCGCTCCTTCGGCGCCGAGGTGACCGTGGTCGAGGCGCTGCCCAGGCTGGTGCCCGCCGAGGACGAGTGGGCCTCCAAGCAGCTCGAGCGCGCCTTCCGCAAGCGCAAGATCGGCTTCAAGACCGGCGTGCGGTTCACCGGGGCCATCCAGAGCGAGACCGGTGTCAGCGTCTCGTTGGAGTCCGGTGAGACGCTGGAGGCCGACCTGCTGCTGGTCGCCGTCGGCCGCGGCCCCAACAGCGCGGGCCACGGGTACGAGGAGGCCGGGGTGGCGATGGAGCGCGGCTTCGTCGTGACCGACGAGCGCCTGCGCACCAACCTGCCCGGCGTCTACGCGGTCGGCGACCTGGTCCCCGGGCTGCAGCTGGCCCACCGCGGCTTCCAGCAGGGCATCTTCGTCGCCGAGGAGATCGCGGGCCAGAACCCGAAGGTCATCGACGAGGCGGGCATCCCCAGGGTGACCTACTGCAACCCGGAGGTCGCCTCCGTCGGCCTGACCGAGGCGCAGGCCAAGGAGAAGTTCGGCGGCGCGGAGACCCTGGTGTACGCCCTGTCCGGCAACGGCAAGAGCCAGATCCTCAAGACCTCCGGCGGGGTGAAGCTGGTCCGCGAGCCGAACGGGCCGGTCGTCGGGATCACCATGGTCGGCGAGCGGGTCGGCGAGCTGATCGGCGAGGCCCAGCTGATCTACAACTGGGAGGCCTTCCCGGAGGACGTGGCCCCGCTGGTGCATGCCCACCCGACGCAGAACGAGGCCCTGGGCGAGGCGTTCCTCGCCCTCGCTGGCAAGCCACTGCACGTGCACGGCTGACCGCAGGTCAGTCCCCAACCGACCCGTCAGCCCCAGCAAGTCCGAGGAGTCCTGGAAACCATGGCGTTCTCCGTAGAGATGCCCGCGCTTGGCGAGAGCGTGACCGAAGGCACCGTCACGCGGTGGCTCAAGCAGGAGGGCGACACCGTCGCCGTCGACGAGCCGCTGCTGGAGGTGTCCACCGACAAGGTCGACACCGAGATCCCCTCTCCCGCGGCCGGGGTGCTGCAGAAGATCGTGGCGCAGGAGGACGAGACCGTGGCCGTGGGCGGGCAGCTCGCGGTCATCGGTGATGGTTCCGGGGATTCCGCGCCGCAGTCCGGCGGTGACGTCGAATCCTCGTCCGGCCCGCAGGAGGCGACCGGGCAGCAGCCGTCGGAGCTGGCCGACGAGCCCGCGCCCGCGCCGCAGCCCTCCGCCGACGCGCCCAAGGGCGGCGGCCGGGGCGCCGACGTGACCATGCCCGCGCTGGGCGAGAGCGTCACCGAGGGCACCGTGACCCGCTGGCTCAAGCAGGTCGGCGACTCCGTCGAGGTCGACGAGCCGCTGCTGGAGGTGTCCACCGACAAGGTCGACACCGAGATCCCGTCGCCGGTGGCAGGCACGCTGCTGGAGATCACCGCGGGCGAGGACGCCACCGTCGAGGTCGGCGGCAAGCTCGGCGTGATCGGCGACAGCGCCGCCGCCCCGCAGGCCGCCGCTCCCGCTCCCCAGCCGGAGGCCCCGAAGCAGGAGGCCCCCAAGCCGGAGCCGAAGCCCGCCCCGCAGCCGGAGGCCCCCAAGCAGGAAGCCCCCAAGCAGGAGGCCCCGAAGGCGGAGGCGCCCAAGCCGGAGGCTCCCCAGCAGGACGAGGCCCCGCGCGACAGCTCGCCCTACGTGACGCCGCTGGTGCGCAAGCTGGCCGCCGAGCACGGCGTGGACCTGGCCACGGTCCGCGGCTCCGGCATCGGCGGGCGCATCCGCAAGCAGGACGTGCTGGCCGCCGCCGAGGCGGCGAAGGCCCCCAAGCCCGAGCCGACCGCCCCCGCCGCGGCGCGCACCCCGGCGGCCCCGAGCCGCCCGGTGCAGGTCGACACCACGCTGCGCGGCACCACGCAGAAGATGTCGCGGCTGCGCCAGACGGTGTCGCGCCGCATGGTCGAGTCGCTGCAGACGGCCGCGCAGCTCACCCAGGTCGTCGAGGTGGACATCACCAAGGTGGCCAAGCTGCGGGCGCGGTCCAAGGCGGCGTTCGAGCAGCGCGAGGGCGTCAAGCTGACGTTCCTGCCGTTCTTCGCCAAGGCCGCCGTCGAGGCGCTCAAGCAGCACCCGAAGCTGAACGCCTCGATCGACGACGAGACCAAAGAGGTCACCTACCACGCCGCCGAGCACCTGGGCATCGCCGTGGACACCGAGCGCGGCCTGCTCACCCCGGCGCTGCACAACGCCGGTGAGCTGAACCTGGCCGGGCTGGCGCACAAGATCGCCGACCTCGCCGAGCGCACCCGGGCCAACAAGGTGACCCCGGACGAGCTGTTCGGCGCCACGTTCACGCTGACCAACCTGGGCAGCCAGGGCGCGCTGTTCGACACGCCGATCATCCCGGTGCCGCAGGTCGGCATCCTGGGCGTCGGACTGGTCGTCAAGCGCCCGGTCGTGGTGACCGACGAGAACGGCGACGACACCATCGCCATCCGCTCGATGGTCTACCTGGCGCTGACCTACGACCACCGCCTCGTCGACGGCGCCGACGCGGGCCGGTTCCTCACCACGGTGAAGAACCGCCTGGAAGAGGGCGCGTTCGAGGCCGACCTGGGGCTGTAGAGCACCACCCGTCGACGGGCCGTCCCTCATGGCGAGGGGCGGCCCGTCTCACATCCGCCCGGTCCTGCGCGCGTGCCTCGGGTCAGGGACGATCACCGTATGCGCGTAGTGGTCGCCGGAGCGTCCGGCTTCATCGGCACCGCCCTGGTCGCGCGGCTGCGCCGCGACGGCCACGACGTGGCGCGGCTGGTGCGCCGCGCCCCGATGGCTGGCGACGAGCGGGGCTGGGACCCGCCAGCCGGGAAGATCGACCCCGGCGCGCTCGACGGCGCGGACGCCGTGGTCAACCTGTGCGGGGCGCCGATGTGGACGCGGCGCTGGACCGGCGCGCGCAAGCAGGCGCTGGTCGACAGCCGGGTCGAGCCGACCGAGGTGCTGGCGGCCGCCGTCGCCGAGCACGGCGTCCCCGTGCTGCTGAACCAGTCGGCCACCGGCTACTACGGCGACACCTCCGGCACGGTGGACGAGTCCGGGCCGCAGGGCGCGGGTTTCACCGCCGAGCTGTGCGCGCGGTGGGAGCACGCGACAGCGGGCGCGGGCGACGCGCGCGTGGTCCGCATGCGCACCGGGCCCGTGTTGGCCGACCACGGCGGGATGCTGGGGCCGATCCGCCCGTTCTTCGCCCTGGGGCTGGGCGGGCGGCTGGGCAGCGGCCGCCAGCACATGCCGTGGATCCACCTCGACGACGCCATCGCCGCGATGCTCTTCCTGCTGCGCGCGGACATCGCCGGTCCGGTCAACCTTGTCGGGCCGACCCCGGCGACCAACACCGAGTTCACCCGGGCCTTCGCCGAGACGCGCCGCCGCCCGGCCCCGTTCTTCGTGCCGAAGGCGGCGATGCGCCTGGCGATGGGCGAGCTGGCCGACGACGCCCTGCGCGACCAGCGCGTCCTGCCGAAGGTCCTGCTGGACAACGGCTTCCGGTTCACCTACCCGACCGTGCGGGACGCCCTGGCGGCCACCGAGGGCCGATGACCGTCGTCGGCGCGGGCGGGCTGCTGCTGATCGCGTTCCTGGTGCTCGGCGTGACCGTCGCGGACACGACGCCCACCGTGGACCGGATCGCCGCGGAGTCGCTGGGCGGCGGCTGGCAGCACACCGCGGGCGACATCGCGTTCGTGGGGAGCGCGGTGCTGGGCCCGGTCCTGCCGGTGCTCCTCGGGCTCGGGCTGCTGATCGGGGCCTGGACGCGCCGCCACGACGCCCGGCTGCGCGGCCTGCTGCTGCGCGCCGCCGTGCTGCTGGCGGTGTGCCGGACGGTGTCGCTGGCCAAGCCGCTGTTCGAGCGGGCGCGACCGCGCGAGTACCCCGACTTCAGCTTCCCGAGCGGGCACGTCGTGTCGGTGGCGTCGGTCGCGTTCACCGTGGTCGTGCTGTGCGCGTGGCTGGCCGTGCGGCGGCTGCGCGCGGTGGTGTGGTGGTCGGTCGCGGCGGTCGCGGCCGCCGCGCTGTGCCGGATGGTGCTGGACGTGCACTGGCTGACCGACGTCCTCGGCGCGACGCTGGGCGTGGTCGGGCTCGGCCTGCTCACCGCGACCGGGCTCGGCCTGCTGCCGGTGCGGTCGAGGAGCGTAGGGTCGCGGTCGTGAGCGCGCACATCTCCGCCCGCGCCGCCACCGAGCCGGTGGCCGTGCGCGAACTGGGCGTCATCGAGTACCTGCCCGCCTGGGACCTCCAGCGCGAGCTGGCCACCGCCCGCGCCGACGACCTCGGCCCGGACACCCTCCTGCTGCTGGAGCACCCGTCGGTCTACACCGCGGGCAAGCGCACCGAGCCCGCCGACCGCCCGACGGACGGCACCCCCGTGATCGACGTCGACCGCGGCGGCAAGATCACCTGGCACGGGCCGGGCCAGCTGGTCGGCTACCCGATCGTCAAGCTGTCCGACCCGATCGACGTGGTGCAGTACGTGCGCCGCATCGAGGAGGCCATGATCAGCGTGTGCGCGTCGTTCGGCCTGGAGACCGGCCGGGTCGACGGCCGCAGCGGCGTGTGGCTGGCCGGGGACGCCACCCGTCCGGAGCGCAAGATCGCCGCCATCGGCATCCGCGTCCAGCGCGGCGTCACGCTGCACGGCTTCGAGATCAACTGCGACGCCGACCTGACCGCTTTCGACCGCATCGTGCCGTGCGGCATCCGGGACGCGGGCGTCACCTCGCTGACCGCCGAACTGGGGCGCCGGGTGACCGTCGCGGAGGTCCTGCCCCTGGCGCGGGCGGCGGTGCTGGACGCGCTGGAGGGCGTGCTGCCGGTGCGCGAGCACGTGATCGAGCGCGCGCAGCCGACCAGCCCGGGCGTCACCTTCGCCCTGAGCTGACCCCTGGGCCGCATCCCCGCCATCCGGCGCGCGCCGGATGGCGGGCAGGACGGGCCCGGCCACGCACCCGACCGGTCCTGGCCACCACCTCGCGCGCGCCGGTCGAGCACGAGGTAGACCGCACCTCCGAGCGGCAGGACGACACCAGCCGGTCCCCCTGTCACAACGGGCGGAACCGGACGGCGGCGGCCAGCGGAGCGTGGGGAAAGCCCGCGGCCAGCACGCGCCCCGGCTCCGGGGTCCCCGCCACCCAGAAGCCACCGGTCTCCCACACCGCGCCGAGGAAGTCGGCGGGCGCGGCGGGGAGCTTGACCACCAGCCGGGCGCCGTCGGCCAGCGTCGCCTTCCCGGAGGCCCTGGTCGGCGCGTCCGTGTGCGCCTTCCACGGGTCCATCACCGCGGACACCCACGTCCACGGCCCCGACGCCGGCCGGGCCACGGCGCGCCACGCGGGCAGGGCCACCATCAGCAGGGGCGCCATCCAGATCAGCACGAGCGGCGTGGCCGTGAGCACGGGCGCGTACCAGGGCCTGCCGATCTCCCACCAGATGAGGACGTAAGCCGCCGACCACGACGCCGCCACCGAGACGAGTAGCGCCGTGCTCCGGCGCATCGCCCGTGCCGCCAGGACGGCGGGGGTGAACGGGTCGGCGTCGACGGGCTCCACCGCCGCCGCCGCGACCAACTCCGTCGCGTTAGCGGCGAACACCCGGTGCGACCCGTCCGCCCTGACCATGAGCACCCGCGGTCCGGCGACCAGCCACGCGCGGCCGGTGCGGACCACGGTCTCCTCGTGCCCGGCGGGCAAGCGCACCGCCACCTGTCGCCCGAGGCCCATGTCGAGCACGGTGCGCCGCAACCCGGTCGCCCGCCGGAGGACCACCGCGGCGACCGGCTGCCACGGCTCGACGGCGAGCCGCCCCCTGCCCCGGGTCCAGCGCAGCGTGACCACTTTCCCGACGCACCAGGCCACCAGGTAGCAGGCCAGGACCGTCAGGATCAGCGCGTTCGCGAACGGGAGTTCGCCCGCGGCGACCCTCAGCCAGGCCGAGATGACCACAAACGGTACGACCGCGGGCAAGAGGAGCGACCACCGCCGCATATACACCGCGCGGGCGACCATGAGCGCGGTCGTGGGATCGGACAACGCGGGACCGGGCAGGACCGGAGCAGGGATCACACCGGTAACACCGCGAGCACGACGTCCCGTGTTACGACGCCGTGCGGCGCATGCCTTCCAGGACCCGCACGACCGTCGTCGACACCTCCGACACCGCGCGTTCCGGGTCGTCGGCGTCGGCGATGATCGCCGCGCCCATCGACAGGGCGCCGAACAGGATGCGCGACGTGGTCTCGATCGGCAGCTCGTCGATCTCGCCCGCGGCGATGAGCGATTCCAGGACCGCGCGCACCAGGCCGAAGCTGAAGTGCTCCTCGGCGGCGCGCCAGCGTTCCCAGCCCATCACGACCGGGCCCTCGTGGATGACGATGCGCTGGTAGGCGGGCTCCAGGCACACCCGGACGTACGCCTTCACGCCCCTGATCGCCCGGTCCCACACGCCCTCGGGGCCGCCCGCCACGACTTGGCCGAGCCGGGTCATCACGGCGACCTCGACGGCGTCGAACGCGGCCTCGAACAGCGCCTGTTTGCCGCTGAAGTGGTGGTAGAGCGCGCCCTTGGTCACCCGCGCGCGGCGGGCGACGGCGTCGAGGGACGTCGCGGCGTAACCGCCCTCGGTGAACAGCGAGACAGCGGAGTCGACCAGCGCCTGCCGGGTCGATTCGCTGTAGTCCGCTTTTCGCGACTGCGCTGTCACCACGTTCACAAGATTACGACATACCACGGGTACGTACTCGTGGTAGGTTGGCACCGTACCGACGGTATGCCGCAAACCCACGGTATGGCGCAGGTCACGCAGAGGGGACGAGACCATGAGCTGGACGGACTATTACCGCAGGCGAGACGCCCTGGACGCGGTGCTCGAACTGGCTCGGCACGACCCGGAGGGGCCGCTGCCCTTTCCGGAGCAGGCCGCCGCGGAATTCGCCGATCGGGGCGAGTTGCTGCTGGCGTTGCATTACCGGTGGTCGGTCCGCCTCACCGGCCGGGTGGGGCTGGCCCAGGCCGAGGCGGAGAAGGACGCCACCATCGATCCGGTCGAGGCCGTCGCGCAGGCGTGGCGGGCCACGGCCGCCGAGCACCCGGTGCTGCGCCGCGTGCTCGACGCCAACACCGACACCCACGGCGGCGTGCTCAGGCCCGCGATCGAGGGCGAGCAGCGGATGCTGGCCATCGCCTCCGGCCTGGCCGAGCACACCGAGCCCGCCGAGGAGATCGCCCGGGTCGGCGCGGCCTACCTCGCGCTGATCCGCAGCACGCCCAGCCGCGAGCGGCACCGGGGCAACCGGGTCGAGCAGTTCCTGCGCAGGCTGGTCGCCAGCGCCTGAGGCCCTTCTCATGGTGATCCCCCTAGCATGGCGGCGTACTCACCAGTAGGAAGGCGAGCCGATGGCGTGGTCCGAAGCCGACATCCCCGACCAGACCGGCCGGACGGTGCTGGTCACCGGCGCGAACTCCGGGCTGGGCCTGCGCAGCGCGCAGGTGCTCGCCGCGAAGGGCGCGCACGTGATCATGGCCTGCCGCTCGCCGGAGAAGGGCAAGGCCGCGCTGGCGACCATCGACGGCGCGGCCGAACTGCTCCAGCTCGACCTGGCCGACCTCGCCTCCGTGCGCAAGGCGGCCGAGGAGGTCCGCGAGCGCACCGGCGACCGGCTGGACGTGCTCATGAACAACGCCGGGATCATGGGCCCGCCCAAGGGCGTCACGGTCGACGGGTTCGAGCTGCAGATCGGCACCAACCACCTCGGCCACGCCGCGCTCACCTGGCTGCTGCTGCCCGCGGTCACCGGCCGCGTCGTCACCCTCTCCAGCCTCGCCCACCGCGGCCCCGGCCTCGACGTCGACGACCTGAACTGGGAGCGCCGCCGCTACCGCGCGGTCGGGGCGTACAGCGCCTCGAAGCTGGCCAACCTGATCTTCGCCATCGAGCTGGACCGGCGGCTGCGCGCTGCCGGGTCCGAGGTCGTCAGCGTCGCCGCGCACCCCGGCCTGACCGACACCGAGCTGGCCGCCAACTCCGCCCGCACCCGAGGCTCCGGCCGCTTCGGCCAGGCCGCGACCTCGATCGTCTCTTTCGGCAACCGACTCATCACCCAGTCCCTCCAGCGCGGCGCGCTGCCCCAGCTCTACGCGGCGACCGCCCCGGACGTCACCGGCGGCGAGTACTTCGGGCCGCAGGGCATCGGCGAGGTCGCGGGCAGCCCCAAACGCGCCCGCGCGCGCTCCGCGGCCCGCAACGCCGACCTGGGACGACGCCTCTGGGAGCGCACCGCCGAGCTGACCGGGATCGCGCCCGCGCCCGAGTGACGCGCGTGATACCGGTCACCTCGGGGCGCGGCGTAGCCTGGCTGGCGTGACGGTGACGCCTGAGGGTCGGAAGCTGCTGCGACTGGAAGTGCGCAACAGCGAGACGCCCATCGAGAAGAAGCCCTCGTGGATCAAGACCCGGGCCAAGATGGGCCCGGAGTACCGCGAACTCAAGGGCCTCGTCCGACGCGAGGGCCTGCACACCGTGTGCGAGGAAGCGGGCTGTCCCAACATCTACGAGTGCTGGGAGGACCGCGAGGCGACCTTCCTCATCGGCGGCGACCAGTGCACGCGCCGCTGCGACTTCTGCCAGATCGACACCGGCAAGCCCGCCGAGTTCGACCGCGAGGAGCCGCGCCGGGTCGCCGAGTCCGTCCAGGCGATGGGCCTGCGCTACTCGACGGTGACCGGCGTCGCCCGCGACGACCTGCCCGACGGCGGCGCGTGGCTGTACGCCGAGACGGTGCGCCAGATCCACGCGCTCAACCCCGGCACGGGCGTCGAGCTGCTGATCCCGGACTTCAACGCCGAGCCCGACCAGCTCGCCGAGGTGTTCTCGTCGCGCCCCGAGGTGCTCGCGCACAACGTCGAGACGGTGCCGCGCATCTTCAAGCGCATCCGACCGGCGTTCCGGTACGAGCGCTCGCTGGAGGTCATCACCCGGGCCCGCGCCGAGGGCCTGGTCACCAAGTCCAACCTGATCCTGGGCATGGGCGAGACCCCCGACGAGGTCACCGCCGCGCTGCGCGACCTGCACGCCGCGGGCTGCGAGATCATCACGATCACCCAGTACCTGCGCCCGAGCGTGCGCCACCACCCCGTGGAGCGCTGGGTCAAGCCCGAGGAGTTCCTGGAGCACAAGGAGGCCGCGGAGGCGATCGGGTTCGCAGGCGTCATGGCCGGTCCGCTGGTGCGCTCGTCCTACCGCGCGGGCAGGCTCTACACGCAGGCGGTCGCGCACCGCGGCGACACCGTCCCGGAGAACCTGCGGCACCTCGCCGAGGCGGGCGACGCCCGTCAGGAGATCACGGCCCTACTCCGGAAGTGAGACCTCAGGGTCATCTCCTGGTCTGATTCAGGGTGGAACCCGGTTATGCCACGCTCCCTCTGAACGAGAGACTGCACGGGCGGCGCCAGAGGGGGGCCGCGGTTCTTGAGGGGGTTACGTGGCTCTGCTGACCGACGTCCTGGAATGGCTCCAGGCGCTGCCGCAGCCCGCGCTGGTCGCCGCCACCGGCGGGCTGGTGCTGGCCGAGTGCACCGTGGGGCTGGGGTTCATCGCGCCCGGTGAGGGCGGTCTGCTCATCGCCGCGACGACGGTGGACACCCCCGCGCGCTTCATGGTGCTGTGGGCGGTGGTCACCGTCTGCGCTGGCATCGGCGACTCCATCGGCTACGGCATCGGCAGGCGGTTCGGCCCCAGGCTGCGGGAGACCAAGCTCATCCAGAAATACGGCGTGGACGGTTGGGACAAGGCCACCGGGATCCTGCGCAGGCGCGGGGCGTGGGCGGTGTTCTTCGCCCGGTTCCTGCCGGTCGTGCGCACGCTGACCCCGGCGGCCGCGGGCACGTCCGGCCTGCCGTACCGCAAGTTCCTGCCCGCCGTGGTCGCGGGGGCGGCGTGCTGGTCGGCCGTCCACATCGCCATCGGCGCGGCGTTGGGCGAGGCGGCCAAGGAGATCGAGAAGCACATGGGCCGAGGCGGCGCCTTCATCGTCGGCGGCGCGGTGCTGATCTTCGTGATCGTCCATATCCTCCGCAAGCGGAAGAAGAACGCCACCGCCCCCGCGACCGCCCTGGCCGCCGAGTCGGCCGACCCGGACGAGGACCTCGAGCCCGCCCGCTAGAACGCCTTGCCGACTAGTCGGCGAACGCGGCACAGAGTTCGGCCTCCCAGCGCGGCGGCACTAGCGCTGGGACGGCCAACTCCTGCAAATAGCTCCGCCTGCGCACGGCGGTGACCGTCTCCTTCCACCGCTGCAGTACCCAGGCGGTGACAGCACACCGCAGCAGTGCTTCCGCGGCCACTTCGCGGTCCGCCCGCGGCTTCGGAAGCCGTGCCAACTCCTGGAAGCCCCGCAGATCCGTCGGAGCCTCTTCCGGCAAATCCACCGGCCACTCCACCGCCTTGGCCTGCTTGCGCTCCGCGACCGCCTCAGCACAGGCCGCCCGGATTCCCACGATCTCGCGGTAACCATCCACAAGCGACACAACCCGCGGCGCGGCCCCCTCGACCCCCGCCGCCTTCCGCAACTCGCCCAGGATCTCCACCCCACCGGCTGGGTCAACGTCAATCAACGCCCGCTGAGCACAACACCCGACCATCCACGAGGCGGCATCCCCCAACGCCTCCCCCACCGGCACAACCCAAGCACCGGTAGCCAACCCATCCGCGCTGACCTGCCACAACGCCACGAAGTCGTCATCCCGACACAGCACGACGTGCCCGATCATGGTCCGCCCGTCAGCGGCCCTGGTCGTGATAGTCCGGGCAACCGGCGCGATCTCCTCGACCACCTGACCTCCTCGTGATCACTGTTCCCGGTGACGATATGCCCCGAGCAGTCGCCCGAGAGCCAGGACAACCCGGACGCCCGATTGCCCGGCTATGCGGGCATCGCCGATCGTAGGCTGATGATCTCCTCGGCCACCCTCGTCGACCTCGGCTTCACCGTCGTGGAGGCGGACGTGCTCGCCGCGTGGGGCCAGGTCGCGGGGGCGATGGCCACGGTCGCCGCGGTCGTGGTCGCCTTCTGGATCGCCCTGCGCGACAGCAGGCACCGCGACGCCGAACGCCGCGACAGCGAGTCCGCCCACGCCCGCCTGCTCTCCGCGGCCCGCGCCGAGAACCCACCCGCCCTGCGCATCTCCTACACCAACTTCGGCGCCTTCCCGATCACCAGCGTCCGCCTAACCGCCCTGTACGGCCGCTGCGGCGACATCAAGACCACCACGTGGCACATCGACGGCACAGCAGCCCCCTACGTCCTCGGCGCGGTAGCCCCAGGCAAGACGGTGACCACCCCACCCATCACCGTCACCTGGCCCGAGGAAGCCGACCCGGTCGCCGCCCTCTACTACCCCACAATCGTCTTCCACGACGCCAACGGCCGCTGGTGGGAGCGCACCGCCCACGAACAACCCAAACGCCTCCTCGAAACCCCACCCCTCATCGCCCGCCTACCGACGGCCGAATAACCGGAAACACACCGCCCAACGTCAAGCGACAGATTTATCGGCGAGCATCCGACCACACCAGCCCCGCGGCTGTTCGCCTGACAACGCGCTCCGCGACATCTGTTCGGAGCGTGGTTTGAATGATCTACGTTCTGGTGGGCGCAGCAGGATTTGAACCTGCGACCGCTCGGGTGTAAACCGAGTGCTCTTCCGCTGAGCTATACGCCCGCAAGGCCCCACGGGGGCGAACCCGCGGAACCCCACAAACACTAGGCCAGTTCGGCCACTGCCTTCTTCCAGGCGGCCTGGTCGCGGGCCTCGCCGGGGGCGTTGACCTCGGCGTAGCGGACGGTGCCGGTCTTGTCGATCAGGAAGGTGCCGCGCAGGGCCAGGCCCGCGTCCTCGTGGAAGACGCCGTAGGTCTTGGCGACCTCGCCGTGCGGCCAGAAGTCCGAGAGCAGGGGGAAGGTGTAGCCCTGCTGGTCGGCCCACGCCTTGAGGCTGAAGGGGGTGTCCACGGACACGCCGATGACCTGGACGTTCTTGTCGGAGTACTCCGACAGCTCGTCGCGGACCTGGCAGAGCTCGCCCTGGCAGATGCCGCTGAACGCGAACGGGTAGAACACCAGCAGCACGTTCTTCTCGCCCTGGAACGAGGACAGCGTGACGGGCTGCTTGTTGTAGTCGTTGAGCGTGAAGTCCGGGGCCTTGGAGCCGACCTCGATCGCCATCGTGCGGAGTCCTCCGATTACTCAAGGGCCTGGTACAGCGCCCAAGCCTAGGGCACCCGGACGGACCGCCGCCCGGGTGTTCGTCCGGTGGGACTCAGCGTTTGGTCTTCACCGACTTCGGCGAGACCAGCCGGGTGCCGATCCAGTCGTCGCCCACGCTGATGCTGGAGGTCTGCGCGAGGCCCGCGGTCGGCGCCGCCTCGGCGATCTCGCTCGGCTCGACGTGGGCCGGACGGCCGGTCTTGGGAGTCAGGACCCAGATCACCCCGCTGTCGGCCAGCGGCCCGATGGCGTCCATGAGCGCGTCGACGAGGTCGCCGTCTCCCTCCCGCCACCAGAGCAGGACGACGTCGACGACTTCGTCGGCGTCCTCGTCGAGCAACTCGCTGCCGATGCGCTCCTCGACAGCTGCGCGGATCTCATCGTCGACGTCCTCGTCCCAGCCGATCTCCTGGACGACGTCGTCTTCTGTGATCCCCAGTTTGTCGGCGACGCCTGCGTACCCGGCGTCTCCCGCGGCCACCACGGTGTCTTTCCTCCAGTCCCGCTCACACGTCCCGCCGGGCGTTCTCGTCCCGTCCGAGGAGCGTAATGCCTGTTCGGTTAGGCGATAGCGAACACTGACAGTGCCCACCTGCGCAACCGTCTGCTTCCCGACACGCCGCGATGGTGTACGCGGGGCCGCGCCCGGGCACCCCTACTGACCAGTAACGATGACGTCAATCTCGATTCAGCGGAACATGGCAGAGTGGTTCCTACACGCGCGCGCACACGCGCGCGCGTGACTTGTCCCAACGACCCAGTCTGGAGTTCCTCTTGGCCTCCCAGAACAGCCCGGGAACCCCCGAGCGCGTACGCGTGATCCGCGACGGCCTCGCGGCGTACCTCCCCGACATCGACCCGGAGGAGACGTCGGAATGGCTGGAGTCGTTCGATGCCGCGCTCGCCTCGGGGGGCCAGCAGCGCGCCCGCTACCTGATGCTGCGCCTGCTGGAGCGCGCCCGTGAGAGCCACGTCGGGGTGCCCGCGCTGACCAGCACGGACTACGTCAACACCATCCCGACCGAGAAGGAGCCGTGGTTCCCCGGCGACGAGGAGGTCGAGCGCCGCTACCGGGCCTGGATCCGCTGGAACGCGGCCATGACCGTGCACCGCGCGCAGCGGCCGGGCGTCGGCGTCGGCGGGCACATCTCGACCTACGCCTCCTCGGCAGCCCTCTACGAGGTCGGCTTCAACTGGTTCTTCCGGGGCAAGGACCACCCGGGCGGCGGCGACCAGATCTTCGTGCAGGGCCACGCCTCCCCCGGCATCTACGCCCGCGCGTTCCTCGAGGGCCGCATCTCGGCCGACCAGCTCGACGGGTTCCGCCAGGAACTCTCCCACGCCGGGCCCGGCGGCGGCCTGCCGTCCTACCCGCACCCCCGGCTGATGCCGGACTTCTGGGAGTTCCCGACCGTCTCCATGGGCCTCGGCCCGATGAACGCGATCTACCAGGCGCGGTTCAACCGCTACCTGCACGCCCGCGGCATCAAGGACACCTCCCAGCAGCACGTGTGGGCCTTCCTCGGCGACGGCGAGATGGACGAGCCGGAGTCGCGCGGGCTGATCCACGTCGCGGCCAACGAGCAGCTCGACAACCTGACCTTCGTCATCAACTGCAACCTGCAGCGCCTCGACGGCCCGGTCCGCGGCAACGGCAAGATCATCCAGGAGCTGGAGTCCTACTTCCGCGGCGCAGGCTGGAACGTCATCAAGGTCATCTGGGGCCGGGAGTGGGACGCCCTGCTGCACGCCGACCGCGACGGCGCGCTGGTCAACCTGATGAACCAGACGCCCGACGGCGACTACCAGACCTACAAGGCCAACGACGGCGCCTTCGTCCGCGAGCACTTCTTCGGCCGCGACCCGCGCACCAAGGCCCTGGTCGAGCCGATGTCCGACCAGGAGATCTGGAACCTCAAGCGCGGCGGCCACGACTACCGCAAGGTGTACGCGGCCTACCAGGCGGCGATGGACCACGTCGGCCAGCCCACGGTGATCCTGGCCAAGACGATCAAGGGCTACAACCTCGGCCCGCACTTCGAGGCCCGCAACGCCACGCACCAGATGAAGAAGATGGCGCTGAAGGACCTCAAGCTGTTCCGCGACACGCTGCGCATCCCGATCGAGGACGCGGAGCTGGAGCACGACCCGTACCTGCCGCCGTACTACCACCCGGGCACCGACGCCCCGGAGATCCAGTACATGCAGGAGCGCCGCCGCCAGCTCGGCGGGTACCTGCCTGAGCGCCGCGGCAAGGCCAAGGCCCTGGTGCTGCCCGGCGACAAGGTCTACGACGTGGTGCGCCGCGGGTCCGGCAAGCAGGAGGTCGCCACCACGATGGCGTTCGTCCGGCTGGTCCGCGACCTGGCCAAGGACCCGGAGATCGGCCCGCGCCTGGTGCCGATCATCCCGGACGAGGCGCGCACGTTCGGCATGGACTCGATGTTCCCGACGCAGAAGATCTACAACCCGCTCGGCCAGCTCTACACCTCGGTCGACGCCTCGCTCATGCTCAGCTACAAGGAGAGCGAGCAGGGCCAGATCCTGCACGAGGGCATCAACGAGGCGGGCTCGACGGCGTCGTTCACCGCGGCGGGCACGTCCTACGCCACGCACGGCGAGCCGATGATCCCGGTCTACATCTTCTACTCGATGTTCGGCTTCCAGCGCACCGGCGACGGCCTGTGGGCCGCGGCCGACCAGATGGCGCGCGGCTTCGTGCTCGGCGCCACCGCGGGCCGCACGACGCTGACCGGCGAGGGCCTGCAGCACAACGACGGGCACTCGCTGCTGCTGGCGGCGACCAACCCGGCCGTGGTGGCCTACGACGCGGCGTGGGGCTACGAGCTGGCCCACATCGTCAAGGACGGCCTGCGCCGCATGTACGGGGAGCAGGCGGAGGACATCTACTACTACCTCACCGTCTACAACGACCCGTACGTGCAGCCCGCCGAGCCGGAGGACCTGGACGTCGAGGGCCTGCTGCGCGGGCTCTACCGGTACAAGCGCGCCGAGGGCGACGGCCCCCGCGCGCAGGTGCTGGCCTCCGGTGTGGCGCTGCCCTGGGCGCTGCGGGCCCAGGAGCTGCTGGCCGAGGAGTGGGGCGTGCGCGCCGACATCTGGTCGGCGACGTCGTGGACCGAGCTGCGCCGCGACGGCGTGGACACCGAGCGGCGCAACCTGCTGCACCCCGGTGCCGAGCCGCGCGTGCCATACGTCACCACGGCGCTGTCCGGCCAGCCCGGCCCGGTCGTGGCGGTGTCGGACTGGATGAGCGCGGTGCCGGACCTGATCCGGCCGTGGGTGCCCACCGACATGGTCACCCTGGGCACCGACGGGTTCGGCTTCTCCGACACCCGCCCGGCCGCCCGCAGGCACTTCATGGTCGACGCCGAGTCGATCACCGTCGGCGTGCTGACCGCGCTGGCCCGCCGAGGCGAGATCGACACCGCGAAGGCGGAGGAGGCGGCCCGGCGCTACCGGATCGACGACGTCACCGCGGCGGGCCCGCAGACGTCCGACCCGGGCGTGGCATAGTCCGGCGGCCCGGCTCGCCCTCACACGGGGGCGAGCTGGGCCCGCGCGGACCGGAACCAGCTCATCCAGCCGTGGACGACCAATCCGGCGAAGACCAGGTAGACCACGGCGCTGAACCACAGCCCCGACGCGATCTGCAGCGGCACGCCGACGGCGTCCACCACCAGCCAGACCAGCCAGAACTCCACGACGCCCCGGGCCTGCATGGCGAAGGCGATGACCGTCCCGACGAAGATCGCCGCGTCCGGCCACGGCGCCCATGACGCCTCCAGCGCGGTCAGGACCAGCGCGAACGCGACCGTCCCCGCGACGTAGGCGGCGCCGACCACGCCGAGTTCCACCGGCGTCGCCCGCCGGACGGCGACCCCGAAGACCGGGTCGCGGCGGCGCGTCCACGCCCACCAGCCGTAGACGGCGATGAGGCCGACGACGACCTGCCGGATCGCCAGCCCGCCGAGGTGCGCGCTGACGTAGACGGCGAACAACAGGCCCACCGAGACCAGCTGCACCGGCCACGTCCACAGCGTGCGCCGCTGCGCCAGGAACACCACGGCCAGCGCGAACACCTGCCCGATGAGCTCGGCCCAGGTGATCGGCTGCCCGAGCACGGTGAAGCCGGATTCCATCAGCACGTGCATGCGTCCTCCCCCGTTCGCGGGTGCTGATGTCGATCCTCCCCCCGAACGCGTCGAGGGGCGTCGGGAATGTGCCCGACGCCCCTCGACGTGCCCGCTACCGCGGCCGCTGCTCGAACCCCGTCGGCGGCGTAGGCGTGTCGGTCGGCGTGGCCCCGTGCCGGGCGCCCGTCGCGGTCGACGCGGTGGACGTGGCCGAGGCGGTCTGCATGCCGGGAGCGTGCTCGGTGCGCGGCGTCGGCGCGCCGCGGCCGCTGCTCATCTCCGACTGCGCCCGCTCCAGCCAGCCGCCCCAGCGGTCCTGCATGGGCTTGATCAGGCCGCCGCCCAGGCCGATGGCGAGGATGGCGCCGATGGTCGCCAGGACGGTGATCAGCACCGGCATGGTGACGGTCGTGGCGATGTTGACCTGGTTGAGCGCCGCGATGACGCCCAGCGCGAGGATGAAGACGAACGCGCCGGTCCCGATCATGCGCGCGTAGGGCCGGTTCCCGAGCGCACTGGTCACCAGATCCCGCACGACCCGCGCGACGGCGGCGGCCACGATCAGCAGCACGATCGCCACCAGGATGCGCGGCAGGAAGGCGATCACCTGGTTCAACAGCTGGCTCACCGGGTTCGACTGCCCGAACACCCCGAACGCCAACTGCAGCGCGATCAGCAGAATGAAGTAGTAGACGAGTTTGACGATGATGTTGCCGGGATCGATACCGGAGTTCCGGGTCAGGTTGTGCATCCCGGTCCTCTCCATGAGGCGACCGAAGCCGATCTTCCCCATCAGCATCGACAACCCCTTGGCCACCGCTTTCGCGATCAGCCACCCGATGAACAGGATGACCAGGAAAGCGAGCAACTTCGGCACGAACGTGGCCACCATCGACCACGCCGCCCCGAGCCCTTGGCGGAGCTCTTCACCCATCACGAACCTCCCAACGACCCCCGACGGTCACAACTGTCCTGTGTGATCCTTTCCCCCCGGTCATGGACCGGCAACCGCAACCGGTGCCACGAATGGGGGAAATCCCTTGTCCCGCCTGGCACCCCGATCACCAGCCCTCCATAGTGGAATCACCGGTGGGGACCGGGGAGATGGCCGCCCGGCATCGAGCGCACCGACATGCCGGGCGGCCGGCCCGGACCGGGCCGGCCTACTCGCGCTTTCGCGCTTCGCTAGGGGTCGGGCCGCTGTGATGCCTGGGGGCCGAGCCCCCAGACCCCCACGGTGCGGTGGGTTCCTGACCCAGCGGGTGCCAGTTCGGGGAAGTGGGCTGACGGCGGTCGACTGACGGCAGGCAACTGGCGACTGCGACTGGCGACTGGCGATCAAATGATCTGGAGTGGCGGGCTGGCAGTTGCGGGAATGCAAACCAGCCACACCATGGCGAGTTCGCTGTTCTTTTTTGGGTAGATACCCAGTCGTTGGAGCCTCAATCATCTTGTGGGTGAAGGGTGAGGACACTCAGCCGCCCCACCCCCAAAGCAGGGCTTGCCTGCCATCCCGTCGACCTGGCGAAGCCTTACCACAGCCAGGGTGGGGGTGCGGCCCTCGACGAAACAGGACTTGCCAGGTTAGGGCCCCAGGGCCCTAACCCGCGAAAACGCAAGCTCCGCGCCCCCACCCTGGCTGTGGTAACCCTCCGGGAGGTCGACGGGATGGCAGGCAAGCCCGACCATCCTGGAGACCTGCCCGTCCGGCGAGGACGCTCTTAAACCAAGAGCAACGCCGGGAACCGGCGAGCCGATCCAAGAACAACGTCACCAAGGACCCAAGACCCCCACCGAAAGACCCGCAGCAAGGGACAGCGCCGATGTGGGAGTCTGATCGGGTGAACGGGCGGCGGTTGTCGGCGGAGACCCTGGGCGCGGTGGAGCGTGCGTCCGGCAAGTTGGCCTCCGCCGCCGTCGCGGCGATGGACCGGGAGTTTCCCTGGTTCGGCCGCATGCCCGCCGACCAGCGGGCCAGCGTCTCGCTCGTCGCCCAGAGCGGCGTCGCCGGGTTCACCGCCTGGTTGAAGGACCCCCGGGAGGCCCTGCGCCTCACCACCGACACCTTCCGGGGCGCGCCGCGCGAGCTGTCGCGGTGGGTGAGCCTCCGCCAGACCGTCGAGATGGTGCGGG
Organism: Actinokineospora sp. UTMC 2448; assembly: GCF_024760565.1. Classification (NCBI taxonomy): domain Bacteria; kingdom Bacillati; phylum Actinomycetota; class Actinomycetes; order Pseudonocardiales; family Pseudonocardiaceae; genus Actinokineospora; species Actinokineospora sp. UTMC 2448. Next base: position 1,596,803 of record NZ_CP031087.1, on the reverse strand, counting down.
TCTCCCTCCAGGTCTTCGAGGAGATGGTCCCCGACCTCGCCGCCGACGACGACGAGCGGGCCGTCTTATCCGAGGCCGTCCTGCGGTACGGCCGGGAGGTGGCCTTCGCCTCCGCCATGTCCTACGCCTCCGCAGCCGAGGCCAGGGGCGCGTGGGACGCCCGGCTGGAGGCGCTGGTCGTCGACGGCATCGTCCGGGGCGACGCCGAGGAGTCGCTGCTGTCCCGGGCCGCCGCCCTGGGCTGGGACCCGGCCGCCGAGGCGACGGTGCTGGTCGGCAACCCGCCGTCCGACGACCCGCCCACCGTGGTCTACGAGGTGCGCAGCCGGGCAGCCCGGGCGGGCAGGGCGGTGCTGCTGGGCGTGCAGGGGTCGCGGCTCGTCGTCGTGCTGGCCGGGCCGACCGACAGCGCGGCCGACATGGAGATGCTCAAGCGCATGGCCAACGCCTTCGGCGACGGCGCCGTGGTCGCCGGTCCGACGGTCGCCAGCCTGGCCGAGGGGCACCGCAGCGCCGCGGACGCGCTGTCCGGGCTGCGGGCGGTCGTGGCCTGGCCGGAGGCGCCCCGGCCCGTGCGCTCGGCAGACCTGCTGCCCGAGCGGGCCCTCGCCGGGGACCCCGAGGCCGAGTGGCAGCTCATCGACCGGGTCGCGCGGCCGCTGGAGGAGGCGGGCGGGGCGCTCCTGGAGACCGTCGAGGCCTACCTGGGCGCGGGCGGGGTCCTGGAGACCTGCGCCCGCCAGCTGTTCGTCCACCCGAACACCGTCCGCTACCGGCTGCGCAAGGCCGCCGAGCTCACCGGACGCAACGCGGCCGACCCCCGGGACGGGCTGGTGCTGCGGGTGGCGCTCGCCGTCGGCAGGCTCTCCCGGGCGCGCGGGCTGTGGTGAGGCTCACCCCACCACTTTGCACAACGCAGCGACGCCCACGGGGTTCATCCACCGGTAACCTTTGGAGGGTTCCTACAATCCAGGCGCGCCGACTTCGTCAGCCACGGCATGCGCGCCCGGCCCCCCGACAGTGTTCAGTGGACGCGTGATCGCTCTCCTCGCCCCCGGACAGGGCTCCCAGACCCCAGGCATGCTGTCATCCTGGCTCGAACTCCCCGGCGCCGCCGCGCGCCTGGCGGAGTTCTCCGAGGTCACGGGCCTGGACCTGGCGCGATTGGGCACCACGGCCGACGCCGAGGAGATCAAGGACACCGCGATCACCCAGCCGCTGATCGTCGCGGCCACCCTGCTGGCCCACGAGGCCCTGGCCGAGCGCGTGGCGATCCCGGCGGACGTCCTCATCGCGGGCCACTCGATCGGCGAGTTCGCCGCCGCGGCCATGGCGGGCGTCCTCACCAAGACCGACGCCCTCGCCCTTGCCGCCGTGCGCGGCCGGGAGATGGCCGCGGCCTGCGAGCTGGAGCCCACCGGCATGGCCGCGCTGGTCCGCGGCACCGAGGAGGACATCCTCGCCCGCCTCGCCGAGCTGGACCTCGTCCCGGCGAACCGCAACGGCGCGGGCCAGATCGTCGCCGCCGGGTCGCTGCAGGCGCTCAAGGAGCTGGCCGCCGAGCCGCCGAAGGACGCCAAGGCGATCACCCTCAAGGTCGCGGGCGCCTTCCACACCCGCTACATGGCCCCCGCCCAAGAAGCGCTGGCCGCCCACGCCGCGACGCTGGCCACCCCGGCCGACCCGGCCGCCACCCTGCTGTCGAACCGCGACGGCGCCGTCGTCACCACCGGGGCCGACGTGCTGTCCCGCCTCGTCGAGCAGGTCACCAACCCCGTGCGGTGGGACCTGTGCATGGCGACCATGCGGGCCAGGGACGTCTCCGCGATCGTCGAGTTCCCGCCTGCGGGCGCGCTCGTCGGCCTCGCCAAGCGCGAGCTGAAGGGCGTCCCCACCGTGGCCCTCAAGACCCCCGCCGACCTCGACACGGTGGCCGAGCTGATCGGGAGCACCACCGCATGACCGCACTGCGCATCACCCAGGGCGCGGCCGCCACCCGCCTGCTGGGCGTCGGCAGCCACCAGCCGGAGCGGGTCGTCACCAACGACGACCTGTCCAAGATCATGGACACCACCGACGAGTGGATCCGCGAGCGCGTCGGCATCCGGGAGCGCCGGTTCGCCGCCAAGGACGAGCTGCTGGTCGACATGGCCGTCATCGCCGGGTCCAAGGCACTGGCCGACGCCGGGCTCGCGCCGTCCGATGTGGACACCGTGATCCTGGCGAACTGCACCATGCCCACGCCCATCCCCAACGGCGCGGCCCAGGTCGCCGACCGGATCGGGGTCAAGGCGGCTGGCGCGTTCGACCTCAACGCCGCCTGCGCGGGCTTCTGCTACGCCCTCAACACCGCCTCCGACCTGGTCAGGGCGGGCTCGGCGCGGCGGGTGCTGGTCATCGGCGCGGAGAAGCTGACCGACTGGGTCGAGCCGACCGACCGGGCCAACGCGATCATCTTCGCCGACGGCGCAGGCGCGGCGGTGGTCGGCCCGGCCGAGACCCCGGGCATCGGCCCGGTGGTCTGGGGCAGCGCAGGCGACCTCGTCGACATGATCTACATGCGGGACGACCGCTGGATCTACCAGGAGGGCCAGTCGGTCTTCCGCTGGGCGACCACCCAGATCGCGCCGATCGCGCTGCGCGCGCTGGAGGTGGCGGGCCTGCAGCCGTCCGATGTGGACGTGCTCATCCCGCACCAGGCGAACCTGCGCATCGTCGAGGCGATCGCCAAGCGCCTGCGGGCCAAGGGCGCGCGCGAGGACATGGTCGTCGCCGACGACATCGTGCACTCGGGCAACACCTCCTCGGCGTCGATCCCGATGGCAATGGACCACATGCGCGCCGCGGGCCGGGTCAAGCCCGGCGACGTGGCGCTGCTGATCGGCTTCGGCGCGGGCCTGTCCTACGCCGGGCAAGCGGTGATCTGCCCCTAACCCCCATTCTCCGGGCGGTGCGGTACCGGCCCGGTCGGCACAACAGGAAGGACGTCAGCGATGGCGGACAAGCCCAGCGATGAGAAGATCCTCGAAGGCCTCGCCGAGATCGTCGAGGAGGTCGCGGGCGTCTCTCCCGACGACGTGACCCCGGAGAAGTCCTTCGTGGACGACCTGGACATCGACTCGCTGTCGATGGTCGAGATCGCCGTGCAGGCCGAGGACAAGTTCGGAGTGAAGATCCCCGACGACGAGCTGGCGAACCTCAAGACGGTCGGCGACGCGGTCAAGTACGTCTCCGCCCACGTCTGATCCACCCCTCAGGCACTCCCCGGGCCACACCCGCTTGCGAAGGAATACCCATGAGCAACGTTGACGTCGTCATCACCGGCATCGGCGCGACCACGCCGCTCGGTGGGACCGTGTCCGCCACTTGGGAAGCACTGCTGGCGGGCGCGAACGGCATCCGCGCCAATGACGCGGACTGGGTCGAGCGCTACGACCTGCCCGCGCGGCTGTCGGCACCGCTGGCGGTCGACCCCAGCGACGTGCTGCCGCGCGTGCAGGCCCGCAGGCTCGACCGGTGCGAGCAGATCGCGCTGATCGCTGCCCGGGAGGCCTGGGCGGACGCGGGCTTCGAGCTCCCGTCCGACGAGCACACCTCGGTCGACCCCGAGCGGCTCGGGGTCAGCATCGGCACCGGGATCGGCGGCCCCGTGACCCTGCTCGACCAGGACGACATCCTGGAGACGCAGGGCCTGCGGAAGGTCTCGCCGCTGACGGTGCCGATGCTGATGCCCAACGGCCCGGCCGCCCACGTGGGCATCGAGCTGCGCGCCCGCGCTGGCGTGCACTCCCCCGCGTCGGCGTGCGCGTCGGGCGCGGAGGGGCTGGCCAGCGCCTACCAGATGATCCAGAACGGCAGGGCCGACGTGGTCGTCGCCGGGGGCGCGGAGGCGTGCATCCACCCGATCACCGTGGCCGGGTTCGCGCAGTCGCGCACGCTCTCCACCCGCAACGACGAGCCGGACCGCGCCTCGCGCCCGTTCGACACCGACCGCGACGGGTTCGTGCTCGGCGAGGGCGCAGGCGTGCTGGTGCTGGAGCGCGCCGACCACGCCGCCGCGCGCGGCGCCCGGGTGTACGGGCGGCTGGCGGGCTACGGCATGACCTCCGACGCCCACCACATCACCGGCAACCACCCGGACGGGATCGGCCAGATCAAGGCCATCGAGCACGCCGTGGCGATGGCCGGGCTGACCCCGGCCGACATCGGCCACGTCAACGCGCACGCCACCTCGACGGTGGTCGGCGATGTGGGCGAGGCCGCGGCGATCCGCAAGGCGCTGGGCGAGCACGTGGTGCTCACCGCGCCGAAGTCGTCGCTGGGCCACCTGGTCGGCGGGGCGGGCGCGGTGGAGAGCATCTTCACCGTGCTGTCGATCTACTACGGGATCATCCCCGCGACCCGCAACCTCGAGCAGCTCGACCCCCGGGTCGCGCTGGACGTGGTTTCCGGCCAGCCGCGCAAGGTGGAGCTGCAGGCCGCGATCAACGACTCGTTCGGCTTCGGCGGCCACAACGTGGCGCTCGCGTTCACCGCGTAGGCCCGCAAGATCTCCCGGACGCCCCGCTCCTGGTCAGGAGCGGGGCGTCCGGTCGTCTCAGCAGGCCTCGTGCTGGGGGCTGGCCCCGGTGGCGCCCGCGTCGATGCGCCATGCGCCGTTCTCCACGGCCAGCGCGTAGATGACGTGCCACTGGATGCACTCCTCGGGCAGCTCCGGCGGCGCGTCGGCGACGTCCTGGGTGCTGACGAAGCCCAGCATGACCCGGGCCTGGTCCGGCGGCCCGCTCTCGATCCGGTACACCACGACGCTGCCGTCCTGGGTGGACCGGTAGGCGGCGCGCCAGTCGGGCTCGGGGCGGCTCTTGATGTGCGCGGAGGTGACCGTGGTCATCCAGCGCTCGTAGTTGCGGCCGTTGATGGCGTCGAAGTGCGTCTGCAGGAGCTGGCGGACCGTCTCGTACATGGGGTGGCGGACGGCGTCCTCGGTGCCCTCGACGGCGCGCGAGCCGGGCTGCTCCGAGCGCGGCACCGGGGTCTCGCTCGGCACGACCGGCTGCTGGACGATCGGCGTCGACTCGGCGTAGAGGTCGCGGGCGAGCAGACCGCCCGCCGCGGTGACCATCACCGCGAGCAGGACGGCAGGGAGCAGCCAGGACTGCCGTTCAGAGCGCACGCTCCAACGCTAACCCACCTGGTGGAGCCAGGTGATGGGCGCGCCGTCACCCGCCCTGCGGTAGGGCTCCAGCGCCTCGTCCCAGGACGCGCCGAGCAGTTCGTCGACGCCGAAGGCGAAGGACTCCCCCGCGCGGGCGCCCGCGGCCAGCGCGCGCAGCTGGTCCTCGCCGACGACGATGTCGCCGTTGGCGCTCGTGCGGGCGTGCCAGAGGCCGAGCGCGGGCGCGTAGCACCAGCGCTCGCCGTCCACGCCGGGGCTGGGGTCCTCGGTGACCTCGAAGCGGATCATCGGCCAGGCGCGCAGCGCCGCGGCCAGCTTGCCGCCGCTGCCGGGCGCGCCGGTCCAGGCGTACTCGGCGCGCAGCTGGCCGGGTGCGGCGGGCTGCGGTGTCCAGCGCAGCTCGGCGCGTGCCTCCAGCGTGCCGGAGATCGCCCACTCGACGTGCGGGCAAACCGCAGTCGGCGACGAGTGGACGTACACCACGCCACGGGTGTTGCCACGGGTGCTCACTGCTGACCTCCGGTGCTCGACGAGGATCGTCTTCCCCTACGTCCCCGACGCTCCGGCTGCCCGCTGGCACGTGCGCGGTGTTACCCGGATGCCATTGTGCCCGCAACCGAACACTTTGGCCACACGAACCACGAAGACCACGCCCGCCCCACGCCCACCCGGACAGGTGAACCGCACGCCCGCTAGCGTGTTGATCCGATACTGACCGGGAATCACGCCGATCGGGAGGTGTGACGTGCGGCTGGTGCGCATCGGGGAACCCGCCTCGCAGGTGGGGGCCGACGTCCGGGCCGCGCTCGCCTCGTGGGGGCCGGGCGGTTCCGTGCTCGGCGGGGTCGCGCTGGTGGGGGTCCGCCCGGCGCGCGGCCAGCGGCCGATCGACGCGGTGATCCTGCTGCCGCGCGGCGTGATCGTCGTCTCCGGCGTCGACCTTCCCGATCCCGCCGTCCGGCTCGACGCCCCGCTGAACAGCGGGTGGAAGACCGACGGCTGGCCGCTGGTGCGCCATGACGGCGCGACGAACCCGGGCGCCGAGGCGCTGGCCGCAGGCAGCGCGGTGACGGCCCTGCTGCAGGGCGCGCGGGTCGAGCCGCTGCCGGTGGGCGTGGTGATCGCCGTCGGGCCGTACGTCAAGCAGGTGTCGCAGCCGACCGCCGATCTCGTGCGGGGCGTGCGCATCCTGCACCCGGAGCCGCTGACGCTGCTGTCCGCGGCGCGCGAGCTGGCGACCCACGACCACGCGTGCGCGGCGCCGCAGGCCGTCCGCATCCTGGAGGCGCTGCACCCGAACTCGGGTTTGAGCCAGGCGGACCTGGTCGCCGAGGGCTTCCCGGAGTCCGCGCCCGCCGTGGCCACGACGTTCATCCCCAAGTCGGCCGTCGCCCCCAAGGCCGCCGCCCCCGCCCAGCCGCCGTCCGCGCAGCGGTCGCGGCGCGGGCCGCGCTGGCTGCCGGTCGCCGCCGCGGCGCTGGTCGTGCTGCTGCTGATCATCGGGGTGGTGCTGGCGCTCGGCTCGGGCGACTCCGCCTCGCAGGAGCCGCCGCCCGAGCGGCCCGCTGCCCCGGTCGGCGTCGACGGTGTGGCGTTCACCGTCCACGGCGCCGCGTCCGGCCCCGACTGCGCGGCGGTGACGTACGGCGACGTCAAGGCGTGGCTGGAGCGCAACGGGTGCGACGAGGTCGTCCGCGCCCGCTACGCCGCCACGGCCGACGGCAAGCAGGCGGCGGTGCTGGTCTCGGTGCTGCGGTTCGCCGCGAGCGCCACCGCGACCGAGCTGCGGGCGGTGGCCGAGGAGCCGGGCACCGGCGGCGTCCGCGACCTCGACGGCGCGTGGCCGGGCGGGCTCGCCCCGACGTTCGACTCCGCTGCCTTCGTCACCGGCCACGAGGGCAACAGCGTGAAAGTGGCGCAGGCCGTCTGGCTGGACAAGCCGTCCGACCCGGCCGACCCGGACCTGCTCGGCATCGCCGAACGCGCGCTGCGGCTGGCGGTCACCGGCTAGCGAAATGCCTTGTGTGAGAGCCACCGACAATTGAAGATGAAGATTGTTCCGCAGCGGTTTCGGCGCGGCCCGATGTCAACCGGCGGGGCGGGCAGATAAGCTCATGACCATCGGCAGGGGGATATTCCGGCAAGCCGATTCCAGACTGGCACACACAACGCGGAGGAAACCGTGGCACAGAAGACCGTTGTCGAGTTGGTGGATGATCTCGACGGTGGCAAGGCCGACGAGACCGTCGCCTTCGCCCTCGACGGCACGGACTTCCTGATCGATCTGTCCGCGGAGAACGCCGCCCGCCTGCGCGAGTCGCTGGCGGAGTTCGTCGGGCACGCCCGCAAGACCGGGGGCAAGCGCGGGAAGGGCGCGGTCCGCAAGGCGGCGAGCGCGGACAAGCCGGACAACCAGGCCATCCGGGAATGGGCCCGCAGCCAGGGCGAGGCCATCGCCGAGCGCGGCCGCATCCCGCAGGCGCTGGTCATGCGATTCCAGGAAGCGCACAGCTAGTCGACGCCGGTGGCAGGCACCCGCGCGCGGGTGTCTGCTCAATCGGTCATAGCCGGGGAAGTCGCCTGGGGGACGGCGCTGCCCACTCGCCGAGCCTGCGGACCGCGCCCACCTGTGCCGGTTCGACGTCCCCGGCGATGCGGAAACCGCCGGGGACGGCCAGCGCCGCGGCGCGGAAGGCGCGCAGTGCCAGCGTCGACACCCTTTCCGGATAGCCCCCGCCGCCGTACATCCGGCGGGCCCATCCCGGCAACAGCGAATACGACAGCCGCCCGATCGCGAGCCGGTATAGCGGCAGCCCGGCGGCCAGCCTGCCTTTCACCGGCGGGGAGTGCAGAAAGTCGTTGATCACCTCGGCGTCCGGGGTGTTCCGCAGAGTGGGACGCACGCGGCGGAAGTACGCGCGCAGGTGCTCGACCGAGCCGGGCACCTCCTCCGGGTCCAGTCCCACCAGGCCCGCGCTGGTGCGCTGCTCGTACAGGTAACGATCGGCGAGCGCCTTCGTGAGCGGGAAGCCCGCGCGGCGGGTGACCGACAGGAACGACCCCACCTCGGCGCAGTGCACCCACAGCAGCAGGTCCGGCTCGTCGACGCGGAAGCGCTCGCCGGTGTCGGGGTCGGTCGCGCGCAGCGTGCGGTGCAGTGCGCGCACCCGGGCCGCGGCGGCCTGGGCCTCGTCGACGGTGCCGTAGGTGGTCGTGCCGATGTAGGTGGCGGTGCGCATCAGCCGCCCGAGGGGATCGCCGCGGAAGTCGGAGTTCTGCACGACGCCCGCGACCGTGCGCGGGTGCAGGGCCTGCAGGAACAGCCCGCGCACGCCCGCCAGCCACATGGCGGGGTCGCTGTGCAGCTGCCAGGTCACCGAGTCGGGGCCGAACAGGCCGAGTTCCGCGCTGTCCATGACCGCGGGCTGGCTCATGGGCCCAGTCTCCACCCGCGCGGGCGGCCGCGGCTACAGGTTCTTCAGCTCCTCGGTGACGTCCGACACCGACGCCTTCGCGTCGCCGAACAGCATCGCCGTCCTGGGGTCGAAGTACAGGGCGTTGTCCACGCCCGCGAACCCGGTGGCCATGCCGCGCTTGAGGACGATCACCGAGCGGCTCTCGTCGACGTTGAGGATCGGCATGCCGTAGATCGGCGAGGACGGGTCGGTGCGGGCCGCCGGGTTGGTGACGTCGTTGGCCCCGATCACGATGGCCACGTCCGTGCGGGCGAACTCGCCGTTGATCTCGTCCATCTCCTTGAGCCGGTCGTAGGGCACGTCGGCCTCGGCGAGCAGGACGTTCATGTGCCCGGGCATGCGGCCCGCGACCGGGTGGATGGCGTAGTAGACCGCGACGCCGCGGGCCTCGAGCAGGTCGGCCATCTCGCGCACGGCGTGCTGGGCCTGCGCGACGGCCATGCCGTAGCCGGGGACGACGATGACCTGGTTGGCGTAGGCCATCTGGACCGCGGCGTCGGCGGCGCTGGTGCGCCGGACGGTGCGGTCGCCGTCGACCTCGGCCGCCGGTCCGCCGCCGCCGCCGAAGCCGCCCGCCACGATGGCCGGGATCGAGCGGTTCATGGCCTTGGCCATGAGGTTGGTCAGGATCGTGCCGGACGCGCCGACGATCATGCCCGCGACGATCAGCGCGGTGTTGTCCAGCGCGAGGCCCATCGCCGCGGCGCTGAGGCCGGTGAGGGCGTTGAGCAGCGAGATGACCACCGGCATGTCCGCGCCGCCGATCGGCAGGACCACCAGCACGCCCAGCGCGGCCGACAGCACCAGCAGCCCGATGACCAGCAGTTCCGCCGACGCGCCCGCGACGATCGCGGTCCCGCACGCGAGGCCGCCCACCAGCAGGAGCAGGTTGATCGGCTGCTGGAGCCGCCCCGCGCCGATCGGGCGGCCGGGCAGGATCTCCTGCAGCTTGCCGAAGGCGATCAGCGAGCCCCAGAACGACACCGAGCCGACCAGCGCGGCGAACAGGCTCGCGACGGCGACGTAGGCGGCCTCGTGGGCGAAGCCGTCGCTCTGGCGGAACTCGACCCACGCGATCAGCGCGACCGCGCCGCCGCCGACGCCGTTGAACAGCGCGACCATCTGCGGCATCGCCGTCATCTTCACCCGGCGCGCGGACGGCACGCCGACGGCGGCGCCGATGGCCAGGCCGAGCAGGATCAGCCACCAGTTGCCCATGCCGGGGATCATCAGCGTGGCGATCACGGCCACGCCCATGCCCGCCGCGGCGATCCAATTGCCGCGCACGGCAGTCCGGGGACCGGTCAGGCCCATGAGGCCGTAGACGAAGAGGGCGAAGGCGACGATGTAGAGGATCTGGACGGCGGTCATCGCTTGGCGTCCTTGTCGGAGCGGCCCTTGAACATGCCGAGCATCCGGTCGGTGACCAGGAAGCCGCCGACGACGTTGATGGTGCCGAAGGCGATGGCGATGACCAGCAGGATCTTGTCGAGCGTGCCCTCGGCGCCGAGGCCGAGGACGATGAGCCCGCCGAGCAGCACGATGCCGTGGATGGCGTTGGTGCCCGACATCAGCGGGGTGTGCAGGGTGTTGGGCACCTTGGAGATCACCAGGAAGCCGACGAAGCCCGCGAGCACGAGCACCGCCAGGTTCTGCAGCAGCATCTACTCCCCCTCCCGCGTCACGCACGCGCCGCGCACGATCTCGTCGGCGAAGTCGGGCGCGAGCGCGCCGTCGTCGGTGATGAGCAGCTCGATCAGCGCGAGCACGTTGCGGGCGTACAGCTCGCTGGCGTGCTCGGGCATGGTGGCGGGCAGGTTCAGCGGGGCGGTGACGGTGACGTCGTGGGCGACGACCGTGCCGCCGGGCTCGCTCAGCTCGCAGTTGCCGCCGGACTCCCCCGCGAGGTCGACCACCACGGCGCCGGGCCGCATCCCGCGCACGGCCTCGGCGGTGACCAGCCGGGGTGCTGGCCTTCCGGGGACCTGCGCGGTCGTGATCACCACGTCGAACCCGCCGATCGCCTTGCCGAGCTGGCGCTGCTGCTCCTCGCGCTCGGCGTCGGTGAGGGCGCGGGCGTACCCGCCGCTGCCGGTGGCCTCGATGCCCAGGTCGAGCCACTGCGCGCCGACCGAGCGGACCTGCTCGGCGACCTCGGGGCGCACGTCGTAGCCGGTGGTGTGCGCGCCGAGCCTGCGGGCGGTGGCCAGGGCCTGCAGCCCGGCGACGCCCGCGCCGAGGACGAGCACCTTGGCGGGCGGCACCGTGCCCGCCGCGGTGGTGAGCATCGGGAAGAACCGGGTCAGGTGCTCGGCGGCCAGCAGCGCGGCGCGGTAACCGGCCACGTTCGCCTGGGAGGACAGCGCGTCCATGGACTGGGCGCGGGAGATGCGCGGGATCGACTCCATCGCGAACCCGGTGACCCCGGCGTTGCGCAGCGTCTCGATCCCGGCCGGGTCGGTGAGCGGGGCGAGGAAGCCGATCACCGTGGCCCCGGGTTTCAGCCGTGCCGCCTCCTCGGCGGTGGGGGCGGCGACCTTGACCACCAGATCGGCCTGCCACGGGTCGCCGAGCACGGCGCCCGCCGCCGTGTAGGCCTCGTCGGGGATGAGCGCGGCGGTGGCGGCTCCCGGCTCGACGACGACGTCGATGCCGCGGGATCGGAGCCGTTCGACGACTTTGGGCACGAGCGCCACCCGCCGCTCACCCGGAGCGGACTCCTTCGGGACGCCTACGCGAGTGTTGGCCGTCACACCGGATGGTTTACCACCTCATGGGTGCTCTCCGGCAGGGCGTGCCAGTTGCCGTTCACTGACAATCATGGGCTGACCTGGGGAAACACCCGAAAAATAACAGTCCGTACGTTCGGCTTGCCAGTGCTAGCGCGGGCTCCGCCACTGCGCCGTGCCCAGGGCGATGATCCGGAGCTGGCGCTCGCCCACCCGGGTCGCCTCGGCGACGTGGTCGGGGTCGCGGGGGCGGTCGAGCAGGGCGGTCACGATGCCGAGCATCGCCGAGACCATCAGGTCGGCGACCATCCGCAGGTCCTCGGTGTCCCATGCGGACAGCCCCGGGAACCGGGCCAGGTCGGTGGCCAGCTCGCTGCCGATGAACCGCAACTCGGTGGCGATGGCCCTGCGCACGTCCGGGACGCCGCCGTGGCGCTCGCGGATGAGGAAGCGGAAGTGGTTCTCGTGCGCGAGCACCTGCTCGGCGATGATCCGGACCGAGCCGCGGATCGCGTCGTCCACTCTGGTGCGGCGGGCGTCGCGGAGCATGTCGCGCAGGGTGCGCATGCTCTCCTCGACCAGGGCGACGCCGAGCTCGTCCATCGAGGCGAAGTGGCGGTAGAAGGCCGTCGGGACGATGCCCACCTCGCGGGTGACCTCGCGCAGGCTCAGGCCCGCGAGGCTGCTGCGGTCCAGCAGGCGCAGGGCGGCGTCCAGCAGCGCCTGCCGCGTGCGCCGTTTGCGTTCCTGCCGAATCCCCAGGGCCACTTCGCTCACCTGCGTGAGCGTACGCGCGTGATCCACCCGGTATCCGCCCACCTTGTTGCGGTTTTCACAGCTTTCCACGTTGACACCCGACCTCGTCCCGCGCTCCACTTTTCAGTGTACGCACGTTCACTATGACCGGAGGACATGATGGCGGTCACCGCTGGACTCCGCCTGCTCGAAGCCCTCGCCACCCCGCATGGCCTGGACAGATACCTCGAACTGGTCCACCCGATGCTGACCGTTCGCGAGCTGCGCGGTCAGGTGACAAGCGTGCACCGAACCACCTCGGACACGGTCACGCTGACCATCCGGCCCACCCGACGGTGGCGCGGGTTCCGATCTGGGCAATTCGTCCGGTTGTCGGTCGTGATCGACGGCATTCGGCGGACCCGCTGCTACTCCCCTTCGACCTCCGAGCACCGCCCCGGCTCGTTCGACCTGACGATCAAGGCGCACGACGGCGGGCTGGTCTCCCGCTGGCTGCACGCCAACGCCCGGACCGGGCTCGTGGTGCACCTGTCGCAGGCCGAGGGCGAGTTCACCCTGGACACCGCCCGACCGCGCCGGGTGCTGCTCGTCAGCGGCGGCAGCGGCATCACGCCCGTGCTGTCGATGCTGCGCACCCTGACCGACGAGGGCCACGACGGCGAGATCGTGTTCCTGCACTACGCCTACCGCCGGTCCGATGTGCCGCACCTGGCGGACCTGCGGGCGCTGGCCGACCGGCACCCGAACGTCCGGCTCGTGCTCGGCTACACCGACGCGGCCGACGGCGACCTCCAGGGGTTCTGCACGGAGGAGCACCTGCGCGCCGCCGCCCCGTGGTTCACCGAGGCGCCCGCGTACCTGTGCGGTCCGCCCGGACTCATGGCCGCCGTCCGCGGCGTCTACGACGGGCTCGGGATCGGCGGGCTGCTGCGCACCGAGGAGTTCGCGCCCGCCCCCGTCGCCGTGGACACGGCGGAGGCCACGGGCACGGTCACCTTCGCCCGCAGCGGACGCCGCGCCCCCAACAGCGGCCGGACGCTGCTGGAGCAGGCCGAGGCCGCCGGGCTCACGCCGGAGCACGGCTGCCGCATGGGCATCTGCTTCTCCTGCACCAGCGTCAAGACCGCGGGCCGCGTGCGGGACGTGCGCAGCGGCGAGACCTCCACCGACCCGGACGAGGAGATCCAGCTCTGCGTCCGCGTCCCCGTCGGCGACGTCACCCTCGACTTGTAGAGGAACACCATGGCTCCCCAGCTCACCCCCGACCAGTACGCGGCGCTCGGCCGCGACCTCGACGCGCTCCGCCAGCGGGTGCTCGCCGACCTCGGCGAGGCCGACCGCGCGTACATCCTCGACATCGTCAAGATCCAGCGCGCCCTGGAGGTGGCGGGACGCGGGCTGCTGTTCCTCGGCTTCCTGCCGCCCGCCTGGCTGGCCGGGGTCGGCGCGCTGTCGCTGTCGAAGATCCTCGACAACATGGAGATCGGCCACAACGTCATGCACGGCCAGTACGACTGGATGCGCGACCCGGCCCTGAACTCCCGGATGTTCGAGTGGGACACCGTCGCGCCCGCGGAGAACTGGAAGCACTCGCACAACTACGTCCACCACACCTACACCAACATCATCGGCAAGGACCGCGACATCGGCTACGGCGTCCTGCGGATCGACCCCGCGCAGAAGTGGAACCCGTACTACCTGGGCAACCCGGTGTACGCGGCGCTGCTGGCGGTGTTCTTCCAGTGGGGCGTGATGCTGCACGACCTGGAGGCGGAGAAGCTGGCGTCCGGGGAGAAGAAGTGGTCGGAGACGGCCGCGGAGCGCAGGCGCATGTGGCACAAGGGCGTCAAGCAGGTCCTCAAGGACTACGCGCTGTTCCCGGCGTTGAGCGGCCCGCTGTTCCTGCCGACCCTGCTGGGCAACATGACCGCGAACCTGGCGCGCAACCTCTGGGCGTTCGCCATCATCTTCTGTGGACACTTCCCCGCCGGGGTCGAGTCGTTCACCGAGGAGGAGACGGCAGACGAGACCCGGGGGCAGTGGTACTACCGGCAGATGCTCGGCTCGGCCAACATCACCGGGAGCCCGCTGTTCCACATCCTGTCGGGGAACCTCTCGCACCAGATCGAGCACCACCTGTTCCCCGACATCCCGGCGCGGCGCTATCCGATGATCGCCCCGGAGGTGCGCGCGATCTGCGCGAAGTACGGCCTGCCGTACAACACCGGCGGGCTGGCGAAGCAGCTCGGATCGGTGTTCGGCAAGATCGTCCGGCTGGCGCTGCCGGACCGGCTGACGCGGGCGTGGAGCGGTACCGTCGAGACCGACCGCGCACGGCGCGCGGCGTGAGGGTTGGGGAGCAGCCGATGGTCAGCGAGTTCGAGACGCGCAAGGACACCATCCAGGAGCTGACGGAGTCCGCGGCCGACCACGTCGGGCGCATTGCGCAGATCATCACCGCGGCGGTGCGCGACGTGGCCAGGGAGATCGGCGACTGGGCCACCGACGTGATCGAGATGAACGAGGCCAGCCGCCGCGCCCGGGCCGACGAGCGGCGCGCGCCGTCGGCCGACCGGGAGGCGCCGGGCCCGGTGGTGGTTGACGAGTCACCTTGATGTCCCCGATCGGGTACACCCGGTTGTTGGATTTAGACCGCCGCGGACCGGTGTGGTAGTCGCGGTCGGTGCGTGCGCCGGGCGGATGGCGCGGATCGGGGACGGACAGGTCCACTCGACCGATGAATGTCCAGTGTGGTCTCCACGTGCGAGAGTCGAGATGACCGTATCGTCCGTCCAGCTAGGAGTGACTTGATGCGCACCACGGCAAGGCGAATCGGCTCCATCATCGGCGCGGCGGTCTTCGCGTGCGGCATGACCGCGACCGCCGCGTCCGCCACCGTCCCCTACGACGACCCGGTGGAGACCGATTTCGTGACCATCGATCCCCACCACCAGTACGACGGCCCCGGGGAATGCGGGGACGACTGGGAGTCCTGGGGCTTCTGGTTCACCCACGCCGAGACCGACGGTGTCTCCTGGACCCAGTTCGAGGAGTGGGTCGAGTACGACGAGGACGATGAGGACGAGGAAGTGTCGATGGACCTGCGGTAACCCCAGACCTCGCGGCGGCGTGGCGCCCCCATTCCCGACCGGGCGGGATGGGGGCGCCCGCAACTGTCAGATCAGCGAGGGCACCATGGCCTCGATCAGGTGCGGGCCCGGCTCGGCCAGCGCCCGCCGGAACTGCTCGGCCAGTTCCTCCGCTGTGCGCGCCCGGGTCGCCGGGACGCCCATGCCGGTGGCGATCGCGACGAAGTCCATGTCCGGGGTGGACAGGTCCAGCAGCGAGTTCGCCTTCGGGCCAGCGCCTTCCGCGCCCACCCTGGTCAGCTCAACACGCAGGATGGCGTAGGCGCGGTTGTTGAGCAGGATCGTGGTGACGTTGAGGTTCTCCCGCGCCATCGTCCACAGCGCCGAGATCGTGTACATCGCCGAGCCGTCGGACTGCAGGCAGACGACCGGGCGGTCCGGGCAGGCCACGGCCGCGCCGACGGCCACCGGCAGGCCCTGGCCGATCGCGCCGCCGGTCAGGGTGAGCACGTCGTGGCGGGGCGCGCCCGCGGTGGCCATCGGGATCATGAGCCCGGAGGTGTTGGCCTCGTCGGAGATGATCGCGCCCTCGGGCAGCAACGCGCCGATGACCTCGGCCCAGTTCTGCGGGGTGAGGTCGCCGCTGGGCAGCGCGGGCCGGGACTCGGCCTGCAGGACGGGCTCGACGCCCTCGGCCACCGCGTCGGCGAGCCGGTCGAGCGCGTCGGCGGTGTCCTCGCCCACCTCGGCCAGCGTGTGCACGGCGCAGCCCTCGGGGGTCAGCTCGCTGGCCTTGCCCGGGTAGGCGAAGAACGAGACGGGCGCCTTCGCGCCGACCAGCACCAGGTGGGTGACGCCGGTGAGCTGCCACTGCACCTGCTCGGCCAGGTAGCCGAGCCGGTCGACGGCGGGCAGGCCCGCGCCGCGCTCGATGCGCGCGGGGAAGGTCTCGGCGAACAGCCTGGCCCCGGTCGCCGCGGCGATCCGGCTCGCGGCGCGCAGGCCGCGCTCGCGGGTGGCGCCCGCGCCCAGCAGGACCACAGTGGACTCGCCCAGCACCCCGGCGATCTCGGCGATCCGGTCGTCGGCGACGGTCGCGCGCGCGGGCGGGACCACCTCGGCGGCGGGCTCGCCGCCCTCGCCCCAGGAGACGTCGGCGGGCAGGACCAGGTTGGCGACGCGGCCCTCGCGCGCGGCGGCCACGGCCTCCGCGGCGTCCTTGCCGACCGACGCGGTGTCCGTCGAGGTGCGGCTCCAGCCGTGCGTCCAGCCGGTGAGCGCGTTGATGTCGGACTCCAGCGGCGCGTCGAAGCCCTTGTGGGTCAGCGCGTGGTCGCCGATGACGTTGACGATCGGGGTGTGCGCGCGGCGGGCGTTGTGCAGGTTCGCCATGCCGTTGACCATGCCCGGGCCCAGGTGCAGCAGCGTCGCCGCGGGCTTGTCGGCCATCCGGCCGTAGCCGTCGGCCGCGCCGGTGACCACGCCCTCGGCCAGCGCCAGCACCCCGCGCATCCTCGGCACGGTGTCCAGCGCGGCGACGAAGTGCATCTCCGAGGTGCCGGGGTTGGCGAAGCACACCTCCACGCCGGAGTCGACGAGGGTGCGGATGAGCGATTGTGCCCCGTTCATGTGATCCATTCCGTCAGTCGAAGAGGACGCCGGGGTTGAGCACCCCCGTGGGGTCGAACGCCTGCTTGATCCGCTTCATCAGCGCGATCTTCGCCGGGTCTTCCAGGTCGAGGAAGTAGGCCTTCTTCGCGTGGCCGATCCCGTGCTCGCCGGAGATCGCCCCGCCCAGCTCCATGCTCGCGGCGAACAGCTCGCGCAGCGCCTTGGCGCGCTTGTCGGCGTCCTTCTGGAACACCGCGAGGTGGACGTTGCCGTCGCCCGCGTGCCCGCAGCCGACGACGAAGGTCTCGCTGGCCTGCGCGATCCCCTGCACGCGGGCCATGAACTCCGGCAGCGCGGCGCGCGGCAGCACGGTGTCGATCACGTCGTCGGCGCCCGCGCCCTTGGCGGTGTAGAAGGCCTGCTCGCGGGCCTCGATCAGGCGGCGCGCGGACGGGCCGGGCAGCACGTAGGCGTCGACGGCGCCGAGGGCCGTCAGCAGTTCGCCGGTGGCGGCCACGTCGTCGTCGAGGCGCTCGGCGTCGCGGTTCTCCAGCATGACCACGAGGTAGGCCTGGGAGGTGTCGCGGACCTGGTCGGGGATGCCGAGCTGCAGGTCGTGGGTGTAGGTGATCGCGCCCATGGTCATGGCGTCGATGTACTCGAGGATCAGCGGCCCGATGCCGCTGGCGACCACCTTGGGCACGGCCCTGACCACGGCGGTGAGGTCGCCGAACGGCGCGAGCACGGTGGCCTGGTGGGCCACGCGCGGCTGGAGCTTGAGCGTGGCCTCGGTGACCAGGGCCAGCGTGCCCTCCGAGCCGACGATGAGCTGGGTGAGGTCGTAGCCGGTGCTGGCCTTGACGTACTTGCCGCCGCAGCGGATGACCTCGCCCGTGGCGAGCACGGCCTCGACGCCGAGCACGTGGTGGCGGGTGACGCCGTAGCGGACCGCGCGCATGCCGCCCGCGTTGGTGGCGACGTTGCCGCCCAGGCTGCCGCTCAGCTCGCCGGGGTACACGGGGTAGACCAGGCCGTGCTCGGCGGTCTTCTCCTCCAGCTCCCGCAGCGTGACGCCGGGCTGGACGACGGCGACGTGGTTCTCGGTGTCGATCTCCAGCACGCGGTTCATCCGCTCGAAGGACACCAGGATCGCGTCCGTCCTCGGCACGGCGGCGCCGGAGAGGCCGGTGCCGGAGCCGCGCGCGGTGACCGGGGTGCCGGTCTCGGCTGCGGCCTTGAGGATCTCGGCGGTCTCGCCCGCGTCGCCGGGGGCGACCACGAACGCGGGCCGGGTCGCGACGCTGGTCAGGCCCTCGTCGCGGGCGTAGTCCTCGGCGGCGTCCGCCCCGTCCCGCACGTTGGCCGCGCCGACGATGTCGGCGAGCCGCGACCGCATGTCCGTCATTGGACTCCCTCCGCCCTTACTGGCGCGTAACAGTAGTCAGGGGAACCGATCGGGGGAAAGCGCGGCGGCGAGGCCGTCCCCCGGGTCGTCCCCGGCGATGATCGCCGCGCCGGTGGCGGCCAGCGCGGGGGCCAGCTGGATGCCGTGGCCGCCCTGACCGGCGAAGAACGCGAAGCCGGGATGGCCGTCGCGGACCCCGACGACGGGATCGCGGTCGGGGGCGAAGGTGCGCAGCCCGGCCCACGCGGTGCGGACGGTGCGCAGGCCGAGCGTGGTGACCGCGTTGACCCGCTCGACGGCCAGCGCGACGTCGAGGTCGTCGGGCTTGGCGTCCACCGGCTCGCTGGGCGTCTCGTCGGCCGGGGAGACCAGCAGCGCGCCGGACTCGGGGCGGAAGTAGAAGCGGTCTGCGGTGTCGACGACCAGCGGCCAGTCGGGCTCGACGGGCCGACCGGCGGCGATGGCGATCGTCCTGCGCAGCGGCAGCAGGCCCACGGGCGGCACCCCGGCCAGCGCGGCCACGCGGTCGGTCCACGCGCCCGCGGCCGCCACGACCAGGCCCGCGCGCACCTCGTCCGCGCCGACGGCGGCCCGCCAGCCCGCGCCGTCCCTGCGCAGCGCGGTGACCGGCGCGCCGCGGCGGATCTCGCCGCCGTGGGCGCGCAGCGCGCGGACGTAGTGCTGGTGCAGGCCCATCGCGTCGATGTCGGCGGTGCGCTCGTCGAGGTCGGCGGCGGCGATGGCCCCGGGCCGCAGCGCCGGGCAGACCTCGCGGGCCTGCTCGACGCTGATCGGCCGGGCGCCGGGGCGGCCGGGGGACGGGCCGTCGGTGGTCACCCAGAGCATGGCGCGCGGGGTGAGCACGCCATCGGGGAAGCGGGAGGCGGCGGTCAGCGCGCGGACGAGCGGGCCGCCGTAGGAGGGGACGTAGATCGCCGCGGACCGGCCGGTGGTGTGCCTGGCCAGCTCCGGCTCGGCCTCGGCGAGCAGCACCGACCCCCGGGCGGCCAGCTCGGCGGCGACGGACACCCCGGCGATCCCGCCGCCGACCACCAGCACATCCCACGCCATGCGCGCGAGACTACGGCCTCCAGCCGGGGTCGCGGCCGCTGAGCGCGAGCGCCCTGTCCAGCGCGGGCGCGTCGGCGGGAACGCCCACCTCCGGGCCGAACGCGCCCCACTGGCGCGCCATGTCCGCCATGCTCTCGACGGTGCGCAGCAAATCCGCGGCGACGTCGTCGGGGAGGGTGTACGCCTGGCCGGTGGCGGCGGCGAGGTCCCAGCCGTGCAGGGCGAGCTCGGCGGTCATCATGGTGCCGATCGTCCGCGCGGGCATCGGGCTCGACGCCATCACCGTCTCGCCCTCCCACGCGCCGGGCTCGGCCCACGCGGCGATGGAGCGGTCCACGTGGGTGGCGAAGAAGTCGGGCCAGTCCGGCTTGGCGGCGTAGTCGGTGCTCTCGTCCTCCGAGCCGTCGGTCGGCGGGGGCAGCTTGCGGGCCGTGCGCTCCAGGACGATGGCCGACCAGTGGGTGAAGTGGTTGATCAGCGCGCGCACGTCGTACTCGGCGCACGGGGTGGGCAGGTCGTACTGGCTGGGCTTGATGTTGCGGGCGATGTCCACGGCGGCGGAGGCCACCTTCGCCATCAGGTCCTGTTCCATGCCATCGACGGTAGCCGGCCCGTCTTGAACAAACGCGACAGTGTCGGCCGGTCCGATTACCGTGGGGTCCGTGCAGGTGGACCAGGTGAGCCCGGGCGTGCTGGACCCGACGACGGCGCGCACGAAGTTCGACCTGCGCAAGATCCCGCCCGCCCCGGCGCTGGCGCCGTTCGTGGAGTACTACTGGCAGGTCTCCTGGGACCTGGCCGAGGAGTTCACCCAGCGGGTCGTGCCGCATCCCAACGTGCACCTGGTGGTCGAGCCGGACGGGACGTGGGTGTACGGGGTCCTGCACGGGCTGTTCCGGCGGACGCTGGTCGGGCGCGGCCACGTGCTGGGCGTGCGGTTCCACGCGGGCGGCTTCCGGCCGTGGCTGGGCAGGCGGGTGTCCGTCCTGACCGACGAGCGCTTCGCCGCGGCCGACCTGGTGCCCGGGCTCGCCCCGGACGTCGCGCCGGAGGTCGACGCGCTGGAGGCCGCGCTGCTGCCGCTGTGCCCGCCGGTCGACCCGGTGGTGGCCGAGGTCCGGGCCATGGTCGCGGCGATCGGCGACGACCGGGGCCTGACCAGGGTCGACGACCTCGCCGACCGGTTCGGCCGGACAGTGCGGTCGGTGCAGCGGCTGTTCAACGAATACGTCGGCGTCGGCCCGAAGTGGGTCATCCGCCGGTACCGGATGCACGAGGCCGCGGCCCGCGCCGACGAGGGCGGCGCCGTCGACTGGGCGCGGCTGGCCGCCGACCTCGGCTTCAGCGACCAGGCGCACTTCAGCCGCGAGTTCCGGTCCGCCGTGGGAATCTCCCCCGCCCGCTACGCCGCGGGCAGGTAGGTTCGCGCACGTGTACGAGTTGGACGATGATCCCGGCCGCATCGACGCCGACGCCGTGTGGGCGTACCTGTCCACCGACGCCTACTGGGGCCGCTGGCGCACCCGCGCCCAGTTCGACGCCCAGCTGCGCGGCGCGTGGCGGGTCGTGGGCGTGTACGAGTCGGCGACCGGCGCCCAGGTCGGATTCGCCCGCGCGGTGTCCGACGGGGTGGCCCTGGCCTACCTCGCCGACGTGTTCGTGCTGGAGCACGCGCGCGGGCGGGGCCTGGGCAAGGCGCTGGTGCGGCGCATGATCGACGAGGGGCCGGGCGCGCGGTTCCGCTGGCTGCTGCACACCAACGACGCCCACGGCCTCTACAAGGGCTTCGGCTTCACCGGCCCGGACGACACCTACCTCGAGCGCCCGGGCATGCCGACGACGTCCTGAGCGTTGACCAGGGTGTGGAAACCGATGTGGTGGTGATCGGCGCGGGGCAGGCGGGGCTGTCCAGCGCCTACTTCCTGCGCAGGCACGGCGTGGACTTCGTCGTCCTCGACGCGAATGCCACCCCGGGCGGAGCGTGGCGGCACCGCAGGCCGGGGCTGGTCATGGAGCACGTTCACGGGTTCCACGCCCTGCCCGGTCTCGCCCTGCCCGACGCGGACCCGGACGAGCCCGCGTCGGCGGCCATCACCGACTACTTCGCCCGCTACGAGGCCGAGTTCGACCTGCCCGTCCTGCGGCCCGTCCGGGTGACGGCGGTGACCGAGGCAGGCGACGGGCGCCTGCTGGTCGCCACCGACTCCGGGGAGTGGACGACCCGGGCCGTGGTCAACGCCACCGGCACCTGGGACAAGCCGTTCTGGCCCCGCTACCCCGGCCAGGACGCCTTCCTCGGCCGCCAGCTGCACAGCGCCGACTACCGCTCGCCCGAGGACTTCCGGGGCGAGCGGGTGGTCGTGGTCGGCGGCGGCACGTCGGCCGTCGAGGCGCTGCTGGAGATCGGGCCGGTGGCCGCCGAGACGACCTGGGCGACCCGGCGCCCGCCGGTCTTCCGGGACGAGCCGTTCACCCCCGAGTGGGGCCGCGCGGCCGTCGCGAAGGTCGCCGAGCGGGTGGCCGCGGGACTGCCGCCCGCCAGCGTCGTCAGCGTCACCGACCTCGCGCTCACGTCGCGGATCAGGGCCGCCATCGCCGACGGACCGCTGCGCCGCAGGCCCATGTTCACCGAGATCACCCCGACCGGCGTGCGCTGGCCCGACGGCGCCGAGACCGAGGCCGACACGATCCTGTGGGCCACCGGCTTCCGCGCCGCGCTGGACCACCTGGCCCCGCTGCGCCTGCGCGCCCCGGGCGGCGGCATCCCGATGACCGGCACCCGGGTCACCGCGGACCCCCGCGTCCACCTGGTCGGCTACGGCCCGTCGGCGAGCACCATCGGCGCCAACCGCGCGGGCCGCGCCGCCGTCGCCGAGCTGCGGGCCTATCTGGCCGCGCCCGCCACCGCTACGGCCTGACCGGCGTCAGCTCCGGCCGCTTCGGCGCGCGGCCGTCGCCGGACGAGCGACCGGTCAGCCTGCGGCCGATCCACGGGAGCGCGTGCGTCCTCGCCCAGCGGAGTTCGGCCTTGGCGCGCTCGCGCCAGGGCAGGGGCGGCGGGGGCGGCACCGGGGCGTCCCACTCGAACTCGGGCTCGAGGCCCAGCGCGCACAGGACGGCCTCGGCGGTCCTGCGGTGGCCCTCGGCGTTGAGGTGGATGCGGTCCTCCGCCCACAGCGCGGGCGAGTCGAACACCCGCGCGGAGAACAGGTCGACGACCACCGCGTCGTGCCGCTCGGCCGCGGCGTCGACGGCGTCCAGGAGGCGGGTGATGCGCGGCAGCAGCCGGGCCGCGCCGCGCATCCTGCGGGTCGGGTCGATCACCCGGAACAGCAGGAGCCTGCCCGACGCCTCGGCGAGGCGGTCGGCGGCCTCGGTGACCCGCCGCAGCACCAGGTCGATGTCGCAGCCGGGCCGCATGACGTCGTTCATGCCCCCGGCGAAGCTGACCAGGTCCGGGCGCATCGCCGCGGCGAGGCCGACCTGCTCGTCGACGATCTGCCCGACCAGCTTCCCGCGCACGGCGAGGTTGGCGTACCGGAAGCCAGCGGTGTCCTCGGCCAGCCGCGCGGCGACCAGGTCGGCCCAGCCCCGGCAGGTGCCGTCGGGCAGGTCGTCGGACATGCCCTCGGTGAACGAGTCGCCCACGGCGACGAAGGTGGTGTGTCTGCTCATGACGAACCGGCAGCCTACTTGTCGGTAGCAGCGGCTTCGCCGGGGCCGTAGTCCAGGAACTGGCCCAGCACACCGGGAACGGCGTCGTCGGCGAAGGCCAGTCCGGCGGCGTCCACGTCCGGGATCTCGTAGGCGCCGGAGTTCGCCGACGTCACCGCGACCAGGTTCAGCAGGCCCACCCGCCGCTGGAACGGCGAGCTGACCACGCGCCACCCGATCACCCCGCCCCGGCGCAGCGCGACCGTGCGCCTGCGCACCGCCCCGGACCGGGCGACCAGGTACTCCCCGCGCAGCCCGTGCCCGAGATTGCGGTACGCGTCCGCGCCGAGCGCGACGGCGAGCGGCACCGCGATCACCGCGACGACCCCGGCGATCACGAGCAGCACGTCGGTCAGCAGCACGCCGAGCAGCGCGAGCACGGCCACCGGGGCCAACGCCCCCGAGACGGCCCAGACCAGCCGCCGCCTGCGCGCGGCGACCGGGTGCGCGGTCAGCCCGGCGGCCTCGGTCGGCGGCGGCGACTCCCCCAGGATCGACGCGGCCAGGGCCTGCGCCTTCGCCTTGGGCATCGCCGGGGCCAGCGAGCGCGGGACGCTGTGTCCCTTCTCGTCCTTGACCCGCAGGCCGGTGGCCACCGCGTCGAGCCGGGCCGCGCCCGCCAGCCGCGCGCCGAGCGGCTCGACGAACTCCAGCCCGCGCACCCGCCGCTCCTCCAGCGTCAGCGACCGCGTCGTCACCAGGCCGCGGCGCATGACGAGGGCGCCGGACTCCCTGGTCAGCCGGTAGTTCCACCACATCTCGACGAACAGGCCGAGCGAGCCGACGACACCCACCACGAGCCCGATCACCACGAGCACGGCCACCAGCTCCACGACCGACAGGCTCGCGAAGAACCCGCCCACCGCGCGCACCACGTCGGCCTGCACGCCGAACCACTCGGCGACCTGCATGACCGCGCCGAACGCCGCCGCGCCCAGGATCGGCGTGGACACCGAGAGCGGCGCGTACCGCAGCCACGCCCAGTCCAGCCGGGCCAACTCGCCGGGGACGGCCGTCGCGGGCTCGGTCGTCGTGCGGCGCAGCAGGTCGCCGCGCAGCCGTTCGGCGAGCGCGCGGTCCAGCGGGTCGAAGGTGATCACCTCGCCCGCCTTGTCCTGCTGCCCGGTGCCGATGCGCACCTTCACCACGCCGAACAGCCGGTGCACGGGCCCGGCGTCGATGTCCACGCTGCGCACGCGCTCGCGCGGGATCGACTTCACCGTGTGCACCACGAAGTCGTGCCGCACCTCCACCCGCGAGTCCGTGACCCGGTAGCGGGTGTGCCGCCATCGCAGCCAGTCGATGCCGACGCCGCCGAGCACGAGCAGCACCGCGCCCACGGGCACGATCACCAGCAACGGGAGTCCGGTGCCGAGCAGGCCGACGGTGGTCGGGACGCCCGCGACGACCGCGACGCCGAGCATGGTCACCAGGGTGACCCGCAGCGTGCGCGGGTCCAGGCGCCGCCAGCCGGCCGTCACGTGGCATCACCGGGCGTCGCCTGGGTGATCGCGGTGAGGGTCTGGACCAGGTCGTCGGCCATCCGGTGGTCGAGGCCGGGGATCTTGATCGCGCCGTGCGCCGACGCGGTGGTGACGGTCACCGTCGACAGGCCGAAGCGCTGCTCCAGCGGCCCGCGCTTGGTGTCGACGGTCTGGATGCGCGACATCGGCGCGACCCGCCACTCCTGCATGAACCAGCCGGTCCTGGCGTAGACGGCGTCGTCGGTCACTTCCCAGCGGTGGACCCGGAACCGCACCCGCGAGACCACGAGCGCGTCGACCAGGCACACGACCGCCGTGACGGCCGCGGCGAGCAGCAGCCAGAACCGGGCGGGCCCGATGACGGCCGCGGCGACGGCGAGCACGACGACGATCCCGCCCCACCAGAGCGCCGCCTGCGTCGCCCACCAGGTGACGGCACGGCGCTCGACCGGGTTCCTCGGCGGGCGCAGCCGAGGGGACGCGTGCGAATCCTGCATGTCCACAGTCGATCATCCGGTCCGGTCACCGTGCGTCATCCGCAGGTCTGATATCGCCGAACCCTGTCCGCTGCGCGTCCGGTCGACTACGGTGCGCGGGCATGAGGCGATCCTTGATCATGGCCGCGCTGGTCGCGGTCGCGCTCGGCGGGGCACCGGCGGCGGGGGCGGCGACCCCGGCCCGCCACCCGGACCTGACCTGGCGGCTTTCGGTCACCGGCACGGACGCGCAGCTGCGCGGGCTCGCGGCGGTGAGTTCCCGCGTGGCGTGGGCGAGCGGGGCCAGGGGCACCGTCCTGCGCACCGTCGACAGTGGACGGACGTGGCAGCGGAGCACGCCGCCCGGCAGCGAGGCGCTCGACCTGCGCGACATCGAGGCTTTCGACGCGCGCACGGCGGTGACGATGTCGATCGGGCCCGGCGACCAGTCGCGCATCTACCGGACCACCGACGGCGGCGCCACGTGGACCGAGACGTTCCGCAGCGCGGAGCCTGCCGCGTTCTACGACTGCATGGCGTTCTTCGACCGCAGGCACGGACTCGCCATGAGCGACCCGGTCGACGGGAAGTTCCGCGTGCTGAGCACCGACGACGGCGGCGCGAGCTGGCAGGTCGTGCCGGAGGCCGGGATGCCGCCCGCGCTGGCAGGCGAGTTCGGGTTCGCCGCGAGCGGGCAGTGCCTGACCGTCGCGGGCGGCAGGCACGCCTGGATCGCCACCGGCGGCGGCGCGACGGCGCGGGTGCTGCACTCCGCCGACCGGGGCCGCACCTGGACCGCCCACGACACCGTGCTGGCCAGCGGGCCGAGCGCGGGCGTGTACGCCACCGCGTTCCGGGACCGCTCGCGCGGCATCGCCGTCGGCGGGGACTACACGGACCCGACCGGCGGGGTCGACGCGCTCGGTGTCACCCGGGACGGCGGGCGCACGTGGAGCAGGCCCGCGGTCGCGCCGCAGGGCTACCGCTCCGGCGTCGCGTGGCACCCGTTCCTGCCGACGGTGGCGATCGCCGTGGGCCCGACCGGCAGCGACGTGACCGTCGACGGCGGCCTGCGGTGGCACTCGTTCGACGCGGGCAGCTTCGACACCGTCGACTGCGCCCGCGACGGCGCGTGCTGGGCGTCGGGCGCTCGCGGCCGGGTGGGCAAGCTCGGCTGGAGCTGAAACCGGTTTGACGGGGCGGGGCCGATCCGGGAACGGTTCGGCCCATGACGAGCACAATCCAGAACATCGTGATCGATTGCGCCGACGCCTACGGGCTCGCCGTCTTCTGGTCGAAGGTCGTGGGCTACCCGCTCGCCGACGACGACCAGCCCGGCGACCCGGAGGCGGTCGTCGTGCTGCCCGGCGGCACCGCCCTGTTCTTCGCCCAGGTCCCCGAGCCCAAGTCGGGGAAGAACCGCCTGCACCTGTGCCTGAAGCCGGAGACCAACCGCGAGGACGAGGTGGAGCGCCTGCTGGGCATCGGTGCCACCATGCTCGTCGACCGCCGCAAGCCCGACGGCCTGGGCTGGGCCGTCCTGGCCGACCCGGAGGGCAACGAGTTCTGCGTGCTGCGCGGACCGGGCAACACCCCGCCCAACCACGGGTGGAACCCCGCGCCGGAAGCGGTTCCGGACCCGGCGTGACGCGTCAATTGGTCTAGACCCATTATGGTGGGGTGCGCACACCACTGCTGGAGATCATCGCCCTGACGACCGAGGACGCCCGCGCCGCGGAGCGGGGCGGCGCCGACCGCCTCGAGGTCGTCGCCGACATGTCCCGGGACGGGACCACGCCAGACGCGGCCCTGGTCGCCGAGATGCGGGCGGCGGTGGGCATCCCGCTGCGGGTCATGCTCCGCGGCGGGGCGGGGTTCACCGCGGACGAGGCCGAGGTGGAGCGCATGGTCGAGGCCGCGCGCGCCCTGCGGGCGGCGGGCGCGGAGGAGTTCGTGTTCGGGTTCCTCACCCCGGACGGCGAGGTCGACCTCGCGGCGACGTCGGCGGTGGTGGAGGCGGTCGACGGCTGCCCGTGGACGTTCCACCGGGCGGTCGACCACGCGGGCGACGCGCGCAAGGCGTGGGCGGACGTGGCCGGGCTGCCCGGGCTCGACACCGTGCTCACCGCGGGGTCGGCCAGCGGCCTCTGCGACGGCCTGCCCGTCCTGGCCGCCCGCACCGACTGGCCGGTGGCCGGGCCCCGGCTGCTCGCGGGCGGCGGGCTGCGCCACGACCACGTCCCCGCGCTGCGGGCCATCGGCGTCACCGCGATCCACGCAGGCGGGCTGGTGCGCAGGAGCTGGGACCACCCGGTGGAGGCCGACCGCGTCCGCGTCCTGCGGTCCCTGCTCGACGCCTGACCGATTACGATGCGCCGGGGAGAAGCGGGGGCGTGGCGTGCAGGACGACCTGTCGGCGGAGGAGATGCGGGCGTGGGCCCCGCGACCGAGGCCTGCCGCCGCACCGGACCTGCGGCTCCCCGGCTACAGCGGCTTCCGGCTCATCGCCCAGGGCGGCGAGGGGGCGGTGTACCGGGCCCGTCAGGACGGGCTGGGGCGCGATGTCGCCATCAAGGCCCTGCAGGCCGTCGACCCGGCGACCCAGGCCCGTTTCCGGCGGGAACTGGAGATCACCGTCCGGCTGGGGCGTCAGCACCCGCACATCGTGACCGTCCTCGACACCGGCACCCTGCCGGACGGGCGGCCGTGCATCGTGATGGAGTACTACGACCTGGGCTCCCTCCACGACCGCCTGGCCACGCACGGCCCCCTGCCGGTGTCGGAGGTCGTCGCCGCGGGGGTCGCGGTCGCGGACGCCCTGGCCTTCGCCCACGCCCAGGGCATCCTGCACCGCGACGTCAAGCCGCAGAACGTGCTGGTCCTGCCCACGTCGTACGTGCTGGCCGACTTCGGGATCGCCCGGGGAGCGGACGCGGGCCACTCGGCGTCGCTGCAGCTGGTCAGCTACCGCCACGCCGCGCCCCAGATGCTCGACGGGACCGCCCCCGCGGCGGCGGATGACGTGTGGTCCCTGGGCTCGACCCTGCACACCCTGCTCATGGGCGTCCCCCCGTTCGCGGGCGACAACCCCGACGAGGACACGGTCCTCTCCTACCTCGACCGAGTCCGTTCGGCCGACCCCCGCCCCCTCACCCGCCCCGACGTCCCCGAGGCCCTGGCCGAGGTCATCGACCGCTGCCTGCGCAAGAACCGCGAGGACCGCTACCCCGACGCCACCACCCTCCGCGACGCCCTCGCCGCCGTGGCCACCGACCTCCGCCGCTGGCAGCCTCCTGGCGCGCCCAGCCGCGGCACCCCTCCCCCGCTCGCTATGCCAGGTGGCTCGGGAGAGGGCGCAGGCGATTCGGCGACGGCCGTCAGCGGACCGGGCGCGCCTGCCACCGACACCCCGCACTCCGCCTCACCCGATTCCGTGCATGAGCCGGAACCGGCTTCCTCCGCGAGCCCAGGTATTCCCGCCGATACCGCGCATCCGGCTGTGCCGGTGGACGACAGTCGGAGCGCTGAAGCCACGGCCATCGCGCCTGGGGGCCTTGGCGACGACGTGACGCAGTTGCCTGACTTCGGGCCCGCTCCGAGTCCGCCCGCGCCCGTCGAGCCCGCTCCTGTGCCCGCACCGCCGGTGGAGTCGCGCGGGACCATGACGGGACGGCTGGCGGATCTCACCGTCCGGCATGGGGAGCCGGTAGGGCCGGAGTTCGGCCCTGGCGTGGGCGAACTCCCGGAGGCGGAGAGCGCGGTCGGGTTCGATCACGAGTACCGCGGTCCTTGGGGTGGCGACACCGCTGCCCAGGCGGGAGCACTCCCGGGCTCGCCCGGCGTTTCCGCGGGACGGGACGAGTTGCCCACCGTGCCGAAGCTGTCGCCCGCGCAGGTTCCGGGGTTCCCCGCCATGCCCGAACCCCGGGACGACGAGGAAGCGCCTCGGCGGCGGTTGCGGGGGTTCGTGATCGCGGGGGCCGTGGCGGCCGTCATCGGCGTGGGGATCGGGTTCCTCGCCAATCGGGAGGGTGTGCCCGCCAGCGCGCCGACCACCACTCCGCCGCCACCCGCGACCTCCTCCACCGCGCCGATCCCACCGGGCGGCGATCCCGCCATCGCGCCGGTGCTGACCGAAGTGGACGATCAGGGGGACACTGCCGAGTTGGTGTGGGAGGACCCGACGGGCGGCCGGGCGCAGTTCGTGCTCTACGACGTCACCGCGCCGGACGGGCCGCCGGTCCCGATCACCAGCGTGGCCGCGGGGCTGACCAGCTTCGTCGTCGTCGACCTCGACCCGGCCGCGCCCGAATACTGCTTCCAGGTCGTGGCGATCGGCCTCGACGACCCCGCCACGCAGCGGGGCGCCTCCGGGCGGGTGTGCGTCAGCCGTTAGCGGCGGCGCAGCGGCCGCGGGTCGATCGGCCACCACACCCTGCGGTACCACGGCACTCCCCGGGAGACCGCGCGCCGGACCTGACGGGCCAGGAGCCACGGCTCGGCGCCGGCCACGTCGCCTTCCGGGCTGAACGCGGCGCGGTCGGCGAGGTCCGCCAGGCGTGGCGCGGGCGCGGGGAGCGACGACGCGACCTCGGGCGCGGCCAGCCGAGGGGCGGGTGCGCGGCCGGACACCACGAGCAGGTCGAGGACGTGCCGCCACGCGCCCGCCGCGCCCGCGCGGCGCAGCCGCGAGCGGCGGATCCCGCGCAGCGCCAACAACAGGACCACCGGCAGCACCGGCACCACCGCCAGGACGACCGGCCACCGCGACGGCTCGGCCGCCACGGGCGGCTCCACCACCGGCGCGGGCGGCTGGACCAGCGGCGGGGCGTCGGTGGGCGGCGTGGTCGGGGACGCGGTGATCGACGCGAGCCGGTCCAGCACCTCCCGCTTCGCCGCCGCGCTCGGGCCGCTGTCGGTGCCGGACACCGGGTCGAACGGGATCCAGCCCCAGCCGTCGAAGTACACCTCCGGCCAGGCCGTCGCGTCGATGCCGCGCACCACCCGGTACCCGTCCGGTCCCTCGGGCACGGGCGGGAAGCCGACGACCACGCGGGTGGGCAGGCCGACGGCCCGCGCCAGCACGGCGTACGCGGTGGCGAACTGCTCGGCGGTGCCCTTGCCCGCCCCCGTGCTGCCGGGCGCGCCGAAGAGGAACTGCGCGATCCGCGCGTACGACGACCCGGTCGGCGCCTCCGCGTCGGGCACGCGGTCGAGGCGGACCACCTGTTCCAGGGCGACCGCCTGCTCATAGGGCGTGCGCGCGGACTCCACGCCGCGCCGGGCGTACTCGGCGAGTTCGGTGGGCAGATTGGGCAGCGCGAGGTACCGGCGGACAGCGGGCCCGCCGGGCACCCCGGCCGCGGCCAGCGCCTCGTCCGTCGGCTGGTCGA
Organism: Actinokineospora sp. UTMC 2448; assembly: GCF_024760565.1. Lineage (NCBI taxonomy): Bacteria > Bacillati > Actinomycetota > Actinomycetes > Pseudonocardiales > Pseudonocardiaceae > Actinokineospora > Actinokineospora sp. UTMC 2448. Next base: position 1,566,423 of record NZ_CP031087.1, on the reverse strand, counting down.
CGACGCCGCGCACCGTGTACCGCAGCCCCGGCGCCAGCCCGCGCGGCAGCACGAGCGCGCCGGAGTCGGCGTCGACCAGCGCGTCGCCGATGCTGGTCGAGACCGTCCGGCCGACCCCGGGCAGCCAGGTCCCGTCGAGCGCGCCGACGACGAACTCGACCGACGCCTCCTCGACCCGTTGCCCCGGAGGCAGGTCCGGCGCGTCGACCGCGCCCAGCGGCCCGTACAGCGCCGACGCGCGCCAGCTCGCGCCGGTGTAGTCGGCGAGCACGGCCAGCCGCACGGGCAGCTGCGGCCCGCGCAGGCGAAACAGCTCGGTCTCCGGCGCGGCCGCCCACGCCGCCAGCCTCGGCAGCGGGTTGGCCACCTGGACGTCGGCGACCGGCGGGCGCACCAGCTCGCGCGGCTCGAAGGCGTTCGCCCCCGGCAGCACGACGGCCACCAGCGCGACCACCGCGCCGAGGATCAGCGGCGCCTCCGCGACGCGCACCCACCCGGCCAACGTCACCGCCACGACCCCGACCGCCACCAGGCCGTACGGGTCCGCCTGCCCGCCGGTGAGCAGCGCGCCCGCGGCGTACAGCGCCACCGCGGCCAGCGGCGGCCCCAGCAGGCGCGCGCCCCGCAGCGACACCGCGGCCAGCACGGCGACGCAGAACACCAGGACCGCGCCGGGCATCAGCAGGTCGACCGACGGCGGCGCCGGTCTGGCCGCCGTCAGCAGCCGGGGAACGCTGTCCCGCAGCACCTCCAGCGGCCCGCCCGGGATGGCGCCCCGCGCGGCGAAGTACCCGCCGAACAGCCCGACCGGCAGCAGCACGGACAGCACCGTCCCGCCGCCGAACCGCGACTCCGCGGCCGCCACCAGCGCGTGCGCGACCACGATCGCCGCGGCGAACACCGGGTACGCCACGACACCGGACCAGCCCTGCGCCAACGGCACCGCCGCCACCGCCAGCAGCACCGCGGACCACGCGAACCGCTTCACAGGACCACCGCGTCCCACGCGCGCAGCAGCGCCTCGGCGGACGAGCCCCGCAACACGATGACCACGCCACCCGCGCTCACCGAATCCTCCGACCCCACCGACAACACTACGCCGTACGCGCCCCGGCCTGCAGCCAGAATCAGTTCGTCCACAGCGAACGAACCGATGGCCGCCACCACGTCCAGGTCGCGGACCGGAACCGGCCGGACGTCCTGCGCCGCAACGGGAACGACGTCCGCCAGCGCCGACAGCGCCTCCGCCGCGTCCGGCTCCAGCACCTCCACGTCCACCGAGCCCGACGCCGACAACAGCCGGACCGGGTGGCCGTCCGCCGCCGCCGAGGCCACCAGCGACGCCGCGACCTCCACAGCCTCCTCAAAGGACTCCGCCGTGTGCGCGGACTCCCGGTCGTCCAGCAGGACAGCCAGGTGCGGACGCGCGGGATCGGCGTCCTCGCGGATCATCAGCGTGCCCGTGCGCGCGCTGGTCGCCCAGTGCAGCCGCCGCAGATCGTCGCCGGGGACGTACTCCCGCAACCCCACCAGGTCCGTGCCGCCGCGCTCGACCCGCTCGTCCGCGCCCACCTGCCCGCGCCGCGCGCCCGCGGGCAACCCGCGCACCGGCAGCACCCTCGGCACGACCCGCACCGTCACCTCACCCGCGGCGACGCGCGACGACACCGCCAGCCCCGCGGGCCCGTACCGGCGCACGGTCAACGGCCCCACGGCGACCACGCCCCGGCGCTGTGTCGGCACCGGATACGACACCCGCCCGGATTCCGGGATGTCCAGCGCGACCGGCGACCCCGCCACCGTGTCGACCACCTCGACCGGGAGCCTGCCCGTCCCGCTCACCACGACCGACGCGGTGCACGCCGCCAACCGGGGAACGGTCCTCGGCCGCACCTCCCGGACCGCGTCGACCGGCGAGGCCACCAGCACGACCACAAAGGACAGCACGACCACCGCGGCCAACGCGAGGCCCAGCGCCGTCAGCCCCGGATACCGCCACCACAGCCCGCATCCCGCGCACAGCGCGCCCGCTGCCAGGACAGCCGCGCCCCGGACGGTCATCGCGCCGTCGGCCGGGGCACCTCGACCCGGTCGAGCACGTCGGCCAGCACGTCCTCGGTGGACGCGCCCGCCAGCTGCGCCTCGCGGGTGAGCACGAGCCGGTGGGCCAGCACCGGGACGAGCAGCCGCTGGACGTCGGTGGGCACCGCGAAGTGGCGGCCGTGCGCGGCGGCGTGCACCTGGACGCAGCGCACCAGAGCGCGCAGGCCCCGGGTGGACGCGCCGAGCCGCAGCCGGTCGTCGGCGCGGGTGGCCGCGCCGAGGTCGGTGATGTAGCGCAGGATCGGGTCGGCCACGTGCAGCAGGGCCAGCCGCCGGGAGCAGTCGGCCACCTCGGCGGGGCTGGTCACGGTCGGCACCGAGCCGACCGCGCCCGCGCCGCTGCCGGGCCGCAGGACGGCCAGCTCGTGGTCGCTCTCCGGGTAGCCGATCGCGGTGCGCAGCATGAACCGGTCGAGCTGGGCCTCGGGCAGCCGGTAGGTGCCGTCGAGGTCGATCGGGTTCTGCGTGGCCACCACGAGGAACGGGTCGGGCACGGCGTGGGCGACGCCGTCGACGGTGACCGTGCGCTCCTCCATGACCTCCAGCAGCGCCGACTGCGTCTTCGCGGCGGCGCGGTTGATCTCGTCGGCCAGCACGACGTTGGCGAACACCGGGCCGGGCCGGAACCGGATCTGCCCGGTCTGCGGGTCGTACACCGACGTGCCCGTCACGTCCGAGGGCAGCAGGTCGGGGGTGAACTGCACCCGGCGCGACATCCCGCCCAGCGCGCCTGCGACCGCGCGGGCGAGCGTCGTCTTCCCCGTGCCGGGCACGTCCTCCAACAGCACGTGCCCACCGGCGAACAACGACACCAGCACCAGGTCGATCACCGGGCGCTTGCCGCGCAGCGCGGTCTCCACGGCGTCGCCGACGCGGGCGTGCAGCGTGCGGAACGCGGCGATCTCGGCCTCGCCGACCTGGACGGTCGCGGTCACCCGTGCTCTCCCCTGCGGCGCACGCGCAGCAGCGCGGACGTGATCAGCAGCCCGATGCCCGCCGCGACCATCACCCCGGTGCCCGCGGTCTCCTCCGCGGGCGCGGTCGCGACCCTCGGCCGCTCGCAGATCCGGGTGCCGGGCCTGCAGGTCGGCTCGTCGATGCGCTTGAAGACCGCGCGGGCGGCCGAGTCCACCGACCGGCTGCCGTCGCGGGCGTGCGCCCGGACGACGATGGAGTTCGAGCCCTCCTCGATGGAGATGACCGCGGACGTGGCCGAGCACGCGATCGGCGTGGTGTACCCGTAGGTGCGGTTCACGACCTCGCACGTGCCGTCGTGGTTCGCCCAGTCGGCGGGCGGGGCCATGGCGACGGTCCGCTGGTAGTTGACGCCCGACACGCCGGTGATGACGGTCGCGCCCGCCGTGGGCACGCTCGCGGGCGGCGGCGCCTGGGTCGTGGTCGTCGTGGTCGTCGGCGGAGGCGGCGGTTGCGTGGTGGTCGGCGGCGGGGGCGGCGGGGTGGTGGTCGTCGAGCGCGGCGGCGGCGCGGCCGTGGTCGTCGGGGGCGCCGACCGGGCGGGCAGGTTCCACGTCGTGACGCCGGGCGTGCCGACGGCCGACCCGGTGTACGCGGCGACCTGGATCTCGATCGGCCCGCCCGCGGCGCACAGCGCCTTGCAGTCCAGCGTCAGCTCGTCGCTGGTCCCCGCGGACTGCTTGGTGGCGCTGTCCCCCGCGGCGGTGGCGGTGATCGTGTACCCGGCGATGCCGTCCTCGGCGGGCGCGCTCCAGCCGATCCGCAGCGTGACCTGGGTGTCGGTCCGGTTCGCCAGCGACACCGTGATGCCAGCGGGCTGGCCGGGCGCCGCGGCGACGCCGGAGACCGACGGCGTGGTGGTCGGCGAGCCGGGGCGCGGCGCGTCCACCGACGGCGGCCCGCTCGGCTGACGCGGCGGCGGCTGGTTGGGCCGGGTGCGGGTGGGCTCGTCCGGGTCCGGCTTCGGCGGCGACGGCACGGTCGGCGGCGGGTCGCGCTCCGGGTCGGTCACCGGGAGCTCGGGGTCGCGGACGCGGACCGCGCGGGTGTCGCCGTCGGGGTCGACGACCACGCCGGTCTCCGCGCCCGGGGTCTGGATGAACAGCCGGTCGTCGTCGAACACCAGCCTCGGGTCGCCCGCGCCGGTGTGCACGTCGCCGCCGCCGCGCCTGCCGTCGCGGTTGAGCACGATGACCTTGCCCGAGCCCAGGCACGGCACGTACACGCGGTCGTGGAACACCGCGGGCTGACCGGGGCGGGGACAGCCGAGCGCGCCGACGTCGACGGTCAGCACCCGGTCGCCGACCAGGATCACCACGATCCCGGACGCGGGCACGGCCGCGGGGACGAGGTCGTGCGGGCTGGTCTGCGCGGCGAGCACGTCGCCCGCCTGGGGCGCGGTCGTGGCGCGGTGGTCGCTCCCGGTCCCGTCCTGCAGGACGACGCCGCCCTCCAGGCCCAGCAGCGTGACGCCCTGCCGGTGCGGCACGAGCACGGTCCTCGGCCCCGCACCGGGAACGGCCCGGCTGCCCCGCTCGACGAACCGGGTCTGCGCGTCCGACCACTCCAGGCTGTGCAGCACGCCGCCCGCGTCCACGGCCCAGAGCAGGCCGTCCTCGTCGGCGGCCGCGTCGGCCAGCGGTCCGCCCGCCGCCCACGGCTCGCCGACGTCGGCGAGGGTGACCGGGTCGACGTGGGCGATGGTGCCGCCCGCTCGGTCGACGATGAACAGCCTGCCCTCGGCCAGCAGCACCTTGCTCGCCGTGCCCGCCGGGGCCTGCCTGCGCCCGCTGGCCAGCAGCGTGGCCAGGTCGATGACGGTGATCTGCCCGGTGCGCCGGTCCAGCACCACGAGCATCCCGTCGCGCTGGATGATGTCGAGCCGCGCGTCTCCGCCCGCGACCGCCAGCCGCGTCTCCGGCCGCCCGGACGCCGGGTTGACCTGCACGACCTCGCCGCGCTGGTCGTCGCCGAGCCACGTCAGCCCGTCGGACACGGCCACCGCCGTGCGGGCGATGCCGGTGCCCAGCGCCGCGCCCGCGAGCAGCAGCACTCCCAGCACCGCCGCGCCGATGCTGGCGGACTGGCGCCTGGACGTCGTTCGCGCACTCATGGTCATGACACACTCCCCTGGCCGCCGGGATGGTAGCCCGCCCGGCCCGACCATTTTCGTCGGAACCGACTATGTTCCGGTAGGAGTCGCGCGGATGCCGTTCTGCACTGCCTGTGGACGTCCGGTCGCCCCCGAGTGGCCGCGCCGGTGCGGCTGCGGCCACACGGCCTACCGCAATCCGACGCCCGTCGCCGTGCTGCTCCTTCCGGTCCACGACGGGCTGCTGGTCGTCCGCCGCGCCATCGACCCCGGGCGCGGACTGCCCGCGCTGCCAGGCGGTTTCATCGAATACGGCGAGACGTGGCAGCAGGCCGCCGCGCGGGAGTGCGCCGAGGAGGCGGGCGTGCCGGTCGATCCGGCCGGGATCGCCCTGTTCGACACCGTGAGCGCTCCCGACGGCACGCTGCTCGTCTTCGGCATCGCCCCGCGCGTCGACGACCCGCCGCCGTCGCGGCCGACCCAGGAATCCACCGGCTGGGAAGTGCTCCGCGCCCCCGCCCCGCTGGCGTTCCCCCTGCACACCGCCGCCGTCCGCCGGTACTTCGACTCGACCAAAGTGGACGCCCGTTAGGGGTCGGGGTCCGGCTTCGGGAGGACGCGGGAATCGTGCGCGCGCAGGACGCCCCGCGCCCGCCCGCGCCGTAGCGTCGTCCCCATGGCCGCGGAACACCGCGACCGACTGGGGACAAAGGGGGATATCGCCATGTTCGGCAAGACCTGGATCACCGCCGCCATGACCGCCGCGCTCGCCCTGCCGACCTCGGTGTCCGCCATCGCCGATGCCGAGCCGAGCGCGCAACCGCGGCGGCTCATGTGCGACACGTTCTACGGGAGCTACTGGACGCGGCAGGACTGCGAGACCGTCGGCTACTCGGGCCTCGGCACCAGTTGGTGGGCGTATCAATGCGAGGAGGACTGGGCGGGCTGGAGCCTCTACGTCTGCTACTGACGGTCACCGCCCCCGCCGGAACGGGGGGTTCCGGCGGGGGCTTACCCTTCGGCCGTGCTGATTCCGGTCGTCGTGGTGGCGGGCTTCCTCGGCTCGGGCAAGACATCCCTGCTCAACCATCTGCTGCGCACCGCGGGCGGGCGGCGGATCGGGGTGATCGTCAACGACTTCGGGCGGATCAACGTCGACGCGATGGCCGTCGCCGCCCAGGTCGACTCGATGGTCACGCTCGGCAACGGCTGCCTCTGCTGCGCGGTGGACGCCTCGGACCTGGCGGACATGCTCGCCCGGCTGGCCGACGCCGACGTCGACGCCATCGTCATCGAGGCCAGCGGCCTGGCCGAGCCGCCCGCGATGGCCCGGATGGTGCTGGCCTGCCCGGGCGTGGAGTTCGCCGGACTGGTCGAGGTGGTCGACGCCGCGGAGTTCGCCGCCACCCGCGAGCGGCACCCGCAGATCGACAAGCACCTGCGCTACGCCGACCTGGTGGTGCTCAACAAGATCGACCGCGCGACCGACCCCGGGCTTGCCGGGCTGGTGCGCGAACTGGCGGGCGGCGCGCCCGTGGTGCCGACCGAGCACGGCCGCATCGATCCCGACCTGCTGTTCGACCCGGTCGAGCGGCCCGCTGCCGAACAGCTGTCGTTCTTCGACCTGGAGGACCACAGCGCGCACATCCACGCGGGCTACGACACCGTCGACTTCACCTGCGCCGACCCGCTGGACCCCGTCCGCCTGGCCGCCGTGCTCACCGACCGGCACACGGGTGTGTACCGGGCGAAGGGCTATGTCGACTTCGGACTCGACGAGCGGTTCGCCGTGCAGGTCGTCGGCGGTTCGGTGCGGGTCGCCAGGGAGCCCGGGGCCGGGACCGAACTGGTGTTCATCGGCAAGGACATGGACTCCGACGCCCTGCACGAACGGCTGCGCGCCACTGTGGCCGCCGGTCCGGCCGACCCGGTGGCGATGCTGTCCATCACCCGGTACGAGCGCGGCTGAGCTGCCCGTTGGCTTGCCCGTTCGGACATTGGCGCACGTCGGGCCGCCGGCCACGATCGGGGGCATGGACGAGCAGATCCGGGTCGAGTTCGAGAGCGAGATCGACGCCGAGGAACGCGTCGAGCTCACCGCCGAGTGGGTCGCCTGGCTGGAGGACCAGCCCGTTCCGTCCTGCGTCGACGGGGTGGACGGGTCGCTGCGCCACGGCTCCGGCGACACGGCGCTGGCCTGAGGAGGGCGACATGGGCAACCCCGAACTGCGCCAGGACAGCGACCAGGAAGACTGGGTGAAGTACCTGCAGGGCCTGCTCGCCGACCGGCTCGCCGCCGAGGCCGAGGCAGGCGAGGTCCGGCTCAGCCGGGTCGACGGGAAGTTCGGCCCCATCACCAGGGTCTCGGTGGAGTTCTTCCAGCGCCGCGAGGGCCTGCCCGGGACCGGCGTGGTCGACGACGCGACCTGGGAGGCGCTGGAGCGCGAGCCCGCCCAGCCGCCCTCGAGCACCCGTCTGCAGCCGCTGAACCTGCGCATCCCGTTCCACCTGTGGCTGCGGTGGGAGGAGACGACGATCGAGCGGATGCTCGACGACTTCCGCGACTTCGACCTGACCACCCACCCGGGCGCGCAGCTGCGGCTGAACGGGAGCGGGGTCGGCCCGCTGGCGGGCAACGGCAGCGTCGAGCTGCTCAACCGGGAGATCCGGCTGTGGCCGAACTGGTTCCTGCGGCACACCCACCAGTTCACCCTGGACTGGTCACGCGCCCACGGCTTCGAGCTCGGCCTGGACAACGAGGCCGACTTCGGGGTCCGCCCGATGCGCAACTTCGAGATCACCCTGCACGGGGAGTTCAACCTGCAGTGGACGCCGAGGGAGAACCGCGGCGACTTCGACTGGTACGTCGGCCCCCGGCTGAAGTGGGAATTCGAGCTGGTGCGCTAACCAACCGTCGGCCTAGTGTGTCAAACATGGTCGACACCGCCGTTCGGCACCGGCTGCCGGTGCGCAAGCTGGTCGCCGCGAGCGTGGGCAACGCGCTGGAGTGGTTCGACTGGACCATCTACGCCACGTTCAGCATCTACTTCGCCACCGCGTTCTTCCCCTCGGGCAACGACACGCTCGCCCAGATCAACACCTTCGCCACCTACGCGCTGGCGTTCTTCTTCCGGCCGCTGGGCGGGATCATCCTGGGCCGCTTCGCCGACGTGCGCGGGCGCAAACCGGCGATGGTGCTGACCATCGTCATGATGGCGGGCGGGTCGGTGCTGATCGGCGTGCTGCCGACGTTCGAGCAGGCGGGCTGGCTCGCCCCGATCGGGCTGCTGCTGGCCCGCATCGTGCAGGGCCTGTCGCTGGGCGGCGAGGTGTCGAACGCCTCGGCGTACCTGGGCGAGATCGCGCCGAAGGAGCGGCGCGGCCGCTACTCGGCGTTCTTCTACATCTCCACCGGCAGCGCGGTGCTGTGCGCGTCCGTCCTCGGCTTCACGCTGGCGCGCGTGCTCAGCGAGGACGCGATGCAGTCCTGGGGCTGGCGGCTGCCGTTCCTCCTCGGCGGGGCGCTGGGCCTGATCGGGCTGTGGCTGCGCCGCAGCCTGGCCGAGACCGAGCTGTTCGAGGCGCACAAGGCCAACCGCGTGCCCCACCCGCTGCGCACGACGCTGCGGGAGCACCCGAAGGCGGTCGGCCAGCTCGTCGGCTTCACCATGCTGTCGACGCTGTGCTACTACACCTTCTTCAGCGCGCTGACCCCGTTCGCGGTGAAGACGCGCGGCGCCGACGCGGTCGACGTGTTCCTGGCGCTGTCCATCGCCACTGCGGTGTTCGTCGTGCTGCAGTACCCCATGGGCGCGCTGGCGGACCGCTTCGGCCGCAAGCCCCAGCTGCTGGCCTGGTCGGGGGCGACGGCGGTGCTCATCGTCCCGCTGTCCACTTTGGTCAAACCAGGGCTGGGCAACCTGCTGGTGGTGTTCACCGTCGGCCTGGCCCTCTACACGGCGATGACGTCGATCGCGCCCGCGCTGATGAGCGAGCTGTTCCCCACCGAGCTGCGCGGACTCGGCATCGGCGCCTGGTACAACCTGACCGTCGCCGTCTTCGGCGGCACGGCCCCGCTGCTGATCAGCGCCCTGTCCGGGGCGGGCATGGCGACGGCGTTCTTCTGGTACGTGGCGGCGGGCTCGGCCATCGCGTTCGTCGTGATCCTGACGCTGCCGGAGACCAGGGGCACGCCGCTACGCTGAGGCGTGGCCGACGAGAAGACCATTCCGCTGCTGCCCTGCCCGTCGATCGACGAGACCGAGGACTTCTACCGCGCGCTCGGTTTCACCCAAACCTACCGCCAGACGAAGCCCAACCCCTACCTGTGCGTGCGCCGGGAAGACCTGGAGCTGCACTTCTTCGGCATGGACCCGTTCGACCCCGCCGACTCCTACGGCTCCTGCCTGGTGATCGTCCCCGACACCGGGGCGCTGTTCGCCGAGTTCGCCGCCGGGCTGAGGGAGCGCTACGGCAAGCTCCCGCTCGCGGGCATCCCGCGGATCACCCGGCCCCGCAAGCGCAAGAACCAGGACAACCTCAGCGGGTTCACCGTGGTGGACCCGGGCGGCAACTGGCTGCGGATCTTCCCGGCCAAGCCCGGGCCCGCTGGCGCGGAGGCGAGCAGCCCGCTGGCCAAGGCCCTCGCCAACGCCGTCGTCCAGGGCGAGAGCCGAGGCGAGACGGCCCAGGCGATCCGCATCCTCGACACGAACCTGGCCAAGGCGGGCCCGGACGACGACCGCGCCGAAGCGCTGCTGTACCGCGCGGAACTGGCGCTGCGCGTGCAGGACCACGACCGCGCGCGGGAGATCGTCGCCGAGCTGACCGGCATGGGCGTCGAGATCCCCGAGGAACTGGCCGAGGGCTGTCGCTAGGACATGACCGCGTACTGCCCGACGTCCACGGAGACGATCATCGCGCTCAGGTCGTCGCCGAGGCCGTCGCCGCGGAAGCCCGCCAGCGCCTCCACCGACTCCCAGCGCTCGTAGACGACCACCCGGTCGTCGTCCACCGGGTCGGCCGTGACCACGAACTCCAGGCAGCCGACGGTCGCCCTGGCCTGGACGACGGCGGGCCGGGACGCGGCGACGAACTCGTCCCGCCGCCCCTGTGCGATCCGGAGGGAACCAGCGACGATCACCATGACCGCAAGGCTAGCCGGTCTTGCCCTGGTCGCTGCTCAGCCACTTCTCCGGGCGCATCCGGACCAGCACCGACGACTCCCCCAGCGCCGAGTCGACGTAGCCGTCGGCCTCCTCCGGCGAGAGGTAGCGGCCCGCGATGGCCACGGCCTGCTCCCGGGTCGGCGGGGCGTCGGCGGCCACGACCGGCCCCTCGACCGAGACGTACCGGTACGGCAGCTCCTCGCTCTGCGCCACCAGCGTGAACCGGCCCGCCTTGCGGAGCACCTTGTCCTTGACGGAATCGCGCTCGATCCACACCTGGACCTCGCCGTCGGCGTAGCGGTACCAGACGGGCACCGCCAGCGGACCCCGATCGGCCCGCCCGACGGCGAAGACCCCGACCCTGCGCTCGTTCAGGAACGCCTCGCGCTCCTCAACCGTCATCACCTGCGTCATCGTTCGTCTCCCCTCGCTCGGTCAGGACAACCGTGCGGAGCGGACCCGCATTCCCGGCGCAGGCAGGTTCCGGTCACACCATTGGATCAAGGAGCCGGACCCGGTTGACTGGGCGGATGGAAGAGAAGCTGCCGAAGGCCCTGCGCCCCACCCGCGTGCTGATGTACGTGCAGGGCGGGTTGGGCATCCTGGGCAACCTGCTGATCCTCGTGCTGCTGGCCGCGGTCGACGACGAGGGCGCGGGCCTGCTCATCGCCCTCACGGTGGTGGGCGTCGTGCTGGCCGCGGTCATCCTCGTCGCCGCGGCGATGATGCACCGCAGGCCACCGTGGGTGCGCCCGACCGTGCTCACGGTCGAGGCGATCGTGGTGGCCAACGGCGTCATCAACCTCATCGCGGGCCTGTCCGCTGGCGCGTTCTCGCCGATGATGCTGCTCCCGCTGGTGTTCGGCGTGCTGGTCATCCAGGCGCTCACCCGGCAGGAGGCCAGGGACTGGTTCGCGGGCCAGCCCGTCTAGAAGGCGGTGCCGCGGGCGACCTTCTCCCAGGCGCCGATCTCGGCGCGCACGGCGTCCAGGTGCCCCACGATCGCGTCGACGGCGTCCGCGCCCAGCGGCAGCCGCAACGGCGTGTCGTCCGCGTCCAGGGCGGCGATGATGGCCGCGGCCGCCTTGGCCGGGTCGCCGGGCTGGGCGCCGTCCGCTGTGGACACCATCCGCCGGGTCGCGCCCGCGGTGTCGGCGTAGTCGGCGATCTCCGGGCTGGCGCTCCTGTTGCCGAACAGCCCTGTGCGGAACGCCCCGGGCTCGACGATCAGCACCTTGACGCCCAGCGGCCGCACCTCGTCGGCCAGCGCCTCGGACAGGCCCTCCAGGGCGAACTTCGTGGCGCTGTAGCCGCCGAACACGTGCACGTCGAACAGCGACCGCAGTTCGGCGTCGGTGACGTCGAGCCGCTTCGCGACCACCTGTGATCCACTCTGCCAGCGGGCTCTGTCACCGAACGGCGGACAGGATGTGTTGCTCGCCCCACCTGGCCAGCGGGGCGAGGGCGTCGTTGAGCGAGACGCCGAGCGGGGTCAGGGAGTACTCCACGTGCGGCGGCACCGTCGGCAGGGCCTCGCGGCGCACGATGCCGTCCTGCTCCAGCTCGCGCAGGTGCGAGGCGAGCACCTTCTCGGTCACGCCGGGCAGCATCCGCCGCAGCTCGCCGAAGCGCCGGACGCCCTCGCCGAGCGCCCACAGGATGCCCACCTTCCACTTGCCGTCGATGATGTCCATCGCCGCCTCGGTTCCACAGTGGTACGCGCCGGGCCGCTTCGCCATGTCTCCCCCTGTCTCGGTACGCACTTCAGGGTAACCACCCACTTCGAAGTGCGTACTTGATCAAGCCTCGGCGCGGACCGAAGGTAGGGGCATGACCGACCTGACCCTTCTCGGCCTCGGCGACATGGGCGCCGCGCTGGCCCGCACCTGGCTCGCCGCAGGCCGCTCCCTGACCGTGTGGAACCGCACCCCGGCCCGCGCCGAGCCCTTCGGCGACGCCGCCGTCGCGACCGCGGCGGAGGCCGTCGCCGCGAGCCGCCTCATCGTCGTGTGCCTGCTCGACGACGCCAGCGTCGGCGCGGCCCTGGCCGACGTCGACCTCACCGGCAAGGACGTGGTCAACCTGACCACCTCCACGCCCGCCCAGGCCCGCGCGCGGGCGGAGTGGGCCCGCGAACGCGGCGCCCGCTTCCTCGACGGCGGCATCATGGCCGTCCCGCCGATGATCGGCGGCCCGGAGGCGTACATCTTCTACAGCGGCTTCCGCGAGCTGTTCGACCTGCACGCCGACGTCCTCGCGGTGCCCGCCGGGACGAAGTACGTCGGCGAGGACCCCGGCTACGCCGCCCTCCACGACGTGGCCCTGCTGTGCGCGATGAACGGCATGTTCGGCGGAGTGGCGCACGCCTTCGCGCTGATCCGCAACGAGGACATCGCCCCCACCGCCTTCGCACCCCTGCTCGCCGACTGGCTCAAGGCGATGGCGGACGTGGCGCACCTGCACGCCGACCAGCTGGAGAGCGGCGACTACCGCAAGGGCGTCGTCTCCAACCTGGCCATGCAGGTCGCGGGCATCCCCACACTGCTGGACACGACGAAGGACCAGGGCGTCAGCCCGGAACTGCTGACCCCATACCTGTCCCTCATGCGCCGCCGCCTGTCGGAAGGCCACGGCGACGAGGACACGGTCGGCATCGTCGACCTGCTCACTCAGCCCAAGGTGCCCGCGTAGGCGAGAACGCCAAGCCCCAGCGCCGCGACGAGGATCGTCCTACGGGTCGGTTTCAGCGCGCGGCGCAGGGCCTGGGCGCCTGGGCCCGCAGTTCTGCGGGCAACCTGGTAGCAGGAAGCCTAGAACGCTCTTACAACAACCACGACGCACTGCCGCTCGGCTAATGAGCGAAGTTCCCGACGTCCGGCCGCGCTGGTCTCGATGACCCGCAATCGGCCCCGGTTTGCCGCGCAGCGTGGTAATGGAGGGAAATCAACTCGCCTAGCGGTACCGCTTTTCGCGACACCCGCGACAAATCGTGTCCCTCCACGCTCCACGGCGGTGGCCAGGTGTGGAGGCCGTGATCCGGGGCGATCGCGGCGACCTCTGGTTGCCATCCCGGCCACCGGAGGGATCGGTAGAACTCGTCCAGCGCGCCGTTGAGCATCGCTTCCAGCCAGTCCGCGTAACCGAGTTCTAGGTCGACCCAACTGAGGTCATCCGGCCCGAAGTAGTGCACCGTCGGTCGGCCCTCGCTGTTAGGCATCCAGGCGAACTGTCCGCCCAGCACGTCATAGGCGATAGTCGAACCGTCAGAGAACACGTCCGGCAACGCCTCGGTCCCGCTCCCCAGGACCCGCAGCCACCCGTGGTCGACAAGCAGACCGCCGGTCTCGGCCACCACCGCGCCGAGCCAGGACTTGGCCGTGATGGACAACCCGCTCAAACACCTCCGCGCACGGGCAGGATCGGCAGGCAGCACGGAAATGCCGTACGGCGACCCCTCGATCGCCGCCACCACTTCGTCCCACGCGCTCGTCATCCCGGCCTTCCCGTCTCGTCTACTTCACCACATGAAAGTCCGGGTGCGCGTTCCATGCGGCCATCGCGGGCCCGTCGAGGTAGACGGCCCCGTCGACTCGGATCAAGCGGCCAGCGGTCTCCAGGCAGTGAAGGAGATCAGCAGAAGGAGGAGTGCGGAACTCAACGAAAACCCAACCCCCGGCCCGCTCCGCAACTCGCTGGGCCATCCGCCCCAGAGCAGGCCGACCCGCGATGTCGCTGGTGAAGATGTGCAGCAGGATTTCGGAGCGCATGCCGGTTCCTGCCGTCCGCTCGACGGCCCGCAGATCAAACTCCTCATCCGGGAAGTCAAGGGAGTAGCCGTAGGGCAATCCGTCGGCCGAGTACCAGTACTCGGAATCAAGCGCACACCGGGTCAAGCCTTCGGCGATCATCTCCTCCACCGCGACCGCCTCAGCCCGCTCAGCGGTGAACGGATTCAAGACAGCCAACGTCGTTCCACCCATGGCGGGGAGTAGACACTTCCCACCAGGCTGCTGCCAACCTCATTCAATCGCGGATATCGTCGCGATCGTGGACAGCTGGTCGGAGTACGTGGCAGCGTTCCAAGCGCTTGCGCGGGCCAGGACGTCCGTGCGGCAAGCATCCCAGCGAGTGGAGTGGCTGAGTGCTGCCTTGACAGGTCGCGCATGGGAGCGTGCAGCCGCCTTGGAGTTCCTCGCCGCCTTCTCCGACGATGTGCCCATCCTCTTGGACCGCGTGTTCGCGGCGTCCGTGTCCCACAAGACCGGCCCGGCCGCCTGGGAGGTGCTCCGCCGCGCCGACGAACGCGGACTTGTCGACAGAGAGAGGCTGGCCAAGCTGATCTGGGCTGAACTGAACGCCGAAGGCGCCACCGAATTCGAGTACGGCTGCGTGATCAGCCTTCTCCGAGCCCTCAACGCGACAGACCTACTGACCGCCGTCCGTGAGCGCGCCCTCGCGAGTTCCGACCCTGCCGTCCGGAGGATGGGCGGGTGAGCGCTGGTTGTGGGGCGGGTGGGGCTCGAACCCACGGCCAAGGGATTATGAGTCCCCTGCTCTGACCAACTGAGCTACCGCCCCGTCCCTGGGGATCCTACCCGGCGACCGGGCCGAACATGATCCACTACCCAGGCAAAGAAATAGCCCAGGTCAGCGGACCTGGGCTAGAAGCTCCTCCAGCTGGACTCGAACCAGCAACCCTTCGATTAACAGTCGAATGCTCTGCCAATTGAGCTATGGAGGAAGGGCCTCCGTCGGGCGCGCCCGACGGGAGGTAACTCTAGCGCATGCTTCGGGGCCGCTTCGCGGGGGTACCTCCCCGACCGTGCGCGGGGGGCACGGAGGATGGAGCAAGTTGCTGTCGAGGGCCGGGAGGCGAGCGCTGTGGTGGGGTTCTTGCTCGGAGCTGCGGTCGGGTACGTCCTTGGCGCCAAGGCGGGGCGGGGGCGGTACGACCAGCTGGTGCGGACGTACCGGCGGCTGAGCGACAACCCCGCGGTGCAGGGCGCCGCCGGGATCGCGCGGGCCAAGCTGGGGTTCGACAAGCGCCGCGGCTAGGGCGTCCTGGCGACGACGAACACCCGGCGGAACGGGAACCACGTGGTGCCGTCCGGGCGGGGTGGGTATTCGGCGCGCAGCAGGGGCGCGAGGGTGGCGCGGAACTGCTCCCACTCGGCGTCGTCCAGGGCGGCGCGGACGGGGCGCAGGGCCGTGCCGGTGATCCACTCGAGGACGGGGTCCTCGCCGTCCAGGCAGTGCAGGTACGTGGTCTCCCAGGCGTCGACCTCGCAGCCGGTGAACAGGTCCGCGTACTCCGCGGGGGTCAGGACGGCGTCCTCGTCGCGCAGCGGGCCGATGCGGTCGCGCCAGATCGGGTCGGCGGCGAGTTCGCGGGTCAGGACGTGGGACGGGGCGGCGAAGTTGCCCGGGACCTGCACGGCGATCCACGCGTGCGACGGCAGCGCCGACGCCCAGGCGCGCAGGAGGTCGGCGTGGTCGGGAACCCACTGCAAGGCGGCGTTGCTGATCACCACGTCGGTGTCGGCGGCGGGTTCCCAGGTTCGCAGGTCCCCCTCGCGGACGTCGACACCGCGGGCCTTGGCGGCCGCGACCATCTCCGCGGACGAGTCGATGCCGGTGATCCGGGCGCCTGGCCAGCGGTGCGACAGGGTCGCGGTGAGCGTGCCGGGGCCGCAGCCCAGGTCGACGACGGACCGCGGGTGCGCGGCGGCGACCCGGGCGACCAGGTCGTAGAACGGACGGCCGCGCTGGTCACCGAACGCGAGGTAGTCGGCGGGGTTCCACATGACGCCTCCCTGAGCATGTAAACCGTACGTACGGTTTACCAGATCAGTCGGGGTCGCGGGCAGCCTCGATCTTGGCGGCGACTTCCGCGGCGACCGCCCGGACCGCCTCGACGTCGACGCCCTCGTCCGGCCGGACCTGCAGGACCACGCCGTCGCGGCCGGGCACCTTGCGCTGGACGAACCACGCGCCGCCCCCGGGCAGTTCCTGCCGGTGGCGGGACCGGATGGACCCGGTGACCCGCTGATGGACGGCCTGCGGCAGCTTGCCCGGCTGCTCGACGGCGATCCGGCGCGGGGCGAGGTCGCGCAGCAGGACGGCGCTGCCCGCCGCACCCGCCTCCTCGGCCTCTGTGATGGTGAACACACCGGCCGCCCACGCCGCCTTCGACACCAGGTGCCAGCCGATGCGCCGCGTGCCCTCGCCCTCGGGCACCCACAGGCCCAGCGACGTCGCCACCAGGTGACCGCCACCGCGGACCGGCGCGGACGCGGCCACGGCCTCGTCGCGGTCGAGCTGACCGGGGAAGCCCGAGGGGAGCCCGCCGCCGAAGATCCGGGAGAAGAGGCTCATTCGAACTCACCCGCCGCCTGCTTGCCCAATGCCTTGTACCACTCCTCCATCGCCACGATGTCCCCCCAGAGCGCGCGTGCCTCGTCCGGTTCCTCGACCGGGGACACGCGCTGCAGCCGCGACTTCAGGTCCGCGATCTGCCGGGCGACCAGCTCGCGCTGCACCGCGGCGAGGATCGCGGCGGCGTAGCGCTCGGCGGCGGCGTTCTTGTTCGGCAGCGGCATCGGCTCCACGGCCAGCTCGCTGGCCAGGGTGCGCAGGACCTGCGTGGCGCAGTTCTTGCTGACCGCCTCCAGCAGGTCGGCGCCCGCCAGCCCGCAGGACGCGCCCCCGGCGTCGAGGATCGCGCGGTGCAGGGCGTCGTAGGCGGGGTGGGTGAACACCTCGGCGGGCAGCGCGTCGTACATCGGGCCCGCGAGGGCGGGCTCCTGGAGCGCCAGCTTGATCACTTCCCGCTGCGCGCGGAGCTTGTGGTCGCGGGGGTCCGGGCGCGGGGGGCCGCTGACGTCGACGGCGAGCGCGCCCTGGTTGGGGTCGACCGGCTTGGCCTTCTTCGGCTGGGTCGCCGTCCCGCCCGCGGTCTCGCGGACCCGGCGCACGACGGTGGCCATGTCGTCCCAGCCGACCCAGCCCGCGAGCTGACGGGCGTAGTCGTCGCGCAGGGAGTGGTCCTTGATCCCGGCGACCATGGGGACGGTGCGCCGCAACGCCTCGACGCGGCCCTCGGCGGTGTCCAGGTCGTGCTCGGCGAGCACGGCGCGGATGGCGAAGGCGAACAGCGGCTGCCTGCGCGCGACCAGGTCGCGCACGGCGACCTCGCCCTTGTGCTGGCGCAGCTCGCAGGGGTCCATGCCGTCGGGGGCGATGGCGATGAACGTCTTGGCGGCGAACTGCTGGTCGCCCTCGTCGAAGGCCTTTCGCGCGGCCTTCTGGCCCGCCTCGTCGCCGTCGAAGGTGAAGATGACCTCGCCGCGGAAGGCGTCGTCGTCCATCAGCAGCCTGCGCAGCACGCCGATGTGCTCCTTGCCGAACGCCGTCCCGCAGGACGCGACCGCGGTGGGCACCTCGGCGGCGTGCATGGCCATGACGTCGGTGTACCCCTCGACGACGACGACCTGGTGCCGCTTGGCGATCTCGCGCTTGGCCAGGTCGAGGCCGAACAGCACGTGCGACTTCTTGTAGATCGCCGTCTCGTTGGTGTTGAGGTACTTCGCCTGGATCTGGTCGTCGTCGTAGAGCCTGCGCGCGCCGAAGCCGACGACGTCGCCGCTGATGTCCTTGATCGGCCAGAGCAGCCTGCGGTGGAAGCGGTCGATCGGCCCCTGCCTGCCCTCGCGGGAGAGCCCGGCCTTGATCAGCTCGGCGACCTCGAACCCGCGCCCGAGCAGGTGCTTGGTGAGCCGGTCCCAGCCCGCGGGGGCGTAGCCGCAGCCGAACCTGGTCCAGATCGCCTCGTCGAAGCCGCGCTCGGCGAGGAAGTCGCGGCCCTTGACGGCCTCGGGCGAGCGCAGCTGCTCGGCGTAGAACTCGGCGGCGGCCTTGTGCGCGTCGACGAGCCGGGCGCGCGTGCCCCGGTCGCGCTGGACGCTGGTGCCGCCGCCCTCGTAGGTGAGCTGCACCCCGCAGCGCTCGGCCAGCCGCTCGACCGACTCGACGAACGAGAGGTGGTCGATCTTCATGATGAAGGCGATGACGTCGCCGCCCTCGCCGCAGCCGAAGCAGTGGAAGGTGCCGTGCGTGGCCCGCACGTTGAACGACGGCGTCTTCTCGTCGTGGAACGGGCACAGCCCCTTCAGCGCGCCGCCGCCCGCCCTGCGCAGCGCCACGTACTCGCCGATGACGTCGTCGATGCGACTGCGCTCGCGTACGAGCGCGATGTCGCTCTCCCGGATGCGCCCCGCCACAGCCGTCGAGTCTATGCGCGCCGATCAGCCGGACTACGATGGGCCTCGTGACCGTTGGGAACGCCGTGCTCGCCGAGCGCTTCACCGAGCACCGCGGGCACCTGCTGGGGGTGGCCTACCGGCTGACCGGCACGATCGCCGACGCCGAGGACGCCGTCCAGGACGCCTGGCTGCGCCTGTCCACTGTGGACAATCCGGCGGAGATCCGCGACCTGCGCGGCTGGCTGACCACCGTCGTCGGCAGGCTCTGCCTCGACCGCCTGCGCTCGGCCGCCGTCCGCCGCGAGCGCTACATCGGCCCGTGGCTGCCCGAACCCGTGGTCACCCCGCTCGACGGCGCCCCCGGCGAGAACCCCCTGGACGTGGTCGTCCGCGACGACGGCGTGCGCATGGCCGCCCTCGTCGTCCTCGACCGCCTCACCCCCGAGCAGCGCGTCGCCTTCGTCCTGCACGACGCCTTCGGCATCCCGTACGCCGAGATCGCCTCGACGCTGGGCTGCACGGAGGCCACCGCCCGCCAGCACGCCTCCCGGGGCAGGCGCATCGCCGCCGACGCCGACCCGCCGCCCCGCCAGGCCCTGTCCGAGCAGCAGGAGGTCCTCGGCCGCTTCCTGGCCGCCCTCGCCACCGGCGACGTCCGGTCCGTCGTCGAGCTGCTGCACCCGGACGCCGTCTTCGTCGGCGACAGCGACGGCAAGGCCCGCACGGCCCGCCACCGCATCGAGGGCACGGACAAGATCTCCCGCTTCCTCATCGGCCTGCTGCGCCAGTACGGCGTGGACCGCCTCGGCGAACTATGCCCCGTCCTGGTCAACGGCGACATGGGCATGGCCCTGCCGGACGTCCCCGGCCCCCGCCCCATCGCCCGCCGCGTCACCGCCTTCGCGATCCGCGACGGCCTCGTCGTCGGCATCTACGACGTGGTCAACCCGGACAAGCTCACCCGGCTGCCGGAGTAGCCGCGCCCCATTCGACTGTTGATCGAAGGGTTGCTGGTCCGAGTCGCCGCTCCTTCAGAGCACCCGAGCGACCCGGCACCGCCACGGCCCGACGACCAACCGGCCCGACAACCGACCGGCCCGACAACCGACCGGTCCGACAACCAACCGGTCCGGCATCGGCATCCGGTGAACGCGGGCACCGGCTCCCCGACGACCGCTCACCACCGGCTCCCGACGACCGCCCAGCACGGCTCCCGGAAACCGGTCAAGTCGGCTCCCGGTGACCGTCCGCGCAGGACCCCTGTCAGGGTCCGGCACCGGTCTCCCGGTGACCTTGCCAGCACTGGCTCCCCTGAGCGGCGATGCGAGGTCCCGACGCCCGTGGCAGGCGCCTGCCGACGCGGGACCGTGCGGCATCACCCCTTGCGGCGCCAGTCCGCACGACCGTCAGGGCGTGGGGATCCGGCACGCGTCGCCGGTGCTGAAGCCCTGGTCGACGATGCCGAGGGCGCTGTTCACGCGAGCGCGCATGTTCTCCAATCCGATGTGGTACGTCAGCTCGATTACTCCCTTCTCGCCGAAGGTGGCGGTGAGTTCCGCGACCTGGGCGTCGGTGACGGTGACCTGGTCGCCGGTCATCGCGTCCGCGTAGGCGATGGCCAGGCGCTCCTCGGCCGTGTAGGCGGGGTGTTCTGCGTAGGCGTCGATGTGCTTGAGGCGCTCGAGGTCGAGGCCCTCCAGCCGCTGGAGCATGGCGCCGAAGTCGACGCACCACGAGCACCCCAGGACCTGGGCGACCCGGTAGACCGCCAGTTCCCGGACGTTCGCGGGCAGCGTCTTGGACGCCTTCTCCACGGCCATCTCGTGCTTGCCGCCCGCCACCATCAGCTTCGGGTGGTGGGCCGTCACCGCGAACGGCTCGGGCACCGCGCCGAAACGACGGCGGGCGAACCAGTACAGGGCACGCACGATCGGGCCTGCGTCCTTCTTCGAGACCGCGGGGATGCGGGGCATCGCTGACCTCCCAGGTGTCGGTGGCTGACACAAGGAGGACGAGACGCCGCGCGGACCCGTGACAGCCCCGGATCAGGACGGGTCGGTGACACGCGCCACGAAGTACACCACCCCCGTCTCCTTGTGCCGCACGACGAACAGGAACGGGCGGTCGGCGGTGACCACGACCGGCTCCGGCGGCAGCGACATCAGCCGCAGCATCACCGCGGTCGCGGCCGCGCCCTCGAAGCCCTGCTCGTCGACCTTGAGCACGGACTCGTGGATGACCGACTGCACGGCCAGCCAGTCCGGGCTGATGCCGCCGAGGTCGGCCTCGCGGGTGAACACCGTGCGCACGCCCAGCGCCTGCAGGGCGTCGCTCAGCTCGGCCTGGGTCTTGACCTTCATCCGCGGCAGGGACAGCTGGACCTGGGTCGGGTCCGGCGCGTCCAGCAGCGTGCCGAGGGACTGCCCGGTCAGGGCGGCCTCGGCGTCGGCGAGCTCACCGTCGGGCAGCAGGACGACGGCCTCGACGCCGCCCTTGCCCGGCAGGGACACCACCTGCCAGCCGTCGCGGGCGGCGTAGCCCACCCGCTCGTTCAGCGTCATCATCGGCACGTCCACCGGCCCCCCGGCGGTGGTGAAGGGCCGTTCCGCCGTGCCGCCCTCCTCGAACGGATACCGCCACGCGCTCTTCAGGTACAGCGCGTTGACCAGCGAGGACACGGTGTCCCTGCGGATCGTGCCCGGCGCCAGCAGCTCGGGGATCAGCTGCCGGGTCGTCTCGGCGACGTCCTCGTTGATCATGTCGCGGGCCTTCTCCGGCTCCGTGCGGAACGGCGCGCTGCGCACGGAGCCGTCCGACCAGCCCGCGAGCAGCTCGGCGAAGGACCGGTGGATGGTGATGGTGTCGTCGGCCCAGAGCGTGTTGGACACCGCCAGCACCGGGGCGTCCTCGTCGTCCGACGGAGCCAGCCGGGACGCGCCCGCTATGGCCGAGGTCAGCGCGTCGAGGTCGCCGAGCACGGCGGTGAGCTCGTCCTGGCTGGGGCCGCGCGCGCCGAGGGCGAGCAGGCCGAGCGCGCTGGCCACCGAGAACGGCGACCAGCAGACCTGCTCTCCCGGATCCGGCGCGACGGCCCGGTGCAGGCTGAGGGTGAAGTCCAGCACGGCAGTTCTCCCGACTTGTGGTGGGGTCTCGGATGCCGAGTCTGCCGGCTGGGTCAGCGGGTGCCGGGGAAGTTATCCACAGGGCTGGAGTTGTCCACAAGGGCGAGGTGCCAGGTGGCGGCCTGGGCGTCGGTCAGGGATGCTGTCTGGTCGATCACGACGCGCAGCCGCTCGGCATCGTCCGAAGCAGCCGCCCAGGCGGGCTGGAACGCGGGCTCGAGAGCATCGGGAGCAAGGTCGCACAGCGTCGCGACCAGCTCGGTCAGCATGGCCCGCTGCCTGGCCTGCACTGCCAGCCGGTCGGGATCGCTCATGACGTAGTGCAGCGCCATCGCCTTGAGCAGCGCCACCTCGCACTGCACCTGCTCGGGGACCACCAGGTCGACCGCATAGCGGGTGCGCGGTCCGTCGCCGTGCGCTCGCCGGGTCGCGGTGACCACCGCCGAGGCGAATCGACCGACGAGTTCGCTGGTCAGACGCTTGAGCGCGACCTGAGCGCCGAGGGTGCCGTCGTAGTCGTGGTCGGCGAGTTCGGCCACGACCGGCAGCCGGAGCAGGACCGTCGCGGCTTCCTCGATGTCGGTCACGGCGTGGTCGGAGAAGTGCTTCGCGGCCAGCGCGGCCAGCACGGCGCGTTCCTGACCGTCGGCCAGCGACCGCACGCGGATGCGTCCCGCGCGGACCCCGTCCTCCACGTCGTGCACGGAATACGCGACATCGTCCGACCAGTCCATGACCTGGGCCTCGACGCAGCGGCGGCCGTCGGGAGCACCCCTGCGGACCCACTCGAAGATCGGCAGGTCGTCGCCGTACGCGCCGAACTTGACGGTGTCGGGGCGACGCGGCCACGGGTACTTGGTCGACGCGTCCAAGGCGGCACGGGTGAGGTTCATGCCGTAACCGAGGACCTTGGGCTCCAGGCGGGTGAGGATGCGCAGGGTCTGGGCGTTGCCCTCGAAGCCGCCGCACGCCCGGGCCGCCTGGTCGAGGGCGCGTTCGCCGTTGTGGCCGAACGGCGGGTGGCCGATGTCGTGGGCGAGGCCCGCGGTGTCGACGATGTCGGGATCGCAGCCCAGCTCCTCGGCGATGCCCCGGCCGATCTGGGCGACCTCCAGCGAGTGGGTGAGCCGGGTGCGCGGGACGCCGTGGGCCTCCGAGCCCTCGTGCGGGCCCACGACCTGCGTCTTCCCGGCGAGCCTGCGCAGGGCGGCGGAGTGCAGCACGCGCGCGCGGTCGCGGCTGAACGGCGTGCGGACGGCGGGCCAGGCGTCCGGCAGGTCCGCGCTCTTGGGCGGCTCGACGTGCGCGCGTTCCCAGTCGGCCTCGGTGTAGCCGGAGATCACCGCAGCAGCGTACTCAGCCGACTTCCTGATCGATGGCGATCTGGTCAGCGCTCGCGTTCGTGGCGCGGTAGTAGAGCAGGGCCGCGGTCTCGCGCATGATGTATTTCAGCTGCGTCTCGCGGGTCTGCACGATGGGTCCGGTGTGCGTGGGCGACGTCCAGGCGTCCAGACCGGCGTCGCCTGCCATCGTGCGGGCGCGCAGGGAGTGCCAGGGGTCGCTGACGATGACCGCGGTGGACCAGCCGCGCTTCTTGACCTCGGCGGCGACGGCCCGCAGGCTGCCGAGCGTGTCGTTGCCCTCGCCGACGCCGATGATCCGGTCGGCGGGCACGCCCCGCTTCATCAGCCAGTTCCGGCCCGCCTCGGCTTCGGTGTACTGGTCGCCCTCACGCCTTCCACCTGCGGTGACGACGTAGTCGGCGACGTTCTGCTCGTAGAGCGCCTTGGCTTGGCGCAGGCGTGCCTCCAACACCTTGGACGGCTTGCCCGCGTACTGCGCGGCCCCGAGGACGATCACCACGTCGGCGCGGTCGCGGTCGTCGATGCGGGCGACCTGCCACACCCGGAACGCGGTCCCGCCGACCAACAGGAGCCCCATCAGGACTAAGCCGATCAGGAGTCTGCGCAGGAAACGGCGGAACGGGTGTGGTGGGGACGACACCCGACACATTCTTCCAGAGGTGACGGCCCGCGCGCCGGGCCGGGGAACTTAGCAGAGGGGAACGACAACCGAGGAGTTTGGAACCGGATCCATCCACAGGGCAACTAACTGTCCACAGACCGTGAAGTTGTCCTGGCGGCCTCCGGGCCACCCGCGATTGGCTGGAAGCATGACGACGAACCAAGCTCTCGTGGACCTCGACCGACTGCCGTCCGTGTTCCCGCACGGCGTCGCCCGCGCGGCCGAACTGGCCGCCCTCGGCTTCTCCGGCGCGGAGATCGAACGGTGTTGCGGCCCGACCGGGCCCTGGCAGCAACTCGACGACGGCGTCGTGCTGATGCACCAGAGCAAACCCGCCCGCGAACACCGACTACAGGCGGCGCTGGGCGTCGCCGCGCCCGGCGCCGTCATCACCGGACGGGAGGCGATGTGGCTGCACGGGCTCCCGGTGTTCCCGCTGGGCGCGATCCATCTCCTGGTGGCGGGCAGAGCCGCGGAGCGCAACGACGGGTCGGTGGTGGTGGAGCGGGTGGCGCGGTTGCCGGATGCTCAGCTCCGGCACCGGTTCCCGGTGGCGCCGCTCGTTCGGGCCACTGTGGACGCTTGCCTGCGCACGCGGTCCATCGGGGAGATCAAGGTCCTGCTGCTGGAGGCCACGCAACGCGGTGGACTGGCGATCGGTGAGGTCTATGGCGAACTCCAGCGGGAACGACGCAAGGGAACGTCCATCCTGCGCGCGGTCCTCGCCGACATGCGCAAGATGGAGCACCGGCTGCACGAGAGGCTGGCGAAGGAGGTCGTGCAGCTCGCCGGACTGCCCGCGCCGACCTGGCGAACACGGCTGTCCACAGGAGACAACGTCCACCTCGGCACCGTCGACGCCTGGTGGCCGGACGTGGGCCTGGCCTGGGACGCCGACATCGACCGCCCAGGCGACCCCTGCGACGACGGCACGGCCGCCACCCGGCTGTCGCGGTACTTGGCGGCGGGCGTGATCGCGGCGCACACGGTGCCTACCCGCTTGCGCGAACACACCGAGGCCGTCGCGGGCGAGCTGCGGGCGTTGTACCAGCTGGCGTTGACCACCCCGATGCCGGACGTACGGGCGTATTGGTAGGTGCCGGGGACAGGAAGGCGGCTTGTGCACGCGGTCGAGTAGCGGACAGTGCGGGCGGAGGAAGGGAGACAGGCGGGGAGAGACTAGGCGGGGAGGGATCAGGAGACGGCGGTTGGGCTGGGGTCCGGGCAGGGGCATCACGGGTAGTGCCGGCTGTTGGCCAGAGCAGCTCTCGGGTGGGCATTGGGCCGCAGCACGCGACCTCGCTGGTGCCCGCGTCGCCGCCGCGGATCGGAGCGTGCAACCAGCGCTCGCGATCGTGCCCCGGGTCGGTGGGCTGGTTGGTCACACAGCCGAGGTCAGCCCGTCGGCGGCCGTGGATCAGCTGAGTTAACGGCCAGCGGCGGAAGCTGAGCTGGGCGATTGAACACTGAGGCCGTAGCAACCAACGAGGAGGTGGAGCCAAACCACAACTGAATACGCCGCTGCCCCGCCATGCGGGGCGGGGCAGCGGGGGTGGAGGGGTCAGCAGCCGATCAGCTGCGCGGCCAGGTACGACTCCAGGTTGTCCAGGGAGATGCGTTCCTGCGACATCGTGTCGCGCTCGCGGACCGTCACCGCGTGGTCGGTGAGGGTGTCGAAGTCGATGGTGACGCAGAACGGGGTGCCGATCTCGTCCTGCCTGCGGTAGCGCCTGCCGATGGCGCCTGCGTCGTCGAAGTCGATGTTCCAGTGCTTGCGGAGGGCGGCGGCGACGTCGCGGGCCTTCGGGGAGAGGTCGGCGTTGCGGGACAGCGGGAGGACCGCGACCTTGACCGGGGCCAGCCTGCGGTCCAGGCGCAGGACGATGCGCTTGTCCACGCCGCCCTTGGCGTTGGGGGCCTCGTCCTCGGTGTAGGCCTCGACCAGGAAGGCCATCATCGGGCGGCCGACGCCCGCTGCCGGTTCGATGACGAACGGGCGGTAGCGGGAGTTGGTGGCCTGGTCGAAGTACGACAGGTCCACGCCGGAGTGGTTGGAGTGGGTCGTCAGGTCGAAGTCGGTGCGGTTGGCGATGCCCTCCAGCTCACCCCACTCCGAACCGGAGAAGCCGAAGCGGTACTCGATGTCGACCGTGCGCTTCGAGTAGTGGGACAGCTTCTCCTTCGGGTGCTCGTAGACCCGCAGGTTGTCCTTGTCGATGCCCAGGTCGGTGTACCAGCGCGTGCGCTCGTCGATCCAGTACTGGTGCCATTCCTCGTCCGTGCCCGGCTCGACGAAGAACTCCATCTCCATCTGCTCGAACTCGCGGGTGCGGAAGATGAAGTTGCCCGGCGTGATCTCGTTGCGGAACGACTTGCCGATCTGGCCGATGCCGAACGGCGGCTTGCGCCGCGACGTGGTCTGCACGTTGAGGAAGTTCACGAAGATGCCCTGCGCGGTCTCCGGGCGCAGGTAGTGCAGGCCCTCCTCGGACTCGACCGGGCCGAGGTGGGTCTTGAGCATCATGTTGAACTCGCGCGGCTCGGTGTACTGGCCGCGGACGCCGCAGTTGGGGCAGGGGACGTCGGAGAGGTTGTCCTCCGAGACCTCCTTGCCGGTGCGCGACGAGTGCTCCTCGGCGAGGGTGTCCGCCCGGAAGCGCTTGTGGCAGTTGGTGCACTCCACCAGCGGGTCGTGGAAGGCGCCGACGTGACCGGACGCGACCCAGACCTGGCGCGGCAGGATCACCGACGAGTCGAGGCCGACGACGTCCTCGCGGCCCTGCACCATGGTCTTCCACCACTGGCGCTTGATGTTGTCCTTGAGCTCCACGCCCAGCGGGCCGTAGTCCCACGCGGACCGCGTCCCGCCGTAGATCTCCCCACACGGGTAGACGAAGCCTCGGCGCTTGCAGAGACTGACCACGGTGTCGATCCGGTCGGCTGCCACTGACCCTCCAGCGGGAGAACTACGAGCAAGGACGCAAGGGTAGCCATGCGGCCAGCGGACCCGACCGGGGGATTCGTCCCGGCGTCCGCTCGCCTCGGCCAGCCCCGGTAAACGGTAACGCCTGGACAGCGGGTGACCGGAAGCGGATTACCGCGCGGACGCCGGACCACCCGCCTCGCCGAGCCGGACGGTGCCCGCGTCGGCGGCCAGCAGGCTGGTGTGCTCGCGCACGCCGTCGCCGTCGGCCTCCAGCACGACCTCGTAGGCCGCGGGCTCGGCGCTGTCCGCGCGGGCCAGGAACGGGATGACGTGCGTGCGGACGTCGAACGGCGACATCGCGCGGCGGTAGGCGGCGATGGACTCGAACTCGACGGTCAGCACCCACGTGTCCGTCTCGGTGGAGCGCACGAACAGGCCGCGGCGGCAGCCCGGCTGGGCCAGCAGCAGCGACAGGGCGCGCTTGGCGTCGGCGACCAGGGCCTCCGCCTCGGTGAACCGGGCGATGAGCAGCACGCGGGGCCTTCCTGGGAACGGGGTGTCGCTAACCTAGCGGCTTCACCAGCGGTCCAGCACGAGGAGGACGCCGTGGCCAGGAACCGGTCGATGCGGACACCGCTGCTGCCAGGGCGCGGGCCGCTGGCCAAGGTGCCGCCGATCGCGGCGTTCCTGCTGGTCATCGGGCTGTTCGCGGCCGGGGTGCTGATCAAGGGGCCGCTGGGAGCGGCCCTGCTGCTCACCCTCGCGGTCGCCGTCGCGGCACTGCTCGCCGCGACGTGGGGAGTGCTCGGGCCAGCGCAGCGGGCCGGGCGTGTCCTGGTGGTCGGCGTGGTGGTGGCGATCGCGATCTCCGTGCTGTGACGGCGCGGCGGGGCGACCGGCAATTGTCCGAGACGCCTAGAATGGTGAATACGGAAACCATCACACCCGGCGGCTCGGGCTGTCGTCGGAGGCGAGGGAGGACGATGTCGACCGTGACCCCGGACGCCGCCCCGGACGAGTTGCGCTCCACCGAGCACTCGCCGGACCGACCTGCGGTGCACCGGGTGACCCGGCGACCAGCGACCACCCTGGCCGCCGCGGGTGACCTGCTGCGCGCGCTGGCCGCGCCGGTGCGCATCGCCATCGTGCTCGAACTGCGCGAGGCCGACCGCTGCGTGCACGAGCTGGTCGAGGCCCTCGGGGTCGCGCAGCCGCTCATCAGCCAGCACCTGCGGGTGCTGAAGTCCGCTGGGGTCGTGCACGGCGAGCGACACGGCCGCGAGGTCGTCTACCGCCTGGTCGACGAGCACCTGTCGCACATCGTGGTGGACGCCGTCGCGCACGTGGAGGAGGAGTGACCGACGACCGCTCCGCGGCGACCGTGCCGGGCAAGCGCTCCACCCGCCAGCGCACCGCCGTCGCCCGCCTGCTCGACCAGCTCGACGACTTCCGCTCGGCGCAGGAGCTGCACGAGGAGCTACGCAAGCGCGGCGAGGGCATCGGCCTGACCACGGTCTACCGCACGCTGCAGTCGCTGGCCGACGCAGGCGAGATCGACGTGCTGCGCACCGACTCCGGCGAGGCCATCTACCGCCGCTGCTCCAGCCACCACCACCATCACCTGGTGTGCCGCTCGTGCGGGCACACCGTCGAGGTCGAGGGGCCCGCGGTCGAGCGGTGGGCCGAGCGGGTCGCCGCCGAGAACGGCTTCTCCGACGTCAGCCACACCGTCGAGATCTTCGGCACCTGCGAGCGCTGCGCGGCCTGAGTGTCCGGCCCCCCGCCGCCAGGTTATCGAGCCCGGTGGGTGCCCGGCCACGGGTTGGTGGGCGCTGTGGATGGACAGCGACGGGACTGCCCGGCAGGGGGTGGCCGAGGCGGTCAGTGGGCGGAAGGCCGGGTCAGGCCTCGTAGGGGTTCTCGGGTTGGGGGATCTGGGACAGGCCCGTGACCGTGAGGGTGGGGACGTAGTCGGTTTCCTTGGTGGCGGTGCCCATCTGGACCTGTCCGACGGCCTCGACCCACATGTCGTTCTCCAGGGCGGAGGTGCCCTCGCCGTCCAGTTTGACCTTGACGGGGAAGGCGTCGGCCGCGCAGCAGGCGATGGACAGGCGGGCCAGGTAGACGGCGTCCTCCTGGGCGACGATGAAGCCGGTGAGGCGGACGGTGCGGTCCTTGAGGGAGTCGCCGGAGTCCCATGCGGCGCGGGCGGCGAAGTCGCTCATGGCGACGGAGATGACCTCGCCCTGGGGCAGGGGTGGGAACAGGGAGCGGCCGTCGGTGCCGGAGGCGCGGCTGGCGGCGGCGGAGTTGTCGGTGCGCATGACCGAGTCGGCGCCGAGGGCGGGCGGGGCGATGAGGAAGATCGCCAGGACCGGCAGGAGCAGGAGCCAGGCGCTGCGGGCGGAGTGGTTGTGCTCGCCCTCGTGGCCGGCGCCGTGGTCGTGGTCGGCATGGGAGGGGTCGGCCGTCACTGCGGCGTCGGCCTGGTCGACGGGGGTGTCGATGCGCTCGTGCGTGCCGTCGGGGGTCTCGGCGCGCTCGGGGCGGGGGCCGATCAGGTCGCGGCCGATGGAGATGACCGCGAGGGCCACCATCACCAGGCCGCCGCCGACCAGCCACGGGAGGTGGGCGGGCTTGACGTACTGCAGGTAGGCGCCCGTGAAGCTGATCTTGAGCAGGGCGCCGCCCGCCAGGATCAGCAGGATGTTCTGGGTCTCGCGCCTCATCCGATGCCTCCGAGGAACACCAGGCCCGCCACGACCGCGCAGGCCACCGCGACGACGAAGGTCGCCGGGGCGAAGCGCATCGCGAAGGAGCGGCCGAACGTGCCGGTCTGCAGGGCGAACAGCTTGACGTCGATGGCCGGGCCGACGACGAGGAACACCAGCTTGGGCAGCAGCGGCATGCCCGAGATCGACGCGGCCACGAAGGCGTCGGCCTCGCTGCACAGCGCCAGCAGCACGGCCAGGACCGCCATGACGATGACGCCGAGCACGATCTGCTCGCCCAGGGTGTCCACCCAGGACCTCGGGATCGCCACGTTGAGCACCGCCGCGGTCAGGCCGCCGATGACCAGGAACCCGCCCGCGTCGACCAGGTCGGCGCGGGAGGTCTCGAAGAACAGCTTCCAGCGGGTGCGGCCCTGCGGCTCGGGCAGCCGCCGCAGCGCCCGCTCGATGATCCACTCGGCCTTGCCGAAGCGCGCCCACAGCCAGCCCATGATGATCGCCGTCGCCAGCGAGCCGACCAGGCGGGCGGCCACCATCTCCGGGTTGTTCGGGAACGCCACGTTGGTGGCGACCAGCACGACCGGGTTCACCGCGGGCGCGGCCAGCAGGAACGCCAGCGCCACCGACGTCGGCACGCCCTGCTGCATCAGCCGCCTGGCCACCGGGACCGCGGCGCACTCGCAGGTCGGCAGCGCCACCCCGGCCACGCCCGCGAGCGGCACCGCGGCCGCCTGCTTCTTCGGCAGCAGCCGGTTGAGCGCCGTGGCGGGCACGAACGCCGCGATCGCGCCGCTGATCAGCACGCCGAGCACCAGGAACGGCAGGGCCTGGACGCACACCGCGACGAAGATCGTCGCCCCGGTCTGGATGGAGCCGACGTCCAGCCAGGACGTCAGCCAGCTCTGTCCGAGCAGCGCCACGACCAGCAGCACGCACAGGACTTCCAGCGACGTGATCCGGCGCGTCGGCTTGTCCTCGGTGGCCCGCGGCTCTGCGGTGCTGACGTCCGTCATCGGCACTCCATCGCGGTATGCGGATATGTCACTCGGCGCATGATGCCGTAAGACGTGTCAGTCGCGGGAGCGCTGGACGACGGGTTTGCCCGATCCGGTGGTTCCCAGAAGATCCGCGCGCAACTGGGAAGCCGTCGACACGACCAGCAGCAGGAGCGTGCCGAGGGGCGCGGTGTCGAGGCCGTGGGCGGGGAAGGCGTACCGCAGGGTCACGTCCATGCCCCGCTCGGTGTGCACGACGCCCAGCGTGCCGAACAGGCCCTGGCCCGCGCGCTCGGCGGCGGACACGGCCAGCGCCGGGTCGTCGGGCAGGTCCCAGGCGACGACACAGGTCAGGCTGACGACCACCAGGCCCTCGGACAGCTCCATGGCCTGCACCGCGCACGGCACCTCGCCGTGCAGGAAGGTCAGCGAGCCGTCGTCGTCGACGGTGACGTCGTGGTAGAGCTCAAGGGCCTCGCGGGTGCGCTCGAGCAGCTCGGCCTCGGGCTTCATGCGGTGTCTCCGGTCTGCAGTTGGGCGGCGACCTCGTCGGAGTCCCGGGCCGCGCCGAAGCGGCGGTCGCGGCGGGCGTACTCGGTGACGGCGGCCCACAGGTGGGTGCGGTCGAAATCGGGCCAGAGGACGTCCTGGAACACCAGCTCGGCGTAGGCGGACTGCCAGAGCATGAAGTTCGACGTGCGCCGCTCCCCCGACGGCCGGATGAACAGGTCCACGTCGGGCATGTCCGGCTGGTACAGGTACTTCGCGACGGTGCGCTCGTCCACCTTGTCGGGGTTGATCTTCCCCTCGGCGGCGAGCTGGGCGATGCGGCGCGCGGCGTCGCCGATCTCGGCCCGGCCGCCGTAGTTGATGCACATCGCCAGGTGGAGCTTGTCGTTGGGCAGCGTGCGCTCCTCGGCGACCTCCAGCTCCCTGATGACGCTGCGCCACAGCCGCGGCCGCCGCCCGGCCCAGTGCATGCGCACGCCCATCTCGTCGAGCTCGTCGGTGCGGTGGCGGATCACGTCCCGGGAGAACCCCATGATGAACCGCACCTCCTCGGCGCTGCGCCGCCAGTTCTCGGTGGAGAAGGCGTACAGCGACAGCCACTTCACGCCGAGTTCGAGGCAGCCGATCGCGGCCTCGACGACCCGCGCCTCGCCGCGCTTGTGCCCCTCGACGCGGGTCAGCCCGCGCTGGTTGGCCCACCGCCCGTTGCCGTCCATCACGATGGCGACGTGCCGGGGTACCAGCTCGGCGGGGATGGCGGGCGGACGGGCGCCGGATGGGTGGGGCGCGGGCGGCCGTACCGGCCTGCCCGCCTCGCTCCGGCTGGGCGGGCGCCGTCGCAGCACCGCGGTACCTCCGAGTTCAGGGGAGAAGACGTCCGGGCGCCGATCGTACCGAGCTAGGTGCGCTTGCGTTCCACCAGCGGCAGCGACCGCAGCTGCCGCTCCAGGTGCCACTGCAGCAGCGCGGCCACCAGCCCGGAGGTCTCCCTGCGCACCGGCTCGACGCTGGCCTCGGCGACGTCCCACGAGCCGTGCGCGAGCGCGTCCATCAGGGTGAGCACGTCCCGGGACGGGCTGGCCGAGCCCGCCGGACGGCAGCGCGGGCAGACCGAGCCGCCCGCGGGCACGCTGAACGCCGGGTGCGGGCCGGGCTCGCCGCACCGCGCGCACTCGCCGATGGCGGGCGCCCAGCCCGCGAACGCCAGCGCGCGCAGCAGGAACGCGTCGAGCACCAGGGACGCGTCCCTGGTGCCGTCGGCAAGGGCCCGCAGCGCGCCCGCGACCAGCAGGTACAGCCGCAGGACCGGCTCGCCCTCCTCGGCGGAGAGCCGGTCGGCGGTCTCCAGGACCGCGCAGCCCGCGGTGTAGCGGCGGTAGTCGGCGGCGATGGGCGCGCCGAAGGCGTCCAGCGTCTGCACCTGGGTGATCACGTCGAGCGTGCGTCCGGTGTAGAACTGCACGTCGACGTGGGCGAACGGCTCGACCCGCGCGCCGATGCGCGAGGTCATCCTGCGCACGCCCTTCGCCACGGCGCGCACCTTGCCGTGCTTCTGGGTGAGCAGGGTGATGATCCGGTCCGCCTCGCCGAGCTTCTGCACGCGGAGCACCACCCCGGTGTCGCGGTAGAGGCTCACCCGACGAGCTTAGATCGAGGCGAGCACCACGATGAGCCAGATGATGCCGAACACGCAGCCGAGACCGCCGATGATGGTGCCGATCAGGCAGATCGTCTTGGTCGTGTTCGACGCCGAGAGCGCCATCTGGTAGTCGCCGCGCATCTTGTGCTGGCCGACCTCGTTCGACTTCATCAGCGCGAGGATGCCGAACAGGATGCCGCCGATGAAGAAGCTGGCGATCGCCCAGCCCTTGTAGTCCGGGATGGCGTTGATGTCGCCGTAGGGCTGACCGTAACCGGGCTGGCCGTAGGGCTGCCCGTACGGCTGGCCGTAGCCCGGCTGGCCGTACGGCTGGGGCGGCTGCCCATAGGGCTGCTGGCCATACGGCGGCTGGCCGTAGGGCGGCTGCTGCCCGTACGGCTGCTGCGGCTGACCATAGGGATTGGTCACGAAAGTCCCCCTGGGAAACCCGGAAACGGTGTCGACTTCGCGGAAGGATAACCGGTGCCACCGACCGCCGTGTGGCGGATTCACACGTAAAGCGCGGAGAACGGCGCGAAGGGCAGGTTGCGGACCGCGAACCACACGATGAGCAGCGGGATCACCGCGTGCGGGGTGTACTTCCAGTGCAGCCAGGAGCGCACGTGCCGCCCCCGAACCCGGCTGACCGTCCACGCCGCGACGGCCCAGGCGAACAGTCCGAGGAAGACGAACGACACCGCGTTGTAGCGCAAAGCCGCGCCGATATCGCCGTGCAGCAGGCTGTAAAGCATCCGCAGGCCGCCGCAGCCGGGGCAGCACACCCCGGCGAGCGCCTTGGTCGGGCAGGTCGGCAGCCAGCCGCCGGGGGTCGTCGGATCGGCCAGCAGCACGGCCGCGCACCCGCCCGCGGCGAGCGCGCCGATGGCCAGCGGCGGCGCCAGCGCCGCGGGCAGCGACCGCCGCGGCATGATCACCACGGTCAGAAGCCCAGCCTGCGCAGCTGGCGCGGGTCGCGCTGCCAGTCCTTGGCGACCTTGACGTGCAGGTCCAGGTACACCCGGGTGCCCAGCAGCGCCTCGATCTGCTGCCGCGCGACCGTGCCCACCTGCTTGAGCCGCTCGCCGCGGTGGCCGAGGATGATGCCCTTCTGGCTCGGCCGCTCGACGAACACGAACGCGTGCACGTCCAGCAGGTCGTCGCGGCCTTCGCGGGGGACCATCTCCTCGACGGTGACCGCGATCGAGTGCGGCAGCTCGTCGCGCACGCCCTCCAGCGCCGCCTCCCGGATCAGCTCGCCGACCAGCACGGCCTCCGGCTCGTCGGTCAGCTCACCGCCGGGGTAGAGCGCCGGGCCCTCGGGCAGCCGGGCGACCAGCAGGTCGGCCAGCGTGCCCACCTGGTAACCGTCCTTCGCGGACACCGGAACGAGTTCGGCGAAGTCGAAGGCCTCCTGCAGGGCGAGCAGCTGCGCGGCCACCTGCTCCGGCGGCACCAGGTCGGTCTTGGTCACCACGCCGATCACCGGCGTCTTGCGGGCCACCTTGACCAGCTCGCCGAGGATGAACTTGTCGCCGGGGCCGACCTTCTGGTCGGCGGGCGCGCAGAACCCGACGACGTCCACTTCGGACCAGGTCTGCCGGACGACGTCGTTGAGCCGCTCGCCGAGGAGCGTGCGCGGACGGTGCAGGCCGGGGGTGTCGACGATGACCAGCTGCGCGTCCGGCCGGTGCACGATCCCGCGGATGGCGTGGCGCGTGGTCTGCGGCTTGCTGGAGGTGATGGCGACCTTGCCGCCCACGAGCGCGTTGGTCAGGGTCGACTTGCCCGCGTTGGGCCGCCCCACGAAACAGGCGAACCCGGAACGGTGCGTGTCACTCACCGGCCCATTGTGCCTTCCGCAGTCCGGGCGCGGTGACTCGGTGCAGGTCGAGGATGTCCGGCAGCGGCCCACCCGAGGTCAGCCAGGCCGCCACGTCGGCGAGGACGTCGGCGCCGAGCACCCACCCGAGCCAGACCGGGGACTCGCCCGGGCGCTGCACGACCAGGACGTTGGCGGTGTCGCAGGCGTCCAGGCAGTCGACCAGCCGCACGCTCGCCCCGACCCGGGCCGCGACCGCCCGCAGGCGCTCCAGCCCGGCGGCGCGGTCGGCGTCCTCGGCGTAGCAGTCGCCGCAGACGGTGAGCCTCACCGGACCACGTCGACGACGGCGCCCGACGCGTCCGCCCGCAGCACGGGTGCCTGCGGCGCGAGGTCGCGCACGGCGGCCACGGACGCGGCGTCCACGGCGTCGGCCGCGGTGACGACGGCGGCGGCCTCCAGGCCGGGCGCGCCGCTGGACACCGCCGCGGCCACGGCGGCCTGCAGGGCGGTGAGCTTGAGCGAGGGGAGGTCGACGCTTGCCGCGGCGTAGGTGCGGCCGTCGGTGTCGCGGACCGCGGCGCCCTCGGCCGCGCCGGTGCGCGCCCGGCTCGACCGCGCCAGCGTCACGATCTTGGCGTCCTCCGGGTCAAGCTCAGCCACGGTCGGCGCTCCTCTCCCCCGCGATCTGCTCGATCGCCTCGTCGGTCTCGGCACGGCGGACGACGACCGAGGTGATGCGCACCCGGCCGCGGCTGTCCTTGCCGCCCTCGGCACGGAACCGTAGCCCGGTGATCTCCGCCTCCGCCCCGGGAAGTGGCACACGTCCCAGCCGCTGGGCCAGCAGCCCGCCGACGGTCTCCACGTCCGGGTCCTCCAGCACCAGGCCGAACAGCGCGCCGAGGTCCTCGACCGGCAGCCGGGAGCTGACCCGCACCGCGCCGTCCTCCAGGTGCTCGACCGGGGGCCGGTCGTCGGTGTCGGACTCGTCGGTGATCTCGCCGACGATCTCCTCCAGGATGTCCTCGATGGTCAGCAGCCCGGCCGTGCCGCCGTACTCGTCGACGGCGATGGCGAGGTGGTTCTTCGACAGCTGCATCTCGCGCAGCAGGTCGTCCACCCGCTTGGTGTCGGGCACGAACACCGCGGCGCTCATCAGCTCGGCGACCGTGCGGTTCTCCGCCCCGGGCTCCATCCACGCGCGGACCAGGCCCTTGAGGTTCACCAGGCCGACGATGTCGTCGACGCTCTCGCCGATGACCGGGAGCCTGCTGTAGCCGGTGCGCAGCGACAGCGCCAGCGCCTGCCGCACCGACTTCGTCTGCTCGATCCACACCATCTCGGTGCGCGGGACCATCACCTCGCGGGCGATGGTGTCGCGCAGCTCGAACACCGAGTGGATCATCTCCCGCTCGCCCGCGTCCACGACGCCGCGCTCCTGGGCCATGTCGACCAGCTCGCGCAGCTCGACCTCGGAGGAGAACGGGCCCTCGCGGAAGCCCTTGCCCGGGGTGATCGCGTTGCCGACCAGGATCAGGAACCGCGACAGCGGCCCGAGGAGCGTCCCCAGCACGCGCACCGGACCGGCGACCAGCAGGCCGACGCCGTAGGGGTGCTGGCGGCCGATCGTGCGCGGCCCGACGCCGACGAGCACGTACGACACCACGATCATGCCGATCGCGGCGATGAGGCCGGCCAGCACGCCCGGGTCGATGTGGCGCAGGCAGACGGCGGCGACCAGCACCGTGGCGGCCAGCTCGCAGCTCAGCCGCAGCAGGAGCAGCAGGTTGATGTGCCGGGGCCGCTCGGCCAGCACGGCGAGCAGCTGCTTGGCGCCCGCCCTGCCCTGGCGGACCAGGCCGTCCACCCTGGCCTGGGAGACCGTGGACAGCGCGGCGTCCGCGGCGGCGAACACGCCCGCGGCGAGCACGAGCAGAACGGCGATGA
The DNA here is from genome assembly GCF_024760565.1 of Actinokineospora sp. UTMC 2448. Taxonomy (NCBI): domain Bacteria; kingdom Bacillati; phylum Actinomycetota; class Actinomycetes; order Pseudonocardiales; family Pseudonocardiaceae; genus Actinokineospora; species Actinokineospora sp. UTMC 2448. Next base: position 1,530,109 of record NZ_CP031087.1, on the reverse strand, counting down.
CGAGCAGGCCTGCCGAGTCCGCGGACACGCTCACCCCCGCTCGGTGGGATCGGGCTCGGCGAGCCCGACCGCGCCGAGGAGCTTGTCGTCCTCGACCCGCTGCGCCGCCCGCCGCTTGGCGTCGGCCGTGGCGGCCTTGAAGTCGGCAAGGATGCGCTTCTGGAGCGTGAACATCTCGCGCTCCTCGGCGGGCTCGGCGTGGTCGTAGCCGAGCAGGTGCAGCACGCCGTGCACGGTGAGCAGGTGCAGCTCGTCGCCGAGGGTGTGCCCGGCCTTGCGGGCCTGGTCCTTGGCGAACTCCGGGCACAGCACGATGTCGCCGAGCAGGGCGGGCCCCAGGTCGGAGGCGTCGGGCCTGCGGGCGTTGTCCAGCTCGTCCATCGGGAACGCCATGACGTCGGTCGGGCCCGGCAGGTCCATCCAGCGCTCGTGCAGGTCGGACATGACGTCCAGCTCGACGAGCAGGACCGACAGCTCGGCCAGCGCGCTGACGTTCATGCGGTCCAGGGCGAACCGGGCGGCGGCCACGATCGACGCCTCGTCGACCGCCACTCCCGACTCGTTGGCAATCTCGATGCTCACCCGGCCATTGTCCCCGGTCTAGCGACCCGGCCTGCGCCCACCCGCGCGCACCCTCGGCGCGGGCTCGTCGTCGTCCTGGTCGTTCTGCCACCGCTCGTAGGCGTCGACGATGTCGCCGACCAGCCGGTGGCGGACCACGTCGCCGCTGGTGAGGGTCGCGAAGTGGACGTCGTCGATGCCCTCGAGGATCTCCTTGACCACCCGCAGACCGCTGCGCTGCCCGCCCGGCAGGTCCACCTGGGTCACGTCGCCGGTGACCACGATCTTCGAGCCGAAGCCCAACCGGGTCAGGAACATCTTCATCTGCTCAGGCGTGGTGTTCTGCGCCTCGTCGAGGATGATGAAGGCGTCATTGAGCGTGTTGTGCGTCAGCAGGTAGTCCTCGGTGACGTACAGCGAGTCCTGTGCCGCGACCTGGATGCACACCGCTTCGGCGCGACCCGCGGGCTCGATGCTGTCGATGAACCGCATCGGCCTGCCGCCGCCTGCGGCGCGGTACCTGTCCAGTTTGCGCTGGAGGCGGAAGGGCTCGACGCCCTCGGGCAGCCGGATGTCGACGACGTGGCTGTCGTGGCAGTAGCGGACCACGCGTCCCTTGGCGAGCCCAGGCTTGCGGCCTTCGACCTTTCGGGTGCGCGTGTACGCGACGCCGCCCAGGGAGCGGACAAGCTCCATCACGCCGTCCCTGAGCATCGGCGAGGTCGTGCCGTACTGGACCCGGCACGTCCGTCCCCGCTGGCTGACCGGGCCACCGTCGGCGTCGAGCAGGCCCTGCAGGAGTGCGAGCCGGACCTCGGCGCTGTTGCGGAGGTAGACCTCCGGGATGAACTTCGTGTGGGAGCGGGTTCCCAGCAGGTCCAGCGCTCGCAGAGCGCCGGTGACCGGGTTCTCCAGCGTGATGACCTCTCCCGGCTGGCGAACGCGGTTGAGCGTGTAGTCGACCCCGCTCGTCCGGCGGACCGCGACACCGGGCAGCGCAGCGCCGAGGGCGACGGCGAGCTCGCTGTCGTCCGTGGCGAACGACGGGGTCGTCGAGCCGGTCATGCACCCGTCGCCGAGGAGCAGACCCAGCGCGTACGGGTCCATCGGGACGGGCTGCTCGGGGTGGCAGACCGGCGCGGTCAGCAGCGGCAACTCGAACCGGCGGGCGTGGGCCGCGCGCAGCTTCCCGATCATCTCCCTGGTCTGCAGCACCCGCCACGGCTTGTTCCGGCGCACGTCGGCGCGGGTGCGGACGGTCCAGAGGTGCTCGCCGCAGCAGAGCGTGGAGGCCCCGTCCTGCGCGGTGACGCGGTAGATGTCCTTCTCACCCTGCGGGTAGACCCCGAGCACGGGCGTCGGCTCGCCGTTCGAGCCGATCACGAGGTCGCCGACCCGCAGCTCGCCGATCGGGCGGAAGCCGTCCGGGGTCAGCACCTTGGTGAAGACCGGTTGAGCGCGACCGCGCATGTATGCCAGTGGGGCGACCTCGATGGTGCCCGCGGTCATCAGGCGCGGGATGGAGTCGGGGTCGACCATGTCGTGGAGGGCGTCGTAGAGGGGGCGCAGGTAGGGGTCGATCTTCTCGTAGAGGGTGCCGGGCAGGAAGCCGAGGCGCTCGCCCGCCTCGACGGCCGGGCGGGTCAGGATGATGCGGTTGACCTGCTTGGCCTGCAGCGCCTGCACGGCCTTGGCCATCGCCAGGTACGTCTTGCCGGTACCGGCCGGGCCGATGCCGAACACGACGGTGTTGGCGTCGATGGCGTCGACGTAGCGCTTCTGGTTCAGCGTCTTCGGGCGGATGGTGCGGCCGCGGCGGGACAGGATGTCCAGGCTCAGCACCTCGGCCGGGGACTCGGCAGCGTCCGAGGACAGCATGGCGATCGTGCGGCGGACGGTGTTCAGGTCGACCTGCTGGCCGCGGGCGGCCAGCGTGGCGAGTTCGGTGAACACCCGCTCGGCGAAGGCGACGTCCGCCGGGGCGCCGGAGAGGGTCACCTCGTTGCCCCGAACGTGCACATCGGCGTCGAGCAGGTCTTCGGCGAGCCGCAGGTTCTCGTCGCGGGAACCGAGCAGGGCCAGGACGGCCCCTTCGGGGATCGCGAACCGGGACTGGGCGTCGCGGGCGTCGTCCTGGGGGGAGGCGCCCTGTGCGCTACCGGTCGTCACGTGCTCTCGGTCCTGCCTTCTGCGCCCGCGCGCTGCTTTCGGTCTGGCCTCCTCGATGCTAGCCGGGGTGACCGACCGCGCGCACCGGAGAAACCGGCCTACCTGCCGAACCCGGCCAGCTGCTCGCCGCCGAGGACGTGCATGTGGGCGTGGAAGACGGTGCGGCAGGCGTCGTCGCCGGTGTTGAAGACGAACCGGTAGCCGGACTCGGCGACGCCCTCGATGCCTGCGACCTCGGCGCCCGCGGCGACGACGTCGGCGAGCAGCTCGGGGCGCCCGGCGAGCGCGGCGGCGTCCTCGTGGTGGGCCTTGGGCACGACCAGGACGTGCACCTTGGCCTGCGGGCTGATGTCGCGGAAGGCGTACACCGTCTCCGTCTCGTGGACCTTGGTCGACGGGATCTCGCCAGCGATGATGCGGCAGAACAGGCAGTCGGCGCTCATGGGCGAACGATAGCGACGACGGCCGCGTCCGCGTGACGGGGAGAGGAAGACCCGCGCGGGCGGAGAGACCTGGGGGTCGCCCCTCCGCCCTGCGCGGTACCGCCGGACCGAGGGGGGAGGTGTCCGGCGGCCGTCGTGGAACGGCTCGACTGGTTCCTTTGGCCGAAGCCGTGGGAGAAGCGTAGCCCGACCGACGGGGGTTCCGCCACCGCGAGATGAGGGGTTTGTCGTCAGTGCCAGCGCGGCGTCAGCACGCCCAGCGCGCCGAGCGCGACGGCGGCCGCGGTGGAGGTCCGCAGGACGGTCGGGCCCAGGCGGACGGGGGTGGCGCCCGCGCTGGTCAGGGCGTCGAGTTCGGTCGGATCGATGCCGCCCTCCGGCCCGACGACCAGGAGGATGTCGCCCTCGGCAGGCAGCGGGACGGCGCTGAGCCGGGTGGCCTCCCCCGCCTCCAGGACGAGCGCGCGGGCGCTCTCTCCCACCCGATGGGACAACGCCCGCAGGTCCATCGGGGCGGTCACCTCGGGCAGCCACGCGCGGCGGGACTGCTTGGCCGCCTCGCGCGCGGTGGCGCGCCACCTCGCGAGGGCCTTGTCGCCCCGGGGACCGTCGTCCCACTTGGCGACGCTGCGCCGGGCGCGCCACGGGATGATCACGTCGGCGCCCGCCTCGGTGGCCAGTTCGACGGCGAGTTCGCCGCGGTCGCCCTTCGCCAGGGCCTGGGCGACGACGACGCGGGGCGCGGGCGCGGGCTCGGTCCACCGGTCCAGCACGGCGAGGTCGAGCGTGTCCTTGCCCGCGGCCGTGACCGCGCACCGGGCGAGCGTGCCCCGGCCGTCGGAGACGAGCAGTTCCTCGCCCGCGCGCAGCCGCCGGACGGCCGCGGCGTGGCGGCCCTCCGGGCCGTCGAGGGTGAAGTCCCCGGACGGGACCGTCTCGACCAGGAACAGCGCCAGGGTCACCGCGGGTGCCGGGAGCGCAGCCGGGAGAACAGCCCGCCGCCTCGGCCGTTGGTGCCCGCCAGCGTGCCCTCCTCCTCGCCGCGCAGGCCCGCGAGCTCGCGCAGCAGCTCGACCTGGCGGGCGTCGAGCTTGGTCGGCACCTCGACCTCGATGTGCACGTGCAGGTCGCCGCGGCCGTCGACCCGGCCGGTGGAGCGCAGCCGGGGCAGGCCGCGGCCCGCGATGACCCGCTCGGTCCCGGCCTGGGTGCCCGGGGAGACCTCCAGCTCGACCTGGCCGTCGAGGGTCTCCAGCTTCAGCGTGGCGCCGAGGGCGGCGGTGGTCATCGGGACGCGCAGGGTGCAGTGCAGGTCGGCGCCCGCGCGCTCGAAGGTGTGGTGGGGCAGCTCCTGGACCTCGACGTAGAGGTCGCCTGCCGGGCCGCCGCCCGGCCCGACCTCGCCCTGGCCGGACAGCCGCACCCGCATGCCGTCGGCCACGCCCGGCGGGATCTTGGCGGTGATGGTGCGCCGGGAGCGGACCCGGCCCTCGCCGACGCACTGCGCGCACGGCTCGGGGATGACCTCGCCGAAGCCGCGGCAGACCGGGCAGGCGCGGGCGGTGACGACCTGGCCGAGGAACGAGCGCTGCACCGACTGGACCTCGCCGCGCCCGTGGCAGGTGTCGCAGGTGGTCGGGCTGGTGCCCGCGGCGCAGCCGGTGCCCCGGCAGGTCTCGCAGAGGATGGCCGTGTCGACGGTGATGTCGCGGCTGACGCCGGTGTTGCACTCCTCCAGCGTCAGCTCGATGCGCAGCAGGGCGTCCGAGCCGGGCTGCACGCGGCTGCGCGGGCCGCGCCCGCCCCCGCCGCCCGCGGCCGCGCCGAAGAAGGCGTCCATGATGTCGCCGAGGCCGAAGCCGCCGAACGGGTCGCGCCCGCCGCCACCGCCGCCGTTGGACAGCGGGTCGCCGCCCATGTCGACGATCTTGCGCTTCTGCGGGTCGGACAGGACCTCGTAGCACGCGGTCACCTCGCGGAACCGCTGCTGGGCGGCCTCGTCGGGGTTGACGTCCGGGTGCAGCTCGCGCGCGAGCTTGCGGTAGGCGCGCTTGATCTCGTCGGCGCTCGCGTCCGGCCGAACACCCAGGGTGCCGTAGTAGTCCCTAGCCACGTGTTCCTCCTGCTCTGGTCGGCCCAGAGCTCCCTCGATGCCTTCCCCCCGCCTACTGGCTGAGGATCTCTCCCACGTAATTGGCCACCGCGCGCACGGCGGCGATGTTCGTCGGGTAGTCCATGCGCGTGGGTCCCACCACGCCCAGACCGCCCAGGTGGCCGCCGCCGAGCCTGCCGTAGCCGATGGACACCACGGACGTGCTGCGCATCTCCTCGGCCTCGTTCTCCTCGCCGATGCGCACCGTGATGGTGCGCGAGTCGCCCGCCGCCGCCAGCAGCTTGAGCACCACGACCTGCTCCTCCAGCGCCTCGAGCACCTGGCGCAGCGAGTTGGGGAAGTCGGTGGCGTTGCGGGTGAGGTTGGCGGTGCCGCCGAGGACCAGCCGCTCCTCCGGGTGCTCGACCAGCGACTCGACCAGCACGGTGCTGATCTTGATCACGTGGTCGCGCAGCTCGGTGGGCGCGGACTCGGGCAGCTCGGCGACCTTGGCGGCGGCGTCGGCGAGGCGCCTGCCGGTCAGCGCGGTGTTGAGCATGGTCCGCAGCCGGGCGACGGACTCCTCGGTGACGACGTCGCCGAGGTCGACCATGCGCTGGTCGACGCGGCCGGTGTCGGTGATCAGCACGAGCATCAGCCGGGCCGGGGTGATGCCGACGACCTCGACGTGGCGGACGGTGGACGTCGTCAGCGTCGGGTACTGGATGACGGCGACCTGGCGGGTGAGCTGGGCGAGCAGCCGCACGCTGCGGCGCATCACGTCGTCGAGGTCGATGGCGCCCGCGAGGAAGCTGCGGATCGCCCGGCGCTCGGCGACGGAGAGCGGCTTGACCTCGCTGAGCCGGTCGACGAAGAGCCGGTAGCCCTTGTCGGTGGGGATGCGGCCCGCGCTGGTGTGGGGCTGGGTGATGTAGCCCTCCTCCTCCAGCGCGGCCATGTCGTTGCGGACCGTGGCGCTGGAGACGCCCAGGTTGTGCCGCTCGACGATGGCCTTGGAGGCGACCGGCTCGTTGTCCCGCACATAGTCGGCGACGATGGCGCGCAACACCTCGAACCGGCGCTCGTCCGCGCTGCTCACGGCCACCTCCTCGGCTCAAACCTGCTGGTCTCGACTCAAGTTTACGGAGCGTCGGGCGGTTGGTGGTTGCTCGGTGCCGGATCACGGTTGGGAAATGGCCCCTGACGGCCTCTTGCGCGGCTCGTCGCCCTTGTCCGAATCTTCAGACCCCCTCGGTGAAGGAGCCGCCATGGAAGCCTCGTCCACGCTGACCACGGTCTTCCTGCCGATCGCGCTGGCGATCGTCATGTTCGGCCTCGGACTGCACCTGACCGTGGCGGACTTCACGCGGGTGGCGAAGGTGCCCAAGGCGGCGCTGCTCGCGCTGGGCACCCAGATCCTGGTGCTGCCTGCGGTGTGCCTGGGCCTGGTGCTGGCCTTCGAGCTCGACCCGGTGCTGGCGGTGGGCATGATGCTGCTGGCCGCGTCGCCGGGCGGGACGACGGCGAACATCTTCAGCCACCTCGCGGGCGGGGACGTCGCGCTGAACATCACGCTGACGGCGATCAACTCCGTGCTCGCGGTGGTGACGCTGCCGGTCGTGGTGAACCTCTCCATCGCCGGGTTCCTCGACGCCGACACCGCCATCGGGCTGCAGCCTGCCAAGATGCTGCAGGTGTTCGCGATCGTGCTGGTGCCGGTGGCGATCGGCATGGTCGTCCGCAGGCGGTGGCCGGAGTTCGCCGAGCGGATGACCAGGCCGGTGAAGATCGCCTCGGTCGTGGTGCTGGCCGCGGTCATCGTCGGCGCGATGGTCGCCGAGCGGGAGAACCTCCTCGACTACCTGCGGTCGGTCGGCCTGGTGTCGCTGCTGCTGGTGGTGTGCAGCCTGGGCCTGGGGTACGCCGTGCCCCGGCTCGCGCGGGTCGAGCCGAGGCAGGCGATCGCGTCGTCGTTCGAGGTGGGCATCCACAACTCGACGTTGGCCATCACCATCGCGCTGTCCCCGGCGCTGCTGGACAACGCCACGATGGCCGTGCCCGCCGCGGTCTACGGGGTGGTCATGTTCATCCCGGCCGCGATCGTGGCCTACTGGGTGGGCGGCAGGAGGCGCGCGGCGGTGTCGCGCACGTAGTCCTCCGGGTCCTCCTCGGCCGCCCGCCGCACCCTGGCGGTGAGCGCGGGCGAGTCGGCGGCGGCGACCGAGCCGATGGCGACCTTGCGCACGCCGGGGTCCTCGTCGTCGAGGAGGGTCTCGCCGACGCGCTCGAAGTCGTCGACGGCGAGGTTGCGCAGCGCGGCCGCCGCGGCGACGCGCAGGACCGGGTCGCCGCGCCCGGCGGCGGCGGAGACGATCGCGGCCGAGCCGTCCCCGCCGATGACGCTGGCCAGGTAGACGGCCTTGGACGCGAGCATGGTGTCCGCGCCCGCGGCGAGTTCGGCCAGGTGGGGCAGTGCGTCCGGGCCGAGTGCGGCAGCCTCGGCGTAGTCGACCTCCTCGGCGTCGAGGCGGCGCCGAACATCCCGCATGGTGACCATGTCGTGCTCCTTATTCGGCGTGGGTGAGGGTGCTGTCCTTCATCTCGATGACTTCCATCGGGATGAGGTCGGGCGGCGGGTTGGTGATGTTGGCCGTGCCGCCGCCGGTCATGAGGCGGTTGCTGTCGGCGACGTGGCCGAGGCCGAGCACGTGGCCGACCTCGTGGGCCAGCGTCCACTGGGTGGCGCCCTGGGCGACGACGGCGCTGGGCCTGCCCGGCGGGTGGGCCGCGCAGCCGTTGGTCGGCGGGACGGTGGAGCGCACGAAGTAGACGACCACGTCGCCGGGCGCGACGCCGACGCGGTTGCCGAACAGCGCGTTCTGCTCGGCGGTGGTCTCCCCGCGCACGCAGCGGCCGATGTCGAGGTCGTCGAGCGCGGGCGCGGTGAGCCGTTCGGTGCTGACCCGGTGCACGCGGATGCCGACGGCCTCGTAGACCTGCTGCATCGCCGTCAGCATCCGGTCGATGGGCACGGTGGGGTCGGTGAGCACCTTGACGTGCACGCGGATCACCTCGGTGCCGATGCCGACGTGGTTCGCCCCGGTGTGGAGCAGCCAGTCGCCAAGCCGGGTGCCGTTGGCGGCGAGCGTCAGCGCGGTGCAGGTGGCGCCCGTCTGCTTGAGCACGCCGATGCCCCACGGGCTGGTGACGACGATCTCGGCCTTCCCGTCGCGGTCGAGGTCGCCGACCATGTCGAAGCGGTTGTCCTCGGTGTTGAGCAGCCAGCCGCCGAAGCGGGTCCCGTTCGGCGCCATGACGGGCGCGGTCAGCGTGCCGCCGCTCAGTTCGAGCATGCCGACGCCCCACGGGCTGGCCACGAGGATCTCGGGCCTGCCGTCGCCGTCGAAATCGGCGACCGGGCCGAACCGGTTGTCGGCGGTGTTCAGCAGCCACCCGCCGAAGCGGGTCCCGTTGGGGGCCATCATCTTCGGGGCGAGGGTGCTGCCCGCGCGGGCCAGGATGCCGATGCCCCACGGGCTGGTGACCATGACCTCGGGCCGCCCGTCGCCGTCGAAGTCGCCGACGTTGGCGAAGTGGTTGTCCGCGGTGTTGAGCAGCCAGCCGCCGAAGCGGGTCCCGTTCGGCGCCATGACGGGCGCGGTCAGCGTGCCGCCGCTCAGTTCGAGCACGCCCAGGCCCCAGGGGCTGGTGACGAGGAGTTCGTCCCTGCCCCCGCCGCCGAAGTCGCCGACCGGGCCGAAGCGGTTGTCGGCGGTGTTGAGCAGCCAGCCGCCGAAGCGGGTCCCGTTGGGAGCCATCATGAGGACGGAGAACGTGCCGCCGGTGAGTTTGAGGATGCCGATCCCCCACGGGCTGGTGATCAGCACCTCCGCCCGGCCGTCGCCGTCGAAGTCGCCGACCGGGCCGAACCGGTTGTCGGCCGTGTTCAGCAGCCACCCGCCGAAGCGGGTTCCGTTGGGGGCCATGAGGATCGAGGTGAAGGCGGCGCCGTCGCGCTTGAGCACGCCGATGCCCCACGGGCTGGAGACCAGGATCTCCTGCCTGCCGTCGCCGTCGAGGTCGGCCTGGACCTCGAAGCGGTTGTCGGCGGTGTTGAGCAGCCAGCCGCCGAACCTGGTGCCGTTCGCGGCCATGACGGGGGAGGTGAGCGTGCCGCCGGTCAGTTCGAGCACGCCGAGACCCCAGGGGCTGGTGATGGGGATCTCGGCTCTGCCGTCCCCGGTGAAGTCGCCGTTCATGCGGGTACCGCCTCTCGCTGGGATGACAACCAAGAGGCGGGCGCGGCGGCGGCGGATACGGCGAAGGGCGGATAGGGGCCTTTGGTCCCTACCCGCCCTTCGTGCCTAGACGGAGACGGGGACGCGCGCGGCGCCGCGCAGGTTGATGCGGCCGTTCCACTCGATCTCGCCCGCCTGGGCCAGGTTCGGGCAGCGGGCGACCAGCCGCCCGATGGCGACCTGGGCCTCCATGCGGGCCAGCGCCGCGCCGAGGCAGTGGTGCGGGCCCGCGCCGAAGGAGACGTGCAGGCGGGCGTCGCGGCGGTCGAGGCGCAGCGTGTCGGCGTCGGGTCCCCAGAAGCGCTCGTCGCGGTTGGCCGACGCCTGGCCGAGCAGGACGAAGCTGCCAGCGGGGATCTCCCGGTCCGCGACGGTCACCGGCCGGGTGGTGACGCGCCTGCCGGACTGCACCGGGCTGTCGTAGCGCAGGAACTCCTCGACGGCGTTGCCGATCAGCTCCGGCGTCTCGCGCAGCGCGCGCAGCTGATCGGGGTGGCGCAGCAGCGCGACGACGCCGTTGGAGATCAGGTTGACCGTGGTCTCGTGGCCCGCGACGTAGAGCAGGACGACCTGGGCGACGAGTTCGTCGTCGTCGAGGACGTCGCCGTCCTCCTCGGCGCGGACGAGGGCGGTGAGCAGGTCGTCGGCGGGCTCCGCGCGCTTGGCGGCGATGGCCTCGCGGCACAGCGCGGACAGCTCGGCGTCGGCGTCGCGGATGCGGCTGACGAGGTCGGGGTCGGCGATGGGCTCCAGGGAGCGCACGAGGGTGCCGGTGAGGTCGCGGACCCGCTCGGCGTCGGCCAGCGGCATGCCCAGCATCTCGTTGATCACCGCGAACGGCAGCGGGAAGGCGAGCTCGGCGACGACGTCTCCGCCGCAGGAGAGCCGGTCGACGGCCTCGTCGACGAGCTCGGTGATGCGCGGGCGCAGGCCCTCGATCGCCCTCGGGGTGAACACTTTGGACACCAGCCTGCGCAGCCGGGTGTGGTCGGGCGGGTCGCGGTCGAGCATGGACAGCCCGCCGCCGCGCAGGCTCGCCTCGCCCTCGCCGCGGATCGAGTCGCGGACCGGGTGCGGGGCGAGGTGGCGCTGCTCGACGGAGAGGTTGGCCCGCAGCAGGTCGGCGACCTCGTCGTGGCGGGAGACGAACCAGAAGCCCATGGGGTGCTCCTGGACCGGGTCGGCGTCGCGCAGCTCCCGGTAGTGCGGGTAGGGATCGTCGGTGAACCCGGGCATGAACGGGTTGAAGAGCAGCATCTCAGTCATATCCACCTACCCCACGTCGGTTACATACGCTGTGTATGTGGCTACCGTACACCGCATGCCCGCCATCAGGAGCCGCCGCGAGCAGTACTCCGAGGCGACCCGGGCCGCGATCCTGGACGCGGCCACCCGGCGGTTCGCCACCTCGGGGTTCGCCGCCACCGGCCTCGAGGACGTCGCCGCCGACATCCAGGCCACGCGGGGGGCGGTCTACCACCACTTCGCCAGCAAGAAGGCGCTGTTCGAGGCCGTGCTGGAGGAGCAGGAGGTCATCGGCTTCCGCCGGATCGAGCGCGCGCGGGCGGCCGCGTCGGACCCGTGGCAGGGCGCGATGGCGGCGATGGAGGCCTTCCTCGACCAGTGCCTCGACCCGGTCTACAGCCGCATCGTCTGGCAGGAGGGCCCGATCGCGTTGGGCTGGCAGGCGTGGCAGGAGTCGGAGAAGAAGTACGCCTACGCCCACATCGCCGAGATCCTCGCCGAGCTGGTCGGGGCGGGCCTGCTGAGCCCGCTGCCCGAGGAGACCGCCACGCACGTCTGCTTCACGATGCTGGGCTCGGCGGGCATGGCCCTGGCCCAGGCCGACCCGGCGGACCAGCCCCGCCTCCGCGCGGAGTACGGCGACGTGTTCCGCCGGATGCTCGCGGGCCTGCGCGCCACCGGCTAGCAGGCCGCCAAGGCCGGACCGGCGCATCCGTGACGGGGACTTCGCCGCGAAGGGCGCGCCGAGCGTGGCCGGTCCTAGGTCAGCCGCCGGACTACGGCGTCGGCGAGGAGACGGCCCGCGTCGGTCAGGACGCAGCGGCCCTCGGCCAGAGCGGCGGCGTCGAGGAGGCCGTCGAGCGCGGCCTGATCGGCCTCGGCTCGGCCCGAGCGGTCCAGGACGTCGGCGGGGAGGCCGTCGGCGAGGCGGAGTTCCAGCAGGATCCGCTCGATCCGCTGGTCGTCGGGCGAGAGGGTCTCGCGGGCCGCGGCCGGGGAGACGCCGTCGGCCAGGGCGGCAGCGTAGCGGGCGGGGTGCTTGACGTTCCACCAGCGCACGCCGCCCACGTGGCTGTGCGCGCCCGGGCCGACGCCCCACCAGTTGTCGCCGCGCCAGTACAGGAGGTTGTGGTGGCACCGGGCCTCCGGCGACGACGCCCAGTTGGAGACCTCGTACCACGTCAGCCCCGCCGCGGTCAGCGCCGCGTCGACCTGCTCGTAGCGGTCGGCCAGCACGTCGTCGTCGGGCATGGGCAGTTCGCCTCGGCGGACGCGGCGGGCCAGGGCGGTGCCGTCCTCGACGATCAGCGCGTAGGCCGACACGTGGTCCACGCCCGCGGCCAGCACGGCGTCGAGGGAGAGCGCGAGGTCGGCGGCCGATTCCCCCGGCGTGCCGTAGATCAGGTCCAGGTTGACGTGCTCGAAGCCCGCCGCCCGCGCCTCACGGGCCGCGGTGACCGCGCGGCCGGGGGTGTGGTTGCGGTCGAGCACCTTCAGCACGTGCGGGGCCGCCGACTGCATGCCCAGCGAGACGCGGGTGTAGCCCGCGGCGCGCAGGTCGGCGAAGAACCCCGGCGACGTCGACTCCGGGTTGGCCTCTGTCGTCACCTCCGCGCCGTCGGCCAGGCCGACCGTCGAGCGCACGAGGTCCAGAACGGACGCCAGACCGGCCGCGCCGAGCAGCGACGGCGTGCCCCCGCCGACGAACACCGTGGACGCGCGCGGGGCGTCCGGGAGGACCCGGGCGGCCAGCTCCAGCTCCCGCCCCACGGCCGCCAGCCAGGACGACGGCGACGCCGAGCCGCCCAACTCCCCCGGCGTGTAGGTGTTGAAATCGCAGTACCCGCAGCGGGTGGCGCAGAACGGGACATGGACATAAATCCCGAATGACCGCGTCACCGCCGATGTGAGCGCGCTAACAGGCAGCGCCCCGTCTGCGGGCGCCGGATCACCGTCGGGAAGGACTGAGGGCACCCATTTATGGTCTCATCCGGCAAAAGACCGTACATTCCCACCCACCCTGACCGGAGAGAAATGTACGGTCAATACGCCGGAAACCATGATCTGCCAGTCGGCCTGCGGAAACGCAAGCCGGACCAGGGGCGTCCCAGCATGCGGATGACGGTGGACCACACCCTGGACGCGTGGCAGTCTGATGACCATGTCAGCAGCGACCGAAGTCCGCCTCGTGGCCCGCCGCCACGTGGATTTCCGTCGTGTCGCCAGCGCGATGTGCCGTCACTGACCTATTTCCCCTGTCTCGCATTCAGCAGGCGTGGGCGCGCTGGTTAACTGTGACAATCCCCACCGGATGTCCGCAGGTCCCTGCCGCGTGAGCGCCCCGACCCGGAGGACTAACCGGTGTCTCCCACCACCACCCCCTCGCCCGCAAAGCGCGCGCGCCGTGGCGAGGGCCAATGGGCGCTCGGCTACCGCGAGCCGCTGAATCCGAACGAGCGGTCCAAGAAGGACGACAACCCGCTCAACGTCCGCGCGCGCATCGAGAACATCTACGCCCACGGCGGCTTCGACAGCATCGACCCCGGCGACCTGCGCGGCCGGTTCCGCTGGTACGGCCTCTACACCCAGCGCAGGCCCGGCATCGACGGCGGCCGCACCGCGACCCTGGAGCCCGAGGAGCTCGACGACGAGTTCTTCATGCTGCGCGTGCGCCTCGACGGCGGCGCGGTGACCACCGAGCAGCTGCGGGTCATCGGCGAGCTGTCCAAGACCTACGCCCGCGACACCGCCGACATCACCGACCGGCAGAACATCCAGTACCACTGGATCCGCATCGAGGACATGCCCGCGATCTGGCAGCGCCTGGAGGGCGCTGGCATGACCACGATGGAGGCCTGCGGGGACTCCCCGCGCGTCATCCTCGGCTCGCCGGTCGCCGGGATCGCCCAGGACGAGATCGTCGACGGCACCCCGGCCATCGACGCGATCCGCGAACGGTTCATCGGCAACCCGGACTTCGCCAACCTGCCGCGCAAGTTCAAGACCGCGATCTCCGGCCTGCCCGACGTCGCCCACGAGATCCACGACGTGGCCTTCGTCGGCGTGGTGCACCCCGAGCACGGCCCGGGCTTCGACGTGTGGGTCGGGGGCGGCCTGTCGACCAACCCGATGCTCGGCCAGCGCCTCGGCGCGTGGGTGCCGCTGGACGAGGTGCCGGACGTCTTCGGCGCGGTGATCAGCGTCTTCCGCGACTACGGCTACCGCCGCCTGCGCAACCGCGCCCGCATCAAGTTCCTGGTCAAGGACTGGGGCGCGGCGCGGTTCCGCGAGGTCATGGAGGAGAAGTACCTGGGCCGCAAGCTGGTCGACGGCCCGGCGCCGGAGATCCCCGCGATCCCGGTCGACCACGTCGGCGTGCACCGGCAGAAGGACGGCCGCTACTACGTCGGCGCCGCCCCCATCGCGGGCCGGGTGTCCGGCTCCATCCTGGTCGAGGTCGCCGAGGCCGCCGAGCGCGCCGGGTCGCGGCGGGTGCGGTTCACCCCGCAGCAGAAGCTGGTCGTGCTGGACGTGCCCGAGGCCGAGGTAGACGGCCTGCGCGCCGACCTGGCCGCCCTGGGCCTGCAGGTGGACCCCTCGCCGTGGCGGCGGGGCGTGATGGCCTGCACCGGCATCGAGTTCTGCAAGCTGGCCATCGTCGAGACCAAGGCCCGCGCGCACGACCTGGTGGCCGACCTGGAGCACCGGCTCAAGGACATCACCGACGGCATCACCGCGCCGATCTCGGTGCACATCAACGGCTGCCCGAACTCCTGCGCCCGCATCCAGACCGCCGACATCGGGCTCAAGGGCCAGATCGTCACCGACGACGCGGGCAGCCAGGTCGAGGGCTTCCAGGTGCACCTGGGCGGCGGCCTCGGCCTGGACGCGGGCTTCGGCAAGAAGCTGCGCGGGCACAAGGTGGTCGCCAGCGAGCTGTCGGCCTACGTCGAGCGGGTGGTGCGCAACTTCGTCGCCGAGCGCACCGCGGACGAGCGCTTCGCCCAGTGGGTGGCGCGCACCGACGAGGCGAATCTGCGATGAGCGAGCGGGCTGTTCCCTACCACTGCCCGTTCTGCGGGGAGGAGGACCTGCGGCCGCACGACGAGCCGCACGCCTCCTGGGCCTGCATGGGGTGCAGGCGGGTGTTCACGGTGAAGTTCGCCGGTCTGCTGATCGGCGACACGACTGCGGGGGTGAACGCATGACCGATCCGCGGGTGCTGGCCGAGAAGGCCGAGCGGGAACTGGCGGACGCCACGGCGGCCGAGGCGCTGGCCTGGACGGCGGAGACCTTCGGCGACAGCTTCATCGTCGCCTCCAACATGCAGGACGCGGTGCTGATCGACCTGGCCTACCGGGTCAAGAAGGACATCGACATCCTGTTCCTGGAGACCGGCTACCACTTCGCCGAGACGATCGGCGTGCGCGACGCGGTGGACCTGGTCTACCCGGAGGCGCGGATCGTCACCGCGGAGGCCGAGCAGTCGGTCGCCGAGCAGGAGGCCGAGTTCGGGCTGCTCAACAAGACCGACCCGACCAAGTGCTGCTTCCTGCGCAAGGTCGTGCCGCTGCAGCGGACGCTGAAGAACTACGACGCCTGGGTCACCGGCGTGCGCCGGGTCGACGCGCCGACGCGGGCGAACACCCCGATCGTGCAGTGGGACGAGCGCAACGGGCTGGTGAAGGTCAACCCGATCGCGCCGTGGACCGACGAGGAGTTCAGCGCCTACATCGCCGAGCACGGGATCCTGGAGAACCCGCTGGTCGGCGAGGGTTACCTGTCCATCGGCTGCGCGCCGTGCACCAGCAAGCCGCTGCCGGGGCAGGACGCGCGCAGCGGCCGCTGGGCGGGCCAGGCCAAGACCGAGTGCGGACTGCACGGGTAGGGAGACATGACACTCACCGACATCCGCTTGGACGCCCTTGACCGGCTGGAATCCGAGGCGGTGCACATCTTCCGCGAGGTCGCGGGCGAGTTCGACCGCCCGGTGATCCTGTTCTCCGGCGGCAAGGACTCCACCGTCCTGCTGCACCTGGCGGTCAAGGCGTTCTGGCCTGCGCCCGTGCCGTTCCCGCTGCTGCACGTCGACACCGGCCACAACCTGGACGAGGTCATCGAGTTCCGCGACCGCACCGTCGAGCGCTACGGGCTGCGGCTGCACGTGGCCAGCGTGCAGGACTACATCGACGACGGCCGCCTCGCCGAGCGCGCCGACGGCACCCGCAACCCGCTGCAGACCGTGCCGCTGCTGGACGCGATCACGAACAACAGGTTCGACGCCGTCTTCGGCGGCGGTCGGCGCGACGAGGAGCGCGCGCGGGCCAAGGAGCGGATCTTCAGCCTGCGCAACGCCTTCGGCCAGTGGGAGCCGCGCCGCCAGCGCCCGGAGCTGTGGAACCTCTACAACGGCCGCCACAAGCCCGGCGAGCACGTGCGGGTGTTCCCGCTGTCGAACTGGACCGAGCTGAACGTCTGGCGCTACATCGAGCGCGAGCGCATCGACCTGCCGCAGATCTACTACGCCCACCAGCGGCAGGTGTTCAAGCGTGACGGCATGTGGCTCACCCCCGGCCCCTGGTTCGGCCCGGCCGACGGCGAGGAGCTGGTGACCAAGACCGTCCGGTACCGCACGGTCGGCGACGGCTCGTGCACCGGCGCGGTGGAGTCCGACGCGGCCGACATCGCCGCCGTGATCGCCGAGGTGTCGGCCAGCAGGCTCACCGAGCGCGGCGCGACCCGCGCCGACGACCGGCTGTCCGAGGCCGCCATGGAAGACCGCAAGCGGGAGGGCTACTTCTAAGATGAGCGGGCTTGCGAGTGACTCAACCACCCAGCGCGACCTGCTGAGGCTCGCCACGGCGGGCAGCGTCGACGACGGCAAGTCGACGCTGGTCGGGCGGCTTCTCTACGACACCAAGTCGGTCCTGGCCGACCAGCTCGACGCCGTGCACCGGGCCAGCGTCGACAAGGGACTGTCCACCCCGGACCTATCGCTGCTGGTCGACGGGCTGCGCTCCGAGCGCGAGCAGGGCATCACCATCGACGTCGCCTACCGCTACTTCGCCACGCCCGCGCGGACGTTCGTGCTCGCCGACACCCCCGGCCACGTGCAGTACACCCGCAACACGGTGACCGGCGCGTCCACGGCGCAGCTGGCGATCCTGCTGGTCGACGCGCGCAAGGGCGTCGTCGAGCAGACCCGCCGCCACGCCGCCGTGCTGGCCCTGCTGGGCGTGCCCCGGCTGGTGCTGGCGGTCAACAAGATCGACCTGGTGGACTACGACGAGGCGGCCTTCGCCGTCATCGCCAAGGAGTTCGAGGCGCACGCCCAGGCCCTGGGCTACTCCCCGGACGCGGTCCGCACGATCCCCGTCTCCGCGCTCGTGGGCGACAACGTCGTGGACCGCTCGGCGAACACGCCCTGGTACTCCGGCCCGACGCTGCTGGAGCACCTGGAGACCGTGCCGGTCGAGCCCGACCCGCACGACGCGGCGTTCCGGTTCCCCGTGCAGTACGTCGTCCGCACGAACACCGCCGAGCACCCCGACTACCGCGGCTACGCTGGCCAGGTCGCGGCGGGCACCATCCGCCCCGGCGACGAGGTCGTCGTGCTGCCGTCGGGCCGCACGAGCACGGTCAGCCGGATCGACACCCCCGACGGCGAGCTGTCCGAGGCGGTGGCGGGCCAGTCGGTCACGCTGCTGCTGGCCGACGACATCGACATCACCCGCGGCGACCTCATCGCGCCCGTCGCGGCGGCCCCCGCGGTGTCCGACGAGTTCGACGCGACGCTGGCCTGGCTCGGCGACAAGCCGCTGCGCCCCGGCGCGCGGGTGCTGGTCAAGCACGGCACGCGGACCGTGCAGGCGCTCATCGGCGAGCTGGCCGCCCGCTTCGACGAGCAGACGCTGGCCACGGTGGACGGTCCGGAGTCGCTGGAGCTGAACGAGATCGGCCGGGTGCGGGTGCGCACGGCGGAGCCGCTGCCGCTCGACGACTACACCGCCGTCCGCCGCACGGGCGCGTTCCTGGTCATCGACGCCGCCGACGGCACGACGCTGGCCGCGGGCCTGGTCGGCGCGAGCCTGGTCTCGTCGGGGCCGTGATGCGGACGCTGGCCGCCTTCCTCGCCCTGGTGCTGCTGGTCTCCGGATGCACCCGGGTCCAGCGCACCGAGGCGTGGGAGCGCGGGCCGGTGCCCGACCGGGGTCCGGCCGCCGAGCTGCGGCTGGGCTTCTTCCCCAACGTCACCCACGCCTCGGCGCTGATCGGCCTGGAGAAGGGCTTCTTCGCCGACGAGCTGGGCGCGACGACGCTGGTGCCGACGAAGTTCACCGACGGCGCGACCGAGGTCTCGGCGTTCCTCGGCGGGTCGCTGGACGCGGGCTTCATCGGCTCCGGCCCGGCGCTGAACGCCTTCGCCAAGTCCGACGGCCGGGCCGTGCGGCTGGTGGCGGGGGCGACATCGGGCGGCGCGCAGCTGGTGACCACCCCCGACATCGACTCCCCCGACGACCTCGCCGGGCGCGTCGTCGTCACCCCGGCGCTGGGCAACACGCAGGACATCGCGCTGAAGACGTGGCTGGTCGAGACCGGGCTCGACGGCCGGGTCGAGGTGACCAACCGCGACCCGGCGCAGACGTTCGCCGCCTTCACCAAGGGCGAGGTGCAGGCCGCGTGGCTGCCCGAACCCTGGGCGTCGCGGCTGGTGCTGGACGCGGGCGCGCGGGTGCTGCTCGACGAGGCCGCGCTGTGGCCGGGCGGGCGGTTCCCCACGACCGTGCTGCTGGTCCGCGCGCAGTTCCTCGCCGAGCACCCGCAGACCGTGCGCGCGCTGCTGCGCGGCCTGCTCGCCGCCGAGTCCTGGGCCGCCGAGCACCCGGCCGAGGCGCGGACCGCGGTGAACGACCAGCTCGCCGAGCTGACCGGCAAGCCGCTGAGCGGGCCGGTGATCGAGCGGGCCTTCGCCGGGATCCAGCTCAGCCACGACCCGATCGTCACCGCCTTCCCCGAACTGGCCAGGGACGCCGTGACCGCGGGCATCGCCCTGCGGCCGGTGGACCTGGCCGGGTTCGCCGACCTGACCGCACTGAACACCGAACTCGCCGCACTCGGCCGCCCGGCCGTGCGCGACGCACTGAACTAGCCAGCCGGAACTAGGAACCTGGAGCACCGATGACCGCCACGCTCGCGGCCACCTCCGC
The DNA here is from genome assembly GCF_024760565.1 of Actinokineospora sp. UTMC 2448. Classification (NCBI taxonomy): domain Bacteria; kingdom Bacillati; phylum Actinomycetota; class Actinomycetes; order Pseudonocardiales; family Pseudonocardiaceae; genus Actinokineospora; species Actinokineospora sp. UTMC 2448. Next base: position 1,511,094 of record NZ_CP031087.1, on the reverse strand, counting down.
GGCCACCGAGACCGACGCCGTTGTCCGCATGAGCGGGGTCCGCAAGGTCTTCGGGCACGGTCCGCGCGCGGTCACCGCGCTGGACGGGATCGACCTGGCGGTGGCGCCCGGGGAGTTCGTCTGCCTGCTCGGCGCCTCCGGCTGCGGCAAGACGACCGTGCTGAACATGATCGCGGGCCTCGACCGGCCCAGCAGCGGCGACATCGAGCTGACCACGACCCGTCCCGCCGTCATGTTCCAGGAGGCCGCGCTCATGCCGTGGCTGACCGCCGCGCGCAACGTGGAGCTGCCGCTGCGGCTGGCGGGCGTGAAGCGGACCGAGCGGCGGGCGCGGACGCTGGAGCTGCTGGACCTGGTGCGGCTGGGCGGCGCTGGCGACAAGCGCCCGCACGAGCTCTCCGGCGGCATGCGGCAGCGCGTGGCGCTGGCGCGCGCGCTGGCGTCGGCGTTGCAGGGCAACAACGGCGAGGCGTCGTCGCTGCTGCTCATGGACGAGCCGTTCTCCGCGCTGGACGCCATCACCCGCGACGTCCTGCAGGGCGAGCTGCTGCGCGTGTGGGAGGCGACCGGGACCGCGGTCGTGTTCGTGACCCACGACGTGCGCGAGGCCGTCCGCCTGGGCCAGCGCGTGGTGCTGCTGTCGTCGAAGCCCGGGCGGGTCGTGCAGCAGTGGTCCGTCGCCGACGCGCCGGAGGCCGAGCTCACCGAGGAGATCAACGGCCGCCTGCGCGAGGTGATCAGCAGCCATGCCGCGGCCTGACACCGTCGCCGCCCCTGCCGATTCCGTCGGCGCGGGCCTCGACGCCCTGGACACCCCCGTCGCCGCAGGCCGCCAGCGCAGGCTGCTGCGCGCCGTGGTCGCCCCGGTGATCGCCCTGACGCTGGTCGTGGCGGTCTGGCAGTTCCTGTGGTCGCGGGCGTACTGGCCGGAGTACCAGCTGCCCGCTCCGCTGGACGTCTGGCGGCAGATCACCCGGATCGTCGGCACCGGCGAGGTGTGGGAGTTCCTCTGGGTGTCGGTGCACCGGGCGGTGATCGGGTTCCTGATCTCGCTGGCCGTCGCCACCCCGCTCGGCCTGCTGCTGGCGAAGGTCCCGCTGGTCAGGGCCGCCATCGGGCCGCTGATCTCGGGCCTGCAGTCGCTGCCGTCGGTGGCCTGGGTGCCCGCGGCGGTGCTGTGGTTCGGGCTGAACGACGCGGCGATCTACACCGTCGTGCTGCTGGGCGCGGTGCCGTCCATCGCCAACGGGCTGGTGGCGGGCATCGACCAGATCCCGCCGATCCTGCCGAGGGTCGGGAAGGTGCTGGGGGCAGGCCGGTTCGACACCGCCCGGCACATCCTGCTGCCCGCTGCGCTGCCGGGGTACCTGGCCGGGCTCAAGCAGGGGTGGGCGTTCTCGTGGCGCTCGCTGATGGCCGCCGAGCTGATCGCGACCTCGCCTGCGCTGGGCTTCGGGCTGGGCCAGTACCTGCACAACGCGATGGCGCTGTCGGACATGTCGATGGTCATCGCGGGCATCCTGCTGATCTTCTTCGTCGGGGTGGGGATCGAACTGCTGGTGTTCCGGCCGCTGGAGCGGGCCGTGCTGCGCTCGCGCGGGCTGGGGGCGCTGTGATCCCGCTCGTGGCCGTCGCGCACGGCAGCCGTGATCCCCGCTCGGCAGCGACCGTGGCCGACCTGCTGGACGTCGTGCGCGAGCGCGCGCCGGGGCTGGACGTGCGGGGCGCGTTCCTCGACCTGTCGGCCCCCCGGCTGATCGACGTCCTGGGCGCGCTGGCCGACGAGGGCCACCACCGGCTCGTGGTGGCGCCGCTGCTGCTCGGCCGGGCGTTCCACGCCCGGGTCGACCTGCCCGCGCTGCTGGCCGAGGCCGCCGAGGCGCACCCGGGCCTTGCGGTGTCGGTCGCCGACGTGCTCGGGCCGTCCGCCCTGCTGGAGGCGGCGGCGCTGCGGCGGCTGGCCGACGCGGGCGTCGAGCCCGGCGACCCGGGGCTGGGCGTCGTGCTGGCCGCCATCGGGTCGTCGCACGCGCCCGCCAACGCGCGGGTGGCGGAGGTCGCCCGGCGCTGGGCGCGGACGCACGGCTGGGCCGGGGTGGCGCCCGCGTTCGCGTCGGCGACCGCGCCGGACGTGCCGACGGCGATCGCCCGGCTGCGGGCCAGGGGGGCGCGCCGGATCGCGGTGGCGTCGTGGTTCCTGGCGCCGGGGCTGCTGCCGGACAAGGTGGCCGCGCAGGCGCTCGCTGTCGACCCGAGCGCGCGGATCGCGCCGCCGATGGGCAACGCCGTCGAGGTGGCCGACCTGGTCGTGGAGCGCTACACGGCGGCGTGGGAGTTCGCCAGGACCGCGTGAGCGTTGGGGTAAACGGGGGTAACACATAACCACCCACCCGGAGCCGCGGCCGACGCCCTGGGTCGATCGGACTGGGCCTGTCGGGGGACGGGCATGTCGGTCCATTCGGTGGCCGATCACCGACGTGGCCCAAACGGGGCATGATCAAAGAAGCGGACGGTCCGCGGCGGGCGGGCGCCGCGATCTTGTCACGGATGGCCAATTCTTGACCTGACGTCTACTCGCAAGTAACTATCGGTCTGCCGCGGCGCTCCAACCCTTGTCCCCCAAGCGATCCGAGGTAACCCTGATGAAACCTGTCCCCCGTCGCACCCTGTCCGCCCTCGCCATGGCGGCGGCGGCGCTGGTCGCCTTCGCCCCGACCGCCGTCGCCGTGCCGCACACGGCCAACTTCGCCTGCGAGGGCGACAGCCCGATGGGCGCCCAGCACTTCGACTTCGCGCAGGACGCCGAGGTCACCGCGCCCGCCACCGTCTCCCCCGGCGCCGGGTTCACCATCGTCATCGACCCCGCCCCCAACACCATCCCGTCGTCGGTCAACGGCTACACCGTGCGCCGGGTGCAGAACCTCGCGCTGAAGGTGCCGATCCCGGCCAACTCGACCTACGTCTCCGCCACGCTGTCCGGCGGGTCCAATGTGGGCACTACCAACATCAGCGTCAGCAACGGGATCGCCACCATCACCGCGAGCGGCCCGATCAACGGTGGGGCGACGTTCGAGCTGCCGACGGTGACCGCCCGGCTCACGGCCGGGAGCTCCGGGACGATCGAGACGAAGCTGTACGGCACCAGCTACAGCAACCCGGGCCTGACCTTCACCGCGGTCGTCGCGACGTTCCTCGGCAACGTCAACGTCCCGACCAGGTGCTACCCCAACCCCAACCCGGTGATCACCACGACCACCATCGCCTGACCGAAGGAGACTGGTCCCGCGCGGGCAGCCCGGTGCCCGCGCGGGACCACCCGCGTCAGATCCCCGCAGTGCCTGACGATCCAGTGCCCGACACCCCCACCGCCCGACAGCTGCTGGTGACCAGGTCGCCCGCCGGGGTCACGATGGCGGGGATCTTCCCGAGGGGACACCGGTTCGACGACCTCCGCACGGTCGCGCTCGAATCTAGGCGAACTCGGCGAACGCCCGCAGCAACCGGTTGCGCATGGTCGGGCTGGCCGAGTGGCCCGAGTCCGCGATGACCTCCAGGGTCGCGTCCGGCCAGGCCTGGGCGAGGTCCCACGCCGTGTCGAGCGGGCTGCTCAGGTCGTGCCTGCCGTGGATCAGCACGCCGGGGATGCCTGCCAGCTTCCCCGCCTCCCGCAGCAGGATCCCCTCCTCCAGGAACGCGCCCCGGGAGAAGTAGTGGGCGCACAGGCGGGCGAAGCACAGCTCCGCGGCGTCCAGCGGGTGCTCGACCAGATCCGCGTGCGGCTCCAGGGAGATGACCGTGTCCTCCCACCGCAACCACTCCGCCGCGGCCGAGCGCTGGGTCGCCGGGTCGGCGAGCAGGCGGTCGTATGTGGACAGCACCTCCCCGATCGGCGCGCCCGGCGCCACCGCGCAGAACCGTTGGCGCGCCTCGGGGAAGTAGCGGCCGACCCCGTGGTAGAGCCACTCGATCTCCCGGCGGCGCGTCGTCGTCACGTCGATGATCACCAGTTCGGTGACGCGGGACGGGTGCGCCTGGGCGTAGGCCAGGGCCAGGGTCGAGCCCCACGAGCCGCCGCTGACCAGCCAGCGGTCGATGCCCAGGTGCTCGCGCAGCTTCTCGATGTCGGCGACGAGGTTCTGGGTGGTGTTCGCGGACAGGTCCACGCCCGGGTCGGCCGCGTGCGGGGTGCTGCGGCCGCAGTTGCGCTGGTCGAACAACACGGCCCGGTACTTGGCCGGGTCGAACCACCGGCGGTGCTTCTCCGTGCAGCCACCGCCGGGGCCGCCGTGGGCGAAGACCGCGGGCTTGCCCGCCGGATCGCCCACCACCTCCCAGTAGACCCGGTCGCCGTCGCCGACGTCGAGCATGCCGCTGTCGTGCGGCTCGATGGGCGGGAACATCACGCGAAGTCCCGGTACGCGCGCAGGAACGCGTCGCGGGCGGCCGGGCTGCCGGTGTGGCCCGCGTCCTCGATGACCTCCAGCCGCGCGTCCGGCCACGCCTGGGCGAGGTCCCACGCCACCTCCAGCGGGCCGCCCAGGTCGTGCCTGCCGTGGATGAGCACGGCCGGGATGCCCGCGAGCCTGCCCGCCTCCCGCAGCAGGACGCCCTCGTCGAGGAACGCGCCGTTGCCGAAGTAGTGCGCGCAGATCCGCACGAAGCAGACCTGGCGCTGGTCGAACCGGTTGCTGTAGGCGCCCGGGGTCCCGTGGGGCTCCAGGGAGATGACCGTGTCCTCCCAGCGCAGCCACTCCGCGGCCGCGTGCTCGCGGACGGCCTGGTCCGGGTCGGCGGTCAGCGCGCCGTAGGCGTTCAGGATGTCCTCGATGGGCGCGTCCTCGGGCACGTGCGACACCACCGAGTGGAACCGCCGCCACTCCCCCGGGAAGAACCGCCGCACGCCCCGGTAGAGCCAGTCGGTGTCCGAGCGCCGGGTGACCGTCACCGCGATGATCACCATCTCGGTGACCCGCTGGGGGTGCGCCTGGGCGTAGGCCAGCGCCAGGGTCGACCCCCAGGACGCGCCGCTGACGAGCCAGCGGTCGACGCCCAGGTGCTCGCGCAGCTTCTCGATGTCGGCGATCAGGTTCTGCGTCGTGTTGGTCGACAGGTCGACGGCCGGGTCCACCGCGTTGGGCGTGCTGCGGCCGCAGTTGCGCTGGTCGAACAGGATCGCCCGGTACTTCTGCGGGTCGAACCAGCGGCGCTGGTTGATCGAGCAGCCCGAGCCGGGCCCGCCGTGCAGGTACACCAGCGGCTTGCCGTCGGGGTTGCCGACGGCCTCCCAGTAGATGTGGTTCCCGCCCCCGACGTCGAGCATCCCGCTGTCGTGGGGCTCGATGGGCGGGTGCAACTCCAGCAGCATGGTGTCCTCCCAGATCTGTAAGGGCTGTTATATTAGCACTGTGACATCTCCGGAGTTCCTGGGCACCCGGCTGCGCCATCTGCTGGAGCGCCTGGAGGGCGCGGTCGCCGAGGTCTACGACGACCTCGGCCTCAGCTGGTTCCGACCGCGCTTCACGGCCTACATCAGGGAGCTGAGCGCGAACCCGCGCTCGATCAAGGAACTGGCCGAGGCCGTCGGCGTGACGCACTCGGCGGCCAGCCAGACGGTGGCGCAGCTGGTGAAGGACGAGCTGGCCACGCTGGAACCGGGGCGCGACGCCCGGCAGCGGATCGTGCGGCTCACCCCGGCCGCCGAGCGGCTGCTGCCCGTCCTGCACGCGGAGTGGGCGGCGACCGCCCGGGCGGCGCGCGAGGTGGAGGGCGAGTTGTCAGCGCCGCTGAGCGCGGTGGTCGAAGAGATGATCGCGGCACTGGACCGCAGATCGATGCGGGAGCGGATCGGCGCGGCCGACCCGGAGCTGATCAGTCGGTGGGGACCCAGCGCGCGGGACGCTTCTGGGCGAACGCGCTGATGCCCTCCTGGCCCTCCTCGCTGGCGAAGTACCGCGCCGACAGCGCGAGCATCTCGGCGAAGTCGGAGGACATGTCCGACGGGCGCTCGCGCCGCAGGATCGCCTTGGTGGCCGACAGCGCGTTCGGCCCGCCGAGGGCGAGCATCCCGGTGTAGCGGTCCACCTCGGCGTCCAGCCGCTCGGCGGGCACGGCCGAGTTGATCAGGCCGATCTGCACGGCCCGCTCGGCGTCGAACTTCTCCCCGGTCAGGAACAGCTCGTGCGCCGCGCGCGGCAGCAGGCGCGGCAGGACGGTCACCGAGATGATCGCGGGCACCACGCCGATGCGGACCTCGGTGAAGGCGAAGGTCGCGTCGGCGGCGGCCACGGCGATGTCGGCGGCGGCGACGATGCCCACCCCGCCCGCGCGGGCCGGTCCGGCCAGCTTGGCCACGACCGGCTTCGGGCTGGTCCAGATCTGCTCCAGGATCGCCGGGAACTCGTTGACGCCCTGGTCGGCAGCGGACGCGCCGCCCGCCTCCTTGAGGTCCATGCCCGCGCAGAACACCGGGCCGGTGTGGTCGAGCACGATCACCCGCACCGACTCGTCCTCGACCGCGGCGCCCAGGTGCGCCCGCAGCTCCCGGCGCAGCTGCGCGGAGAGCGCGTTGCGGTTGTGCGGGGAGTCCAGCGTGATCCGGGCCACGCCGCGGGCGATCTCGTAGTGCACCAACTCATCAGCCATGGTCCGCACCCTAACCACCGCGCGTTCGACGAGGCGACCGCGCGCCTAGGGCTCGACGAGCACCACGGAGAAGGCGCGCGCGACGTCGGTGAAGTCGGCGACCGCGTCGGCCAGGACCGCCTGGATGGCGCGGTAGCCCGCGGGGTCGGCCTCGGCGAGGACCTCGGGGTGCGTCCAGACCAGCACGTGGTCGCCCTCGGGCAGCCAGGACAGGTCGGTCAGGCAGTCGTAGAGGGCGTCGAGGTTGTGGCCGAACCAGTCGGGGAACCGCAGGACCTCGGCCACCGCATCGTAGAAGTCCAGTTTGGTGCGGACGTCCGCGCCGTCCAGGACGTGGTCGGTCATCGCGCGGTGTCCACGGAGACGAAGGACTCGTAGTGGTCGTCGGTGTAGTACAGCTCCTCGGCCGATCCGGTCACCAGTCGGCGGGCGCCGCGGTCGGGGCTTCCGGGGGTGGGCACGGTGTACTCCTTGTAGTAGCCGCGTTCCCGCTCGGGCAGCAGGCCCTCGCGGTTGCCGAACGTCGAGCCGTCGCGGTCCGGGTACGGGAACGGGCCACCGCGCCGGATCAGCTCCCAGGTCTCGGCCGCCTCGGCGGGCAGCGCGGACAGCGCCACGACGGGCAGCCCGGACTCCGGCGCCGGGGTGTCTGCGCCGGTGCTGAGATCGCGCACCAGCCAGCCGCCGACGACCAGCGCGACGAGCGCGACCAGGGCAAGGGTGATACGCCTGCGGGAACCCACTACCTACTCCGCGTCGATCGGCGGCTCGTGCCGGGAGCCGAACCGGGCCGAGGTGTAGTCGACCGCGCGGTCGATCAGCCACGCCAGGCCCAGGCACAGCGGCAGCAGCACGGCCATGACCAGGGTGAACTGCAGGGCGAACGGGATCGTCGCCAGCCACAGCTCGACGTCGTCCCACCAGTCGGTCAACCCCTGCACATACCCGAGAGTAGACCTCGGCCACTTCCATGGGGCGGCCGGACTCCGGCCTGGCTATGTTGCTCGTCATGTTCGCCGTGTATGCCGCAGAGCCCAACCCGGACGACCCGCTGGCCGCGCTGACCGTGGGCGAGCGCCCCGACCCGGTCGCCCCCGACGGGTGGGTCGAGGTGGACGTGCGGGCCGCCAGCCTCAACATGCACGACCTGTGGACGCTCAAGGGCGTCGGCATCAAGGCCGAGCGGTTCCCGATGATCCTGGGCTGCGACGGCGCGGGCACCCTCGCCGACGGCACCGAGGTCGTCATCCACTCCGTCATCGGCGACCCGGGGTGGACCGGCGAGGAGACGCTGGACCCGAAGCGGACCCTGCTGACCGAGCTGCACCAGGGCACGTTCGCCGACAAGGTCGTGGTGCCCGCGCGCAACGTGCTGCCCAAGCCCGCCGACCTGTCGTTCAGCGAGGCGGCGTGCATGGGGACGGCGTGGCTGACCGCCTACCGGATGCTGTTCGTGAAGTCCGGCCTGCGCCCCGGCCAGACGATGCTGGTGCAGGGCGCCTCCGGCGGCGTCTCCACGGCGCTGATCGAGCTGGGCCGGGCCGCGGGCCTGCGGGTGTGGGTCACCGGCCGCACCGAGGAGAAGCGCGCCCTGGCCACCGAGCTCGGCGCGCACGCGGTGTTCGAGTCCGGCGCCCGCCTGCCGGAGAAGGTCGACGGCGTGTTCGAGACCGTCGGCAAGGCCACTTGGTCGCACTCCATGCGCGCGTTGCGGCCCGGCGGCGTCATCGTGGTGTCCGGCTCGACGAGCGGCCCCGACCCGAGCGCCGACCTGCAGCGCCTGTTCTTCCTTCAGCTCAGCGTCATCGGCTCGACGATGGGCACCCGCGACGAACTGGCCGACCTGATGTCCTTCTGCGCCACCGCGGGCATCCGGCCGCGCATCGGCTCCGAGCTGCCGATGGCGGACGCGCGCGCCGGGTTCGAGGCGATGCAGGCGGGCGAGACCGCCGGGAAGATCGTCTTCACCCGTTGAGGTGCCGGTCGATGAGCGGCCAGGTCTCGTGCCTGGCCGCCCGACCGGTCAGCACGCCGAGGTGTCCGCCCTTGGCCGTCACGAACTCGACCTCGGCGTCGGGCAGGACCTTCACCAGGTGCCCGACCGCGCGCCGGGGCGCGATGGTGTCGGCGCGGCCCGCGATGAGCAGGGTCCGCTGCTTGGCCGCGGCCAGGTCGATGCGGGTGCCGCCGACCTCGACGGCCCCGCGCGCCAGGGCGTTGGCGCGGTAGAACTGGTGGTAGATCTGCCCGACGGTGCGGCCGGGGTAGGCGACCATGTTCGCCGTGAACCGCTCGACGGCCTCGATCTGGGCGAGGTAGTCGCGGTCGTGCAGGTGCGTGGCGACGGCGATCGGCTTGGTCAGGTGGCGGTCCAGCGCGGACACCTGGAACGCGGCGCGGACCAGCGGCGCCGGGATCGTGCCCATCGCCCGGTAGACGGGGGTGAACGCGTGCCCGCCGGTCGCCGCGACGATCGGCCGGAACGGCATCAGCAGCGGCATCTTGGTGAAGTCGAACGGGCTGGCCACCACGGTCAGCGAGGCGATCGCGTCGATGCCGAGGCGGGCGGCGGCCAGCACGGACAGGATGCCGCCGAAGCACCAGCCGATGAGGTGCGGCGCGCGTCCGGTGCGCTCGCGGACGGTCCCGATGGCGGCGGGCAGGACCTCGTCGACCCAGTGTTCGAGGCCGAGGTCGCGGTCCCGGAAGCCGATGGGGCCGTAGTCCAGCAGGTAGGTCGGCCGCCTCGGCGCCAGGTGCTCGACCAGGCTGCAGCCCCGGCGCAGGTCGAACGGGGTGTCCGGGACGGCCAGCGGCGGCACCAGCAGGACCGGGTCGCCGGAGTCCGCGGAGTCGTAGTGGTAGACGAACCGCGCCCTGCCCTGGTCGACCAGGGTGCGCGGCATCGGGGTGAAGTCGGCGAACCCGCCGCCGAGCACCCGGTGCGCCATGTTCCCCGCGGCGGCGAGCACGCCGTCCAGCACTGCCATCGAGCCTCCCTACTTGTTAGTAGGTTAACCGCCGCGCACGACTCCCGGGTGCGGTTCTGTGCCGAACCGCACAACTGCCCGCGATGTCTACTTTAGACGCTGGGTGAGGGAGTCCGCCGCGGCGCGGGCCTCGCCCAGCAGCCGGGCGATGACCTCGGCCACCGGCTCGTCGCGGCCCAGCGGGTACGCCTGCCCGGCCCAGAGCGACATGACCTCGGCGTCGCCCGCCGCGCGCATCGGCCGGGTGAGGTTGTTGACCTGCGGGTACGCCGAGGGCGCGCTCGGGTTCTCGCGCAGGAACCGGTTGACCAGCCCGCGCGCGGGACGGCCGCTGAACGCCCTGGTCAGGGCCGTCTCCCGGCCGCCTGCGGCCAGCGCGTCGCGGTAGGCCCGCGCGGTCCCGGCCTCCGGGCAGCGCAGGAACGCCGTGCCCAGCTGCGCCGCGACAGCGCCCGCCGCCAGGACGGCGGCCACATCGGCGCCGTGCATGAGCCCGCCAGCGGCGACGAGCGGCAGGCCGAGACCGGACAGCAGGCGCAGCGCGGGCAGCAGGTCGTAGAGCGGGGCGCCGCCGGGCTCGGTCGGGTCGTCGGTGAAGGTCCCCCGGTGCCCGCCCGCCGCCGCGCCCTGCACGCACAGCGCGTCGACACCCGCGTCGGCGGCCCGTTCGCCCTCTTCCGGCGTGGTCACGGTGGCGATGAGGTAGCTGCCGACATCGCGGAGGCGGGCCAGGACGTCGGCGTCGGGCAGCCCGAAGGTGAAGGAGACCGCGGGCACCGGGGTCCGGACCAGCAGGTCCACCTTGTCGGCGAACCGGTCGTCGTCCCAGCTCGCCTTGCCCGGCTCGACCCCCAGCCGCGCCGACTCGGTCGCCACCGCGGCGGCGTGCGCGCCCACCAGCGCCTCGGTCCGAGGACCGGGCACGAACAGGTTCACCCCGAACGGCCCGTCGGTGCCCGCCCGCACGCTCTCGATCCGCCCAGCCAACGCGGCCGGGGCGAGGTACCCGCCCGGCAGGAACGCGGTCGCGCCCGCGTCGACCGCGGCGACGACCAGTTCGGGAGTGCTGACCCCGCCCGCCATGGGCGCGACGACGATGGGAACCGCCAGCTCGCTGAACACGGACCTCAGCCTACGGCTGATCAGCCGCAGCCCCCGCAGCCGCCGCAGCCGCCGCCGCCACACGATCCGCCGTCCCCGCCGGAACCGCCGTCACCGCCACCGGACGACGACGCGGACTCCTGGAACGCGCCGCTCACCTCGTGGTCCGGGTAGGCGGTCAGGCCGAGGAGGGCGACCGTCAGCAGGACGGCCCCGCCCCCGGCGAGCGCGTCCGACCGGGCGCGCGCGAGCGCCGCGCGACCGCGCGCGGTCGGCCCGTCGCGCCAACTCCGGCGCACGGCCGCGGTGATGAAGCCGGTGGCGATGAGCGAGAGGACCAGCAGGATGACCGGCTTGTCCTCGCTGATGCCGTCGGCGAGTCGGACCAGGCCGATGACGATGATCAGGGCGAACAGCCACTCGACCTTGCGGGCGCGCCTGACGCGCTCCGGCGGCAGCAGGTATCCGGCCTCGACCATCCGGCGGCGCAGGTCGCGCGCGACCGCGCTCTCGGACAGGCCGCGGACGTTCGGGATCCTCCGCAGGTCGCGCAGGGCGGCGGCCTCGTGCTCGTCAGCGGGCTCGGCGCCGTCGACCGGGGTGACGCCGCCGGAACGGCTCACGCGCACCTCGCCGCGCGAGACCAGACCCGCCACCGCGGTGTGCGCGACGCGGGTGGGGCCGCCGGAGAGCATGGCGATGCCGTAGGCGTCGAGACCCGGGTCCCCCGCGGTGCGGTGTGCCCGCACCCAGCGGTGGGCCGCGACGCCCACGAGCATCGCCACGCCGACGGCGGTCCAGTGCGCTGCCAAGTACTCCGGACCGGTCATCTCCCACATGGCGGCCTCCTCGCGGATTCCGATACTGCGCCACCGATGCACACCGGCTGTCCGTTCCGACCCCGGCGGTGATCCGCTCCGGCTCCAGTTCGGCCGTGGCCCTGTGGGTGGCCAGTGCGGAGCGCGAGGTCGGGCGCCCGTCCGGACGGGCACCTGCTCAGACGCGCGGTGATCGCCCGCGGTTCCCCCGCGCGTCCAACTCGGCGAGGAGCCGTTTCGGCGCGACCGTGCGGTAGGCCTCCTCGACGATCTCGGCGACCTCGTCCCAGTCGACGGCCACGTCGAGGTGCACCCCGAGCCACCCGCGGTGCCCGACGTACGGCGGCCGGTAGAACCGCGCGGGGTCCTCGGCCACCATCTCCTCCTGCACCCCCGGCGGCGCGGCGCACCAGAACCCCGGCCGCGAATCCTGGCGCTCGCCGACGTAGGTGACGAACACCTTCCGCACGAACCACGTCGGCGAGCCGTGGCTGACCTTCTCGGTCGCCTCCGGCATCGCCAGGCACAGCGCGCGCAACCGCGGCAACGGATCCTCCATGACGACCTCCCCGCGCACTTCCTACCGCAGGGGACCGACAGGATTACTTCTTCTTCTTGTCCGCGGTCGGCTCGTCGGTGGAGAGCGCGGCGACGAAGGCCTCCTGGGGGACCTCGACGCGGCCCACCATCTTCATCCGCTTCTTGCCTTCCTTCTGCTTCTCCAGCAGCTTGCGCTTCCGGGTGATGTCACCGCCGTAGCACTTGGCGAGGACGTCCTTGCGGATGGCGCGGATCGTCTCGCGGGCGATCACCCGGGAGCCGATGGCGGCCTGGATGGGCACCTCGAACTGCTGGCGCGGGATCAGCTCGCGCAGCTTGGTGGCCATGCGGGTGCCGTAGCCGTAGGCGGCCTCGCGGTGCACGATCGCGCTGAAGGCGTCCACCGGCTCGCCCTGCAGCAGGATGTCGACCTTGACCAGCTCCGACTCCTGCTCGCCCGACTCCTCGTAGTCCAGCGAGGCGTAGCCGCGGGTGCGGGACTTCAGCGCGTCGAAGAAGTCGAAGATGATCTCGCCGAGGGGCATGGTGTAGCGCAGCTCGACGCGGTCCTCGGACAGGTAGTCCATGCCCAGCAGCTGGCCGCGCTTGCCCTGGCACAGCTCCATGATCGCGCCGATGTACTCCCCGGGGGAGATGATCGTGCACCGGGTGACCGGCTCGAACACGCTGGCGATCTTGCCCACCGGCCAGTCCGAGGGGTTGGTGACCGTCAGCTCCTTGCCGTCGTCGGTGATCACCCGGTAGACGACGTTCGGCGCGGTGGAGATCAGGTCGAGGCCGAACTCGCGCTCCAGCCGGTCGCGGGTGATCTCCAGGTGCAGCAGGCCGAGGAAGCCGCAGCGGAAGCCGAAGCCCAGCGCGGCGGAGGTCTCCGGCTCGAAGGTCAGCGCCGCGTCGTTGAGCTGCAGCTTGTCCAGCGCCTCGCGCAGGTCCGGGTAGTCCGACCCGTCGACCGGGTACAGGCCCGAGTAGACCATCGGGCGCGGCTCGCGGTAGCCCGCCAGCGCCTCGGTCGCGCCCTTGCGCTCGGAGGTCACGGTGTCGCCGACCCGGGACTGGCGGACGTCCTTCACGCCGGTGATCAGGTAGCCCACCTCGCCGACGCCCAGGCCCTTGCACGGCTTGGGCTCGGGAGAGATGATCCCGACCTCCAGCAGCTCGTGCGTCGCGCCGGTCGACATCATCCTGATCCGCTCGCGCGGGGTGATCTTGCCGTCGACCACGCGGATGTAGGTGACCACGCCGCGGTAGGTGTCGTAGACCGAGTCGAAGATCATCGCGCGGGCGGGCGCGTCCGCCTGGCCGACCGGGGCCGGGACCTGGCGGACGACCTCGTCCAGGAGCTCCTTGACGCCCACCCCGGTCTTGGCCGACACGCGCAGCACGTCCGTCGGCTCGCAGCCGATGATGTTCGCCAGCTCGGCGGCGTACTTCTCCGGGTCGGCGGCGGGCAGGTCGATCTTGTTCAGCACCGGGATGATGTGCAGGTCGCGGTCCATCGCCAGGTACAGGTTGGCCAGCGTCTGCGCCTCGATGCCCTGGGCGGCGTCGACCAGCAGGATCGCGCCCTCGCAGGCGTCCAGCGCGCGGGAGACCTCGTAGGTGAAGTCGACGTGCCCGGGGGTGTCGATCATGTGCAGCACGTGCTCGCCGCCGTCGACGACCCAGGGCAGCCGCACGTTCTGCGCCTTGATGGTGATGCCGCGCTCGCGCTCGATGTCCATGCGGTCGAGGTACTGGGCCCGCATGGCGCGTTCCTCGACCACGCCGGTGATCTGCAACATGCGGTCGGCCAGGGTCGACTTCCCGTGGTCGATGTGGGCGATGATGCAGAAGTTGCGGATCTGCTCCGGCGCCGTGAAGGTCGTGTCCGCGAACGTAGCCACTCAGGTCCCTCGCATGGTCAATGGGTCGTCCCTATCGTCCCATGCGCGGTGCGGTCAGCCCTTATCCGGCACCGACCGCCGGTTGGCGCGCCACAGGGCGATCAGACCGACACCCAGGGTGAGCGCGACGGCGAACGGCCACGGCCCCGCCGCGTCGACCCACTCGGCCAGCGTGGCCTGCACGTTCCCGGCCGCGGCGATGATCGGGTCGTCCGGGTCGGCGTCGGCGTGGGCCACGCGCAGTTCGTGCACGCCGTAATAGGCCACGTACAGGCCGGCGAGCACCAGCAGACCGCCCACGACCCGGTTGACGTGCGGGAGCACGCGCCGCACCCCGGTGTTCACCGAGAACGCCGCCGCGACGGCCAGCACGGCCACGACCAGGCCCATCCCGAGCGCGTAGGTGACGAACGAGACCAGCCCGTCGAGCACGTCGCCCTGGCGCAGGGACACGCCCGCGACCGCCAGGAACGGTCCGATCGTGCAGGACAGCGACGCGACCGCGTAGGCCACGCCGTAGCCGAGCATGGAGCCGACCCGGGCCGTGGGCGCGCCGCGCTTGAGCTTCGGCAGCAGCAGCGTGGGCTCGCGGCCGGTCAGCAGCACCGCCCCGAGCACGACCAGGGCGGCGCCGATGACCACGGTCAGCACGGGCAGCCACTGCTGCAACAGCGACAGCAGCGGCACGCTGAGCAGCCCGAACACGCCGAAGACCAGCACGAACCCGGCGGTCATCGTGCCAGCGGCGGCCAGCGCCCTGCCCAGCCGGACACTGCGGTCCTGTCCGGAGACGACCAGCGCGAGGTAGCCCGGCAGCATGGCGAACCCGCACGGGTTGACCGTGGCGAGCATGCCCGCGAGCAGGGCCACGCCGAGTTCAGTCATGTGAGCCCGGCGACCTTCGCCATCAGCTCCTGCTCGGTGAGCTGGGCGGTGACGACCTCGACCTCGCCTGCCGAGCTGATGAAGGCGTAGGCGGGCTGGGCCGCGACGCCGAAGTGCGCCCAGACCTCGGCCTGCTCGTCGGCCAGGTGCGGGAAGCCGCCGACGCCGCGCTCGTCGATGAACCGGCGCATCTCGCCCTCGGTGTCGTTGGCCGCGACGCCGACGAAGGCCACCTCGGACCGCTCCGCCGCGGCCGCGATGCCCGACGCCTCCCGCTGGCACTTGGGGCACCAGGGCGCCCAGAACCACAGGACGGCGGGCTTGCCAGCCAGGCTCGCTCCCTCGAATGTGCCGCCGCCGACGGTCTTGGCGCTGAACCGCAGCTTCTCGGGCACGACCGGGTCGCTCGCGGCGGTGGTCCCGCTCGGCGCGGCCGTGGCGGTGGTCGTGGTGCCGGTGGTCGGGCCGGGCTGGGCCGCGTTGTCCGGCGACTGCCCGCAGGCGGTGGTCACGAGCACGATCGCGGCGGCCCCCAGGGCGCGCTTCATCCACATGCGGACAATCATGGTCCCGCTCCGGCCCGTCCGGTCATTACGGACCGCTGACGGTTCAGGGCTTGCGGCTGTCCAGGCGCATCGGGTGCTCGGGCGGCACCTCGACCAGCACGATCCGGATGCCGTCCGGGTCGGCCAGCCACGACTCGCGCAGGCCCCACGGCTCCAGCCTCGGCTCCCTGACGATGGGCACGCCCTTCTCGCGCAATTCGGCCACCGCGGCGGCGAGGTCGCGCACCTGCAGCCAGATCGCCAGGTCGGGGCTCGGCGGGCCGTGGCCCCGGCCGGAGACCTCCAGGTGGCCGTTGCCGGTGAAGAACACCGTGCCGCCGGGGAACTCCCGGAACACGGCCAGGCCGAGGGTGTCCCGGTAGAAGGCGAGCGACCGCTGCCGGTCGACCGGGCGGATGATCAGTCTGCTGCTCAGGAACTCCATGTCTATCGTCCTACCGGAGTCCGCGCGGCAGTACTGTCCGACGCCATGCTGACTTCCGACGACCCGCGCCCGGCGCGCGGCGCGGTCTGGCAGGTGCCGACCGCCGACCGTCCCGAGTCCCTGGAGTACGCCCCGGCGCTGGACGGCGACGCCGACCCGGGCGAGGTCGTCTGGGCGTGGGTGCCCTACGAGGACGACCCCGCGCGCGGCAAGGACCGGCCGCTGCTGGTCGTCGGCCGGGCCGGGCGGACCCTGCGCGCCCTGCAGCTCACGAGCAAGGCCCCGCGCCGCTTCGACCTCGACGACTGGCTGGAGCTGGGCTCGGGCGCGTGGGACCGGGACGGGCGGGTGTCGTGGGTCCGGCTGGACCGCCTCTTCGAGCTGGGCGAGGACGACATCAGGCGGGAGGGCGCCGTGCTGGCCAGGGACCGCTTCGACCTGGTCGCCGCCGCACTGCGGGAGCGGTACGGCTGGCGCTGACTCCAGAAAATGTGATATCACTTTGCTAGACATCAGCTAGCAGAGGGGGTCTCTCATGGCCATCACCGAGTCGGTTCCGGTCCTGCCGCCGCCGCACGTGCGCGAGAAGGTCGCGATGACCACGGCCGGTCTGCCCATGGCGGGCGTCGGCGTCGTGCTCTGCCTGGGCGGGCTCGCGCTCGTCGGCACGGGCATCGCCGGGTTCGCGGGCGGCATCGGGATGGGCACCGGGATGGCGACCGCGACGGTCGTGCTCGGCGCGCTGGCCGTCATCGCGGCCGCGGTGGCGTTCGGCGGGCTGACCATGGTCAACCCGAACGAGGCCCGCGTGCTGCAGTTCCTTGGCCGCTACACCGGCACGCTGCGGCTCGACGGTCTGCGCTGGGTGAACCCGTTCACCACGCGCAAGCGGGTCTCCACGCGCATCCGCAACCACGAGACCGCGGTCATGAAGGTCAACGACGCCGAGGGCAACCCGATCGAGATCGCCGCGGTCGTGGTGTGGCAGGTCGAGGACACCGCGCGGGCGGTGTTCGAGGTGGACGACTTCATCGAGTTCGTCGGCATCCAGACCGAGACCGCGGTGCGCCACATCGCCACCTCGTACCCGTACGACGAGCACAGCGACATCAACCGGCTCTCCCTGCGGGAGAACGCCGACGAGATCACCCAGAAGCTGTCGGCCGAGGTCGCCGCCCGGGTCGAGGCAGCGGGCGTGCGCATCATCGAGTCGCGGATCACGCACCTGGCCTACGCCCCGGAGATCGCCATGGCGATGCTGCGCCGCCAGCAGGCGGGCGCGGTGGTCGCGGCGAGGGCGCGGATCGTGGAAGGCGCGGTCGGGATGGTGCAGCTGGCCCTGGACGAGCTGGCCGCGCACGACGTCGTCGAGCTGGACGAGGAGCGCAAGGCGGCGATGGTGTCCAACCTGCTGGTGGTGCTGTGCAGCGACCACGACGCCCAGCCGGTGGTGAACACGGGGTCGCTCTACACCTGATGGCCGAGCGCAAGAAGATCCTCCTCCGCCTGGACCCCGCCATCCACGACGCGGTGGCCAGGTGGGCCGGGGACGAGCTGCGCAGCGTCAACGCCCAGATCGAGTTCCTGCTGCGCCGGGCGCTGGCCGAGGCCGGGCGGCTGCCCTCGGACGCGGGCGGGCCCGCCCGGCGGGGCAGGCCACCCAAGTCCTCCGACGAGGGGTGAGCCTGTTAACCTGGCTCGTCGCGCCGTACGGCACTCCGCTGTGGAGGAGAACCGGGTCCGCCCGGAGCCGACCGAAGTGCGTCGCGACACACCACACCGCGTAGGAAGGGCTGAGCCATGGCCAACATCAAGTCCCAGATGAAGCGCATCAAGACCAACGAGAAGCGCCGTCAGCGCAACAAGGCCGTGAAGTCCTCGGTCAAGACCGCGGTGCGCAAGTTCCGCGAGGCCGCGGAGGCGGGCGAGAAGGCCCAGGCCGAGACCCTGCTGCGCGAGGCTGGCCGGGCCCTGGACAAGGCCGCCAGCAAGGGCGTCATCCACGCCAACCAGGCCGCGAACAAGAAGTCGGCGATGGCGCTGCGCTTCAACAAGCTGGGCTGACACTCTCTCCTCGGCGCCGCACCCGCATCCCGGGTGCGGCGCCGTCGTGTATCCCCTGGGGGATCCCGTGCCCGACCTCATCGCCCCCACCGCGCGGCTGCGCGCCGCCTGGCTCGAGGCGCACGCCGAGTGGGGTCCGGGCGTCCACGAGGACGGCTTCGGGCTGCTCCCCTCCGACGATCCCCACTCCCCCTCGGGCTTCGCCGCCTGGGTGGCGCGGCTCGCCCAGCCCAGGTGCACCTATCGCTGGATCGTCGACGGCGATCAGGTGCTCGGCGGCATCGCGCTGCGGCACGAGTTCGACGAGTTCGTCCGGCGCGCGGGCCACATCGGCTACGGCGTCCGACCGTCCGCGCGCGGCCGGGGGCTGGCCACCTGGGCGCTGGGCCGGATGCTCGACCGGGCGCGGGCTCTGGGACTCGATCGGGTGCTGCTCGTCTGCGAGGTCGACAACCTCGCCTCCGCGCGGACCATCGAGCACCACGGCGGCGTCCTGGAGGGCTCGCCCGACGAGATGCGGCGCTACTGGATCGGGTTGGCCCGGCGCTGATGGGGCAGACTCGCGGGCATGGAGCCCAAACCCCCGTCGGCGGCGCGAACATCGCTGTCGCACATCATGACCGCGGTGGACACCAACCTGCTCGGCACCGTCCACGGTGGCGTGGTCATGAAGCTGGTCGATGACGTCGCGGGCGCGGTGGCGCAGCGCCACTCCGGCGGTCCCGCCGTGACCGCGGCGATGGACGGCATGACGTTCCTGCACCCCGTCCGGGTCGGCGATCTCGTGCACGCCCACGCGCAGGTCAACTGGGCGGGCCGCTCGTCGATGGAGGTGGGCGTGCGGGTGCTGGCCGAGCCGTGGGACCGGGCGGGCGTGCCGCAGGTCCGGGTGGCGACGGCCTACCTGGTGTTCGTCGCCGTCGACGCCGACGGCCAGCCCCGGGCGGTGCCACCGCTGCTGCCGGAGACCGAGGAGGACCACCGGCGGCTGCGGGAGGCCGAGATCCGGCGCAAGCACCGGCTGACCCGCCGCGACGAGATCATGGCCAGCCGGGAGGAACCGCGCTGACCCGGCCCGCCGCCGCGCCTGCGAGGATCCGGTCCCATGGGGATGCTCGGGGGACCGGCCGGTCGGGCGCTCGCGGCGGCCGGGGTGGGCGGCGCGGTGGTCCTGGCCTGGTGGGCCGTGCTGTCGGCCTGGCCGTCAGCGGTGTTCACGCTTGTTGGCGCGGACGACGTCAGCTGCCCGGACGCGCCGGGGTGGGGCTGCGCGATCGGGGCGGCTTTCGTCGGCTTCCTGCTGGGCGTAACGATCGTGCTGGTCAGCGGGATCGGGCTGGCGGCGTGGGGGCTGCGGCTGGTCGGCGTGCTGCCCGCGGCGCCGGTGGCCGCGCTCGGGCCGGTCTTCGCGTTCCTGCTGCTCTGGCTGGGCGGCGAGGTGCTGGGCGACTGGGGTTCCCTGGCCTCCGCGGTGGTGCCGGTGAGCCTGGGGTACGCCCTGGCCGCGCTGATCACGACGCCGCGGGCGAGAGCGTGACGCTCACGGTGTTGCCGGGACCGGCCGCGAAGTGGTTGACGAGGTCGGTGAGCCTGCCGCAGCCGGTGAGCGGCGGCAGGGTGTAGCCGCCGGTCAGGACACTGCCCGCGGCCGGGTCGAACGGGGCGCTCACCGCCAGGTCGACGATCGTGCCGCAGGCCGGGTGCAGGGCGATCGGGAAGCCGAGGACGGTCAGCCCGGGCACGGTCACCCCGACCGACGTCCGGGTTGTGAGCGTTCCGTCGGCGAGACCGCCTGCGCTGGTGGCGGGCATGAAGACGACGTCCGCCTCGACCGGGAGGACGCCCAGGACGGTGAGCCTCGCGGTGGTCGGGTCGAGGGTGACGTCCGCGGTGTAGGTGTCGGCGGCGCCCAGGGTGGCGTCGACGCGTCCGGTCAGGGGGACGGTGGCGCGCGACGCCTTGATGGTCGTCTCGCCGCTGAGGGTGTAGGCGATCTCGGCTTTCCTTGTCCGGGCGGTGATCTGGGCGGGCTCGGACGCGTTGCCCTCGGCGTCGAGGGAGACGACCCGGATGGTGTGGTCGGTGTCCGGCGCCAGGCCGCGGACGACGGCCTCGGCATCCTCCACATCGGACACCTGATCGCCCGTGGACACGCGATAGCCCGCGACTTCCGAACCGGCTGGCGGCTTCCACGCGAGGTGCACACTGTCGTGGGTCGTGGCCACGACGGTCAGGTCGACGGGCGGCCCGACCTCGCCCGGGGTGACCACCTCGGCCAGGAGCGGGTCCTGACCGGGGACGATCCGGCACGTGACGGGCACGGTCTCCGGCGGGTCCGGGCTCGGGTTCACGCTGCGCAGTCGCATGTGGATGGTCGAGTCGGCGAGGACGAGCCGGTTGACGCCCGCGTCGGTGAAGGTCACCGGCGGGTGCCAGCCCGTGCCCTCGACGGTGAACCGACCGCTCTCCGGGATGGCCGTCTCCACGAACCGGATGGCGGCGGTCGTCCGCCGCACTCCTGCCGGGGTCTGGATGTCCACGGCCATGTCCGCCGTGCCGCGGAACCAGCCCGCGCCGACCAGCCGGAACGCCTGGGTCGCCTGCTCGGTGAACTCGACCCGCACGGTGAACGGCAGCGGGCCGACCGGCTCGCCGCGCGGGGCGGTGCCGGGGATCTCGGCCACCACGGTGATCGCGAGCCGCTGGTTGCCGATCAGCGGCAGCGCGCATTCGTGGTCGAGCGTCCGCGTGACCGGGACAGCGGGCGTCGGCGCGCGGACCGTGCCGAGCAGCGTGTCGGCGGGCTCGGCCGAGCAGGCGGAGTCGTACCCCTCGCCGCCCTTGCGGACCCGCAGGACGAGGTCGGCCGAGCGCACGTGGAACCGGATCTCGCCGGGCGCGGTGACGGTGACGGCGGGCAGGCGCACGGAGTCGTGGATCGTGAACCCGCCGCTCTGGGGCACGTCCCGGTCGGCGAGGTCGACCGGGAGGGTGACCACGTGGTCCCCGTCCGGCTTGTCGATCGTCACCTCGAGCCGGGCGGTGCCGCCGATCGTGTCGGGGCGGTGGAATCCCAGGTCCGCCTCGGTGAACCGGACGCCGATGCCCACATAGGTCTCCACGGTGTCGCCGATCGCCGCGTACGCCGGGATGTCGCCGCTGACGATCACCGGCACGGTCCGCTCGCCGATCAGCGGGAAGGCGCAGCGGTGGTTCTGGGTGAGCGAGACGGGTTCCGCGGCCGCTGGACCGATGGCGGCGAACACCATGAGCAAGGCGAGAAGCGCGGCTGTTCCACGGCGATTCATCGGCGCGATCCCCCATCGGAGACGACGTGATCACGCCTATCCGAGCCCACTTCCCGACTGCGGCACAAGGCATCCGGGCGAACTTGTCACCGTCTTCATCCCGCGGCCGCCGCCGATGCGAACGACCGCACAAGCCTCACAGGCCGCGGGCGCGGGCCAGCCGGAGGACGGCGCGCTCCAGCGCGTAGTCGGCGTCCACGGCCGCGCCCTTGACGTCGGCGTTGACCTCCGCAGCGATCTGCATGGCCGTCACCAGGCCCTCGGCGCGCCAGCCGCGCGACTGGGCGACGGCCTTCTTGACCTTCCACGGCGGCATGCCGAGCTGCTGGGCCAGCCGGAACGGGTCGGCGCGCCCGGCGCCTGCGACCCGGGCGATCGTGCGGACGGCGTCGGCCAGCGCGTCGGCGACCAGGACGTGGGCGACGCCCAGCTGCAGGGCCCAGCGCAGCGCCTCCAGCGCGCCCCCGACGTCGCCGGTGACGGCCTTCTCCGCGACGGCGAAGCCGGTGACGTCGGCGCGGCCGCGGTGGTAGCGGCGCACGGCCTCCTCGGTGACCGTCCCGCCGGTGTCGGCGACCAGCTGGGCCGCCGCGGCGGCCAGCTCGCGCAGGTCCGAGCCGACCGAGTCGATCAGGGCGGCGACGGCCGCGCCGTCGACGCGCCCGCCCGCCCCGCGGACCTCCTCGCGGACGAAGGCCTCGCGCTCGGCTGGCTTGGTGATCTTCGCGCACTCGGTGACGACCGCTCCGAGCTTGCGCAATGCGGCGACGAGGTCCTTGCCCGCCTTGCGGCCGCCGCCGTTGTGGGCGACGACGAGGACGATGCCCTCCGCGGGCGCCTTGGCGTAGCTCGCGACGGCGGCGGCGATGTCCTGGGTGATCTCCTGCGCGGCGTCGAGCACCACGACGCGCCCCTCGGCGAACAGCGACGGCGAGACGAGTTCGGCCAGCTCGGGGGGTGTGAGGTCGGCCACCCGCACCCGGGTCAGGTCGGCGGCCGGGTCGGCCAGCCGGGCGGCGTCGAGCGCGGCGCGGACGGCGCGCTCGACCAGCAGTTCCTCCTCGCCCAGCACGAGCTGCAAGGGGGCGGGGGCGGCCGCGGGGGACTTCACACCGGCATCCTGCCATGCCACGCCGACACCGGCGGGTAGCGCAAGGGCTCTCGCATGATGGACATCCTGTTGGTCACCCGGCCCCTGGTTGTCGTAGCGTGTCGGGCGAGGCCCGAACCGGGCCCGTACAACTGAATACCGCTCATCCAGAGGGGCAGAGGGAACGGCCCGAAGAAGCCCCGGCAACCGGCGTGAGTGTCACCTCCATGTGCGAGGGCGGCCACGACCACGGTGCCAATTCCGACCCGCGGACGCGGGAGAGATGAGGAGATACCTCGCGATGACTGCTGTGGACATCACGCCCGCCCTCGACCTCGGTCCCGCGCGCGCCCTCTCGTGCCGCGAGTGCGGTCACCAGATCCCCCTCGCCCCGGAATTCGCCTGTGCTGAGTGTTTCGGCCCCCTCGAGGTGGCCTACGACTTCGGCTCGGTCACCCGGGCCGACATCGAGGCGGGCCCCAAGTCGATCTGGCGCTACCGCCGCCTGCTGCCCGTCCCGCCGGACGTGGAGTCCCACCCCAACACCGACCCCGGCTTCACCCGGCTGGTGAAGGCCGACCGCCTCGCCGCCGCCCTGGGCGTCAAGTCGCTGTGGGTCAAGGACGACACCGGCAACCCGACCCACTCGTTCAAGGACCGGGTCGTCGCCGTCGCCCTCGCCGCGGCCCGCAAGCTCGGCTTCAAGGTGCTCGCCTGCCCGTCCACGGGCAACCTGGCCAACGCCGTGGCCGCCGCGGCCGCCCGCGCGGGCTGGGATTCGGTTGTGCTGATCCCCTCCTCTCTCGAACGCGCCAAGATCCTCACCTCCGCGGTGTACGACGGCTCGCTGATCGCCGTCGACGGCAACTACGACGACGTCAACCGCCTGGCCACCGAGCTCGCCGCGGAGAACGAGGACTGGGCGTTCGTCAACGTCAACGTGCGCCCGTACTACGCGGAGGGCTCGAAGACCCTCGGCTACGAGGTCGCCGAGCAGCTCGGCTGGCGCCTGCCCGGCCAGGTGGTCATCCCGGTCGCCTCCGGCTCCCAGCTCACCAAGGTGGACAAGGCCTTCCGCGAGCTGGCCACCCTCGGCCTGGTCGAGGACACCCCGTACCGCGTCTTCGGCGCGCAGGCCACCGGCTGCTCGCCGGTGTCGGCGGCGTACAAGGCCGACCAGGACGTCGTCGTCCCGGTGAAGCCCAACACCATCGCCCGCTCGCTGGCCATCGGCGCCCCCGCCGACGGCCCCTACGTCCTCGACACCGTCCGCCGCACAGGTGGCGCGGTGGAGGACGTCACGGACGAGGAGGTCGTCGAGGGCATCCGCCTGCTGGCCAGGACCGAGGGCATCTTCGCCGAGACCGCGGGCGGCGTCACCGTCGCCACGGCGAAGAAGCTCATCGAGACCGGCCAGCTCGACCCGGACGCGGACACGGTGCTGCTCATCACCGGGGACGGCCTCAAGACCCTCGACGCGGTCGAGAACCACATCGGCCCCAAGGCCGTCGTCCCCCCGAACACCGCAGCCGTCCGCGCCGCCCTGGACAGCTGAGTCCACACCGGACTCCCAAGACGACCCCCTGGGCCCCGGCTCAGGGCGGCTCTCCGGACACCGCTTCTCAGGGCTGCCCTCTGGGCACCGCTCTGAGGGCGGCCCTGGACACCACCTCTCAGAGCGGCCTCTGAGCACCAGCCCTCTGGACACCGCCCTCGGGGCGGCCCCCTGAACACCGCCTCCCAGGGCGGCTCCTGGCACCAGCCCACCGGCCAGCACCCCGGGCACCGCCTCTCAGGGCGGCTCCTGGCACCAGCCCACCGGCCAGCACCCTGGGCACCAGCCTCAGGGCCGCCCCCGGGCACCAGCCCACGGCGACACCCTGGGCGCCAGCCTCAGGGCGGTCCCCTGGACACCAGGACGGGCCCGGGCAGCACGGCGACGTCTCCCCCGGCGTCGGTGCGCGCGGTGCGCGCGCCGATCCGGGCGAGCGCGGCGAGCGTGCCCGGGTTCGGGTGGCCGTAGCGGTTGCGCGCCCCGACGCTGACCACCGCCAGCCTCGGCCGGACGGCGGCCATGAACGCCGGGTCGCTGAACCGGCTGCCGTGGTGCGGCACCTTCACCACCTCGGCGGCCAGGTCGGCCCCGGACGCCACCAGGTCGGCCTGGGCGGTGAGCTCGATGTCGCCGGTCAGCAGGACCCGGCCAGCGCCCGTGCGGGCGAGCAGGACGAGCGAGGCGTTGTTGATCGCGCTGCCGTCGGCGTCCTCCGTTTCGGCATCCCCTCCTTTCGGGTGTAGTACGTCGATGGTCAGTCCGGGCCAGGCGAGCCTGCGCCCGGCGGTCAGCTCCACCACGGGCGTGCCCTCGGCGGTGTCGCGCACGCGGTCCCACGCCCAGTCGGGCTGTCTGCCTGGCCCGACCACGACCGCGCCGGGCGGCCACCGGTCCAGCACGGCGGGCAGGCCGCCGATGTGGTCGGCGTGCAGGTGGCTGAGCACGACCGCGGCCACCCGCGTGACGTCGAGCCGGTCGAGGCACTCGACGAGCGGTCCGGGCTCGGGCCCGGTGTCGACCACCACGACCGTCCCCGGCTCGGCCGTGGCGAGCACCGCGCCGTCGCCCTGCCCGACGTCGCAGAACACAGCGGCCCACCCATCCGGCGGCCATCCCGGCAACACCACCCGCACCGGGATGACCACCAGCAGCGCGCCGACGAGCCCCAACGCCACCAACGCCCGCGTCCTGGGCAGGCGGACCGCCAAGACGAGCACGCAGGCGGCCGCAGCCGCTGCCAACCCGCCCCACCAGCCGTCCGGCCACGGCACGGCCGCACCCGGCACCGCCGCGGCGTGGTCGGCGACGGCAATCAGCCACTCCGTCTCCGGCCCGGCGACCGCGACCAGGACCTCGGCCGCGCCCGACCACACCGGCGCCACGAGCGCAGCGACCACGCCCAACACCGTCGCGGGCGCGACGACCGGCGCGGCCACCAGGTTGGCCACCACCGCGACCAGGCTCACCTGACCGCTCATCCCCGCCACCACGGGCGCGGTAACCAAGTGCGCGGCCGCCGGGACGGCCAGCGCCTCGGCGATGCCCGGCGGCACCCGCCTCCGCTGCAACGCCACCGCCCACCGCGGCGCGATCAGCACCAAGCCGGTGGTGGCGAGCACGGACAGGACGAACCCGAAGGACACCGCCATCGCGGGGTCGACCGCGACGAGGCCCACCACCGCCACCGCGAGCGCGGGCAGCGTCGACTTCTCCCGGCCGAGCGCCAGCGCCAGCAGCCCGATGACCCCCATGACGGCGGCCCGCAGCACGCTCGGCTCCGGCCCGGCCAACACGACGAACCCGACCATCGCCGCCGCGGCGCCACCCGACGCCGTCCACGGACCCGCCCGCAGGAGGCGGAGCAGGAACAGGGCGAAGAAGCCGACGATCGCGAGATTCGCCCCGCTGACGGCAAGCAGATGCGTCATGCCCGCGGTGTCGAAGTCCGCGCGGACGCCCGGCGGGAGCCCGTCGGTGTCGCCGACGACCAGGGCGGGCAGCAACCCCGCCGCCTCCGGCCCTAGCACCGCCGCCGCCGTCTCCCGCAACCCGGCCCGAAGCCCACCCGCGATGCGCTGCGCGGCGCCGGGTTCGTCCACATCGGAGGGAGGGCCGCGCACGTTCACCGTGGCCACCGTCAGATCGCCGGACGGAGCCGGAGCCAACCGCGCCTGCGCGGTCGCCTGCTGCCCCGGGAGGAGCCGCCCCCACCGCTCAGCCGGGGCGAAGACGACGACCACCCCGCCACTGGGTACGGCGGGAGTGGGGACGGCACGCGCGGCGATGACCACGCTGCGGACCCCCGCTGGCGTACCGGCGTATCCAGCGGACCGGATAGGCCGAGGCCGCTCGGCCACCTCGATGCGGATGACGACGTCGACCTCGGCGGCCGCCATGGCTCGAAGCGGATCCCCGCCCGCGCCCCGGACGCGCTCGGCGACGGGAACGACGGCAAGCACCCCGGCCGCCAACAACGGCCACGCCGCATGGACCCCGCCGCCCCGCCCCCGCGCGATGACCGTCGCCGCCACCCCCACAGCCACCACCCCGACCGCCGCCGCGGCCGCCCAGTGGACGAGGAGCCCGAGAAACGCCGCCCCCCAAACGACCCCGGCGGCAGGGACGAGCCGCCAGTCGTGGCTGGCCGGGACCATGGCAATTCCTCCTTGAGCCGGGCAGCACCCTGGCGCTGCCCGAGAGCCGAGCGACAACAAACCCCAGGCGGGGCAAACGGACTGACGAACCGACAGGGAACGCCGGTGCAGGGCGGGGAGAGAAGCGGACACCAGGAGATCGATGGGGAGGAGCTCGGCGGGGAGGAGATGGACGCGGCCGGGCGTCGGTCCGCTGGAAGCGGCGGAACCAACCGAAGCTTCGACCGGGCGGTGCGGGGTGTCGTGCCATGACCAGCTACCGGGTTAGCGGCCGCCGAGTCGGCGGCGGGATCAGCGGCCGCTGGGTCGGCTGCGGGATCGGGGGTGCCTAGCGGGTTGGCGACCGCTGGTTCGGTTGCGGAATCAAAGACTCCTGACAGGTTGGCGGCCGCCGGGTCGGCTGCGGAATCAAGGGCTCCTAGCAGGTTGGCGGCCGCTGGGTCGACTGCCGGATCGGGAGTGCCTAGCACGTTGGCGGCCGCCGGGTCGGCTACGGATAGGAGGGTGCCCGGCGGGCTGGCGGCCGACGGGTCGGCTGCGAGGTCAGGGACTTCTGGTGGGTTGGGGACCCCAGCCGGGTTGGGGCTGGCATCGGCAGGCGGTTGCGGCGCAGCGGGCAGGAACAGCGGGGCCGCGTGGAGCGCGCAGCAGGGATGGGTGCAGGTTGGAGTGGTGAGCGCGCAAGGGATGCACGCTTGCGCTGCACTGCAGGGGCCAGAGTGCCGGTGGGTTGAGAGTGCGGAGGCGCGCCCGTGCGAGCGGTGACCAGGCGAGGCGGGACGGTCTCGCGTGGTTGCCTGGTGAACGCATGGGTCCGGACGGAGGGCTGCTCGGGACATGAGTGACCAATCTGGACGTGGACGACGAGGGTGAATGATGCGGGGCTGGGACCGGGCAACTCAGGAGTTGTGGCGGGCCGATGGATGGCCACGCACCGCTCACGGGGCTGGGTGCGCAGCAGACAGCGGGCCGCTCGAAGCGATGGATCGTCGGCGAGGCGGCCTGTGTGGCCGGGGTGTTGGGTCAGCTGACCGTGACTAGGTCTTTGAGTTTGTCGTAGCGGGCTGGGCCGATTCCTTCGATCTGGCGGAGTTGGCTGATCTCGGTGAAGCCGCCGTGGGCGTTGCGGTACTCGACTATGCGTTGGGCAGTGACGATTCCTACGCCGGGCAGGGCGTCCAGTTGGTAGACCTGGGCTGTGTTGAGGTTGGTGAGCGGTGGTTTGGCCGGGTCGGCGACGGCGGGCGGGGTGACGCCGACGTGGATCTGCTCGCCGTCGATGAGGCGGCGGGCGAGGTTGAGGGCGCTGGTGTCGGTTCCGGGGAGGGGGCCGCCGCTGGCCGTGATGGCGTCGATGACCCGGGAGCCGGTGGGGAGTTCCCGGACGCCGGGCGACTTGACCTTGCCTTGGATGTCGACGGTGACGGCCGGTTTGGGTTGGTCTACGGACAGGGCGGCGGTCGGGGGTGCCGCCGCTGGTGCTTCCGGGGTGCTGGGCAGTGCGATCAGGCCCGCGAGGAGGGCCCCTACCGCCACGGCGATGACGGCGGCGGCACGGGACAGGCGACGGCGACGACGCTGGGGTGGTTCGGGGTCGAGGACGGAATCAGGGTCGAGGTCGTCGGGATCGAGGTCCGGGTCGGTGGGGGCGGGGTCGATCGGCTGGTAGCGGTCGGTCCTGGTGGGTGCCTGGCGCGCGGGAGTCCGGCGGCTTGGGGATGGGGTGGACTCGGGGAGGTCTGGCTTACCTGCGTGGGAAGACAGGCTGGCCGACACGGCCAAGACCTCACTCCGTGCCGAGGGTTGGTCAGACGACAGGCTGTCGGAGGCATGGCGGGAGGGACCCTGAGCCGCGCGAAGTGCCGAAGGCGCGTCAGCCGACAGGTTGTCGGAGGCACGGCGGAAGGAACCCGAAGCCGCGCGAAGTGTCGACGATTCGTCAGTCGACAGGTTGGCGGGGGTGCGTCGGAGTGAGTTCAGGGTGGTGCGGAGGGGTTGGTGGGTGTGGGGTGGGTGGTCGGGGTCTTCGGTTGGGTAGGCGGGGAGGGTGCCGGTGAAGGCGCCTGAGGGTTTGGTCCAGCGGTTGAAGAAGCGGGTCATGGGGTGCTGTTGGTCCGCATAGGACGGTAGGGAGCCGTTGTCCCAGGGGCGGTCGATGGCGCGGCTGAGGCGGGCGAGGGCTTCGTCCACAGAGGCTTTCGTCTTCATGCCATCGACGGTAGGAGCCGCGCTCACCCCGCGGCCACCCCCGCCCCGCCGCCTGTGGATAACTCAGGTGCAGATCGCGATGCCCAGGACTCCTGGACCGGTGTGGGCGCCGATGACCGCGCCTACCTCGCTGACGAAACAGCCCGCTGATGCCGGGAGGCGTTCGTCCACTCGGGCCGCCAGGTCGGCCGCTCGTTCTGGTGCCCCCAGGTGGTGCACGGCCATGCGGACCTCGCCCGAGGGGAGTTCGGCGACGGCCGCCGAGGCCAGGTCGACCAGGCGGGACAGGGCTCGGGTTGTCGTGCGGACCTTCTCAAGGGGCTGGATGCGGCCGTCTGCCACGTGGAGGACCGGCTTGACCGACAGGGCCGTGCCGAAGAGGGCGGCCGCCGCGCCTATCCGGCCGCCTCGGCGGAGGTACTCCAAGGTCTCCACGACGAACAGGCAGCGGGTGCGGGCCGCCGCGGCCACCGCGGCGGCCTCGACCTCCGCGCCGGTGCCTCCCGCCGCGGCCACCGAGGCCGCGCGGAGGGCCGCGAAGCCCAGGCCCATCGCGATGGTCCGGGAGTCGACCACGTGGATGCGCGTCGGGTCGACCTCGTCGGCCGCCAGGCGGGCTGACTCCCACGTGCCGGACAGGTCCCGCGAGAGGTGCACCGAGACCACACCCTCGTACCCCGACGCCAGGAGGGCGCGGTAGCGGACGGCGAAGGCCTCCGGGTTCGGGCGGGACGTCGTGACCGTGCGGTGGTCGCGGAGGGCTCGGGCCAGTTCGTCCGGGCCGATGTCGACGCCGTCCCGGCCGGACTCGTCGTCGATGTGGACGGTCAGGGGGACCACGTGGACGGCGTGCCGGTCGGCGAACCCCTCGGGGAGGTACGCGGTCGAGTCGGTGACTACGGCGAACGGCACGGTGCGTGAGCCTAACCGGCGGCCGTCAGTCGAGCAGCGGGCCGATCAGCTCGGCGAACGCCTTGCCGACCTGCTCGTGCGCCTGCCAACCCCAGTGGATGCCGTCGGGATTGCCCTGCCCGCTCAGCACGTGGTCGCCCACGATGTCGGCCAGGTCCAGCAGCGGCACCCCGTTCGACGCCGCCCACGATGTGATCGTGCGCACAGCAGGCGCCCGACCATGGTGGACCCCCGCGTACCCCTCCGACCGGTGCACGGACGGCAACACGGCGACAGCGGGCAGCGACGGGCGCAAAGCCCGGATCGCGCCCAGCGTCCGGTCCAGGTACCGCACCGACAGCGCGGGCGGCAGCGCCACGCGCCGGGACACGCGGGACAGGTACGGCACCGACCGCAGGTACGCCGAGCGCACACACCGCCGGACGCGGTCGGAGTGCAGGTAGCGGATGCCCTCCCGCAGGTACGTCGGCACGGGCGACGGCAGCGTGTCCATGCCGCCCACGCCCAGGACCAGCACCGACGCCTTCGGCAGCACGGGCCATACGCGCGGGTCGCCGACCAGCGACCAGTACGCGTCGCGGGCGGTCCAGCCGAAGCCCGCGAACAGCTCCGCCGAGCCGCCGAGCGCGGCCGCGGCCAGGTTCGGCCAGAGCCGGGGATCGTCGGCGGGATGCGGCCCGTCCGGCCCGTGGAAGGCCAGCGAGTCGCCGAACACGAGCAGGGTGGTCACCCGGTGATGCCCGCGTTGTAGGCGATCAGCCGCCAGGCCATGCCGCTGGTCTCGCGGCGGGCGAGCACGGTCCAGTGGCAGTTGCCGATGCCCGCGAGCAGGGGCCAGCTCTCCAGCGGCAGGTTCAGCAGGTGCGCGGTCAGCGCGGTGATCAGGCCGCCGTGCGCGCACAGCAGGGCGGTCTCGGCGTCGCCGTCGTCGAGGTCGGCGACCACCTCGGCGGCCCGGGCGGCCACCTCGACGCGCGGCTCGCCGCCGGGCGGGGCCCAGGTCGGGTCGGTCTGCCAGATCTTGCGGGCGCCCGGGTACTCCGCGTCCACCTCGGTCAGGGTCTTGCCCTGCCACAGCCCCAGGTGGGTCTCGCGCAAACGCTTGTCAATGCGCAGGGGGACGCCGCTCGCGGAGCTGAACACGGTCGCGGTGTCGGTGGCGCGGCGCAGGTCGGAGGTGACGACGACGTCCGGGGCGAACCGCACCAGCGCGGGCACGGCGAAGCGGGCCTGGTTCCACCCGATCTCGGTCAGGTTGGAATCGATGTGGCCCTGCATGCGGCCCGTGGCGTTGTAGTCCGTCTCCCCGTGCCGCCACATCACGACCCTGCGCAGCGTCACGTGGCGTCGTCCTCCTCCGCGGGCGGACCGGCCTCGAACGGGACGCGCGGGCAGTCCTTCCACAGCCGCTCCAGGCTGTAGAACGAGCGCTCCTCGGCGTGCTGGATGTGCACGACGACGTCGACGAAGTCCAGCAGGACCCAGCGGCCCTCGCGGGCGCCCTCGCGGCGGACCGGCTTGGTCCCCGCGGCGCGCATCTTCTCCTCGACGTTGTCGACGATGGCCCCGACCTGCCGCTCGTTGGCCGCCGACGCGATGACGAAGCAGTCCGTGATGACGAGCTGGTCGGAGACGTCGAGCACGACCACCTCGGTCGCCTTCTTGTCGGCGGCCGCCGCCGCGGCGACGAGGGCCAACTCGCGGGCTTGCTCCGTGGCTGCCACGGCACTCCTTGGGGTATTCGCTGACACAACCCGTCGAGGGTACCCGCCGCCTCAGCGTTCGCCGACGTAGAGCCGCCGTTTGGAGATGTACTGCACGACGCCGTCGGGCACGAGGTACCAGACCGGCTCCCCCTTGGCGACCCGCTCCCGGCAGGCTGTGGACGAGATCGCCATGGCGGGCACCTCGACCAGGCTCACCGACCCGGTGGGCAGGTGCGTGTCCGCCAGGTCGTAGCCCGGACGGGTGACGCCGACGAAGTGGGCGAGGGTGAACAGCTCGGCCGCGTCGCGCCAGGACAGGATCTGGGCCAGCGCGTCGGCGCCGGTGATGAAGAACAGCTGCGCGTCCGGGTTGAGCCCGCGCAGGTCGCGCAGGGTGTCGACGGTGTAGGTGGCGCCCTCGCGGTCGATGTCGACCCGGCTGACGGAGAAGCGCGGGTTGGACGCGGTGGCCACGACCGTCATCAGGTAGCGGTCCTCGGCGGCGCTGACCCGGCGGTCGCCCTTCTGCCACGGGTGGCCGGTGGGCACGAACACGACCTCGTCGAGGTCGAAGCGCGCCTGCACCTCGCTGGCCGCGACGAGGTGCCCGTGGTGGATCGGGTCGAAGGTGCCGCCCATGATCCCGATACGGCGTTCCGCCATGGCGGTAACGGTACCCGCGCCCGTTCGGATCATGTCGCGTAGACCTATGACTACCTGGTATGAGGTACGGCCGCGGTTTGCTTGTAACACTCCTGCCATGGCTTGGGAACCGATCCACGATCAGCCCTACACGCCCGTTCCGTACAACCCGGTGCGGATGAGCGTGGAGGACTCGCTGCGCGCGTCCGCGGAACTGCGCGCCAAGATGGACCAGCGCCGCACAGTGCGCGCCTTCTCCACCGACCCGGTGCCGGAACAGGCGGTGCTCGACGCGATCGCCGTCGCCTCCACCGCGCCGTCGGGGGCCCATCAGCAGCCGTGGACGTTCGTGCTCGTGCAGGACCCCGAGGTGCGCGCGAAGATCCGCGAGGCCGCCGAGCGGGAGGAGCAGATCTCCTACGCAGGCCGCCTCGGCGAGGAGTGGCTCTCCGCGCTGCGCCCGCTGGGCACGGACCAGAACAAGCCGCACCTGACCGACGCGCCCTACCTGATCGTCGTCTTCGAGCAGCGGTACTACCTGGACGGCGACGAGCAGCACAAGCACTACTACGTCGACGAGTCGGTCGGGATCGCCGTCGGCATGCTGATCACCGCGCTGCACCTGGCGGGCCTCGCGGCGCTGACGCACACGCCCAGCCCGATGAAGTTCCTGTCCGAGGTGCTCAACCGCCCGCGCAACGAGAAGGCGTTCGCGGTGATCCCGGTGGGCTACCCCGCGCCGGACGCCACCGTGCCCGACCTCGTGCGCAAGGACCTGGAGCAGGTGCTCGTCCGCGTCTGAGGTATCAAGGGAGGCGTGGACGAGCAGGCACTGCGCGCATCGGCGGAACGCCGGCTGCGCGCCCTGGCCGGTGAGGGCGCCCGGCTGCGCGAGGACCAGTGGACCGCGATCCGGACGCTGGTCGCCGAGCGCGGCCGGGCGCTGGTCGTGCAGCGCACCGGGTGGGGCAAGTCGGCGGTGTACTTCGTGGCCACGGCCCTGCTGCGGGAGCTGGGCGAGGGCCCGACGGTGATCGTCTCGCCGCTGCTGGCGCTGATGCGCAACCAGGTGGCCGCCGCGGCGAAGGCGGGCGTGCACGCGGCGACGATCAACTCGGCGAACCCGGGCGAGTGGACCGCGGTGCAGGAGCAGGTGACCGCGGGCGAGGTCGATGTGCTGCTCGTCTCACCGGAACGGCTGAACAATCCCGATTTCCGGGACACGGTGCTGCCGTCGCTGACCGCGTCGGCCGGGATGCTGGTGGTCGACGAGGCGCACTGCATCTCCGACTGGGGGCACGACTTCCGGCCGGACTACCGGCGGCTGCGCACCCTGCTGGCCGACCTTCCCGCGGGCGTGCCCGTGCTGGCCACGACGGCGACCGCCAACGACCGGGTGGTGCGCGACGTCTCCGCGCAGCTGGGGTCGTCGTCGGTGCT
Source organism: Actinokineospora sp. UTMC 2448 (assembly GCF_024760565.1). Lineage (NCBI taxonomy): Bacteria > Bacillati > Actinomycetota > Actinomycetes > Pseudonocardiales > Pseudonocardiaceae > Actinokineospora > Actinokineospora sp. UTMC 2448. Next base: position 1,477,642 of record NZ_CP031087.1, on the reverse strand, counting down.
GCGGGGGCCGTTGGACCGGGAGAGCCTGCACCTGGCGGTGCTGCGGCTGCCGACGGCGCAGGCGCGCCTGGCGTGGCTGGCGGAGAACCTGCCGCGGTTCACCGGATCGGGGATCATCTACACGCTCACGGTGGCCGCCGCCGAGGAGTTGGCGGGCTTCCTGCGCGACCGCGGTTTCCCCGTCGCCGCCTACACCGGGCGCACCGACCCCGAGGAGCGGCTGCGGGCCGAGGAGGACCTGCTGGCCAACCGGGTCAAGGCGCTGGTGGCGACCTCGGCGCTGGGCATGGGCTTCGACAAGCCCGACCTGGGCTTCGTGGTGCACGTGGGCGCCCCGCAGTCGCCGATCGCGTACTACCAGCAGATCGGGCGCGCGGGCCGTGGCGTCGAGCGGGCGGACGTGGTGCTGCTGCCCGGCGTCGAGGACAAGGACATCTGGTCGTACTTCGCCTCGCTGGCGTTCCCGCCCGAGCAGGTGGTGCGGCAGGTGCTGGACGCGTTGACGGACAAGCCGATCTCGACGCCCGCGCTGGAGCCGCTGGTCGAGCTGTCGCGCAACCGGCTGGAGATGGTGCTCAAGGTCCTCGACGTGGACGGGGCCGTGCGGCGGGTCCGGGGCGGCTGGACGGCGACGGGCCAGCCGTGGGAGTACGACGCCGCGCGGTACGGCCGCATCGCCGAGGCCCGCGACGCCGAGCAGCGGGCGATCCTGGAGTACCAGTCGACCGACGGCTGCCGCATGGAGTTCCTGCTGCGCACGCTGGACGACCCGCACGCCGCGCCGTGCGGACGCTGCGACAACTGCACCGGCCGCCGCTGGAGCGCGGAGGTGTCCGCCTCGGGCGTGGACGCCGCGCGCGAGCGGCTGCGCAGGCCGGGCGTGGAGATCCCGCCGAAGAAGCTGTGGCCCACGGGCATGTCCGCGCTGGGCGTGCCGCTGTCGGGGAAGATCAAGCGGCCGCTGGAGCCGGGACGGGCGCTGGGTCGGCTGACGGACATCGGGTGGGGCAACCGCCTGCGTGAACTGTTCGCCGGACCCGACGGCCCGGTGCCGGACGACGTCGTGGACGGGTGCGTGAAGGTGCTCGCCGCGTGGGACTGGGCGGCCCGGCCGGTGGGCGTGGTGACGGTGGCGTCCGGGTCGCGGCTGGCGCGGGACCTGGGCGAGCGGATCGCGGGCATCGGGCGGCTGCCGCTGCTGGGCGAGGTGTCCGTGGGCCACGGGGCGCGGGCCAACAGCGCGCAGCGGCTGGCGGGGCTGTGGGCCGGGCTGCGGTTCGACGGGACCGTCGCCGGTCCGGTCCTGCTGGTGGACGACCGGGTGGACACGGGGTGGACGATGACCGTGGCGGGCACGGCGCTGCTGGACGCGGGCGCGGAGGCGGTGCTGCCGTTCGCCCTGGCGACGACGACCTGACTGGGGACCACATGTGGGCAGACCTGCTGACCGAGCGCGCCGATGAACTGGCGCGCACCGCGATCGACTCCATCCGCCGCGAGTTCCCGTATCACCTGCGGCACATGATGCAGGGGCCCGGCGACCATCCCGCGCATCCGAGGGACGTGCACCCGAGCTTCCACGGCAGCTTCGACTGGCACTCCTGCCTGGAGATGCACTGGGTGCTGGTCCGCCTGCACCAGTCCGATCTGGACGTTCCCAGGGGTGACATCGAGGCGCTGCTGGACGAGCGTCTCGCGCCCGAGGCGGTCGCGGTCGAGGCGGCGTACTGCGCGGAGAATCCCCACCACAGCAGGCCGTACGGGCAGGCGTGGGCGCTGTGGCTCGCGCACGACGCGGCGGGCTCGCGGTGGGCGGACGCGCTCGCCCCGCTGGCGCGGACGGCCGCCGCGAACTTCACCGCGTGGCTGCCCAAGCTGACCTACCCGGTGCGACAGGGCATGCACGGCAACACGGCGTTCGCGCTGTCCCGGATCCTGCCGTACGCGGAGGCCAACGACCCGGCGCTGCGCCAACTGGTCGTCGACACGGCGCTGCGGATGTTCGCCTCGGACAAGGCCTACCCGGCCGACTACGAGCCCAGCGGGTTCGACTTCCTCTCCCCCGCGCTCTGCGAGGCCGAGCTGATGGCGTCGGTCCTGCCGGATTTCCCGGCGTGGCTGGCGGAGTTCCTGCCGGAGGCGGCGTTCACCCCGGCGCACGTGTCCGACTCCACCGACGGCCTGATCGCGCATCTCCACGGGCTGAACCTGAGCCGCGCGTGGGGGCTGCGGCGGATCGCGAGCGCGCTGCCGCCGGACGACGCGCGCGTCGAACCGCTGCTGGAGTCGGCGAAGCGGCACGCGGAAGCCGCGCTGTCCGAGGTCAGCGGCTCGGACTTCGCCGTCGAGCACTGGCTGGCCGTGTACGCGCTGCTGCTGTTGGACGTCCGATGACCGCCTACCTCGACCGGATCGAGTCGATGCCCGGGATGGCCGAGGCCCGCGCGCGGGTCATGGCCATGCTGGCGCTGCCGCCGCGCTCCACGGTGGTCGACGTCGGCTGCGGCGCGGGCCACGCCGCCGCGGAACTGGCCGCGGCGGGGCACCGGGTGATCGGCGTCGACCTCGCCGAGGACGCGATCGCCCTCGCCCGCTCGCGGCATCCGGCCATCGAGTTTCACGTCGGCGACGCGGCCGCGCTGCCGCTGGCGGACGGGTCTGTCCAGGGCTACCGCGCCTCGCGGGTCCTGCACAAGGTCCCGGACGCGGCACTGGCCCTGGCGGAAGCGCACCGCGTGCTGACGCCGGGCGGGCGCGCGGTGCTGGTGGGGCAGGACTACGGGATGGTCGTGGTGGACGGGCCTGAGAACATCATCCAGGCGGCGCGGACGGTGCTGAACAGGAAGCACGCGGGCCGCCGCTTCCGCGCCCTGCTGCTGGACGCGGGCTTCCATGACGTCACGGTCGAGGTGCACACGACGGTCAACACCGACCACGCGATGATGACCCCGTCCCTGATGGTCCTGGCGAACGGCGCGGTGGACTCAGGTCGAGTGACACGCGCGGAGGCCGACGCGTGGCTGGCGGACCAGGCCGCCCGCGGCGCACACGACCGCTTCCTGAGCGTCTGGCCGATGTTCTACGTTTCAGCCGTGCGCTAGCGCGACCAGGTCGTCGGCGTGGACGACCTCGCGGCGGTGCTCGGCCGGGAGGTCGCGGGTGGATTGGCCGATGAGGTCGGGCAGCTCGGTGGAGTCGTAGGCCACCAGGCCGCGGGCCACGACGCGGCCGCTGGGGTCGGTCAGGTCCACGACGTCGCCTGCCTGGAAGTCGCCGGAGACGGCGGTGATTCCCGCGGCCAGCAGGGAGCGGCGGCGGGCGACCACGGCGGCGACGGCGCCCTCGTCGAGGGTCAGGATGCCGGTGGAGTCGGCGGCGTAGGCGAGCCAGAAGCGGCGGGCGGTGAGCCTGCGGCCGGAGGCGGTGAAGGCGGTGCCGACGTCGGCGGAGGTCAGGGCGCGGTCCGCCGCTGCGGCGGAGGCCAACAGGACCGGGACGCCCGCGACGGAGGCCAGGCGGGCGGCGGCGAGTTTCGATGCCATGCCGCCGGTGCCCAGGCCGGAGCCGGACGCGCCCGCGTCGACGTCGGCGACGTCGGCGGCGTCGGTGACCTCCTCGATGGGCCGCGCCGCGCCGAGCCGGGGGTCGCCGTCGTAGAGTGCGTCCACATCGGACAGCAGGACCAGGGCCTCGGCGCCGATGAGGTGGGCGACCAGGGCGGCCAGGCGGTCGTTGTCGCCGAAGCGGATCTCGTCGGTGGCGACGGTGTCGTTCTCGTTGACCACCGGGACCACGCCCAGCGCCAGCAGGCGGGACAGGGTCCGCTGGGCGTTGCGGTAGTGCGCGCGGCGCACGACGTCGTCCGCGGTCAGCAGCACCTGGCCGACGCGCAGGCCGTGGCGGGCGAAGGACTCGACATAGGCGTGGCCGAGCGCCAGCTGGCCCACGCTCGCCGCCGCCTGCTGGGTGGCCAGGTCGCGCGGTCGGCGCGCCAGGCCGAGCGGCGCGAGGCCCGCGGCGATGGCGCCGGAGGACACCAGCACGACCGACGACATCGCCCGCCGCGCCGCCAGGGCGTCGACCAGGGCGTGCAGGCGGTCCGGGTCGAGGCCGCCCGCGGCGGTGGTCAGCGACGACGAGCCGACCTTGACCACCACCAGGCGGGCGGCGGCGACCGCGGCGCGGGTCGCCGAGCGCAGACCGGTCATTCCGCCTCGTCCGGCTTCTCCAAGCCGCGGCGGACCCTGCGGGCGTGCTTGCGCTCGGCGGCGCTGATGCGGTCGTCCTGCTCCAGGCGGGGGTCGCTGCCCCGGGAGAACATGGTCATCGCGATACCCGCGGGCGTCGACGGCTCCCAGTCGAAGGTCATGTCACCGATGGTGACCGGGCAGCCGGGCCGCGCGCCCGCCTTGGCCAGCGCCTCCTCGACGCCCAGCCGCGCCAGCCGGTCGGCCAGGTAGCCGATGGCCTCGGCGTTGTCGAAGTTCGTCTGCCGCACCCAGCGCTCCGGGCGCTCGCCGCGGACGATGAACGCGCCCTCCTCGGCCGGGTTGGCCTCGATGGTGAAGCCGCTGTCGTCGACGGCCCTCGGCCGCAGGACGATCCGGGTCGGCTCGACGATCGGCCGCGCCGCCCGGTCCTCCTCCACGATCCTGGCCAGGGCGAACGTCAGCTCGCGCAGCCCCTCGCGGGTGGCGGTCGAGACCTCGAACACGGGCAGGCCGCGGGCCTCGATGTCCGGGCGCACCAGCTCGGCCAGCTCCCGCGCCTCGGGCACGTCCATCTTGTTCAGCACGACCATCCTCGGCCGGTCGGCCAGCGTGCCGCCCAGCGCCGGGGTGTAGCGGGCCAGCTCGGCCTCCAGCGCGTCGATGTCCGACAGCGGGTCGCGGCCGGGCTCGTCGGTCGCGCAGTCGACGACGTGCACCAGCACCGAGCAGCGCTCGATGTGGCGCAGGAAGTCCAGGCCCAGGCCCTTGCCCTCGGACGCCCCCGGGATCAGCCCGGGCACGTCGGCCATGGTGAACACCGTCTCCCCCGCGGTGATCACGCCCAGGTTCGGCACCAGCGTGGTGAACGGGTAGTCCGCGATCTTCGGCTTGGCCGCCGACAGCACCGCGATCAGCGACGACTTGCCCGCCGACGGGAACCCGACCAGCCCGGCGTCGGCCATCGAGCGCAGCTCGAGCACCAGGTCCCGGGTGTCGCCGGGCTCGCCGAGCAGCGCGAACCCGGGCGCTCTGCGGGCCTTGGACGCCAGCGCCGCGTTGCCGAGCCCGCCGCGCCCGCCCTGGGCCGCGACGAAGCGGGTGCCGTGGCCGACGAGGTCGGCCAGGATCTCCCCGTCCTGGGACATCACGACCGTGCCCTCGGGCACCTTGAGCTCCAGGTCCTGCCCGTTCGCGCCGTCGCGGTTGGAGCCCTGCCCCTGCTTGCCGTGCGTGGCGACCGCGTGCGGGCGGAAGTGGAAGTCGAGCAGCGTGTGCACGTTGGCGTCGACGACGAGCACGACGTCGCCGCCGTTGCCGCCGTTGCCGCCGTCGGGGCCGCCCAGCGGCTTGAACTTCTCCCGGTGGACCGACGCGCACCCGTTGCCGCCGTTGCCGCCGGAGACGTGGATGACCACCCGGTCGACGAATCGGGACATGACTTCCTCTCAGACACGACAAAGGGCGGGCCAAGGCAGGCCCGCCCTCGTCATAGGGGTCTCGCGGTCGGGCCTCAGGCCTCGACCGGGACGATGTTGACGGTCTTGCGACCGCGCCGCGTGCCGAACTGGACGGCGCCCGCGGCCAGCGCGAACAGCGTGTCGTCCTTGCCTCGGCCGACGTTGACGCCCGGGTGGAACTTGGTGCCGCGCTGGCGGATCAGGATCTCACCGGACTTGACGACCTGGCCGCCGAACCGCTTCACGCCCAGGTACTGGGGGTTCGAGTCGCGCCCGTTGCGGGAGCTGGAAGCACCCTTTTTGTGTGCCATGGCTGCTCAGGTCCTCACTTCACCGTGATGCCGGTGACCTCGACGCGGGTCAGCTTCTGCCGGTGACCCTGGCGCTTGTGGTAGCCGGTCTTGTTCTTGAACTTGTGGATCCGGATCTTCGGGCCCTTGGTGTGCTCGACGACCTTGCCGGTCACCGCAACCTTCGCCAGGGCGTCCGCGTCCGTGGTGACGTCGGTGCCGTCGACGACCAGCACCGCGGCAAGGCTGAGTTCGGTGCCCGGCACGCCCTCGAGCTTCTCGACCTCGACGACGTCGCCGACAGCCACCTTGTACTGCTTGCCGCCGGTCTTGACGATCGCGTACATCGGACGGAAGTCTCCTGCTGCTAGACAGTGGGGGTCATGCTCTCCAGGGTCACGCTGAGGCGGACCAGGCTTGGTGCACGACACGGCCCACCAGTGAGGCGGGCCGTGCTACAGCGTACGTGCCGCCGGAAACCAGGGTCAAACCGGGTCCCGGGTCAGCCCTCGGCGTCCACCCCGACCGGCGGTCCGGCCGGGCGGGACGCGGCCCTGCGGCGCCTGCGCGGGGCAGCGGGGGCCAGCGCGGCCTCCGGCACCCTGCCGTTGCCGTTGCGGGCCTGCTCGGGCACCTCGGGGCCCGCGGCGTCCGGGTCGTCGTCGCCCGCGCGGACCGTGGACCGCGCGATCTGGGCGACGGCCGCCTTGGCGGCCTCCCGCTCCGGCTCCGGGGCGACCGGCTCCTCCTTGGGCGCCTCGACGGCCTCCTTCTCCTTGGCCGCCGCCCGGTCCTCGCCGCGGTTGCGGGAGCGCTTGGACTCCTTCTGCCCGCCGCCGCTCTGGCCGCCCTGGCCGCTCTGACCGTTCTGCTGGCCGTTGGCCGACTTCACGATCGGCTCGGTCGAGACGTTCACGCCGCGGCCCTTGCAGTGCTCGCACGTGGTGCTGAACGCCTCGAGCAGGCCGGTGCCGACCCGCTTGCGGGTCATCTGGACCAGGCCGAGCGAGGTGACCTCCGCCACCTGGTGGCGGGTGCGGTCGCGGCCGAGGCACTCGGTGAGCCGCCGCAGCACGAGGTCGCGGTTGGACTCCAGCACCATGTCGATGAAGTCGATGACGATGATGCCGCCCACGTCGCGCAGCCGCAGCTGGCGGACGATCTCCTCGGCGGCCTCCAGGTTGTTGCGGGTGACCGTCTCCTCCAGGTTTCCACCCGACCCGGTGAACTTGCCGGTGTTGACGTCGATGACGGTCATCGCCTCGGTGCGGTCGATCACCAGGTAGCCGCCGGAGGGCAGCCACACCTTGCGGTCGAGCGCCTTGAGCAGCTGCTCCTCGATGCGGTGGGTGGTGAAGGCGTCCTTGGGCCCGCTGTGCCTGCGCACGCGGTCGGCCAGCTCGGGGGCGACGTGGCGGACGTAGGCGTCGATGGTCTCCCAGGCGGTGTCGCCCTGGACGATCAGCGCGCTGAAGTCCTCGGTGAACAGGTCGCGGACGACCTTCACCAGCAGGTCGGGCTCCTCGTAGAGCAGCGTGGGGGCCGAGCTCTTGGCCGAGCCGCCCTTGCCCGAGCCCTTGCGGCCGGTGCCCGCGTCCGCCTTCTCCTTGATGACCTGCCACTGCGCCTGCAGACGGCGCACGTCGCGGCCCAGCTCCTCCTCGCTGATGCCCTCCGACGCGGTGCGGATGATCACGCCCGCGTCCTCGGGGACCACGCGCTTGAGCACGTCCTTGAGCCTGCGGCGCTCGTTCTCCGGCAGCTTGCGGGAGATGCCGGTGGCCCCGCCGCCGGGCACGTAGACCAGGAACCGGCCGGGCAGCGAGATCTGGGTGGTCAGCCGGGCGCCCTTGTGGCCGACCGGGTCCTTGGTGACCTGCACCAGCACGCTGTCGCCGGTGGACAGCGCCTGCTCGATCTTGCGGGCCTTGCCCTCCAGCCCGGCGGCGTCCCAGTCGACCTCGCCCGCGTAGAGCACGGCGTTGCGGCCGCGGCCGATGTCGACGAAGGCGGCCTCCATGCTGGGCAGCACGTTCTGCACGCGGCCCAGGTACACGTTGCCGACCAGCGAGCCGCTGCCGGACGAGGTCACGAAGTGCTCGACGAGCACCCCGTCCTCCAGCACGCCGATCTGCGTGCGGTCGCTGTACTCGCGGACGACCATCGTGCGGTCGACGGCCTCGCGGCGGGCCAGGAACTCGGCCTCGGAGAGGATCGGCGCGCGCCTGCGCCCGGCCTCGCGGCCGTCGCGGCGGCGCTGGCGCTTGGCCTCGAGCCGGGTCGAGCCGCGCACGCTGCGCACCTCGTCGCGGGCGGCATCGCGCTCGGCGCGGTCGTCGCGGACGTCCCGCGACTCGCGGACGTGGGTGACGGTGTTCGGCGGGTCGTCGGCCTCAGCGGCGTCGGCGTCCTCGCCGCCCTTGCGGCGGCGACGGCGGCGGCGGCGCTTGCTGCCCCCGTCCTCGTCGGCCTCGGGCTGCTCGGCTGCCTCGGGCTGCTCGGCCTCGGCGGACTCGGTCTCGTCGGCGTCGGTGGCGTCGTCGGCCCCGCGACCCCGGCCGCGGCCTCGGCGGCCTCGGCGGCGGCGCCTGCCCGCGCCCTCGTCGCCATCGGCGTCGGCGTCGGCCGCGTCGGCGGCCTCGTCGACCTGCTCGTCGGGCTCGGGCTCCGGCTCGGGCTCGGGCCGGGCCTTGCGGCGCGACGGGGCCGCAGCGGCCGGGTCCGGAGCCTGGAACAGCGGCGACGCCGAGGCGAACACCGGCAGCGCGGGCACCCGGGCGGCCGCCGCCCTGGGCTCCTCGACTTCCTCGACTTCCTCGACCGCCTCGTCGACGGCCTCGTCAACGCTGTCGGCGCTGTCCGGGCTGTCGGGGCTCTCCGGGCTCTCGGCCTGCTCCCCCGCCAGCGCGGCGGCGACCCGCAGCGCCAGGTCCTTGGCCACGCTCGACTGCGCGCCGCGGGCGGGTTCGCCCAGCTCCTCCAGCGCGCCGAGCACCTCGCGGCTGCTCACGCCGAGCAGCTTGGCCAACGCGTGCACGCGCACCTTGGCGGGCAGGTCGGCCAGCGCGGGTGTGGTGGCGGCCCCGCCGGTCTCTCCGGCAGGGTTCGACATATCCGACATGTAGCTCCTCCGCCCCCGGGCGCGCTGGGTGCGCGGCCGCTCAGGGGCCCTAGTTGTCCAATCCGCCGCGTGGGAGCGGCGGGAATCCTCGCCTCCGCCGGACCGCTCCGCATGGCACGGCGGGCGGGCGCGACGTCAGGTCACGCGACGACAGCGTGGCGCGATCCGGGCTCGGCGACCGCGCTATCCGGCCGACGCGGCCCTGTCCGGGGCCAGCGGGTCGGACAGCGCACCGACATCGTCCAGCCGCCCCTGCGCCAATCGGGTCGCCTTCGCGGGCACCGGCTGGTCGAGGGCGGCGACGACACGGAGCGCGCTCAGTACGTCGTCGGGCCGAACGGCCGGTGTTGTCTGCCGGACGACCATACGCAGTATCCCACACGGACCGTCCCCGGCGGGCATGTCGATGCCCACAGCGGGTCGCCCGTCGGCGGGATCGGCCACCTCCGCGAGGATCACCGCTGGTCGCACGTCGATCTCGCGCGTGCCGTCCTTGGTGCGGCGGGAGACCATGACGTGCTCCTCGGCGAGCAGCCGGTCGACGGCGGCGCGCAGTGTGTCCGACGACACGCCCGGCATCTCGACCAGCCACTCGGCGGCGTCGACCCGGTCGGCCAGCGAGCCCGGCCCGGCCGCCACCACGTCGAGCACGTCGAGCCCGGGCGGCAGGGCCTCGTCGAGGGCGCGCGCGAGGGCCGAGGGGTCGACCGCGGCCACGAGCTGGACCTCGACGTACTCGGCCTCGCTCGCCACGCCGGTGGGCGCAGCGCCGATCCAGGAGATCTTCGGGTGCGGGCTGAAGCCCTGCGAGTAGGCCATCGGCACGCCCGCGCGGCGCAGCGCCCGCTCGAAGGCGCGCGCGACGTCGCGGTGGGAGGTGAAGCGGAGCCTGCCCCGCTTGGCGTACCGCACGCGCAGCTTCTGCACCGGCGGCGCCGAGGGGTTGGGCTGGTCCTTCCGGCTCAGGGGTTGCTCCTTCTGGTGGCACTGGCACTGCTCCCCTGGTGAGCAATGCGCGTGCCTGGCACCGTACCCTCAGCGCCAAATACGCCGACGCGCTTGTTTCCCGAAGGCGTCGTGGCTACCGTCCGCGATGCAGTGGACAGCAGACGCCGTAGCAACCGGCGGACCCAGCACTGGAGGTCGCCCGTGCCTCTGCTGCGCCGGACCTTGGCGGCAGCGGTCAGCGTCGCGCTCGTCGCGACGACCCAGGTCACCCTCGCCGTCGACGCCGCGGCCGAGCCGCGCTCGGGCTGTTCGACCAGCGGGCCGACCCTGCGTTACGTGGTCCTCTTCGACGCGGGCACGGCCGCTGAGGACGCCAAGCTGGACACCACCGTCGCCTGCGGGTCGCTGACGGGCTACTACGCGCAGATCGCCGTGGGCATCGCCGTCTCGGCCGACCCCGCCTTCGCCGACCGGATGGGCCGCGACCGGGCCTTCAGCGCCCGGTCGGTCACCGCGGGTGAGCGGGGCAACCCGCCGCTGAGCTCGGGCGGCCCGGTCGCCCCCGCCGACCGCACGGGCGAGCAGTGGAACATGACCATGATCGGCGCTGACCGCGAGCGCGCGGTCAGCGCGGACGTGCTGGTCGGCGTGCTGGACTCCGGCATCGACGCCACCCACCCCGACCTCGTCGCCGCCGTCGACCCGACGGTGTCGGCGGGCTGCCTGACCGGCGTGGCCGACCCGAGGCCCGCCGCGTGGGCGCCGACGACCTCGCCGCACGGCACGCACGTCGCGGGCCTGATCGCGGCGGCCGACGACGGCAAGGGCATCACCGGGGTGGCCCCCGGCGTGCGGCTGGCCTCGGTGAAGGTCGTCGACGACGCCGGGTACGTCTACCCGGAGGCCGTGATCTGCGGGCTGATGTGGGCCGCGGCCAAGCGCATGACCGTGACGAACAACTCCTACTTCGTCGACCCGTGGCTGCTGACCTGCGACCGCGAGGCCGAGCACGTCGTCTTCGAGGCGGTCCGGCGCGCGGTCGACTACGCCTCGATCCGCGGTGTGCTGACGGTCGCGGCGGCGTCCAACGAGAACACCGACCTGGCAGCGCCCAGCGGCGAGACGGCCGACAGCCGGGGCAGGCGGACGCTGGACGGCAGCTGCAAGCTCCTGCCGGGCGGCCTGCGCGGCGTGGTCGCGGTGTCGGCGGTCGGCCCCGATCAGGTGAAGTCCGGCTACAGCGCCTACGGCCTCGGCGTGGTGGACGTCACAGCGCCCGGCGGCGAGGAGGGCGACTGCGTGCTCTCCACGGTGCCGGGCGGCTACGGGACGGCCTGCGGGACCTCGATGGCCGCGCCGCACGTGACCGGTGTCGCGGCCCTGCTGGCCGGACAGCAGCCCTACGCGACGCCGCAGCGGCTGGCGCGGGCGCTCACCGGGCAGGCGCGGTCACTGCCCTGCCCCGCCGACTACGACCTCGACGGCGTGGCGGGACAGGACGCCTACTGCACCGGCTACGCCCGCTACAACAGCTTCTACGGGCACGGGCTGGTGCGGGTCCCCTAGCTACTGGGTCAGCGCCGGATTGCGCACCGGCGTGCCCTGGCCGACCGGGCTGATCGGCAGCAGCTTGCGGCCGGTGGGGCCGATCTCGATGTCGGTGCCCATCGCCGGGCAGACGCCGCAGTCGAAGCACGGCGTCCAGCGGCAGTCGTCCTGCTCGCGCTCGTCGATGGCGTCCTGCCAGTCGTCCCACAGCCACTGCTTGTCCAGGCCGGAGTCGAGGTGGTCCCAGGGCAGCACCTCGTCCTCGGTGCGCTCGCGGGTGGTGTACCAGGCCAGCGAGACGCCCAGCGGGGTCAGCTCGGACTCGCAGGCGGCCACCCAGCGCTCGTAGGAGAAGTGCTCGCTCCAGCCGTCGAAGCGGCCGCCGTCGCGCCAGACCCGCTCGATGACCCGGCCGACCCTGCGGTCGCCCCGGGACAGCAGGCCCTCGATGTGGCTGGGCTTGCCGTCGTGGTAGCGCATGCCGATGCTGCGGCCGATGCGGCGGTCGGAGTTGACCGCCTCGCGCAGCTTGCGCAGCCGGGCGTCCACAGTGTCCGGGTCGGTCTGCGCGGCCCACTGGAACGGGGTGTGCGGCTTGGGCACGAACCCGCCGATGGAGATCGTGCAGCGGATGTCCTTCTGGCCGCTGGCCTCCCGGCCCGCGCGGATGACGTTGCGCGCCATCTCGGCGATCTGCAGGACGTCGTCGTCGGTCTCGGTCGGCAGCCCGCACATGAAGTACAGCTTCACCTGCCGCCAGCCGTTGGCGTAGGCCGTGCTGACGGTCTTGATGAGGTCCTCTTCGGACACCATCTTGTTGATGACGCGGCGGATGCGCTCGCTGCCGCCCTCGGGGGCGAAGGTGAGCCCGGAGCGGCGGCCGTTGCGGGACAGCTCGTTGGCCAGGTCGATGTTGAACGCGTCGACCCGGGTGCTCGGCAGCGACAGGCCGGTGTTGGTGCCGGTGTAGCGGTCGGCGAGCTGCTTGGTGATCTCGCCGATCTCGGAGTGGTCGGCGCTGGACAGCGACAGCAGGCCGACCTCCTCGAAGCCGCTGGCCGCCAGGCCCTGCTGCACCATCGCGCCGATGCCGTCGATGCTGCGCTCGCGCACCGGGCGGGTGATCATGCCTGCCTGGCAGAAGCGGCAGCCCCGGGTGCAGCCGCGGAAGATCTCCACGCTCATCCGCTCGTGCACGGACTCGGCGAGCGGGACCAGCGGCTGCTTCGGGTAGGGCCACGCGTCGAGGTCCATGGTCGTGCGCTTGGCGACGACCTCGGGGACGCGCTCGCGGTTGGGCGTGACGCTGGCGATGCGCCCGTCCTCGGCATAGGCGACGTCGTAGAAGCGCGGGATGTAGACGGTGCCGGTCTCGGCGAGGCGGGTCAGCAGCTCGTCGCGGCCGCCCGGGCGGCCGTCGGCCTTCCACGCGCGGATGATGTCGGTGATCTGGCCGACCGCCTCCTCGCCGTCGCCGAGCACGGCGGCGTCGATGAAGTCGGCGATGGGCTCGGGGTTGAACGCGGCGTGCCCGCCCGCCAGGACGACCGGGTCGTCGGTGGTGCGGTCGGCGGCGTGCAGGGGGATGCCCGCCAGGTCGAGCGCGTTGAGCAGGTTGGTGTAGCCCAGCTCGGTGGCGAAGCTGACGCCCAGCACGTCGAACGCCTTGACCGGCCGGTGCCCGTCGACGGTGAACTGGGGGACGCCGTGCTCGCGCATCAGCTTCTCCAGGTCCGACCAGACCGCGTAGGTCCGCTCGGCGAGCACGTCGGGCAGCTCGTTGAGGATCTCGTAGAGGATCATGACGCCCTGGTTGGGCAGCCCCACCTCGTAGGCGTCGGGGTACATCAGCGCCCAGCGGACGTTCGCCTGCTCCCAGGGCTTCACGGTGGCGTTCAGCTCGCCGCCGACGTACTGGACCGGCTTGGACACCCTCGGCAGCAGGGGCTCCAACTGGGGGAAGACCGACTCGACGCTCATAGTGCGTCCAGGGTAGCCCGTGCTTCGACCGGGTGATTACCGTAGCAACTCGTAGCGCATTGGTCGTATCCTGGGGCTATGACCAGGTACATCACCCAGCGGGAGATGCGCAACGACAGCGCCGCCATCTTCCGCGCGGTGGAGAACGGGGAGCACTTCATCCTCACCCGCAACGGTACGCCCATCGCCGAGGTGACCCCCATCCAGCGGCGCGCCTTCGTCCCGGTGGAAGAGCTGCAGCGGCTGGCCGCCCAGCTGCCCAGGATCGACTTCGACCAGTTCCGCGCCGATCTCGACGAGTACGTCGACCCCTACCTCGGCGACGACCCGTGGGAGCGGCAGGCGGCCCGCGATGACGCCTGAGCACGAGCGGGGCCTGCTCGACACCTCGGTACTGGTCGACCTGCCGTCCCTGCGCCTGCAGGACATCATCGGGAGTGCCGCGATCAGCGCGGTCACGCTCGCCGAACTCACCGCCGGGCCGTCCGCCACGAAGGACCCCGTCGTGCGCGCCAAGCGCCAGCAGTACGTCCAGTGGGTGGAAAACACCCTCGACGTGCTGCCGGTGGACGCATCAGCCGCCCGGTACTACGGCTACCTGTGCTCCTTGGTCTACGCGCAGGGTCGACAGCCGAGGGGGCGGATAGCCGACCTCCTGATCGCATCGACCGCGGCCGCGCGACAGCTCCCCCTGCTGACCCGCAACCCGAAGGACTTCGTCGGCCTCGAACCCGCGGTCACCGTGATCGCCGTCTAGGACAGCAACAGCTTGCCCAGCCGCCGCGAGGCCACGACCGTGCCGATGCCGATCATCACCGCGAAGTACGACAGGTGGCCCAGGATCGACATGTCGACAAAGCCACCGCACAGGGCCCGCATGACCTCGATCGCGTGGTACAGCGGGAAGCACTTCACGATGAACTGCAGGAAGCCCGGGTAGACGGTGATCGGGAAGAACGTGGTGGAGAACAGGAACATCGGCAGCAGCGCCAGCTGCACGAGGTCGAAGTCCTGCCAGGAGCGCATGTAGGTCGTGCAGGCCATGCCGACCGCGGCGAAGGCGAACGCGATGAAGATGGCGGCGGGCAGCGCGAGCAGCGCCCACGGCGAGGTCAGCAGGCCCATGCCGAGCATGACCGCCAGGAAGCCGCCCGCGTACAGCGCGCCCCGGATCAGCGCCCAGGTGATCTCGCCGATGGCGACGTCGAGCGGGCCCAGCGGCGTGGCCAGCATCGCGTCGTAGAGCTTGGCGTACTTGAACTTGAAGAAGATGTTGAACGTGGCGTCGTAGACCGCGCCGTTCATGGCCGAGGCGGCCAGCAGGGCGGGGGCGACGAAGGCGACGTAGGACATCGGCTCGCCGGTGGGGCCGGTGACCTCGCCGACCAGCCGGCCGAAGCCGTAGCCGAGGCCGAACAGGTAGAACAGCGGCTCGAAGAAGCCCGACGCGATGGCCAGCCAGGCCTTGCGCTGGGTCATCACCGAGCGCTCGATGAGCACGCGGGCGCGGCCCGCGTACGTGCCCGCGGGCAGCAGGCGCAGCAGGAAGCCGGTGCGCGGCGGGATCGGCGGCGGCTCGGCGGAGCGGACCGTGGTGTCGGTGGACATCTAGACCGCCAGCCTCCGGGTGAACGTGCGCGTGCAGAGGTAGGCGCCCGCGGCGAACAGGGCGAGCAGGTACGCCGTGTGGCCGAGGGCGGCGAGCGGGTCGACGCCGCCGAAGGACAGCCCGCGGGCCAGCTCCGTGCCGTGCCACAGCGGGGTCGCCCAGACGACCGGCTGCGCCCATCCGGGCAGCTGCTCGACCGGGAAGAACGTGCCGGAGAACATCATCATCGGCATCACGATGAACCGGAAGATGGCGTTGAACTGCTGGCCCTCGGTCTCGATGGTCGACGAGTACGCCACGATCGGGGCCGCCATCGCCATCCCGGTCACGATCGACACGGGCAGCGCCAGCAGGGCAGCGGGGCCGGTCAGCGCGCCGAGCAGGGCGGCGACGACCATGAAGACCGCCCCGGACACCGCAAGCCGCACCGCGATCCACGCCAGCACGCCGCCGACCAGCGCCTTCGGGCCGATCGGGGTGGCGGTGACGGCGATGTAGTTGCGCTGCCACTTGAACGACGACAGCACCGGGAACGTCGACTCGAACGCCGCGGTCTGCATCGCCGCGGCGCACACCAGCGCGGGCGCGAGGTACTGCACGTACGGCAGGCCGAGCGTGGCGTCGCCCGCCCTGACCTGGGAGCCGAAGCCGAAGCCGAGGGCGATCAGGAACAGCAGCGGCGACAGGATGCTGGAGACCGCCGACGAGCGCCAGTTGCGCTTGTACCAGGTCCAGAACGCCTCGATGACCATCAGCGCCGAGCGCGCGGGGCCGATGGCGGTGCCGGTCGATGTGCGCATCAGTCCACCAGCGTCCGGCCGGTCAGGCGGAGGAAGACGTCCTCCAGCGAGCTGCGGCGCACCAGGCTGGACAGCGGGTGCACGCCGCGGTTGTGGGCCGCCTTGAGCGCGGCCTCGCCGTCGTCGGCGTAGAGCAGCAGCCGGTCGGGCAGCACCTCGACCCGGTCGGCGAGGTCGGCGACGTCGGGCACGGCGTCGGCCTGGGTGCCGGGGGCGAAGCGCAGTTCGAGGACCTCGCGGGTGGAGTACTGGGCGATCAGGCCAGCCGGGCTGCCCTCGGCGACGATCTTGCCGCCGTCCATCACCACCAGGCGGTCGCAGAGCTGCTCGGCCTCGTCCATGTAGTGCGTGGTGATGATGAGGGTGACGCCCTCCTGCTTGAGCCGGAAGAGGCGGTCCCAGAGCAGGTGGCGGGCCTGCGGGTCCAGGCCGGTGGTGGGCTCGTCGAGCAGCAGGAGCTCGGGGTCGTTGATCAGCGACCGGGCGATGGTCAGCCGCCGCTTCATGCCGCCGGAGAGCGGCTCCACCTCGTCGTCGGCGCGCTCGGCGAGCTGGGCGAAGTCGAGCAGCTCGACGGCCTTCGCGCGGACCTGCGCGCGGGAGAGGCCGAAGTAGCGGCCGTAGATGTGCAGGTTCTGCCGGACGGTCAGCTCGTTGTCGAGGTTGTCCAGCTGCGGGCAGACGCCGATGCGCGCCCGGATCTGCGGGCCGTCGCGGTTGGGGTCCATGCCCAGCACGGAGAGCTCGCCCCCGGTGCGCGGCGAGACGCACGCGATCATCCGCATCGTGGAGGACTTGCCCGCGCCGTTGGGCCCGAGGAAGCCGAACGCCTCCCCGCGCTCGACTCTCAGGTCGATGCCGTTGACCGCCGCGAAATCCCCAAAGCGCTTGGTCAGCCCGTCGGCGTGGACCAGCGCGTCCCCGTTGTGCGCCACGTCGGGCACCCTAGACGGGGCCACCGACAATCCCCACCGGATTTCGGCGGGCCGCCCGGCCGCGGCCCGCCGCACCGGATCAGAGCTCGGGGAACCAGATCTTGATCTCGCGCTCGGCGGACTCGGTGGAGTCCGAGCCGTGCACCAGGTTGTACTGGACCTCCAGGCCGAAGTCCCCGCGGATGGTGCCCGGCGTCGCCTTCTCCACCGGGTCGGTCCCGCCTGCGAGCTGCCGGAACGCGGTCACCGCGCGCGGGCCCTCGACCACGGCGGCCAGCACCGGCCCCGAGGTGATGAAGTCGAGCAGGTCGCCGAAGAAGCTCCGCTCGGCGTGCTCGGCGTAGTGCTGCTCGGCCACCGACCGCTCGACGTTCCGCAGCTCCAGCGCGACGAGCTTCAGGCCCTTGCGCTCGATGCGGGAGATGACCTCCCCGACCAGCCCCCGGCTGACGCCGTCGGGCTTGACCAGGACCAGGGTGCGCTCACTCACGGCTTTCGGTACTCCTTCTGGACAGCTGTTGTGTGAGCAGGGTAACCGGACGCGGTTCCCCGCTTCGCCGAGGTGCTGGCTCAACCTCGCGCGGACGGGCGCAGGGTCTTCGACCACAGCGCCGTTCCCTGACCGTCGCGCAGGTGGACCGTGAGCTCGCCGGTGGCGCCGTCGACGTCGATCTCGCCGAAGTGCTGGAAGCCCTCCAGCGGCGACAGGTTGGCCCGCGGCGGGGCGTGGACGAACACCGCCTCCGGGCCGAACGTGGGGTCCAGGGTGTTCGGGCCGAACGCGCCCGCGTGCAGGGGGCCGGAGACGAACTCCCAGAACGGGTCGAAGTCGGTGAAGGCGGCGCGGTCCGGGGAGTAGTGGTGGGCGGCGGTGTAGTGGACGTCGGCGGTCAGCCAGACGACGTCGCGGACGCCGCGGCGGGAGAGGGTGCGCAGGACGCCCGCGAGTTCGTGCTCGCGGCCGCCGGGCGCGCCGGGCCTGCCGTTGGCGATGCCCTCGATGTCGGCGCCGTCCGGGACGGTCAGGCCGATGGGGAGGTCGGCGGCGACGATCTTCCAGGTGGCGCGGCTGCGGGTGAGCCCGTCGACCAGCCAGCGGGCCTGCCGCTCGCCGAGCACCACGCCGCGGCCGTCGCGCGGGGCGGTGTTGGCGTCCTTGTAGGAGCGCATGTCCACGACGAACACCTCGACGTGGCGGCCGTAGGTGAAGCTGCGGTAGACCCGGCCGTCGACAGCGCGCCGGGCGTCGATCGGCTGCCACTCGTGGAAGGCCTGGAAGGCGCGGGCGGCCAGGACGTCCACGCGCTTCTCGGTGTACTGCGGCAGGGTCAGGATCTCGCCCGGGTACCAGTTGTTGACCACCTCGTGGTCGTCCCACTGGGCGATGGTCGGGACCCGGGCGGCGAAGGCGCGGACGTTGTCGTCCAGCAGGTTGTAGGCGAACTGGCCGCGGTACTCGTCGAGGGTCTCGGCGACCTTGGCCTTGGCGGGCGTGACCAGGTTCCGCCACACGCGCCCGTCGGGGAGGGTCACGGTCTCCTGCAGCGGGTTGTCGGCGTAGACCGTGTCGCCGCTGTTGATGAAGAAGTGCGGGTCGCGGTCGAGCATCGCCCGGTAGGCGGTCATGCCGCCGGTGTCCGGGTTGATGCCCCAGCCCTGGCCCGCCACGTCGCCGGACCAGGTGAACCGCACGTCCGCGCGGCCGACCGGCGCGGTGCGGAACGAGCCGGTCAGCGCCGCGCTGCGGACGCGGCCGTCGAGGTCCTCGGCGACGACCCGGTAGTGCACCTCGCAGCCGGGCGGCAGGTGGTCGAGGCGCAGCTTGCCGGTGCCGTCGGTGTCCGGGGTCAGCACGGGGCCGCGCAGGCGGCGGGCGTGCCGGAAGGACGGGTCGCGGGCGATCTCGACCAGCATGCGCGCGGGCCGGTCGCTGCGGGTCCACAGCACGGCGCCGTGCTGGGTGACGTCCCCGGTCTGGACGCCGTGGGTGAGGGTGGGCCTGCTCGATGCGAAGGCCACTCCGGGCAGGGCTAAGCCAGCGGTGGCCATACCGGCGGTGAGCAGGGTGCGGCGGGTCACGTCAGTCATGGCGTGGTTCTAACCCGCCGAGTTGGCCGAGGAGTGTCTAGCGCAAGACCATCTGGGTCTGCGTGGTCTGCGCCACGCGCTTGCCGTCGGCGTAGAGGTCGGTCTGGACGACGATCGTGGTGGAGCCGATGTGCAGGGGTCGGGCGACAGCCTCCACGTCGGAGCGGGCGGCGCGGAACAGGTTGGTCTTGGTCTCGATCGTGGAGGTGCCCTTGGCGCCCTCGGGGAGGTTGAGGAACGCGCACACCGCCCCCGCGGAGTCGGCGAGGGTGACGAGCGCGCCCCCGTGCAGCGTGCCGCCCACGGTGCAGCGGTCCTCCTGCCAGGCCATGCTCGCGCGCACCTCCTCGGGGGACGCTGCGGTGATCGCGACACCTGCGGTGCGCGCGAAGGGCATGGACTCCGTCAGCTGCTCCGGGGTGAACATGATCGGAAGGCTACTGCGCCTTCGGCTGGTTGAGCCGGATCATGTTGCCCGCCGGGTCGCGGAAGGCGCAGTCGCGGACGCCGTAGGGCTGGTCCATGGGCTCCTGCAGCACCTCGGCCCCGGTCGCCTGGATCTGCTCGAACGCGGCGTCGACGTCGTCTGTGGTGAGGGTGACGCCGCGCAGCAGGCCCTTGGCCAGCAGTTCCCTGATGGTCTGCCGGTCGGCCTCCGATGTGCTGGGGTCGGCGGCGGGCGACTCCAGCACGATCTCCAGGTCCGGCTGGGACGGTGGGCTCAGCGTCAGCCAGCGCATGCCCTCGAAACTGACGTCGGTGCGCACTTCCCAGCCCAGGGCGTCCCGGTAGAACCCCAGCGCCTTCTCGTGGTCGTCGACGATGATGAAGGTGTGTGCGAGCTTGATGTCCATGGCGCACACGCTAGGTGCGCCGGATGGACTTCGCTTCTCCATTCCTGACCGGTCGCGTGAGGATCTTGGCGACGCACGGCGGGATGTCCGCGCCCTCGTCGTGGGCGCGGGCGCGGTAGGCGCTGGGCGTCTCCCCCACCAGTTCGGTGAACCGGGTGCTGAACGAGCCCAACGAGGAACACCCGACCGCCATGCACACGTCGGTGACCGACAGGTCTCCGCGCCGCAACAGCGCCTTGGCCCGCTCGATGCGGCGGGTCATCAGGTAGGAGTACGGCGTCTCCCCGTACGCGGCGCGGAAGCTGCGCGAGAAGTGGCCCGGCGACATGAGCGCGGCCTTGGCGAGCGCGGGCACGTCGAGGGGCTGCGCGTAGTCGCGGTCCATGGTGTCCCGTGCTTTGCGCAGCCGGACCAGGTCGTCGAGTTCCACCCGGCCAGACTACTGCTGACCAGGCAGTCTGCCTTCCGCCATGCGCTTGAGGACATCCTGGCGCATCCACGTCACCCAGCCCCACGCAAGGGAGAACAGCACGCCGATGATGCCGATCGCCGGGGTGATGAGGAAGCCGAGCACCAGCAGGCCCTGCATGCCGAGCGCGGCGCCCAGCGCCCACGGCTGCCGCACGAACGCGCACAGCGCCACCATCGCCAGGCCGAGGACGCCGACCGCCCAGACCTCGCCCTGGCCGATGTCGTCGCGCTTGGCCAGCAGCAGCACGGCCAGCAGCAGGACGATGGCCTCCAGCAGGAGCATCGCGGACATGACGCCGCGGAAGCCCTTCATCGGATCCTTCACGCGGGCTCCTTGCCGAACAGGGTGCGGGCCTCGCCCGCGGTCACCACGGAGCCGGTGATGACGACACCGCCGCCGGAGACCGGCTCGTTCGGGTCGTCGGTCTCCTCGGCGATGCCGACGGCGGTCTCCACCGCGTCGTCCAGCCGGGGGGCCACGGTGACCCGCTCGTCGCCGAAGACGTCGACGGCCAGGCCCGCGAGCAGGTCGGGGTCCATCGCCCTCGGCGAGCTGTTCGTGGTGACGACCAGGTCGGAGAACACCGGCTCCAGCGCGGTCAGGATGCCCGCGACGTCCTTGTCCGCCATCACCCCGACCACGCCGACCAGCCTGCGGAACTCGAACTCGGCGTCGAGGGCAGCGGCGAGCGCGGCGGCGCCGTGCGGGTTGTGCGCGGCGTCGATGAACACGCTCGGCGCGGTCCGCATCCGCTCCATCCGGCCGGGGACCACCACGGTCGCGAACGCCTCGCGCACGGCATCGATGTCCAGCCTGCGGTCGGCGCCCGCGCCGAAGAACGCCTCCACCGCGGCGAGCGCGCGGGCGGCGTTGTCGGCCTGGTGGGCGCCGTGCAGGGGCAGGAAGATCTCGTCGTAGACCCCGCCGAGGCCCTGGATGGCGACCATCTGCCCGCCGACGGCGACGTCGCGGTGGTGCACGCCGAACTCCATGCCCTGCCGGGCCACGGTGGCGTCCATCTCGGCGCAGCGCTCCAGCAGCACCCGGGCGACGCCGGGGTCCTGCTCGGCGAGCACGGCGATGGACCCGGGCTTGATGATCCCCGCCTTCTCCCTGGCGATGCCGAGCAGGTCGGGGCCGAGGTACTCGACGTGGTCGATGCCGACCGGCCCGACGACGGCCACCCGGGGCTCGACGATGGACGTGGCGTCCCACGAGCCGCCCAGCCCGGTCTCCACCACGGCGACGTCCACCGGGGCGTCGGCGAAGGCGGAGTACGCCATCGCGGTCAGCACCTCGAACTTGGTCAGCGGCACCTCGGACTTGCCGTCGACCATCGCCAGCAGCGGCTCGACGTCGCGGTAGACCTCGACGTAGCGGACCGGGTCGATGGGCGCGCCGTCCAGGCCGATGCGCTCGGTGACCAGCTGCAGGTGCGGGCTGGTGTAGCGGCCGGTGCGCAGGCCGAGGCGGGTGAACAGCGCGTCGATCATCCGGGTGGTCGACGACTTGCCGTTGGTGCCCGCGATCTGCACCACCGGGTACGTGCGCTGGGGGTCGCCCAGCAGGTGGGCCAGCGCGCTGATCCGGACCAGCGACGGTTCGATCTTGGTTTCCGGCCAGCGGGTGTCCAGTTCGGATTCGACCTGCCGCAGTTCCTCGAGCACCAGACGAGTCTACGAGGGTCAGCCCGCCACGGGCGTCTCGGCGTAGGGCAGGGCCGCCGCGCGCACCCCGGGCGGCACCAGGACCTCCTCGGTCCCGACCACGCACGCGACCCGCTGACGCCCGCGCGCGACCAGGCAGGCGTCTGAGGTGCGCACGTAATCGAAGGTGAACTGCAGCTGCGTCGGCGTCAGCTCCTCCAGGCGCATCCGCACCGACAGCTCGTCGTCCACCGTCGCCAGGGTGAAGAACTCGCACTCGGCCTTATCGATGCGCAGCCGCATCTCCGGCGGCGACACCTTGCGCAAAAGCCGGTCGCGACAGGTGCTCTGCCAGCGCAGATAGGTGCTGAAGTGGACGTTGGTGACCTGCACCTCGTCGAACTCGATCGTGTGCAGGTACTCGAAGTAGCCGGTCACGACAGCGGGTCCCGGGCCCGCTTCACCTCGCTGAACTCGCGCACGCCGCTGAGCAGGCGCAATCCCTCGAAGGCCTGGTCGGCGTCGGCGTCGGCGGGCACCGAGGACAGCACCGGGCCGAAGAACGCCGGGTGGTCGTCGAAGGCGACCACGGGGCTGCCGCTGGGCGTGCCGACGCGCTGCTGGCCCGCGTCGTGGCTCTCCCGCACGACGGCGTCGAGCGAGGCGTCGTCGGCGGCGTCGATCAGCTCGGCGGGCAGCCCGGCCTCGGCCAGCGACTCGACGAGGACGTCCCGGTCGAGGTAGCGGTCGGCCGGGCCGTGCACGCGCTCGCCGATCGCGGAGTAGAGCCGGTCGACCGCGTCCTGCCCGTGCCGCCCGTCGACCGCGGCGAGCACGCGCAGCGCGGCCAGCGCGCGCTGGTGGGACAGCCGGTAGCGCTCGGGGACGTCGTCGTTGCCCTCGTTGAGCACGGCCAGGCTCAGGAACCGCCAGACCACCTTCTCGTCGCGGCGGCCCGCAGCCGCGCGCAGCCACCGCGAAGTCCGCCAGGTGTACGGGCAACTCGGGTCGAACCAGATGGTGACGCTCACGAAACGCTCCCTTCCGCGAATGTGCCGGACCATACCGCCGTACCCGCCCGGGCCCGTCTCCGAACGTGCTCATCCGGTGTGGCATTCCCGAAGATGCGACCCGGCGAAAGCGGGGAACAAGATGCGGAAAAGAGCAATTCCGCAGACCACCCCCTGCTGAGGAGAAGAAGGATGGCCGAATCACGCGCCCCCGACCGGGACGTCGAACTGCTGGCCATCGGCGCGGGGCCTGCGAACCTCGCCCTCGCCGCCGCCGTCGACGAGGCCGGGCCTGCCGACCTCGCCGCCAACTCCCTCGTCATCGAGCAGGCCGACCGGGTCGTGTGGCAGCGCGGCATGCTGCTGCCCGGCGCGCAGAGCCAGGTCTCGTTCCTCAAGGACCTCGCCACGCTGCGCGACCCGCGCAGCCGGTTTTCCTTTCTCAACTACCTGCACTCCGTCGGGCGGCTGAACGAGTTCGTGAACCTCGGGACTTTCCAGCCCTATCGCACGGAGGTTTCCGACTACTTCCAGTGGGCCGCCGACTCGATGGCGAATGTGTCCGTCGAATACCGCAGGCGCTGTGTCGGCATCGACGCCGAGCGCGGCCCCGACGGCGGACCGGTCGCCTGGGTGACCCGGCTGGCCGACGGCTCGGCGATCCGCAGCCGCTACCTCGTCGTCGGCGCGGGACGCGACCCGTACGTGCCCGCCGAGTACGCCACGCTCCCCCGCGAGCGGGTCGTCCACAGCACCGAGTACGTGCAGCGGATCGCCGAACTGCCCAGGGACCGGGCGTACCGGGTCGCGGTCATCGGCGGGGCGCAGAGCGCGGCGGAGATGTTCGACGCCGTCGCCACCGACCTCCCGGTGACCACGCGGACGCTGGTCATGCGCTCGATCGCGCCGAAGACCTACGAGAACGGCAAGTTCAGCAACGAGTACTTCTACCCCTCGGCGGTCGACGAGTTCTTCACCGCCCGCCCCGAGGCCCGCGAGCAGATCCTGCGGGAGATGCACACCACCAACTACTCCGGCCTCGCCCCCGACCTGATGGACCGGCTCTACCGGCAGCGCTACCTCGACCGGCTCGGCGGCGCGGACCGCATGCGCGTGGCCACCATGACCGACGTCACCGCGGCCTACGAGGACGGCGGCGACGTGGTGCTGGAGCTGACCGACCGGCGCACCGGCCGGACCGAGGAGTTGCGCTGCGACCTGGTGCTGCTCGGGACCGGGTTCGTGCGCGGGATGCCCGCGCTCGTCCGCGGGCTGGCGGGCGCGCTCGGCCTGCCCAGGGTGGAGGTCACCCGCGACTACCGGCTGCGCGTCGGCCCCGCCGCCTGCTACCTGCAGGGCGTCAACGAGGCCACGCACGGCATCAGCGATTCCCTGCTGAGCGTCATGTCCGTGCGCGCCGCGGACATCCTCGCCGACATCACCGCAGACCGCGCCGGCCACGGAAACCGGCGGACCACCGAGAAGGAGACGTCGTGGAGATCCGCAGACTGGACCGGGATCGACTGGGCCCCGACAACAACCACTCGCAGCGGTTGATGCCCTGGAACGCGGTCAACGCGCCGTTCGAGGGCGCGTGGTGCGTGATCAAGCCCGGCGCCTCGTCGGAGCGGCACGCCCACCACGAGTACGAGATCTTCATCGCGGTCAACGGCACCGCGGTCCTGGAGTCCAACGGCGAGCGGCGCAGCTTCAGCGCGGGCGACATCGTCCACTTCCCGCCGTTCACCGAGCACCAAGTGATCAACGAGACCGACACCGACTTCGAGATGTACACGGTGTGGTGGGACGAGGCGATGACCGAGTCGTTCGCCGCCCGCCACCGGGAGGGCTGAACCCATGAACCGCCCCGCCCTGATCATCGACACCCCGCCGACCCCCAACGGCGACCTGCACGTCGGCCACATCGCGGGCCCGTTCATGGCCGCCGACGTGCACGCCCGCTACCTGCGCGCCACCGGCCGCCCCGTGGTGTTCTCCACCGGAACCGACGAGAGCCAGACCTATGTGCTGGCCAGCGCTCGGCGCAAAGGGCTGACACCGCAGGAGTTAGGCCAGCGGTCCTGGCACGAGATCCGCGCGACGCTCGCGGCGATGGGCGTCTCGCTGGACGGATTCGCGCCGTTCGACGACCGCTATCGCGCCGCTGTACTGGACTTCCTCACCCCGCTGCACGCGGCGGGCAAGTTCCGCACCCGCACGGTCCCGCTGCCCTACAACGAGCGCACCGGCGAGTTCCTGGTCGAGGGCCTGGTGAGCGGGGACTGCCCGCTGTGCCTGGTGTTCAGCCGGGGTGGCCTGTGCGAGGCGTGCGGCCACCCGAACAACTTCGACGAGCTGTTCGACCCGCGCTCCACGATGGACACCGACGACCCGGTGACCGTCCGCGACGCGGAGATCCTGGTGCTGCCCATGGAGGAGTACCGCGAGCAGCTGACCGAGTTCTACCGCGCGCGTGAGCACAGGATGCGCCCGCACACCGTGCAGCTCGTCCGCGAGCTGCTCGCCCGGCCGCTGCCGGACTTCCCGGTGACCTACCCGGTCGGCTGGGGCATCCCGGCGCCGTTCCCGGAGACGCCCGGCCAGACGATCAACGCGTGGGCCGAGGGCATCCCCGCTGTCATGTACTGCACCGCCTACGCCGCCGAGCAGATCGGCCAGCAGGTGGCCGCCGACGACGAGCACTGGCGGGCCGAGCGCGACGCCGAGGTCGTCTACTTCATCGGCTTCGACAACATCTACTTCTGGGGCTTCACCCACGTCGCGCTGCTCATGGCGCACGAGGGCAAGTACGTGCTCCCGGACGCGATCATCTCCAACGAGTTCTACGAGCTGGAGAACTCGAAGTTCTCCACCAGCCTCGGCAACGTCGTCTACCCGCGCGACCTGCTGGAGGAGGTGCCGCGCGACCTGATCCGGTTCTACCTGGCGCTGAGCGCGCCCGAGCACCAGCAGACCAACTTCGGCCGGGAAGCGCTGGAGAAGGTCACCGGCTCGCGGCTGGTCGAGCCGTGGAACCGGCTGGCGGGCCTGCTGGGCAAGGCGGTCGCCGAGGCGGGCGCGGACGGCATCGAGCAGCCGGTCCCCGACGCCGCGCGGCAGCGCGCCTCGGCCATGCTGGACCGCTTCCGCGCCTGCTACGAACTCGACGGCTACAGCCTCAACCGGGCGGCGGCCTACATCGCCGACCAGCTGCCCCGGCTGGTGCGCGCCGCGGAGTCCGGCGCGGACCTGGGCGGGCTGTTCTTCGAGGTGCGCGCGCTGCTGCGCGGCGCGGCCCCGATCCTGGTCGACCTCGGGGAGTCCGCAGGCCCGTTCGAGGCGGGCGAGGAGACGGCCGTCCTGCCGTTCGCGCTGCCCCTGCTGGCGAAGGCGGGTCAGCGATGACGACCACGACGGGCGCGGTGCAGACCGCCGCGCTGGACGCGAGCGAGGTGCTGCGCCTCGCGCTGGACCTGTGCTTCTGGGGCGACGAGCAGGTGGACGACCCGGGCTGGGTGACCGCGGCGCGGGAGGCGGGCGCGGAGCTGCCCGCCGCGCTGCGCAGGCCGCTGCGGGCGTTCCGCCGCGACCCGGGCGACGCAGGCACCCTGCTGCTGCGCGGGCTGCCGATCGACGCGGAGTCCCTGCCGCCGACGCCGACCGTGGACGGCTCGGTGCAGCGGATGGTCACCGTGCCCGCCGCCGTGCTGATGATGATCGCCTGCGAGCTCGGCGAGCCGACGGCCTTCCGCGCGGAGAAGACCGGGGCGCTGGTGCAGGACGTGGTTCCGGTGCCGGGCAAGGAGACGTTCCAGGGCAACGCCGGGTCGGTGCTGCTGACCTTCCACAACGAGAACGCCTTCCACCGGCACCGCCCGGACTACGTGCTCCTGCTGTGCCTGCGCCCCGATCACGACCGGATCGCGGGCCTGCGCACGGTGTGCGTGCGCGAGGTGCTGCCGCTGCTGACGCCCGACACCCGCGCCGCGCTGGCCAGCCCGGAGTTCCTGACCGCGCCGCCCCCGTCGTTCGGCGGCGACGGCGCGTCGGTCCCGCACGCGGTGCTGCACGGCGCGGCCGACGACCCGGACCTGCGGGTGGACCTGGCCGCGACCACCCCGCTGACCCCGCGCGCCGAGGTCGCGCTCGGCGAGCTGGGGCGGGCCTTCGAGCAGGCCACCCGCACGGTCCGGCTCACCCCGGGCGACCTGGCCATCGTGGACAACCGGGTGACGGTGCACGGGCGCACCGACTTCACCCCGCGCTACGACGGCGAGGACCGCTGGCTGCAGCGGACGTTCGTCACCGCGGACTTCCGCCGCTCCCGCGACCACCGGCCGCACGACGGCCACGTCCTCGAAGGGTGAGCCGTGGCTGAGCCGCTGGTGGTGGTCATCGTGGGCGCCGGGCCGCGCGGCACCGGCATCCTGGAGCGGCTGCTGGCCAACGTCGGCGACCTGCTGCCCGGCACGCCGCTGCGGGTCGAGCTCGTCGACCCGTTCCCGCCCGGGGGCGGCCGGGTGTGGCGGCTGGAGCAGTCGTCGCTGATGTGGATGAACGCCCTCGCGGGCAACATCACGATGTTCACCGACGAGAGCGTCACCTGCGACGGGCCGATCCGCCCCGGCCCGTCGCTGAGCGAGTGGGCCGCCGCCGACGGCACCCACTGGGACGTGCTCGGCATGAGCTTCGCCAGCAGGCAGGTGCAGAGCCGGTACCTGAGCTGGGTGTTCGACCACCTGGTCGCGCAGCGGCCCGAGGGCGTGGACGTGGTCGTGCACGCCACGTCGGCGACGGGGCTGACCGAGGAGCCCGGCGGCCGCCAGCTGGTGTGGCTGGCCGACCGGGCCGAGCCGCTGGCCGCCGACCTGGTGGTGCTGGCGATGGGCCACCAGGAGGCCGAGCCGACGGCGGAGGACGTGCGGATGAGCGCGTTCGCCGCCCGGCACGGCCTGCGCCACCTGCCCAGCGCCTACACCGCCGACGCCGACCTGTCCGGGTTCCGCCCGGGCGAGAAGGTGGTGCTGCGCGGGTTCGGCGCGGCCTTCATCGACGTCATGGCGCTGCTCACCGAGGGCCGTGGCGGCGCGTACACCACGGAGGCGGGCAGGCTGCGGTACCTGCCGTGCGGGCGGGAGCCGGTGCTGCACGTCGGCTCGCGCCGCGGCGTGCCGTACCGGGCCAAGATCGCCTACCGGCTGGTCGGGCGGCCCGCGCCGCTGCCGAGGTTCTTCGCGGCCGCCGACCTGGACCGCCGCTTCGCCGGGGCGGACCGGATCGACTTCCACGCCGACCTGTGGCCGCTGATGGCCAAGGAGATCGGCTGGGGCTACTACCACGAGCTGTTCACCGCCCACCCCACGCGCGTGATGTGCGGGTGGGACCGGTTCGCCGCCGAGTACGCGCGGCTGCCGTGGGAGCGGATACCCGACCTGGTGGCGGAGACGGTGCCCGAGGCGGCCGACCGGCTCGACCTCGTCGCCATCGACCAGCCGCTGCGCGGCCTGACCTTCCCCAGCCTCGCCGAGCTGCAGCCGCACCTGCGCGCGCACATCGCCGCGGACCTGCGGCGGCGCGGCGAGTTCATCCACAGCCCGGACCTCGGCGCGACGCGCGCGATCCTGTCGGTCAACCGCGAGCTGCGCGCGTCCTCGGTCACCGGGAAGCTCTCGGCCCGCTCGCTCGTGCGCGACGTGCACGGCTGGTGGCAGGGGTTCCTGGAGTACTACACCAGCGGCCCGCCCGCCCAGCGCAACCGCCAGCTGCTGGCGCTCGCCGAGGCCGGCGTCGTGCGGTTCCTCGGCGCGGGCGTCTGGGTCGAGCCGGACCCCGAGCGCGGCGTGTTCCGCGCGGGCGGGACCAGCGCGCCGGGCTCGATCGAGGCGACCGCGCTGGTGGAGGCCCGGCTGCCCCAGGGCCGCTCCACCGACCCGCTGCTGCACGGCCTCTACGAGCGCGGGGAGGCCGTGGACGACGAGCTCGCCGACGGCGACTTCCGGCACAGCTCCGGACTGCTCCGGGTGTCCGAAGAGGACTTCCGGGTCATCGACAGGGACGGCCGCGCGCACCCGCGCCGCTTCGCCATCGGCCCGTTCACCACCGTGCGGCACTTCGCCACGTTCGCCACCCCGCGCACCAACGCCGTGTCGTTCCGGCAGAACGACACCATCGCCCGCACCGCACTGGGAATCCTCGCCCGCACACCCCACACAAAGGATCTCGTCTCATGAACACCCGCCCGCCCGCCATCCTGTTCATGGGTGACCTGGTCATCGTCGCGCGGCAGCTCCGCCTCATCACCGAGGCCCACCGCCGCGGGTACGCGCCGCTGCTCGTCGTCACCCCGCACACCGACCCCGCCCGGCTCGCCGAGCTGCGCGCCGACCCCGAGCACCCGCTGTCGCTGCTCGCCGACGTCGTCGAGGTCGCCGACGCCAAGGTGGACTACGTCGTCCCGGGCATCCAGCCCCTGCTGCGCCGCTACGACGTGCGCGCCGTGCTGTGCGTCGGGGACTTCTTCGTCGAGCCGGTCGGCGTCGTCGGCGACCTGCTCGGCGTGCCCGGCGCGGGCATGGCCGCCAGCCGGATCAGCCGCAACAAGCTGCTGCAGCGCACCGCGATGGCCGACCTGTCGCCCGCCTTCGAGGTGGTCACGCCCGCCGACCGCACCGGGCCCGTCGGCGAGGGGCTGTCGTTCCCCGTCGTGGTCAAGCCGGTCGCGCGCTTCTCCAGCCTGGGCGTGCGCCAGGTGAAGGCCCGCGAGGACCTGCCCTCGGTGCTGGCGACCTACCCCGACGACGAGACCGTGCTGGTGGAGAGCCGGGTCGTCGGCCCGGAGTTCTCCGTGGAGGCGCTGACCCAGAACGGCGAGGTGCTGTGGTCGGGGGTGACGGCCAAGCAGACCAACGAGTCCGGCGGGATCTTCTTCACCGAGATGGGCCACACCTCGCCCGCCCCGATCCCGGACGCCGACCGCGCCGCGCTCATCGCGGCCAACACCACCGCGCTCAAGCGCATCGGGTTCCGCGACGGCATCAGCCACGCCGAGTTCCGGCTCTCGGAGAACGGCCCGGTGCTGATGGAGATCGCCACCCGGCTGCCCGGCGACGCCATCACGTTCCTCTGGCACCTGGCCACCGGCGAGCCGCTGGAGCCGGTGATGATCGACCTGGCGCTGGGCGAGCCCACCTCCTATCCCGAGCCGCGCCGCCGCGCCGCGCAGGTCTACCTGGAGCACCCGTACGGCACGCTGCGCGACGTGACCAGCACCGGCAGCCCGGTGTCGTGGGTGAGCCGGGACGAGATCTGGCCCGTGTTCACCCCGCAGGCCGCCGACGCCGCGCCCGCCGACCACGCGGTCCTGGTGACGGTCGTGCCGGGCGACGTGCTGGGTCCGCAGACGGACTCCGAGGCACGCTCGGCGTCGGTGGTCTTCGACCTGCCGCTGGACGAGGCCGTCGAGCCGCTGGCCAAGCAGTACGCCGACACGGTGACGATCACGGTCGAGGGCGGCGGGTCGTGAGGGGCGCGCTGCGCGAGCGGTTCGGGGGGCTGCCGCGCTCGTACTGGGTGCTGTGGGGCGGCACGCTGATCAACCGGCTGGGCACGATGGTGCAGCCGTTCTTCGCGTTCTACCTCACCGGGTCGCGCGGGCTGTCGCTGGCGCAGGTGGGCGCGGTGCTGACGGTGTTCGGCGCGGGCGCGTTCTTCTCCCAGCTGCTGTCCGGGCACCTGGCCGACCGCTACGGCCGCCGGATCACGCTGACCGGCGGCATGCTGGCCACCGCGGTCATCATGCTGGTGCTGGCCTACAGCCAGAACATCGCGGTGATCGTGGCGTGCATGTTCCTGCTGGGCGTGGCGATGGAGATCTACCGGCCCGCGTCCAGCGCGCTGGTCGGCGACATCATCCCGACCAAGGACCGCACGCGCGCGTTCGCGCTGCTGTTCTGGGCGGTGAACCTCGGCTTCACCGGCGGCGTGCTGACCGGCGGCCTGCTCGCCGAGTCGGCGATCCTGTGGCTGTTCTGGATCGACGCGGTGTCCTGCGTGGTCTTCGGCCTGCTGGTGTGGTTCCTGGTGCCCGCCTCCCAGGAGGCGCCGCGCGCGGACGTCCCCGGCTCGTTCCGGGACGTGGCGCGCGACCGGGTGATGATGGTCTTCGTGGCGATCACCCTGGCCTACGCGGTGGTCTACCACCAGTCGATGATCACCCTCCCGCTGGCGATGCGGGCCGACGGCCTCGACCCCACGGCGTACGGCATCGCGCTGGCGGCCAACGGCGTGGTGATCGTGCTGGTCCAACCGCTGGTGGTCAACTGGCTGGGCAAGTTCGACCACAGCACCGTCGCCGCGGTCGGCATGGCGGTGGTGGGCCTCGGCTTCGGGCTGACCATGTTCGTCTCGTCCACCGCGGGCTACACCGCGACCGTCGTGGTGTGGTCGATCGGCGAGATCGTGGTGACCGGGGTCAGCGCGGCGATCGCGACGAACCTCGCCCCGCCGCACCTGCGCGGGCGCTACATGGGCGTGTACGGGTTCGCGTTCTCGCTGAGCAACCTGATCTCGCCGGTGTTCGGCACGTGGCTGCTCGGCATCGGGCAGGCGGTGCTGTGGTCGACGCTGGCCGCGCTGTCGGTGGTGGCGACCGTGGCGCAGCTGTGGATCGCGCCAGCCATCCGGGAACGGACGCTGGTCAGCGTGGCCTGATGAACTCCTGGATGCGCGCCGCGGCGGCGAGCGCGTCCGGGTCGCCGGTGCGGGCGTGCACCTCCGCGGCCGTGTCGGTGAACTTGATGACGTGCTCGTCGCCGTTCTCGGCCGCCCGGTCGAGGACGGCGGCGGCGCTCTCGGGCGCGTCGGGGAGCACTTCCCGGGGTGCGGCCTCGCGCGGGGCGTAGGTGGCGATGAGCGCCGCGCTGGCCGCCCACGCGGCGGTCAGGCTCGGCGCCCACTGCTCCTCGGGGAGCGCGGGCAACGCGTGCAGGACGGCGTTGGGCGCTGTCGCGGTGTGCACGAGCAGGATGGGGCTGCCGTGGCCGTGGGTGAGGTAGGTGAGGGTGGCGGCGTCGACCAGCTCGGTGAGCCGCCGCCGGGCCTCCTCGGGCGTGTCGGCGGGCTTGAGCGCGGCGAGGGCGCTGGGGAAGCTGTGCAGTTCGGCGAGCTGTCCGAACCGGTTGGCGAGCTGCCCGTCCTGGCTGGGGATGCGCGGCACGGCGTCGAAGGCCGCCTTGGTGGCCAGCCCGCCCCGGGGCTCGGCGGTGTTGGGGATGACCGTCGACCGGGCCGCCCACCAGGCAAGCCCGTGCACCAACTCGGCGACGGCCTGCGGACTCTCATCCCCGGCCAGCAACACCCGCAGGGCATGGCTGACCCGGATGACGCTGTGCGTCGCGCCCGCGGCGATGCCGGGGAGCAGCCGCGGCCACCAGGTGGCGAGCACGTCCCGCCAGGGCCGCTCCTGGGTCTCGTTGTGGAAGTACCCGACCCAGTCGCCGAGCCGGGAGAAGTCCCCCAGCGCGTCCTGCCAGTCGGTGATGACCCCGGTGGGCGCGGGAAGCTCGTCGAGCCGGTTGAGGTAGCGGTCGACCCAGCGGGGGACGAGGTCGGCATGCCCCCGGCGCACCAGCACCTCGACGGCCATCGGCCCGTGGTTGGACAACTCGTCACCCCACTCCGGCCCAGTGGGGTGCAGCCGCGCGTAGGCCTCGTCCAGGATCTCGCTCACACACCTACGGTAGCCGGACGCGCCGACACCAGCGTCCACCCGTGTGGGTCGGCCGGAGGCGTTGGGCAGCGGCATAGAGAGGTCCCTGCCCCGAATGCGGATGTGCGGCCCGGCAATCTCGTCAGAATCGATGCATGGCTCTCCTGCACACGGCCACCCATTCGGTTTCGGTGCACCACGGCACCCTGGCCTTCGGCGTGTCCCAGGTGTTCTATGACCCGGTCGGGCAGCCGCCGTTCGAGTCCACGGGGAGCGGTGAGGTCTTCGCGCACACCGCCGCTGGTGATCTGGTCGTGGAGCTCACCCTGCAGGTCTGGTCGGATTCACCGGCCGAACCCGACCAATCCTGGGAGGAGCGGTACGTGCTGGAGTTGCCGTGGCCCGAGGACAGACTGCTCACGGTGGCCGAGGACTTCTTCGAGTTCCACGAAGGCTTCGGACACGTGCCGCTGCCCAAGGGCGGCAGGGTCAGGGCCGAGGGGCTTCGCGCGGGGGCGGCCGAGGTGCGGGAGATAGCCATGCTGTCGGGCGAAGACGCCGTCCCGCCGGGCACCGAGCGGTGGCTTGTCCGCATCAGCCCGGCCTGAACCCGATCCGGAACGGTGAAGCAGCCAACCCGCCCAGATCGGTGTCACCCTGCCTGACCTCGATCCGGACCGGCGGACCCAACGCCGGTCCGGATCGAGGGGGCTAGCCCGCGGGCAGCGCCGCCAACCGGGCCTTGATGCGCTCGATGTCGGCCGCTGCCGTGTCACGGCGGGTGCGGACCTTGGCGACGACGTCGTCCGGGGCCTTGTCGGTGAACTTGGGGTTGCCGAGCTTGGCCTCGCACTGGGCGAGTTCCTTCTCGGCGGCCGTCAGGTCCTTCGTGAGGCGCTTGCGCTCCGCGCCGACGTCCACGGTGCCGGAGAGGTCCAGTTCGACCGCGACCGTCCCGCCGGGCAGGGCGACCTCCAGGGACGCGCTCGCGGCGAACTCCGCGGCGGGCGACTGCAGGCGGGCCAGGGCCGCGATCGCCGCGGCGTGGTCGGACAGGTCTGCCTCGTCCACTCCGGACAGTCGGGCGGTCACCCGCTGGCCGGGCTTGACGCCCTGGTCGGCGCGGAACCGGCGGATCTCGGTCACCAGCTTCTGCACGCCCTCGATCCGCGTCCGCGCCGACGAGTCCGCCGACGACCCCGAAGCCGACGGCCAGGTGGCGATCACGACCGACTCCCCGCCCGTCACCGCCTTCCACAGGACCTCGGTGATGAACGGGATCACCGGGTGCAGCAGGCGCAGCAGCACATCCAGCACGTGGCCCAGCACAGCCCGGGTGGCGTCGGCGCGCGCGCCGCCCGCGGCGATCTGGACCTTGGCCAGCTCCAGGTACCAGTCGCAGAACTCGTCCCACGTGTAGTGGTACAGCGCGTCGCAGAGCTTGGCGAACTGGAAGCCGTCGAACAGCTCGTCCACTTCGGACACGAGGGCGTCGAGGCCGTCGAGGATCCAGCGGTCGGCGTCGGTCAGCTCGGCGCGGTCGGGCACGGGCGTCGCCGTGGTGGCGCCGTTCATCAACGCGAAGCGGGTGGCGTTCCACAGCTTGGTGTTGAAGTTGCGGGAGCCCGCCGCCCACTCCTCGGCCAGGGCCATGTCGCTGCCGGGGTTGGCGCCGCGGGCCAGGGTGAAGCGGCAGGCGTCGGCGCCGTAGCGGTCCAGCCAGTCCAGCGGGTCGATGACGTTGCCGCGCGACTTCGACATCTTCTTGCCCTGCGCGTCCCGGATGAGGCCGTGCAGGTACACGTGGTCGAACGGCTGGACGCCGTCCATCGCGTACAGCCCGAACATCATCATCCGGGCGACCCAGAAGAACAGGATGTCGTAGCCGGTGGACAGCACCGAGGTCGGGTAGAACCGACCGAGGTCGGCGGTCTTCTCCGGCCAGCCCAGGGTGGAGAACGGCCACAGCGCCGAGGAGAACCAGGTGTCGAGGACGTCCGGGTCCTGCGTCCAGCCCGCGGGCGGCTGCTCATCCGGGCCGACGCAGACCGTCTCGCCGTCGGGGCCGTACCAGACCGGGATGCGGTGGCCCCACCACAGCTGGCGGCTGATGGTCCAGTCGTGCATGTTGTCGACCCAGTCGAAGTAGCGCTTGGCCAACTCCGGCGGGTGGACCTTGGTGCGGCCGTCGCGGACGGCGTCGCCAGCGGCGCGGGCCAGCGGCTCGACCTTGACCCACCACTGCAGCGACAGCCGGGGCTCGACGACGGTGTCGCAGCGCGAGCAGTGGCCCACGGCGTGCACGTACGGCCGCTTCTCCGCCACGATCCGGCCCTCGGCGCGCAGCGCGGCGACGACGGCGGGCCGGGCCTCGAAGCGGTCCAGGCCCTCGAACGGGCCGTGCGCGGTGATCACGCCGGTCTCGTCCATGACCGTGATCGCGGGCAGGTCGTGCCTGCGGCCGATCTCGAAGTCGTTGGGGTCGTGCGCCGGGGTGACCTTGACCGCGCCGGTGCCGAACTCGGGGTCGACGTGGGCGTCGGCGACGATCGGGATGCGGCGGCCGGTCAGCGGCAGCTCGACCTCGGTGCCGATCAGGTGCCGGTAGCGCTCGTCGTCGGGGTGCACCGCCACCGCGGTGTCGCCCAGCATCGTCTCCGCGCGGGTGGTGGCCACGACGATGGAGTCCGCGCCCGATCCGTACCGGATGGACACCAGCTCGCCGTCGTCGTCGGAGTGCTCGACCTCGATGTCCGACAGCGCGGTGCGGCAGCGCGGGCACCAGTTGATGATCCGCTCGGCCCGGTAGATCAGGCCGTCGTCGTAGAGCTTCTTGAAGATCGTCTGGACGGCCCGGGAGAGGCCGTCGTCCATCGTGAACCGCTCGCGCGTCCAGTCGATGCCGTCGCCGAGGCGCCGCATCTGGTCGAGGATCCTGCCGCCGTACTCGGCCTTCCACTCCCAGACCCGGGCGATGAACTTCTCCCGGCCGAGGTCGTGCCGGGACAGCCCCTCGGAGGCGAGCTGGCGCTCGACGACGTTCTGGGTGGCGATGCCCGCGTGGTCCATCCCGGGCAGCCACAGCGCCTCGTGCCCCTGCATCCGGCGACGCCGGGTGAGCGCGTCCATCACCGTGTGGTTGAGGGCGTGTCCCATGTGCAGGCTGCCGGTGACGTTCGGCGGCGGCAGCACGATGCAGAAAGGCGGCTTGTCGCTGTCCGGGTCGGCGGTGAAGTACCCGGCGTCTACCCAGCCCTGGTACAGCTCCGCCTCTACCGCGGCGGGCTCCCAGGCCTGCGGAAGGTCGGTGGTCTGCTGAGCGGGGGTCTCGGTCACGGTCGATGAGTCTACGAAGGCCCAGGAAAACCGGTGGAGGCGGGCACGGCCGGACGACTACCGTCTGTGCATGGAGCGACCTTCCCTCGACGGACTCGACCGGATCTGGGCGCGACGCTGGGCCGAGTCCGGCGTCTACCGCTTCCGCGGCGACGGACCCCGCGAGTCGGTCTTCTCCATCGACACCCCGCCGCCGACGGTGAGCGGCAGGCTGCACGTGGGGCACGTGTTCTCCTACACGCACA
Organism: Actinokineospora sp. UTMC 2448; assembly: GCF_024760565.1. NCBI lineage: Bacteria > Bacillati > Actinomycetota > Actinomycetes > Pseudonocardiales > Pseudonocardiaceae > Actinokineospora > Actinokineospora sp. UTMC 2448. Next base: position 1,441,386 of record NZ_CP031087.1, on the reverse strand, counting down.
CCGATGTGGTCGCCCGCTTCCAGCGGATGCGCGGCATGGACGTGTTCTACCCGATGGGATGGGACGACAACGGCCTGCCGACCGAGCGGCGCGTGCAGCTGCACTACGGCGTGCGGTGCGACCCGTCGCTGCCGTACGAGCCGGGCCTGGAGCCGGTGAAGGGGAAGCGGACCCGCCCGGTGTCCCGGCGCAACTTCGTGGAGCTGTGCGAGCGGCTGACCGGGGAGGACGAGAAGGCCTACGAGGCGCTGTGGCGGCGGCTCGGCCTGTCGGTGGACTGGTCCCGCACGTACACCACGATCGGCGCGAAGGCCCGCGAGCTGTCGCAGGCGTCGTTCCTGCGGCTGCTCAAGGCCGGTCATGCCTACCAGGCCGAGGCCCCGACGCTGTGGGACACCACCTTCGGCACCGCCGTGGCGCAGGCCGAGCTGGTCGACCGGGACACGCCCGGCGCGTGGCACACCCTCCACTTCGACACCGCCGACGGCCCGGCCGCGGTGGAGACGACCCGCCCCGAGCTGCTGCCCGCCTGCGTGGCCCTGATCGCCCATCCCGACGACGACCGGCACCGGGCGCTGATCGGGACCACCGCCCGCACCCCGCTGTTCGGCGCGGAGGTGCCCGTGCTCGCCCACCCGGCCGCCGATCCCGGGCGCGGCAGCGGCCTGGTGATGTGCTGCACCTTCGGCGACCTGACCGACGTCACCTGGTGGCGTGAACTCGGCCTGCCCGCGCACACCGTGGTCGGCCGCGACGGGCGGCTGCGCCCCGATCCCCCGCCCGGCGTGGCGCCGGGGCCGTACGCCGAGCTGGCCGGGCTGACCGTGGGCAAGGCGCGTGAGCGGGTCGTGGAGCTGCTGGGCCTGGAGCCCCGGCCGGTGACGCGCCCGGTGAAGCACTACGAGAAGGGCGACCGCCCGCTGGAGATCGTGTCCAGCAGGCAGTGGTTCATCCGGTCGACCGAGCACCGGGAGACGCTGCTGGCCCGCGGCCGGGAGCTGCGCTGGCAGCCGGAGTCCATGCGGGTCCGCTACGAGAACTGGGTGTCGGGCCTGGCGGGCGACTGGCTGATCAGCAGGCAGCGCTTCTTCGGCGTGCCGTTCCCGCTGTGGTACCCGCTCGACGACGCGGGCGAGCCCGACTACGAGCACCCGCTGATCCCCGAGGCGCTCCCGTGCGACCCGGCGAGCGAGACGCCGCCCGGCTACCGCGACGACCAGCGCGACGTGCCCGGCGGCTTCACCGCGGACCCGGACGTGATGGACACCTGGGCGACCTCGTCGCTCTCGCCGCTGCTGGTGTGCGGGTACGGCACGGACCTGTTCGCCAAGACCTATCCCATGGACCTGCGCCCCCAGGCGCACGAGATCATCCGCACCTGGCTGTTCAGCACGATCCTGCGGGCCGAGCTGGAGACCGGCGCGCTGCCCTGGCGCACGGCGGCCATCTCCGGCTGGGTGCTCGACCCGCAGCGGCAGAAGATGGGCAAGAGCTCCGGCAACGGGCTCGGCCCCGACGAGCTGCTGGACCGCTACGGCGCCGACGCGGTGCGCTACTGGGCGGCGGGCGGGCGCCCGGGCACGGACACCGCCGTGGACGAGGGGCGGATGCGCGTGGGCCGCAGGCTCGCCACGAAGCTGCTCAACGCCAGCCGGTTCGTGCTCGGCTTCCCCGCCGCGGACGGGCCGGTCACCGAGCCGCTGGACACGGCGATGCTCGGCGCGCTCGATGAGGTGGTGGCCGAGGCGACCGCCGCCCTGGCCGACTACCGCCACACCGACGCGCTGGAGCGCGTCGAGCGGTTCTTCTGGACCTGGTGCGACGACTACCTGGAGCTGGTGAAGGACCGCGCGTACGGGGACCTGCCGGGGGCGGAGTCGGCGCGGGCGGCGCTGCGGGCCGCGCTGGACGTGCTGCAGCGGCTGTTCGCGCCGTTCCTGCCGTTCGCCGCGGAGGAGACGTGGTCGTGGTGGCGGTCCGGCTCCGTGCACACCGCGGCCTGGCCGACCCCCGGCGGGCGGCGCGACTCCGGGGCGCTGGCGGCCGCGGGCGCGGTGCTCGCCGAGGTGCGCGGGGCGAAGACGCGGGCGAAGGTGTCGATGCGCGCGCCCGTGGCCCGGCTCGCCGTGACCGGTCCGGCCGACTTCATCGCCGCGCTCTCGCCCGCGGTCGCCGACCTGCGCGCCGCGGCCGGATCCGCCGAGGTCACGCTGCGGGAAGGGCCCGCCACCCTGGTGGACGTGGCGCTACCGCCGGACGGGGGACGCGGCGGCCCCACCGTCGACTGAGGCCGAACGGCCCAGCGGGATGGGGCCGCGCGGTCGTCGCCGATCTCGACAAGCGGGCCCGGGTGACCGTTGGTCCGGGCAAGCCTGCCGCTCGTCGCACGATCGGCGGTGTCCCCCGGATGATCTGTTAACACCGAGGTCGGCAGCATCGATGTCGTGGACACCAGAGCAGGAACGACATCGAGCGGGCGGTGAAGACCGCCCGGCGCCCTTGGGGGGCTCGTGGACCATCGGGACTACGGCGACCACGCCGCGCTGCAGGACGCCGAGTGGCGCAGCCGCGTGCGGGAGGCCGCACGGGCCGACGTCCGCGCGATGGTGCGCGCCACCCGCCGCCGCAGGGCCGAGCGGTGGCTGGTCACCGCGACCGTGCTCGTGGCCATCGTGGCGGTGCTCATGCTGCTGGTCGGCGTCGGCATGTTCGACAGCGAGCGGCCCGGGGCCGAGCGCCCGTCCACCGGGCCCAGCGGCGCCGTCGCGCAGACCCTCGACCCGACGGCCCCGTTCGCCGGGACCCCGGCGGCGGCGTGGACCGACGGGGCCGACGGGGTCACCGTGCCCGACGCGATGCAGGTGGGCGAGTTCTCCGCCGAGGAGGTGGCCGAGGCGACCGCCCTGGTCCGCCGCGCCATCATCGCCAGCCGCATTGACCGCGCCATGCTCGTCGGCCACGACCCCAGCGGTTACCTCACCCTGCTGGCCGAGGACGCCCGCAAGCAGCTCGCCCCGCTGTTCGGCACCGGGCAGGAGCCGCAGGCGCAGGCGCTGGTCAGCCTGATCGCCCCGGACACCCCGCTGCTCGCCGTCGCCCCCAAGGTCACCGGCGCCATGACCGTCTCCGCGGGCGGCACCGGCGAGCTGGTGATCCACACGAACTACCTGTTCGCCTACGCCTTCGAGTCCGACGAGCCGACGGCCGACCCGATGGACGCGATCGTCCTGGTGCGGGCCGAGGTGGACTACATCATGCGCAAGGGCCCGCGGTGGAGCGAGGGCAGCAAGGGCCTCTGGTACGGCCACGTCGGCGGGTTCGGCTACTCGATCGCCTGCGACTGGTACAAGAAGGGCTTCCTCGCCCCCGCCTTCCGCGACACGTCGGTCACCCGGCTGCCCGGCGCGCGCCAGGACCGCGGCTCCTACTTCGACCCGTCGGCCGACATCCCGGCCGAGAGCGGCTGCCCGGCCTGATCGTCGGGCAGCACCACGGCCTGCAGGTGCGGGAAGCCGAGCGCGCCGCGCAGGTCGCCGTCGAGGAAGGCCCGGTCTGGGACGACGACCGTGCGCCCGGCCGACGGCTCGAACACCAGGACGGAGCCGTCGTGGTGGCCGACGACCAGCACGTAGTGCCGGGGCACGACCGCGCCCACCAGCACCGGCACCGGGTCGCCAGCGTCGACGGCGGCGAGCACGTCCCGCAGGGCGCGGGACACGTCGCGGGCGTCGGTGTCGTCCACGGCGCGCCAGCGGTGGCGCACGCCGAGGTGGCGGGTCAGCCAGCGGGCCATGCCGTGCGGTGAGGTGCCCGCGAACCGCGGGTACCAGCGGTTCGTCTCGGCGTGGACGGCGGCGCGGGCCGCCCGGAACGCGGTGGCGAACTCGGCCGAGGTGAGGGCCAGGGCGTAGCGCGGGTCCCACTCGGCGCGGGCGACGATCAGGCAGGTCGTCCCGCACGTCGTCGGCTCGTGCTGGCGGACCGCGGCGCCCAGCCGCGACTGCGTCCCGGGCGCGTGCCGGTCGACCAGGGTCAGCCGCTCGGCCAGCCAGTCCGCCGGACGGCCCCGAATGGCTGCGGCGAACTCCGCCAGCCCCGTGTCGCCCGCGGCCATGGCCTTGACCAGCCACGCGCGTTCGAGATCGGACGCGGCGCGGTCGAGCAGCGCCCTGGCCTCGGCGGACCCGGCCAGGCGCTCCCCTGCCAAGCGCAGGTGCCGCAGGCCGAGCACGCCGGAGTCGTACCCGCGGGCGGCCGCCGATGCCAGCTCGGCGGCCTCCGCCACCGGCAGCCCGGCCTCGACCCCCACCGCGATCCGCGCCCGCCCCGCCAGGTCCCCGCACCGCCGCGCGAACAGATCGGCCGCCCCGGAGGCGGCGGTGTGGGCCTGGACGCACCCCCTGACCAGCCGACCGACCGCGCCGACCCGGAGCAGCGGGGGAACGGCGCGGAACGCCGCCCGCAGCCCCGCGTGCTCGGCCTGGGCGGCGGCGAGCACGGCCGCGTACTCCGCCAGCCCCGCGGCCGCCCGCCGGAACTCCGCCCCGCCGAGCTCGTCGGCCCGCCGGTACGCCTGCGCCATGGCCAGGATGCGCGCAGGATCACCCGCGGGCGCGGACCGCACCTCGCCCACGACCCCGCGCAACCGCCAGAACCGGCGCAGCGCCGTGACCTGCGTCAACGCTCCTCCAGCTCAGCGCGCGCGGCCAGTTCGACCGCCCAGAGGCGCTGCATTCGCTCATACGCCTCGGCGGCCGGTCCCAGCGCGCTGCCGTCGGCGGTCGCGGCCGCCCACTCCTCCAGCGCGTCCGACATGGGGTCCCTCCTCGCATCCGGGCCTGCGGTGGCGCAGGATGGGGCAATGGCACGCGAGGCTCCCCACACCGATGTCACCGAGGACGAGCTGGCCACCGGCGAGCCCAAGACCTTCGCCGCGGGCATCCCCGGCGTGGCGGCCACGCTCAGGCACAGCGTGGCGCAGATGGGGGTCGCGCGCACGGCGCGGACGCTGCGGGTGATCAACCAGCGGGACGGGTTCGACTGCCCGGGGTGCGCGTGGCCGGAGGGGCGGGGCGAGCACCGCAAGGCCGTCGAGTTCTGCGAGAACGGCGCCAAGGCCGTCGCCGAGGAGGCGACGCTGCGCCGCGTCGGGCGCGAGTTCTTCGCCAGCCACTCCGTCGCCGAGCTGGCCGAGCGCACCGACTACTGGCTCGGGCAGCAGGGCAGGCTCACCGAGCCGATGGTGCTCAGGGGCACGCACTACGAGCCGATCGGGTGGGACGCGGCGTTCGCGCTCATCGCCGAGCACCTGCGCGCTCTGTCCACTCCGGACGAGGCCGTCTTCTACACCTCCGGCCGCACCAGCAACGAGGCCGCGTTCCTCTACCAGCTGCTCGTGCGCTCCTACGGCACGAACAACCTGCCCGACTGCAGCAACATGTGCCACGAGTCCTCCGGGGCCGCGCTCGCCCAGACCACCGGCATCGGCAAGGGCTCGGTGACGCTGGCCGACCTCGAACAGGCCGACCTGATCGTGGTCGTCGGGCAGAACCCGGGCACCAACCACCCGCGCATGCTCTCCGCGCTGGAGGCGGCCAAGGGCAACGGCGCGAAGATCGTGGCGGTGAACCCGCTGCCGGAGGCCGGGCTGCTGCGGTTCAAGAACCCGCAGAACGTCCGCGGCGTCGTCGGCCGGGGCACGCCGCTGGCCGACCAGTTCCTGCAGATCCGCCTCGCGGGCGACCAGGCGCTGTTCCAGGCCGTCGGCAACCTGCTGCTGCGCTGGGAGGACGCGCGCCCCGGCACGGTCGTCGACCGGGCGTTCGTCGAGCGCAGCACCGTCGACTTCGACCGCTACGCCGAGCACGTGCGCGCGCTCGACTGGGACGCGGTATTCGCCGCCACCGGGCTTACCCACGGTGAGATCGAGAAGTTCGCCAGCATGGTCGCCGACTCCAAGCGCATGATCGTGTGCTGGGCGATGGGCCTGACCCAGCACCGGCACGCCGTGGCGACCATCCGCGAGATCGCCAACGTCGTGCTGGTCCGCGGCATGATCGGCAAGCCGGGCGCGGGCCTGTGCCCGGTGCGCGGGCACTCCAACGTGCAGGGCGACCGGACCATGGGCATCTGGGAGAAGATGCCCGAGGCGTTCCTGTCCGCGCTGGAGTCGGAGTTCGGCGTGCCCGTGCCCCGCAAGCACGGCTACGACACCGTCGAGGCCATCCGGGCGATGCGGGACGGCAAGGCCAAGGTGTTCATGGCCGTCGGCGGCAACTTCGCCGCGGCCACCCCCGACACCGAGGTCACCGAGGCGGCTCTGCGCCAGTGCGAACTGACCGTGCAGGTGTCGACGAAGCTGAACCGCTCGCACGTCGTTCCCGGCCGCACCGCGCTGATCCTGCCGACCCTGGGCCGCACGGAACGCGACAAGCAGGCCAGCGGCGAGCAGTTCGTCACCGTCGAGGACTCGATGTCGGTGGTCCACCGCTCCCGCGGCCGACTCGACCCCGCGAGCCCCCACCTGCGCTCGGAGGTGGCCATCATCTGCGGGCTCGCGCAGGCCCTGTTCGGTCCCGACCACCCGGTGCCGTGGGCGCGGTTCGTCGAGGACTACGACCGCGTCCGCGACCACATCGCCAACGTCGTGCCCGGCTGCGCGGACTACAACACCCGAGTCCGGACCCCGGACGGCTTCGTCCTGCCGCACGCGCCCCGCGACGCCCGCGAGTTCCGCGGGACCGAGAGCGGCAAGGCGCTGTTCACGGCGAACGAGCTGACCGTGCTGGAGGTGCCGCCCGGCAGGCTGCTGCTGCAGACCCTCCGCAGCCACGACCAGTACAACACCACGATCTACGGCATGGACGACCGCTACCGCGGCGTCAAGGACGGCAGGCGCGTCGTGTTCGTCAACCCCGACGACCTCGCCGCCCTGTCGATCGACGACGGCGCCCTGGTCGACCTAATCAGCGAGTACGCCGACCGCGAGCGCCGGGCCGAGCGGTTCCGGGTGGTGGCGTACCCGACCGCCCGCGGCTGCGCCGCCACGTACTTCCCGGAGGCCAACAACCTGGTCCCGCTGGATTCGACCGCCGAGGTCTCGAACACGCCGACGTCGAAGTCGCTGGTCGTCCGCCTGGAGCCGCGCACGTAGCGGCCGGGTCTCTCGTCCCGTGCGCTGTGACCGGCAGCGCACGCCGCCCGGGCATCTTCGCGCCCTGGTATGCGTTGATAGCGATACCACGTCCCCACTGGAGGAGCCCTCGATGACCGCGCCCACCACGCTGACCATGTACTCGACCACCTGGTGCGGCTACTGCCGCAGGCTCAAGACGCTGCTGGAGCGCGAGGGCATCGAGTACGTCGAGGTCGACATCGAGCGCGACCCGTCGGCGGCCGACTTCGTGATGAGCGTGAACGGCGGCAACCAGACCGTTCCCACGCTGCACTTCCCCAACGGCAAGGCGCTCACCAACCCGAGCCTGGCCGACGTCAAGGCCGCGCTCGCCGCGTGACCCGGACGGCAGGCGCCGCGCCCCGGCGCCTGCCGCTATCTCCTGCCGAACGCGCGGATCACCGCGTACAGCAGCCCGGCCTGCACCAGCGCGACCACGACGAGCAGCAGGAACTCGCCGACCACGCCGATGTCCGGCAGCGCGCCCACGACCAGCGACCCGGGCAGGGCCGCGGCGATCGCCCACACCGCCGCCAGCGACGCGTCGGGCCCGCTGTGCGTGGCGTGGATGATGGCCACGACCGCCACGACCACGCACACCACCACGAAGTAGCCGAGGGCGATCCGGGCCGCGACGCTCATCCGGCCAACACCGCCATCGCGGCGTTGTGGCCGCCGATGCCGCTCACCCCGCCGCCGCGCCGCGCCCCGCTGCCGCAGACGAGCAGGTTCGCCGTGTCGGTCTCCACGCCCCATTCCGCGCCGTCGCCCCAGTCATCGCCGTAGGGCCAGGAGAGGTCGCCGTGGAAGATGTTGCCGCCGGGCATGGCCAGGTCGGCCTCGATGTCCAGCGGCGTGCGGGCCTCGACGCAGGGCGCGCCGTCGGCGTCGCGGGCCACGCAGTCCAGCAGCGGCTCGGCCAGGTGCCGGTCGAAGCCCTCGGCGAAGCGGTCGACCAGTTCCCCGCACACCCCGCGGTTGTCCTCGGTGAAAAGCGCCGTCGGCAGGTGCAGTCCGAACAGGGTCAGCGTGTGCCGATCGCCGTCCACAATGGATGGATCGGTCAACGTGTGGCAGTACGTCTCCCCCGGCGGCCGCCGGGGCAGCGCGCCCGCGGCCGCCGTCCAGAACGCGCTTTCCAGCTCTTCCAACGACTCGTCCAGGTGGAACGTGCCCGCGAACGCCACCCGGGGGTCAGCGCCGGAGCGCAGCCGGGGCAGCCGGTCGAGCAGGACGTTGACCTTGAGCTGCGCGCCGACCGGCGCGGCGGACTCGCGGCCGCGCAGCCGGTCGAGCACCGCGGGCGCGACGTTGGCCAGCACGTGCCCGGCTCCGACGACGTGCTCGGCGTCCCCGTGCCGGTACTCGACCTCGGCGCGCACGCCGTCCGCGTCCACCCGCACCACCTCGGCGTCGGTCAGCACCTCCGCGCCCGCCTCGCGCGCGGCGCGCAGCAGCTCGGCGGTCACCGCGCCCATGCCGCCGACCGGGACCCGCCACTCGCCGGTGCCGTTTCCGATCACGTGGTACAGGAAACACCGGTTGGCGGCCAGACCGCCATCGAACAATGACGTGAATGTGCCGATGAGCCCGTCGGTGGCGACCACGCCGCGCACGAGGTCGTCGGTGAACGCCTCGGTGACGATGTCGCCGAGGGGCTGCTCGAAGAACCGCGTCCAGGTCCGGTCGCCGACCCGGTCGCGCAGCCGCGCCCGGGAGGGCAGCGGGCCCAGCAGCGTGGGGGCAAGCGCTTTCGCCAGCCCGTCGACCTCAGCGTAGAAGTCACACCACCGGGTGTACTCCGCGTGGGAGCCGGTCAGCTCGTGGAACGACGCCTCGGTGGCGGGACCGGGCTCGCGCTCGACCAACAGCCCGCCGAAACGGCCGTCGCGCTCGTAGGGGGTGTAGGACGCCACTGGGCGGGACCGCAGGTCCAGGCGCAGGCCGAGGTCGGCGACGATCCGGTCGGGCAGCAGGCTGACCAGGTAGGAGTACCGCGACAGCCGGACCCCGGGGAAGGGGCTCGCGCTGACCGCGGCCCCGCCGGGATGCGGGAGCCGTTCGAGCACCAGCACCGACCGCCCGGCCCTGGCGAGGTACGCGGCGGCCACCAGGCCGTTGTGGCCGCCGCCGACCACGATCACGTCATAGCGCACAAATCAGACCCTAGTGCTATGTCCGCAGGTACGACGCCCCGTTGAGGTCCAGGATCGCGCCCGATGCCCACATAGCCTCGCGCGATGCCAGGTAGACCACCGCGGCGGCGACCTCGCTGGGCTGGGCGACCCGCTCGAACGGGCTCTGCGCGGCGATGGCCAGCCCGGCCTCGCCGCGCAGCCGGTGCTCCACCCGGTCGGTGCGCACGAAACCGGGCGCGACCGTCGTCACCGCGATCCGGTGCGGGGCCAGCGCGACCGCCAGCGACTGGCCCATCGCGTGCAACGCCGCCTTGCTCGCGCCGTAGGCCGGGTGGTCGGGCTCGCCGCGGAACGCGCCGCGCGAGCCGACGTTGACGATCCGCCCGCCCGCGCCCTGCTCGATCATCCTGGCCGCGACGCGGTGCGTCAGGTTCGCCGCGCCGAAGACGTTGACCTCGAAGGTCTCCCGCCACGCGCTCTGCCAGTCCGCAAAGGACACCGACGGCGGGTGCGGCCCGCCCTGGAAGGCGGCGTTGTTGACCAGCACGTCGACGCCGCCGAGGGCGGCGACCGTCTCCTCGACGATGACGTCGGGGTCGGCCAGGTCCGCGCCGACGAGCGCGTGGCCGTCGCCGGGCAGTTCGTCGTAGACCTTTCGTGCTTTGTCGCGGGCGGTGTTGTAGTGCACGGCGACCCGGTCGCCGAGCCCGGCGAAGGCGTGCGCGATGGCCGCGCCGATGCCGCCGGACGCGCCGGTGACCAGGACGCGGCGGCGGGGAACGACGCCGCCGGGAGCGGGGGTGTTGTCCATGCATAGCACCTTGCCATGATCGGCGGTATGACCTGATTGGTATGTACCAATATGGGGGATCCGCCTCCTACCGTCAGAGCCGATTCCACCCTGCACGCCCTCGAGGAGAGAGCGGATAATGAATCGTAAGATCATCGCCGCCGCTACGGCGGCCATCACGGCGGCGGGGCTGGCCACAGCCATCGCCCTGACGCCGACAGCGACCGCGGGGCAGACCGCCCCCACGGTCGAGGACACCCAGTCCGCGATCCTGGCCGCCATGTCCCGCGACCTGAGGATCAGCCCGGAGCAGGCCAAGCGCAGGCTCGCCACCGAGGAGGCGGCGGCCACCACCGACGCCACCCTCAAGACCCTGCTGGGCTCGGGCTACGCGGGCTCGTGGATGGACGCGACCGGCTCGACCCTGACCGTCGCGGTCACCGACGGCAAGCACGCCGAGAAGGTGCGCGCCCTCGGCGCTGTCCCCAAGACCGTCGCCCGCAGCGCCGCCCAGCTCGACGCGGCCAAGGCCAAGCTGGACGCCAAGGCGACCAGCGCGCCGAAGACCGTTCCCGGCTGGTACGTCGACGTCACCACCAACGAGGTCGTCGTGCTCAGCCACAAGGGCGGCGAGGCCGCCGCCAAGGCGTGGGCGGCCAAGGCCGGCCTCAGCGCGGCCCGGGTCAGGACCAGCGCCGAGAACCCGCGTCCGTTCATCGACGTCATCGGCGGCAACAGCTACAGCTTCGGCGGCAGCCGCTGCTCGGTCGGCTTCTCCGTCCAGGGCGGCTTCGTCACCGCGGGCCACTGCGGCGGCACCGGCACCCGCACGTCCAACCCCAGCGGCGTGGTCGCGGGCTCCAGCTTCCCGGGCAACGACTACGGCTGGGTCCGCGTCGACGCGGGCAACACCCCGCGGCCGCTGGTCAACCGCTACCCCGGCACCGTCCCGGTGGCCGGTTCGCAGGAGGCCCCGGTCGGCGCTGCGGTCTGCCGTTCCGGTGCGACCACGGGCTGGCGCTGCGGCACCATCCAGCAGAAGAACGCCACGGTGAACTACCCGCAGGGCTCGGTGTCCGGCCTGACCCGCACCAGCGCGTGCGCGCAGCCCGGCGACTCCGGTGGTTCGTGGCTGGCGGGCGACCAGGCCCAGGGCGTCACCTCCGGCGGTTCGGGCAACTGCACCTCCGGCGGCACGTTCTACTTCCAGCCGCTGCTGGAGATCCTGTCCGTCTACAACCTGCGGTTGCTGACCTCGGGTGACAACAACCCGCCGACGACCACCACGACGACGACCAGCGGCGACAACAACCCGCCCGGCGGGACCTGGGCGCCGTACACCAGCTACTCGATCGGGTCGCAGGTGACCTACGGCGGCGCTTCGTACCGGGCCCTGCAGGCCCACACCTCGCTGCCCGGCTGGGAGCCGCCGAACGTCCCGGCGCTCTGGCAGCGCGTCTAGCCGCCCATCCGGTCCGGACACCGCGCAGGGGTGCCCGGGCCCCGCAGCCCCCGACGAGACGCAGGCGTCGGGGGCTGCGGCCTTGCTATGCCCTATTGGTATGTACCAATCCGGCCGAATGCCCGCTTACCGTCGTTGCCACCTCACCCTGCAACGAGGAGAGCGGACATGAACCGCAGATTGATCGCCGCCGTGACAACGGCGGTAACGGCATCGGGGCTCGTCACCGCGATCGCCCTCGGCTCCAGCGCGAACGCGGCGGACGCGACCGACCCGGCGATGGTGACCGCCATGGCGCGCGACCTGGGCATCACCGAGGAGCAAGCCGTGGACCGGATGGCCGCGGAGAAGGTCGCCGGACAGACCGACATCACCCTCAAGGCGCGCCTGGGCTCGGCCTACGCCGGATCCTGGTTGGACAGCACCGGGCACACGCTCACCGTCGCGGTCACCGACGCCGCGCTCGCCGACGCGGTCCGGGCGCACGGCGCGGTCCCCGCCACCGTCCGGCACAGCGCGTCCACTTTGGAGTCGGCGAAGACCAAGCTCGACGTCGCCGCCGCGAAGGCGCCTGCCAAGGTGCCCGGCTGGTACGTCGACGTGAAGGCCAACCGGGTCGTCGTGCTCGCCAACCCCGGCGGTGAGGCCGCGGCCAAGGCGTGGGCGGCCAAGGCGGGTCTGGGCAGCTCGATCCTGGCCTTCGAGACCAGCACCGAGGACCCGAAGCCGATGATCGACGTCATCGGCGGCAACGCGTACTACTTCGGCCAGGGCCGCTGCTCGGTCGGCTTCTCCGTCGAGGGCGGATTCGTCACCGCGGGCCACTGCGGCCGGACGGGCACCCGCACCACCAGCCCGAACGGGTCGGTGCAGGGCTCCAGCTTCCCGGGCAACGACTACGCCTGGGTGCGCGTCGACGCGGGCAACACCCCGCGCGCGCTGGTCAACCGCTACCCCGGCACCGTCCCGGTCGCCGGTTCCCAGGAGGCACCGGTCGGCGCGTCCGTGTGCCGCTCCGGCTCCACCACGGGCTGGCGCTGCGGCACCATCCAGCAGAAGAACGCCTCCGTCACCTACCCCGAGGGCACCATCTACGGTCTGACCCGCACGAACGCCTGCGCCGAGCCCGGCGACTCCGGCGGCTCGTGGCTGACCGGCGACCAGGCCCAGGGCGTCACCTCCGGCGGCTCCGGCAACTGCCAGACCGGCGGCACGATCTACTTCCAGCCCCTCACCGAGATCCTGCAGGTCTACAACCTGCGCCTGGTGACGACGGGCAACAACCCGCCCACCACGACCACCACCCGCCCGACCAGCCCGCCGACCAGCACCACCACGACCGTCCCGCCGGGCGGCACGTGGGCGCCGTACACCTACTACGGCAGCGGCGCGCAGGTCACCTACGGCGGCGCGTCCTACCGGGTCATCCAGCCGCACACGTCGATGCCCGGCTGGGAGCCGCCCAACACGCCCGCCCTCTGGGAGCAGATCTAGCGCTCCCCGCCGCCGCCCCCGGTCCGCCGGGGGCGGCGGTCCGTAGGCTGGACGGCATGGGACGGGTGACGGTGCGCAGGCCGGTGCTGCGCGTGGACGCGTCCGGGCGCACCCGCGTGCCGGACGCGCTGGCCGCCGAGGAGCCGCTGGAGCTGCGCGTGGGCGGCAGGCCGCTGGCGGTCACGATGCGCACGCCGGGGCAGGACGTCGAGCTCGCGCACGGGTTCCTGCTCACCGAGGGCGTCGTGGCCGACCGGGGCGACGTCGCGCTGGCCCGCTACTGCGACGGCGTCGACGACGAGGGCCGCAACACCTACAACGTCCTGGACATCGCCCTGGCTCCGGGCGTCGCGCCGCCGGACCCGGGGGTCGAGCGCAACTTCTACACGACGTCGTCCTGCGGGGTGTGCGGGAAGGCCGCGCTCGACGCGGTGCGGCTGCGCACCCGCCACTCCCCCGCCGACGACCCGGCCGCCGTGCCCGTGTCCGTCCTGACGGGCCTGCCGGACGCGCTGCGGGCGGGCCAGAAGGTGTTCGCCGCGACCGGCGGCCTGCACGCCGCGGGCCTGTTCACCGCGACCGGCGAGGCGTTGGCCGTGCGGGAGGACGTGGGCAGGCACAACGCCGTCGACAAAGTGCTCGGCTGGGCGCTGCTGCGCGACCTGGTGCCGCTGGCGGGGACGGTGCTGATGATGTCCGGGCGCGCGTCCTTCGAGCTGGTCCAGAAGGCGGCGATGGCGGGCGTCCCGGTGCTGGCGGCGGTGTCGGCGCCGTCGTCGCTGGCGGTGGAGTTGGCCGAGGAGCAGGGGATCACGCTCATCGGCTTCCTGCGCGGCTCGTCGATGAACGTCTACACGCGACCGGAGCGGGTAGCGTGAGGCCGCTGGACGGGGTGCTGGTGGTGAGCCTCGAACAGGCCGTCGCCGTGCCGTACGCGACCCGGCTGCTGGCCGACCTCGGCGCGCGGGTGATCAAAGTGGAGCGTCCCGACGGCGGCGACTTCGCCCGCCACTACGACCCCGCGTGCGGCGAGGTGTCGAGCTACTTCGCGTGGACGAACGTGGGCAAGGAGTCGCTGGCGCTGGACCTCAAGGACCCGGCGGGCAAGGCGGTGATCGCCGACCTGGTGGCGCGCGCGGACGTGGTGACGTGCAACCTGTCCCCGGGCGCGGCCCGCAGGCTCGGGCTGGACGCGGAGACGTTGCGCGCGCGGCACCCGGGGCTCGTGGTGGCGGAGCTGTCGTCGTATGGGGAGGGTGGTCCCTACCGCGACCGCAAGGCGTTCGACGCCCTGATCCAGTCGGAGACGGGCCTCATCGCGGCGACCGGCACGGGCCCGGAGACGGCGCGGGCGGGGATCTCGGTGGCCGACATCGCCGCCGGGGTGCAACTGCACGCGGCGATCCTGGCTGCCCTGCTCAGACGCGGCCGCACCGGCGAGGGCGCCACGCTGCGGCTGACCCTGATGGAAGCCTTGGCGGAGTGGATGCACCAGCCAGTCCTGTACGCGCTGGGCATGGGGCGGTCCCCCGTGCGGGCGGGCGCGCACCATCCCACCATCGCCCCGTACGGCCCTTTCCCGTGCCGCGACGGGTCGATCCATCTGGCGGTCCAGAACGACGGCCAGTGGCGCCGGTTGTGCGCGGTGGTAGGCCGTTCGGACCTTGCCGACCACCCGACGTACCGCACGGTCGCCGACCGGGTGGCGCACCGGGAGTCCCTGCACGCCGAACTCCAACCGTACTTCGACACGGTGTCCGCGGACGCCCTGCTGGAGGCGCTGGACGCCGCCGATGTCCCGGCTGCCCGCACCCGCGACGTCGCCGACCTGCCTGAGCACCCCCAACTCCAGGCCCGCGCCCGCTGGACGACCATCCCGGTCCCCGGCGGCGAGGTCCCCATGCTCCGCCCTCCGGTCGACGCCGACGCCTGGGACTGGACCCCCCAGCCCGTCCCCGCCCCCGGCGCCCACACCGAGGCGATCCTCACCTGGCTAGGCCACTCCCCCCACTCCCCCACCCAAACCCCCGCCTAGCCCCACCCCTGCCTCTTCCCGCACCCCATTTCAGATGGCGGGATCATATGATCACGCCATCCGAATGATGCGACCATCTGAACTTGCGCTCAGATGCCCACATCATCCCACTGCGGTCTGGCCAGATCTGCCCAAATGCCGTGACCATCTGAAACAACCACCACGCAACCCCGATG
This sequence comes from Actinokineospora sp. UTMC 2448, assembly GCF_024760565.1. NCBI lineage: Bacteria > Bacillati > Actinomycetota > Actinomycetes > Pseudonocardiales > Pseudonocardiaceae > Actinokineospora > Actinokineospora sp. UTMC 2448. The sequence continues at coordinate 1,426,117 of NZ_CP031087.1, read as the reverse complement.
CGTCTGACATGGACACCCAGGCAAAGCACACAGGCCTGAGGTACACCGGAAACAGACACACATGTCGGGGAGGCCCCATGAGCCAGCAGCTTGATGGACAGCCCCACACCCCACGACCCCACCAAACCCCCACCGCCCCGTCCCCGACCCAGGGCGGCGGACGTGGATGACCAGGGGCTCCCCCAGCGAGCCCTACCCCCACCCCCGCCCACCACGGCCGAGCCTCACCACGCACACCCTCCGACCACGCCCACCACAGCCGTACCACACCGCACGCACCCTCCGACCACGCCCACCACGACCCAACCCCACCCCGCGCAGCCGCCCACCACGCCCAGCAGGACCGAACCCCACTACCCGCATCCACCGGCCGCGCCGACCACAGCCGAACCGCGCCACACACACCCACGCACCCCGCCCACCACGACCGAACGCCACTACGCGCAGCCGGCCACCACGTCCATCACGACGGAACCCCACTACCCGCATCCACCGGCCACGCCCACAGCCGAACCCCACCACACACACCCACCAGCCACGCCCACAGCCGAACCCCACCACACACACCCACCAGCCACGCCCACAGCCGAACCCCACCACACACACCCACCAGCCACGCCCACAGCCGAACCCCACCACACACACCCACCAGCCACGCCCACAGCCGAACCCCACCACACACACCCACCAGCCACGCCCACAGCCGAACCCCACCACACACACCCACCGACCACGCCCACCACAGCCGAACCCCACCACACACACCCACCGACCACGCCCACCACAGCCGAACCCCACCGCACGCATCCGCCGATCGCGTCCATTGGCCAGCCGCGCGGGCTGCCCGTCGTCTCGGGAGGTCCGTCCCTGCAACAGGCTGGTTGGCCCGCCCCACCGAGCAGCCGGGCTGCGCAGTGGAACAGCGAGCCGGGATCAGGCGTGAGCCCTTCCCAACGGTGGCCATCCCACGGGCTTAGTCGTCGGGCTGCTCTGCTCGGTGGGGTTGCGGTGGCTGTGGGAGGTATTGCCGGGGTGGCGTCAGGCGTGAGGCCCTTGGCGCGGACCGTGGGGGCGGCGGGGCAGCGGGTGCCGGAGCCGATCGTGCGGCGGGAGTGGGTCTACTCGGCGGCGCGGGGGCGGGTGGTGGGGATGGTGTCCGTGTTGCCGACGGAGTTGTTGGTCCAGGATCTGCCGGTTTGTCTGTTTCTCCACGGGCGGGGCGGGACCGCCGCGACGGCGTTTCCGGGGCGGTTGGCTCGGTGGCTTGTTCGGCAGGTGGCGTATGACAAGGCACCGCCCTTCGCCTTCGTCGCGGTGGATGGGGGTGATGGGTACTGGCACGAGATGGGCGGGGACGATCCGATGGGGATGCTGCTCAGGGAGGTGCCCGGGTGGCTGGCGGAGCGCAGGCTGGGGCGGGTGTTCGCGGTCGCGGGCATCTCGATGGGCGGGTTCGGGGCGCTGCTCTACGCGCGGCGGCGGGCTGAGGCGGGGGCCCCGGTGCGAGCGGCCGCGGCCATCTCGCCCGCCCTCATCACCACCTGGGACGAGATGCGCAAGCGCGGCGCCTTCCGCAGCGAGGAGGAGTGGCTCGCGCTGGACCCGAGGCACAACGTGCCCCGGGACACCCCGATCGCCGTGTGGTGCGGCGCCCAGGACTCGTTCGCGCGGGGAACACGGGAGTTCATCGAGCGGGCGGACCCCGAGGTGGGCTACCTCGGCCCCGGCGGCCACGACGGCCGCTTCTACGACCGGGTCGTCCCCGACCTGGTCACCTTCCTGGCCGCTCACCGCTAACACCGCCGGACAGCGCACCCACGATCCACGCCAGCCGCACTCCGCGAAGGCCAGCCAGCGGCCCACCACCCACCTCAGCCAGCGCGCCGTGTTGGGCCAGCGGTGACCGCCCAGGCCACGCTGCGCACTCCGTGAAGGTCGGTCAGTGACACACCCGCGGTTCGCCGTTAGGGCTAACGCACCACCATGTGGCGCGCGGCCGTGACGTTGAGCACACGCCAGCAGGGGACACGCGGACGAGGAGCCAACTCGCCGTGAAGGCGGCTAGCGGCGCACCCCCGAGACCGCCCCACGGCGCACCAGGGCGGGGGTGCGCCGATAGGGCCCGACGTCGGCTAGGCCGACTTCTCTCGGCGCTCGCGGCGGGTGGGGGCGCGGGAGACGATGGTGGGGTTCACGTTCTCCCGGACCGTCTGCTCGGTGATGACGACCTTCGCCACGTCGGTGCGGGAGGGGATGTCGTACATCACCGACTGGAGGACCTCCTCCATGATGGCGCGCAGGCCGCGCGCGCCGGTGCCGCGGAGGATGGCCTGGTCGGCGACGGCCTCCATGGCGGTGTCGGTGAACTCCAGTTCGACGCCGTCCATCTCGAACAGCTTCTTGTACTGCTTGACCAGCGCGTTGCGCGGTTCGGTCAGGATGCGGACCAGGGAGGTCTTGTCCAGGTTCGTCACGCTGGCCACGACCGGCAGACGCCCGATGAACTCCGGGATGAGCCCGAACTTGATCAGGTCCTCCGGCATGGTCTCGGCGAAGATCTCCGCGGCGTCGGTCTCGACCTTGGAGCGGATCTCGGCGCCGAAGCCCAGGCCGCGCTTGCCCACCCGGTCCTGGATGATCTTCTCGAGCCCGGCGAACGCGCCCGCCACGATGAACAGCACGTTCGTCGTGTCGATCTGGATGAACTCCTGGTGCGGGTGCTTGCGCCCGCCCTGCGGCGGCACCGACGCCGTCGTGCCCTCGAGGATCTTCAGCAGGGCCTGCTGCACGCCCTCGCCGGACACGTCGCGGGTGATCGACGGGTTCTCGCTCTTGCGGGCGATCTTGTCGACCTCGTCGATGTAGATGATGCCGGTCTCGGCGCGCTTGACGTCGTAATCGGCGGCCTGGATCAGCTTGAGGAGGATGTTCTCCACGTCCTCGCCGACGTACCCGGCCTCGGTCAGCGCCGTGGCGTCGGCGATGGCAAAGGGCACGTTGAGCAGCTTGGCCAGCGTCTGGGCCAGGTAGGTCTTGCCGCAGCCCGTGGGGCCGAGCATGAGGATGTTGGACTTGGCGAGTTCGACGGTCTCCTCGCCACGGCCCTCGCGGCCCTCGGGCCGGGCCCGCTCACCGGCCTGGATGCGCTTGTAGTGGTTGTAGACCGCGACGGCCAGGGAGCGCTTGGCGTCGTTCTGCCCGATGACGTACTGGTCGAGGAACTCGTGGATCTCCAGCGGCTTGGGCAGCTCGTCGAGCTTGACGTCGCCCGCCTCGGCCAGCTCCTCCTCGATGATCTCGTTGCAGAGATCGATGCATTCATCGCAGATGTAGACGCCTGGCCCGGCGATGAGCTTCTTCACCTGCTTCTGACTCTTCCCGCAGAAAGAGCATTTGAGCAGGTCTCCGCCATCACCGATACGTGCCATGGTCGCTGACCTCTGTCCCCTCCGGTGCGCCGGAGCGCACCTGGCTGTCCGACCGTCCGCACCGCCCCGGTGGCACCCGGCCGGTCGCGTCCGTTGCCTTCGACGGTACCTGTCTACCCCCGAGTTGCGGGAGAACCCGCACCCCGACGCGGCCGAATTGTCCTGACCCCACACGATAGGCCCTCCACGCCGGGCGTGTCGGTCGCTTTCGTGCGGTATGGCCGCGCCGGGTGCCGGTGGTCTACCGGGCCGAGAGCTTGCGGTACGGCAGCACCTCGTCGATGATGCCGTACTCCACCGCCTCGGCGGCGGTGAGGATCTTGTCGCGCTCGATGTCGTTGCGGATCTGCTCCTCGCCGCGGCCGGTGTGCCTGGCCAGGATGGTCTCCATCTGGCGGCGCACCCGCTGGATCTCGGCAGCCTGGATCTCCAGGTCGGAGACCTGGCCGTAGGTGCCCTCGGTAGCGGGCTGGTGGATCAGCACGCGCGCGTTGGGCAGGGCCATGCGCTTGCCCGGGGTGCCAGCGGAGAGCAGCACCGCGGCGGCGGAGGCCGCCTGGCCGAGGCAGAACGTCTGGATGTCGGGCCGGACGTACTGCATCGTGTCGTAGATGGCCATCAACGAGGTGAACGAGCCACCCGGGGAGTTGATGTACATCGTGATGTCGCGGTCGGGGTCGGCCGACTCCAGGTAGATCAGCTGCGCCATCACGTCGTTGGCGGAGGCGTCGTCGATCTGGACGCCGACGAAGATGATGCGCTCCTCGAACAGCTTGTTGTACGGGTTCGACTCCTTGACCCCGTAGCTGGTCCGCTCCACGAACGAGGGGAGCACGTAGCGGGACTGAAGGTTGCTCACGGCTGAGGCTCCTGTTCCTCGGTCAGCTGGCCTGGCGCCCGACACGGGACACCACGTGGTCGATGAAGCCGTACTCCTTGGCCTCCTCGGCGGTGAACCAGCGGTCGCGGTCGGCGTCGGCGGTCACCTTCTCCACGGTCTGCCCGGTCTGCTCGGCGGTGATGACGGCCATCTCGTGCTTCCACTTGGCGTAGACCTCGGCGCGGATGGCGATGTCCGAGGCCGTGCCGCCGATGCCCGCCGACGGCTGGTGCATCATCACGCGGGTGTGCGGCAGCGCGTAGCGCTTGCCGGGCGTGCCGGAGGCCAGCAGGAACTGCCCCATGGACGCGGCGAGGCCGAGGCCCCACGTGGCCACGTCCGGCTCGATGAGCTGCATCGTGTCGTAGATGGCCATGCCCGCGGTGACCGAGCCGCCGGGGGAGTTGATGTAGAAGGTGATGTCCTTCTCGGGGTCCTCGGCGGCCAGCAGCAGCAGCTGCGCGGTGATCCGGTTGGCGATGTCGTCATCGACCTCGGAGCCGAGGAAGACGATGCGCTCGCGGAGCAGCCGCTCGTAGACCGAGTCGTTGAGGTTGAGCCCCGCGGTCGCCGACCGCAGGTGGGGCGTGGGGTGCTGCGTCACGTCTGCCTGCCTTCTCCCAAGTCTTGAAGTCGATCCAGAGATCTCTCGCTCGACATTAACGAAGGCGGGCGGCGTCGACTGCCCGACACCGCCCACTTTCGCTCACAGCGTTAGAACCCGAGTGCGTCGAAGACGCTCCCAGTCACTCGGCCGCTGCCTCATCCGCCTGCTTGCCGAAAAGCTCCGACAGGTCGACGTCCGTGCCGTCCTCGGTGGTCACCTTGGCCTCTCGGACGACGGCGGCCAGCGCCTTGCCCCGGCGCACGTCGGCGAAGATGGCGCCGAGCTGGCCGGACTGCTGCGCGCGCTGGACGTACTCGTCCGGGCTCACGCCGAAGCGCTGGGCCTGGTAGATGATCCGCTCGGTCAGCTCCGCGTCGTTGACCTGGACCTGCTCGGACTCGGCGATCGCGTCGAGCACCAGCTGGGTCTTGACCGACTTCTCCGCGTCGCCGCGCAGCTCGGTGTCGAACTCCTCGCGGCTGCGGCCCTGGGACTCCAGGAACTCGGTCAGCTTGGCGTCGTCGTGGTCGAAGGAGTGCACGGCGTCGTGGTGGCGGTTCTCCACCTCGGCCTGCACGACCTTCTCCGGCAGCGGCACGTCGACCGACTCGAGCAGGGCCTCCAGGACCTTGTCGCGCGCCTGCACGCCCTGCTGCATCTTCTTGACCCGGCCGAGCCGCTCGCGCAGGTCGGCGCGCAGCTCGTCGATGGTGTCGAACTCGCTGGCGAGCTGGGCGAACTCGTCGTCGGGCTCGGGCAGCTCGCGCACCTTGACCGTCTGCACGGTCACGGTGACCTCGGCGTCCTTGCCCGCGTGCTCGCCCGCGACCAGCTTCGTGGTGAAGGTCGCCGACTCGCCTGCCGACAGGCCGACGAGCGCGTCGTCGATGCCCTCGATGAGCTGGCCGGAGCCGACCTCGTAGCTCAGGCCGGAGGTCTTGGCGTCATCGACCTCGACGCCGTCGACGGTGGCCGCGAGGTCGATGGAGACGAAGTCGCCGGTCTCGACCGGGCGGTCAGCGCCGGTCAGCGTGCCGAAGCGGGCGCGCAGCTCGTCGAGCTGCTCGTCGACCTCGGCGTCGGTGACCTCGACGTCGTCGACGGTCACCGCGAAGCCGTCGTAGGCCGGGACGGTGATCTCGGGGCGCACGTCCACCTCGGCGGTGAACTCCAGGCTGGCGCCGTCCTCGAGCTTGGTCAGCTCGATGTCGGGCTGGCCGAGGGCCTTGATCTGGCCCGCGGTCAGCGCCTCCATGTACTTGGCCGGGATGGCCTCGTTGACGACCTCGTCCAGGATCGGCGCGCGGCCGACCCGCGACTCGATGACCCGCGCCGGGGCCTTGCCCGGGCGGAAGCCGGGGATGCGGATCTGGCCCGCGAGCTTGCGGTACGCGCGGTCGAAGTTCGGCTTGAGCTCGTCGAACGGCACCTCGACGTTGATGCGTACCCGCGTCGGGCTCAGCTGCTCGACGGTGCTCTTCAACGTGGTCTCCTTGGTACTGACTGGGGGTACTGCCCCGCGACGCAGCGGGCCGCCGGGGATCGACGTCCGAGTCTAGGCGAGCTTGCCCAGGTCGGACGCGGCGGGTGGCAGGACGCCGGAGCGGCGCAACACGCCGAGGGCGGCGACGGTGCGCTGGGTGTGCCCGGGGTCGCCGGTCGCCTCGACCATGGCGATGACCCGGCCGATGCCGGACCGGGACAGTCGGGCGGCGCAGTAGTCCAGGTCGCCCACGGGATGCAGGTCGCAGAGCAGCCGGGCGTAGGCGTACGGGTCGCGGGAGGGCCCGCGGCCCCCGTCGACCGGGACGTGGGCCGCCAGGCCCGCGCACAGCCAGCCCGGGGCGGTGTCCATGACCTGCGCCACAGCCTCGGCCCGGCTGTCGGCGACGTGCGCGACGACGGCGGAGACGTGCGGGGCGTCGGCGGGGCCGCCCGCGGCCCGGTAGTGGGCGACCATGGCGAGCTTGTCGTCGTCGTCGACGTGCATGCCGAGCAGCAGCGGCAGGCCGCGGGCGGCGGCCAGGGCGACGGTGTCCTTGGACGTGGCGGCCACCGCGACCGGCGGGCGCGGCAGGCTCGCCGGGGCGGGAACGACCGGCACCTCGCGGAACGGGAACCGGGCGCTGCCCGTGACGGTCGGGCCGGTCAGCGCGCGCAGCAGCAGGTCGAGGGCGTCGGGGAAGCCGCTGCGGTAGCGCTCCAGGCCGGTGCCGAAGACCTCCAGGTCGACCCACGGGCCGCCGCGGCCGACGCCGAGGTGGAAGCGGCCGCCGGAGACGTTGTCCAGCAGCAGCGCGCGCTCGGCGAGGGCGACGGGGTGGGTGGTGCTGAGCACGCTGACCGCGGTGCCGACGGCGATGCGGCGGGTGCGGCCCAGCGCGTAGGCGGCGAAGGCGGCAGCGTCCGGGCACACGCCGTAGGGCATGAAGTGGTGCTCGGCGATCCACGCCTCGTCCAACCCCGCCCGCTCGGCGGCGTCGAGGGCAGCGCAGGCCCGGTCCAGGGCGTCGCGGTCGGTCTGTCCGGGGAAGCGGGGGGCGAGCAGGAAGGCTCCGAGGGGCACAAGGGCGACCTACCGGCGGACGGGGTCGCGGCGCAACTGTTCGGGATGGTTTTCGACCATTCCGGTGGTCAGGGTTGATCACCGTTCAACGCGCCCGGTAGGCAGGGAGGCGACCGAGCTACTGGAGGTTGCGATGTCTCTCGATGTGCCCGCCGACCTGCTCGCCCGCGCCGAGCGCGGCCCGGTGGAGGACGCCGACTTCGTCGACTGCGTGCGCGCGTCGCTGCCGTACGCCTGGGAGGTCGTCTCCCGGGTTGCCACCGCGGCCCCTGACCGGCCGGACGGCTTCGCCGACCACGAGGTGCCCCCGCCGAGCGAGGCCGAGCGCGGCCAACTGCTCCGCGCTCTGGCCTCCGACGCGATCCGCGGCGGCCTCGAGCGCCACTTCGGCGTGAAGCTGGCCTTCCAGAACTGCCACCGGGTGGCGGCGTTCGTGCCCTCGGCCGTGGACAGCGACCGCTACCGGGCGTTCATCAGCCCCCGGGGCCAGCTGCTGAACCAGTCGCCGGAGCTGCGCGACTGCTGACGGGCCGTGGCGCCCTCCCCGGGAGGGCGCCTACCCGGCCAGCGCGTGCTCGATCCGCTCCCGCGTCTGCGGCCGGACCGGCAGCACGGGCAGCTCCTCCGGCTCCACCCACTCGGCGTGCCCGTTGAGGTCGCCCGCGGCGGGCCGCGCCGTGAAGCACACCCCGAACCCGGGCCCGCCGGTCAGTCCGATCAGGTCGCGGACCTCGATGGCCACCCCGGTCGCCGCGGCCACCACCCTGGCCACCCCGGCGGCGGCGTCCTCGCCGACGAGCAGCGGGCCGGAGGGCAGCTCCAGCCGGTCCCCGCTGCGCACCATCAGGACCAGCCCGGCGTCGTCGACCACGACGGCGCTCAGCACCACGGCCTGCATGACATCCAGCACTGCGTTGCGCGACATGGCACCGGTCTACCGAAACCGACCGCCGCGCACCACGGCGTTCACTGTCAAGACGGCGACTCTTAAAGTGTTTCACCCGCCTGGCTGTGGTGAGCGACACTCACGAGCACCCTAACGGCCGGTTCAGCTCACCCCCCTCGCGCCATTGACCTCGACCAATGTCGAGCTCCTACCGTCGGGTCATCCGAAGGCGAGAGCGAGGGATTCCCCATGGCTGACCGGAACACGATCCTGGTGACCGGCGCGACCGGCCGCGTCGGCGGGTCCGCGGTGGCCCAGCTGTCGGGCACGGGCGCCGCCGTCCGCGCCCTCACCAGGAACCCGGGCGCCGCCCGGCTGCCCGCCGAGGTCGTGGGCGGCGACCTGGCCGACCCGGACTCCCTCGACGCCGCGCTCGACGGCGTGGGCGCGGTGCTGCTGGTCTTCCCCACCCTGGCGGCCGACCACGCCGCCGACGCCCTGATCGCCAAGCTCGCCGAGCAGGGCCGCCGGATCGTCTACCTCTCCGCGGCGGGGGTGGAGGAGGCCACCGACGGCATCCTCGCCTCGCACGCGCGCGTGGAGGCGCTCCTGGAGCGGTCGGGGGCCGAGTGGACGTTCCTGCGCGCGGGCGGGTTCGCCGCGAACACGCTGATGTGGGCCGACCAGATCCGCGCGGGCGACGTCGTCCGCGGCTTCCACGGCGCGGCGTCGCGGGCGCTGATCCACGAGGACGACATCGCCGCCGTCGCCGTGCGGGCGCTGATCGACGACGGGCACGCGGGCGGCAAGTACCACCTGACCGGGCCCGCCCGGCTCACCCAGGTGGAGCAGGTCGAGGCGATCGGCGCGGCGCTGGGCCGGAAGCTGCGGTTCGAGGAGCTGCCGCCGGAGGTGGCGGTGCGGGAGCTGTTCCCCGGCTTCGACGAGGAGATCGCGCGGGGCATCGTCGACGCCCACGCGGCGATGGTCGAGCACCCCGAGCCGATCACCACGACCGTCGAGCGGATCACCGGAGCCCCGGCCAGGACGTTCCAGCGGTGGGCGGTCGACCACGCCGGGGACTTCCGGTGAACCACCAGGTGGAGCGGGCGACGGGAATCGAACCCGCGTAGCTAGTTTGGAAGACTAGGGCTCTACCATTGAGCTACGCCCGCGTGCGCCGGTCCGCGGACCGGCACGGGAAACAGCTTAGCGTGTGCCGGTAGGCTGATCGGGCAGACCCCGGGCTGTGGCGCAGCTTGGTAGCGCATTCGCTTTGGGAGCGAAGGGTCGCAGGTTCAAATCCTGTCAGCCCGACCGGGCGGCGTGCTCGACGCGAGCACGCCGCCCGCTCACTTATTCGGTGGCGTGCCCGGCACCAGCGGGCGTAGACACCTTCCATGCATCCCATGCGCGTGTTGACCGACGAGGACATGTCCGCCTACGTCGACCTGGTCATCTCGGCGTTCCTGTCGACCGACAGCGCCGAGGACATCGGCGCGCGGATGCGGATCGTGTTGGCCGACTCGCGCCAGGTCGGGGTGTTCGACGACGACCGGCTCGTCGGCGCGATGTCGGTCGGCGAGCGGCGGCTGACGCTGCCCGAGGGGACGGCCGTGCCGTTCGCCGCGGTGACCTATGTGGTCGTCGCGGCCGATCAGCGGCGGCGGGGCGTGCTGACCGGCATGATGCGCGCCCAGCTGGCCGAGATCCACGACGCGGGCGGGCCCGCCGTCGCGGCGCTGTGGGCGTCCGAGGCGGGGATCTACCAGCGCTTCGGGTTCGGCCCGGCGACCTCGCAGATCGAGTACGCGATCACCGCCAAGACGGCGTTCCGCCCGGGCATCGATCTCGGGGCCGACCGCGTGCGCGAGCTGCCCGCCGAGCAGGCGCTCCCGCACGTGCGGGCGCTCTACGACGAGTACGCCGCCCAGCGCGCGGGCGCGCTCAGCCGCGACGACGCCATCTGGCAGGACTGGCTGCACGACCCGGAGGCGATGCGGCGCGGGCAGTCGAGGCTGCGGTGGGCCGTGCACCCGCGCGGGTACGCGCTGTTCCGGGCCAAGCCGCGCTACAACGACCGCGGGGCCGCGGGGGAGATCACGGTGGAGGAGCTGACCGCGCTCACCCCCCAGGCGCACGCGGCGCTGCTGCGGTACGCGCTCGACATGGACCTCGCCGGGGAGATCAACCTCTCGGCGGGCATGGACGACCCGCTGCCCCTGATGCTCGCCGACGCCCGCGCCGCGGTGGGGAAGGTGCAGGACGGCCTCTACATCCGGCTCGTGGACGTCGACCGGGCGCTCGCGCAGCGCCGCTACAGCGCGCCCGTGGACGTGGTGATCGAGGTCACCGACGACCTCTGCCCGTGGAACGCGGGCCGCGTGCGGCTCGCGGTGGACGACAAGGGCGTGCCGACGGTGACCCGCACGGGCGACCCGGCCGACCTGGCCACCAGCAGCACCGAGCTGGGCGCGGCCTACCTCGGCGGCACCCGGCTGACCCGCCTCGCCGACGCCGGGCGCGTCGTCGAGCACTCCCCCGGCGCGGTGTCGGCGCTGTCGACGGCGCTGTCCGCCGACCGCGAGCCGCGCTGCCTCGAGGTCTTCTAGGGAACCAACCGGGTGAGGTCCCTCGTTGTCCGGGTAACCCCCGGTTGAGGAGGTCACCTCATGGAGATCCTGCTGGTCCTGGTCGTCGCGCTGGTCGTGGTCGGCGTGATCGCGGCGCGCAGCGGCGCGGGCAGGCGCCGGGCGGAGCTGGAGAACGCCCAGGCGGAGGCCCGCCGCTGGGTCGAGCGGCTCGGCGGCCAGGTGATGAACCTGACCGGCACGACCAAGGCCGCCCAGCAGGCCATGGCCGACGCCTCCGAGCGCTACACGGCGGCCGGGTCGCAGATGGACCAGGCCACAACGGTCGAGCAGTGCCGCCTGGTGACCAAGACCGCGCTGGAGGGCCTGTACTACGTCCGCGCCGCGCGGGTCGCCATGGACATGGACCCCGGCCCGGAGCTGCCGGTCGACCCGGAGGCGGCCCGCGCGGGCGCGGTCACCGAGCACCGCAGGGTCGCGGTCGAGGGCCACCACTACGCCGCGTCGCCGGACGCCTCGCAGGGCACGCCGTACTACTACCCCGGCGGGCGCGTGGCAGGCCGCTCGGTCCCGCGCGGCTGGTACAGCGAGCCGTGGTGGCGGCCCGCCCTCGTCGCGGGCGCCTGGGGCGTGGGCTCGATGCTGCTGTTCAGCACGATGTTCGCGGGCATGGCGGGCATCGCCTCAGCCGACGCCTGGGCGGCGGGCTACGACGCGGGCGCTGCCGACGCGGGCGGCGACATGGGCGGCGACGCAGGCGACGGCGGCGACATGGGCGACATGGGCGGCGACCCCGGCGCCGACCCGGGCGGAGACTTCGGCGGGGACTTCGGCGGCGATTTCGGGGGCGGCTTCGGCGGGGACTTCGGCGGCGGCGACTTCTTCTAGCCGCGCCCGGGCTGGCAGGCCGGGCACCAGAAGAGGTTGCGCGAGACGAGTTCCGCCTGCGCCACGGGCGTCCCGCAGACCAGGCACGGCTCGCCGGTGCGGCGGTAGACGTAGACCTCGCCGCCGTGCCGGTCGACGCGGGGCGCGCGGCCCATAGCCTTGGGCAGGTGCTCGTCGCGGACGGTGTCGATGCGGCCGCGGCGCACGCCCAGCCGCATGAGGCCGACCAGGTCGGCCCACATCGCCTCCCACTCGGCCCGGTCGAGGTCGCGGCCGGGCAGCAGCGGGTGCACGTTGTGGCGGAAGAGGACCTCGGCGCGGTAGACGTTGCCCACGCCCGCGATCACCGCCTGGTCCATCAGCAGCGCCCCGATGGCGGTGCGCGAGCGGCTGATGCGGGCCCAGGCGCGCTCGGGGTCGGCGTCGCGGCGCAGCGGGTCGGGGCCCAGCCGGGCGCGCAGCGCCCGCGCCTCGGCTGCGGTCAGGATCTCGCAGGCGTTCGGGCCGCGCAGGTCGGTGTAGTGCGACGGCCCGACCAGGCGCATGCGGACCTGGCCGACCGGGGCGGGCGCGGGCAGCGGGGACTCGGTGAACGTCCCGTACAGTCCCAAGTGGACGTGCACGACCGCGTCCGGCCCGTAGGAGTGGAACAGGTGCTTGCCGTGGGCCTCGGCCTTGCGCAGCACCCGACCGTCCACAAGCGAGGCGGAGAACCGGCCCTGCGGGCTGGACACGGCGACCGGCCCGCCCGCGAACCACTTGGTGTGGATGCGGGCGAGCCGGTGCAGGGTGTGGCCTTCGGGCATGTCAGGGCAGCGCGGGGGGCTCGCCGGTGCGCTCGTACTCGGAGATCAGCGCGATCCGGCGGGCGTGGCGCTCGTCGGCGGAGAACGGGGTCGCGAGGAACGCCTCGACGATCGCCAGCGCCTCTTCGGCGCTGTGCATCCGCGCGCCGATGCCGATGACCTGGGCGTTGTTGTGCTCGCGGGCCAGGGTCGCGGTCTCGGCGCTCCAGGCGAGCGCGGCGCGGCAGCCGGGCACCTTGTTGGCAGCGATCTGCTCGCCGTTGCCGGAGCCGCCGATGACGACGCCCAGGCTGCCGTCGTCGGCGACGACGCGGCGGGCGGTCTCGATGCAGAACGGCGGGTAGTCGTCCTGCGCGTCGTACTCGGCGGGACCGACGTCGGTGACGTCGTGCCCCGCGGCGGCGAGGTGCTTGGCGAGGTGGGCCTTCAGCTCGTACCCCGCGTGGTCGGAACCCAGATAGACACGCACGCGCGCAGTGTGCCATCCGAACCCGCCGAACGCCCCATCAGCGGGGGCGCGACGATGGTCGACGTGACCAACAACCCATACGACCAGTCCGGCTTCACCGTCCGGCTGGAGTGGGGCCCCGACGGGGTGGCCGCCCTCGCCGACTGCCCGGTCGTCGTGATCGTGGACGTCCTCTCGTTCAGCACGTCGGTGGACATCGCGGTGTCCCACGGCGCCCGGGTCCTCCCGCTGCCCTGGCGCGACGAGCGCGCCGCCGCCGCCGCGCGCGAGGCGGGCGCGGTGCTCGCGGGCGAGGACCGGTGGACGCTGCGGCCCGCGTCGCTCACCGACATCCCGTCCGGCACCTTCCTCGCCCTGCCCTCCCCCAATGGCGCGACGCTGACCACCCTGGCGTCGGGCACCGTCTTCGCGGGCTGCCTGCGCAACGCCCCCGCGGTCGCGAAGGCGGCCGGAGCGGCGGGCGGACCGGTCGGCGTGATCGCGGCGGGCGAGCGCTGGACGCACAACGACGCGCTGCGCCCCTCGGTCGAGGACCTGCTCGGTGCGGGCGCGATCGCCCACCACCTCGGCGGCGCCCTCTCCCCCGAGGCCCGCGCGGCCGAGGTGGCGTTCCTGGCCCACCGCGCCGACCTGCCCGCCGTGCTCGCCGCGTGCTCCTCCGGCCGGGAGCTCGCCGAGTGGGGCCACGCCGCCGATGTCGCCCTCGCCGCGGCCTACGGTGCGAGCACGACCGTTCCGCGCCTGACCGACGGGGTGTACCGGTGAGCCGCTGGATCGAGATCGCCGACGGCGTCCACGCCCGCCGCCACACCGAACTGGACCAGACCCTCGGCCTGGTCGTCGGCCACAGCCGCGCGCTGGTGATCGACACCGGCACCGACGAGACCCACGGCGCCGAGTTCGCCGCCGCGATCCGCGAGCTGACCGACCTGCCGTGGACGGTCGTGATCACGCACGCCCACTTCGACCACTTCCTCGGCACGGCCGCCTTCGGCGACGTCCCGGTCTACGCCCACCCGCGCTGCGGCCCGGCGATGACCGCGGTCGACCACCGCGGCGCGTGGGCGAGGCGATACCGGGAGCAGGGCAAGCCCGAGCTGGCCGAGCGCGTCGAGCGGGCCCGGATCGTGCTGCCCACGCACGAGGTCGACGACCGGGTCGACCTCGACCTCGGCGGCCGTCGGGTCACCCTGCTGCACCCCGGCCTCGCGCACACCGACCACGACGTCGCCGTGCACGTGCCCGACGCGCACGTGGTGTTCGCGGGCGACATGGTCGAGGAGGGCGCGCCGCCGTCGATCGGCGACGACGCGCACCCGGCCCGGTGGCCGGGCGCGCTCGACGTCCTGCTCGCGCTGCGCCCGACGACCGTCGTCCCCGGTCACGGCGAGCCGGTCGACCCGGGGTTCGTCGCGGCCCAGCGCGACGCGATCAGCGCTGGATCGACTTGATCTCGGTGAACTCCTCCAGGCCGTAGCGGCCCAGCTCGCGGCCGTTGCCGGACTGCTTGTAGCCGCCGAAGGGCGCCAGCGGGTTGAACGCGCCGCCGTTGATGTCGACCTGCCCGGTCCGCATCCGGCGGGCCACCGCCAGCGCCCGCTCGGTGTCGGCGGAGAACACCGACCCGGCGAGGCCGTACTGGGAGTCGTTGGCGATCGCCACGGCCTCGTCGTCGTCGGCGTAGGGCAGGATCGACAGCACCGGGCCGAAGATCTCCTCCTGCGCGATCCGCATGTCCGGGCGTACGCCTGCGAAGATCGTGGGCGGCACGTACGCGCCCGTGGGCGGCACCTCCGACCCGCCGTAGACGAGCTGGGCGCCCTCGTCCTGGCCGACGCGGATGTACTCCAGCACGCGGTCGCGCTGGGCGGCGGAGGACATGGGGCCGATCCGGGTGGCCGCGTCGGTCGGGTCGCCCACGGTGTACTTCGCGGCCGCGGCGCACGCCAGCTCGACGGCCTCGTCGTGGCGGGCGGCGGGCACCAGCATCCTGGTCCACGCCGTGCAGGTCTGCCCGCCGTTGATGAAGGTGTTGGCCAGGCCGATCTTCACCGCGAGACCGAGGTCGGCGTCGTCGAGGATGACGTTGGCCGACTTGCCGCCCAGTTCGAGGGCAACGCGCTTGATCGTCTCGGCGGCCACCGCCGAGACCCGGCGCCCGGCTGCGGTGGAGCCGGTGAACGAGACCATGTCGACGCCGGGGTGGGCCGCCAGCGCCTCGCCGACGACCGGGCCGGTGCCGTGCACCAGGTTCACCACGCCGTCGGGGATGCCCGCCGCGGCCAGGATCTCCAGGAACAGGTTCGCGTTGAGCGGCGCGACCTCGCTGGGCTTGAGCACCACGGTGTTGCCCGCGACCAGCGCGGGGGCGACCTTGGCGACGATCTGGTGCAGCGGGTAGTTCCACGGGGTGATCGCGCCGACCACGCCGACCGGCTCGCGCACGACCAGCGAGTTGCCGATCTCCTCGGTGAAGGAGTAGCCGTCGGCCACCAGACCGGCGACCCCGGCGGAGGTCGCCGCGGGCAGCGCGGCCTGCACCTTGGTGGAGAACGTGATCGGCGAGCCCATCTCGGCGGTGATCGTCGCGGCGAGCTCGTCCCGGCGGGCGGCGATGCCCTCGGACACGCGCTTCACCGCCGCCGCGCGCTCCTGGGGCGACAGCGACGACCAGCCGCGGAAGGCGGCCGTCGCGGCGGCGACGGCGGCATCGACGTCCTCGGCCGTCCCGGCGGGCACGGTCGCGATGACCTGCTCGGTGGCCGGGTTCACCACCTCGATCCGCTCGCTCCCGGTGTCGATCAGCTCGCCGCCGACGACGTGACCGGTGCGGGTGGTGACGGGTGCGGCCATGGGCCCTCCAACCGGATGTGACACCTACGGACGGGTACGCCCGTCAGCGTGTCACATCCGGTGCGCGGGCCGCACGGCGCGCCACGTCACATCAGTCGAACTTCAGCTCGCCGGTGCGGGTGCGCTTCAGCTCGAAGAAGTCCGGGTAGGCGGCCAGCGCGCGGGCGCCGTCGAAGATCCGCACCGCGTCATCGCCGCGCGGGATCGAGGTCAGCACCGGGCCGAAGAAGGCGACGCCGTCGATGTGGATGGTCGGCGTGCCGACGTCCATGCCGACCGGGTCCATGCCCTCGTGGTGGGACTTGCGCAACGCGTCGTCGTAGTCGCTGGAGTCGGCGGCGGCCGCCAGGGACTCGGGCAGGCCGACCTCGGCGAGCGCCTCCTTGATCACCGCCGGGTAGTCGTCGTTCTTGCCGTTGTGGATGCGGGTGCCCAGCGCCGTGTAGAGGTCGCGCAGCACCTCCTCGCCGTGCTCCTGGGCCGCGGCGATGGCCACCCGGACGGGGCCCCACGCGCGGTCGAGCAGGTCGCGGTATTCCTGCGGCAGGTCACGGCCGTCGTTGAGGACCGACAGGCTCATCACCCGGAACCGCAGCTCGATGTCGCGGTGCTTCTCGACCTCCAGGATCCAGCGCGAGGTGATCCAGGCGAACGGGCAGACGGGGTCGAAGTAGAAGTCGACGCGGGGCTTGTCGGCGGTCATGCGCGATGTCTCCATGCTCGAGGTCCGTTCGGCGGCGTCGCGCCGCCCGTCCTGTGCAACATCCAACCCGCGCGGAAACCTTCCCGCCCGCCGCCCACCCCGAACGTGATTGGATGCGATTGTCAGTACCGTCCCGCGAGGAGTCCCCGCCTCGCCGTTCCCCGAGGTGTCCCGTGGCCGCGCCCAACCTGACCCGTGACCAAGCCCGCCAGCGGGCCGCTCTGCTGGAGGTGGAGTCCTACACCGTCGAGCTGGATCTCACCGACGGTCTCGGCCAGCCCGGCGAGGCGACATTCGGCTCCCGCACCACGGTGCGCTTCACCAGCCGCGAACCCGGCGCGTCCACCTTCATCGACATCGTCGCCCGCTCGGTCGAGTCGGCCGTGCTCAACGGCGTCGAGCTCGACGTCTCCGGCTACACCCAGGAAGCGGGCGTCGCGCTGCCGGACCTGGCCGCGACCAACGAGCTGACGATCACCGCCACCTGCGAGTACATGAACACCGGCGAGGGCCTGCACCGCTTCGTCGACCCGGTCGACAAGGGCGTGTACCTGTACTCGCAGTTCGAGACCGCCGACGCCAAGCGGATGTTCGCCTGCTTCGACCAGCCCGACCTCAAGGCCGCGTACACGCTGACCGTGCTCGCGCCCGCGGACTGGAAGGTGATCTCCAACGCCGCCGCGCCGGTCCAGACCGAGCTGGCCGCAGGCGACAACCGCGTCGTGCGGCACGAGTTCACTACCACCGAGCGCATGTCGACCTACCTCGTCGCGCTCGTCGCCGGCCCGTACGCCGAGTGGCGCGATGAGTACACCGACGAGCACGGCACCATCCCGCTGGGCATCTACTGCCGCGCGTCGCTGGCCGAGCACATGGACGCCGAGCGGCTGTTCACCGAGACCAAGCAGGGCTTCGGGTTCTTCCACCGCAACTTCGGCGTGCCCTACCCGTTCGGCAAGTACGACCAGTGCTTCGTGCCGGAGTTCAACGCGGGCGCGATGGAGAACGCGGGCTGCGTGACCTTCCTCGAGGACTACGTCTTCCGCAGCAGGGTCACCCGCTACGCCTACGAGCGCCGCTGCGAGACCGTGCTGCACGAGATGGCGCACATGTGGTTCGGCGACCTGGTGACCATGCGCTGGTGGGACGACCTGTGGCTCAACGAGTCCTTCGCCACCTGGGCGTCGGTGCTGGCGCAGGCCGAGGCCACCGAGTACGAGCACGCGTGGACCAGCTTCGCCAACATCGAGAAGTCGTGGGCGTACCGGCAGGACCAGCTGCCGTCGACGCACCCGGTCGCCGCCGACATCCCGGACGTCGAGGCGGTCGAGGTCAACTTCGACGGCATCACCTACGCCAAGGGCGCCAGCGTCCTCAAGCAGCTGGTGGCCTACGTCGGGCTGGAGAACTTCCTGTCCGGCCTGCGGGTGTACTTCGCCAAGCACGCCTGGGACAACGCCACGCTGGCCGACCTGCTCGCCGCGCTGGAGGAGGCGTCCGGCCGCGACCTGTCGTGGTGGAGCGCGCAGTGGCTGGAGACCACGGGGCTGAACTCGCTGCGGCCGCGGTTCGAGGTGGAGGACGGCAAGTTCACCTCGTTCGCCGTGCTGCAGGGCGGGGCCAAGCCGGGCGCGGGCGAGCTGCGCACGCACCGCGTCGCCATCGGCGTGTACGACGACGTCGACGGCAAGCTGGTGCGCACGCACCGGGTGGAGGTCGACGTCGACGGCGACGTGACCAGCGTGCCGGAGCTGATCGGCGTGCCGCGCGGGCAGCTCGTGCTGGTCAACGACGACGACCTGACCTACTGCACCATGCGCCTCGACCCGGGCTCGCTGACCACGCTGGTCGACCGCATCGGCGACATCACCGAGCCGCTGCCGCGCACGCTGTGCTGGTCGGCGGCGTGGGAGATGACCCGCGAGGCCGAGCTGAAGGCCCGCGACTTCGTCTCGCTGGTCTGCCACGGCCTGTCCGCCGAGAGCGAGGTCGGCGTCGTGCAGCGGCTGCTGCTGCAGGCCCAGACCGCCCTGGCCTCCTACGCCGACCCGGCGTACTCGCCCAAGGGCTGGGCGCTGTTCACCGACCGGGTGCTGGAGCTGGCGCGGACCGCGGAACCGGGCTCGGACCACCAGCTGGCGTACGTCAACTCGCTGACCGGCTCGGTGCTGGACGAGGCCAAGGTCGCCGTGCTGCGCGGCTGGCTGGACGGCTCGGCCCCGCTGCCCGGCCTGTCCGTGGACACCGACCTGCGCTGGCGCCTGCTGCACGCCCTGGTCGCCCACGGCGCCGCCGACGAGGCCGAGATCGACGCCGAGCTGCGCGCCGACTCCACGGCCACCGGCAACCGCCACGCCGAGCGCGCCCGCGCCCTGGTCCCCACCATCGCCGCAAAGGCCGAGGCCTGGCGCCGAGCCGTCCACGACGACGAACTGCCCAACGCGGTGAACGAGGCCATCATCAACGGCTTCTCCCACCCGGCCCAGCGCGAACTGCTGGCCCCCTACGCCGCGAAGTACTTCGAGGACGTCGCGGGCGTCTGGCAGCGCCGCTCCAGCGAGCGGGCCCAGTCGATGGTGCTGGGCCTCTACCCGGCCTGGGCGGTCACCCACGCCACGGTCGAGGCGTCCGACCAGTGGCTCGCCGCCGACCACCCACCCGCCCTCCGCAGGCTCGTCTCGGAGGGCCGCGCAGGCATCCTCCGCGCCCTGGCCGCCCGCGAGTTCGACGGCTCCTGACAACGACAGCGGCCCGGCCCCTTCCGCGGGGCCGGGCCGCTCGCCGTTCTCCCCGCTGCGGAGCGATCGGACCCCCGCGTGGCCCGCACTCATTGCCTCCTGCAGATGCTTTCGAGCGGCCCGGATCTCGCGTGCCGCAGCCTGCCCACCGCGCCCGGAGATCAGGTCGGCACTGCCGCGCTCGTTGACCACGCAGCAGCGTGCTCTCCGGAGACCGTGCCCCCAACGTGGCAGCGGCCCGGCCCCTTCCGGGGTCCGGGCCGCTGCCAGGAAATTCGCTTGACCACTCGAACACGTGGTCGATAGCTTCCACGTATCGGTGGGCTGTCCCCCGAGGTGGGCGGGGTTGTGTGTGGGGCTACCTGCGGGGGGCGTTGCCTGCCTGGTCGGCGAGCATGCGCAGGGCGCTCACCAGGCCGCCGGTGAGGTCGCCTTCCTTGAAGGACGCCACCATCGCCATGACGGCCAGGTTGCAGCCTCGGTCGGGGAGGCGGCGGGCCGCCTCGGCGCCGGTGACGATCTCGACCTTGCGCTGACCGGGGGAAACCGCTATGAGGACGGCCTCGGCGGAGGCCGCGCCGATCTCGGCGTGCAGTTCCTCGGCGCGGTCGCGGGTGTCCGGACCGAGGTCGCCGAGGTAGATGCTGAACAGCAGGCCGGTCGAACGCGACGACAGGGTCAGCGCCTCGTCCAGGCGGGTCAGCTGGACGGTGGAGAACGGCAGGCCGGGCTCCGGGGCGGTCTTGGCGCGGGCGACCGAGAGCCTGCCGCTCGCGGTGATCGCCGAGCCGTAGCCGTGCTCGGGGTCCTCGACTACCTGGTCCTCATGGCGGACGAGCTCACCAGCTGCCACGGGCACCTCCCTTGGCCGTGCGCACAGGCGCGCTCTCGGTGGCGGCGACGGCGGTGTGGCCCGCGTCCAGCCCGGCGGGGTTGGCCGTCCACCAGACCGGGGGGTGGTCCCAGTCCTGGCCCGGGCGATAGCGCGGGTTCTTCGCGAACCGGTCGCGCAAGGTCACCAGCGCGACCACTGCGTAGATCGCCAACGGGATGACGGCGAACACGAGAAAGGTCTCGACGATCGTCACGGGCGCTACGGTAGCCCACAATAGGCCGGACACCCCGCGCCGCCCTGGCTGCGCTCACCCGGGGGTCACGCAAAGTAAACGGTTGGTGCTCTCCTGGTAAGGCCGATCACCCGTCCGCCGCTGCGGCGGGTAGCTCAAAGGGCCTATCGGCAAGAGGCGAACGGCCCTAAGTGGGCAGGCGAACGACCTTGTGGTGGGTTGACGTCTTGTCGGTTACCCACCAGGGTCATAGCTTTCACCTATACGGCCCTTGCGAACCAGCTCTCCCCTTGATCGATGCGTGACAGCTCCCGGGAGGACACGCCATGTACATCATCGCTTCCCTCGACGAGGCCAGGCTCTTCACCCAGACGGGCGAGTACGCGGACGAGCTGATTGGCGGAACTCGCGTCACCCGGGGTACCCGCGTCACGCGGGGCACGAGGGTCACTGCCGTGCATCCTGGCACCCCGACGACCGACCGCACCAGGGTTTCGGCCAACACGGAGGGAAATATCGTCATGGGCACGCGCGTCACCCGAGGCACCCGAGTCACCCGAGGCACGAGGGTCACCGCCGAGCTGGCCTGGATGGGCACCCGCGTCACGCGCGGCACCAGGGTCACCCGGGGCACCCGCGTCACCAGCGCGGGCCACATCGACTTCGGCACCCGCGTGACCAGGGGGACCAGGGTCACCAACGCCGTCGAGTTCGGCACGCGCGTCACCAGGGGAACGCGGGTCACCAACGGCACCCGCGTGACCCGAGGCACCCGGGTGACCAGCGCGGCCGAGTTCGGCACCCGGGTGGCGGCCGTCGACTTCGGCACCCGCGTCACCAGGGGAACCCGCGTCACGAACGGCACCCGCGTGACCCGAGGCACCCGCGTGACCGGCGCGGCCCCCGTCGAGTTCGGCACCAGGGTCACCCGAGGCACCCGCGTCACCAACGGCACCCGCGTGACCGCGCTCGAGTCCGGCGGCGCCGTGCTGGCCGTCGACTTCGGCACGCGCGTCACCCGAGGCACCAGGGTGACCGGCGGCACCCGCGTGACCAGGGGAACCCGGGTCACCCGCGGCACGCGGGTCACCGGTGGGACCCGTGTCACCGCGGCCTGACGTCATAACCCGCAGTTTAGCGATCGGCCCCGACAATTGTCCGGTAGTCGATCAAGCCGCCGGTTCCCCCAGGTAGGGCAGCCAGAGCGGATCGGCGTCCACGACCCCGGCCAGCAACCGCCAGTGCGGTCCGCGCGGCGCCGACGGAACGACCCGCAGCCGCCAGCCCAGCTCCGACAGCAGCTTGTCGGCCTTGCGGTGATTGCACTTCGCGCAGCACGCCACGCAGTTCTGCCACGTGTGCTGGCCCCCGCGGCTGCGCGGCACCACGTGGTCTATCGTCTCCGCCCGACCCCCGCAGTACGCGCAGCGGTAGCGGTCGCGCAGCATGAGCCCGGCCCGCGTCAGCGGCACCCGGCCGCGATAGGGGACGCGCACGTAGGTGGCCAGTCGGATCACCGACGGCACCTCCAGGCTCGACGTCGCCGAGTGCACGACCATCCCGGTCGGATCGCCGTGGACGACCTCGGCCTTGCCGCAGACCAACAGGACCACCGCGCGCCGCATCGGCAGCGCGGTCAACGGCTCGTACGTGGCGTTGAGGAGGAGTACCCGACGCCGGCTCCAGGGTGTCCGTGCCGGGGGGCCACCGCCGGGATCCGGCGTCTGCGGCGGTTCGGGGCACAAGACGGCCATCGGCGCCTGCCCGTGGGCAGCGCCGATGGGAGTCGGTTGTCGGTCTGGCACTCGACCACCTCCACCGGTGCGTGCCTAAGTCGACCACAAATCCGGCCCCTAACGCACGCGTGTTGTGTGACGTGTCCCGCATCCCGACCGGAACGCCTGGTGAACACCGCCCACCCGGAGCAGTGTCTTAGACGCGGGTGAGCACCGCCGGCTATCGTCGGCGCCGATGAGTGCCAACCTCCCCCTCTCCCTGGAACCGCCCAAGTGCGTCGGCGAGGCCGACTCCTGGTGCACCCAGGTGTTCGAGCTGACCGGCAGCGCCTGGCTCGCCGCGTCCGCCGACTGGCTGATCGCCAAGCCGCTGACGATCCTGCTGATCCTGGTCGTCGCGGTCATCGTGCGGCTGCTCGCCCGCAAGGCCATCGACCGGCTCACCAACGGCGACGGCAAGACCCCCAAGCTGCTGCGGCCGCTGAAGGAGCGGGCCCCGCAGGCCCTGGGCTCCATCCTCAGCGAGCGCCGGGCCCAGCGGGCCAAGACGATCGGCTCGGTGCTCAAGTCCATCGTCACCGCCGTCGTGTTCGGGCTGGCGTTCATGCTGGTCCTGGGCGAGCTGGGGGTGAACCTGGCGCCGATCATCGCCTCGGCGGGCATCGTCGGCGTCGCGCTCGGCTTCGGCGCGCAGAACCTGGTCCGCGACTTCCTGTCCGGCATCTTCATGCTGCTGGAGGACCAGTACGGCGTCGGCGACATCGTCGACCTCGGCGAGGCCACCGGCACCATCGAGGGCGTCGGCCTGCGCGTCACCACGCTGCGCGACCTCAACGGCACGGTCTGGTACGTCCGCAACGGCGAGATCCTGCGGGTCGGCAACTTCAGCCAGGGCTTCGCCGTGGCCGTCGTCGACCTGCCCGTCGGCTACAGCGCCGACGCCGAGCAGGTGACCTCGATCCTGCGCCGGGTGAGCGGCGAGCTGACCGAGGACAGCGACCACGCCACCGATGTGATCGAGCCGCCCGAGGTCCTGGGTGTGGAGAAGGTCACACCCGAGGGCATGACGTTCCGGGTCACGGTGAAGGTGCGTCCGGGCAGGCAGTGGGCGGTGCAGCGGGCCCTGCGGGCGCGCGCGATGGCCGCGCTGGAGGAGGCGGACATCCAGCCGCCGCTCGGCAGGCTGTTCCCACCGGCCCCGCAGCCGTAGCCAATGGGGGACGATGCGACCCGTGGGGGATGATGACGCAGTGGGCACACCCGAGAACTTCTACGATGCGGTCGGCGGCGAGGAGACGTTCCGCCGGATCGTGCACCGCTTCTACGTCGAGGTCGCCGAGGACGAGGTGCTGCGCCCCATGTACCCCGAGCCGGACCTCGGCCCGGCGGAGGACCGGCTGCGGCTGTTCCTGATGCAGTACTGGGGTGGCCCGCACACGTACTCCGACCAGCGCGGGCACCCCCGGCTGCGGATGCGGCACCACCCGTTCACCATCGGTCCGATCGAGCGCGACGCCTGGCTGCGCTGCATGCGCGTGGCCGTCGACGAGGCAGGCCTGGACGAGCGCCACCGGGCCCAGCTGTGGCAGTACCTGGAGACAGCCGCCAACAGCCTCATGAACAGCTGGGTCTGATCCGATCCGAGGACTTCGGGGAGTCCGATCTCTCGCGAGCGAGGAGAACGTGCGACGAAGCGCGCGGCCCGATGGCGCCACCGCATGGTGGCAGGACGCGGTGTTCTACCAGGTGTACGTGCGGTCCTTCGCCGATTCCGACGGCGACGGCATCGGCGACCTGGAGGGCATCCGCTCCCGCCTGGGCTATCTGGAACTGCTCGGCGTCGACGCCCTGTGGCTGACGCCGTTCTTCCGCTCCCCCATGGCCGACCACGGCTACGACGTCGCCGACCCGCGCGACGTCGACCCGCTCTTCGGCGACCTGGCCGCCTTCGACCGGCTGGTCGAGGACGCCCACAAGCACGGTCTCAAGGTCACCATCGACCTGGTGCCCAACCACACCAGCGACCAGCACCCCTGGTTCCAGGCCGCGCTGGCGGCGGCGCCGGGCAGCCCGGAGCGGGCCCGGTACTACTTCCGCGACGGGCGCGGTGACGACCCGCCGAACAACTGGACCAGCATCTTCGGCGGGCCCGCGTGGACCCGCGTCCCGGACGGGCAGTGGTACCTGCACCTGTTCGCCCCCCAGCAGCCGGATCTGAACTGGGACTCCTCCGACGTGCGGGTCGATCTGGTGCAGACCCTGCGGTTCTGGCTGGACCGCAGGGTGGACGGCTTCCGCATCGACGTCGCGCACGGCATGGCCAAGCCCGACGGCCTGCCGGACATGGACCCGGCCGTCGTCGCGGTCATGGCGGGCGCCCAGACCCCGCACGCCACCGACCCGCGCTTCGACAACGAGGCCGTGCACGACGTGCACCGTCTCATCCGCCGCGTGCTGGACGAGCACCCGGGGACGATGGCCGTCGGCGAGATCTGGGTGGACAGCGACGAGCGCTTCGCCCGGTACGTGCGGCCGGACGAGCTGCACCTGGGGTTCAACTTCAAGCTCGCCCAGGCCGACTTCGACGCCGACGCCGTGCGCCGGGCCATCGACCGGTCGATGGCCGCGGCGGGCTCGGCGCCGCCCACCTGGACGCTGTCCAACCACGACGTCGTGCGGCACGTCTCCCGGTACGGCGACGGGGCGGCGGGCACGCGCCGGGCCAGGGCGATGGCGCTGGTGGAGCTGGCGCTGCCCGGGGTCGCCTACCTCTACAACGGGGAGGAGCTGGGCCTGCCCAACGTCGACGTCCCCGACTGGGCGCGCCAGGACCCGATCCACCACCGCTCCGGCGGCGCGGAGGAGGGCCGCGACGGGTGTCGCGTGCCGATGCCGTGGGAGGGCACGGAAGCGCCGTTCGGGTTCACCACCGGCGAGTCGACATGGCTGCCGATCCCCGACGACTGGGGCCCGCTGACCGTGGAGGCGCAGCTGGAGGACCCGGCGTCGATGCTGTCGCTGTACCGCCAGGCGGTGGAGATCCGCAAGACGCACGCGTCGTTCAGCGGCACCGAGCTGGAGTGGTACGGCGCTCCCCCGGGCTGCTTCGCGTTCCGCCGCAAGGGCGGCGGGCTGATCTGCGCCCTGAACACGTCCGCGGCCCCCGTCCCACTGCCGCCGGGCGAGGTACTGCTGTCGAGCGCGCCGCTGGAGGGCGGCCTGCTCCCCCCGGACGCGGCCGTCTGGCTGGCTTGACCCTCACGTAGCGGGAGGTCCTGGCTCTTTGAGGCCATGACCGACGATGGAGTGTGGGGGCGCTGGCGAAGGCCACCGGGCTGACCGGTCCTGGTGCTGCGCCAGCTGGGCCTACCGCTGGAGGAGATCGCCCGCGCCGTCGAGCGGCCGGACGTGGTGCGCGAACTGCTGGAGCGGCTCGATGACGAGATCTGGCGGCTGGGCCTGCTGGTCAGGCAGGCGCGCGGGCTGCTGGCGCACTCGGTCGGCGGGACGGTAGCCGCCCGAACACTGCACTCAGACCGGCGGGGCGACGCGGCGGTGAATCTGGAGGGCTTTCTTCGACCGGCACCTCACCTGAGGAGCAATCGGGCTTCTGCTGGCATGGACAACGTTCGGACGTCTGGATCTCGGCGCGATAGGGGCCGGGGCGCTCTTCGGGATTGATCAGCAGCGCGAAGTCGGGCAGAGCGGTCGTCACGCTCCATCGGCCCGGTGGCAGTGGGACGCGCAGGCCGTCGGCGGCGGCCGAGGGCGAGCCGACTCGGGCGGCCACTCGGAAGGCGCCGTCGCTGCCGATGTTCACCGGGACGAAGGCGCCCGCGAGGATGTGCCGGGTGATGTCGTCGTCCTCCAGCGGCGCCGACTCCCCCGTGTCGTAGTCGACGATGTCGACGAACGCCGCCGGGGACCACAGCCCGAACTAGGAACCCGCGCTCAGACGAGCAGTGGCAGGAGGGCGTGCCTGCGGCGGACGACGGCGCCGTAGCGGGCGTCGAGGCGCATCCAGGCGTCGGTGGCGGTGACGCGGATGTGGGAGTCGTCGTCGGTCAGGAAGCCCATGCCGGACAGGGCGAACAGGCAGCGTAGGGGGATCTTGACCGCCAGGCCCTCCCCCTCGACCGTCAGCACCGTCTGGTCGAGCAGGGACGCGGGCGGGGTGCCCTGCGGGCCGACGTTCTCGCGGGCCAGCGCCAGGCCCCGGTCGGCGAGGTCGGCGACCTCGCGGGACGGGATGCGGTCGACGACCTTCCAGTGCTTGCCCGGTGGCAGCGGGGAGCGCCACTGCAGGTCGCGGGGGTGGCCGGGGTCGATGCGGTCGTCGCGGACCACGGCGAGGCCCGCGAGCAACTCGTTGCCGGAGACCGTCACGTCCGACGGTGTCAGGGTGCCCCGCGCCGAGCGGGTGGCCAGGACGTCGAACGGGGTGGCGACCCAGGCGTCGAGCAGGCCGTCCTCGCGGCCGCGCAGGCGGACCACGGCCTGCTGGTCCAGGCGGACCGCGCGGGCGACGAACGCGCCCAGGTTGTCCCGCTCGGCGGGGTCGGGGAAGTGCAGCTCAGCCACGGCCGCCCCCGTTGTGCCACGCGGCGAGGAAGTCGCGCTCGGCGTCGGTGATCCGGCGGGGTTTGCCCGCGTCCAGGTCGAACGGCGCCAGCGTCGTGCGGGCCGTCACCGCCACCTGGTCGGCCTCCGACGGTCCATTGTGGATCACGTAGTCCAGCACGAAGTACGCCGCCCTGATCTCGCGCACCGACACGGCGACCCGCACCGCGCGGCCCGTCGCGTACAGCGGGGCGAGGTAGTCCACCGTCAGGTTGGCCACCACCACGCCGCGCGCGAGGTCCTCGGCGCCGCGGAGCGCGGCCTCGTGGAAGAGCAGGTCGACGCGGGCCTCCTCCAGGAGGGTCACGGTGCTGGCGTGGTTGACGTGGCCGTAGGAGTCCATGTCCGACCAGCGCGGCCGCACCTCGGTGACGAATACGCCCAACGCACCTGTTCCTTCCGCAGAAAATCGGCCCCGTGGAGACTTTATAAGCCGGTGGCCGCCCGCCAGGGAGCGGGCGGCCACCGGTCGGATCAGCGGACCATGCTCCGCATCTGGCGCGCCGCCACGGACAGCGTCGCCAGGTCGAGCCTGCCGGACTCCTGGATGTCCGCCAGCGCCGCGCGGGCGCGGGCCAGCCGGGAGCTGTTGGCGTGCTCCCAGCCCGCGATCTTGTCCGCGGCGGGCGTGCCCGGGTCGCTCTGGCGCATCACGTCGAGCGTGATCGCGCGCAGCGAGCCGTACAGGTCGTCGCGGAGGGCCAGGCGGGCCAGGGCGTGCCAGCGGTTGTCGCGCTCCAGCTCGCCGACCGCGTCGAGCATCTGGTCGAAGCCCAGGTGGTCGGCCAGCGCGTAGTACACCTCGGCGGTCTCCCACGGCGAGCGCTCCGAGTCCAGCCCGGCGTCGCGCTCGGACAGCTCGGCCACCTCGGTGACGTCGAGCAGGCCGTAGGAGTCGATCAGCGCGGCGACCCGCCTGGCCAGCTCGACGGGCACGCCCACGGCGACGAGCCGCTCGGTCTCCGCCTCGGCCTGCTCCCTGGCCCGGCCGCGCAGGAAGTCCCCGACCGCGGGCGCGAGCTGGGCGGCGACCTCGTGGAACCGGGAGATCTCCGCGCCGACCGCCAGCGGCTGCGGGCGGTTGGTGAGCAGCCAGCGGCACGCCCGGTCGAGCAGCCGCCGGGTCTGCAGCACCATCGCGTCGGCGACGTCGGTGGGCACGATGTTGTCGAGCGCGTCGATGTCGCGCCAGATGGCGTGCAGGTCGTACACCCGGGTGACCACGGCGAACGCGCGCACGGCGTCGGTGGCCGACGCGCTGGTCTCCTCGGCCAGCCGGAACGCGAAGGAGATGCCCGCGCCGTCGACGACCTCGTTGACCAGCAGCGTCGTGGTGATCTGGCGGCGCAGCGGGTGCGCCGAGATCGCCTTGGCGAACCGCTCCCGCAGCTGGGTCGGGAAGTACTCCGGCAGCCTGCGCGCGAACACGTCGAGGTCCGGCAGGTCGGCGGCCAGGACGTCGTCCTTGAGCGCCAGCTTGACGTGTGCGAGCAGCACGCACAGCTCCGGGGAGGTGAGCTGCTCGCCCGCCTTGTCCATCGCCTTGAACTGCGCCCTGGTCGGCAGCGCCTCCAGCTCGCGGTCCAGGCCCCGGCTCTCCAGGCTGTCCACGAGCCGCTGGTGCACCGACAGCATCGGCTTGGCGTGGGCGCGGCTGACGCCCATGACCGCGTTCTGCCGGTAGTTGTCGGCCAGCACCAGGTCGGCGACCTCGTCGGTCATCTCGGCCAGCAGGTCGTCGCGCTGCTCGGGGTCCAGCTCGCCGGAGCGGACCAGGTGGTCGAGCAGGATCTTGATGTTGACCTCGTGGTCGGAGCAGTCCACGCCCGCGGAGTTGTCCAGCGCGTCGGTGTTGACCTTGCCGCCCGCGCGGGCGAACTCGATGCGGCCGCGCTGGGTCAGGCCCAGGTTGCCGCCCTCGCCGACCACCTTGACCCGCAGGTCGGCGCCGTCGACGCGGAGCGCGTCGTTGGCCTTGTCGCCGACGTCGGCGTGGGTCTCGGTGCTGGCCTTGACGTAGGTGCCGATGCCGCCGTTCCACAGCAGGTCGACCTCGGCGAGCAGGATCGCCTTCATCAGCTCAGGCGGCGAGAGCTTCTGCGTGCCCTCGGGCAGACCGAGCGCGCGCACCGCCTCCGGGCTGAGCGGGATCGACTTGAGCGTGCGCGGCCAGACCCCGCCGCCCGCGCTGATCTTGGCGCGGTCGTAGTCGTCCCAGGACGAGCGCGGCAGCGCGAACAGCCGCTGGCGTTCGGCGAACGAGCTCGCCGGGTCCGGGTCGGGGTCGATGAAGATGTGCCGGTGGTCGAACGCGGCCACCAGGCGGATCTGGTCGGACAGCAGCATGCCGTTGCCGAACACGTCGCCGGACATGTCGCCGATGCCGACGACGGTGAACGGCTCGGTCTGGGTGTCCACGCCCAGCTCGCGGAAGTGCCGCTTGACGCTCTCCCACGCGCCGCGGGCGGTGATGCCCATGGCCTTGTGGTCGTAGCCGACCGAGCCGCCGGAGGCGAAGGCGTCGCCGAGCCAGAACCCGTACTGGCGCGCCACGTCGTTGGCGATGTCGGAGAACGTGGCGGTGCCCTTGTCCGCGGCGACGACGAGGTAGGTGTCGTCCTCGTCGTAGCGCACGACGTCCTTGGCGGGCACGACCTCGGTGCCGTCGAGGTTGTCGGTCAGGTCGAGCAGGCCGGAGATGAACATGCGGTAGCACGCCACGCCCTCGGCCATGAACGCCTCGCGGTCCAGCGCGGCGTCGCCGACCGGCGCTGGCGGGCGCTTGACGACGAAGCCGCCCTTCGCGCCGACCGGCACGATCACGGCGTTCTTCACCGCCTGCGCCTTGACCAGGCCCAGCACCTCGGTGCGGAAGTCCTCCCTGCGGTCGGACCAGCGCAGGCCGCCGCGGGCGACCGGGCCGAACCGCAGGTGCACGCCCTCCACCCGGGGGGAGTAGACGAAGATCTCGAACCGCGGCCTCGGCTCGGGCAGCTCGGGGATCGCGCCCGGCTCCAGCTTGATCGCCAGGTACGGGCGCGGGTTGCCCTCGGCGTCGCGCACGTAGTAGTT
This sequence comes from Actinokineospora sp. UTMC 2448, assembly GCF_024760565.1. Classification (NCBI taxonomy): domain Bacteria; kingdom Bacillati; phylum Actinomycetota; class Actinomycetes; order Pseudonocardiales; family Pseudonocardiaceae; genus Actinokineospora; species Actinokineospora sp. UTMC 2448. The sequence continues at coordinate 1,396,207 of NZ_CP031087.1, read as the reverse complement.
CGTGCGCAGCGTCGCCCGGATGACGGTCAGCAGGCTGCGCAGGATGCGGTCCTCGTCGAGGCTGGTGACCCCGTCGATCATCCCGGAGATCTCGTCGATCTGCGCCTTGGCGTGCGCGGAGCGGGTGTCCGCGGACAGCGTGGGGTCGAAGCAGGTCTCGAACAGCTGGATCAGCGCGGTCGCCACATGCGTGTGGGCGAGCACGGCGTCCTCGATGTACTCCTGGCTGTACGGCGTGCCCGCCTGGCGCAGGTACCGCGAGTACGCGCGCAGGATCGCCGCCTGCCGCCAGGTGACGCCGCCGCGCAGCACCAGCGCGTTGAACCGGTCGACCTCGGCCTCGCCGCGCCACGACGCGCTGAACGCGTCCTCGAACTCGGCGGGCAGCCGGTCGAGGTCGTCGGTGCGCGCCTCCAGCACGGCCGGATCGATGCGCAGGCCGAAGTCGTAGACCCACCACGGCTCGCGGTCGTCGCGCTCGAGCTCGTACGGGCGCTCGTCCAGCACCTCGACGCCCATCGCCTGCAGCACCGGCAGCACCTGGGAGAGCGTCACCTTGCCGCCCGCGAGGAACAGCTTGAGCCGCCGCTCCCCCGCCTCCGCGCCCTCGGGCACGTAGAACTGGACGGCCATGTCGTCCTTGCCCAGCGCCATGATCCGGCGCAGGTCGGCCAGGCCCTCGGGGGCGTCGAAGTCCTCTTTGTACGCCTCGGGGAACGCGTTGGCGAAGCGCTGGCCCAGCTCGGTGGCCGACTCGCTGTTGGCGCCGTTGGCCCGCTCGGTGAGCAGGGCCTCGACCATGCGGTCGTCCCAGGTCCGCACGGCCTGGGTGAGCCGCTCCTGGATGCGCAGCACGTCCGGGTCGGTGATCGTCGCCGGGTCGGTGCGGACGATGAAGTACACCTGCGCCAGCGGCGACTCGCCGAGGCGGGTGCTGAACTCCAGGTTGGTGCCGCCCAGCTCCTCGAGCAGCACCTCCTGCATGGCGATGCGGGAGGTGGTGGTGTAGCGGTCGCGCGGGAGGAACACCAGGCAGGTGAAGAACCGGCCGTAGGGGTCCCTGCGCAGGAACAGCCGCAGCCTGCGCCGGTCGGCCAGCGCGATCACGCCGGTCGCGGTCGTGTAGATGGACTCGGCGGTGGCGGAGAACAGCTCGGCGCGAGGCCAGTTCTGGATGACCTCCAGCATGCGCTGCCCGGAGTAGGACTCCATCGGGAAGCCCGCGCGGTGGATCACGTCGCGGACGCGGCGGCGCACCACGGGGATGTCGAGCACGTCCTCGTGCAGCGCGGAGGTGGTGAAGATGCCCAGGAAGCGGTGCTCGCCGGTGGCGCGGCCCTCGCTGTCGAAGGTCTTGACGCCCACGTAGTACGGGTAGGCGGCGCGGGCCACGGTGGACGGCGCGCTCGCCTCGGTGAGGACCAGCAGCTCGGGCGCGAGGGCGTGGCGCACGGCGTCCGGCCCGGCGGTGAGGCTGCGGGCGGCCAGGCTGTCCTGGCGCAGCACGCCGAGGCCGCTGGCGAGGATGGCGCGCAGGGCGGGCTCGCCGTCGCCGTCGACCAGCTCGTAGTTGCGGTAGCCGAGGAAGGTGAAGTGGCCGTCGGCCAGCCAGCGCAGCAGTTCGGCGCCGTCGGCGAGGTGCTCGGCGTCCAGCGGCGGCGGGTTCTGCTCCAGCTGGTCGGCCAGGCTGATCGCCGTGCCGATCATCCGGTCGGTGTCCTCGACGACCTCGCGCACGTCGGTCAGCACCGAGTGCAGCACGGTCTCGATCTCGCGGGCCCGCTCGCCGTCGGTGACCCGGTCCACCTCGATGGACATCCAGCTCTCGGGGAACGCCTCCGCGGGCGGGGCCTCGGCGTCGGCGGTCGGCAGGATCTCCTGCAGGTTGCCAGCGACATCCCGCCGGACGACCACGATGGGGTGAATGACCCGCTGGACGTGCGCGCCCGTGCGGGCGAGCGCGGCGGTGACGGACTCGACGAGGTAGGGCATGTCGTCGGTGACGAGCTGGATGACCGAGCACGGGGAGGACCACTCGTCGGTCCTGGTCTCCGGGTTCAGCATCCGCACGGCGGGGCGGCCGCGCACGCGGCGCTCGGCGAGCTGGGTGTGCGAGTGGACGGCGCCGAGGAGGTCGCGCGGGTCGTCGTCGAGGACTTCCTCAGGGGGGATGTAGCGGTAGTACAGCCGGATCAGGTCGGCTATGTCGGGGTCCAGCTCCGCGGCCCGCGCGATGAGCTCGTCCCGGGTCTGCTCGGGACTGCGCGCGGGTGAGCCGTCGACGCTGGCGGCTCTCTCGGTGCGGGACGGGGTACCAGTCGAGGTCATCTTCAGGTCGGCTCCACAGTCGATGTGCCACGTCGGTGTGTCACACCCTCAGGGTAGTGCCGGGCCCCGGGGCGGCATGCCGCGCCTGGACTGTTCACCGCACGGTGACCGGGCATTAACAGAGCCGGGAAATCGGGTCCTGCCAGGCAGAACTCAGCCGCCGTCCACGTCGGCGGGCGCCCATCCCGACGACCGGTGCCTGCCCCCCTCGTCCGGCCGCCACGAGAAGGTCCGCGCGGGCGGCGGCGAGTCGGGGTCGGCGGCCCGGGCGTCGGCAACCCACCGCTCCTCGCGGGCGCGTCGGGCGGCCCGCCTGCCGGACGCCTGGCCGACGTCGGTGGGCTCGTGGTCGTCCGGGGCCCGGCGGCGACCGCCTTCGTTGGGCCGCACGGGCCCGGGCAGCGGCCTGCGGGCGGCCAGGGCGGCGTCGAGGGGGCTGGGCCGCTCGGGCTCGTCGGCCCAGTCCTGGGCGGGGTGGGTCTCCTGGAAGGCGGCCAGTGCCTCGGTGAGGAGGTTGGCGAGGTCGCTGGAGGAGCGCTCGCGCCTGCGGGGACGGGATTGGGTCGCGTCGGCCGGGGCGCCGTTCACCGGCGGTGGGGGCTCGGCTGCCGCCGTTTCGCTGGGGGTCGCTGGGGCCTGGGTGGCGGGTGCCGGGTCAGGGGCGGGTGGCGCCGGGTCGGGGGACGCGGGTGCCGGGTCGTCGGCCTGGTCCGCCGCGGGCAGGTCGTCGTCGGGGAGGGGGCGGCCCGCCCGGCGCAGCCACTCGGCCATCGCGGGGCTGGGCCGGGGGATGACGGCGGAGTCCGCACGGCGCACGGGGGTCGCCGGGGGCTCGGCGGGGTCCGATGCGGCCTGCTCGCTGACGGAGTCCTTCTCCCCGGAGGCTGTTCTGCCCGGGGTGTCCGGCGTGGGCAGATCCGGGAGCTGATTTCGCCGGTCCCCGGACACGGCTCTGCCGGCACGGGCCGCGGAGTCGCTGGCAGCCCGCTTGCCCGTGCGGCCGATCGAGCCGGGGGCGGACTCCCCGGACGCAAGCCTGCCCAGCCGACTGATGACGTCCGGCGCGGGCTCCCCGGACGCCCGTCTCCCCAACCGATCCGCGGCTTCCGGCGCAGCGGCGCGCCTGCCCGGGCGGTCGGCGGCGGGCTCGCCGGAGGCCAGCTTGCTCAGGCGGTCGAGAAGGCTCGCGGCGGAGGGCTTCTCGTCGGGGATCTCACTGGGGTTCGGGCGAACCGGCGGCACCTCGTTGGGGGCGGGCTCGACCGGGGGGATGCCGCCGGGATCGGGCCGGACGGGAACCTGGTCGGGGCCGGGTTCGATCGGAGGGATCTCCTCGGGCGCGGGCTCGACCGGGGGAACCTCGTCGGGCTCGGGATCGGCGGGCCTGGCGGCCTGGGCGGGGATGGCGGCCCCGACCGTGAGGTACGGGTCGAGGTCGTCGTCGGGGGCACGCCTGCGGCCACCACCCGCCGCGGTGATGCCGAACCGGCTGAGGACCTCGTGGGCATCCGACGGCGCCGCAGCACGCCGCTCGCGGCGGGACGGCCGGGGGATCGCGGGGCTGGCGCCGGGCGCGGACTCACCGTGGCGGCTGGCCGGCGTCGTGGATGGCGTGCTGCCGGTGGTGGGAGGGGCGCTGGTCGCGGACTCACCACGAAGGCCGGTCCGCGCCGCGGTGGCCCCAGGCTCGTCGCCGACGACCGGCGGCGTCGACTCGCCACGGCGGCCGGTCCGCGTGACGGCGGACCCCGACTCGTCGCCGAAGACCGTCGGCGTCGACTCGCCACGGCGGCCGGTCCGCGTGACGGCGGACTCGTCGCCGAAGACGGTGGGGGTGGCGGGCGTTGGCTCGCTGTGGGGGGTGGCGGCAGGCGCTGACTCGTCGCGGAGGGCCGTCGGCGTGCCTGTGGGGGCCGATTCGCTGCTGAGGAGGGTGGGCGAGGGCTCGCCGTGAAGGCCTGCGGCGGGGGCGGGTTCGCCGCGGAGGGCGGCGCGGGCGACGGTGAGGAGGCTGTCCAGGCCCCGGGCCACGCCTGCGGCCGCGTGGTTGGCGACGGCGGTGCGGACCGTGACGGGCCTGCCGACGACGTCGGCCAGCCAGGGGCCTCGGCCTGCCTGCTTGCGGATGATCGAGGCGAACTGCTCGGCGATGACGGTCGGGGTGCGCGGGAGCAGCACGGCGAACTCGCCGCGGTCGCAGCGGACCAGGTCGGTGCCGGTGGGGGCCAGGTCGCGGACGCGGGAGGCCAGGGCGTTGATCATGGCGTCGTCGCCGACCGGCAGGGCGGGCTCCTCCGGCTCGATGGCGTCCGGGTGGCCGATCGGCTCGGCCCTGACCAGGATCAGGGTGAAGCCGGGATCCTCGTCCCGCAGGTCCGGCGTGTCCGCCGACGCCGACGGATCACGGCCGTTGTCCGGTGCCTCATGCCGACCCACGGGTGACGTCTCCTTCTCCGGCTCACGCCCGGCGACACCCGGCTGGGCGCCTTCGACCGGGACGTGTCGACTCTCGACACGCGGCCCCACCACGCCCGCGTCCCGGTGGAACCCGAAGCGGGAGGCGGCGCTGTCCGGCCCCGGTCGCGGGTGCTCCTCCGGCTCGACACCCCGCGGGTGCGGCTCCCCGTCCCGCCACCGGGACTCGGGGCGCGCGGCGTCCGTCCTGCCCGCCTCCGGGACAACGATCTCATTCTGCGGCCTCTGCCCATGATCCACCGGACTCGGGTTGCCGGTCGGTGAGAGGGAATCGGCCGCGAGCGGTGACATCTCGGGCGCGGGCGAACCCGGATCCGGCGGACTGGCGTGCCGTGACCGTCGGGTCGGGGTTTCGTCGGAGTCGTGGGACGGGCTTGGTGTGGGTGCGCCCTGGTCGGCTTCACTGGTTGTCCGCGCGGATCGCCCCGCTGGGCCCGGGCTGTCGGTGGTGGAGGTCCAGGCGCCGGACAAAGGCATCCCCGCCGGGTCCGATGGTGCGGTTCGGGGCGGCGGGGGTTCGGGGTGGGGCGCTGCGGTGGTCGGTTGTCGGCCGTCGGAAGGCTGTGTCGGGGTATGGCGGCGGTGCTGGGCGGGGAGCGGGATGGTCGGGGCGTGGGGCCGGACGACCGTGTTCAGCAGGGTGGCGCCGCGGGTGGGGTCGCGTTCGGGGGCGAACTCGGCGGTGAGGATCCGGCGGGCCCGGCTGGCGGCGCGGTGGTGGCGGTGCTCGGCGGCGCGGGCCGAGCGGAGGGCGTGGAGGGCTTCGACCGGGCGGGCGGTGTTCTCCTCGGTGTTGGCGAGGAAGGTCCAGGCGTCGGCGAGGATGCTGTCGAGCCCGTGGCGCTGGGCGGTGTCGACGGTGTCCAGCAGCAGGGTGCGGCCGAGGTCGGTGCGGCCCGCCGGGATGTGGACGCGGGTGGCGATGGCCATGCGCAGACGGGCGACCGGCGGCGCGGTGGTCGCACGCACCGGCTCGGCGAGCAGGGGGGCGCAGGCGGTCACGGCGTCGTTGAGCGCGCCGTCGTCGAGCAGGGCGAGGGCCAGCTCGTAGACCAGGGAGGCCCGCACTGCGGATTGGTCCGGGTCGGTGCCGTCCGCGTGGCCGAGGATGGCGAGCCCTTCGTGCGCGGCGTCGGCGGCGGCCTCGGTGTCGCCGTAGCGGCGGTGGTAGGCGGCGGTGTTGGCGCAGACCAACGCGCGCTCTAGGCGGCGGCGGGCTGGAGAGAGGCCCTCGTCGGCCGCGAGCAGCCGGTCGGCCTCGGCGAACGCGTCCTCAACGTCATCCCGCCCTGCGACGTGGGACAGACACGCGGCAAGCTCGGCCATCGCCCGCGCGGAGACGGCAGGCGACACCCCCTCGGCGCTCACCACGGGCCGCAGGATCTCCGACCCCGCCAGCGGATCCCCGAGCGCGCGAGCACAGGCCGCCAACGCCGTCCGCAACACAACGCCGTCCTCTACTCGACCAGCGGTGACCACCGAGCGCAGCGCGGCCACACCCGGCTCCACCGCCTCCGCAGGCCGCCCCAGCCCAGCCAGCCCGACGGCGAGCAGGATCTGGGCATGGGTGCGCAACTCTCCCCACGCCCCCTGGCCGGCCGCCGCGCCCGTCTCGGAGCGATCGGCGGGGATGTGGTGGGCGAAGGTGCCGGAATGGACACCCGGGACGCCTGGTTCGGCCAGACGGCCGGACCCAGCCAGCCGACCGGGTTCGGAGGAACCACCGGGTTCAGCCAGACGGCCGAATTCAGCCAGGCCGCCGGGGTTGGCATGGCGCCCGGACTCAGCCAGCCGGTCCGGCTCAGCCGAACGACCGGGTGCGGCTAAGCGACCGGGCTCGGGCAGGAGACCGGTGAGGTCGGTTAAGGCGCCTGGGCGGTTGAGTGAGATGCCGGGCTCGCCGGTACCGAACCCGGGCTGAAGTGCCGAGGTGCCGAGACGGTGGAGTGGGGTGCTGGGCTCGCCGGTGGCGGATCCAGACTGAGGTGCCGGGGCGCCGGGGCGGTTCGAAGTGCCGGGCTCCCCGGTGGCAGCACCTGGCTGAGATGTCGAGGTGCCGGGACCGTGGAGTGACGTCCCGGGCTCACCGATACCCGACCCGGCCTGCGGTGCCAGGGCACTGGGCCGGTAGAGCGAAGTCCCGAAATCACCGATGCCGGAGCCAGCCTGCGGTGCCAGGACGCCCGGGTGGTGGAACGAAGGTTCGGACTCACCGATGCCGGAGCTGGCCTGGGAGGCCAGGACGCCTGGGTGGTGGAGCGAAAGGCCGGGCTCGCCGGGGGTGGAGACGGGTTGGGGTGCCAGGGGTTGGGATCCCGGGGCACCGGAGTGGTCGGCGGGTTGGGGTGCCGGGGCACCGGGGTGGTCGGCCGTGGTGGGGGCGACCGCCCCGGTGCCTTGGGGGGTTGCTCGGGTGAGGGCTTGGGCGGCTAGGTGGACTGCCAGTTCCGGGGCGCTCCAGCGGAGTCGGGCGGCGATGGCCAGGAGGGCCGCGCCGTCCGCCGCGGGGTCGTCGGTCCAGGCCGCCACGGTTGCCTGCCCGTCAGCCTCGGGTGAGCTTGCGGTAGGTGACCCGGTGCGGGCGGGCGGCCTCGGCGCCCATGCGGTCGATCTTGTTCTTCTCGTAGCCCTCGAAGTTGCCCTCGAACCAGAACCACTTCGCCGGGTTCTCCTCGGTGCCCTCCCACGCCAGGATGTGGGTGGCGACGCGGTCGAGGAACCAGCGGTCGTGGGAGATGACGACGGCGCAGCCGGGGAACTGCTCCAGGGCGTTCTCCAGCGAGCCGAGGGTCTCCACGTCCAGGTCGTTGGTGGGCTCGTCCAGCAGGATCAGGTTGCCGCCCTGCTTGAGCGTCAGCGCCAGGTTGAGCCGGTTGCGCTCGCCGCCGGACAGCACGCCCGCGGGCTTCTGCTGGTCCGGGCCCTTGAAGCCGAACGCGCTGACGTAGGCGCGCGAGGGCATCTCGACCTGGCCGACCTCGATGTAGTCCAGCCCGCCGGAGACGACCTCGAAGACGGTCTTCTTCGGGTCGATGCCCGCGCGGTTCTGGTCGACGTAGGAGAGCTTGACCGTCTCGCCGATCCGGACATCGCCAGCGTCCGGCTTCTCCAGCCCGACGATGGTCTTGAACAGCGTCGTCTTGCCGACGCCGTTGGGACCGATCACGCCGATGATGCCGTTGCGGGGCAGGCTGAACGACAGGTCGTCGATCAGCACCCGGTCGCCGAAGCCCTTGCGCAGGTGGTCGACCTCGACCACCACGCTGCCCAGGCGCGGGCCCGGCGGGATCTGGATCTCCTCGAAGTCGAGCTTGCGCGTGCGCTCGGCCTCGGCGGCCATCTCCTCGTACCGGTCGAGGCGGGCGCGGGACTTGGTCTGGCGGGCCTTGGCGTTGGACCGCACCCACTCCAGCTCGTCGCGCAGCCGCTTGGCCAGCTTGGCGTCCTTCTTGCCCTGGACCTCCAGCCGCTCGCGCTTCTTCTCCAGGTAGGTGGAGTAGTTGCCCTCGTACGGGTAGAGCCTGCCGCGGTCGATCTCCAGGATCCACTCGGCCAGGTTGTCGAGGAAGTACCGGTCGTGGGTCACGGCCAGCACGGCGCCCGCGTACTGCGCCAGGTGCTGCTCCAGCCAGAGCACGCTCTCGGCGTCGAGGTGGTTGGTGGGCTCGTCGAGCAGGAGCAGGTCGGGCTTGGACAGCAGCAGCTTGCACAGCGCCACCCGGCGGCGCTCACCGCCGGAGAGCTTGCTGACCTCGGCGTCCGGCGGCGGGCACCGCAGGGCGTCCATCGCCTGCTCCAGCTGGGAGTCCAGGTCCCACGCGTCGGCGTGGTCCAGCTCCTCCTGGAGCTTGCCCATCTCCTCCATCAGCTCGTCGGAGTAGTCGGTGGCCATCTGCTCGGCGATCTGGTTGAACCGGTCGAGCTTCTGCTTGGTCTCCCCGACGGCCTCCTCGACGTTGCCGAGGACCGTCTTCTCCTCGTTGAGCGGCGGCTCCTGCTGCAGGATGCCGACGGTGTAGCCAGGAGCCAGGAACGCATCGCCGTTGCCCGGTTGGTCGAGCCCCGCCATGATCTTGAGCACGCTGGACTTACCGGCGCCGTTGGGGCCGACGACCCCGATCTTCGCGCCGGGCAGGAAGGACAGGCTGACGTCATCAAGGATGACCTTGTCCCCGTGCGCCTTGCGCACCTTCCGCATGGTGTAGATGAACTCGGCCATGCCCGCGATCGTAGAGCGACGGGGCGGACGGCCTGACCGCGGCAGGGTGCTTTGCGCCGCCGAACGACTTCTGCGGACACCCGCACAACCATGGCGATCACCCGTTCAGGCGACCGCGGCGAGCGCGGCGTGCTCGGTCGCGGCCGATCGGACCACGTCATCGCACCTGCTCAGGTCCAGACCCAGGTGGTAGGCGTCGATCTGGACGTCGCGTTTGTCGGCGAGTTCGGTGGTCTGCCCGTAGATGCGCATCCGCCCGTGCACGATCACCGGGTCGTTGCGTTTGAGCGTGCTCAGCGCGTTCCTGCCGACCGTGCGCCAGCAGTGCACCGACACGAACATCACGTTCCCGTCGACCCAGTCGGCGATCTCCGCGTCGTACCGGCGTTCGGTGCTCACCAGCCGGAACCGCGCCCAGACCGTGCCGTCGCCGGTGCGGCGCTGCACCGGGTCGTCCACCAGCCTGCCCGCCAGGGTCACCAAGGTCTCGAACATCTGCCTCTCCCAGTCGTCGCCGGGCCCGCGTCGGGCCCGCTGAGACCAGGTTGGCCGGGCGGCGATCCCGCTCGCCACCGCGATCCGCGACCTGTGGATAACTACGGCTTCCGGTCCGCCATCTTCTTCAGCATCGCGTTGTACGCCTCGAGTTCGTCCGAATCGCCGGAATCGACGCGGCGGTCCGACCGCCGGGCCTCGCGGTCGTCGGCCCGCGCCCACTGCACGAGCAGCGCGATCAGCACGACCAGCAGGGGGATCTCCCCCGACGCCCACGCGATGCCGCCGCCGAGGCGCTGATCCGCCAGCAGGTCGGAGTTCCACGGCAGCGCGAGCCCCCGGTAGAACGCCTCCCCGATCACCGTCTGCATGCCCATGAGGACCACGCCGAAGAACGCGTGGAACGGCAGCGACGCGAACACCAGACCAAGCCTGCCCAGGTGCGGCAGCCTCCGCGGCGCCGGATCGACGCCGATCACCGGCCAGTAGAAGAGATAGCCGACGATCAGGAAGTGCGCGTTCATCGCCAGGTGCGCCCAGTGCTGCGGGAGCGCGGAGTCGAACAGCCCCGACAGGTACAGCCCGTAGAACGAGCCGATGAACAGCACCAGCGCCACCACGGGGTTGGTCAGCGCGCGCGAGACCGGCGAGTGGACCAGCGCGAGCAGCCACTCCCGGGGCCCTGGCGGGGCGTCGGAGCCCGCTGCCGGGAGGGCGCGCAGCGCCAGCGTCATCGGCGCGCCCAGGACCAGTAGGATCGGGGCCAGCATCGACAGCATCATGTGCGTCTGCATGTGGACGCTGAACATCGCCGGCGCGTACTTGCCGAAGCCCGACGACGTGGCGAACAGGATCACCAGGCAGCCCGCGAGCCAGGCGACCGTCCGCCCGACCGGCCACGCCACCCCCCGCGCCCGCAGCTTGCGCAGGCCGAGCAGGTACAGCCCGGCGAGGGCGAGCGCGAGCGTGCCGAAGATCAGGTCGAAGCGCCAGTCGAACAGCAGGGTGCTCACCGTCGGCGGCTCGCTGAGCGGGAAGCCGAGGGCCAGCTCGACGCGGTCGGGCACGACGATGGCCGACTCCGGCGGCGGCGTGCGGGCGAGCCCCGCGGCCAGGCCGAAGGTGACCAGCATCAGCAGGACCTCGCCAGCGGCCAGCCGCATCAGCGGTCCGCCCGCGCCCTTCTCGACGACGGCCTTCACGCCGCGTTCGCGCTGGAAGTAGCCGAACACGCCGAGCACGAGCAGCGCCGCGCCCTTCGCCACGACCAGCAGCCCGTACGTGCTGGTGAACAGGTCCGCCAGGGGCAGCCGGACCAGCGCGTTGATCACCCCGGACCCGGCCATGACGATCCAGCAGACCAGGGCGATCCTGGAGAACCGGGTCGCGGCGAGCGGCAGGTTCGCGCCCGCGCGCCTGCCGTGGGCCAGCAGCGCGATCAGCCCGCCGACCCACAGCGCGGCCGCGACCAGGTGCAGCAGCAGGCTGTTGGTGGCCATGTCGTGCGACCCGCCGCTCGACGAGTGCCCGGTGACCGCGACGGGCGTCATCCCGATCAGGGCGACGCCGAACAGCACGGTCGTCCAGCCCCAGGTCAGCACGAACCGGGTGCCCACGAAGACGAGCAGCGCGATGGCGGCGGTCAGCAGCCACGCCTGGGCCTGCGACAGCGCGCCGACCAGGGAGAGCAGGGTGTCCGCCGACAGGATGTCGAGGACGGGGCGGCCGACGGCGTCGGCGGCCAGGAACGGCGCGGACAGCAGCGCGCCGACGAACCACAGCAGCGCGCCGCCGCCCGCCCAGCGCAGCGCCCCGTAGCCGCCGACGTCGAGCACGCCGGACTTCTGCGGGGGCACGAGGAACGCGGCGAACAGCAGCGAGCCGATGGTGATCACGCTGCCGACCTCGGCGAGCACCCGGACGACGGTCAGGCCGTGCCGGGTGAAGGCGTCGGGGGTGGGCAGGCCGAGCAGGTCGTAGAGGCCGTCGCCGGAGAGCGAGACCAGGAGCGCGGCCAGGGTGGCGGCGAGCCCGATCCCGACGGCGATGAGTCCGACGACGCCGGTCGCACGCTGGGGCTTGTCCACTCTTGGCAGAGTAGTGCGCCGGTGATCGCGAGCCGAGAGCACGTGTTTCACACAGTGACGGCTTCCCGCTTGGCCGCCGCCCGCGCGGCGAGCGCCGTGGGGGCGATGGCGCAGGCGATCATGCCCGCCACGCCGAGGGCGACGGCCAGGTCCGACAGGTGCGCGATGCCGCCGACCAACGGCGGTCCGGCCAGGAACCCGCTGTAGGCGATGGTGGTGACGAAGCCCAGCTCGCGCTCGCCGCCGGTGCCGTCGGCGCGGCGCCCGGCGGCCGCGGCGAGGTCGAGCGCGACCGGGAACATGTACGCCAGACCGACGCCCGCCAGGGCGAATCCGGCGAAGGTCACCACGGCCGACGGCGCGAGCGCGGTCAGGATCAGCCCGCCGCCACCGACCAGCGCGCCGAAGACGAGCAGCCGCTCGGGCCCGAAGCGGCGCTGGGCCCGCTCGCCGAACAGCCGGGTGACGGCCATGGCGATGGAGAAGACGCCGTAGACGATCGCCGCGGACGCCTCGCTCATCCCCCGGTACTCGGCGGCGAACAGGGCCGACCAGTCGGCGCTGGCGCCCTCGGCGACCGCGGAGAACAGGGCGACGCCCGCGAGCAGCCAGAGCACCGGCCTGCGGAACGCGGCGGGCCCGGTGGAGGTGGTCACCGCCTCGGCGGGGCGGACCTCGTCGGACACCTGGCGCACGAAGACCGCGAGCGCGACCACGACCAGCCCGCTGACGATCAGCAGGTGCTGGAAGGGCGGGAGGCCCGCGAACGCGGCCACCGCCGCGCCGCTCGCGCCGAGCAGGCCGCCGAAGCTGAACGACGCGTGGAAGATCGGCATCATCGGGCGCTCGGTGGCCCGGATGACGGTCACCGCGGCGACGTTCATCGCCACGTCGAAGGTGCCGACGCAGGCGCCGAGCAGGACCAGCGCCAGGCCGAGGGCCAGCGGCGACGGGGCGAGCCCGAGCAGCGGGAGCGCGGCGGCGCTGGCCAGCGTCGAGAGGCCGAGCACCCGGCGCGCGCCGAAGGACGCCGTCAGCCTGCCGGTGACCGACGCGGCCGCGATCATGCCGACGCTGGCGCCGAGCAGCGAGAGCCCGAGCGCGCCCTCCTGGGCGCCGATCTGGGCGGCGAGCGCGGGCACGCGTGAGGCCCACGAGCCGAACACGACACCGTTCAGGGCGAAGAAGACGAGGACAGCGACCACGCGGCCATGCTAACTGAAGCGCTTCAGAGCGGTCGCGTGATTTAGCCGACCGTTAGGCTTGGGGGGTGGGACGGGAACGACGGCCGACCCTGGACACGGTGGCTCGCGAAGTGGGTGTGTCCAGGGCGACGGTGTCGAACGCCTACAACCGCCCTGATCAGCTCTCGGCGTCGCTGCGCGAGCGCATCATCATGACGGCGGCGGCGCTGGGGTACGCGGGGCCGGACCCGGTCGCGCGCAGCCTGGCCACGCGCAGCGGCGGCGCGGTGGCGGTGATGCTCGGCTCGCGGCTGTCCGCGGCGTTCTCCGACCCGGCGCTGTCGATCGTGCTGGACAGCCTCGCCGACACCCTGGACGTCGAGCGCTCCATGCTGCTGATGCCCGGCGTCGAGGGCGGCCCCCGACGCGAGAGCGTCGCGCGGGCGCACGCCGACGTCGCCGTCGCGTACTCCCTGCCAGACGAGTGCGCGGCCCTCGTCGAGGTCGAGCGGCGGGGGCTGCCGCTGGTGGTCATCGACCAGCCGGTGCTGCCCGGGTCCGCGATGGTGGACGTCGCCGACCGCGCGGGCGCCGCGCTGGCGGCGTCCCACGTGGTCGGGCTGGGCCACCGCGACGTGGGCGTGCTGGCGTTCGCCCTGCACGCGGACGGCGTGAGCGGCCCCCCGTCCGCCGAGCGCGTGGCGACCTCGCGGTACCGGGTGACGCGGGAGCGGATGGCGGGGTACGTGTCGGTGCTGGACGCGCCGCCGGTGTGGGAGACGCCCGGCTGCCTGCGCGACCACGGGCGCGAGGGCGCCCACTGGCTGCTGCGGCAGGTCCCGCGGCCCACAGCGCTGCTGTGCATGTCCGACGAACTGGCGCTGGGGGCGTTGCGCGCCGCACACGACCTGGGACTGCGCGTGCCCGAGGACCTCACCCTCGTGGGCTTCGACGACACCCCCGCCGCCCAGTGGGCCGATCCGCCGCTCACGACCGTCAGACAGGATCTTGTCGACAAGGGGCGCATAGCCGCTGAGCTGGCCATATCCCTGCTCGACGGCGCAAGACCCGGCCCCAGCCGGACCCTTCCGACCACGCTGGTGGAGCGGGCCTCGACCGCCCCCAGATGACGGTTTCGTCACCCAACCGGCTCGACGGAGAAACGGACGGGCCGCTTCCGGCGATCACACCCTTCGAGACGGCTACCCTCCAGCGACGGGGCAGTCGTCCCACGCCCCTGTAGCTCAGCGGATAGAGCAGGAGCCTTCTAAGCTCTTGGCCGCAGGTTCGAGTCCTGCCGGGGGCACCACGGACATCCCTCTCAAGCCCGGCCACCCGGGGAACGAAGTGATCAGGGCGAAGGCCCCAGCTGCACTAAGTGCGCTGGGACTTCTTCGTGATCACTCCCTTGCGCGAGCCGCAACCCTCGGTCGGCACCCCCGCTTGGTGCTCGCCCTTGGACAGCTCAGCGTGCTGCCCCCTCACCGGGTCGAACAGTTCCTCCACCCCTTGGAGCATCCTGCTGCTTGAGGGTGAGTAAGGACACACGGAATACCGCGATCTCCGCCTGATCGCCAAGACAGGAAGGTAATAGGATTTCGTCGCTTCACGCGGACGGTCATCGGAAAGAAGCAACTCGCGAAGCAACCCCCGTGGCCCGCCGGACGCGGCAACGAGCCCCGCCCCCGGTAAGCCACTGGTGTCGGAAGAACAGGGCTCGTCGACCCTGATACGCCAGAAAGACCTAGCCGCGTTCATTAAGCCCGCTCGGCCCTCCTGCCAAGTAGGCCGACGAGCAGGTACACCCTAACAAGATGCGGGTAAGGGCGGGTGGCTATCGGCCATACAGGCTTAACGCATCACACGGCGACCGCCATAGCCGCTGTGGCCCTGCCAGAGTTTGGCATTAACTACTAGCCGTTATAGTTTTTATGGACTGCACCACGCGCGTCACAGCAAGAGAACAGCGGCACACATGGAGAGCGCCCACGCATACCGCTGTCTCTACCCTAGCTACCTTCCTTTTGTCGCGTATCCACTCCTAAGCCTTCACTGTGTGGGAGTACGCATCGTTCTACCCTTAGGCGTCGTAGATGATGACAACCGACGAAGAGAATTCGGCCTCATCTGCTGGTTCGGTGGGAACGAGGCCCTCGTCCATGTCGGGAACCCGAACTGGCGCGTCCTCAGACTCGGAGGTCAGCCCGCAAGGCCCGCAGAACAGTGAGTAATGGAAGACAAAAGATACACGAGCTGTTCCGGGCCGACCCCCGGAGTAGACGGGAAAGACGCACTCGCCCCACAGGTCGTATTTCGTGTTGTCAGACCAACTTCCGGTGAAGCTGGAGTGCCACAGGTAGCTGACCGGGACATTCGGGTGGTAATCCCTGTAGACCTTGATCTGGTGGTGCCCCGCAGTACAGGTCATGTTGCCAGTCGCGATCGCCTGCAGGCTCGGCGCGATCTGCCAGGACCAAGCCAAGGGCACCGCATACCCAGGCTTTGTCCGCGCCTGAGCCGTGAATGTACCGCGACCATCGGTAGACTGGAAGTATGGGTTCGCGGTGGTAAACGTGTGATAAAACTGGCCGGAGGCGTTCGCGGGGGCGACCAAGGTGGCCACCATTACGAACGCGCCGACCACAGTTCCGACGAGCTTAAGAGCTCGATTCTTCATTAGGTCCCTCAGTGGTTATCCACGTCGCACGCAACTGGAATCCATCCTGGTCTGCTTGCTCAACGGTGAACCGAACCCGATCACCTTGCTTCAAGACCCGAAATCCCCCAGCTTCGACGACTCTGTGACTTGAGGAATCGATGCACGAGAAATGGGCCCATACTAGACGATCGAGGTCCGACGAGTGGATTACACCCCACCCCTCATCCTCGTGCCATTCTGCGACCACCCCAGTATAAGTCCTAGCATTATCGAGACTTGACATGCGAGAACTGTACACGATTCCTCCCCAGTGATTCGAACGTATTGCTGTTCGTGTCGCCTTGTCAACCCCGACGGGTGTTGGCGACTGTTAGGGTGGTGCGTACTAAATTTGCAAGCGGAGCGCAACACTGCAGCCCGCTTCGGCTGGTCTTAACAAGCACCGGGAAGGCCGTTTAAGTGCCCGTTGACGTTCACCAAGCCGGCCGCACATTGGCAACCGTAGCGATAACTGCAGGTGGCAGACGGGGCAAGCGTGATCGTGGCTCATCGCTTACCCGCCTTGGCCGGAGGAGGGTCGACCGCTAGACGCGATCGTGTCGGGCGTGGCGCGGCAGTTGCCTGCCGAGTTCGTAAGTGGTATTACTCCGACGAGGGTGACCGCCCCAGCTCGAAGTGGGCGCGAACGGTGCCGCCAGCCGCCAGAGCTGGGCTAACGTCTCATCGCTGACTTCGTAGCGGCTGTGAACGATACGCCCTGAGCGCGCTCTGCGTGTCGTGCGCACCGGGAGAGCATGCCTCGTATACGTCAGTTGGGGCGACGGAAGTCACGCGCCAGGCCGACCCCTAGATCTGACGATCTTTCGCTGCGGCCCGGCAGACGGTCTACCTTGGCAAGTTCGGGAGGGAGCCGTAGAGGGCACCGCACTCATAGTGGCTGGCTTTCGCGCCGTCCGCAGAAGTACCGCTAAGCCGAGAGATAGTAAGTTCGCGGTCGAACTCCCGTTGATCATTCGGCGTGTTCGTCGTTGGGGTATGCGGACGCGGTCTTTAGGGCGGGCGGTGGGTGGTGGATGGGTGCCCGAAAGTCCGGATGAACGGGCGTCCGTTCGCGTGGGGGGCGTCGTAGCTTGGCTGGGGCCAGGTGTTCGACTCTCCGATCGCGGATGGGTGGGGACCGATGGACGACGTGGTGGCTGGGGCGGTCCGGGTGGTGGGGATCGCGGACGTGGGTGAGGTTCGGCGGTGGTTCGAGGTCCTGTGCGCCGAGCCGGTGGGGGACGACTGGGACGCGTTCCGGGACGGGTTGCGGGAGCGGGCTGTCGGTGAGTCGGTTGACGAGTACGCGGTGGAGCGGTTCGTCGAGTACGTCACCTATGCAGGCGATCCAGGGTGGGTCGTGGCGCGGGTTCAGGAGTACGGGGACTCGCTGACGGACCTCTACCTCGAACTGGCGCGGGCCTCCGAGCGCGAGTGGGCGGACTTCCTCGCCGAGTGCGGGCCGGTCTGGAGTGGGCGCGAGGAGGACTGGGCGCAGTTCCGGGACTGGTTCCTGCACGAGGCGGGCGCGCGTGGGGTGGCGGAGCGGGCCGAGGGGTTCGTGGTGGAGGCCGAGGGCTCGGCGGACAAGGCCGAGGTGTTCCGGCGGCACGGGGTCGACGTCGCTGCCGACCCGGAGGCCTTCCCCGAGGTGCGGCTCGGGGACAGCGGCGAGTGGGTGGAATACCTCGACCGGCAGCTCAGGGCCCACGGGTACTAGGAGGACGCGATGGCGGAGATGTCACCGGAGCTGCAGGCCCGGCTCGCGGCCTTCCAGCTGGACAAGGGGCTGTCGGGGGACGGCGTGGCCGGGCCGAAGACGTGGGAGCTGCTGGCCAAGCCAGCGCCCCGGCAGGCCGAGGAGACGGTGGTGATCGACTTCGACGAGCACCCGGTGCTGCGCGACCTGCTCGTCCTCGACGGCACGGAGGACAGCGCGAAGGAGTTCCTCAAGCTCTACGGCATCGACGTGGACGCCTACCTCGCCGACCACGACGCGGTGATCGCCGCCTTGACGCCGCCGGAAACCGCCTGACCAGGAGGCCATGATGGGCAGCCCGTTGTCGAGTCCCGAAGGTTCGGCGATCGAGTCCCCGGGCCGCGGGGAAGAAGCGGCAGTCGGCGGAGCACCAGCGGTCGGAGGCGGCGGAGCCGTCCCGGCACCAGTCGACGGGGCAGCCGGAGCGGGAGGCGGCGGAGCACCGGCGGCGGGGGTGGGCGGGGCCGATGGAGGCCCGGTAGGCGGAGCTGGCGGAGAGCCAGCGGACGGAGCTGGCGGAGACCCGGCGGACGGAGCCGGTGGAGACCCAGCGGGCGGGGCTGGCGGAGGCCCAGCGGACGAAGCTGGCAGAGACCCCGCAGCCGCAGCCGGTGGAGGGCCAGCGGGCGGGGTTGGCGGAGGCCCAGCGGGCGGAGCCGGCGGAGGGCCTGCAGGCGGGGTGGTGGGAGCTGCTGGCGGCGGGGGTGGGCTGGACGCCGGGGAGCGGGCTCAGTTGGAGTATGACGTGCTGAAGGCCGTTCGGACGCAGAAGAAGGCGGCCGCGGTTGCGCTGGCGTCGGCGCTGGCGGCCGCGCTCCCGTTGGGTGGGGTGATCTACGCCTTCCGCGACGGGTTGCCGGAGACGCCGGTCGGGGCGGTTGCGGTGGGGCTGTTGGGGGTGGCGGCGCTGGCGCCCTGCACGGCGGCGTTCGTGGCGGGGGTTCTGGACTTCGAGCAGGCGTTGGTGCAGGAAGAGGCGGCCTGGGACAAGCTCGCCCTGGCCGCTGAGCGGGCCGGGGATGACGCGTGGACGCAGTACGCCAGGGCGTGTCAGGCGCGGACGGAGGTGATGCGGCGTCGGCTCGGGAAGCTGACCTGGCTGCTGCGGGTGCTGAACGACTTCCTCAAGGCCTGCCTCGCGTGCGCGCGGACGCCTGCGCGTCCGGCGGTGGGGCCGGACGCCGTCTAGAAACGCGCGGACACGCCGTCACGCCGGCTTGGTGATCCGCTCCGCGGGCCCCGATGGGATACACTGGCGATCGGGTTGGCTGCGCGTACGAACAGCGCGTTCTCAACCGAATCCCCCTCAACGGGAGCCACGGCGCCGATCACGCATCGGCATAGCCACTCATCGCGGTCTGTTCATGGTTTCGGCCGCTTTCGTGACAACCCCGGGAGCCGCGGGCACGCGGCGAGGCCGGGGAAGGACCAGCACATGACACAGACCGCGCAGGCAAGCGCACACGCACACGCTCTGGCCCAAGCACTCGCCGATTATGTCCGAGCGGTCGCCGACACGGTCGGCGTTCCCGCCGACGGGGTGAACTGGGAGGTCACGGACACGGTCACCGCGTATGTGGCGCTGAACTGCCGGTCGGCCGGGCATCCCGGCCGGGACGTCATGCTGGCCTGGGAGGAGTCCCAGGGGTGGGTGGTCTCGGTCGAGACCGCGCCCGCCGAGGCCCCGATCGTGCTGTCCCGGATGGGCGGCGACTCGGTGCCCGCGCCGGAGGCCGTCGCCCGGTTCGTCGCCGAATCCCTGGGGAAGGCGGCAGGCGACGCTGAGGCCGGGCCAGGGGCCATCCCCGCAGCCCGGACGGACCGCGGCGACCTCGCCGCGCGCCTGCACCGCCGCACCCGCTGACAGTCCATTGCGCATCAACGACGAAGAGGAATCCATGACAGCCGAGAAGAACCCCGTGCCGCCCGTCGTGTTCAGCCACCTGGCGACGGAGAGCACCACGCAGCAGGCGGCCAAGCCCGAGGCCACCCCGGTCCCCTGCTTCAAGCACGCGGCCAGCCGTTGACCACCGGATACCCGCCGGTCGTGTTCCGCGCCTGGCGCGCGGAGGACGCGGCCGCCGCGCTGGCCGTCTACGGCGTCGACCACAGCCCCGAACTGGAGCGCGTGGCCGACATCGCGGGCATGCGCGCGCTGCTGCGGCAGTGGGAGTCCGAGGAGCGCCCGCCGCCCACCGGCCGCTGGGCGATCCAGCGCGACGGCCGCGTCGTCGGCGGCGCCGTCGTGCTGCCCCTGCCGCCGGGCAACGAGGACCTGGAGATCGGCTGGCACCCGCACCCGGACGTCCGCGGCGACGACGAGCTCGCTGGCGAGGTGACCTTCGCCCTCGCGACGTGGGCGTTCCGTCACGACATCGACGAGGTGTTCACCGTGGTCCGTCCCGAGGACGGCCGGGAAGCCCCGGCCATCCGCGGCAACGGCATGTCCTGGGTCGGCGAGACGCGCAAGTACTTCGACCGGGACCTTCGCGTGTTCCGGCTGCGCGCCGCCGACCTCGACCGCCTCGCCCCCGAGGGGCAGCGGCCCCCGGCCTAGCCGGGGCTCAGAGGACGCGCACGCCCATGGCCTGCGGCCCCTTGCGGCCCGTGCCGACCTCGAACTCCACCGCCTGGTCGTCCGGGAGGCCCTGGAAGTCGTAGCCCTCGATCTGGGAGTGGTGCACGAACAGGTCCTCCCCGCCCTCGGCCGGGGAGATGAACCCGAAGCCCTTGCTGCCGCTGAACCACTTCACGGTTCCCTGAGTCATCGGCTGTGTCCTCCTGTGGTGCGGAATGGATCGATCAGGCCCAGCATGCGCAGCAGTTCGTCGCAGTCGCCCGCATCGAGGGAATGGCCCGCCACGGTCTTGGCGGCCTGGGCGCGAACGCCCGCCTCGGCCTGGCAGGCGGCTGCCCGCGCCTCGGCGAAGGCGAGCGGAGCGGTGCCCCGGGACAGGGCGGACCGCTTGACGCGGCTCACGGGACTCTCCGCCGCGCAGCGGCGGTGGAAGGGGGCTGATCGTGGGAAAGCGGGCTATGGTCCGGCGACAAGCCGGTGCTCCCGTCCCCGGCCGGAGAACCACCTGGCCGGACTGGATTGGGACACCGCGCAGGCCGGGTGCCGAGAGCTGATGTCCCAACCCGGCCGACTGTACCCCAAGGGCGGGGCCCGCGGTCGGGCGCGACGCGATCAGGCGGGCCGGGCGACGACGAAGCCGCCGAAGTCCCAGATGGGGACCGGCCGCTCGCCGAGGTGCCGGGCGCGGGCCTCGGGGATGGTCAGGTCCTCGGCCACGCGCAGCCCGAGGCGGGCCAGGTACTCGGCGGTGCGGCCCTCGGGGATGCCGGAGCGCCACGGCTCGCCCCTGGTGGCGACCCAGCGGGCGACGGTGAGCGCGTTCTCGTTGGTCGAGGTGCCGTCCAGCACTTCCTGCCAGCAGTAGTCGAACACGATGGCGCTGTCCCGGTGCTGCGTCGCCATCCAGCGCAGCGTGAGTTCGACGCCGTCCGGCGTCAGGTACGGCGCGACACCGGACCAGATGACCACCGTGCGGGCCGTCGGCGAGAAACCCTTGTCCGCCAACGCCTCAGCGAGATCCTGGTGGTTGAGGTCGACGGTCACGAAGCGCACGTTGGCGGGGATCTCGGCGACCACGGCGCGCAGGCGCTCGCGCTTGCGCGCGGACGTGTCCGGGTGGTCGACCTCGTAGACCGTTGTCGCCGCAAGGGTTTCCGCCATGCGGTACGCGCGGGAGTCGAAGCCCGCGCCGAGGATGACGACCTGCGCCGCGCCGTCGGCCACCTCGTCGCGCAGCACCTGGTCCATGTGCCGGGTGCGCACGACCTCGAACCACAGCGCGCCCGGCCACGCCCTGCGGAGGGCGCGGACCAGCAGCGAGCGGACGACGGGCACCTTGACCAGCGCGCCCGCCCGCGCCGACCACGGGATGAACCGGGCGGCCATGGTGTCCGGGCCGCGCAGCCCCCGATCGGGGACGAGGGCGCCAGCGGCGCGCAGCAGCGTCGCCGCCTCGGCGGTGGAGTCGGCAACGTGACCGGCCATGGTCCCCCCTCAGGCAGGCACTTCACCCGGTGCGCGGATGCCGAGATCAGTGTAGAGATCACGGGCGGCATCGGCGTGGCGGCGCTCCTCGTCGGCGTAGCGCAGCGCGCGGTACACGCCCGCGAGGCCCTGGTGCGCGCGGGCCTGCTCGAAGCGGTCGCCGACGGTCTCGGCCAGCGCCAGCGCGCGGCGGTGGTAGCCGATGGCCTGGTCGTACCCGGTGGTCGGGAGTTCGCCGAGCCCGTTCAGCGCGCGGATCTCGACGTTGCGGTTGCCGGTCTGCTTGGCCGTGGTGAGCGCGCGGCGCTGGTAGTCGGCGGCCGTGGCGTGGTCGCCGATGCGGCGGTGGACGTCGCCGAGGCCGTTGAGCGCGAAGCCCTCCGCGCTGCGGTTCCCGGTCTCCTCCGCCAGGCTCAGCGCCTTGCCCAGCCAGGACAGCGCCTGCCCGTGCTCGCCGAGTCTGTTGTGGACGTCGCCGAGACCGCGCAGCGCGTACGCCTCCAGGATCCGGTCGCCGCTGTCGAGGGCGACGGTCATCATCCTGGTGAACACCGCGTGCGCCTCGGCGTGCTGTTCGAGCCTGCAGTGCACGAGCCCCAGCGCGTGCAGCGCGCGTCCTTCCAGGGCCAGGTTGCCGGTCTCCCTGGCGACCGCCACGGCGGCGCGGCAGTGCGTGATGGCCTCCCGGTAGCGGCCCAGCCACCAGCCGACGTAGCCGAGGCTGGCCAGGGTCTCGGCCTCCAGCAGGCGGTCACCGGCAGCGCGGGCGGCGGTGAGGGCGTGGGCGTGCAGCGCCAGCGCGTCGTTCTGCTTGCCGGAGACGTGGAAGTAGCGCCACAGGGTGGACGAGAGGTGGCAGGCGTGCCGGTGCCAGCCATCGGCGGCCGCGGCGTCGGCGACGGCCACCAGGTTCGCGTTCTCCGCGCGCAGCCAGCGCAGGGCGGCCTGGTACTCGGTCAGCGCCGGGCGCGGGGTGTCGTACGGGGGCAGGCTGGGCCGGTGCGGCTTCTCGGTGGGCGCCAGGGTGTCCATGGCCGCGGACGCGGTGTGCAGGTAGAAGTCGAACAGCCTGGTCAGGGCGCCGCGGCGGTCGTCGCCCGCGGCGGACTCCGCGGCGTAGGAGCGCAGCAGGTCGTGGAACCGGAACCGGCCGACCAGCGGCTCCTGCAGCAGGTGGGCGTCGACCAGCTCGTCCAGGACCGCCGTGGTCTCCTCGGGCCGGTGCCCGGCGAGCGCGGCGGCGGCGTAGAGGTCGATGTCGGGGCCGGGGATGAGGCCGAGCAGCCGGAACAGCCGCTGCGCGCGCTGGCTCAGGTGCCGGTAGGACAGGGCGAACGCGGCGGCGACGCCGGTCGGTAACTCGCCGAGCCGGGCGGCCAGGTGCGCCACGGTCCAGGAGGGGCGGTGCCGCAGGCGGGACGCGGCGATGCGGATCGCCAGCGGCAGGTACCCGCAGCGGCGCAGGACCTCGTCGACGGCGTCGGGCTCCGCGCCCACCCGCTCGTGGCCGACGACGCCCGCGAACAGCGCGCGGGCGTCCTGGGGCGGGAGCACGTCGAGCGACACCAGGCACACGTTGTCGAGGCTGGTGAGCCGCTGCCTGCTGGTGACCAGGGCGAGGCTGGCCGAGCGCCCCGGTAGCAGCGAGCGGATCTGCTCGGCGTCGGCGGCGTTGTCCAGCACGATGACGGCCCGCAGCCGGGCCAGCTCCGCCCGCCACAGCGCGGCGCGGTCCTCCACGTCGTCGGGGACGCGCTCGCCGGGCACGCCGATGGCCCGCAGCAGCTTGTCCAGCGCCACCTGCGGCGGGAGCGGGTCGCGGCCCGGGGTGTGCGCGTGCAGGTCGATGAACAGCTGGGCGTCCGGGTAGCGGTCCATCAGGCGGTACGCGGTGTGCACGGCCAGTGCCGTCTTGCCGACGCCCGCCATGCCGTCGATCGCCGAGATGGCGACCGCGCCGCCGCCGCCCGCCGCGTCGAGCAGCCGTCGGAGCTCCGCCTCGCGGCCGGTGAAGTGCGTGGCGTCGGCGGGCAGGTCGCAGCGCGCGGGCACGGGCGCTGGCCGGTCGTCGGCCAGGATCCGGGCGTGCAGGCCGCGCAGCCGGGGGCCGGGATCGATGCCCAGCTCCTCGGCCAGCGCCCTGCGGACGGTCTCGTAGACGGTCAGCGCCTCGGCGTGCGCGCCGTCGCGCAGGTGGGCGGTCATGAGCTGGGCGGCGAAGCGCTCCCGCAGCGGGTGCTCGGCCACCAGCGCGGTCAGCTCCCGGACCAGGCCGGGCGCGCCCAGCGCCAGCTCCAGCTCGACGCACTCCTCCATGGCGACCAGCCGCTGCTCGGTCAGCCCGGCGACCTGCGCGGCGAGCGCGGGCACGGCGACGTCGGCCAGCGCGGGCCCCCGCCACTGCGCCAGCGCCGCGCGGTACTCCCCCGCCGCGTCGGCGTCGCGGCCCTCGGAAGCGTGCGCGCGGGCGCGGGCCAGGTGCTCGGCGAACGCGCCGACGTCGGTCTCCACGGCCAGCCGGTACCCGGTCGGCGTGGGCGGGACCGCGGCGGTCGCGGCGAGCAGTCGGCGCAGGTCGGAGACGGTGTTGCGGATCTGCTTGGCGGCCGTCGCAGGCGGGTCGGCCTGCCACACCGCGTCGATGAGCCGGTCGAGCGAGACGGGCTGCCCGGCCGCCAGCGCGAGCGCGGCCAGCACCTTGCGCGAGCGCGCCGCGCTGACCGGAACCTCCCGCTCGCCCGCCACCACCTGCAGCGGCCCGAGGACGCGGACCCGCACCTGGAGCCTCCCCCGCGTTCGACGCCGTGGAAACGATCAGCGTACCGCCGTGACGGGGACCGGGCAGGGACGATCCGAGGACGGCCCCTGCCACGCTGGCACGCGCCCGTCCAGCGGGTTTTGGGGGTCTCGCTGGCCGGGCCCCCGCTCAGTCGAGTTCGCCGTAGCGGGCCAGGACGGCGGCGCGCAGCTCCTGGTCCGTGCGGGGCACGGGCTCGATGAACACCTCGGCGACGGCCGGGTGCGCGGCGCGCAGCTCGGTGGCCATGCGCACGCAGGCGCGCTCCAGCTCCGCCGCGCCCAGCGCGTCGTCGAAGTCGACGCGGGCGCAGACGAGGACGCGGTCGGTGCCGATGAGCATCGTCTGCAGGTCGACGACGGCCTCGACCTCCCGCGCGGCGGCCAGGGCGGCGCGCAGGGCGTGGACGAGGTCGGGCGCTGCCTGCCTGCCGATGAGCAGGCCCGCGTTGGTGCGCCCGAGCAGGTAGGCCACGAACGCCAGCAGGACGCCGATGGCCACGGACGCGACGCCGTCCCACACCGACGAGCCGGTCAGCTGGTGCATGCCGACGCCCGCGAACGCCAGCAGCAGGCCCGCCAGGGCGGCGCTGTCCTCGTAGAGCACGGTCTTCGACGTGGGGTCCTCGCTCTGTCGCAAGTGGACGAAGAAGGTGCGGTGGGCGGCCGCGGCCTCCCGGCTGACCTGGCGGCGCGCCTGCAGCCACGACACCGACTCCAGGGCGAAGGCGATCGCGAGCACGACGTAGGCCACGTGCGGCGACGTCTGCTCCTCCGGCTCGCCGAAGACCGTCGAGAACCCCTCGTACAGCGCGAACACCGCGCCCGACACGAAGATCGAGACCGCGGCGAGCAGGGACCAGAAGTAGCGCGCCTTGCCGTACCCGAACGGGTGACGACGATCGGCGGGGCGGCCGGAGACCCGCAGCGCGGTCAGCAGCAGGAGTTCGGTCAGCGTGTCGGCCACCGAGTGGCCAGCCTCGGCCAGCATGGCCGCCGATCCGGTGACCAGGCCCGCGATCAGCTTCAACACCGCGATCGCGAGGTTCATGGCGCCCGCCAGCACCACCGTCAGCGTGCTCCCGCTCTTGGCCATGGCCCGATGGTAGTCGACCACAGTGGACAGAGCGGCCGGGCCGACCGCCCGTCCTCGGGTGATGGCACGGACTGGATAGCCGCCGATCGGGTGACAGCGAGTGAACTCCGCCACCTGGGTGGAGGCATATGGTAGGTCTCTGGGTGCACGGGTTCCCGCGCGGGAAGGTGTCCTCGACGTTGAGCACCGACGAGCACAAACCGGAGCGGTCCCAGCTGGGCTGGGTCGCGCTGATGATGCTCGGCGAGATCCTGATGGCCCTGTCCGCCAACTCCCTGACCTCGCTGCGCGCGTGGCTGCAGTTCATCGGCGGGGCCGTGCTGGTGGCCGCAGGCGGCTCGCAGCTGCGCGCGCCTGTGCTGTCGAAGCTGCGCAGATGGGTGAGCGGCCGCTCGCGCAGGCTCTGGACGCGCATGGTCGCCTGGACCGCCGGGGTGGCGGCGGCCGCCGCGGTGGTCTGGATCGGCACCCCACCTGCCGTCGCTTATGGACGGTTCCTCATCTACGGCTGCGAACATCCGATCGAGCTGCGGGTGGCCACCCCGCCGGACGACGTGGAGCTGTACCGGGAGGTAGCCGACGCCTACGAGCGGCACACCGCCGAGGAGTCGCTGGGCTGCCCGACCACGCACGTCGCCGTCTACCCCGTGGCGCCCGAGCGGGCCGTGAAGGGTCTCGGGGTCGGGTGGACCGCCGACTACGTGCGCGAGTACGGGCCCCATCCGGACGTGCTCATCACCACCGCGCCGAGCGACCTGGCCCGGCTGCGGCAGACCCTGGCCGACACCGACCGCCGCCACCCCGTCGTCGACGGCGACCGGGAGATCGGCTGGTCGCCGCTGGTGCTCGGGGTGCCGGTGGGCGCGGTGGACCGGCTGGGCGGCATCGACCCCAACGCCGCCACCTGGCACGACCTGCTGCGGGCCGCGGAGGCGGGCGGGCTGGGCGTCGTGCGGCCCTACCCGACGACCACGGGCATCGGGCTGCTGGCCACCGACGCCCTGCTGAGCACCGCCGACCGAGGGCTGCTGCCCGCCGCGCAGGCACGGGTCCGCGAGCGCTGGGTCGGCCGCTCGGCGGACCGCGACGGGTTCCCGCTGGCGCCGGGCCCGCTCCTGCTGCAGACCCACCGCGCCCGCGACAAGCCGTCCACCGCCCTGATCGTGGCCGAACAGGCGCTCGTCCGGTCGAACGCGCTCACCCGGACCGACGCCCGGGTGACGCTGCCGAACTGCGCGAGCGCCGAGGCTCCCCCCGGCTGCCTGATCGCCTACTACCCGAGCGACACCTTCCGCGTCCGGCACACCTTCGCCGCGATCGGGTGGAACGGCGACTCGCCCGCCGCGCGCGCCGCGCGGGCCTTCGGCGACTGGCTCGGCACCCCGCAGGGCCAGGCGGCGCTGAACGACACCGGGCTGCGCACGAACGACGCCGAGGCGGGCGAACTGCTCAGCAGGCACTACGGCGCGCTCACCGGCCCCCACGTGGCCGCGATGCGCGACGAGCCCGACGCCGCGCGGGAGGCCGCCGTCCGCGCCCTGCACGACAACGCGCAGCGCACCGGGCGGGTCCTGCTCGCGCTGGACACCTCCGAGCGGATGGGCACGCCGGAGGCGGGCGGGCGGACCCGGCTGTCGGCCGCGTCCGGCGGCGTCATGGCGGCGTTGGACCTGCTCGGCCCGGACGACGTGGTCGGGCTGTGGACGTACTCCGGCGACGGGGTGCGCCCGCTCGTCCCGTTCGGGCCGCGCGACGCCGTGGCCGAGGCGGCGGACGAGCGCCTGCCCGACCTGTCCGCCGCCGGGACGACGCCGCTGCACCGGGCCGTCGCCGAGGGCGTCGCGGCGGTCGGGCCCGGCGACGAGCGCCGCATCGGCGCGCTGGTCGTGCTCGCGGGCGGCGACGACACCGCGGGCGGGATGACCGCCGCGCAACTGCTCGACGCCGTCCGCGGCCAGGACGTACGGGTATTCGTGATCGCGATGGGGGAAGCCGCATGCGCATCGACGTTCGCCGCGCTCACCCGCGCCACCGACGGCGCGTGCCTGCACGCCGGTCCGGGCTCGGTCGACCGGGCGCTGACCGATTTGTTCCGGCAGCTGTGGGGGTGAACGGGATGCGGCTCGTCATCGGGTTCGTCATCGGCGTGCTGGTGACCATGGTCGCCACCCAGTACGTCGTGCCCGCGCTCGCGGGCGGCGACGGCGTGGAGGACGGCGAGCTGGTGATCCTCAGCGGCCTCGACCAGAGCGAGGGCGGGCAGCGGCAGGCGCTGGTGGACCAGTGGAACGACATCCGGCCCGCCAACCCCGCCCGGATCGTCGAGCTGCCCGCCAACGCCGACCAGGCGCACAGCGAGATGGTGGCCCACGCGCAGTCCGGCGCCGAGCAGGTCGACATCTACAACCTCGATGTCACCTGGATGGCCGAGTTCGCCGACGCGGGCTTCATCCGGCCGCTGGAGGACGCGGACACGACCGGCTTCCTGGAGAAGCCGCTGCGCACCTGCCGCTACGACGGCAAGCTCTGGGGACTGCCGTTCAACACCGACGCGGGCCTGCTGTACTACCGGCGCGACATCGTGGACGTGCCGCCGGAGACCGCGTCCGAGATGCGCGAGACCATCGAGGAGGCCAAGCCCGACGGCATGCGCGCCGGGCTGACCACGCAGCTGGCCGACTACGAGGGCCTGACGGTCGCGGTGCACGAGGCCGTGTGGGCCGCGGGCGGGGAGGTCGTCGGCGCCGACGGTCGGGTGGCCCTGGACTCCGACGAGGCCCAGGCCGCGCTGCGCAGGCTCGCCGACGACGTGCGCGACGCCGACGTCAACCTCCAGGCGTCCCTGGAATTCGACGAGCTGGCCAGCACGCACGCCTTCGGCGCGGGGCAGGCGCTGTTCATGCGCAACTGGCCCGTCGCCTACCGCACGCTCGGCCACTCGGTCGAGTTCGGCGTCACGCCGCTGCCCGGCGGCAGCGTCCTGGGCGGGCAGAACCTGGCCGTGGCGGCCAAGTCCGAGCGCCCGCGCGCGGCCCAGGAGCTGATCGAGTTCCTGACCGATCCGCGCAGCCAGCAGATCCTCTTCGAGCGCGGCGGGCTGGCCGCGACCCGCGACATCATCTACCTCGACTCGGCCGTGACCTCCCGCTATCCGTACGCGAAGACGCTGGAGACGGCGATCCAGAACGCGCGACTGCGCCCGGTCACCCCGCACTACACCGCGTTCAGCGAGTGCCTGCGCGGCGTCGTCCGCGAGTTGCTGGTGACGGGATCCCTGCCACCGGACGCGGTGGACCGGCTCGCCCGCTGTCTGGAGGGCAGATAGCGGGCGGATGTGCGGAGAGGGCAGGATTCGAACCTGCGCGGGCCGAGGCCCTTCCTGCGAGCAGGAACCCGATAAGCCGCTCCGGGCACCTCTCCCTTTCGCCTTGCTGGAACCCAGTCTGCCGGGGGCCGCTGACCAGGGGCTGATCGACGGCTGACCGCCCCCGGCCGTCATCGGGTATTCACATATCCGACTGATCGGGCTACCCTTGGACTGCTTCTGGGAGCGCTCCCAAACTCCCGCACCGACACAACGAGGTATCGCGAAAGGGACAACGGTGAGGATGCGACGGAAGCTTGCGCTCTTCAGCGCCGCGGCGGCGGTGGCCACCGCCGTCGGGCTGGTCGTGGCGGTCAGCCCGGCATCGGCGCACGGCGCGATGATGGCGCCCGGCGCCAGGTCGTACCTGTGCTGGCAGGACGGCCTGAGCCCGCAGGGCAACATCGTGCCGATCAACCCGGCCTGCAAGGCGGCGGTCGACGCGGGCGGCACGAACGCGCTCTACAACTGGTTCGGGTCGCTCCGCTCGGACGGCGCGGGCCGCACCCGCGGGTTCATCCCCGACGGGAAGCTGTGCAGCGCCAACAACCCGACCTTCGCGGGCTTCGACATCGCCCGCGCCGACTACCCGGTGACCCACCTGACCGCGGGCGCCAACTTCAACTGGCGCTACAGCAACTGGGCCCACCACCCCGGCACCTTCTCCATGTACGTCACGAAGGACAGCTGGAGCCCCACCCGGCCGCTGAGCTGGGCCGACATCGAGGAGCAGCCGTTCCTGCGGGTCACCAACCCGCCGCAGCGGGGCGCCGTGGGCACCAACGACGGGCACTACTACTGGAGCGGCAACCTGCCCACGGGCAAGTCCGGCCGCCACATCATCTACTCGGTGTGGTCGCGCTCGGACAGCACGGAGACCTTCTACAACTGCTCGGACGTCGTCTTCGACGGCGGCAACGGCGAGGTGACCGGCGTCGGCCGCGACGGCGACCCGACCACCCCGCCGAGCAGCACGACCCCGCCGACCACCACCACCCCGCCGCCGACCGGCGGGGCGTGCACCGCGGAGCACAAGGTCACCAACTCCTGGGGCGGCGGCTACCAGGGCGAGGTCGTCGTGCGGGCGGGAGCGTCCACAGTGAACGGCTGGACGGTGAGCTGGACGCTCGCCAGCGGCCAGACGATCAGCCAGGTGTGGAACGGCTCGCTGACCACGAGCGGGTCGACGGTGCAAGTGAAGAACGCGTCCTACAACGGGACCATCGCCGCGGGCGGCTCCACGTCGTTCGGCTTCACCGCGGGCGGGACGAGCGGTGCGGCCACGCTCACCTGTACCAGCCCCTGATCAGGGCTGACCGGTCCGGTCCGGCGGGCGACGCGGTCCGCCGGGCCGGACCCCTGCGTCCGATCGGGTGAGGGGGTTACATCGCGACCCGTCTGTGCCGATATATCCGTTATCGGCTTCTTCAGGTCGGGAGGCGGCCATGAGCCCCATACACGACAACCTCGTCCACTCCTATCTCTACCTGCGCCGGGCGATCGGCCTCATCGGCATGGCCCTGCCGGTGGTCCTGGTCCTCGGGCAGTACCTGATCGACGGGCGGCTGTTGCACTCGATCAGCGGCTACTACTACAGCGACCTGCGTGACGTGTACGTCGGCAGCATGTGCGCGATCGGCGTGTTCCTGTTGTCCTACCGCGGTTACGCACCCGTCGACGACCTCGTGAGCAACATCGCCGCCGTGGCCGCCATCGGGGTCGCGCTGTTCCCGACCGCACCGCCGAGCGGCGCGACCGCGTCCGACGAGGTGTTCGCCGTGCTGCACCTGGCGTTCGCGGGCGTGTTCTTCCTGTCGCTGGCGTACTTCTGCCTGGTGCTGTTCCGCCGCTCCACGGGCGAGGACCCGACGACCGAGCGCAAGGTCAAGCGCAACGGGGTGTACGTGCTCTCCGGCGTGGTGATCCTGGCGTCCCTGGCCCTGATGGTGATCCTCGGCCTGTTCTTCCAGGAGCAGACCGAGGCCCTGCGCCCCGCGCTGTGGCTGGAGTTCGCCGCGACCTTCGCCTTCGGCACCGCCTGGCTCACCAAGGGCGAGCTGATCCTCCCGGACACCGGCGGCGACCGCAGCACGGCGGTGGGGCAACCGGCGGTCTGATCCACTGTGGACACGCCCTCGGCTTCCCGCCGAGGGCGTTGTCATGTCGAAGGCGTTGGGCTGCGCTGGAAACGGAGGTGTTCGGCTCCGCCGCTATCCGGCCTTCGCCCGGCGGGTCTCCGCCACCCAGGCCGCGATCTGGGTGCGATTGCTGAAGCCCAGCTTGGAGCGGATGTGCTCGACGTGGGTGTCCGCCGTGCGGGGGGCGATGACGAGCTGGGTGGCGATCTCGCGGTTCGTCAGGCCCTGGGCCACCAGCTCGGCGATCTGCATCTCGCGGGCGGTCAGCGGGTTGGGCATGGGCTCCGGCTCGGGCTCCTCCTCGGTGGATTCGCCGAGGGCGTAGGCGAGGGCGTCGTCGATGGACAGCGCCGTGCCCGCGATGAACTCCTCGGCAGCGGCCTGCGGGCCGATCTCCCCGGTGACGACCCCGATGTCGCGCTGCATCGGCTCGACGAAGGCCACGTAGTTGGCCGGGGACGCGCCCAGCGCCTGCCACAGCGTGCTCGCCGCGCCCAGCAGGCGGGCCGCCCGGACCGGCTCGCGCTGGTGGGTGGCGCAGCCTGCCAGCACGGTGAACGTGAACGCCATGACCACGCGGTCGTCGACCGTGCGCTGCAGGCGCAACACGTCCAGCCCGGCCTGGCGGGCCACCTCCATGTCGCCGTGCAGGTACTCCGCCGCGCTGCGCGACCACAGGGCCCACGAGCGCCAGAACACCTCGCCTCGGTCGGTGTAGCGGACGATGGCGTCGTCCAGCACCTCCCGGCCGCGCGCCAGGTCGCCGATGCGGCCGATCGCCAGGCCGTAGTTGAACGTCGCCCACAGCTCGCCCGCCTCGTCGCCGAGCACGCGGAAGCGGTCGGCGGCCTGCGCGAACTGCTCCGCGGCCAGCTCGCTCTCGTCGCCCATGAGCGCGGCGTACGCGCGGATGTGCAGGGCGTAGGCCTGGGCGCTCTCGTCGCCGCGGACGTCGGCCAGCTTGGCGGCGTCGTCCAAGGCGGACTCGTAGGCGGGGCGGTCGCCCTGGATCAGCGCGAGGAAGCCGTAGAACACCAGCGCGTGCGCGCGGGCGGGCGCGTCGGCCGCCGCCATGTCCAGCAGCGCGCTCGCCCACAGCCGCGCCTCGGTGTTGTGCCCGCTGAGCAGCCAGTACTCCCGCAGGTCCACGAAGATCCGCAGACCGATGGCGGCCTCGTCGGGATCGGTGGTGCAGCAGTCCAGGGCGGCGCGCAGGTTCGCGTGCTCGGCGATGAACAGGCCCAGCCACGCCGTCTGGTCGTGGCCGAAGGACTCCTCGGCGAAGCGCGCGGTGAGCCTGCGGTACCAGTCGCGGTGGCGCAGCCGCTGACGGGTGAGGTGGCCGCTGGCGCGCAGCCGGTCCTCGCCGTACTGGCGCACCGTCTCCAGCATCCGGTACCTGGCGACGCCGTCGTGCTCCTCGCGCAGCAGGATCGACTTGTCCAGCAACGCGTCGAGCAGGTCGAGCACGGCGCCGCGGTCGAGGCCGCCGCCGGAGCAGACGTGCTCGGCGGCGTCGAGGTCGAAGGAGCCGGTGAACACCGCCGCGCGCGCCCAGAGCAGCCGTTCCTGCTCGTCGCACAGCTCGTAGCTCCAGTCGATGAGCGCGCGCAGCGTCTCGTGTCTGCTCGGCGCGCCCCTGCTGCCCCGGGTGAGCAGGGTGAAGCGCTTGTCGAGGCGGTCGGCGAGCTGACGCACCGACAGCGAGCGCAGCCGGACGGCGGCCAGCTCGATGGCCAGCGGCAGCCCGTCGAGCGCCTTGCACAGCCGGATGACGTCGCGCGCGTTGTCCTCATCGATCTCGAACGACGGCACCACCGCCGTCGCCCGCTCGGTGAACAGCTGCACCGCGTCGTAGGACGCCAGGGCGGCGGCGTTCTCGCCGGGCTCGGGCACCGCCAGCGGCGACACCGGCACCACGCGTTCGGCGGCGACGCCGAGCGACTGGCGGCTCGTGGCCAGCACGACCAGGTGCGGGCACTCGGCCAGCAGCGCGTCCACGAACACCGCGCACGCCTCGACGATGTGCTCGCAGTTGTCCAGCACCAGCAGCAGCCGCTGGTCGCGGAACTGGTCGACGATGCGGTCCAGCGGCGCCTTGGTGGAGCGGTCGCCCATGCCGAGGCGTTCGGCGACGGTGCTGGCCAGCAGCCGTTCCTCGCGCAGGTCGGCCAGACCGACGAACACGACGCGCTCGCCGAAGGACGCGCGCGCCGAATCGGCAACGCGCACTGCCAACCGGGTCTTCCCGACACCGCCCGGCCCGGTGAGGGTGATCAGCGGTCCGGCCCCGAGCAGGCGCTTGACCTCGGCGATCTCCTGTCGTCTGCCGACATAGGTCGTCGCCTCGGCAGGCAGCGGCCCCGCCCCGGACCGCCGCACCCCAGCACCTGACACTCGCGCACCACCCGCCCGTCCGTCGGACAAGCATTCTGACGGATGGGCCATAGGTTCGCGCAATCACTCTCCCAAGGGGAGGGATAACACCTCTATATAGGAGCGGCGGCCCACAGGGTTAGGCCGCCGCTCCATACCGGTGGTCAGGAAGCGCTCGCGGCGCCGATCTCGGTGTCCGTACCCTCCCCGGGCTGCTTGAGGACGGCCGCCCGCACGGCGAGCTCGAGCTCGAACCGGCCGCGCGGGTCGGCGAGCTGGTCGCCGAAGAGCTCTTCGAGGCGGTGGATGCGGTAGCGCACGGTCTGCGGGTGCACGCCCATCCTGGCCGCCATCTCGGTGACCCTGCCCTGGCTGGCCAGCCACTCGTGCAGGGTGCGCAGCATGCGGTCCTGCCTGCGCGCGGTCAGATCGCGCAGCGGGGCCAGCCGCCGCTCGGCGAGTTCGGCGATGAGGTACTCGTCGGCGAACAGCGCCAGCGTGAGCCGGTGCTCCGCGCAGTCGACCACGCCGCCGTCGGCGGGGATCAGCTCGCGCGCGGCCAGGTCCAGCGCCCGGGTGGCCACCCGCAGCGACGAGCGCACCTCCGACAGGGCGGCCGACGGGCCGATCGCCGCGGTCCAGCCGGGCAGCGCCGTGCGCAGGGTGACGGCGAGGCCGCGGACGTCGACGGTGTCGGCGACCAGCAGGCAGGGTTCGGCGCTCTCGGTGTCGACCAGGTGCTCGCGCAGCAGGTCGGCGGGAACGCCCTGGTCGCCGGTGGCCGGGCGGCGCAGGGCCACCACGCGCAGCGCGGCGGGCAGCGCCCAGCCCGCCTCGCGGGCGGCCTCGGTGAGCTGCCCCGGCGCGGGCGCCGGGTCGGCCATGATCAGCCGGACGAGCCTGCGCCGGGCCGCCGCGCCCGAGACCGGCCGCGCCTGGGTCGCGCCGGTCAGGCCGGACAGCTCGCCGAGGTAGGCGAAGATGACCTCCGCGCCGCGGGCGACCGCGGCGGCCGGGATGCGCCGGGTGCGCGCGTAGTGCGACGCGTGCCGCCACGCCACCTGGCCACCGATGCGGTAGGCCCAGACCAGCAGGTCGGGGCGGCAGCTCTTGACCAGCTCGCGGCGGCGGGCGCGGAACACCGCCGACCAGTCGTCGCCTGCCAGGCCGCGCGGGTTCGTCATGGTGTCCAGGCAGCACAGGATCGTGGTGCGGATGGTCTCGACGAGCGGGTCGACCACGCTGGCCAGCTCACCGGACTCCTCCGGCATCGCCTGGCCGAGTTCGCCGACCACCTCGCGGCGCAGGCGCTCGGCGAAGGACTGGTCCGGAGTCGGACCGCGGTGCTCCAGGACGGGTGTCGCGCTCATCCTCTGCCTCCGGTCATTGCGGGCGGCTCGGCTTCACCGCCATGGGGCAACCGTGCCGCACCGGTGACGCGGCGCACATCCGTACTTGTACGTACGCACTACCGAGATTGCGACGTATGGCCCAGTACCCGGGTAACACGGAACGGGGCCCCACCGGTGTCCGGTGGGGCCCCGCTCGCTGATCAGGTCACTGCTTGATGGTGAGGTCCATGTCGATCGTGTGGCCGTTGCCCTGGACGAAGGGGCTGATGAAGTCGTTCAGCCCGCCGCAGCCCTGCACGGCCGAGAGGCCGTAGGTGCCCGCGATCTTGCCGCCCTTGAGGACGTCGAAGTTGCCGACGGACTTCAGGCTGATGTCGGACGGGGTGACGGTCTGGCAGGTCGGCTCCTGGCTGATCGGGATGCCGAAGAGGGAGACCTTGGGCAGCTTCACGGTCAGCTTGCCGTTGAACGTGATGGCGCCGGTGGCGACGGTGCCGCTGGCCTGGCCGACCGGCACGAACTCGATGTCGGCCTTGGACTCCAGGAACCCGAAGATCTTGAAGGTGCCGGAGGTCCTGTTCAGCTTCAGGTCACCGGTGTAGACGCCCTTGGCCAGGTCGGCGTTGGCGTCGAAGGTGCCCGACAGCGGGACCGGGCCGGTGAGCATGCCCTTGAGGTTCGACACGCCCTTGAGGTCGTACGACACCCGCACGCCGTTGTTGGGCGGGGTCGTGGTCGTCGTGGGGGGCTGCTGCGTCGTGGTCGTCGTGGTGGTGGTCGTCGGGGGGACCGTCGTGGTCGTGCTGGTCGGCGGGTTGCTGTCGCCGGGCAGGATCTCGATGGTGGCCAGCTCGTTGTTCTGGCCCGGGGCCAGGGTGCAGACCGAGTCGAAGGTGCCCAGGCCGGTCTCCGAGCCGTCCGCGGTGCGCGGGGTCAGGGTCAGCTTGAGGCCGTTGACGGTGATCTTCGCCGGGCCCGCCTTGCTGAAGGTCAGCGGCGGGGTCTGGCCGGTGGCCCGCACGTCGAAGGCGCCGGAGGCGGGGATCGGGGTCTTCTCCACCGTGATCGGCACGTTGACCGGCAGGGTCGCCTCGGGGGCGGCGACCTCGGCCGACGACACCGCGCTGCCCTCGACGGTCTTGGCGCCGACCAGGGTCAGGCCCTGGGTGGCGGTCTCCGGGACCGTCGTGATGGCCTCGATGTCGAACGCGGGGTTCTGCTGCCCGACCTTGGTCGTCTTGGGGATGTCGGTGTTGATGACGACCTTGATCGGCTGGGTGCCGATCAGCGGGAAGGGACAGTTGTAGTTCAGCGTCAGCGAGACCGGGTCTGCCGCACTCGTGCCGGAGCCGAGCGCGATACCGGCGGCGACGAGACCGGCGGCGGCGAAGGCCGCCCCGCCTGCCACCAGCCTCCTGGTCACATTCCGTGAAGTCACGATGATCAGTCCTCAGGTATCAGCGATGATACGAACGCAAACAATCGACGAGTCCGCTCCCGAAAAGGGCCGACCTCGATTTCACGACGGGTTTTCCCGCCCTATCGGATACTGTCCGGACCGACGGTAACGGACACCAATGCGACCGGGCAAGGATTCTCCGAAAGCTCGTTCCCCAGGTCAACCAAGACTTGTTGGGACCTGATAATAATGTGAGTTCGAAAGCGAAAACCGCTGGTCAGCAAGTCATCAACCACGTGCTAATCCGCACGTGGACAGTTGTAGCACAAACCCAATTCCGCAGACAGGGGTTGTCTTGGGATTCCAATCACGACGGCGGCGCCACCACCCGAGCCGAGTCGGGCGATGGCGCCGCCGTGGGACGCGCGCGGGGGCCTAGTCCGGGTCGTAGGCCAGGTTCGGGCGCAGCCAGCGCTCCACCTCGGGCACCGGGAGGCCGCGCCGGATCGCGTAGTCCTTCACCTGGTCGCGGCCGAGCCTGCCGACGGTGAAGTAGCGCGAGGCCGGGTGCGCGAAGATCAGGCCGCTGACGCTGGCCGCCGGGGTCATCGCGAACGAGTCGGTCAGGCCCATGCCGATGGCCGCGGAGTCCAGCAGGTCGAACAGGTCGCGCTTGAGGCTGTGGTCCGGCGAGGCCGGGTAGCCCAGCGCCGGGCGGATGCCGCGGAAGCGCTCGGCGTGCAGGTCCTCGATCGCCGGGTCGGCGTCCGGCTCGAACCACTCCCGGCGGGCCCGCAGGTGCAGGTGCTCGGCGAACGCCTCGGCCAGCCGGTCGGCCAGCGCCTTGACCATGATGGCGCGGTAGTCGTCGTGCTGGGCCTCGTAGTGCGCGGCCAGGTCCTCCGCGCCGTGGATGGCCACGGCGAAGCCGCCGAGGTGGTCGCCTTCGGGGGCGATGTAGTCGGCGAGGCAGCGGTTCGGGCGGCCTTCGGGCTTCTGCGTCTGCTGGCGCAGCATGGGGAAGGCGGGGCCGCCGTCGAGCAGGATGTCGTCGCCGTCGGAGCGCGCGGGCCAGAAGCCGTACGCGCCGCGCGCGGTGAACGAGCCGTTGGCGATGATCTCGTCCAGCAGGGTGTTCGCGTCGTCGAACAGCTCGCGGGCGACCGGCTGCTCCAGGATCGCCGGGTACTTGCCGCGCAGCTCCCACGCCAGGAACAGGAACTGCCAGTCGATCATCTCGCGCAGTTCGGCGATCGACGGGCTCACCTGCCGGACGCCGGTGAACGCGGGCACCGGCAGGTCGTCGAAGTCGACCCGCTCCGGGTTGGCCCTGGCCTTCTCCAGCGACAGCATCGGGCTGCGCTCGCGGGCCTCGTGCTGCTCGCGCAGCCGCGCCTGCTCGGTGCGGGTGGCCTCGGCCAGCGCGGCGGCGCGGTCGGGGTCGAGCAGGTCGGAGACGACGCCGACCACGCGGGAGGCGTCGAGCACATGCACCGTCGTGCTGTCGTACGCGGGCGCGATGCGGACCGCGGTGTGCTGGCGGGACGTCGTCGCGCCGCCGATCAGCAGCGGCAGCTTGAGGCCGCGGCGCTGCATCTCGGTGGCCACGGCCACCATCTCGTCCAGCGACGGCGTGATCAGCCCGGACAGGCCGATGGCGTCGGCGCCCTCGGCGACCGCGGTGTCCAGGATCTTCGCAGCGGGCACCATCACGCCGAGGTCGATGACGTCGTAGTTGTTGCAGCCCAGCACGACGCCGACGATGTTCTTGCCGATGTCGTGGACGTCGCCCTTCACCGTGGCCAGCACGACCTTGCCGTTGCCCCGCGACGCCGTGCCCGCCTCGGCGAGCCTGGCCTTCTCGGCCTCCATGAACGGCTCCAGGTAGGCCACCGACCGCTTCATCACGCGGGCGCTCTTGACCACCTGCGGGAGGAACATCTTGCCCGAGCCGAACAGGTCGCCGACGATCTTCATGCCGTCCATCAGCGGACCCTCGATGACGTCGAGCGGCCGGGCTGCGACCGCGCGCGCCTCCTCGGTGTCCTCCTCGATGAAGTCGACGATGCCGTGCACGAGCGCGTGCGCCAGCCGCTCGGCGACCGGGGCCTCGCGCCAGGACAGGTCGACCTCGCGCTTCTTGCTCTTGCCGTTGAAGGTCTCGGCAAAAGCCACCAGGCGGTCGGTCGCGTCGGGCCTGCGGGCGAAAAGGACGTCCTCGACCAGCTCCAGCAGGTCGGCGGGGATGTCCTGGTAGACCGCGAGCTGGCCCGCGTTGACGATGCCCATGTCCAGGCCCAGCCGCACGGCGTGGAACAGGAACGCCGAGTGCATGGCCTCGCGGACGACGTCGTTGCCGCGGAAGGAGAACGACAGGTTGGAGATGCCGCCGCTGGTGCGCGCGCCCGGACAGCGCTCCTTGATCCGGGGCAGCGCGTCGAGGAACTCCTTGGCGTAGTTGTCGTGCTCGCTGATGCCGGTGGCCACGGCGAGCACGTTCGGGTCGAAGATGATGTCTTCCGGCGGGAAGCCCGCCTTGCGGGTCAGCAGGTCGTAGGCGCGGCCGCAAATCTCCACCTTGCGGTCGGCGGTGTCGGCCTGGCCCTGCTCGTCGAAGGCCATGACGACCACGCCCGCGCCGAAGTCGCGGATGCGGCGGGCCTGCTCCAGGAACGGGCCCTCGCCCTCCTTGAGGCTGATCGAGTTGACCACGCCCTTGCCCTGCACGCACTTGAGCCCGGCCTCCAGCACGCTCCAGCGCGAGCTGTCGATGACGATCGGGATGCGCGCCACCTCGGGCTCGGTGGCGATCAGGTTCAGGAAGGTGGTCATCGCCTGCTCGCTGTCGAGCAGGTCGGCGTCCATGTTGACGTCGAGCAGGTTCGCCCCGCCGCGCACCTGGTCGAGCGCGACGTCGACGGCGGCCTGGTAGTCCTTGGCCTCGATGAGCCTGCGGAACTTGGCCGAGCCGGTGACGTTGGTGCGCTCGCCGATCATGACGAAGCCGGTGTCCGCGCCGATGCCGAAGGGCTCGAGCCCGCTGAACCGGGTGGCGGCGGGCGGCGCGGGCACGTGCCGGGGCGCGACGCCCTCGACAGCGGCGGCGATCTTGGCGATGTGCTCGGGCGTGGTGCCGCAGCAGCCGCCGACGATGTTGACCATGCCCTCGGCGGCGAACCCGCCGAGCAGCCGGGCGGTCTCGTCTGCGGTCTGGTCGTAGCCGCCGAAGGCGTTCGGCAGGCCCGCGTTGGGGTGGCAGGCGGTGTAGGTGCCCGCCAGGCGCGCCATCTCGGCGGCGTGCGGGCGCATCTCCTCGGCGCCCAGCGCGCAGTTCAGGCCCACGACCAGCGGGTTCGCGTGCTCGATCGAGCTCCAGAACGCCTCGACCGTCTGCCCGGACAGGGTGCGGCCGGACAGGTCGACGATGGTGACCGACACCCACAGCGGCAGGTGCGGGGCGACCTCGCGCGCGGCGGCCACCGCGGCCTTGGCGTTGAGCGTGTCGAAGACGGTCTCGATGAGCAGCAGGTCGACCCCGCCCTCGGCGAGCGCGGCGATCTGCTCGGCGTAGGCCTCCGCGACCTCGTCGAACCCGACGGCCCGGTAGGCGGGGTCGTCGACCTTCGGCGACAGCGACAGGGTGACGTTGAGGGGGCCGATGGACCCGGCGACGAACCGCCCGCCGAACTCGTCGGCGGCCTGGCGGGCCAGCTGGGCGCCGCGCAGGTTCATCTCGCGCACCAGCGGCTGCAGCTGGTAGTCGGCCTGGCCGATGCTGGTGGCGGTGAACGTGTTGGTGGTGGTGATGTCCGCGCCCGCGCGCAGGTACTGGCGGTGGATGTCGAGGATGACGTCCGGGCGGGTCAGGTTGAGCAGGTCCGGGTCACCGGTGACGTCGCACGGGTGGTCGCCGATGAGGTCCCCGCGGTAGTCCCGCGGGGTGAGCTTGGCGCCCTGGAGCATGGTTCCCCATGCTCCGTCCAGGACCGCGATCCGCTGGTCCAGCAGCTCCGTCAGCGTTGTGCGCACCCGTCACCTCCCGTTTGTCGTGGGAGGCGCCCTTGCTTCGCGGTGGACCCGGCCGAGCGTGGCGGACCGTAGTCCGTTGCAGCGCCTCTCGGCCACGGACGAAATTACCTCACCGCCGAAAATGATGCCATCGGTCAGCGCCCGGGTACCAGGCTCCCCGGACCCACGAACGCGGCGGCCCCGGCCAGCAGGTAGCCCAGCGCGGGACCGTACGCGCCAGCGCTCAGTTCGCCGAAACCGTTGGCGCTGACAAGATCCACGACCGCGCTGATGTGCACACCGGACAGTCCCAAGAGGACCAGACCGGCGATCCGCCGGAACATCCCCACGGCCGACTTGAGCACGAACAGCACCACAACGATGCCCGCGAGCGCCGCGGCGGCCACGCCGATCTCAACAAGTGAGAAGCCGCTCTCCTCGCCGAACAATCCGGTAAGGGGCCCGATGCCGTAGCGGAAGGCGACGTACCCGAGGCCGAGCACCGTCAGCGCGACCCAGATCACCTTCATCGCCACCGATTCGAGCACGGCGGCGAATGACAGCAGGATGCCGAGCGCGACCAGCGGATACCCGGCGACGAGGACGTACCAGTCGCCGAAGCCCATGTCCTGGACCCCGGTCACCCTGTCCCAGAGGCCCGCGAGCGAGACGCCGCCGTCGACCCAGGGCAGGAGCGTGACGCTGACCAGCAGGACGAGCGCGCCGAGGATGGCGAGGGTCAGCCCGAGGCCGAGGACGCGCCTGCCCCGGGAGCGGGAGGGCTGGGGCTGGCGGGGCTGCTGGGGCGGACGGCTCGGCTGGGACGCACGCTGCTCGCGGTGGTCGGGATAGGCAGAGCGCTGGTCGCCGTAGCGCTCTGCCTGGTAGCCGGAACGGTGATCACCGTAGCGCTCGTCCTGGTAGCTCGAACGCTGGTCGCCGTAGCGCTCGTCCTGGTACGCGGAGTGCTGATCGGCGGTCGGGTACGGGTGCTGGCCCGCCGGGTAGGCGCCGTCGGGGTAGGCCGAGCGCCGGTCGTCCCGGTAGGGGGAGTCCGGATAGCCGGGCTCCCTCGGGTAACCACGCTGCTGGGCGTCGCCTTGCCGCTGCCCGTGGCCGGGCTGCCTCGGGTAACCGCCGGGACGCTGCTGGTACGGGTCGCGTGGAGGCTGTGACACGCCCCGCACCGTACCCGCGCGCCGCCCGGGGAGGTAGATCTCGGCGCGGGGCCGGGCCCCACCCCGTCGGTCACCAGATCGAGGCGTCCGACTCGGTCTCCTCGGTGTCGGCGATCTCGGCGACGACGAAGCGGCGGCCCGAGGGGTGGTGGACGGTGACGGTGCGGGCGGTGGGTTCGCCGTCGGCGTCGTCGTCGAGGTGGATGGAGAGGAGGAGCAGTTCGGACATCGGGTCTCCCTCAGCCGGTCAGCAGGCCGTCCAGGAACTCGGCGAGCTGGGCGGCCGTCGGGTGGTCGAAGGCCACGGCGGCGGGCAGGGGGACGGCGAAGGCGGCCTCCAGCGCGTTCTTCAGCTCGACGGCCACCAGCGAGTCCAGGCCGAGTCGGGCGAACTTCGTGCGGGGCCCCACCTCGTCGGCGTCGGGGAAGCGCAGGACCTCGGCGACCTTGACGCGGATGAAGTCCTCGACGGCCGCCCGGCGCTCGTCCGGCGGGAGGGACAGCAGGGCGGCCCGGTCGATCTGGGCGCCGGTCGCCCCGCCGTCGGCCTTGGCGAGGGCCTCGAACAGCGGCTCGGCGGTCCAGTCGCCCGCCCCCGCCGTGACCGACACGTCGGGCGTGCCCAGCAGGGCGGCGAAGGTGCGCATGGCCTTGGCCGGGGTGACGGCGTGCAGCCCGTCCCGCGCCTCGCCGAGCGGGCCCCAGGCGATGTTGAGCGCGGGGAGCCCGGCGTTGGCCCTGCGGTGCGCGAGGTGGTCGAGCGCCTCGTCCTCGGGCCGGTGCTCGATGCCGACCAGGGCGGCCAGCCGCGAGTAGGTGACGAAGAAGTCCAGGTCGGGGAAGGCGGCCTCGTGCAGGGCCCACGCCAGCCCCGGGTCCTCGGCGGCGTGCACGACCCCGCCGACCGGCGGGCGGCCGGTCAATCCGGCCAGGTCGTCCGCGTTGGTGACCAGCGCCAGGTGGGTCGCGCCCATGGCGGTCAGCTTGGCCTCGGTGAGCCTGCCCAGTTCCGTGTCCGCGCCGGTGATGACGTACGTGCGGTCCGGGCGGACGGCGACCGGGCGGGGCGCGGGCTGGTCGAAGGCCAGGACCAGTTTGCCGACGTTGGCGCCCCGGCTGAGGACGCCGAAGGCCTC
Source organism: Actinokineospora sp. UTMC 2448 (assembly GCF_024760565.1). Lineage (NCBI taxonomy): Bacteria > Bacillati > Actinomycetota > Actinomycetes > Pseudonocardiales > Pseudonocardiaceae > Actinokineospora > Actinokineospora sp. UTMC 2448. Next base: position 1,354,056 of record NZ_CP031087.1, on the reverse strand, counting down.
CTCCACCTCGTCGAGGGTGTAGGCCGTCGTGGTGACCGGGTCGAGGTCGCCTCGGGCCAGGCGGGTGGCCACGTCGGTCATGATCTCGCGGTTGATGCGGGTCACCTCGTCGGCGGGCAGCTCGCTGAAGTCGAAGTTGTGGTACTCGACGTGCGGGTACTCGGCGGCCACCTGCTCCGGCGCCCACACGCCCACCTTGCCCAGCTCGATGAACCGGCCGCCGTCGGCCAGGGTGCGCAGGCCCGCCGGGATGAACTCCTTGTTCAGGCTGTTCAGCACGATGTCGACGCCGCCGGGGATCTGGTCGGCGAAGTCGAGGGTGCGCGAGTTCATCAGGTGCTCGACGCCCTGCGCGGCGAGGACGGGCCACTTGTGCGGGCTCGCCGTCGCGTACACCTCCGCGCCCGCCGCCCTCGCCAGCTGGACCGCGGCCTGCCCGACGCCGCCCGCGGCGGCGTGGATCAGCACGCGGTCGCCCGCCTTCATGCGGGCCAGGTGGTGCAGGGCGTAGTGCGCCGTCACGTACGCCGACGCCTGCCCGGCCGCCTCCGCCCAGGTCAGGCGGGCGGGCTTGGCGACAGCCGTCACCGACGGGACGGTCACCCGCCGCCGCATCAGGCCGGAGTAGTTGACGATGACCTCGTCCCCCGGCGCGAACGACGCGGTCGGGCCCGCCGCCAGGACGGTGCCCGCGCACTCGAACCCGAGCGGCTGCGCCGCGTACTCCGCGCCCGTGCTCTCCGCGTGCTGCTTGAGCATGCCCAGGGCGTTGAGGACGTCCTTGAAGTTCAGCCCCGCCGCGTGCACGCGCACCTGGATGTCGGACCCGGACGGCAGCTCGTCGGGCGCAGGCAGCGGCTTGATGTCGGCGAAGCGGCCGTGCTCGGTGATGGTCAGCGCGATGTTCTCGTCGCTCGGCTTGGCCGCGGGCAGCAGCCTGCGCACGTACCGGTGGCCGTCGCGGTAGGCCAGGCGGGGCTCCACGGTGTCGCGGACCCACTCCTGGGCGAACGCCGGATCGCCGCCCGGCGGCAGGTCGACCAGGATGCCCGGCGCGTCCGCTCCCCAGACGGCCGCGGGTGTCGACCCGGTGTCGCCGGGCAGCCACTGCGCCCGCTCGGTGACGACCCACAGCCGCTTCCCCGGGCAGGCGGGCGCCTCGGCGTCCGGCCGCCAGAACCAGCACACGTCGGTGACCCCGTCGAGCGGCTCGTCGCCGGTGGAGAGCTGCACGCCGAGTTCCTTGGCGCGCTCGGCGTAGACGGCGGCGTCGCCGCCGATGAACTGCACGTGGCGGGGCTCGTCCCCGGCGGGCGGCAGCTGCGAGCGCTTCACCCAGACCCGGCGGTGCAGGAAGCCGGGACCGGCCGCCAGCCGCTTGAAGCCCAGGCCGCGCACCTCGACCACCGGCTCGTCGTCCTCCAGCACCAGCAGGTCGGCGGTGCGGTCGTCCTCGCCGTCGGTCAGCCGCAGCAGGACCCGCAGGTCGTCGGACTTGGGCTTCTTGAACAGCCGCACCTCGCCGAAGCGCACCGGCAGGTAGTTGTGGCCGTCGTCGATCAGCGGGGCGATGGTGTGCAGCGCGCCGTCGAGCACCGGCGGCGGCAGGAACTCCATCCCGGCGGTGCGCTCGCCGCGCAGGTCGCCCACCGCGAAGTCGGCGCCGAACTGGAAGGCCGCGCGGATGCGTTGGAACGCTGGCCCGTAGCCCATGCCGACGGCGGCGAAGTCCGGGTACAGCTCCTCGGTCTCGCGCACGTCGTCGGCCCGCCCCGCGCCGGAGGCCCGCGCGCGCAGGTCGCGCCCGGGCGGGCCGGGGTCGGCGTGGTGGCGCGCCCCGCCGAGCATCGCGGTGGCGTGCACGCGCTCGACGCCGCCGTCCACCACGCTGAGGATCTCCGCGGCGCCCGCGTGGCAGACCCGCGTGCGCAGCTCGGTGTGCTCGGTGACGAACAGCGGCTCGCGGATGCGGACCTCGGTGAGCGTGCGGCCCGCGTCGCCGAAGACGGCGTCCTGCAGGGCCAGCAGGATCTCCACGTAGCCCGCGCCGGGGAACACGACCTGGCCGCCGACGACGTGGTCGGCGAGGTAGGCCGGGTGGTCGGGGCTGATGACCGCGCGGAACTCCCGTCCCTGCGGCCAGTCGGCCTCGACGCCCAGCAGGGGGTGGTGCTGGGCGTCGAGGCGGGGCGCGGGGGCGGGCAGCCAGAAGCGCTTGCGGTCGAAGGCGTAGGTGGGCAGCACGGCCTTGACACGCTCGCGGCCTCGGTAGAAACCGGCCCACCGCACGGCGACGCCCTGCCGGTACAGCTCGGCCAGCGCGCGCAGGTGGGCGTCGTCGCCGCCGAGGCAGGGCAGCCTGCCGGGCTCGCCGGTCGGCGGGCCGAGTTCGAGCAGGACGTGCGCGCCGCGGCGCTCGACCGCGCCCAGGGCGGCGGCGAAGTCGGGGGGCTCGGCGGCCTGCCGGACCCAGTAGTCCGGCTTGGTGATCTCGCCCCGGCGGGCGACCTTGCCGGAGAGCGCGGCGACGAAGGCCAGCGTGGTCTCGCCGAACCGGACGCCGTCGAGGTCGCCAGCCACGACCTTCGCCGCGTCGGTCACGGTGAACAGGCCGGACACCGTGGCGGCGACGATCTCGCCGGTCCCGCGCCCGACCATGATCCCGGGCTTGACGCCCCACGACAGCCACAGCTGCGCGAGCGCGTACTGGGTGGTGAACAGCTTCCCGTGACCGGCGTGCTCGCACTCCTCGGCGGCGGCGCGGTAGACGGGGAACGCGCGCAGGGCGGTGTCGTCGTGCTGAACGTGATTGTCGTCGAAGAGGAACGCGACCTTCGGCGTCTCCTCCGGCCCGTCGTCGGGCTCCTGGTCGAGCAGGGCGCGCAGGTCGGCGTCCGTGCGCACCACGCCTGCGACGCGCAGTTTGAAGTGGGCGCGGCCGACGGCGGCGGTGTAGCAGAGGTCGGCGAGATCGCCCTGGTGGTCGCGGTAGCGCTCGATCTGCGCGCGCAGCGCCCTGCGGTTCTTGGCCGAGAGGGTGAACACGTGGGCGCCGTCGTCCTCGGCGGGCTCCGGCGGCGCGGGCGGCTGCTCGACGACCGCGGCCGCGATGGCGCCGCCGAAGCCGAAGCTGTTGACCACCGCGCACCGGCGCTCGACGGCCCAGTCCCGGGACTCCGTCGGCACGGTGATCGGGTAGCGGTCCCACGGGATGCGCGCCGACGGCGTCTCGAAGTTCAGGTGCGCGAAGACGCGCCCGGTCTGGATCTGCAGCACGGCCTTGACCAGGCCGACCAGCCCGGCCGCCGGTTCGAGGTGCCCGACGTTGGTCTTCACCGACCCGACCGCGACCTCGCTGGTGAACACGTCGGCGATCGCGCCCAGCTCGATCGGGTCGCCCAGCGGCGTGCCGAGGCCGTGCGCCTCGACGTAGGAGACCTCGGCGGGCTCGATCCGGGCGTCGTCGAGCGCGGCCCGGATGACCCGCTCCTGGGCGGCGCCGTTGGGCACCGAGATCCCCGGCCCGTCGCCGTCCTGCCCGACGGCGGTGCCGCGCACGACCGCGAGGACGCGGTCGCCGTCGCGCTTGGCGTCGGTCAGGCGCTTGAGGACGATGGCCGCTGCGCCCTCCGCTCGGACGTAGCCGTCGGCGGCGTCGTCGAACGCCTTGACCCGGCCCTCGCTCGACAGCACGTTCGCGGCCTTGAGGATGGCGTGCGGGCGCGGGTTGTGCAGCGTGTTGGCCGCGGCGCACAGCGCGATCTCGCACTCGCGCCGCCGCAGCCCGACGATCGCCTGGTGCAGCGCGGTCAGCGAGGACGCGCCCGCGGCGTCGACGGTCATGCTGGGGCCGCGCCAGTCGAGGAAGTACGACAGCCGCCCGGACAGCGCGAACGGCGTGATGCCCGCCGCGAGCGCGCCGTCGAGGTCCTCGTCGCGGAGCCGGTCGATCTCCAACGCGTAGTCGGAGGTGCCCGCGCCGACGTAGACGCCGCCGTTGCCGCCCCGGGTCCCGGTCGGGTCGATGGCGGCGTTCTCCAGCGCCTCCCACACCGTCTCCAGCAGCAGCCGGTGGGTGGGGTCGGTGTACTGGGCCTCGACCGGCGTCAAGCCGAAGAAGGCCGCGTCGAACTCGTCGATGCGGTCGAGGTACCCGCCCGCCTGGCCGTCCCTGGTCCCGATTCCGCTGCCGCCCCCGGCGAGGAACTCGGCGAACTCCTCCGGTGTCCGGCTGCCGCCGGGCGTCCGCAGTCCGATCCCCACGATGGCCACGGGCTCGTGCGCTGCCGCCATGATGCTGTCCTTCCGGCTCGCTCGCAGACACCCAAGCAGCCGCGTCTGACAGAACTCTGACACCGCACGCACATTGCGTGAAGCAACCCGCTCACCCGGCGAGCATTTCTCAGGCGACGATCTCCATCGTCGCCATCATGCCGAGGGACGAGTGCTTCAGGAAGTGGCAGTGGTACAGGTACCGGCCCAGGTGCTCGGTGCCGAAGTGGGCCTTGACCTGGACCGTCTCCCCCGGCGCGAGCATGACGGTGTCCTTGCGGCCGAGGTCGTCCGGTCCGGGCGGGCCGCCGTTGCGCGAGAGCACGCTGAACTGCACCAGGTGCAGGTGGAAGTTGTGCGGGACGGCGGGCTCGACGTCGGCGTTGTGGACGTTCCACACCTCGGTGGTCCCGCGCCTGACCTGGAAGTCGACGCGGTGCGGGTCGAAGACCTTGCCGTTGACCACGCCGAGCGCGGAGCCGGTGGTGCGGTCGAAGGCCAACACGACGTCGCGGGTCACGGTCGCGGCGGGCAGCACGGGCAGTTCCCGCAGCGTGGCGGGCACGCGGCTGCGGTCGGCAGCGGTGCGGGTGACGTCGAAGCGCAGGACCGGGCCGGTCGCGTCGTACAGGACGACCTGGCTGCCCACCGGGTAGCGGGCGAAGTCGACCACGACCTCCACGCGTTCGCCCGAGCTGATGGCCACCTCGGTGCGCGCGACCGGCGCGGGCAGCAGGCCGCCGTCGGAGGCGATCTGGATCATCTCGTCACCGCCGCCCAGGCTGAGGGTGAACGAGCGCTCGGTCGCGGCGTTGACCAGCCGCAGCCGGTACTTGCGGGCGGCGACCGGGAAGTGCGGGACGGGCACGCCGTTGGCCAGGATGACGTCCCGGTCGCGCGGGTTGCCGCTGAAGACCAGGTTGCCGCTGGTGTCGAACAGCGCGTCGCGCAGGCTGATCGGCACGTCGTACTCGCCGGAGGGCAGGTTGAGGCCGACCTCGGCGGGGTCGTCGATGATGTAGACGCCGTGCAGTCCTTTGTAGACGTGCTCGGCCTCGGTGTGGTGGCTGTGGTCGTGGTACCACAGCGTCGCGCCCTGCTGGGTGTTCGGGTAGAAGTACCCCCGGGTCGCCGCGGGCGCGATGGTGTCCAGCGGGTGCCCGTCGTGCTCCGGCGCGACGTGGCCGCCGTGCAGGTGCACGTTGGCCGGTGACGCGGCCTGGTTCTCCACGGCGACGACGACCCGCCTGCCCGCCCTCGCCCGGATCGTGGGCCCGGGGAAGCTGCCGCCGAAGGTCAGCACCGGCGTCGGCAGGCCGGGCAGGATCTCGATGTTCCTCGGCACTACCGGCAGGTGGTAGAGGTCCGATGTGGACGTCCGGGCGACCGGCGCCAGCTCGGGCACGACCGGCATCCGGGCGGCGAACAGCGCGAACGGCGGCGACGACAGCACCGCAGACCCGCTGGTGTGATCGTGGGTCTCCGGGCCGGGCGGCGCGGCCATCAGCGATGAGCGCCAGCCGTACGAGACCAGCAGAGCGGCGCCGGCCGCCCCTCCGACGGCCAGCATCTTCCTGCGGTTGAGCATCGACTCCCCCAGTGCGTCGAGATCCTCCCCACCGCACATCCTCCACCGCCCGCGCGCGGGATTCCTCTTCCGGCATGCGGTTTCGCGCCCAACCCCGCACACCCGAAGGTGCCTCACGAGAGGCCCCGGTGCGACCGTACGGAAGGGATTCCCTAGTGCGCGTAGGAGGAAAGGCGAATGACGACCGAGGTTCCGCCGCGAGAGGAACTTGTCCAACGCGCCGCGAAGTTGGCGCCCCTGCTGCAGAAGCACGCGAACTGGTCCGAGGAGAACCGCCGCCTGCACGACGAGGTCGTCGAGGCGATGGCCGACGCCGAGCTGTTCAAGCTGCGCAGGCCCAAGCGCTACGGCGGGTTCGAGGCCGACACCCGCACCCTGGTCGACGTGGCCGCCGAGCTCGCCAGGGGCGACGCGTCGGCGTCCTGGGTGTCGTCGGTCTACACGATCCCGGGCTGGATGGCCTGCCTGTTCCCCGACGAGGTGCAGGACGAGGTCTTCGCCACGCCCGACACCCGCATCTGCGGCACGCTGAGCCCCTCGGCGATGGCCGCCCCCGCCGACGGCGGCGTGGTGGTCACCGGCAAGTGGCAGTTCATCAGCGGCGCGCACCACGCGCACTGGCAGGAGGTCATCGCGATCTTCATGCCGCCGGAGGGCGAGCCGTACCCGATCATGGCGCTGGTCCCGATCTCGGACCTGCTGATCGTCGACGACTGGTACACCTCGGGCCTCAAGGGCACCGGCAGCGTGAGCACCGTGGCCAAGGACCTGTTCATCCCGCAGCAGCGCGTCGTGCCGCTGCCCGCGGTGCTGCAGGGCCAGTCGGCGTCGCGGGGCAACGCGGGGTCGGCCATCTACAACGCCCCGCTGCTGCCGGTGGCCGCCGCGTCGTCGGTCGGCACCGCGCTGGGCATGGGCCGCGCCGCCCGCGACGTGTTCCTGCGCAGGCTGCCGAACCGCAAGATCACCTACACCGCCTACGAGAGCCAGCGCGAGGCGCCGCTGACCCACCTGCAGGTGGCCGAGGCGACGATGAAGCTGGACCAGGCCGAGTTCCACGCCCACCGGCTGACCGACCTCGTCGACGGCAAGTGCGTCGACGGGACGGAGTGGAAGCTGGAGGAGCGCGCTCGCGCCCGCGCCGACCTCGGCGCCGTGGTCCGGCTGTCGAAGGAGGCGGTGGACATCTTCGCCTCGGCCAGCGGCGGGTCGTCGATCTACTCCGACATCCCGATCCAGCGGATCGCCCGCGATGTCGCCGCGGTCAACCTGCACGCGCTGATGCACCCCAACACCAACGCCGAGCTGTACGGCCGGGTCCTGTGCGGCCTGGAGCCCAACACGCTCTACATCTGAGGGAGAACCATGACCACGCTCTCCGACGGCGACAAGGTCGCCATCGCCTCGCTGACCCAGAAAGTCCTCGCCTCCTGGGCCTACCACGACGCGGAGACCTTCGCGAGCGTGTTCACCGAGGACGGCACCATGACGCTGCCCGGCGTGCACCTCAAGGGCCGGGCGCAGGTCCAGGAGTACCTGGTGGCCGCGTTCAAGGGCGTCTACAAGGGCACCCAGGTCGCGGGCAAGCCGATCGACCTGCGCCCGCTGGGCCCGGACGCCGCCGTGCTGATCTCCCTGGGCGGCATCCTGGAGTCCGGTGAGTCCGAGGTGGCCCACCACTCCGAGGTCCGCGCCGCGTGGATCGTCGCGCGCGACAACGGCCAGTGGAAGGTCGCGGCGTACATGAACACGCCGCTGCACGCCGAGGGCTTCATCGCCAAGACCGAGCCCTGGGCCGCCTGACACCCATCGCGGAACGCCGGAGCACCGACCACGGTGCTCCGGCGTTCGCCGTTGTGCGCCAACGGATTCCGGCGCGGTGACGAATTCACTCCGGACCGCTTCCCGGTTCACTTACCGGTGGCCCGCCGGACTCCTATCCTTGTGATAGATGGTCGCCCCCCGGCAAACACCGCCCGCCGCGGACGACAGTCGCGGCGGGCGGTGTTCACCAGGGAGCGGGCATGCGGCCTACCCGGCCAACCGCTCGAAGCGCTGCTCCCGGCCCATCACCGAGGAGAACACCGCGACCGCGCGGGAGAGCTCGACGAGGTCGGCGCCGACGAGGGCCTGTGGGCCGTCGCACAGCGCCGTCTCCGGGTGCGGGTGGACGTCGACGATCAGCCCGTCGGCGCCCGCGGCCAGGCCCGCGCGGCTGAGCGGGATGACCAGGTCGCGGCGGCCGCCGGAGTGCGAAGGATCGACGATCACCGGGAGGTGCGACAGGTGCTGCACGACCGGCACGGCGGCGACGTCGAGCGTGTTGCGCGTCGCGGTCTCGTAGGTGCGGATCCCGCGCTCGCACAGCACGATGTCGAGGTTGCCCCGCTGGGCGATGTACTCGGCGGCGAGCAGCCACTCCTCGATGGTCGCGGTCATGCCGCGCTTGAGCATCACCGGCTTGCCCGCGTCGCCGACGGCCTGCAGCAGTTGGAAGTTCTGCATGTTCCGGGTGCCGACCTGGAGCATGTCGGCGTGCTCGGCGACGACGTCGACGTCACGGGCGGCGACGACCTCGGTCACCACCGGCAGGCCGGTCTCGGCCCGCACGTCGGCCAGGATGCGCAGCCCCTCGACGCCCAGGCCCTGGAAGGCGTAGGGGGACGTGCGGGGCTTGTAGGCCCCGCCGCGCAGCAGCGTGGCGCCCGCGACCCTGGCCATCCGCGCCGCGGCGAGCGTCTGCTCGGGCGTCTCCACCGCGCACGGACCGGCGATGAGGGTGATGCTGTCGGGTCCGATGGGGACACCGCCGACCTCGACGACCGACCTCGCGGTGTGGTTCTCCCGGCTGACCAGCAGGTACCCGGAGTTGACCCGCTTCACCCTGGCGACCCCGGGGAGCGCGGCCAGGTTGAGGGAGGCCACGCGTTCCACCTCGCCGACGACTCCGATGATGACCCGGGCGACACCGCGGCTGACGAACGCCTGTCCGCCCTCGGCCTCCACCCGGCGCACGACCTCGGCGACCTGGGCCGGGGTGGCCTCCGACGACATCACGATGACCATGAGCGCGATTCCTTTCCTCGTCCGCGGTCCTGGCGAGGCAGGCCGCGCGATCGGGGCGGAGCGCGGCGGCGCCCCGCTGGTGCACGTGCCCGACCCCGGCTCTGGCGGGGTCGGTGCGGCTGTGGGCGGGTCGGAGCGCGGCGGCTGGCCCGCCGACGTCCGAGACCGTGCTGGGCAGGGTGCTGATCGTCTCCTCACCGGCCGGGTCGGGCCCGCGGCGGCGTCGCGGGCGTACGGCACCGCCCGGCCGCGCGGCTGCGCGCGGTCGGGACGGCGGCTGGAAGCGCTACAGCGGGATGTTCCCGTGCTTGCGCCGGGGCGCCTGCCTGCGCTTGTGGCGCAGCATCGCCAGCCCGCGCGCCACCGCGGCGCGCGTGCGCACCGGATCGATGACGTCGTCGACCAAGCCGCGCTCTGCGGCGTAGAGCGGGTACATGAGGGTCTCGCGGTACTCCTGGATGAGTTCGGCGCGCAGGTCGTCCGGGTCGGGCGCCTCGGCGAGGCGCTTGCGGTGCAGGACGTTGACCGCGCCCTCCGCGCCCATGACGGCGATCTCGTTGGTGGGCCACGCCAGCGACAGGTCGGTGCCGACGCTGCGCGAGTCCATCACGATGTACGCGCCGCCGTAGGCCTTGCGCACGATCACCTGCACCCGTGGCACGGACGCCTCGCAGTAGGCGTACAGCAGTTTGGCGCCGTGGCGGATGATGCCGCCGTACTCCTGCTCGGTGCCGGGCAGGAAGCCGGGCACGTCGACCAGCGTCACCAGCGGGATGTTGAACGCGTCGCAGAACCGGACGAACCGGGCGGCCTTCTGCGCGCCGGGGCTGTCCAGCACGCCCGCGAACACCATCGGCTGGTTGCCGACGACGCCCACGACCTCGCCGTCGACGCGGCCGAGCGCGCAGACGACGTTGCCCGCCCAGTGCTCGTGGATCTCGATGTACTCGCCGTCGTCGACCAGCTCGGCCAGCACGGCGCGCATGTCGTAGGGCTGGTTGGGCTCGGTGGGCACGATCTCGGCCAGGCGGGGCCGCTCGTCGCTCTGCGCCCCGCAGGCCGGTTCGGCTGGCGGGGACTCCAGGTTGTTCGACGGCAGCAGCGATACCAGGTAGCGCACGTCGTGCAGGCAGCTCTCCTCGTCGTCGTGGACGAAGGTGGCCACGCCCGAGCGGGTGCCGTGGACGTCCGCGCCGCCGAGTTCCTCGTGGGTGACGTCCTCGCCGGTGACGGTCTTCACCACGTCCGGCCCGGTCAGGTACATCTGCGCGGTGTCGCGGACCATGAAGGTGAAGTCGGCCAGCGCGGGCGAGTAGGCGGCGCCGCCCGCGCACGGGCCGAGGATCACGCTGATCTGCGGGATGACCCCGGACGCCTCCACGTGGCGGCGGAAGATGCCGCCGTAGCCGTCCAGGGACAGCGCGCCCTCCTGGATGCGCGCGCCGCCGCTGTCGTTGAGCCCGATCAGCGGCGCGCCCGCGGCCAGCGCGAGGTCCATCACCTTGTGGATCTTCGCGGCGTGCGCGGCGCCCAGCGAGCCGCCGAACAGGGTGAAGTCCTGGGCGTAGACGAACACCCTGCGGCCGTCGATCGTGCCCGACCCGGCGACCACGCCGTCGGAGTGCGGGCGGTTCCCGTCGAGGCCGAACCCCCGGGCCTGGTGCGTGCGGTAGATCTCCAGCTCGACGAAGGAGTCCTCGTCGAGCAGCAGGTCGATCCGCTCGCGCGCGGTGCGCTTGCCCAGCGCGTGCTGGCGCTCCACGGCCGCGGCCCTGCCCGCCTCGACCTCGTCGCGCAGCTCGGCGAGCTGGGAGCGCAGCAGCCACATCGGCCGCGGCCGGGCGGCCTTGCGCTCCTTGGCGGTGCGCGCCCGCACCCGCGGGTACTCCGACTCGGCGGCCGTCATGTGCTACCTCCCCAACGTCCCGATCAACCCTCACACAGCGTGGTGTGGCGCTCATCCTTCGGATTGCCGTGCACCCGATGAGCGCACGGATGTCGAAACGGCGCCGGCGGCTCCGACCGGGGGGTGACCGACCTGATAGGGAGACACCATGAAGTTCCTGCTCATGCTGCACATGAACCCCTCCGCCTGGGAGGCGCTGACCGAGGACGAGCGCCAGGCGGTGATGAACGCCCACGAGGGGTTCATGGCCGCGATCAGGGAGTCCGGCGAGTTCATCAACACCCAGGCGCTGGCCGACCCGTCCACGGCGCGGGTCGTGCGCGTGCGCGACGGCGTGCCCGTGGTCAGCGACGGGCCGTACATCGAGACCAAGGAGTTCCTGGCCGGGTACTACCTGGTCGACTGCGAGAGCCAGGCGCGGGCGCTGGAGCTGGCCTCGATGATCCCGGACGCGGCGGTGCCCGGGATGGGCGTGGAGGTCCGGCAGATCATGTTCGACGCGGGCATGGAGATGTGAGCGGCTTCGAGGCGGACCTGCGGGCGCTGGCCCCGCAGGTCCTCGGGACCCTCGTGCGCAGGCACGGGCAGTTCGACGCGTGCGAGGACGCCGTGCAGGAGGCGCTGCTGGCGGCCGTCACCCAGTGGCCCTCGGGGATGCCGGACGACCCGCGCGCGTGGCTGCTGACGGTGGCCACGCGCAGGCTGACCGACATGTGGCGCAGCGAGTCGGCCCGCCGCCGCCGCGAGGAGGCCGACGCGCTGCGGACCGTCCCGTCGGAGCCGTCGGCGGTGGACGACACGCTGCGGCTGCTGTTCCTGTGCTGCCATCCGGACCTGTCGCCGTCGTCGCAGGTGGCGTTGACGCTGCGCGCGGTGGGCGGGCTGACGACGGCGCAGATCGCCCGGGCGTTCCTGGTGCCGGAGGCGACGATGGCCCAGCGCATCAGCCGCGCGAAGGCCCGCGTGCGGGGCGGGTTCACCGAGCACGATGGCGCGCTGCCCGCCGTGCTCCAGGTGCTGTACCTGATCTTCAACGAGGGCTACACGGCGGGCGCGGGCGCGGACCTGCTGAACACCGACCTGACCGCCGAGGCCATCCGCCTCACCCGCCTGGCCCGCGCGGCGCTGCCCGACGAGCCGGAGGTGACGGCCCTGCTGGCGCTGATGCTCCTCACCGACGCCCGCCGCCCGGCCCGCACCGCCCCCGACGGCGGTCTGGTGCCCCTGGAGGAGCAGGACCGGACGCTGTGGAACCGCGACCAGATCACGGAGGGCGTGCGCCTGGCGTCCTCGGCGATGTCGACGGGTGGGCTCGGGCCGTACCGCCTGCAGGCGGCGATCGCGGCGGTGCACGCGGAGGCGCCGTCGGCGGCGGAGACGGACTGGCGGCAGATCGCGGTCCTGTACCGCATCCTGTCGCGGATCGCGCCGAACCCGATGGTCACCCTGAGCCACGCGGTGGCGGTGGCGATGGTGGAGGGGCCGTCGGCGGGCCTGGCCCTGCTGGACACCCTGGACGACGACAGCCGGGTGGCCCACCACCACCGCCTGGCGGCCGTCCGCGCCCACCTGCTGGAGATGACCGGCGACCCCACCGCCGCCCGCGCCGCCTACCTGGCCGCCGCCCGAGCCACCGCCAGCGCCCCCGAACAGCGCTACCTGACCACCCGAGCCGACCGTCTCCGCCCCGATCCCCCTGACCCTTCCAGATGACCACATCATCTGAGTAAGCCAGATGGTCACATCATCCACGCGACCGCACACCTTCAGCGCCCAGATGACGAGATCATCCGAGCCGTCGGGGATTGGCAAGTTCAGATGATGCGACCATCCGAATGATCAGATCATCTGAATGCTCAAACCATCTGGAATTTGAGCCCCTCTAGATGATCAGACCATCTGGATGCTGAGACCATCTGGATGCTCGGGCCATCCGGATGCTCGGGCCGTCTGGATGATCAGACCATCTGAGTGGGTAGCACCCGGATGATCACGCCATCTGGGTGCAGAACTGCCTGGATGACCAGGCCATCTGGGTGCGGAGCCGCCTGGATGATCAGACCCTTCGGATGATGAGGTCATCTGGATGATCAGGTCATCTGGATGACCAGGACATTCGCACGGTCGGGCCAGTCGGAGGGTCGGGGCCTTCGGATCGGGAAATCATCCGGTTCGGCGCGCTTCAAATGGCCTGATCATCTGAACAGTCAGGCTGCTCGGGTGTTGCGCTCATTCAGATGGTCTCATCATCCAGATGGTCCGATCATTCGAATGATGTCGTCATCTGGATGATGGGATCATCTAGGTCATCCCGCTGGCGTGAAGGTCACGGTTCTGCCGGTGGCAGCCAGGAGGAGGTCTCCCAAGGGGGCGTGGCGGGCCTCGCCGGTGCCGGACGTCCAGTCGGCGTCCGTGGCTACCAGGCGGATGGTGCGGAAGCGTTTGCGGGCGCCGTAGAACCGGCTGGCCAGGACGTGTTCCAGGGCGGCCACCGTCTGCTCCTCCGGCATCTCCCGCACCCGTCCCAGGGCGCGGGCCACGTCCTGGCCGTGGACCAGGGCGTCCACCAGGGGGTCGAGGAGGCCCGACCCGGGAGCACGGCGGGGTGAGCCCGCCGTCTCCCGCAGTTGGGCGACCAGCTCCACCCGGTCGAACCGGGCGGCCCGCTCCGTCGCCGCGCGGGCGACCATCCGGTTGAAGTCGCCGCGGGCGCGGATCGCCCCCACGATGCACTCGCGCCAGCCCGTGCGGGTCGACAAGGTCATGTGGGCGGCCACGTCGTGGACCGTCCAGCCGGGACACAGCGACGGGGCGCGCCACTCGGCGTCGGTCAGGGCGTCCAGGAAGTCCGCCAGGCTCAGCCGCTCGGCGCGGGTCCAGTCAGGAATCACCGATCTCCTCCAGTCGTCGGCGCGCGTGGGCGCGTTCGGGTTCCGTTCCGGCCAGCTCCAGCGCCTGCCGGTAGGCCGCGGCGGCGTCGGCGACCCTGCCCAGCCGGGTCAGCAGGTCTCCCCGCGCCGACGCGTAGGGGTGGTAGGCGCGCAGCCGCGGCTCGTCCGCCAGCTCGTCCAGCAGCGCCAGCCCCGCCTCCGCGCCGTCCCGCATCGCGACGGCAGCGGCGCGGTTGACGGCGACCACCGGGGACGGCGTCATGGCCAGCAGCACGTCGTACAGCGCCACGATCTGCGGCCAGTCGGTCGACTCCACCGACGCGGCCTCGTCGTGCAGGGCCGCGATCGCCGCCTGCACGCCGTACGGGCCGGGCGCACCCCCGGTCAGCGCGGTCTCCACCAGCGCCCGGCCCTCGTCGATCATCGGACGGTCCCAGCGGGACCGGTCCTGGTCCTCCAGCAGCACCAGCTCCCCGGACGGGCCGGTGCGGGCGTCGCGGCGGGCGAAGACCAGCAGCATCAGCGCCAGCAGGCCCGCGACCTCCCGCTCGCCCGGCAGCAGGCGGCGCAGGATGCGCGCCAGCCGGATGGCCTCCGCCGCCAGGTCGAGCCGCTGGAGGGCGTCACCGGAGCTGGCCGCGTAGCCCTCGGTGAACACCGAGTACACGACCTGCAGCACCCCGGGCAGCCGCGACGGCAGCTCGTCGGCGCCCGGCACGCGGAACGGGATGCGCGCCTCGCGGATCTTGTTCTTCGCCCGCACGATCCGCTTGCTCATCGTCGCGGTCGGGACCAGGAACGCGCGGGCGACCTCGGCCGTGGTCAGCCCGGCCAGGCAGCGCAGCGTCAGCGCCACGCGGTCCTCGGCGGGCAGCGCCGGGTGGGCGCAGGTGAAGAACAGCTGCAGCCGCTCGTCGGGCAGGTCGGCGGTCGCGTCCGCCGGTGGCGCCGGGTCGGCGCGGTCCGCCTCGACCTGCAGGATCGCCAGCCGCGCCGCGTACGTCCGGTCGCGGCGCAGCCGGTCGACCGCCCGGCGCCGGGCAGTGGTCAGCAGCCAGGCGCCGGGCCGGTCCGGGACGCCGTCGACCGGCCAGCGCACCAGTGCCGCCTCGATCGCCTCGGAGGCGACGTCCTCGGCCAGGTCGAGGTCGCCGAAGCGGCGCACGAGGGCGGCGAGCAGCCTGCCCCGCTCCTCGCGGAAGACGGCGGAGTCCACCTCAGAACTCGGCGACCGGCCGGACGACGACCGCCCCGTCCCGCGCCCCCGGGCACCGCCGCGCCCAGTCCAGCGCCACGTCGAGGTCCGGCACGTCGATGATGTAGTAGCCGCCCAGGACCTCGCGCGTCTCCGCGTACGGCCCGTCGGTCACGGTGGCCTCCCCCGCCGCGTCCACCTGGACGGTCGTGGCGGTGGTGAGGTCCTTGAGGGTGTGCCCGGAGACGAACACGCCCGCGTCCTTGACGGTCTTGTCGTAGGCCACCCAGTCCTCGAACGTGCACTGCGCCTCGTCCGCCGAGCCCGCGTAGATCATGAGCATGTACTTCACTGTCCGTCTCCCATCGTCGTCCTACACCTATACGACGAACGGGAGACGGCGGCACGGACCGAGGCGCCGAGAAAGTTCTCAGGGCGCCGCCGGGGTCGACACCGCGTCCCCGATCACCGGACCGCTGACCTCCGGCTGGTCGATCACCGGCTCCTCGATGACCGGGTCCTCGATCGCGGGCTCCTCGATCACCGGGTCCTCGATCACCGGCGCCTCCGCAGCGGGCTCGCCGACCACCGGGTCAGGCCCCCACACCGGCACCGGTCCCCACAAGGGCACCGGTCCCCACATGGGCACGGGCTCCCACACCGGCACCGGGTAATGCACCACGACCGGCTCGCCCATCTCCTGCAGGTACGCCTCGATCACGCTGAGCAGCGAGTTGACCAGCGTGGCCACCGCCGTCGGCGGCCGGTACGGGTCCCACGGCCAGGAGTCCCGGATCTGCGCCGCCAGCGCGTCGGCCTCGTCGAGCAGTCCGAACGCCCGCTCCGACCGCGCCACCTCGTAGGCGGCGGCGATCGCGGGCGGCAGGTCGGTGACGGCCTCGATCAGGGCGAAGGAGTCGCCCGCCGTCACGGCGGTCGCGATGCGCTCGTGCAGTGCCGTCAGGTCGGACTCGACGGTCCGGGGCTCGCTCTCGGCGACCACCGGGGTCGTCGCGATGGCGAGGCCCGTGGCCGCCGTGGACATCACGCCCACGGCCATGACAGCGGCCGCGATCCGCCCGAGGTGTCGATTCATCGAAGTTCCTCTCCGGTTTGGTCCACTGCCCCCTTTCAACCGCTACCAGGCGCAATCAAAGGACACCATATGATCACCCATTGTGATCACCCCGGCTTCACCCGGTCCGGATACGGCGGTCGCGGTACGGGCGACCACCATCGGGGCCGGAATGGGACATTCCGTCACGGACGGCCAGAATTGCTCCACGCCGGATAACTCGATCAGGCATCATCGCGTGCCGTCGGATCAATAACGCGTGTCGCGCCCGTTTACCACCGCGAGGCGACCAGCGGCCGCAGCGCGGCGTCGAGGTCCGGGCAGATCGAGACGATCTCGTGGACGCCGGTCAGGTGCAGCGTGCGCAGCACCGGCCCCGGCCGGGCCGCGACGCGCAGCCGCCGTCCCCGGTGCAGGCAGTGGTAATGCGCCCTGATCAGCAGGGGCGCGGTGCCGACGCTGAGGTATCCCACCTCGGTCAGGTCCACCACGACGAGCATCTTGGCGGAGTTCTCCCCGCAGGCCTCCTCGACCTGCTGGCGCCACGGCTCCTCGCCCGCAAGGTCGATGCGCCCCCGCGCGGCGACCACGACGGCGGAGCGCGTCCGCCGGGTGGTCACGACCAAGGGCGTCACGAAACTCCTCCAGCCACACAAGGGGGATTGCCCGGTCACACCAGGCCCACGGACTATAACGGAGCGATCACCGCCGCGGACCCGACCACCCGTTCGCCGACCCGAATGCCACTCAAATCACACTCCAATCGCTGAATTACGCGAGCATCACACGCGTTCGGTCACGGCCCGGGGTTATGTTCACCCACATGCGCCCCACGTCCCGGCTCTGGTTCGGCCTCACGGCCCTGGTCGCGCTGGCCGGGCTCGCCGTGCAGACCACCGTCTCGATCACGGCGACCAGCGGTCAGTTCGAGACCGCAGCAGGCCGCGTCTTCACCATGCTCTGCTACTTCACGATCCAGTCGAACCTGATCGTCTGCCTCACGCACGCCCTGCTCGCGCGCGATCCGAACCGCACGGGACCGGTGTTCGCGGCGTTCCGCCTGGCGGGCCTCATCGGCATCGCGGTGACCGGCGTCGTCTACCACACGGTCCTGCGCTCGCTCTATGACCTGACCGGCCTCGCGCACCTCGCGGACCTGCTGCTGCACACCGCGACCCCGATCCTGACGGTCGTCGGCTGGCTGCTGTTCGGCCCGCGCGCCCGGATCGGGCTCCGGACGGCGCTGCACGCGCTGCTGTTCCCCGCGCTGTACCTGGTGTTCACGCTGATCCGCGGCCCGATCGCGGAGTTCTACCCGTACCCGTTCCTCGACGTGGCGCTGAACGGCTACGGCAGCGTCCTGCTGAACAGCCTGGCCGTCGCCGCGCTGTTCCTGCTCCTGGCCTTCGGCGCGCTCGCGCTGGACCGCGTGCTCACGCGGGCGCCAGCCGAGGCGGGAAGCCCCCGGTAGCGATCGGCCCCCACCGCTGGATCTCCACCCGGATCAGGCATTTGCCCTGGCGCACCATCGCGGCGCGGTAGTCGTCCCAGTCGGGGTGCTCGCCGGAGATCGACCGGTAGTACTCGACCAGCGGCTCCAGCGCGTCCGGCAGGTCGAGCACCTCGGCCCGGCCGTCGACCTGCACGTACGGCCCGTTCCAGTCGTCGGAGAGCACGCACGCCGAGACCGAGGGGGTGCGCCGGATGTTGCGCGCCTTCGCCCGCTCGGGATAGGTGGACACGACCAGCCTGCCCGCAGTGTCGACGCCCGCCGAGACCGGCGACAGCTGCGGCGTCCCGTCCGCCCTGGTCGTGACCAGCACGCACCGCGAGCGGCCCCGCAGGAAAGAGATCAACTCATCGCGTCCGGGATGCTCAGCGGTGGCGATTCTGGGCGACATGCCACTCGACACTACGGCAGGTCGAAGAACGCCACCGCGCGTTCCTCCAGGCTGCCCAGGTACACCCGGCCGTCGTGCTCCCGGACCCCGGTGACCATGTGGTAGCCGACACCGGCGCCGTAGAAGTCGTGCAGCACCTGGCCGGTGCCGCCGTCGATCGCCCGTACCCACACGGTCTTCTTCTCCGCGGGCTGCAACCGCTCCGGCAGCCGCCACAGCGCCTTGCGCAGCGCGGGCGGGGTCCGCAGCAGCAGGTCGAGGCGCGGGTCGCGCGGGTTGGCGAAGGCGATCCAGATGTGCCCGTCGCTGCCGGTGGAGATGTTGTCGGGGAAGCCGGGCAGGTTGTCGGCGATGACGTCGAACTCGCCCGCCCGCGCGCCGGAGAGCCACAGCCGGATCAGCCGGTACTCCCACATCTCGGCGAAGACCACGAAGGACTCGTCCGGGGCGAGCGCGACGCCGTTGGGGAACTGCAGGCCGCTGCGCAGGACGTCGACCGTGCCGTCCGGGGTGCGGCGCAGGAACCGGCCGGTCCCGGTGTGCTCCAGCAGGTCGGCCTTCCAGTGGGTCAGCTCGAACCGCTGGGTGGAGTCGGTGAAGTAGATCGTGCCGTCCGCGGTGACGGCGGCGTTGTTGCACAGGTGCAGCTGCGGGCTCCTGGGCACCAGCGTCTCCACCGCGCCCGTCACCCGGTCGACGGCCAGCAGGCCGCGCTTGGCGTCGCACACCAGGAGTCGACCATCGGGCAGGTGTTCCAGCCCCAACGGGCGGCCCCCGGTGTCGGCGATCGTGTCCAGCCGCCGCCCGTCGGAGGTGAGCCGCAGGACGCGGCCGTCGTCGACGCCGGTGTAGACGTTGCCCTTGTCGTCGACCAGGACGTCCTCGGCCCCGCTGCCGTTGACGTGCCAGACGGTCAGCGGCGGCAGCGACGGCGGGGGCCTGCGGCCGGCGCGGGGCGCCTTCCAGACGACGGGCTCGATCGCGGGCCTGCGCATCATCGGCTCCTTCTGGTCGGCGTCTCCCCCATCCTGACGAGCGGGACCGGATGCCACCACCGCAGGTAGCATCCGCGCTGCTCCCGACGATGCAGTTCACCCACGCCCTTTCAAGGTTCAGGGAGCAGGCCGTGCACTTCACCAGGGAGCACGTCGACCAGGCCATCGACCATGTGATCCAGACCAATGGCGCGCTGACGAACTACTCGCAGCTGTTCAGCGCGGCCGGTCTGCCCTCGGCCGACCCGCAAGTGATCGACGAGTTCATGACCCAGTTCCACCAACGCTGCGCCGAGCGCGGCCTGCCGCCGCTGGACGCCCTGGTGGTGCACGCCGCAGGCCCCAGACGCGACTTCCCCGACGCCGCCTATTTCCGGCTCAACAACCAGCCCGACCCGCTGATCGTCACCGCCACCATCGCCGACAAGCGCGACGCGACCACGTTCTGGCTGCACCAGATCCAGACGTGCAAGCTGTGGTCCACGCGCACGAGCCGCCAATAGTCAAGGCACGATGACGACTTTGCCCCTACCATGCCCGGTCTCGACGTCGCGGTGCGCGGCGGCCGCGTCGGCGAGCGGGTACGTCGCGCGGACGTGGACACGCGGGTGCGCCGCGGTCAGCGCGGCGAGCCGGTCGGCCGACCGCCTGCTGAACAACGCCCGCACCCCGAGTTCGTCGACCAGGTCGAACGCCACGAGCGTCCCGATCCGCGACCGGTCGGCCACCAACTCGACCGACGCCCGCAACGCCTCCGCCCCCGCCCCGTCGAGCGCCGCGTCCACACCGTTCGGCGCGACCGCCCGGACGCGTTCGACGAGCCCGGGTCCGTAGGTGACGGGGATGGCGCCCAGCTCGCGCAGGTACTCGTGGTTGGCCGCGCCGGCCGTGCCGATCACGGTCGCGCCCCGTTGTTTGGCAAGCTGCACAGCCACCGTCCCGACCCCGCCCGCTGCGGCGTGCACGAGCAGCGTGTCACCCGCGCCCACCCGCAGGTCTTCGAGCGCGGTGTGGGCGGCCTGGCCACTGCCGGACAAGCCACCCGCCTGCTCGAAGGACATGGCCGCAGGCTTGACCACGACCTGATCGACGTTGACGACGACGTATTCGGCGTAGCAGGCGAGAACCGCGAACCCGACGACGGCGTCCCCCGGGGCGAAGGCGGTGACGTCCGGGCCGAGCAGGTCGACCACGCCCGCGAACTCGTTGCCCAACAGCTGGGGATGCCGGATCTCGATCCCCCTGGGCGCCCACCCCTGCCGAACACCGACGTCGAACGGCTGCACACCAGCCGCTTTGACCCGCACGCGGATCTGGCCGGAACCGGGCAGGGGGTCGGGTAGGTCGACCAGTTCGAGGACATCAGGACCACCGGCAGCGGTGGCGACAACGGCCTTCACGACTGCGCGCCGTTCAGTTGGTTCATGACGGCGATCGTGCAACCTCCACTATGGAAGAGGTCAAGTGCCCAGACGCCATCGCATGTAGCGCTGGGCGAGCGCAGCACGCGTGGCGGTACAGCGGCCCTGCCGCACCCAGCTTGTCCACATCCCAGCGAGGTAGACGGCCCACGGGGTCAGCGCGGCTTCCGCGTCGGCCGACCAGGTTCCCCGGCTCCGCGCCCATGATTCGGCCTCGGCAGGGAAGTGTCCGCGCTCGATGAGCCGCACGATCAGGTAGGCGGTGTCCACCCAGGCCGCGCCCCTGCCCGGCATCCCCCAGTCGATCACGCGGGCGGAAGGACCGCACAGCAGGAACTGGTCCCCGTGCAGGTCGGTGTGAACAAGCCGATCGCCGTCGACCAATGCGGGCAGCTCGGCGGAGAGCGCGTCCAGTCGGGCGGGGTCGAGGCCGTGCACGGCTTCCGGTTGGGCGACGGCGAGGTCACGCCACCAGTGCGTCTCCGGCCAGCGCATGGTCAACGGACGCAGGTCCGGTGCCCTGACCTCGGCAATCCGTTCGACGACCTGGGCGACCGGGGCGAGATCGGGCGACCCTGGCGAGAGGTCCGCGGGTCGACCCGACACGTGCTCGAAGCCCACCACCAGCCAGTCGTCACCATCGACCGCGACATCCTCGGAGAACAGGACTTCGGGGGCGATGCCGACAACATGCCGAGCGGCGGCTGTCTCGTTGCGCAACCACCGCATCGCGGGACGGCGACCTCGGACGCCCTTGAGGAAGACCCGACGCGAGTCACCGAGGTGCAGCACGCAGGTGATGTCGCTGCTCTGCCCGACCACGACCCGTTCGATGACGGAGATCGGGCCCGCGTGCCGCTCCACCGACAGACGAACAGCGCCCGGCAGGTCGTCCCAGGACAGCTTCGCGGGCATCAGGCCTCCTACCGGGCCGCGTCGCCCTTGTGCGGCCGGGAGTCACCCTAGCGCCGCAGCGAACTTCCTGCGCGTGTCGGAGTTCTCGTTCCCGTCGCCACCTGAGGCGTTGCAGTTGCCGTCCTCGTGGCAGGGGCCGCAGGACGCAGAGCTCGGCCACAACTCGGCGTCCACGAAGAAACCCGCCTGCCGGATCGCATCGACTGTGTCCGCCCGCGCCTGCCCCGGTGCGCCACCATCGTGGTCGATGTGGTGGATGTACCGGCCGCAGACACGCTCGCAGAATTCGTGGTAGGCACGGGTGTCGAGCCAGATGAAGGTGTGCCACCCGATGTCAACCTGCCTGCTGGGCGACAACGGAGAGACATCCCGTCCTGTGCTGCCGCAGGTGGCGGCGATCCTCGCGGACAACCGGCGCACCAGCGATTCGAGACCAGGGACCTGCCATAGCGGAGGGTGGGATGGGCGTTCCAGTAATGGCAGGCAATCGCTCTTTGGTCAGCCGCCGGCCGAGGGAGCGGCGACACTTGATGGTTCACCGCACGTGGGCGATGAGGTTCCGGATCGCGGTGGGGGTGAGGGGGAGGGTGGCGTTCGGGTTCTTGCTGTCGCGGGCGGCGCTCAGGTCTTGTCGCAGCTCGACGCAGTCACTCTGGTTGCCGGAGCGGGACGACTTACGCCAGTTCATGGGCTCACCCTCTCTATCAGTCGCTCGATCATACTGCGGCTTTCCGCAGCCGAAAGGGCGATCTTGTTCAGCGTCGACCGCAACCCTAGGTATACGTCGACCTCCTCGTCATGGAGGTCGACACTGCTGCGCTGCAGCTCAACGTGCACGATCGGCGGGCAGGACGGGAACTCGATCAGCATCCAGGAGTGCAGCATCGCCGCATGTGGTTGGCGACGGACGATACGGACGCCGACACCCCTGGTCCCTACGTCGTGAAGATGGCTGAGCTGCTCGGCAAGCGCCTCCCTGCCGCCGTAGGCAGTGTGTAGCACGGCCTCGTGGATGAACGCGGTGTAGTCGATCGTGGGAAGGACCTGCTGCCTTCGCAGTCGAGCCAGCCAACGCATCTCGGCTTCCGCATCTGAAGCGCCATCGATCTTCATGAAGCCCATCGCGTAGGCGCAGGTCTGCAACATTCCGGGCACGAGCGCGTTGGACCAGTTCGTCACCACGTTCGCCGTTGCCTCATAGCCTGCCAACGTCCCTACATCGGCTGTGACGCCGGGAAGTGGTCGTGACCACCAGCCGGGCAGATTGGGTGCCCTGACGGTCGCGCAGATGCTCTCCCGCTCCGCGTACGGGACCTTGTACACCGTCAGCAGGCTGGCCACGTCCTCGACGGTGATGTGGCGTTTGCCGTTCTCGGTCCTGCTGAGTGTGGGGGTGGAGATCCCTACGGCAGCGGCGGCCTGTTCGAGGGACAGGTCGGTCCGCTCGGTGCGGATGGTGCGGAGCAGGGCGCCGATGGCGCGATCCCTTGCCTGCGACGGTTTCCGAGCGCCTCCCATTGTGCCGACCCTTTCTCAGCTCGCAATCGCGTGTCAGGTCGGCAAACTATCTTGATCGGGAGGCGTCCGGCTTGGCCTTTCAGGTACCACGGATGAGTGATCTATCTGTATGTCAGCAACTCGCGATTAGGGCCCTCGAAGTGCCCGTGGTCATTGAACGACACCAGGGACGAACCGGAGCGGCCGACCACGATCTTGGTGATGGCGGCATTGACCACGACCCTGTTCAACGCCACCAGACCCGCTGGTCCCAAGCCCAGCAGGCCCGCGCACAGGGCCGCGATCACGCCGCCGGAGGTGAAGACCAGGGCGGTTCCCGCACGTGAAACCTCAGCGAGGGCGGCGGTGCCCGCGGCGGCGAAGTCCGCAAATGAGCCTGCTGCGCCCGCGACCCTGCCTTCGGTAACCCACGTGTGCAGCGCGCGATCCAGCGCCGACTGGTAATCGCGGGGATCGGTCGGCAGCGGGTCGACGAAGGCCGCTACCAGGCCCAAGTGGTCGTACTCGTTCCAGCGCGCGTCCGCCACGCACGGCACCGACAGGCCCGCGGCGGCCAACGCGATCTCGGCGGTGGCCTTCTGCCGCGACAGCGTCCCCGACAGCACCGACACCGGCTGCACGCCCCGCGACGCCAGTTCCGCGCCGACGATCTTCGCCTGGCGCTCGCCCGTCGGGGACAGCACGTCGTAGTCCGCCTGGCCGAAGGACGCCTGGCCGTGGCGGACGAGGTAGATGACGCTCACCGGCCCGCCACCTCCCGGCAGCGCCACTCCAGGTAGCCCACGAACATCCAGAAGTCCTTGAACCGCTCGTTGTGGGTCTGCCCGTGGTGGTACCGGTAGTAGATCTGCTGCATGATCACCGCGAGCCGGAACAGGCCGAACACCTCGTAGAAAGCCCAGTTGGCCGGGCGCAGGCCGGAGGCGGCGCAGTAGTGGTCGACCAGTTCCGCGCGGGTCAGCATGCCGGGCACGTGGGTGGGCTGGCGGCGGGCCTGCTGGAAGACGGCGTCGTCGCCGGGCTCGATCCAGTACGCGACCGCGCCGCCGAGGTCCATCAGCGGGTCGCCCAGGGTGGACATCTCCCAGTCGAGGACGCCGACGATGTCCAGGGCGTCGTCGAGCACGACGTTGTCGAAGCGCCAGTCGTTGTGGATGACGACCGTGGCCACGTCGTCGGGCTGGTGCTCGGCGAGCCAGGCCATGACCGACTCGAAGTCGGGCACGTTCTCCGTGCGGGCGGCGCGGTAGCGCGTGGACCAGCCGCTCACCTGCCTGCCGACGTAGCCCGCGCCTTTGCCCAGGTCGGCAAGGCCCGCCGTGGCCGGGTCGACCCGGTGCAGGTCCACCAGCCGGTCGAACAGGGCCGTCGACAGCTTCCGCGCCCCGGCCTCGTCCAACGCCATCCCCGGCGGCAGCTCGCCGCGCAGGATCGTGCCCGGGATGCGCTCCATGACGTAGAAGTCCGAGCCCAGGACGGCGTGGTCGTCGCAGAACCCGATCACCGTCGGCACGTACGGGTACACCGGCTTGAGCCCGCGCTGCACGCGGTACTCGCGGCGCATGTCGTGCGCCGACGCGGCCTTGCGGCCCACCGGCGGGCGACGCAGGATCAGCTCCCGGCCGGGATAGGTCAGCAGGTACGTCAGGTTCGACGCCCCGCCGGGGAACTGCCGCACCGACGGCGTCCCGTCCAGCTCCACAATGGACTTCAACCAGCTGTCGACCGCGGCGACGTCGAAGCTGTCCTCGCCGCGGACCGAACCGGGCTCGTCCCTCACGACATCCTCGCCACGACGCCCAGCGGCAGGTGCCGCATCGCGAAGCCCAGCACGCTCCACGGCCACCGGGGCACGCACGCGCTGCCGGTCTCGCTCTCGATCGCCTTCACCATCGCGGTCACGCCGGTCCTGGTGTCGACCATGAGCGGGGTCTTGGCGACGCGCTCGTTCATCTCCGAGCGGATGTAGCCGGGGTGGATGGTGGTGACCTTGATCGGCGTGCGGGCCACGTCGGCGCGGATGCCCTCGGCGAGCGCGGAGACGCCCGCCTTGGTGGCCGCGTAGGTCGTCAGGTTGCGCGGCATGCCCCGCATGGCGCTCATCGACGAGATCATCACCAGGTGGCCCGCGTTCTGCGCGCGCAGGATCTCCATGGCGGCCTCGCATTGGGCGAGCGCGGCGACGAAGTTGGTCTCGGCGGTCTGCTTGTTGGCCGCGAAGTAGCCCGTGCCGATCGGCTGGCCCTTGCCCAGTCCGGCGTTCACGATCACCCGGTCGAGCGAGCCGAGGTCGTCGCGGAACTCGCCGAACACCTTGAACACCGCGTCGTGGTCGTTGACGTCCAGCGCGCGCACGCTGACCGTGATGCCGGGGTTCGCCGCGGTGATCTCCGCCTTGAGCCCGTCGAGGTTCTCCACCCGGCGCGCCGCGAGCGCGAGGTTGCGGCCGCGCGCGGCGAACTGGCGGGCCATCTCCGCGCCGAGGCCGGAGCTGGCTCCCGTGATCAGGATGTTCTTGCGCGTCATCACTTCTCCATGGCGGGCCGGATGCGGGCCCAGTACTTGGCGACTTGGCGGTCGACGACCCCGGGCAGCAGCCGCTTGAGCAGGTGGGCGCGGCGGCCGTCGCGGTGGGTGTGCACCAGGAACCGGCGGGCGGCGACGCCCGCGATCACCCGCGCGGCCACGTCGTCTGCGGTGACCGTGGCCGAGGCCATCAGCTTCCGGCTGAGCCTGAGCGCGGCCGGGTCCGGGGTGCGCAGCCGGTCGTTGAGGTTGGTCTGGAAGAAACCCGGGCACACGACGGTGGTCGTGATCCCGTACGGGCGCAACTCGTGGCGCAGGGTCTCCGAGAGCGCGAGCACGCCCGCCTTGGTGACGTTGTAGGACGCCATGCCGGGCAGGTTCATGATGGCCGCGAGCGAGGCGATGTTGACCAGGTGGCCCGCGCCCGCCTCCTTGAACACCGGGATGAACTCCGCGCAGCCGCGGACGACGCCGCGCACGTTGATGTCCCAGATCCAGTCCCAGTCGGCGAGCGGGATGCGCTCCATGCGCCCACCCGACCCGACGCCCGCGTTGTTGACCAGCACGTCGAGCCCGCCCCAGTGCTCGGCGCACCACTCGCGGGCGGCGGCCCAGTCGTCGGTGGTGACGTCGAGGGCGCGGTGTTCGGCTCCGATCCCGTCCGCGACCGCCTTCGCCGCGTCACCGTCCACATCGGTCACCAGGACCTGATCGCCCCGGGCGGCGAACCCGCGGGCCAGCGCCGCGCCGAGGCCGGAGCCCGCGCCGGTGACCAGGACCCGGCTCACGACAGGTGCTTCTTCAGCTCAAGGCGGGCGATCACACCCAGGTGGACCTCGTCGGGACCGTCGGCCAGGCGCAGCGACCGCGCGCCGGAGTAGGCGGCGGCCAGCGGGAAGTCGTCGGTCATGCCCGCGCCGCCGTGGAGCTGGATGGCCATGTCGATCACGCCGAGGGCCATGTTCGGCACCGCGACCTTGATCTGGGAGATCTCCGAGCGGGCGGCCATCGCGCCCACGGTGTCGATCTTCCACGCGGCGTGCAGCACCAGCAGCCTGGCCTGCTCGATGGCGATGCGGGCCTGCGCGATGCGCTCGCGGTTGCCGCCGAGGTTGACCAGCGGCTTGCCGAACGCGGTGCGCGTGCTGGCGCGCTTGCAGGCCAAATCGAGCGACTTCTCGGCCAGGCCGATGAGCCGCATGCAGTGGTGGATGCGGCCGGGTCCGAGGCGGCCCTGGGCGATCTCGAAGCCGCGGCCGGGCCCGGCGATGATCGCGCTCGCGGGCAGCCGCACGTCGGTGAAGCTCACCTCGCCGTGGCCGAACGGCTCGTCGTGGCGGCCGAAGACCGGCAGCATCCGCTCGATCGCGACGCCCGGGGTGTCCAGCGGGACCAGGACCATCGAGTGCTGGAGGTACTTGTGCGCGTCCGGGTCGGTCAGGCCCATGAAGATGAGGACCTTGCAGTTGGGGTGGCCGATGCCGGTGGAGAACCACTTGCGGCCGTTGAGCACCACCTCATCGCCCTTGACGACCGCGGTGGCGGCCATGTTGGTGGCGTCGGAGGAGGCGACGTCCGGCTCGGTCATGCAGAACGCGGAGCGGATCTCGCCGTCGAGCAGCGGGGTGAGCCAGCGCTCCTGCTGTTCCGGGGAGCCGTAGAGGTGCAGGACCTCCATGTTGCCGGTGTCGGGGGCGTTGCAGTTGAAGACCTCGGGCGCGATGGCCGAGCGGCCCATCGCCTCGGCCAGCAGGGCGTACTCGACGTTCGTCAGGCCGGAGACCGACGGGAGGAACAGGTTCCACAGCCCGCGCTCGCGGGCCTTGGCCTTCAGCTCGGGGATGACCGGCAGCACCGTCCACGGGTCGTCCAGCCGCGCCAGCTCGCGGTGGTACTCGGGCTCGACCGGCTCGATCTCGGTGGCGATGAACTCGGTGACGCGCGCCAGGTACTCGGCGGCTTTGGCGGAGTGGGCGAAGTCCACGGCGGCCTCCCGACCGGACGACTGCTATTGAACACTGCTCGACAAGGTACCCTCCTTATCGAGCAGCGCTCAACAGCAGGAGGACCATGGACCAGGTGACGCGGCCCACCCGGACCCGGCGCACCGCCGAGGACCGCCGCCGCCAGCTGATCGGCATCGGCCTGCGCATGCTGACCACCCGGCCGATCCACGACATCACCGTCGACGACGTGGCGGCGCAGGCCGGGATCGCGCGCAGCCTGCTGTTCCACTACTTCCCCACCAAGCAGGACTTCTACGTCGAGGTCGTGCGCGCGGCGGGCCGCCGCATGCTGCGCGCGACCCGGGTCGACCCGGACGCGCCCGGTCCGCAGCGGCTGCGCGCGATCGTGGAGGGCTACATCGCCTTCCTGACCCGGCGGCGCTCGCAGTACGTGGGCCTGTTCCGCGCGGGCGGCCAGGGCGACTGGGTGCGCGCGGTGCACGACGAGACCCAGACGGCCCTGACCGAGCGCACCCTGGACGCGCTGGGCCTCGCCGAGCCGGACGAGGTCACCGAACTCGCGGTGCGCGCCTGGTGGGCGTTCGCCGAGGAGCTGACCATCGAGTGGACCGGCCGCGGCCGCACCGACCACGACGCGCTGGTGGAGCTGCTGTTGTCCACTCTGGATGGCCTCGTCCGCCGCTGACCGCCCAACGGGCCCTCGGCGGTCCGCGCGAGTGGCTCAGCCCAGTTCGGTGAGCTGCTTGCGCATGAGCTTTCCGGTGGCGTTGCGGGGGAGCTCGTCGAGGAAGACGACGTCGCGGGGGACCTTGAAGCGGGCCAGGTTGGCCTTGACGTGCTCGCGCAGGTCGTCGGCGGTGACCGTGGCGGGGTTGTCCACGACGACGTAGGCCTTGAGGCGTTGGCCGAACTGCTCGTCGGTGACGCCGAGGACGGCCGCCTCGACCACGCCGGGGTACTCGACCAGCAGGTTCTCGATCTCGGCCGGGAAGACGTTCTCGCCGCCGGAGACGATCATGTCGTCGTCGCGGCCGTCGATGAACAGCCTGCCCTCGGCGTCGAAGTGGCCGATGTCGCCGCTGGAGAGCAGGCCGTCGATCATGTCCTTGGTGCGGCCGTCGGTGTACCCGGCGAAGCTGAGGCCGCTGCCGACGAACACCCGGCCGGTGACGTGCGGCTCGGTGATCGGCTTGCCGTCGTTGTCGTAGAGCACGACCCGGCAGCCCACGGGCGGCTTGCCCACGGTGCCCGGGGCGGCCTTCCAGTCCTCCGGCGTGGCCACGGTGGCGACGGCGACCTCGGTGGACCCGTACAGGTTGTGGATGACGTCGCCGAACGCCTTCGTGGCGCGGTTGCCCAGCTCGGGGGAGAGCGCCGAGCCCGCGGTGAAGAGGATGCGCAGCGAGGACGTGTCGTACTTGGCCAGGACCTCCGGGCCGAGGTCGAGGACGCGCTGCAGCATCGTCGGGACCAGCACGACGGCGGTGGCCCTGTTGGCGGCGATGTCGGCCAGCATCGTCTCCGGGTCGAACTTGCGCCGCAGCACGACGCAGGACCCGAGGGCGAACGACAGGATGAACTGCGACAGCCCGGTCGCGTGGAACAGCGGCGCGCCGAGGACCGTGCACTCCCCCGCGCGCAGCGGCACCCGGTCGAGGAACTGGGCGGCGGCCAGCGGGGAGCGGACCTGGCGGGGCGCGCCCTTGGGGGTGCCGGTGGTCCCGCTGGTCAGCAGCACCATGCCGCCGGGCTCGGCGGGCGCGGGCAGCGGCTTGTCGTCGGCCTCGGCGATCAGCTGCTCCAGCGTCGTGCCGCCCTCGCCCCAGGACAGGAACCGCGGAACGGACACCGCCTCGGCGAGGTCGGCGAACTCCTCGTCGTGCACGAAGACGGTCACGCCCTCGCGCTCGGCCACGTCGATCAGCTGCGGGCGGGCGAAGCCGGTGTTCATGAGCAGCAGCCGGGCTCCGATCTTGCCCGCGGCCAGCATGGTCTCGACGGCCCCTCGGTGATCGCGCGCGAGCAGGGCGACCACGGACTTGTCGGTGACACCCCGCTGCTGGAGCGCGCGGGCGAGCGCGTTGGAGCGGGTGTCGAGCTCGTGGAAGGTCAGCGGGCCGCGCTCGTCGACCAGCCCGACGGCGGTCTTGTCCCTGGTCGCGGCCACCTGCGCGGCCCCGGCGATCGGCCCGAGCCTGCGCACGGCGAGCGCGGACTTGAGCACGTGGTCGGGACGCGACAGCGGCACGAGCCCGGCCCTGCGCATCACGTCGACGCTGCGCACCGCCACCTTGGCCTTGGTGAGGATCTCGGACACCACGCCTCCCCGGCTGTTACTGATGGGTAACACCGTGCCCCAGGCCCCTCGGCCCCGTCAACCACGCGTCCGGGAACTCGTCGCGGGGGGCGCAAAACGGGACGCACGGGACACTGGGGGAGAGCAAGATCCGGCCCGTGCGGGGAGACGGCGCCTGCTCCCGCTGGCCGAAAGTGAGGCAGGCTGTCGGTCCCCGGCGGCAGAATCACCTCGTGCTGGTCGCGGTGGTACCCACGGGGGACGGTCGGGGCAGGGCCCGCGTGCTGGGCTCCGCCACGACCGTCGAGACCGACGACCTCGCCGGGTGGATGGCAGGCATGGAGGCCGAGGGGCCGCGGTGGATCGTGCCCTCGGCCGAGGAGCTGTACCCGGCGCTGCTCGAGCGCGGGGTCCGGCTGGGCCGGTGCCACGACCTCGGGCTGGTCGAGGCGCTGCTGCTCGCCTTCGCCGAGACGCCGAGGCGGCCGAGGAACCTGGCGGCGGCCTGGGCCCGGTTGCGGGGCGGGCCGGAGCCCGCCGACCCCCGGCCGATCGCCAAGGGCGAGCAGCCGACGCTGTTCGAGCCCGACCGCGGGACCACGCCCGCCGGGGTCGACGTGCTGGACGCCATCGAGGCCGTCCACGCCGACCAGGAGCGGCGCATCGCCGCGACCGCGCATCCCGAGCGGCTGCGGCTGCTGGCGGCAGCGGAGTCCGCCGGGGCGCTGGCCGCTGCCGAGATGACCCACCACGGGCTGCCCTGGCGGGCCGACATCCACGCCGAGCTGCTGGTCACCGCGTTGGGCCCGCGGCCATCGCCCGGGGGGCGGCCCGCGAAGCTGGCGGCGCTGGCCGACCGGATCACCGCGGCGTTCCACGGCCGGGCGGTCAACCCGGACGCGCCCGCGAGCATCGTGGCCGCGTTCGCCAGGGAGGGCATCGAGATCCCGTCGGCGCGGGCGTGGGTGCTGCGGGAGGTCGACCACCCGGCCGTCGAGCCGCTGCTGGAGTACAAGGAGCTGGCGCGGCTGTACGTCGCGCACGGGTGGTCGTGGCTGGAGAGCTGGGTCGACGGCGGGCGGTTCCGCCCGGAGTACGTCGTCGGCGGCGTGGTCTCCGGGCGGTGGGCGACGCGCGGCGGGGCGGCGCTGCAACTGCCCAAGCTGCTGCGAACGGCCGTGCGCGCCGATCCCGGCTGGTCGCTGGTGGTCGCCGACGCCGCCCAGCTGGAGCCGCGCGTGCTCGGCGCGCTGGCCGAGGACCAGCGGTTCGCCGAGGTGTCGGCGTCGGTCGACCTCTACACCAGCCTCGCCGCGGACGCCTTCGGCGGCGACCGGGGCCGGGCGAAGATCGCCATGCTCTCGGCGATGTACGGCGGCACCAGCGGCGAGGCCGGACCGCTGCTGGCCGTGCTGCGCAAACGCTTCCCGCGCGCGGTCGACTACGTCGAGCACGCTGCCCGCGCCGGAGAGCAGGGCCGGGTCGTGCGCTCGCGCCTGGGCCGCACCAGCCCGCCGCCGAGCGAGGCGTGGCGCGAGCTGACGTCCACCGACGAGACCGCGGGCCGCAGGGCCGCCCGCGACTGGGGGCGGTTCACCCGCAACTTCGTCGTGCAGGCCAGCGCGGCCGACTGGGCGCTGACGATGCTCGCCGCGCTGCGCCGCCGTCTGGCAGCGAGCGAGGCGGCGATCGTCTTCTTCCAGCACGACGAGGTCATCGTGCACTGCCCGGCCGCCGACGCCCCCGCCGTCGCCGCCGAGTTCGACGCGGCCGCCGCCGAGGCCACCGGCCTGGTCTTCGGGCGGACACCCGTGCGCTTCCCGCTCCAGGCAACCGTCGTGGACTGCTACGCCGACGCCAAGTGATGGCACGATTGATCAATGACGGGCAAGGTCCGGAACTCCACCAGCGTCGGCGGCAACGCCTCGGGCATCTTCACCCAGGCGGGTGGCAACGTCCGCATCTTCTTCGGCAGCCCGTGGCTGCCGTACGCGGTGGTGATCGCCGTGATCGCCCTCGGCGCGGCGCTGGTGCTCGCCCTGGTCGGCGACGAGCCCGCCGCGCCCGCGGGGCAGTCCCAGCCGCCGCCCGTCCCGGCCACCGCCGCGCCGACGACCACCGCGGCTGCCGTCGAGCCCACCACGACGGCAGCCGACCCGCGGCCCACCACCGAGACCACCGCCGCCGGACCGGCCACCGGGTTCCGGCGCGTGTACTCGCAGGTCTGGGCTGTGCAGCAGGTGAACGTCGACGTCATCCCGCCGAGTCCGGGCAGCGGGTCGGCGGTCTTCACCCTCGACTACCTCCAGGGCATCGGCGGCGCCCCCACCCACGCGGACCTCTACGCGGGCTCGAACATGTACCAGCGGCAGCGGACGCTGGCGGAGTGGCGCGGCGCGGGTGTGCCCGACGGCGAGGAGTGCCAGGACGCGATCCGGCGGTTCGGCACCGCGCGGCTGTCCCTGGCCGAGGGCGGCGTCTACTGCGCGGAGAGCCCGCGCGGCCGGATCGTGGTGCTCAGCGACGTCGAGTTCCACGAGAGGGACGCGTTCGCCCTGCTCACCGTCTGGGCGCGGGACTAGCGCACAAACCTTCAAGACCGCGCCCGCTCCGCTGAGTACAACGCCGGGTGTGGAGACTGTGGGATTCATCGGACTGGGTGTCATGGGCTCGCCCATGGCCGTCAACCTCGCGCGATCCGGCACCCCGGTGGTCGTGTGGAACCGCACCCCCGCCAAGTGCGCACCCGCGCTGGCGGCGGGCGCCGAGCAGGGCGAGAGCGTGGCCGCGGTGTTCGACCGCGCCGAGATCGTGTTCCTGATGCTGGCCGACGAGGCCGCCGTCGACGCCGTGCTCGATCGCGGCGGCCCGGCGTTCGGGCCGAGGGTGCGCGGGCGGGTCGTCGTGCAGATGGGGACGCTCGCGGCCACCTACTCGCAGGCGCTCGAAGCCGACATCGCCGCGGCGGGCGGGGACTACGTGGAGGCGCCGGTCTCCGGGTCCAAGGGGCCCGCCGAGAGCGCGACGCTGGTGGGCATGGTCGCAGGCAGCGCGGCGGAGCGGGTGCGGCCGCTGATGGCGGCGATGTGCTCGCGGGTGGTCGACTGCGGCGCCGTCCCGGGCGCTCTGCTGATGAAGTTCGCGGTCAACCTGCACCTGATCACGCTGGCCACCGGGCTCGCCGAGGCGTTCCACTTCGCCGAGGAGCACGGCCTGGACACCGTGCGGCTGGCGGAGATCCTCGACAACGGGCCGATGTCGTCGGCGCTGTCGCGGGCCAAGACCGCCAAGCTGGTCGCCGGGGACCTCGCCGTGCAGGCCGCGTGCGCGGACGTCCTCAAGAACAACCAGCTCATCGCGGGCGCCGCCCGCGCCAACGGCACGGCGTCACCGCTGCTGGACGCCTGCCACGCGCTGTTCACCGAGACCGTGGCGCTCGGCCACGGCAAGTCCGACATGATCGCGGTGATCCACGCCCTGCGCGAGCGAACCGGATGACCGCCACGCCGCCGGGGTGAGGCCGAAGGCGCCCTTGAACATGCGCGTCAGGTGCGCCTGGTCGGCGAACCCGGCGGCCACGGCCACCTCGCTCAGCGGCCGTCCCGCGCGGATCAGCCCGCGGGCGATGTCGAGCCTGCGCAGCGTCCGGAACCGGGTGGGGCTGGTGCCGAACGCGGCCCGGAACTGGCGGGCCATCGACCACCGGTCGCACCCGGCGACGCGCTCCAGCTCGGCGACGCTGTGCGGGACGGTCGGGTCGTCGATCAGCAGCGACCGCACGCGGGTCATCGCGGCGATGTCGATGGCGGCGCGGCCGCGGCGGGGCGCGGCGTGCGCGCGGAGCAGGTCGGCGATCGCCGTGGTCAGCTCGACGGCGGCGAGGTCGTCGAGCGGGTCGTCGATGTCGGCGAGGCGGGCGGTCATGATCGGGTCGGCGCGGCTGACCACCGGGTCGGCCACGAACGGCAGCGGCGCGCCGCCGAGCGCGGACTGCACCAGGGCGGGGTCGAGGTAGAAGATCCGGTAGCGGAAGCCCGCGTCGGTCCCGGCAGCGCCGTCGTGCGGCTCGTCGGGGTGCAGGATGTGCCACTCCCCCGGCAGGCACTGCCGCCGCTCGCCGCGGAAGCGGAAGGTCTGCACGCCCGAGAGCGTCATCCCGATGGCGTAGGTGTCGTGGCGGTGGGTGGAGAAGGCCGCGCCCAGCAGGGACGCCTCGAACCGCTCGATGCCCTCGGCCCCGCCGCCGAAGCGGAGCCTGAACCCGGCCTCCATCAGGCGCTCCGCACCAGGCTGGAGTCCAC
This sequence comes from Actinokineospora sp. UTMC 2448, assembly GCF_024760565.1. Classification (NCBI taxonomy): domain Bacteria; kingdom Bacillati; phylum Actinomycetota; class Actinomycetes; order Pseudonocardiales; family Pseudonocardiaceae; genus Actinokineospora; species Actinokineospora sp. UTMC 2448. Next base: position 1,320,223 of record NZ_CP031087.1, on the reverse strand, counting down.
TTCGGACACGCTGCGCCTGCCGCACAGGCCCAGCGTCAGGTCGAGGTCGGCGAGCAGGCCGCGCAGCACGTGCCGCACGCCGTCCTCGCCGCCGAGGCCGAGGCCGTAGACGTAGGGGCGGCCGATCAGCACCGCGTCGGCGCCGAGGGCGAGCGCCTTGAGCACGTCCGCGCCCGTGCGGACGCCGGAATCGAACAGCACCGACATGCGCGAGCCGACGGCCGAGGCGATCTCCGGCAGCATCTCCAGCGCGCCGACCGCGCCGTCGACCTGCCTGCCGCCGTGGTTGGACACCACGATGCCGTCCATGCCCGCGTCGGCGGCGCGGCGGGCGTCGTCGGGGTGCTGGATTCCCTTGAGGACGATCGGGCCGTCCCAGTGCTCGCGCAGGAACGGCAGGCGGTCCCAGCTCTTGTCCTGCCCGGTGAACAGCGACACCCAGCGCAGCACGGCCATCGCCTGGTCGTCGGCGGGGGACTTGGCCAGCCCGGCGAGGAACGCGGGGTCGGTGAAGGCGTTGGCCACGCCGGTCGCGCGCAGGAACGGCAGGTAGGCCTGGTCGAGGTCCTGCGGGCGCCAGGCGAGGGTCCAGGTGTCGAGGGTGACCACCAGCACCTCGTACCCGGCGCGCTTGGCGCGCTGGAGCAGGCTCGCGCACACCTCGGGCTCGTTGGGCCAGTACAGCTGGAACCAGCGCGGCCCCGCGGCCTCGGCGACCTCCTCCAAGGCGTAGGAGGACGCGGTGGAGAGCACGATCGGCACGCCCAGCGCCTTGGCCGCGCGGGCGGTGGCGAGCTCGCCGTCGGGGTGCACGATCGACTGCACGCCGATGGGGGCGAGCAGCACGGGCGCGGGCATGGCGGTGCCGAGGACGGTGGTGTCGAGGGTCCGCTCGGTGGCGTCGGCCAGCATCCGGGGCACGATCCGCCACCGGTCGAAGGCGGCGCGGTTGGCGCGCATGGTCGCGCCCGAGCCCGCGCCGCCCGCGACGTAGCCGAAGGGTCCGGGCGCGAACGCCTCGGCGGCGACGGCCTCGAGCCGGGTCGCGTCGGTGGTGAACGGCGGGGTCTTCTCGGCCAGCCCCTGCAGGTAGATCTCGTTCTGGTAGCCGGAGTGCTGGCCCATCGCGCGTCCTCACCGTCGGGGGTCGGGTCCGCGAGAGTCTGTCACCGGCGGATGCGCATCCGCCACAGTCCGAGCGTGCCGACGGCGAAGGCCAGCAGGCCGAGGATGACCACCGGGGTCAGCAGGGCCATGCCGGTGGCGCCCAGCCCGAGGGCCGCGGTCCAGACGGCGAGCAGGCCGAGCCCGAGCGCCAGGACGGCGGCGCAGACGGCCATGAGCCGGTCCTGCCCCCAGAGGTAGCCCGGCGTCACCCGGATGTCGGCGGGCAGCCGGAACACCGCCACCCCCACGACCCCCGCGACCAGCACGAGCAGCGCCACCCCGAACCACACCAGCAACCGGCTGGGCGAGGGCATGCCCGCGATCATCAGCACGAGCCCCCCGGCCAGCAACCACCCAGCCCCCCGCCGCAACGCCAACCACAACCCGATCCGCTGCGCCCGCCCGAACCGCCGATCCCGCAGCGGCCGCGCCTCCCGAGCCCCACCCGCACCGACGGTCCGCCCTTGCTGCCCCACCGCGGCCCGCCCCCCACCGCCCCGCACACGCCCACCCCGCACGAACAGATCAGGCTCCTGCTCCCCCGCACGCCGCCCCGTCCCCCGCGCGAACAGCTCAGCCTCGCGATCCCCCTTGCCCCAGCCCGACCCAACACCGCCACCAGCCCCACCAGAACCCCCACCCCCAAACCGATCCGCCTCGCGCTCGGCTCCCGCAGAGCCACCGCGCGCGAACCGACCCGGCTCGAACCGATCACCTCCGGCGTCCCCACGCCCGAACCGATCCGCCTCGACCCCATCCCGCTCCGCTCCCACGGAACCACCACGCGCAAACCGACCAGGCCCGAACCGATCACCTCCGGCGTCCCCACGCCCGAACCGATCCGCCTCGGCCCCATCCCGGTCGGTGCCCACGGAACCACCACGCGCGAACCGAGCAGGCCCCTGATCACCCTCGCCCCCCACCGCGAACGGACCAGGCTCGAACCGATCATCACCTCCGGCGTCTCCATGGGCGGACCGATCCGCCTCGCGCTCGGCTCCCGCAGAGCCACCGCGCGCGAACCGACCCGGCTCGAACCGATCATCGCCTGTGGAGTCCCTGCGGGCGAACCGATCCGCCTCGGCCCCATCCCGCTCGGCTCCTACGGAACCGCCGCGCGCGAACCGACCGGGGGCGTCGTGATCACCCTCGACCCCCACCGAGCCACCCTCCGCGAACGGATCGGGTTCGGGCCGGTCATCGCCTGTGGAGTCGCCGCGGGCGGGGCGGGTGGGCTTGGTCCAATCGCGGGTGGTTCCTGCCGCGCCCGCGTGGGGGAAGCGGGCGGGCTTGGACCCATCGTCCTCGGCCTGGGTCGCGGCGCTGCCTGCGAACGGGGCGGGCCTTGAGTCGCGAGTGGGCCTGGGGCGGCGGGGCCGAGGCTCCTCGGTGAGGCCTGCGAACAAGTCGGGCTTGGGGGCGGGGCGGGGGTGGCGGGACCGGATTCGGGCGAAGAGGCCTCGCTTTCGGCGCTCGCCCTCGGTCGGGAACAGGTCGGGGCGGGCGGTGGCGGGCTCTCGGTCCCCGGTTGGGTCGGGGTTGGGGACTGCGGCTGTGCGATCGCCGTCTGGGCGGTCACCGTCGTCTTGCGGGGCTTGTTTGGGGCGGGGGGTCCAGGCAGTGCGGTCGGGGTGGGTGGGGTCGGCGTCGGGGTGGGTGGGGTCGGCGTCGGGGTGGGTGGGGTCGACGTCGAGATCATCGGCGGGTGGGTGGGGGAGGTGGTCGGACAGGTCCACCGGGGCCGCGTGCGCGTGGACGGCCGCGTCGTCGAGGTCCGGGGCCAGGCGGACGGCTCGGGCGGCGGCGGGGCGTTTGGGGCCGCGGGGGGACTTCCGCGCGCGGGCCGGGTCGGCGTCCACCAGGGTCCAGTCGGGATCCTCCGCCTCATGCCACGCCGTCGAGCGTTCCCAGGGGACGTCGCCGAAGCGGCCCGTGGTGCGGCGGAGGCGGGAGAGGGCGGCCTGGGCGTCGGGGTTCGTCGGGTCCAGGCGCAGGGACTCCTGGTAGGCCGCCCGCGCCCCGTCGAGGTCGCCCGCGCGCTCGGCGGTGTTGCCCAGGACCTCGTGGGTGCGGGGCTCCTCCGGGGCGATCGCCACCGCGCGGCGGGCGGCGGTGAGGGCGTCGGCCGGGGTGGTGGGGGCCAGGGCCTCCGCGAGGGCCACCTGGCCGCGCCAGTCGTCGGGGTCGCGGCGGGCCGACTCGCGGGCGGAGATCACCGCCTCCTCGTGCCTGCCCAGCTCGGTCAGCGCGAGGCTGGCCAGGCGGTGCGCCCATGCGGGCTCGCCGAGGGTGATCGCGCGCTTGGCGGCGTCGAGGCAGTGCAGCGGCTCGCCGACGTCCAGGAACGCCGCAGCGAGACCGCACCACGCGCCGGGGTGGTCGGGGTGGTCGGCGAGCACGGGCCGCAGGACCTCGATGGCGGCGCGCGGCCTGCCCGCGGCGGTGAGGCGCGCCGCGTCGGCGAGGACCGCATCGATCGGCTGGGACATGGCTCCCCTCCCGCGCTCTGGACGCACAGTCTGTCAAGGGACCGATCCGGTGCCCAGTCGACCCGCCCGGGTGTCCACCGGGTGATCAGCGATGACGGACAGACGTACCAAGCCAGTGTGGACCAGACAGGCGACGGCGGGTAAGCCTCGTTTGTCATAGGACATAGACTGATCGGGTGAGCAGACCATCGCCGTGGGCGAGAGCGCGGCTCGCGCTACTCCTCGGCGGGATCTCCGCCTTCGGTCCCCTGTCCATCGACATGTACCTCCCGGCGTTCCCGGAGATCGCCGACGGCCTGGACACCGGCCAGGCGCAGGTCCAACTCACCCTGACCGCGTTCATGATCGGGATGGCGGTGGGCCAGGCGGTCGTCGGTCCGCTTTCGGACACCCTCGGCAGGCGCCTTCCGCTGCTCGCGGGCCTGACGGCCTACACGATGGCGTCGCTGGCCTGCGCGATCTCCCCGTCGGTGTTCACGCTCGTCGGGCTGCGGTTCGCGCAGGGCGTCGCCGCCGCGGCCGGGGTGGTGATCGCCCGCGCCGCCGTGCGCGACATCTTCACCGGGCCCGCGATGGCGCGGTTCTTCTCCATGCTGATGCTGGTGTCCGGGCTCGCCCCGATCCTGGCGCCGCTGATCGGCGCGCAGGTGCTGCGGTGGACGAACTGGCAGGGCGTGTTCGTCGTGCTGGCCTACTTCGGCGTCCTGCTGCTCATCGCGGCGACGGTCTGCCTGCGGGAGACGCTGCCGCCGCCCAAGCGCCGCCCGGCGAACCCGCGCCAGATCATGCGCACCTATCTGCGCGTCGCCACCGACCGGACGTTCGTCGCCTACGCGACCTCGATCGGCTTCGTCACCGCCGCGATGTTCGCCTACATCGCCGGGTCGCCGTTCGTCCTGCAGGAGCTGCACGGGCTCAGCCCCCAGACCTACAGCCTGGTCTTCGGCGCCAACGCGCTGGGCCTGATGCTGTTCACCCAGGTCAACGGCATCCTGCTGCGCTGGCTCAGCCCCCGCGTCCTGCTGACGGTCGGCCTTGCGCTGTCCGCGCTGGCCGGGGCCGGGGTCTACACCGCGGTGGCCATGGAGCTGGAGCTGGTGTACCTGCTGACGGCGCTGTTCCTCGTGGTGGCGAGCCTGGGCATCGTCAGCCCGAACGCGACCGCGCTCGCGCTGGCCGACCACGGCAACCGGGCGGGCACGGCGTCCGCGCTGCTGGGCGTGATCCAGTTCCTCATCGGCGGCCTGGCAGCGCCGCTGGTCGGGCTCGGCGCGGAGCGGTCGGCGACGCCGATGGCCACGGTGATCGCGGGCATGTCGGCGGCCGGGCTGATCGCGTTCGCGCTGCTGCGGCCCACCCGGCGCCGCCCCGGCCGCTACGCCGCCTTCCGCCAGGCCGACACCATCCCGTTCCGGCCGGTCGGGTCGCCGCGGGGGCATGTGTAGAGAAATCCCCGGATTGGCGTCACCTAGTCCCGTCACGGCTCGTTACCGTCCGCGTCGCATAAGCGCCAGCACATGGTTTCAAGAGAGGGTGGGACACGGTGAGCAGCCACCGGGAGTGGACGGTCAGCTGCCGCGACATAGCGGGTCGGCGGCGGGACGTCACGATCTTCGTCCGGCAGGGCAGGGTGGTGCTCGTGGCCCCGCCGGGGGAGACGGCCGTCTTCTCCCCGCTGGACGTGGGCCGCCTGCGGGCCGCCCTGCGGGACGCGGTCGTGGACGCCTCGGTGGAGGCCGATCGCTGACCACACTTCCTACTTGTGAGTAGGTAGTGGCAGAATCCTGTCCGAGGAGGCACGGGATGGCTACCTACTTCGTCACGGGCGCGACAGGATTCCTCGGCCGCAGGCTGGTGGACCGGCTGTTGGCGCGGCCCGACTGCGGCACGATCCACGTCCTGGTGCGCGCGCGGTCACTGCGCAAGCTGCCCGCGTGGGACGAGCGCGTCGTGCCGGTCGTCGGCGACCTGTGCGAGCCCGGCCTCGGCCTCGACCTGCTGCCGCCGGTCGACCACGTCGTCCACCTCGGCGCGGTCTACGACTTCACCGCCCCGGGCGCCGACAACGAGACGGTCAACGTCGTCGGCACCGCGAACGTGGTCAACTTCGCCGCCGCGGCGGGCGCGCGGCTGTTCCACCACGTCTCGTCGGTGGCCGTCGCTGGCGATCACCGGGGCCGGTTCACCGAGGCGGACTTCGACCTCGGCCAGCGCCACCACGCGCCGTACCACGCGACCAAGTTCGCCGCCGAGAAGCTGGTCCGCGAGCAGGACCGAGTCCCGTACCGGATCTACCGCCCCGCGGCGGTCGTCGGCGACTCGCGCACGGGCGAGATGGACAAGGTCGACGGCCCGTACTACTTCCTGCCGACCATCGCCCGGCTGGCCCGCCTGCCCAGGGCGCTCCCGCTGGTGCTGCCCGACCTCGGCGCGACCAACGTCGTCCCGGTCGACTACGTCGTCGACGCGATGGCCCACCTGATGCACATCGACGCGCCCTCGGGCAGCACCTACCACCTGACGCACAACGGCAGGCAGCCCAACACCGAGGTCTACAACGCCTTCGCCGACGCGCTCGGCGCGCCGCGGATCGCCGCGACGCTGCCGGTCCGCCTGCCGCGCCTGCGCCCTGGCCCGGCCGCCTGCGCGACGCTGGCCGAGGCGGGCATCCCCGCCGAGGTCGTGCCGCACCTGGACATGCCGACGGTGTTCGACTCGACCCGCACCGAGGAGGCGCTGGCGGGCGCGGTCACCCTGCCGCCGTTCGCCTCGTACGCGGGTCGGCTGGTGCGGTACTGGGCCGAGCACCTCGACCCGGACCGCGGGGACCACGGCCTGCGCGGCAAGCGGATCGTGGTGACCGGGGCGTCCTCGGGGATCGGCAAGGCGACGGCGCTGGCGCTCGGACGGCGCGGCGCGCACGTCCTGCTGGTCGCCCGCCGCGTCGACGAGCTGGCGGCGGTGGCCGACCTCGTCGCCGACGCGGGCGGGACGGCGTCGGCCCACCCCTGCGACCTCACCGACGCCGACGCGGTCGACGCGCTGGTGAAGGATCTCGGCCAGGTCGACATGCTGGTCAACAACGCGGGCCGCTCCATCCGCCGCTCGGTGCGGCTGTCGACGGACCGCCTGCACGACTACGAGCGCACGATGGCGCTGAACTACTTCGCCCCGCTGCGCCTCACCCTGGGCCTGCTGCCCGGCATGCGCGCCGCCGGGCGCGGCCGGATCGTCAACGTGACCACCATGGGCCTGCAGTCGGACACCCCGCGCTTCGCCGCCTACCTGGCGTCGAAGGGCGCACTGGAGCACTTCGGCCGCGCGGCGGGCCGCGAGCTGCTGGCCGACGGCGTGACGTTCTGCTCGGTCCGCATGCCCCTGGTGCGGACGCCGATGATCACCGCGACCGACGCCTACCGCGGCGTGCCCGCGTTCTCCCCGGACACGGCGGCGCGGATGATCGTCTCCGCGCTGGAGGGGACCGCGGAGGTGGTGCAGCGGCCGGAGGGCCTGGCGCTGGAACTGCTGCGGGTGCTCGCGCCGACGGTGCACCGGCAGGCGCTCAACCTGACCCACCGGATGACCCCGGAGTCCGCCCCGGAGGCCCGCGACCGCGGCGAGCACCCGGCGGCTGTGCTGGCGAGCGCGCTCGTCCGGCCTATCTGGCGACGCCTGCGTCGACCGTCGGGCTGACGGTCGCCGGGTCGCTCTCGCCCGGCACGTAGGCGAACCAGAAGATCCCGTGGCCGCCGATGACCGCCAGCCGCTCGTCGGTCAGCCAGGCGCAGCCGGTGACCTCGCCATCGAGCCGGATCTCGGTCAGCGGGGACCAGTCCTCGGCGTCGCGGATCCGCAGCACCCGCTCGGACACGCTCGCGACGAGCCTGCCGTTCGGCGACCACCGGTCGTCCATCACCTTCGACGGAAAGCGCGGCGGCGCTTCGCTTTCGGTCCACGTGCGGGTGTCCCACCAACGGTCGCCGTCGGGTCCCGTCAGCAGTAGGTGGGCGCCGTCGGGGGTGACGTCCATGGCGTCGACCTCGTGATCGACGCGGATCGCGGCGAGGGGCGCCCAATCGCCCGGCGCGAGCACGTGAATCGTCCTGGCCCGGCGCACCGCCAGCCACTCGCCGTGCGGCGAGATCGCGGCCTCGGCCGAGTTGTCCTGCTTCGGCATGCGCCCCGCGACGCGGCGGAGCCGGTTGGCCAGCTGGTCGGTCCTGTCCGCCCACTGCCGGTGGACGCGCACCCCGGACTCGGTGGCCTCCAGGAACACCGGCGGCGTCCAGGTCGCCGTGTCCCACACCACGACCCAGCCCTGGGTGTCGACCCCGCAGACCAGAGCGCCGCCGACCCCCAGGGGGTACCGCAGCAGGTCAGCGGGGTGCAGCAGCGGCCGGGCGCTGCGCCAGTCGTCCGTCCGGCACAGCAGGAAGCGGTCGAAGTCCTGGATCAGCAGCAGGTCGGCGCCGACCGGGGTGAGGTCGAAAAGGCGACCGGGATAGCGGATCCTCTCCCGGACCCCGCCGCCGGCCGGGTCGTGGATCTCGACGACGTCGCCCGTGCCCACGGCGAACCAGCTCCCGTCCGGCGCGGCCGCGCACTCGCCCAGGGCGTCGGGGACCTCGCGGTGCTCCACATCCACGCGCGCCCGGCCCGGGTTCCACAGCCGGACCGTGCGGTCCTTCGCCGTCGAGGCCAGCACCGAGCCGTCCGGGGCGAAGGCGAGGTCCGTCACCTCCGCCCCGTGCGCGGCGATGGCGCCCGCCTGACGCCACGCGACGGTGTCCCAGAGCACGATCAGCCCGTTCTCCCCGCCGACGGCGAGGGTCCCGCCGTCAGGGGAGAACACCGCGACCGTGAGGTCGCGGTGGTGGTGGAGCATCCGTGGGGGCTCACCCATCGCGGTCAGGTCCCAGATCAGCACCCCGACGTCCCCGGGAGCCGCGGCCCACCGGCCGTCGGGGCTGACCGCCACGGCCTCACAGGTGAAGCCGCTCGGCAGCGGCATCGCGGCGCCGACCGCGGCGCGCGGGTCCCACACCTTCACGCCGTCGCCGTCGACGGCCAGCAGCCGCCCGTCCGGCAGTGCCGCGCAGGACTCCACCGCCGGGTCGGTCTTGATCACCCGGATCAGCCCGCCGGTGGCGACGTCCCACAGTCGGGCCTGCCGGTAGTAGTCCGCGGTGAGCAGGGTCGTGCCGTCGGCGGAGAAGCAGCAGCAGTTCAGCGGCGTCCGGTGCCCGGTGAGCGTGTACCGCAGCCGCCAGGTGCTCGTGTCCCACACGTCGACGGTGTGCACATCAGCCGCGCAGGCGAGAAGGCGGCCGTCGGGCGACAGCGCGAAGCCCTCCTCCAGCAGGTCCCGCGCGCTGCCCTCCAGGATGCGCAGGAGCCTGCCGGTCTCCGGGTCCCAGACGCGCACCCCGTCGGCGGCGACGGTCGCCAGCCAGCTCCCGTCCGGGGCGTAGACGCAGCCCTCGACGATGTCCTCGTGGCCGACCAGCACGCGGTTCAGGGCGGGGTCCGGCAGGTCCGGCAGCGCGCGCTGCGGCACAAGGCGCGGCACGCCGTCGACCGCGGCCAGGGCGGCCCTCCGCAGGTCGTCGAGCGCGGGAGAGGCGGGAAGGCGCTGGGCGAGGGCGTTCACCACGGCGTGGTCGGGCTCGGTCGGCACCAGCAGGTGGCCGAGCTGGTCGAGGAACCGGCCCAGCTCCGCCGCGCTCTCGGTGTCCACGAACGCCAGGTCCTCGGCCACCGCGACCGGGCCGAAGCGGCGCAGCTTGGTGATGACCCACGGCGGCGCGGTCGCCAGCGCCGCCAGTTCCTCCGCGCGGCCCGCGCTGTCCAGGTGGTAGGCGAGCGAGCGCCACAGGTAGTCGGCCGAGCGCGGCAGGCACCACCACGGCACCTGGCCGGACACCGGGTCGGGCAGGGTGGACGCCACCTCGGTCAGCAGGCTCTCGTTCAGCCGCGCGAGCCGCAGACCGCCGCACTCGTGCCGCAGGTACGTGCGGATGACGTCGTGCAGGCGCAGCCGGGGTCCGTGCTGGGTCACCAGCGACAGCTCGACCAGCTCGCGGCACAGCCGGTCGCTCTCGTCCCGCGCCAGGTCGGCGGTCGCCTTCCAGAGGTGGGCGACGAGGTCCTGCGGGACCTCGACGTCCTCGGGGAAGATCGCCAGCTCCAGCGCGCGGTCCCGGTTGGCCCCCAGCACGCTCAGCGAGGACTCCAGGGTCGCGGCGACCGTGCGCTCGCGGCGGGCGGTGTCGGTGACGTCCAGCGCCGCCGGGCCCAGCTCGCCCAGTCGGCGCAGCAGGCGTTCGGCGGCCTCGGCGATGTCCCCGCCGTCGCGGGCGGTGCGGCGTAGCGCGGCATTCGCCAGCCGCAGGGCAAGGGGCCAGCGGCCGGTGATGTCCAGCAGCCGCTCGCCGACGTGCGCGGGGAGCCCGCCGAGGCCGCTGCCGAGCAATTCGGTCGCCTGCACCCGGCTCATCTGGTCGACCCGGATGGTCGCGGTGTCGGCGGAGTCCGGGAGCAGGTCCGGGATCCTGGTCGTCACCATGAGGGTGCAGCCGCGGCCCGCGTTGAGGAACGGCCGCAGCTGCTCGGCGGTCCAGACGTCGTCGACGACCAGCAGCGACGGCCCCCGCTCGGCCAGCAGCTCGCCCAGCTGGAGCCCGGCCTGCTCCGGGCTGGTGAGGCCCGACCGCCGCCGGGCGACCCGCTCGATGACGTCGTTGACCGTGTCGGCCAGCGCCGCGCCCCGCACCTCCTGGCCCACCGTCACCCAGTAGATCGAGGGGAACGCTGCCTTGATCTCCGGCAGCTCGCAGACCTGGGCCGCCAGCGTGGTCTTGCCGAACCCGCCCGCGCCCGCGAGCGCCGTGGTGATCCCGACCTTGCGCCGCCCGCCCGCGAGCAGCGCGCGGACGATCCCGGCGGTCAGCTCCGGCCGGGGCACGAACCCGTCCACGGCGGCCACCTCGGCGGGCGCGCCCAGCGCCGCGCGGGACTCCCGCCCCGGCGTCGACCGCCAGACCTCCAGGCCGACCCAGGCCAGCGACAGCGCGGCCAGCCCCAGGAAGATCAGCCAGCTCCACCCCGAGGTCAGCAGGTTGACCATGACGGCGACGAGGACGCTCACCGTGGTGGCCGCCGCCGCGGCGACCGCCTGCCTCCGTGCCGTCATCGAGCGCGCCCCCTCGGCAAGATCGTCGGAACACCGGCAGCGTAGTGCGTGCGCAGGGCCACGCCCCGGTCGTCGCCGCGTCCCCCTCCGGGCTGACGGCGGCGCACGGACGCGGGAGGCAGACTGGCGGGGTGGACGACGGTGAGTGGCGGTTGCGTGCGCCGGTGAACCTGGTCAGCAAGCGCGCGGTGGTGCAGTGGACGGTGCGGGCGGCGATCGGCTGGATCGTGGTGCTCGGCGGGCTCGGCGTCTGGCACGCGCTGGGCGGGCCGGACTGGGTCGGGCACGTGCTCGCCGGACTCGCGGTCGCGGCCGTCGTGCACGTGGCGGTGATGCCGACGTGGCGGTACCGGGTGCACCGGTGGGAGACGACCCCGGCGGCGGTGTTCACCCGCAGCGGGTGGATCAACCAGGAGTGGCGGCTGGCGCCCGTCTCGCGCATCCAGACCGTCGACACCGGGCGCGGGCCGCTGCAGCAGCTGCTCAAGCTGGCGACCGTCACCATCACCACCGCGTCCGCGGCGGGGCCGCTCAAGATCGAGGGGCTGGACGAGAGCGTCGCCGCCCGCATCGTCGACGAGTTGGCCACCACCACGCAGGCCGTGCCCGGGGACGCGACGTGACCGCGTTCCCCGCCGCGCCGCCGGTCGTCGAGCCCGTGCCCGAGTGGGGCAGGCTCGACCCGAGGATGATCGTGGTCAAGCCGCTCAACGAGCTGATCGGCCTGCTGCCCCTCCTGTTCGCCCTGGTGTTCCTCGGCAACGTCGAGACGTGGCGGGTCGTGGTCGGGGTCGGGACCGTGGCGCTGATCATCCTCTACGGCCTCTTCGCCTGGCTGACGACGAAGTACCGGATCACCGACGCGCAGGTCGAGCTGCACACCGGGGTCGTGTTCCGGCAGCGCAGGGCCATCCCGCGCGACCGCATCCGCACGGTCGACCTCACCGCCAAGCTCGGCCACCGGCTGTTCGGGCTGTCCGCTGTCCGGGTCGGCACCGGGCAGCAGGAGCGGCAGGCGGGCGAGGGCGTCGTGCTCGACGCCGTCACCACGGCCGAGGCCGAACGCCTGCGCCAGGTCTTCCTGCACCGCCCGACCACCGCCGCGACCTCGACGGACGGCGCGGAGGAACCGGCCGCCGTCGAGATCACCCGGCTGGACCGGCGCTGGTACCGCTATGCCCCGCTGTCGCTGTCGGGTCTGCTCGGCATCGCGATCGCGGTCGGGTTCGGGATGAACCTCGCGGGCGAGCTCAACCTGCGGTTCTCCGAGGTCGACGTGATCCGCGGCCTGTTCGGCTGGCTCAGCGGCCAGTCGCCCGCGCTGGTGGTGCTGATCGCCGCCGTGGTGGTCGTCCTGCTGTCCACTGTGGCCTCACTGCTGACGTATCTGCTGCAGAACCACGATTTCCGCCTCACCCGGCACGCCGACGCCACCGTCCGCGTGCGCCGGGGGCTGCTGACCACGCGCTCGGTCTCCATCGAGGAGCAGCGCCTGCGCGGCGTCGCGCTGCACGAGCCCCTGCTGCTGCGCGCGGCGCGCGGCGCCCGGCTCAACGCGGTGACCACCGGCCTCGGCCTGCGCCAGGCCGCCAGCAGCCTGCTGGTCCCGCCCGCCCCGCGCGCGGAGTCGCACCGGGTCGCCGCGGCGGTCATCGGCGAGAACCCCACGAGCGCGCCCTTGACCCGCCACCCGGTCGCCGCGCGCCGCAGGCGGCTGGTCAGGGCGGTCGCCGTCCCGGTCGTGCTCACCGCGGCCCTGGCCCTGCTCAGCGCCTTCGCCGACTGGCCTGCCGGGCTGTGGATCGGGGCGGCCGCGCTGATCCCGCTGTCCGTCCTCATCGGACTCGATCGCTACCGCAACCTCGGCCATGCGCTCACCGGGCGCTACCTGGTCAGCCGCTCCGGCTCGTTCACCCGCCGCACGGTCGCCCTGCAGCGCACCGGCATCATCGGCTGGCGCGTCGAGCAGTCGCCGTTCCAGCGGCGCGCGCGGCTGGTCACCCTGACCGCCACGACGGCGGCCGGGCACGGCCAGTACGCGGTGACCGACATCGGCGAGTCCGACGGCGTCCGGCTCGCCGACGCCGCAGTCCCCGACCTGCTGACGCCGTTCCTGATCAGGGAGTAGGCCACTCGTGCACGGGCCGGTTGGCGTGCATCAGCTCCAGGTAGCGGCGGGTCATCTCGGCCAGCGCCTCGTCGCGGTCCAGCGATGACCCCTCCTCCAGCGCGCGGACGGTGCTCACCTGCCAGGTGGCGCCGTTGCGGCCGGTGAGGCAGCGCTGCTCGATCACGCCGAGCAGGCGGTCCCGGTCCTCGGCGGCCACGCCCCAGGCGTCCAGCCCGTCGTGGGCCATCGGCAGCAGCCGCCGGAGCACCAGCTCGGTCAGCGGCACCTCGCCGACCCCCGGCCAGTACACCCGGCAGTCGATGCCGTTGCGCGCGGCGGCGTGGAAGTTGTCCTCCGCCGCCGAGAAGCTCATCCGCGACCACACCGGGCGGTCCTGGTCGGCGAGCGCGCGCACCAGGCCGAAGTAGAACGCGCCGTTGGCCATCACGTCGATCACCGTCGGCCCGGCGGGCAGCACGCGGTTCTCCACGCGCACGTGCGGGCGGCCGCGCACCACGTCGTAGATCGGGCGGTTCCAGCGGTAGACGGTGCCGTTGTGCAGGCGCAGCTCCTCCAGCCGGGGCACGTCGCCGCGCTCCAGCACCTCCGTCGGGTCCTCGTCGGAGCACATCGGCAGCAGGGCGGGGAAGTACTGCACGTTCTCCTCGAACAGGTCGAAGATCGAGGTGATCCACCGGTCCCCGAACCACACCCTCGGCCGCACGCCCTGCGCCTTCAGCTCGTCCGGGCGGGTGTCGGTGGCCTGCTCGAACAGCGCGATCCGCGTCTCGGCCCACAGCTGCTTGCCGAACAGGTACGGCGCGTTCGCCCCCAGCGCCACCTGCGGCCCGGCGATGACCTGGCTGGCGTTCCAGAACCGCGCGAAGTCGTCGGGGGCCACCTGCAGGTGGAACTGCACGCTCGTGCACGCCGCCTCGGGCCCGATCGACTCGGCCTGGGTGGCCAGCCGCTCCGCGCCGGTGATCGCGATGGCCATGTCCTCCCCGCGCGCGGCGAACACCTGCTGGTCCAGCATCCGGTAGCGCGGGTTCTCCGACAGCGCCTCCGGCGCGGTGTGCTCGCGCCGCAGCGTCGGCAGGATGCCGACCATCGCGATGTGCGCGCCGATGCGCGCGGCCCTGGCCTCGGCCGCGTTGAGGTCGTCGCGGACCTTCTTCTCGAACGCGGTCAGCCCGACGGGGTCGAGCCGCTGCGGCGGCACGTTGATCTCGATGTTGAACTGCCCGAGCTCGGGGACGAACGCGGGGTCATCGATCTCGTCCAGCACCTCGGCGTTGCGCAGGGACGGCCTGCCCTCGGGGTCGACGAGGTTCAGCTCGACCTCCATGCCCGCCATCGGCCGGTCGGCGTCGAACCGCGACTCGGCCAGCATGCGCGCGAACACGTCCAGGCACTGGCGCACCTTCTGCCGGAACCGCTGGCGGTCGGCCCGGGTGAACTCGGTCTGCTCGACGTCCTTGCCCATGCCGCCAAGCGTGATTCATCCGTGACCATCCCGCCACACCGGTCACCCGCCGTGGCCTACCGCCTCCGGCGCGTGCCGAACACGCCGCGGGCGATCTCCCGGCCCAGTGCGCTCGCGGCGGAGCGCAGGAACGACTTCACCGCGCTGTTGCCCATCACCTGCTCGACGAAGCCCGGCTCCGGCCGCGCGGCCTCCTCCGGCGGGGGCGCCTCCTGCGGGGGCGCGACCTTGGCGGCCATGCGCTCGTAGGCCGACTCGCGGTCCACCGTCTCGGCGTACTTGGCGTGCAGCGGCGAGGCCGCGGCGGCCTGCCGGATCCCGTCGTCGCCGATGGTGTCCATGAGCGACCGAGGGGCGCGCAGCCGCGTCCACGCCACCGGGGTCGGCACGCCCTTCTCCGACAGCACCGTGACGATCGCCTCACCGATCCCGAGCGAGGTGAGCGCTTTGTCCAGTTCGTAGTGCTCGGTGGTGGGGTACGTCTTCACCGTCTTGGCGAGCGCCTTCTGGTCGTCCGGGGTGAACGCGCGCAACGCGTGCTGCACGCGTGCGCCCAGTTGGGACAGCACCGCGGTGGGCACGTCCGTGGGCAGCTGTGTGCAGAAGAACACCCCGACGCCCTTGGACCGGATCAGCTTCACCGTCTGCTCGATGCGCTCCAGGAACGCCTTCGACGCGTCGGCGAAGAGGAGGTGCGCCTCGTCGAAGAAGAACACCAGCTTGGGCCGGTCGAGATCGCCCTCCTCGGGCAGCTCCTCGAACAGCTCGGCCAGCAGCCACATGAGGAAGGTGGAGAACAGCGCCGGGTCGGCCTGCAGGTTCGCCAGCTCCAGCAGGCTGATCACGCCCCGGCCGCTGTCGACGCGCATCAGGTCGGCGATGTCGAGCTCGGGCTCGCCGAAGAACTCGTCCCCGCCGCGCGCCTCCAGGTTCGCCAGCGCGCGCAGGATCACCCCGGCGGTGGCCGACGACACCCCGCCGATGCCCTTGAGGTCGGCCTTGCCCTCGTCGCCGGTGAGGTGCGTGATCACCGCCCGCAGGTCCTTGATGTCCAGCAGCGGCAGGCCGCGCCGGTCGGCCCAGTGGAAGATCAGGCCGAGGGTGGACTCCTGCGTGTCGTTGAGACCGAGCACCTTGGACAGCAGCAGCGGGCCGAACCCGGTGACCGTCGCGCGGACGGGGACGCCCGCGCCGGAGGCGCCCAGGGAGAGGAACTGCACGGGGAACGCCGTGGGCGTCCAGTCGTCGCCGGTGTCCGCCGCGCGCTGGGCGATCCTGTCGTCGGCCTCGCCCGGCCGGGACAGCCCGGACAGGTCGCCCTTGATGTCGGCCATGACGACCGGGACGCCGTGCGCGGACAGCTGCTCGGCGATCCCCTGCAGCGTCTTGGTCTTGCCGGTCCCGGTGGCCCCGGCGACGAGCCCGTGCCGGTTCATCATCGACAGCGGCACGCGCACGGCGGCCGCCGGGTGCGCGGTCCCCGCGATGACGACGCTGCCCAACTCGACCGCGGCCCCGTCGGTGGCGTAACCCTCGGCGATGTCCTCGGCGCTGCTCATCGTGCCTCCTCCGCCCGGTGCCGGATCAGCGGGAGCGTAGAACCGGCGCGGCGCGGCCGCAGCCCGGGATCCGCGCCGGGCCGTGCGGCTAAGCTACGTCGGGTGACGGACCGCTTGGTATGGATCGACTGCGAGATGACCGGCCTCGACCTCGGCCGCGACGCCCTGATCGAGATCGCCGCCCTGGTCACCGACTCCGAGCTGAACGTCCTCGGCGACGGCGTCGACCTGGTCATCCACGCCTCCGACGAGGCGCTCGCGGGGATGCCGGAGGTCGTCGCCGAGATGCACGCGCGCTCCGGGCTCACCGAGGAGGTCCGCGCCTCGACGCTCACCCTGGCCGACGCCGAGCGCGCGGTGCTGGACTACGTGCGCCAGCACGTCCCCGAGGTCCGCTCCGCGCCGCTGTGCGGCAACTCCATCGCCACCGACCGCGGCTTCATCAGCCGGGACATGCCGTCGCTGGACGCCCACCTGCACTACCGCATGGTGGACGTGTCGTCGATCAAGGAGCTGGCCCGCCGCTGGTACCCGAGGGTGTACTACGCGCAGCCGGACAAGGGCCTGGCCCACCGCGCCCTGGCCGACATCCAGGAGTCGATCCGGGAGCTGCGCTACTACCGCGGCACGGTCTTCGTCCCGCAGCCGGGACCGACCACGGACGAGGCCAAGGCAGTGGCCGGGACCCTGCTGGTCAACCCCCAGGCATAACCGCTTCCCGGGACGCGCTACGATGTCTCCGCACGGCGCGCCCGTGCGCGATGGTGGGTGTAGCTCAGCTGGTAGAGCACCTGGTTGTGGTCCAGGATGTCGCGGGTTCAAGTCCCGTCACTCACCCCACCCGGGCCCGTTCAGGGACCTGTTCAAGAAGGGCCGTCCTCTCGGACGGCCCTTCTTGCGTCTGTGGACCTCCGCCCGAGTTCGCCCCTCTTCCCCGCGACGCTCGCCTGATGGGCCCCGGCCATTCCCAGGGAATCCGCTCGCTAGCTGGTCACCGGCCGTTCCCACTCCCGGTGAATCACCGACTGGCAACGACCCCCTCCGGTCGACGGGTGCCGGGTGTGACCCGGCTCTCCTAGCGTGACCAATCATCGCCGGGTCGAGGGCCCCGGCGGTGGAAGGAGAGTCGCGACAATGAAGGTTCGCACCCTGCTGGTGGGCATGATCGCCGCCGCTGCCGCCGTGGTGGCGCCCACCGCGGCCGCGGCCGCGCCGCCCACCGGCGACGGCGAGATGGGCACGTTGATCGTCGGGGGGCACAACGCCACCCAGACCTACAGCTTCATGGTGTCGCTGCAGTCCACCTCCGGCGGGCACTTCTGCGGAGGTTCGCTCATCAAGGCCAACTGGGTGGTGACCGCCGCGCACTGCGTCCAGGGCCGCTCCCCGAGCAGCACCATCGCGCGCATCGGCACCACCAACCGCACCAGCGGCGGGACGGTGGCGCGGGCCTCGCGCATCATCATCCACCCGTCCTACCGCGGCCCGTACGACATCGCGCTCGTGCAGCTGAGCACCAGCGTCAGCCAGGCGCCGGTGCGCATCGCGGCGTCGTCCGGTCCGGTCGGCACCCAGACGCGCATCATCGGCTGGGGCCAGACCTGCCCGGTCCGCGGTGCCTGCGGCGCGCCCATCACGCTGCAGGAGCTCGACACCTCGATCGTCAACGACTACGAGTGCTCCGGCATCTCGGGCTCGATCGAGATCTGCACCGACAACCCCGGCAACCGCGCGGGCGCCTGCTACGGCGACTCCGGCGGCCCGCAGATCAAGGCCGTCAACGGCCAGTGGGAGCTGATCGGGGCGACCAGCCGTTCCGGCGGCGGCTCGCAGTGCGCCGTCGCGCCGTCGATCTACACCGACGTCCCGGCGTTCCGCAACTGGATCCAGCAGTACACCGGCGCCCTGTCCTAGGCCGGTACCGGTAAGGAACGGGCCCCCGGCAGTCCCGCCGGGGGCCCGTTTTTCAGCGGTTGCCCTTCTTCCAGGTCTCCCACGGCACCTGCCAGACGCCGAGGCCGTCCCAGGACTGCAGCTTGGCCCCACCGGAGTTCACCACGGTGATGACGTCGCCCTTCTGCGAGATCCGCTGCAGCCAGCGCGCGTTCTCCGTGGAGACGTTGATGCACCCGTGGCTGACGTTGCGCCTGCCCTGGTCCCCCACCGACCACGGCGCGGAGTGGTAGAAGATCCCGCTGTTGGACATCCGGGTGGCCACCTCGACCGTCGTGCGGTAGCCCTCGGCGGCGTCCGTGGGCACGCCGTAGGTGGAGGAGTCCATTGTGTAGTTCACGTGCTCGCTCATGACCACATAGGTGCCGACCGGGGTCTCGTACCCCTTCTTGCCCATCGAGATCGGCATGGTCTTGGCGACCTTGCCGTTGATCGTCACCGTCATCTGGTGGGTCTTGCCGTCGGCCTTCATCACCACGGCGTCGCCGATGGTCACCGAGGCCTTGCGGTCCTCGCGGCCGTAGGTGCCGTTGCCGAAGTGCTTGCCGTAGATCCGCGCGTCGACGGTCACCTTCGTGCCGGGCTTCCAGTACTCCTTGGGCCGCCAGTGCACAGTGCTGTCGTCGTACCAGTAGAACGCGCCCTCGGTCTCCGGCGACGTGGTGATCCTGATTGCCTTCTCAGCGGCGGCCTTGTCGCGGATGTTGGTGCTGAAGTAGAAGGAGAACGGCTGCCCGACCCCGACCGTCTGCCCGTCGAGGGGGTTCATCGACAGCGCCGTCTGCCGAGCGGGCTTGGCCGTGGTGAAGGTCGCGGTGGAGGTCGTCGGCTTGCCCTCGGCGTCCTTGCCGGTCGCGGTCATGGTGTAGGTCTTGCCGTAGCCGAGCCCGCCCGCGTAGGTCCACGTGCGACCGTCGTCGGACAGCTTCCCCTCGACCGCCTTGCCCGCGTCGTTCTTGAGCACGACCTCGCTGAGCATCCCCCCGGCGACCTCCACCGTCACCGGCTGCCCCGGCTCCACGTCCTTGGCCTTGTCGGCCGGGGTGAGCGTCAGCCGCAACGGCTCCGCGGGCGGCGCCGTGGTGGTCGTCACACCCGGCGTCTCCCCCGCGGGCGCCGACGGCTCGGGGGCGGCCGTGCACGCCCCCAGACCCACCAGAACCGCGACGAGCACGCCAACCCGTCCCCGCATCGTCCCCCACTTTCCTCACGCTGACCTGTGGGAACCCAGTGTGCCCCACGAATGGGTGACGCCTGAACGGGACGTCCGGTTGCCTGGCGTCGACCCCCCGATTTCTTCGCCGGGCGGGGGCTGTGCTAACTTTTCCCCCGTCAGCAACGAGCGCCGCTAGCTCAACTGGCAGAGCAGCTGGCTCTTAACCAGCGGGTTCGGGGTTCGAGTCCCTGGCGGCGCACATTCAACAGGACCAGGTCATCGACCTGGTCCTGTTGGCATTTCCGATCTTGGTAGGGTCGCCGCCATGGCTGAGGTGACCACGGCCGAGGGGACCTGGGGGTTCGACGGGGCCGCCCTGCGGATCACGCCGGGTACCGATCGCAAGGTGCACAAGCTCAGGAAGGCGCTCGGGGAGTTGGTCGTGCCCGCGGCGGCGATCGCGGGCATCAGCTACGAGCCGGGCAAGAAGGGCGGGGCGCTGCGGGCGCGGCTGCGTGAGGGGGCCGACCCGCTGAGCCAGGTGGTCGGCGGCCACCTGCCCGAGCAGGCCAACCCCTACCGGCTGGCGGTCGACCCCGCGCAGGTCGTCAACGCCGACTACCTGGTCGAGGCGTTCCGGTTCACCCCGCGCGCGGAGGGGGACGGGCCGGTCGGGCGGTTCCTGCTGCCCGGGCCCGCGCTGCCGGTCAGCGCGACGGTGTCCGAGGCGGTCGTGTCGTTCGACGGCAGCCGGGTGCTGCTCGAGTGGAGCTGGCAGGCGCCGGACGTCAAGCGCAGGTCGGGCACGCAGGAGCTGCCGATCGACAAGGTGACCGCCGTCGTGTGGCGGCCGTCCAGCGGGCTCACCGACGGCGTGCTGCGGTTCATCGTCCGCGACGCCAGTCCGAACGTCGCCCCGACGAGCGACCTGCACGCGGTGCGGCTCACCTGGGGCACCGAGAACGAGCTGCTGACCGCGTTGGTCGCCGCCGCCGTCGTCGCGCGGATCCCCCGCTCGCGCCCCGACGCCCCGGCCGCGGCCCCGCCCGATGTGGACGTGCTCATGCGCAGGCTCCGCGAACTCGGCGACCTGCGCGACAGCGGCGTCCTGACCGAAGACGAGTTCACCGCTGCCAAGCGGGCCGTGTTACGCAGCATGTCGGCCGAGGAGTGGCCACCGCCACAAGACGGGTAGCGTGCCCCGCCATGGGGTGGTTGCGCAGGAGTCCGGCTCGCACGGTCACCAGAGGACGGAGCTGGCGGGACCCGATCCTGGACGCCGCGCTCGCCGAGGCCGAGGAGGGCAGACTCGGCGCAGCGCGCACCGTGCTCGGGGAGTGCCGCGACCAACCGGAGATCCGGGTGTTCCGGGTCGGCGAGCTCGCCGAGGCGCTGATCGGGTTCGGCGACGAGATCGCGACCATCGCCGGGGCCGGTGACGCCGACCTGTTGTTGCTCAGCGGCGCGGTGTTCGTGCGCGAGGCGTGGGCAGTGCGCGGCGCGGGGCGGGCGGAGACGGTCGGCGCGCCGCGGTTCCGCATCTTCCACAACCACCTCGCGCAGGCGGTCGCCCCGCTGCGCGCCGCGGCCGGGCTGCTGCCCGGCGACCCGGTGCCGTGGAGCGAGATGGACCCCGTCGCGCGCGGGCTGGAGTTCGACCGCGGCGAGCAGGACGCGCTCTGGGCCGAGATCGCCAGCCGCTGCCCCACCATGACCGTCGCCGTGCGGCGCAGGCTGCAGTCCCTGGCGCCCAAGTGGGGCGGCGACGAGACGGCCATGATCGAGTTCGCCAGGGCGTCGGTGGCCGCCGCGCCGCCGGGGCACCCGGTCGCGGCCGTCATCGCCGAGGCCCAGTTCGAGGGCGCGGCGCACCGGTCCGTCCCGGTGGCCCGCTACGCCAGGGCCGCCCGCGCCGAACTCGTGGCCGCGTCGACGAAGCTGCTCACCACCCCGCTGTCGCTGCCGCAGACCTGCTGGGCGCACAACGCGTTCGCCGCCGTGTTCTCCGCCCTGGACGACGCCGCGCACGCCGTCCCGCACCTGCGCGCCATGAACGACCACCTCAACGACGCCGCGTGGGCCTTCGTCGGCGGCGAGGCCGCCTACCAGCGCGCCGCGGCGAAGTACCTGTGAGGGCAGATGGACCACGCCTGGGACGACACCGCGCTGGACGCGGCCATCGCGGAGTTGGAGGAGCACCGGATCAGCCCCGCGCGGACGATCCTGGCCGAGGCGCGGACCCAGCCTGAGACGCGCTCGCTGCGCGTCGAGGTGCTGGCGGGCAGGCTGGTGGGGCTGGGCGGGCAGGTGCTGTCGCTGGCGATGGACAGCGTGGACCCCGAGCTGTCGCTGCTGGCGGGCGCGGTGGCGATCGCCGAGGCGCAGGTGATCGCCGACGGCGCGAGCGACCCCAACGCGGCACGGGTCGCGCACGCCTACCTGCGCCGCGCGCTCGGCCCGCTGAACCAGGCCGCCGAACTCGTCGACACCGACCCGGTCCCGCACGACCTGCTGCAGACCGTCACCTCGGCGACGAACCGCGCGGAGTGCGACAAGGCGTGGGAGCGCGCGGTGAAGCGCGGCCCCACGCTGTTCTCGGCCCACCGCGCGCGGGTCGAGATCCTCGATCCGGTCAAGGCGCTGGCCTTCGCCAGGGCGACCGCGCGCTCGGCGGGCTCGGGCGACCCGAGGATCGCCCTGGTGGTGCTCGCGCACTTCCGGGTCCACGCGGGGCTGGAGGCGGCCTTCCGGGCGTCCGGGAAGGCGGCGGACCGGCGGGCGATGTGGGACTACTTCGGCGGCGCGGTCCGCGACGAGGTGGCCGCGCTGTCCCAGCGGTTCCTCGCCGCGGCCCGGCCGCACCCCCGCACCGTGGAGGCGCACAACCTGTTCGCCGCGGCGTTCACGCGGATGTACGAGTACAGCCTCGCCGAGCCGCACCTGGCCGCGGTGGCGGGCAGGCCGTCGGGGTGGGCGTGGTCGTTCGTCGGCGGCGCCAAGGCCTACGACCGGGCGGTCCGCAGGCACGTCCGGAACGTGCCCGCGGACCGGCCCCGGCCCTAGCCGGTCACCTCGACCGCGGCGCTCGCCGTGCGTTCGCCCTGCACGGCGGTGATCGTCCGCGCCCCGGTCGGGGTCGTCGCGGGGATGACGCCGTGGCGCTGGAACCGGCCCTCGCCGTCGGCGCGGACGGTGTAGACCGTGACGCCGTCGATGCGGATGTCGACGTACCCGGGCTCGAACCCGGTGAGGGTCAGCGGCACCCACGTCCCCGCGCGCACCGTGTCGTCGACCGTCAGCGTCGGGGCCTGCCGGTCGGCGCGGTCGTCACCACCGCGGGCCACGCGGACCCGGACGCTCACCGGGTCGCCTGCCGACGGGGTGAGCACGCACGTGGTGTCGCGGGTGAAGCCCGCCTCGACGCCCGCGGTGTAGACACCCGCGCCGTGCAGGGCGTCCCTGGGCTGGGCCTGGGTGAACGTCACCGGGAGGACGACGCCCGCGCAGGTCGCCGTCGCGGTCAGCGGGCCGCGCAGCGCGCTGCCCGACGCCGGGTCGCCGTCGGTGTCGACGGTGTCCGGGGTGATCGCGCGGCCGTCGGTCTTGGTGCCGGGCGCGGCGACGAGCCCGAGGCCGTGCCGGGCGGCGACGCCCCGGCGGGCCGTGACGTCCGTGCCCGCGACCGAGGCCGCCCACGCCGCGGCCGGGCTCTCGTAGAAGTTGACGCCGGACACCGCGAAGCGGGCGCCGAGCCGCGCCAGCCGGGCGGTGAAGCCGGTGACGTCCTTGCGGGCGGCGGGCGTCCACCCGGTCTCCAGGATCGACGCGGCCCTGGGGAGGGCGAGGAACTGCGCCTGGTCGCCGCCGCGGATCGTCTCCGACCACAGTGGACCTTCGACGCCGAGCACGGCGTCCTCCGGGATGCCGCCGGAGACGGTGGTGGTCGGGTCCCAGTTGTAGTACTTCGGGAAGTCGCAGTCGGTCCGGCAGGCCCAGCTGAGCCCGATCGGGGTGGTGGGGCCGTACTTCTGGTCGAGGTAGGCGCCGTCCGCCTTCGACACGACGGCCTTGCCGCCCTTGGCCACGAAGTCGCGCACCCAGTCGCCGGAGCCGATCCAGTACTGCACGACCGAGCCGTCCCAGTAGCCCGGGCCCTGCGCCAGCCCGGCCTCGGCGTACTCGGTCCAGCCCATCGTGCCGACCCCGGTCGCGGCCTGCACCCTCGGCACGGCGCGGGTGATGAAGTCGACGTAGCGGGCGTGGCCCATGGCGTGCGACTCGTCGCCGCCGATGTGGACGTACGGGCCGCCGGTCAGCTCGGCGAGCTGGCGGAAGACGTGCTCCACGAAGGTGTAGGTCAGCTCGTGGCGCTCGTCGAGGGCGGAGTAGCCGACGTTCGCGGTGCCGTTCCACGGGACGACGCCGGTCTCCGCGTCGCGCGCGGGCAGCGAGCGGTCGGTGTTGAGCTGCGGGATCGCGTGCAGGACGGCGTTGGTGTGGCCGGGCACGTCGACCTCGGGGACGACGGTGACGAACCGCTCGCGCGCGTACGCGACGATGTCGCGGTACTGGGCCTGGGTGTAGTAGCCGGTGCGGCCCAGCTCCTGGCGGTGTCCGCGCTCGTTCATCGCGGTGGCGCCGGAGACGCGGGTGAGGGCGGTGTAGTCGATGGGGTCGCCCTCGGCCTTGCCGTCGTTGGTGATCTCGATGCGCCATCCCTGGTCGTCGGCCAGGTGCAGGTGCAGGACGCTCATCTTCAGCGCGGACAGGACATCGATGTGCCGCTTGACCTCGTCGACGTCCTGGAACGACCGGGCGACGTCGAGCATGATGCCTCGATAGGCGAAGCGCGGCGCGTCCTCGATGTGGACGGCCCGGACGGTCCAGTCGTGCTTGACGGGCGTCGGCGACGCCGTCCACGCCGGGAGGAGCTGGCGGAACGTCTGCACCCCGTTGAACGCGCCGTGCGGGGTGCGGGCGGTGATGGCGACGCCGCGGTGGCTCACGTCGAGGGTGTAGGACTCGGCGGTGGGGGCGGCGCCGTCGACGGTGTAGCGGGCCTTGGGGTCGACGGTGATCCGGATGCCGTGGCCGCGGGGACGCACGGGGACGCGGTAGCCGGTCGCGGCGCGCAGCTCGTCGGCCAGCAGCTCCGCGACGGGGGCGGCGGCGCCTGGCGCGACGATCGAGACATCCGGCCGGATGACGTAGGGCCGCGCCCGCGTGTCCTCCTCGACCAACACCGGAAGCGGGACGAGCCCGGCGGTCGCCGTGGCGGCCGCCTGCGGCGTGGCCGATGCCGCCGGGACGACGCCGACCACCAGGGCGAGCGCGGCGGTGACGGCGGCGAGCTTGCGTGGACTGGGCCTCGCCGACCTGCTAGATTGGACTAGACCATAGCTGGTGCGCATGGGACTCCCTCGCCTGGTTGCAGGGTAGTGCGAGATTATCCCACTTTTCACTCATCTTCGATCACGCGAATGCAGTAATTGGCAGATCTGTCTCCTGTGGACGCGTCGGTGGATCGTCACGCGCCTGGGGATGGCCCGCGAGTCGATCAGGTCCGCGCGGGCTTCGCCGAACGACGTGGACGAGTGCCGTCGGGGCGTTACGTTGGGGCGCATGCGGACCAACTGGGCGGGGATCGTGGTCGGAGCGGGCGTGGTCGTGCTCGCGTTCGTGGGGGCGCCGATGTCGGTGGACGCCCTGATGTGGGCCGGCGTCGACCGGCCGGAGGTGATCGGGTTCCAGGCGGCGGTCGCGGTCGGCGGCGCGCTGGGGATGGCGGGCGCGCTGGTGGCGGCCCGGTGGTGGCGGTGGGTCGTCGCGGCGGGAGTCGTGGGGGTCGGGGTGGTGCTGGCGGTGAGCGGGCCGCCCGGGGGCGGGTTGTCCCTGCGGGTGCGGACGGCCGGGGAGTCCACGGTGGAGCTTCCGGTCGATCCGTTCTGGGGTGTGGTGCTGGCGGCGGCGTCCGGGGCGCTGCTGATCGGGGTCGTGTCCGGGGCGCGGCGGGTGGGCGCGGCGTGGGTTGTCGGGGTCGCGGCGGGCGCGGGGTACTTCGGGGTGTCGTTGACCGGCGCGTTGCAGAGCCATCCGGCGCGGGTGGGGATCGTGGGTGTGGCGGCGCTGGTTGTGGTCGTCGCGGCTGTGTTGAGCGCGGAGCGGTCCTCTGAGTCGCGGCAGGTGCACTGGATCGCCGCAGGCATTGTGCTGTTGACGGCGGTTCCCACGCTTGTCGTCGCGGTCTTGGGGAAGCCGGTCCTCGGGAGTCTCATCGGCGCGCTGATCGGGGTCGCGCTTGTCGGCGCCGCGCTGGCCGCGGCGGGACGGGAGTGGTGGGCCGTCGGCGGGCTGGGGCTGGTGCTCGCGGCGCCGTTCACGAGCTTGGTGCTGCTGCATTCCGTTGTGGCGGGCGAGATCTGGTACGGGTGGCCGATCGCCGCGGCCGGGGTGGTCGCGGGGAGTCTGGCGGGCAGGGCGGCGCCGTGGGTGGTCGGTCTCTGTGTGATACCCGCTCTGTTGTTGGGGCTCGGGTGGATGGACAGCCCGCTCGTGGTGTGGGTCTTCCTCGCGCTGGTCATGGCCGCGGTGGCGGGGTGCGCGGCGACAGCGGTGCGCACTGAATCCGTAGGCGCGCTAGGCGTGACGGCGGCGGTGGGGTTCGGGCACGTGCTCGCGGCACTCCACGGCGCGGGGAGCGTCGAGGGGATCGTCGGGCGTGGCGGGCAGGTCGCGGCGGCGGTGGCGTTCGTGGTCGCGGCGGCACTGCTCCATTTGGGTACTCGTGGTAAAGGGGCGTCCGGTTTTGTCGGGGGTGTGTGATTTCCTCGGACGCGTCGTGACCAAGAACACCTGGGGGATGTCATGGCACTGTTCCGTTTCCGCGCGCGCGGGGCCCGGCTGGCGATAGTCCCGCTGCTGGCGGCCACGCTGGCGGCAGGCGTCACCACGCCCGCGGCCGCGCAGCCCGTCGCGCCCACGCCGCCCAGCTCCGAAACCTCGGCGTCCCACCAGACAACGCCGCCCACATCGGCGTCCGGTGCGACGGCGACATCTCCGGCAGAGGGAACCACCGCAGGCCAACCACAAGGGGAAACCTCAGCGGGCCAACCGGCTCCCGGTGACACCTCCGCGCGCCAGACGACCGTCACTGAGGCGCAGGACGCCGCCGCGGCCAGCGCGGACCCGCCCGCGCCGCCCGGTCAGCTCGGGCCGATCGACCCCGGGCCCGACGGCTCGCCGGACATCGGCCGGGGGCCGTCGGCTGCCCAGCCCATCGCGCCGCTGCCCGCGCTCGACCCCGGCCCGGACGGCCGCGTGCCGGTCGAGCGGGTGCCGATCGCGCCCAACCCGCCGGTCACGCCGTCGCCGCTGGACCTGCCCCGACGCCCCGGGCAGGAGCTGGTCGACGCGACCGCGGCCGAGGCGCTGGCCACCCTGGCCGCCGCGGGCCGCACCACGCCGCAGGGGCAGCCCGACCTCGACGCCGAGGACCTGCAGCCGCAGGTGCGCTCCGCCCAGTTCATCGACCCCACCCGACCGGCCACCCTGCGCGAGCTTCTGGAGGCCCTGACCTCGGGCAACATCCCGCCGCCGCTGCCGGTCGACCCGCTGGCGCTGCTGGAGGCCCTGCCCGACGGCATCCCGCGCCTGACGTACCGCATCTGCTCGGAGTCGCGCACCAAAGAGGTCTCCTGCACGCTGACCCTCCCGCTGGCCGTGCCCGCGATCGTCGACGTCACCGGCGACGGCACCCCCGACGTGCTCTCCGACCTGGTGCCGCTGGCCGCTCCGGGCGACATCATCGCCGTCGCCCGGGAGATCCTGGACCTCGAGGCCGAGATCGCGGCCGTGACCAACCGGCTCAACGTGGTCCTCGAACTGCTCAGCGACCCGCTCAACGTCATCCTCCACCCCGAACTCCTGGTGGAAAAGCTGCAGCTGGAGAACCTGCTCGCCGACCTCGGCGCCGCGCTCACCGCGAAGGTCGAGGCCCTGCTCAACCTCGTCCACCTCGGACTCGGCCTGGTCAACCTGCGGCTGCCCACCAGCGAGTTCGCGGGCGAGGACCTGCCCGCGCACGTGTGGGCGGTCTACGACTTCCCCACGCACAAGCGGATCTCCGTCGGCTTCGACGGCCTGCGCCGCGGCGCGGGCCTGCCCACGGCCGCCGTCGGCGTCTACACGTTCGCGCCGCTGCAGGTCCTGCGCGGGATCTTCGACATCAAGGCGCGGCTGATCACCGTCGGCGCGGCGGACTCGCTCGCGATCACCGCGGGCCTGGCCAACGTCACCGACGACGACGCCGGGCACCCGTACGACCCGACGGTCGCGAGCGCGCAGTTCTCCCCCGTGCCGACCTTCTTCGACGTGCACGCCTTCATCGACCCGGGCGCGCCCGACCGCGACCAGAAGGCGACCGTCGACGCGAACAGCACGACGGAGACCCGGCTGGACGTCCAGGTGCTGTCCAACAACCGCACCGCCGACCCGCCGACGGACCGCTTCGACCAGCTCGTCGTGGACGTGCTCCCGACCTCGGTGTCGGCCGCGCTCACCCGGCCAGCAGGCGGCGGCGACGCGACCGTGGACTACACCGCGAGCGACACGATCGACACCATCCTGTTCGCCGACTACGTCTACTCAGGACAACAGCTCACCCGGGCCACGCGGGCATCGGCGCAGGCCGTCCCGGCCACCTGGCGCGGCGTGCTGGCGACCGCGCCGGAGAGCGCGCGACTGGACTACACGGCGTCCTCCGCGCTCGCCGCGCTCGACATCGCCTTCTACGACCGCGAGCCCGCGATAGTGCTGCGCGGCAAGCTCCGCGAGCTGCCGACGGCGGTGGTGGTCAACGCCGACCTGCCCGCCCGGCACGTCCAGTTCACCGCCGACAACCCGCTCGGCTCGGCCGAGGTGGCGCTGTCGAAGGGGCTGGGCGACTACGCCCCGCTGGACGGCGAGCACGGCACCGCGATCATCGACGGCGACCGGCTCGGCGTCAGCGCCCGGGTGACCGGGCTGCGCGGCATCGACGTCTACTTCGACGACCACCCGCGCGGCGGGACCGAGTTCACCCCGGGCGGCCAGCGGTTCGTCGCGGCGGGCGTGATCGACGGCAGGCAGAAGGCGCGCCTCGACGTGTCGAACCTGCCCGCGTCGCTGGCGTTCGACCTCGACACCGTCGCCCGCAGGGTGCTGTTCACCGCCAGTTCGGTGGTGAACCGCGTGCAGGCGGCCTATGTGGACACCGCGGCCGGGCCGAGCGCGCTGGCCGCGATCGAGGGCCTGCCGGAGCGCGTCGAGGTGACCTACGACCTCGGCGAGCGGCCCCGCCTGGCCTACCGGGCCAGCAGCGCCGTGCCGCGCGCGGAGCTGTTCGTCAGCCCGCAGGGCGTCGAGCGGCTCGACCCGACCGGCAACCACTACCTGTCAGCGGCGCTGACGGCGTTGCCGACCGAGGTCGACGTGCTGGTGGACCTGCCTGCCCGCCACCTCGACGGCACGATGTCGGCCCCGCTGGGCGGCATCACCGCGGTGGCCCGCACGCCGGTCGCGGGCCGCGACTACCTGGCCATCGGCGAGCTGACGGGCGTGCCCGCGCGGTTCGACGCCGACTTCGCCGACGGCCTCATGCGCTTCCGCGGCCTCACCGGCCCGCTGGGCGCGGCGCGGTTCTCGGTGACCAACCACGCGGGCGCGACGATGCCTGCCGGGCAGCACGTGTCCGCGCACTACCGGCAGGTCACCGGCGACTTCGACGGCAGCGTGTCGATCCGCAACCTGACCCTGGCCGAGTACGCGCGCGGCCCGGCCAGCCAGGTCGCCAACCTGCAACTGGACACCGACGGGCAGCCCGTGTTCGTCGACGCCGACGTGCTGCTCGCCGCGAACGGGGTGGACGACACCCGGCTGGCCGTGACGGCGCGCATCGACAACCTGCCGACCGACCTGACGCTCACCGTCGACCTGGCCGACGGCAAGATCACCTACACCGGCGACCGGTCGATCGGGCTGACCGCCGACGTGCACATCGGCAAGGTCGCCGCGCTCGCCGGGCTCGGCGCGCCGCTGTTCGACAACGGCGTCGCGGTGCGCGCCCGTGGCTGCGACGCGGGCGCTGGCTGCGCGCCCGACGACACGCCGATCTGCACGCTGTTCGAGCGCTGCCTCGGCGTGGCCGGGACGATCCGGCTGCCCGGCCTGCCGACCGCGCTGTCGGTCGACCTGGCCGGCCGGGAGATCGAGATCACCGGCTACACCCCGCCGCCGGGCGCGCCGCTGACGGCGTACCTGGAGGTCATCGGGCTGCTGCCGGGCCTGCCCCGGCTGGAGGGGCAGGTCGAGCTGGCCGGGCTGCCGTCGAACGTGGACCTGGCCGTGGGGCCCATCACCGTCGAGGACGCGCCGTCGCGGGTCGACGTCGGGTACCGGGCGTCGGCGCCGCTGGGCACGCTGCGGATCGCCGCGGAGGCCGACACGCCGAGCACGCTGCGGGCGCGGGCGTCGATCGACCGGCTGCCCGCGACGGCGCGGGTCACCGGGACGTTCGACGCGGTGACCCGGCTCGGGGTGCACAACTCCGCGCCGATCGACGAGGTGAGCGCGTCGCTGTCCACTGTGGACGCCGGTCTGCTGTCAGCGTCGGCGCAGGGGATCCCGGCGGACCTCGACGTCCTGGTGGACGCCCCGGCCTCGCACTTCGAGTCGGTGGCGTCGGCCGAGCTGGGGCGGATCACGTTCCGCGCGGCGCGGGTGCCGTTCCAGGGCAGGCAGTACCAGGTGTTCGCCGAGGCCCGGGGCATCCCGGCGCGGATGGAGGCCGACTGGGCAGGCGGGGCGTTCGCCTTCCGCGGCGTCTCCGGCGCGATCGACGCCGCGGCGTTCGCGGTGACCAACCACCCCGGCGCCACGGCCCCCACCGGCCAGCACGTCGCCGCGCACTACCGGCAGGCCAGCGGCGACCTCGACGCCAGCGCGGCGGTGTTCGGGCTGTCGGAGGTCTCGGCGCGGCCCAGGGACAACGGCGTCGCCTTCGACCTGCGCACCGGCAACGGCGCGGTCAACTTCGACGGCGACTTCGTGCTCGCCGCCGACGTCCGCTACGCCGCGCTGGGCCGGGTGACGCTGCCGAGCACGCTGGACGTCACCTACGGCGACGGCAAGCTGAGCTACCTCACCGACCGGCCGGTGGGCCTGCTCGCCGAGGCCCGGATCGGCAAGACCGCCGCGATCGACGCCATCGACCGCGTGCCGCTGTACGCGCACGGGATCGCGGTCGAGGCGCGCGCGTGCTCGGGCGCGGGCTGCGCCCCGGACGAGAGCCCGCTGTGCGGCCTGCTGGGCAAGTGCTTCGGCGCGGTCGGCACGGTGTCGCTGCCCGGCCTGCCCACCAGGGTCGACGTCGACATGGCGGCCACCAAGATCGACATTGTCGGGTACCGCCCGCCCGCGGGCGTCGACCTGATCGCCTACGCGCGGTTCGACGGCCTGTTCGACGTCGCGCCGCGCACGGCGGCCATGGCCAGGCTGCGCGGGCTGCCGTCGCCGTTCGACCTGCACATCGGCCCGTTCGGCTTCGACAAGACCGACGCGGCGCGGGCCAACGACCTCAGCGTGGAGTACACCGCCTCCGGCGGCGTCGACGAACTCCAACTGCGCGCCGAGGCGGACACGACCACCCCCTACGGCACCCTGCGCGGCGCGGCGGACGTCCAGGGCGTGCCGTCGTCGCTGAAGGTCACCGGCGACTTCGGCGCGAACAGCCGGGTGCGGGTGGCGTCCAACGCGCCGATCCGCATGGTCAACGCGCACGTCGGCGGCACCTACGACGGCGCACCGGCCGGGGCGCGGGCGCGGCTGACCGACATCCCGGCCTGCGACGCGGGACCGAACGCGCCGTGCGTGGACGTCACGGTGACCGGCACCGACAAGGAGGGCACGCCGCTGAAGGTCCCGGTGATCGACATCGTGTCGGCCGAGCCGGGCCTGGACGCCGAGGCGTACGTGCAGGGCCGCTTCGCCCTCGCGGGCGACCCGATCGGCCTGCAGGTCAACGACGTGTTCGCCGCGCTGGTCGACTTGGGCGAGAAGGTGACGGTCACCGTCGCGCCGAATGACCTGGGCACGTTCGACACGCGGTTGCAGTCCAGCCCGGGCAAGACCGGGTCGCTGCTGGTGGGCGGGTCGTTCGAGCTGCGGCAGAACGAGCCGCTGGTCATCGAGGAGTTCGAGCAGGACATCGTCGCCTGCGTCGGCATCCCGATCCTGACCCTGCACGTGGACCGCGGCCACATTCAGGCGCCGGAGGTGGTCATCGACGACATCCACCTGGTCGTCGACGGCTTCAGCGACATGACGCTCACCCCCGGCAAGGGCTACGTCGCCTTCGGGGTGCAGGGGACCTACGACCGGTTCAGCATGGTCGCCCCGGACGTGCGGGCGAAGCTGGACCTGGACCTGAGCCTGCAGATCCAGAAGTTCGACCAGCCGCTGTTCCCGCTCTACGAGTTCGACCTGAACCTGAGCCCGCAGGACAACCACACCGGCCTGCGGTTCCACGTGTTCGACATGAAGAAGCGGGTCAACGCCGAGTTCCAGGTCCAGTTGGGCCCGGTGCCGATCACGGTCTACCCGGTCGAGTCCAGCCCCGGCTTCCTGGAAGAGCAGATCCCGGCGGACCCGTCCCTGTCCGGCATCACCGTCCTGCCGCCCCAGTCCGGCGTCGGCGACGCGGACAACCGCAAGTTCGTCTTCACGTTCATGGACCCGGGCAAGGTGGTGAACGGTCAGATGCAGTACCTGAGCGGCGAGGCCGCCCAGTTGCTCGACATCGCCGTCTCCAATAGCTTCAGCCCGTTCCCCCCGGAAGGCGACAGCGGCGGCGGCCCTTGCTGAACCTGACCCGACCCGCGATGGCGGCGCTGGCCCTGGTGCTGGCGTCGCCCGCGGGCGTGTCCGCCTGCGGCCTCGGCTGCTCCGCCGAACTGTCCCTACCCCCCGCCCACGTCGAGGGCCACGGCCAACCCCTCGTCGACCTCACCCTCACCGCCACCCTCACCAACAACGACAAGCCGGTCTCAGGCGTCGACGTGGAGTTCCTGTCCCTGGGCCCCGACGGCATCCTCCTCGGCTCCGCCACCACCGGCCCCGACGGCACCGCCCGCCTAACCGCCGACAACGCCTTGGGCCCCGACTCCATCCGCGGCCACAAAGCCACTTCCTGGACCACCTACGCCGCCCGCGTCGCGGTCATCCAGTCCTCAGAACAGGCCGCCGACACCATCTGCGCAGAACAGGCCACCGCCCCATTCGAGTTCGTCCCCTGATTCCGGCCGGAGCGCGTTCGTGGCCGCGCGCTCGCCACGCCGATTACTCCGTTCGCTGAGAGTTGCCCAGTTCGCAGCACGAACGCGCGGTTGCCCTGCCACCCTGACTGCGTTCGATCCGAAGGCAAGGGGGAGCGGGAGTCAGTGCACGACGATCCGAGGAAGACCTACTCGATCAACCCCGATCAAATGGAGGACGCCATCAAGTCGTGGCTTGATCCGGTGGTCGAGAGGTTGAGTGTGAACTCGAAGGCGTACACCGAAGCGCACGCACAGGTGACCGCAGGACACCGCAGTATGGGCGGAGGGTGGTGTGGTGGCCAAGGGAATGGGGACCTGCTCGCGGCCAGCGGTTCGTTCCTCAACGAAGTCGAATGGCAGCTCGGCAGGCTCAGTGACGAGCAGGCCGAGCTGGCCATCGCGCTGCGCGAATACGCCGACCTCCTGCGCAAACACATCGCCTGGGCCAGGAAGACCGACGCCGACGCGGCGGAGAGCTTCCTCGCCATCGGGCGCACGATGGATGGGCAGGGGTGACAAGAGTGGTTCTGCCTCCGGGCCGCAGCGCCGCTCACGTGCCCGACATCGATGCCCACAATGATCCCGAGTTGGCAGCAGCCGCGGGCGAGGTGGCGGCGTGGGTGGAATACCTGCTCCATCCCCACACCCACGACGGGCCGCGCGTCTACCGGGACCGCATGCCGGACCACCCGGACGGCCGCGACGCCGAGATGCCGCGTCGGATGCCCAACCTGGACGAGCAGTCGCACCGCTACGACACGGTCTCCGTGCTGGAGGACTTCGCCGCGGACCCCACCGCGTTCATCCGATCCGCACAGGCGGTCAGCGGTGTGACCGACGCCGCGATAGACGCCGCCTACGCGAAACTCACTCAGGCCTGCTTCATCCTGCCGGACCTGGACTCTGCCGGAGGACAACGAGGATCGGCGACCAACCCACCGGGCGTCCACCTCTCATACCCCGAGCTGCACCCCGCGCGCTTCGACTGGGCGCAGATGCGCAAGAGCTGGGTCGCACCGGAGTCCAACTACGCCCATGAATTCGAGGGCGATTTCATCGCGTTCCAGGTGTACACCGAGAACTGTCTCTTTGTCGTCGCCGAACATTTGGTGAAGTATCGGGCGATCTTCAGGAAAGCGGCCGAGGACATCACAGCCCTCATGAAGGCCCTGACCGAGATATTCGCGAGGACCAGCCCCTACAGCGGCGGACTCACCTTCGACCTACGTTCCGTCATCATCACCACCATCGTAGGCATCGCAACCACACTGATCAGCGGTGGTGCGACGGTGGCGAAAGTCTTCGGCGTCGCGCTCACCGAGTTGCTCGGAGAAGCGACCAAGACGGCCCAGGACTCAGAAAAGAAGCTCCTCCTGGAGAACCATCTGCATCTCCGGGACGTGGCCTACCAGTATCTCGACGGTGTGGGCAGGATAGAGCAGGAAGCGGCTGAGGCGGTCCGAAACCTCTACAACGAACTCCGGATCACCCTTGACCGCCTGCGCGAAGATCGGAAGTACTCAGACAAACCGCTGAGCGATGTGACTCGAGCAACCGTGCCGCATATACGCGACTACCACTGATCCGCGCGCTACTGGGTTGCCCGGATCGTCGCCAGGACCGCAGGCGCGATCCGGGTTACCGGACCACAGGTGTCCACCTCCGGACGCACCAGTTGGTCGCGGTACCAGATGTGGACGGTAGTCGTATCGGACAGGCCGACCACGGCGTGACAATCCCTCAGCTCCCCATCGTGCACGACCGCGGGGTACCCGTCGAACTCCATCGGCTCCCAGCGTTCGTACGCGCCTGCCGCGTTGGCTTCGTACTCTTTAACCAGGCCGGTGTTGGCGAACCGGATGTCCACCAAATGCTCACCGTCTGAACCTTCCACCGCATAGGTGCATTCGGCGCCAGGCCGTCGAGCCTCCGGGCGTCCTTCCGACAGTTTGAGCTCAGTTCGCTGTTCAGGGGTCAAGGCGAGGCAGGATTCGTTGTAGAAGGCCGTGGAGTCGAGCGGCTCAGCGACCGACGGGGTGCCGTGGGGAAGCGGGGTCGTCCCGGCTGGAGCCGTCGTCGGGCCAGGAGGTGGCGGGGGCGTCTCACCGCACCCACCGAGCACGACGAGCGAGGCGAGGACCGCCGACGCGACCTCAACGGTGCGCTTCCCAAACACGATCCCCTCCAGCATGACGAACACGCTTGCGCGTCGAGACTATCGGGTACCCACCGGCGGGATGGGCCGATCAGCGCCAAACACAGGTACTGAGTTACTGAGCCGCCTGGATTGTCGCCAGCACCTCGGCGGCGATCCGGGTGGCCGGGCCGCAGGTGTCGACGTCGGGCCGGCCCATCCAGTCGCGGTACCACACGAAGAACAGTCCGGAATCCGAGAGGCCGACGGACGTGTGGCAGTCGGTGCCCTGCCGTCGATGGGTGACTGCCGGGTATCCGGCCAGGTCCATAGGCTCCCAGCTGATACGCGCCCGCCGCTTTAGCCACGTACAGGTCGCTGATGCCGTGGCCGGTGACGAACTCGATGTCCACGGAGTGCTTGTCCCCCGTGCCCAGGACGACGTACTCGCAGGGGGCCTCGGTCGCGGCCTCCGCCCGCCCTTCGCCCAGGTTGAGCTTGCTTCGCTGGGCAGGGGTCAGGCCCAGACACGGGTCCTCGGCGAAATCCAACGGCGCGGCGACCGAGGGCGCGCCGTGTGCGGGTCTCGTCGGCGTCACGGACGGGGGCGCGGTCGTGCTCGGACCGGGCTCCGGCGGAGCGCTGTCACACCCGGTGAGGACGACGAGCACCGCGACGACCGCGGACGTGACCTGCCAGGCGCGTTGTCCGGACACGGAACTCCCTCACGACACGGGTCCACTGCCATGCCGGGGTTATTCGCCCGCGAACCACGGCATGGTCCATTTCGCCGAATCCCACCGGGTAAGTCGCGGGGCTGCTGGGCGTAGCTCAGTCCACCACCTCGACGATCGCCGATACTCCGCGTTCGGCGTTGGGGCCGTAGCGTTCCCAGACCTCGTTCAGGCGGATTCGGCCGTCTGGGAGGTACTCCGGGGTGTTGACGCTGTGGCCGGAGATCACGCGGCCGTCCGTCATCACCATGGTGTAGGCGAACGACACGACTCCCTCGGCGGAGCACAGGCCGGTCAGGGAGCCGCGGCGGATTGATCCGCCGGCGCCGAATTCGGCCCACACCAGGTCGTCTTTCTGGCGGTAGGTGGACACGGGGGCGTCGGGGCTTTCCGGCTTGCGGAAGCGGCGGCCGTCATAGTTGATCATCGGTGGGGCTCCACAGATCGTCGTCGGTGAGGTCGGTGAGGGTGTATTTGCCCAGGGCGCTCAGGAGTAGGCGGAGTTCGAGGTCGAGGCAGGCGATCAGGCGGATCAGGCCGTCGGACGGGTCCTCGGCGGCCGCGATCAGGGCGGCTCGGCCCAGGCCTACGGCCGTTGCGCCGCGGGCCAGGCACTTGAGCGCCCGTGCGCCTTCCCAGATGCGGCCGGACACCAGCAGGTCCC
Source organism: Actinokineospora sp. UTMC 2448 (assembly GCF_024760565.1). Taxonomy (NCBI): domain Bacteria; kingdom Bacillati; phylum Actinomycetota; class Actinomycetes; order Pseudonocardiales; family Pseudonocardiaceae; genus Actinokineospora; species Actinokineospora sp. UTMC 2448. The sequence goes on along the minus strand of NZ_CP031087.1, from coordinate 1,284,230 downwards.
CGTCGTGCTTTCCGATGCGCGCCAGGCATTCCGCCAGGGGCAGGCCCACGTGGTCCAGGAACACCGTGGGCGCCCAGCCGGTGCCGCCCTCGGCCCCGTCCACCGTGACCGCGTCCGCGCCCGCGCACCACGCCACCCGGACGGCGTGGGCGATGTCGCGGCCGGGGTGCAGTTTCACCCAGACGCGGGCCCTCGGGTAGTTGTTGCGCATCAGGCGGAGCTGCTGGCGCAGGATCTCCTCGGTGAACGTGCCGGGGCTGCTGGAGCGCAGCACGACATCGCCCAGCGAGTCGTCCAGGGCGTAGCGGTCGGCCACCGCCGCGGCGACGGACGGGGACAGGACGGTCATGCCGCCCAGGCCCGGTTTCGCGCCCTGGCCGACCTTGAGCTCGAACGCCAGCCGCCCGGTCTCCAGCAGCCGGGTGGCGTCCGGGTCGCTGTAGACGAGGTTCCAGACCTCGGCGTCGGCGTCCTCCGTGCTCTGCTGGACCACCACCCCGCCGAGGCCGTCGGGCACGGCGCGGGCGTACGCGCGGATGCGGGCCAGCAGGCCGTCCTCCACCGCGTCCACCCGGCCGTACCCGTGCATGGGCACGACGTTCTCGCCGATCACCATCGGCACGCCCAGCCTGCCCGCCTGCTCGCTGACGGCGACCCCGAGGCCGGTCCCGACCTGGGTGGACCCGAACGCGCACAGGAACACCGGCAGCGGCGCGGTGAACCCGCCCACCGACCGCCCCAGCTCGACGTCGCTGTAGAGCGGCTCGCGGCCCAGCTCGTACATCTTCTCCAGCCGGTGCGGGACGAACACCGGGGGAACGAGCCGCACCCGGTCGAGGTCGTCGCCCTCGGGCGCTGCCGCGCCGAAGACCGCCCCGCCGTAGCCGTCCGCGTCGGGGAAGACGGCCGAGGGGCCGCCGCGGGCGCGGGCCCGGACGGCCGCCTCGGGGAAACCGGCGGCCCGGATCATGGCGACGCGATCCCGGGCAGCTTGGGGTAGGCGTTGGCCTGCCACACGAAGTCCAGCCCGCACAGGTAGCGGGTCAGCCGCTCCAGGCCGAGGCCGAAGCCCGCGCTGGCGGGCAGGCCGTCGCGGGCGAGGTCGAGGTACCAGGCGTACTTGGCCGGGTTCTCCCCCGTCTCGCGCATGCGCTCAATCAGCCTGCGGTACTCGTGGGTGCGCTCGCCGCCGCTGGCCACCTCGCCGAAGCCCGCGGGCGCGATGAGGTCGAAGTTGCGCAGGATCCCCGGCTCCGCGGCGGACTCGCCGTCGGTGAAGCCGCGCGAGCCCTTCGGGTAGTCGACGATGTAGAACGGGCGGTCGGTCTGCTCGGAGATCAGCTTCTCCCCCGCCCAGTCGATCTCGGCGTCGGCGCTCTGCCCGTGCGCCAGGCCGCGCAGCTGCGCGACGGCGGCGCGGTGGGTCATGCGCTCGAAGTCCTCGCGCAGCAGGGCCTCGAAGGCGGCCGGGTCGCGGCCGAGGAGGTCGAGGTCGGCCCGGCGCTCGCGGAGCACGTGCGTGACGATGTGGCGCACCAGGCCCTGCAGCAGTTCCAGCACGTCCTCCCGGGAGGCGTCGCGGACCTCGACGTCGATCTGGGTGAACTCGGCCAGGTGCCTGCCGGTGTCGGCGGTCTCCAGCGGTTCGAGCCGCACGTTCGGCGCGACGTAGAAGATCTTGTCGAAGGCCAGCAGCGACGCCTGCTTGTAGAGGATCACGCTGGTCATCAGCTTGTACCGGTGCCCGTAGAAGTCGACGTCGACCTGCTTGGAGCCGCGGATGCCGGGGTCGGTCACCGGGCCGATCAGCGGCGGCATCAGCTCCTGGAAGCCGTGCGCGCCCAGGTAGTCGCGGGCGCCGGTGGTGATGGCGTTCTGCACGCGCAGCGCGGCCTGGGTCACCGGGGAGAGCAGGTGCTCCCGGGTGCCGGGGGGCAGCGTGGTCAGGGTGTCGGTCATGGGCCACTCCATTCCAGGGAGGTCGAGTCGAAGCGGCGCTCGACGAAGCGCAGGGCGTCGAGCAGGCCCGCTGCGGTGATGCGGTCGGGGCCGGGCGGGCCCGCGGCGATCGGCATGGCGCCGACCCGTTGCCAGCGCAGCCTGCCCTCGGCGTCGAGGTAGCCGCGGGCGCGCCCGGCGTTGTCCGGGTGCAGGCAGAAGGGCACGTCCAGCTGTCCGGTGGCGAACGCCTTGACCAGGGCCCTGCCCAGGTCGTCGTCGAGGGACAGCACGTTGTCGATCAGGTCGGTCGCCTCGGCGAGCACGCCGGTGTCCGCTGTGGACGAGCGGCGGTGCGCGCTCCTGGCCGCGACGGCGGCGTACTCCAGGGCGGCCACGTTCTCGGCCACCGTGGGCAGCCGGTGGGCCTCGGCGGTGGTCTTGACGATCAGCCGTCCGGCCCCGGCCCGCACGGCCAGCCGGGCGGACTCGGCGAGCAGCCCGAGCGCGCCGCCGGGCGTCCGCGGGTACACGCCCATGTACGTGTAGACCACCATGTGCGCGCGGGCGTGCGGCACGTACCGGCCGATCAGCGTCCGCAGCGCGGCCAGGGCCTCCTCGTCCTGGCCGGGATGGGTCTGCTGGGCGTAGGAGAACGAGATGCAGCGGATGCCGTGCTCCCAGAAGAACATCCCCTCCAGCACGCTGAGCGCCACCAGCAGCGACGGCGGGCACAGCTGGCCCATCATGCAGCCGCCGAAGGTCTCCAGGTGCGCGTCGGGGTGCGCGGCCAGCAGCGCGCACGCCTGCCGCCAGTGCTCGACGGCGGTGGCCAGCGGCGTGCGGCTGTAGGGCAGGCAGTACGACACCGGGCCGCCCTCGGTGGCGTGCAGGCCGTGGTCCAGCAGGGCCAGCACGATCCGGCGCGGGTCGGCCGAGCCGTGCCGGACCTGCACCGGGAACCCCAGGCCCGCCAGCATCGCCGCGGTCACGTCGTGGTCGTGGTCGACCAGCGGGTAGCCGTTGAGGTCCGCGCCCGCGGCCAAGGCCTGCCGGACGGCACCGTGGTCGCCGACGCGGGTGTAGCTGTCCAGCGTGACGGTGCCGATCGTGGCCGCGCGCGCCGCGCCCGTGGCCAGCAGGCCCGCGCGCATCGCGGCCGGGTCGGCGAAGCCCATCCTGGGCTGCACGACCAGCTCGCCCCGGGCCTGGCAGGCGGCCACGACCGCGCCGAACGGCGCCGCCACCGGCGGCGCGAGCAGGCTCACCGCGTCCCGATCGGCAGGCCCGCGCGCCCGGCGAGGGTCCGCACGAACGAGCGGAACGGCAGCAGCCCCGCGGTGTCGTCGAAGACCGCGTCGAACCCCGCCGACAGCAGCCGCGCCGAGTTGTCCGACGCGGCCACGTCGAGCTTGCCGCCGATGACCACCGGGGTGGCCACCAGCGCGGGTTCGGCGCGCAGCGCGCCGATCAGCCGCACGCCGTCGCGGCAGCCGTGCCCGTTGAGGCTGCTGACCACGACCAGGTCCGGCCGCCGCTCGGCGCACTCCCCGACGATCACCTCGTCGGGCACGCACGCGCCGAGGTTGGCCACCCGCACGCCCAGCTCCTCCAGCACCAACTGCAGGTACACCAGGTTCCACGTGTGCGCGTCCGACGACAGGCTCGTCACGATGGCCGACAGCCCGGCGACCTCGATGCTCATGGTGGGTCCGTTCATGGGGAGGCCAACGGCCGCACGTCGATCTCGATCAGCGCGACGGCCGCCTCGGCGCGGCGCAGCGCCTCGGCCGGGGTGTCCGCGGTCACCATCACGTCGCCGACCCGGTCCCACGAGCTGCGCAGCCCGGTGAACGTGTCGCCCTTCTCGACGCTGACATCGCACAGGAACACGCCCTCGGCGCGCGTGGCCTCCTCGACGCCGCGCACGTCCTGCACCACGCCGGTCTCCACCGACAGGAACCGCACCGCCGCCGCGCCCGCCGCGCGCCGGGGCATGACCTCCGGCAGCGGCTCGCCGCGCATCACCGCGAAGTAGCAGCGGTTCAGCTCCACCGGGTAGGCCCGCTGGATCAGCTCGATGATGCCGTCCCCCGCGAAGCGGCCAGCGCACTCGACCAGGTGCGGCACGCCGTCGGCGACGATCCACTCGCAGTGCACGATGCCGTCCTGGAACCCGACGGCGTCGATCACCTTGAGCGTCTGCGCGGTCAGCAGCGCGGTCAGCCCGTCGTCGATGTCGGCGGGCACGACGTGCACGAGCTCGACCGGCCGAGGGCCGGGGAACAGCTGCTTGCCGGTGACGTTGGCGAACAGCGACTCCCCGTCGCGCACCAGCATCTCGACGCTGTACTCGTGCCCGGAGACGAAGCGCTCGACCAGCATCCGCAGGTCCATCGGCCGGTCGGGCACGAACACTCCCTCGTCCTGCACGACGCACTCCGCCCACGCCCGGGCCGCGTCGGCCGGGTCGGCGAGCACCTGGGTGCCCACGGACGCCTGCCGGTTGGCGGGCTTGAGCACGACCGGACCGGGGCAGCCGCGCATGAACGCGACCACGTCGGCCGGGCTCGACACCGCCACGCTCTGCGGGTTGGCGATGCCCGCCGCCGCGCTGACCTGGCGCAGCAGCGCCTTGTCGCGCAGGATCAGCGCGGCGCCGTACCCGGCGCCGGGCAGCTCGTAGCGCTCGGCCAGGCGGGCGGCGAACGGCGTGGCGTACTCGGTCAGCGGGACGATCGCGGCCGGGTCGAGGTCGCGGTGGGCGTTGTAGAACTCGTCCGCCTTGCCCGGCAGGTGGAACTCCCACTCGATCAGCTCGCGGACCAGGGCCGACTCGGCGACCTTGGGGCGCACGTCGCGCTTGCGCACGACGTCGGGCTCCTCGACGAAGACCACGGAGTCCTCGCCGAGCACGGGCAGCAGCGCGGTCAGCGCCACGCCCACGAACCCGACCAGCAGCACGGGTCTGGTCATGGCGTGTCCTCGACGTAGTACCAGTTCTCGGGGTTGATCAGGCCGTACGGGTTGAACGGGGTCACCCCGCGCAGGTCGGCGCCGATCTCGAACAGCCGCCTCGGGAACGTCGGCGTGAAGATGACCGGCACCTGCTCGCTGATGTACTCCTGGTACTCGTACAGCGCTTCCAGGTCGTCGGTGGTGACCGTCCTGGCGATCAGCTCGTCGGCGCGGGCGTCGGCGTAGTTGCTGAAGTTGCAGGCGGCGTTGCTCTGGAACAGGTTCTCGCCGGTCGGGTAGTTGTAGACCCAGCCGCCGCCCCAGCAGGACAGCTCCCACAGCTTCGGGTTCTCCGGGGTGTGCGGGCCGGGGCCGTCCTCGGCGACGAGCACCGAGCCGACGACCTCCGAGAGCCGCAGCTCGATCCCGGCCTTGGCCGCGTCGGCCTCGAACTGCTCCATGACGCGGGTCAGCGCGGGCCTGCCCGCCCAGTAGCGCAGCGACAGGCTGAGCCTTGTACCCGCCGGGATGCCCGCGCCCGCCTCGCCCGGCCCGGTCCCGGGCCGCACGCACACCGCGGGGGTGACGCTGGTGTCCCAGCCGTTGTCGGCCAGCAGCTCCCTGGCCCGCTCGATGTCGAACGGCCAGGTCCCCCGGCCGTCGGCCAGCTTGGGCGAGACCAGGTCACTGCGCGGGTGCATGGGGATCGGGCCGCTCTGCGTCCAGCCGTAGCCCTGGTAGACCTCGCGCGCGCCGTAGTCCTGGTCCAGGCAGCTCTGCAGCGCCTGGCGCAGGTACGGCTGGCGGATGAGGTGGCCCGCGACCGTGGGGTTGACGAAGTTCAGCGCGATGAAGTTGACGTTGAACATCACCTGCGGGGCGAGGGTGTGGGTGGCCGCCAGCGGGTTCGGCCCGCCCACGGTCGGGTCGTCGCCGGGCTGCACGCCGTAGCTCAGCGGCAGGAAACCGGCCTGCACCTGCTCGGGGTGCTCGCGCAGCAGCCGGTACTGGTGCTCGTCGGACTCGGTCTGGATCTGGCGGAACTCGTCGAGGCGCGCCGGGTTCGGGCCGCTGTAGTGCTCGTTCGGCACGAACGTGACCACGCCGTCCTCGGTGAAGCCCTTGAGCCGCCACGGCCCGTTGACCACACTCCACACCGGGCTGTCCGCCCAGCGGGTCCGGTGGGTGTTGTCCTCGGTCACCGGGTCGCCGTTCTCGGCCATCAGGAAGTCGTAGACGGCGTCGACCTGGTCGGGGTCGTGGGTGGCGTCGGCGGGCCCGTCCTCGGTGCGGTCCCACGCCTTCGGCATGGGCGTGATCATCGTGAGCTGGTTCATCAGCACCCAGTTCCGCGAGTACGCGCGGTCGAAGGTGAAGCTGACCGCGTCCTCGGCGACCTTGGCGTAGGAGACCAGGTTGTCGGGGAAGTAGCCCTCGGTGTAGGCGCCGTACTTCGGTCCCTTCCGGACGAGCATGTTCATCCAGAACATCACGTTGTCCGCGGTGACCGTCTCGCCGTTGGACCAGCGCCACGGCTTGATCCGGACGGTGCAGGTGCGCCCGTCCTCGGTCCACTCCGGCGGCTCGCCGATGCTGAGGTCGTAGTCGATGCCCGGCTTGCCGTCGCACCCCAGCCAGTACAGCGGGCGGTACATGAGCAGCTGGAACTCGTACAGGCTGCGGATGCCGAAGCGCTCGGCCGGGGTGAAGGGGAAGATCACCGCTGGCGGGAACCCGGGCAGGCACGCCCAGGTCGCCACGCCGCCGCGGATCGCGGTCTCGCCCATGGATGGACCCTTTCTCACGCGGGGGCGGGTGCGGGGACGGGCTCCGGGGCGGCGACCGGCCGCTCCAGCGCGCGCATCGGCTTGACCAGGCTCAGGTACGTGCCGATCGCCAGGCCGCCGATGATGGTCACCAGGCCCCAGAAGGCCCACGGCACCGACGTGGCGTCGGCGAGCGCGGAGAGGCCGACCGTGGCCGCGACGCCCATCGCCAGGCCCATGGCCTGGGCGAAGCCGAAGATCCGGCCCACCCGGTCCTCCGGGCTGGACTGCATCAGCAGCGTGCGGGCGGCGATGCGGCCCTGGGCGAAGGAGAACGCCGCGAACGGGATGACCACCATCAGCACGATGTGGTGCAGCGGTTCGAGGGCGACCATCGCCATGCAGCCGAGCGTGCCGAGCAGCGCGAGGTGCAGTCCCTTGATCCGGGAGCTGACCCAGCCGTAGCAGGCCGCGCCGAGGATGAACCCGGCGCCCGCGAGCGCGTCGACCACGCCGATCATCCACGCGCCCTGCTGGAAGGTCTGCAGGATCAGCGTCGTGAGGATGGTGTTGCTGACCATCAGGTTGATGTTGCCGGTGGTGAACAGCAGCGCCAGGCGCCGCACCGGCGGGTTCGCCGGGGCCGTGGTCGCCACGGCGGCGGGCTCGTCGTCCGCGACGTCCTCAGTGGACTTGGCGACGACGTGCTTGTGGCCGATGGCGTAGATCAGCACGGCCGACCCGACGAAGGTCAGCGAGTTGATGACGAACAGCGGGGTCGCGCCGAACCAGGTGACCAGGAAGCCGGCGAGCGCCGAGGCCAGCAGCATGCCGGTGTTGGTGGCCATCTCGAAGCGGGCGTTGAACTTGCCCAGCCGCTCATCGAGCACGCGTTCCTTCACCAGCGCGTTGCTGGCGGGCATGAACATCGCCGCCGTGCAGGCCAGCAGGAAGTTCGCCGCGTAGGAGCCGAGACTGGCCTCCCCGCCGAACCACAGCCAGGCGGGCAGCGCGAACGCGGTGAGCGCGCCGACCAGGTCGGCGATCACGCACAGCGTGCGGCGGTCGAGCCGGTCGGCGAGGCGGCCGAAGCTCATCGCGAGCGCGACCTGCGGGATGGACACCGCGATGAACAGCCACCCGACCGACAGGGTGGTCTCCTCGGCCCGGAAGACCAGGATGGCGGCGGCGGTGATCTGGAAGGCGTTGCCCGCGGTGGTGATGAAGCCCGCGGGCACGAGCAGCCGCTCGGCGCGCTTGGAGCGGCGCACGGCCAGGTCGGTAGTCAGCGGTGCGGTGGGCATCAGGAGACCTCGGCCAGGGTCGGGGTCGGCTGGACGCGGGTGTCCAGGCCGGGGACGGGGAACGCGGTGGTGCTCGCGACGGCGTAGGCCGCCGCCGACAGCGACGGGGTGAAGCCCCCGGCCTCGGCGGCGCGGGCGGTCATGTCGATGAGGATCGGCGACGCGCCGCTGATCAGCGCCCGCAGCTGGAGGAACAGGTCGCCCAGCTCGACGGGCTCGCCGTCGAGCGCCCGGGCCGCGTGCGCGCGCAGCCGCTCGACGTGCTGCACGATCAGGTCGGCCGCCCGGTTGAGGCTGAAGCTCGACAGCTCGAAGCAGAGGCCGAAGCGGTCGGCGATGGCCGCGGCGCGGGCCGGGCCCTCCGGGGAGACCGGGAGCGTCTCGCCCGCCGTGGTCAGCTTGCCGAGCGTGGCCGCCAGCTCGTTCCACGGGCCGACCAGCCGCTCGCCGACGATCTTGTTCAGCGCCGCGCGGCTGAAGTTGGTGCGGGCGTGTTCGGGGGCGGTCAGGTTGAGGTAGAAGCGGACGAGGTCGCGGGGCACCTCGGCCACCAGGTCGCGCGCCCACACCACGTGGCCCTTGCTGGTGGAGAACTTCTCGTTCTCCAGCTCGTAGAACTCGTTGCACAGGATGGTGTCGGGCAGGATGTAGCGGCCCTCGTGCGCGATCAGCTCGGCGATGTGCACCGCCGCCCAGATGTAGAGGTTGTCGAAGCCGACGAAGAAGACCAGCTCGGCGTCGTGTTCCGCGCGCCACGCGTCGTCGCCGGACGGCGGGGTCGTCCCCTGCTCGCGCTGGGCGAAGTTGTGGCAGTACATCGAGGCGGGCATGCCCTCCAGCCAGGCGTTGAGCGTCTGGCCGGGGGTCTCGGCGAACGGCGCGGGCATGCCCCAGGAGACCGGGTAGGTGATCGGGAAGTCCGGCAGCGGCCGCGACAGCAGCTCGCGGATGAACTGCACCGCGTGCGGTCGCCACCGGTCGGCCCGCGCCTCGTGGTAGGCCAGCAGCTGCTCGCGGTACTCCTCCAGCGGGAAGACCAGGATCTCCGCCTCGCGGTAGGTCACCGGGTCGCTGGGGTCCATGATCGAGTACGGCTCGATGAGCGCGTCGAAGTCGACCGGGTGCCCGCACGCCTCGCAGATGCCGCCCCGGCTGTCGGCCAGGCAGGTCGGGCAGTCGCCGCCGACGAGCCCTTCCACCAGGTACATGCCCTTGGCCTCGCTGTAGGGGAGGCGGACCGTGCGCAGGCGGAACTTGCCGAGGTCGTAGAGGCGCTGGACGTAGTCGTAAACGTTGCGGCGGTACCCGTCGTCGGTGGGCGCGAAGCCGTCGACGTGGATGCCCATGGCGTCCCAGGTGGTCTTGATCTGCGCCCAGGACTTGTCGGCAAGCGCTTGCGGGGTGGTCCCGAGCCGCGCGGCGGTCGTGTAGACGTAGGTCTGGCTGTCGTCGCCGCCGGAGGCGAACAGCACCTCGCGGCCCGCGGCGCGCAGATAGCGGACGTGGGTGTCGGCGGCGACGTACGGCCCGGCCACGTGGCCGATGTGCATGTCCCCGTTCGTGGTCGGCGGGCCGCCGATCACCAGGACCGGGCGGCTCACGACGCGGTCCCGTGGCGCTCGACGAAGCGCTCGGACATCTCCGCGTCCCACCAGACGCAGTACATCTGGAAGGGCTCGGCGCCGTCGTTGACCACCCGGTGGGCGGTGTTCGGCGGGAAGTGCACGATGTCGCCCGCGCGGAACGGGCGGCGCTCGCCCTCGGAGTCCAACTCGGCCTCGCCGGAGAGCGCGATGAAGATCTCGTACTCGTGGTGGGCGTGCATGCCGGTCGCGTCGCCGGGGTGCACCACGCACCACGCGCCCTCGAACGGCGCGTTGAGCGCGGGCCACGGCACCAGCCGCTGGGCGTCCGCGCCGTTCTCCCGGTTCATCTGCTCGCGCAGCAGGGGTCGGATTTCCATGATCTGGCCTTTCTTCTCGTGCCGTCAGCCCGCGGCCGCGACCGGGAGCGGGGCGCGCAGCGCGCCGCGGTGGGTGAGGATGTCCTGGACGATGTCGTTGGCCCGCGGGGCGAGCACGCTCAGCAGCGAGTCGGCGATGCCGTGGGTGGCCTCGTTGACGCCCTGCAGGTAGCAGGCCGCGCTGCTCGGCCGGTCGATGACCAGCCGGTAGTCGCGGGTGACGCGGATGTCGTCGAGCCCGATGGCGTCGGCGACGTGGCGCACCATCCTGGGCATCTCCGGGGAGAAGCCGGTGCCCAGCAGCACCAGGTCGGTGCGCACCTCCTGGACCGCCCCGGTGCGCCAGTCGGTCAGCTCGACGACCACCTCGTCGCCCTCCTCGCGGGCGGCGGTGATGTCGTGCATCGGCACGACCCGCAGCCGGGAGCGCCCGGAGAGCCGGTCGAGGTAGAGCTGCCGGTACAGCGACTCCATCATCCCGGGCGCCAGGCCCGCGTAGTTGGTGTGGCGCATCTCGGCGAGCATCTGCCTGCGCGCCTCCGGGCGGGAGGCGTAGAAGGTGTCGATGAACGAGCCGAAGAACAGCTCGTTGTTGAACTTGCTGGTCTCGTAGCAGTTGAGCCCGATGCTGCGCATCACCATGGTGGGGCGGCACTCCGGCAGGTCCTGCTGCACCGCGGAGAACAGCTCGGCCGCGCTCTGGCCCGCGCCGACCACGAGGACGCGGTACGGCAGGTCCTTGCGCAGCGTGGCCACCCTCGGCAGGTACTCGGTGCTGTGGATGACCCGCTCGCGGGCGATGGCGGCGAACTGGTCGGGGATGCGGGCGTCACGGCCCGCACCGATGACCAGGTACCGGCTGCGGACCGTGCGGCCGTCGGTGAGGTGGGCCTCCCAGCCGGTGATCTCCTCGCGGGTCCAGACCGGGGCGATCCGCGCGCACTCCGACTTAGTCCGGATGTCCACCATGGACAGCGACTCGGCCGTCCACTTCAGGTAGCCCGCGAGCTCGACGCGGTAGGGCACGAAGCTGCCCATGTTGATGAACTCGTCGAGCCTGCCGGTGGCGTGCAGGTAGTTCAGGAAGGAGAACCGGCTGCGCGGGTTGCGCAGGGTCACCAGGTCCTTGAGGAACGAGACCTGCGACAGCGCCTCGGGCAGCAGCATCCCGCGCTGCCAGGAGACCTCCTCGTCGCGCTCGATGATGAGGGTGTCCTGGGCGATGTCGGGGGCCATCTCCTCCAGGGCCACCGCGAGGGCGAGGTTCGACGGGCCCGCGCCGACTGCCAGCAACTCAACGTCCATGTTCGCTCCGTTCATGCCGTGCTCAGGTGGACTTCGGACAGCGCCTTGTCCAGCAGTGCCGCGCACTCGTCGGGGTCGGCCGCCGCGCAGACGACGTAGGCGTGGCGGGAGATGAACGCCGCGGGCGGCAGCCGCATCTCCGTGCCGGGCTCGACCAGCGCGGCCGCGGCGACGACCCCGTCGTCGGGCACGTGGACGGCCGCCACGACGCAGTCCGCGGCGGGGTAGGCGAAGCGCACGCCCACGCTGCGGGGCTCGCGCGCCTCGGGGACCACCGGGGTGCGGCCCATGGCCACGTCCACCGCGACCGCGCCGGGCTCGACGCCGGTGGCGTGGCGGGCCAGCAGCGGGATCAGGTCGCCGCCGAGCCGTCCGTTGATCTCGACGATGACCGGCCCGCGCGGGGTCAGCTTCAGCTCGGTGTGGGTGACGCCGTGGTCGAACTCGATCGCCTTGTGCGCCGCGGCCAGCGTGGCCCGCAGGCCGGGGTCGTCCAGCAGGTCGTCGTCGGCGCTGACGACGTGGCCCAGCTCCTCGAAGTAGGGGTGCATGCCGATCGTCTTGCGGGCGACGAACAGCGGGGTGTACGCGCCCGCGACGACCGCGCCGTCCACGCTGATCTCCGGCCCGGTGAGGTACTCCTCGACCAGCGCGCCGCCCTGGTAGGCCTTGGCGCCGATCAGGCTGGACTCCTCGGCGGCGTGGAACGCCCTGGCGACGGCGTCGGCGTCCTCGGCGAGGACGACGCCGATGCTGGCGCCCAGGCCGCGCGGCTTGACGATCACCGGGTAGCCGATCGCGTCCGCTGCCGCGACCGCGTGCGCCTCGTCCCGGACGAACGCGAACCTCGGCTGGTCGACGCCCGCGGCGGTGAGGACCTCGCGGCTGTGGAACTTGTCCCGGCAGCCCTCGATCGCGCCGGTCCCCGCGCCGGGCAGGCCGAGGTCGGCGGCGACGTGCGCGGTCGTCACGATCAGCGCCTCGTCCCAGGACAGCACCCCGACGACCGGGACAGCGGCGGCCAGCTCCCGCGCGGCGGCCAGCACGGCGTCGCGGTCCATCAGGTCGACGACGGTGGCGCCCGCGAGGTAGCCGGACTGCCAGGTCGGCTCGTCGGCGGTGAACATCCACAGTGGATGCCTTCCCGCCGCGGACGCGAGCAGGTACTCGCGGTAGGGGCGCATCCCGCAGCCGATCACGAGGACGACGCCGTCTGGTTCGCTCATCTTCTCCCCATCTCGTCGCGGCCAATGACAACGGCAGGCGCGGTTGACCGGAAGGCCCGCGCGGCCAGAACAATCAACAGGCGTCCAGGCGCGCGGCCGGGACGGCGGCGCCGCGGACCCGGCGCGGCAGTCGGAACACAGCGCCGTCGGTGGCGGACGGCCGGTCCAGCCACATGCTGGCGCTCGTGACGTACACAGTGGACTCGGTGAAGCAGACGCTCGTCGGGCGGGTGGCGGGCACGGGGATCGCCTCGATGAGCGAGCCGTCGGGGCGGTAGCGGTGGACCGCTCCCCCGCCCCAGACGGCGCTCCAGACCGTGCCGTCGGCCTCCACGGCCATCCCGTCCGGCCAGTGGTCCTCGATCTCGGCGAACAGCCGCGGTTCGCCGACCGTGCCGGTCGCGACGTCGTAGGGGTAGGCGTCGATGCGGTTGCGCGAGCTGTCGGCGAGGTACATGACCGTCCCGTCCGGTGAGAACACCGGGCCGTTCGGGATGGCCAGGCCGTCGACGATCGTGCGGACCGTGCCGTCGGGGTCGACGGCGTGCAGTCGTCCCGCGCCCGGCTGCTCGTCGGCGGCGTAGGCCATGCTGCCCGCGATGAACCGGCCCGCCGGGTCGACGGTGGCGTCGTTCATGCGCTGCCGCACGCCTTCCTCTGCGGGCCGGGCCAGCCAGGTCAGCGGGTCCGGCGCGGCCGGGTCCAGCACGGCGATCCCGGTGCCCGCGGCGGCCACCCAGCGGCCGGGGCGACCAGCCAGCGGGGCGACGGCGCCCAGGGGGACGTCCAGCTCGACCAGGGTGACGTCCGCGCCGCCGCGGCGGACGAGCAGCCGCCCGGTGAGGATGTCCACCCAGTGCAGCTCGCCGTCCACCCAGCGGGCGCCCTCGCCCAGTTCGTAGCGGCCGGTGGAGACGGGTTCAGTGCACTCTGCGTTCACCCGACACGCCCCGGTAGCGGATCGCCCAGAGGCTGCGGCGCAGGTAGGTGCGCTGCAGCCAGCGGTCCCGGCCGTCGTGGCGGGCCAGGAACTGCGACCGCGCGTGCAGGCCCTTGCGGTTGTTGATCAGCAGCGCGGTGCCGGGCTCCAGGTAGACCTGGTGGGCGACCTCTCGGCAGACCCGCTGCAACACGTGCAGCGCCGCCTCGGCGTCCTCGGTCAGCCCGCGCACGCCATTGGCGGAGACGGAGATCTCCGGCGACTCGTCCGGGCCGGAGATCACCGCGACCGGGTCGGACAGCACCTCGGCGCCGCCCGCGAACTCGCGCACGTAACTGCCGGGCGCGTTGAGGCGGAACAGCGGCGCGCGCAGCGTGTCGAGGACGTCCGGGGCGAGCGCGCGGGAGATGTCGCGGGCGTCGGCGTAGTAGGTGACGGCCTCCTTGCCGGGGTCCTGGCGCAGGCAGTGCAGCACCAGGAAGTCCGGGTTGGACACGTCGTAGCGGCCGGCCTCGTCGTGGACGATGTCGTTGTGGAAGTTGAGGAACACCCCGGAGCTCTGGTTGGTCTGGGTGGCCGCGCCCGCGGAGACCGGGACGACGTCGTGGACCAGCCTGCCCGCCTTCTCCGTGGTGAAGCCGACCGGCTCGCCGAGCAGCTGGCTCAGGCCGAGCAGGACGCCCTCGGCGACGAACGTGCGCTTGTCCGGGCTCGGGTTGCCGTCGACGGGGGTGGCGGGCAGCTCCGGATCGACCGGCAGGTTGCGCACCAGCGCGACACCGGGCGTGTCGACGTGCCTGCCGAAGTCGAGGACGGCCTGCAACGCGCCCAGCGGCAGGCGGGCGAAGACGGCGTGCAGGCGGGCCAAGGCGCGGTCGATGTCCAGCACGGGATCGGCCAGCGGCAGCAGTTCCGCGCCGATGGCGTCGCGGGCGGAGTCGGGCAGGGTGATCTCGGCGAAGGTCGCCGGGGCGAGGGTCGTCGTCATGTCTTTCCTCTACAGTCGTGCGGGGATACGGTCGATCGCGGTGAGGGCGGGCGCGGTGGCGATCGTGGAGACCAGCGTCATGACCACCAGGATCGCGAACACGGTCGGGCTGATCACGCCCATGCGCAGCCCGATGGTGAGCACGACGAGCTCGGTCAGGCCGCGGCAGTTCATCAGCGCGCCCAGGGAGAGCGACTCCCGCCAGCCGAGGCCGGTGAGCCGGGCGGTGGCGGTCGTCCCGCCCCACTTGGCCAGCACGGAGATCGCGGTGACGGCGGCGCACACCGCCCAGAGGGCGGCCGAGTCGAGCAGGCCGAAGGTCGTCTGCAGCCCGGTGTGGACGAAGAACAGCGGGAGCAGCAGCGTCACGGTGATGCTCTCCATCCGCGCGCCCGCCCGCTCGATGACCGGCGTGCGCGGGACGACCACGCCGAACAGGAACGCGCCGAAGATGGGGTGCACGCCGATGCGGTCGGTGGCCAGCGCGCAGAGCATCAGCCCGCCGAGCAGGATCGGCAGCACGGCGGCGTCGGAGACCGCGGCGATCACCCGGGCGAGCACCGGCCGCAGCGCGAACAGCGCCCCGACGAACGCCGCGGTGAGCCCGACGGTCACCAGCACCCCGCCGATGGACCCACCGACCCCGACCGCGACGGCCAGCGCGAGCAGACACCACACGACGACGTCGCCGACGGCCGCACAGGTCAACGCGAGCGCCCCGAGCGGCGTGTCGGAGATACCGCGGTCGGTGAGGACCCTGGCCAGCACGGGGAACGCGGTCGCGCTCATGGCGACCCCGAGGAACAGCGCGAACCCGGCAAAGCTCACGTCGCCGCCGAAGCGCGGGTACAGCCAGAACGCGAGCAGGACCCCGGTCAGGATCGGCACGACGAGGTTGACCTGCACCACCATCGTCGCCGTGAGCCCCCGCCCCCGCAACGCCGTCGGATTGATCTCGGCGCCGACCAGGAACATGAAGAACACCAGCCCGAGCTGGGCGATCGTGTTGATGGTCCCGACCACGTGCTCGGGAAACAACCACCCGAACCCGGTAGGCCACACCGCCCCCAGCAACGACGGACCGAGCAACACCCCAGCCACGATCTCCCCGATCACCGCAGGCTGCCCGATGCGGCGGAACAACGCACCCACGAGGTAACAGGCGGCCAGGATGACCGGGAGGGCGAGCAACAACCGGGGATACGGATCCAACGCCGCCTGCGCAGACGAGGGAGACAGGCCCGCCACGGCCACCACAGCACTCACGACCGGGCCGCCTTCCCCAACTCAGCCACAACGGCACCAGCACTGGCCACACCAACGCCGACCCCACCCCCACATCCACCGGCAGCGACTCCACCCCCGCACACACCGGAAGCGACTTGAGCCCTCGACGCACCAACGGCGGCTCCGGCCCTCGACGCACCGAGACCAGCCCCGGCTCCACCAGCAGCGGCTCCGGCCCAAGACACGCCGACAACAGCTCCAGCCCCCAACCCACCGATGCCAGCCCTGGACTCACCGACAGCGGCTCCGGCCCCGGAGGCGCCGAGAGCGACCCCAGCCCGCGACTCGCAGACAGCGGCCCCAGCCCCCCGCCTACCGACGCCAGCCCAGACCCCGGAGGCACCGACAGCGGCGCCAACCCCTGACACACCGGCAGCGACTCCGGCCGTCAGCTCTCCGGCAGCGACCGCAATCCTCGATCCACCGACGCAAGCGCCCGGCCCACCGACGCCAGCCCCAGCCTCCGACCCACCGACAGCGGCTCCAGCCCGACACACACTGTCGCCAGCCCCCACCTCGGACACGCCGACAGCGGCGGCCCGAGCCCTCAGCCCACCGGCAGCCGCTCCGGCCCCCAGCCCACCGACAGCGGTCGCCGTCCCCGACGCACCGACACCGGCCACCGCCGCACTCGCACCGGACCCAAGCCGCGACGCAAAGACAGCCCCAGCCCCCGACGCACCGGCGGCTTCAGGGCGGTGGGCTGTGGGGCCGGTCCCCTGGGGCGTTGCCCACGGGACCGGCCGATCGGCCTGCGGAAAGGGGCGCATGGCGGGTCAGGTCCGCAGTTCCAGCGTGCAGCACTTGACGCTGCCGCCTGCCTTGAGTAGTTCGGACAGGTCGGCGGGGATGGGGTCGTAGTCGTGGTCGCGGAGTTGGGCGATCAGGGTCGTCGCGGCCTGGGGCAGGATCACGTGGCGGCCGTCGGAGACGGCGTTGAGGCCGAAGGCGGCGGC
Source organism: Actinokineospora sp. UTMC 2448 (assembly GCF_024760565.1). Lineage (NCBI taxonomy): Bacteria > Bacillati > Actinomycetota > Actinomycetes > Pseudonocardiales > Pseudonocardiaceae > Actinokineospora > Actinokineospora sp. UTMC 2448. The sequence continues at coordinate 1,267,599 of NZ_CP031087.1, read as the reverse complement.
GTCCTCCGCGGAGGCCAGGATGGCGTCCGGGTACAGGTCCTCCAGCACCCGGCGGCTCTCGTCGGAGAACGCGGGTGGGTAGTACATGATCATCTCGTCGTCCAGCACGGCCAGCGCGGTGTCGAGGTGGTAGTAGCGCGGGTCGACCAGGGTCAGGCTGACCACCGGCACGCCGAAGTAGTCCGCCGCCTCCGCGTGGGCACGCGGGCTGGTGCGGAACCCCGTTCCCGCGAGCAGCCGGGACCCGGCGACGAGGTAGTCGCCCTCGCCCTCGTTCACCCACTGCGCCTGGCGCACCGACTCATAGCCCCGCGACCGGAACCACGACAGGTACGCCCCCGCCTCCGCCGAGCGCTGGGTGTGGCGGAACCGGGCGACCAGCACGCGCCCGTCGAGCACGGTGGCGCCGTTGGCCGCGAACACCATGTCGGGCAGGCCGGGCCGGGGGTCGAGCTGCTCGACGCGGTGCCCGAGTTCGCCGAACAGGTCGCGCAGCCACTCCCACTGGGTGACGGCCAGCTGGGCGAAGGTCGGCTTGCCGGGGTCCATCCACGGGTTGATGGAGTACTCGACGTCGAAGTGGGTCGGTCTGACCATCAGGTAGTGCCGGGGGGTCGCTGTGCGCGCCACGCGTGCCTCCATTCAGAAGTCCGATCAGGACAGCTTGACTTCGATCCGGTCCGCCAGGTCGGTGGCGGCGCGCATGGCGTCGTCGAACGACGTCCCGGTGGCCCCGATGCCGCCCAGGATGCTGTTGCCGTGCGGGGGCCTGCGGATCACGTCGCCGGGGCGGGCGGAGACCTTGAGGTAGAACAGCTCCTCGGCGTCGGTCACCTCGCCGGGCACGCCGATCGACTCGACCGTGCCGCTGTCGCAGATCAGGCACATGGCGAACGTGTGCACGGCGGTCGGGGTGAAGTGCCGGACGTCCGGGCGCACGCCGCGGGCGACGTCCATCACCGCGCGGATCGGGTCGTACCCGGCCGAGATGCGCGCCATGTGGTCCAACCCGCCCCCGCCGGGCCGCACGGCGATCTCCAGCAGATGCGGTTTGCCCCCGTGGAAGCGGACCTCGGCGTGCAGCGCGCTGTTGGCCAGACCCTGCGCCCGCACGCCCGCCGCGACCAGCGCGTGCACCTCGGCGACCTGCTCGGGGCGCAGCGACGTTGGCGCGTGGTGGACGTCGTCGTCGAAGGTGTCGCCCTCGATGGTCACCCGGTCCACAATGGAGCCGAGGAACACCTCGCCCTCCCACACCAGGGCCTCGATCAGGTGCTCGTGGCCGTCGAGGAACGACTCCAGCAGCAGGCCGTGCGGACCGAGGTCGACGCCGCCCGCCTCCATGGCGTACCAGGACATCTCGTCGATGCCCGCACTCGCCTGGGCGTACCGCTCGCGCAGCTGGTCGGCGTCATCGATGCGGAAGACGAAGTTGCTCGCCGCGCCGAGCGTCGGCTTGAGGATGACCGGGTAGCCGAACTCCTCGGCGGCCGACAGCGCCGACTCGACCGTCTCGACGAACGCGAAGCGCGGGTGCGCCGCCCCGCCGCGCTCGTGGGCCTGGCGCATGATGAGCTTGTTGCGGCTGGTCAGGGCCGCGTCGACGCCGATGCCGGGCAGGCCGAGCGCGGCGGCCACCGCGGCGACGGCGACCACGCCGGACTCGGAGAAGGTGAGCACGCCGTCGAAGTCCTCCTCGGCGTGCCACGCCTTGGCGTGGGCGATGAGGTCGGCGATGTGGGTGCTGTCCGCGCGGCGGTAGCGGTCGGCGGGCCACAGGTCGTCGGTGCCGACGCCGTTGAGCACGTACAGCTCCGCGCCGAAGTCGGCGATCTGCTGGTAGCGGCTCTGGTAGTAGTAGCCGTTCTGGCGGGCTTCCAGGGCGAGCAGCTTCATGAGACACCTCGGGTCAGTGAGGGGCGGACCACGCGGTCGAGCGACGCGATCCCGGTCGGCTCCGGGTCGACGCCGGTCAGCCGCTGGGCGAGGGAGCGGGCGATGAGCGGGGCGAACTTGAATGACGTGCCGCCGCAGGCCGCGTGCGACAGGACCCGGTCGCCCAGCGCGGCGACCATCGCGCCCTTTGTGGACTCGCGGGACAGGTAGTAGCAGTCGCGCGCGTCGATGACGTGATCCCGGCGCACGCCGGGCACGATGTCGGCGAACACCTCGATGAGGTGGTCGCGCCAGTGCGGCGGCGTGGTGTTGTCGCCGACCTCGTCGACCACGCGGCAGGCGCTGTCCGCGCTGAGCTTGAGCGCGGCGCCCGCGATCGGCGGCACCAGCCACGCGCCCTCTGTCGGACCGAGGGAGCGGATGGTCGGCACGCCCGCCCATGCCGCCGGGTCGGGAACATCGCAGTAGATCATGCTTTGCCTGCGCAGCACCAGTTCCCCGGCGATGGCCGGGTCGAGCAGGTCGCGCGACCACGGTCCGATCGCCACCAGCACGGCGTCCCCCGCCAGCTCGCCGCCGTCGGCGAAGCGCACGGTGGCGCGGTCGGCGTCGACGGCGACGACCCGCCGGTGCGGGCGCAGCTCGGCGCGCGGGTGCCAGCGCAGCCATCCCGCGCAGGCCGCGAGCAAGCGGTCGGCGAGCAGGATTCCCGCGTGGGACTCGTGAAGCGCCGTCGCGCCGTCGGGGAAGGCGACGGTCGGATACGCGGCCAGTTCGTCCGTACCGACGACCCGTGCGCCCGGTATCCGGTCTGTCGCGTTCATCGTGAGCGAGCCGATCCGCTCGTAGATACGCGTGGACAGCAGGCTTTCCAGCTCGATCCACCGGTAGTGGGCGCGCACCGCGGCGACCCTGGCGTCCGGGTCGTCGGTGTGCTGCGCCCGGATGACCCGGTTGCGATCGAAGGAAGTCGCCCCGGTGAACGGGATGTCACCCTGGTCGAGCAGGATGACGTCGTGTCCGGCGGAGACGCAGTCCATGGCGGTCAGCAGCGCGATGACGCCTCCGCCGACCATCACGATCCGCATCGCACGCCTCCCGGACGCGCGCCATCACCGTTGCGGCACAACACGATCGGCCTCCCTGTCACCGGCGGTGAGGCGGGGCCCCACTCGCACGAGGACAGTCAAGCCGCCCGCCGGATTGACCGGAAGGACCGGCGTCAGCGAACAATCAACGCTAATCCAGGCCGCGTCGCGCGCGTCGCTCGACGAGCAACGGGGTGCGCTGTCCGGCGTCGCGTTCGGCGTCGGAGGCGAACACACCGACCAGCGGGGAGACGCGATAGCGGCTGGCGACCCCGGACCGGGTCAGCAGTCCCGCGTCGACCAGCGACTCCAGCAGGTCGTCCGCGTCGCGCACGGACACCGTCATCGCCGAGGCCAGGCCGATCGCGGTCGTCCACCCGGCCCCGTCGCGGCCGATCAGGTAGAGCGCCTGGCGGGCGGCGGGCGAGAGCTGCCGGAAGGCCGATGCCAACCGGTCGCGCACGCTGACGTCGCCGACCTCCAGGGTGTCCATCAGCCGCTCGTGGTCGGCCAGCAGCTCGGCGGTGTGCGCGATCGACCACTCCGGACGCGCGGCGATCATCCGGCCGACGATGTTGACCGCGAGCGGCAGGCCGTCGCACAGCTCGGCGAGCGCCTCGGTGGCCTCGTACTCCGCCTGCACCCGCTCGGCCCCGGCGAGCCTGCCGATGAGCGCCATGGACTCGGCGCGGGCGAAGGTGGCCAGCTCGACGCGGCGGGCGCCGTCGAGGCCGAGCAGCCGGGCCCGGCTGGTCACCACGACCTGGCTGCGCGCCGACCGGCCCAGCAGCGGGCGGACCTGGCGCTCGTCGCGCGCGTTGTCGAGCAGCACGAACAGCTTGCGTTGGGCGAGCAGCGACCGGTAGAGGCCGAGCCGCTGGGTGGAGTCGTCGGGCACCTGCTGCGCCGGGACGCCGAGCACCCGCAGGAAGTCGCGCACGATCGAGTCCGGGCCGTCGGAGACGCCGAGGTCGGCGTAGAGCTGGCCGTCGGGGAAGGCGGCGGCGAGGTCGTCGGCCATGCGCAGGGCGAACGCGGTCTTGCCGACGCCGACCGGCCCGGTGACCACCAGCGGCGTGCGGCCCGCGCCGAGCAGCTTGCCCGCCGCGGTCAGCGCCTGCCCCCGGCCCAGGAAGACGGCGGGGCCCATGGGCAGCTGCGCCGGGCGGGCGGGCCCGGCTGGCTCGCCGTCGTCGCGGATGTCCATCGGCGCGCCGACGTCCTCGGCGACCTGCCGCCACCGCCGCTCCCACTCGGCGCGGTCACCGCCGCAGGCCGCGGCGAACGCCAGCGTGACGGCCAGCGTGGGCAGCTTGTGCCCGCTCGCCGCGCTGGACAGCACCGACGGCGCGAACAGCGCGGTGCGCGCCAGCTCGCGGTAGCTCGGGTTGCCCGCCTGATGGCGCAGCGCGCGCAGGTCTTGCGCGAAAGCGACGATCGGACCGCTGGTCCCGTCCAGCGGTCTCTCGGGTCTGCCCATGCGTTGTCTCCCCTGATGGCACAGCTCGCTCCATATCCCCCAACGGCCAACCACGCCCAACCCTAGGAACGTGATTAGTTCGCCGAAAGTGACCAAACGCAATAAGACGAATGGTCCGAACGGTAGGCACCGTCACTCGGTCGGCCTAAAAAAGTGCCTATCAACGTCCGGTCCCGTAACAGACCGCGCCCACTACTGTTTCGCCTGTGCTACCTGACCCGCCCACCCTGGCCGCGCTGCGCCGGACTTCGGCGATTTTCAACGACTACAGCGGCGTCGACAAGTCCTGGCTGCGGCTGGCCGGGACCGCGCTCGACCTCGCCGACGCCGAGCACCGCGCCCTGCTGCTGCGGTTCCTGAACTCGTGGGGCTGCCGCATCCGCTACCCGGGCGACGGCGACCCTTTCGACGCCGACCTCGCGGCCTGGTGGGAGTCGTGGGGGGCAGCGCTGCCCGCAGGCGCGCTGGCGGAGCTGTCCGACGTCGAGATCGACGCGCTGGGGCGGGCGTACGCGGACCTGGCCGCGGTCGCGGTGTCGTCCCGCAGGACGCTGGGCGCCACGGCGGCGTCGAAGGCCCTGTACGCGCTGCGGCCGCGCGCGGTGATGCCGTGGGACGCCGCGATCGCGACCCGCGTGCACGGCACGCGCGACGGCGCCGCGTTTGCCGCCCACCTGCGGCTCGGGCGCACGTGGGCCAACGCCGTGCTGGCGGAGTCGGCCCAGGAGGAGCAGGCTCTGTGCGCGATGCTCGCCCGTCCCGTCTCGCTGGCCAAGATTCTGGACGAGTACCTCTACGTCACCATCACGGCCGCGAACTGAGGAGGCCCCGTGGTCACCGCCGACGACGTCCGGGCGATCGCCCTGTCCCTGCCCCGCGCCTACGAGGCCCTGGTCCGCGACCGCGTCAAGTTCCGCGTCGGCCGGATCGTGTTCCTCTCCCTGTCCCCGGACGAGACGGTCCTGGGCTTCGGCTACCCGAAGGAGGAGCGCGCCGCGCTGATCGAGGCGGAGCCGGACAAGTTCTTCCTGCCCGTCCCGTCGGACATGCGCTACAACTGGATGCGCGTGCGCCTGGCCGCGATCGACCACGCGGAGCTGGAGGAGCTCGTCATAGATTCGTGGCGGATGACGGTCCCGAAGAAGGTCTGGACGGAATACCTGGCCTCCCGAGAGTCCTAAGGGGACCTTGACGGCAAACGGGGCGCGGTCCGCTTCCGGAGCCCGTCGGCCACCCGGGTCCAGCGGACCCGAGGGGAAGGGTAGGGACAACCCCCGCCCCGAATCGGGAGTGTTCCGGATGTGACCGCGCGCCGGTTTCGGCGACCGTTGTCGTGTGAGCATTCATGGGGAGATCGCGGCGCCGGAGAGCGTGCGCGCACGGGGCTTGGCACTGGGATTCGTCGGCCTGGCGCTGTCGGCGGTGTTCATGGTGGGGGTGCACGTCGTCGGGAGTGGACAGATCAATCCCGTCGACTCGACGCTGTCCGCGCTCGTCTTCGTCGACGGGTACGGCTGGATGTTCGGGGTGAGCGTGCTGGCGATGGCCATGGCCGCCGTGGGCCTGCTGCTCACCGTCCCGAGGACCGACCGGCTGCTGCGGGCCGCCCTCGGCCTGGCGGCCCTGTCCTGCCTTCTGGTCGCGGTGTTCCCGACGAACAGGAGCGGCCCGCTGACGGTCTCCGCGGAGATCCACCGCTATGCCGCCGGGGTGGCGTTCTTCTGCGTTCCCATCGCCGCCGTGCTGGTCGCGGCCCGCCTGCGCCGCTCGACGACCCGCCGCTGGCTCCTCCACAGCGCGACGGCCACCGCGGTCCTGTTGCTGGTGTTCCTGGTCAGCCACTTCGGTCTGGTCCCCACGGAGATCCAGGACATGCGCGGCCTGTTCCAGCGCATGATGTTCGTCCTCCAGCTGGCGATCCTCGCCCAACTCCTCCGGGCCCGGCAGCCCGCGCCCGTGCGGCGGCCCGCGCTCGTGCTCGCCGCGTGACGGGAATGTCCGTTCACGGTATGCATATATGGCAATTTCACCCCACAGTCGGCCCCTACTGAGTGAACAAGCCGTACGCGACCATCCAGCGGGTTGTCCCCCTTTACCCTGCTGGAGGCAGCAACCATGTCCCGTTATCCCCTCGTGCCCATCGCGGTCGGGGTGGCGCTGACCGGCGCGCTTCTCGTGGCGCCGCTGGCCACCGCCGCGCAGACGGCGCCCAACATCCCGGTCGCCAACGTCCAGGCCCACCTCGACCAGTTCCAGACGATCGCGACCAACAACGGCGGCAACCGGGCGCACGGCAGGCCCGGGTACCAGGCCTCGGTCAACTACGTCAAAGGCAAGCTCGACGCCGCGGGCTGGACGACATCGGTCAAGTCGTTCACCTACAACGGCGCCACCGGCTACAACCTCATCGCCGACTGGCCGGGCGGGAACCCGGACGCGATCATCATGGCCGGGGCGCACCTCGACTCGGTGACCGCCGGGCCCGGCATCAACGACAACGGCACCGGGTCCGCGGGCCTGCTGGAGGTCGCGCTGGCGATCTCCGCAGCCGACCTCGCCCCGGAGAAGCACATCCGGTTCGGCTGGTGGGGCGCGGAGGAGCTCGGCCTGATCGGCTCGACGAACTACGTCAACAGCCTGCCGTCCACCGAGAAGGCGAAGATTGACGCCTACCTCAACTTCGACATGATCGGCTCGCCGAACCCCGGCTACTTCGTCTACAGCGCCTCGGGCCAGCCCGCGGGCTCGCTGGAGCTGCAGCAGGTGCTTGAGGGCTACTTCCGCTCGATCAACGTGCCGACCGAGCTGACCAGCGTCGGCGGCCGCTCCGACCACGCCGCCTTCGCCCGCGCGGGCATCCCCGTCGGCGGCACCTTCACCGGCGCCGAGGGCACCAAGACCAGCGCCCAGGCCCAGAAGTGGGGCGGCACGGCCGGCCAGGCCTACGACGCCTGCTACCACCGCTCCTGCGACCGGACCGGCAACGTCAACACCGCGGCGCTGGACCGCAACACCGACGCGATCGCGCACGCCGTCTGGACGCTGGCGGGCGAGGGCGGCGGCGGCCCCGACCCCGACCCGCGCTTCGAGAACGGCACCGACGTGGCCATCCCCGACCTGACCACGGTCGAGAGCCCGATCACGGTGTCCGGCGTCAGCGGCAACGCCCCGTCCGACCTGGCGGTCCAGGTGAGCATCCTGCACACCTACCGCGGCGACGTCGTGGTCGACCTGGTGGCCCCGGACGGCACGGCGTACCGGCTGAAGAACTCCTCCAGCTCGGACTCCGCGGACAACGTGATCGCCACCTACACCGTCGACGCGTCGAGCGAGACGGCCAACGGCACCTGGAAGCTGCGCGTCGGCGACGTGGCGCGCTACGACACGGGCCGGATCGACAGCTGGGCGCTCCAGTTCTGATCCGCACCCCGTGACGCGGGCCGCCCCGGACGGGGGGCGGCCCGCGTTCCCGGTTTCAGCTCACGCCCTAGTTCACGCAGGGCGGGCCCTGCCGGGCCCCGTTGAGGGCCAGCAGCGGGTCCGCGGCCAGCGACTGCCCGCCGGACTCGTAGTCCGCGCCCAGGAACACCTTGACCTGGCCGGGCCCGAGGTTCGCGTCCGGCTCCACGGTGTAGTCCCCGCCCAGGGCCGATGCCACCCCGCGCGCGCCCGCCTCCTCGCCGGTGGCGTGGCGGATGACCGTGTTCGAGCGCGCGGCCGAGTTGCCCGGCTCCCCGGTCTGGTAGCCGGCGCCCTGCAGCTTCTCGGTCACCTCGCCCGCCAAGCCCCGGCGGCCGGTCGCGTTCAGCACCGTGACCGTGGGCTTGGTCTCGCGGGTCTCCTCGCCCGGGGCGGACGGGCCGCCGCGCAGCAGGCTGTCCACGAACTCCTGGACCTGCAGCGGGTCGATCTCCACCGCCGAGCCGTCGTACGGGGTCGGCAGGTCGATGCGGCCGTGCGGGATGGTCAGGAACTCCAGGTTCCCGCCGGTGAAGTTCACCATCTGCTGGGCGAACTGGATGATGTTCCAGCCCTCGTCCAGCACGACCGACTTCTTGATGGCCTCCTGCAGCGCGGTCAGCTTCTCCGAGCCGGGCAGGATCATGTCCTGGGAGAACACCTTGCGCGCCATCGCCGTCATGAACGTCTGCTGGCGCACGATGCGGTCGAGGTCGCCGTTGGGCAGGCCGTGCCGCTGCCGCACGAACGCCAGCGCCTGCACGCCCTTGAGGGTCTGCACGCCCGCCGGGAAGTTCGCCCCGGAGTACCGGTCCCTGACCGGCTCCTTCAGGCAGACCTCGATGCCGCCGACGGCGTTGGTGATGTCGTAGAAGCCGAGCAGGTTGACCTCGGCGTAGTGGTCGATCGTCGCCCCGGTCAGCTCCTGGACGGTGGCGATCAGGCTCTTGGCGCCCTCGCGCCGCCCGACCCGCTCCAGCTCGCGCTCGTCGGTGACGCCCTCGGCCTGCTGGTCCTTCCTGGACTGGATCTTCGCCCTGGCGTAGGCGGAGTTCACCTTGTGCTTTCCGTATCCCGGGATGTCCACATAGGAATCGCGGGGGATGGAGACGCCGTAGGCCTGCTTCCCGTCGTTGGGGATGCGGATCATGATGATCGTGTCGGTGTTCTGCTCGCCGTCGGCGACGCCCGCGCTGAGCATGCGCAGCTGCTCCTCCGACAGCGGGTTGCCCTGCGCGTCGGTGCGGCTGTCCATGCCGACCATGAGGATGTCGATGGCGCCGTCGGCGGGCCGCTCGGTGGGGCCCATGGCGATGACGTCCGTGGTGGCCAGGCCGTCGGAGAAGTCGTCGGCGACCTGCCAGTAGTAGCCGGTGGCGGCCAGCACGACGGCCGACAACGCGCCCGCGGCCGCCTTGCCCGCCATCAGCCCGGGCCTGCGCGGGGGCGCGGCGACCGGACGGGGCGCTGGCCGCTTGGGCGCGATGCGCTCGGTGCGCAGGTCGGCCAGCCGCGGCCGACGCGAGGGCGACGCGCCGCCCTCGGCGGCGGGCACGGCCCGACGACGCTCGGCCGCGGCCCGGCGCCGTTCCGCCGACCCGTCCGGGGCACGGCGGTCCACAGCGGCCCCGCGCTCCGCGGCCAGCTCACTACGACGATCGACCCCGCCAGCGTCACGCCGACGGTCCACACCGGCCCCGCGCTCGGCGGCGGCCCCACGGCGCCGGTCGACGGCGCCGCGCTCGGCGGCCGTCCCGCGCTCGTCCGCGGGCCTGCGGCCCCGGCCCGACGCGGTCCCCCGCTCAGCCCCGGCGGCGCGCCCGGCCCTGCGCCGGTCGGCCGCGTCGCCCCCGCGGTCGGGAGGGAGGTCGCGGCGGCGCTCCGGCGGCAGGTCCCGGCGGTGCGCCTCGCGGTGGCGGTCCGGCGGCGGGACCGAGCGGCGCGCGCCGTCGCGACTGCCAGACCTCGGCCGCTGGTGCTCCACTCAATCCCTCCCTGACCCGTGCAGATAGAGACGTCCTCGGACGCCCTCGGGTTGCCCGCTAGCCTGACACACCACGGGTTCTCCCCGGTCAGCCGCCTGCCCGCTGCGACGAGCGCCACACGCGACGGCCGCGACGCCCGCCAGCGCGACCGTCGCGCCGTGCAGGACGAGGCCCGCGACGCTCGGTTTGGCCAGCAGCGCGGGCCCGCAGGCCAGCGCCGCCAGCAGCCACGGCCCGGGCAGCGCGCTGGTTCCCACCCGGACCGCGTGCAGCAGGTACCAGCCGAGCAGCAGGTGGATGATCCCCGCCATGGGGTCCAGCGGGAGTCCCAGCACCGCCGTCCCCGGTCCCGCGGCGAATCCGAGTACCCCCAGCGCGGCGTAGGCAACCCCGAGCACGGCGGCGACGCCGTCCCAGCGGGACAGCCCGTCGGCGAAGCCGTCCTCCGGCGCGGTCCGCCACTCGAACAGCAGGAACCCGACCAGGCCCGGCACCGCGACCAGGCCGAGCGCGAGCAGCGTCGACGGCCTGGCCAGCCACTCCGCGGGGAAGGCAGGCCGCGCGCTCAGCGCGGTCACCAGGCCCGTCACCAGCAGCGCGAGGCACAGATAGGCCAGGTACACCGTCATCGGCGCGGTCCGCACGATCCCCACGACCTGGGCGACGGCGGGCGCTGGCCGCGGCCTGCGCGGCAGCGCGACCACCGCGACCTGGGCGACGCCGAGCAGCAGCACCCCGGCCGCGGACGGCACGAAGCTCGCCGTGCCAGCGGGTTCGGCGATCAGCAGCGGGTCCACCCAGCCCAGCGCCGTCGACAGCACGAGCACGCCGACCGCGGCGGGCCCGGCCACCCCCAGTGCAGCGCGCGGCAGCGTGCCCGCCGCGTAGGCGTGCGCGAGCTGGGCGAACAGCAGCGCCAGCGCGATCCCCGCACCGTAGTCGGCGAAGGTGCTCGGACCGGCGATCTCCAGGGCGAGCATGACGACCAGCCACAGCCCCGCCGCGCCGACGCCCATCGCCCGGTGCAGCAGGCTCAGCACGGGCGCGACGGCCACGACCAGCAGGGACAGCCCGAGCAGCCACAGCGGCTGGACCACGAGGCGGCTGAAGGCGGTGGCGACCTCGGGCGGGGCGGCGAACAGCTCCAACGACAGCGGCACCGCCAGCCAGGCGGTGACCAGGGCGAGCACGGGGCGGATCAGCCAGCAGAGGCGCCCGGCCAGGTAGGCGCCGTAGCCGCGACCCGCGCGCCAGGCCAGCAGGCTGGTGTGGCCGCAGGCGAAGAAGAACAGCGGGACGAGCTGGAGCACCCAGGTCAGCGGCCACAGCGCGGCGGCGGGCACGGCGGCGAGCGGGGCGAAGGCCAGCGCGGTCTCGGCCAGCACGACCGCGCCGAGGGCCAGCACGCCGACGAGCGAGACGTACCCGGCCCGGTCGGGGTCGTCGACCGAGGGGGGCGGCCGGGGCAGCGGCCGGGGCGCCCTGCGGAAGGCGGGCAGCCGCGCGGCCAGCAGCACGACGACCATCACCAGCACGACGGCCCACACCCCGACGGGTTCGGCCGCGGGCGGACCCCAGTTCTGGTGCCAGGAGTTGACGACGAGGCCGACGGAGAACAGCGAGGCCACCATCCGGCAGAGCCCGGCGGAGTCGCGCGGGTTGATCCGGCACTGGGCGTGCATGTCGAGGGAGAGCCGCTCGTCCAGGGCGCGCCTGCGCTCGCCGTCGACCGGCAGGCCGGTCGCCGCGGCGTAGCGCAGCAGGTCGTAGCCCAGGTCGTGGGCCATGCAGCCGACCGAGTAGTCCCAGCGGGTGGCGGTGTCGCCCCACGGCGCCGAGCAGCCGCCCGCGAGGTTGACCGCGCGCATCGTGCCGTCCGGGGCGCGCATGAGGCCGTGGCGGACGCCGGTGACGGCGGCGAAGTCCGGCGGCAGCAGGCGGGTGGGATCGGTGTCCGGACGCGGGTCCAGCAACGCGTCGACGGCGACGGTGACCCGATTCGGCGGCACCCGCTCCGGCGGGCGCGGCCCGCGCGAGGCGACGACCGCGTAACCGCCCGCGGCCAGCACGATCAACAGCAGCCAGCCGATGCGCAGGCGCAGGGACACGCGCCGCCCGGACGCCCCCATCTCCACCGTGGCTCCCCCCACGACCGGCAGGTTAGTGGATGGACCGGCAGGAGGAGGGCGAACGCGGGCGGCGCACCCCCAGGACGCCGCCCGCGTGACTAGGCTACGGGGCTCGGTTGGCAACGGACCTGTACCCGCTACAGCACGTGCATACGTTTAGCGGTGGGCCCGCTACCTGCGCGGATGGCAGAATTCGATGTCCTAGAATGATCTGACCGGCAACTTTTCCTGCAGGCCGGGCGGCAAGAAGGGGTGAGGCCATGGGCGGGCAGGCCGCCGGGTCGTTCGGCGAGGTCCTGCGCGCGCACCGGCTGCGGGCCCGGCTGACCCAGCAGGAGCTGGCCGAGCGCTCCGGCATCAGCGTCCGGGCCCTGCGCTACATCGAGCGCGGGTCCGTCGGACACCCCCGTCCGGACTCGGTGCGCAGGCTGGCCGCCGCGGTCGGGGTGGCCCCGGAGGAGCTGACCCGGCGCGGAGGCGACGCCGCACAGCCGCACACCGCCCGGCTGGCGCTGGGGGTGCTCGGCGCGTTCAGCGTGACACAGGGCGGCCGTCCGGTCGAGGTGGGCGCGCACAAACAGCGGTCCCTGCTCGCCCTTCTGGCGGTGCGGGCCAACCAGCCGGTCCGCCGGGACGAGATCATCGACGTGCTGTGGGGCGACCGGCCGCCGGACACCTGCCTCGGCCTGGTGCACACCTACATCTCCCGGCTGCGGCGGGCGCTGGGCGGGGTGAGCAGGCGCAACCGCAACGCCATCGCGTCGGTGCCCGGCGGGTACAAGCTGAGCGCGCGCGTGGAGCAGGTCGACGCGCTGGTGTTCGAGGACCTGCTGACCCGCGCCGAGGCCCGCGCGCACACCGATCCCGGCGCCGCGCTCGACCTCTACGACCGGGCGCTCGCCTGCTGGCGCGGGCCCGCGCTGGTCGACATGGGCAGCAGGCTGCGCGGCCATCCCACCGCGGTCGGGCTGACCGTGCGCAGGCGACAGGCCGCCCTCGCCCACGCCGACCTGGCGATGGCGCTGGGGCGGCCCGCCCTCGCCGTCGAGCGGCTGCAGCCGCTGGCCCACGAGGAGCCGCTGCACGAGGGCCTGCACGCCCGGCTGATCCTGGCCCTGGCTGGCACCGGGGAGCAGGCCGCCGCGCTGCGCGTGTTCGCCGACATCCGCGCCCGCCTCGGCGACGAGCTCGGCGTGGAGCCCGGCGCGGAGATCCGGGCGGCGCACCTGCGGGTGCTGCGCGCCCCCGACGCCGAGCCCGGCCCGCAGCGCACGCCCGCGCAGCTCCCGCCGGACCCGCCGGGGTTCGTCGGCCGGGCCGCCGCGCTGTCCCGGCTCGACGCGCTGCTGCCCTCCCCGGACCGGCAGGCCAGCGCCGTGGTGGCCGTGGTCTCCGGGGCGGCGGGCGTGGGCAAGACGGCGCTGGCCGTGCACTGGGCCCACCGGGTGCGCGACCGGTTCCCCGACGGCCAGCTCAGCGTCGACCTGCGCGGGTACGCCGCGCGCAGGCCGCCGTCGACCCACGAGGTGCTGGTCCGGTTCCTGCACGCGCTCGGCGTGCCGCCGGAGCGGGTGCCGGTCGACGTCGACGAGGCCATCGGGCTGTACCGGACGATGCTGGCGGGCAGGCGGGTGCTGGTGCTGCTGGACAACGCCGCCTCGGCCGAGCAGGTGCGCCCGCTGCTGCCCGGCGCCGCGGGCTGCTTCGTCGTGGTGACCAGCCGCGACCGGCTCACCGGGCTGACCGCCCGCGACGGCGCGCAGTCGGTGCACCTGGACGTGCTGGCCCCGGCGGAGTCGGTGGACCTGCTCGGCGGGCTGCTGGGCTCGGTCCGGGCGCGCCGGGAGGCGCGGGCCGCGGCCGAACTGGCCGACACCTGCGGCCACCTGCCGCTGGCGCTGCGGATCGCGGGCGCGAACCTGGCAGTGCGGCCCGGGGACAGCGTCGCCGACCACACCCGGGAGCTGCGCGCGCGTGGGCGGCTGAGCGGGCTGGCGGTGGCGGGCGACGAGTCCGCGGCGGTGCGCGCGGCCTTCGACCTGTCCTACGACAAGCTGCTGCCCTCGGCCCGGCGGCTGTTCCGGCTGCTGGGCCTAGTGCCAGGCGCCGACGTCGACCTGGCAGCCACGACCGCGCTGGCGGGCATGGCCCCGGCCGCGACGACCCGGCTGCTGACGGTGCTGGTGCAGGGCAACCTGATCCGCGAGTCCGGCCCCGGCCGCTACGCCTTCCACGACCTGCTGCGCGAGTACGCCCGCAACCGCGCCGAGCACGAGGACACCGCCGCCGACCGGGTCAACGCCCTGGGCAGGCTGTTCGACCACTACATCGACTCGATCCGCGCGCACAGCGCGGTGCTGTGGCAGATCGGCGCGCCCGCGGCGGCCCCGCCCGGCGCGGAGGCGGCCGCGGTGGCGTGGCTGGACGAGGAGCGCGCGAACCTGGTCGCCTCGACCATCGCCGCGCCGGAGGTGGGCCTGCCCGCGCACTCGTGGCGCTTCGCCGAGGCGCTGCGCGGCTATTTCGTCAACCGGGGCGGCGGATCGGACGCGGTCATGGCGGCGACGGCGGCGCTGGGCGCTGCCCGCTCGGCGGGCGACGTCGACGCCGAGGCGTCGGTGCACGACCTGCTGGGGCTGGTGCACTGCAACCTGTCGGACTACAGCGCCGCCGTCGAGCACCACCGCTGGGCGCTGGAGCTGAGCCGGGGCACGGGCAACCGCGTGGTCGAGGCGACGGCGCTGCACAACCTGGGGCGGGCGTACTCGCAGCTGGGCCAGCCCGCGCAGGCCGAGGCGTTCTACGAGGAAGCCCTGGTGATCAACCGGGCGATCGGCAACCGCAGGGGCGAGGCCGCCGCGCTGCACTACACGGGCGCGGTCGCGCTGTCGCTGGGCAAGCCGGAGGTGGCGATCGAGCGCCACACCGAGGCGTTGGAGCTGTCGACTCGCATTGATCACCGGCAGGTGCAGGGCGCGGCGGCGCAGGGGCTCGGGCTGGCGTACTGGGCGCTGGGCGATCTGCGGCGGGCCGCGGAGTGCTACGAGCGGGCGCTGGCGGTGTGCCGCCGGTACGGCTACCGGCACGGCGAGGTCGCGATGCTGATCTGCCTCGCCGAGACGGGCCTGGACGCCGGGGAGTTCACCGAGAGCGCCGCCGGGGTGCGCGGCGCGTTGGAGCTGGCCCGGCAGCTGGGCGAGCGCAGGCACGAGGTGTCCGCTTTGGACGTGCTGGCGACCATCCAGCAGCGGACGGGCGAGTGGTCGGCCGCTGCCGAGCACTACCAGGCCGCGCTGGAGCTGGCCAGGGAGATCCGCTTCGGCTACGGCGAGGCGTCCGTGCTGACCGGCCTGTGCGCGCTGGCCCGCCGCACCGGCGACCTGGAGTCGGCGATCCGGCACGGGATGGCGGCGCTGGCGCTGATGCGCGACACCGGGATGCGGCTGCTGGAGGGCCGCGCCCTGACCGAGCTGGCGCACGCCTTCCTGGACGCGGGCGAGACGAGCACGGCGGCCGACTTCGCCGAGCAGAGCCTGACCGTGTCCGAGCGCGCGGGCCAGCGCCTTGCCCGCGGCCGGGCCCGCCACGTGCGCGCCCTGGTGCGGCAGGTGTCCGGCGACATCCCCGGCGCGGTGGACGACTGGCGGGCCGCGCTGAAGATCTTCGCCGAGCTGTCGGTGCCGGAGGAGGCCCACGTCCGGGCCCTCCTGGCGGCCTTCGCCCGGGACGTGTGAGGCGGACCCCGGCGGTGTGACCGAGGAGCGAGACGCGCTCATCGCCGAGTTGGTGGCCCCCGTGCGCGGCGAGGGCGCGCTGGGGCATCAGCTCCTCCGGCGCGTTCTGGTGCGGGAGCTCACCGTCTCCGGGCTTCCCGTGCTGGCGGCGGACCTCGCCGCGCTACCCGCGCTTATTCGGCTCGACTTGTCCGCGGCGGTTGTGGAGGATGTCGAGGCGCTGGCCGACCTCGACGTGCGGGTGCTGGTCCTCAACGCGGGGCAGGGGGACCGCTGCGCGTCGCGGACCGCCTGCCCGGCTCGTGGCGGCGCAGCGCGCGGGCGACGGCCTGCTGGCCGACGCCCTCGACTGGTCCACCTGGCTTGGGGGAGAACGATGAACGTCGATCAGGGCAACACCGCGCAGCTGGAAGCCTGGAACGGCCCGAGGGGCGCGTTCTGGGCCGACAACCTCGCCCGGTTCGAGCGGTGCGTCGCGCGCTACCTCGACCACCTGATGGCCGCGGCCGCGATCACGCCGACCGACCACGTGCTCGACATCGGCTGCGGCGGCGGGCAGACGACCAGGGAGGCCGCCCGTCGCGGCGCGAGCGCGCTCGGCGTCGACCTGTCCGAGCCGATGCTGGCCATGGCCCGCCGCGCTGGCGGCGACGACGTCGAGTTCGTCCGCGCCGACGCCCAGATCCACCCGTTCCCCGAGCGGCGCTTCGACGTCGCGATCAGCAGGCACGGGACGATGTTCTTCGGCGACCCGGTCGCGGCGTTCGCCAACATCGCGTCCGCGCTCAAGGATGGTGGCAGGCTCGCGCTGATCACCTGGCAGCCGTTGGAGCGCAACGAGTTCCTCACCGCCTTCCGGGCCGCGCTGGCGGGCGGGCGCGCCCTGCCGGTGCCGCCGGACGACGCGCCCAGCCCCTTCGCGCTCAGCAGGCCCGAGCGCGTCCACCACATCCTGGGCGCGGCCGGGTTCGTCGATGTGGAGATGTCGGCCCTCAGCGAACCGATGGACTTCGGCGACGACGACGCCTACGACTTCATCGCCGACCACTACGGCGACATCGCCGACGGCCTGGACGACGACGCCAAGGCCCGCGCGTTCGCCGCCCTGCGGGAGAGCGTCGAGGCCCACCGCACCGAGGACGGCGTCCGGTACGGCTCCGCCGCCTGGCTGATCACCGCACGTCGCCGAGCTTCCTGACCAGCTCGACGGTCTCCACCCGGCACAACTCCGCCAACCGTTCGAGCGCGGCGGGGTCGAGCTGCACGATCGGCGGCTCCGGCCCGACGTGGCAGGCCAGCCTGCCCGCGGCCCACCGCCGCAGCGGCGACAACTCGGGCCGGTCATCCCGGACAACCCGCCGCAGGTCGACCCGGACCCGCCCCATGGTCGTGCCCGCGAACACCCGGTCGTGCACCCGCGACATCAGCTCGTGCGGCATCTCCTCCAGCGCCAGACACAACTCCACGAACCGCACGATGGTGCACTGGCGGGTGCCGAGCTCGTAGGTGGCCAGCGTCTGCAGGGAGATGCCGGTCTGCAGCCTGCTGGTCAACTCCTTCCGCGTCCACCCCCGCTGTTTGCGCGCCTTGCGCAACTCGTCCCCAAGGACCCGCTGGTAGACGGCCGCCTCGATGCGCACGCCTGCTCCTTCCGCCGGACATGAACGAAAGGGACGAAGACGCCCGCCATTACGCGAACCCGCCGAAATTAGTCCAAACGAGTGATCACCATTCCCACACAACCCACCCCCGGTGCGGAATCGGCCCAACGGCTGGCGCCGGCTCAGCCAGGGGGACGAGCAAGGTCGCACGCACAGGCGCCCCAGCCCCACCGCCCTCCGCCCCAGCCAACCCGCCGCTTTCGGGAGTAGCCGCGGAACCGGCGGATCCATCAGCAACCGAAACAGCTGCCGACCCACCAACACCCCAGACGCCCACCGAACCGGCCGAGCCATCGGCGACCGACCCCGCCGACCCACCACTACCCCAGGCATCCGCAGAACCCGGCGAACCACCGGCAACCGCACCCGCCAACCCACCACTACCCCAGGGACTCACTGAACCGGGCGAACCACCGGCAACCCCACCTACCCCCGACTCGCGACCAACCCGGCCACCCACCGAACCTGCCGAATCGTCAGCAATCAGGCCACCCGCAGGCCCGACCGAGCCATCCGCCGGTGCACCCATCGAGTCCGCCGAGCCGTCGCCCCCGATACTGCCAACCGGCTCGCCCGGACCGGCCGCAGCGCTGCCGACCCCGGCACCCGCCGGAACACCATCCCCTGCACCGGCAACCCGCCCACCTGCCGAACGTTCAGCCCCAAAACCGCCCCCGGCGCCAGCCGACCCATCAGCGCCAGCACCGCCGACCGGATCGTCGGCTTCAGCGTCCCCGGTGCCCGCGGGACCGACCGTGCCATCGCCAGCAGCACTCGCCGATCCAGCCCAGCCATCGGCCACGGCGACCCTGCCCCCAGGTCCAGCCGAACCACGGTCCACAGCAACGCTCACCCGCGCACTCGCTGACTCAGCCGAACCAACGGTCCCATCACCGCCGACCTCGGCAACCGCCGCATCACCACCCACACTCACCCTGGCGTGCGCCGGATCAGCCGAGCCGTTGGCGACGGCGACGCGGAGGCGGCCGTTGACCAAGGCTGCGTGCGGGATCAGGTGCGGACCCCCTGTCACCAACGGGATATCCGGGACCAACGCGGCGATCGCGGCGTGCAGGCGGGCCTGGCGTTCGTCGGAGCGCGGCAGGTCCTCGGGGGACGTCGCGGCCAGGACGATCGCCCGGCCGCCATGGCCGGTGGTCGTCACCACCATCCCATCGCCCCAGTACGACCCGTCCGGTGTGCGGATTGTGGTCAACGCCCGACCGCCAGGGCCAACGGTCAGGCGGGCCAGCGCGGGCTGTTGGTTCACCGACTCGCCATCCTCGACCGCGTACAGCGCCGACTCCCGGTCTGCGATCTCGTG
Organism: Actinokineospora sp. UTMC 2448; assembly: GCF_024760565.1. Lineage (NCBI taxonomy): Bacteria > Bacillati > Actinomycetota > Actinomycetes > Pseudonocardiales > Pseudonocardiaceae > Actinokineospora > Actinokineospora sp. UTMC 2448. Next base: position 1,248,843 of record NZ_CP031087.1, on the reverse strand, counting down.
CACCACGACCCCGAGATCCGCGCCCCGCTCGGTCAGGATCGACGCGGCCACACCGTCGAGGAGGAGGCCGCCCGCGAGGAGGCGGGGCAGGTCGGCGTCGGGGATCGCCCGGGCGAGTTGGCCGAAGACGGCGGTGAGCGGCGCGTAACCCGCCCGGATCGGGACGCCGTACCCCAGCAGATACCTGGCCGCGCGGGTCGGGTCGACGGCGAGGGAGTCCAGGTCGCCCGTGCCGTGGACGTGCAGCGCCGTGTCGTCGTACCACGGGATCCCGACGCCCAGTGTCTCCACAGTGGACGACGCGAAGTCCAGTGCTGGCCGCGAAGCGCTCAGCATCGCGCCGACGGCGGGGAAGCGGTCAGGCGAGCCCGCGGTGAACGGGACGACGTCCAGCAGCAGCCCGTCCGCCCCGGACAGCGCGCACGCCACCATCTCCGACCACGTCTGCGTGTCCGACTTCGCCCACGACGTGAACGGGTAGTTCTCCACCTCCGGCGCGACCTCCACCCCCGCGGGCCGCAGCGGACGCTGCAACTCCAACATCGCCACCGACCACGCCAGCTCACTGCCGACCGCGTCGGTGTACGGCGCATAGTGCGGACGGTGGACCGCCCCCGGCCCCAGCGCCGCGAGCAGCCGCCGCCACTCCCGCCCCTCCACCGACGCCACCCCGAGCGTCGAACTCATCAGGCCGAGCGCGGCCCGCCCCGCGACCGCCGCCCGGACCGCCTCGACGGCCTCCAGCTGGGCCTCGAACCACGTGCGTGCCAGCAGCGCCCGCCACGGGTGCGGCGGGCCGGTGATCGCGGCGACCAGCTCAGCGCGCGTCACCGGCTCCCCGGCCAGTTCGGCGAACCGCGCCAGCATCTCCGGCTCGAAGCCGCCACCCCAGGTCAGCGGCGCGTGGTTGTGGTAGCGGAAGTCGTCTTCCAGCCAGAGGACGCGCAGGCCGAGCCCGGCGAAGCGGCCGTAGTGCGCGGCCAACCACGCCCGCCAGCGCGGGCACGCGAACGACGCCTGCGCCGTCGCCACCTCCCCGTACGGGGACACCATCGGCGCGAACCCGAGCCGCGACACCCGGCCTCGGTCGGCGTGCCCGACGGTCACCCAGGGGTTGAGGCTGACCTGGAGTCCGGCGGCGCGCAGCACCGGGGCCGCGGTGGCGACGGTGTCGAACCAGACGTCCTCGTCGGCCTGCGCGGTCCAGACCTCTTCGCCGCCGGTGATCAGCACGACCTCGCCGATCCCGTGGTCACCGCAGAAATCCGCCACCCGCGCCGCCGTGTCGGCGACGTCCGGACCGGGCAGCACCTGGAACCGCAGGGCGTAGTACACCGCCACCTCCTTGTTCAAAGGTGCACATTAATCACCATTTTCGCTCAGCAACAGTCATCTGCTGCGTGAAGCCTCAACCTGATCACGGGCGGCGCTGGGACTTGGCGTGCTGGGAGAACCGGCTTAGCGTTGCACCATGGAGTTGGAGCTGCGCCACTTCAAAATCATCTGCGCCGTGGCCGAGGCAGGCAGCATCACCAAGGCCGCGTCGACGCTGGGGCTCGCCCAACCCGCGCTGACCGCCCAGCTCCACCGGATCGAGCGCGCGCTCGGCGGCCCGCTGTTCGAACGCGACCGTCGCGGCGCGCGGCCCACCCCGCTGGGCGAACTGGTGCTGGCCAGGGCCAAGCTGCTGCTGCCCGCGGTGTCCGGCCTGCGCGAGGAGGCCGCCCGCTTCGCCAACAACGCCGCGCTGCCCGGCGACACCCCGGCCCGGCTGCGGCTGGGCTCGGCCACCGGCCCGGTGCTCGGCGGGCTGGTGCACCAGCTCAACGCCGTGCACCCGGAGCTGGAGGTGACCACGCACGTGTCGTGGTCGTCGGAGGAGCTGGCGGGCATGCTCGCCGACGGCCGCGTCGACTACGCCCTGGTCGGCGTGTGCGGCGACGCCCCGCCGCCCGCCCAGCCGGGGCTGATCTGGCGGACCCTGGCCACCGACCCGGTGTTCGTGCTGCTGTCCACCGACCACCCGGAGGCGGGCAAGGCCGAGGTCGAGCTGTCCGCGCTCGCGGGCGAGCAGTGGGGCGCGACGCCCGGCGACGGCTGCTTCGCCGAATGCTTCGCCGCGGCCTGCGCGCGGGCGGGCTTCACACCGAGGACCCTGTACGAGACCGACGTGGTGACCTGCATCGACATGGTCGAGGCCGGGGACGCCGTCGTGCTGTGCCAGCCGATGTTCCGGGAGATGCCCGGCGTCGTGCCCGTGCCGATCGCGGGCAACCCGCTGCGCTGGCGCAACCTGGTCGGCTGGCATCCCGACAGCGCCACCGCGTCCTTCGCCGACCAGCTGGTCAAACTCGCGGGCGCGGCATACCAGGACGTGATCGCGCGCAGGCCGAGGTACTCCCGGTTCCTGGAGCGCTACCCCATGTACGGGGTCGAGGGAGACCGCGCGGCGCTATGACCAAGTGCTATTACCACTGACCGATTTCTCCCGATTACCGTCTCCTGCACCTGCCTACCCGGGTGGCAGCCATCCGTTTGCACTCGCCCTGCGTTCAGAGGAGAAACGGCATGGCCAGGAAAGTCACAGCCGTGCTCGGCGCCGCCATCATGGCGGCGGGCACGTTCGTGGCCTTAGCGCCCACCGTATCCGCAGCCCCTGTCGACACCATGCACACCGCGCTCCAGCGCGACCTCGGCCTGACCTCGGCCGAGGCCACCGTCCGGCTCGCCGACGAGGCCACCGCCTCGCGGGCCGACCGCACGATCCGCAAGCGTCTCGGCCACCGCTTCGGCGGCAGCTGGTACGACGCCGCCACCGGCTCCCTCGTCGTCGGCGCCACCGACCCGGCATCGGCGCGGACGGCACGCGCCGCTGGCGCCGAGGTCCGGATGGTCACCCGCAGCGAGGCCACGCTGGACAAGCTGAAGGCCAGGCTCGACGCCAACCGCGCCGCCGTCCCGGCGTCGGTGATCGGCTGGCACGTCGACGTCACCACCAACTCCATCGTCGTCTCCGTCCGCCCGAACGCGCTGGCCGACGCCCACCGGTTCGCCAGGGCCAGCGGCGTCCCGATGCAGGCCGTGCGCGTCCAGGCGTCCACGGAGGCCCCGCGCCCGCTGATCGACGTGGTCGGCGGCAACGCGTACTACATCGGCAGCGGGACCCGCTGCTCGATCGGCTTCTCGGTCAACGGCGGCTTCATCACCGCGGGCCACTGTGGACGGCGGGGAGCGACGACCAGCCAGCCCAGCGGCACGTTCTCCGGGTCCAGCTTCCCGGGCGACGACATGGCCTACGTGGCGGTGTCCTCGGGCAACACGATGATCGCCGCGGTCAACAACTACAACGGCGGCCGCGTGGCCGTCGCGGGCTCCCAGGACGCCCCGGTCGGCTCGTCGATCTGCCGCTCCGGCTCGACCACGGGGTGGCACTGCGGCACCATCCAGGCCCGCAACTCGACCGTCAACTACCCCGAGGGATCGGTGTACGGGCTGATCCGCACGACGGTGTGCGCCGAGCCTGGCGACTCCGGCGGCTCGGCGATCTCGGGCAACCAGGCCCAGGGCGTCACCTCCGGCGGCTCCGGCAACTGCCGCACCGGCGGGACGACGTACTTCCAGCCGGTGAACGAGATCCTGCAGACCTACGGCCGCACCCTCCTCACCTCCGGCGGCGGCGGGAACCCGCCCGACCCGGCGGACTGCGACGGCGCGAGCGCCACCTACACCGGCTCGCTGTCCAGCGGCGGCCAGCAGGCCCAGCCCAACGGCAGCTACTACTACTCGTCGTCCTCCGGCGGCCACCTCGGCTGCCTGACCGGCCCCTCCGGCACCGACTTCGACCTGTACCTGCAGAAGTGGAACGGCTCGACCTGGCAGACGGTCGCAAGCGGCACCACTCCGGCGGCATCGGAACGGGTCACGTACACCGGAACAGCGGGCTACTACCGCTGGATCGTCCACGCGTACAGCGGCTCCGGCAGCTACTCCCTGGCCACAGGCCGCCCGTGAGGTGAGACGAGGGCGCCCGCACCCCACGCGGGCGCCCTCGCTCGCTTGATCACACCGACAGCGACTGCCCGCACGGTGAACCCAGCGGCTCCCACCCGCTCCTCACCCCGCACACCGGCCAGCGAACGCACTCCCGACACCGAACCCAGTCCCGCCCGGACCGACAGCGGCCCAACCCCACCAGCCCTCCAACCCACACCCCGCACCGAACCAACTCGCACCGGACCAACGGCGACCCAACACCCACTGACGCACCCCGCCCCGCACAACCAGCCCACCCACGCCCAACACCGCGCCAACTCCCGCCCGAACCGACAGCGACCCACCACCCACCGACGCACCCCGCCCCGCACAACCAGCCCACCCACGCCCAACACCGCGCCAACCCCCGCCCGAACCGACAGCGACCCAACACACCCACCAGCGCACACCACCCCGCAACAACCAGCCAATCCACGCTCAGCACCGCGCCAAGTCCCATCCGGACCGACAGCGGCCTAACACACCATCGGTGCCCCCGCCCCGCATTCAGCCAGCCGCCCACGCTCAGCGCCGAGTCAACTCGCACCCGAACCGACAGCGGTTCAGCACCAGCCCCCGCACACCAGCCGGGCGCCCTCACGTCCGATACCGGGCCACCAACTCTCCACCGATCCGCGCCAGTTCCGTCTGGACCGACGGTGGGTCCACCACCTCCACCAGCCCGCCCCACCCCGCCAACTGGCGGGCGATGTCGAGTGGGGTTGGGGCGCCGACCCGGACGAGGTCGCCGTCGACGTGGCAGTGGCGTCCGAAGTGGTCGCGGAGGATGGGGATGTACCGGGCCTCGATCCGCAGGGTCGCCCATGTCCGGGAGCGGCGGTCCTCCACCTCGCCCACCACCTGGTCCCACGCCTCCGTCAGGTCGAAGTCGGCGGGGCGGTTCGCGGGCTCGTCGGTGGGCTCGGCGGCGACGACGCGGTCCAAGCGGAATGTGCGTCTGCCGCGCGGTGTGCCGGCGATGAGGTACCAGACCTCGTCCTTGTCCACCAAGCCCCACGGGTCCACCAGGCGAACCGTCTCCTCGCGCGCCCGGTTGACGTAGGTCAGCCGGACCTTCCTGCGGCGGACCACGGCCGCCTGGAGCAGGTCGACCAGCTCCGGGCGGTCCCTCGGCCGGTCTCCCCAGCGGGTCGGGTCGGTCATGGTCGCGGTGGCGGCGGCCTCGGCGTCGGCGCGGAACGGGGTGGGCAGGGCCCGGACCAGCTTGCGCAGGGCGGCCTTCGCCTCCGGAGAGACCGCGGCGGCCGGGCCGACGAGCAGGAACAGCGCCTGCGCCTCGGTCGCCGACAGCCCCGTGAGGTCCGTGCGCGCCCCGCCGACCAGCGACCAGCCGCCGCCCCGGCCCGGCTGCGGGTACACCGGGACGCCCGCCGCCGACAACGCCTCCAGATCACGCCGAGCCGTGGCGACGGACACCTCCAGCTCCTCGGCCAGCTCGGCGGCGGTGACGCGGCCGCGGGCCTGCATGAGCAGCAGGGCGGCGACGAGACGGTCGGCGCGCATCGGTTCTCCAAAGTGCTCAGTTGGTGAGCACTTTAGGCGCGATGCTGGTCCCATGCTTCGAGGACTCACCACCGTCAACTACTTCGCCGACGACGTCAGCGCCGCCGCCGACTGGTACGCCACCGTGCTCGGCGTCGAGCCGTACTTCTCCCGCGACGTGGACGGCTCGCCCGCCTACATCGAGTTCCGCATCGGCGACTACCAGCACGAACTCGGCATCCTCTCGCGCCGGTTCGCCTCCCCGCCGCCGGGCGGGGCGATGATCTACTGGGCCGTCGACGACGTCCACGCCGCCTTCGAGCGGCTGCTGTCGCTGGGCGCCACCCAGCACCTGCCCCCGACCGAGCACGGCCCCGGTTTCGTCACCGCGTCGGTGACGGACCCGTTCGGGAACGTCCTCGGCGTCATGTTCAACAAGCACTACCTGGAGGTGCTGGGCGCGTGAACGTCACCGAATGGCGCACCTGGCTGGCCGAGCACGGCGAGTCGGAAACCGAGGTGTGGCTGGACATCCACCCCGACCTCCCGTACGCGGTGGCCGTCGAGCACGCCCTGTGCTTCGGCTGGATCGACAGCCAGGCCGCGGGCTCCCGCCTCCGCTTCACCCCCCGCAACCCCGGCAGCGGCTGGAGCAGGCTCAACCGCGACCGCGCCGAGCGCATGACCGCCGCAGGCCTGATGACCCCGCGCGGCCAGGTCCTCATCGACACGGCCAAGGCGACCGGCATGTGGGAGGTCGGCGAGATCGTCCCCGACGACCTGCGCGCACTCCTCGACCGCAACACCACCGCCCGCGCCAACTTCGACCGCTTCCCCCCGTCGTCCAAGCGCCTGATCCTGGAATGGATCGCCACCGCCAAACGCCCCGAGACCCGCAGGCGCAGACTGATTCAGACGGTCGACCTGGCCGAGGAGAACATCCGCGCCAACCACCCGAGGTCCCGATCGACCGCAACCCGATAACCGCCACGGCGGGCCGCAGACGCAGAGGGCATGTCGCCCGGACCCGCACGACTTCCAGAGCCGCGAGGACTAACCGGCCACCCGGATACGGTCGCGCCCCTGCTGCTTCGCCTCGTACAACGCCGCGTCCGCAGCCCTCAACAACGCGTCCAAATCCGTCGCCGGCCCTGACCCCGCGGCGATCCCGATGGAGGTCGTGCGGCCGCCGATGGTGACCGGTCTGCCGCGCTTGTCGGTCGCCGGGACGTGCAGGTCGGCGATGCCGCGCCGCACGCGTTCGGCAACGGACATGGCGGCGGCGGCGTCGGTGTCGGGCAGCAGGAGCACGAACTCCTCGCCGCCGAAGCGGCCCACCAGGTCGCCGTGGCGGGTCGTCTCGCGCAGGACCGCGCCGACCGCGCGCAGCACAGCGTCCCCGGCCGGGTGGCCCCAGGTGTCGTTGACCTGCTTGAAGTGGTCGAGGTCGATCACCGCGACGGCGAGCGGGCCGGAGAGCCTGCGGGCCCGGTCGACCTCGCGGCCCGCCTCCTCGTGCCAGCCGAGGCTGTTGAGCAGCTGGGTCTTGTGGTCGGTCCGGGCGTCGCCCCGGGCGGTCTCGATCTGCAGCGCGCCCCAGTCCAGGGCGGCCAGCAGGGGAACGAGGATCAGCGGGGCCAGCCACGCGTGCGCGGTGGCCAGGGCCGCGATGACGGCCAGGCACACCATCACCGCGCCGCCCAGGTTGTCGCGCCTGCTGCCCGCGATCGCCTCCCACGTCGCGTGCGCGCTCGACAGCGCGATCACCCCCGCGATGGCGAAGGCGTTCACCAGGAAGTACGCCACCCCGGCGCCCGCGAGGAACAGCCCGTCGCCGACGCCGATCGCGTTGTCCACGGAGACGCCCGCCAGTCGCATCACCGCCATGGACGCCAGCGCGGCCAGCAGGATCCCCGCTGTGCCGAAGGTGTACCGGTAGAGCGGGCGGCGGGCCACCGGGTACAGCTGCACGCGCAGCAGGATCAGCGCGGCCACCGCCATCCACGCGGGCAGCAGGACCATGCCCGGCAGGATCCACACGACGCTGGTGTCCATGTGCGGTCCGCCCGCCGCCTGGTCGCGGCGGGTCTCCTCGGTGCGCCGCGACAGCCAGCGGTGCGCGGCGCCCGCCGCGACCAGCACGGCGAAGCGGTACCAGTCCAGCGTGACCGGCGGGGCGTCGGTGAGCATCGCCCACGCCGCCGTCGCCACGGTGATCGCCTCGAAAGCGAGCACGTACGCGCGTGCCGACGGCGGCAGGTCCGTCAAGCTGGGCTTACGCGGGTCGGCCACACTGGATCCGGCTGGAGGTGAGCCCGATGAGCCGCGACTGGTGACCCCGACGGAGGTCGGGTCGTTGTCCTGTCCAGACGTGTCCTGAGCAACCGGTGAGGAAGGAGACTCCGATGAGCCGCGACTGGTGAGACCCACTTCGGTCCCGTTCCCCATCCCACCTCCCTGGTCGCGTGATAGGACGCGGGAGCCGTGACCGGGTTCCGCTCCGGTGAGACCGCGCCGCGTCCGGCGACCGCGTCGCCCGTGCGGAGCGTAGCCCTCTCGGCACGCGCCGTTCAGACGATGCTCGCGTGCATGATCGCCTACGGCAAGGTGGGCGGACTCACGCGGGTACCCACTCGCGCAGGGGCGGCGGCTGACGGCGCTCCAGCCCGTAGGGCTCCAGCGCGCCGCCGAGCACCTCGGCGAAGGCCCGCTCGACCGAGGCGAGATCCCATTCGTCGCGCTGCAGCACCGGCGCCTTGAAGTACGGGTGGCCCACCAGGTGCAACTGCGTGCCGGTGCAGCGCACCACCTGGCCGGTGATCCCGGCCGCGCGGTCGGAGAGCAGGAACCGCACCAGCGGCGCGATGCGGTCCGGCGTCTCGGTCGGCTTCGACAGCTCAGCGCGCCGCGGCGAGTCCCACACCATCCTGGTGTACGCCTTGGGGCACAGCGCGTTGACGCGGATGCCCTCGTCCTCGAGGTCCAGCGCCCACGACCAGGTCAGCGACGCCACCGCGCCCTTGCTCGCCGCGTACACGCCCAGCCCGCGCTGGCCCATCAGCGCCCCGGACGAGACGTTGACGATCGAGCCGCCACCGGTCTCGCGCATCCGCCGGACCGCGGCCAGCCCGACGTTGATCACGCCGAGCACGTTGACCTCGACGAGTTCCCGCGCCCGCGCCGGGTCGTCGTCCCACGGCTTGGCCGTGTAGTTCAGGCCCGCGTTGTTCACCAGCCCGTGCAGGACGCCGAACTCGCGCACCGCGGTGTCGACGATGCGCTCGGCCTCCTCCGGGTCGGCGACCGAGGCCACGCACGGCACCGCCGCGCCGCCCGCGGTCCGGATCCGGCCCGCCACCTCGGCGACCACGTCGGCGTCGACGTCGTTGACCACGACCCCCGCGCCGGAGGCGGCCAGGTACTCGGCGAACGCCGCGCCCAGGCCGCGACCGGCGCCGGTCACCACGATCGCCTTGCCGTCCATCGTGCTGTCCATGTGACTCCTCCCCAACCAACCGGCCCCGACTGAAATCCACCGGCTGCGAGCCAGTGTCCGGGGCGGGAAGGGGTCGTGGCCTGTCCAGACGGCGAACGGGCGAATCCGGCGGTGAAGCCGGTGAATCGGTTCGGCTGGGCTGAACTACCGGGCTGAACTGCCCGCCCCCACCGTGTCCCGCCGCCGGGCGACGACCTCGTACGCCGACGGGTCCACGCGCCGGGTCTGCAGCCAGTAACGCCAGGTGAAGCCGGGCCAGATGGTCCGGTTGACGCCCTGGGAGTCCAGGTACCAGCTGGTGCAGCCGCCCTGCGTCCACACGCCGTCGGCGAGCTTGCGCTGGATCTCGGCGTTGAACCGCTCCTGCGCGCCGCGGCGGACCTCGATGGAGTCGCCGCCGTGCCGCTCGACCATGCGCATCGCGTCGGCCACGTAGCGGATCTGGGACTCGATCATGAAGACCACCGAGTTGTGGCCGAGGCCGGTGTTCGGGCCGAGCAGGAAGAACAGGTTGGGGAAGCCGTTGACGGTGATCCCCTTGTAGGTGTTGATCCCGTGCTCGCGCCAGGTCTTGGCCAGGTCCCGCCCGTCGCGGCCGGTGATGTCGAGGTAGTCGAAGGCGTCGGTGACGTGGAAGCCGGTGCCGTAGATGATCGTGTCGACCTCGATCTCGCGGCCGTCCTTGGTCACGATCGAGTTGGCCCGCACCTCGGCGACCCCGGAGGTGTCGAGGTCGACGTTGGGGCGGTTGAACGTCGGGTAGTAGTCGTTGGAGATGAGCACGCGCTTGCAGCCCAGCACGTAGTCCGGGGTGAGCTTGCGGACCATCTCCGGGTCCTTCACCGAGCGCTTGATGTTCCAGGCCGCGAGCTTGGAGGCGGCCTTGAGCAGGCCGAGGTTGCCGTTGAAGCCGACGGCGCGGACCTCGTTGAGCCAGTACAGGAACGCCCGGTACGCGCGCTGCGTGCCGGGGATGGTGGCGAACGCCTTCTGCGTCCACGCGGGCATAGCGTGGTCGGGCTTGGGCATGACCCAGGGAGCGGTCCGCTGGAACAGCGTCACGTGCTCGACCTGCTTGGCGATCCGCGGGACGAACTGGATCGCGCTGGCCCCGGTGCCGATGACGGCGACGCGCCTGCCGGTCAGGTCGTGGTCGTGGTCCCAGTCGGCGGAGTGGAACGCCTTGCCCTGGAAGTTCTCGATCCCGGGCAGCTCGGGCACCGACGGGATGTGCAATGCGCCGACGCCCGCGACGACGTACTGGGCGACGTAGGTGTCGCCGGTCTTGGTGGCCACGTGCCAGCGCGCCTCGTCGGCGTCCCACCGGGCGCCCGCGACCTCGCAGTGGAAGCGGGTGTGGCGGCGCAGGCCCCACTTGTCGGCGACCTCGCGCATGTACGCCCAGATCTCCGGCTGCGGGGCGAAGGAGCGCGACCAGTCGGACTTCTGCTCGAAGGAGAAGGAGTACATGTGCGACTGGATGTCGCAGGCGCAGCCGGGGTAGGTGTTGTCCCGCCAGGTGCCGCCGAAGTCGGCAGCCTTCTCCAGCACGACGAAGTCGTCGCGGCCCTCGCGGCGGAGCTGGATCGCCATGCCCATGCCGGAGAACCCGGTCCCGACGACCACCACACCGGTGTGGATGACCTTGCCCATGCGCCGATCCTCCCTCGCTGACTGTTACTCGCGGTCCAGCTTACTGGGAGTAGGTTACTTCGGGTAGAGTCAATCTCGTGACCACCACCGACCAGCCCCGCAAGCGCATGCCGCGCGCCGAGCGCGAGCGGCAGATGATGGCGGTCGCCGAGGAGATCTTCAGCGAGCGCGGCTACCTGGCGACCTCGGTCGACGAGATCGCCGAGCGGTGCGGGGTGTCCAAGCCGATGATCTACGAGTACTTCGGCTCCAAGGAGGGCCTGCTCGTCGCCTGCATCCGGGCAGCGCGCGAGGAGCTGGCGCAGGCCACGACCGCGGCGGTGGTCGGCGCGACCACGCCCGAGGAGGCGCTGCGCCGCGGCGTCGGGGCCTTCTTCGCCTTCGCCGACTCCCACCGCAGGGCCTGGTCGCTCATGCTCAGCGGCGACACCGCGGCCGCCGGCCCGGTCGCCGCCGCCGAGATCGAGGCCGGGCGGCAGGAGCAGGCCGCGATCGACGTGGCGCTGTTCCGCGCGTTCGTGCCCGACGCGCCGCAGACGATGCTGGAGGCCGCCGCGCAGGTGGTCGTGGGCGCGTGCGAGCGGCTGTCGCTGTGGTACGTCGCCCAGGACGAGGTGGGCGCCGAGGAGGCCGCCGACTACCTGATGACGTCCCTTTGGCACGGTTTGCGTGGCCTGATCGAGCGCGCTCACCCGGCTGAGTGAGGCCCGGAACCGATTCCGGGCGAGGAAGTTGCGCAGTTCAGCGGGCGCGCTTGTAGCCGATTGGGTTAAGTGCGTCTTAGGACGCGAGATTCGAGGTGCGCGATGTTCGAGCCCATCCTGGCCAACTACACCCCCGACGGCGACGATTGGACCGTCGAGGTCACCGCGGCGGGCGAGTCCCGGACCGCCACCGCCCCCGGCCTCATCGCCGCGCGGGACGCGGCCGACCAGCTGGTCGAGGAACTGGTCCCCGGTGACGACGTCCGGACCGTGGTCCACACGCTGGAGGGCGACGCCTACCAGTTCACCTCGGCCTACCTGGCCGCGCGGCTGGGCAGGCCGGATGCCGATCCGGAGCCCGCGACGGGCCCGAAGCCCGCCGACCCCGCCCCGCGCCCGCGCGCCGCCGCGCCCGTCCGGGAGGCGGCGACCGGCTCCTAGCGGAACAGCCCGCGGACCACCAGCAGCCCGACCACCACACCGACCCCGATGAGCGCGTAACGGACCTTGGGGTCGTCGAGCGTGGACCGGGCGCTGGCCTTGGCGTTGTCCACCAGCCGCTTCGGGCTGGCCTTCTCGCCCAGCCGGTCAAGGGTGACCGCGAGCGCGTCGCGCGCCTGCTCGATCTCGCGCTGGATGGTCTCGGGATCGCGGGCCACGTTTCCTCCTCGCCGGGGTACCGGTGACCCCGGATGGACACACGGTAGATCACCCGGTGCCGTCTCTTCCGCATGGGCCAGGCAAGTAGGCTGTCCGGGCTACCACTCGGGGCCGTAGCCCAATTGGCAGAGGCACACGGTTTAGGTCCGTGCCAGTGAGAGTTCGAGTCTCTCCGGCCCCACAACTCCGCCAGCGTGAGAACCCGACCGGCTCGGGCGTGGCCCGCCCCTCACCGTGAGGCGCGTCCGTCGTGGAGCGATAGGGTCCGCCGTGCTCGACGTTCGGCGATCCAAGGCCGTCTGTTATCGGGTCGCCCGCAGCACCGGGGGCTCGGTGCGGGAGTTCCGACTGACCGACGATGTCACGCCCAGCTTCCACCAGGGCGTGATCACCTTCGATGACAGGTCGGTCGCCGTGGTCGGCGACCGCCGCCAGCCACTCGTCGCGGTCGCCGAGCCCCGGGCGATCACGTTCACGGCCGTGGCTAGGACCGCTCGTCTTCATCGACCTGCCTGAACTGGTGTCCGCCCTCGGCGAAGAGCCAGCGATGGATGACGCTCTCCGACCCGCCTCACGAGGCGAACCGCCGCCGCTTCGGCGCCACGAACCACTCAGCGGCCCGGCGGGCGAGGTCATCGATCGAGGACTCCCCCGCCGGGTGGACCAGGGAGTCGGGGGCGGACAACTCGATCAGGGCGTCCTCGGCCCGCATCCCGTCGTCCCAGTTGAGGCAGGCCGGGCTCCATCCGCCGCGTATGCCGCGCTCGTCGAAGTCCAGGCGCAGGGTGTCCCGGATGGAGTCGCCCTCGACGATGTCCAGGGAGACCAGGAGCCAGGGCGTGCCGTCGTCGTCGGCGTGCAGCCAGTAGTCAAGGCCCGGCACCAGCGCGGCCAACGCCGTCATGAAGGCCAGTTCGGCGGCCGTCGGGTCGCCGCCGCGCTGGCCGCCCCAGTCGAGTTCGTCAGCCGTCACCGGCTCGCCCTAGGTCGCCGGACCAGGAGCAGGACGGCCGCGATCAGGAGTAGCAGCAGGGGTGAGGGGCCGGAGAGGACGGCGCCGACGGTCGTCCACGCCGCGAGGCCCCACGCGATGAACCCTGGGGGTGTGATGCCCCGGACGCCCATCCACAGGACGATCGCGCCGACCAGGAGGAGCGGCAGGCCGAAGCTGTAGAACGTGTACCAGAACGCGCCCGTGGTGGGGGTCATCGCGACGGGGTCGGTGTTCGGGGTGGCCCACAGTGCCCAGTCGAGCCAGCTCGCGGCGTGGTGCGGGGCCGTCTGCACCAAGGCGCCCACCGAGTGCCCCAGACCGCACAGCGCGATCAGCCCACCGGCCCACTTCACCATCGCGGAACTCCCCCTGTTATACGGTTACGTATAACCCCAGCATATACGCACCCGTACAACACCGGAGGGCACATGGGAGCGCTGCGGACGCCGCGGGAGAAGTGGGTCGAGGCGGGGTTGCGGGCGCTGGCCGCTGGCGGGGTGGACGCCGTGCGCGTGGAGGCGCTGGCCAAGGCGCTCGGGGTGACCAAGGGCGGGTTCTACGGCTACTTCGCCGACCGCGGCGAACTGCTGACCGAGATGCTGGACACCTGGGAGCGCGAGAGCGTCGACGACGTCATCGCCCGCGTCGAGCGGGAGAGCGACGACCCGATGGACCGGGTCCGCCTCGCCGGGCGGCTCACCTTCTCCGGCGACCGCCTGCTCCCCATCGACCTCGCCGTCCGCGACTGGGCGCGCCGCGACCACCAGGTCGCCGAACGCCTGCGCCGGGTGGACAACCGGCGCATGGGGCTCCTCCGCGACGCGATCAGCGCCTTCTGCGCCGACCCGGAGGAGGTGGAGGCCCGCAGCCTGCTCGCGTTCTGCATGGCGATCGGCAGCCACTTCCTCGCCGCCGACCACCCCGCCCACACCCGCGACCAGGTCAAGGCCCGCGCCGCCGCACTCCTCCTCAGCCCGGACCGCTGACCTCGGACCGCAGCGTCGCCTCGGTCGGCTTCTCGATCGTGCGCGACCCGTACACCTCCGGGTGGCCGAGGTCGACGATGCTCACCCGCACGCGGTCCGCGGTCGCCTCCTGGATGACGCACGCGTACCACTCGCCGTCGGCGTCGCGGAACCACCAGCGGTCGGCCAGGCACGCCAGTCCGCGCCGCTCGACGGTCTCCCACGCCTCGTGGAAGTCGGCGTCCGGGCCCAGCGGATGGCCGAACACGGTGCGCGGGGACCAGGTGTCCTCGCCTGCCTGCCGGACGTAGCCGAGCAGGGCGTTGTCGGAGTCGCGGATGACCTCGTGGCCGTGGCTCATGGCCGATCACGGTCGCCCACCCCCGGTCCCCGCCTCAACCGAATATCGCGAAAGGGGGCCCACCCGGCAGGTGAGCCCCCTTCCGTGTCGACGATTACGAGCAGAACACCTCGGCGAGGACGTCGGTGAGCCCGTCCGCCGCGCCGGGCGTCGGCGCGGAGGTCACCGACATGATCATGCGGGTGCTCGTGTCGGCCGTGCTCATGGTGACCGTCACGTACCCGGGGATGCCGCCGTCGTGGCCCCAGGCCACCGTGCCGCAGGGCAGCTCGCTGCGGCCCAGGCCCAGGCCGTAGTCGTCGACCGTGGTCCGCATCTGCGCCAGCAGGGACGCGGGCAGCAGCTCACCGGACAGCAGCGCGTCCAGGAAGCGGTCGAGGTCGGCCGTGGTGGAGATCATCGCGCCCGCCGCGCCCGCGACCGAGGAGTTCATCGCGGTGACGTCGACCGGCTTGCCCCATGCGGTCATGTACCCGTGGGCGTGCGGGCCCTGCGGGACGATGCCGCCGGTGCGGGTGTCGCGCAGGCCCAGCGGCCGCAGGATCCGGCGCTCGACCGCGCGCTCCCACGACTGCCCGCTGACCTCCTCGATCAGCATGCCCGCCAGGATGTAGTTGGTGTTGGAGTACGACCAGTCCGTCCCCGGCTCGAAGTCCAGCGGCCGGGAGGTGCCGATCTCCAGCAGCTGCTCGGCCGAGTAGTGCCGGAACCGCTCGCGCACGAAGCTCTCCGGGTCCCGCAGCAGCGCGTTCGTGTAGTTGAACAGGCCGCTGGTGTGCTGGAGCATCATCCGCACGGTGATCCGGTCGTCGACCAGGCCCGGCAGGTAGCGCGTCACCGGCTCGTCCAGGCCCACCTTGCCCTCGTCGACGAGCTGCAGCACGACCGTCGAGACGAACGTCTTGGTCACGCTGCCCACCCGGAACCGCCCGTCGAGCGGCACCGGCCGCTGGCTGTTCAGCCGCGCCGTCCCGCTGCGCAGCACCAGGGTCTCCCCGTCGTCGACGATGCGCACCTGCACGCCCTGGACGCCGTCCTTGGCCATCCGGTCCAGCGCCGCCTGCACCACCGCCGGGTCGACGTCGCCGCCGGTGTCGGCCGACGCCGTGGTCACCGTCGCGGTGAGCCCCATGACCACGGCCGTGCCGAGCACGGCCAGTCTTCTGATCCCCATGTCCATCCCCTCGGGTCGGTTTCCCGCCAGAGGCCAGTCTGGCCTGGGCCGGGTCCGCCCGCGTCGATCTTGAGGCGGACGGGCCCGTCATCCCGGGGTACGACCCGCGCCATGGGACCATCGGCCCATGCGCAGGCCGAGGCCGCTGAAAGCGCTCCTCCGACTGGTGGACCGGTTCGAGGAGCGCGGGGTGTACGTGCCGGGCGAGGACAACCAGGCCATCTCGCCGTGGCGGGACTTCGGCTGGCTGATCGCGCTGTGGCTGGCCGCGGTGGGCGTCATCGTGCTGTTCTTCGCCATGGCCGCCTGAGACCCTCGTCACTGTTGGTGCCCCTCCGGTCACGGCCAGGCCACAGCCTGGCTCCAGGTCCGACTCAACCGGCCGCTGGGATGGGCGTTCGCAACCCCCAGCCGACATCGTGGACGGGTACCCGCCCGTCGACCGAGGAAGTGGACCGTGCAGACCGCCAGGCGCGCCGCAGCCGCCTGCGCCCTCCTGGCAGCGCTCGCCGGGTGCGGCGCGGCGCAATCGAGCACGCCGCCCCCCGAGCAGCTGGCGCCCTCGGTCGAACGCGCCGAGCCGCCCGGCTCCACGACCCAGGGCGGCGCGCTGACCGCGCTGGGGCGGGGTCTGTCGATCGCGGTGTCCGCCCCCAAGTCGTTCGTCCCCACCTCGTCGGCATCCCCGGCGGCGGCGCGCGCGGTCGGGTTCGAGATGACGGTCCGCAACGACGGCGACACCCCGTACCGCCCGACCCTGCTGGCGCTGACCGCGCACGTGGACTCGCAGGCGGTCAAGCAGGTCGTCGACTCCACCCAGGGCTACAGCGGCCTGGTGGGCACCGAGGAGATCGCGCCCGGGCAGAGCATGCGGTTCTCGGTGGCCTTCGCCGTGCCGCCGGAGAAGGCGGACGTGCGCGTGGTGGCCAAGCCGGACCCGGCGGCCGCCGTCGCGGTCACCGTCTTCGACGGCGAGGTGTGAGCGGGCTATAGCGTCTGTCCCATGACTGAGCGCTTGAGCGTGGGCGACCCCGCCCCCGAGTTCACCCTGCCCGACAGCACCGGCAAACCGGTGTCGCTGTCCGACTTCCGCGGCCGATCGGTGATCGTCTACTTCTACCCGGCCGCGGCAACCCCCGGCTGCGCGAAGCAGGCCTGCGACTTCCGCGACAACCTGGGCGAGCTGGCCTCGGCCGGGTACGCCGTGCTCGGCATCTCCCCCGACAGCCAGGCGAAGCTGGCCAAGTGGGTCGCGGCGGAGTCGCTGACGTTCCCGATGCTGTCCGACAGCGAGCGCACCGTGATGAAGCGGTGGGGCGCGTTCGGCGAGAAGCAGATGTACGGCAAGACGGTGACGGGCGTGATCCGGTCGACGTTCGTCGTCGATCCCGAGGGTGTGATCTCGCTGGCGCAGTACAACGTGAAGGCCACCGGGCACGTGGCGAAGCTGCGTCGCGACCTCGGGGTCTGACCCCGCTACGGGGCACGGGGCGGAAAAGTTGCCCGGGTAGCCGGGCAACATTCCGCTGGGACGGCTGCGTGTTCAGGGCATGCGCTGTCTCGCACTGCTTGCCCTGCTGCTGCTTTCCGCGTGCGCCCAGCCGATTCCCCTTGCCGCGCCGCCGGTTCCGATCGCCCTTCCGCTGACGCAGACGTCGACCGCGCCTGAGGTTGACCTGGACGTGGCCGCCGAGGTGACCGCGGCCGTGCGCCGGGAGTCCAGACCGGACACCGAGGTGGGCGTGCTCGTCGTGGATCTGCGGGAGCACACCGCCCTCGTCTCGGCCAACGCCGACCGGCCGTTCCGGTCGGCGTCACTGTCCAAACTGCTCATGGCCCTGGAGGCGTTGCGCGGCGGCACGGTTGACCGCGCGTCGGTCTGGAGAATGCTGAGCCACTCCGACGACCAGGTGGCCAACGCCTTGTGGGTGCGGCTGGGCGGCTCGGCCATGATCACGGCGTCGGCGCAGCGGTTGCGCCTCACCGGAACCCGCCCGCCCGCGCTGCCGAACCGTTGGGGTGACGTGATGATGACGCCCAGCGACCTCGTGCGGATCTACGACCACGTGCTCACCCTGCCCGCCGCCGACCGCTCCCTCATCCTGGACGCCCTGGCCTCCGCGCCCCGCCTGGCGGCGGACGGGTTCGACCAGCACTTCGGCATCCCCGACGGGATCTCCGCGCGGTGGGCGGTGAAACAGGGCTGGTCCGACAGTCCCCACGACCTGTCCCTGCACTCGACGGGCCTGGTGAACGGCCGCTACGCGGTGATCCTGCTGACCGAGCACCCCCGCCCCATCCGCCTGCGCACCGCGGCGGACTCGGTGACCGCGGGGGCGCGGGTGCTGAACGGGATTCTCACCTGATTCTCAGCGTCGTGGGCGCATGATGTGGGCATGTCGGGATTGCGGACCGCGTTGGCCGCCACGGTGGTCGCGGTCCTGGTGCTGACGGTGACCACGGCGGCACTCCCGGAGACGTGCTCGGCGCAGACGTCCGTCGGGGCCCCGGCGGCGCCGCCACAGGCCGCGCCCGAGGCGGCCGCGCTGCCCGCCGACACCGCGGCCACGGTCGTCTCGGCGGTGCGCGCGGTGTCACCGGGGGCCGATGTCGGGCTGCTGGTGTGGGACAGCGCGACGGAGAGCAGGATGGTCGCGGTCGAGCCGTCGACCCGGTACCAGTCGGCGTCGCTGGTGAAGCTGCTGGTGGGCATCGCGGCCACCCGGGCGGGAACGGCCTGGGCTCGCGTCACGCGGATGCTGCGGGACAGCGACGACCGCGTCGCCAGCCTGTTGTGGGGTGAACTGGGCGGCGACGCACTGCCGGGACGGGTGGCCGCGTCGCTGGGGATCGCGGGCGTCGGCCCACCGGACATCTGGGGCCGGTGGGGCAACGTCCTGCTCAGCGCGGAGGACCTGGTGACGGTGTACCGGTACCTGCTGACCGACATGCCCACCCTCCTCACCCCACTCCTGAACGCCCCGCGCACGGCGGCGGACGGGTTCGACCAGCACTTCGGCATCCCGTCCGCGTTCCCCGGCCCGTGGGCGGTGAAGCAGGCGTGGGGTACGTCCGCCCAGGCGACCACGGCCCACACCACAGGCATCGTGGGCGACCGCTACGTGGTCGTCCTACTCACCTCACACCCACCAGGCACCCCGTTCCGCACCGCCACAACCGCCGCGACCGCAGGCGCCACTGCCCTCGCCCCCCACCTGCCCTGACACACTCAGATGATCAGATCATCTGACTTGCCTTCATGATCCGAACATATGATCTGATCATCCGAGTCGAGCGCGCGCCGCGACTTTCAGATGACGTCATCATCTGGAGCAATCACCCGTCTGACCTGGCGAGGACCGGCGGAACGATCGCCCACCGGGCTCGGCAACCCCTACGGGCGGGCCCGCCCTTCCCGGTTGCCAGCGCCGACCGGGTCTTCGCGGTGCACGCGCGAGGTCACGCCGCCGATTCGGATGATCTCATCATCCAGAACTCCAGATGATGCCATCATGCGAGATTCGACATGATGACATCATATGATCAGATCATCTTCGTGATCGTGGGGTCCGGGCCGAACGGGGCGAGGCCGCATCACGAGGTGTCGGACCGGGTGATCGAGGCCGGGGACATGGTGGTGGATCAGAGGTCGCGCAGGTGGGGGACCAGGAGGGCGAGGGCGAGGCCGCGGTGGGAGCGGGCGTCCTTCTCCTCCGGGGTCAGTTCCGCCGAGGTCCGGGTGTCGCCGTCGGGGACGAAGATGGGGTCGTAGCCGAAGCCGTTGGTGCCGCGGGGCTCCCGGGTCAGGGTGCCGTGCCATTCGCCGCGGACCACTTTCTCCGGGCCGTCGGGGATCACGAAGGCGATCGTGCACACGAAAGCCGCTCCCCTGCGCTCATCCGGCACATCCGAGAGCTGGCCCAGGAGTAGGTCCAGGTTCGCCTGATCATCCCCGTGCTTGCCCGACCACCGCGCCGACAGCACGCCCGGCATGCCGTTGAGGGCGTCGACCGCGATGCCGGAGTCGTCGGCGATCGACGGCAGGCCGGTGGCCGCGACCGCGTCGCGGGCCTTGGCCAGGGCGTTCTCCTCGAACGTCGCGCCCGTCTCCGGGGCGTCGGGGAACGGTGGGAGGTCGTCGAGGCCCACGACCTCAAGGCCGTCGAGACCGGCCGCGGCCACGATCCGGCGCAGTTCGCCGAGCTTCTTGGCGTTGCGGGACGCCAGCAGGACGCGGGTCATCACTTGCCCTTCGGTTCCGGCAGCTCGCCCGGGTACGGCAGGGCCAGCGCCTCGGCCTGCAGCCGGGTGATCTCCGCGCAGCCCTCCATCGCGACGTCGAGCATGCGGTCCAGGGTCGAGCGGGCGAAGGTGGCGCCCTCGCCGGTGCCCTGCACCTCGATCAGCGTGCCCGCGTCCGTGGCGACGACGTTCATGTCCACCTCGGCGCGCACGTCCTCCTCGTACGGCAGGTCCAGCCGCACGCGCCCGCCGACCACGCCGACGCTCACCGCGGCGACCGAGCAGCTCAGCGGCTGCGGGTCCTTCAGCAGGTTGGCCGCGTTGAGCCAGGTCACCGCGTCGGCCAGCGCGACGTACGCCCCGGTGATGGCCGCAGTGCGGGTCCCGCCGTCGGCCTGGATGACGTCGCAGTCGAGCTGGATGGTGTTCTCGCCGATGGCCTGCAGGTCGATGCACGCCCGCAGCGACCGGCCGATCAGCCTGCTGATCTCGTGCGTGCGCCCGCCGATGCGCCCCTTGACCGACTCGCGGTCGCCGCGGGTGTTGGTGGCCGAGGGCAGCATCGCGTACTCGGCGGTCAGCCAGCCCAGGCCCGACCCCTTGCGCCAGCGCGGCACCCCCTCGCTGACGCTGGCCGCGCAGAGCACCCGGGTCCGCCCGAACTCGACCAGCACCGAGCCCGCGGGCCAGTCCTGGTAGCCGCGGGTCAGCTTGATGTCGCGGAGCTGGTCGTCTTTCCTGCCATCGCTACGAGCCACGCGGGCCAGCCTAGCTATCGGCTGCGGGCCCCGACCGGACGGCTCAGATCGTGTAGGTCACGCCTTGCTCGACCCGCTCCGCAGGCCCGTCGTAGGCGGCGTGGACCTCCGCCATCACCGCGTCCGCGTCGGTCCACGGCGGGATGTGGGTCACCAGGACCCGGCCGATGCCCGCCGCCGTCGCGAGTTCACCCGCCTGGGTGCCCGACAGGTGCAGGTCGGCGGGGCGGTCGTCGGCGTGGGTCCAGGACGCCTCGGTGAGCAGGACGTCCACACCGGCCACGAGCGCGGAGAGCGCCGGGTTCGGGCCCGTGTCCCCGGTGTACGCCAGGGTCCGCCCGTCGTGGGTGATCGCCAGGCTGTACGACTCGCACGGGTGCGCCGCAGGCGCGACGGCGACGGAGAACGGCCCGATCTCGACCACGCCGGGCCGCAGGGCGTGGAACTCGAAGACGTCGGACAGGTCCGTCTCGGCCAGTTCCTCGTCCGAGGTCGCGTACGCCATGGCGAGGCGGCGCGGCGCGGTGGACGGCGCGAACACCGGAAGCCGGAACGCGCGCGGGTCGCGGCTCGGGGCCGGGTGGTAGCGGCGCAGCACGGCCAGGGACGCGAAGTCCGAGCAGTGGTCGGCGTGCAGGTGCGAGAACGCCAGCGCGTCCAGCTGGAACGGGTCGCGGCGCGACTGCAGTTCGGCGAGGGTGCCGGGGCCGAGTTCGATGCCGAGCAGGAAGCCCTCGGCCTCCACCAGGTAGCCGGACGCCGGGGCGTCGGGACCGGGCAGGGAGCCGGAGCAGCCGAGGACGGTGAGCAGCACGGGGTCAGACTGTCACACCGGGCCGCCGCTCCGGACGGTGTGCAGGATCACGCCAGGGCGAAGCTGGCCAGTTCCGGGCCGAGGAAGCGGCGGGCCAGGCGGTGGAACGGCTCGGCCGCCCCGGTGGCCACGAACTCGTGCGCGGGCTCGCCGTCGAACGGGGTCAGCAGGTCGCGCTCGGTCAGCACGCCGAAGACGTCCTTGGCGCACTCCTCCGCGCTCGACACCAGCGTCACCGACGGTCCCATGACCACCTGCACCAACCCGCTGAGCAGCGGGTAGTGCGTGCACCCGAGCACCACGGTGTCCACTTCGGCCTGTTGCAGCGGTTCGAGGTAGGTCTGGGCGAGCCCGAGCACCTGACGCCCTGAGGTCACCCCGCGCTCGACGAAGTCGACGAAGCGCGGGCACGCGGCCGAGGTGAGGGTCACACCGGGCGCGGCGGCGAAGGCGTCGTCGTACGCGCGCGAGCGGATCGTGCCCTCGGTGCCGATCACGCCGATCCGGCCGGTGCGCGTGGCCGCGACCGCCCGCCGCACGGCGGGCACGACGACCTCGACCACCGGGATGTCGTAGCGCTCGCGCGCGTCGCGCAGGCACGCCGCCGACGCGGTGTTGCACGCGATCACCAGCATCTTGACGCCGCTGGCCACGAGGTCGTCGGCGATGCCCAGGGCCAGCTCGCGCACCCGGGCGATCGGCAGCGGGCCGTACGGGCCGTTCGCGGTGTCGCCGACGTAGCGCAGGCGCTCGTGCGGGAGCTGGTCGAGGATGGCGCGGGCGACGGTCATGCCGCCGACGCCGGAGTCGAACACGCCGATCGGAGCGCTGGGGTCCACGGTCACGAGCGTACGGCCACCTGCCGGTTGGCGACCGACACCAGCCACGCGGCCAGCACGCCGCCGAGCGCGCCGAACAGGTGCCCCTGCCAGGAGATGCGCGGGTCGCCCGGCAGCACGCCGAACAGCATCGTGCCCCAGTACGCCAGCAGCGCCACGGCCACGAGCAGTTGCCGGAAGCTGCGCGCGAAGACGCCCCGGACCAGCAGGAACAGCATCCAGCCGAAGACGATCCCGGACGCGCCGACGTGCACCGAGCCCGCCGCCCCGGTCAGCCACACGCCCACGCCGCTGGTGAACCAGATGGTGCCGGTGACGGCCGCCCACTGGCCGAGCCCGCCCGCCATCACCAGGAACCCGAGCACGGCGAACGGGAGCGTGTTGCTGATCAGGTGGCCCCAGCCGCCGTGCAGGAACGGCATCCAGATGATGCCGTCGAGCCCGGCGAGCGCGCGCGGGATGATCCCGTTCAGGTCGAGGTCGGCGGGCAGGGCGACGTCGACGAGCTCGATCAGCCAGAGCAGGAGGGTGAGCGACCCGACCACGATCGCGGCCTGCCGGGGGTTGGGCGGCAGGACGCGACCGGGGTCGGGCTTGGCCGGTGTGGTCGTCACCTGGTCGAGCGTACGGGTTTCAGCAGCCCACGCGGGTGGGCGCGAGCACGATGTCGTCGAAGACCAGGGTGTCGGTGTCGCCGCCGTAGCTCTCCCAGCCGATCCGGAAGTCGGTCAGGTTCGGCCGCCACGACGGCTTGCCGCGCAACCACTGGCCGTCGACGTCGTGGGTCTGCACCCCGTCGGCGACCAGGCCGGTGACCAGCGTCCCGTCGACCCAGGTCCGGATGTCGCCGCCCTCGACGGCGAACTCGACGCACGTCCACCGGTCGACCGGCAGCGGGCGGCTGAGCGCGACGCCGCTCGGGCTCTGCTCTGGCAGCGTGGCGTCGTCGGACTCGCGGTTCCACTGCATGGCCGCGTTCTGGCCGCCCATCCGCAGGTCCTTGCCCTCCACGGCGTCGCGCATCGCCATGAAGGTGACGTGGGCCGCGGGGAGCGCGGTGTCGTGGCGGACGTAGAAGCGGCCGTGCGTCATGCCGTCGAGCGCGGTGCCGACGAAGACGTGGTTGCAGTATCCGCCGCCGCCGTCGATCCGGACCGCCTTGCCGCCGCCGCGTCCGGCGGCCGGGTCGATGGCGGCGGTCCCGGTGCCCTGGCAGTTGGGGTAGGTGACGGCCCAGCGGCCGCCGGGCGTGCCGCTCTGCGCTTCCCAGTCCTCGCAGAGTGAGCCCGCGGGGCAGCCGGGGGGCGGGGTGGTCGTTGTTGTTGTCGGGGTGGTGGGCGTCGTGGTCGTGGGCGGGCTGTCCTGACAGGACTGCCCGTTGAGCGCGAAGTCCACCGGAGCGGGGTTGGCCCCGCTGAACGTCCCCTGGATGCCGAACCGCACCGTGCCGCCGACGCCCACGGACCCGTTGTAGGCCGCGTTCGCCGCGGTGACGGCGTTCCCGGTCTGGGTGAGCGCGGTGTTCCAGCTCCCGGTGATCCGCTGGCCGCCGTCGAACGTCCACGTCACCCGCCACGACGACAGCGCGGCGCCGGTGGCGTTGGTGACGGCGACCTCCGCGGTGAACCCGCCGGGCCACTGGTTCACCCGGTAGTCGACGGAACAGGCCGGAGCGGCGGCGGGTGCGGCGGTGACGGCGACGACACCGGTCAGCACCGTGGCGGCCCCCGCCAGCGCCGCTGCCAGGACAACTCGTTGAGACACCGTAGTCCCTTCCCTGGGAGCGCTCCCAGCCCAACGAACCACGGTCCGGCCCTCGGTGTCAAGGACCGGTCAGTCCAGCGCCCTCGGCAGGCGCGCCAGCGACTCCTCCATCCGCGCGGTGATCGACCGCGCGCCCATCCGGATGGCCAGCCCGTGCAGGAACGACACGGGCTCCTGCAGCAGCCGCAGCGTGACCAGCGTCGAGTCCCCCGCCGCTGCCAACTCGACCCGGAAGACCGCCGACGCGGCGAACTTGGGCGCGTCCTTGCCGTCGACCCGCTCCGCGGTGTGCTTCCAGGCGATCACCTCGCCGGGCACGAACTCGACGACCTCCTGGTCGATCTCCGACCGCTTGCCGTCCCAGCGCCCGTGCTGCCGCCGCCGCTCGCCCTTCCCCGACCCCGACACCACGTCGGTGCGCTCGGCGAAGCTGAACCAGTCGGGAGCACGGCGCGCGTCGGCCACCACGGCCCAGACCTGCATGGGCGGCGCGGGCACCTCGGCGGAGCGGGCCAGTTCAATCACCCCGGCAACCTACCTCCGGCCGCGTTCGGCAACCCCGCGCGGCCCCGGCGCGAAGTAAGATCACCCACCGCAACGACAGCGCCACGAGGGAGCCCGGTGGAACCCGACCGCATCGTCGCCAACCACATCGACGGCGCGATCCACGGCCCCGCGGTCCAGGCCCGGGACGTCCACGGCGGCATCCACATCCACTACGCCCAGCGCCCTCCCGCGGTCGCCCACACCCCGCCCGCCGACTGGTGCGCGCTCCCCACGCCGCCCGCCGAGGTGCGGTCTCTGTTGCAGGCCCAGGTGTCGGCGGCCCAGGAGATGCCCTACCGCCTGCCCGGCGCGCGGCGGCCCAGCCTGGACACGGTCTACGTCCGCCAGGACCTCGGCCACGGCTCGGAGGAGAAGTCCACCCACCAGCACCGCCCCGAGCCCATCCTCGACGCCCGCGGCCACCTCACCGAGTCGCCCAGGACCCCCGTCATCCGCCTCACGGTCCGCCCACCGGCCCGCACGGTCCGCAAGGCGCTGGACGATGACGACAACCTCATCGTCACCGGCGGCCCCGGCCAGGGAAAGTCGACGCTGTCCCTCCGACTGGCGGCGGACATCGCGGCACGCTGGCTGGCGTCATCCGACGAGGAGCCGCTGACCGAGCCGGTCCTGCCCCTGCGCCTGACGGCCCGCGAGCTGGCCACCCGGCTCACCCTGCCGTTCTCCGAGGCCCTGGCCGAGAGCGCCCGAGCCGAGTACGGCGCTCTCCTGGCCTGCCACCCGACCGCGGCCACCCTGGGCGACCGCGTCGTGGGCTGCCGATGGCTGCTGCTCGTGGACGGCCTGGACGAGGTCGCCGACGCCACCGAACGAGACCACCTGGTCCGCGTCCTGGCAGGCTGGGCGACCCCAGACTCCCCGTACCGCCTGGTCCTGACCACCCGCCCCATCGAGGGCGCCTCCCTCGCCCCCGTCCAGCGGATCGGCGCCGCCCGCTACGAACTCCAGCCCTTCGACGAGGAGGCCCTGCGCCGCTTCGCGACCAACTGGTTCACCGAAGAGCCCGCCGCCGCCCGCTTCCTCCGCCAGGTCCGAGCCGCCCACCTCGACGAGCTGGTCCGGGTCCCCCTGCTGGCCACCATCGCCGCGATCGTCTTCGAGCGAACCGACAACCGCCCCCTCCCGGACAACCAGTACGAGCTCTACGAGAGCTACCTGAAGTTCCTCCGCTCCGGCCACACCGTCCGATCGGCGTTCCAGCCCTTCTGGGACCCGCTGCTGGAACACCTGGGCCGAGTGCGGCTGGAGGCCGACACCTCGCTGACGACAGCCGCGCAGGAGTGGGTGCGCGAGCACGTCCCCGACCTTCCCGCCGACTGGACCGAGGAGCTGTCGACCTACCTGACCGCCGCGGGCCCACTCGTCCGCCGAGCAGGCGACCTGCGCTTCCTCCACCACAGCTTCGCCGAACACCTCGCCGCGACCGCGGAAGCCCGGCTGCTGCCCGACCACTTCGACGCCGACCACCCCGCCTTCGCCCGCCTCCTGCACGTCGCGCGTGTCCCGGAACGCGGCCGCCACGCCCGCGCGGTCCTGCTGCACCACACCCATCTGCACCCGACCGAGGCGGACCGGCTGGTCGGGTGGCTGCACAGCGGCTGGGCGGAGGAGCACCTGCTCGCCGCCCGGCTCCTGGCCTGGCACATCCCCGCCAGCGCCGAGGCGATGACCGCGTTCCTGGCGACCGTGCGCGACTGGGCGATGACGGCCCAGCACCAGGCTGGCGAGATCCTGGCGGAGGCGAGCCGCGCCGCCCACCATTCCGGCCTGGCTGGCTGGCTGCTCGACCTCATGCGGGACGACGCCGCGCCATGGCGGTCCCGGGTGGAAGCGGCGGCGGCGCTGGCGACCCGATTGCGCGGAACGGAGGCCGCAGAGGCGCTGTCGCTACTGCGTTCGGTGACAACGGACACCACGATCGCGGTCGCCGACCGGCTCGCCGCCGCAGAGGCGCTGTCCGAGTGCGGCGGCGACGAGCAGGAGGTCGCCGAGCGCGGGTTGCTGTCGGTCCTCGACGATTCGAGGGCGACCGCCGCCACGAGCAGGCCAGCAGCCGTCGTCCTGGCCGGACTGGGCCCCAACGGCCGCGCCCACGCCGTCGCCGCCCTCGATGCGATCATCGACGACCCCTGGTCCCCCGACGACTGGTGCGTCGAGGCCGCCACGGGCCTGATCGAGATCGGCGTCGAGCACCAGGACCGCGCCATCGCGGTGTTCCGCCGCGTCCTGACCACGCGCACCAGCATGCAGGCAGGCGTCCGCGAAGCGGCAATCGGTTTGGCCTCTGTCGGTCCACAACAGACCACCGAAGCCGTCAATGCCCTCACCGACCTCGCCGACAACCGGCGGAAGGACTACTGGGTCCGGATCGCCGCCTGCGACGCCCTCGCCGAGCTGGGCCCGGGCCCGCGATCCGCCGCCATCGACCGTCTTCTGGCGTTGTCGCGGGAGTTCGGCCTGCAACCGGTCGACCGCCACCGATGCGCGCGGTCCCTAGCCGCGCTCGGACTGCATGCGCAGGCGTTGGAGTTGCTCAGGATCACGGCCTTAGCCAGGAGCGCGCGCGCGATTTACCATCTCTACTGGGTGACCACGATCACCGCCGAGTTGAGCCCGGAGCACCAAGCCAAGGTCAACGACCTCATTGACCAACTGTTGGCCGACCAGCAGTTCTGGGTCCCTATCCCGTCGGCGTGGGGGACGCTCGCCGCTCTCGGGGGGCCACGCGGGCAGCAGTCCGTCGACCTGCTGACCCGGTTGCTCAGCGATCGGTCGGCCCGGACAAGCGACCGTTTGTCGGCGGCGAGCGCGTTGGCCGCTCTAGGGCCCGAGTTCCACGCCGAGGTGTCCCAGCACCTGCAGGAGATCGCCGAATCCGGGCGCTCCCCAGGCGACCGGTGGACCGCATGGCAGAGGCTGCGGGAGCTAAGACCGGAACTCCGTGGCAGAGCGTCCGCCGAACTGCTCGCGCTGTTGGAGCCGCACGAGGTGGATTCTTGGGAGGCCTCCGGCCAGGATCACACCTACCACCGTGACGACAGCGACGCCATGGCCGAAGCCGCGCTGCATGATCTAGACAGCGCAGATCGCTGTACCAGTGCCAGGTTCAACGCCTTCCAACGGCTCGTCCACCGGGGACCGAGGTTCCATCAGGCGGCTGTCGGCGCTATATGCGAACTCCTGGTTTCGCTGGTCTTCCCGATTCGGAGTCTGACGTTCCTGACGAGCGCGTCCGACGGTCTGGGACCAGCGGCGCGGGGGAAGCTGGCCGACGCCCTGCGTCAGGTCGCGCAGCGCCCGGAGGTGACAGAGCGCGAGATGCACCTCTTGGCCGCCGCACTGGCGGAACTCGACATCCCGTCGAGCGATGACCAAGCCCAGTTGGTGCCGGAGCTGGATCTCGCGGTCAGCGCCCATCTTTCCGACTACTGGTGGGAAGAACGGGTGCGAGAGCGCGTCCGCCTCGACGCGGGAACGCTGCCGGTCGTCCGTGCGCTCATGGCGGACACCGATCTTCCTCGTCACGCTCGCGAGGTCTGCGCGATGATCGTGGCGGAGGCATGTCCTGCCCAGCGCCGCGCGGCAGTCGGCGAGCTTGCCGACCAGGCCGACGACGAGTTCCTGGGCTTCACTTGGCGGATCGAGGTAATCATCCGCCTGGTGACCCTCGATTCCGGCGGCATCGACCACGCGCGCGCCGTGATGACGGATGAACGGCAGGCCATCGCGGCCCGGGCGGAGGCCGCGTCCCGGGTGGGCCGGCTCGCCCCCGAGACCCGTGACACCGCGGTCGCCATCCTGCGCCGCTTGATCCAGGACCCGGCGCACACCGGAGCTGAACGACAACGCGCCCTGCGCTGGCTGAGCGTCCTCCACGCCTTCGATCGCGTCGATCTGACGCAGATGAAGGTGGCGCTGTTGCGCGATCCCACCGTCCCGGCGGAGAACCGGAGTCTGCTGGCCCGTTCGCTCAGCGGGATCGAGGAGTTCGAGGCTCACCGCGCGTTGCTGGCCGACTCCACCGCTCCGCTGCGGTCGCGGGTGGCTGGGGTGAGTGAGTGGCGGAACCGCAGGCTGGCGGTGGAAGCCGAACAGGTGCTGCGGGAGGCGTTGGTCGCGCCGGAGACAGTGCCGTCCGAGCGGGTCGAGGCCGCGGTGTTGCTGTCGGAGCTGTCGCCTCGCTTCGCTGAGGACGCCGCGACCATGCTGACGGGTCCGCGTGCGCGAATCGCTCGGGCCGGGCTCGGTCGGGCCTACCGCCAAGGCGTGCTGACCGAACTCCACCGGATCGTCACTGATTCCGCGTGGCGTCCTCGCGTGACGGCGGTGCGCCAACTGTTGGAGATCTCCCCACTCCCCGCCGACGAGGTCACGGACAGCCTGCGGGAGCTGTGCGCGGACCCGCGCCTCTCGGACCGGGACCTGGTCGGCACCCGCTACGCGCTTCGGGCCCGGGACGGGCTCGCCCCCGTGCGGAAGCTGCTCGACCGGCCCCGAGCGGCCACGCGGGTGGCCGCCGCGAAGGTGCTCGCCGATCACTCGGGGCCGGACCGGGCGGCTGGCGCGCGGGTGTTGGACGCCGTCGCCACCGATCGCACGGGCCTGCCCGCCCTGCGCTGGTGGGCCGCCGACGATCTGATGCGCTTCGGTGAGCGGGGCAGGGAATGGGGAGCGGCGGCGCTTCGCGCGCTCATCGACGACGAGGACGTGCCGATGGGGACGCGGGTGAAGGCGGCGCGGTCGCTCGCCCGGCATCGGCCGGACCTGCGGGGCGGTCTGGTGCGCTGGCTTCGCCGGATCAGGACCGACAACCCGCTGCTGCGCGTCCAGGTGCTCGCGTGCGTCGCGTTGTTCGAGCCCTACGAAGGCGCGATTGCCTTGCACGACCTGGCTCGTGACGCGGCCCTGCCGCCCGGTGTTCGGTTGCGGGCGGCCACGGCGATGCTGGACGCGCACCGCGACTATCGGGAGCAGGCGGCCGTCGTCGCCCGGGATGTGGCGCGGGACAGCGCTGTCCCGCGCCACATCCGGGTCAAGGCTGCTCGGGCGCTCGCGCGGTGGAGTGCGGTGGGGCGGGGCGAGGCGCGGGCGTTGCTGGTTGAGCTAAATCAGTGACGGGTTGAGTCGGGCGAAGCCTTCCTGGCGCTGGTAGGGGAAGTACGGGTAGGGGGCGGTCCGCGCGCTGGCTTTGTCCAGGCGGGCAAGCTGGTCCGGCGTCAGCTGCCAGCCGACGGCGCCGAGGTTGTCGCGGAGTTGGGTCTCGGTGCGGGCGCCGATGATGACCGAGGACACCGTGGGGCGGGTCAGGAGCCAGTTGATGGCGATCTGCGGGATCGTCTTGCCGGTCTCCGCCGCGATCTCGGTCAGGGCGTCGACCACGTCGTACAGAAGGGCGTCGTCGACCGGTGGGCCGAAATCGGCGGTGTCGTGGAGGCGGCTGGTGGCGGGGAGGGGCTGGTCGCGGCGGATCCTGCCGGTGAGGCGGCCCCAGCCGAGGGGGCTCCAGACCAGCGCGCCGACGCCCTGGTCGTGGCCGAGCGGCATCAGTTCCCACTCGTAGTCGCGGCCGACCAGCGAGTAGTAGACCTGGTGGGCGACATAGCGCGGGTGGTGGTGCTTCTCGGCCAGGGACAACGACTTCATGAGCTGCCACCCGGCGAAGTTGGACACTCCCAGGTAGCGGATCTTGCCCACGCGGACAAGGTCGTGGAGGGTGTCGAGGACTTCCTCGACGGGGGTGCCCGCGTCGAAGGCGTGGAGTTGGAAGAGGTCGAGGTAGTCGGTGTCCAGGCGGCGCAGGGCGGCTTCGGTGGCCTTGATCAGGCGCGAGCGGGACGAGCCCGCGTCGGCCGGGCCGTCGCCGGTGGGGAGGGTTGCCTTGGTGGACAACAGGACGCGGTCGCGACGGCCCTTGACCGCAGCGCCGAGGACCTCCTCGGACGCGCCGTCGGAGTAGACGTCGGCGGTGTCGAACATGGTGACGCCCGCGTCCAAGCACAGGTCCACGAGGTTGCGCGCCTCGTCGACCCCGGTGTCGCCCCACGCGCCGAACAGGGGGCCGCGCCCGCCGAACGTGCCCGCGCCGAGGCTCAGCGCGGGGACCAGCAGGCCGGACGCGCCCAATCGACGATGCTCCATGATTCCTCCCCAGTTAACGGTACTGTGGTGCCGTTAAGGTAGCACACTTAAAGGAACTGGAGTCCCGTTATGACGCGCCCAGGCGGTCGGACCGCACGCGTCCGCGCACAGGTCCTCCGGGCGACGGGCGACGCCCTGGCCGAACAGGGCTTTGCCCACCTCGACCTCGCCGACATCGCCCGTCGTGCCGATGTGGGCAAGACGACGGTCTACCGGCGCTGGGGCAGCGTGACCGCGTTGGTGGCCGATCTGCTGATCGACATGGCGGAGGAGTCGTCACCCCGCAGCGACACGGGAAGTCTGCTCGGCGACCTGCGGGCGAACGCCGACCTCGTGCTGCGCACGCTGACCGACCCCCGGCAGGGCAGGCTGTTCACGTCGATCATCGCGGCGGCGACGTGCGACGCGCAGGCAGCGGAGGCCTTGCACGGCTTCTACGCCACCCGGGTCGCCGAGTGGGCCCCGTGCGTCGAGCGGGCGATCGAGCGGGGCGAGGCGCCCGAGGGCACCGACGCGCAGGCGGTGATCCGGGCGGTGTCGGCGCCGCTGTACTACCACTTGCTGACGACGGGGCGCATCGATCCGTCGGTCGCCGACCAGGCCGCCACGGCCGCGACGGTAGCCGCGCGGGCGGGGGTGTTCGTCTGCCAGGATTGATCTTGGGGGGATCACATGGAGATGCTGTGGCGGCTGTTCGGCGACGTGCTGCCCTTGACGTTGTTCGCGTTGCCGGTGGCGATCGTGGTCGCGTGCGCGCTGGCGGCACTGCGGAGACGCCGGGGAGCGTGGCGGCTCATCGTGGCGGACGTGCTGGTGATGATGGCCACGCTTCCGGTGGCATACCTGGTGTTCGTCCCGGTGGGCGGCGGCGAGCGCACGTCGGTCAGCCTGATCCCGGGCACGGACCTGTTCGGCGCCTACGACGAGATCACGGTCTGGCGCTTGGTGGGCAACCTGTTCCTGCTGATGCCACTGGGGATGATCGCCCCACTGCGATGGCGGTGGTTGCGCTCGATGAAGCGAGTAGCCCTGTCAAGCGCGTGCGTGGCGGTGGGGATAGAGCTGGGGCAGTGGTTGCTACCGGTGGGCCGCGTCGTCGCGTTCGACGACGCACTGCTCAACTTCACGGGCGCAACACTGGGCGCGGCGGTGACGTGGGTGTGGTGGCGCGACCGCGCCCGGCGCGCGGAATCAGGTGCGCTTGAGCCAGCGGATCAGCGAGGGGACGGCTAAGCGGAGAACCGGGCCATCCACGTTCTTCGAGTCGCGGATGGCGTCGAGGGTGTTGGACAGTTCGACGCAGCTTGCGCCGTTCACGCTATGGGTCGACTTGCGCCAATCGGTCACCACGGGCCTCCGTTCGCTGCACCAGAGCGGCGACCAGACGCAGCGAGTCGTCCATGCTCAGGGCAGCTCGGAGGCTGGCTTCCGCCGCCTGCCGGTAGGCGTTCACGTCTTCCGGCCTGTGCAGCCAGACCATGGAGCGTCCGGTCTCGATGAACACGCTCTTGATCAGGTTAACACCGGAGATCACGTGGAAGGAGCCGTCCAACCCGGGGTACCAATCGGCGTCGAAGGGCAGGATCCGCAGCTCGATGTTGGCGCGCCTGCCCAGCGTGAGCAGGTAGCGGAGCTGGTTGTGGAGGACCTTGGCTCCGCCGATCCGCTGGTACAGCGCGGCTTGGCCGATCAGGGCCGTGTAATGGGCCGGAATCGGCCGGAGGATCACCTCCTTGCGGCGGTTCCGGAGCGCTACCCGGGCCTCGACCTCGTCCGCGGAGAGTCCTGCGCGCACCATCATCGCCCGCGCGTATTCCGTGGTTTGCAGGAGACCGGGGATCATTGTGGGCAAAAGTTCGAGAAGGGTGGCCGCGTTCTGCTCGTATTCGACGAAGGCGGCGAGTTGCTGTCGGCGTTCCGGGAGGGTCGTCGCGATCCACTGGTCGGCCGGACTGGCCTGGACGAGGGTCATGATGTCCTGGTACTGCTCGCCGACGACGCCCAGGGTTGCCAGGATGCGGGCTACCTGGTCCGGCCTCGGTGTGCGGTAGCCGGTCTCCCAGCGGGAGAGCATCGCCGGGTCGACGCCCATCTGCCCCGCGAAGTCCCGCAGGGTGATGTCATTGTTCTGCCGGGCAGCGCGCAGGGCGCTGCCGAGCGCGAAGGTCTTGGGGGATTTCGGCACTCATCCACGCTAGCCAACGCGCTCGGCGGCTTCCCGCTCAAACAATGAGAATCACCGACAAGAAGCGTTTCCTACCGGCAACGGGCTAATGCGGTTACGCCCAGAGGTGGCCGTCGAGCCGTTCCGAGGCCTCGTCCAGCGAGCCCGAGTACGCCCCGGTCGACAGGTACTTCCAGCCCGCGTCCGCGACGATGAACACCACGTCGGCCGACTCGCCCGTCCCGGCGACCTTCTCGGCCACCGCCAGCGCCGCGTGCAGGATGGCGCCGGTGGAGATGCCCGCGAAGATGCCCTCCACCTCCAGCAGTTGCCGCGTCCGCCGCAATGCGTCGTACGAGCCCACCGAATAGCGGCCTGTCAGCACATCCGGGTCGTACAGCTCCGGCACGAAGCCCTCGTCCAGGTTGCGCAGGCCGTAGACCAGCTCGCCGTAGCGGGGCTCGGCGGCGATGATCTGCACGTCCGGCTTGTGCTCGCGCAGGTACCGGCCCACGCCCACCAGCGTCCCCGTGGTCCCCAGGCCCGCCACGAAGT
Organism: Actinokineospora sp. UTMC 2448; assembly: GCF_024760565.1. NCBI lineage: Bacteria > Bacillati > Actinomycetota > Actinomycetes > Pseudonocardiales > Pseudonocardiaceae > Actinokineospora > Actinokineospora sp. UTMC 2448. The sequence goes on along the minus strand of NZ_CP031087.1, from coordinate 1,215,460 downwards.
GCGTCACCGACGGCAGGTCGCGCAGGATCTCCGGGCCGGTGGACCGGTAGTGCGCCATCGCGTTGTCCGGGTTGCCGTACTGGTACAGCATCACCCAGTCCGGGTGCTCCTCGGCCAGCGCCTTCGCCCGGCGGACCGCCTCGTTCGAGCCACCGGCCGCGGGCGAGTACACGATCCGCGCGCCGTAGGCCTGGAGCAGTTGCTTGCGCTCCTCGGAGGTGTTCTCCGGCATCACGCAGACCAGTCCGTAGCCCTTGAGCTTCGCCGCCATCGCCAGGGCGATGCCGGTGTTGCCCGAGGTCGGCTCCAGGATCGTGCAGCCGGGTGCCAGCCGACCGTCGCGCTCGGCGGCCTCGATCATCGCCAGCGCGGGACGGTCCTTGATCGACCCCGTCGGGTTGCGGTCCTCAAGCTTGGCCCACAGCCGCACGCCCTCGGCGGGCGCCAGCCGGGGCAGGCCGACCAGCGGCGTGTCGCCGAGCGCGTGCAGCAGTGAGTCGTACCTGGCCATGGGGAATCAGCCGCCCGCGACGGCCGGGAGGATGGTCACGTTGTCGCCGTCGGCCACCTTGGCCTCCAGGCCACCGGCGAAGCGCACGTCCTCGTCGTTGACGTAGACGTTCACGAAGCGGTGCAGGGTGCCGTCCTTGACCAGCCTGGCCTTGAGGCCGCCGTGGTTGGCCTCCAGGTTGTCGATCACCTCGGCCAGGGTGGCGCCCGCCGCGGAGACGGTCTTCTCGCCGCCGGTGTGGGTGCGCAGGATGGTCGGGATCGAGACGGTCACGGCCATGGGGGAACCTCCGGTTGGATAACGCTGATTCGATAAGGAAAAACGCCCGCGGAACGGCGGGTATTCCTAGCCGCGCTCGGGCACGTCGTCAGGACCGGTGTGGGCGAACCGGTAGGACTCGACGACCTCGACGGGCTCCTCGGTGACGACGCCGTCGACGATGCGGTACGACCGCAGCTCGTGGACCTCGGGGTCGCGGGTGGAGACCAGCACGTAGTGCGCGTCGGGTTCGGAGGCGTAGGAGATGTCCGTGCGCGACGGGTAGGCCTCGGTGGCGGTGTGCGAGTGGTAGATGACCACCGGCACCTCGTCACGGGAGTCCATGTCGCGGTAGAGGCGCAGCAGATCGGTCGAGTCGAACTCGTAGAACGTGGGCGAGCGCGCGGCGTTGAGCATCGGGATGAACCGCTCGGGGCGGTCGGAGCCCTCCGGACCGGCGATCACGCCGCATGCCTCGTCCGGGTGGTCGCGGCGGGCGTGGGCCACCATCGCGTCCACGAGGTCTCGGCGGATCTGCAGCACGACGCCCATCCTACTGCGCGGATGGGGTGCTCCCAGTCCGTGGGAGAGGGCACGTCAGGGCCACGCGTCGCGGTATGCGCGCAGGTCACCCACGGTGGACGCGGCCAGGACGCCGTGGCCGACCGCGCGGGCCACCGCGTCGGCCGCCGCCGCGCAGAGCCCGTCGAAGGCCGCCGCGTCGGGCGCCGGGCGCACGCCCGTGGCGGCGGCGAAGAGGGTGTCGCCGTCGAACAGCGAGTGCGCCGGGCGCAGGGCGCGGGCCAGGCCGTCGTGCCCGGAGATGGCCAGCCTGCGGCACTGCGCCTTGGTCAGGGCCGCGTCGGTGGCGATGACGCCGATGACCGTGTTCAGGTCCGACGCGGCGGGCGCGGACAGCGCCCCCGGCCTGCCGGGCGCCTCCGGGAACTCCCCGGGCGCGACCGACGCCGCGTACAGCTCCCCGGTCATGGGGTCGGCGGCCTCGCCCCGGGCGTTGACGGCCAGCAGCGCGGCCACTGTGATCTCACCCACCCGGACCGACGCCGTGCCGACGCCGCCCTTCAGCGAGCCCGTGCGCGCCCCCGCCCCGGCGCCCACCGAGCCCTGCTCGACCGGGCCCTCCCCGGCCGCCTCGCAGGCCAGGTAGCCGAACGCGGCGTCCGGGCGGTTGCCCCAGTCCGAGCGGGGCAGGTCGAACAGCACCGCGGCGGGCACGATCGGCACCACCTCGTGCGGCTCGGCGCCCACCCGGAAGCCCTGCCCGCGCTCCCCCAACCACCGCATGACGCCGTCGGCGGCGGCCAGGCCGTACGCGCTGCCGCCGGACAGGCAGACCGCGTCGACGCGCTCGACCAGGTTCTCCGGGGCCAGCAGGTCGGTCTCCCGGGTGCCGGGCGCGCCGCCGCGCTGGTCGACTCCGCCGACGGTCCCCTCGGGGAACAGCACGACCGTCGTCCCGGTGGCCCAGCCGTCGCCGATGCGGTGGTGGTGGCCCACCCGGACGCCGCCGATCACGCCGACAGGGCCTGGACCAGCGACTCCTGCACCCAGGTCAGCCAGTGGTAGACGGCCATGTTGGGCGCGCGGGGGTCGTCGTCGGGCAGCTCGTCCGGGGTGTCCTCGCTGACCTCGAGGGCCGTGCCGAGGGCGATGCGGACGTCGTTGAGCGCGGCCAGCCAGGCGTCGGCCTGCTCGTCGCTGAGCCGCACCTCGCCGCCGTACATCGGGCAGGTGTCCATCACGACCGCGGCGACGCCGATCTTGCGGTCGAGCAGCTCGGGCTCGTGCAGCGAGCGCAGCGCGGCCGCGGAGTCGATGTCCTCGCGGGTCGGGTTGTCGGGGTCGAGCTTGTGGAAGTCCGGCAGCAGCCGGGACAGGATCGGGTCGTCCGGGGAGGTCGTCGGGCCGGTGCGGATGCCGGTCAGCTCGGCCAGCTCGTCCTGCGGGGAGTCCTCCTGGCGGGCCTTGAGCATGTCGTCGATCTGCGACACCAGCCCGCGCAGCACCGCCGCCTCCTGGCGGTCGATGACGGCCACCACCAGCTTGCCCTTGCGCGTCCACTGCTTCACGAGGCGTGTTCCATCGTCGCCCAGAGACCGGCGGCGTGGAGGCGGGCCACGTCGCCCTCGACCTTCTCCTTGGTCCCCGACGACACCACGGCCTTGCCCTCGTGGTGCACGTCGAGCATGAGCTTGGTCGCCTTGTCCCGGCTGTAGCCGAACAGCTTCTGGAAGACGTAGGTCACGTACGACATGAGGTTGACCGGGTCGTTCCAGACGACCGTCTGCCACGGTCTGTCCTCGGACACCACCTCGGAACCGACGGGACTGCTCTGCGTCTGCTCCATGTCGACGGGCGCGGTCATACCCCTAATGGTGGCATGCCCGCTTTGACTCGGTCCGAGGGATCTTCCCTCGAATGGCGTACCCGTAGGCTTCGACCATGACCACGGCTCTGCTGACCGACCACTACGAGCTGACGATGCTCGCCGCGGCGCTGCGCGACGGCACCGCGTCGCGGCAGTGCGTGTTCGAGGTCTTCGCCCGGCGGCTGCCCAACGGTCGGCGCTACGGGGTCGTGGGCGGGACCGGTCGGGTCGTGGACGCGATCGCCGACTTCCGCTTCGGCGAGGCCGAGCTGGCGCACCTGCGCGACACCGGGGTCGTCGGCGACGAGGCGCTGGCCTGGCTGGCCGACTACCGCTTCGGCGGCGACGTCGACGGCTACGCCGAGGGCGAGCTGTACTTCCCCGGCTCGCCGATCATGACGGTCACCGGGACGTTCGCCGACGCGGTGCTGCTGGAGACCGTCGTGCTGTCGATCCTGAACCACGACAGCGCCATCGTCTCGGCGGCGGCGCGCATGGTGAGCGCGGCCAACGGGCGGCCGATCATCGAGATGGGCGGGCGGCGCACGCACGAGCTGGCGGCCGTGGCCTCGGCCAGGGCCGCCTACCTCGCCGGGTTCGCCACGACGTCGAACCTGGCGGCGGGCCGGGCCTACGGCATCCCGACCGCGGGGACGTGCGCGCACGCGTTCACCCTGCTCCACGACAGCGAGCGCGACGCGTTCGCCGCGCAGGTGGACGCGCTGGGGACGGACACCACCCTGCTGGTCGACACCTACGACATCACCCGGGGCATCGACACCGCCATCGAGGTCGCGGGCACCGGGCTGGGCGCGGTGCGCATCGACTCCGGCGACGTGGGCGTGCTGGCCAGGCAGGCCCGCGAGCAGCTGGACCGGCTGGGGGCCACGCGGACGCGGATCGTGGTCTCCGGCGACCTCGACGAGTACGCGATCGCGGCGCTGCGGGCCGAGCCGGTGGACGCCTACGGGGTCGGGACGTCGCTGGTCACCGGCTCGGGCGCGCCGACGGCCGGGATGGTCTACAAGCTGGTGGAGGTCGACGGGCGGCCGGTGGCCAAGCGCAGCTCGTCGAAGGAGTCGCTGGGCGGGCGCAAGGTGGCGCTGCGGCGGCACAAGGCCACGGGGACCGCGCTGGAGGAGGTCGTGTTCCTGGCGTCCGGTCCCGCGCCCGACGCCGACGAGCACGACCGGTACCTGCAGATCCCCCTTTTGCGTGGTGGACAGCCTGCGCCCGGACTGCCCACGCTGGAGGATGGCAGGCAACGGGTCCGCACCGGCCTGGTGAGCCTGCCGTGGGAGGGCCTGAAGCTCTCCGCGGGCGAGCCCGCCATCCCGACCGTCCACCTCACCGGGGAGCAGTGATGCACGACAAGACGGCGCTGATCGTCGTGGACGTCCAGAACGACTTCTGCGAGGGCGGCTCGCTCGCCGTCGCGGGCGGGTCCGAGGTCGCGGCGGCGATCAGCGACTACATCGCCGAGACCGACTACGACTTCGTCGTCGCCACCCGCGACCACCACATCGACCCGGGCGACCACTTCAGCGAGACCCCGGACTACGTCCACTCGTGGCCGCGGCACTGCGTCGCCGAGACCACCGGCAGCGAGTTCCACGCGAACCTGGACACCTCCCGCATCCACGAGGTGTTCCGCAAGGGCGACTACGCCGCGGCGTACTCCGGCTTCGAGGGCACCGCCGACGGCACCCCGCTGGCGGACTGGCTCCGGGAGCGGGGCGTGGGCCGGGTGGACGTCGTGGGCATCGCCACCGACCACTGCGTCCGGGCGACGGCGGTGGACGCGGCGGAGGCAGGCTTCACGACGCGGGTCCTGCTGGACATGACCGCGGGCGTGGCCGCGCCGACCGTCGAGTCCGCGCTGAACCGCATGACCGAGGCGGGCGTGACCCTGGTGGGCGTGCCGAAGCTGGCGCCTGCGGGCTGAGCTCCTTGACCTCCAGCGCGCTGGAGGTCGCAGGATCGCCGCATGACGAGTGGGACACGCGTCGCGGTGATCGGGACCGGGGCCATCGGCACGGCGGTCGCGCGGCGGCTGGCGGGCAGCGGCCGCGAGGTCGTGGTGTGGAACCGGACGCCGGAGCGGGCGGCCGGGACCGGCGCGCGGGTCGCCGGGTCGCTCGCGGAGGCCGTCGAGGGCGGCGACCTGGTGCTGCTCACCCTCAAGGACCACGCGGCGGTGCGCGACTGCCTGGCCCGGCTGCCCGACCTGACCGGACGCACCGTCGTCGCGCTGACCACCGGCACGGCGGAGGACGCGCGGGCGGCCGAGCGGACCGTCACCGCCGCGGGCGGGTCGTACCTCGACGCGGGCGTGCAGACCCCACCCGAGGCGATCGGGACCGGCGCCGCCACGTTCCTCTACAGCGGACCGCGGGCGGTGTTCGAGCGGCACGCGTCCACTTTGGCCCTGCTGGGCACGCCGCGGTTCGTCGGCGAGCGGGCCGACGCCGCGGCGGTGTGGGACCTGGCGCTCTTCGGCGTCTGGTACGACGCCCAACTCGGCCTGCTGCGCGCGCTCGACGGGGTGCGCCGGGCGGGCATCGACGTCGCCGCGTTCGCCGAGACGGCAGCACCCCAGATCGGCCACGTCGTCACCGGAGCCACCGCGACCGCGACGGAACTGGCCCGCGGCGAGTACCCGGCAGGCCCCGCCGACCTCACCGAGCACCTGACGGTCATCAGACACCTGATCGATCTGCGCAGGACAGGCCCACTGGGCGACGGCGGCCTGGACACGGTGGCCGACCGCGTCGAGTCCCTGATCGCGGGCGGCCGGGGCGGCGAAGGGCTCACCGCGACTGTGGACGGGTGAGGCCATGGGTCGCACGGGACGAGCCGGGGGTCACCGAGCGGCAGGCGTTCCTGTCGGCACTGCCATGGGCGGTCCGTGCTGGGCGCGCCGGAGCCTGCTCCCAGCTACCCCTCCCGCCGCACGGCGTCGAGCCACTCGGCGGGGTTCCACAGCACCGGCGCCGCCCCGACCGGCTCGAAGCTGAGGTCCGGATCGCTGCTGTGGACCAGACACAGCAGCCGCCGCCCCATCAGCGCGGCGACTCGCGAATGGTTTGCAATGAGGTCAAGCACGGCCCACGCCAGTTCGGGACAGCACGCGGCGAACGCGTCGTAGTGGGTGAAGACCACGGCCAGACCCGCCGTGCCCGGCGCCCAGCCGTGGTCGACCATGGCGTAGGCAGTACCCACGGGGCGCTAAACCAGGCGACCGTCTCGTCCACCACCCCGCGGCCGCCGGAACAGCATCACCGGGCTGTTGACCAGCAGGTCACGGGCGCAGACCCTCTGGACCTTGTGGGCACCGCGATTGTCGGCGGGTCGGTCCATACTCCCGCCATGGCGTACGACCGGGAGTTGGCCGAGCGGGTGCGGGAACTGCTCGCGGGCGTGGACGGCATCACCGAGCAGCCGATGTTCGGGGGGTTGGCGTTCCTGGTCAACGGGAACATGGCGGTGGCCGCCAGTGGGCAGGGCGGGTTGCTCGTCCGCGTTCCGCGCGACGAGGCCGGCGGGCTCCTCGGTGAGCACGTCGAGGTGATGGTGATGGGCGGGCGGGAGATGGTCGGCTGGCTGCACGTCGACGGCGCGGGTCTCGGTGATCGGCTGGCGGAGTGGGTCGGCCGCGGGGTCGGCTGCGCGCGGTCGCTTCCGGCCAAGGCGGGGAAGGCCGCGGTCAGGAGGCGCTGACCAGCACCGGGGCCGCGACGAGCCGCCGTAACGCGGCCACCACCCGTTCGGCGGCGTGCCCGTCGCCGAAGGGGTTGGCGCCGGTGGGGATGCGGAGGTTCGCGGCCAGGGCCTGGTCGGCGGCCTCCAGCACTCGGGCGCGGTCGGTGCCGACCAGGCGGGCGCAGCCCGCGCCGACGGCTTCCAGCCGCTCGGTGACGTCGCGGGCCACCAGGACCGGCACCCCGAAGGTCGGGGCCTCCTCCTGGATGCCGCCGGAGTCGGTGATCACCAGGGCGGCTCGCCGCAGGGCCCTGACCAGGTCGGGGTAGCCCAGCGGCTCGGTGACGACGGCGCGGGGCGTGTCGCCCAGCGCGGCCCGCACCTGGGCGCGCACGGCCGGGTTCGGGTGCGCGGGCAGCAGCACCCGCACGTCCTCATGGCGTTCCACCAGCGCCCGGACGGCGGACAACACCCCGTCCAGCGGCGCGCCCCACGACTCGCGGCGGTGGACGGTCACCAGGACCAGACGCGCGCCCGCGTCCAGCTCCGGCTCCAGCGCCGCGAAGGACGGGTCGACAGCGGGCCGGTCGGTGGACGCGATCAGCCTGACCGCGTCCACCACCGTGTTGCCCGTGACCACGATGTCGGGCACCGGGACCGACTCCGCCCGCAGCGCCCCGGCCGCGGCCGCGGTCGGGGCGAGGTGCAGCGCGCACAGTCGGGCGACGGCCTGCCGGTTGCCCTCCTCGGGGAAGGGCGCGGCGAGGTCGCCGGTGCGCAGCCCGGCCTCCAGGTGCGCCACCGGGACCCCGCGCCAGAACGCCGCGAGCGCGCCCGCCAGCGTCGTCGTCGTGTCGCCTTGGACGACGACGGCGGCGGGCCCGCGCCGGGCCAGCACGGCGTCCAGCGCGGGCAGCAGGGCGGACATGAGCTCCGCCTGCCCGCCGCCCGGCCTGCGCACCGGAAGGCGCTCGTCGGGGACGAGGCCGAACGGCGCGAGCGCCTGGTCGACCACGCGCCCGTGCTGTCCGGTGTGGACGATCACGGGAGCGAGGCCGGACCCGGCCATGGCCAGGGCGACGGGCGCCGCCTTGACCGCCTCGGGACGGGTGCCGACGATGATCAGGACTTCCGGGTGCACCGCAGCGCCTTTCCACTGGGACCGGTCAACTGAGCCTGCGCCGCCGGGCGTGCAGCAGCAGGATTCCGGTGATCAGCAGGGCGATGCCCAACGCGATCCACCAGCCGATGTCGGCGCCGGTGAGCGCGAGGCCCGCGCCGCCGCCGACCGCGCCTCCGGTCGGAGCCTTGTACACCGCACCTCCCTCAGTCGGTCGGGCGCTTGCGCAGCACCGCGATCCAGAACGGGACGGCCGCCGCGGCCACCCCGAGACCCAGCCACAGGCCCGCGCCGGAGGCCAGCGGGATGGGCGGAGCGGCCGGGCCGCAGCGGGCCTGGGAGATGACGATGTCGCCGGTGGCGACCAGCAGGTCGGCCTTGACGTGCACGGCGTTCACCGTGAGGCTGCCGTCCTTGTTGCGGATCTGCTCGTTGAAGATGATCGTGACCAGGTCGGTCAGGCCGAGGTCCACCTCGACCACGGTGTTCGGGCCGGGTTCGGCCGCGACCTCGACCCCGGCGAGCCGGACGTCGGCGAGCACAGTGGACCCCCGCACGCCGGACTGCGTGGCGTCGCAGAACGCCTGGACCAGCCCGATCGAGCCCAGCCTGGCCAGCAGGAGTTCCACGTCGGCGGTGGCCGCCTCGGCGTGCACGACGCCGGTCTCATCGTCCAGCTCGGCCGCGCTGGTCAGCAGGCCGGTGGTGAGCACGCCGGGGATCTCCGCGGTCGCCACCGAGGCCTGTCTGGGGCCGTCGGTGTGACTGGGCGAGATCGGTCCGACGCGCACGACGCCGGTCCCGGCCAGGGTGAGCTCCGCGTCGAGCGCGAAGGCCGACCCGTCGCCGGGGGCGGCGGCCGCGGGCGCGGCGCCTGCGATGAGCGCGGCGGCGACGGCCAGGCCGAGCAGACCGGCCCGTCGCGCCATTCGGTTGTGCATCCATTCCTCCATCGGGGACCTGCGACGCTCACGTCGCGAAGGGACACCGGCGTAAACGAGGCAGACTCGGGAGTTGACACGCACCACAACCCGATCGTGTGGCAGCGCGGATCGAAGCCCCGGCCGATCACCCGATTTCTCACCGCGGGTATCGATCCATCGAGCGAATCATCACCCGATCCAGCGATGGGCAGACGCACGCACCGGAACGATGATGAGGCGGTCCCCCCGACCTAGGAGATCGCGTGGCGCTGGCGCTCCCCCGAAGACCCGCACCGCACGCCCGGCTCGCCGTCGTCGTCCTCGGCGCGCTCGCGGCGGCGCTCGTCATCGGCAACCGGTTCTACCGCACCGCGGAAATGGTGTTGGCGAGCGGAATCCTGCGGCTGGTCTCCGACGACGGCGTGCACCTCGCCGCCCATCGTCAGACCGTCTACTTCGGACTCGGCTCGGACACCGCCTTCGGGCTGCGGATGAGCCCGGAGTGCACGTCGGCCTTCCTGGTGCTGCCGCTGCTGGTCGTCGGCGCGGTGATGATCGCGCTGCGGCCCGCCATCACCCGGCGCGTCGTCGTCGCGCTCGCCGTCGCGGCCGCCGCCGTGATCGCGGTCAACCAGCTGCGCGTCCTGACGCTCGTCGGCCTGATCGAGTGGCTGGGCACCGACCGCGGCTACCACTGGGGCCACACGCTGCTGGGCTCGATGGTCAGCGTCATCGGCGGCGCGGCGGCGCTGGTGCTGTTCGTGTGGCTGTCGACGCGGCGGGCGCGGTCGTGAACCTCGCGCTGCTGCTGGGCTTCACCCAGGCCCTCGCCCTGACCATGAGCGTGGCGTTCGTGACCTACGTCTGCCTGATCGTCGTCCCGTACCTGCGGCACAAGCGCCAGCCGAGCGGCGACGGCTCCCGGCTGGAGTGGCACTTCTTCGTGCCGTGCCGCGACGAGGAGTCCGTCATCGGCGACACGGTCCGGTACCTGCGCAAGACCTTCCCGCACGCGCACGTCTGGGTCATCGACGACGACTCCGACGACGCCACCGCCGACGTCGTCGGCGCCCTGCGCGGCCCCAAGCGCGGCGGCGACCGGAACCTGCACCTGGTGCGCCGCTTCCGCCCGCACGCGCGGACCGGCAAGGGCCACGCGCTCAACAGCGCGTACCGCGAACTCAAGGCGTGGATGGGGAAGCACGCCGACACCGACCGCGCGATCGTCGTCGTGGTGGACGCCGACGGCCGCCCCGCACCGGACTGCCTCGACGTCTGCGCCGCCGACCACCTCTTCGGCGACCCGGCGATCGGCGCGGTGCAGGTGGACGTGCGGATGAGCAACCGAGGCGTCCCGCAGCGCCACGGCGGCCCGCTGCGCGGGCGGCTCGGCTCGGCCCTGGTCCGCATGCAGGACCTGGAGTTCCGCAGCGCGATCGCGGCCATCCAGCTGTCCCGGGGGCGCACCGGGACGATCTCCATGGGCGGCAACGGCCAGTTCACCCGGCTCTCCGCGCTCGACGCGATCGCCGACCACGCCGGGCCGTGGCGCGGCGCGCTGCTGGAGGACTTCGAACTCGGCGTGCACCTGCTCACCGCGGGCTGGAAGACCGGCTTCACCGTCGACACCCACGTCGACCAGGAAGCGCTCTACAGCATGCGCCGCTTCCTAGCTCAGCGGACGCGGTGGGGCCAGGGCACGATGCAATGCGGCCGCTATGTGCGCCGCATCTGGGACTCCCCGCACCTGAGCACCCTCGGCGCCGCGGAAATGCTGTATTACCTCGCCCAGCCGTGGCTGCAACTGCTCGGCACGCTCGTCTACCCGATCCCGTTCATCCTGCTCGGAATCCGCGCTGTGGAAAACCCCGGCGAGGTCTGGCAGTGGTTCAGCGGCGGGGCATGGGTGCTGTTCGCCACCTACGGCTCGTTCGGCCTGCTCCCGTTCCTGATCTGGGGACCGATCTACCGACGCAAATGCGAACCGTCGGTGAGCCTGCCGCACGCGATCGGCTACGGATTCCTCTACGCGCTTTACATTTACACCTTCTACATCACCTCGTGGCGCGCCTTCGCCCGACTGGTCCGCGGCGACAACCGGTGGACCAAGACCCGCCGCAACGCCGAACAGCCGAGCCGGGTCGTCGCGCTGGAGCACTGACCGGGCCGGGTACGGTCTACGGTCATGCCCGCCCTGCCTCCCGTCCGCGCCCTGTTGGAGACCGCCGTGGGAGCGGTGGGCGGCGCGGAGCGGCCGGGCCAGGTCGAGATGGCCGAGGCCGTCGGCCGGGCCATCCGCACCGGCGACCACCTGGCCGTGCAGGCCGGGACGGGCACCGGCAAGTCCCTGGCCTACCTGGTCCCCGCGATCCGGCACGCGGTCGAGAAGGGCACCACCGTGGTGGTGTCGACGGCGACGATCGCGCTGCAGCGCCAACTCGTCGACCGCGACCTGCCCAGGCTCGCTAAGGCGCTGGCCAAGGACCTCAGGCGCACGCCCACCTTCGCCATCCTCAAGGGCAGGCGCAACTACCTGTGCCTGCACCGGCTCGACGCCCCCGAGGAGCCGGAGGACCAGGGCCTGTTCGACCCGTTCGCGGTGTCCCGGCTCGGCCGCGAGGTCACCCGGCTGCGCGAGTGGGCCTCCGACACCGAGACCGGCGACCGCGACGAGCTGGTCCCGGGCGTGTCCGACCAGGGCTGGCGGCAGGTGTCGGTGTCGGCGCGCGAGTGCCTGGGCGTGTCCAAGTGCCCGATCGGCTCCGACTGCTTCGCCGAGCGCGCGCGGGCCGAGGCGGGCAAGGCCGACATCGTCGTCACCAACCACGCCCTGCTGGCCATCGACGCCCTGCAGGGCTACCAGGTGCTGCCCGAGCACGACGTGGTCGTCGTGGACGAGGCCCACGAGCTGGTCGACCGGGTCACCTCGGTGGCCACCGGCGAGCTGTCCGCCGCGAGCGTGGGCATCGCGGCCCGGCGCGTCGGGCGCCTGGTCGAGGAGGGGCTGGCCGACCGGCTCGCCGAGGCGGGCGAGGGCCTGGGCATGCTGCTGGAGGACGTCCCGGCCGCCCGCATGGACGCCATCCCCGACCCGGTCCGCACCACCGTGGCCGTGATCCGCGATGCCGCGCACGCGTGCGTCACCGCGCTCGGGCCGGAGAAGAAGGACGACGTCGAGACGGCCACGGCGCGCAAGCTCGCGCTGTCGGTGCTCGACGAGGTGCACGACACCGCAGAGCGGATCCTGGAGTCCTTCGACCCGCCGGAGCCCGACCGCCGCGACGTGGTGTGGGTGAGCCGGGAGAACGACCGTCCCGCGGTCATGCGGATCGCGCCGCTGAGCGTCGCCGGGCTGCTGCGCGAGCGGCTGTTCGGCGAGACCACCACCGTGCTCACCAGCGCGACCCTGACCCTCGGCGGCAGCTTCGACGCGCTCGCCCGGCAGTGGGGCCTGCCGCCGGAGCAGCGCCAGGGCAGGCAGGCGGACGGCGCGGCCACCGCCAAGGAGGCCCCGCACGACAAGAGCGACATCCGGTGGAGCGGGCTGGACGTCGGCTCGCCGTTCGACCACGCCAAGAGCGGCATCCTCTACCTGGCCAAGCACCTGCCGCCGCCGGGCCGCGACGGCCTGCCCGACGCCGTGCTGGACGAGCTCGCCGAGCTGGTCGAGGCCGCGGGCGGGCGCACCCTCGGGCTGTTCTCCTCGATGCGCGCGGCCAAGCACGCCACCCAGGCGCTGCGCGACCGGCTCGGCACCGACATCCTCTGCCAGGGCGAGGACTCCACCTCCCTGCTGGTCAAGAAGTTCGCCGAGGACCCGGCCACCAGCCTGTTCGGCACGCTGTCGCTGTGGCAGGGCGTGGACGTGCCGGGGCCGTCGCTCTCGCTGGTCGTGATCGACCGCATCCCGTTCCCCCGCCCGGACGACCCGCTGGCCTCGGCGCGGCAGCGGTCGGTCGAGGCGCACGGCGGCAACGGGTTCCTCACCGTGGCCGCGACGCACGCCGCGCTGCTGCTCGCCCAGGGCGCGGGCAGGCTGCTGCGCTCGACGTCGGACCGCGGCGTGATCGCCGTGCTGGACCCGCGGATCTCCACCGCCCGGTACGGGGGATTCCTGCGCAATTCGCTGCCGCCGTTCTGGACAACGACGAATCCTCAGGTTGTCCGGGGCGCACTCACCCGTCTGGCGTCCCACGGCTGACTCGACGTTTCGACCGAGTGACGCCCATTACTGTGCGCAGGACCGACACTGTGCCGAATGGGGCGCGTCGGTGAACACCTTCGTGCGACTATCCGGTGACGCAGGCCGCTGCTAGCTTCGGGACCCGGTGATCACCACCGCGATTTGTCCTGTGATCGACGACGACAATTCCCGAATTGGCGGTGCGGCGTAGTGACTGTGACCGAGCCCGTAGAGCCCCGGATTGACTCCGACAACCCGTATCCATCAACCCTGGGCACTGCGGCGGCCCGGAACCTGGCGACGACCACCAAGTCCGTGCCGCAGATGCAGGCGATCACCTCGCGCTGGCTGCTGCGCGTGCTGCCGTGGATCGAGGCCAAGGGCGGCACCTTCCGGGTGAACCGCAGGATGAGCTACGCCGTCGGCGACGGCCGGGTCACCTTCTCCAACATCGGCGACCGCGCCCAGGTCGTGCCGCCGGAGCTGTGCGAGCTGCCGCTGCTGCGCGGGTTCGACGACATCGAGGTGCTCACCGCGCTGGCCGAGCGCTTCGAGCAGCGCGAGTACCAGCCCGGCGACGTGATCGTCGAGTTCGGCAACCCCTCCGACCACGCCTTCCTCATCGTGCACGGCCGGGTGAAGAAGATCGGCACCAGCCAGTACGGCGAGCCGACCGACCTCGGCGTGCTCGCCGACGGCGACCACTTCGGCGACGAGACCCTGGCCGACCCGCAGAGCATGTGGGAGTACACGGTCAAGGCCGCCACCACCTGCACCGTGCTCGTGCTGCAGCAGGCGGGCTTCGACGAGGTGCTGCGCCAGTCCGACGCGCTGCGCGCCCACCTGCACGACTTCCAGGCGCGGCAGGCCCGCAACCGCAACGAGCACGGCGAAGCCAAGATCGAGATGTCCGCCGGGCACGAGGGCGAGGCCGAACTGCCCGGCACGTACGTCGACTACGAGCTCTCCCCGCGCGAGTACTCGCTCAGCGTCGCCCAGACGGTCCTGCGCGTGCACACCCGCGTCGCCGACCTCTACAACGAGCCGATGGACCAGGTCGAGCAGCAGCTGCGGCTGACCATCGAGGCGCTGCGCGAGCGCCAAGAGCACGAGATGATCAACAACCGCGAGATCGGCCTGCTGCACAACGCCGACTACGCCAACCGCATCCAGACCCGCACCGGCCCGCCGACCCCCGACGACCTCGACGAGCTGCTGTCGGTGGTGTGGAAGGAGCCGACCGCGTTCCTCGCGCACCCGCGCACGATCGCGGCCATCGGCCGGGAGTGGAACAAGCGCGGCATCTACCCCGACCCGATCGAGTTCACCGGCCACAAGATCCCGGCGTGGCGCGGCGTGCCGATCCTGCCGTGCAACAAGATCCCGGTCAGCGAGACGCAGACCAGCAAGATCATCCTGCTGCGCGCGGGCATGGAGAACCAGGGCGTGATCGGCCTGCACCAGACCGGCCTGCCCGACGAGTACAAGCCCGGCCTGTCCGTGCGGTTCATGAACATCAACGAGAAGGCCGTCATCTCCTACCTCGTCAGCGCCTACTACTCCGCCGCGGTGCTGATCCCCGACGCGCTCGGGGTCTTGGAGAACGTCGAGATCGGCCGGGAGGGCTGAGGCCGTGGTCGCCCAGCTCGTCGCCGAATGGCGCATGAGCCTCAGCACCACGGCCGCCCGCAACCTCGCCACCACGACCAAGACCCCGCCCCAGTCGCAGGAGATCACCGACCGGTGGCTGCTGCGCGTGCTGCCGTGGGTGGAGGCCAGGGGCGGCGCCTACCGGGTCAACCGCAGGCGCGTCCCGGTGGCGGGCGACGGGCTGGTGGGCTGCACCGCCATCGGCTCGCTCTACCGGGTGATCCCGAGCGAACTGGCCGAGGTCCTGGCCGGGTTCGCCGACGAGGACGTGCTCTCGGCGCTGTCGGACCGGTTCGAGCAGCGCGAGTTCGCCGCGGGCGACACGCTGCCCGCCGACGGCGTCACCGTGGTCGCACACGGCAAGGTGAGCAAGCTCGGCCGCGGCGAGTACGGCGACACCGTCGTGATCGACGTGCTGGGCGAGGGCGGCTGCGTCGGGCAGGAGGTGTTCCGCGGCGGTGAGCCGAACTACCGCGTGGAGGCCGTCACCGACGTCACCGCGCTCACCCTGCCGCGCTCCGCCGTCGCCGCGGTGCTGGACGCCGCGCCGCACCTGCGCGAGCACCTGTCCCGGCGGCCGCCCGCGGTCAACAAGCGGGGCGAGGCGGAGATCGCGGTCGCGTCCGGGCACGACGGCGAGGTGACGCTGCCCGGCACCTACGCCGACTACGAGCTCCACCCGCGCGAGTACGAGCTGAGCGTCGCGCAGGCCGTGCTCCGGATCCACACGCGCGTGTCCGACCTCTACAGCGCGCCGATGAACCAGGCCGAGGAACAGCTGCGGCTGACCATCGAGGCGCTGCGCGAGCGCCAGGAGCGCGAGATGGTCACCAACCGCGACTTCGGGCTGCTGCACAACGTCGACCCGAGCCAGCGGATCCGCACCCGCACCGGCCCGCCGACCCCGGACGACATGGACAACCTGTTGTCCCGCAGGCGCAAGACGCAGGTGCTCCTGGCGCACCCGCGCACGATCGCGGCGTTCGGCCGGGAGTGCAGCAGGCGCGGGCTCAACCCCCCGAGCGTGTCGGTCGAGGGCACCGAGCAGGCGTCGTGGCGCGGCGTCCCGCTGCTGCCGTGCGACAAGATCCCGATCGGCCAGGGCGGCACCAGCGCCGTCATCGCGATGCGGATGGGCGAGGAGAACCAGGGCGTCGTCGGGCTGTACCAGACGGGCCTGCCCGAGGAGCACCAGCCGGGGCTCAGCGTGCGGTTCATGGGCATCGACGAGAAGGCGATCGCCTCGTACCTGGTCACCACGTACTACTCGGCAGCGGTCCTGGTCCCGGACGCGCTCGGCGTGCTGGACGGCGTCCAGCTTTGAGCTCCGGCCGTTGAGGAGGCGCCATGTCTGTGCTGTCCCGGGTCTTCGCACCTGCGGCGGAGTCGGAACTGGCTGCTGGCTGCTGCAACGACGCGACCGGCAGCGGCTCCAAGGCATCGCAGGCCAACGGTCTGACGCCGATCACCGTGGTCGACGTGGCCCCACAGACGATCCCGCACTGGGGCTGCGCGAACGGTCCTTTGTGGTCACTGGCGTGGAGAAGTCCTTCCTCCAGGCCTACCGCGAGGGCAGCTTCCACTACCTGCTGATCGCCGCCGACAAGGTCGGCCACTGATCCGGACCGGGTGGGCGGCCACTGCTCCCGCCCACCCGGTTCTCCTTTTTCTGTCGGTGCGGCCCGATACGGTGTCCGCGATGAAGGGGCTCCCTGGGGGCGCCCGAGTGACCACAGGTGGGGAGAGCTCCGATGAAGTACGCCCTGATCTACCAGTACGACCCAGCCCAGGCGACCCCGGGCGGCATGGCGGAGATCGAGGAGTGGATGGCCCTCGACCAGGAGGTCAAGGACGCAGGCGCCCACGTCTACTCCGCAGGCTTCCACTCGGCGGCCGACGCCCACACGGTCACGACAGCCAGCCCCGCCCCAGTCAAGGGCACCGAGGGCGTCACCATCGCAGGCTTGATGGTGGTCGAAGTCCCCGACCTGGAGACGGCGTTAACGTGGGCTCGCAAAATCCCCACCGCCCGCTACGGCTCGGTTCAGGTCCGAGCCTTGGTGGAGTTCGAAGCCTAGGCGGAGACCGAGGGCAGAGGACCGACCCCCTTAGCGCGTGCGCGCGATGCGTAGCGCGCGACCGGTGCGGAGCGTGCGCTCGGCGGGGTGTGGCCCGTGCGCGCGGCCGGAACGGAGTGCACGTGCGGCGGGGTGGTGGTGCGGGCGGTGTGGCGCGTGCGCGCGACCGGTGCAGAGCACACGTGCGGCGGGGTGGTGGTGCGGGCGGTGTGGCGCGTGCGCGCGACCGGTGCAGAGCACACGTGCGGCGGGGTGGTGGTGCGGGCGGTGTGGCGCGTGCGCGCGACCGGTGCAGAGCACACGTGCGGCGGGGTGGTGGTGCGGGCGGTGTGGCGCGTGCGCGCGACCGGTGCAGAGCACACGTGCGGCGGGGTGGTGGTGCGGGCGGTGTGGCGCGTGCGCGCGACCGGTGCAGAGCACACGTGCGGCGGGGTGGTGGTGCGGGCGGTGTGGCGCGTGCGCGCGACCGGTGCAGAGCACACGTGCGGCGGGGTGGTGGTGCGGGCGGTGTGGCGCGTGCGCGCGGCCGGTGCAGAGCGCTGGTGCGCGCGGCGGAGTGCGGTGGTGTCCGGGGCGGCGCGGTACAGCACCCCCCGTCACCTCACCAAGCAGTCGACCCTTCCACCCCCTTCCCCTCGTCCTGGCCGTCTTTAACCCTGGGAGGGCGGTGTCAAGGGCAGGCGAAGCCTGTCGCGCAGCGACGCCGAAGGCGCCCTTTACTCCGCCCTCCCAGGGTTAAACAATCGAGGCCGAGGGGAGAACACCAATCCATAGCACGCGTGCAACACCCTTTGAAGCCCAAGGCGAGGCCCAGGCACGCGGCCGGGGATATGCGACCCAGCCCCACTGACAACCGGAACCCCGGCAACTAGAAACCAGCTGGCTGCCAGCCGAACCTCAGCCCCACTGGGCAACCACGGTCACCGTCCCCGGCTCCACCTCGGTGAACCCCGCATCCCGCACCGCCACCGCTCGGTCCCTCTCCCATGAGACGTCGGGGTTCCACTCGCCAGGGCGAGCCATCCGAACCGCGCAGTGGCAGTCCCACTTGGACAGGTCCACCCCGTCCGCCTCGGCCATGGCGGCCAGCAGCATTGACCCGTGTCCCACCTGGGCCGCCAGCTTCCCCACCGTCATCTCCACCGTCGGGTTCACCCACAGCACCGGAACGCCGTCCGCGACGGGACCGGGCTCGTCCATCGGCAGCTCCGTGCCGCTGATCTGCAGCCTGCTGACCGTCTTCGGCGTCTCGTCCACCGGCCACGGCAGCAACGCCCGCGCCGAGGCCCCGTCGACCGACACCGTCACCCCGGGGAGGTCCTGCACCGCGTGCCAGTGCGCCCCCCGCGCCCGTCGGGAGACCTTGCGGATGCGCCCGTCGATCCACGCCGACACCAGCGGATGCCACTCCCCGCCCTCCTGCGCGCGTTCGTCCAGGCACACCGCCACGGCCGCGGCCGCTGCGGCCTCCAGCAGCGGCGTACGACGCGGAAGGTCCCGCTCCACGCGCAGGATCACCGGCATGGCGCGCACCACGCTGGGCTCGGCGCCATCCCGGTCGAACAGCCCCGACAGAACGCTCACAGCCGCGACGGGGTCAGGCCGTCCGCGAGGTCGGCGGCTTCCACCTCTGCCCGCGTCACGCCCAGCATGAACAGGACCGCGTCCAGGTAGGGGCTGGACACCGCCGTGTCGGCGATCTCGCGCAGAGCGGGCTTGGCGTTGAACGCGACACCCAGACCCGCCGTCGAGAGCATGTCGATGTCGTTGGCGCCGTCACCCACCGCCACGCACTGGGCGAGGGGGATGTCGTACTGGTCGGCGAAGCGGCGCAGGGCCACGGCCTTGCCCGGGCGGTCGACGATCTCGCCGACGACCTTGCCGGTCAGCCTGCCGTCGACGACCTCCAGCTCGTTGGCGGCGGCGAAGTCCAGCCCGAGGTCGTCCACCAGGCGGTCGATGATGGTGGTGAAGCCGCCGGACACGACGCCGCAGCGGAAGCCGAGGCGCTTGAGCGTGCGGATCGTGGTGCGGGCGCCGGGCGTCAGCTCCAGGTCAGCGGCGACCTCGTCCAGCACCGACTCCGGCAGGCCAGCCAGGGTCGCCACCCGGCGGCGCAGGGACTCGGCGAAGTCCAGCTCGCCGCGCATGGCGGCCTCGGTGACCTCGCGGACCTCGGCCTCGCAGCCCGCCTTGGCCGCGAGCATCTCGATGACCTCGCCCTGGATGAGCGTGGAGTCGACGTCGAAGACGATCAGGCGCTTGGCCCGCCGGGCCAGCAGGTCGCGCTCGACGGAGATGTCCAGGCCGACCCGGGTGGCCACCTCGACCAGCGCCGAGCGCAGCGCGGCGTCGCCCGCCTCGGTGTCGTCGTCGACCGAGACGCGCAGTTCGAGCCCGGTCACCGGGTAGTCGGCCACCCTGCGGATCGCGTCGATGTTGGTGCCCAGGGCGGCCAGCCTGCGGGCCACCTCGGTGAACGCCCGCGCCGTCATCGGCGCCCCCAGCACCACCACGACGTGCGACGAGCCGATCCGCGCCCGCGAGCCCGGGTCGACCCCGACCTCGACCTCCACGCGCATCGCCACCGACGCCATCGCCTGCTCGACGGACTCCTGCAGCCCCTCGGCGTCGTGCCCGGCCGCGACGAGCACCCCGAGCACGAGCTGCCCCCGGATGACGACCTGCTCGACGTCGAGGATGTCCACCCCGTGGCGGGTGAGCACGGCGAACAGCACCGAGGACACACCCGGCTTGTCGGGGCCGGTGACGGTGATCAGGACAGGTGTGGATGCCACTGGAGAACCGTTCCTTTTCAGTGGTGAGGGGTGGGCTCGAGCCCTGGTCCTGGCACTGCGCGCGTCCCGAACGGTGGTGGGTGCGCTGGTCGCCCGCGGTCCCTGGTCGGTCCCCGTCCGGCCGGGCGCATCGTGTGCGCGGACCGCGACGGGGCTGCGGGCTCCTGCCCGCCCTCCGGCACCGGCCTGGTCGGTCCGTGCCCGAGGGCGGCGCCGCCTTCCGCCGCCGATACGGCGTCATGGCGGTTCTCACTGGTCACTGGACGGCGCAGGCGACCCCGCGCGTCGCCGACGAGCCGCTCGGCCACGCCCAGCGCGGCGAACGGCCGACGCCGGTCCCGCCGCGGAGTCACGTCCACGCTCCAACCGTACCCACGCCGTCCCACCGACACAGTCAAACAGCAACCGCTGACGCGACGAGGCCCCGCACTGGGCGGGGCCTCGACGGTCTAGTTCGGCAGCGTGGGATCGCCCTTGGAGATCTCGTCCGGGTTCATCTTCTCGGCGACGATCTCCGACGGGGCAGGCCGGTGCTTGGCCGAGCCGACGCCCACGTACTTGTCGTGGTGGGACTGTTCGATCATGTGCGGGTAGTGCAGATCGAACGCCGGGCGCTCGGAGCGGATCCGGGGCAGCTCGGTGAAGTTGTGGCGCGGCGGCGGCGAGCTGGTGGCCCACTCCAGGGAGTTGCCGTAGCCCCACGGGTCGTCGGCGGTGGTGATCTCGCCGTAGCGGTAGCTCTTGAACACGTTCCAGATGAACGGCAGCGTCGACGCGCCCAGGATGTACGCCCCGATCGTGGAGATCATGTTGAGCGTGGTGAACCCGTCGGTGGCCAGGTAGTCGGCGTAGCGGCGCGGGAAGCCCTCGTTGCCCAGCCAGTGCTGGACGAGGAACGTGCCGTGGAAGCCGATGAACGTGGTCCAGAAGTGCAGCTTGCCCAGCGGCTCGTCGAGGAACCGGCCGGTGATCTTCGGGAACCAGAAGTAGATGCCCGCGAAGGTCGCGAACACGATGGTGCCGTAGAGCACGTAGTGGAAGTGCGCGACGACGAAGTACGTGTCCGAGACGTGGAAGTCGATGGCCGGGGCGGCCAGCAGCACGCCGGTCAGGCCGCCGAAGAGGAACGTCACCAGGAAGCCGACGCTGAACAGCATCGGGGTCTCGAAGGTGAGCTGGCCCTTCCACATCGTGCCGATCCAGTTGAAGAACTTCACACCGGTCGGGACGGCGATGAGGAACGTCATGAACGCGAAGAACGGCAGCAGCACCGCGCCGGTGGCGTACATGTGGTGGGCCCACACGGTCATCGACAGGGCCGCGATGCCCAGGGTGGCGTAGATCAGGCCGCGGTAGCCGAACAGCGGCTTGCGGCTGAACACCGGGATGATCTCCGAGACGATGCCGAAGAACGGCAGCGCGACGATGTAGACCTCGGGGTGGCCGAAGAACCAGAACAGGTGCTGCCAGAGGATGACGCCGCCGTTCTCCGGATCGAAGACGTGCGCGCCGAGCTGGCGGTCGGCCAGCAGGCCGAACAGCGCCGCGGTCAGGATCGGGAACGCCAGCAGCACCAGGATGCTGGTGATCATGATGTTCCAGGTGAAGATCGGCATCCGGAACATGGTCATGCCGGGGGCGCGCAGGCAGACGATCGT
This sequence comes from Actinokineospora sp. UTMC 2448, assembly GCF_024760565.1. Lineage (NCBI taxonomy): Bacteria > Bacillati > Actinomycetota > Actinomycetes > Pseudonocardiales > Pseudonocardiaceae > Actinokineospora > Actinokineospora sp. UTMC 2448. The sequence goes on along the minus strand of NZ_CP031087.1, from coordinate 1,194,190 downwards.
GGTCAGCATGTTGACCGCGCCCAGGATGGTGCCGAGACCGCCGACGGCCAGACCGGTGATCCACAGGTCGGCGCCGACGCCGGGTGAGTGGATCTTGTCGGACAGCGGGGTGTAGGCGAACCAGCCGAAGTCGGCGGCGCCGCCCGGGGTGAGGAAGCCCGCCATCACGATCAGGCCGCCGAAGAGGTACAGCCAGTACGAGAAGGCGTTGAGCCTCGGGAAGGCGACGTCCGGGGAGCCGATCTGCAGCGGCAGGACGAAGTTGGCGAAGCCGAAGAGGATCGGCGTCGCGTACAGCAGCAGCATCACGGTGCCGTGCATGGTGAACAGCTGGTTGTACTGCTCCTGGGACAGGAACTGCTGTCCCGGCACGGCCAGCTCGCTGCGGATCAGCATGGCCATCGCGCCGCCCACCATGAAGAAGGCGAACGACGTGACCAGGTACATGATGCCGATCTGCTTGTGGTCCGTCGTGCGGAACAGCCGCAGCAGGTACGAACCCTTGGCCTTCGCGCTGGCCGGGTACGGCCGCGTGGCGATCGGCTTGGGGGCTACTGCAGTCACTCCTGCCTCCTGCACTGCCTTGTGGTGGGACTACTCGCGGGTACCCGACGAGCACCCGGGAGGATCGTAGCCCTCCGGGTGGGGCCGAGCGCGGCTGGGCTCTGCCCGGTTTCGGTCCAGTTGCCCAGGTCACACCACATCACGCCGCGCCGCCTCCCGGCCGCACCGCGTATTGGCGCAACACCAGGTCGGTGAAGGTGACCGGACCGCGGGGCCCGGGGACGCGGTCGAGGTTGATGCCGGTCTCGGGCACCCCGAGCAGCTTGAACCCGTCGAGCAGGCGGGTCGGGGCGTTCCAGAACACCCCGGTGCCGGTGTAGGCGGCGAAGAACGCCTCCGCGGCCTTCTCGTCGGTGGTGACGATGCCCGCTGCCAGGCCGGACGTGTCCTCGTTGGCCACGCGCACCGCGTGCTGGAGGTCGTCGACCGGGGCGATGGTGACGGTCGCCTCGTTGTCGCCGTCGAGCGCCCACTCGTAGCCGATGGGGTGCTCGTGCGGCGGCAGCGACGCCCGCACGCCCGCCTTCTCCAGGGCGGCGGTGATGCCGGGGAGGGCGGCGTCGTAGACGGCCTTGTGGACGAGCAGCAGGTTCAGGCGGTTGCAGACGCCGAGCCGGTCGAGGCTGCGGGTGATGAGGTCGGCGGCGAAGTCGGGGTCGGCCTCGGCGTCGTAGTAGAGGACGCCGCCGCCGTCGGCGTGCGCGAGCGTGCGGACGCCGTGCTGGGCGGCCCTGCGGTCGAGCTCGCGGGTGGTCTCGCCGCTGCCGCGCACGATGACCAGCGGGATCAGGTCGGGCAGCTCGACCAGCGCGCCCGCCGCGGCCCGGTCGGGGGTGGGGACGAGCTGGATGACGTCCTCATCGATGCCGACGTCGGACAGGCCGGGGGCGATGACCCGGTCGAGGAGCGCCTGGGCGCTCCTGAGCGCGGCCGACCCGGTGCGCAGCACCCCGGCGTTTCGGGACTTGACCAGCTGGGAGGCGACATCGATGGTGACGTTGGGCCGGGCCTCGTAGTTGGCCCCGATCACGCCGACCGGCTTGCGGACCTCGATCAGGTCGAACCCGCCGTCGAGCGTGCCCACCTTGCGGCTCGCGGCCGGGTGCGGGACGGACGCGAGCAGGCGCAGCTGCTCGGCCATGCCGTCGAGGCGCTCCTCGGTGATGCGCAGCCGGTCGAGCAGGCCGCCGCTCATGCCCGCAGCCTCGGCGGCCGCGACGTCCTCGGCGTTGGAGGCGAGGACCGCGCCGCGGGCCGACGACAGCCGGGCGGCCATCTCGCCGATCGCCGCGTCGATCGCCTCGTCGGTGGCGGCGGCCAGCGCCGGGGCTGCCGCCTTCGCCTTGGTCGCGCAGCTTCTGACGAGGTCGAGGATCTCGGTCACGCGGGCTTCCCTCTCGTCCGTGCTGGTCAGGAGGCCAATTGTGCCGTGCCGCTAGGTCGGCTGGCGGTCCGGGGCGGCCAGCAGGGCGCGCAGGGTGTCGGTCAGCACGCGGACGGGGATGCCCGGGTCGATGACCCGCTGGATGCCCAGGCCGATGCCGAGGCTGAGCAGCGCGGTGGCCAGGTCGGCAGGCGGCAGGCCCGCCGGGCCGGTGCGCTCGGCCCAATCCCTGGCCAGGGCCTCGATGGCGCCGCGCACCGCCTTGTCGCGGGCGGCCAGCTCGGCGCGGAGCCCGGGGTCGCGGTGGGCGTGGACGGCGAACTCGACCTCCAGCATCGTCCAGCCCTCGTCGCCGACCATGCGCTCGGCCCACTCGGCGAGGGCGGTGACGGCCCCGTCGGGGGTCTTGCCGACGACGAGGGCGGCGATCTCCTCGATGTGGCCGGCGTGGATGTCGTCGAGGACGGCCAGGCACAGCTCGTCCTTGTTGCGGAAGTTGGAGTAGACCGCGCCCTTGGAGAAGCCCGCGGTGTCGGCGACCTTGTCCAGTGACGTCGCGTGGTACCCGTCGTGCAGGAACATCTGCCGGGCGGTGGCGACCAGCCGCTCGCGGGTGCGGGCCTGGCTCTGCGCCCTGGTCAGTCGTGCCATACCGGCAGCGTAATCAGGGCACGAGCAGCCAGGCCGCGGCGACGGCGAGCGCGCCGGTGTTGATGACGGCGAACATCCCGACCCAGAACAGCCCGGGCGCGCCGGTGAGCCGGTGCAGCTGGTCGGCGTCGGAGTCGCGGGCGCGGCCGCGGCGGCGCTTGCGCTGCAGCTCGAACACCGGGCGCACGCCGCCGACGAGCAGGAACCAGGTGATGAGGTAGGCGAACGCGGCCTTGACCTCCTCGGTGGCCAGCCACGACACGGCGAAGAGGACGCCGCCGGTCACCAGGATGGACAGCACGCCGTAGAGGTTGCGGATCATCACCAGGACCCCGAGGAGCAGCACCGCGCAGGTCACCAGCACCACGCCGACGCGCTCGGACAGCAGCAGCCCGGCGAACGCGAGCCCGAGCACCGACGGCGCGAGGTAGCCCGCGAGCGCGGTGCACACCATCCCGGGGCCGTCGGTGCGGCCCCGGGAGACGGTGACGCCGGAGGTGTCCGAGTGCAGGCGGATGGACGACAGCCGCCTGCCCGCCAGCAGCGCGACCAGCGCGTGGCCCGCCTCGTGCACGATCGTGACGACGTTGCGCGCGGGCCGCCACAGCGCGTCCCACAGCACGACGAGCAGGGCGGCGGCCGCGGTGATGAGCACCATCGCCGCGGGCGGCTGGAACTGCTCGCCGAAGATGTCGGAGATCACGCAGGCGATTGTCCCGGAGCCGTCCATCCGGCGACCGACTGCAGCTGCCTGCGCATCACGATCGGGGGCGTGGCGCGCACCACGAGGTTGCGCAGCGCCTGACCCCTGCGGCGGTGCACCATCGCCCCGACCTGCCGCGACCGCTTGACGATGCCCTGCGCGCGGGGTCGGCGCACGGCGTCGTACCGGGCCAGGCCGTCGGCCTCGTCGGCGTGGGCGGCCAGGGTCACCGCGTCCTCCAGGGCCTGGCAGGCGCCCTGGCCCAGGTTCGGGGTCATGGCGTGCGCGGCGTCGCCGACCAGGGCGACCGGTCCGCGCGCGAAGGACGGCAGGTCCGGCTGGTAGTAGAGGTCGTGGCGGAGCACGGCGCCCGGGTCCGCGGCGGCGAGGACGGCGGGGATCGGGTCCGGCCAGCCCGCGAACCGGCGGCGCAGGAGGGCCAGCTCGTCGTCGACGGGCGCTGTCTGGGCGGAGGACGCGTAGCAGTAGACGGTGTCCTCCCCCATCGGGAAGACGCCGAAGACGAGCCCGTCGCCCCAGGTCTCGCTGCCGTCGAAGGCGGGGATGCCCGCGCGCGGGACCACCATCCGCCACGCGGTGAACCCGGCCGGGCGCGGGGCCGGGGCGTCCGGCCAGAAGACGGCGCGGACCCGGCTGCGGATGCCGTCGGCGCCGATCAGCAGGTCCACGGGCGTCGAGTCGACCACCGGCCTGCCGTCCTCGACGCGCGGGTCGTCGATCCGCCTGCCGGGGATCAGGCACTCGGCGGGGACGGCGGCGCGCAGGATCGCCAGCAGGTCGGCGCGGTGCAGCATCACGACCTCGTCGTCGGAGCCCGTCCCCCGGACCAGCCACCGGCCCGCGCGGTCGCGGAAGCCGCCCTTGCCCGGGTGGCCGCCCGCCGCCCGGACCTGGTCGCCCACGCCGAGGGAGTCCAGGGCGGACAGCGCGTTGGACCAGATAGAGATGCCCGCGCCCACCTCGCCGAACTCCGGGGACTGCTCGTAGACCCGCACGTCCCAGCCGCGCCGGACCAGGGCCGCCGCGGTGGCCAGGCCGCCGATGCCGCCGCCGACGATCGCCGCCGTTCGCATAGCCATCCTCCCTCTACAGGTGTAGAGCAACTCTACACTCGTAGAGTGACTCGACGGGACCAGGTGACCGACGCCGCGATCGCCACCCTCGCCAGGGACGGCCTGCGCGGGCTGACACACCGGGCCGTCGACCGGGCCGCCGGACTGCCCGAAGGGTCGTGTTCGTACTACTTCCGCACCCGCCACGCGCTTCTCGTCGGCACCGTGACGCGCATGGCCGACCTGGACACGGTCGACCTGGTCCCCGCCGATCTGCCGCCGATGGACGTCGACCACCTCGCCGCGCTCGTCGCCGACCTTGTCGAGCAGGCCTCGACAACGCACCGGGACCGGATGCTCGCGCGGTACGAGCTGTCCATTGAGGCCACGCGGAGGCCGGAACTGCGGGCAGCGCTGACCGCCGTCGGCGAGCGGTACCGCCAGTTGGCCATGCGGATCGTGGCCGCGACCGGGGCAGGCGACGCCGAGCGGAAGGGCCGCGCGCTGGTCGCCTTCCTCGACGGGCTGATCTACGACCGGATCGCCGGGGCAGGCGCGCGGGCGCTTGCCACCGAGGAGATCCGGCAGTCGGTGCGGGAGTCCCTGACCGGCATCCTGGGCCACCCGTCCGGGTCATGAACCCGCGCTCGATCCTCGCCATGCCCCCGGCGCTGTGGTTGACTGGCCGTGGTCGCTCGCTTCGCCGCCGTGTTCGCCCGGCATCGAAACCCGCGTCCGCCGACACATGTACGGCCGCCCCCGCGGCCACAGCAGGACAGCTAGGAGACAGGCATGGCCCAGGGCACCGTGAAGTGGTTCAACTCGGAGAAGGGCTACGGATTCATCCAGCCGGAGGATGGCAGCTCGGACGTCTTCGTCCACTACTCGGAGATCCAGTCGAGCGGCTTCCGCACCCTCGAGGAGAACCAGAAGGTGCGCTACGAGATCGGCCAGGGCACGAAGGGCCCCCAGGCAACCGGCGTGACCGTGATCAGCTGACAACCGTTCCACGAGATACTTCCGATCGGGCTCCACGTGCCGTGTGGGGCCCGATCGTTTCGTTCGCCAGTCCTTTCGCCGAAAGAAACCACCATGACAGTGCAGAGCATCACCGGTCGGATCGCCGAGCAGCTCGGGGTGCGGGAAGGACAGGTCGTCGCGGCCGTCGACCTGCTCGACGGCGGGGCGACCGTGCCGTTCATCGCCCGGTACCGCAAGGAGGTCACCGGCGCGCTGGACGACGAGCAGCTGCGCACCCTGGAGGAGCGCCTGCGCTATCTGCGCGAGCTGGAGGAACGGCGGACGGCGATCCTGGAGTCCATCCGGGAACAGGGCAAACTGGACGACGCGCTGACCGCCCAGATCATGGCGGCGGACTCCAAGGCCCGGCTTGAGGACATCTACCTGCCCTACAAGCCCAAGCGGCGCACGAAGGCCCAGATCGCCCGCGAGAACGGGCTCGAGCCGCTGGCCGACGCGCTGCTGGGCGACCCGACGCTGGACCCGCGCGCCACGGCCGCGGCGTACCTCGGCGAGAACGTCGCCGACGAGGCCGCCGCGCTGGAGGGCGCGCGGGCCATCCTGGTCGAGCGCTTCGGCGAGGACGCCGACCTGATCGGCGAGCTGCGCGAGCGCATGTGGACCCGCGGCGCGATGGTGTCGAAGGTGCGCGAGGGCAAGGAGACCGACGGCGCCAAGTTCGCCGACTACTTCGACTTCAGCGAGCCGCTGGCCAAGCTGCCCTCGCACCGCGTGCTCGCGCTGTACCGCGGGGAGAAGGAGGAGGTGCTCGACCTCACCCTCGACCCCGACCCGGACGCGGACCCGTTGGCCCGCAGCGACTACGAGGTGCGCATCGCCGCCCGGTTCGGCGTGGCCGACCAGGGCCGCGCGGCCGACAAGTGGCTGATGGACACGGTGCGCTGGGCGTGGCGCACGCGCATCCTGGTGCACCTGGGCATCGACCTGCGCGGACGGCTGCGGCAGGAGGCCGAGGACGAGGCCGTGCGCGTCTTCGCCGCGAACCTGCGCGACCTGCTGCTCGCCGCGCCCGCCGGGACCCGCGCCACGCTCGGCCTCGACCCCGGCTTCCGCACCGGCGTCAAGGTCGCCGTCGTCGACGCGACCGGCAAGGTGGTCGACACTGCCACGATCTACCCGCACGTGCCGCAGCAGCGCTGGGACGAGTCGCTGGCGGTGCTGGCGAAGCTCTGCGCCAAGCACCGCGTTGAGCTGGTGGCCATCGGCAACGGCACGGCGTCGCGGGAGACCGACAAGCTGGCGGGCGACCTGATCAAGCGGTTCCCCGAGCTGCGGCTGACGAAGGTGATGGTGTCGGAGGCGGGCGCGTCGGTGTACTCGGCGTCGGCCTACGCGACCCAGGAGCTGCCCGACCTCGACGTGTCGCTGCGCGGCGCGGTCTCGATCGCGCGGCGGCTGCAGGACCCGCTGGCGGAGCTGGTGAAGATCGACCCGAAGTCGATCGGCGTCGGGCAGTACCAGCACGACATCTCCGAGGTGAAGCTGTCGCGCTCGCTGGACGCGGTGGTCGAGGACTGCGTGAACGGCGTCGGCGTCGACGTCAACACCGCGTCGGTCCCGCTGCTGACCCGGGTGTCGGGCATCGGGGCGTCGCTGGCGGAGAACATCGTCGCCCACCGCGACGCCAACGGGCCGTTCCGCTCGCGCACGGGGTTGAAGGAGGTGCCTCGGCTGGGCGCGAAGGCGTTCGAGCTGTGCGCGGGCTTCCTCCGCATCCGCGGCGGCGACGACCCGCTGGACGCCTCCAGCGTCCACCCGGAGTCCTACCCGGTGGTCCGCCGCATCCTGGCCTCCACCGGCGGTGACCTGACGGGCCTGATCGGCAACACGGCGACCCTGCGCTCGCTGAAGCCGTCGTCGTTCGTGGACGAGACCTTCGGCCTGCCGACGGTCACCGACATCCTCGCCGAACTCGAGAAGCCCGGCCGCGACCCCCGCCCGGCCTTCACCACCGCGACCTTCGCCGAAGGCGTGGAAACCCTGGCCGACCTGCGCCCCGGCATGACCCTCGAAGGCGTGGTCACCAATGTGGCCGCCTTCGGCGCCTTTGTGGACATCGGCGTCCACCAGGACGGCCTGGTCCACGTGTCGGCCCTGTCGAAGACGTTCGTGAAGGACCCGCGCGACGTGGTGAAGTCCGGGGACGTGGTCAAGGTGAAGGTGCTGGACGTGGACATCCCACGCAAGCGCATCTCCCTGACCCTGCGCCTGGATGACGAGGTGCAGCCCGGTGGCGCGAACGGCTCCGGCGGCCCCGGCCAGCGCGGCCGCGGCCAGGGCTCCCAGCCCGACCGAGGCCGACGCGGCCAGGGCGACCGAACCCAGCGCGGCCAGGGCGGCGCTGGCGGCCAGGGCAACGCTGGCGGCCAGAGCAGCGGCGGCCGCGGCGGCCAGGGCGGCAGCGGCGGCCACGGCAGCCCGGGAGACCGCGGTCAAGGCCAAGGCGACCGAGCCAACCGCAGCCAGAACCGAAACGGCGACGGCCACCGCACGGGCCAGCGCGGCACCAAACCCAACCGCGACCGCCGCGACGCCCCCTCCGGCGCCATGGCCGAAGCCCTCCGCCGAGCCGGCTACAAGGGCTAACCCCAAGCCCGCACCGCCTGCCCGACCGGACCGATGCCGGTCGGGCCCCAAGCCCGCACCACCCTGCCCGACCCGACCGATGCCGGTCGGGCCCCCAGCCCGCACCACCCTGCCCGACCCGACCGATGCCCGTCAGACCCCAAGCCCGCACCACCCTGCCCGACCCGACCGATGCCCGTCAGACCCCAAGCCCCCCGCCCAGCCCGACCCGACCGGTGCCGGTCGGACCCCCGCTCGCACCACCCTGCCCGACCCGATCGTTGCCTGTCGGACTCCAAGTCCACTGGCTGCCCGCCCGCAAGCGGCGGCCGGTCGACCGTGCCCGCGTGACCACCATGCGCCGGTCGACCGGCTCCGGGCCGCGCCTTCCACCGCAAGCCAAGCTCGGTGCCCCGCGCCACGAGTCGCCACCTCGTCCGCGGGTCCTCATCGGCACCAACCTTGCCGTCCCGCGACTCAGATGACGCGATCATATGACGTGATCATCTAGATGTCGTCATCATCCAGATGACCTCATCATCCGCATGATGCCGTCATCTGAATCTGGGATGGCCTTGTCATCCGAGTGATCGCATCATCCGGATTTCGGATGGTCTCGCCATCTGGATGATCGCGTCATCTGGAGTGGTCAGTCGTCGACCAGTTCGAGGTCGGACATGGTGCCTATGGTGAGCATCGTGTTCATGCCGGTCACCTGGAGCACTCGGGCGGCGGCTGGGGAGAGATCGGTCAGCAGGAGCCAGCCGCCCATGCGGTGCAGGCGGGCCTGCACCGCCAGGAGGGCGTTGACGCCCGCGCACCCCATGAACTCGGTGTCCGAAAGGTCCACCACCAGCCCCGGCTCGGGCACCCGCCGGTCGGCCACCGCGCCCAAGAGGAAGCGTTCGAGGACTCCGGCGGCCACCAGGTCGATCTCTCCACCCACAGCGACCTGGACCACCCCGTACGCGGGTGAATCGTCCAAACGCAGTTCCACGGGCCACCCCCTGGATCGGGTCGGAAGTACGACGCTACCCGCTGTCCGCCCGGCGTTACGACCCACGAACGAGTGAGAAACCTACTCCGGCTCGCTCCTCAACATGCGGATCAGTTCCAGGACCGGCAACCCGCAAAGTGCCGATAGCGACTCCAGCGCCGCGTAGTCCAACTCGCGCACGGCCGTCGCGTGGCGGCCGACCTCGGCGGCGGCCCAGCGGCGGGCGGGCACCAGTTCGGGCCGGTCGTCGGCGGCCAGCCGGTGCAGGTCGACCCGCAGGGTGGCCGGGAACTCCTCGTTCATGAGCCGCCGGTGGACCCGCTCCAGCAGGTCGTGCGGCGACGCGTCGAGCGCGCCGCACAGTTCGACGAAGCGCACGACCGTGCAGGAGCGCGTGCCCGTCTCATAGGACGCCAGGGCCTGCGCCGACAGTTCGCCGGGCAGGCGCTGCACCAGCTGCGCCCGTGTCCACTTGCGCCGCAGGCGCAACCTGCGCAGCTCCCGCCCTAGCGCGCGCTGATATGCCGCACCGTCCATGTCCCCTGCCCGGCCTGCCAAGGCGACGCCGTCCCCGACAGCAGTCTGACCTGCAATTTTCCGACGAGGGAAACGCTACGGCCTTCGTCGCCCAACCGAGCCGCGACAAGCGAACTCTCGCACTATCGAGTGAGGACCGAGCACGGTCAGTGGGAACCCCGTCACCTGTCCGATTACCGGCCAGTAGACCTGGACGCGCGGCCGGGCGCGGCAGATACTGCCTGGGCACCGTGCCTTCGCACCCCCGCATCGAGGCCCGCCGCAACCCTCCTCGGCGGGGCGGGGTCAGCGACCGCCGTGCGCGCCCCGGGCCGGTCCGTGCCGTACCGGTTCCGGGGCGCTCTTTCAACGGAGCAGCAGCGCCACCGCGGCGACCACCCCGGGCAGCACCGCGCACACCACCGCCACCCGACCGTCCATCACGGACCGGTACCGCCGCCGCGCCCCGATCACGCCGAACGCGGCCGCGCACGCCAACACCACCCCGGCGAGCACGAACCCGAGCGGCCCACGAGCCCCGTGCACGATGAGCGCCCCCACCCCCGCGCAGGCCAACGCCGTCCGGTTCCACGCGAGCCGCGTCCGCTCGGCCTGCAGCCCGCTCACGACACCAACACCAGGACGAGCACGACAACCCCCACCAACGCCACCCCGTACGCGATGACCGCCAACTCCGGCGCCGACGGCAGCGCCCGCCCCGCCCGGATCGCCTCCTGCGCCCGCCGCCACCGCCGATGGCTCAGCCCGGCCACCCCCGACCCGAACAGGACGAGCACCACCCCGAGCACCGTCCGCACGACCGGCGGCCCCAGATCGGGCAGGTACTGCGCCACCGCGACCCCCGCGGCCACCAACGCCAACGCCGTCCGCACCCACGCGAGGAACGTCCGCTCGTTGGCCAGCGTGAATCGGTAGTCCGGCTCAGTCATGCCACTCCCCTGTCCCCGAGATCGTATGGCGACACCCGCCCCCCGGCGCACCGAGACACCCGCCCACGCGCGCACCGAGGCCGCTGGGAGCAGGCGCTGAGGGGGTCGGCGTGCCTGGCGTTGCGCAGGGGCGGCCGTGGGGATGGTGATGGGGGCTGGGTCAGGGGGTGGGGTATTCGGTGATCTCGACCTCGACCCCGGCCAGCACGTCTTCGTCGATGGTCCCTGCCACCGGGGCCGCTACTGCGGCTGCCGACCAGGAGACGGCTGTGCGGAGGCGGTCGGGCCAGGGGGTGGCGCGGGACAGGCCGTCGGCCAGGGCGGCGACGGCGGCGTCGCCCGCGCCGGTGGGGTTGCCGTCGATGCGAGGGCCTACGGCGCGCCAGGTGGCGGTGGGGGTGGCGAGGATCGAGCCGTCCGCGCCCAGGGAGACGACGACGGCGGAGGCGCCCAGGGCGAGCAGTTCGCGGGCGCCCGTCAACGGATCGTCGACGCCTACCGCGGAGCGGAGTTCCTCGGCGTTCGGCTTGAGGATGTCGGCGCCCGCGGCCGCCGCGGCGCGGAGGGCGGGGCCGCCGACGTCGACCACTGAGGGGACGCCGAAGTCCTTGGCCAGCTTGACGAAGCCCGCGTAGGCGTCCTCGGGCGCGTCCGGCGGCAGGCTGCCCGAGCAGACCAGCACGGACGCGCGGCGCAGGTGCTTGGCGATCAGGTCGCGCAGCCTCGCCCAGTCCATTTCGGACATCGGCCCGCCGGGCTCGTTGAACATCGTGGCGTCCGGCGGGTCGGCGGCGACGACGGCGACGGTCATGCGGGTGGCCGCGGTGACCGGGAGGAGCTCGTGCGGCAGGCCGGACTCGATCAGGTCGGCGCGCAGCGAGTCGCCGAGGATGCCGCCGACCGGGCCGACGGCCAGCGTGGGCACGCCCATCTGGGTCAGCACGCGGCTGACGTTGAAGCCCTTCCCGCCCGCCCGCTCCAGCACCGACCGGATGCGGTGCGTCGTGCCCGGCACGACGCGGTCCACCTGGTAGCTGACATCCAGCGCCGGGTTGGGCGTGCAGGTCAGGATCACCGCGCGTTCACCTCCGCGCCCAGCACGCCGAGCAGCCGGGCGACCTCGGCGGCCACGGCGTCGCGCGCCGGGCCGAAGTACTTTCGAGTGTCCACAAGAGACTCGCTTGATCCTAGTACCGCGCGCACCGTCGAGGTGAAGACCTTGTTGAGGTGTGTGGCGATGTTCACCTTCGTGATGCCCGCCCGCACGGCCGCGGCCAGCGTCTCGTCGGGGACGCCGGAGGAGCCGTGCAGCACGAGCGGGACCCCGACCGCAGCGCGCAGCGCGGCGATGAGCTCCAGGTCGAGCACGGCGTCGCGGGTGGTCATGGCGTGCGAGGTGCCGACGGCGACGGCCAGCGCGTCCACGCCCGTGGCCTCGACGAACGCCGCCGCCTCCGCCGGGTCGGTGCGGGCGCCGGGCGCGTGCACGCCGTCCTTGCCGCCGATCTCCCCCAGCTCAGCCTCGACGAAAACGCTTGCGGCGTGGCACTGCCGCACCACGTCCCGCGTCGCCGCCACGTTCTCCTCGTACGGCAGGCGGGACGCGTCGAACATGACCGAGCCGACGCCCAGGGCGATGCCCTCCCCCACCAGGTCCGTGGACTCGATGTGGTCGAGGTGCACGGCGACGGGCACGTCGGCGGACCGCGCCACGGCCATGCACGCCAGCGCGATCGGCTCCAGCGAGCCGTGGTAGCGCACGCAGTTCTGGCTGATCTGCAGGATCACCGGCGCGCCGACCCGGGACGCACCTTCGACCAGCGCGTAGGCGTGCTCGAGCTGGATGACGTTGAACGCGCCGACGCCGCGACCGGCGGCCAGGATCGACGCCATGGGCACCAGCGGCATCAGGCGCCCGCCAGGATGACCGAGCGGCTGAGGCTGCGCGGGCGGTCCGGGTCGAGGCCGCGCCGGGCGGCCATCGCCACCGCGACCCGCTGGGCGAGCACCAGGTGCGCCATCGGGTCGACGTCGCTGGTGACGAACAGCGCGCCGGTCGCGGCGACCTCGGCGGCGAGCCCCTCCGGCGCCGCGCCGAACATCCAGATCGCCCGGCCCGGCTCGGCGATGCTGATCGGGCCGTGCCGGTACTCCATCGCCGGGTACGCCTCGGTCCAGGCGTTCGCGGCCTCGCGCAGCTTCAGCGCGGCCTCCATGGCCAGCCCGACGGTCCAGCCCCGGCCGAGGAAGGTGATCTGCTCGGCCGAGGCCAGCTCGTCCACGGGCAGGTCGAGCACGGTCTCGGCGTCGGCGGCCGCGGCGCTGACGTCCTCGCCGAGCGAGGCGCGCAGCAGCGCCAGCGTCGAGGTGGCGAACCTGGTCTGCACCACCGAGCGCTCGTCGGCGAAGTCCAGCACGATGGTGCGGTCGGCGATCTCGGTGACGGGCGTGCCCGCCACGCCGGTGATCACGACCGTGGGCACCCGCCCGGCGAAGGCCCTGAGCACGGCCACGACCTCGGTCGTGGTGCCCGAGCGGGAGATCGCCACGACGCGGTCGTAGTCGCGCGAGACCGGGATCTCCGACGCGGCGAACGCGTCGGTGCGGCCCTGGCCAGCGGCTTCCCGCAGGGCCGCGTAGGCCATCGCCATGAACCAGGACGTGCCGCAGCCGACGACGGCGACGCTCTCCCCCGCCGCCACGCCGAGGCCTGCCGCCCCGATTTCGGCGGCCCGTCGCCAGCACTGCGGCTGGCTGACGATCTCGGCGGCCACGAACGACTCGGACATCCGGACTCCCCTGCTCGATAGTGCTCACTTCTGCGCGTCATCATGCAGTTCCGAGCACATTCTGACAAGGGCTGCTTGTCTGGACCACCCGATCGCGATCAACAGGCGCAGGCCATGCCCGCCGGGGCGACCAGCAGGTCGACCGCGCCTCGGGACACGCCGTCCGCGCGCTCGACCGGCAGGCCCTCGCGCGCCCAGTACTCGAAGCCGCCGATCATCTCCTTGACCCGGTACCCCAGCTTCGCGAACTCATGCGCGGCACGGGTGGCGCCGTTGCAGCCGGGACCCCAGCAGTAGGTGACGACGACCGACGAGAGCGGCACCTCCGCGCCCGCCCGCGCGGCGATCTCGGCGGTCGGCAGGTGCAGCGCGCCGGGCACGTGCCCCTGGTCCCAGCTCTCCCGGGAGCGGGAGTCGACGACGACCAGGCCGGGGACACCCGCCTCCAGGTCGGTGTGCACGTCGCTGACGTCGGTCTCGAAGGCCAGGCGGGCGGCGAAGTGGGCGACGGCGTCGGCGGGGTCGGCGGGCTGAACACGGTTCACAGCGGTCATGCTGGCCATCCTGGCCGGCGACCGCGGGGGTGCAGAAGTGGCAGATATGTCCTCTACGGACGAGATCCCGCCAATCAGGTCAGCTCGACCAGGCGCGGGTCGGTGAGCTGGTAGCCGACCCCGCGGACCGTCCTGATCAGCTCCTCGCCGGGGGCGAGTTTGCCGCGCAGCCTGCGCACGTGCACGTCGACGGTCCGCTCGCCGATGTAGGCGGTGTGCCAGACCTCGCGCATCAGCGTGCGGCGGCGGTGCACCTGGTGCGGCGCGGACGCCAGGTGGTGCAGCAGGTCGAACTCCAGCCGGGTCAGGGTGATCTCCGCGCCGTGCCAGAACGCCCGCCGGGCGGCCGCGTCCAGCCGCAGCGGCGCGGGGCGCGGCACGGCGACGACCCGGTCGGCGTCGGGTTCGTCGGCGACGGCGCCCAGGGCGCGCAGTGCGTGCACGAGTCCGGCGACCTGGTCGGAGTCGGCCGTGATGTGCAGGGTCAGGTTGACCCGGTTGGACGAGGGCTCGATCAGGAGCGGCGCTGCCATGTCTGTCATTCCCAGTCGTGTACCGAAGGTGATGGTGGGAGCGATGCGGTGCCGGAGCTTGGTCAGCGTCGACATCGCCTTAGAGTCACCACATCGGGACGCACAGTGTCTACTCGACCACTGGATCACAGACGCGTCAACGTCATCCCGGTCACTGGGAACAGGGAGAGGACCTTCGCCCTCACTCCAACGGCTGCTCGACAGCGAGGTAGGGGTGCAGTACCCCGTGCCCGCGCGGGAGGAACCACTCGTCGAAGTCCAAACCGGGCGTCCCCAACAGATCGATGTCGTCCTCACCGGCCTCGCTGGGCAGCTCGTAGAGCCGCTCGTGGTCCATGTCGGCGAAGGCGTGCCGGTCGAACGCGGCCAGGATCTCCTTCATCGGCAGCTCGTCGAGCAGGTTCGCCAGGTGCAGCTGGACGCCCGCCTCGGACTTGAGCACGTGCAGCGCCAGCGCCTCGGCGGTGCACAGCGGCGGCGTCCAGGTCGGCTGGGCCAGCCGGTGGCCCAGGATCGCGCTCACCACGAGGAACTGCTTGGCGAACAGCGGGCCGTAGTGGTCGGCGTAGCGCTGCGGGAGCTGGTTGAGCACGCTCAGCGCCTCGACCTCGCTGGCCGATGCCTCGGCGTCGTCGAGCTCCTGCACGTCGGCGAACAGCTCGTCGGTCAGGATCTCCATGCCCTGCACGAACGCGCCCGCGACCAGCGCGGCGGCCTCGGCGGACACCGGGCAGTCCGGGTCGTCGGCGCGGTGGCCGAACGCCTCGGGGCCGAACGCGGCCAGCGTCGGGGCCGAGCGCAGCAGCTCGGCGCGCAGGGCGTCGATCTCCTCGTCGGTCAGCTCGCCCGGGTCGACGTCCTCGTCGTCGGCGTCGTCGGCCGGCGCGCCGAGCGCGGCCTCGAGGTCGTCGTCGCTGGCGATGACCTCGCAGCGGCCGACGGTCCAGCCGGGCAGCAGCTCGGTCTGCTCCAGCATCTCGCCCAGCACGTGCCGGGCAGCGTCCTCGGCGAAGCTCAGCGCGGGCGCGTCCACCAGCCACGTGATCACCGCGCCGCCCGGGTGCACCGCCACCCGGTGGTCCAGGGGCTCGACCTCGACGCCGTCGGGGCCCTCGATGCCCGCGAGCAGGTCGAGGCGCTCGTCGAGCAGGGCGGCGACCCCGTGCCGCTGCAGCGGGTCGAGGTCGGGCGTGCCGTCGGCGGGGATCAGGTCGGCGGTGAGCTGGTATTCCACGCGCGCAGTCTAGGAGCGTCCCGGCCGGGGGCCGACGGCAGGCGGGCAGGGGGACAGGCAGTGATCGTCTTCACTCGGTCGGGTCGGATTGTGCGTCCGGACGAGTCAAACCGGTTGGCAGGGTGTGCCGGTCGGCGCGGTATTGGCGCATTGTGCACCCGACGGTTCTCGTCGGAAGGCAACCATGAGCATCTATCTGACCGGACTGCTTTGGGTCCTCGGAGCCGCGGTGGTCGCGGGCGTGGCGGCGTACGCCGTGCGCCGGTTCGGCGCTCCCGACGGCATCGTGGAGAACAACGAGGCCGCCGGACAGGTGTTCACGATCGTCGGCGGCCTGCACGCGGTGCTGCTCGCGTTCGTGCTGATCTCGCTGTTCGACTCGGTCGGCGCGGCGGAGGACGGTGCTTTCCGTGAGGCGGACGGCCTGGTCGGCGCGTACTGGGCCAGCGAGTCGCTCGGCGAGCCGGTGCGCAGCCAGATGCACGACCTCGCGATGTCCTACGCGACTCGCGTCGTCGACCAGGAGTGGCCCACCATGCAGGCCAACAGCGCCGACGTCAGCGACGAGGGCTGGGCCGAACTGGAGCGCATGCGCTCGCTGGTCGCCGCCGCACCGGTCACCGAACTGTGGCAGAACGACCAGAAGGCCGAGGCCACGAGCAAGCTGTGGACCGTCTACGAGGCCCGCCAGGCCCGGCTGGACACCGCGGGCAGCGAGGGCGTCAGCACGGTCGTGTGGTTCGCGCTGATCGCGGGCAGCGTTCTGTCGATCGCGCTGCCGCTGGTGTTCGGCGGGCCGCGCAGGCGCGTGCACATCTTCATCGTGTCGGTGCTGGCGGGCACGCTGGCGCTGCTGCTGTTCGCCACTCAGCAGCTGCAGAACCCCTACGGCGGCGGCGCGGCGCTGGAGCCCGAGGCCTTCGAGGCCGCGATCGCCCGGTTGCGATGAGAGTCCGGCTCGCCGCGCTCGGGCTCGCCGTGGCGGGCCTGGTGGGCGCAGGCGTGCTGGCGGTCGGCTCCGGCGCCGGCGAGGCGGCCCCGGCGGCGTACCCGACGTGCTCGGTGCTGCGGGTGGCCGCGACCGGCGCGGGATCGTCCACTCTGTACGAAGTCGATCTCGCCAGCGGCGCGATGAGCCGCGTCCGCGCGCTGGACCGGCGGGTGGACGCGATCGGGTACCACAAGGGCCAGGGGCTGGTCTACGGCGTGTCGGGCTCGCACGTGGTGTCGCTGACGCGCGAGGGGACGCTGCGGGACCTGGGCCGGGTGCCGCAGGTGCACGGCGCGTCCGGGGGCGCCGTCCTCGGCGACCTGCTGGTGGTGCGCGTCGGCCGCCACCTGCGCAGCGTGTCGATCGACCCGGACAGCCCCCGGTTCCTGACCGTGGTGGCGTCGGTGCGGCTGTGGCCCGCGGCCCTGCCGCGCACCGTGGACGACTTCGACGCGCGCGGCGGCCTGCTCTACGGCGTCTCGACCCACACCCGCTACTACGGGCACGTCGTGACCATCGACCCGCGCTCCGGCCGGGTCAAGCACGTGCACACGCGCAGGCTGCCCGGCGGGTGGACGTACGGCTCCGCCGCGCTCGGGCCGGACGGCGCGCTGTTCGCCGCGAGCAACCGGACGCACGCGTGGACCGGCGGGCCCGCGCGGAGCAGGCTGATCCGGGTCGAGCCCCGCCGCGGCGCGGTCCCGGTGGAGATCGCGGCGTGGCCGGTCGCGACGCACACCGACATGACCGGCTGCCTGGCCCCCCGGCCGCCGGACCCGCCGACCACGACCACGCCGCCGCCGACCACCCCGCCGCCGACCACGACCACGCCGCCGCCGAGCAGCCCGCCCGCGACCACCTCGCCCGGACCGACCCCGCCCGCGCCGACGAGCGTGCCCGGGGCTCCCCCCACGACCACGCCGCCGCAGGCGCTGCCCGTCCTGCCGCCGCTGCCGCCGGGGCTCGTCCCGCCGGGCACCCTCCCGCCGGGCGCGCCACCGCCGGGGCCACCGCCGAGGGTGCCCCCGCCCGCGCCGGAGCCCGCGCCCGCGCTGCTGACCCGGGGCCTGAAGCGCCCGCCGGAGGCGGAGGTGACCGGCCCGCTGACCACCGCGGAGAAGCGGCGCTGGGGCCTGGCCACGATGATCCTCATCCTCGGCGCGGGCGCGGTCGCGAGCGCCGCCCACCGGCGCAGGCACTGACCCCGTCCGCAGGTCATAAGCAGGCCGTCAGCGGGGGCGCGCATGCTCCGATCGAGACGGAACACGCGCGGAGAGTGAGCTGCTGAATCGATTTTGACATCCCGCGTCACACCTCAGTACGGTTGAAATCGCAACCGGCCGGTGGATCGCCAGCGCTGTCGTCTCCCGGATCTGCCCACCCGTCGCACGCGGAGATGACGGACATGCCGAACCCCCTGCACCCGGTCGTCGCCGAGGTCACCGCCCGGATCGCCGAACGCAGCGCCGCGGGCCGCGGCGCGTACCTCGCCCGGATGGCCGAGGCCGCCTCCAGCACCCCCACCCGAGCCGGGCTCGGGTGCAGCAACCTCGCCCACGGCTTCGCCGCCTGCTCGGGCCCCGACCGGCTCGCCGTGCGCGGCGTGACCAAGCCCGGCGTGGCGATCGTGTCGGCGTACAACGACATGCTGTCGGCGCACCAGCCGTTCCAGGAGTACCCGGACTGGATCAAGGCCGCCGTGCGCGACGCGGGCGGCGTGGCGCAGTTCGCGGGCGGCGTGCCCGCCATGTGCGACGGCATCACCCAGGGCCGCGCGGGCATGGAGCTGTCGCTGTTCAGCCGCGAGGTCATCGCGATGGCCACGGCCGTCGCGCTCTCCCACGACATGTTCGACTCGACGCTGCTGCTCGGGGTCTGCGACAAGATCGTCCCCGGGCTGCTGATCGGCGCGCTCGCCTTCGGGCACCTGCCCGCGATCCTGGTGCCCGCCGGGCCGATGGCCTCCGGGCTGCCCAACGGCGAGAAGGCCCGCGTGCGCCAGGCCTACGCCGAGGGCAAGGCGACCCGCGACGACCTGCTGGCCGCCGAGTCCGCCGCCTACCACTCGCCCGGCACCTGCACCTTCTACGGCACGGCGAACTCCAACCAGCTCGTCGTCGAGGTGATGGGCCTGCACCTGCCGGGCACGACGTTCGTCGCGCCGGGCACCCCGCTGCGCCGCGCGCTCACCGACGCCGCCGCCCGGCGCGCGGTCGAGATCTCCGCGCAGGGCCCGGAGTACACCCCGCTGTCGCAGGTCGTCGACGAGCGCTCGATCGTCAACGGCGTGGTCGCGCTGCTGGCCACCGGCGGGTCGACCAACCACACGCTGCACCTGGTGGCGATCGCGGCCGCCGCGGGCATCCGGCTCACCTGGGACGACTTCGCCGACCTGTCCGCCGTGGTCCCGCTGATGGCGCGGGTGTACCCGAACGGGCCCGCCGACATCAACCACTTCGCGGCAGCCGGCGGCGTCCAGTTCCTCGTCGGCGAGCTGCTCGACGCGGGCATGCTGCACGGCGATGTGTCGACTGTGGCCGGTCCGGGGCTGGACCGCTACCGCCAGGAGCCCTTCCTGGACGACGGCGTGCTGACCTGGCGCCCCGGCGCTCGGGTCTCCGGCGACCGCGACGTGCTGCGGCCGGTCGCCGAGCCGTTCTCCGCCGACGGCGGCCTGCGGATGCTCGCGGGCAACCTCGGCCGCGCGGTGATCAAGGTGTCGGCCGTGGCCCCCGAGCACCGGGTCGTCGAGGCGCCCGCGCGGGTGTTCACCGACCAGCACGCCGTCGGCGCGGCGTTCCAGGCCGGTGAGCTGAACCGCGACGTCGTCATCGTGCTGCGCCAGCAGGGTCCGCGCGCCAACGGCATGCCCGAACTGCACGCACTCACCCCCGCGCTGAGCGCGCTCATGGCCCGCGGCCACCGCGTCGCCCTGGTCACCGACGGGCGCATGTCGGGCGCGTCCGGGAAGATCCCGACCGCCATCCACTGCACGCCGGAGGCGGCGGCGGGCGGTCCGATCGGCCTGATCCGCGACGGCGACCCGGTGCGGCTGGACGCCGAGGCAGGCACGCTGACGCTGCTGGTCGAGTCGGACGTGCTCGCCGCGCGCCGCCCGGTCGACGCCCCGCGCGACGACGCTGCCTGGACCGGCACGGGCCGGGAGCTGTTCGCCGCGTTCCGGCACGCGGTCGGCCCGGCCGACCACGGCGCCACGGTGTTCGGCCCGACCTTCGCCGACGCCGACCTCGACGAGCTGGAGTACTCGGTATGAGCCTGCTGGACATCTCGCCGGTCGTGCCGGTCGTGGTGATCGACGACGCCGACGCTGCCGTCCCCCTGGCCCAGGCGCTGCTGCGCGGCGGGATCGGGATCATCGAGGTCACCCTGCGCACGCCCGCCGCCCTCGGCGCCATCGAGCGGATCGCCGCCGAGGTGCCGGAGACCGTGGTGGGCGCGGGCACGGTGACCACGCCGGAGCTGGCGGCCGAGGCCGCGAAGGCGGGCGCGCGCTTCCTGGTCACGCCCGGCGCCACCGACCGCGTGCTCGACGCCGTCGCCGACACCGGGCTGCCCTCGCTGCCCGGCGCGGCGACGGTGTCGGAGGCGATGCGGCTGGCCGAGCGCGGCTTCACGGAGCTGAAGTTCTTCCCCGCCGAGGCCGCGGGCGGCGCGCCGTACCTGAAGTCGATCGCCGGGCCGCTGCCGGGCCTGCGGTTCTGCCCGACCGGCGGCATCACCGCCGCCACCGCGCCGAAGTACCTCGCCCTGCCGAACGTCGGCTGCGTCGGCGGGAGCTGGCTGACCTCCGGCGACGTGGAGACCCTCGCCGAGGAGGCGGCCGCGCTGCGCTGAGTGTCGGTGCCCGGCCGTAACCTGGACGGCATGACCGGGCACACGCTGTTCGACACCGCCATCGGCGAATGCGGCCTGGCGTGGGGCCCGCGCGGCATCACCGCGGTGCGGCTGCCGGGGCCCATGCGGTTCCAGCCCGCGCCCGCCGAGCCGCCGCCCGCCGTGCGCGCGGCGATCACCCGCGTCCAGGCGCTGCTCAGCGGGGTGAAGGACGACCTGGCCGACATCGAGCTCGACCCGACCGGCGTGCCCGAGTTCAACCTGCGGGTCTACGCGGTCACCCGGGCCATCCCGCCCGGCGAGGTGCTCACCTACGGCGCGGTGGCCCAGCGCATCGGCGCGCCCGGGTCGGCGCAGGCCGTCGGGCGGGCGCTGGGCCGCAACCCGTACCCGATCATCGTGCCCTGCCACCGGGTGATGGGGGCCGACGGGCGGATGGTCGGGTTCTCCGCGCCCGGCGGCACCACCACCAAGCTGCGCATGCTGGCCATCGAGGGCGCCGCCGACCCCAACGGGCAGGAAGCGCTGTTCTAGTCCGCTTTGGTCGGCACGGCGATCGCGGTCACGGCCAGTCCGTTGTCGACGACCCAGCGGCCGCTGAATCCGGTGATCTCCACACCCTCCACGGCCGGTCCCGGCACGAGCAGCGTGGCGCGGAACGTCCCGGTCGGATCGAACTCGACGCGCGCGTCGGAGAAGCCCAGCCACTTGCGCGCCAGGGGGAACCACGCCTTGTAGACGCTCTCCTTGGCGGCGAACAGCAGCTTGTCCCAGTGCACATCGGACCCGAGCGCGGCCAGGTGCGCGCGCTCCTCGGGCAGGGACACCGCCGCCAGGACGCCCTCCGGCAGCGGCACGTGCGGTTCGGCGTCGATGCCGACGGTGTGCAGGTCGGTGTCGAGCGCCAGCACCGCGGCCCGGTAACCGGAGCAGTGCGTCATGCTGCCGACGATCCCGTCCGGCCACTGCGGGGCGCCCTTGTCGCCGGGGAGGATCGGGGTCGCCGGGCGGCCGAGCCGGGCCAGCGCCCGGCGGGCGCAGTGCCGGACGGTGGTGAACTCGCGGCGGCGCTTGTCGACCGCCTTGGCGATGACCGGTTCCTCCTCCGGGAGCAGCACCGCCTCCGGCGGATCGTCGTAGACCTCGACCGCGACGACGGCGGCCGGGAGGATGCTCTCGATCACGTCCTGAAACCCTATCGCTCGACACCCGTGCGCCGATGATGCCCGAACCCCGGCCCGGCCGACAGCGGGGCCGACCGGGCTGTCAGGCGCATCTCAGCGCTGGTTGCGCGCGACGACGTACACCATCGGCAGCCGCAGCGGGGACCCGTCGGGCAGCCGGTCGGTGCCGTGCAGGGGAACCTCGCCTCGGGCGACGACCGCCATCCCGGCGCCGTCGAGCACGGCGTCCAGTTTGCCCTCGTCCCAGGCCGCCGGGGTGAGGCCGTACCTGAACACCCGTTGAAGTTTCGGCACGGCGTCCGGGCTCTGGCCGAGCGCGGTCTTCATGGACGCCGACGCCGAGGGCGCCAGCTCCACGGCGAAGGCGTGGCCGGAGTCGCCGAGCAGCACCGAGAGCGCGGCGGCGGCCTGGGGGCGGTCCTCGTCGGGCATCTGGTGGAGGACCCCGCGCAGGTAGACGTTGACGTCGCCGAGTTCGTCGTGGACGGCGCGCGCGGCGTCGGCGTCGGTCAGGTCGAAGGTGCGGAAGGTCGCCGTCGTGCCCGCCTGGAGCGTGCGGGCGTGCTCGATGGCGGACTGGGCGAAGTCCATCCCGATCACCCGGGGGAAGTGCTCGGCCAGCGCGGCGGTCTGGGTGCCGTTGCCGCAGCCGATGTCGAGCACCGGGAGGGCGGCGTCGAAATAGGGCCGGAACACCGGGAGCTGCGCGGTCGCGGTGACCGCGCCGTCGCTGTCCCACACCGGCAGGCCGCGCTCCCTCGGGAGATCACGCCAGTAACTCTCCCAGTTGTCGTTGACCGTCTTGTCCATGTCGTCCTCCGGTTGGGGGTAGCCCAGAAGCGTGTACGGTCTACGTCCCAGCGACATGATCTTGCAAGAGGTCGGCTCACTTTTGATCTTTTAGGGTGAATCGCGGTAACTCGATAGTCGACACAGGGTGAGTCGTGATCACCCTCAGTGGTCCATTAAGGACCAGCGACGGGCACCCGGGCGCCGTTGATGGCCGAGGCGTCCTCGCCGCAGAGGAAGCGCACGGTCGCGGCGATCCGCTCGGGCGAGACCCAGTCGGCGCGGTCGGAGTCGGGCATCGCCGCGCGGTTGCCCGGGGTGTCGATCACGCCGGGCAGGATCGCGTTGGCGCGCACGCCGTCGCGGCCGTACTCGGCGGCGAGGGCGGCGACGAGGCCCAGCACGGCCGTCTTCGCGGTGATGTAGGCCGACGCGCCGGGGAACGGCCGCTCGACGGCGCGGGCCGACACGCACACGACCGCCCCGCCGCCGCCCGCGATCAGGTGCGGCAGGGCGGCGTGGGTGGCCAGGTAGGTGGGGCGCAGGTTGAGCCGCAGCAGCCGCTCGAACTCCGCGACCGGCGTCTCGTGCAGGCGTCCGCCCATGGCGAACCCGCCGACCAGGTTGACCACCGCGCCCAGTGGCGCGTTCGGGTCGCCCGAGGCCAGCGCGGCGCACGCGGCGGCGTCGTCCTCGCTGAACAGGTCGGCGCGGTGGGCGACGAGGTGGTCGTGCTCGGGGAGGCGCGCCAGCTCGGCCTCGGCGATCCACGGCACGACGACCCGCCAGCCGTCGTCGAGCAGGGCCGCGGTGACGGCGCTGCCGAGGCCGCCGGTCCCGCCGGTCACCAGTGCGGTCTTCATCCTTCGCTCAGCTCCGGGGGGAGGTCGTCGCCCTTGGGCTGCTCGCGGACCAGGACGGCGTGCACGATCATGCGCTGGGCGTTGGAGAACTTGGGGTGGCAGGTGGTCAGGGTCAGCATGCGCTTGAGCTGGTCCTTCGGCACCTGGGCGTCGGCGTTGCCGGGGACGGGGAGGACCACCTCGCCCTTGTCCGGGGTGACGATCCGGCGGCCGACGGCGGCGGCGTACTCGCCCTCCTGCGCCTCCACGCCCTTGCAGCGCGGGTCGGCTGGGTCCACCGGCTGGTCGGAGGTGGGCAACATCCGGTAGACGAACCAGTCGGTCTGCGTCTCGATGACGATGGCGTCGCAGGGGTTGAGCAGGTCGAGGTCGTTGAACGGCGCGCCCTTGCCCACCCGGTGCCCCGCCACGGCGAAGTTCCCCGGCTGCCCCGGCGGCGCGGACTTGGTGTAGTGCCCCGGGCCGACCTCCAGGTTGGCCGCGGACGTGCCCTCGACGACGGTGAAGTGGTAGTCGGGGCCGAACACGGGGATGTAGAGCTTGGCGATGCCCTCGCCGTCGGCGTACTCGAACTTCTGCTCCCGCTCGGGATCGTCGGCGACCTCCCACTGCCGGTCGAGGTCGGCGGTGACGTCGGCCTGCTTCTGGGCGGACATCAGGTCGGTGATCCAGACCTCGTAGACGACGAACAGGAGGATGACGAGGCCAGCGGTGACCATGAGCTCACCGATGGAGCGGACGACGACGGCGCCCGTGGTCGGCTTGGGGGGCGGGGGGTCGTCGTAGTCGTCGTCGGCGTAGTCGTCCTCGTCGTCGGGGTAGTCGTCGTACTCGGGCTCGACGAACTCGGTGGGCGGATCGACGGGGGCCGGGCGGCGCGGGGGCAGGACGGGCCGGATGACCTCGGTGGGGGCGTCCTGGGGGGTGAGGGGCCGGATGACCTCGGTAGGCGCCTCAGCAGGGTGCGGCCGCAGGGCAGCGGGGCGCGGACGCGACGGCACCCCGGTGGGCTGGGGACGACGCTCGGTCGGATGCGGACGCTGCGGCACCCCGGCGGGCTGGGGACGAGGCGGAAGGTCGGCCGGGTGCTGAGGAGCGCCAACCGGGTGTGGACGCGGCGCAGCCTCAGGCGAGCTCGGGCGCGGCGGAGCGTCGGCCGGGTGCTGAGGAGCGCCAACCGGGTGTGCACGCGGCGCAGCCTCAGGCGAGCTCGGGCGCGGCGGAAGGTCAGCCGGGTGCTGAGGAGCGCCAACCGGGTGTGCACGCGGCGCAGCCTCAGGCGAGTTCGGGCGCGGCGGAGCCTCGGCCGGATAGGAGTGCCGCGACACCTCCGAGGGATCGGCGTGCGGCGCGGCGTCGGGGACGTCGAGGGTGCCGCCGAAGCGGGCGGCGGGCTGCGGCGCCTGGGCGCCGTTCCGGCGGGGGCCGCTGCCCGCGCCGGGCACGCCGTTCGGGCGGGGGCCGGGGGCGCCATTGACACCCGCCCCACCCATCGGCGGCCGGGCGCCATTGACGCCCGCCGAGCCGTTCGGCTGGGGAGCGCCATTGAGACGCGGCCCGCCAGCACCCCCATGGCCATTCGACCTCGGGCCGCCGTTCTTCTCAAAGGCGCCGCTGACGTGCGGCGTCCCGTGGGCAGCCGCACGCCCATTCGAGGTCGGAGCGCCGCCAACAGGGGTCCCGTTGGGGCGCGCCCCCCTGCCTATCGGTCCCGAAGGGCCGCCTGCGTAGGGCACGCCATTACCGCGTGCTTCCCCATCGCCCGGCCGGGACGGTTCGCTGCCGTAAGGGGCGCCATTTGCCCGCGCTCCACCACCACTCGGCCCGGTGGGCTCGCTGCCGAAGGGGACACCATTAGCGCGTGCGCCACCTGGCCCGGGCGGCTCGGGGGCGTAGGGCACGCCGTTGCCCCGCGCTCCTCCCGCGCTCGGTCCCGGAAGGTCGGTTGGGAGGGCGGTGTCGTCGTGGGGGTGTCCCGTGGGGCCGCTCTGCCGGTCCGCACCGGCTGAGGGGTGGTCCGGGGGCGCGGCGTGCCTGGGGCGGTCCGGCGCACCGGGGTGGTGCCTGCCCGCGCCCGCGGGGCGGGGGTGGCCGTTCGGTGGGGGCCGGTGGTCGGGGGGCGGGGTCGGCAGGCGGGCGTGGCGGGCGGGCGGCTGGTCCACCGCGTCACCCCCTCGCTCGCTGATCCGACCCCGCCAAGATAGGGCACCGTGGGGTTCGGGCGCTGTTAGCGGGGCCTCAGGTCAGGAATCCGCGCAGCAGTGTGGCCGTTCCTGCCAAATGTTCGGCCATCTCCGCGCGCGCTGCCTGCGGGTCGCCGTCGAGGATGGCGTCGATCACAGCTCGGTGCTGGTGGTCGGAGTGCTCGATGTTGGCGCCGATCGGGGGGATGGCGTCGAGGAGGGCGTCCAGGCGGGCGCGGAGGTCGGCCACCGCCGCGGTGAGGGACGGGGCGGCGGCCGCGGCGGCGACGGCCAGGTGCAGGCGGGCGTCGCGGCGGCGGTAGTCCGCCACGCCCGCCCCCGTGCACTCGGCGAGCCGGGTGCGCAGGTGGCGGCGGGTGGTGGGGTCCAGCGACCGGGACGCGGCGGCCTCGGCGGCGCCGGTCTCCAGGACGTGGCGCATGGTGATCACGTCCTCCACGTCCGCGGCGAACGCCGGGGCGGGCGGGGTCGGGTGGGTCGGGCGCAGGGACCGGACGAACGTGCCGCCGTAGCGCCCGCGCCTGCTCTCCACGTACCCCGCCTCCTGCAGGGCGTGCAGGGCCTCGCGCAGCGTCACCCGGCTCACCCCCAGCCGGGCGGCCAGGTCGCGTTCCGGGGGCAGCCGCTCGCCCGGGGCCGCCAGGCCGAGCCGGATGGCCTGCAGCAGCCTGGCCAGCGTCTCCTCGAAGGCGTTGCCCGCCCGGACGGGCCGCAGGAGCGCGTCGGCGAGCGGGTCGGGGTCAGAGCGGAGTGACATAGGCGCCGGAGATGCCACCGTCGACCATGAAGGACGACGCGGTGATGAACGACGAGTCGTCCGAGGCCAGGAAGGCGACCGCGGCGGCGATCTCCTCCGGCTCGGCGAAGCGCCCCAACGGGATGTGCACCAGCCGCCGCGCGGCCCGCTCGGGGTCCTTGGCGAACAGCTCCTGCAAGAGCGGCGTGTTCACCGGCCCCGGGCACAGCGCGTTGACCCGGATGCCCTCGCGCGCGAACTGCACGCCCAGCTCGCGGCTCATGGCCAGCACCCCGCCCTTGGACGCGGTGTAGGAGATCTGCGAGGTCGCCGCGCCCATCACCGCCACGAACGACGCCGTGTTGATCACCGACCCGCGCCCCCGCGCCCGCATGTGCCCGATGGCGTGCTTGCAGCACAGGTACACCGACGTGAGGTTGACCTGCTGGACCCGGTGCCAGGCGTCCGGCCCGGTCTCCAGGATCGAGTCGTCATCCGGCGGGGAGATGCCCGCGTTGTTGAACGCCACGTCCAGGCCGCCGAAGCGGTCGACCGCGGTCTGGAACAGCGCGACGACCTCCGCCTCCTCGGTGACGTCCGTGCGCACGAACAGCCCGTCGACCTCCGCGGCGGCCGCCCCGCCGCCGTCGACGTCCACATCGCCGACGACGACCCGCGCGCCCTCGGCGGCCAGCCTGCGCACCGAGGCCAGCCCGATGCCGCTCGCCCCGCCGGTGACGACCGCGACCCGGCCATCCAGCCTGCCCATTCAGCCCTCCGAACTGAGAAACACCGTCTTGACATCGGTGAACGCGGCGAGCGCGTCCGGTCCCAGCTCGCGGCCGAGCCCGGACTGCTTGAACCCGCCGAACGGCGTCCAGTAGCGCACCGACGAGTGCGAGTTGACCGACAGGTTGCCCGCGTCGATCCCGCGCGCCACGCGCAGCGCCCGGCCGACGTCGCGGGTCCAGATCGAGCCGGACAGCCCGTACTCGGTGTCGTTGGCCTGCCGGACGGCGTCGTCCTCGTCGTCGAACGGGAGCACGGCGACGACCGGCCCGAACACCTCGTCGGTGACCGCGCGGTGATCCGCGGGAAGTCCGGAGAGGACGGTCGGCGGGAACCAGTACCCGCGCCCGTCCGGCGCACTGCCCCGGAACGCGATCGGCGCGCCGTCCACATAGGACCGAACGCGCGCCCGGTGCTCGGCGGTGATGAGCGGCCCCATCTGGGTGGCCTCGTCGGCGGGCGGCCCGACGACGACCGCGCGCACCGCGGGCTCCAGCAGCTCCATGAACCGGTCGTACACCGACCGCTGCACGAGGATCCGGGAACGCGCGCAGCAGTCCTGGCCTGCGTTGTCGAACACCGCCATCGGCGCGGACGCCGCGGCCCGCTCCAGATCCGCGTCGGCGAACACCACGTTGGCGCTGTTGCCGCCCAGCTCCAGCGTCACCCGCTTGACCTGGTCGGCGCACCCGGCCATCACCTGTTTGCCCACCTCGGTGGACCCGGTGAACACCACCTTGCGCACCAGCGGGTTCGTGACGAACCGCTGGCCCACGACCTGACCGGCGCCGGGGAGCACCTGGAACACGGCATCGGGGATGCCCGCAGCCCTGGCCAGCTCCGCCAGCCGCAGCGCGGTCAGCGGGGTCGCCTCGGCGGGCTTGAGCACGACGGTGTTCCCGGCCGCCAGCGCGGGCGCGAACCCCCACGCGGCGATCGGCATGGGGAAGTTCCACGGCGCGATCACCCCGACCACGCCCAGCGGCTCGTGGAAGGTCACCGCGAGCCCGCCGGGCGCCGGGATCTGCTGTCCGGCGAGCCGTTCGGGGGCGGCGGCGTAGTAGTGCAGCACGTCGCGGACGTTGCCCGCCTCCCAGCGCGCGTTGCCGATGGTGTGGCCCGCGTTGCGGACCTCCAGGCCAGCCAGGTGCTCCAGGTCGGCGTCGACGGCGTCGGCGAAGCGGCGCAGCAGCCGGGCCCGGTCGGCGGGGGCGAGCGCGCGCCAGGCCGGGAACGCCGCGTGCGCGCGGGCGATGGCGGCGTCCGCGTCGTCGACGGAGGCCAGCTCGACGGTGGCGATGACCTCCTCGGTGGCCGGGTCGCGCACGGCGTGTGCGGTCAGCGCTCTGCCCTCCTGCGGTCGGCCGCCTTGACCAGCGCGGCGAACAGCCGGGTGTCGTCGGTGTTCTGCTCGGGGTGCGACTGCACGCCCACGGCGAAGCGGGACGCGGGCAGCTCGATGCCTTCGACGGTCCCGTCCGCCGCGGTCGCCGTCACCGCGATGCCCGCGCCCACGCGGTCCAGCGACTGGTGGTGGTGGCAGGCGACCTGCACGCGCTTGCCCAGGATCGACTCCAGTCTGCTGCCCGGGGCCAGCGCGACCTCGGTCTTGCCGTACATCGCCACCTCGGGCTGGTGGTCGTTGGTGCCGGTGCGCTCGGGGGTGTGCTGGTGCAGCGTGCCGCCGAGCACGACGTTGAGCACCTGCATCCCCCGGCACACCGCCAGCAGCGGCAGGTCGATCGCCAGCGCGGCCTCGGTCAGGGCGAACTCGGCGTCGTCGCGCATCGGCTGCGGCGTGCCGGTCGTCGGGTGCGGGATCTGGCCGTAGCGGGCCGGGTCGATGTCGGCGCCGCCGGAGAGGACCAGGCCGTCGAGCCAGTCCACGGTCTCGGCCCGCCAGTCGCCGATCGGCGGCAGCAGCACGGCGTTGCCGCCGACCGCGCGCACGGACTCGACGTAGGCGCGGTGCAGCACGGCCGCCTCGGTCTCCCAGATCCCGAACGTCGAGTGCTCCAGGTAGGTCGTGATCCCGATGACCGGGGGCTTAGAGTCGCTCGAAGCCACGCGCCAGCTCCCAGTCGGTCACCACGGTGTCGAACGCGGCCAGCTCGACCCGCGCGGCGTTGAGGTAGTGCTCGACGACGTCGTCGCCGAAGGCGGCGCGGGCGATCGCACTGCCCTCCAGCGCGTCGGCGGCGGCGCGCAGGGTGGCGGGCACGCGCGGTTTGTCGGAGGCGTAGGCGTTGCCGTGGAACTCGTCCTCCAGCTCGACGCCGTTGTCGATGCCGTGCAGGCCCGCGGCGATCATCGCGGCCACGGCGAGGTAGGGGTTGACGTCGCCGCCGGGCACCCGGTTCTCCACCCGCCGCGACGCGCCGTGCCCGACGACCCGCAGCGCGCACGTGCGGTTGTCGGTCCCCCAGGCGATCGCGGTCGGGGCGAACGAGCCCGGGGCGTAGCGCTTGTAGGAGTTGATGTTGGGCGCGTAGAAGGCGGTGAACTCGCGCAGGCAGGCCAGCTGGCCCGCGAGGAACATCCGGAACTCGGCGTCGGGGACCGGCTTGTCGTCGCGGCGCAGGCTCATGTGGATGTGGCAGGAGTTGCCCTCCCGCTCGTTGATCTTGGCCATGAAGGTCAGGCTGCGGCCGTGCTTGGCGGCGATCTCCTTGGCGCCGGTCTTGTAGACGGCGTGGTTGTCGCAGGTGGTCAGCGCGTCGGTGTAGCGGAAGGCGATCTCGTGCTGCCCGGGGTTGCACTCGCCCTTGGCCGACTCGACGTACATCCCGGCGCCGGTCATGCCGTTGCGGATCGCGCGCAGCACGGGCTCGACGCGGCCGGTGCCGAGGAGCGAGTAGTCGACGTTGTACTGGTTGGCGGGGGTGAGGTGCTTGTACCCGAGGCGGGCGGCGTCCTCGTAGGTGTCGTCGAAGAGGATGAACTCCAGCTCGGTGCCGACGTAGGCGGCCAGCCCGCGCTCGGCGAGGCGGTCGAGCTGGCGCCGCAGCACCTGCCGCGGCGACGGCGCGACCGGGGTGCCGTCGAGGTTGAGCACGTCGGCCTGCACCATCGCGGTGGCGTCGTGCCAGGGGACCATCCGGAGGGTGGCCGGGTCGGGGCGGAGGAGGAAGTCGCCGTAGCCGCGGTCCCACGACGAGGTGGCGTAGCCGGAGACCGGATTCATCTCGACGTCCACGGCCATCAGGTAGTCGCACGCCTCGGTGCCGTGCGCCAGCACCTCCTCCAGGAAGTACCGGGCGCCGCAGCGTTTGCCCTGCAGCCGCCCCTGCATGTCGGTGAGCGCGACGAGGACGGTGTCGACCCGTCCGGCGTCCACCAGCTCCCGCAGCCGGTCGACGGACAGCTCACGCATGCGGGTACCCCTCCCCAAAGGATCAGCACGAGCCCATTGGCAGATCGCGTCAGAGCATCGTGGCAGTGATCACACCACCGGGGCAACCGCTGCCTCCCGCGCAATGGCCCGACCAGCTCCCATTGCACCGTACGACCAGCCCAGACGGCCAAGTGTGAACGATCTGTTCAAAACTCCGCCTTGCCCGGTTCACGGCCGTTAACAAATACTGGCGATCATCGCGCTGGACCTGTGTCCGCGGCCCGATCGAGGGCTTGGGCCCGGACTCCCTGCCAGTTCCAGCGGGGCTCACGGCGGTGGCCGCCACGCGGCCACCGCCTTCAGCTTCCGTCAGGCGGCCAGGTCGGCCACGGCGGCTATCGCCTCGTCGATTTCCTCCTCGGTGTTGTAGTAGTGCGGGGAGAGGCGCAGACACCAGTCGACGTCCTTCTCGGTGAAGTCGAATTGGGCGAATTCGCGGTGGCTGAGGGCCGAGTTGATGCCGCGGGCGTCCATGGCCGCCTTGAACGGCTCGGGGCGCCAGCCCGCGATCGCGAAGGTGACCAGCGCGCCGAGTTCCGCGCCCCGGTCGAGCACCCGGACGCCGGGGAGCCCGGCCAGTCCGGACCGGAGGCGGGCGGCCAGGGCGGGGGTGCGTTCGGCGATCGCCGCGAGGCCCACCTGCTGGGCGTAGCGGGCGGCGGCAGCGCAGCCGAGGAGGGTGGCGTAGCGGAACTCCCACTCCTCGAACCGCGCCGCCGTCGGGGCGGGCTCGTAGCGGTCGGGGGCGGTCCAGCGGGCGCCGTGCATGTCGACGAACAGGGGCTCATAGCCCTCGGCGAGCACGCGGTCGGAGACGTAGAGGAAGCCCGAGCCCCGGGGGCCGCGCAGGAACTTGCGGCAGGTGGCGGTGAGCATGTCCGCCCCGATCCGCTGGACGTCGACCGGGTACTGGCCCACCGACTGGCAGGCGTCCACCAGGTAGAGCGCGTCCGCGTCCCGGCACAGGTCGCCGATCTCGGCGACCGGCTGCACGAGGCCGGAGTTGGTCGGGATGTGCGTCGCGCTGACCAGCCGGGGGCGGTGCTCGCGGATCAGGGCGGCCATGGCGTCGAGGTCGACGCCGCCCTCGGGCAGGTCCGGGGCGTGCACCACGCGCACGCCCATGCGCTTGCGCAGCGACAGGAACGCGATCTGGTTGGACACGAAGTCGTTGCGGGTCGTCAGGATGACCTCGCCCGGCTCGAACGGGATCGACGACAGCGCGGTCGCGTACGCGTGGGTCGCGCTGCCCGAGAAGGCGATGTTCTCCGGCCTGGCGTTGATCAGCGCGGCGATCTGGGCATAGAAGCCGCGCACCTCCTCCGCGCGGGCGGCGGCGGCCTCGTAGCCGCCGATCGCGGCCTCCAGGTTGAGGTGATCAAGCACGGCCGTCAGCACCGGCGTGGCCATCAGGCCGCAGCCCGCGTTGTTGAGGTGGTTCACGTTCACACAGCCGGGCGTGTCCGCCCGCAGGGCCGGGACGTCCAGGAGCGATATCCGCTCAGCGTCAGTAGCGCTATCGTGAGCTCTCATGTCGGACGATAGCACTTCGGATCTCCTCGCCACCAGGATGCGCGCCCTGGTCGGCAGGCTGGCCCCGGGCGACAAACTGCCGTCCAGCCGGGAGCTGGTCCGCGAGCACCAGGTGAGCCCGGTGACGGTCGCGCGGGTGATCGCCCAGCTCGCCACCGAGGGCGTCGTCGTCACCCGGCCGGGCAGCGGCACCTACGTGGCCAGCCCGCCCCGGTCCGCGCCGCCCGCCGACACCGGCTGGCAGACCGTCGCCCTTGCCGACCGCGCCGTCGACACCGGGTCCCTCGCCGACGCGCTGGGCCCGCCCGCCGAGGGCACGATCCGGCTCGACGGCGGCTATCCGCACCGCGCGCTGCAGCCGGTGCGCCCGCTGAGCGCGGCCCTCGCCCGCGCGGCCCGCAGGCCGGACGCCTGGGACCGCGCGCCCGCCGCGGGCCTGCTCGCGCTGCGGACCGCGTTCGCCGCCGCGGCCGCCGCCGACGTCGGCCCGGACGACGTGCTGATCACCGCGGGCGGGCAGAGCGCGCTGTCGGTAGCGTTCCGGGCCATCGCCGCGCCGGGCAGCCCGGTGCTCGTCGAGTCGCCCACCTATCCGGGCGCGCTCGCCGCCGCCCGCGCCGCCGGCCTGCGCCCGGTCCCGGTCCCGACGGACGCCGACGGCCTGCGCCCCGACCTGCTGGCCGACACCTTCGCCATGACCGGGGCCCGGTTGCTGTACTGCCAACCCGCGCACCAGAACCCGACCGGAGCGGTGCTTGCCGCCGAGCGCCGCGGCCCGGTGCTGGCCGCCGCCCGCGCCGCGGGCGCGTTCGTGCTGGAGGACGACGTGGCCCGCCACCTCGGCCACGGCACGCCCACGCCCCGCCCGCTGCTGGCCGACGACGGCGACGGCGCTGTCGTGCACCTGACCTCGCTGACCAAGCCCGCCGCGCCGAGCATGCGCATCGGCGCGCTCATCGCCCGCGGCCCGGTGATGGCCAGGATGCGCGCCGCCCGCCTGGTCGACGACTTCTTCGTGGCCCGCCCGCTGCAGGAGGCCGCGCTGGAGCTGCTCAGCTCGCCCGGCTGGGACCGGCACCTGCGCGCGCTGGCCGCCGGCCTCCGCGAGCGCTGCTCGGCGCTGGTCGCGTCGGTGCGCGAGCACTGTCCGGGGTGGACGATCGAGCGGGTGCCGTCCGGCGGCCTGCACCTGTGGGTCCGGCTCGGTCCCGGGCAGGACGCGCAGGCCGTCGCCGCGGCGGCCCGCCAGCGCGGGGTGGCCGTCAACGCGGGCACCCGCTTCTTCGCCGCCGAGCCGCCCGGCGACCACCTGCGGCTGACCTTCGCCGCGGCCGCCGACGTCGGCGAACTGGTCGAGGGTGTCCGGCGGCTGCGAAGCGCTACTCGTCCCTAGCGCCGAAGCCAGTAGCGCGAGTGGGCATGATCACCGGATGGGTGGACCGGCGCGCGATGGCCTTGCCTGGGTGCGGGGGGTGGGGCAGGGTGGGCCTGGTGAGCGAGGAAGTCGTGCTGCTGGATGAGTCCGGGGCCGCGGTCGGGACCGCGCCCAAGGCGGAGGTCCACCACCGGGAGACGCCGTTGCACCTGGCGTTCTCCAGTTACGTGTTCAACCAGCGCGGCGAGTTCCTGCTGACCCAGCGGGCCGCGCACAAGAAGACGTGGCCCGCGGTGTGGACCAACTCCTGCTGCGGGCACCCGGCGCCCGGGGAGCCGCCCGCCACGGCGGTCGCGCGGCGGCTGGCCGACGAGCTCGGGCTGATCGGCAGCACCAAGATCGATCTCGTGCTCCCCCGCTTCCGCTACCGCGCCGAGATGGACAACGGCGTGGTCGAGAACGAGATCTGCCCGGTGTTCCGGGTCGTCACCGACGGCATGGTGGCGCCGAACGCCGAGGAGGTGGACGCCGTGGAGTGGGTGCCGTGGCAGCCCTTCGCCGAGGCCGTGCTGGCGGGCACGCGGCCGATCTCGCCGTGGTGCGCGCTGCAGGTCCGCGAGCTGGCCGCGCTCGGCCCTGACCCGCTGGCCTGGCCCGCGGGCGACGAGGCCGAGCTGCCGCCCGCGCTGCGGTGACCCACCGGGACGCCTTCAACGCCGCGCTGGCGCACCTGGTGCCGCAGGCCCACCGGATGGGCGTGCGCGCGGTCGAGCTGGAGCCGGGGCGCATCGCGTGCCGGGTTCCGTTGGACGGCAACGGGAACCACATCGGCACGATGTACGCCGGGGTGCTGTTCACCGTGGCCGAGGTGCTCGGCGGCGGGATCTGCCTCCCGTCGTTCGACCTCACCCGCTACTACCCGGTGGTGCGGTCCGTCCGGATCGACTTCACCAAGCCCGCGCGCACGGACGTCGTCGCGGAGGCGGCGCTGGACGGCATCGAGGCGATCAGGACCGAGGTCCAGGCGCACGGCCGGGCCGATTTCACCCTGAACGCGACATTGCGGGACACCGCCGGAATCGTTGTGGCGTCAACGGAAGGGGCGTACCAGCTGCGCGCGCGGTGAGTCATGGGCGCGAGCTGATCAACATCCCTACTGTGGACGTCGTGCATGTTCTCTTCTCATCGCTGTCCGCGTACGGACACACCTATCCCCTACTGCCCCTCGCCCGCGCGATGGCCGCCCGCGGCGATCGCGTCACCTTCGCCACCGGGCCGGAGTTCACCGCGCTGCTGACGAAACTCGGGTTCGGCACCGCCGAGGTCGGCCTGGACATCGGTGCGGCGTTCGGCCAGGCCGTCGCCGAGGAGGGCGCCGAGGTCGACTTCCGCAACCCGGAGGACCCCGCCGCGGCGCGGGCGATCGGCCGGGTCTTCGGCAGCCTGATGCCGAGGAAGTTCGCCGAGGACCTCGGCCCGGTGCTCGACCGGGACACCCCCGACCTCGTCGTCTACGAGGTCGCCAACCCGGGCGCGGCGATCGCGGCCAAGGCCCGGGGCATCCGGGCCGTCGGCCACGGCATCAGCCGGGGCGACTTCGGCGAGCTGCTTCCCGAGCTGCCGGGGCTGCTGAGCGCCGTCGCCGCGGACTTCGGCGTCGACCTGTCGACGGACGCGCTGCTGGAAGACGACCTCTACCTCGACACCTATCCGGCGTCGCTGCAGGACTCGCTGCGGTCGAACCGGCAGCCGCTGCGCCCGGTCGCCTTCGCCGAGCCCGGCGACCTGCCCGCGTGGGTCACCGCCCACGAGAAGCCGCTGGTGTACCTGACGCTGGGCACCGCGTTCGGCAAGCTGGAGGTGCTGCGCACCGCCATCGACGGCCTGGCGAGGCTGCCGGTGAACGTGCTGGTCGCCGCCGGTCCCGCGGTGGACGCCGAGGAGCTGCGCGACCTGCCCGCGGCGGTGACGGTGCTGCCGTGGGTGCCGCAGGCCGACCTGCTCCCGCACACCGACCTGGTCGTGCACCACGGCGGGTCCGGCACGACGCTCGGCGCGCTCGCCGCGGGCCTGCCGCAGCTGTTCCTGCCGCAGGGCGCCGACCAGTTCGTCAACGCCGATGCGGTGACGGCGGCGGGCATCTCCCGGACGCTGAAGGGCGACGCGGCGACCGCCGACGCCGTCGCGGAGGCGGCGGGCGCGCTGCTGTCGGACAGCGAGGCACGGGCGGCGGTGGCGCGGGTCGCGGCCGAGATCGCGGCGATGCCGGGGCCGGACGAGGTAGCGGAATCGCTCGCGCGCTGAACCTACCCGCGAGTTGGTAATACTGCTAGTCTCCGGAACCTGCCGGTATCCTAGGAGGCTGCATGCGCAGGGGTCTGGTCATCGGCTGCGGCGGCACCCTGGGGGCCGCGTGGACACTGGGGACACTGATCGCCGTCGAGCAGGCGCTCGACTGGGACGTCCGCGACGCCGACGTGCTGGTGGGCACGTCGGCGGGCGCGGAGTTCGTCACCGCGCTGGCCTGCGGGCTCGGCACCGCCGACCTGCTCGACGCCTGGCTCGGCCGCCCCGGCGCGCACCCGGCGCTGGTCGCGCACCTGGCCGAGGCGCCGCCGCCGCTCCCGCCGCTGCCCGCGCCCCGGCTCACCGCCCCGGGGCTGGCCCGGCGGCGCGACCTGCCGTGGCCGACGCGGCTGAGCGGCCTCGCGCCCGTCGGACGCGGTGACGCCCGGCGCTTCGACACGCTGGCCGCCCGGCTCTGCCCGGGCGGCTGGCTGCCGCACCCGGCCGCCTGGCTGGTCGCGGTGGACGCCACGGCCGGGGAGCGGGTCGCGTTCGGCTCCCCCGGCGCGCCCGAGGCCACCGTCGGCGAGGCGCTGCGGGCGTCGTGGGCGATCCCCGGCTGGATGCCGCCGGTCGACCTGCGCGGCAGGCGCTACCTCGACGGCGGCGCGTACTCGCCGACCTCGGCCGACCTGGTGTCCACTGCGGACCTCGACCACGTGGTCGTGCTCGCCCCCATGGCAGCGGGCCGGGACCCGCTGCGCCGGTACATGGCCGCCCGGCTGGACCGCGAGGAGGACGCGCTGCGCGCCCGCGGGGTGTCCGTGCTGAGGCTCGCGCCGAGCCCGGAGGACCTCGCCGCGATCGGCCCGAACCCGATGGCGCGCCGCCGCGCGCTGACCGTGCTGGAGACGGCGCTGCGCACCGGCCGCCGCGCGCTCCCCCTGCCCGCCAAGGAGTCCGTGTGACCGACCACGACGTGGTGATCATCGGCGCTGGCGCGTCCGGGATCGGTGCCGCGGTCAAGCTGCTGGGCCAGGGCGTGCGCGACTTCGTGGTCCTGGAGAAGGCCGACGGCGTCGGCGGGACCTGGCGGGCCAACACCTATCCCGGCTGCGCCTGCGATGTGCCGTCGGCGCTGTACTCGTTCTCGTTCGCGCCGAACCCGTCGTGGACGCGCGCCTTCGCCGGGCAGCCGGAGATCCTGGACTACCTGCGCGACGTGGCGACCCGGTACGGGGTCACGCCGCACGTGCGCTTCGGCACGGAGCTGACCAGGGCGCAGTGGGACGACACGGCGCGGCGGTGGGTGCTGGAGACCACCCGGGGCCGGTTCACCGCGCGGCTGGTGATCGCCGGGGCCGGGCCGTGGAACGAGCCGCTGATCCCCGACCTGCCCGGGCTGCTGGACTTCCCGGGCGAGGTGTTCCACTCGGCGTGGTGGAACCACGACTACGACCTGCGCGGCAAGCGGGTCGCGGTGGTGGGCAGCGGCGCGTCGGCGGTGCAGTTCGTGCCGCGCATCCAGCCGCACGTGGCGTCGTTGCACCTGTTCCAGCGGACCGCGCAGTGGGTGCTGCCGAAGCCGGACCACCACGTGCCGCGCGTGGAGCGGTATCTGCTGCGGCGTTTCCCGGCCCTGCAGCGCGCGCTGCGGTCGGCGGAGTACCTGGGGATGGAGGCGCTGGGCGTCGGATTCCGGCACCCGGCCGTCCTGCGCGCGGTCCAGGCGGTCGGCCGGGCGCACCTGCTGGCGACCGTCCGCGACCCGGCGCTGCGCCGCGCTTTGACCCCGGACTACACGCTGGGGTGCAAGCGTTTGCTGTTCTCCAACGAGTACTACCCGGCGCTGACCCGGCCCAACGTGCGGGTGCACCCGCACGCGGTGCGGTTGGTCGAGGGCTCCACCGTGGTCGGGACGGACGGGTCCCGCTCCGAGGTGGACTGCGTCATCCTGGGCACCGGCTTCCGCATCCTGGACATGCCGCTGGCCGAGCGGGTCTTCGACGCCGATGGCCGCTCGCTCGCCGACCACTGGCGCGGCAGCCCGAGCGCCTACCTGGGGACGACGGTGAGCGGCTTCCCGAACGCGTTCCTGCTGCTGGGGCCGAACCTGGGCACCGGGCACTCCTCGGCGTTCATGATCCTGGAGGCGCAGCTGGCGTACGTGATGGACGCCGTGCGCACCATCCGCGCCGCTGGGTGGTCCAGTGTGGACGTCCGGCCCGAGGTGCAGGCGGCCTACGACGCTGAGGTGCAGGCCGCGCTGCCGAGCACGGTCTACAACGCGGGCGGGTGCTCCAGCTACTACCTCGACGTCAACGGGCGCAACAGCTTCAGCTGGCCGTGGTCGACCGGCCGGATGCGCGAGCGCATCCGCGTGTTCGACCCGGCCGCCTACACCGTGCGCGCCGAGTCAGACCACAGCGATCGTCCCCTGGGCGACCGCGCATAGCGTTTCGGTCCCCGCGTCGTCGACGGTCGAGATGTCGCAGCGGCACACCACCCGGGTCCGACCGGCGCGGACGACCCGGGCGTGCGCGCGCAGCGTCCGGCCGGTGGCCGGGCGCAGGTAGTCGATGGACAGCCCCGACGTGACCAGGTTCGCGCCCGCCGCGGCGCCCGCGGCGAAGGTGAGCGCGTTGTCCGCCAGGTAGCTCAGCACCCCGCCGTGCACGAAGCCGTGCTGCTGGCGCAGTTCGTCGCGGACGTCGAGTTCCAGGACGGCCTCGCCGTCGCCGAAGGACACCATGCGGGCGCCGAGCAGCCTGCTGAACGGCTGCGCCGCCAGGACGTCCTGGGCCAAGGACAGGTCGAGCGTCTGCATCCCCCACCTCACTTCGATAGTGAAGTGAGAATGGCGCGGGGGCCCGGCTGCTGTCAACATCACGGGGTGGCCGAACCAGACCAGCGCCTGTTCTTCCTGCTCCAGCGCGCCGCCCACACCCTGCGCGTCGCCGCGGACCGCCGGTGCGTCGCGGCGGCGGGCGTCACCACCGCCCAGGTCGGGGCGCTGTTCGCGGTCCGGGAGCGGCCGGGGATCACGCAGCGGGAGCTGGCGGGCGCGCTCGGACTGCGCGAGTCGGCGGTCACCGCGCTCGTCGGCCGGATCAGCGCGGCCGGGCTCGTCACGCGCGCCGCCCACCCGCGCGAGCACCGCGCGGTGGTGCTGGAGCTGTCCGAGAAGGGCGTCGCCGCGCTCGACGCCGTCCGCCCCGAGATCGACCGCTTCAACGCCGACCTGCGCGCCCTGCTGGGCGAGCGCGGGTTCAGCCAGACCGCGGACGCGCTCCATCGGCTGGCGCACTGGCAGGGGTGACCTTGCTGGCGGTCACCACGAAGTAGTCCAGCAGCCCGTCACGCCACGCCGTGAGGTACCGGCGCGGCCAGGTGCCCTCGGGTTGGCCGAGTTGGGCGACCCAGGCGTCCAGGCCGGGCCAGACGTGCTCGCCGATGGACTCCGCCTCGATGTCGGCGAACCCGGCGGCGGCCAGGTCGTCGAGGAACGCGGGCAGCGGGTGCTCGCGGTCGACGCCCTCGGCGAAGGGCTCCAGCAGCCTCGGCAGCGAGCCGACGGTGGCCGCGTCCGGGACGAAGAACGTCGCCACCTTGAGCACGCCGCCGTCGACCAGCACCCGGTGGGCCTCGCGGGCGAAGCCCGCGAGGTCGTCGAAGTGCTGCGCGGCCTCGACGGAGACCACCGCGTCCACGGCCGCGTCCGGGAACGGCAGCGCGTCGGCCGCGCCCTGGCGGAAGGTGAACCGGCCGCCCGCCGCCGCGATAGCCGCGGCGTTGCGTTCGGCGCAGCGCTGGACCTGCTCGGGGTGCAGGTCGACGCCGTGCAGCTCGGCCGGCCCGCACTCGGCGAAGGCCCAGCCGGGGCCGACACCCGTGCCCGGACCGACCTCCAGCACCCTGCGGCCCGCGAGGCCGGCGTAGACCAGCCGGTAGAGCGCCAGCTGGCTCCTGACGCGGTCCGCCTCGCTGATCGGCCGGTCGACCGGGATGCCGCACCAGTAGCCGTAGTTGATGAACCCCCCGGCGAAGACGGGGACCGAGCTGAGGTCGTCCTCGCCGTACATCCTCGCCCGCAATGCCCGCGCGTCCTCCACCCCGCCCAGGCTAGCTTCTGCGCATGGGCAGCGTCGTGGGCTTGTTCACCTATCCGATCAAGGGCTGCGCCCCGGTGGCGCTGGACGACGGCGAGCTGACGCCCGCGGGGCTGCGCCACGACCGGGAGTTCATGGTCACCGGGCCGGACGGGGTGTTCCGCAGCCAGCGGCGGGACCCCCGGCTCGCGCTGATCCGGCCCGAGGTGCGCGGCGACGAGCTGCGGCTGCGGGCGCCGGGGATCGAGCCGGTGGCCGTCCCCGTGGACACCGTGGGGCCACGGCGGTCCGTGCGGCTGTTCTCCGCGGACTTCCTGGGCATCGACCAGGGCGCGTTGGCCGCGGAGTGGCTGTCGACGGTGTTGGGCGTGCCGAGCAGGCTGGTGCGGGTGCCGCCGGAGCACGACCGGGTCGTCAGCGGCGCGACGCCCGGCACGTCCGGCTGGGCGGACAGCGCCGCGCTGCACGTGCTGGCCGAGTCGTCGCTGGCCGATCTCAACGCCAGGCTGGCCGAGCCGCTGCCCATGGCGCGGTTCCGGCCGAACGTCGTCGTCGACGACGTCGCGGGCCCCTACGGCGAGGACCGCGTGCAAGCCGCGGAGGTGGGCACGGCGGCGGTCGCGTTCTGCAAGCCCGCCATCCGGTGCGTGGTCACCGTCGTGGACCAGGAGACCGGGGTGAAGACCGGCAAGGAGCCCCTGCGCACACTGGCGGGCTACCGCCGCCACGAGAGCGGCGGGGTCGCCTTCGGCGCCAAGTTCTCGGTGACGCGCCCCGGGACGCTGGCCGTGGGCGACGCCTTCACCGTCACCGCCTGGGCATGACGAGGGGCGCCCCCGTGCGGGGGCGCCCCTGAAGTCCGTCGAAGAACCCTGGTCAGTCGGTGACGGTGACGCCCATCGAGCGGGCGGTGCCAGCGACGACCTTGAGGGCGGCCTCGATGGTGGTGGCGTTCAGGTCGGGCATCTTGCGCTCGGCGATCTCGCGCGCCTGCGCGGCGGTCAGCGTGCCGCCGGACTTGTGGCCGGGGGTGGCCGAGCCGGACTTGGCGCCCAGGGCCTTGCGGATCAGGAAGGAGGTCGGCGGGGTCTTCAGCCGCAGCTTGTGGCTGCGGTCCTCGAAGACGGTCACCACGACCGGGACGATGTCGCCGCGCTGGGCGGCGGTGGCCTCGTCGTACTCCAGCTTGATCGCACGCGTGTTGGCGCCGGTCGGGCCGAGCATCTTGCCCAGGTCGACCATGGCGGCGTTGCCCGCTTCGAGTTCGAGCGTCGCCTCGAACGTCTTCTTCTGCTTCGGTGGCATTTCCCGATATCTTCTCTCTACGACGGACCCAACCGGTCAAGGGTACCCTGCCGCCCATCAGCGCCCGCGCAGCACCTCCCGCGGGACGTCCGCCAGCAGCCGGAACTGCCTGGGCGCGGTGAACCGCAGCGCCACCAGGTAACCGGTCAGCGTGATCAGCCCCACAACCGCGACCACCAGGGTATCGCCCGCCCCGGCCAGCAGCGCGCGGGTCCCTGCCGCCAGCGCCGCGGCCGCGAGACCCGCCGCGAGCACCCCGCCCAGCGTCCCCGGCACCGACGGCACGGCCTGATGCCTACTGGCCAGGCCGTGCACCGCGACCACCGTCCCGACCACGCCGCTGGCCACCGTCGCCGCCGCGATGCCGGTCACGCCGAACGCCGGGGCCAGCGCGAGGTCGCCAGCCACGTTGACCGCCATCGCCGCGAGCGCCGAGCGCACGGCGATCCGGCCGTCGCCCAGCGCGTAGGCGGTGCGCGCCGCGACCTCGCGCACGGCCAGGACCGGCAGCCCGACGGCGAGCACCGCGGCCACCGAGCCCGTCGTCGCGACCGCGGCGGCGTCGAACTCGCCCCGGCCGAACACCAGCGACACGACCTCGGTCGACACCACCGAGAGCACCACAGCGACCGGCACCAGCACGGCAGTCAGCGCGCCCATTCCGCGTTCCACCAGCCCGCGCAGCTCGGCGCGCCGCTCCGCCGACACCGCGGCCGACAGCCTCGGGTACAGCGCGGCCAGCAGGGTCGCCACCACCAGCATGTCCACAGTGGCCACCAGCCGGGCGGCGAAGTTGACCGCGGCGATCGCGCCGTCGGAGACCGTCGAGGCCACGGCGCGGTCGACCAGGGAGTTGACGTTGGCCGCGGCGCTGCCCACCAGCAGCGCGGGCAGCAGCCGGAGCATCTCGCGCAGTCCGGGATCGCGCAGGCGCAGGGTCGGCCACGGCCGGGCCACGACCGCCCGCACCGCGGGGATCTGGATCACCAGCCGCACTGCGGACCCCAGGACGAACCCCCACGCCAGCGCGGTCACGCCGAACACCGGCCCGGCGAGCCCGGCGGCGGCGATCATCACGACGTTGAACCCCAGGCCCTGCACGGCGGCGGGCGCGAACCGGCCCAGCGCCTGCCCGGCCCCGGCCAGCAGGTTGGTCGCGCTGATCAACACGGTGGCGACGAGCACGACCCGGGTCAGGTCCACCGCGACCGCCGCGGTGCCCGCGTCGAACCCGGGCGCGAGGACCGCCACGACCGCGGGCGCGCCGATCCACATGGCCACACCGCCGAGCAGCAGCACCACCCCGGAGAGCCCCAGCGCCGCCCGCACGCTCGCCACGCCGTCGGCCGCGCGGCCCGCGGCCGCCGCCCGGGCGACCACCGGGATCGCCGCCTTGGCCAGCGCGCCCGCGACCAGGCCGAGCACGAGGTTCATGAGGCCCTGCGCGACCAGGAACGCGTCGACCGCGGGCCCGGCGCCGAACACGGCGGCGATGACCACGTCCCGGACCAGGCCGAGCGCCGAGCCTGCCAGCGTCAGCCCCGCGGTCAGCAGCGCCGCGCGCCGAACCCCCACGCCGCCACCCTATTGCGGCCGCCCATAACGCTGTCCGATACCCGACATTGTCGTCTTTCGCCCTGGTCGGAGCCCATTTCACCGGATTAGCGTCCCGCCACCGCCGACGGCGTTGCCCCTGCGACACCCCGCCGTCGGCGACCGGACGACGCGAGGGCGCGCGTCCTGACCCCTGCAGTCAGGAAGGACTCCAGCACGTGGAAGCCAAGCGGAAGAAGGTGCTCGCGGCACTCGCCGCCTGCGCCTCGGTGACGACCGGGGTGGTGGTCGCGCAGTCGGCGATCGCGGCCCCGCCCGCCCCGGCGCAAGCGGGCCAGCAGCAGGCCACCCGGATCATC
The DNA here is from genome assembly GCF_024760565.1 of Actinokineospora sp. UTMC 2448. Lineage (NCBI taxonomy): Bacteria > Bacillati > Actinomycetota > Actinomycetes > Pseudonocardiales > Pseudonocardiaceae > Actinokineospora > Actinokineospora sp. UTMC 2448. The sequence goes on along the minus strand of NZ_CP031087.1, from coordinate 1,151,310 downwards.
GTCGGCTACAAGGCGGGCGCGGCCGAGGCCACCTCGTTCAGCGCCGCCGCGGCCGACGCCGACGCCAAGACCGACGGCAGGCTCGTGCGCAGGCTGGGCACCGGCGCGTCGCTGGTCGACCTCGGCGCGGGCGCGGACGTCGACGCCGCCCTGGCCGCGTTCCGAGCCGACCCGTCGGTCGCCTACGCCGAGCCGGACCTGATGGTGCAGCGCCAGGCCGAGCCGAACGACCCCGAGTACGCCAAGCAGTGGGACCTGTTCGAGGCCAAGGCGGGCATGAACGTGCCGGGCGCGTGGGCGCAGTCCACCGGCGCGGGCGTCACCGTCGCCGTCATCGACACCGGGTACGTGCGCCACTCCGACCTGGCCGCGCAGATGGTCCCGGGCTACGACTTCATCTCCAACACCTCCGTGGCCAACGACGGCGACGGGCGCGACAGCGACCCCGCCGACCCGGGCGACTGGCTGACCCGCGGCGAGTGCGGCACCGACAACCTCGGCAGGCCGGTCCCGCCCGCCGACACCAACAGCTCCTGGCACGGCACCCACGTGGCGGGCACCATCGCCGCGCAGACCGACAACGGCAAGGGCGTGGCGGGCATCGCCTACGACGCCAAGATCCAGCCGATCCGCGTGCTCGGCAAGTGCGGCGGCATGACCTCCGACATCGCCGACGCCATCACCTGGGCCTCCGGCGGCGCCGTGCCGGGCGTCCCGGCCAACCAGAACCCGGCGAAGGTGCTGAACCTGAGCCTGGGCGGGCAGTCGGCATGCCTGTCGACCTACCAGAACGCCATCAACGGCGCGGTCCGGCGCGGCAGCACGGTGGTCATCGCCGCGGGCAACTCCAACATGGACGTCTCCGGCTTCACCCCGGCCAACTGCGACAACGTCGTCGCGGTCGCGTCGAGCAACCGCGTGGGCGACCGGGCGTTCTACTCCAACTACGGCGCCAAGATCGACGTGGCCGCCCCGGGCGGCGAGGTGCGCCGCGCGAGCGACCCGCCGGGCAGCATCACCACCCCGGAGAACGGCATCTGGTCGACGCTGAACACCGGCGACCGCGCGCCCGGCTCGGAGAACTACGAGCCGTACATGGGCACGAGCATGGCCGCCCCGCACGTGGCGGGCGTCGCCGCGCTGATGGTGGCGAAGAACGCGGAGCTGACCCCGGCGCAGGTGGAGACCCTGCTCAAGGAGAACACCCGCCCGCTGCCCGGGACCTGCTCCGGCGGCTGCGGCACCGGCCTGGTGGACACCGCCAAGACCGTGGCGGCCGTCGACGGCGGCGAGGAGCCCCCGGCGGGCGAGGTCGAGGTCGTCAACCCGGGCAACCAGTCCGGCAAGGTCGGCGTCGCGGTGTCGCTGCAGGTCAAGGCCACCGCCAGCACGCCGGAGGCGACCCTGTCGTACGCGGCGTCCGGCCTGCCCGCCGGGCTGTCCGTCAACTCCGGCAGCGGCCTGATCTCCGGCACGCCGACCGCGGCGGGCACGTCGAACGTGACCGTCACCGTCACCGACAGCGCGGGCAAGCGCGGCACGGCCCAGTTCACCTGGACCGTCACCGCGGCCAACGGCGGCGGCACGGTCACCGTGGCCGACCCGGGCTACCAGCTGGACTTCCGCGGCTGGTTCACCGCGCTGCGGATCCAGGCGTCGTCGTCGGACGGCTCCGCGCTGACCTACCAGGCAGCGGGCCTGCCGACGGGTCTGTCCGTCAACTCCTCGACCGGGGTCATCAGCGGCGTCCCGTCGCGCTCCGGCGTGTACTCGGTGACCGTCACCGCGACCAACGCGGGCGGCGCGTCGGGCAAGACGACCTTCACCTGGTACGTCTTCTAGAACCCCGCGGTGGGGGGACACGAGGCCGGGCGGGCGCAGCCGCCCGGCCTCGCCGCGTCCTCAGAGCCAGCCGCGGCGGGCGGCCAGCACGCCCGCCTGGAACCGGGTCTCGGCGCCGAGCAGGCGCATCAGCTCGGTGACCCGCCTGCCGACGGTCCGGTCGGTGATCCCCATGGCCCTGGCGATCGTGCGGTCCTTCATGCCCGAGGACAGCAGCGCCAGCAGCTCGCGGTCGCGGTCGGACACCTCGGCGGCGGGCGCGCTGATCGGCACCGCCCGCGCCCACTGCGACTCGAAGCAGGCGACGACCGCGTCCAGCAGCGCGGAGGGCCGCACGAGCCAGCGTCTGCTCGGGTCCGGGTGGCTGTAGGAGCAGGGCAGGATCGCCATCGACCGGTCGGCGATGGCCATCTTCATCGCGCCGTCGGCCAGCACCCTGGCCTGTTCCCCGGCCTCGGCGCAGCGGCGCATGTGGTCGGCGTCCTCCGCGGTGGCCAGCGCCTCCGGGGCGTAGACGACCCGGTAGCGGATGCCCGAGGCGAGCTGGGCCAGCTCGGCGATGTTGGGGCTGCACGCCCCGCCCAGGTACGGCGGGGCGTCGACGACCAGCACCTCGGACTTGGCGGCGAACTGCAGCCTGCTGATGCCGGTGAGCACCGCGTCGTCGCCGTCGAGCAGCTCCACGCAGCCGCCGCCGTCGGCCGGGCCGCGCGGGCGCAGCCTGGCCAGGTCGTCGATGCGCTCCTGCAGCCGGGCGAGGTCGCTCTTGCGGCGGCGGACCAGGGCGGCCACCGACACCTCCGGCGAGACCGCCATGTACTCGGCGGGGCCGACCCGGTTCACCAGGCCGGTCGCGCTCAGCCGGGCGAGCGTGGCCAGCACCGCGGGTCCGCTGCCGCCCACCCGGGCGGCGAGTTCGTCCACAGTCGCCCGGTGGGCGTCGAGCAGGGCGAGGTAGACGTCGTTCTCGGCGCGGCCGAGACCGACGGGCTCCAACAGGAACATGGCGCACCTCCTGCCAGTGACGAGGCCGCGCGGGCCCGTTTGACACGCTCGCCTCCCCGGAGGGGGTGAGCGGGGCGCGGCTAAACTCGCGGGTCCGGGCGGTTTCGGCGAGGAGGGTGTGTGGCCGTCGACACAGATGTGCTTGCGACCGCGGGACGGCGGCGCACCTTCGCGGTGATCAGCCATCCCGACGCAGGCAAGTCCACGCTCACCGAGGCGCTGGCCCTGCACGCGAAGGTCATCTCCGAGGCGGGCGCGGTGCACGGCAAGGCGGGCCGCCGGGGCGTGGTGTCCGACTGGATGGAGATGGAGCAGGCCCGCGGCATCTCGATCACCTCGGCCGCGCTGCAGTTCGGCTACCGCGACTGCATGGTGAACCTGCTCGACACCCCCGGCCACGCCGACTTCTCCGAGGACACCTACCGCGTCCTCACCGCCGTCGACAGCGCGGTCATGCTGCTCGACGCCGCCAAGGGCCTGGAGCCGCAGACGCTCAAGCTCTTCGAGGTCTGCCGCCACCGCGACATCCCGGTCATCACCTTCATCAACAAGTGGGACCGCCCGGGCCGCGACGCCCTCGCGCTGTGCGACGAGCTGGTGGAGCGCATCGGCCTGCAGCCCATGCCGCTGACCTGGCCGGTCGGCGAGGCCGGGCACTTCCGCGGCGTGGTCGACCTGGTCACCGGCGAGTTCGTCCGCTACGAGCGCACGGCGGGCGGGGCGACCGCTGCCGCCGAGGAGCACTTGGACGCCGAGCGGGCGCTGGCCGAGGTCGGTCCGGAGTGGACGCGCGCGGTCGAGGAGGCCGAGCTGCTGGCCATGTCCGGCGGCGAGTTCGACCGCGAGCGCTACCTCAAGGCGAGCGCGACACCGGTGCTGTTCGGCGCCGCCGTGCTCAACTTCGGCGTCCGGCACCTGCTGGACCTGCTGGTGTCGCTGGCCCCGCCGCCGTCGGCGCGGCCGGACGCCGCTGGCGACGAGCGCCCCGTCGACGCGCCGTTCTCCGGGTTCGTGTTCAAGGTCCAGACCGGCATGGACCGCGCGCACCGCGACCAGGTCGCCTTCGCGCGGGTGTGCTCCGGGGTGTTCGAGCGGGGCATGGTCGTCACCAACGCCACCACCGGGCGGCCGTTCGCCACCAAGTACACCCAGCAGATGTTCGGCCGCGAACGCTCCACGGTGGACACCGCGTACCCCGGCGACGTCATCGGCCTGGTCAACGCGACCGCGCTGCGGGTGGGCGACACGCTGTACGCGGGCAAGCCCGCGGTGCGGTACCCGAGGCTGCCGACCTTCACCCCGACGGCGTTCGCCGTGGCCCGGCCGACGGACCTGGGCAAGGCCAAGCAGTTCCGCAGGGGCGTCGAGCAGCTCGGCGCCGAGGGCGTGGTGCAGGTGCTGACCTCCGACCGCAGGGGCGACGCCGCGCCGGTGTTCGCCGCCGTCGGCCCGATGCAGTTCGAGGTCGCCGCGCACCGGATGGACGCGGAGTTCAACTCCCCGATCCGGCTGGACCACCTGCCGTACCGCACCGTCCGGCGGCTGCTGGACCCGGCGCAGGCGCCGATCCTGAACACCGGCACCCGCAGCGAGGTCCTGGTCCGCGCCGACGGCACGCTGCTGGCGCTGTTCCTCGACGAGATCTCCCTCGGCATGGCGCGCAGGCTCAACCCGGACCTCGCCCTCGACGACAGCCTGGTGGACAACGCCGACGACCAAGCGTGACGATCACGGGACCCGCAGCGACCACCCTGCTACCGTTGGATCACCAGCACACCGTCGCGGGGAGCCCTCCATGGACCCGATCCTGGTCGATGTCGCCGCCGCCCTCGCGGCCCGCTCGGCCACCTCGCTCTACGACACGGTCAAGGCCTGGTTCACCCGCGGCGGCCGCCAGGCCGACGTGCTGGAGGCCGCCGAGGGCGCCGCACCCGACTCCCCCGAGGTGGCTGCCCTGGCCGAGGAGCTGGCCAGGGCCGAGGCCGACGACCCGGAGTTCGCCGACACCCTGCGCGCGGAGTGGGAGGCCGCTCGGGACGACCCGGCCGCGGGCGGCGGCGTGTCCAACCGGATCACCGGCACCGTGACCGGGAACGTCCTGCAGATGAAGGACAACAACGGCACCATCAGCTTCGGCTCGTGATCAGCGCGGGCCCGCCTCCGGCGGCCGCGCGCCCCGGCCCGCGAACGCCAGGGCGGCCGTCGACCCGGCGATGACGAGGACCGCGATCCCGGTGACCACGTCGGCGTCGCCGCGGTAGCCGAACACCGACGGCGCGGCGATCAGCCAGAGCGCGAGCAGGGCCTGCGCGACGCCGGTCCAGGGCGTCGACGCGGGCCGCAGCACGCGGGGCACAGCCGTGGCCACCAGCAGCAGGCCCACCACCACGTCGTTCCACGGCGGGTAGTCGAGCACGAAAGGCGCCGCGAGCAGCCAGAGCCCGGCCAGCAGCACCAGGGCGTTGGCCGCCCGCGCGCCCCAGCCGGGCGCGTGCCTGCGCTGGGACAGCAGCGCCCGGTCGACCAGCGGCGCGTCGGCCGACGCCCACGGGGTCGTCGGGGTGCGGTCTGCGGTGCGGGCGGGGTCCAGGGTCTCCCCGGCCGCGTCGCGGCGGGGGTCGTCGTCGGGGATCACGGCCGCAGCAGCACCTTCACCGCGCCGTCGCGCTTCTTCTGGAACATCTCGTAGGCCGCGGGCGCCTCCGACAGCGGCAGGTGGTGGGTGGCGAAGTCGTCCACGCCGAGCGGGTCGTCGTCGGTGAGCAGCGGGAGGATGTCCGGGACCCAGCGCAGGACGTTGGCCTGGCCCATGCGCAGCTGGATCTGCTTGTCGAACAGGGTGAGCATCGGCAGCGGGTCGGCCATGCCGCCGTACACCCCGACCACGGAGATCGTGCCGCCGCGGCGGACGACGTCGATCGCCAGGCGCAGCGCGTGCAGGCGGTCCACGCCCGCGGTCTTCATGAACCCCGCCGCCATCCGGTCGGGCAGCAGGCCGGTGGCCTTCTGCGCCAGTTCGGCGACCGGGGAGCCGTGCGCCTCCATGCCGACGGCGTCGATCACCGCGTCCGGTCCGCGCCCTCCGGTGCGCGAGCGGATCTCGTCGGCGATGCCGGAGCCGAGGGCGCGCAGGTTGAGCGTGTCCACGCCGCGCGCTGCCGCCCGCTCCAGCCGCTCGGGCACCAGGTCCACCCCGATCACGGTCTCCACGCCGCGGTGGCGGGCGATCCGGGCGCACATGTCGCCGATCGGGCCGAGGCCGAGCACGACGAGGCTGCCGCCCGGCGGGACGGCGGCGTACTCCACGGCCTGCCACGACGTGGGCAGCACGTCGGAGAGGTAGACGAAGCGGTCGTCCGGCGGGCCGTCCGGGACCTTGATCGGCAGGGTGTTGCCGAAGGGGACCCGCAGGTACTCGGCCTGGCCGCCGGGGACCTGGCCGTACAGCTTGGTGTAGCCGAACAGCGCGGCGCCGCTGCCCTGCGAGCGAACCTGCGTGGTCTCGCACTGCGACTGCAGGCCCTGCCCGCACATCGCGCAGGTCCCGCAGGAGACGTTGAACGGCACCACGACCCGGTCGCCGACCGAGAGCGCGGTGACCGCGGAGCCCACCTCCTCGACCACGCCCATCGGCTCGTGGCCGAGGATGTCGCCCTCGTCGAGGAACGGGCCGAGGACCTCGTAGAGGTGCAGGTCCGAGCCGCAGAGCCCGGTCGAGGTGACCCGCACGATGACATCGGTCGGCTCGGTGATGACGGGATCGGGGACGGTGTCCACGCGGACGTCGCGGCGGCCGTGCCAGGTGAGTGCCTTCATAGTCGGTCGGATTGCCTGTCCGCCATGCGGGGAAACCAGGTTTTGCCGCCCCCACCCGGGGGCATTACCGGGATGTCTCTCGCATTCCCCACCGAGGAGTGGTCACCGTGTCCGCCGATTTCGACCCCGATGGCGTGCCATCGGCAGGCGCCATCGTCACCTTCGTGCGTCGCGGTTCCCCCGTCCCCGAGCCCATCGGGTCGGGCGTCGTCGTCGGGCCGGTGTACCCGGACCTCGACACCGGCCGCTGGTGGGTCGGTGTGCGCCTGCCCGCCGACCGTCCCGGCCAGGCGCCCGGGGTGGACCTCATCGACGCCGAGTCCATCGTGGACAGCATCCCGCCGAGGTGGGAGAAGCCGGTCTGGTAGCGCCGGGCCCGCCAGCGGCGCCGGGGACGTCCCCGGCGCCGCTCACACACGCGCGTCCAGCCGTCCGTCTCAGTCGTCGAGGTGGTCGCCGGTGAGCCTGCGGTAGCCCTTCGCGCCCGCCCGGTCGACCGCCGCCTTCACCACGCCGAACAGCGCGCCCTGCAGCATCGCCGCGACGAGGACCTGTTTGGTGCTGTGGTCGGGCGAGGTCGCCTCGGGCGCCTCCTCCTGGCCCGACACCACCTTCCACAGCCGTTTGAACAGCACGCCTGCCAGCAGGCCGCCGAGCACGCCGGAGAGCAGGCTGAGCGGCCGGTACAAGAGCTTCACCATGCCCTCCTACTACCCAGGCCGCGCTCTCCGCGAAACCGAGCCCCTTGTGATCACGCTGTCGGCGGAGCATGCTGATGCCGCTTGGGAGCGCTCCCAAGCGACCGATGAGGAGCATGCCCGTGAGACGACAGCAATGGCTGGCCGCCGTGACCGCGGCCCTGGCACTCGGCGCGGTGGTGACGGCCGGGAGCGCGCAGGCCGCCCCGCCGCACCTGCCCAGGGGCACGCAGTTCTACGTCGAGCCGGACAGCAACGCCGCCCGCCAGGCCGAGGTGTACCTGGCCGAGGGCCGCACGGCCGACGCGGAGCTGATGGCGGCGATGGCCGCGCAGCCGCAGGCCATCTGGTTCACCACCGCGGGCGCGGACAAGGTGCGCGCCGACGTCCGCGCCGTGGTCGAGGCCGCCCGCGCGCAGCACCAGGTGCCCGTGCTGGTGGCGTACTTCGTGCCCTACCGCGACTGCTCGCAGTGGTCCGCGGGCGGCGCGCGCAGCGAGCAGGAGTACAAGGAGTGGATCGACGCCTTCGCCGAGGGGATCGGCGACCACAAGGCCGTCGTGATCGTCGAGCCGGACGGCCTCGCGCTGCTGACCAGCGAGCCGTGGTGCACGATCGGGCCCGATGACGAGCTGGTCCCGCAGCGGTTCCGGGAGATCAGCCACGCGGTGACCGCGCTCAAGCGCGGCAAGCACACCAAGGTCTACCTCGACGCGGGCCACAGCGCCTGGCAGGCGCTCAACGACTACGACGCGGGCTACGGCGAGCCCCGCCAGCAGCTGGGCATCGTCAACCGCCTGCTCCTCGGCAACATCGCCGAGGCGGACGGGTTCGCGCTCAACACGTCGAACTACCGGTTCACCGAGGACCTGGTGCAGTACGGCACGCGCGTGTCCAAGTGCCTCTACCTGCGCGAACGCGGCGCGGCGTCGTGCCCGTCCGCCGAGGAGCTGGACGCGATGCGAGTGCACCCCGTCCGCATGAAGCACTTCGTGCTCGACACCTCCCGCAACGGCCGGGGCCACTACACCCCGGGTGATGGCGAGACCGACTGGTGCAACCCGCCGGGCCGCGGCCTGGGCGAGCGGCCGACGGCGCACACCGGCATCCCGCTGGTGGACGCGTTCGTCTGGACCAAGCGCCCCGGCGAGTCCGACGGCGAGTGCCAGGGCGGGCCGCCCGCCGGGCGCTGGTGGCCGGAGCAGGCCCTGGAGCTGGCCAGGCTGGCCGAGCCGCCACTGCGCTGAGGTCACCCGATCGGCGGCGACGGATGTAGTACACCTGCTATCGTCCGCAGCATGAGAACTACCGATGTCGCCGCCGACCGGGTGCGGCAGGGGGAACCGGTAGCAGGCGTCGCGGTGCGGGTGCGTGGGCTGCGCATGCGCTACGGCACCAAAGACGTGCTGCACGGTGTGGACTTCGACGTCCGCACCGGCGAGCTGGTCGCCCTGCTGGGCCCGAACGGCGCGGGGAAGAGCACGACCATCGAGATCCTGGAGGGCTTCCGGACCCGCTCCGGCGGCGACGTCGAGGTGCTGGGCAAGGACCCCGCGCACGGCGACGAGCGCTGGCGCGGCCAACTGGGGGTGGTGCTCCAGTCCTGGCGCGACCACGCCAAATGGCGGGTCCGCGAGCTGCTGGGGCACCTGGGCCGGTACTACCCGGACCCCTTCGACGTCGACGAGCTGCTCGCCCTGGTCGGGCTGACCGAGCAGGGCGGGCAGCGCGTCGGCACGCTGTCCGGCGGGCAGCGGCGCAGGCTGGACGTGGCGATCGGCATCGTCGGCAGGCCGAGGCTGCTGTTCCTGGACGAGCCCACCGCCGGCTTCGACCCGCAGGCCCGCCGCGAGTTCCACGACCTGGTGCACCGCCTGGTCGACGTGGAGAACACCACGGTCCTGCTGACCACGCACGACCTGGCCGAGGCGGAGAAGCTGGCCGACCGCATCCTGATCCTCGCCGACGGGCGCATCCTGGCCGACGGCAGCGCCGACGAGCTGGCCCGCTCGGTCGAGGGCAAGGCCGAGGTCCGCTGGACCCGGGCGGGCGAGCGGTTCGTCCACACCACCGACGACGCGACGGCGTACGTCCGGGACCTGCTGAACGAACCCGGCGAGCCGGTGGCGGACCTGGAGGTCCGGCGGACCTCGCTGGAGGACACGTACATGGCGATGGTGCAGCGCCAGGAGGGGGAGCGGTGAACGCGAACGCGATCGCACTGGGCGTCAACCGGGGCTGGATCACCTGGCGCAGCACGAACTCCAGCCGGGAGGGGCTGTTCAACCTCTTCTTCTACAACGCCATCCCGTTGGTCTTCCTCATCGTCTCGCGCGACTCGACGCTGCCGGGGACGGACATCGCGCTGGGCGCCAAGCTCCTGCCGGGCATGCTCGCGCTGATGGTCGTGTTCTCGGTGATGGGCACGGCGTACTACCTGTCGACCGAGCGCGAGGACGGGACGCTGCTGCGCGCGAAGGCGGTGCCGCGCGGGATGTCGGCCTACGTCGTCGGCCTGGCGTTCGTCGCGGTGATGGACGTGCTGGTGTCGCTGGCGATCGTGCTGGTGCCGGGCATGTTCATCGTGCCGGACGTGCCGGTGGGCGACGTGGGGATGTGGATCGGCCTGATCGGGTACGTCGTGCTCGGCCTGATCGCCTGCCTGCCGCTGGGCGTGCTCATCGGGTCGGCGATCCAGAGCCCGAGGGTGATCGGCGGCTTCGGCTTCCTGATCACGATGGGGCTGGCCATGGTGTCCGGGCTGTTCTTCCCCATGCAGGACCTGTGGGGCTGGGTGCAGGTGCTGGTGCAGGCGCTGCCGCTGTACTGGCTCGGGCTGGGGATGCGCTCGGTGTTCCTGCCGGACGCGGCGGCGGCCTACGAGCTGACGGAGTCGTGGCGGACGCTGGAGACGCTCGGCGTGCTGGGGGCGTGGGCGGCGCTGGGTCTCATCGCGGGCCCGATCCTGCTCCGCCGCACCGCCCGCCGGGAGTCCGGAGCGGCCATGGAGGCCCGCCGCGCCCAGGCGATGCAGCGCACGTGAGCCGAGGACCGAGAATCAGCCCATGAGCGACACCGTCCACAACCGCATAGCCGTCCTGCGCGCCGAGCGCCAGGTCTCCCGCCGCCAACTCGCGGAGGCGCTCGGCGTGCACTACCAGACGGTCGGCTACCTGGAGCGCGGCGAGTTCAGCCCCAGCCTCCACCTGGCCTTGCGGATCGCGGAGTACTTCGAGGTCCCGGTCGAGCTGGTGTTCTCCACGAAGCCCTTCCCCCGGATCGGCGGGGAGTTGACCTCGACCAAGGTGGAGGATGCAGGCTGATCGCATGGAGCACGAGATCGAGGCGATCAAGCAGGTGGTCGCGGCCATCGAACAGGCACAGCGAACGGAATCGGTGGAGGATTTCGTCTCCCTCTTCCGAGACGACGCGATCTGGACGACGGGCCACGGGAAGTTCCTGAAGGGCCGGGAGGAGATCGCCGCCTTCACCGCAAAGGTCCTCCCGGGCGCGATGAAGGAGTCGACAGCGACATACGAGGTGACCCACGTCCTGTTCATCCGACCGGACGTGGCCGCGGTGAAGGTGCGCCAACGCCAAACCACCCACGACGGCACCCCGCTACCCGACGCACCCGAGGGCTCACCGATGTACGTCATGTCCAAGGAGGACGGCCATTGGCGCCTGACGGCAAACCAGAACACGGTAGTCGTGGCCTGAGGCGCCCATGAGGAGGTCGGTGACCGCCAGCCAGAAGAACCCGGCGGTCACCGACACCATTACGGCGAGGCAAGGCCCCAGACGTCTGCCGAGGCGACGGCCCCCTCTCCCGGTCCCCGCGCCCGCTTCCCCTGCCACACCAACTCCCCCATTGCCACTTTCGCTCCCTCCCACTGGCACCTCCGCTCACTGGCGCCTCCGCTCCCCAGCGGGCAGCCGTTGAGGTTGCGCAGCTCCTCGAGGCGTTTCCGCTCCCTTCCCCTGGCACCTCCGCCCCCTGGCACCTCCGCTCCCCCTGCCGCCCCCGTTCTCTCACTCTGGCTCCCTCCCCCACGCCAGCTCTCCCACCCCCTCCGCTTCTCCCACTTTGGCTTCTCCTCCACGCCAGCTTCCCCACCGCCCTCCGCTTCTCCCACTTTCGCTTCCCTCCCGCTCTTCCTCGCCCTCTGCGCTCCTGCTCCCTCGCTGCCACTGCCTCCCTGCCGCTGCCTCTCCCGCTCCCCCGCTGGCGCCACGCGCTGCCGCCACCTCGCTGCCGTCTCTCCGCCGTGCCTGCCTGTCTGCCTGCCGGGCGGCTGGCCGCCTCTCCGCCGCCGCCTGCCTCCCGCCGCATCTCCGCCACCTGGCGCCGGGCCTGCCGCTCCCTCTCTCCCGCCACCTCCCTGCAGGCTCCCCTCCCGGCTCCCCTCTTCCCCTTCCCCTCCCCTCACAAAGCCACCGGGGACGCGCCGCTCGGCCTGACCTCCCTCCACACCAGATCCGGACTCGGGCGTGAATTTCCGGCGGGGCGGGGTACTCATTCAGCAGAGGTTGAATGGAGCGCCGTCATGCATGCAGAGACCATGGCCCTGGAGCGGGGCACGCCGCTTCCTCTGGAGCGTGAGCGGGTTCTGGCCGCCATGCTCGGCATTCCCGCGCTGATCCGCCACCCCGTATGGCGGCGCGCCGACCCCGAGCAAGGACGGGGGCGGGGTGTGGTGCTGATACCCGGCTTCGGGGTCGGCGGCAGCAGTCTCGCGCTCGTGCACTCCTGGCTGGCCGCACGCGGCTACAAACCCGCTGGCGCGCGCATCGGGCTCAACGTCGGCTGCACCACCGACCTCGTGAAGCGGCTCGAGCGGCGGGTCAAGGAGATGGCGGACCGCACCGGACGGCGGGTCGTCCTCCTGGGGCAGAGTCGCGGCGGTTGGCTCGGCAGGCTGGTCGCCGTGCGGAGGCCGGAGTTGGTGCGGGGGCTGGTGATGGCGGGCAGCCCCGTCCTCGACCCGCTCGGCGCGCACAGCAAGGTCGTCCGTGTCGCCCAGTTCCTGGCCCGGTTGTCGGCGATGGGCGTCCCGGGGCTGCTGAACGCCGCCTGCCTCTCCGGAGACTGCATGCGCACCCACCGCGCCGCGCTTGGGGCCGCGTTGCCGGTGCCCGCGTTGGCCGTGTACTCCCGCCAGGACGCCATCGTCCCCTGGGAGCTGTGCCTCGACCCGTGCGCCGAATGCGTCGAGGTGTCCAGCAGCCACACCGGGATGGCGCTGGACCCCGCCTTCTTCGCCGCCGTGCAGCCCAAGCTCGCCGAATGGGCCTGAGTCACACCGCGTGCGGGTAGCTCTCCGGCAGTTCCCCGGCCTCCCACCGGGCCGTGCGCTCCAGGGGTTGGAGGGCGCGGGTCTCGTCGACGTGGATCACCGCGTCGAACTGGCGGGGCAGCCGCGTGCGGAAGTAGTGGCTCTGCCGCTCCGTGCCCGGCCGGTAGATGACGCCGATCGCGCGTTCCAGCCGCGCCGACTCCAGGATGTCCGCCGCCCGCCCCGGCTTGGTGAAGTCCAGCATGAACTCCACCAGCCCCGTGTCGTGGAACAGCCGCTCGACGCTGTCGTCCAACGCGGGCCGGACCCGCTTGCGGTCAGCCGGACCGCCCCAATCGTCAGCGGCGGTAACCGTGCCGGTATACGTCGTGAACCCGATAAGCCTGCAGTCGTCCGGATGACGCTCACGCACCAACTGCCCGAGGTTGAACTCCCCCCGCAGCGACATCTCCGTCGCACGAGCGTCCCCCAGATGCGAGTTGTGCGCCCAGACCACGATCTTCGCTGGCTCGCCCGCGGTGACCCCGATGTGCTCGGCGAGCGCGTCGAGGGTGTCGCCCATGTGCTCGTCGCGCAGGTTCCACGACGACACGCGCCCGCCGAACATGGTGCGGTAGTAGCGTTCCGCCGACTGGACGACATGCGCGTTGCGCTCGGCGTGGAAGCGTTCGTCCTCGGCGAGCAGGCCGTCGCGGTCCGCGTGCCGCTGCAGGTCCAGCAGCTGGTCGAGGATGCGGCCCTCGCAGTCCTCCCCGGCGCCGAACGCCGCGGCGAGGCCGAAGCCCTGGCCGTCGTCGCTGTGGTCCAGGCACGAGTACCGGTCGCGGGCGCGGGCCGCTGCCTCGGGGTCGACGCCCTCGAGGTAGGCGATCACCTGCTCGGCCGAGCGGTGCAGGCTGTAGAGGTCCAGGCCGTAGAAGCCGACCTGGTCCCGGCGCTCGTTGTGCCCGCGCAGCCAGGTGAGGAACTCGACCACCTCGGTGTTGCGCCACATCCACGCCGGGAAGCGCTCGAACCCGCCCAGCGCCTCCACCGCGTCGCGGTCCTCGCCGTGGCCGCGCACCCACCGGTTGACCCGGTACGCGTCCGGCCAGTCGGCCTCGACCGCGACGGCGTGGAAGCCGCGCTCCTCGATGAGCCGCCGGGTCATGCGGGCCCGCGCGCCGTAGAACTCGTGCGTGCCGTGGGACGCCTCGCCGATCAGCACGAACCGCGCGTCGCCGACCAGGTCGAACAGCACGTCATCGGCCGGGACGCCGCCCTCGACCGGGATGGCGCAGGCCCGGACGACGTCCACGTCGGTCTCGTCGCGGACGGTCGGGGCGGGCGCGGCCCGCAGCAGGTCGGTCACCTCGCGGTCGTCGGTCTGCGCGAAGTCCCAATAGGACTGACCCACCGCGTGGAACGGCGACGGCGTGGTGGCGCAGACCACCTCGTCGACCTCGCGCCCGAACTCCTCGCACGTCGACGCTGACGCGGTCGGCACGGCCACGACCAGCCTGCCCGGCCCGAGCTCCCGCAGGGCGCGCACGGCGGCCCGCATGCTCGCGCCGGTGGCCAGGCCGTCGTCGACCAGGATCACCGTGCGGCCCTCGACCCGCAGGGGCGGCCGGTCGCCGCGGTAGGCGCGCTCGCGGCGGCGCAGCTCGCGGGACTCCTCGTCGGCGACCCGCCGGACCACGTCGGCGGGCACCCGGTAGCCGCGCACCACGTCGTCGTTGAGCACCATCACCCCGCCGCTGGCCAGCGCGCCCATCGCCAGTTCCCGGTGCTGGGGAAGACCGAGCTTGCGCACGAGGAAGACATCGAGCGGCGCGCCCAGCGCCGTGGCCACCTCGTAGGCCACGGGGACGCCGCCGCGGGGCAGGCCGAGCACGAGGACGTCGCCGCGGTCGCGGTAGTGCGCGAGCAGGCCCGCCAGGACCCGCCCGGCGTCCTGGCGGTCGCGGAAGAGTCGGTCCGCCATGTCCGATCGGCTACCCGAGCGGGCCGGGCGGAAAACCCCACCAGGTGTCGAAGTCCCGGCGACGGGTTACCCACCCCCGTGACCTCACGTGCGGAACCCCCGGAGCGCGACGGCGAGCACACCCTCGTCAACCAGTACCTGCGGCAGATCGCGGCGACGCCGCTGCTGACCGCTGACGAGGAGGTATCGATCGCCAAGCGGATCGAAGCGGGCGTCTACGCCGAGCAGCTGCTGCGCGGCGAACCGCCCGTGCCGAAGTCGGAGCTGACCAGGATCGCCCGCGACGGGCAGCGGGCCAAGGACCACATGGTGCGGGCCAACCTGCGGCTGGTCGTGTCGATCGCGAAGAAGCACCTGCACCGCGGGCTGCCGCTGCTCGACCTGATCCAGGAGGGCAACCTCGGCCTGATCCACGCGGTGGAGAAGTTCGACTACGCCAAGGGCTTCAAGTTCTCCACCTACGCCACGTGGTGGATCAGGCAGGCGGTGGAGCGCGGCATCACCACGCAGAGCCGCACGGTCCGCCTGCCCGTGCACGTCGTGGAGGAGCTGTCCAAGCTCGGCCGGGTCGAGCGCAAGCTCCAGCTGACCCTCGGCAGGCCGCCGACCGTCGACGAGGTGGCCGCCGAGCTGGGAGCCAAGCCCGAGCGCGTCATCGAGCTGCGCCGGGTGGACCGGACGGCGATCAGCCTCGACACGCCCGTGGCCGCCGACACCGACACGACCGTGGGCGACCTGATCGAGGACAGCGAGATCATGGACGCCTCCGACATCGTCGCCTACCAGGGCCTGGCGCGGGAGCTGCGGGCGCTCGTCGACGCCCTGCCCCCGCGCGAGGCGATGATCATCACCCTGCGGTTCGGCCTCAACGGCGGCGAGCCGTGCACGCTGCAGCAGGTCGCCGACCGGCTCGGGCTCACCAGGGAACGCATCCGGCAGCTGGAGAAGATCGCCCTCGCCAAGCTGCGCGACCCGGACACCCCGCTGCTGTCCTGGGCGGGATGAGGGAGGTTGCCGTGTTCATCGACGAGGAAGTGCGGATACCGGTCGACCGGGTCGGGCTGCCCGCCCACGTCGCCCTGCCCCGGCGCACCAGCGGCGCCATCGTCTTCGCCCACGGCAGCGGCAGCAGCCGCCACAGCCCGCGCAACCAGCGGGTCGCCGCCGCCCTGCGGGACGCGGGCCACGGCACCGTCCTGACCGACCTGCTGACACCGGAGGAGGAGGACCTGCGCTTCGACATCCCGCTGCTCGCCAGCCGCCTCGCGGGCGTCGTCGACTGGCTGGCTGACCGGCTGCCCGACACGCCGATCGGGCTGTTCGGGGCGAGCACGGGCGCGGCCGCGGCGCTCGTCACCGCTGCCGAGCGCCCCGCCGCCGTGCGCGCGGTCGTCTCCCGGGGCGGGCGCCCGGACCTGGCGGGCGACGCGCTCGGCCGGGTGCTGGCCCCGACCCTGCTGATCGTCGGCAGCCTCGACCACCCGGTCATCCCGCTCAACCGCCAAGCCGCCGAGCACATCCGCGCGATGGCGCGGGTGGAGATCGTCGCGGGCGCGACGCACCTGTTCGAGGAGCCCGGCACGCTGGACCGGGTCGCCGCCTTGGCGGCGGAGTGGTTCACCACCAACGTCGGCACCGCGCCCGCACAGCCCTACCCGTCCTGACCGGGCTCAGCCGAGCGCGGCGATGGCGACCTCGGCCGCCTCGGCGACGAGGGCGTCGCGGTACTCGGCGTCCGGGGTCGGGCGGGTCGTCATGACGGCCATGACGATCGGCGCGCGGTCCGGCGGCCAGAGGACGGCGATGTCGTTGCGGGTGCCGTAGGCGCCCGCGCCGGTCTTGTCACCGACGATCCAGCCGTCGGGCGCCCCGGCGCGGATCAGCTTCGCGCCGGTTGTGTTGCCGCGCAGCATCTCGACCAGGATCTCCCGCCTGTCCTCGGGCAGCGCGTCGCCGAGGGTGAACGCGCGCAGGGTGGTCGCGAGCGCGCGCGGGGTGCTGGTGTCGCGGTCGTCGCCGGGGACGGCGGTGTTGAGCTCGATCTCGTAGCGGTCGGCGCGCAGCGTGCGGTCGCCGACGGCGCGCATCGCCTCGGTGAAGCCGCTCGGGCCGCCGAGTTCGGTGAGCAGCAGGTTGGCTGCGGTGTTGTCGCTGAAGCGGATGGCCGCGTCGCACAGGGCGCGCACGGTCATCTCGGTGTGCTCGCCGGTGATCGGCGAGTTCGGGACCAGGTCGTCCCGGTCGTAGCGGATCACCCGGTCCAGGTCGGTGCCCGCGCGCAGGATCGCGCCGACGGCGAGGGCCTTGAAGGTGGAGGCGTAGGCGAAGCGGTCGTCGGCGCGGAAGGCGACCTCGCTGCCGCTCCCGGTGTCGATCGCGTACACGCCGAGCCGGGCGTCGAACCGCTGCTCCAGGGCGGCGAACTCGCCGTCGCGGGAGACCGGGGCGGCGGTCGTCGTGACCGGTGTGGTCGTCGCTGTCGTCGGCGGCGCTGGTTCGGCGGTCGTCGTGCAGCCGGTCGCCAGGGCCAGCGCCGCCGTCGCCGCCGCCAGCCCCCGCTTGATGTTCCCCATGGAAGATCCCCTTTCGGTCCACGCCAGTCTCGCGAGCGCGATTGATGCTGTCCAAGACGGAAGCGCGCACTTCCATGCCGGAATCGCATAGGATCGCGGCGTGGACCTGATCGGCGCGTATCGCGCGTTCGCGCACGTCGCCGAGCGCGGCAGCTTCACCCTGGGCGCGGCGGCGGCGGGCATCCCGCAGTCGGTGGCCAGCAGGCGCGTGGCCGCGCTGGAGGAGCACCTCGGCGGGCGGCTGTTCGACCGCTCGACGCGGCGGGCCGCGCTCACCCCGTTCGGCCGCGACCTGCTGCCGTCGGCGAAACGGCTGGTCCGGCTGGCCGAGTCGGTCGAGCACGAGGCCAGGCGGGCGAAGCGCAGGCCGGTCCGGATGGCCGTCCCGGACACCTGCGCCACCCTCGACCTGGCCTGGCTCGACGCCGACGCGCGGGCCCACGACGTCGTCATCGACTTCCACCGCGCCCCGCCCGCCGAGCGCGCCGACCTCGTGCGGGCCAGGGAGGTGCCCATGGCGCTGCTCGCGGTCCCGCCGGACGAGGGCGACTGGACGGTCCCGCTCGGGGTGGCGGGCGTGGCCCCGGCCCGACCCGGCGCGGTGCACCTGGAGTCGCTGCGCATGGACCGCACCACGACCACCCGCCGCCGCGTGCTCATCCAGCCCGAGGACGACGTGCCGCACGTCCGCGACCGGCTCCAGCAGGTCCGCGACGCAGTGGGGCTGCGGCCGTCCCAGGTGGCCGTGGCCGACTCGCTGGTGGCCGCCGTCGCCGAGGTCCTGGGCTCGACCGACCTGCTGCTGTGCTCCCGGGCGCAGGCCCGCGAGTTCGGCCTGCACTGGCGGCCGCTCGGCGAGCTCCGGCTCGCCCGGGGCTACGACCTGGTCGACCCCACCGGGACCGTCCACACGCACCTGTCCGACGCCATCGCGCGCTGCCTCGGCGCGGAGGGGGCCCAGTGATCGACGACCTGCGCGCCGAACTCGACGACGCGGGCCTGCGCGGCTCGTTCCTGGTGCGCGACCTGCGCTCCGGCGAGGAGATCGGCATCGAGCCCGACCGGGAGCTGCCCTCGGCGTCCCTGGTCAAGGTGCCGCTGGCGATCGCCACCCTCGAGCGCGTCCACGCGGGCGAACTCGACGGCGCGGCGCAGCTGCTCGTGCGGCCGGGGCGGGACCGCACGCCCGGTCTCAGCCAGTTCCGGCACCCCGCCCGCATCGCCGTCGACGACCTGGTCTACCTGTGCGTCGCCATCAGCGACGGCACCGCCGCCGACGCGCTGTTCGAGCTCACCCCGCCCGAGCGGGTGACCGGCCTGCTGCGTGAGCGCGGCCTGCGCGGCATCACCGTGCGGCATCCGATCCAGGAGCTGAGCGAGACCCCGGCCGACCGGCTGCCCGGCCCGCTGGCGCACTCGCTGGCGATCGGCGCGGGCACGGCGGGCGGCGGCCACCCTGTCCCCCAGCTCGACGTGACCAGGGGCAGTTCGGGGACGGCCCGCGCGTTCGTGGACCTGTTGGCGGCGCTGTGGACGCCCTCCCGCGTCACACCGGAGGTCGCCGCGCGCGTGCGCGAGCTGATGGGCGCGAACGTGCTGCGCCACCGGCTGGCCCCGGACTTCACCTCCGACGCCACGACGTGGTCGTCCAAGACGGGCACGCTGCTGAACCTGCGCCACGAGATCGGCGTGGTCGAGCACGCCGACGGCCAGGCGTTCGCGGTGGCGGCGCTGACCGAGTCCCGGGTGCCCGCGGCCGCGCAGCCGGGCGCGGACGCGGTCATGGCCCGCGTCGCCCGGGCGCTGCGCGACCACCTGCGGTTCTAGACTGCCGCGCATGGCACCACGCCGAGCCAGGGTGGCGGACGTGCACCGCATCGCCGCCGCCATGCCGCACGTCACCGTGACCCACGCGGCGAACGGCAAGGCCGTCTACCAGGTCGGCAGGAAGTCGTTCGTCTTCTTCCGCAACCCCCGCCCGGACGCGGTCGACCCCGACACCGGCGAGCGGTACCCGGACGTGATCGTCTTCTGGGTGGCGTCCGAGCACGAGAAGCAGGCGCTCGTGCAGGACGAGTCCAGCCCGTTCTTCACCACCCCGCACTTCGACGGCCACCGCTCGGTCCTGCTGCGCGAGAGCCGCATCGGCGAGCTGACGGTGGACGAGCTGACGGAGGTCGTCCAGGACGCGTGGCTGTCCCAGGCGTCCCCGGCGCGGGCTCATGCCTGGTTGGCGGGCAGCAACCGGCCATCGGCGGCCGACTGACCCGCCCGGCTGCCACCGTGGGGGCCGTGAACCTTCCCCAAGCCCCCGAACTGGACGAATACCACTACCCACCCCGCTGCCTGCGCGCCGCGGGCGCGCTGTGGATCGCCAGCGGCGTCCTCCTGATCCTCATCGGCCTGGCCCTGTTCTCCCAGCGGATCTGGGCGGGCCTGCTGTTCGAGCTCGTGCTCCCCATCCTGCTGGCCTCCGCCGGGGTCTACCTCTGGCGCCGCGGCCTCTGGCTAGGCCGCGGCGCCGACGCCCGCACGGGCCTGCTCGTGGTCGGCCTGCTCGGCTGCATCACCGTGTGGCCCGCGCTCCTGGTGGCGACCGCGGTAGTCCTGCAGACCCGCCCCGCCGCCGACCGCTGGTTCACCCACTGACCCCCTCGCCCCGCCCTACCGCCCACCCCCCGATGGGCCCGCCCCGACCACTTAGCCACCGCTCCCCGCGCGGTATCGCCCTCCACCGCAACCGACCCACCACCCAAGCCACCGCACGCGCGGCACCAGCTCCACAGCACACGCCCGCATCACCCAGCCCTGCCGATCACACCGACACCGACCCACCCGCCTCAGCTACCGCACCCCACGCGGCATCGCCTCCCCAGCAACCCGCCCAGCCGTGCCGATCACACCAGCCCGCTGACCCAGTCACCGCACCACGCGCCCATCGGCTCCGCGACGGCTGGCCCCTCCCCCAGAGCACCCTCAACCAGCTCCAACACCCTCCTGACCTACCGCCTCGGCCGTTGGATCGTGTGCCGGGTGGGCTCGGCGGCGGTCGGGTCCTCCGGCCAGCGGTGGCGGGGGTAGCGGCCGCGGAGTTCGGCGCGGACCTGTCGGTAGCCCGTGCGCCAGAATCCGGCCAGGTCCCCGGTCACCGCGGCGGGCCTGCCCGCAGGGGACAGCAGGTGCAAAACCACCGGCACGCGGCCGTCGGCCACCGTGGGGCTCGCGGTCCAGCCGAACACCTCCTGGATCTTCACCGGCAGCGCGGGCGGGTCGGCGGTGTAGTCGACGCGGACGTGGGAGCCGGACGGCACGGTGATCCGCTCGGGCGCCAGCTCGTCGAACCGGCCCGCCTCCGGCCACGGGACCAGCGAGCGCAGGGCCGAGGCCATGTCCAGGCCGCGCAGGTCGGCCGCGTTGCGGGCGCCCGCCGCCCAGGTCTCGGCCGCGGCGAGCACCGCGGCGTCGTCCATCGCGGGCCACGGGTCGCCGAGGACGCGGTGCAGCAGCGCCAGGCGGGCCCGCACCGACTTCGCCTGGTCGCTCATCCGCACCAGGGCAAGACCCTCCTTGGCCAGCCCATCCCGCACCGCCGCCCGCACCGCCGCCGACGGCGGGTCCGCCAGCGGCCGCTCCCGCAGCACGATCGCGCCCAGCCGCCGCACCCGCCGGGCGACCACGTCGCCGTCGGCCCAGCGCACCTCGTCCTCCTCGACGAGCAGCGCGGGCGCGGCCCGGACCGCGGTCTCCTCGTCGGCCACGGCCGCCAGCCGCACGACCCCGACCCGCCCGGTCCAGTCCGCCGACGCCACCGCGAGCCATTCCGGCTCGCCGAGCCCGTCCGGCAGGTCCACGGCCGTGCCGCCCGCCATCAGGTACGACCGCGACCCAACCGCCCGCCGCCGCGCCAACCGCTCCGGGAACGCCAGCCCGGTCACCAGCGCCGGGTCGACGTCCCTGCCGCTCTCCCTCCCGCCCAGCCGCCGGACCTCGCGGCGCCAGCGCTGGGTGTTGGGCGACCCGCGCCGCAGCGCACGCAGGGCGCCTGCGAGGTCGATGCCCGCGGCGAGGGTGTCGTCGTCCAGGACCGCGACCACCTCCGCCGAGCCCGGACAGTCCACCAGCGCGCGGGCCAGGCGGGGGTGCACGCCGAGGCGGGACATCTCCCGGCCGCGCGCGGTCACCTCGCCGTCGCGGAGGGCGCCGAGCGCGGTGAGGGTGGCCCGGGCGGCGGCCAGCGGACCCGGCGGCGGCGCGTCCCACCAGCGCAGGGCGGCGCCGTCCGGGGTGCCCCAGCAGGCCAGTTCGAGCGCGAGGCCGGTCAGGTCGGCCGTGCGGATCTCCGGCTCGGGGTAGCGCGGCAGCGTCGACTGCTCGTGCTCCGGCCAGCACCGGTACACCCGGCCCGGCGCCTCCCGTCCCGCGCGGCCCGCGCGCTGCTCGGCCACCGCGGCCGACACCCGGACCGTCACCAGGCCGGACAGGCCGCGCCCGTGGTCGACCCTCGGCACCCGCGCCTGGCCCGCGTCCACCACCGCCCGCACCCCGGGCACCGTCAGGCTGGACTCGGCGACCGCCGTCGCCAGCACCACGCGCCGCCGCGCGCCGGGCCGCAGCGCGGCGTCCTGTTCGCCCGCGGGCAGCCGTCCGTGCAGCACGACCACGTCGGCGTCCACGTCCAGCGCGGCGGCCACCCACCGGATCTCCTTGGCGCCGGGCAGGAAGACCAGCACGTCACCGTCCCCTTCGGACAACGCGCGGCGCACCGCCCGCGCCACGACGCCGTCCAGCCGCTCCCCCCGCACCGGCGGGACGTAGGCGACCGACACCGGGTGCGCGACGCCCGGCACCTGGATCACCGGGGCGTCGCCGAGCAGCACGGCCAGGCGGTCCGCGGCGACGGTCGCGCTGGTCGCCAGGATGCGCAGGTCGGGCCGCAGGCCGTCGCGGGCGTCGAGCAGCAGCGCCAGCAGCAGGTCGGCGTCGAGATGGCGCTCGTGGCACTCGTCCAGCACGACGGTGTCCACCCCGGACAGTTCCGGATCGGACTGCAGGCGGCGCACCAGCAGCCCGGAGGTGACCACCTCGATCCGGGTGTCCTTCGACACCTTCCGGTCGCCGCGCACCGCGTACCCGACGCTCGCGCCGACCGGCTCCCCCGCCAGCGCCGCCATCCGCGCCGCCGCGGCCCGCGCGGCGATCCGGCGCGGCTCGGCGACCACCACCCGGCCGGGCAGCGCGGGCGGCACCAGCGTCGTCTTGCCCGTGCCGGGCGGGGCGACGAGCACCGCCGTGCCGTGCGCGGCCAGCGCGGCGGCGATCTCCGGGAGGGCGGCGCTGACGGGCAGGTCGGACATGCGCACCAGCCTCTCAGGTGGCGGCCGGTAGCCTCGAAGCGGACGAAAGGGAAGAACACGTGGGTGGAGCCGAGCGGAACCAGCGCAAGCGCAGGCAGGCACAGCAGGCCGCGCCGCCGCCGGTCGCGACCGCGCGCAAGGCGCCGGTCGACGGCAAGCGCATCGCCATCGCCGTCGCCGTGGTCATCGCGGTCGGCGCGATCATCGCGGGCTTCGTCTACAGCGACAGCGTGAAGAACGCCACGGAGGGCGAGTCCATCGCCGTGGTGCCGTCCACGCTGGATGTCCCGGTCTCCCGCGACGGCGCGGTCGTCACCGTCGGGCGGGACGACGCCCGGGTGACCATCGACGTCTACGAGGACTTCCTCTGCCCCGCGTGCCGCTCCTTCGAGGAGGAGCACGGCGACGACATCGAGCGCGCAGTCGCCGATGGCGACGCCCGGGTCCGCTACCACCTGATCAACCTGCTCGCCGAGCGCTCCGACCCGCCCGGCTACTCCACCGACGCGGCCACCGCCGCCCTGCTGGCCGCCGACGCGGGCGTGTTCCCGGCGTTCCACAAGAGCCTCTTCGCCGCGCAGCCCGACGAGGACGCCCGCGGCTGGGACCGCGAGCAGCTCATCGCCCTGGGCGCCGCGCTCGGCGCCACCGACCCCGCGTTCGCCGACGGTGTGCGGTCCGGCGCGCTCGGCGACGTCGTGGCCGCGGAGTACGAGCGCGCCCGCACCACCGACTCCCTGCTGCGCGACCGCGGCGGCGAGCGCCTCTTCGCCACCCCCACGGTCGCCGCCGACGGTGTCCTCGTCGACACCGCCGACGACGCCTGGCTGGCCAAGCTGCTCGGCTAGAAGCCCGGCAGCGGCGCGGGCCCCTCGGTCCAGCGCACCACGCGCCTGGCCTTGCCCGCCTCCGTGCGCGGCACGCTGCCCGGGGGCAGCACCCGCACGTCGCAGCCGACCCCGAGCCGCTCGTGCAGCGCGTGCGCGAGGTCGCCGCCCAGACCGGCAGCCTCGACGACCGCCTCGACCGCCACCCGCAGCTCGGTGCGCGCGGCGCGGCGGTCCTCGATGATCAGGTAGTGGGGGCCGACCCGGTCGTCGCCGAGCACCACGGCCTCGATCTCGGTCGGGTAGACGTTGACGCCGCGCACGATCAGCATGTCGTCGGTGCGGCCGAGCACCTTCGACATCCGCCGCATCGTCCTCGGCGAGCCTGGCACGGCGTCGGCCAGCGTGGCGACGTCGCCCGTGCGGTAGCGCAGCAGCGGCATGCCGGTCTTGGTGAGCGTGGTGAACACCAGCTCGCCCGGCGTCCCGTCGGGCACCGGGTTGCCGTCGGCGTCGACGCACTCGGGGTAGAAGTGGTCCTCGGCGATGGTGAGCATCCCGCCGGAGTCGGCCGACTCGCAGGCGACGCCGGGGCCGATGATCTCGGAGAGCCCGTAGATGTCGTAGGCCCTGATCCCCAGCAGCCGCTCGATCTGCCCCTTGAGCTCCGCGGTCCACGGCTCGGCGCCGTGCACCCCCACCTTGAGACTGGTCGGCTCCACCCCCGCCGCCGCGCACGCCTCACCGAGGTGGACGGCGTAGGACGGGGTGCAGGTCAGCACGTCCGGACGCAGATCCCTGATCAGCGCTACCTGCCGTTCGGTCATCCCGCCGGACAGCGGCACGACGGTCGCGCCCAGCCGGATCGCCCCGTGGTGCACCCCGAGCCCGCCGGTGAACAGCCCGTACCCGTAGGCGTTGTGCACGACACTGCGCGCCGTCGCCCCGGCCGCCGCCAGCGCCCGCGCCATCACCTCGGCCCAGATCTCCAGGTCACCGGCGGTGTAGGGCACCAACGTGGGCCGCCCACCGGTCCCGGAGGACCCGTGGACACACACGACCTCCTCGGCGTCGACCGCCCTGAGCCCGTGCGGGTAGTGCTCCCAGAGATCGAACTTGCGCACCATCGGCAACCGGTGGATGTCCTCCAACGAGACGTCGAGGCCAGACCGCACCCCACAGTCCCGCAGCCGCGCGGCCTGCAGCCCACCAGCCGCGAGCAGCCGGTCCACCAGCCCCCGCAACCGCCCCTCCTGCACCCCCCGCCGCCGCTCGGGTGCCATCCCCTCGACCTCAGGGGACACCATCAACGCCTCGTCGCAGTGTGTGGTCACGGTCACTTGGTCTAGCACCCCGATGACCAGCGAGGGAAGCCCCCGACCCCCCGATTTCACCCCCACCCACCCCGTCGTGTAGCGTATGCGCAGCACGCCGGGGAGCACTCCAGCGTGACTGACCCGGGGCTGTGGCGCAGCTGGTAGCGCATCACACTGGCAGTGTGAGGGTCAGGGGTTCGAGTCCCCTCAGCTCCACAAGTGAAGATTAGTCAGATCACCCACCTGGCCTGCAACAACAGGCATGGTGGGTGATCTTGTTTTGTGTCTGGTGTGGACACCGGTGCACCTAGCTGGAGCAAAACTGGAGCAGCGCCTCTATCGAGGCGAAACAGGGTCACGGGTTTGCTCCAGGTTCGGTGGCCCGATTGGGTGAAGTCGGGTACCGGCTTCGTCTCGCCGCTCTCGATGCCCTAGGTAGGGTCCGCGGGTTCAACCAGGGAGCAGGGTTGGTGGTCGCGGTGCGCACAGGAGTGGCGGCGACCGTAGCCGGAGGGGGCGGATGAGCCCGCAGCGGGGCAGGCGTCAGCAGTCGGGTCTTCTCCAGGGGCACTACAAGAGCCGGTCAGCAGTACCGCCCGTCGATGTTGTCGTGCGCCAATCGTGGCGCGGCCTGCGCGGATCGCCGACTGCAGCCGCGGTCACTTGATCCGCTCGCCCCGGATCAACCCACCGACCTGTTCGTCGCCGACCTGCGAATCGGTGACGATGGCCACGCGAAGTTGAGGAGTACCAGGCCAAACTCGGCGACACCGCCGCCCGCCTCGGCCTGATCAACGCCCAGATGGCCGACCTGTTCGTCTCCGTGTGCGACACCGACGACCACGGGAACGAGTAGCCCTGCGACGACGAAGGGCCGCGACCTGACCCCGCTTCGGAGGAAGGATGAACGGCGACTACGTCCGCTCCCACTATCAAGTGCCCGCCAAACGCGGCGGCCGCGTCGTCTTCGGCGGTCAGCCCGGCGTCATCACCGGCGCGTACGCGCGGTTGCGCTTCGACGGGAACGCCACTCCGTCCCGATGCACCCCGCCTGGCGTATGACCTACCTCGGCATCGAAGGACACCGCGCTGACCACCCCTGCCCCGGCGCAGTCAGAAGCCCGAATAGTCCTCCAGCGCCTCGCTCGCGGTGGCCGCGTCGACCTCCGCGCTGCCGCGCTCGCCGGACTCGGGGCTCTCGTTTGTCATGGCCAGCCTTCACATCAAGATCAGGGGGCGGGTTGCTAGGGTGTGGACGAGGCCTTCAGGTGGTCTAGGTGCCCGACGCGCTCGTGAGCTTGTTCCGCAGCGCCTCCGGTAACCGATCCCGGACACCGGCCACGGTCTTCGGCTTGGTGATCAGTTCGTCGACCAGGTCGTTGATGGTCTCCAGCAGCAGCTCCACCAGCTGCGGGTCCTCGGTGTCGTCGACGGCAACCACGACTAGGTCCCCGCGCTTGTGCGGGGTGGACCGGGCGGCCCCGGCCCCGCAGTCGTGGTCCTACGATCACTCCCTCGACACGCGTCTGCCGTGGTGACCGCTTCGCGCCTGGCCGCCGACTAGTGTTCCCGTATGAGTTACACGGCACAGGTCCTTCGCGTGTTGATCGCCTCGCCGAACGACATCCCCGACGCGCGGGACGCGGTCGAGGAGGCCATCCACAGCTGGAACGGCGCCAACGCCCGGAACAAGCAGATCATCCTGCAGCCGTGGCGCTGGGAGTCCGCGGCGGTCCCGATGCTCGGCAAGCCTGCGCAGGAGCTGATCAACGCCCAGGCGGTCGACGAGTCCGACATCGTGTTCGCGCTGTTCGGCAGCAGGCTCGGGTCCCCCACCGCGGCCGCGGTGTCGGGCACGGTCGAGGAGATCAAGCGAGCGGTCGAGCAGGGAAAGCCCGTCCACCTCTACTTCTCCACCGCGCCGCTGCCACACGACGTCGACACCACCCAACTCGAAGGGCTCCGGGAGTTCAAGCGGGAGATCCAGAGCCGCGGACTGCTGGGAGAGTTCAGCAATCCCAACCAACTCGGCCACGAGGTGTGGAAGGCGATCGAACACGACGTCACCCAGTTCGACCTGGGCGTCCCCGTCCTCACACCCAAGACCGGCGTGGACCTCCTCGTCCAGCCACGACAGGAACGCGAGCTCGCCTCGGTCAATGCCAAGGGGAAGTCGAACTACCGCACCCGGCGGTGGCTCGAGATCACCAATCAGGGCTCGGCGGACGCCGAGGACCTTCGCATCGAGCCCGTCGGCAACGCAGGCCTGCACGTGGTCGGCACCGAGAACCCCACGATCATCCACTCCGGCCAAACGCGGACGTTCAACTACGCGCTGGTATCGGGCGGGAACGACGACCCCAAGGTGCGGATCACCTGGACCGAGAACGGCCAACAGCAGCAGCGCGAGTTCCACATCGGCTAGCTCGTCTCGAACCCGCAGCCCAAGGGGTGTCGCCGTCGTCGGAGACCGACAAGCCAGGTGCACGGCGACGGCGAGGTGCGCGACGTCACTATCAACGCATTACTCGGCGTCGACGACATCATCGTGCCTCGACCTGGTCAGCTTCCCCCACTGGAGGCAGAACCTGGTCGCCCGAAGATAAGGCCAGCAAAGCGTTCGAGCAGGTAGCGATTCCCGAGCGGCAGGCAGGCACTACCGGCCCAGCAGTTCGCACCCTCGCGTTCGCTCCAGATGATGCTTCGATCGGAGCGATCACAGCGCAATCTCCCCAAGGCAGTCCATCCAGGCGAGCCGTGTTCGGCGCTGTCTCTTAGCCGCGCGTAGCACTAACCGCACGGCCCGACCGCGCTCGGTGTTAGGGAAACCGAATTGGTCATCAACGGGCATCACCGCAGCATTGGATTGCTGCGCTGTGAGCAGGTTCAGCTGCTCACAGCGCAGCCCTCGCGCGACCAGGTACCACCCGCACCTCAGCCGCCACATTACGGCGGTCACCTCTTGTACCACGGGAGCAATTCGCCTTCTCCTGCAGATTCCACCTCGGCGACCACCAGTCGCAGCGCACCTTTTATGAAACACTGACTATGATCAGAATTTCAAGTAGGTGCCTGCCTAGAAGTCCGAATCCATGCGCTCGTCGTCGTCCATCTCGTATAGAGTCTTGCCAACGGCTTCCGAGTTCGCTCCCGAGCCCCCGTCCTCAAGCCCGAGCCTTTCGTAGGCGGAGGTGTCCCATCCTTCTTCCTCGAAGAGAGCCAAGAGGGCCATACTTATATCGCGGGTGTGTGCAGCAATCTCACTCGAGGGACGATCTGTCCGCTCCTGAAGGTGGGCACGGATCGCCTGTATCGCTGCTTCTGGATCCGCCACATGGAAGTCCCACCTGGCGGTAACACTGATGCGCGCAGGCCCGCCGCTACTCGACAGGTCTGTCGATGGATTGAGATGGTCTCTGCGACGACGCCTGAAGAGCTTCATGGGGGTTGGGTGCTCCGCTGCCTCGGTTGATCCACGACTGGGTCGAGTCTACTAGCTCGGGTGCCTCCATCGGAAATGGATGACGGCCCCGTTCCTGAAGTCGACATGGTAGTGATCTCTGCTTGAGCAAAAACCACGAAACGTTCCGCACCTGCTCCGCTTTGCGACTCGCTTCGCTGCCCCGTATGCAGCCTTGCGGGTTTTGTAGGTCTTTGTCTTGTGGCCACGAGGTTGTCTGCAGTTGTGAACAAGCACGGCTTGGTTATCGACACCCACGTAGTACGTGTGCGTGACACCCACTGAGAGGTTTCGCACGCTGGTGTTAGCAGTGTGCACAGCAATCCGGGTGATGACAGCCGTTCCGGTGGGCGTGCGAAGACCGTCGCCGACTTGCAGGTCCTGAGCGTCTGTCCACCCTTGGCCGATGACGTAGAAGGGGTGGCCATCGGTAGCTTTGACATCGTCCGATACACCATCGTCGTCAGTGTCGATTCCGACATCGACAATCACCTTCTGGCCTTGGCCAGCGATGACGTGGGTGACGGGTTCACCTCGTGTCATACCCGTTGCGGGGTCCGTGACCAGCACAACATCACCGACCTCGATATCGGCGATTGGCTGATATGTTCCATCGCCCATCAGTACGGGCGTGTCGGGGGTAAAGGAGTTCCGCAAGCAGTTTTTCAGTCGCTGGAATACTCCGCCGGTTCGGAAGCGGCCACCGACCGAGCGGAAGCTGCGGACTGCACGGTAGGCCCTGGCGCACCAGCGGACGCAGGCGGCGATCAGTGGCACCCAGATGGCGCGTCCGTCCAGGTCTGTGGTGTTGATCGGGTTGCCCGCCGTGTACTCGTAGTCGTTCGAGGAGCCGCCTTCCTCGGGGTCGACGGAGAGGAACCGGCCGGTAAGCGGGCTGTACGGACGTGCGCCCATCTGTACAAGAGATAGCGCGCCGCCATGCTCATAGGGACGCAGGTGTTGTCCGAGCCAGCCGAAGTCCATCTCGCCGGGCTGGTTGTCCGGGACGTTATCGGGATCGGTGGTGCCACCGCCGCCCAGCGGTTCGCCGAACGCGCCAAATGTCCGCAGCCCGCCCGCCTGCAGCCCAGCGGGATCGGTTGTCAACGACAGGTCACCTCGGACGGTCGGGTGATCCCAAGTGGGGTCGACAGCGTCGCCTCCACCGTCGATGGTCTGGATGACACCGCCGGGCAGTTGGATTGTGCGAGAAAGGACCTTCTTGTCTTCCGCCAATGCGAAGTCGGCGTTGTCCCCTTCGGTGGTGTAACCGTACAGGACGACCTCGTCGCTGGCAGCGTCTACCACGGTACGGCGGATGAGGCGGTTGGTCGCGTCTCGGCCGTAGTTCACCGCGACGGGGTCCAGACCCACGGTCGCAGCGCTGACGTTGCGGTCAGTGCCGTCCCAACCGAGATGGGTTGTCGACCCTCCGATGGTGTACTGCAGGGTGTTGCCGTGGTCGTCGTATTCGATAGCCGATACAGCGGTTTCCGGAGTACCGCCTGTGGTGGTGAGCAGTCGATCGGCGTCGTCGTAGCAGTACCCGGTCTCGACCGTGGCGGCCGACGTCACGTCGACCAGCCTGACGCGGTTCGTGTTCGTGCCCGAGTTGGTTCGACTGCCGGTCGGGCAACCAGAGGGAGCGGCCGAGGTATAGTCGTAGGTTCGGTGGTGCCCGCCGGTCCAACTCTGTGTGAGTCGCCCTGCGTCGTCGTAGGTGTAGTTGGGGCCTTCGGGGCGAGCGTCGGCCCCGCCAAGCGATTCGTCGATGATGGTGCCTGCCCGGCTACGGGACAACGCCGAGACGATGTCTTGCCCGTTCGACAGGCGCCAAGTCACCGACGTGACCTGACCATTCCCGTCCTTAGTGATCGAAGCGAGGCCGGTACCGTTGGAGTAGGCGGCGGCGAACAGTTCTCCTGCATCGTCGTAGCTGACGGTAGCCAGCACCGTCGCCCCGAGGCTTGTAGTGAGAACACGACCGGCGTCGTCGTAGGTGAAGGTCATCACCTGGACCGAATCCGCTGAGTGAGGCAGATCGACCTTCTCCTCGATTACACGGCCCACGCGGTCGAAGGTGGTGTCAGTACGCACGCCGTGGATATCGGTGTACGACACAACTCGACCGAGCAGGTCGACCGTGGTGGTGACACTTCCGTTGTGATCAGTGATCGAGGTCGTCAGAGGGTCACCGCCCACAGAGTGGTCTGTCGTCACGGTGCGCACGCCCGCCGCAGCAGACGCCGGGTACACAGTTTGCACGACTCGATCGCGCGCGTCGTAGGTGATGCACGTCCAGTCCCCTGCGACGGACTCGGCGATCACTCGGCCGGAAGCGTCGTAGACCTGTTCGTCAACGCGGGCGGGTCCGTTCGCGGGCGTGGGGTGGGTCGTCAGTTTGGCCAGCCCACCCTGGTTGATAGCGGGACTTCCGGGAACGCACGGGTTGGTGCGTGCTTCGGTATCGCCGTAGTACTGGTAGGTGGTCTGTGTTCCGGCGGGAAGAGTTCTGGCTGTGGCACGCAGGTAGCCGGTGGCGGGTGGTTCGTGCGTGCTCGTGGTGCTTAGCCCTCCGGTGGTCGTCGTGGTGGCGAGGCCGAAGATGGGGTCAAGCCCGGTGTAGTCGGTAGTGCCCACCTGGTTTGGCACACCGTCGGACTCGAACTCCGTGCTGGAGGTGGTGAGGCCGTAGCCGGGCTTGAGGTATTGGCCGGGGATTGCTTCGTAGGTGCCGGACGGGGGTTTGCGCCAGTTGAGGTGCAGTTGACCGGCACCGCGGTCGTTGTAGTAGTCGATGCGGATGCGGTGGGTGGCCCCGGCGGTGGCGGTGAAGGTGCCGGAGATGGGGCGCGCCGCTCCGGGAATCCAGGACTCGGCGATGAGTTTGTCGTCGATGAAGAGTCGGACGCCGTCGTCGACGTGGGTTTCCAGGGTGTAGGTGCCCGCGACGGGGAACGTGATCTGCCCGGTGAGACGGATGGAGAAGGTCGCGGCGGGGATGTCGGGGTCCGGGGACTGGGTGCTGGTCCAGTCGGATCGGATACGCCCGTCGGCCAGGCCCAGTCCGGTCTGGTGGACCTTGGGCATGCCGGTGAGGGTCTTATTGGCGTAGAGGCTCGCGGCGAGGCCGTTGATGCCTTCGTCGTAGGCGGTCCGGGTGTGCGGGACGGTCTCCGCGCAGGCCGCGGTGGGGGTTTGGCCTGCGAAGCAGGACGCCGGGCCTGGGCCGTACTTGTCGGTCGGCCGGTCCTGGGCGTCATAGACGGTGGTCGAGACCCGTCCGGCCGCGTCGGTGGAGGTGAGTTGCTGGTCCTTGACGCTCCACGTCTGGGAGGTGGTGCGCCCGGTCGCGTCGGTGGTGGTCAGGAGCCGGTCGCTGGCGTCGTAGGTGATCTTGGAGTAGAACCCGCTGGCCGGGGTCAGTCCCGCGACATCCACATAGGTGGTGCGGTTTGCAGGCTCGTAGCGGTAGCCGCGCTGCGGACGGTCCTGCCCCGGTGTGGGGACGGGGCTGCTGATCGCGGTGACGGCGGGTTTGCCGTTGACGGTGGTGTAGGAGATGAGGGTGGTGGCGTCGGCTGCGGGGTTGGTGGTGGGGTTTGCTGCGACCCAGTCGGCGCCGAGGTTGTCGCGCACTCCGGTGAGCAGGCCGGCGGCGTCGTAGGCGTAGTCGGTGAGTTCGCTGCCGGGGTCCTCGATGCGTGCGAGGCGGCCCTGGGTGTACCAGTAGCGGGTCTCGGTGCCGTCCCAGTAGGTGATGCGGCAGAGCATCCGCACCGGCGGCAGTGCGTCGAAGCCCGGTGGGACCGGTGTGGCGCCGTAGCAGTTCTCGCCGGGCCGGTTGTAGGTGAGCGTGTGCGCGCGGCCGGAGACCGGGTCCTTGATCTGGGTCAACCGCGACGGGGTGCCGGAGTAGATGTTCTGCAGGGCCGCGGGCTTGCGGGAGTCCAGGACGCTGCTGAGCGAGTCGAGTTTGCCGTCGGTGTGGAAGACGTAGACGTCCGAGCCCTCGGTGAGGGTGATGCGGCCGGTGGTGTCGAAGGCGAGGACGCCGTCCTCGTCCTCCGGCGGGGCGTAGCCGCCGGTCGACTTCTTGGTCCAGGTGTGCTTGGCGCCGGTGGCGTCGGTGATCACGATGGTCTGGTCGACGACCTTGGCCTCGGTGTAGACCGCGCCCGAGCCGTCGAGGTCGGCCGAGAGGGTCCAGCCCTTCGGCAGCGACGGCGATTCCACTGTGGTCAGCCAGTCGGAGGGGACGATCTGGGAGGGGACCGAGGCGCCCGCGGTGGTGCGGGTGTAGAGCTTCATGCGGGCGTTGCCCGCCATCTCCTGCAGCTCGATCTTGATCGGCACCGCCTGGCCCGCGGTGAGGGCGACCCCGGTGGACTGGGTCCAGTCCGGGCTGCTGCGGGTGTTGGCGACGTCGTAGACGATGTTGTTGTTGATCCAGATGACCGGGCCGTCGTCGTGGACACCGGCGAACTGGTAGGTGCCGGTCACCGGCGGGACGAAGTAGCCCTCCCAGCGCACCAGCCACCAGTCCGGGCCCAGGGCGGGCGGGTGCGGGGACGCGGCGCCCCAGTCGACGTTGACCTGCGGCTCGTGTCGGACCAGGACGGGCTTCTGGATCGCGTCGTTGATCAGTCCGGCGTGCGAGGGGTCGTCGAAGTAGGAGGCCTTGAGCCCCTTGATCTCCGGCTGCTGCGAGTTGTAGGTGAGCGTCAGCCCGGCGGTGCCGCCGACGGTGGTGAAGGTCGGTGACGAGGCGCTGGTGGTGAGGTTGCCGTTGGCCAGGTTCACCTCGACCGGGCCCATCGAGTCGACCGGGGAGGGGCCGCGGTCGCCGATGCGCTGGTCGACCTTGAAGTGGCGCACGGTCGTGCCCTGCGTCAGGGTCGATCCGCTGTAGCTGCTGGCCAGCCAGGTGTAGGCGGCGCCGTCGGTGAGCACGCCCTCGGGGATCGTCCAGGACGTGCTCGTCTGGCAGCCGGAGTCCACGACCATGCCGGACTTGCCGTCGGAGCCGGTGGCGACGGTGAAGCAGTACTTGACCGCGTCCCCGTCCGGGTCGGTCACCGGGTTCACCGACAGCGTCGGCGTCAGGGTCGACAGGACCGCGTGGTCCGCGGGCGCGGTCTGCGTGGGCACCGGCGGGGCGCTGCCGGTGTCGACCAACATCGTGGCCGACATGTTCTTGTACGTGTAGGTGCCAGTCTGCTCAGTGCCGCGCACCATGAAGTACGCGGTGTTGCGGCTCGCGTTGACCTCGTTGCGCAGGAACGTGCTCAGCCTGCTGTCGCTGAACTGACCCACGTCACCGACCACGGCGGTGGCCAGGTGCTGGCCGATGCCGCTGTAGCTCAAGGAGGTGGCGTGGTACAGGTTGGCGTTCCACGCCCGGAAGAAGCCCTCCGTGCCGATCCTCGCCATGTCGATCCGCGCGCTGACGACGTTCTTGCCGAACAGCGGCGAGTAGTCGAACTTGAAGACCGTGCGGTTGATCGAGTCGCCGTTGGCCAGGCTGTTGCCGAACTTGATGCCACAGTTCTGACAGGTGTAACCGTCCGAACGGTAGACCCGCGAGTCCGTCACGCCGAGCTGGAACGTCGGGTCCACGCTCACCGGGTACACCCGCTCCGGCGCGCGCAGCCACTCCTCGTCCACCGACACGGTCAGGATCCAGCGCTGGCCACGCTTCTCCAGGCCGTAGCTGCCGCCCGCCAACGTGCGCCGCTCCTCGGGCGCGGAGTCCCACGCCTCCACCGGCGGCATCACGATCAGAACGTCACCGGCCGTGTCGACCAGCTCCACGACCCCGCCCTCGGCCAGGCGAGGCGTCAATCCCTTGGTGTCGAGCGTGAACCGCCACGACGCCGTCGCGGGCGGGCGCCGCAGGACGATGGTCTCCTTCACCGAACCGGGGGTGACCTCGTACTTCAGATCGGTGTCCGGCAGCACATCGAGGTACTCGGCGTTCGCGCCCTCGGCCCGCACCGGCTTGTCTGCCGCGCGCTCCATGCCCAACGCGACCGACTTGCCCCACACGTCGACCTTCACCACAGCCGAATCGGCAGCGTTCGCCGCGAAGGACGGGTTGAGCGGGTGCCTACCGGTCCTCGTCCGCCCACTCGCCTGGTCCGCGCGCAGGGACGTGTCCACCGGCACCCACAGCCCGCGCTCGGTCTGCACGTTCAGCGGTTGGCTGGACTGCTTGAGGGTCCGCGTCCCGTCCGGGTTCTCGTACTCCTCGACGAACATCGACGCCGACACCAACCGAGACCGCTCCGGGTCGAACGAACTCCCCCGAACCTCCCCGATCCTGCCCACCGGCTCGAAATCCGCACCGGGATCCGGTCTCACCGCAGGCGACGGCGCGGGCCGCTGACTCGCCAACGCGGGCAGATCCCGAGGATCCACCGCAGGCGACGGCACCTCCTCGGCCACGGCAGGCTGCGCCAACGCCGACATCAGCGACGCCACAAGAACCGCCACCAACACCGCGACCAGCCCACGCACCCAGCGCAGCCCAGCATGCACCCGCGACATGAAGCCCCCAGAAGCCGGACACACAGCCCCACTGGCTGCGTGCACAAACGGCGCTACTCTGCGGCATCGGGAGGCAGCTCAGCAATACGCCGAACGGGCGCAACAGATGCCTGACAACAACAACCACCCACTACCATATAGTCCAAGATTTGGTGAACAAGTACCCATCGACACGTCCGCCATCCGGGCAGCGTCGACACCGCAGCCCGAATCAACACGCGCTGTCGGTCGGGACAGGCAGCACAGCGTCGTCACAGTGGGCGAACTCCGCACTCGCCGCCCGCGCGATGCTCGCCACCGTGCGCCAGTCGTTCTCGGCTTCTGCGTCCAGAAATTGCATGGCGCGGGTGCCCAACCGCATCCGGACGTGCGCCCGCCCAGGCGCCCGGGATCGGGTGATGGGTCGGGAGGTGGGCGTGCAGCGCGGGCCCGGCGGCTCGGGCGGCCGCTGCTGGATCTGCGGACACACCGCGGTGGCGGGAGTAACGACTACCCGGACGCCGCAGCAGGACTCGCCTGCTGTGCGCCGTCCATGACCGCGCCGTCTTAGGCGCCCAACTGGACGCACCAGGCCCCGACGCCGAACCCGCGTAGGACCCTCGTCCTCTGGCGCCGGTCAACCGCGGTGACCCGCGCCGGGGCAACGAGTAAGAAGTGTCGGTTCCGCCTGAACCCTTCGGGAGCAGGACGTGCTCCAGCAGCCGGCGGATGGTGAGGTTCTGCTCTACTGCCGCTGCCGCAGGCACCAGAGGGTGGAGAAGTCATAACCGCCATCGCCGTATTCGTTCTCGATGTAGTAGTGCGTGGTTCCCGGGTGGACTGACAGGCGTCGAGTCCAGAGTGCCTCCCCTCCGCCCCGCTCTTCACATCGATGCTGAGCACGGTTGACATCGCGGTGTGTTTTGAGGAGCACGACACCTTTTCCATGCGGGGGGCCTCGTCGGTGCCGAGATTCACCACGCAGTCTCCGACCCTGACCTCGGTGGGATCCTCCGGATAGACATCGCGGGGGACCGGCGACGCCGGGGTCGTGGACACCGGCGCCGGCACGGTTGTGGTCGTGGACAAGGTCACCGAGCTGGGAGCGGCCTGGCCGTCGGCGGATGGCCGCCTCGTACCGCCGATCACCACTGCTGCGACCATGCCGACAGCCACCACTCCCCCGACAGCGACGATTCCTACAGTGGTGGCATCGGGTTTCCTGCCGCCATACCGCCTTGCCATGCCTGTGCTCCCCCCTGTTGGATCAGTACAGGTTTACACCGTGAGCCCACGCACCGGCGGATATGCCTCCAACGGCACCGACCACACCGGCGTGCTCGCCGTGCTCGTGATCGTCGTCGTACTCGCCCTGGACCTCGGCGGCTTCCAGCTCGGGCCTGTCGGCTTGGAACGCTCACCCTGACAAGCCGCTCCGGTTGCGGCGTCCCCGGTCCACTCGGTGGGCGCCGCAACCGGGCCTTGGCGGGCAACATCCTGCTTGCCCCCGGCTGCGGTGTGGGTCATCGAGCCACCCACGCGAATCCTGACGTGAGTCAGCCGCGACGCTGGCCTCAGCACGCGGAACGGTCGGCCGCCGGTCAGCGATGATCGTCGCGTCGTGAGACGTCGGCGCGGTGGGCAGGGTTGGGTGCGGCCGGTGCTGGTGATCGTGGTGCGGCGGGGCACGTGCCGTATACGTGGCGAACCCGCAGGTGGGACCGACATACCGGTAACGGTAGGCCGGTCCCACCTGCGGAAACGTGGTTCGGCGGCTCGCACCGACCGGTACCGGGGGTCTGCGAGCGGCCAGCTCCTTCCGGCGGTACCCGTGGCCTCCCCTCACGCGGAGGGCCGCCGTTCAATTACGGCCGATCACTGAACACCCGCCCGCGTCCCTCCTGATATCGACATCTATCTGACCAGCAGCACACTGAGCAGCAGCACAAGGAGGACGACGTTGAGGATGATGCTCACCGCCGCGATGTAGACAGCCAGAGGTCGGCCGGGCCGGCTTCTGTCCGGTGCCTGCTCATCCTCCGGGTCGGGCGTGGGATCAACGACCGTGGGGTCGGGGTCGATCTCGGGGTCGTTGCCTGCGAGGTCGGGTTCGAGGTCAGGGCTGGCGAGGACGGGGTCGGGTTCAGGACGGGGCTGTTCGGGCTCGGGCGGGACCTGTTGGGTCCGGAGGTGGCGGGCGATGACGATGTAGCGCTCGATCAGCTCTGGGGTGGGTGTTCCGGGGAGGATGACCCGCAGCAGCACGGCCAGGCCCGCGTAGTTGCCGGGGATGCGGGTGGTGTGCAGCCAGTCGTTGAGGGTGCTTCGGCCGATCGCGTCCTTGGGCGAGACCGTCTGCATCGCCGCTACGCATTTGCGCAGCGTCATCTCGGACTTCCGGTAGAGGTCGCGCAGCCACTCCATGAACGCCGTCTCGCTGGTCAGCGAGACGGCTCCCAGCTGCATCCTCAGCAGGACATCCTCGAGCGGTGTCTCACCCTTGGTCATCACGACGGAGGTGGGCGCCTGGCGGCGTTGAGCGTTTCGCCAAATCAACCGGGTTCGCAGGACGTCGGCTTCCGAGGCGCCGGCGAGTTCGAGGATCGCCGCGTACACCTCCCAGGACAGCAGCCGGTCAGGCGCATCACCGGAGAGTTGTTGGAGGATTCGACCGGTCAGGATGCTGTGGTTTGCCAGCTTCCATGCCTGCGGGCTGTTCACGGCCTTGTCCACCCAGTGCCGCACCACCTCGTTCAGCACGGCTACGGGCGACGCGGCGGGATCTCTGAGCAGGACTGGCTTGCCCTCGATGACTGCGGCCACGGTGCCCGGGGGCCTGGCAACGCCGTCGTGTGGACGGAGTCGAGGAGCGCTCAACGGGCGGCTCATCGGGCGGACACCGCCCCCGGCCAGCCACGGCTGGGGCAGGGGCAGCCTGGCGCCGCGGAGGGCGGCCACGACCCCGGCGGACACCCCGGTCCCCAGAATGGCCGCGAGTTCCGCGCCGACGACGCCTCGTCGTCCCCGCGCACGCGGGGCTGGTCCGGCGGGACGGTTGAACAGGGGCAGGCCGGTCATGTCGTCCCCGCGCACGCGGGGCTGGTCCGGCGACCGCGACCGGCGGGTGCCGCTCGCTCCGGTCGTCCCCGCGCATGCGGGGTTGGTCCCTTCTCAGCGGGGGTGTAGGTCAGCACGTTCGAGTCGTCCCCTCGCACGCGGGGCTGGTCCCAGCTCGTTCAGGACGTCGAGCGGATCGCTGCCGTCGTCCCCGCGCACGCGGGGATGATCCCCGGGCGTGGCTGCCCCGCGTCGAGGAGGTGAAGTCGTTTCCGCGCACGCGGGACTGGTCCCGGCGACACCGCCTGCATCCGCGTCTACACCGGGTCGCCCCGCGCACGCGGGGTTGGTCCTCCGCCCCGGCCGCCTCATCGAACGCCATCGCCCCGCAGGGGCTACGCGGTGCGGTTCGGGACGGCGGACTGCACGGCGAGAAGCCATCGCAACCGCAGCGAAAGAACGTCCCTCTGACGCTCATCGCGTGGCTGAAAGCAGCTGCGGCCCTTAGCGTCCTGCTGCGACTCGCCGAGGGCGTCGTCATGTCGCATCGAAGCGGCCGTGATCGAGGCGGTCTCGGAGAGCAGGGCGCCGCCATCCGTAGTCAGTCGCGCTTTGGGGCTTACACCTAGCAAGCCCGTCGCACCCTGCGCTTTCGAGCTAAACGGATGGCGGAGAATGCAGTAGGGTGGAGGCGGCTATCCGGAGACGCTCTTGTCGTTGGTGGTGCCGGGTTTCCAGTCGAGACAGACGACGACGGCGTCGTCGAGTAGGTGTGTGCCTTCGTGGTAGTCGAGTAGTTCGGTGATGATC
The DNA here is from genome assembly GCF_024760565.1 of Actinokineospora sp. UTMC 2448. NCBI lineage: Bacteria > Bacillati > Actinomycetota > Actinomycetes > Pseudonocardiales > Pseudonocardiaceae > Actinokineospora > Actinokineospora sp. UTMC 2448. The sequence goes on along the minus strand of NZ_CP031087.1, from coordinate 1,112,761 downwards.
GCCCGGGCGGCTTCCGGCGCGGCGAGGTGCTGGGAGTCACGGATGATGTGATCGAGGTTGGTGGAGCCGTATTCGCTGCCGTGTGGGGATTTCGCCGCGTGCACGCCGTCGCTGACGATGATCAGGCGGTCGCCCGGGACGACGTCGAACGACTCGGATTCGTACTCGGTGCCGTCGAACATGCCGAGCGGGAGCTGCGCGTCGAACTTGATCAGGTCGACGCTGCCGTCGCGCAGCCGCAGCATCCGCGGCGAGCCTGCGTCGACGACCTCGACCCGGTCGCTGGACAGCTCAAAGCGCAGCATCAGGGTGGCGACGTGCTGCGCGCCGCCGTACTGGGCGTAGATCGCCTGGTCGGCCAGGCATGCCTGGTCGGTGAGGGGCAGGCCGGCGCGGCGGGCGTTGCGCAGGGCGTTGATGGCGAGGTTGGTGAGCAGCGCGGCCTGGATGCCGCCGCCCATGCCGTTGGACACGGTGACGATCAGATCGTCTTCGGAGGCGCACCAGTCGAAGTTGTCGCCGTTGATCGTGTACGCGGGTTCGAGCTGTCCGCCCAGGGAGTACTCCGGTCGCGCGCAGCCTCGTCCGGGGAGGAGCTGCCATTGCATCTCGGCCGCCAGGCTGAGCCGCTCCCGCCTGCGGGCCTGCAGGTACAGGTCGGTGTCGCGCTCGGCGACGATCACCTCGTGGCCGAGCGCGGTGGCCAGTTCCGCCAGCTCGGCCAGGACCGTGTCGGCGGGTGAGCGGGAGAAGGTGACCGCGAGGACGCCGAGGCGGTCTCCGCGCACGGTCACCGGCAGGTACGCCACGGCGTCCGCTTGGCGGCCGGGTTCCACGATCGGCTGCTGGGCGATGAACGCCCGGCCCGCTGTGGTGGTGCGTATCGCCATCGGCTCCGCGGTGTGGGGCAGACGGGTCACCGGCTGGAGCACGCTGAGCTGGTAGTCGGCGAAGAGCATGTCCACGGCCGTGATGTGGTGCTCGGCGCGCAGCTTGGATCGGAGGGTGGCGAGCAGGGCGTGCGGCGGGCTGGATCTCAGCTCCTGCTCGATACCGACGGCTGGTACGACCCCACCCACGACGTCCACCACCCCTACGACGTCTTCATCGCCCAGGAACAGAACCTCTCCTGGGACGCCCGTCTACGCCGCCGCTACAGCCACCTCATCGCCGCCGCCGCATTCCTGTGGACCGCCATCGGCCTGGTCGTCGGTCTCGCGGTCGCGAACGCCACACTGCTCGACACCCTCCTCAGCTTCTTCGTCCCATCCCTGGCCGCCTACCAAATCGCCTACGAAATCTGGTCCAGCCAACGCAAAGTCGCCGACGAACGCGAACGACTCGCCAAAATCGTCAACACCGAACTGAACAACGGACACCCCGGCCCAGTGCCCGACACCGAATGGCACCGCCTACGCAACGTGGCCCGCGACGTACAGGACGGCGTCCTCCGCACCCGCCTGGACCCCGCCCGAGTCCCCGAATGGTTCTACAAACGCTTCCGCAACGACGACGAACGCGACTTCGGCGACACCGCAGAAGGCCACCGCGCCCGCCTCGCCCAAGCCCCACCCACATAGTGCGCTGGGCGGAATGCACCAAGCCCGCCCAGCGAACCGCTTCAACCAAGTGGAGTCAGCTCGACGGCCCTCCACCACCAGGCTGCCGATGCGAAACCGCTGGTCAGCCCTGTTCCATCCTTTTGATACTCCCGCCCGAGGTTCGGCCCTCCGCACGAGGATCTCGCGGAGGTGCCGCCTCCCCTGGGTCCGGCCAGACGGCACCCACCGCGATCACCAACCGACAGGAGGCAATACCACCGCCATTGGCCTCCGATGCCCCCGAACTCCGTTGAATGGCGCGGCAACGCATCCACACGAGCTGCGCTCTTCGCCCGGTCGGGGATCGAGGAACCGGCCGGAGTTCAAGCCGAGGCAGGCCACGAGGCGGCCGAACGTGCGCACCGGTCATGTCGCTGCCAGCAAGTTCCAGCCCGTTGATCTCCGAGGCTCTGGTCGCACATTGGCCCGCTCTCACTGCACGAGCATTCGAAGGGTTCGCACGCGCGCCTCGCGACAAGAGCGTGCGTTCATTAAGATTCTGGTTCACTGCTCCACGTGAGTGACGTGTATTGGCCCCCGCCCACCACGCGGTTGAACACCGCGACGCACCAGGACTGGCCCGCCTGCTGGCTACTGGCGGCGACCCTGACGAGGTCTTCGTGGACATGACGCTACTGACCCACGCCATCGACGCCGAGGGCGACGCCGCTGCCCAAAACGGAACCCCTCTCGAAGTCCACCTCACTGCAGTCCTACTCGCCTTCGGCGCCAACCCCTCCCTGCTCGACCCCATGGGCAGAAGCCCTATAGAGGTGGCAGAGGACTACCACCACGATCTGGCGATCAAGCTCCTTGGGATGCACTTGGACCGCCAGCACAACAACACTTGATGCGCTCCTCGGCAGAAGCGGATGTTGAAACAACGTACAACGGCTTCAGTGTGTACGTGCGTGAGATCGGGCAGTCGTGACCCGGGGACGACAGGCCGCGGTCTGGTCAGACCAGCGAGGCGGTGAGCTCGCGGAGCGGGGCAGGGTCCGTTGTGGTGATGTAACGGTAGCTCTGGGGCGGCTGGAACTCGGCGTGACTGCGGAGTAGGGCGAGGGTCAACGGGGCAGCCAACGGTTGCGGATCGGCGATGGTGAGCGCGGTGGCTTGGGTGGCGCCCGCGAAGTAGTCGAGAAACTCGGCGCGGGAGATGCCCACGTTCGCGCGATGTTTCCGCCAGATCGTCGTGGGACTTGCGGTGTGGCGGTCGGCGAGGGTGGCCAGGCCGAGGACGGCCATGACCGGTGAGCTGGCGTAGAGGACGATCGGTGTCCCGGGGGGCGCGGAGACGCGGGCGCGCCTCAGTTCTACGGTCTTTGAGCCGTCCAGGATGGCCTGGACGAATCTGGGACGCAGCGACATCAGCAGCGGACGTGGGGCTGGGGCACCTTCACTGTCGGTTGCCGGTGTCGTGATCACGCGTGGACTCTATCCAGCTCTACTGTCAAACACAGGTTCGACGCGATCTCGATCGTGTGACTGCGGCTACATGGTGGCGGTCCTGTACAGGTCGGCGAATAGTCCGGGACTGATCTTCTGGGGGCCGTAGAACTTCCGGGGTCCGTCGTGCGTTGCCCGCAGTCGCTGGTAGGTGCTCTCCGACACGGGGCGGTCGAACAACTCGGTGTCGGAGAAGCGTAGGGCCTGGAGGGTGGGTTTGCCGTCGGCCAGTTCGCGCAGCGCGGGGAGGTCGAGGACGCCGTAGTGCTTGAGGGACTCGTGAAGCCGCTCCAACTCGTCTACCTCGATCGCGTCCAGGAAGGATGTGCCGATGTAGCCTGGCGCGCTTCGCCCTCTTTTGCCCTGACTGGCTCGCCACACGATTCGCGCGGGTGCCGTCAGCAGCTTGTCTGCGGTCCGGTAGTAGACCTGTGCGCGCCCGAGGGCGAGTTCGACGGGGCGCGTGGTCAGATGCGCCGGGTAGCCGAGGAGTTCCCCGCTCCATCTCGGCTGGATGGGCAAGACGAAGTGCTGCAGGGTGCTGTCGGTGAGCTTGGCAGGCCAAAGCGACCTTTCGACCTCGACCGCCGCGCGCGGCGCGAGCCCGGGCCGCAAAAGAGGGCCAGGACCGACGCGGACGAGCGCACGCGCCTTGTTCGCCACACGGTTGACTTCCTCGCTCGTGCCGCACACAGGGACCACCCAGGCGAACCAACGGTCACCGACGTTGTGGAACGGTTCGGCCGCCAACGCCCTGGTCAGGACTCCGCCCACGTGCCGATCAGAGACCTCGATCGTCAAAGCGCGGTGTTCTCGGGCGTCCCTGCGCAGCAACCACAGCAGCTGACGCGCGAGGGTATCGGACAACTGGTGGTTGCCGGTCCGCAACAGCGGCACCCGGAGGATCTGGCCATCCAGGTGGGCGGCGTAGCAGGCGACCGGAGGCTCATCCCCGGACCTGATCAGGAAGCGCGGCACCTCCTCGCGGGCGAGTCTGCGCAGCAGGTCACGCAGATCGCCGCGGGTCTCGCCGGACGGCTGGGCCAGGAAGGCCAGCAAGTCGGACTCGTCGTCCGCGCCCGCGCGGACCTGGTCGTACTCGCTGTTCTGCAACCTGGCAGGTTGATAGGCCCACGCCCTGGCCAGTTCGTCGAGATGGGTGACGACCAGGTCGGGATTCAGCACGTGGACCGCAGCGATCGCGGGCACGGCCCGCCTCAACTTCTCGAAGCGCGCCCGAAGTCCGTCATCCCAGGTCAACAACACGCCCACGCCCGCGGAGACCACCGCCGCGATCTGCCGCAGATCGCCGAGATCCTGCTCGGACAACACAAGCCCGTGTGACGCCGCGACCAACTGTTCGTACAACGCCTCAGTCTGCGCAGGCGCACCAACCCGACGGGGGTACTCACCGAGGGCTTCTGTCAGCGCCGTGGGCCGGTCATGGCACCGTCGGCCGAGCTCGTGCTCCACGCCGTCGGTGACGACCAGACGGAGCCTGCCGATCAGGTGATCGGCTAGCAACACCTGCGATCGCTCGGCGACCGGCTTGTCCGAGCGCGAGTGCAGGTCCATCAGAATGTTCAGGTCGAGAGCCGCTTCGAGCAGGTCTGGCTCATCGTCGACGAAGTCCGGCTCGGTGAGTGCGCTGAACAGGTCCGGATGGCCGTGATCCAACCACCACACGGTCATCGGACTGCGATCCTTGCCACGCCCGACCGCTGCGCCGAGCGCTTGAAAGCCCAGAGCGGACCACAGCGGGTTGAGGCCGTAGTCGTCTCTGCACTTGGCGCGGATACCCAGTTGTGCCGAATGCTCGTTCTTGATCGTCTCCACCAGCACGCGGGCCACGCCCTTACCCCGTGCGGCCGTCTCCACGCACAGGTGGGAGAGCATCACCTGGTTGTTCCGCGGCAGCCGGAACAGCGCGTAGCCGACCGGCTTGTCCCCATCCCATGCGGCGATCAAGCAGCCGCGGTATGCCGCCTCCTTGAATGCGCCCGCAGGCATCATGCCCAACGTCCGGCTGTACCGCTTGCCCATCATGACCAGCTCGTCAACGACCGGGTCATCCGCACCGACGACACCCGCAGTGATGGCAACCATAGACGGATGATCTTACCGGAGCCGCAAGACTCGGGGGCCAGACCGGGCGTCGCCATCTGAAGCCGCGCCGACCGGACAGGCGGCACTTCACCCACCCTCGTGCCCGGCATATCCCTCGAAGCTACACGCTGCTCGCCCGCGGCCCACCAGGTGGGGCGCTCGGTTGTCCGGAGGTCGCCTACTCGAACGGCACGTCCTTGACGTCTCCGGCAACTATCCCGGCAGAAGTCCACGCCGCACGCAGAGCCAAGGACTGTCCGTAACGAGCGTTCCTGCCGAGCGGGCCAGCACCTAGCTTCCGCGACTTCCTGACAAGCCGGCCGCGCCAGCGCGAAGCGCGCCTCCACAACCAACTGCCGGTACGACTCTGCACGTCAGCCCCGTCCCGTCCTTCGCTACTCCCGCCGGGGGCACCACAAACAAGGGCAACATCAACAGCCGGACGGCTGGTGCTCGAAGACATCTACCCGGTGTGAGCGCCAGCCGTTGACTGTTGAAGGGGCCCGTTCATCAGCCGGTGTCCGGCTCCGACGGCTCTCGACGTATGGAGGGCTGTGGCAAGTGATCACCAACCGTGGGCGGCGTCCGCCTCGCCAGCTCCGTCGCACGCCTTGCGGTCACCGGTGCTGATGACCCCACAACCGTGGGCAGCGGACAGCCCTGCACCGTGGTGCCTGAACCCATCCGCATCGCGGCATGAGCGGACGTGCTGGCGTTAGAGCTGCTGTTCCATGACACTACTCTGCGCCACCTGGCGAATTCGGCCAGCGCCTGCGCTTGTACCACCCTGACGTCAACATCGCGCCTATGACGGACGGTGCCCTCCGCGGACTCCCCGTATCGCCGGAAAGTGTGGTGCGGAGAGTGTTCGCTTCGCTACTGTTCCGGTGGAGTCGGGAGGGTGACGAAAGGGTGGATGTTGGGGTTGACCGTTGGGGTCCTTCTCAGGCTGACCTTGTCGGCGGCGCCCAGGCGCGATGCGCTGGGCAAACGGGGAGGCGGCGTTCGTCGATCTGCCTGTCGGGAACTCCTCGGCATCCTCAACCGCGGGAAAGTCCGGGGGGACGACTTCCTCGGGATGCCCTTCGATCAGCGCAAGCATGAAGGCACTGAGCCGTCTTCAGTCGCGGCGGCCAGTGACCATGGGTGCGTCGTCGAACGACGATGTCCGGGCTTCCGACTCAGTAGGGTCACTCGGCCTGACCCGACGGTTCGCCTTTCCTCGAACAACACAACGAGAGAGCCCGCGCTGTGACCGATTCGCCGCGCCCGGTTCGTGCCACGGGAGGAGCTTCCACTGGTCGGACTGAATCGGTGGCCCGGTTCCAGCATGCGTTGCGACGCCTTCGAGCGTCCGTTCGAGAGGTGCGATCAGCTACCGGCAACGCGCTTGGCGCTCTTGCGTCGCCGCCAAGCGACGATGACGGAGTTCGGGAGCTGGAGCACCGGGCGCACGCGAGTGTCGATCGTGAGGTGGCAGTCCTGCGGCGCCGGTCAGCTCAGGTCGTGGTGGAGTGTCGGGACCGTATCGTGGCGGCGGTGTCGGTGCTGGCGCCGGATGGGTGCTCGGTCGACTGGTCACCGGCGGGACTTCCTGTGGTGTCCGATCCGCTCGACACGGCTGGCCACGTCAAAGTCGGGACGTTCACTATCGCAGCAACCGCGCTCGGTGTGAATGAACAGTTCTCGGCTCCGCTGATTGTGCCGCTGCTTGATCAGGGCAATGTCGTCGTCAGGTCCGCACCCGAGCGATCCGATGTGCGGAATGTCGTCCAGAACCTTGTTGGGCGTGCGCTTGTCGGCACGGGTCCCGGCCAGCTCGTCTTGCGGGTCTTCGATCCCGCTTTGCGGGGGCACTTGGCGCCGTTCACGCCACTGCGTGAGGTCAGCAACGAGTTGTTCCCGGCACCGGGCGTTCGCGCGGAGGACTTGGAGGCACTGCTGTATGAGCTTGTGCATCACGTGCGGCGTGTGGCGGACCTGGCTCGCGGGAACGCAGGGACGCTGGGAACCTTGCGGCGGAGTACCGGGCAACCCATAGAGACCTACCAGATGGTCGTCCTACTGGACTATCCACGCGGTCTGGGCGAGCGAAGCGCCGACATCCTCTCTGACCTCCTTCGCACTGGACCGGCGCACGGCATCAGCTTCTTGATCCACCATGACCCGGCGGCGCGAAGCGGGTACTCCTCCGGGGTCAATCTCGATCAGCATGCCCACTCCCTGTTCATCGGGGATAGTGGCTGCACATGGACAAATGTCGAGCAGATCGCCGTCTCCGTAGATCGGCCCTCGGCTCGGCAGCTTGAACAGGCGGTCGCCGCCGTCGCAGCCGCAGCGCGCAACGTCGAGGCACCGCGGATCGAGTTCTCCTCGATTCAACAGTCAACGAATCTGTGGTCCGACTCGACCGCTTCTGGCATCACGGCCGCGATCGGACGCTGCGGCCACGAAACGGTCACTCTGACTCTCGGTGATGAGAAGGAGCAGCGCCACAACCTGCTGGTGACGGGTGCGGTCGGACAAGGAAAGTCGAACTTCCTGAAGGTTCTCATCCACAGCATGGCCGTCCGCTACAGCCCGCGCGAGTTGGAGTTCTACCTGCTCGACTTCAAGGACGGTGTGACCTTCTTTCCCCTCGCGCCCAGCGCGACCTCGCCCGACTGGCTCCCGCATGCCAAGGTGATCGGAGTGGAGAGCGACCGGCCGTACGGGGTCACGGTTCTTGAGCACTTGTTCTCCGAGTTCGACCGGCGTGCACGGTTGATCAAACCGTACGGCGACAACATCGCGTCCTTCCGCGAGCGGGCACCGGACGCGCACATGCCACGAATCGTCGCCGTCATCGACGAGTTTCATGTGTTGTTCGAAGAGGACGACCCGACCACGGACCGCGCCGTCCAACTCCTCGAACGCCTGTCCCGCCGGGGCCGCGCCTACGGCATCCACCTCGTCCTGGCATCGCAAACGATCTCCGGAATAACAGCGCTGATACCAAAAGAGGGCGGGATCTATTCCCAGTTCCCCATCCGCGTCGCACTGAAAAATTCCGTCAGCGAGTCACGGGCGATCCTGGACGCCAACAACACCGGTGCCGCCAAACTCCGCTTCCGCGGCGAAGCCATCGTCAACCAGGACTTCGGCCAAGTCGAGGGCAATCGTCGCGCGGTCATCGCCGTCGCCGACGACAGGGAACTTGCCGAGATTCGGCACAGATGCTGGAATCAGCGAAGCCTTGAAGACACCCCACCGGCCGTCTTCAATGGGAGCAGGGCAGGCACCTTGTCCTCCGTCATTCCTGAACTCCGCCTGCTTCGAGCCAGAGCAAAGCAGGGACTCGATCAACGCATGGGCGTACTCGGAGCCCCGATCGCGGTCACCCGGTCACCGATCGGCGTGTCCCTTTCTGCGACCCCAGGTCGCCATCTGGCCGTGGCCGGTGCTGGCAAAGGCAGCCAACACTTCGGCGAACCGCAGAATACCGACCCCAACCTCGCCATCGGAGCGATACAGGCCGCGGCGCTATCGCTTGCCCTGCAACACCCCGCCGGCGACGCGGAGTTCACCATCCTCAGCTACCTCACCGAGCGCGAAGCCGAAGCATCAGGCATACCCCACCTCACTGACGTCCTCGAACGGCTCGGCTTCGCACCGATCGTCCACACCAAACAAGACGCGACGTCTCGGCTGCAGGAAATAGCCTCCCAGCTCGGTGACCGCGGACTCGATCACGCCATGGCGCACTACGTGCTCGCCTTCGCCATCGACCGCGCCGGATCGCTCGACCAACAAGACGCCGAATTCACCGCCCCCGTCGACAGACTTCGCACGATCCTGCGAGACGGACCGGTTCGCCGTACCCACCTGCTCGGCTGGTGGTCCAGCGTCGGCGTGCTGCAGGCACATCTCGGATACGAGACCACGACCACGATGGACGCGATACTCGCGCTTCGAGTCGAGCAGCGTGACATCACTGAGCTCATGGGCTACAACGTCACGTGGTCGCCCCGCGACAACCGCGGACTCCTCTTCGACCGCACGCAGTTCCCCGCACCAGTCCCGATAGTCCCCATGGCACCCCTCGATCAGGCCACCCGCGACCTGCTCCTACGTACCGACTGGGACGCCACATGACGAGCTACACCGACTACCTCGACGCCATCACCAGACTGACCAACCTCGAACACGACCTCACCGCTGGCGTGCTCGCCGCGAAACGCCGGCGCGACGCCCAACTGCGACAGATCGACGTACAGCGGCGGGAAGGCTCCCAACGTGCTCAACGACTCAAGCCATCGGTGGTGAACCGATACTCGTACGCGATCGAGACGCTGAAACGCATCGGATACGCCGATCTGTTGCCTGCCACACCTGCCGCGACCCGCCGCGCTCCCTGCACGGAGTCGGAACTCGCCACAATGCTTGAAGCGCAGCAAAAATCAGTTCAAGACCTCCAGCAAGCCGTCGACGACTACCAGCGCGCGGTGTGGCAAGTCCACCAAGCTGAATCACAACGCCACGCGCGGCTCCGCCGAATGATCATCGCTCGTGCGGTCGCGACCATATTCCTCGTCCTCGGAATCGTGATCACTGTCCTCTATATGAAATAGGAGATTGGCCACATGTCGCGGTTGGATCAGCTCAAAGGCCAGATCGACGCCATCGGGCAGGACGCCAAGGCCACGGCCGGTGGGCTGGCGAGCTACAAGTCGAAACTCTCGTCTGCGGTGAAGCAGGTCAACGCCGCCATCGGCGGAAGCGCGCAGCACGTGGACAAGAACATGATCGCCGCCCTACAGGTCGCCGAGAAACAGGTCGATGCCGCCGTGCAGGCATTGCTGGCCGCCGCCGCAGCGGCGAACCAGTATTCAAAATCTCTCTAACGTGAGCCACTCGCCCACGTGTCCAGCCTTCAGGACCTGTGCGCCGCGCTGGAGGAGATCCGGCGCGACACCCAGAACGTCGCCCAGCAGATTCAAGCCAAACAGCAAGCGTTGGCGGCTGCGGCCGCTCGCGCCCGCACGGTAACCAAAGACACGAAGGCCGCACACGCCGGACAACAGGCCGCACAAGCATTTGAGGCAGCCGCCCGCGCCTGCAAAGCCGCCGTAACGCACCTCCTGCGAACCAACCAACACGCACAGCACTACATCAACACTAACTGCGGAGGCTCGCTCGGTAATGACACGACCGGGGCGGAATCTCTGGCGTGGACGTGCGGTGCAGGTGCATGGGGGTCTGGTGGTAGCGATCCCGCCTCCGTTGGCATGTGTCGCAAAGAAGCAAATACCGGACCCTTCGCGGGCTTGCCCGTGCCGATGCAGAAGCGAGTCGTCTACCAGGTCGCGGCCGCTGCTGGTGTCGGGCTCGCGGGGGTGAAGATCACGATTGACCGTAACCCTGACATGATCGGCTCCAAGTTCTATGGCTACACCCCGCCGGGGGGTGGTCAGATGGTTCTCTACCCAGACGCGTTCTCCAGCATCGAGGCTCTCGCGGTCACCCTCGGTCATGAGCGCACGCATGTGAGTCAAGTTCAGCTTTACGGCCCGTGTCGAAGCTCCGATGACCTCTCCCGTCGGGAGGACGGCGCGTATGCTACTGAGTACCAATGGCTTGACTACTTGCGCGGGAAGTTCTAATGGGGCGTGAACGTGAACGTTGGATGAAAGCCTCGGTGGAAGCGATCGGAGCTTTGCCAGGTCCAGTGCGGTCGTCGTGCCCTTCGTGTCGTGTGCCCGCACTGCAACTTCGTTACATCGGTGATCCGGCCACTAGGATCGGCTATCTGCAATTCTGGTGTGACAACTGCCTTCGCGGCATCAGGGTGTCTCGTGCAGAGGCGCCTGATGCTGCTGTGCTTGTGCCGTTTGGGCACCCGGAAGCTGCGCTTGTGCCCTTCTTCGATGAGGTCATCTGAAAGTCGGGGCGGCAGTTGGAAGGAGGTTAGAGCGCGCCGTGTCGGACGGCGGCTTTGTCCGACCGAGTTGCTGCCGACGCCACGCCAGCACGAGCGTCATCACCACGCTGGTGCCCGCGCCCACGGCCCAGCGCGGTGCGGATCATCTTCAACCGGCCTTGCGAACTCGCCACATCCAACAGGCGAGTCAACACCAGCACCGCGGCGGTGGTGGCCAGCACGACCGGCGCCACGATCGCCAGCACTGGCCGCCACCTACCCGATCCACCACGCTCGCGCCCTATCCCGCGACGATCATCGCGAACCCTGATGTCGCCGTTGCCTGCCCCCGCGAACTCGTCGTCGAATCTCACGCATGGCTGCGGTCGGCGTGCTGCCTGCGTCGGAGCGCATCGGCTCCGACCAGGCGCCGTGGCTCGACGGTTCGGCTTCGAGCTCAGTCGGGCCGGATGCTTGCCGAGGTGAACCGAACAAGCTCTGTGGGGATGTTCCTTAGGTGGCGGGTGTGGGAAGTCGGTCCACGGCACCGGTGTGGTAGGTCGCCTTCGTGGCGGGTGCTTGGCATGGTGGTCGACTCGAACATCGCGAAGCGGGTGAAGATCGCTCCGGCGAATTGAGCGGAGCCGCTGAAGGTGGCCTGTTCGAACCAGGCGTCGCCGATGGAGGGGGCACGTGATGCCCTCGATGATCGTGTCTAGACGTCGCTCGGGCCGCTCCGAGGAGTGGCACCCGTTGAGCGTCCCGAGTTGCGCGCGTAGCCCCGCTTGGGCGGGGACGATGTAAAGGCCCGCGCACGCCACCGGGACCAGCCCCGCTCGCGCGGGGACGACAGCGTCGCTCGGCGATGCCGCGCTCGCGCAGCTCGTCGCCCCACGCGTCGGTGGCGGTCAGGTGAGCGACGACCCCGGGCAGCGAGGCGGGGGCGAGCCGGTCGCATGCGCTGCCGCGGAGTTGGCCGGTGCTGGAGTCGAGGGCGAGTTCGAGCGCGGTGCGCTCGGTCATCGTCAACGGCCGGTCGAGTCGGACGTGGGACGGGCCCTTCGAGCAGCGACAGCCGCCGGGTCTTGACCGCGGCCCGCCACTCGGCGTCGGTCTGGGAGATGTGGCGGCGGTGCCCGGCCAGCGGGTTGAGCCGCACCCTTAGCCCCGGGCCCAGCCGCAGCGGCTCCACCCCGACCGCGCGCGCCAGGTCGCTGCACTCGTCCTTGACGTCGACCCAGCTGAACGGGATCCCCGCGGCGAGGAACCGCAGGATCAGGCACTTCATCAGCGACGACTTCCCCGACCCGATCTCGCCGATGATCAGTCCGTTCGGGCTGGTGATCGCGCCCGCGGCGTAGAGGGCCCACGGGTCGAACAGGAACGACGCCTGGCTGTAGAGGTCGACGCCGGCGTAAGCGCCGGGGACCGCCAGGCCGGGGTCCATCACCCACGGGTACCAGGTCTTGAGCACCTCCGAGGACGCGGTGTGCGCGGGCAGCCGCATCCGGTGCGCCAGGCGACCCGCGCCCACGCCGCGCGCCCCGTGCCGGTCGATCCTCATGATCCGGTCAGCCCGCGCATCGGCGACAACCCGCGGGCCAGCGGGAGCGCGGCGGCGAAGAACGCCTGGTCCTGCTCGCCGTAGAGCGGCATGGCCGAGCACTTGATCCGGGTCAGTCGCCGCCGCACCGACGACACCGCTCGCCGCAGCCGGTCGAGGTCCGGCGCGGTCACGCACACGAACATCGGGTACCGGAAGGTATGCCCGGCACGCAGCGCGCCCAGCTCGCCGTGGAGCACGACGTCGCCGAGCGCGGCCGCGATCTCCGGGAACCGCGCGGCGACGTCGCGGTCGCCTCGGGTCTGGATCACCTCCAACGCGGAAACGGCCGTACGCCAGCCGTCCAGCTTGGACTGGAACACCACGCCGGGCGCGGCGGCGGGCACCTCGCGCGCGGTCTCCGCGAGCGCGAACGCGGTGGGGGGACCAGCACCGCCACGACCGACCCCCAGGCCCTTTGTCCTCTGGGGATGGTAAGCCCGGATGGTGAGAGACGCTCGTGGATCAGCGGGCACGGCCACGCTCGGCCGGACGCGAGCCGGTCAGGTCGCGCCCGTCAGAACGTCGCGGCCCGCGTCGGTCAGCCGCCACACCCCCTTGCTGGGCGTCGCCGCGGCGGAAGGTGGGGCGTGGGCGGACCAGCTCGCCGTCGACAAGGGCGGGCCATCACAAGGCCTCTCGCGCGGGGGCCCGATCGGGTACCAGCGGACGTGGTGCTCGCCGCGGCACGCGGACGCCTGCACGTCGCCTGCGGCCACGGCGCGCAGGAGGCGGAGCTGGGTGGGGCTGGGGGTGTCCCGCCACCGGTAGCGGGTGGCGCGGCGGGCTTCCCGGGCGTCAGCGTCGGCGGCGTGCTCGGCGCGGTGGCGGTTCCCGGCGGCCCGGGCCCATGCCTGATCGCCGCGGGTGGTCCAGTCGCAGCCGCGCAGGGAGCACCGGATCGTCCTGGGGCGGGCGGCCTGGTGGTCGGCCTTGTGCCGCGCGATCGCCGCGTCGATGTCGGCCGGGTGCCTTCGGCGGTCCAGTCGCAACCTGGGCCTGTGCACCTCGTGCGGTACTGCGCGGTCTCGGCGGCGCCGTGGTCCGCGGCGGGCGGCATGCCGACGAGCTGGGGGGCGCGTTCGCTCGCCGGTGGCGTGATGGTCGGGTGTTCTCGGTATCCGGCACGCCTGCTCCTTCCTGGGGGACGGCACTCGCGTCGGAGCGTTGACAGCGCGTGCCACGTACGTGCCATGGAATCTGCAGGTTCAGGAGTGTAGGCCGGTACTATCGAGGTCTCAGTGGTGACAAAAGTGCTGGTAGAGAAGCTGGGGTCGGTCCATCTCGCCCTCCGGAGGCGGGAGCGCAGGTTCGAATCCTGCCCAGGGCTCCAACCTGCGCACGTGACAGCGAGCCCATGTCCGGTTCACACTGGGGTAGGTGGAGCGAATGTGGAGCACGCGCGCCTACCGAACCGGGCTCAACTGCGGTGAACCACAGCCAACGGTCTCGTTCGACGTCCTGCGACGTGCGTGTTCTCCGTTTTGCCCGGTCAGGGCGCTGGACGGTCCGAACTGGCAGTGTGAGGGTCAGGGGTTCGAGTCCCCTCAGCTCCACAAGTTAATAGCTTGGCTTATTCGCCCGTTGACCTGCGGTGATGCAGGCAACGGGCGATCTTGTCTTCAGTCTACTGTGAACTGCGTAGCCGCGCTTGCGCAGCGCCCGCAGCTCCGCCTGGTCCATCGAGGCCGCCGTGTCAACGGGCCCGCTTCGGTCCTGTTCGGCGGTACGGACCCAGTTGGGCAGGGTCACGTGGTTGACGCCCAGCTAGCGGGCGACCTGTCGCAACGGCCGGTCCGAGAAGCGAGTCAGCTCGATGGCGTCCCTGCGGAACTGCTCGGGGTACTTCGACTTGCCTGACACCGGGAACATCTTTCCCCGGACCGCTGTCTCGGATCAAGGTGTCCGATCCAAGTGGCGCGACCTCACGTCGCCACAACAAGGTTGTGTGCACAACGGACCGAAGTGCCGGTGGCCCGTTTCACCCCGGGGCTGGCGACCCCAGACATCGCCGGTTTAGTAGTTACCGGCCCGTTCCGAAGCTCCCATAATCTGGCCGTAACGAGGCACACCGACCAACTGGCTGTACCTGTCAGAGTCAGCCGCTAGCCTGATCGGCGTCATCAGAAGGCCGGGAGTTGGAGAGGCACGCGAAGGTGACCACGTCGACCGCCTGCAGGTATGCCGTGTCGGTCGCCACCGCACCCAGGAGGCCGCGTTACTCACGCCGCTCTACATCGAGCGACGGTCGTGGCCGACCGTTCAGGACGGCGCCGTGGAGGGCTGGCAGTGGGTGAGATAGCACTGACCGGGGCATATGAGACTTGGCCCCGCTTCCGCCGAGGGCGGCGGGCGGACAACCGACAGGTTCCGACGATGTCCGGCTTGTTTCGCCTCGTCGCCAGCATTGGTCAGGCGGAGCGCTGACCTGTGCCGGAGTGGCCAGTTGGGCGATCGGTGTTGTCGCACCCATAATGGAAGATGGTTCTGACGCTCAACAACGATGCTGGGGGCGATGGCTAGGTGACAGACGACCTCAGGCCGGTGGGTACGACGTTGCCCCGAGTGGCACGGCCATCGGCCATGCGCGCCTGCTACTTCCTGCCTGAGGTTCGGCCTAGGGTGTCAACGGTAAACGGCCGGTTTCCCTTCGTGTTGGAGGCAAGCGGCTCGAAAATTCACTACACGGCCAGTCATGACAAGCGGCCGCGGGCCCGGCCCCTCATCAACGTCCCGAAGTTCAAAATCAGCGAGGTTGTCGACAACCAGATACGTAGAGGCGGAGCGTCACCTGGCTCCAGACCGAAGGGAGGTGACGCCTGAGTGCGCATCATCGACAACCTCAATGAGTTCTTCGGCGACGATCTAAAGGCTTCGATCAAGTCTGGCTCCAAGCTGCGTATCGCGGCGAGCACGTTCTCGATCTTCGCATTCGAAGCACTGAGGCGTGAACTTCAGTCGATCAAGGAGCTTGAGTTCATCTTCACCGCCCCATCGTTCACAACGACGAAGGCGACCGACAAACCCGCGCAGGAGAAACGGCAGTTCTTCATTCCGAACGACAAGCGCCAGGATGCGGCACTGTACGGCACAGAGTTCGAGATTCGGCTGCGCAACAAGCTGACCCAACGGGCCATCGCACGTGAATGCGCTGAGTGGGTGCGGCAGAAGGTCACGTTCCGCTCGAACCACACAGGCGCGCCAATGCAGTCTTTCGCTGTAGTCGACGACATCGCCGCATACGCACCCCTCCACGGCTTCACGACCGCCGACCTCGGATATGAGCGCGGCCCCGCGGTGTCGAACATGGTCCACAAGATCGACGACAAGCTAGCAACGCGCCAGTACATGCAGCTCTTCGACCAGATCTGGCACAACCCGGACCAACTCGACGACGTGACCGAGGCGGTCCGAGAGCACATCGCGAGCGTATATGCCGAGAACTCGCCACAGCGGGTGTACTTCCTGATCCTCTACAACCTCTTCAACGAGTTCCTCGAAGACATCAGCGAAGACGTGCTGCCGAACGACCGCACCGGATATCAGGGCACCGAGATCTGGAAGGCGCTCTACAACTTCCAGAAGGACGCCGCGACCGGCGTGATCAACAAGTTGGAGACCTACAACGGTTGCATCCTCGCCGACAGTGTTGGACTCGGGAAGACCTTCACAGCGCTGGCAGTGATCAAGTACTACGAGCTGCGCAATAAGACCGTACTCGTACTGGCGCCGAAGAAGCTCACTGAAAACTGGACGAATTACAACTCAAACTACACAACGAATATCTTCACGAAAGACCGCTTCAACTACGACGTTCTCGCCCACACCGACCTGTCGCGCGACGGTGGCGAATCCCTTGGCAAGCGGCTGGACCTGATTAACTGGGGCAACTATGACCTGGTGGTGATCGACGAATCTCACAACTTCCGCAATGCCGACATCATCGCCCAGCGGGAGACCCGCTACCAGCGGCTGATGCGCAAGGTCATCCGCGCAGGCGTGAAGACAAAGGTGTTAATGCTCTCCGCGACCCCGGTCAACAACCGCTTCAATGATCTGCGTAATCAGCTGGCCCTCACCTACGCGGGGGATTCGACGCAGCTCGCCACAAAACTCAACATCCAATCGATCGAGGAGGTGTTCCGGCAAGCCCAGCGCGTCTTCAACGAGTGGTCCGACCTACCGCCGGAGCTGCGCACAACTGACGCCATCCTCGCCCGGCTGGACTTCGACTTCTTCGAGTTGCTGGACGCCGTGACGATCGCCCGCTCGCGCAAACACATCCAGGCGTTCTATGACACCGCCGACATTGGCGCGTTCCCAGAGCGGATGAAGCCGGAATCCCTGCGGCCGCCACTGACGGACCTGGCGGGCGCCCCGACATTCAATGAGATCTTCGAACAGCTTCAGCTCCTGACTCTGGCGGTCTACACGCCGCTGGCGTACGTGTTCGAAAGCCGCCGAGACAAGTACGAGCAGATCTACGGGGCAGGTGCGGGCCAGAACTACATGGGTGGTGAAAACGCGAACCTTGGTGCGGCGAACCGCGAGCAGGGCATCCGCAAGCTGATGACGGTGAATCTGCTCAAGCGGTTGGAGAGCAGCATCGAGGCGTTCCGTCTGACCCTTAATCGGCTGGAGCGCGCGGTCGCCGACGCCATCGAAGCTGTAGACAACCACGCCGCGAACATCGCCGACATCGTCTCCGCGTTCACCGACGTGGACACCAACGATGACGACTTCGAGTTCCCCACCAGCGGCACGGTCGGCCGGAAGGTGCAGATCGACCTGACCGACATGGACGTCGAGTCGTGGAGTCGCGACCTCACCCACGACGGCACGGTGATCCAGAACCTGCTGCGCTCGGTCAGCGGCATCACGCCTGAGCACGATTCCAAGCTTCGCGCGCTGCTCGAGCGGCTCGACGCCAAGTTCCAGCAGCCACTGAACCCCGACAACCGCAAGGTTCTGATCTTTTCCGCGTTCGCCGACACGGCCGAGTACCTCTACAAGAACCTCGCCCCAGCGCTGAAGCAGCACGGTTACCACAGCGCCCTCGTCACCGGCCAAGGCAACCCGTCGACCACGGTCGGCAAGGGATACAGCTTCCAGCAGATCCTCACCCTGTTTTCCCCTCAGTCGAAGCAGCGCCACCTGGTGATGCCGCAGGAGACCTCGGAGATCGACCTACTAGTCGGCACCGACTGCATCAGTGAGGGCCAGAATCTCCAGGACTGCGACTTCCTGGTCAATTACGACATCCACTGGAACCCTGTGCGAATTATCCAGCGATTTGGCCGAATCGATCGTATCGGCTCGACCAACGAGCGCATCCAGCTTGTGAACTTCTGGCCAGACATCTCGCTGGACGAATATATCAACCTCAAGGAGCGCGTCGAGAACCGCATGGTCGCCGCCAACCTCGGCGGAACAGGCGACGACAACATTCTCGACCCGGAGGCCAGCGATGCCGCATTCCGCAAGGAACAGCTCCGCAAGCTTCAAGACGAAGTAATCGAACTCGAAGACGTTCGCACCGGCGTGTCGATCACCGACCTCGGCCTGAACGACTTCCGCATGGACTTGCTCGGCTACCTCAAGCAGTACGGCGACCTGGCCGGCACCCCGAAGGGACTGCACGCGGTCGTTCCCGCCCACCCCGAAAAAGGGCTTAAGCCCGGCGCGATCTTCGTGCTGCGCAACATCAACGCCGACCAGCATCTCAACCGTGGCAACCGGCTGCACCCGCACTACCTCGTCTACCTCGACGACGACGGACAGGTGATCGCCGATCACACCGAGGTCAAGCACCTGCTCGACCTGATCCGCGCCGGATGCCGGAACCGTGACGAGCCCGCATGGGAGGTGTGCCGCATTTTCAACGCTGTCACTCGCGACGGGGCCGAAATGGGCACGTACAGTCGCCTGCTCACCGATGCGATCCGCTCGATGATCGACCTCACCGACGAGCGCGACGTCGATAGCCTGTTCAGTCCCGGCCACACGACTGCGCTCGCGCAGACCATTGCCGGGCTCGATGACTTCGAGCTTATCGCCTTCCTCGCCATCGTCGAGGAGCCCATCAAATGATTGACGCCTCGCCAGCGGTCGAATCTGTCGGAACCACCCCGGTCCTATACCGCTGGCCCCCGAAAGCCGCGTTCGGCCGCACCGTCCCGAAGACAAAGTTCTACGAGCATGGCAACGTCCGCACCGCAGTGCGCGAGAAATTCGTCAATGACATTCAGCGGATCACCTGGGCCTACAAGCTCGCCGACGACACCATCCACCTGCGCGGCACGACTGCGGTGCCCGAGATCCAGATCTTCACCGTCGAGACCAAGGGCGAGGATGTCTCCGACGAGGTGCTGACCGCCATCGACAGATCTGTGCACTTCCCAATCATCTTCGAAGTCGCTAGTAACGACGGTCTGCGCACGGTCGCAGCCCAGAAGGCGCTCGACGGCAGAGTGCCAAAGATCGGACCGTACTTTACGACCGACTGGCAACCCTCTGACGCGCCCCGCCGACCTCTACCCACGGCGCTCAATCTGCCAGGCCTGTACGAAGCGATATTCACATCGCTACTACCGGTCACGACGCGCGTCGGCGAGACGGTGTCACAGGCAACCGAAAGACTGTGCCGCGCCCGCAAGCTCGAGCGTGAGATCGCCGCACTGAACAAGAAGCTGCGCATCGAACCACAGCTCAACCGCAAGATCGAACTCCGCAAGCAGATCAAGGAACGCACCGCAGTGCTCACCGAGCTGATTGACCTCACCCCGAACAACAAGGAATGACAGTGGACAAGCTCAAGATGCACTCGCCAGACCTCACCCAGCGCAACATCGATGCCATCGCCGAGTTGTTCCCCACGGTCGTCACCGAGACTCTCGACTCCAGTGGCAAGCCGGTGCGCGCCGTCGACTTCGATCTGCTGCGCCAGGAACTCTCCGACCACATCGTTGAAGGGCCGCAGGAGCGCTACCAGCTCGACTGGCCCGGCAAGCGCGCCGCAGCCTTCGCCGCCAACACACCAATCGCGAAGACGCTGCGCCCCGTGCGCGAGGAGTCGGTCGACTTCGACACCACCAAGAACATCTTCATCGAGGGCGACAACCTCGAAGCGCTGAAGCTTCTCCAAGAGTCTCTGCTCGGACGAGTGGATGCCATCTATATCGACCCGCCCTACAACTCGGGCGCTGACTGGGTCTATAACGACGATTTCGTAGAGACGACGAGTGGCTACCTCTCGCGATCGGGCCAGCACGATTCGGCAGGAGGACGCCTCATTGCCAACACTGAGGCCAACGGAAGATTCCACTCGGACTGGCTCAGCATGATGTACCCGCGGCTCAAGCTCGCACGCAATCTCCTGAGCGACTCGGGCGTACTGATCGTGGCCATCGATGATGGTGAGCACTCAGGATTGAAGCAAATTCTCGACCAGGTATTTGGAGCTCAGAACTTTCTCTCGAATGTGGTATGGCAGGGCAGGGCAAAGAACGACGCACGGTTCTCGGCTGGCGGCCTGGACTACATGCTCGTATACGCCCGCAACCGCAACCGCTTGATCGCTGACGACGTCCGCTGGAAGGAGCCCAAGAGCGGCTACGGCCTCGTGGTGTCCGCAGTTCGCGATGCGTGGGCGACGTCTGGCCACGACGCGGAGCGAGCGACGGCCTTGTTGCGCGAATGGTGGCGGACGAAGCCGGACACGGAGAAGGGCTTGCAGTCGTACACCGAGATCGACGAGGACGGCCGAGCATTCCTACGCGGTCCTCTCGCCAGCCCGAACCCGCGGGCCAACCTTCAGTACGACCTGGCCCACCCCGTGACCGGTAAGCCTGTGCCGATGCATCCGAACGGATGGAGGTACTCAAAGGAAACCATGAAGCAGATGATTTCCGATGGCCGAATTATCTTCGGGCCGGACGAGAACACAGCGCCTCGCCGCAAGGTGTTCCTCGATGAGCAGGAGGATCAGGCCATCCGCTCGCTGGTTGTCCATGAACGAGCGAGCGCCACGTCTGCGGTGGCGAGCCTTATGGGTGCTGTTGTCTTCGATAACCCGAAGGACACAGGAGTTCTCGGCAAATGGATCAACGCCGTGACGGGCGCAAAGCCTGACGCGGTTGTCCTTGACTTCTTCGGAGGGTCAGGAGCGACCGGGCACGCTGTTATGGAGCTGAATCGAGTCGATGGTGGCCAGCGTCGGTTTGTGATCGTGCAGCTAGACGAACCCGTTGCTGCCGAATCGGTCGCCAGGCAAGAGGGGTATGAGACGATTGCTCAGATCGCCCGCGAGAGGCTCCGTCGTGCGGGAACGAAGTTGCGTGCCGAGGCCGGTCTCATGGGTGACACGCTGGACGTCGGGTTCCGAGCACTCCGCGTGGACAGCACAAGCATGGCTGACACACTCTCGACGGCCGACGAGCTTGTCCAACCCACGCTCTCTGACGTTGTGGGCAGCGTGAAGCCAGATCGCACGGATGAAGACGTGCTCTTCCAGGTTCTGCTCGACTGGGGATTGGATCTCTCTGAGCCCATCACCGTCCAGGAGATCGCTGGCCAAGACGTCTTTACCGTCGCGAACGATGCTCTCATCGCATGCTTCTCGAACACCGTGAACGACGCAGTCGTAAGGGCCATAGCCGTACGGCATCCGCTGCGCGCCGTGTTCCTCGACGCGGGCTTCGCCAGCGACGCGGCGCGCATCAACGCTGAACAGGTTTTCCGCGAGGTTTCACCCGAGACAGAGGTAAGGGCGATCTGACGCGATGAAGCTCCAGTTCAAGGTCCAGCAGTATCAGACCGAGGCCGTCGATGCCGTTGTCGACGTGTTCACCGGGCAGCCGTACGCCGACGGCGTGAAGTACCGCATCGACCCCGGCAAGGACGCTGCGCAAGCCTTTTTGGAGGACGCCGGTCTGCGCAACGCGGAGATCGCTCTGACTCCCCCACAGCTACTGGCAAACGTGCACCGGGTGCAACAGGCGCGCGGGCTGGAGCAGTCGAAGGACCTCAAGGACCCCGTCAAGAAGTCAGCGGCCCCGATCAATCTTGACGTCGAGATGGAAACCGGTACGGGCAAGACCTACGTGTACATCAAGACGATCATGGAGCTGCACAAGCGGTACGGGTGGTCGAAGTACATCGTGGTCGTGCCGTCGATTGCGATACGCGAGGGCGTGAAGAAGTCCTTCGACATCACTGCCGAGCACTTTCAGCAGCTCTACGGCACCAAGCCTCGCACGTTTGTCTACAATTCCTCGCGGCTGCACGAGCTGGAGCGATTCTCCTCCGACTCGGGCGTGCAGGTGATGATCATCAACATCCAGGCGTTCAACGCCACCGGCAAGGACGCCCGCCGCATCTACGAGGTGCTCGACGACTTCCAGTCGCGAAGGCCGATCGACGTGATCGCGGCGAACCGTCCGATTCTGATCATCGATGAGCCGCAGAAGATCGAGGGCGATGGGAAGAAGCCGTCGAAATCGCTGGAGGCGCTCGGGTTGTTCAGGGCGCTGTTCGCTTTACGCTACTCGGCGACCCACAAGATCGAGCGCACCAAGGTGTACCGCTTGGACGCTGTGGATGCGTACAACCAGAAGCTGGTGAAGAAGATCGCGGTGCGCGGCATCACGGTCAAGCACCTGGCTGGCAGCACCGCCTACCTGTATGTGGACGGGCTGGAGGTCGGCAAAGGTACGGACTTCCCGAAGGCTCGGGTCGAACTGGAAGTGCAGACCGCCCAGGGCATCAGGCGGCAGGTGAAGCGGCTGAGCCAGGGCATGAATCTGCACGACGTCTCCGGCGGTATCGAGGCGTACAGGGGCCTGTTCATCCGGGATGTCGATGCGAACCGCGACATCGTCGAGCTGAGCAACGGCGACATCATCGGCGCCGGTGAGGTCACTCAGGATGTGACCGACGACGCGAAGCGCCGCATCCAGATCCGGGAAGTCATCCGCGCCCACCTCGACAAAGAGCGTGAGCTGTTCGCGCAAGGCATCAAGGTACTGTCGCTGTTCTTCATCGACGAGGTCGCCAAATACCGCGACTACGACCGCGAGGACACGCTGGGCGAGTACGCCCGCGTGTTCGAGGAGGAGTACGAGGCGGTTCTCAATGACTACTTAGGCCAGCTCGACCTTGACGAGGCCGCGGAGCGGTACCGCGCGCATGTCGAGGCGATCCCGGTGCGCTCGACGCACGAGGGCTACTTCTCGATCGACAAGAAGACCGGCCGCTCCATCGACGGCAAGATCGCCGCGCGTGGCGACTTCGCAGGCCAGTCGGACGACGTTGATGCCTACGACCTGATCCTCAAGGACAAGGAGCGGCTTCTGTCGTTCGAGGAGCCGGTGCGGTTCATCTGGTCGCACTCGGCCCTGCGCGAGGGCTGGGACAACCCAAATGTGTTCGTCATGGGCATGCTCAAGAAGAGCGACAACACCACCACGCGGCGACAGGAGATCGGCCGAGGCCTGCGCCTGTCGGTCGACCAGCACGGCGAGCGGATGGACAACCCCGTCATCGTCCACGACATCAACGAGCTAACCGTCGTCACCGACGAGTCGTACACCGACTTCGTCACCGCCCTCCAGAAGGAGATCATCGAGTCGCTGTCGGCCCGTCCGCGCACGGCGACCGTCGACTACTTCATCGGCAAGCAAATCAAGCTCGCCGACGGCTCCACCACCGCGCTGGAGAAGACGCTCGCGCAAGCGCTTTACAACCACCTGATCCGTAACGACTACATCGACGACGACGGCCTGGTCACGGAGGCATACAGGAACGCCCGCGCCGATGGAACGCTCGCCGCACCCGTGGCCGAAGTGCTCAGGCCTGTCATCGACTTCGTGTGGCCGCTCGTCGACGCGCTGTACCTCGACATACCCAAGCCGACCGACGGCCGCAAGCCGAAGAAGATCCCGTTCAACGAGGCGAACTTCAAGAAGCGCGAGTTCCAAGAGCTGTGGAGCCGCATCAACCACAAGTCCGTCTACCAGGTCGAGTTCGACTCCTCCGAACTAATCAAGAACTGCGTCCACACGCTCGACAAGTCGCTCAACGTGACAGTCATGCAGTACCTCGTCGAGGCGGGCAAGCAGGTCGTGGGACTCGAAGTCGAGCAGCTCAAAGCAGGGACCGGGTTCAAGGTGTCGGAGACGAAGGTCGAGCACTCAGCCGTCTCCGCAAGCTCCACAGTGAAGTACGACCTGCTCGGCGAAATCGCGGAGAAGACCCAGCTCACCCGCCGGACCTGCGCGGCAATCCTTACGGGCATCAACCCCGGCACTTTCGCGAAGTTCAAGCAGAACCCCGAGCAGTTCATCACCGAGGCGGCCCGGCTCATCAACGAGCAGAAGGCTACGGTGATCGTCGAGCACCTCAGCTACGACCCGCTCGATGGCCGCTACGACTCCTCGATCTTCACCGAGAATCAGACCGCGCAAGACCTCTCGAAAGCCGGTGACAAGCTCAAGAAGAGCGTCTACGAGTACGTGGTCACCGACTCAAAGGTCGAGCGGTTGTTCGTCGAGAAGCTCGACGTCAGCGACGAGGTAGTCGTCTACTCCAAGCTGCCGCGCGGATTCTTCATCCCGACCCCAGTCGGCGACTACAACCCAGACTGGGCGATTGCCTTCCGCGAAGGCAAGGTCAAGCACGTCTACTTCGTCGCCGAGACCAAGGGCACGATGTCCACGCTCCAGCTCAAGGGGATCGAGGAAGCAAAGATAGAGTGCGCTCGGAAGTTCTTCAGGTCGCTCAACGAGAAAGCAGGCACCGAGAACGTCACCTACGACGTAGTCGACACGTTCGAGAACCTGCTCCAGCTCGTGGGGGCGTAACTAGGGGTAAGTTCCTCAAAACTACTACCGGTTTCGGCCCGGTTGGGCAGGGCAAGCGCTGAACTTTGTTCAAGATCTCAGCGCGGGCAGTAGCTAATCTCACCAACGGTGGCTCGGGCGTCGAAGGCGTGATGCCGTGCGGAGGCACACTCGGCTGCTCACTCGACGAATGGCACAGTCTCCGTGCGGACGGGGTAAGCAGTTACCTGCGGTCCTGCGAGTACGGATCGAGTCTTGCACCGGGTGCGTGGATCGCATGTTAGGCGGTTGGGTTCTGCCGCCGTGCACACCGCTGTGTGTGGAGCAAATCTGGAGCAGGCGGCGGAGTCGAACGACGTGCAAGGGGTCCGAACGGTGGTAGACGGAACCGGCTGACGTGCTGGTTCTCTGTTTGAGCTGGTCAGGGGAAACGGTCTGACCATGCTGGCAGTGTGAGCGTCAGGGGTTCGAGTCCCCTCAGCTCCACCCGTGGATCAACCCGTCTGAACATGCAGTTTCTGCTGGTCAGGCGGGTTTCTGCGTTTCTCGGTCGAGATGACGACCCAAGCCGCCGACTTGGTTGACGCGCGCTCGTCGGCATGTGCGCGTGTTTCATGTTGCCAAGCGGTCGGCATCTGGGGATGTCAGGTCGTGTGCGGACTGGTTGTGACGGCGCCTGCTGAGCGCAGTGATCGGCCGAGATCTCCGGTGAGGATGCGGGGGTGGCGACGCCACCACCACAGATCGGGGCCGGGGATCCGGTGGAAGTGGTCCAGTGCTTGGCCGTCGTCGTAGACGGTCGCGTTTCTGTACCGGTTGTCGAGGTCTTCGACCCGTGGACTCCAGAGTTGCAGGACGTGGTCGTCCAGCAGCAGCCATGCTTCGTGCAGCCAGTTCCGGCAGTAGAGTCCGTTGGTGTACTCGGCGACCTCGTCTTTGTAGCCGTGCTCGATCGCGGTGACGAGCGGCGCCCAGGCGCCCCCTCTGCTCCAGCGGCTGCGGTGGGTGATTTGTCTTGGTCTGTGCGGAGTCCGCGGTCAGGGGGCCTTCCTCGGGGACCAGCGTTGGCGCACGGCTGCCACGGCCTTGGCGATCTGGGCGTTGAAGGCGGTGAGGTGTTCGGTCTCGGCCGCGCTGGGGACGAACGCGTGGGGAGTGCAGGGGGTGCCTGCGCGCCAGATCTGTTTGATCTCGCGTGTTGCGGAGATGTCGGCCAAGGGGTCTCCGGAGACGAGGATCAGGTCCGCGCGGTGGCCGGTGGCGATGCGGCCTCGGTCTGGGAGGGGGAACACTCGGGCCGGATTGGTTGTGGCGGCGGACAGGGCCTGTGCCGGGGTGATGCCGCAGCGGACAAGGAGTTCCAGTTCGCGGTGGAGGCTCGCTCCGAACACTGTTCCCGGGTTCGGGGCGTCGGTGCCTGCCAGGAGGGTGACGCCCGCGTCGGCCAGGCGGCGCACGGTGGCCTCGGCGCGCGAGTAGGGCCGGGCGTCGCCGAGGGTGTTCTCGATGGTGGCCAGCGTCGGGCCGACCGCGATTCCGGCCTCGGCGAGATGGTGCCGGAGTCCAGCGACGGCCAGAAGCCCCCGACACCGGAGATGATCTTCAGGTAGTCCGAGCCCTCCGCGACGCGGTCCGCGACGAACTGCTCGGCCTGGCAGGCGGCGGTCACGGTCGGGATCGGCGCGTAGAGCATCGACGGGTGCCCGCCGGGGGCGGTGGCGCCGACCCCCGAGGAGCGCACGTCGGCCACGTCCGGGCGGGAGCCTGCTTGCTCCTTGGCCGCGGCCACCATCTCGGGCTTGCTGAACATGTCGAGGACGGTGGTGACGCCGAAGGCCAGCGATTGCCCGAGAGCGCCGGGGAGGAGGTGCACGTGGGTGTCGATCAGACCGGGAAGCACAGTCCCACCACCCGCGTCGATCACGACGTCGCCTTCTCGGGCGGTTGAGGTCGCCGAGCACTCGGTGATCAGCCCGTCGGCGAATCGGATCGAGGTCCACTCCCGCGACCTCGCCCCGTCGAACACCTTCGCGTTGATGATCGTCGTTGCGGCCACGACGCCCTTCCCTTAGACAGCGCTGGCTTCAGCCGGTCTTTAGGCGATCACTTATCGAGTAGTGGGGGTCAGGTGGGTCGTTGCGAGCCCGGGAGCAGGACCCAGTAGGCATTCCCCTGTTCGAGGTAATCGATCTCCCCGGACGTGAGTGCCACCGAGGAGATCACGTCGGACTCGATGACGATGTCGTACACGAGGTCGTCGTCGTGGCCGCAATTCGGGCAGGGGGCGCCGAGCCCTTCGACTCCAACACGGTCGTGGCCGGGTGCGCCCTCGTCGAACTCGTCGTGGTGGATGTGGTCGCCCACCTGGTGGCGGCTCATTCTCAACGCGCCGTACTTGTACTGGACCCAGCGCTGTGTCGCGGTCGCGCAGCTGGGGCATTCCCGGGGCACCGGGTCCAGGACGAGGTTGAACATTCCCATATCCACACCATTTCGCCGTCAAGCGGATATCACTCGATGAACCAGACTCGAGTGATCTTGTCGTCGACGACCTCGTACATGGCCGCCGCCGCGCGGGTCTCGGTGTTGTTGAAGCCGGTGACGAGTTCCCGGTCGATGACGATGCGGCCGTGGACCACTCGCGACACGAGTTCGGCGTGGAGGTTGGGGCTGGAGGCGAAGAGCGCCTCGTACCGCTCGCGGAAGCGGGGCCCGGAGCGGTCGGTCAGTTCCACGCCCGACGGGAACGCGTAGACCGGGACGTCCTCGATGTAGCAGGCCAGGAAGCAGTTGAGGTCGCGGGCGTTGTAGGCGGCCAGTTGCTCGGCCACGACATCCTCGGGGGACACGGTGCTCCTCGGTCTCAGGGTCGACCGACAGTACCGCCGTCCGCCCCGGCAACGGGCCACTCACGCGGCCAGGGCGCGGCGTAGGGCGGCGACGAGTTCGGTGACCTGGCGTTGGGACACCTCGGCGGTCGGGATGGCTTGGGAGCCGTGGAAGGTGCCCGGCCACTGGTGCAGTTCGACCGGCACGCCCGCCTGCAGCAGGCGTAGGGCGTAGGTGATGCCCTCGTCGCGCAGTGGGTCGAATTCGGCGGTGGCGATGTAGGCGGGTGGGAGGTCGGACAGGTCCTCGGCGCGGGCTGGGGCGGCGTATGGCGACGCGGGGGCGCCCGGCAGGTAGTGCCGCCAGGCGGTGGCGATCTTGTCGCGGGTCATCCAGGGGGTGTCGGTGAAGGTCCTGGCCGACCAGGTCTCCTGCCGGTCGTCCAGCTGGGGCTGGTTGAGCAGCTGGTGACGGATCGGCGGGCCCTGCTCGTCGCGGGCGCGCAGGGCCACGGCGGCAGCGAGCCCGGCGCCCGCGCTGTGCCCGCCGACGGCGATCCGGTCCGGGGCGACACCGAGGTCCTCGGCGTGCGAGGTGGTCCAGACCAGTGCGGCGTAGGCGTCGTCGAGGGCGGCGGGGAATCTGTTCTCGGGCGCCCTGCGGTAGTCCACCGAGACCACGACCGCGCCTGCCGCCGCGGCGAGCCGCGCGGTCCAGGGGTGCTCGGTGTCCAAGTCGCCCATGACGAACCCGCCGCCGTGCACCCAGACGATGCCGCCCTGGGCCTCATGCGGGCGGTACACGCGCACCGGCACGTCACCCGCCATCCGGTCCTCGACGTCGATGCCGGTCAGGTCCGGCGCGGGCGCGGAGGCCGACAGCGCGGCGAGGCTCGCGCGAGCACCGACCGGGTCGTTCAGATCGACGTGGGGGAACAGCGGGACGAACGCTTCGAGTTCGGGATCCATGACGACCATCCTCGCCACCAACCGCCCCGCGATCACCCGCCGACCGTCGCGCGTCCCGGGCCGATCCCGCACCGGTCGGCGCGCCTATCCTCCAGGCATGGAGGCACTGGTCGAACGGCTGTCGCACCTGGACTCGCACGCCGAGGGCGCGATCCGCCTCGTCATGTTCTACGACACCCTGATGCGCAGGCGGGTGGACCTCCCCGCGCTCGCCCGGGCGTCCGCGGGCCTGGCCGAGTGCGTGGTCGGCATCCGGCTGCACGGCGCGGGCCGGACCGTCCGGTTCTCCCCCGACGGCAGCGCGGCGACCACACCGCCGTCCCCGGCGACGACCACACCGATCACCCTCGACGACGAGGAGATCGGCACGGTGTGGCTGGAGCGCCCGCGGGGCCCGCTCGACGACCTGCTGCTCGACCGGCTCGCCATCGCCGCGGCCGCGGTCGTGGAGCGCTACGGCCCGGCCCGCACCACCATGGCCGACCCGGCCCTCGTCGAACTCGCGATCAGCGCCGACGACGACGCCGCCCGAGTCCGCGCGCTGCGGCTGCTGGGGTTCCCCGCCGACCTGCCGGTCCGCGTGGTCGCCCTGCGGTCGCCCCTCCCCCTCGACCGGGTCGGCGGCCTGATCTGCCCCGCTCGCCCGGTGAAGGCCGCGCCGCTGGGCGACGTGGGCGTCATCCTCGCCGCCACCGTCGACGCGGCCGCGTTCCCCGCGGGCGTCCGCGCGGGCATCGGCGCCGCCGACCGCCCCGACCGGTCCTGGTCGCAGGCCCGCACCGCCTTGCGCTTCACCACGCCGCGCCAGCCGGTCGTCCACCACGACGACCTCGGCGCGCTGGCCCTGCTCGCCCAGGTCCCCCGCGACACCGCGCGCGACAACCCCGACGTCGCCGCCATCGCCGGATTGGCCAGCGACGACCTGGAAACCCTGGACGCCTACTGCGCCGAGGGCTCGGCGCGCCGGGCAGCCGACGTCCTCCACTTGCACCACAGCAGTGTCGTCCGCAGGCTCGACCAGATCGGCAGGACCGTCGCCATCCCCCTCACCGACCCGGCGGGCCTCCTGCGCGCCCGGATCGCCCTCACCACCTGGCGTCTCCTCGACCAGTAGTCGATCCGAAGTGGACAGTCGATCCGCCCAGCCGCGCATACAGCGAATGGGCTAGTGGCGACGCGCGAAACCGTTGAGCTTAATAGCTTCCCGTGGCGCGCGTCTACTGCCCGAAGGTCGCATGGAAGCCGCTTCCGGAACCGGGCAAGACTGGAGAAACCCCCGGCAATCCTGCCGAACCGCCGGACAAGCGGTGGGGCGGCGCGACACCACGAGGAGACTGCATGTCCGAGGACAAGAGCCCCGAGACCCCCCAGACCGAGGAGACCGCCGAGGACGTCGAGGTCGTCGCGCACGGCGCGGACGCCGAGGACTGGTGCGTCGTCAACAACAGCCAGGCGCTCTGACGCCAGGCGGTTGCGCAGGGCGTCCGGCTCCCGCTCGGGGGGCCGGATGCCCGCCATTCCCTACGCACACGGAGGTCGCGGTGAGCCTGGGCCAGATCAGTCGGGCGGGTGGGGATCGGATCCTCAGGGGCGAGCGGAACTGGTGGTTCCTCGGCCCCGGCGGGATCGCCCGGCTGCGCGAGCGGCACATCGCCGAGGACGGCACGGTGCGGCCGGAGGCGCTGCGGCGGCTCGACGAGAGCGGCCTCATGACCGCCAAGGCCGACAACTCCTACTCGCTCACCGTGCTGACCAGCACCGACTGCAACCTCGGGTGCGGGTACTGCTTCCAGAACACCAGCCAGGACACCGGCGGCGGCAGCAGGCCGCCGCGCATCGCCCACGCCCGGCTGACCTCCGACACGATCACCTCCATCCTGGCGTTCACCGACCGCCAGATGGCCGCGAGCGGCCTGGACGACCTGCGGATCCTGCTGTTCGGCGGCGAACCGCTGCTCAACCCCAGGGGCTGCATCGAACTGCTGGCCCGCGCCGCCGACCACGGGCTGACCTCGGCGCGAATGGTCTCCAACCTGACGCTGCTCTCGCCCCAGCTGGCCGCCCAGCTCGCGGAGCTGAAGCTCAAGCACATCCAGGTCACCTTCGACGGCGACCGCGCCGAGCACGACCGCATCCGCGTGCGCCGCTCCACCGGCGGCACGTTCGACACCATCGTGCGCAACATCGTGCGGGCCACCGAGGTCACCGACATCCGGTGGACGCTGCGGGTCAACGTCTCCCACCACAACCACCACGGCATCGACGCGATGATCGACCGGCTGGCCGACGCCGTCGACCCCGCCCGCTGCGCCATCTACTTCGCGCAGGTCGGCGACATCGGGATCGGGTACGCCAACCGGCTGACCCACACCGACGAGCTCATCGCCCGGTTCGTCCGCTGGCAGCGCGCCGCCCTCGACCGCGGGTTCACGGTGAACCGGCCCGGCCCCAAGGCGCTGTGCGCGACCTGCGGCCCGGGCGACGGCAGCCGAGGCGGCGTGGTCAACGCCGACGGGACCCTCGCCAGCTGCTGGGAGACGGCCGGGAAGCCGGGCTGGGAGGTCGGCACCGTCGACACCGGCTACCTGCCCGCCGAGCAGACGCGGGACCGCTGGATCGGCTGCGGCGACTCCTACCGGCAGACCGACGGCGCGGACGTGCTGGCCGCCTTCCGCGACGGCGTCGATTCCGCGCTGCTGGACTACCTCGACGCGACCGGCAGGCTGTGAACATCCTGCTGTGCCCGCTGAGCGACGCGGGCTACCTGTACCCGGCCATCGCGCTCGGCCGCGAGCTGGTCCGCAGGGGCCACACCGTGCACGTGCTGGGCCGCGCCGCTGCCGCCCCGGTCGCCGCGCACGCCGGGCTGCCGTTCCTGGCCGCCGAGGAGCGCGGCGGCGCGGGCGGGTTCTCGGTCGTGCGGTGGCGCGACGGCGGCGCGGCGCAGGTCGAGGCGACCCGCGAGGCCGCCCGCGAGGTCGGCGCCGACGTGCTCGTCACCTCGGTGCTGTGCCACGGCGCCCTGCTGGCGGGCGAGATCCTCGACCTCCCGGTCTTCGTGCTCGGCCTGACCACGTACCTGTGGAACTACCGCTCGGGCGGCGACGACGAGCCGCAGCCCGCCACCACCCGGGCCGTGCGGACCCGCGACACCCTGCGGATCTACGACGACCTGCGCGCCCACACCGGGCTCCCGGCCCGCAGACGCCCGCTGTCGGCGGACCCGCTGCACGGCACGGCCCTGCTGCTGCGCGGCCACCCGTCGCTGGAGTACCCCGGCACGGTCCTGCCCGACCGCGTGCGGCACGTCGGCCCGCTGGCCTGGGAGCCGACGCCGGGCCGGGGCGCCGACGCCGAACTCGCCCGGCTGGACGAGGTGGGCAAGCCGGTCGTCTACGTGCACCTCGGCCGCTTCTTCGGCGGGCGGACGCAGTGGCCCCGGCTCAACGCAGCGTTCACCGGCGGCCCGTTCCAGGCCGTGGTCGAGCAGGGCCGCTCCACCAACCCCGATCCCGTGCCCGGGGCGGACATCCTGCTGGTGCGCAAGCCGTGGATGCGCCCGTTCCTCGACCGCGCCGGGCTCGTGCTGACCAGCGGCACGTCCGCGCCGGTGCTGGCCGCCCTGCTGGCCGGGAAGCCGCTGGGCCTGTCCCCCAACGGCTCGGAGCAGCCGGTGCTCAGCGCGGCCTGCGTCCGCGCGGGCGTCGGGACCCCGCTGCTCACCGACGACGACCCGGCCGCCGCCCTGCGCGCGGCCTGGGACGACCCCGGCCCGCGCGACCGGGCGGCGCGGCTGGGCAGCGTGCTGGCCGCGGCCGACAGCGCCGCCCGCGCGGCCGACGTCGTCGAGCGCTCGGGCGTGTTGCTTCCGGCACTGAACTAGAGACCCGACAAGGAGCCGACGATGGACGACGCATCCCCGCACCCCACGGCCGTCATGAGCGCCGACGGCGCCGCGGCGGCGTTCCTCGGCATGGAGCGGCTGTCCTCGGGCGCGCGCCGCTGGATGAGCGCCAACGTGGGCTACCTGCGCCCGTCGGCCGCCGACCTGCCGGTGACGCCGAGGGCCAAGGCGTGCATGGAGATCGGGCTGCTGAACCGGCTCTGGAGCCGGGTCCGCCCGGACGACCCCGAGTTAGCCGCTATCCGCGACGCCGTCGCCGAGATCTGGCGCGATCCGGACTTCCCCGAGCAGTTCGCCGACAATCCCGCCTACACCCGCGGTTTCGCGCTCATCTACAGCGCGCTCGCCCCGGCCGGGCTGACCGGCTCGACACACCCGGCGACGCTCGCGCGGCTGGCGCCGGACGGGCACGTCGACATCGCGAAGAAGTCGCCGTCCGGTCGCCTCGAACTGCGCTACTACGCCGAACTGGCCGGACTGGACCACGACGTCGAGCCGTACGACCGGCTCTACGCCGACAGCATCCTCGCCAACCTGACCGACGTCCTGCCGATGGACATCGAGACGGCCTACCGGATCACCCACACCGTCTTCCACATCACCGACTTCGGCGTGCGCGACATGGGCGTGCCGCCGGAGGAGCTGATGCGCATCCGCGACGTCGCCGAGCAGCTGACGCACCACTTCATCGCGATCGAGTACTGGGACCTCATCGCCGAGTTCATCCTCACCCAGTCCTGCCTGGGCCTCGACCCCCGGCACACCGCGTCCGGCCAGGCAGCGATCGACGCCCTGCTGAACGTGCAGAAGCCCGACGGCGCCATCCCCGCGCGCTTCGCCGCGCAGCGCCCGCCGGACACGGCCACCTCGGTCGAGCTGTTCCGCAAGGCCTACCACACCACGCTCGTCACGGCGCTGGCCTCGATGATCCCGCCGTCCACCGCCTGCGGCGGATAGCCCCGTGGCCACGGCGCGGCGCCGGTTCCTGATCAACCGCACCTACTCCCGGCTGTGGTTCGGGCAGGCCACCTCGACCCTGGGCGACTTCGTGTTCAGCACGACCCTGGTGCTCTGGGTGGCCACCGACCTGGCCGAGGGCCGGTCGTGGGCGCCCGCCGCCGTGGGGGGCATCCAGCTGTCGGTGGGCGCGGCCGTGCTGGTGTTCGGGCCGCTGGCCGGGGTGTTCGTCGACCGCTGGGACCCGCTGCGCACGATGCTCGGCACCGAGGTGGTGCGCGGCGGGCTGGTGGCGCTGCTGACGGCGGTGTCCCTGCTGCCCAGGGACGCGCTGCCGGTCTGGGCGTGGCTCGCGCTGCTCTACGTCGTCGTGTTCGGGCTCACCGCCACCGGCCAGTTCTTCGCGCCCGCGCGGTTCGCCACCATCCGGGAGACCGTGCCCGGGGAGGCGGACCGCGCGCGGGCGGCCGGGATCGCCCAGGCGACCGCGGCGACGGTGACGATCGCCGGGCCGCCGCTGGCCGCGCCGCTGATGTTCGGCATCGGGTTCCAGTGGGCGCTGGTCCTCAACGCGGTGTCCTACGCCGTTTCCTACGCCGCGATCCGCTCGGTGCGCCACGAGGTCGTCGTCGAGCGGGCCGCCCGGGCGGCGCGGCCGGGCCTGCGCGCGGAGTTCGCCGCGGGCCTGAAGGTGTTCGCGGGCAGCCCGTTCCTGGTGGCGCTGCTGGCCATCGCGGTGATCGGCCAGCTGGGCGTGGGCGCGGTGAACACGCTGAACCTGTTCTTCCTGACCGGGAACCTGGACTCGCCCGCGGGCCTGTACGGCTTCCTCGGCGCGACGCTGGGCATCGGCGGGATCGTCGGCGCGCTGTGCGCGGGCCGGGTCGTGCAGTGGATCGGCGCGCGCACCACGACCTGGGTCGGGCTCATCATCGGCGGCGTCCTGCTGTTCGTCTACTCCAGACAGACGGGGTTCGCCTTCGGCGTCGTCGCGCTGTTCGCCACGATCCTGCCGATCACGATCCTCAACACCGCGATGTCGCCGCTGCTGCTGGCCGCGGCCCCGCAGGAGTACACCGGGCGGGTGTTCGCGGTGTTCTACCCGGTCACCCGGCTCGCGTCGGTCGTCGCGGCGACGGCGGCGGGCTGGTTCGCCAGCGTGGTGCCGGTCGACTTCAGCGCGTCCGTCGCGGGCGTGCGGTTCGGGCAGATCGATACGGTGTTCGCCGTGTCCGCAGTCCTGCTGGTGCTCGCCGGGCTGTACGCGCGCGTGCGCCTGCCGCACGGCGAGCCCGCCGCCATGCCGACGGCAAACCGATCCGCAACCGCCGGAAGTAGCCTGCGGGAACGGGATCAGCCGTCCCCGGACCGGGAGCAGCCGCGATGACCTGTGCATCCTGCGCCGCCGACCTCGCCGCCGACGCCCGGTTCTGCTCGCGTTGCGGGACCGCGGTCGTGGTCCGCCCGAAGGGGGCGGAGGAGCGCAAGGTGGTGTCGGTCGTCTTCTGCGACCTCGCCGGGTCCACCGAGATGTCCGGGGCGCTCGACCCGGAGCTGCTGCGGACGGTCCTGCTGCGCTACTACGAGCTGATGTCCGGCGTGATCGCCGCCAACGGCGGGGTCGTGGAGAAGTTCATCGGCGACGCGGTGATGGCGGTCTTCGGCCTCACCGAGACCCGCGAGGACGACGCCCGCCGCGCGCTCGTCGCCGCGCTGGGCATGACCGAGGCGGCGGCCGGGTTCGACGCCGAGCTGCGCCGGGACCACGGCGTGCGGCTGCGGGTCCGGATCGGCGTGCACACCGGGGAGGTCGTGGCGCTGCCGGACCCGGGCGAGCGCCAGGCGTTCGTCTCCGGGGAGGTGGTGAACATCACCGCGCGGCTGGAGCAGGCGGCCGGGCCGGGCGAGGTGCTGGTCAGCGCGGCGGCGCGCTCGGCGGCGGGCGCGGTCACCGTGGCCGACCCGCGCAGGGTGTCGCTC
Organism: Actinokineospora sp. UTMC 2448; assembly: GCF_024760565.1. Classification (NCBI taxonomy): domain Bacteria; kingdom Bacillati; phylum Actinomycetota; class Actinomycetes; order Pseudonocardiales; family Pseudonocardiaceae; genus Actinokineospora; species Actinokineospora sp. UTMC 2448. The sequence goes on along the minus strand of NZ_CP031087.1, from coordinate 1,077,628 downwards.
AAGGGCGTCGCCGAGCCGGTCGAGGTGTTCCGGCTGGTCGACGTGCCGCCCGCCGACCCCGAGCGCACGCGCCGCTTCGACGTGCCGTTCATCGGCCGGGAGGCCGACCTCGCCGCGCTGGACGCCGCGTGGCGCCGGGTGGTCGACGAGGGCGCCGCGCGGCTGCTGACCCTGGTGGGCGAGCCGGGGATCGGCAAGACGCGGCTGGTCGCCGAGTGGCTGCGCCGCGACACCGGATCGGTGGTGATCGGCCGGTGCAGGCCGGTCGGCGACGGCGGCACCCTCACCGCGCTGGCCGAGTGCGTCGCGCCGCTGGTGTACGAGGTGGAGCGCGTCGCGTCCGTCGAGCCCGCGCTCGCGCTGCTGCGCCGCGGCCTGCTGCGCGACGGGACGCCCGCGCCGTCGCTCGACGCGACCGCGGCCGCCGTGGCGCGGCTGCTCGCCGCGGTCGCCGGGACCCGGCCCGTGCTGCTGGTGATCGACGACTGCCAGTGGGCCCAGCCCTCCCTGGTCGCCGTGCTGGACCGGCTGCTCGCCGGGCTGGGCGCGCTGCCGGTCCTGCTGGTGTGCGTGGCCCGCCCGGACCTGCTCGACGCCTTCCCCGACTGGGAGACCACCTGGCCCAGCGCGGAGACGGCCGTCGTCGGCAGGCTGTCCGCGCCGGACTCCGCCCGGCTGGCCGCGCACTTCGCCGACGTCAGCACGCACGACACCGCGACCACCGAGTGGATCGTCGGCCAGGCGGGCGGCAACCCGCTGTACCTCGAACAGCTCGTGGCCGCGGTCGAGCACGACGACGCGACCGCGGGCGGGCTCCCGCTCAGCCTGCAGGCGCTGGTCGCCGCCCGCATCGACCGGCTCGGCGACGCCGAGCGCGCGACCCTGCGCCTCGGCGCGGTGGTCGACCCCGACGGCGACGGTTTCGCCGCGGCCGACCTCGCCGCGCTGGCCGACGGCGGCGACCACGACCGGGCGCTGCGCGAGCTGGTGCGGCGCAAGCTGGTCGAGCCCGTGGCCGACGGCCGCTACCGCATCGCCAACGGCATCACCAGCCAGGTCGCCTACCGCGGGCTGACCAAGCGGCGCAGGGGCGAGCTGCATGAGCGGTACGCCGAGCACCTGGCGGCGCGCGCCGCGTCGGACGCGCTCATCGGCACCCATCTCGCCCAAGCGCACCGCTACCAGTCCGCTGTCGGTCTCCCGGCCGACACGTTGCGCTCGCGCGCGTTCGGCCACCTCGACCGGGCGGGCGCGGAGGCCCTGCGCCGGGTCGACCTGCCGTGGGCGCTCACCCTCCTGGAACAGGCCGCCGACCTCACCACCGCGGGCGACCCGGGCAGGCCGGAGTGCCTGCAGCGGCTGGGCGAGGTCCACCTGACCCTCGGCAGGCACGAGCAGGCGCGGGAGGCGTTCACCACCGCGGCCGCCGAGGCCGACCGGCCCGTCACCGCCGCGCACGCCCGCCTGCACCTGGCCATGCTCCGCCAGGACATGGCCGAGCTGGACCGGGTCGCGGCCGAGGAGTTCGACGTCTTCCACGCCCACGGCGACGACCTCGGGCTGTCGCGCGTGCGCTGCGTCCTGGCCCGCTCCCACCAGCGGCGGGGCGAGCAGGGCCGGGCGCTGAACGTCCTGGAGCCCGCGCTGCGGCACGCGCTGGCCGCGGCGGCGGACCGCGAGGTAGCTAATGCGCTCGGCGCGATCGGGCTGTCGCTGTGGCACGGCCCGCTGCCCGCGGCACGGGCCACCGAGCAGTGCCGCGCGCTGCTGGCCGCCCACCGCGACCGCGGTGCCGTGCAGGCCACGCTCGGGTTCGCGCTGACCATGCTGCACGCCATCCAGGCCAGGACGGCGGAGACGGCCGCGGCGCTGGCCGACGCCCAGGAGGCCATGGCGGCGATGTCGTACGCCGAGTCGCGGTTCTTCCGGCCGCTGCTCGGCGCGCTGGTGGCCGCCCACGGCGCCGACTGGGACCAGGCGCGCTGGCAGCTGCGGGAAGCGCTGAGCGCGGCGAGCGCGGTGCGCGCCGACTCGCTCGTCCGGCAGACCCGGCTGGAACTCGCCCGGGTCCACCTGGCCGAGGACGACACCGGCGCCGCAGGCGAACTGGTGCGCGGGCTGACCGTCGACGACTCGGCCGACCTCGCCAACCTGCTCGGCGTCGCCGCGCGCGTCGAGCCGGACCCCGGACGCGCCACCGAGTTGGCCCGCCGGGCCGTGGCGACCGCCCGGCGCACCGACTCCCCCGCCGACCACGGGCGCGCCCTGCTCGACCTCGCCCACACCCACGCCCGGCTGGGCAGGCCGGTCCCGGCGCTGTCGGCCGCCCGCGCCGCCGAACGCCGCTTCGCCGCCAAGGGCCACGCGGTCGGGTCGGCGCGGGCCCGGCGGATGATCAGCGAACTCGGGGGGCGCCCGCGATGACCGGACTGACCTGGCGGCTGCTCGACCCCGACGAGAGCGCCATCGAGGTCGACCTCGGCGAGCCGAGCCTGATCACCCCGGAGTGGGCGTGGGGCGGCGCGACCGGCGATGGCGTCGACGTGTGCGTGGTGGACGGCGGGATCGAGCCGGGGCACCCGCTGGTCGGGCCGGTGGCCAGCTCGCACGCGGTGGTGAAGCGCGACGGGAAGCACGAGGTGGAGGAGGTCGAGGCCGCCGACTCCTTCGGCCACGGCACCGCCTGCGCTGGCATCGTCCGCCAGATCGCGCCCGCCTGCCGGATCCACAGCGTGCGGGTGCTCGGCGAGCGCGGCGGCGGCACCGGCCGGGCGCTGCTCGCCGGGCTCGAATGGGCCATCCGCCAGCGCTTCAAGGTGATCAACATGAGCCTGTCGACGGCCCGCCCGGAGTTCAACCAGGCGCTGCGCGAACTCGTCGACGAGGCGTACTTCGCCGGGTCGGTGATCGTGGCCTCGGCGCACAACTCGCAGATCGAGAGCTTCCCGTGGCGGTTCTCCTCGGTGATCTCGGTGGGCAGCCACACCAGCGCCGACCCGGACCGGGTCCTCTACAACCCGAACCCGCCGGTGGAGTTCTTCGCCCGCGGCCAGGCGGTCCCGGTGGCGGGCCTGCGCGGCAGCGTGAGCCGCAACTCCGGCAACAGCTTCGCCACACCGCACGTCGCGGGCCGGTGCGCGCTGATCGTCGGCAAGCACCCAGGACTGACGGTGTTCCAGCTCAAGACGGTCCTTTACCTGACGGCAGCCAACGTGCGAGGAGGGCGAACCGATGAGTCACACCACGGATCCGACGGCGAGCGGGGCGGCGGTCTCGAACGCCTTGGCCGAGGCGGCCACTGAGGACAGCGAGCTGCTCACCTCGATCGTGCGGGTGGCCCGGTCGATCTTCGGCGCGGCGGCCAGCTCGGTGTTCCTGTTCGACGCCGAGGCCGACGAGCTGGTCTTCGAGGCCGTCTCCGGCGAGGGCGAGGGCTTCCTGGTCGGCACCCGGTTCCCGGCGGACCGGGGCATCGCGGGCTGGGTCATCACCACCGGGCAGGCCATGTCGGCCACCGAGCTGACCACCAGCCAGGTGTTCGCCAGGGATCTGGCGGAGAGCACCGGCTACGTCCCCGACTCGATCATGGCCGCGCCGATCGTGCACCGGATGGCGCCCATCGGCGTGCTGCAGGTCCTCGACCCGCACCCGCAGTCCCGCTACAGCGTCGCCGACCTCGACCTGCTCGCGATGTTCGCCAACCAGGCCGCGCTGTCGCTGCACATCCTGCTGCGCAACCGCGCCGCCCGCGCGGGTCTGCGCCGCGAGGGGGCCGAGTACGACACCCTGGCCAAGATCGCCGCCCTGCTGGCCGACATGGACGACGAGCAGCGCGGCCGGGGCGTCGCGCTGATCGAGTCGCTGCACGGGATGCTGGCGGGGATGGCGCGCTGATCAGCGCGCCAGGTCGGCCGCGAAGTGCCGCACGAGCGCGGGGACCGCGTAGTGGGCGGCGTCGGGCGCGCCGACGATGTTGGCCTCGACCAGCCGGTCGATGATGCGCGTCGCGGGCTCGGGCAGCGCGGCGAACGCCTCGGCGAGCTCGGCGGCGCCGACCGGCCCGCCCGGCAGCCCGCCCAGGGCGCGCACCGCCTGCCGCTGCGGCGGCGCGAGGTCGGAGTACACCCGGGCCACCCGCTCGCGCACCGGCGTGCCGCCCGCGACGAGTTCACAGAGGACGGACTGCGCCGACTCCAGCCGGTCCGCGTAGTCCACCATGGACAGATGCCGCAGCGAGTCGAGCTTCGCCGCCACCGCCCTGACCACCAGCGGGGTGCTGCCGCACCGGCCGATGATGCGGCGCAGCGCCGAGCCCAGCACGCGGCCGGGTCCGACCGCGCGGCCCACCAGCTCGCCCGCCTCCTCCTCGGAAATCTCCCCGACCTCGACGCGGTGCACCGACTCCAGCCCGCTGAGCCGGTGCGAGCTGGTGACCACCGTCCGGTTGCGGCCCTTCCCCGGCAGCAGTCCCCTGACCTGCCGCTCGCTGACCGCGCTGTCGAGGATGACGAGGAAGGCGCGGTCGGCGATCCACGACCGCCACACCGCCAGCGCCTCGCCGTCGTCGCGCGGCACCGGCACATCGAGGCCGGTGGCGCGCATCAGCTCGGTGACGACGTCGCGCGTGGCCTTGGGGCGTCCGTCGGGGACGCGCAGCGACACGAAGACCTGGCCGTCCTCGAACGCCTCGGCCACCCGGTGCCCCACGCGGACGGCGAGCGCGGTCTTTCCGGTGCCGACCGCGCCGGTGATGACGGCGACGTCGGAGCTCTCCGGGCCGGTCAGCGCGCCGACGAGATCGTCGACCTGGTCCGCCCGACCGACGAGATCGGGCACGTCGCGCGGCAGCTGCGCGGGCCGCACGCGTCCCCGGCCCGCAGGGGCGAGCGTCAGGGAGCGGTTCGACGCGTCGGCCAGCATCGACTGGTAGAGCTGTTGGAGGACCAGGCTGGGCGCGATGCCGAGTTCCCTGGCGATCAGCTGGCGGTGCACCTCGTAGGTGGCCAGCGCCTCGCGCCGTCGTCCGGCCCGGTAGAGCGCGGTGATCGTGGCCGCGGTCAGGCGCTCGCGGAACGGGTGCCTGCGGGCCAGCCGGGCGAGCGGCCCGAGGACCGCGAGGTGGCGGCCCGCGTCGATCTCCAGGTCCACCCAGTCCTCGTAGACGGCCAGGTAGCGCTGCCCGAGCTGGTCGGCCTCGGCGGCGATGACGGGGTTGCCCGCGAGGTCGGCCAGCACCTCGTCGCGCCACAGGGCGACGGCCTCCCCGAGCAGCTTCCGCGTCTCGTGCAGGTTCCCGGAGTGGTAGGCGGCGTAACCGGAATTGGCCAGGGTGTCGAACCGCAGCGCGTCCACCTCGTCGGGCACGGCGTCGAGCACGTACCCGTAGGACGCGTGGTGGATGCGGTCACCGATGATCTTGCGCAGGGCGGAGACGTAGACCTGCAGGTTCTTGCGCGCGGTCCGCGGCAGGCCCTCCGGCCAGACGGCCTGCACGAGCTGGTCGACGGGCACGACCATGTTGGCGCGCAGGAGAAGCACGCCGAGCAGCACCCGTTGCTTGTACGGCCCCGGATCGACAGCCCCGGCCCCGTCCCGCACGTCGAGCGGCCCCAGCACACCGAACCTCAGGCCCGAGCTCGCCCCGTCACCCACGGACTGCCCTCCGTACCCACCACCCGACCCCGACCGGCCCGGGAACCCGCATAGCTGAGCATTGTTCCCGAAACCGTCGAGGTCACCGCGGGAGAAAGAGGCATTGGACCGGCAGAAATGCCGGTTTCGCGCCGTTCGGGCGCGCCCCTGCGCCCCTTCAGCTCAACCGAAACACCCGACACACCAGGGCGTCCCAGGTTCAGCGTGCGCGACAACCTCGGTCTCGTCCTCTTCCTCAGGCGTCTCGAGCTCGTCTTCCGGTCGAGTCTCCGACATAGCGACCTCCCCGCTGGCAGTGTCCGGCCAGGGTAGGCGCGCCCGGTTTGAATGCGGTATGCCACTCACTTGTCAACGATGACCAGCAGATGCTCATGCGCGACCCGAAACCCGTCCGGCCCGGTGTAGCGGGAGGCCAGGTCAAGGAACTCCCGCCGAAACGCCTCGACTCCGTCCGGCGCAAGCATGCGCACCACCTGCCGCACATGCCGCCGCTCCCGCACCGAGAAGTCCCAAAACGCCTCAACTGACGCGTGTTCTTCGTGCACCACGATCGAGCGTGTCCTGACCTCGCCAGGCCACAGCGCCTGCAACGCCGACGGATCGGCCCACTGCCGCACGCCCTCCGGGACCACGGCCGCAACCCCCATGTGCGCGTTGACCAAGGCAGCCGCCCTCATGCCGAACCCGTGCGCCACATGCGCACTGAACGCCAAGCGTCCGCCTGGAGTGAGCACGCGCCAGATCTCGCGCAGGACCAACCGCGGGGCGGGTGAGTAGATCACTCCCAGGTTGGACACCGCATGCCTGAAGACCCCATCCCGGAAGGGAAGCCCCTCCACGTCCCCCACCACCCACTGCACCGCCGGAACGGTCGCCTGCCCCGCCCACATCTGCACCGCCGGAACGGTCGCCTGCCCCGCCCACATCTGCGCCACCGGAACGGTCGCCTGTCCCGCCCGAGCCTGCGCCACCGGAACGGTCGCCTGCCCTACCCGAGCCTGCGCCGCCGGAACGGTCGCCTGTCCCAGCCGAGCCTGCACCGCCGGAACGGCCCGAGCCTGCGCCACCGGAACGGTCAACTCCCCCGACCGCACTTGCGCCGCCGGAACGGTCGTCTCCCCCACTCGAGCCTGCGCCACCGGAACGGCCACCTGTCCCGCCCGAACCTGCGCCGCCGGAAGAGTCGCCCTTCCCGCTCGAACCTGCGCTTCCGAGAAGTCGAGGGCGACCGCGTGCCCGCCCTGCGCCGCCACCAACCCCGCCGCCACTCCGGTTCCCGCCCCCAGGTCCAACACCCGATCCCCCGCCTGAACCCCCAATTCCCGCACCAACGCCTGCGCCACCGGCCGATGCGCCCGAACCACCCACCTGGGTTCAGCAACCGCATAGTTGGCGGCGACCTGCCACTTCCACCCACCCACCAAGCCCCACCCCTCAGATGATGCGATCACATGCTCTGATCATCCGAATCCCAAATGCCCCGACCATCCGAACCGCCCACTGGATGCCCCGACCATCCGAACCGCGGATCAGATGGCGCGATCATCTGAACCGTCGAGCAGATGGCGCGATCATTCGAAACAAGAGTCAGATGATCAGATCATCTAGCATCGCAGACGCCCTGATCATCCGAAGTGCGCCCGATGCCCAGACCATGTGATCTCACCTTTCGGATGGTCTCGTCATTCGGTGGGGCGGCAGTTCAGATGATCGGGACATCTGGGTTGTTTCAGATGGTGTGGGCATTTGGACTGGTCAGGCGTGGGGGTCGACGGGGCGGTCCTCGGGCCAGGTGGGGGGCGGGTCAGTTTGGGTGGTCAGGTTCATTGCCATGGCTGCCAGGCCTGCCTGTAGGCGGGACTCCAGGCCCAGCTTCTCCAGGATCGCGGTCACGTGCCGCTTTGCCGTTCGTTCGCTGATGGAGAGGTGGCGGGCTATCGAGCGGTTGTCGTAGCCGAGGCCCAGCAGCTTGAACGCGGCCAACTCCCGTGCGGTCAGTGACGGGGCCAGTGGGAGTGCCGCGGCGATCGGCCGGGGTAGGGGCACCCGCGCACCGCTCAGCCGGGCGCTTCGGGAGGGGCACGACACGCAAGCCCGGACGGCTCCCTGACTACGGTCGGTAGCCGGAACCGTTGGTGCACCAGGATGAACGACCATGCTGAAATGCTGCGTCCGCGCGGTATCCCACCGGTTTGATCGCGGTGCGATTCCGGTACATCGGGGCACGAACGGCGTACCCACCACCCCAAACACCCGCCCACCCCGCCCGAAGCAACCGCACCCGGCCAACCGGCACTGTCACCGGCACAGTACCTCCGAACGAGTGACCGACACTCCACTATGGACAATCGGAGCGGGACACCACCAGGGCGGTCGAGGAACTCAGTTAAGCAGCGCAAGGGGCCATAACCAGAACGATCGCCGACACGGCGAAGTCCCGTCGGCACAGACCCCAAGAACCCCAGGGCCCAATCCCGAATTCACCATATGTCAAGCAAATCCACCAAACCGAGCACGCTCGAAGAAAGCGCACCGAATCGCAGGGTGGACAATAAGCGGCAAGCGGAAAAGCGGTTGCGCCCGGGGAACCGCCAGGCACTGGAGGAGAAGCTGTGCGGCACATCAAGTTGCGGGATCTGGACGTCTCCCGGATCGGCCTGGGGGCCATGGGGATGACGTTCGGGTACACCGGCGCGGGCAGCGACGACGACGAGTCCATCCGGGCGATCCACCGGGCGATGGAGTTGGGCGTGACGCTCATCGACACCGCCGAGGTCTACGGCCCGTACGCCAACGAGGAGCTGATCGGGCGGGCGATCAAGGGCAGGCGCGACGAGGTCGTGCTCGCCACCAAGGTCGGCATGATCTCCCACGCCACCGACGGCATCGGCGTGCCCGACAGCAGCCCGGCGAACATCCGCACCGCCGTCGAGGGCTCGCTGGTGCGCCTCGGCGCTGACCACATCGACCTGTGCTACCAGCACCGCGTCGACCCGAACACGCCGATCGAGGAGACCGTCGGCGCGCTCGCCGAGCTGGTCGACGAGGGCAAGATCCGCCACATCGGCCTGTCCGAGGCGGGCGTGAACACCATCCGCCGCGCCAACGCCGTGCACCCGATCACCGCGCTGCAGTCGGAGTACTCCCTGTGGACGCGCGACCTGGAGGCCGAGGTGCTCCCGCTGCTGCGCGAGCTGGGCATCGGCTTCGTCCCCTACTCGCCGCTGGGCCGCGGGTTCCTGACCGGCACCGTCCGCTCGACAGACCAGTTCGACGCGGGCGACTTCCGCGCGTTCAACCCGCGCTTCACCGACGAGAACATCCGGCAGAACCTGCGCATCGCCGATGAGGTGGCCGCCGTCGCCGCCGAGGTCGGCGCGACGCCCGCCCAGGTGGCGCTGGCCTGGCTGCTGGCCAAGGGCGACGACGTGGCCCCGATCCCCGGCACCCGGCGGGTCGCCAGGGTGGTCGAGAACGCGGGCGCCGACGACGTCGAGCTGTCCGCCGAGCAGATCGCCCGGCTCGACAGCCTGCCGCCCGCCGCGGGCGAGCACATCGACGAGCACCAGAAGCAGCTCATCGAGCGGTAAGCCGTTTGCATCGCGAACGATTTCGTCGTTGAATCGGCGGCATGCGGATCAGGGCTGGTGGACCGGCGGACGCGCCGACGGTGTTGGGCTTCCTCGACGAGGCCGTGGCATGGATGGTCGAACGCGGGCAGACCGGCCAGTGGGGAACCCAGCCCTGGTCCGAGCAGCCGAAGCGGGTGGAGCGGATCACCAAGCTGGTCGAGAACGGCCTGTGGATCGCCGAGCTGGACGGTGAGCCCGCCGGGGCGATGGTCGTCGCCGCCGAGCCGGACGAGTGGATCCCCCGGGTCGACGAGCCGGAGCTCTACGTGCGGCTGCTGGTGACCTCCCGCCGGTTCGCCGGGCGGAAGGTCGGCAGCGGCCTGCTCGACCTCGCGAAGGAGAGCAGTCGGGGCAAACTGCTGCGCGTGGACTGCTGGGCGGGCAACAATGGCCGCCTGGTGGATTACTACGTGAGCCAGGGCTTCACCCCGTCCGTCACCTTCACCGTCAAGGACTGGCCGGGGCAGGTGCTGGAAATGCGACCGTAGGGGGCGGCGATGGTCTTGCGGCTGGCGGCCACGCTCAAGGGCGTCGACGGCGCCGGACAGCTCCTCGCCGCGCTCCTGCTCGCCGTCGTGCCGCCCGCGGCGCTCACCGGCCTCGCCAACGCCGTGCTCACCCGCGACCTCCTCGGCGACCTCGACGGCGGCATCGCCCACCGGCTCACCCAGCACTTCGCCACCGGCCGCGGCTTCGCCGTCGCCTACCTGCTCGCGCACGGCGCGGTCAAGATCGCCCTCGCCTTCGCCCTGCTGCGCGGCAGGCTCGCGGTGTACCCGGTCGCGTGCGTGGTGCTGGCGGCGTTCATCGTGTTCGAGGCCGCCCGCGCGGTCCGCACGGGGTCGGTGGCGCTGGCCGTGCTGGCCGTGATCGATGTCGTCGTGGTGGTCGCCGTCGCGCGCGAGCTCGTCCGGCGACCCGACTTTCGTCAGGGGTAGCCGCTTCCCATCGGCAGACGAGACGGCCGCCCCGGCGGCCATACCGTCGCCGACATGATCGAACTGCGGAACCTCACCAAGCGGTACAAACACACCGTGGCGGTCGACGGCGTCGACTGCACCGTCCACTCCGGACTCGTCACCGGCTTCCTCGGCCCGAACGGCGCGGGCAAGTCCACCACCATGCGGATGATCCTCGGCCTCGACGAGCCCACGAGCGGGACCGCCACGATCAACGGGGTCCGCTACGACCGCATCCGGCACCCGCTGCGCACCGTCGGCGCCCTGCTCGACGCCCGCGCTGGCCACCCCGGCCGCTCCGCCCGCGCCCACCTCACCGCGCTGGCCCGGGCCACCGGGCTGCCCGTCCGCACCGTCGACGCCGTGCTGGACCGCGTCGGCCTCACCGACGTCGCGGGCAAGCGCGCTGGCACGTTCTCCCTCGGCATGGCGCAGCGCCTCGGCATCGCCGCCGCGCTGCTGGGCGACCCCGCCGTGCTGATCCTCGACGAGCCGGTCAACGGCCTCGACGTCGACGGCGTCCGCTGGATCAGGGCGCTGCTGCGCGGCCTGGCCGACGAGGGCCGCACCGTGTTCATCTCCAGCCACCTGATGAGCGAGCTGGAGCTGATCGCCGACCGCCTGCTGGTGATCGGCCGGGGCAGGCTGATCGCCGACGCGTCGATGGCCGAGGTCATCGCCCGCTCCGGCGCGGCCGTGCTGGTCCGCACCCCCGATCCGGCCGCCCTGCACGCGGCGCTGGCCGGGGCGGGCGCGGACGTCCGCAGGACAGGGCCGCACGAGCTGGCGGTCACCGGCGTGTCCGCCGAGCGGGTCGGCGACATCGCCCACGCCACCGGCGTCCGCGTCCACGGCCTCACCACCGAGCAGGCCTCACTGGAACAGGCCTACCTCGACCTCACCACCGACAGTGTCGAATTCGGAGTGACCCGATGAAGAACGCGATCGCCGCCGAGTGGACCAAGCTGTGGTCCGTGCGCGCCACCACGTGGTGCCTGATCGCCGCCGCAGGCCTGATGGCGGCGATGGTCGCCGCCAACGGCATCGCCATCAACGGCCAGCACGACGACAACCTGCCCGGCCTGACGCCGACCGCCGCGACCGAGATGCCGGTGGAGGCCACGATCTACCTCGTCCAGTTCGCGATGGCCGCCATCGCCGCGCTCGCCGTCACCGGGGAGTACGCCCACCGCGGCATCCTGCCGACCCTGCAGGCCGTCCCGGTCCGCTGGCGGGTGCCCGCGGCGAAGGCCGTCGTCACGGCGGCGGCCCTGTTCGCCTGCGGCGTCCTGCTCGCCGCGCCCGCGATCTGGCTGGCCGACGTCACCCTGGCCGAGCACGGCGCGCCCTACACCGGCGGCGACGTCGTCCACACCCTGCTGACCGTGGGCCTCTACCTGGCGCTGGTCGGCGTGCTCACCATCGGGATCGCCACCGCGCTGCGGCACATCGCCGCGACCCTGCTGGTCCTGTTCACGCTGCTGATGGTGCTGCCCGTGGTCATGCAGATCAGCCAGACCTTCCGCGACCTGTCGCACTACGTGCCCGGCATCGCGGGCATCGACCTGATGGAGGGCACGCACGCCCTCCGCGGCGCGCTGGTCCTCATCGCGTGGGCGGCCGCGGCGATGATCACGGGCATGGTCGTCCTGCGCAAGCGGGACGCCTAGACCAGCCCGGCCTCATAGGCGACGATCGCCGCCTGCACCCGGTTGCGCACCTCAAGCCGTCCGAGGATGGTGCTCACGTGGGCCTTCACGGTGCCCTCGACCAGGTGCAGGCGGCGGCCGATCTCGGCGTTGGCCAGCCCGGCGCCCACCAGCGCCAGCACCTCGCGCTCGCGCCCGGTCAGCGCGGCCACCCGCTCCCTGGCCCGCGTCCTGCGGCCCAGCAGCCCGCTCGGCCCGTCCGCCAGCTCGGCGATCACCCGGGAGGCCACCTTGGGCGAGAGGTACGCCGCGCCGTCGGCCACCGCCCGGATCCCGGCCAGCAGCTCGCGCGGGTCGCCGGACTTGAGCAGGAACCCGCCCGCGCCGTCGCCGAGCGCGCGGGCGATGTACTCGTCCTCGGCGAACGTCGTCAGCATCACGACCCCGGTCTCCGGGACCGTCCTGCGGATCTCCGCGCCCGCGGCCAGGCCGTCCAGCCGGGGCATCCGGATGTCGAGCAGCGCCACGTCCGGCCGGTGCGCCTGGGCCATGGCGACGGCCTCGCGCCCGTCGGCGGCCTCGGCGACCACGTCGATGCCGGGGTCGGCGGCCAGGATCGCGCCGACCCCGGCGCGCACCATCGCCTCGTCGTCGGCCAGCAGCACCCGGATCACCCGGTCACGTCCTTGGGCACCAAGTCCTTCGCCACCAATCGCTCCTCGTCGAAACACACCCGGAACACCGGCACGCGGAAGTCGAACAGCTCCGCGTTGCCCCGGTAGTACCGGCACCCCGCGCCCGGCGGGTTCGGCAGGCGCGGCGCGTCCATCATCTCCATGTCCGGCAGCAGCGCCTCGACCTCGGCCTTGGGCTGCCCGACGCGCAGTTCGCCGTAGAGCCGGGGATCGAGCACGGAGTTGGTCACCGAGAAGGCGTAGAAGCCGACCATGATGGCGATCAGCCCGGCCGCGAGGGCCGCGGGCACGAGCACCGCGGCGACCATCCCGCGCCGCGCGCTGCGCCGGGCGGCGGCGTACTCGTCGGCCGCGGTCACCACGGGGACACCGGCGTGCGGGAGCCGCGCGGTGACGGCGAACCCGCCGTCGGCGGGACCCGCGGCCAGCGTGCCGCCCGCCAGCCGGACCCGCTCGCGCAGCCCGATCAGGCCCGTTCCGCCGCCGACCGCCTCGGCAGGCTCCGACGGCGGCCCGTTGACCACCGCGACCGTCGTCTCGTCGCCGTCGGTCGTGATCCGGACGGACACCGCCGCGCCCGGCGCGTGCTTGGCCGCGTTGGTCAGCGCCTCCTGCACCACCCGGTAGGCCGGGCGCTCCACGGCATCGGGCACCGCGCCCTCCAGGGTCACCGCCATGCCGGACGCGGCCGCACGCGCGACCAGGTCCTCCACCGCGTCGCGCCCCGGGGTGGTCGGCGCGGGCCTGCCGTCCTCGCGGAGCAGGCCGATGATGTCGCGCAGCCGCTCGGTGGCCGCGCCCGCCAGCTCGCGCAGCTCTCCCGCTGCCCGCCGCTGGTCGTCGCCGAGCTGCGCGGACACCTCCAGCCCGGCGGCCCGCAGCGCGATCAGGGTCAGCTCGTGGCCGAGCGAGTCGTGCATGTCCTCGGCGATGCGCGCCCGCTCCCGCAGCCGCTCCCGCTCGGCGACGATGCGCTGCTCGCGTTCGAGCTGCTCGGCCCGCTGCCAGCCCGCGGCCACCAGCTCGGCCCGCTGCCGCAGGTGCCTGCCGCCGAACCAGGGGAAGACCACCAGGAACAGCAGCGCGAGCACCGCCCAGAACCACTGCATCAGCTGGTGGTCGACGCGCCCCTGGGACACCGACATCGCCAGCGCGTACACCAAGCCCGCCGCGGCGAAGCCTGCGAAGGCGAGCACCGCGGGACGCACGGCCGCCAGCCGCCTGCCCGCGAGGAACGCGGTGACCATGGTCGCCACGAGGTACACGGTGGACACCAGCCCGATCAGCGCCAGCCCGGCCGTCCCGGCCGCCGTGACGACCAGACCGGCCAGCGGCCAGCGCCGGGAGACCACGCCGACGAGCGCCAGCGACGCGACGAACGGCACCGCGTACCACGCGAACACCATGTCGCCGCGCAGATTGCCCAGCGCCTCGGCCCCGTACGCGGCCGCGAGGACAACACCCAGGGCGACATCCAGCGCCCACCTGCCGCGATCCCGCACGCGGCCGACGGTACAAGCCGTCAGTACGCCGCCGACACTGACGAAAGTAAGGGCCGGGGCACGGCGCCCGCGGCTCTCGGCGCGGCCACCATCAGGGACCCGACGACCAGGAGCACGACCAACAACCGGGTGAGCACATGCCACCTCCCGGGGGTATGGAATGGGCACACAGTAGAGAGCCAGCCCAGCCAGATCAACCGTTCGGGGGAATCTTGCGCTCGCGATCGAGATTGCCGGGCGACCTTTCGTACACCCATGCGCTTTGTCTCGGACACCGAAGCGACCTAGGCTGCGGCGGATTTCTGTGGAAAGCCGTTGGAGGCATGATCAATGCGCAACAGCAGCAGCGCCAGACTCGTCGCGGGGGTCGCCGTCATGGCCACCGCGGCGGCGGTGGGCGTGGTCCCGGCGTTAGCCGACCCGACCGGACCCTCGATCAGTGAGATCCACTACGACAACGCTGGCACCGACACCGGCGAGGCCATCGAGATCGACGCCCCACCGGGCTTCGACCTCGCGGGCTGGCAGATCGTCCTCTACAACGGCAGCGGCGGCGCGGCCTACGACACGCGCGCGCTGACCGGGACCGTCCCCGCCGCGGGCGTGGTCGTCGAGACCTACCCGGCCAACGGCGTGCAGAACGGCTCCCCCGACGGCGTCGCCCTGGTCCGCCCGGACGGCACCGTCGCGGAGTTCCTGACCTACGAGGGCTCGTTCACCGCCAGCGGCGGCCCCGCCAACGGCATGGCGGGCACCGACATCGGCGTCGCCGAGACCGCGGACACCCCGGTGGGCCACTCGCTGCAGAAGGTCGACGGTGCCTGGCAGGCCCCGGCCGCGCACACCTTCGGCGCGCGCAACGGCGGCGGCTCGCCCGACCCCGACCCGGACCCGATCGGCTGCGACGTCCCCGTCGACCGCACGATCGCCGAGGTGCAGGGCACCGGCGCGGCGTCGCCGCTGGTCGGCACCACGGTCACCGTCGAGGGCGTCGTCACCGCGGACCACCGCACCGGCGGCTACAACGGCATCTACGTGCAGACCGAGGGCTCCGGCGACCGCGCCCCCTCGGCTGGCACCGCCTCCGACGGCCTGTTCGTGTTCCTGACCAGCAACCCGGCCAACCACCCCGACGTCGCCATCGGCGACCGGGTGCGGGTGCGCGGCGGCGTCAGCGAGTACTTCGGCCTCACCCAGATCACCAGCACGTCCGTGCAGGTGTGCGCGCACGACGCGCCGCTGCCCGCCGCCGTGCCGCTGAGCCTGCCGATGGACGCGGCGGCCCGGGAGTCGGCCGAGTCGATGCTGGTGGCCCCGCTCGGCGCGTTCACCGTGTCCGAGGTCTACAACACCAACCGCTTCGGCGAGGTCGTGCTGGCAGCCGGTGACCAGGCCGCGCGCATCCCGACCGACCTGCACCGCCCGGGCACCCCGGAGGCGCAGGCGCTGGCCGCGGCCAACAAGGCGGGCCGCCTGCTGGTCGACGACGGCTCCAGCCGGAACCTGGCCAACGCGGGCGTCGCGCCGCCGTACGTCTACCCCGACGCCCCGCTGCGCGTCGGCGACGCGGTCGAGGCGTTCGCGCCCAGCGTGCTGTCCTACGGCTTCGACGAGTGGCGCCTGCAGCCGACCCGCCCGGTCGACGCGAGCACCCCGGCCATCGGCCGCACCACCTTCAAGCAGGCCAACCCGCGCACCCCGGCGCCGGAGGCGGTCGGCGGCGACATCCAGGTCGCGGCGTTCAACGTGCTGAACTACTTCGTCCACTTCGGTGGCGAGGCCCGCGGCGCCGAGGACGAGGCCGGGCTGGCCAGGCAGGAGGCGAAGATCGTCTCGGCGATCACCGCGCTGGGCGCGGAGGTCGTGGCGCTGCAGGAGATCGAGAACTCGGTGCGCTTCGACGCGGCCGACCCGCAGAAGGCGCTCAAGCGCCTGGTCGCCGCGCTGAACGCGACCGAGGGCGCGGGCACGTGGGACTACGTGCGCACGCCCGCCGAGCTGCCCGCCCCCGAGCAGCAGGACGTCATCACCACGGCGATCATCTTCAAGCCCGGCGCGGTCACCCCGGTCGGCGCGGCGAAGTCGGTCAACGACGAGTCGGTGTGGTTCAACGCGCGCGAGCCGATCGCGCAGACGTTCCGCTCGGACGCGCTGACGTTCACCGTCGTGGCCAACCACCTCAAGTCCAAGAGCGCGGGCGGCGCGACCGGCGACAACGTCGACACCGGTGACGGCCAGGGCGCCTACAACGGCGACCGCACCCGTCAGGCGCGGGCGCTGGTGCAGTTCGCGTCCGGCCTGGAGAACCCGATCCTGCTCGGCGACTTCAACTCCTACACCGCCGAAGACCCGATGCAGGTCTTCTACGAGGCCGGCTACACCGACCTCAACGCGGACAGCGAGGCCACCTACGTCTTCGGCGGCGAGTCCGGCTCGCTCGACCACGGCCTGGCCGGATCCGGCCTGCGCGAGGTCGTGACCGGCGTCGACGTCTGGCAGATCAACTCGCACGAGTCCTACGCGTTCCAGTACAACGGCCTCGCCGAGTTCTACGCGCCGGACCCGTACCGGGCCAGCGACCACAACCCGATCGTGCTGGGTCTGGAGACCTCGGGCACCGTCGAGCTGCAACTGCTGTCCATCAACGACTTCCACGGCAGGCTGGAGTCGCCGGGCAAGACCGCCGACGGCAAGCCCATCGGCGGCGCGGCGCAGCTCGCCGGGCTGGTCGACACGCTGCGCGCGCAGAACCCGAACACGCTGTTCCTCTCCGCGGGCGACAACATCGGCGCGTCGACGTTCGTCTCGGCGATCGACAACGACAACCCGACGATCGACGCGCTCAACCTGATGGGCCTCGACGCCTCCGCGGTCGGCAACCACGAGTTCGACAAGGGCATGGCCGACCTGACCGGCCGTGTCGTGCCGCGCGCTGAGTTCCCGCTGCTGGGCGCCAACGTCTACCGCGGCGACGAGCGCGCGCTGCCCGCCTACGAGGTCAAGGACGTCTCCGGCGTCAAGGTCGGCATCGTCGGCGTGGTGACCGAGCAGACCGCGTCGCTGGTCAGCCCGGACGGCATCGCGGGCCTGACCTTCCGCGACCCGGCGGCCGAGGCCGCCGCGGTGGCCGGTCAGCTCAAGGACGGCGACGCCGCCAACGGCGAGGCCGACGTGGTGGTGCTGCTCGCGCACGAGGGCGCGGCCACGGAGAACATCGGCTCCATCGATGAGCTCAAGTCCGACGATGTGTTCAAGGACTTCATGAACCTCGGCGGCGACGTGGATGTGATCTTCAGCGGCCACACCCACCAGCCGTACGCCTTCGTCGACGGGCAGCGCCCGGTCGTGCAGGCGGGCGACTACGGCAAGCTGGTCGGCCGCGCCACGCTGACCGTCGACCTGGCGTCGAAGGACATCGTGGGCGCGGGCTCGAACCTGGTGGACGTCGTCGGCGCGCCGGAGGACGCCGCCGTCGCGCAGCTCGTCGCCGACGCCAAGAAGCGCGCCGAGGAGCTGGGCAAGCAGCCGCTGGGCTCGATCACCGCCGACATCAAGCGGGCCTACACCGAGAGCGGCAACGAGGACCGGGGCAAGGAGTCGGTGCTCGGCAACTTCATCGCCGACGTCCAGCTCGCGGGCACCGCCGAGCCGGGTCGCGGCGGCGCGCAGATCGCGTTCATGAACCCGGGCGGCCTGCGCTCCGACCTGATCCACGCCCCGGACGGCGTGGTGACGTACGCGGAGGCGTTCGCGGTCCAGCCGTTCGCCAACGACGTGGTCACCAAGACCTACACGGGCGCGGAGATCAAGCAGGTGCTGGAGGAGCAGTGGCAGCCAGCGGGCGCGTCCCGTCCGGTGCTGTGGCTGGGCGTGTCGAAGGGTTTCCGGTACCTGTACCTGCCGGAGAACCCGCAGGGCTCGCGGATCACCGGCATGTGGCTCAACGACCAGCCGATCGACCCGGCGGGCACGTACCGGGTCACGGTGAACTCGTTCCTGGCCTCCGGCGGTGACAACTTCCGCACGCTGGCTGGCGGCACCGACCGGGCGACGACCGGCAACAACGACCTGACGATGCTGGTCGACTACTTCGCCGCGAACTCGCCGATCACCGCCGACACCGCCCCGCGCTCGGCCGTGGGCGTCCCGGCGCCGGTCTGCGACGAGACGATCACCGGGCGGCGCACCGGCCCGCTGGTGGTCTCCTCCGGCCTGACCTGCCTCGACGGCGCCGAGATCCTCGGCCCGGTCGTGGTGCGGCCGGGCGCGTCGCTGGTGGCGACCGGCGGGCGGATCGCGGGCCCGGTCGCGGCCGTGCGGCCGGAGTCGTTCGTCCTGGACGGCACCCGGGTCGCGGGCACGGTCTCGGTCAGCGGCGCCACCGGCGCGGTCTCGATCGAGGACGCGCACGTGTCCGGCCCGGTCGCGCTGACCGGCAACACCGGCGGCGTGGTCGTCGCCGGGAACACGGTCAACGGTCCGCTGGCCTGCTCGGGCAACACGCCCGCGCCGGTGAACGAGGACCGCCCGAACACCGTCCGCGGCCCGGCCGCCGGACAGTGCCGCGACCTGTAACCGGTCAATAGTGAGGCCCGCTCGGTTATAACGACCGAGCGGGCCTCACCCGTTCGGCGGATAACACCGCGCGCCCCCGCCCGATGAAGGGGCGTGCTCGAGAACTCGCCCGCCGGCCTCTACCTGCTGGACTCCGTCGTCTCGGTGACCGTCACCGGCGAGGAGCACCACCAGCACACCCTGGCCCGCTACCCCGCCACCCCCGGCCTCTCCCGCCGCGTCGCGGTCGAACTGGGCTGGTGCACGATCCGGTCCGGCAAGCACCGAGGCGCCCGCGCCATCGAGGTCCTCCTCGACGGCGACCGCGTCGGCGAACTGACCCACACCATGTCCGAGCGCTACGCGCCCACGGTCGACACGGTCATCGCCACCGGCCAGCGCCCCGGCTGCGAAGCCACCATCACCAGCGGCGACCGCGGCCTGCAGATCCAACTCCACCTCCCGCGCGCGGGCACCCCGCCGCTCGTCGCGAGCCCACCCCCGTACGTCCCCCAACCGACGACGTACGCGCCCCTCCCGGCCACGAAACCCAAGCGCTCCCGCGTCCCCATCGCCTTCGCGGGCGCGGTGGTCGGCATGGTCGGCCTGATCTCCGCCATCGCCAGCACCGGCGAGGAGACACCCACCGCCAACAGCACCGACCTCACGATCACCTCCACCTACACCCCGCCCCCCACCACCCTTCCCCCAACCACAACGACTACGACCACCACGACAACAACGACCACCACCACCCCACGCCCCACGACCACAACCCCCCGCCCCACCACCACCCGCCCAAAGCCCACCACGACGACGACCCGCCCCAAGCCCCCCGCGCAACCCGCCCCCAAACCCGAGCCCGCCCCCGCCTGCGACCCCAACTACTCCGGCTGCGTCCCCATCGCCAGCGACGTCGACTGCGCAGGCGGCAGCGGCAACGGCCCCGCCTACGTCCGAGGCCCCATCCGAGTCATCGGCACCGACATCTACGACCTCGACCGCGACAGCGACGGCATCGCCTGCGAATGAAGTCAGCTCCGCACATAAGGCGAGCGGGCGCAGGCAAGCGTCACGGGATGAACAGCTATCGGAAGCCATGCGATCTAGCCGCGACGCTCGGGCCCTCCCGGGCGTCCTGGCTCGGGTCGGTCATCTCCGCTCAGGCATTGAGAGGACTCGCATGGCCGCCCACGACCCGACAGCCCGAGCCGCCATCCAGTGCGGGGACATCGAGCGAATCGAGATACCCCGGCCGTCGCGGAACGGCGAACTGGTCGCGTTGCGCATCGAGGCCGGTGACCTCGATCGACTGAGGTCGTTCGATTGGCCCTAGCCCACCCCTGCCGGGTGTCAGCAGGACCGGGGGGATAAACGCGGGACCCACCCCAAGCAGGAACCACCCCGCCAACGCAGGCTCCCGCACCGTGGGGGTGTGGGGGCTCGGCCCCCACGGGAAATGCCGAAACGACCCGGTCCGCGCTCTCCGCGGACACGGGTCGCCTCGAGTGGAGGTGCCGGGAATCGAACCCGGGTCCTCTGTCGCCTTGACAAGGCTTCTCCGTGCGCAGTTCGCTGTGTCTCTGCTTGGCCCTACCGATCACGCGAACTAGTCGGTATGACGGGCCCAGTCACTGTGGGTTTCCCGATCAGGCCCCGTGACCGGGCCTGGCGGTAAGCCTCCTAGCTGATGCCGGCGAGCCAGGGCGGAGGCACCCCTGGGCCGACAGACCCGATACTCGCTTAGGCAGCGAGTTCGTAGTCAGCGCGACTGTTAGTCTTGGCGCTTATTTTTTTGCGTTCGACGCTTAAGGTGGTCGTACGCCTGCACCTGCACGCTTCCCTTGACTCAACGTCCAGAGTCGAAACCGTTCACCCCCTTGTTGGGTACCTGCACCCAGTCTAACGCGCGACGCCGCCCGGATCATCCCGGTTACCGGGAAGGGTGGGGACAGCCCTACCTCGGGCTCGGAGGTTTCCCGGATGTGCCCGCGACCTGCGGCGCGGCATGCTGGTCCCAGCACTACGACAGGGGACGACATGACTACGGCTATCCAGCCTGACCAGGGCTTCCAGCACGACGGCACCACGCCGCGGCCGCCGTTGGCCGGGTCGGTGGTGTACCTGGTGATGAACCTCGGGGTGGGCATCGCGGGGTTCGTGACGCTGGTGACGCTGTTCGCCGTCGGGCTGGGCACGGCGATCATCTGGGTCGGGTTGCCCGTGCTCGCGCTGGCCGTGCTCCTCTGCCGGGGCGGCGCGCAGGTGGAGCGGGCCAGGGTGTACGCCCTGCTCGACACCTACATCGCGGCGCCGCACTCGCCGCTGCCGGAGACGGGGCGGTGGAAGGCGCGGTTCCGGGATGGCGGCACCTGGCGGTCCCTGGCGTACTTCCTGCTGCTCCTGCCCATCGGCATCGTCGAGTTCACGATGATGGTGGCGCTCTGGGCCAGCTCGCTCGGCCTGCTGTTCCTGCCCGTCTACTTCCGGTTCCTGCCCACGGGCAGCTACCGGCTGTGGGACTGGGACCGCCCGGTGCTCGTCATCGACTCGACCGTGGAGGCGCTGCCGTTCACCGCGCTGGGCGTGCTGGTGCTGGCCGTCACCCTGGTGACGACCCGCTGGCTGGCCCGGGTGCACGCCCGGTTCGCCCGCGCCCTGCTCGGCCCGGTGCTGACCACGGCGGTGGGCAGGTGAACCGGCGGTACCCGCACCCGGCCAAGGCGATCCTGTACCTGCTCGGCGGGTTCCCGCTGGCCCTGGTCACCTTCGTCGTCGGCGTCATCGGCTGGCTCGTCGGCTTCGCCACCGTGGTCGTCTGGATCGGCGTGCCGATCCTGGTGGGCAGCATCATCGCCACCCGGGCCCTGGGCAACGCGCACGTGGCCTGGACCCGGCTGATCTGCCCGGACCTGCCGAGCAGGCCGGTGCTGGAGCCGACTGACCAGAGCGGGCTGCGGCAGTGGCCGGTGCTGTTCACCGCCCGGCGGACCTGGCGGGACCTGGCCTTCGTCCTGCTGAACTTCCCGCTGGCCGTGCTCGGCTTCGCCCTCGGCGTGGTCAGCGTCCCGCTGGTGCCGCTGGCCCTGTGGGTGGCGCCCCGGTTCGCCTGGCTGCAGGCGCAGCTGGCGGTGGCCCTGCTCAGCAAGGACCCCACGGCGGCGCTGACCGAGCGCGCCCAGCGGCTGCAGGCCTCGCGGGCCCGGGGCGTGGACGCCGCCGAGGCCGAGCGCCGCCGCATCGAGCGCGACCTGCACGACGGCGCCCAGCAGCGGCTCGTCGCCGTGGCGATGGGCCTGGGCCGGGCCAAGACCAAGCTCGACGCCGACCCGGTCGCCGCCCGCGCCCTGCTGGACGAGGCGCACGCCGACGCCAAGCTGGCCGTCGCCGAGCTGCGCGACCTCGCCCGCGGCATCTACCCGGCGGTCCTGGCCGACCGCGGCCTGGACGCGGCGCTGTCGTCGCTGGCGGCGCGCTGCCCGGTGCCGGTCGAGGTGCACGTGGACGTCGACCCACGCCCGCCCGCCGCGGTGGAGAGCACCGCGTACTTCATCGTCAGCGAGACCCTCACCAATCTCGCCAAGCACGCCCAGGCGAACAACGCCCTGGTCCGCGCGTGGCGCGAGGACGACCGCGTTGTCGTCGAGGTGACCGACGACGGCGTCGGCGGCGCGCAGGTGCGCCCCGGGGGCGGCCTGTCCGGCCTGGCCGACCGGGCTGCGACGATCGACGGCGTGATGACCGTGGTGAGCCCGCTCGGCGGGCCGACTGTGATCCGGGCGGACCTGCCGTGCGAGTGGTGATCGCCGAGGACTCCGTCCTGCTGCGCATGGGCGTCCTCCGGCTGCTGGCCGACGAGGGCATCGAGACGGCCGCGGCCGTGGAGAACGGCGACGACCTGCTGGGCGCGGTCACCGAGCACCGGCCCGACCTGGCGATCGTCGACGTGCGGATGCCGCCGACGTTCACCGACGAGGGGCTGCGCGCTGCGCTGGCCGCCCGCGCCGCCGTGCCGGACCTGCCGGTGCTGGTGCTCTCCCAGTACGTCGAGGAGCGCTATGCCGCCGACCTGCTGGCCGACGGCCGGGGCGGCGTCGGCTACCTGCTGAAGGAGCGGGTGGCCGACGTGGCCGAGTTCATCGACGCCGTCCACCGGGTCGCCCGGGGTGGCACGTGCATTGACCAGGAGGTGATCGCGCAGCTCATGGCCCGAAAGCGGAGGAACCCGGTGGACGCGCTCACCCCGCGCGAGCGGGAGGTGCTCGGGCTGATGGCCCAGGGCCTGTCGAACGTGGCGATCGCCCGGTCGCTGGTGGTCTCCGACGGCGCGGTCGAGAAGCACATCGGCAACATCTTCACCAAGCTGGGGCTGGAGCCCAGCGGCGAGGAGCACCGGCGGGTGCGGGCCGTGCTGGCGTACCTGGAGCGGTGACGAGTGCGGCCCGACCCCGTCGCCGGGGCCGGGCCGCGTCACCCACCTATCCCCCGTCAGCTCGCCGTGAGGGCAAGGTCATCGAGGACGAAGGACGTCTGCAGGCTGGCGTCCTCCACGCCGGTGAACTTGACCGTCACCGTCTGGCCCGCGAACTGCGACACGTCGACGGTGTGCAGTCGGTAGCCGTTGGCGGCGTCCAGGTTCGAGAACGTCTTCACGGTGGTCGTGCCGACCTGGACGGTCAGCTTGTCGTAGGCCACCGAGGACGTGTACTCGTCGGTGTCGATGTGCAGGTGGAACGACAGGCTGGCCGAGCAGCCCGCCGGGATCGCCACCGACTGGGCCAGCGAGTCGGTGCGGGTGCGGCCCCAGCCGTTGAGCCAGGCGTTCCACGAGCCGGTGCGCGGCGGCTGGCCGTAGGAGCCGTGCTGGCCGATCACGTTGGCCGTGGCCGTCCAGCTCGCCGAGCCGGACTCGAAGCCGGGGTTGGCCAGCTTCTGCCCGCCGGGGCAGCCCGAGCCGGGGGTGACCGTCCAGCGGAAGGTCGCGCTGCCGCTGGCGCCCGCCGAGTCCCGCGCGGTGATGGTCACCGTGTGGTTGCCCACCGCGGTCAGGGTGCCGGTGATCCGGTTGCCGGACAGCTGCGCGCCCGGCGGCAGACCGGTGGCCGCGAAGGTGTACGGCGCGGTGCCGCCGGAGGCGGTCAGCGTCAGGTCCACCGCGTCGCCGACCTCGTTGGTCTGGTCGCCGGGGCTGGGCACGACGACGTCGGAGCCGCCGCCGATGACCCAGTCGAACGAGGTCGTCGCCGAGCCGCCCTCGGTGGCGGTGACCGTGACGGTGACGCGGTAGGTGCCGCCCGCCGTCGGGACGCCGACCAGCGTCACGGTGTCGGTGTCGCTGTCCAGCGCGGTGATGCCCGGGGGCAGGCCGGTCGCCGTCCAGCCGTACGGGCCGGTGCCGCCGGAGACGACCAGCTTCAGCGCGGCCTCCTGGCCGACGGTCCCGCTCTGCTGACCCGGGTTCGGCAGCGTCAGGTCGCCGCCGCCGTCCTCGGTCACCGTCCACGGGATCGACAGGCGCGCGGAGCCGTCGGCGGCGTCGGAGACGGACACGTGCGCCTCGAAGGAGCCCGCGGTCGTCGGCGTTCCGGAGATCACGCCGGTGGAAGCGTTGATCGACAGACCGGGCGGGAGGTCCACAGCGGACCACTGGTACGGCGGGGTGCCGCCGGTCGCGGTCAGCCGCAAGGTCACCGCGGCGCCGACCGCGCTCGTCTGCGCGCCCGGGTCCTGGACCTCGACCGGCGTGGACACCGCCTGCTCGACGTACAGCAGCTTGTTCGGCGAGCCCGCGCCCGGGTTGGTGATCTTGTCCGGAGTGGACGCCGCGAGCAGCGCGTCGCCGACCTGGCTCGGCGTCTCGTTCGGGTGCGCCGAGAGCCGCAGCGCGGCGACGCCCGCGACGTGCGGCGCGGCCATCGAGGTTCCGCTGATGGTGTTGGTCGCCGAGTCGCTGGTGTACCAGGGCGCGGTGATGCTGACGCCCGGGGCGAAGATGTCGGTGCAGCGGCCGAAGTTGGAGAACGAGGCGCGCGCGTCGTTGCGGTCGGACGCGTTGACCGTGATCCCCTCGGCCACCCGGGCGGGCGAGGTGTTGCAGGCGTCGCGGTTGTCGTTGGCCGAAGCCAGCGAGTAGACGACGCCGGAGCTGATCGAGTTGCGCACCGCGGTGTCCACAGAGGTGTTCGCGCCGCCGCCCAGGCTCATGTTGGCCACGGCGGGCTTGCGCGCGTTCTGCGTCACCCACTCGATGCCGCTGATCACCCCGGCGAAGCTGCCGGAGCCGTCACAGCCCAGCACCTTCACCGCGACGAGCTTGACGTCCTTGGCGACGCCGTACGCGGTGCCGCCGACCGTGCCCGCCACGTGCGTGCCGTGGCCGTTGCAGTCGGTGTTGTTGCCGTCCCCGGCGGTGTTGGTGCCCCACGTCGCACGACCGCCGAAGTCGTTGTGCGTGGTGCGGATGCCGGTGTCGATGATGTACGCCGTCACATTGGACGCCGTGTTGGGATAGGTGTAGCTGTTGTCCAGCGGCAGGTTGCGCTGGTCGATGCGGTCCAGCCCCCAGGACGGCGGGTTGGGCTGGGTTCCGGCCACCCGCACCACACCGTCCTGCTCGACGTAGGCGACAGCGGGGTCGGCGGCCAGCTTGCGCGCCTGGCGCTCGGTCATCCGGGCGGCGAACCCGTTGACCGCCCGGCTCCAGGTCGCCTTGACGGTCGCGCCGTGCTTGGCGGCCAGCGAGTTCGCCGACTGCGCCGCCACGACGCCGTTCTTCAGGACGACGATGTAGCTGCCGTCGATCGCTCCCGGGGCGCCTGCCCCGAGGATGGCGCCCTCGGCTGCGGCGGCCGGGGTCGCAGTGGCCATCACCAGGGACAAGGTGACGGCGGCCGCGGCGACGGGTGCGGTCAGCACCCGAGCCACGCGGACGTGTCTCATCGCGGTCAATCTCCCTCAACGCAGGGTAAATGCAGGGACGTCCGCGCGAACGTAGGTCCGAGATAAGCCGACATTCGCCCCACCGCGCCAGGGCTGAACCGGAGGTTCGGCTGAACAGGGGAGAAGCTATGGCCCGGGGGCCGCTCGCGCTATGCGGTGAAGCGCGGACGGCCCCCGGTCGCCATAGTGGACATAAGAGACAGTCATAAGGTCAAGCGGCCACCGCGCCCGCGACCTCCGGGGCCAGCGCGACCGCCAGCACCTCGCGGACATCGCCGACCAGGTGCACGGTCAGCGCCGAGCGCACCGACTCGGGCACGTCGTCGAGATCGGGCTCGTTGCGGCTGGGCAGCAGCACGGTCGTGATGCCCGCCCGGTGCGCGGCCAGCAGCTTCTGCTTGACCCCGCCGATCGGCAGCACCCGCCCGGTCAGCGACACCTCGCCGGTCATCGCCACGTCGGCGCGCACCGGCCGCCCGGACAGCAGCGACGCCAGCGCCGTGGTCATGGTGACGCCCGCGCTCGGCCCGTCCTTGGGCACCGCGCCCGCGGGCACGTGGATGTGCACACCGCGCTCGCCGAGCGAGCCGACCGGCAGCCCGAGCCCGGGGCCGTGCGACCGCAGGTAGGACAACGCGATCTGCGCCGACTCCTTCATCACCTCGCCCAGCTGCCCGGTGAGCGTCACGCCGGACGAGCCGGTGTCCTTGTCCGCCAGGGACGCCTCGACGAACAGCACGTCGCCGCCCGCCCCGGTCACCGCGAGACCGGTGGCCACGCCGGGAGCCGACGTCCGCTCGGCCGACTCCGGCGTGTGCCTCGGCCGACCGAGGTAGCCGCGCAGGTCCTCGGCGCCGACCCGGACCGGGAGGGCGTCGTCGCCGAGCGCCACGCGCGCGGTGACCTTCCGCAGCACGCGCGCGATCGAGCGCTCCAGCTCCCGCACACCGGCTTCCCGCGTGTACTCCCCGGCCAGCGCCCGCAGGGCGTCGTCGGAGATCGCGGCCTCGTCAGCGGACAGCCCGGCCCGGTCGAGCTGCCTCGGCAGCAGGTGGTCACGCGCGATGGTGACCTTCTCGTCCTCGGTGTAGCCGTCGAGGCGCACCAGCTCCATGCGGTCAAGCAGCGGCCCGGGGATGGCGTCGACGACGTTGGCCGTGGCCAGGAACACCACGTCCGACAGGTCCAGCTCCACCTCGAGGTAGTGGTCGCGGAACGTGTGGTTCTGCGCCGGGTCCAGCACCTCCAGCAGCGCCGCCGTCGGGTCGCCCCGGTAGTCGGCGCCCACCTTGTCGATCTCGTCGAGCAGCACGACCGGGTTCATCGACCCGGCCTCCTTGACCGCCCGCACGATCCGGCCCGGCAGCGCGCCGACGTACGTGCGCCGGTGCCCCCGGATCTCCGCCTCGTCGCGCACGCCGCCCAGCGCGACCCGGACGAACTTGCGCCCCATGGCCCGCGCCACCGACTCGCCCAGCGACGTCTTGCCCACCCCGGGCGGCCCGGCCAGGGCCAGCACGGCGCCGCTGCGCCTGCCCTCGACGACGCCGAGCCCCCGGTCCGCCCGCCGCTTGCGCACGGCCAGGTACTCGACGATGCGCTCCTTCACGTCGTCGAGCCCGGCGTGGTCGGCGTCGAGCACGGCCCGCGCGCCCGCGATGTCGTAGGCGTCCTCGGTGCGCTCGGTCCACGGCAGCTCCAGCACCGTGTCCAGCCACGTGCGGATCCAGCCCACCTCCGGCGACGACTCGCTGGCCCGTTCCAGCTTGTCCACTTCGGACAACGCGGCCGCGCGCACCTTCTCCGGCAGGTCGGCCGCCTCCACCCGGGCGCGGTAGTCCTGCTCGTCGGAGGCGGGCTTGCCCTCCAGCTCGGCCAGCTCCTTGCGGATGGCGGAGAGCTGCTGGCGCAGCAGGAACTCCCGCTGCTGCTTCTCCACGCCCTCCTGCACGTCCTTGCGGATGGTCTCGGCGACGTCCAACTCGGCCAGGTGCTCGCGGGCCCACTCGACCAGCTTCTCCAGCCGCTCGGCCACGTCCGTGGTCTCCAGCAGCCACACCTTGCGCTCGTCGGACAGGTACGGCGCGTACCCGGCGAGGTCGGCGAGCGCGGACGGGTCGTCCAGCGCGGTCACCGCGTCGATCGTCTGCCAGGCGTTGCGCTGCTGGAGGATGGTCACGACCAGGCGCTTGTACTCCCTGGCCAGCTCGACGGCGCGCTCGGGCACGGTCTCGTCGACGACGTCGACGTGCACCCACAGCGCCGCGCCCGGCCCGGTCGTCCCCGCGCCCAGCCGGACCCGGCCGGTGCCGCGCACCACCGCGGCCAGCTCGCCGCCGGGCAGCCGCCCGACCTGCTCGACCACGGCGACGGTGCCCACCGAGGCGTACTTGCCGTCCAGCCTGGGGACCAGGGCCACCCGGTCCTGCTTTTCCCCCAGCGCGCGGGCCGCCTCGACCGCCGCGCGGGCCTCGCTGGTCAGCGACACGGGCACGACCATGCCGGGCAGCAGGACCGTGTCGTCCAGCGGCAGCACCGGCAGCGTCAGAGCCTCCGACATGGGATCACCCCTCGAGAAGTTGAGTCTGACCAACTCAACCTCCCTGAGCCGGGGTTTGTTTCCCCCGACCGTTCGCCCAGGGTGAACTACAGCCGGAGCAGCCGGGCGGGCGTGTCGTGCAGCACCGCGCGCAGGAACGGCTCACCCAGCCTGCGGTCCTGCGCCCAGGACGCGACCGCGGCGACCTGCTCGGCGTAGGCGTACGGGATCGACGGGAAGTCCGTACCGAACGCGACCCGGTCCGGGTAGGCCGCCAGCCGGTCGAGCCAGTCGGTCGGCAGCGGCGACATCCGGGTCGTGAACCCGACGCCCACCATGGTCGTGTCGATATGGACGTTCGGGTACGCCGCCACCAGGTCCAACGCCTGCGAGATCTCCGGCATGCCCGCGTGCGCGAGCACCGCCGTCAGCCGGGGGTGGCGCACCAGCACCTCGTTGAACACGTCCAGCCCGGTGTGCTCGCCGCGCAGCGGGCCGTGGCCACAATGGACCACCACCGGCACCCCGGCGTCGGCCAGCATGCCCCACGCCGCGTCGAGCAGCTCCGAGCGCGGGTCGTACGCGCCCACCTGCACGTGCGCCTTCACGCACCGGATGCCCGTGCGCAGCGCCGCGTCGAGGTAGGACGTGACCGACGGTTCCGGGTAGAGGGTCGCCGTCGGCACGGCGCCCGGGGTGTCGGCGGCGAAGTCGCGCACCCAGTCGGTCAGCCACTCGGCCATGCCGGGCTTGTGCGGGTAGACCAGCGGCGCGAACGCCACCACGCCCAGCGACCGCAGGACCTCGACCCGCTCGGCTGCCGGCAGCCGGTACTGGATCGGCCACTCGGTGCCGTAGTTGGCCCCGGCCTGGTCGAAGTACGCCCAGACCTTGCGCTGGACGGCGTCGGGCAGGAAGTGCACGTGGATGTCGACCAGGCCGGGCACGCCGAGGCCGCGCACCCAGGCCGCGACGTCAGCGTCGCGCACCGGCGCCTCTCTTCGCCGCCCGGCCCATCACCTTCTGGATCTCCCGCTCGGCGTCGCGCTTGGCCAGCGACTGGCGCTTGTCGTGCGCCTTCTTGCCCCGGGCCAGGGCCAGCTCGACCTTGACCTTGCCGTCCTTGAAGTACATCGACAGCGGCACCAGCGAGGTCCCGGACTCCTTGGTCTTGCCGATCAGCCGCAGGATCTCCTTCTTGTGGAGCAGCAGCTTGCGGGTGCGGCGCGGCTCGTGGTTGGTCCAGGTGCCGTGGCTGTACTCCGGGATGTGCAGGCCGCGCAGCCAGATCTCCCCGTCGTCGACCGTGGCGAAGGAGTCCACCAGCGACGCCCGCCCCGCGCGCAGGCTCTTGACCTCGGTGCCCATGAGCGCGATCCCGGCCTCGTAGGTGTCCAGGATCGTGTAGTCGTGCCGCGCCTTGCGGTTCGACGCGATAACCTTCTGGCCGGTTTCCTTCGCCATGAGAACCAACTCTACGGAAGGCCCACAACCGGGTTACGTGCGCACGTACAGCCGCAGCGTCACATACCCGGTGATGCCGGAGATGACCAGCGCGGTGAGCAGCAGGATCGGCGCGACCAGCAGGATGTCCACGCCGTCGACCGAGCTGACCACGCCGGATTGGATCGACCCGCCGAGCACGTCGTCGATGAAGGTCACCTTGAGCACCACCAGCAGCCCGATCGCCACCAGGGCGCCGACAATGCCGGTGACCACCGCCTCCAGGAGGAACGGCAGCTGGGTATACCAGCGGGTCGCGCCGACCAGGCGCATGATGCCGACTTCCACGCGCCTGGTGAACGCCGAGAGCTGCACTGTGTTGGAGATCAGCAGCAGCGCCGCGATGGCCATGACGAGCGCGACGAAGAAGGTGCCGTTGCGCAGGCTGTTGAGCACGCCGAAGAACCGGTCGAGGAACTCGCCCTGGTCGGCGATCGACTCCACGCCCGGGCGCCCGCCGTAGGTCTGCTCGATCACCTCGGGGCGCTCGGGGTCGACCAGCTTGATCCGGAACGACGCGGGCAGCGCCTCCGGCCGGGCCAGCTTCACCAGCTCCGGCTGCGCCTCGAAGATCCGCTTGAACCGCTCGTAGGCCTCGTCGCGGCTCTCGTGGTCGACCTGCTCGACGGCCGGGTCGGCCTCCAGCGCCGCGCGCAGCCCCGCGCACGGCTCGGCCGCGCACTCCGGGTCGGTCTCGGAGACGTCGTTGGTCAGGTAGACGCTGACCTCGACCTTGTCCTGGTAGAGCGTCTGCGTCTTGTCGATCATCCGCACGACCAGCAGGCCGCCGCCGAGCAGGGCCAGCGAGATGGCGGTGGTGATGATCATGGCGATGGTCATCGTGATGTTCCGGCGCAGGCCGGTGACGACCTCGCTGAACACAAAACTCGCGCGCATCGTTCCTCAGGCTCTCGGGGTGGTCAGCGGCCGACGCCGTACACGCCGCGGGCGTCGTCGCGGACCACGCGGCCGAGGTCCAGCTCGACGACCCTGCGGCGCATGGAGTCCACGATGGAGTGGTCGTGGGTGGCCATCAGCACGGTCGTGCCGGTGCGGTTGATCCGCTCCAGCAGCAGCATGATGTCCTGGCTGGTGTCCGGGTCCAGGTTCCCGGTCGGCTCGTCGGCCAGCAGCATGAGCGGCCGGTTGACGAACGCGCGGGCGATGGCCACGCGCTGCTGCTCGCCGCCGGAGAGCTCGTTGGGCATGCGCTCGGCCTTGCCCTCCAGGCCGACCAGCTCCAGCACCTCGGGCACGACCTTGCGGATGGTGTGCCGGGGCTTGCCGATCACCTCGAGGGCGAAGGCCACGTTCTCGGCGACGGTCTTGTTGTGCAGCAGGCGGAAGTCCTGGAACACGCAGCCGATGGACTGGCGCAGCCGGGGCACCCGGCGCCTGGCCATCCTGGCGACGTCGAAGTTGGCGACGTAGACCCGGCCCTTGGTGGGCACTTCCTCGCGCAGCAGCAGCCGGAGGAAGGTCGACTTCCCGGAGCCGGACGCACCGATCAGGAAGACGAACTCACCCTTGTCCACCTCGACGGACACGTTCTCCAGCGCGGGTCGCGTGGAGGTCTTGTAGACCTTGGAAACCTGTTCGAGCCGGATCACGGTGCGCGAGTCTACCCCCGGGCGTTATCGACCCGTTGCCTCGCCCGGTTATCCGATTTATCCAGTTCACCCTATGTGCGCCAGCCCCACCCGAGCGTGACTACTGGGTGCGCCGCCAGCGGATGCCCGCCTCGAGGAACCCGTCGATCTCGCCGTCGAGCACCGCGCTCGGCGTGCCGACCTCGTGCTCGGTGCGCAGGTCCTTGACCATCTGGTACGGGTGCAGGACGTAGGAGCGCATCTGGTTGCCCCACGACCCGGACGAGGAGTCCTTCAGCGAGTCCAGCCGCGCCTGCTCCTCCTGCCTGCGCCGCTCCAGCAGCTTGGACTGCAGCACGGCCATCGCGGTGGCCTTGTTCTGCAGCTGCGAGCGCTCGTTCTGGCAGGAGACGACGATGCCGGTCGGCAGGTGCGTGATGCGCACCGCGGAGTCGGTGGTGTTGACGCCCTGGCCGCCGGGGCCCGACGAGCGGTAGACGTCGACGCGCAGGTCCTTCTCATCGATATCGATGTGGTCGGTCTGCTCGGTGACCGGAACGACCTCGACCGCGGCGAAGGAGGTCTGCCTGCGGCCCTGGTTGTCGAACGGCGAGATGCGCACCAGCCGGTGCGTGCCCTGCTCGACCGAGAGGGTGCCGTAGGCGTAGGGGGCCTCGACCTTGAAGGTGGCGGACTTGATGCCCGCCTCCTCGGCGTAGGAGGTGTCGTAGACCTGGGTCGGGTAGCCGTGGCGCTCGGCCCAGCGCAGGTACATGCGCATGAGCATCTCGGCGAAGTCGGCGGCGTCGACGCCGCCCGCCTCGGCCCGGATGGTGACCAGCGCCTCCCGCTCGTCGTACTCGCCCGACAGCAGCGTGCGGACCTCCATCGCGGCGATGTCGGCGCGCAGCTTCTCCCGCTCGGCGTCGGCCTCGGCGCGGGCGTCCTCGTCCTCGCCCTCCTCGGCCAGCTCGTAGAGCACGCCGAGGTCGTCCACCCGCGACCGCAGGCTCTCGATCCGGCGCAGCTCGCCCTGGCGGTGCGCCAGCTGGCTGGTCACCTTCTGGGCGGCCTCCGGGTCGTCCCACAGGTCCGGCCGGGCCGCCTGCTCCTCCAGCGCCGCGACCTGGTTGCGCAGGCTGTCGAGGTCGATCACGGCCTCGACGTTGGCCAGCGTGGCGGAGAGGTCCTTGAGGTCGGTCACGACGTCGGGGTTCACGTCGTACAAGGTTACGCGGACCTCACGCCCGGCGTGCAGGCGGACGGCCGCGATGGTCGCACGCCCCATCGCGGCCGGGTCGGCCTAGGCCTTCGGGACGGCGTCCAGCAGCTTGAGCACCGCCTTCGCGCGGGCGACCCCGAACTCGGCGATCGCCTTGGCGTAGGGGTCCTCGGCGGACTTCGACGCGGCCTTGGCCACGTCCAGCTCGCCCGCGTAGGCCACCTTCGCCTGATCGATCAGGTTCGTCCGCTGCTTGGCGGTCAGCGTGTCGGCGTGCACCAGGCGCAGGATGAGCGGGCTGCGCAGGTGGTCGGGGCCAGGCTCGGCGGCCAGCCACGACTTGAACGCCTTCTTGCCCGCCGCGGTCAGGACGTACTGCTGACTGGAGCGCGGCCCCTGCTTGCCCAGCCGGACGAGTCCGGCGTCGGCCAGCGCGGGCAGCTCCCGGTACACCTGGCTGCGCGTGACACTGAAGAACGAGCCGAAGCGCTCGCGGGCCGCCGCGACGAGCTGCCCGCCGGTCTGCGGACCGTCGTGCAGCAAGCCGAGCAGTGCCGCTGCGGTTGCATTCAAATCAGACACATGTCCACGGTGCCACGTTCCGCGCACGCTGTCCACAATGGCCGGCCTGCCCAGTCCACAATGGCTGATCACAGCCGGGCTCCGCCGACTCGTTCGGACGCGACCGAACAGCCCAAGCCACCCCGCCCGTCCGGCGCAAACCGCGACGGTCCCCTTGGGACCGCCGCCCGGCGCTCACCCAATGGAGTGGATCACTGACCGCCGCGGCTACCCGATCGGCCCAGTCGGGACCGGTTCGACGTAGTCACCCGAATGGCGCTGCGACCTGCACGACCCTGTGGCCGGAATCACCTATAGCAACCACCCATACGGGGCTAGCCGCCTCCGTCTCCGAGCTGTAACCGGATTCCCTACTAAAGTAGGTTCCTCGCCAGACCTCCACGGCCGAACATCCCATCTTCGTGACTGTCGCGTGCAGGCCCCGACCGGGCCGTACCGGAAGGCCCTTTCTGACGTGATCGGATTCCTCGTCCGACGCCTGGCGAACTACATCGTGTTGTGCCTGGTGGCGACGTTCCTGGCGTTCGCCCTCGCCTCGCTGACGTTCGACCCCATCGGCATCCTCATGCAGCGGAACCCGCCGCCGCCGGACGCCGTCATCCAGGCCAAACGCGTCGACCTGATGCTCGACCAGCCGATCCCCCAGCGGTTCCTCAGCTGGCTCGGCGGCGTCGTCCAGGGCGACTTCGGCCAGACCGTGGCCGGACACCCCATCACCGACGAGCTGGGCAGGAGGATCGGGGTCAGCCTGCGGCTGTTCCTGCTGGGCGTCACCATCGGCGTCATCTGCGGCGTCGTGCTGGGCGTGGTCAGCGCCATCCGCCAGTACAAGCTGACCGACCACGTGGCGACGCTGTTCTCCTTCGTCATCCTGTCCATTCCGGTCTTCGTGCTCGGCACGCTGCTCAAGCAGCCCGCCCAGGCGTTCAACGACCTCATCGGCAGCAACTACCTGCAGACCCTCGGCGAGGCCACACCGGGCTTCCAGGGCACCTGGTTCGAGTCCCTGGGCGACCGGCTGCGCTACCTGATCGTGCCGACGCTCACCATCGCCCTCGGCCAGATCGCCTTCTACAGCCGCTACCAGCGCAGCGCCATGCTCGACGTGCTCGGCAGCGACTTCCTGCGCACCGCCCAGGCCAAGGGCCTCACCCGGCGCCGCGCGCTGTTCAAGCACGGCCTGCGGACCGCGCTCATCCCGATGGCGACCCTGTTCGCGTTCGGGTTCGGCCTGCTCATCACCGGCGGCACGTTCACCGAGCGCATCTTCGGCTGGTACGGCATGGGCGACTGGCTCATCAGCGGCGTGACCGCCCAGGACACCAACGTCGTGGCCACCGTCACGCTGTTCATCGCGGTCCTGGTGCTCATCTCCGGCTGGCTGTCCGATGTGCTCTACGCCGCGCTCGACCCGCGAGTCCGGGTCTAGGGGGGACTGGAAATGGCGACTATCACCAGTGACGCGGCCGCCCCCGGCGCCAGCCCGGTCGACGGCGGGGCGCCCAAGCGCGAGCGGTCGGCGACGCGGTCGCGGCTCGTCCTGCGGCGGTTCCTGCGCCGCAAGGGCGCGGTGTTCGGCCTGATCGTGGTCGTGCTGCTGTACCTGATGGCCTTCCTCGGCCCGCTGATCTCCCCGTGGGGCTACGCCGAGCCGGACTACACCGCGTTCCTGCAGCCGCCGAGCGCCGAGCACTGGTTCGGCACCACCAAGATCGGCGAGGACGTGTTCGCGCAGGTCATGCGCGGTCTGCAGAAGTCGCTCACGATCGGTCTGCTGGTCGGGGTGATCTCCACGAGCGTGGCCGCGCTGGTCGGCGCGCTGGCAGGCTACTTCGGCGGCTGGGTGGACCGGACGCTGATGTGGGTGGTCGACCTGCTGCTCGTGCTGCCGTCGTTCCTGATCATCGCGGTGCTCAGCCCGGCGTTCAAGGGCGAGAGCTGGCTGCTGTTCGTGGCCCTGCTGGCCGCGTTCAGCTGGATGATCACCGCGCGGATCGTGCGCGGCATGACGCTGACCCTGCGCGAGCGCGAGTACGTCAAGGCCGCGCGGTTCATGGGCCAGTCCCCGCTGCGGATCATCTTCAAGCACATCGTGCCGAACATGGCCTCGCTGCTGATCATCGACGCGACCATCACCATCGGCGCGGCGGTCCTGTCGGAGACCGGCCTGAGCTTCTTCGGCTTCGGCGTGCAGCCCCCGGACGTCTCCCTGGGCACGCTCATCGCCACCGGCACCGACTCGGTGATCACCTACCCCTGGCTGTTCTACCTGCCCGCGGGCTTCCTCGTGCTGTTCGTGCTCGCGGTGAACCTGTTCGGCGACGGCCTGCGCGACGCGCTCGACCCGAGCTCCACGAGGGCTCGGAAGCGCGCAACCAAGAGCGAGGAGGAGTCGGAGTGACCGCCGCCGACCTGATGTTCGACGGGCCCACGCCGGAGGTGGACGGCCCGGTGCTGAAGGTGGACGACCTGCGGGTGTCCTTCCCCAGCGAGAGCGGCCGCGTGCGCGCGGTGCGCGGGCTGAGCTACGAGGTCGCGCCCGGCGAGGTGCTCGGCATCGTGGGCGAGTCCGGGTCGGGCAAGTCGGTGTCCTCGCTGGCCGTGATGGGGCTGCTGCCCGCCCAGGCGCGGGTGTCGGGGTCGATCCGGTTCCGCGGCAAGGAGCTGCTCGGCCTCGGCGACACCGAGCTCTCGCGCATCCGCGGCCGCCGGATCTCGATGGTGTTCCAGGACCCGCTGTCCGCGCTGACCCCGGTCTACACCGTGGGCGACCAGATCGCCGAGGCGCTGCTGACCCACGGCAAGGGCAGGGTCAGCAAGCAGCAGGCGAACAACCGCGCGGTGGAGCTGCTGGACCTCGTCGGCATCCCGAACGCGGCCCAGCGGGCCAAGGCGTTCCCGCACGAGTTCTCCGGCGGCATGCGCCAGCGCGCGGTCATCGCCATCGCGATCGCCAACGACCCCGACCTGATCATCGCCGACGAGCCGACGACCGCGCTGGACGTCACCGTGCAGGCGCAGGTGCTGGAGGTGCTCAAGACCGCCCAGGAGGTCACCGGCGCGGGCATCGTGATCATCACCCACGACCTCGGCGTGGTCGCCGGGTTCGCCGACCGGCTGATGGTCATGTACGCCGGGCGCGCGGTGGAGACCGGCCCGGTTGACGAGGTGTACCCGCACCCGCGCATGCCGTACACGCTGGGTCTGCTCGGCTCCATCCCGCGGCTGGACGCCGACGAGAAGCAGCCGCTGGTCCCGATCGAGGGCCAGCCGCCGTCGCTGGTGGAGCTGCCGCCGGGCTGCCCGTTCGCCCCGCGCTGCCCCATGGCCGTCGAGGCGTGCACCACCGCGGAGCCGCCGCTGGCCGAGGTCGCGCCCGGGCACCACGCGGCGTGCATCCGCAGCGACGAGATCGCCGGGACCGACGCCGACGCGGCCGAGGTGTACGGCGTGGACGTCGTCGAGGAGCCCCCGATCGCCGCGGTGCCCCGCGAGCAGCGGGAGACCGTGCTGGAGGTCCAGGACCTGGTCAAGGCGTACCCGCTGACCAAGGGCTCGGTGTTCAAGCGCACCATCGGCAGCGTCCGCGCCGTCGACGGCATCAGCTTCGACATCCGCACCGGCGAGACGCTCGGCCTGGTCGGCGAGTCCGGCTGCGGCAAGACCACCACGCTCATGGAGATCCTGGGCCTGGAGAAGCTGCAGTCCGGCCGCATCGCGGTGCTCGGCAAGGAGACCACCGCGCTCGACCGGACCGCCCGCAAGGCGATCCGGCGGGACATGCAGGTCGTGTTCCAGGACCCGATGGCCGCCCTCGACCCGAGGATGCCCATCAGCGACATCCTCGCCGAGCCCATGCAGGTGCACGGGTATTCGCAGGCGCAGATCGACGCCCGGGTGCCCGAACTGCTCGACCTGGTCGGCCTGCGTCGCGAGCACGCCGACCGCTACCCCGCCGAGTTCTCCGGAGGGCAGCGCCAGCGCATCGGCATCGCCCGCGCGCTGGCCCTGGAGCCCCGGCTCATCGTGCTCGACGAGCCGGTGTCCGCATTGGACGTCTCGATCCAGGCGGGCGTGATCAACCTGTTGGACGAGCTGAAGGCGAAGCTCGGCCTGTCCTACCTGTTCGTCGCCCACGACCTGTCGGTGGTGCGCCACATCGCCGACCGGGTCGCGGTGATGTACCTGGGCAAGATCATCGAGATCGGGTCGGTGGAGAAGGTGTTCGGCGCGCCCGAGCACCCCTACACCCAGGCCCTGCTCTCGGCGATCCCGATCCCGGACCCGGTCGTCGAGCGGCGCCGGGAGCGGATCATCCTCACCGGCGACCTGCCCAGCCCGGCCAATCCGCCGCAGGGGTGTCGGTTCCACACCCGCTGCTTCAAGTTCGCCGCCCTGCCGGAAGCGCAGCGGGCGTTGTGCCTCGACCAGGAACCGGACCTCGACGGCGCGGGGGACCACCGTGCCGCGTGTCACTATGCCGAGTCCCGCGCAGTCGTATAGCGGGCAAGAAGGAGGGTTACCCCCGTGAATCGCAGAAAGTGGACCGGTGTCGCCGCGTCCGTCACCGCGGCGGCCTTGGTGCTGACCGCGTGCGGCGGCGGCGACAACGACCAGGCAGGCGGCGGTCTGCAAGGGACCGACCAGGCCGCGCAGGGCTCGTGGGCCATCAACGAGCAGCCCTACGACCAGGTCAAGCAGGGCGGCGAGCTGAAGTGGCCGCTGGACGCGCTGCCGGACAACTGGAACTACAACCAGCTGAACGGCCCGCTGGTCGACCACGACTACATCCTCAGCGCGCTGATCCCGAAGCTGCACGTCGCGGATAAGGCCGGGAAGATCGTCGTCAACCCGGACTACCTGGAGTCGGCCACGCTGACCTCCCCGGACCCGCAGGTCATCACCTACAAGCTGAACCCGAACGCCAAGTGGAGTGACGGCACGCCGATCGGCTGGGAGGACTTCGACGCCCAGTTCAAGGCGCTGAACGGCACCAACGAGGAGTTCTCGGTCGCGGGCACCACCGGCTACGAGGACATCGAGAAGGTGGAGAAGGGCGCGGCCGACAACGAGGTCGTCGTCACCTTCAAGAAGAAGTTCGCGGAGTGGACCTCGCTGTTCAGCCCGCTCTACCCGAAGTCGCTGAACGCCGACCCGAAGACCTTCAACGAGGGCTGGATCGACGGCCCGAAGGCGACCGCGGGCCCGTTCAAGATCGAGACCATCGACCAGACCGCCAAGCTGGTCAGCGTGGTCCCGGACCCGAACTGGTGGGGCCGCAAGCCCAAGCTGGACAAGATCACCTTCCGGGTGGTCGAGCGCGCCGCGCTGGCCGACTCGCTGGCCTCCGACGCCATCGACTGGTACAAGATCGGCTCCAGTGTGGACAACTTCCAGCGGGCCAAGGCCATGCAGGGCGTCGAGGTCCGCGAGGCCCCCGGCAAGTCCTACAACCACATCACCTTCAACGGCGCCGAGACCTCGATCCTGGCCGACCAGAAGCTGCGTGTGGCGGTCATGAAGGCCATGGACCCGAACGTCTACGCCAAGGGCATCCTCGGCCCGATCGTGGCCGACCCGAAGGCGCTGGGCAACCACTTCTTCCTGCAGGGCACCGCGAACTACGTGGACAACTCCGCCCCGATCAAGGCCGACAAGGAGGCCGCCAAGGCCGACCTCGAGGCCCTGGGCTGGAAGATGGACGGCGAGTTCCGCAAGAAGGACGGCAAGCAGCTGGACATCCGCATCGTGTCCACCGCGGGCAACCCGATCTCCGAGCAGATCTCCAAGCTGACCCAGGCGCAGCTCAAGGAGGTCGGCGTCAACGTCATCATCGACGCGCAGCCCTCGGCGACGTTCTTCAGCGACTTCGTCAACACCGGCAACTTCGACATGGTCGGCTTCGGCTGGTCGCAGACGCCTTGGCCGATCAGCTCGTCCAAGGGCATCTACTACCTCGACCCGAACAGCGTGAACCAGAACTTCGGCCGGATCGGCTCCGAGGAGATCAACAAGCTCCTCGACCAGGCCAACGCCGAGCTGGACGACGCCAAGCGCGTCGAGCTGACCAACCAGGCCGACAAGCTCATCTGGGAGGCGGGCCACCACCTGCCGCTGTACCAGGTGCCGGGCGCGGTCGCCGTGGACGCCAAGCTGGTCAACTTCGGCGCCTTCGGCGTCGCTGACCCGGACTACACCGCCATGGGCTTCGCAGCCTGACGATGGTCGAGTCCACCGGGCCGCGCGCATCCTCCTGGGTGCGCGCGGCCCGTCACGTTCTCCTGGCCACCGCGCTCGTCGTGCTGGTCTGCGGCCTGGTCGGCGGGATGTCGCTAGCCACCTACCGCGCTCTCGACGCCTCGCTGGCGGGGCTGTCCGAGGTCGTCACGGGCACCGTGACGCCGCTGGGCGGGTCCGTGGTCCGCGCCGAGTGGACATCGCCGGACGGCGTCGCGCACTCGGCGGACATCCCGCTGGCAGTGACCCCGCCGCCCGCCGAGGCGCCCGCCACGATCGCCTACGACCCGCGCGCCCCGCACCGCGCCGTCGTCCCGGGCGCCGAGGTCTTCGCCGACGCCGACCGCGCGCTGGGCGGGGTGGTGTTCACGGCCCTGGTGACCGTCCTGACGGCCGCGCACGTCGTGTGGCTGGCAGTGAGCCGGAGCCTGCTGCTGCGGCGCTCACCGACGCGTCTGGCGGTGCGCAGGGTCCGCGTGCAGCGCGGGCTGCTGACCCGGTCGTACCTGGAGACCGAGTCGGGACCGCGGCGCTGGGTCCCGGTCTACTTCGACCCCGCCCTGCCTACCCTGCCGACGCCGACCGTGGTCGAGGCCTACGGCGACCCCCGACGCAACCGTTTCGTCGCGTTCCGGGTGGACGGCGTCACCCTGTTCCCGTCCGGCCGGGTCCGCGCGACAGAGCCGCCCGGGCGCCGCACGGACAACGCCGCCGTCCCGGACGCCCCCGAGTCGGTGCCCGGCATGGCCCGGCAGTTCCGCGTGGACGCGCCCGCCGCGCTGTCGGCGCCCCTGGTGGGCCTGTTCTGGGCGTACATCGACAGCAGCGGCTTCCCCGGCTGGCTCGCCGCCACCGCGCTCACCGCGGCGCTGGCCTTCTGGGTGTGGGCCGTCCGCGGCTCCGACCCGTCCTAGGTGTAGCCGCCGGAACGCCAGTAGACCCCGGCCTCCCGGCTGAGCAGCCCGGCGTCCACCAGGTACCGCCGCACGGTGACGAAGTCGACCCCGCCGCCCTCGCACCAGGCCCGCAGCACCACGTCGACCTCCTTCTCCCCGTACCGCACCCCGGGCTCGAAGGCCTGCACGACGTGCTCCAACACCACCTGCCGCTTGGCCGCCTGCGCGGGCATCCCCACGAGCCGCCCGTCGCGCACGAAGGCCCGCACCACGCCCTCGACCCGCTGGTCGGCGTACCCGAACGACTCCGGCTCCTCGGCCGCGCCCCGCGCCGCCGCCTTGACGACCTCGGCACGCACAGCCATGCCGGACACCAGCCCGCCGTCGCGCAACTTCAGCAACGCGCGCCCCACCTGCCGCGCCGACAACCCGGTGACCCGCTCAACCTCGCCGGAGTCGGCCGCGCCGAGCACCAGGGCCGCGAACACCCGCAGCCGCTCCTCCTCGGCCAACAGCCCCACCACGTCCCGCGCCGAAAGCTCACCCATGGCCCCCAGCCAACCAAACCGGGCGCCGGGCCCAAACCCAATAACGCGCGAAAGGCCCGATCCGGTGTGGATCGGGCCTTTCGCGGTGGTAGCGGGGACAGGATTCGAACCTGCGACCTCTGGGTTATGAGCCCAGCGAGCTACCGAGCTGCTCCACCCCGCGTCGGTAAGTACAACTATACACACCCTCGGGGTCGGCTTTCACGGGGGGTCTTCTGGCGGTCGATCGGGTGGTGGAGCGCGTTTTCGCGGTGTTCGAGGGATTGCTGCGGCCGTGCTTGCCCCGCTGGGCTTCGCTGTGCCGTTTCTGCGCCCGCAGGTGGTTTGAGGTTTGCCCCGGCACTCGCGGCTGAGTCTCCGTTGTGCGCCGGGCCGGCGGTCACGTGGGTGGTTCGCGAGTTGCTTCTTGGTGTCCGATGGGGCGAACTCGCATTCGCGGGGCCCCTAAGCGAGACGGCGCGGCGCGGAAAGAAGGGCGGAGCGGCGAAGCCGTTCCGCGCCGAGCGAGGGTAGCACCGTCTCGCTCCCCACGAATGCGAGTCCACCCCATCGGACAGTTACCAGGGGCGCGTCCCGTTCCCCGGTGGTCCCGCTGCTTCCCCGCGCTCCACCCCAGAGCTTCATCCCTTCACCCCTCACCTCTCCGCCCCTTCGCTCCCCCGCCCTCTCACCGCTCCCACCCTCACCACTCCGCCCTTCACTCCTCCGCCCAATCAGTCCTCCACCCCTTCGCCTCTCCACCCCTTCACCCGTCGACCCCAAGCTCGGCCACTCCACTCCAACCAACCGCTCCCGGCCCGGCCCCTTCCAGCGGGCTACTCCACGCCCCAACGACTTCCACCTCCCCTTACACCCCAACCACTTCCACCCTCACCACTCACCCATCCCCCACGCCACCACATCTCGCCCACACCACTTCCCTCACCCACCACTCCCCCACACCCACCACAACGACTGCTCCCCTTACCCACCACAACGGACCACCCCAAACCCGCCCACCCACCCTCGCGAGATACCGCACCGTGGGGGTCTGGGGGCTCGGCCCCCAGGCAAAATGCGAAAGAGCCCTATCCGCGCTTTCCGCGGATAGGGCTCTCCCAACTCTGTAGCGGGGACAGGATTCGAACCTGCGACCTCTGGGTTATGAGCCCAGCGAGCTACCGAGCTGCTCCACCCCGCGTCGGTAAGGGGAACTCTACGTTACGGGGAAGTCCGGATGCAAATCGGCCCCGGGGCTGCGGGCCCCGGGGGCGATTTCGATCAGCCGCCGCCGTTCGGGGACGGGGTGGGTGACGGCGACGGGCCGGGGGGTGAGCCGCCGGTCTGTTCCTGCTTGGCCTTCGCCTCGTTGTACTGGTCGGCGGCGGCTTCCAGTTCCGCCAGGGCTTCGCCCTGGGCGGCGAAGTCGCCGGACTGCTGGGCGGCCTTGAGCTTGGCCAGGGCGGCGTCCAGCGCCTGCACCGCGGCGGCCACGTCGGCGTTGGCGTCTCCGCCGTTGCCGGGGCCGGTGGGCGGCGGGGTGGTGGGCGTGGTCGGCGGCGGGTCGTCGCCCTCCTCGCCGGGCGGGGTGGCCGGTTGGCCGGTGCCCGCGCCGATGGCCTTCTCCAGGGCCTCGGAGACCGTGGCGGCGAAGCCGACGCGGTTGTTGAACGACACCAGCACGCGGGCCAGCTGCGGGAAGGCGTCGTCGTCCTTGCGCTGGATGTAGATCGGTTCGACGAACAGCAGGCCCTCGGCCAGTGGCAGGGTCAGCAGGTTGCCGAACTTGACGTCGACCGTCGGGTTCTGGATCAGCGTCCGGTTCTCGGTGACCTCAGGGGTCGTCAGGAACCGGTTCTGCACCTGCCCGGGGCCCTCGATCTGGCTCGTTCCCGCGCTCGGCAGTCTCAGGACGCTGATCTGCCCGTAGTTCTCCGGGTCCGACGACACCGACACCCACGAGGCCAGGAACGCGCGGTTGAGGAACGTCAGCGCGCTGGTGATCTGGAAGGTGGCGTCCTCCTGGCCGGGGATCTGCGCGAGCACGTAGTACGGCGGCTGCTTGGCGCCGGTGGTGCCGGTGTTGGTGCCGCCGCCCTCGGTCGGGTCGACCGGGACGTTCCAGAAGCTCTTCTGGGAGAAGAACTCGTTGGCGTCCTGCACGTGGTACTTCGACAGCAGTTCGCGCTGGACCTTGAACAGGTCCTCCGGGTAGCGGAAGTGCGAGCGCAGGTCGTCGGACACCGCGCTGCTGGGCAGCACCGTGCCGGGGAAGACGCCCATCCACGCCTTGAGGACCGGGTCCTCCTCGTCGATCGCGTACAGCTTCACGCTGCCGTCGAAGGCGTCGACGGTGGCCTTCACCGAGTTGCGGATGTAGCTGATGGTGCGGTTCTCCTGGCGCACCACGCCCGCCAGGGAGTCGCTCGTGGCCTCGCCGAGTGGGGTGCGCTGGGAGTACGGGTAGTTCTCCAGCGTGGTGTAGCCGTCGATGATCCACTGGATGCGGCCGTCGATCACCGCGGGGTACGGGTCGCCGTCGAGGGTCAGCCAGGGCGCGACCTTGGCCACGCGGTCGCGCGGGTTGCGGTTGTACATGATCCGCGTGCCGTCGACGATCTGGCTGGAGAACAGGATGTTCCGCTCGCCGTAGTGCAGCGTGAACGCCAGCTTGTTCATCAGCCCGTCGATGGGCACGCCGCCCTTGCCCGCGTAGGAGTAGGTCTGCGAGGCGGTGTCGTACTCCATGGGCGCGCCGTCGTTGCGGCCGCCGACGATGGCGTAGGTGTCGGTGGACAGCTCGCCGTAGTAGATGCGCGGCTCCGTCAGGCCGAACGGGCCCTCGCGGGTCAGGTCGCTGATCTTGAAGACCGGGAAGCCGCCCTCGCCGCCCGCGTCCTGCAGCGCGGAGTTGATCGTGTTCGCGGGCGCGGCGACGAAGCCGTTGCCGTGCGTGTAGATCATGTGCCGGTTGATCCAGGTGCCCTGGGTCTCGGTCAGCCCGCTGGTCTTGATCTCGCGCGCGGCGACGATGTAGTCCTGCGTCTTGCCGTCGATGGTGTACCGGTCGACGTCGAGCTTGGTGGGGAAGCCGTAGAAGTTCTCCGCGCCCGCGCGCTGGGTGAACGTCGGGGCCAGGATGTTCGGGTCCAGCAGCCGGATGTTGGAGATGGTGTTGACGCTGGCTTCCTGCTGGCGGATCTGGGCGGGCGTCGCGGTGCTCACGCCCGGGTAGTCGAGGGTGCTCACCTTGTCGTCGGTGATGCCGAAGCCGAGCTTGGTCGCGGCGATGTTGCGCTGGATGGACTCGGCCTCCTTGGCGTTCTCGTTCGGCCGGACCGAGAACTGCTGCACGATCGCCGGGTAGGCGACGCCGATGAGGATGCCGGAGAGCACCAGCAGCGCGGTGGCGATCGCGGGCAGCTGCAGGTTGCGCAGGAACGCGCCGACGAAGAACGCCACGGCGCAGAAGCCCGCGATGAACATCAGGATCAGCTTGGCGGGCAGCACCGCGTTGAGGTCGGTGTACGTCGCGCCGCTGAAGAGCGGGTTGCGCTCGGAGAACAGCAGCTCGTAGCGCTCGAAGAAGTAGTCGACCGCGTACACCAGCACGAACACGCCCGCGGTGATCGACAGCTGCATGCGGGCGGGCCCGGCGAGCTGCCCGCCCTTACCGGCCAGCCGGATGCCGCCGAAGATGTAGTGGGTGATCAGCGCGCCGAAGAACGCCAGGGCGACG
Organism: Actinokineospora sp. UTMC 2448; assembly: GCF_024760565.1. Classification (NCBI taxonomy): domain Bacteria; kingdom Bacillati; phylum Actinomycetota; class Actinomycetes; order Pseudonocardiales; family Pseudonocardiaceae; genus Actinokineospora; species Actinokineospora sp. UTMC 2448. The sequence goes on along the minus strand of NZ_CP031087.1, from coordinate 1,033,212 downwards.
GCGACGAACAGCCAGCTGATGATCCAGGTGATGAACGGCAGCGTGAACGCGTAGAACCCGATGTCGATCTGGTACTCCGGGTCCAGCGTGCCGAACGAGGTGGCGTTGAACGCCAGCTGCACGCGCTGCCAGTCGCCCTGGGCGGCGGACCCGGCGATCAGGCCCACGACGGCCGGGATGCCGATGCCGAACAGCCGGACCCGCTGCACGATGGTCGAGCGGTACCGGGCGAGCGGATCGTCGGCGCTGCCGACCGGCACGAACACCGGGCGGGTGCGGTAGGCGATCCACAGGCTCAGCGCGAGCACGCCGCCGACGAACGCGCCGACGATGAAGAACAGCGCGATCCGCGTGATGATCATGGTGGTGAACACCGAGCGGAACCCGACCTCACCGAACCACAGCCAGTCCACATACGTCCCCAGCAGCCGGGAGCCCAGCAACAGGATCAGCAGGACGGCGGCGCCGAGGATGAGCAGGATGCGGCTGCGCCGGGACAGCTTCGGCAGGCCGATCGGGGGCCGAGTGGCCACTGGACACACTCCAGGGTCGCTTGCTTGTCGTCTGGCCGGGCCAGGTCGTGACTGGCCCTGACCGTTCAACTCTACGAGGGCCGGTTCAGGTTCCCACGGCGGTGTCCGAATGGTGCGGAATTCGGCTGTGGATCGCCGGGGGTGCGAGGATGACCGGCGTGAGCGAGCCCAGTTCCGCCCTGCCGTCGGTCGCCCGCGAGGTCGAGGAGTTCGTCCATTCCGGGGGCTGGGACCAGCGCCCCCAGCTGTTCGCCCTGGTGCCCACCGAGCACCTGCTGCGCGAGCAGCCGGACCTGGCTGGCCAGGTCGACCCGGAGTCCCCGCTGACCCCCATCGCCCAGGACAGCCTCCCCGACGGCGACCTCGGCGCGGCGCTGGCCGGGATCATGTGGCCGGAGGCGGTCGCGGGCTGCGCGCTCGTGCAGGAGATCGTCATGCTGCCCCCGGACGCCGAGGCGGACCTGCCCGACGCCGAGGACGCCATGGCCAGGGTCGCCGCGTCGCACCCGATGGCCAGGGAGGCCCGGCTGGTGGCCGCGGTGCTGCGCGAGGGCGCGACGGCGTGCGTCGTCCGCGTCCGCGACATCGACGAACTGGTCGAGAACCCGCAGCTGGCGCCGAACCTGACCCGCGCCCTGCTGGCGACCTTCGACTAACCGGCCGCCCACTAGCCTGCCGTGCAGAGCGGCACCTGGCGGCCCGCCTCCAGGTCCTTCAGCGACTGCACCGCGCCCTCCAGGGTCTCCACGCGGACCAGCCGCAGGCCCTCGGGCGCGTTGTCCACGGCCTCGGCGCAGTTGGCAGCGGGCACCAGGAACGTCGTCGCCCCGGCCTCGGCGGCCGCGGTCATCTTGAACGCGATGCCGCCGATCGGGCCGACCACGCCCTGGGTGGTGATCTCGCCGGTCCCGGCGATGATCTGCCCGTCGGCCAGGTCGCCCTCGGTCAGCCGGTCCACGATGGCCAGGGAGAACATCAGCCCGGCCGACGGACCGCCCACGTCCTCCAGGGTGATCGTCGTGGTGAAGTCGACCTCGGGCTGGTCGACGACGCCGAGCCCGATGAAGCCCTCCTCGCGGGCGTCGGCCCCGAAGGCCGCCGCGTCGCCGAGGGTGATGGTCGCGGTCTCGGTGACGCCGCCGCGCACGTAGGTGATCGGCACCGCGTCGCCGGGGCGGGTGCCCGCCAGCGCGGCGCGCACGTCGTCGGCCTGGGCGATCTTCCTGCCGTTGACCTCGGCGATCTCGTCGCCGGGGGCGAGCACCTTGTCGGCGGGCGCGCCGGTGGTGATCTGCTGGGCGATGACCTTCATCGGGTAGTCGAGGTGGCGCAGGGCGGCGGTCTCGGCGTTGCTCTGGGAGTCCTCGAACAGCTTGGTGTTCTGCTGCTCGATCTGCTCCTCGGTCTCCCCCGGCGGGAAGTACTCCTCGCGCGGGGCCAGCGCGAAGCGGCCGCTCACCCACAGCGCGAGCGCGCCGAACAGGGTGATGTCGTCGTTCACCGAGACGGTCGTCATGCGCAGCTGGCCGGTGGTCTCGTACGTCTGCTCGCCCTCGACCTGCACGATCGCCACGCCGTCGACGGAGCCGAGGGTGTCGTAGGTCGGGCCGGGGCCCAGCGAGACGTACGGGATGGGCACGGTCGCGCCGAGCACCGCGAACACCAAGGCCAGGACGAACCCGACGAGCACGGTCCAGCCGCGCCGGGACAGCCCGCGCTGGGAGTCGGGCGGGGCGGGGACCGGGTCCTGGGCGGCGACGGTGCTCACGAGCACACAGGGTACGTGCGTTCGCCCATGGCGGATCACCTGACGTACCGGAGGCGGGCGTGCCGCGTACCGTGGACCTATGAACGAGTTCAAGTTCGGCTTCAGCCTGCCGGACCCCGACGACCGGGACAAGAACGAGAACCCGGACCAGGCCGGGCAGCAACCGAACCCGTTCGACGCGTTCGGGCAGCTCGGCCAGATGCTCAGCCAGCTGGGTCAGATGATGAGCCAGGCGAGCACGTCGAGCGGCCCGGTGAACTACGACCTGGCCAAGCAGATAGCCGTGCAGAAGCTGGGCGCCAGGCCCGGCTTCGCCGCCGACTCGGGCAAGGCGGTCACCGACGCGGTCCACCTCGCCGAGATGTGGCTCGACCCGGTCACCACGCTGCCCGCGGGCGCGGCCACCACCAGGGCGTGGACGGCGCGCGACTGGGTGGACGCCACGCTGCCCACCTGGCGGCGGCTGTGCGACCCGGTGGCCCAGCGCATGTCCGGCGCCTGGGTCGAGGCCCTCCCGGCCGAGGCCAAGCAGCAGGCGGGCCCGCTGCTGGCGGTGGTCGGCCAGATGGGCGGCATGGCCTTCGGCTCGCAGCTGGGCCAGGCGCTGGCGCAGCTGGCCGCCGAGGTGCAGACCTCCTCCGACATCGGCCTGCCGCTGGGCCCGGAGGGCACGGCCGCGCTGCTGCCGGAGAACATCGAGGCGTTCACCAAGGGCCTGGAGCGGCCCTCCAGCGAGGTCATGGTGTTCCTGGCCGCGCGCGAGGCCGCCCACCAGCGGCTGTTCGCGCACGTGCCGTGGCTCCGGCAGCGGATGCTGGCCTCGGTCGAGGAGTTCGCGGGCGGCATCAAGGTCGACACCAGCGCGCTGGAGCAGCTCGCGGGCCAGTTCGACCCGATGAACCCCGAGTCGATCGAGCGGGCCATGCAGTCCGGCGTGCTCGAGCCGCAGACCACGCCGGAGCAGAAGGCGGCGCTGGCCCGCCTGGAGACCCTGCTCGCCCTGGTCGAGGGCTGGGTGGACGTCGTCGTCGGCGACGCGGTCGGCGACCGGCTGCCCGGCGCGGACGCGCTGCGCGAGACGCTGCGGCGCCGCCGCGCCTCCGGCGGCCCGGCCGAGCAGACCTTCGCCACCCTGGTCGGGCTGGAGCTGCGCCCGCGCAGGCTGCGCGCCGCCGCCGCGCTGTGGCGGCTGGTGACCGACCAGCACGGCATGGAGGTCCGCGACGGCCTCTGGGCCCACCCCGACCTGCTGCCCACCGCCGACGACCTCGACGACCCGATGGAGTTCGCCGACCGCCTCGGCCACGCCGACGTCGACCCGATCGCCGAGCTCAGGAAGACCGAGGGGACCGAGGAGTGAGGGCCCGGCTCGACCAGCTCGTCATCGACTGCCTCGAGCCCGCCGTCCTGGCCCGCTTCTGGGCCGGGCTGCTCGGCGGCGACGTGGTCGACCGCGCGTCCGGCTGGTCGCACACCGACCCGCCCGGCTTCCCCCGGCTGGCCTTCCAGCCGGTGCCGGACCCGCGCACGACCAAGAACCGGCTGCACCTCGACGTCGAGGTCGACGACATCCGCGCCGCCGCCGAGACCGCGGTCGGCCTCGGCGCGCAGCGGATGGGCGGGCTCATGTCCGACGCCAAGGGGTCCTTCCAGGTCATGCGCGACCCGGAGGGCAACGAGTTCTGCTTCGTCAGTCCTCCGTGAGCCCCCAGCCCGCCGCGGCGGAGAGGCCCTCCAGGTAGCCGACGGCCCGGTCGGTCCTGGGGTACTGGCGCACCAGCGCCCAGAACTGCGGGCCGTGCCCGGGTTCGAGCAGGTGGGCGAGCTCGTGCACGAGCACGTAGTCGAGCACCCAGGCCGGGACCCGGCGCAGCCGCTCGCTGATCCGGATCGTGCGGTCGATGGGCGTGCAGGAGGCCCAGCGGGTCCGCATGGGCGGGACCCAGCGGACCGACGCCGGGTCGCACTGGCCGCCGAAGTACTTCGCGGACAGCTCCTGGCAGCGCGCCAGCAGCGTGGCGTCCGACGACCGCGCGGGCGGACGCGCCGGGGCCTCGCTGCGCAGCAGCCTGCGCTGCATCTCGGCGACCCAGTGGGCCTCCTCTTTCTTGGACAGTCGGGCAGGGATCTGGACGATCAGGGTGTCACCGTCTCGATACGCGGTGACGGTGCGGGTGCGACGCTTGCTCCTGCGCACCTCGACGCGGGGTTCGGCCACGGCACAACGGTAAGGGTCCCCACCGACATCCCGGGAGCGGCATTTCGACCTGTGGACAACCGGCTCGGCCGTTCGGCCCAGCCGGGCAGACTGGACGCGTGACCACACCGACCCGCGCTCCCCCTTCCGTTGCAGCACAGGGCCTCCGGCGACATCGGCACCGCTGTCGACCGGCCGTTCCGCGCGTGACCGACGCCACGGCCTGCCACCGGCCGCGGCCATCGGCCGAACGGCTCCCCCGACCACCACCGTCGGCCCACGACCCCTCACGCACCGACGCCAGCGGGCGCGGCGCGGGCGGGATGTCCCGGGTATCACGCACGAACTGGCTGCGTGGGGCGGCCCGGGCAGGGAACAATCGGGTCGTGACCGAGATGCCACGCAAGACTGTCGCGCGGACGGCGCGGCTCGCCAGCATCCCGCTCGGGGTGGCGGGCCGGGCGGTCGGCGGCTGGGGGAAGCGGCTGGCCGGGCAGAGCGCGGACAAGGTCAGCGCCGAGCTGTCCGCGCGGACGGCCGAGCAGGTGTTCGCCGTGCTCGGGCAGCTCAAGGGCGGGGCGATGAAGTTCGGCCAGGCGCTGTCGGTGTTCGAGGCCGCGGTGCCCGACGAGCTGGCGGAGCCGTACCGGGAGGCGCTGACCCGGCTGCAGTCGGCCGCGCCGCCGATGAGCGCGTCCACCATGCACCGGGTGCTGGCCCAGCAGCTGGGCAGCGGTTGGCGCAAGCGCTTCGCCGAGTTCGACGACCAGCCCGCGGCGGCGGCCAGCATCGGGCAGGTGCACCGGGCGGTGTGGCACGACGGGCGCGAGGTGGCCGTCAAGGTGCAGTACCCGGGCGCGGACGAGGCGCTGCTGTCGGACCTGCGGCAGCTCCAGCGGTTCAGCAAGCTGTTCCAGCCGCTGGTGCCGGGCATGGAGATCAAGCCGCTGCTGCGCGAGCTCGCCGACCGGATGGTCGAGGAGCTCGACTACCGCGCCGAGGCGGAGAACCAGCGCACGTTCGCCAAGGCGTTCGCAGGCGACCCGCACGTGCTGGTCCCGCGCGTCGTGGCCAGCGCGCCCAAGGTCACGGTCACCGAGTGGGTGGCGGGCAAGCCGCTGTCGGAGATCATCCGCGCTGGCGGCCGCGCCGAACGCGACGGCGCGGGGAAGCTGCTGTGCGAGTTCCACTTCTCCTCACCGGCCCGGGTGGGGCTGCTCCACTCGGACCCGCACCCGGGCAACTTCATGATCACGCCGGACGGCAGGCTCTGCGTGATCGACTTCGGCGCCGTGGCCCGCCTCCCGGAGGGCCTGCCGAGGCCGCTGGGCGTGATGACCCGGCTGTCCATCGAGGGCCGCTCGGCCGACCTGCTCCGCCTCATGCGCGACGAGGGCTTCGTCCGCGCGGGCATGGAGCTCGACGCCGAGGACGTCCTGGCCTACCTGGCGCCGTTCGCCGAGCCCGCAGCGGTCGAGACCTTCCACTTCAGCCGCCGTTGGATGCAGCGCCAGGCCGAGCGCGTGGGCGGCGGCCAGGACTTCAAGACCGGCCGCTCGCTCAACCTGCCGCCGCAGTACCTGCTGATCCAGCGGGTGACGGCGGGCGCGACCGGCATCCTGTGCCAGCTCGACGCCCACTTCTCGATGCGCCCGATCATCTCCCGGTGGCAGCCCGGCTTCGCCGACGAGGCCGCCTGACCGCTCGGGCTCACCACCAGTCCGAGGTCAGCTTGGCCTCGATGCTGCGCAGGTGCTCGCGGGCGCACTCCGGGCAGTACCACCGCGTGCCGCGCTCGTCGGTGTCGCGGACCCAGGCCAGCCGGGCCGCCGGGTCCGCGTCGTCGCGGGGGCGGCCGCAGCGGGCGCAGCGCTCGGTCATTTCGTGCCCAGGTGCACGGTCGACGCGGCCAGGACGAACACGTCGTCGCGGGCGCCGACCCAGTCCGGGCCGTTCTCGTCCAGGAGGCGGGCGACGGTCTCCCGGTCCGACTCCGACAGCCACTCCTCCCCCACACCGGACAGCCACGCCAGCCAGTCGGCGACGAAGCGGCGGACGGGTTCCGCGCCGGGGGCGGGCAGGTCGACGAGGTAGCTGAACGCCCGGACGTCACTCAGGCCCGCGTCGGCGAGCAGCCGGTTCCAGCCGACCCCGGTGCGCACCACGCCCTCCATGCCCGCGCGCATCCTGGTGAACCACTCCGCGCGGGCGGCGTGCAGGCGGTCCTCAAGGCCGGGCTCGCCCACGCCCAGGTCCCACGGCAGGCACCGCTTGGTCAGCCCGCCCTCGACCAGGGCCAGGGTCCCGCCCGGCCGGACGATCCCGGCCAGCCGCGCGACCCCGGCCCGCTCGTCGGGCAGGTGGTGCACGACCCGCGACGCCCACACCAGGTCGCCCGCGGGGACCGCGGCGGCGAGCCCGTCGTCGGCCGCGTCGAACTCGACCGGCACGATCTCGATCCGGTCACCCGCGGCCGCCCGGACGGCGTCGATCGCGGCCGCCTGCAGCTCGGGAACCGCGTCGACCAGCACGATGCGGCCGCCGCCGCGCACCGCCAGCGCGGCGGCGAAGGCCGCGGCCATCCCGCCGGAGCCGGAGCCGACGTCGACGACCGTGGCGCCCGGGGGCAGCGGGTCCACGAGCCGGTGGGCGACCAGGCCGTTGACCTCGGCCTCCAACGCGTCGGTCCGCCGCATCTCGGCGATCCGCTCGGTCCAGTCGATTCGGTCATGCGTGTGCGCCATGTCAGCAGAAACTAGTGCTCACAGCCGGCGAAGTCCCGTGAGCACCCGGTTCAACATCGTCAGGTCGGGCACCCCGTCCGGCGTCGCGTGCACGCGGACGACCCCGGCCGCGGCCAGGTCCGCGATCAGCACCCGGGCCACGCCCAGCGGCACCGACAGCAGCGCGGCGACCTCGGCGACCGACCGCGGCGTCCGGCACAGCTCGGTGATCGCCCGCGACGACCACGACGTCCGCGCGTCCAGCCGGACGGTGTGCACGAGGGCCTCGATCGCCAGGTCCCCTCGGGCCCGGGTGCGGCCGCGGGTCCACGCGTACGGCCGCACCAGCGCGTGCGACTCCGGGCGGGTCAGCCAGTCGGCGTACTCGTCGGTCCAGTGGTCCTCCCCCGTCTCGACCGGGGTGTCGGCGTCCCACCAGGCGTCGGCGACCGGGGCCGGGTCCGCTTTCCGCGCCGCGCGCTTGCGTTTGCGGCCGGTCCGGCCGAATCGCGCCCCGGTCAGGCCGATCGGCGAGTCCGCGGCGGGCGGTTCCGCCAGGACGGGATCGACCTCGGCGGCGGGCAGCGGCCCCTGCGGGCCGAACCGGGCACCGGTGCTGCCGACTTCGGGATTCCCTCGCGCCCGCTGGGTGCTGCGGGCGACCACGGTCTTCTGTACCAACGCCTGCCCCAAGGCTTCCGTCTGACAGAGCGCCCCACGCTAGCGGCGGGACCGGCCACCGAGGTGTCCCGCGCGTTTATTTCGTGTTTCTCCACTCGAACGGCGCAAGGCCAGCCGTCAGTCGGCGAGCAGGACCTTGACCGCCCGGCGCTCGTCCATCGCCCGGTAGCCCTCGGCGGCCTCCTCCAGCGGAAGCGTGCGGTCGAAGACCCGCCCGGGATCGATCTTCCGCTCCCAGATGAGCCGGATCAGCTCCGGCAGGAACCGGCGCCTGCATCGTCGACTCCTGCGCGCCGACGGCCTCGACCACGCTGTGCGCGCCCAACCCGCCGGTCGGCCAAGACCGCCATGAGGCCGACCGCCCCGTCCCCGACGACGGCGAAGGGGATGCGGGCGCGTTCGGCCTGGGTGCCGATCTGCGACACGAACGAGGCGTTCACGCACTTGGACTGGTAGCCGGCGCGGCAGGTCTCGCAGGTGTTGTCGGAGATGACGAACGACCCACGACGAAGTCGCCGACCGCGACGGTCCGCACGTCCGCGCCGACCTCCTCGACCACCCCGACGTACTCGTGGCCCATCACCTGGTGGTCGGCGGGCTCGACGCCGCGGTAGGGCCACAGGTCGGCCCCGCAGACGCAGGTGGCCGTCACCCGGATGACCGCGTCCGTCGGCTCGACATCCTCGGCTCCTCGCGGTCCGTCACGCGTACGTCGCCTGCTGCCCGCATGACCACTCCGCGCATGTCCGCCTCCTCGGCCCCCTACCCCCGCAGGACCCACCGGAGTCGGCGGACGCGCTGGCTGAACGCGGACAACCCCGCCACCGGGTGGTGGCGGGGTTGTCCGATCGTCGGTTCACTCCGGGAGCGTGGCGCTCTCCGCGCGCTGGGCGGCCCAATGCGAGACCCGCTCCCAGCGCCTGGCTCGGAGGAGGCCGCGGACCAGGCGGTGCTTGCGCGCCGCCTGCTCCGCCTCCCGCATTCGGGATCTGGCGAGATGTTCGTAGATCAGCATTTGCGTGCTTCCCTCAGGGGTGTAGTCGTACGGCTTCGGGGTGATCAGGTGCGTGTTCATGCGGCGACCTCGTTTCGGGCGCGGGCCGCGCGCTCGGCGGCGTCGCGGGCGGCGTCCTCCTTGCGCGGGCGGCCGCGGGGCCGCTTGCGCGGGATGACCACGCCCCGCTCGAAGATCTCGCCGCCCCAGACGCCCCACGGCTCGTGCCGGGCCAGCGCGGCGGCCAGGCAGGCCGCGCGGACCGGGCAGTCCTCGCAGAGGGTCTTGGCGCGCTCGAGCTCGGCGGGCGCGTCGGCGAACCACAGGTCGGGGTTGTCGGACGACCGGCAGGGCAGGTCAAGCCCGGCGTGCGGAGCCGCGTCGAGCAGCTCGCTCACACCGGTGCTGGACATGTCCAGCAGGTCGGGGAGCACTCCGGCGGTGCGCGGAGCAGTGGCGGTTGACATCTGGTGTCGCTCCAGGTCGAAGTTTTGGGCAAAGAAAAAGGCCGCGGATTCCGGTATCGGAGTCCGCGGCCTCGGGAGCCTGGGTGAGTTGACGTGGCGTCAAGTCACCCATCCCGAGGTGGCGGACGGGAGAGTGGCGGTGAAATCGATGCGCTCGGCGCGCTGCCGTGCCGAAACGACGCTCGCGGAGGCGGCGACGCGCTCGCGGACGTGCTTCGGGCAGACCCCAGCCCCAGACACAGCTCCGCCCATGGGCAGCGCGAGGTAGCCTGGGGTCATCTGGATCATGATGTTCTCCACGATGGCCACCTCCTCACTCGCTGTCGTTTGGGCGGAACTCCCGGGCAGTTCGATCCCGGTGATTGCAGGTTATTGGCCCCACGGCGGGGGCCGCAACCGATTTTCCACTTCTCGGCGTGACGCCGGTCACACTCGTTTGGCCGAGTCGCCGCCGGAGACCAGCGACAGCACCTCGGCGCCGAACTTCTCCAGCTTCTGGGCCCCGATGCCGGAGATCGCCACGAGCGCGGCCCGATCCACCGGACGTTGTTCGGCGATGGCCATCAGCGTCGCGTCAGTGAAAATCACGTAGGCGGGCACCTTCAGCGCCCGGGACCGCTCGTGCCGCCACTCCCGCAGCCGGTCGAGCAGCGGCTCGTCCACCTCGGCCGGGCAGTCCTCGCAGCGGCCCAGCTTGACCGCGAGCGCCCCGACCAGCCGCGCCTCGCACACCCGGCAGAACTTCTCGGTGAACCGCTGCCGGACCGTCGACTCCCGCTTGACCGGCAGCCGCGCCGCGGGGTGGTTGTCCGGGATGAGCCCGTAGAGGAACCGGCTGCGCCTGCGGTAGCGCCCGCCGCCCTCGGTCCGCGCCAGCGACCACGACAGCGACAGGTGCTCGCGGGCGCGCGTCACCCCGACGTACAGCAGCCGCCGCTCCTCCTCCACGGCGGCGGCGTCGCCGTCGGCGTGCTGGATCGGCAGCGTCCCCTCGACCAGGCCGACGAGGAACACCGCGTCCCACTCCAGGCCCTTGGCCGCGTGCAGCGACGCCAGCGTCACGCCGTCGACCGAGGGCGGGTGCTGGGCCTGCGCGCGCTGCTCCAGCTCGTGGCAGAACCGCCGCAGGTCGGCGTCGGCCACCGCAGCCGCCAGCTCCTCGGCCACCTCGACCAGCGCCAGCAGCGACTCCCACCGCTCCCGCGCCGAGCCGCCCGCGGGTGGTTCGGCCGTCAGCCCGACCGCCTCCAGCACCGACCGCACCTGCCCGGGCAGATCGCCGGTGGGCGGGTTGGCGGCGGCCGTGCGCAGCGCCGCCACCGCCTGCCGGATCTCCTGGCGGGCGAAGAACCGCTCGCCACCGCGCACCAGGTAGGGGATGCCCGCCTCGGCCAGCGCCTGCTCGTAGACCTCCGACTGCGCGTTGATGCGGAACAGCACCGCTATCTCACGCAGCGGCGTGCCCGCCTCGGCCAGCTCCTTGACCCGCGCGACCACCGCGGCGGCCTCGGCGGGCTCGTCGTCGAACTCGGCGATCACCGGCTGCGGCCCCGACGGCCGCTGCCCGACCAGCCGCAGCCGCGACCCGGCAGGCCGGTCGCGCGCGGCCGAGATGACCCGGTTGGCCAGCGACACGACCTCCGGGGTCGAGCGGTAGTCCCGCTCCAGCCGCACCACCACCGCGTCCGGGTAGCGCCTGCTGAAATCCAGCAGCGGCCGCGGCGAGGCGCCCGCGAACGAGTAGATGGTCTGGTTGGCGTCACCGACCACCGTGATGTCGTCGCGCTTGCCCAGCCACGCGTCCAGCACCCGCTGCTGCAGCGGGGTCACGTCCTGGTACTCGTCCACCACGAAGCACCGGTACCGGTCGCGGAACTCCTCGGCCACCGCCGAGTGCTCCTCCAGCGCCGCCGCCGTGTGCAGCAGGAGGTCGTCGAAGTCCAGCAGCCGGGCCCGGTTCTTCAGCGCCTCGTAGCCCGCGTACACCGCCGCCACCAGGTCGGCGGACACGGGCGTGGACCGGTGCGCCCTGGCGACCGCCGCCGGGTAGTCCTCCGGCCCGATCAGCGTCGCCTTGGCCCACTCGATCTCGGCCGCGAGGTCCCGCAGCGACTCCCGCTCGGTCGCCGCGCCCGCGCGGTGAGCCGCCTGACCCACCAAACGCAGCTTGCCGTCGATCAGTTCCCACGGTTCGTCGCCGACCACGCGCGGCCAGAAGTACCGCAGCTGGCGCAGCGCGGCGGAGTGGAACGTGCGGGCCTGCGCCGCGTGGATGTCCATCGCCCGAAGCCGGGTCCGCAGCTCCCCCGCCGCCCGGGTCGTGAACGTGACGGCCAGCACCTGACCTGCGGCGACGTGCCCGTCGTGGACCAGAGCGGCGATGCGGCTGACGATCGTCCTCGTCTTGCCCGTCCCGGCGCCCGCGAGCACGCACACCGGCCCCCTCGGGGCCCGCACGGCGGCCAGCTGGTCCGGATCGAGCCCCTCTGAGAATCCCCGCGCGCCGGCCATGCCCAGCATCTTGACAGAGCGCACCGGTGGAGAGCGCGAGCCCGCCCCGTATCCTGGGGAACATGGCGGACAAGCAGGACAAGGCGGCTGCCAAGGCAGCGGCCAAGGAGGCCAAGGCGGCCCGCAAGGCCGAGTCGAAGGCCAAGCGCGGGCAGATCTTCCAGGCGTTCAAGATGCAGCGCAAGGAGGACAAGGGCCTCATCCCGTGGATGCTCGGCGCGTTCCTGCTGGTCGTGGCCGTGGTCTTCGGCATCGGCTGGCTGCTGGGCATCGAATGGTTCCTGCTGCCGGTCGGCATCGCCTTCGGCCTGCTCGCCGCGGTCATCGTCTTCGGCCGCCGCGTCCAGAAGACGGTGTACGGGAAGGCCGAGGGCCAGCCCGGCGCCGCGGCGTGGGCACTGGAGAACCTGCGCGGCCGCTGGCGCGTCACCCCGACCGTCGCGGGCACGACCCAGCTGGACGCCGTGCACCGGGTCATCGGCCGCCCCGGCGTCATCCTGGTCGCGGAGGGCTCCCCGCACCGGGTCAAGACCCTGCTCGGCCAGGAGAAGAAGCGCATCTCCCGGCTCGTGGGCGACACCCCGATCTACGACGTGATCGTGGGCAACGAGGACGGCCAGGTCCCGCTCCGCGGCCTGCAGAAGCACCTGATGAAGCTGCCCAACAACCTGCGCCCGAACGACATCGACACCGTCGAGAAGCGCCTCGCCGCCCTGGCCAGCCGCGGCGCCGCGCTCCCCAAGGGCCCCATGCCCCAGGGCGTCAAGATGCGCAGCGTCCAGCGCACCATCCGGCGGCGCTAGCTAGCGGATCCGCAGCTCGATCGTCCCGGTCAGCCGGTCGTGGAACCCGCGGCCGTCGCGGTCCCAGATCGCGGCCGGGATGACCAGGCCCGCCAGGACCGTCCTCGGCACGGATCGCAGCGGGCCCACCATCGCCCCGCCGTCCATCCGCACCACGCGCAGGCCCAGCAGCAGCTTGCCCGGCGTGAACCCCGCCAGCCCGACGCCGACCGCGGTGATGACCAGCCACACGCCCACCGCGACGAGGTTGAACGTCCACTGCGACGCCAGGTCGTCGAGGTCGCGGTCGACGAAGAGCGACGTCACCAGCGACGCCAGCACCAGGTCGACCAGGAACGCGACCAGCCGCGCGCCCGTCCCCGCCACCGAGCCCGGCCCGCGCTCGGGCAGGCCGAGCCGGTCGCCGCGCCAGCGCGCGTCACCCTCCCGGGGCTCCAGCGCCGCGCCCGCCCCCGACAGCCAGGTGCCACTCCATCTGCTCACCCCACCAGCGTAGGACGAGGTGCCGCGCGTGCCCGTCACTGGCATGCTTCGGGCGAAACCGGCCGTCGTTAACACCGACGAAACATCGGGGTGACTGCCGGGCAACACCGCCCTCATAGCGTCATCACGCAGAGCGGGGAAGCCAGCCTGCCCGTCAAGCAGAGCTAGGAGTAAGGAGCCAATCAGCGTGTTCAACTCTTCCGACGAGGTCCTGCGCTTCATCGCCGACGAGGACGTGAAGTTCGTCGACGTCCGGTTCTGCGACCTGCCCGGCGTCATGCAGCACTTCACCGTCCCGGCGTCCGCCTTCGACGAGGACGCCTTCACCGAGGGCCTGGCCTTCGACGGCTCCTCCGTGCGCGGATTCCAGTCGATCCACGAGTCGGACATGCTGCTGCTGCCCGACCCGTACACCGCGCGGCTGGACCCCTTCCGCATCGAGAAGACGCTGATCCTCAACTTCTTCGTGCACGACCCGTTCACCCAGGAGCCCTACAGCCGCGACCCGCGCAACATCGCGCGCAAGGCCGAGCTGTACATCGCCGAGTCCGGCATCGCCGACACCGCGTACTTCGGCCCCGAGGCGGAGTTCTACACCTTCGACTCGGTGCGCTTCGACTACACCGAGAACGGCTCCTTCCACGAGCTCGACTCCGTCGAGGGCTGGTGGAACACCGGCGCCGACGAGAACGGCAACAACAAGGGCTACAAGACCCGCTTCAAGGGCGGCTACTTCCCCGTCCCGCCGGTCGACCACTTCGCCGACATGCGCGACAAGATGGTCATGAACCTGGCCAACGCGGGCTTCACCGTCGAGCGCGCCCACCACGAGGTCGGCACCGGCGGCCAGGCCGAGATCAACTACCGGTTCAACACGCTGCTGCACGCCGCGGACGACCTGCAGCTGTTCAAGTACATCATCAAGAACACGGCCTGGCAGGAGGGCAAGTCCGCCACCTTCATGCCCAAGCCCCTCTTCGGCGACAACGGCTCCGGCATGCACTGCCACCAGTCGCTGTGGAAGGACGGCGTGCCGCTGTTCCACGACGAGTCGGGCTACGCGGGCCTGTCGGACACCGCCCGCCACTACATCGGCGGCCTGCTGGCGCACGCCCCGTCGCTGCTGGCCTTCACCAACCCGACGGTGAACTCCTACCACCGCCTGGTTCCCGGCTACGAGGCCCCGGTCAGCCTGGTGTACTCGCAGCGCAACCGCTCCGCCTGCGTGCGCATCCCGATCACCGGCAACAACGCCAAGGCCAAGCGCGTCGAGTTCCGCTGCCCGGACTCCTCCGGCAACCCGTACCTGGCCTTCGCCGCCATGGTCATGGCCGGTCTCGACGGCGTGAAGAACAAGATCGAGCCGCCTGCCCCGATCGACAAGGACCTCTACGAGCTGCCCCCCGAGGAGGCCAAGGAGGTCGCGCAGGTCCCGGCGTCGCTGGACCAGGTGCTCGACGCGCTGGAGGCCGACCACGACTACCTGCTCGAGGGCGGCGTGTTCACCCCCGACGTCATCGAGACCTGGGTGGCGTTCAAGCGCGAGCACGAGATCGACCCGCTGCGGCTTCGCCCGCACCCGTACGAGTTCGGCCTGTACTACGACTGCTGATCAGTAGCGGGCCACGGGGCGGCGACCAGGGGTCGTCGCCCCGTTTCCATATACCCGAAAGAGTGGGTTTCCCGAACCGATACCCGCTGTGGCATTCCCTTGACAGCACGGAAAGCCGTACGCTCCCGCGCACACCAGTCCGTCCGGCTCTCGGGCGGGCGCATCTTTCCCAGCGATCGTCGAGGACCCGCCATGTTCGCAACCCTAGATCCAGCGCGCCTAGACCGGCTGAAGACGGCCTACGCGGTGCGCAATCTCGATCGGGAAGCCTCGTTCACCCTCGTCCACCACGCCGATCACCAGCCGACCCACGGCGACGTCGTCCTGGCGGAGATCACCAAGGTCGGCTACCACCAGCTGCTGGAGCTCACCGACGGCCGCAAGGCGCGGCTGTACGTGGGCGACGAGGTGCTGGTCGCCTATGGCGCCCGCTACGCCCCCGACCACTTCGAGGCCGAGCTGCCCGACGACCTCGGCGCGTGCGACCTCGTCGCGGCGGGCGGGGTGCTGGGCAAGGTCCGCAGCCGCAACGCCGCGGTCTCCGCGCCGACGACCGTCCGCCCGCTGGGGCTGCTGGGCGACGCGAGCGGCCGGATCATCAACGTCTCCGACCTGGCGCTGGGCACGCCGGTGTCGGCTCTGCGCGTTCCGCCCACGTTCGTCGTCGTGGGCACGTCGATGAACTCGGGCAAGACGACGACCGTCGCGTCCCTCGTGCACGGCCTGACCCGGGCCGGGCTGCGGGTCGGCGCGGCGAAGGTCACCGGCACCGCCGCGGGCGGGGATCCCTGGCTGTTCCGCGACTCCGGCGCGGTCATCGCACTCGACTTCACCGACGCGGGCATGGCGACCACGTTCCGCATCCCCCTGGACCGCCTGGTCGACGGCGCCCTCCTGCTGCACGGCCACCTGATGGCCCGCGGCGTGGACGCCATCGTCCTCGAGGTCGCCGACGGCCTGCTGCAGCCGGAGACCGCGCAGCTGATGGACCGCCCGGAGATCCGCCGGATCACCAGCGGGGTCCTCTTCGCCGCCGCGGACTCCTCCGGCGCCCTCTACGGCGTCCAGCGGCTGCGCGCGGGCAACCACCCGGTGCTGGCGGTCAGCGGCCTGCTCACCACGTCGCCGCTGGCGGTCCGCGAGGCGCAGGCGGGCCTGGACGTCCCGGTCTACGGAGCGCTCGACCTGCAGTCCCCCGCGCTCGCGGGCGAACTGCTGCGCCGCGCCACGGCCGAGGTGCTGATGGACGAGGTCGGCGAGGTCATGGCCTAGTCGAGTTTCCCGAGGTCGAACCCGTGCGCCTCCAGAGCGGCGCGCGGGTCGGCCACCAGCTTGCGCCTGGCGAGGTCCATGACCCCGATGACGCAGGTGATCTCGGCGGACACCGTGCCGTCGAGCTTGGTGATCGTGGAGTCGGCGCGGAACGTCTTGCCCGCGCCGAACTTCACCTCGCAGGTCACGTCGACCGACTCGCCCGCGCGGATCTCCCTGCGGTAGTCGATGGTGGCCGACAGCAGCACCGGCGCGGTCCCGGCCTCGATCAGGCTCGACCAGTGGCAGCCCGCGGCCGCGAAGCCCTCCACCCGGGCGACCTCCGCGTACTGGTGGTACACGGCTTGGTTGAGGTGCCCGAGCGCGTCCAGCTCGTAGCTGCGCACGGGGATGCGGATGCTCCAGGCCATACCCGCACTCTAAGCCGAACGG
This sequence comes from Actinokineospora sp. UTMC 2448, assembly GCF_024760565.1. Lineage (NCBI taxonomy): Bacteria > Bacillati > Actinomycetota > Actinomycetes > Pseudonocardiales > Pseudonocardiaceae > Actinokineospora > Actinokineospora sp. UTMC 2448. Next base: position 1,016,736 of record NZ_CP031087.1, on the reverse strand, counting down.
CCGACTATCCGGCCGCGCGCGTGACCAGTCCCTCAGTCCTCGTAGAACAGCCGCTCGACCACGCCCCGCGCCCGGCGCGTCGTGCGCAGGTAGGCGTCGACGAACGCGCCGGGGTCGGCGCCGGTGTGGCCCACGGCGGCGGCGGTCGCGGCCAGCTCGCGGCCGGACCCGGGCAGCTGGTCGGTCGACTTGCCCCGCACGAGCGTGGCGGCGTTGCGCACGTGGGTGGCCAGCAGCCAGGACTCGCGCAGCGCGGCCGCGTCGGCGTCGTCGACGAGCCCGGCCTCCGCCGCGGCGCGCAGGCCGTCCAGTGTGGACGTGGTCCGCAGCGCGGGATGGGCGTGCGCGTGCCGCAGCTGGATCAGCTGGAGGGTCCACTCGACGTCGGCCAGCCCGCCGCGCCCCAGTTTGGTGTGGGTGTTCGGGTTGGCCCCGCGCGGCAGCCGCTCGGTGTCCACCCTGGCCTTGATGCGCCGGATCTCGCGGATCTGGGCGGTGTCGAGCCCATCGCGGGGATACCGGATCGGCTCGATCATCTCGATGAACCGCGCGCCGAGGTCCTCGTCCCCCGCGATCGGGCTCGCGCGCAGCAGTGCCTGCGCCTCCCAGACCTCCGCCCATTGGGTGTAGTACGCGCGATAGGACTCCAGCGTCCGCACCAGCGGGCCGTTCTTGCCCTCCGGGCGCAGGTCGACGTCCACGTGCAGCGGCGGGTCGCCGCTGGGCGAGCCGAGGAGCTTGCGCAGGCTCTGCGCGACCCGTCCCGCGTAGCGCACGGCATCCTGGTCGGACACGCCGTCGGCGGGCTCGCAGACGAACAGGACGTCGGCGTCGGACCCGTAGCCGAGTTCCGCGCCGCCGAGCCTGCCCATGCCGATGACGGCGATGCGGGCCAGGTGACCGCCGTCCGCCGCCGCCTCGGCCCGGTCGACGGCGGCCAGCGCGGCCTGCAGCACCGCACCCCAGACGCTCGACAGCGCCGCGCAGACGGACTCGACGTCCAGGAACCCCAGGAGGTCGCCGCACGCCACCCGGAGGATCTCGTGCCGCCGCAGCGAGCGCGCGGCGGCCACCGCGTTCCCCAGGTACCCGTGCCGCTTGACGGCGCTGCGCAGCGATGCGGCGACGTCCGCGGGGTCGCGGTGGGTCAGCTCGCGCGGGTCGGCCAGCAGCCGCAGCACCTCGGGCGCGCGGACGATGAGGTCGGGCACCAGCTTCGAGGTGCCCAACAGCGTCGCCAGCCGCTCGGCGACGGCCCCCTCGTCCCGCAGCACCCGCAGGTACCAGGGTGTGGCGGCCAGCGCCTCGGACACCTTGCGGTAGGCCAGCAGCCCGCCGTCGGGGTCGGGCGTGTTGCCGAGGAGATCGAGCAGGACGGGCAGCAGCGCGGTCTGGATGGCCGCGCGCCGGGAGACCCCCGACGTGAGGGCCTTGATGTGCTGCAGGGCCCCGTCGGGCGCGGTGTAGCCGAGGGCGGCGAGCCGGGCCTGCGCCTGGCCCGCCGTCAGCCGCAGCGCGTCGGTCGGCACCCGGGAGACGGCGGCGAGCAGCGGCCGGTAGAACAGCTTCTCGTGCAGCCTGCGGATGTGGTTGGCCTGCTTGCGGAACTCCGCCTGCAACGCCTGCGCCGCCGAGCGCCCACCCTCGGGCCCGATGCCCATGGACCGGGCGAGCCTGCGCAGCTCAACCGTGTCCTCCTCGGCGGGGAACAGGTGCGTGCGCCGCAACCGCTGCAACTGCAACCGGTGTTCGAGCGTGCGCATGAACCGGTAGGACTCAGTCAGCTCGGCGGCGTCGGTGCGCCCGACATAGCCGCCCGCGCCGAGCGCGGCCAGCGCGTCCACAGTGGAGGAGAGCCGCAGTGTCTCGTCCGCGCGGCCGTGCACGAGTTGTAGGAGTTGCACGGCGAACTCGACGTCGCGGAGCCCGCCTCGGCCGAGCTTGAGGTCCCGCTCGATCAGCTCGGAAGGCACGTGCTTCTCCACGCGCCTGCGCATCTCCTGCACGTCGGCGACGAAGTTCTCCCGGTCGGCCGCCGACCACACCATGGGCCGCACGACGCCCATGTACTCCTCGCCCAGCTCCCGGTCCCCCGCGATCGGACGGGCCTTCAGCAGCGCCTGGAACTCCCAGGTGCGCGCCCAGCGCTTGTAGTAGGAGGCGTGCCCGTCCACGGTGCGCACGAGCGCGCCCGCTTTGCCCTCCGGGCGCAGAGCGGCGTCGACCTCGAAACAGGCCTCGCCCGCGACCCGCATCATCGTGCTGGCGACCCGGGTGGCCACGGCGAGGTCGTCCTCGGCGACGAACACGATGTCGACGTCGCTGACGTAGTTGAGCTCGTGCCCGCCGCACTTGCCCATGGCGATGACGGTCAGGCGGGCCTGGTCCTGCGCGCCCTCCTGGTCCGCCCACGCGACGGCGAGCGCGGCCCGCAACGCGGCCTCGGCGAGATCGGTCAGCTGGGCGGTGACCGCGACGTAGTCGGCTGGCGGGACACTCGACTCGACGACGTGGCCGAGGTCGTCCCCCGCGACCTCCATCAGCAGTCCGCGATAGGCGAACCGCAGCGCGCGTACCGCCTTGCGACCGCGCAGCCGGGCGACCGGCCCCTGCGGCCCGTCTCCCTCGGCCCCGACCGCGGCGAGCAGCGCGCCGGTGTAGCCGTCGACGGGAGTGCGGGCGCTGGTGAGCCTGCGCCACTCGCTCGGCCGCACCGCGAGGTGGTCGGCCATGGCCGTCGAGGAGCCCAGGACCGCGATGAGCCTGCCGCGGAGCTGCCGGTCCTCGACCAGCGCGGCCCGCAGCTCCGGCCAGCCGTCCGGGTCGGCTTCCCGCACCCGGTCGAGGCCGCGCAGCGCGACGTCCGGCTCCGGGGCACGGGACAACGAGGTCAGGATCGGCTCGTAGTCCGACAGCGGGCCGGAGTCGTCCCAGAGACCGGCGGCGCGCAGTTCGCGCTCCGCCTGGTCGCCGGTGAGGCCGAACCGGGCGGTCGACGGGACGGAGCGGGCGGGATCGGCCATCGGCTAGATCATCGGCAGGGTCGGTCGGGCTGTTTCCGCCGGGGCGAGATCGCCGCGGGCCAGGGCGACGAACCGCTCGGTGAACGGCCGCCAGCACGCCTCGACGTCCTCGTGCAGCTCCGTGAGCCGCGCGGGCGCCAGCTCACCGGGCTTGGCGGAGGCGGCCACATCCGGGTTGCCCGCCGCCCAGCGGAGCACAGTCTCCGGCGAGGTCTCGATGTGGAACTGCACGCCGTAGGCGACCCTGCCGACCCGGAACGCCTGGTTCGGGTAGCGCGCCGCGGCGGCGAGCAGGACGGCCGAGTCGGGCAGCCGCGTCACGACGTCGGAGTGGAACTGCACGACGTCGGGCATCAGCGGCAGGTCGGCGAACAACGGGTCGGTCCACCCGAGGTCGCGCTTGGCGATCAGCCCCGCGCCCGCCTCGGCCCCCTTGTCGCCGGCCTCGACCCGCCCGCCCGTGGCGACGGCGAGGAGCTGGGCGCCCAGGCAGATCGCAAGCAGCGGCACACCCTTGGACACGCAGGCCGACAGAAACGCGCGGACATCGGCCAGGCGCTCGTCGTTGGCGTTCATCGCGCCACCGAGGCAGACGACGGCCTGATGGTCGCCGAGTTCCAGCGGATCACGGCCGTGGCGGACGACGTGCGGCTCCGCGCCTGCGTCGATGAGCCAGTCGGCCAGCCTGCCGGGCGGGTCGTCGTCGTCCAGCTGCAGGACCAGGGTGCGTACGGTCACACGTCGAGGGTATTCGCGACCGGCAGGCGGTGTTCGACGGCCTCCAGCACCGGCCGATACCCGATGCGGCGGTAGATGGCGTTCGACACGGGGTTCGTGACGTCGGTGAACAGCAGCACCTCTCGCGCCCCCTGGTCGAGCGCCGCCTGGGTCACCGCGGCGGTCACCGCGCTGCCGTATCCGCGCCCCCGCTGGTCCTTGGCCGTGTAGACCGGCCCGATCCGGGACATCCCGTGCAGAGGCGGACTGACACCCGCCATCGCCACGGCCGTCCCGTCCGGGTCGCACCACATCCCGAACCTGCGTACGCCGCTAGCGAACGAGCGCCGCACCATCACCTCACCCGCGTCGCCCAAGCCACCCCCGACGTGCGACTCGACGTCGAACTCATCCCACCAGAGCCCCAACAGGGGGATGTCGTCCTCGACCGCCCAGCGGAACGCGCCGGGCACGTCCGGCGGCGTGAACTCCACCAGCCGGTGCAGCCGCAGCGCGAGGGAGTGCAACGCCACTTCGCCCGTAGCGTCTGTCCACAGTGCCATCAACGAGTCCGCGGCATCCCGCGGCCCGGAGAAGCCGCCGCACTCGATCCCCTCCCGCATAAGGTGTTCCACCACGGCTGCATGAGTGCGCGGAGGTAGCCCGGAGACGATGAACGGCCACGGCGGCGTGCGGAACGCGGCGCCGACCGTCCGACCACCCTCCTGGACGGTGATCATCACGACATCCGGGTCATCGTTGTTGAGCGCGCCGGTGAGCACGGTCAACGCCATCGTGTTGCGGACCGGGTCGGCCTGGAGCAACGGCAACGCGTGCTCGGCGAACTCGCGCACCTCGGCGTGCATGACCACATCCATGCCCTGCATGGTGCGTCGCCCCGCGGCAAGCGCGCAAACGATTAAAAGCCTGAAGGCCCGTTCTTGTAACAGTCCGAGAAAACTCTCGGAGCCGTTACAAGAACGGGCCTTCAGGTAATGAAGTCCGGCGGTGTCCTACTCTCCCACACCCTCACGAGTGCAGTACCATCGGCGCTGATGGGCTTAGCTTCCGGGTTCGGAATGGGACCGGGCGTTTCCCCACCGCTAAAACCACCGAAACACTATGAAACAAACAACCCCCACATCCCGCACACCGAGTCTCACCTCGGGTGCTGGGGGGTGGTTGGTGTCTCAGACACCACACAGTGGATGCGTAACATGTTCGTGGCAAGCCCTCGGCCTATTAGTACCGGTCAACTCCACACCTCACAGTGCTTCCATCTCCGGCCTATCAACCCAGTCGTCTACTGGGGACCTTAACCCTCAAAGGGGTGGGAGACCTCATCTTGGAACAGGCTTCCCGCTTAGATGCCTTCAGCGGTTATCCCTTCCGAACGTAGCCAACCAGCCATGCCCCTGGCGGGACAACTGGCACACCAGAGGTTCGTCCGTCCCGGTCCTCTCGTACTAGGGACAGCCTTCCTCAAGTCTCCAACGCGCGCGGCGGATAGGGACCGAACTGTCTCACGACGTTCTAAACCCAGCTCGCGTACCGCTTTAATGGGCGAACAGCCCAACCCTTGGGACCTACTCCAGCCCCAGGATGCGACGAGCCGACATCGAGGTGCCAAACCATGCCGTCGATATGGACTCTTGGGCAAGATCAGCCTGTTATCCCCGGGGTACCTTTTATCCGTTGAGCGACGCCGCTTCCACCAGCCAGCGCCGGATCACTAGTCCCGACTTTCGTCCCTGCTCGACCCGTCAGTCTCACAGTCAAGCCCCCTTGTGCACTTGCACTCAACACCTGATTGCCAACCAGGCTGAGGGAACCTTTGGGCGCCTCCGTTACCCTTTGGGAGGCAACCGCCCCAGTTAAACTACCCACCAGGCACTGTCCCTGAACCGGATCACGGTCCGAGGTTGAGATGCTCAGTACGATCAGAGTGGTATTTCAACGACGACTCCACACCCACTGGCGTGAGCGCTTCCCAGTCTCCCACCTATCCTACACAAACCGAACCAAGCACCAATACCAAGCTATAGTAAAGGTCCCGGGGTCTTTCCGTCCTGCCGCGCGTAACGAGCATCTTTACTCGTAGTGCAATTTCACCGGGCCTGTGGTCGAGACAGCCGAGAAGTCGTTACTCCATTCGTGCAGGTCGGAACTTACCCGACAAGGAATTTCGCTACCTTAGGATGGTTATAGTTACCACCGCCGTTTACTGGCGCTTAAATTCTCAGCTTCGCCCTTACGGGCTAACCGGTCCTCTTAACGTTCCAGCACCGGGCAGGAGTCAGTCCGTATACATCGTCTTACGACTTCGCACGGACCTGTGTTTTTAGTAAACAGTCGCTTCTCGCTGGTCTCTGCGGCCGGCACACCCTAGCCCGCAAAGGGCTTCAAGCACACCGGCCCCCCTTCTCCCGAAGTTACGGGGGCATTTTGCCGAGTTCCTTGACCACAGTTCACCCGAACGCCTCGGTATTCTCTACCTGACCACCTGTGTCGGTTTGGGGTACGGGCCGCACGGACACTCGCTAGAGGCTTTTCTCGGCAGCATGGGATCACTCTACTTCGCCTCAATCGGCTACGCATCACGCCTCACCCTTGATGCAGCACGGATTTGCCTATGCTGCGGGCCACACGCTTGCACCAGTCACCAACAGCTGGCGGAGCTACCCTCCTGCGTCACCCCATCGCTTGACTACTACCGAATCAGATCCCGCGCTCCACCACCACAACCCGAAAGCTGCGGCGGCTTTGGGCGGTTAGTATCAACGGCCTCGTCAGGGACGCGTCCACACGGGTACGGGAATATCAACCCGTTGTCCATCGACTACGCCTGTCGGCCTCGCCTTAGGTCCCGACTTACCCTGGGCGGACGAACCTGCCCCAGGAACCCTTGGTCATCCGGCGGCAGAGATTCTCACTCTGCTTTCGCTACTCATGCCTGCATTCTCACTCGCATGGCCTCCACGGCTAGCTCACGCTGCCGCTTCCAAGGCCACACGACGCTCCCCTACCCATCCACACCACTGCACCCCATCCCAAAGAGACAGGGCGGATGTATTGTGTGAATGACACAGCTTCGGCGGCGCGCTTCAGCCCCGCTACATTGTCGGCGCAGGACCACTTGACCAGTGAGCTATTACGCACTCTTTCAAGGATGGCTGCTTCTAAGCCAACCTCCTGGTTGTCTGGGCGACCCCACATCCTTTCCCACTTAGCGCACACTTAGGGGCCTTAGCTGGTGTTCTGGGCTGTTTCCCTCTCGACTACGAACCTTATCGCCCGCAGTCTCACTGCCACGCTCTCACACACCGGTATTCGGAGTTTGGCTGATTTCGGTAAGCTTGTAGGCCCCCTAGACCATCCAGTGCTCTACCCCCGGCGTGAAACACATGACGCTGCACCTAAATGCATTTCGGGGAGAACCAGCTATCACGGAGTTTGATTGGCCTTTCACCCCTACCCACAGCTCATCCCCCAGGTTTTCAACCCTGGTGGGTTCGGGCCTCCACAACATCTTACTGCTGCTTCACCCTGGCCATGGGTAGATCACCCCGCTTCGGGTCCAGACCACGCGACTCAACCGCCCTCTTCGGACTCGCTTTCGCTACGGCTCCCCCACACGGGTTAACCTCGCCACGCAGCACTGACTCGCAGGCTCATTCTTCAAAAGGCACGCCATCACCCAACAAAGTAGGCTCTGACGGCTTGTAGGCACACGGTTTCAGGTACTCTTTCACTCCCCTCCCGGGGTACTTTTCATCTTTCCCTCACGGTACTAGTCCGCTATCGGTCACCAGGGAGTATTCAGGCTTACCGGGTGGTCCCGGCAAATTCACAGCAGATTCCACGAGCCCGCTGCTACTCGGGAACACCATCGAGAGACATCAGGTTTTCGCCTACGGGACTCTCACCCACTACGGTCGCCCATTCCAGAGACGTTCGACTAACCACGATGCTTTCTGACTCTCTATCAGCCCGGCAGAACTGATCGACAGGTCCCACGACCCCGCACACGCAACCCCTGCCGGGTATCACACGCGCACGGTTTAGCCTCATCCGCTTTCGCTCGCCACTACTCACGGAATCACATGTTGTTTTCTCTTCCTACGGGTACTGAGATGTTTCACTTCCCCGCGTTCCCTCCACACACCCTATACATTCAGGTGCGGGTGACACCACATGACTGGTGCCGGGTTTCCCCATTCGGACATCCTCGGATCACAGCTCGGTTGACAGCTCCCCGAGGCTTATCGCAGCCTCCCACGTCCTTCATCGGCTCCTGGTGCCAAGACATCCACCGTATGCCCTTACACACTTGCCACAAAGATGCTCGCATCCACTGTGCAGTTCTCAAACACCAACCAGAGATCCCCGCATACCGCAACCACAGCACCGCACCCGCGGCCGTCTGACTGCACAGGAACCCTGTAGTGACACTTCCCTCGAGCAACCCCGCAAGCGGGTGTTGTCTCAGGACCCAACAGTGTGCCGCACGCATCGTCCTCGACCCGCCACCCGCTCCGTTCCACGAACCCCCCACAGGGGGCCAGTACTAGGACACCGGGCACCAGACCGACGACCACGCTCCACCAGTAGTTCCACAATTCATCGAGCAACCATCCGAGGCACGGTCGGCCTCGACGATGGTCCTCCACGGTCCCGGGAATAACGGGTCCGTGTCGAGGTGCTCCTTAGAAAGGAGGTGATCCAGCCGCACCTTCCGGTACGGCTACCTTGTTACGACTTCGTCCCAATCGCCAGTCCCACCTTCGACCACTCCCCCCCTTGCGGGTTGGGCCATGGGCTTCGGGTGTTACCGACTTTCGTGACGTGACGGGCGGTGTGTACAAGGCCCGGGAACGTATTCACCGCAGCGTTGCTGATCTGCGATTACTAGCGACTCCGACTTCACGGGGTCGAGTTGCAGACCCCGATCCGAACTGAGACCGGCTTTAAGGGATTCGCTCCACCTCACGGTCTCGCAGCCCTCTGTACCGGCCATTGTAGCATGTGTGAAGCCCTGGACATAAGGGGCATGATGACTTGACGTCATCCCCACCTTCCTCCGAGTTGACCCCGGCAGTCTCCCATGAGTCCCCACCATTACGTGCTGGCAACATGGAACGAGGGTTGCGCTCGTTGCGGGACTTAACCCAACATCTCACGACACGAGCTGACGACAGCCATGCACCACCTGTACACCGACCACAAGGGGGCCGATATCTCTACCGGTTTCCGGTGCATGTCAAGCCCAGGTAAGGTTCTTCGCGTTGCATCGAATTAATCCACATGCTCCGCCGCTTGTGCGGGCCCCCGTCAATTCCTTTGAGTTTTAGCCTTGCGGCCGTACTCCCCAGGCGGGGCGCTTAATGCGTTAGCTACGGCACGGAGAACGTGGAATGCTCCCCACACCTAGCGCCCAACGTTTACGGCGTGGACTACCAGGGTATCTAATCCTGTTCGCTCCCCACGCTTTCGCTCCTCAGCGTCAGTATCGGCCCAGAGACCCGCCTTCGCCACCGGTGTTCCTCCTGATATCTGCGCATTTCACCGCTACACCAGGAATTCCAGTCTCCCCTACCGAACTCAAGTCTGCCCGTATCGACCGCAGGCCCAGAGTTAAGCCCCAGGTTTTCACGGCCGACGCGACAAACCGCCTACGAGCTCTTTACGCCCAATAATTCCGGACAACGCTCGCACCCTACGTATTACCGCGGCTGCTGGCACGTAGTTAGCCGGTGCTTCTTCTCCAGGTACCGTCACTTGCGCTTCGTCCCTGGCGAAAGAGGTTTACAACCCGAAGGCCGTCATCCCTCACGCGGCGTCGCTGCATCAGGCTTTCGCCCATTGTGCAATATTCCCCACTGCTGCCTCCCGTAGGAGTCTGGGCCGTGTCTCAGTCCCAGTGTGGCCGGTCACCCTCTCAGGCCGGCTACCCGTCGTCGCCTTGGTAGGCCACTACCCCACCAACAAGCTGATAGGCCGCGGGCTCATCCCATACCGCCGGAACTTTCCACCACCACGGATGCCCGCAATGGTCCTATCCGGTATTAGACCCAGTTTCCCAGGCTTATCCCAGAGTATGAGGCAGATTACCCACGTGTTACTCACCCGTTCGCCGCTCGTGTACCCCGAAGGGCCTTACCGCTCGACTTGCATGTGTTAAGCACGCCGCCAGCGTTCGTCCTGAGCCAGGATCAAACTCTCCAACAATGATCCATAGCAACCAGACGTATCTGGTCAAAATATACTCAAAGGAACCCACAAACAGGGGTTCACTTCATAAAAGCTCTACTGGCTTTCATCGGCACACTGTTGAGTTCTCAAACAACACACGCACATCCATCAGGCCGCACAGGCGACGCCTCAGGAGGCTGGTATTGCCTAGCTTTGGTTTTGCCCACCGACCAACCCGTGGAGGATCGAAGATCCTTACCGGAAGTTCTGGCTCGGGCAACGACGCACTACGTTACTCGGTCCGATTCGCGGTGTCAACCCGCTCGACCCGGTTGGAGTGTCCGTCCCGATCGGGCGCTAGTCCCGCTTTCGTTCCGGCCGCTCCGTGCGACAGGGAGAAAGTTACGCGGCTTCGATCAGCAAAGTCAAATCGGCTGGTCAGCGCGTTGCGGCGGGTCGGAGCCACAGGGTGCGCACCGCCCCGGAGAGCACCTCGTCGAGCACGTCGTCGGGTGCCACCGCGCGGTCGTCGCCCAGGCGCACCAGCTCATACCCCCACGTCCGGAACTCCCGCAGGACGACGGCGGGGTCATCCCCGAAACCGCTGGTCAGCGGCCCGTCCATCGCCACGATCACGTTCGGCCGGTCCTTGCGGAGCCTGCGCACGAGACCCCCGAGAACCCGGTGCCCACGGCCCGGAACGTCCACCTTCACGACCGACAACCGCTGCCCGGCGGCGGCCGGGACGGCGGTCAGCTCGCGGTCGAGCCGGACGCCCGCGATCGCGAATTCACCCGATGTGGTGGTGATCACGCTTTCTGGATCTTGGGGTCCCACTCGGTACCCACCGCCCGCCGCGGGGGTGGCCACCAGGTCCGCCTGCCCGTCCCACGCCGCCGCCGTGACGACCGCGAGCCGTTCGGCGACAGCCGGGGCGACGTTGGCGGAAACGTTGTGGCGCAACAACTTCACCGCGTCGGGGTCCGGCTCGACCGCGACGACCGTGCCGCTGGTCCCCAACCGCGCGAGCACCCGCAGGGAGTGGTAGCCCACGTACGCGCCCACGTCGAGGAACACCGAGTCGGGCTCGATCAGGGAGTCGACGAGTTCGGCGACCTCGGGTTCCCAGACACCGTTGCTCGACAGGACCGCCGACATGACGCTGTCCTGCGCCGGTAGCCGGATCAGACCCGCGTCGCACAGCACCAGCGAGCTGGGCACGCCGACGTCATCGGGTTCAACCCGCTCGTGCTGCCTGACCACGACTCGCCGGAGCGCATCTGTGGCACGAAGGGCCTGGTCGGCGGACCACCGGCCGACGTCGAGCCGGGCGTCGCGGTCGGCGAGTTCGCGGGAGAGCCGCTCCTCCAACGCGCTTATCCGCGCCTGGCTGCTCTCCAACGCCTCTGTCAGCGCGCGCACCTGGTCCCCGACAGCGGGATCGGCTCGTCTGGTCTGGTTTTTGCGGACGAGAGCCGCGAAGTCCCCTACGGTGCGGACCCCGTCGGCGACCTCGCCGCGCAGCCGCGCGACCTCCTCGCCTGTCGCCGCGATCTGCCTCCCGAGCTGCGAATTCCTCTCCGCGATGAGGTCCAGATCAGCGCGGAGCAGGTCCCCGTCGACGCCAGCACCAGCGGCCGCGATGCGGTCCTGGCGCTCGACCAACCCGGCCGCCGTGCGCTCCACACCCTCCAGCAGCGCGGACATCACCCAGGTCAGATGCGCGTCGTAGTGGTTGAGCACGCGCAGCACACCACGGCGGAGCGCGGGCGCCATCGGGATGCGGTACCCGGCGTCGACGTCGGGTTTGCGCAGGAGAGCGTGCCTGGCGGCCAGCAGCGGACGCAGCGGGTCTTCCTCGGTCGCGGCGGCCAGCGCCCGTTCCGCGCGCCACCCCCGGTAGGCCAGTTCCGTGCGTCTGCGGATAGCCGCTCCCGACACCGCGGGCGAGAGCACCTCGGACAGGTGCGTACGCGCGGCGGTGCCCACTTTGTCAGCAACGGCCACATCGTCGGCCAGCTCGCGGAACGCGCGCGCTCGCTGCTGCTCGGGCAGGGCGACGCAGCCGTCACCGCCCAGGAGTTCGGCGGCCAACCCACCGGCCGTGGTGATGACCGGGACGCCGCGCAGCGAGGTCGCGATCAGCCACTGCTGCACCTGTCCTGCTTGTGGATGGTCCGACGGGTGCAGCGAGACTGCCCAGGTCGCGGCGTCTATCGCGCGCGGGAAGCGGTCCTCGTCGGTGACCAGCCGGACGCGCGGGTCGCTCGCGGACGTCAGCCGAAGGCGTTCAGCGGCCTCGCTGCGCGCGACCGGCTCGGGGACCAGCAGGACCAGGCGGGCGTCCTCCCGCTCGGGAAAGGCCGAGGTGAAGGCGGCGATGACGGCTTCCGAGCCGTCGGCCAGCGCGACGAAGACCGGCCCTTCGCCCAGGTCGAGCGCGGTGCGGGCGAAGTCGGGATCGTCGCGGGCGCCCGGGTCGACGACCGGGAGCGGGACGGTGTGGGTGGCGACGCCGTCGGCGGCGGGCGCCAGGGACGGCCAGGCCAACCAGCGTTCCGCGGTTCCGTCTGGCAGCGGACCGACGCTCTCCCGCACGGCGATGACGTAGCGGTTCTTGGGAGCGGCTACCAGCGGATCGCACAGCAGGACGACCGGGTAACGGCAGTCATCGGCGACCGGAAGGCCGGACGCCTCGGCGGCGCGACGGACGCGCTCGGCGAGCACGCCCTCCCCCAGCACGGTCACACCGATCTGGTCGAGCAGGGCTACCTCGCCCGGTGCTCCTGGTATCGCGCGTTGTGGCAGCCGTCCAGTCAGCACGCCGTCGGTCGCGCACCAGGCGCGATAGTCCGCTCCACTGGGGTCGGGGAACCGTTCTCGCAGGTCAGGGTCGCTCGACCAGACTGCTGCCGCCCAGCGGGTGAGGCCGGGGTGCTCGGCGTCCGGGGCGCAGGCCCAGCGCAGGAACTCGGTGGGGTCGGTGGCCGCCGGTGGGCGCTCTGCGGGGCGTGCCGCGCGGTAGGCGGCGCGGAGCGGAGCTGGGATCTCCGTGCCGTCGGGCAGGCTGCCGAAGCGCACCGTCGGGGTGGTCGCGGGGACGTCGAGTTCGGTGGCGTAGTCGGCGCAGAGCCTGTTGAGCAGCGGGAACTCCGACAACAGGACGCGCGGGTGATCGGTGATGGCCGCGCTGAGCAGCCAGGGGCGCGCCGGGTCGAAGTCGGTGAAGTCGACCGTGCGGAGGGGAGCACCCGCGGCCGTGAGCGTGTGGTCGGCTGCCTTGGCCAACGGGCGCTGGGCAGCGTTCCACCGGGACAGGCCGACGCCGGGATCGCGCAGCACGCGGTGGTCGACCAGTGCGGGGGCGCCGTCGAGGATCTCGGCGGCGCGGGCGGGGTCGGCCTGGGCTGTGTCGGCCCAGGCGTGCAGGAAGTGCTCGGCGCCGGGGGCGGCCAGGATCAGGCCGCCGTCGTAGATGCCCGCGGCGCGCAGGTCGGCGGGGGTCGGGCGCAGGCCGTCGTCGGGGAGCGGGCGCAGGACGCGCGGGACCAGCAGCAGGGCAGCGTCCCCGAGCGCGTTGACCAGGTGGTCGGCCACGGGCGCGTAGACGCGCACGTGCGGGGCGAGGAGCAGGACCGGGCGGTCGTGCTGGGCGATCAGCCACTCGACCAGGCGGGGGCGCAGCGCGGCGGCGGCCTCGGCCGCGGTGTGCCCGGTGGCCAGCACGGCCAGGTCGGTCACCCCGATGTCGGCCGGGCGCAGGACGTCGGGCTCGGCGTCGGCGTCCACGAGCAGGAGGACGAACCGACCGCCGGGGTGGTGCTCGAGCCAGGTGCGGGCGGTGACACGGGCGGCGGGCAGTTCGGCTGCGGCGGCCACCGTGCAGGCGATCACCGGCGGGGACACGTCGGGCACCCGGCCAACCTAGTGCTTTCCGCCGTCTTCCCGCCTACCCCCGGTTGGGCGAAGTCGAGTTATCCACAGGCCGGGAGTTGGCCGTGACGGGGCCGGGGCGGGGTCGGCAGGCTGGAGATGTCAGACCGGGAGGACCGGGTGGAGTTCCGGGTCCTTCCTGGCCTGGACCAGCCGTTCGAACGCGGCGGCTGTGGCCAGCAGATGGGCGTCCCGATGGGCGCCGGAGAGGAGGGTGATGCCTATGGGCAGTGGCCCAGCCGACCCCGCGGGGACGGTGACGGCCGGATATCCGGCGACGGCCGCGGGTGTTGCCGAGTCGATGGGGGAGCCGGGGGCTCCGGTCACCTCGGCGGGCCCGTTGGTGGGGGCGAGGACGGCGTCGAGATCGTGTGCGGCGATGGTCCGGTCTATCGCGGCGCGGGCCAACCTGGTGGCGGTTGGCCGGTGGTCGCGGTGGCGCGGGTCGGCGTCGAGCGCGAGCTCGAAGATGTCCTGGTCGAAGCGGGACAGTTCGATCGGGTCGACACGGTTGAACGCGACCACTTCGGCGAGGCAGGCCGGGCCGCCCGGGCGTGTGCGCAGGTACTCGTCGAGCGCGCCTCGGAACTCCGCCACCAGGGCGAACCAGGACCGTTCATCGATCTCGTCCAGGTCCGGCAGGTCGACGTCCACGCACCGGGCCCCGGCCTCGGTGAGGGCGGCGACGCTGTCGGCGAGGACGCGGTCGACGAACGGGTCCCCCGGCCGCCGCCAGATGCCCAGTCGCCGTCCCCGCAGTGCCGCCGGGGTGGCTCGCGCCGCGAGCCCGGCGAGGTCGAGACCGGTTTCGTCCCGGTCTGCCACCCGACCCGCCGTCGGGAGTCCTGCCCGGGCAGGGCTCTCCACCCCGTGCAGCACGGCGAGGGTCAGGGCCGCGTCGGCGACGGTCCGGGCCAGGACGCCCACCGCGTCCTGGTGCGGACTGATCGGGATGACGCCGTCGGTGGGCAACAGCCCACTGGTCGGTTTGAGCCCGACGACGCCGCAGTAGCCCGCTGGGCTGACGATGGACCCGTTGGTCTCGGTGCCGATGGCGATGTGCGCCATGCCCGCGGCGACGGCGGCGGCCGATCCGGACGAGGAGCCGCTGGGGTTGTGCGCGAGCACGTGCGGGTTGCCGGTCTGGCCGCCGACGGCCGACCAGCCGGAGATCGAGTGGGTGGACCGGAAGTTGGCCCACTCGGAGAGGTTGGTCTTGCCGAGGATCACCGCCCCGGCCGCCCGCAGGCGGTCGACGATGGCGGCGTCCTTGGGCGCGCGCAGATCGGCGAGCGCGCGCGAGCCCGCGGTGGTGGGCAGCTCGGCGGTGTCGATGTTGTCCTTGAGCAGGACGGTGACGCCGTCCAGGGGTCCGCGCAGGGTGCCGGTGGCGGCGCGCTCGTCGCTGGCGCGCGCCTGCGCCTCGGCGTCGGGGGCCAGGCAGAGGACGGCGCGCAGGAGCGGGTCGACTTGGGCTATGCGCGTGCGGCAGGCCTGGGTCTGCTCCAGCGCGGTGGTCCGGCCCGCGGCGCGCAGCTGCTGGAACTCGGCGATGTCCACCTCGGCTGTCCGACTCAGAGGACCGGGAGCATCGTGCGGAGCTCGTAGGGGGTGACGCTGCGGCGGTAGGCGTCCCACTCCGAGCGCTTGTTGCGGAGGAAGAAGTCGAAGACGTGTTCGCCGAGGGTCTCGGCGACCAGCTCCGAGTTCTCCATCTCCGCCAGCGCCTCGCCGAGGTTCTGCGGGAGGTGGGCGTAGCCAGCCGCGCGGCGCTCGGCGTCGGACAGGGACCAGACGTCGTCCTCGGCGGCGGGGGGCAGTTCGTAGCCCTCGGCGATGCCCTTGAGGCCCGCGGCGAGGATGACCGAGTAGGCCAGGTACGGGTTGCACGCGGAGTCCAGCGAGCGGATCTCGACGCGGCGGGAGGACGCCTTGCCCGGGGAGTACATCGGGACGCGGACCAGGGCCGAGCGGTTGGCGTGGCCCCAGCAGACGGCAGAGGGCGCTTCGCCGCCGACGATGAGGCGCTTGTAGGAGTTGACCCACTGGTTCGTGATCGCCGAGATCTCGCGGGCGTGGCGGAGCAGTCCGGCGACGAAGGCCTTGCCGGTGGCGGAGAGCTGGTAGGGGTCCTCGCCGTCGTAGAAGGCGTTGCGGTCGCCCTCGAACAGGCTGACGTGGGTGTGCATGCCGGAGCCGGGCTGGTCGGTGAACGGCTTGGGCATGAAGGAGGCGTGCACGCCCTGGGTCAGGGCGACCTCCTTGACGACGTAGCGGAAGGTCATGACGTTGTCGGCCATGGTGAGGGCGTCGGCGTAGCGCAGGTCGATCTCCTGCTGGCCGGGGGCGCCCTCGTGGTGGCTGAACTCCACCGAGATGCCCATGGCCTCCAGGGTCTCGATGGCGTGCCTGCGGAAGTGGGTCGCGGTCGCGTGGCTGGCCTGGTCGAAGTAGCCGCCGTTGTCGGCGGGCTCTGGGGCCGACCCGTCGGCGGGGAGGTTGCTGAGCAGGAAGAACTCGATCTCCGGGTGCACGTAGCAGGTGAACCCGGCCTCGCTCGCGCGCGAGAGCGTGCGGCGCAGGACGTGGCGCGGGTCGGCCCAGGAGGGGGCGCCGTCGGGCATGGCGATGTCGCAGAACATGCGCGCGGAGTAGGGCTCGCCGCCGGGGGTCTCCCACGGGAGCACCTGGAAGGTCGACGGGTCGGGCTTGGCCACCATGTCGGACTCGTACACGCGGGCGAATCCCTCGATGGCCGAGCCGTCGAAGCCGATGCCCTCGGAGAAGGCGCCCTCCAGCTCGGCGGGGGCGACGGCGACGGACTTGAGGAAGCCCAGCACGTCGGTGAACCACAGCCGGACGAACCGGATGTCGCGCTCCTCGAGCGTGCGCAGCACGAAGTCTTGCTGGCGATCCATAAGGCGCAGCGTAGACATCACCGGGCGGTGGGCGCTCCTTCGGCCGCTGCCTGTGACCGGATGCGCAGCGACAGCACGGCGGCGATGGCGCAGAGGCCGCCCGCGACGTACCAGGCCAGGTCGTAGCCGCCGTGGTGGTCGCGGATCAGGCCCGCGCCCAGGGCTGCGACGCCCGCGCCGACCTGGTGGGCGGCGAACACCCAGCCGAAGACGATGGGGCCGTCGGCGCCGAAGACGCGGCGGCACAGGGTGACGGTGGGCGGGACCGTGGCGACCCAGTCCAGGCCGTAGAAGACGATGAAGGCCCACATGGGCGGTTCGGTGGTGGCGGCGAACAGGTGCGGCAGCACGATGAGGCTGGCGCCGCGCAGGCTGTAGTAGACGCCGAGCAGGACGCGCGGGTCGACGCGGTCGGTGAGCCAGCCCGAGGCGATGGTGCCCGCGATGTCGAAGATGCCGATGAGCGCGAGCAGGCCCGCCGCGGTGGTGGCGGGCATGCCGTGGTCGTGTGCGGCGGGGACGAAGTGCGTGCCAATCAGGCCGTTGGTGGACGCGCCGCAGATGGCGAAGCCTGCGGCGAGCAGCCAGAACGTGCGGTTGCGGGCGGCGGTGCGCAGCACGGTGATGGCCCGGCCCGCGCTGCGGACGCCCGAGGGCGGGGCGGGCGGGGGTGCGTCGGGGTCCGCGCCGAGCGCGGTGGCGCCCACGTCCTCCGGACGTTCGCGCAGGGCGAGGAGGACCAGCGGGACGACGGCGAGCGCGCCCGCGCAGACCGCCAGTGAGGCCGTGCGCCAGCCGTGGTCGGTGGACAGGTGCGCGACCAGGGGCAGGAAGACCAGCTGGCCCGCCGCTCCCCCGGCGGTCAGCACGCCCGAGACCAGGCCCTGGTGGCGGACGAACCAGCGGGAGGTGACGGTGGCGACGAACGTGAGCGCCATCGACCCCGTGCCGACGCCCACGAAGACGCCCCAGAACAGCAGCAGCTGCCAGCTCGCGGTCATGAACACCGTGAGGCCGCTGCCCGCGGCGACCAGCAGCAGGGCGCCCGCGACGACCCGGCGCATGCCGAGGCGGTCCATGAGGGCGGCGGCGAAGGGCGAGATCAGGCCGTAGAGCAGCAGGTTGACCGACACCGCCGCCGAGATGGTGGCCGTCGACCAGCCGAACTCCTGGTGCAGGGGATCGATCAGCACGCTCGGGGCGGCGCGGAACCCGGCGGCGCCGACGAGGGCGACGAACGCGGTGCCTGCCACGAACCAAGCCCAATGCGGACGACGCAGGCGTGTCGCGGGCTCCTCCAGTCGGGTCACGACGGTGAGCCTGCCTAGCGCGCGGAGCGGGGACGAGTGGCCAGATTGCCAATATGTGTAAAGATCTGGCCATGGCACACCGAGTGGCCGTACTGGCCGTCGATGAGGCGGTCGGGTTCGACCTGTGCATCCCGTCGCTGGTCATGGCGGCCGCCGTCGACGCCGACCTGCGGCCGCTGTACGAGGTCGCGGTCTGCGGGGTGGACTCGAAGCCGGTGCGGATGACGACGGGGTTCAGCGCGGTGCTCGACCACGGGCCGGAGGCGCTGGCCGAGGCCGACACGGTGATCGTGCCCGGCACGCGGGCCGTCGGTCCTCGCCGTGAGGGCGTGCTGTCGCCGGAGCTGGCCGCGGCGCTCGCCCTCGTCCGGCCCGGCACGCGGATGATCTCGATCTGCACGGGCGCGTTCGTGCTGGGCGCGGCCGGGGTGCTCGACGGGCGGCGGGCGACGACCCACTGGCGGTTCGCCCCGGCCTTCCGCGAGCTCTACCCGCGGGTGGACCTCGATCCGGACGTGTTGTTCGTCGACGAGGGGGACGTGTTGACCTCGGCGGGCCTGGCGGCGGGCTTGGACCTGTGCCTGCACGTGGTGCGGTCGGACTTCGGCACCGAGGTGGCGAACCGGGCCGCGCGGTACTGCGTGGTGCCGCCGTGGCGGGAGGGCGGGCAGTCGCAGTTCATCGAGCAGCCGCTGCCCACCGGCGGTGGCAACGGCGTGTCGGCGACGCGCGCGTGGGCGCTGGACCGGCTGGCCGAGCCGCTGGACCTGGCGTCGATGGCCCAGCACGCCCGGATGAGCGTGCGGACGTTCTCCCGCCGGTTCCGCGCCGAGACGGGGGTGTCCGCCGGGACCTGGCTGATCCGGCAGCGCGTCCAACGCGCGCGGCACCTGCTGGAGAGCACCGACCTGCCGGTGGACGAGGTGGCCCGGCGGTGCGGGCTGGGCACGGCGGCCTCGCTTCGTCAGCACCTGCGCACAGCGATCGGGGTGTCCCCGCTCGCGTACCGCAGAACTTTTC
The DNA here is from genome assembly GCF_024760565.1 of Actinokineospora sp. UTMC 2448. Lineage (NCBI taxonomy): Bacteria > Bacillati > Actinomycetota > Actinomycetes > Pseudonocardiales > Pseudonocardiaceae > Actinokineospora > Actinokineospora sp. UTMC 2448. The sequence goes on along the minus strand of NZ_CP031087.1, from coordinate 997,623 downwards.
GGCCCGCACGCTGAACCGGTGCCACGCTGACCCGTTCTCAGGCGGGGAGATCTACCATTCGCGGCATGGTCACGCGCCGGGTAGTCGTCGGGATGCTGTTGGCGGTCGGGTTGGCCGCGGGGTGCTCGTCCACCGAGGAGGCTCCCGGCGGGCTGCCGGACGCCGCCCAGGTGCTGCGCGAGGCCGCCGAGGCGAGCAAGACGATCTCCAGCGCGCACTTCACGCTGAAGGTCAACGGGTCGGTGTCGGCGATTCCGGTCCAGGAGGCCGACGGCGACCTCACCCGGGAGGGCTCGGCCAAGGGCACCGTCAAGCTGACGCTGATGGGCAACCTGTTCGACGGCGAGTTCGTGCTCGTCGACGACGGCCTCTACATCAAGGGTCCGACCGGCGGCTGGCAGCAGCTGCCTGCGGCGCTGACCAGCAGCCTCTACGACCCCTCCGCGATCCTGGACCCCGCGCGCGGCGTCCCGCACGTGCTGGCGAACCTCAAGGACGCGCGCACCGAGGCGCGGGAGGACGTCGGCGGCGAGTCCGCGTTCAAGGTGACCGGCACGGCGACGCAGCAGGACGTGTCCGGCCTGGTCCCGGGCGTGACGGGCGACACGCGGCTGACCGTGTGGGTCAGCGAGGAGACGAAGCGGCCGGTCAAGGCGTCCGTCGAGCTGGCCGGTGAGGGCGAGCCCGCGACCGTGGACCTGACGCTGTCCGACGTGGACGTTCCCGTCACGGTGACCCCGCCCGCCTGATGACCACTGTGGACAACCCGGTCCGCGGCCGTCGGATCGCCATCGGCGCGGCCGGGCTGGCGGTGCTGCTCGGCGCGCTCGACACCTACGTCGTGGTCAGCGTTATCCGGCAGATCATCGAGGATCTGCAGATCCCGCTGAACCGGTTGGAGCAGGTCACCCCGATCGTCACCGGCTACCTGCTGGGCTACATCGCGGCGATGCCGCTGCTGGGGCAGGCCTCCGACCGGTTCGGGCGCAAGCTCGTGCTGCACATCTGCCTGGGCGGGTTCCTGGTCGGCTCGGTCGTCACCGCGATGGCCCCGGACCTCACGGTCCTGGTGGTCGGACGCGTGGTGCAGGGCATCGCGAGCGGGGCGCTGCTTCCCGTCACGATGGCGCTGGTAGCCGACCTGTGGAGCGAGCGGCGTCGTTCGACCGTTCTCGGCGCGGTCGGCGGCGCGCAGGAGCTGGGCAGCGTTCTCGGCCCCCTGTATGGGGTTGCGGTCGCAACGATTCCGCTGTGGACGAACACGCTGGAGATCTCCGGCTGGCGCGGCGTATTCTGGGTGAACGTCCCGCTCGCGCTGCTGGCCATGGTCGTCATCCAGGTCAGCGTGCCCGCGCGGGAACGCACCCCGGTCCGCGTCGATGTCATCGGTGGGCTGCTGTTGGCGCTGGCCCTGGGGTTGGCCGTGGTCGGCCTCTACAACCCGAACCCCCGCGACGCGGTGCTGCCGCCGTGGGGTCTGCCGGTGCTGATCGGCGCGGTCGTGGCCGCCGTCGCGTTCCTGGTGTGGGAGCGGCGCGCGGCGACCAAGCTGATCGATCCGGCGGGCGTCGCGATGCGTCCGTTCCTGGTCGCGCTGGGCGTCTCGGTGGCCGCGGGCGGCGCGCTCATGGTCACCCTGGTCAACGTCGACCTGTTCGCGCAGACGCTGCTCGGCCGCGACGACCAGGGCGGGGTGCTGCTCCTGCTGCGCTTCCTGGTCGCGCTGCCGGTGGGCGCGGTGCTCGGGGGTGTCCTGGCTGGCCGATTCGGCGACCGGCCGGTGACGGTCCTGGGCATGGCGGTCGCCGGGGTCGGCTACCTGCTGATGTCGTACTGGCCGCAGGACGTGCTGTCCTCGCCGCACCCGCTGGGGCTGCCGAGGCTGGACACCGACCTGGTGATCGCGGGCCTCGGGCTGGGCCTGGTCATCGCCCCGCTGTCGGCGGCGGTGCTCAAGGCCGTGCCCGCGCGCGAGCACGGGGTGGCGTCGGCGGGCGTGGTCGTGGCGCGCATGACCGGGATGCTGGTCGGGGTGGCGGCGCTGTCGGCGTGGGGGCTGCACCGCTTCCACAGCCTGACGGCCGACCTGGCCGTGCCGCTGCCGTTCGGCAAGGACCCGGAGGTGGCGGCGCGGGAGCTGGCCGACTACCGGGCCGCGGTCAACGAGGCGCTGCTGACCCAGTACACCGAGATCTTCCTGATCACGGCGGTGCTGTGCGCGGCGGGCGCGGTGCTGGCGCTGCTGCTCAGCCCTGGCAGGTCAGGTCCTCCGCGGGAAGCGTGAGGTCGAGCAGGTAGGCCACGCCGACGTCGTCGACGCACGGGTCGCGCTGCAGGAACGCGGTGTGCTGGACGGCGTCGTAGGTGAGCAGCCGGGCGTCGAGGGCCTTGGCCAGGCTGACGCCCGCCTGGTACGGGGTCGCGGGGTCGCCGGTGGTGGAGATGACCAGGACCTGCGGCAGGCCGTCGACCTGGGGCCGGTGCGGCTCGGAGGTGTTGGGGGCAGGCCAGAACGCGCACACGTCCAGCGCGGGCAGGGGCGGCTCGGTGCCGTTGATGAAGGAGCCCTCGGTGGCCTCGGCGATCTCGTCGGCGACGCGCTCGGCCTCGGTGCGGTCGGTGATGCGCGGCTCGTCGACGCAGCGGACGGCGATCAGGGCGTCGGTGGCGTTGGAGTACTCGCCGTTCTGGTCGCGGCCGAGGTAGAGGTCGGCGAGCAGGAGCAGTTGGGCGCCGTCGCCCTCGGCGAGGCCGTCGAGGGCCTGCTGCAGGATCGGCCAGGTCTGGTCGTCGTAGAGGGCGGCGGCGATGCCGGTGACCACGTCGGATGCGGAGAGTGCGCGGCTGCCGACCGGCAGCGGGTTGTCCTCCAGGGCCTCGACGGCCTCGGTGAGGGCGTCGTCGTCGCCGATGAGGCAGTCGGTGCACTGGGCGAAGAAGGCGTCGAGGGCCTTGTCGAAGCCCTTGGCCTGGCCGATGGCCTGCTGGGCCGGGTCCTCCAGCGGGTCGACGGCGCCGTCGAGGATCATGGCGCGGACGTTGCCGGTGAACGCCTCGGCGTAGGCGGTGCCGATGCGGGTGCCGTAGGAGTAGCCGAGGTAGGTCAGCTTCTCCTCGCCGAGGGCGGAGCGGAGCACGTCCATGTCGCGGACGACGTCGCGGGTGCCCATGTTGGCCAGGACGTCGGCACCGCCGCTGCGCTCGGCGCACTTGGCCGCGTAGTCCTTGTTCTCCGCCTCGACCTCGGCGACGGTGTCCTCGGCGGGCTCCATGCGGTCGGCGTCGGCCTCGGCGTCGGTCAGGCAGCGGATCTGGGGCTCGCTGACGCCGATGCCGCGCGGGTCGAACCCGACCAGGTCGAAGCTCTCGCCGAGCCTCGTCCGGGTGAACCTCGGGGCGAGCGAGACGGCGGCGACCATGCCGGACACCCCTGGTCCGCCGGGGTTGACCACGAGGGCGCCCCGGCGTTCGCCGGAGGCCGGGATGCGCAGGACGCCGACGGTGATGGTGCGGCCCTCGGGCTTGGCGTAGTCCAGCGGGACGGTGAGCTTGGCGCAGCGGGCGTCGGGGTTGCCGAAGGTGGCCTTGCTCTGGTCGTCGTGGATCAGCGGGCGGCAGTCGGTCCAGGTCAGCGGCTGGGCGTAGTAGCGCTCCAGGCCGGGCGGCACCGGGCCTGCCGGGCCGTTGTGCTCGACGTTGCCCGCGGTGGGTACACCAGTGACGTGGACGGTGCAGCCGGTCAGGAGGGTCAGGGCGACGAGCAGCACGGCGGCACGCGTTCTGGGCACTCGGCCAGTGTGTCAAAAAGCCGTCACCAGCGAAGACCCGATCCTGTTCCGCGTTCGCGGAACCGACCTGTCATCCTCCGACGTTAGGTGGCAGGGTTCGAGAATCGCGTGTCGACCGACACAGGCGACTGAGGAAGGTGGCCATCGGACGTGGCTGGGTTGCTCACACGGGTCAGGGGCCGGTTCCAGCGGATGCTGGATCGGCCCGCCACAGTCGACCTCAAGAAGTACGCGGACCTGCTCAAGTCCATCGAGTGGCGGGAGGAGCGGGTCGCCGACCTCGACGACGCCGAGCTCACCGCCTCTGCCGAGAAGCTGCGCCGGAAGGCGGGCGACAAGGCCCTGGACAGCCAGGCCATGGTCGAGCTGTGCGCGCTGGGCCGGGAGGCGGCCCGCCGCGGGATCGGTGAGCGGCCCTACGACATGCAGCTCATCGGCGCGATGGAGCTGCTGCACGGGCGCGTGGTCGAGATGGGCACCGGTGAGGGCAAGACGCTGGCGGGCGCGCTGGCCGCGGCGGGGTACGCCCTGCAGGGCAGGTCCGTGCACGTCATGTCGGTCAACGACTACCTGGCCCGCCGCGACGCGGAGTGGATGGCTCCGGTGTTCGCGCTGCTCGGGGTGTCCGTGGGCTGGGTGGCCCAGGGGTCGACCCAGGAGGAGCGGCGGGCGGCCTACGCCAAGGACGTCACCTACGGATCGGTCAGCGAGATCGGCTTCGACGTGCTGCGCGACCGGATGGCCCTCGACGTCGAGGACCTGGTGCAGGGCGAACCCGACGTGGCGCTGGTCGACGAGGCCGACTCCGTGCTGGTCGACGAGGCGCGGGTGCCGCTGGTGATGGCGGGCGCGACCGACGACGTGCAGGACGACCAGGAGGTCGCCGCGGTCGTGCGGTCGCTGCGCCCGGGCGACCACTACGAGCGCGACGAGGACAACCGCAACGCCTGGCTGACCACGCGCGGCGCGGGCATCGTGGAGAAGGCGCTGGGCGGGATCGACCTGTACTCCGGCGAGCACAGCGACCGGCTCGCCGCGGTCAACGCCGCCCTGCACGCCCACGCGCTGCTGGAGCGCGACGTCGACTACATCGTCCGCGACGGCAAGGTCCACCTGATCAACACCTCCCGTGGCCGGATCGCCCTGCTGCAGCGCTGGCCGGACGGGCTGCAGGCAGCGGTCGAGGCCAAGGAGAAGCTCAAGCCGACCGAGAGCGGCGAGGTGCTGGACTCGATCTCGGTGCAGGGCCTGGTCAACCGCTACAAGACGGTGTGCGGGATGACCGGGACGGCGACCGCGGTGGCCGAGCAGCTGCGCGAGTTCTACGAGCTCAAGGTCTCGGTGGTCCCGCCGAACAAGCCGTGCGTGCGCGAGGACGAGCCGGACCGGGTCTACGACACCGTCGAGGCCAAGGAGAAGGCGCTGCTGGCCGAGATCGTGAAGGTGCACGAGACCGGCAGGCCGATCCTGGTCGGCACGATGGACGTCGCCGAGTCCGAGCGGCTGGCCGGGAAGCTGACCGAGGCGGGCGTGACGCCGGTGGTGCTCAACGCCAAGAACGACGCCGAGGAGGCCGCGATCGTGGCCGACGCGGGCGCGTACGGCGCGGTCACGGTGTCGACCCAGATGGCGGGCCGGGGCACCGACATCCGGCTCGGCGGGTCGGACGGCGACGCCGAGGCCCACGACAAGGTCGCCGAGCTGGGCGGGCTGTACGTGATCGGCACCGGGCACTACACCAGCAGCAGGCTCGACGACCAGCTGCGCGGCCGCTCCGGCCGCCAGGGCGACCCCGGCGGTTCGGTGGTCTTCGCCAGTCTCGCCGACGACCTCGTCCTCCAGTACGCCCCGGAGGCGACGGCGGGCGGCGAGCCGGACGAGGACGGCAGGCTCACCGACGCCACCTCGACCCGGTTCATCGGGCACGCCCAGCGCGTCGCCGAGGGCGTCAACCTCGACATCCACCGCAACACCTGGCGCTACACCCGGCTCATCGAGCAGCAGCGCAGGATCGTCCTGGACTTCCGCGACGACGTGCTGCGCACCGACCTGGCCGCCCGCGAGCTCAAGGAGCGCTGCCCGGACCGGTGGGCCGAGCTGGTGGAGAAGCTCGACGACGACGTGCTGGTGGGCGTGGCCCGCCGGATCGTGCTGCACCACGTCGACCGGCGCTGGTCGGACCACCTGGCGTTCCTGTCCGACGTGCGGGAGACGATCCACCTGCGCGCCCTGGCCAGGGAGACGCCCATCGACGAGTTCCACCGCGCGGCGATCGGCGAGTTCAAGGGCCTGCTCAGGGACGTCGCCGAACGCTCGGCGGAGACCCTGGAGACCGCCGAGGTCACCGTCGACGGCATCGATCTGGAGCAGGCGGGCCTGCGCAGGCCGTCCTCGACGTGGACGTACATGGTCCACGACAATCCCTTCGATTCCGACGCCGAGCAGGCCTTGCAGCGGGTCCGCGCCATGATGCGGAAGGTGAAGGCCAAGGGCTGACACGCCGGTCACATTTTCGCCTGTCAGGCGAAAACGTGGAGGAGGATGGACTACATGCCGCAGCTACGCATCGCCCTCGCCCAGGTCAATCCCACTGTCGGCGACCTGGCGGGCAACGCAGACCTCGTCGTGCGCTGGGCCCGCAACGCGGTCGAGGCGGGGGCGGACGTCGTCGTGTTCCCGGAGATGGTCCTGACCGGCTACCCGGTCGAGGACCTCGCCCTGCGGGAGTCCTTCGGCGTGGCGTCGCGCTCGGCGCTGGACGCGCTGGCCGGGTCGCTGGACGACGCGGGATGCGGCGCGGTCCCGGTCTGGGTGGGCTACCTCGACCGCGATGAGGTCGGCCCGCGCAACGGCGCGGCGGTGCTGCACGGCGGTCGCGTGGTCGCCCGCCAGTTCAAGCACCACCTGCCCAACTACGGCGTCTTCGACGAGCGCAGGCTGTTCAAGCCGGGCACGAGCCTGGACATCGTGCGGGTGCGCGGACTCGAGGTCGGCATGGTGATCTGCGAGGACGTCTGGCAGGAGGGCGGCCCGGTCGCCGCGCTCGGCCAGGCCGGGGTGGACCTCATCGTCTCCCCCAACGCCTCGCCGTATGAGCGCTCCAAGGACGACCAGCGGCTTCCCCTGATCGCCCGCCGCGCGCGTGAGGCGCAGGCCCCGCTGGTCTACGTCAACCAGGTCGGCGGTCAGGACGACCTGGTCTTCGACGGCGACTCCATCGTCGTGGCCGCCGACGGGACGCTGCTGGCCCGCGCGCCGCAGTTCGTCGAGCACCTGGCGCTGGTGGACCTCGACCTGCCCGGTGGCGCGGCGAGGACCGACGCCGACGTGGTGGACGACTTCTCCGTGCGCCGGGTCGTGCTGTCCGACGAGCCCCGACAGGACGGCGTGCGCCACCCCGGCGTGATCGCCGAGCCGCTGCCGGAGGAGGCCGAGATCTGGTCGGCGCTGGTCACCGGCCTGCGGGACTACACGCAGAAGAACGGATTCCGCTCGGTGGTGCTGGGCCTGTCCGGCGGCATCGACTCCGCGGTGGTCGCGGCGCTGGCGGTCGACGCGCTCGGCGCGGACGCCGTGCACGGGGTCTCGATGCCCTCGGCGTACTCCTCCGAGCACTCCCGGGCCGACGCGGCCGAGCTGGCCGAGCGCACCGGGCTGCACTTCTCGGAGCAGCCGATCGCGGACATGGTCGAGGTGTTCGTCAAGCAGCTGGGGCTGACCGGGCTGGCCGAGGAGAACGTGCAGGCCCGCTGCCGGGGCATGACGCTGATGGGGCTGTCGAACCAGCACGGCCACCTCGTGCTCGCCACGGGCAACAAGACCGAGCTGGCCGTGGGCTACTCGACCATCTACGGCGACGCCGTCGGCGGGTTCGCGCCGATCAAGGACGTGCCGAAGACCCTGGTGTGGCACCTGGCGCGCTGGCGCAACGCCGAGGCGGAGAAGCGCGGCGAGACCCCGCCCATCCCGGAGAACTCGATCAGCAAGCCGCCGTCGGCCGAGCTGCGCCCCGGCCAGCTGGACTCCGACTCGCTGCCGGACTACGAGCTGCTCGACGACGTCCTCGACGACTACATCGAGGGCGACCGCGGCTACGCCGACCTGGTGCGCGCGGGCCACGACCCGGAGCTGATCGACCGTGTGCTGCGCATGGTCGACCGCGCCGAGTACAAGCGCCGCCAGTACCCGCCGGGCACCAAGATCACGTTCCGGGCGTTCGGCCGGGACCGCAGGCTGCCGATCACCAGCGGGTGGCGTGAGGGCTGACCTGTGAGGTCGGTCCCATCACCGCTCTCATCCCCTGATCCTGGTGTCACGCTGAACGGGTAAGCCATCCGCGAACACCCAGGGACCACGCGACGAAGCGGGCCTTGAGGGAAGGACGGTCGACCCAGCTATGTCCGACAACCAGGAAGTGGCCGCACCGTACGGGTCCGGCGCCGCAGGGCAAGGCAAGCCTGCCAAGCGGGTACGCATCCACCACCTGCAGGAGATGAAGGCGCGCGGCGAGCACTGGCCGATGCTCACCGCCTACGACATGTACACCGCCGAGCTGTTCGACGAGGCGGGCATCCCCGTCCTCCTGGTCGGCGACTCGGCCTCGAACAACGTCTACGGCTACGACACCTCCCTGCCGGTGACGGTGGACGAGCTGCTGCCGCTGGTGGCCGCGGTGACCCGCTCGGCCAAGCGCGCGCTGGTCGTGGCCGACCTGCCGTTCGGCTCCTACCAGCTCTCCCCCGAGCAGGCGCTGGCCACGGCGGTGCGGTTCATGAAGGAGGGCCGCGCGCACGCGGTGAAGCTGGAGGGCGGCGGCGCGTTCGCCCCGCACGTCCAGGCGATCACCAACGCGGGCGTGCCGGTCATGGGCCACATCGGCTTCACCCCGCAGAGCGAGCACAACCTGGGCGGCTACCGCGTCCAGGGCCGCGGCGACGCGGGCGACCAGGTGGTGGCCGACGCGCTGGCGCTGCAGGAGGCGGGCGCGTTCGCCGTGGTGATGGAGATGGTGCCCGCCGAGGTCGCCAAGCGGGTGACCCACGAGTTGCGCATCCCGACCGTCGGCATCGGCGCCGGTCCCGACTGCGACGGCCAGGTCCTGGTCTGGCAGGACATGGCGGGCCTGCGCCGGGCCAAGCCCCCGCGCTTCGTCAAGCGCTACGCCGACGTGGCAGGCGTGCTCCTGGGCGCGGCCCGCGAGTTCGCCGACGATGTGCGCAACCGGGAGTTCCCCGGCCCCGAGCACGTCTTCCACTGATGAGGATGGGGATCTTCCGGTTCGCTGGGAGATCCCCATTTTTTCGAGTTATCCACAGCCCTCACACGCCCGCCCCGGGCCGCTGGTAAACCTGGAAGCAGGCGGGAACACGCCCGGCGTCACCGGCCGTGCGGCTCCCACCAGCCTGCCGGATCCGGACCGGCGGGCACGATCCGCGTCGGGTTGATCTGCTCGTGGGTGGCGTAGTAGTGACGCTTGATGTGGTCGAAGTCGACAGTCTCGGCGACCCCCGGGATCTGGAAGATGTCGCGTGCGTACGCCCACAGCACCGGCATCTCGCTGAGCTTCTGTCGGTTGCACTTGAAATGCCCGTGATACACCGCGTCGAACCGGACGAGCGTGGTGAACAACCGAATGTCCACTTCGGTCAACCGGTCGCCCATGAGGTACCGGCGGTCGGCCAACCGTTCGGACAGCCGGTCGAGCTCGGCGAACAGCTCGGCGTACGCCTTGTCGTAAGCGGCCTGCGACGTGGCGAACCCGGCCTTGTAAACGCCGTTGTTGACATGGTGGAAGATCGGCTCGATCAACGCGTCGATCTCCGCCCGCAGCTCGACCGGATAGAGCTCGAACCCGTCGGCGGCGGGAGGGGAGGGGGAGGGCCCCTGGAAGGCGCGCCACTGGGTGGACAAGTCCAGAGTGATCTGCGGGTAGTCGTTGGTGACGACCGTGCCGGTGGTGGTGTCGACGATGGTGGGGACGGTGACGCGGCCCTGGTAGTCGGGGTCGGTGGCGCGGTAGACGTCGGCCAGGTACTCGACGCCGAGGACGGGGTCGCGGTTGTCGGGGTCGAGGGTGAAGCGCCAGCCGCGGTCGTCGCGGAGGGGGTCGACGACGCCGAGGGAGATGGCGTCCTCGAGGCCGAGGAGCTTGCGGACGATGACGGCGCGGTGGGCCCAGGGGCAGGCCAGGCTGACGATCAGGCGGTAGCGGCCGGGCTCGGGGCGGCGGGGGCCGTCGGTGGTGATGCGCTCGGTGAAGCGGTTGGGCTGGCGGACGAACTCTCCCCGGGTGGAGGTTTCCTTGTCGAACTGCGCCGTGGCCATGTCCTCGACCATAGTCTTGCCCGCATGGACGCGCTGTATCCGCCGATCGAGCCCCATGACGCCGGGATGCTCGACGTGGGCGACGGGCACCGGGTGTACTGGGAGGTCAGCGGGAATCCGCGGGGCAGGCCGGTGGTGGTGCTGCACGGCGGGCCCGGGGCGGGGACCAACCCGATGCAGCGCAGGCACTTCGATCCGGATGCCTACCGGATCGTGCTGTTCGACCAGCGGGGGGCGGGGCGGAGCACGCCGTTCGCGGCGACCCACGAGAACACCACCTGGCACCTGGTGGCGGACATGGAGCGGCTGCGGGAGCACCTGGGGATCGAGCGGTGGCAGCTGTTCGGGGGCTCGTGGGGGTGCGTGGTGGCGCTGGCGTACGCGCAGACGCATCCGGAGCGGGTGAGCGAGATCGTGTTGCGCGGGGTGTTCCTGTTGCGGGAGCGCGAGTTGGACTGGCTGTACCGGGGTGGGGCGGGGAACCTGTTCCCGGAGGAGTGGGCGCGGTTCGTCGAGTTGGTGCCCGCGGGGGCGGACCCGTTGGCGGCGTACGCGGAGTTGCTGGACGGGCCGGACGCGGTGGCGGCGGCGGTGGCGTGGAGTTCGTGGGAGGGGTCGACGGTGTCGCTGCTGCCGAGCCCGGCCGCGGTGGCGCAGTACCAGGAGCCGCGGTTCGCGGTGGCCTTCGCGCGGCTGGCGGTGCACTACTTCCGCAACCGGGGCTGGCTGGACGACGGGCAGTTCCTGCGGGACGCGCACCTGCTGCGGGGCATCCCCGGGGTGATCGTGCAGGGTCGCTACGACGCGGTGTGCCCGCCGGTGAGCGCGTGGGAGTTGCACCGGGCGTGGCCGGGGTCGCAGTTGCGGATCATCCCGGCCGCGGGGCACGCCGTCGCCGAGCCGGGGGTCCTCAGCGCGCTGCGGGCGGCGACCGACGGGTTCCGCTAGCCGTTCAGAGCCGCGGCCAGCTCGCGGCGGGCGTCCACGAGGGAAGGGCCGTACCAGGTCAGGTAGCGGCCGACGACCAGGACGGGGCGCTTCTCGGGGAAGAACTGGGGGCCGTCGTCCGCGGTGAACTCGTACGGCTCGTCGGGCAGGACGACGAGGTCGGCGCGGGTGGCCTGGAGTTCGGACAGGGGCGGGCGCGGGTAGCGCTCGGGGTGATCGGCGTAGGCGTTGGCGACGCCGAGGCGCAGGAGGACGTCGCCTGCGAAGGTGTCGCGGCCCAGGACGATCCAGGGCTTGCGCCAGACCGGGACCACGGCGGTGGCCCAGACCTCGGTGGTGTCCGCCCACAGCTCGGCGGCCTCGGTCAGCCAGGCGGGTTCGGTCAGGCGCAGGGCCTCGACCAGCAGGCGGCGGGTGGAGTCGATGCCCGCCATCACGGTCGCCGGGGCGGCGGTGACCCACACCGGGACGCCTGCGGCGCGGAGGGCGGAGACGTCCTCCGGGCGGTTCTCCTCGGCGTTGGCGATCACCAGGTCCGGGCGCTGGTCGAGGACCGCGGCGACCGTGGGGTACTTGGAGCCGCCGACGCGCGGGACGTCCAGGGTCGGCGGGTGGGTGCAGTAGTCGGTGGCGCCGACGAGCAGGCCGGGGGCGGTGGTCTCGACGGCCTCGGTGAGCGACGGGACCAGGCTCACGACGCGGGTGGGCGCGCCCGCCAGCGGGACGGGCGCGCCCAGGTCGTCCAGGTCAGACATCGGTGACGCGCAGGCCGGCGTGCGCCTTGTAGCGGCGGTTGACGGCGATCAGGTTCGCGGTCAGGGCCTCGACCTGGTGGGCGTTGCGGAGCCTGCCGCCGTAGATGCCGCGCATGCCGGGGATGGCGTCGGCCAGGGCGCGGACGACGTCGGTGGCCTCGCGGTCGTCGCCGAGGACCAGGACGTCGGTGTCGATCTCGGCGATCGCGAGGTCGGCGAGCAGGACCGCGGAGACGTGGTGGAACGCGGCCGTGACCCGCGACTCCGGCAGCAGGGCGGCCGCCTGCTGCGCCGCGCTGCCCTCCTCGACCGGCAGGGCGAACGGGCCCTGCTTGTCGAAGCCCAGCGGGTTGACGCAGTCGATCACGATCTTGCCCGCGAGCTGCTCCCTGAGGCTCGTCAGCAGGTCGCCGTGGCCGTCCCAGGGGACGGCGATCAGCACGATGTCGGCCTCGGCCGCGCAGGCAGCGTTGTCCCGGCCCGTCACCGTGTCGACCCCGGCGGCGGCGTTGAGCTCCCCCGCCGCGTCGACGGCGCGCTCTGCGGAGCGGGAACCGATCAGGACCCGCAGGCCCGCCTTCGCCCAGCGCAGGGCCAGGCCGCGGCCCTGGGGGCCGGTTCCGCCGAGAACGCCGACGGTCAGACCGCTCAACTCCACTGTGTTTCCCTCCGAAGTCATACCGAACATCCTCGTCAGCGGCGCGGACAGGCCGCTGACCGCTATCCCTTGGCGAACCGGACGCGGCGGGCCGCCGGGTCCGCCTCGACCAGGCGCAGGGGCACCATGCGGCCCTCCGGCAGCTCGGTGGCCGCCGCCTTGCCCAGCACGGGCGGGTCAGGCACGAACACCTCGGCGGAGTCGCCGTTGGCGCGCAGCACGACGGCGTCGAACTCCTCGCCGACGCGATCGGCCAGCACCCACGCCTCGACCTGGTCGAGACAGGCGCGGTCGACCCGGGCGGCGAGGCCGTCGGACGCCTCCATCAGCGCGGGCAGGGTGGGCAGGGCCTCGCGCACCCACGACGGCACCTCCGCGTCGGCCGACACCGCCAGGCACACCTCGGTGCCGAAGCGGTCGACCAGCCGCCGCAGCGGGGCGGTGACGTGCGCGTAGGGGGCGGCGATGCCCGCGTGCGAGGTCAGCTCGGGGGCCGTGCCGTCGAAGGCGGTGTACCCGGCGCCGCGCAGCAGGCGGGTGGCGTCCATCGACAGGGCCATCGCCGCGGGCGACGACGCGTCCAGGCGCGCCAGGACCTCCGCGGCGCTGTGCTCCTCCGGCCAGTCGATGCCCAGCGCGCCCGCCGAGTGGCGCAGCCAGGCCCGGTCCTCCTCGGTCGGGTCGGGCAGGGTGCGCAGCAGGCCGATGCCCGCGTCCAGCATCATCCGCGCCGCGGACATGCCGGTCAGCAGCGAGATCTCGGCGTTCCACGCGTCGACCCGGGTGCGGCCGCGCAGCACGAGCCGCCAGCCGCCGTCGACCCGCTCGACGTCCTGCTCGGGCAGCTGCAGCTCCAGCGCGCCGCGCCGGATGGCCGCCGAGCGGCGCAGCTCGCCCAGGGCGGGGAGCAGCGCGACCGAGGGATGCGGGTCCCCCGCGTCGACCGCTGCCTGCACGGACGCGTAGTCGAACTGCTCGGTGGAGCGCACCAGGGCGCGCTCGACCCGCACCGCCAGCGGTTCACCGGCGGCGTCGAGGTCCATCGTCCACAACGCGGAGGGCGCCACCTGCCCCGGCAAGAGGCTAGCGGCGCCCTCCGACAGAACCGCGGGATGCATCGGCACGGACCCGTCGGGCAGGTAGATCGTCTGTCCCCGCCGCCGCACCTCGGTGTCGACGGCCCCGCCGGGTGTCACGAACGCGCCGAGGTCGGCGATGGCGTAGTGCACCCGGAACCCGGAGTCGCCCAGGCGCTCGATGTGCACGGCCTGGTCGAGGTCCTTCGCGCCGGGCGGGTCGATGGTCACCAGCGGGATGTCGGTGCGGTCGACGCGCTCGCCCCGCGGTCCCGCGTCGACGGCGCGCTCGGCCTCGGCCAGCACCGCGTCCGGGAAGCGATCGGGCAGGCCGAACTCGGCGCGCACGCGGGAGAAGTCGCCTCGGCCCATCGCTGCGGTGTCCACCCCTGCACCCTATGCGGTGACGGCCGCCGCGGGGTCAGTCCTCGTCGTCGCCGCGCCACGCCCGGTCGGCGCGGTCGGCGGCCTCGGTGCGCTCGCGGGCGATCTGCAGCGCCCGCGCCGCGGTCTCCCGGTCCGGGTACGGGCCGAGCCGGTCGATCGCCTTGCCGACCGTGCCGTGCTCGACCTCGCCGGTGCGGGTGTTGTACCACCAGCCCTCGGGCGGGTTCGGGTCCTTGGCCATGATCGAGGTTAACCCCAACCCGGGCCCTGCCGCATCGGGAGACCGCGCGGCGGGGTGTCCTGGTTGGCGTTGAGCTGGTCGGCCGGGATCGGGTCGAGGCAGGACACCAGGACCTCGTAGGTCTCCGGGTTCTCGATGCGGCGGCCGTTGCGCTCGCGGTAGACGAGCTCGCCGTCGGCGTCGATCTCCACCATGCAGCCGACCTCGGCGAGCTGCTCCTCGTCGAGGTCGACCAGCCGCTCCCTGCGGGAGGGCACGACCCGGTACTCCGGCCACTCCAGGTGCGCATACACCTGGTGGAACTCGTAGAGCAGGTACGCCATCTGCTGCTGCCACGGCAGCGGCATGGCCTCGGCCAGCGAGCGCGGCAGCACCGCGTACCCCGGGCTGACGCCGGGACGGCGCGCGGAGTCGAGGAAGTCGCGCAGCGGCGTGCTGGAGGCGGGCGGGCCCGGATGCCGCGGCAGCGGCTCCGGGGAGTACATGGTCATGCCTTCTCCTAGACGCCGGGGCGGACCGCGTAGTCCATGAGCCCGCCCTCGGTCCACTCGATGGAACGGATGTGCACCGGGACGCCGGTCTGCTGCGCCTCCACCATCTTCCCGTCTCCGAGGTACATCGCCACGTGGTGGATGGTGCGCGGGTCGCTGGTGTCGCGCGCCCAGAACAGCAGGTCACCCGGCTGGGCCTTCTCGACCGGCAGGTACGCCCCGGCGCGCCACTGCTCGCGGGACGTGCGCGGCAGGCTGATCCCGGCGTCGCGGTAGGCCTGCAGCATCAGGCTGGAGCAGTCGAAGGAGTTCTGGTGCGTGGTGAGCGCGCCCCACTGGTACGGCTTGCCCTGCTGCCCGAGCGCGAACTGGATGGCCTCGCCCGCGGCCTTCGTCGGCGCGGGCAGCAGGCGGCCCCTGTCCTCGCCGCAGCCGGAGGCGTTGACGACGTCGCCGAGGTCGCCGATGAGGTGGGTCGCCATCGCCTCCCACCGGTGGTACCGGTCGGGGTAGGCCGAGCGCTCGACGTCCTGCGCGGAGTCGCCGGGCCGCTGGGTGTCCCAGTTGGGCACGGTCAGCAGCACGTCGTAGAACTTGTTGATCGCGTACTCGGGGTTGATGACCTGCGCGGGCGTTCCCCAGCCCATGGACGGCCGCATCTGGAAGATGCCGAGGGAGTCGCGGTCGCCGTAATCGAGCGGGCGCAGGCCGGACTCGGTCATGCCCGCCTGGATGGCGATCTGCCAGGCGCGCGGCGGGAGCTTGCGCTCCTTGCCGATCGCGATGATCGAGGTCACCGTGGCCAGCTGGTCGTCGGTCAGCCGGGCGGCGTCGCCCGCCCCGGTGCCGGGGGCGCCCTGGGTGGTGGGCCCGAGGGCGGCGTTGCAGGACACCGTCTGGTAGGCCGCCGCGTCGGCGGCGTGGTCGCGTTGGATCAGCGTCAGCGCACCGGTGCCGATCGCGGTCACCACGCCGACCACGGCGACCCCGGCGACGATCACCGCGCCCCGCATGTCAGCCCTCCCCCTCGGTGTAGTCCGACACCCGCCAGCCCTGCTCGGTCTCGATCAGGGTCAGCCGCAGCACCGCCTTGTCCGTCGGCACGTCGATCACCACGGACTTGTCGTAGGAGACCACGACGCGGGGCTCGCCGGTGACCGCTGTGGCGAAGACGTTGCGGGGATCGACGCTGTCGAGGGCCACCATGTACTCGACGTCGGTGAAGGGCCGCAGCTGTTCGCGCCACGTCTCCGGGCTGATGCCCTCGGGGTGGGTCACGAACGCGGTCGCCCATTCCTTCGCCACGCCCAGCGCCTCGGGCGCGGGCGGCGCCGACGACGGGGTGAGCGTGGGCTCGACGCGCGTCTCCGTGGCGGTCGCCGTCCCGCCCGCGCCGGGCGGCACGACGACCGTGCGCGAGCCGAACACCTTCGTCTCGGACGTCTGAGTGGACGTGCCCGAGGCGCGCGGGGTGTCGGTGCCCGCGAGCTTGGGGATGAGGATGCCCGCCGCGGTGATCAGCAGCGCGGCGACGAACGCGGCGACGGCCAGGTGCCGGGGCGAGCGCAGCGGCCAGCCCCACAGCTTCCGGTACACCGCGGCCCGGCCGCGGTTGGTGCGGATCGGCACGCGGTCACCTCACCAGCTGGTCGGTGTCGCGCGGGCCGTCGTGGCGCGGCAGCGGGCGCCGCACCGGCTCGGGAGCCACCTCCAGCCCGCGGGAGGGCCGGTAGACCACGTGCACCGGCCTGCCCGCGACCACCTCGACGTCGGCGGGACGGGCCTGCGGCGCGGGCAGCGCGTCGGCGGGCTCGCCCGGCACCCGGGACGGCACGACGACGGCGTCCTCGCCGCGGTCCCAGCCGCGGTCGGCCACCGGCACGGTGTCCGCCGTCCGGCTGCGCGGCACCAGGTAGGACGCCGACCGCGTGACCACGTCGCCCGGGGCGTCGGCCGCGGGGCCGAGCAGCGTCTGCGCGCCGCCGATCGCCGGGCGCGGGGCGCCGATGGCCGCGCGGGTGGCGTCCATCCGCTCGGCGTGCACGGTGACCGGGTTGGCGGCCTCCGGCCGGTGCCGCCTGCCGCCGCGCACCAGCACCCCGGACTCGCCGACGTGCTCGTCCTCGTCGCGCAGGTTCTCCCAGAAGGCGTCCTGCGGGGTCGGGCCCGCGTGCTTGTTGCGGCGGAACCGGGAGAAGATGCCCGTCCCCGGCGCGCTGACCGTCGCGCCCGCCGCGCCGACGGACATCTCCAGCATCTGCCACATCCGGCGCATGGGCCTGCCGACGAGGAAGAACACGAACGTCACGATGGCCGCGAGCAGCATCTGCGTGAGCAGCGACAACCCGGCGTCCGGGGAGAAGATCAGCTCGAGGAACTTGAAGTGGATGCCCGCCAGCATGGCCAGCACCAGCACGTTCAGCACCACCGCGCCGACCGCGCGGCCGACGCGGCGCAGGATGTCGTGGTGCACGAGCGCCACCAGGCCGATCACCGGCGCGGCCAGCGCGAGGATGCGCAGCAGCAGCTGGGCCAGCAGCACCGACAGCTTGGCGAAGAACTGGAACAGCGAGTAGAAGATCGACTGGAGCAGGGCGAGCACTCCGGCGCCCGTCCGGCTGCCGTCGGTGCCCTTGAAGTAGCCCGCCGCGGGGCCGAGTTCGGCCGCGATGGCCCGGTACTCGGCCTTCTTCTGCTGCTCGGCGGCGTTGTCGGCGTCGCGGCCGCTGACCACGTCGTCGCGCGTCCACGCCTGGGCGGCCAGCAGCCGCTCCCCGAACCGCTCGGCCTGCGGCGAGTCCGGGCTGCCGAACTCCCCGCGCAGCCAGTTCTCGTAGACGACCTTGTTGTGCAGCGCGGTGGGCAGGATGTCGTAGTCGACGCGGCTCTCCCCCGGGTCGACGAAGCCCGCCTGGATGCCGGTCGTGGTGCGCACGATGAGGTCGTCGACCTTGTCGTAGTTGGTGACCATCACCAGCGACGACGCCGCCAGCCACATGCCGCCCATGGCGAACAGGGCGCGTTTGCTGACCGTGGCCAGGTCGCCCTTCCAGATCTGGCGGAACATCAGGATCGCCAGGATCAGCGCGAACACGCTGAACAGCTGGGCGTAGACGTTGTCGAAGATCGACTGCGCAGCCTCGCCGATCTGCTCGTTGAGCCCGCCGAGGATGCCGCCGTCGAGCAGCGTGTAGTGCAGCGAGTTGGTCGCCCCGACCACGATCTTGGCCAGGTTGAACAGCTCGTTGCCCGCCCAGTTGTCGATCGTGGCGCCCGGGTCGGACACGCCGCTGGGCACCAGCCCGTTGCAGGACTCGTCGTAGACGTGCCAGACCTGGCCCGCGAACCCGTACACCTGGTACGGCGTGCCCGCCTCGCCGTTGCCCTTGGGCGGGTCGATCGCGCCGACCATGCCCGCGCCCGGCCGCTCCGGGTTCGGCACGCAGTCCAGCTCCTGCGCCATCGCCGGGCTGCCGATGACGGTGTGCAGGCCGACGATGCCGATCACGACGGCCATCGCGGCCCGGCGGCCCAACTCCCCCCTCCGCATTCGCCGCACCGCGGTCAGCAGCGCGACGGCCGCCACCACCAGAAGAATCGTGATCATGGGGCCCCTGCCAATCTCACTGATCCGGTGTTCATGCCGCGTCCTCGCGGCCGGGCTTCTTGCCGTCCTCCGGCGGTGGCGGGTCGGTGGGCTCGCCGCCGATGTAGTCCTCTTCGGTCAGGCCGAGCTCGAACTCGGCCGCGCGCTCGAACTCCTCGTCGCTGGGCGCGGCGGCCTCGATCTGCTCGCGGGGCTGGGGTTCGGGGATCACCGGGGCGTGCGGGGCGGTGGCCTCCGGGAGCACGCGTTCGCGCTGGGCGTCCGGGGTGGTGTCCATGACCGCGCGCAGGTGGTCGAGGTGCCCGCCGGAGAGGTCGATGCGGATGCGCTCCACGCCGCCCGCGCCGTCGCCGAAGATGAACTGGCGCGGGGCGGTGTCGCGCTCGACGAGGCCGCGGTGGCTGCCCGGCCTGCGGCCCAGGCTGGCCACGACCTGCTCGTAGCCCGCGCCGACCGGCACCTTGAGCAGGCGCAGCGCGTCCGCCTGGGCCTGGTCGTCGTCCAGCCTGCCGATGAAGACCGAGTCCAGCAGGGCCACGAACCCCTGGATGCGCAGGAAGTCCGCCGGGATCTGCGAGGACAGCAGCACGCGCACGTTCCACTTGCGGGAGTCGCGGGCGAAGCGGTTCATCAGCACGCGGCCGGTCGGGACCTCGGAGAGGAAGAACGCCTCGTCGATCCAGACGCCCTTGCGCAGGTCCTTGGGCCGGTCGTAGATGGAGCGCTGGGTCAGCCACGCTGCCAGGTTCAGCATCTCCACGCCGAGCGCCTCGGCGTCGGTCCAGTGCTCGCGGCCGACGCCGTCCTTGGGCAGGGTCAGCCCGGCCATGGTCAGCACGGTGAGCCGGTCGTCGCGCTGCTCGTCGTAGGGGTCGGCGCCGCGCTCGGGGATGAGCAGCGACATGCGCTCCTTCATCTCGTCGAGGAAGTCGGCGACGACGACGGCGTGCTCGTGGTGCTCGCTGGCGTCGCGGCGCAGCGCGTCGAACACCAGGCTCGGGTCGGCGTCGGCGCGGCCGCCGACGGTCCGCACCGCGCGCAGCAGCACGATCCGGGACTGCGGCAGGCGCGCGACCTCGTACGGGAGCAGACCGGTGAGCACGTCCAGCACGAGGCGACGGCGGGTGGCGGCGGCCAGCGCCTTCTCCCTGCGCCACGCGCGCTCGGGGTCCTCGTCGTCGAGGAAGTGCTCCAGCCTCGGCTCGGCGACGACCCGGTACGGGTTGAGGATGCCCGCCTGGGCGTTGAGCAGGTTGATCGGCCGCGCGTACGGCCGCAGCTCGGGCAGGTCGCACAGCTTGGCCAGCGGGCCGGACGGGTCCAGCACCGTCCAGTGCGCGCCCGCGCGCAGCGTCTTGTAGACGATGCCGCCGCCGAGGAACGACTTGCCGCCGCCGAGCCCGGCGACCATGGCGGTCAGGCCGGAGCCGTCCCTGATCTCCTGGGCCATCCACGGGTCCCAGGCGACCGGACGCCGGGTCGCCGTGCAGGTCTCGCCGAGCAGGATGCCGCGCCGGTCGCCGACCTCCGCGGTCGCGGTCGGCACGGCGGACGCCGCCCAGACCACCGAGCCACGGCGCATGTAGGCGCTGGAGGCCAGCGGCTCGCCGGGGATGAACTCCCTGGCCATGGCGTACTGGGCCTCGGGGTGCTCGATGGCGACCTTGGGCTTGTAGAGGTCGAGGAGCTGCTGGGCCAGCCGCAGCGCGTCGCGCTCGGTCGGGCCGGACACCGCCAGCCGCCACCACGAGCGCACCCGGGTGGCCAGGGCGGTGAAGCCCGAGGTCATCTCGTCGTCGATCTCCAGCACCCGCGACGCCTGCCGGGCCAGCGACTGCGGCGGCTCCAGCTCGTGCTCGTCGGTGTAGTGCTTGACCTGCGAGCGGACCTTGTTCATCTGCCGCTGCAGCTCGCCGGAGACCTCCTCGGGCCTGCGGACGTAGATGCGCGCGGACCACTCGACCGAGCCGGGCAGGCGGTCGCTGCGCTGCACCCACGGGTCGTCGACCTCGGGGATCTGCAGGCCGTGCATCATGCCGACGGTCAGCACGCAGACGTGCCGCGCGACCCCGGCGTTGGAGCCGGTGCGGCCGCGCACGACGACGGTCGGCGAGTAGGGCTCCTGGTGGAAGTCGGCGGCGTCGGTGAAGCTGGCCAGGTCCTCCGGCTCCCAGGCCGCGCCCGGCACCGCGGGCATGTTGCGCGGCGCGGGCAGTCCCAGCGAGCACGAGCGGTGCATCAGCCAGGACATCTCCTCGGCGGTGACCGGGCGGCCCTCCAGCCCGGCCGAGCCCAGCACCTGGTCGAGGTGCTCGACCTCGCTCTCGATGGCCAGCAGCTCGGCGTCGACGGCCTCGGGGAAGACCTTGCGCAGCAGCGGGGCGGCCCGCTCGACGGCCCGGTCGACCACGTTGCGGGTCTGCACCTGGACGCCGAGGTAGACCTCCTTCTCGGCCATCGAGCGGCCCATGAGCTGCTGCTGCTCGCCGACGAGGTAGTCGTCGAAGCTGAGCGCGCCCGGCACGTCCGGCAGCCGGTTGACGGCGTTGTGCACGTGGGCCTCGGCCCACATCCGGATCGGGTACGGGCGGGTCGTCACGCGCAGGTGCAGCCAGCGGCCCGACAGCTCGGCGTACTGGCCCGCGATCGCGGCGATCAGGTCCTGGCGCTGGGAGTCCGAGCGGAACGACCAGCGCTGCGGCGCCAGCCGGTACCAGGCGAAGACGTCGTTGCCGGTGCGCAGCAGGTGCCCGTCGATGCTGCGGGCGGCGATCTCCGGGGTGTAGCTGGGGATCGACGACTCGCCGGGCAGCCGCTTGCCGCGCTTGGGCGGCGCGGGCGGCTCGTAGCGCACCGGTCCACCGTTGCCCGCGTGGCCCCGCGGTGTCTGGTGCCGCGCGAGCTCCCGCCGCTCGCGCTTACGGCCTCCGAACACCGCTGACCTCCGCAATCCCCTTGGCAGGCATCCTGTTTTCCCGCGCGCCGGTCTCCGGCGACCGGCGACCGCGCGGCTTCCTCCTGGGCAGTTCCGCGCGCACGCGGACCTGCGCCGCGCTGGCCGCGCCGCCAGCGGCGGCCTCGGTCTCGCGCGGCGCGGTGAGTTCGCGGACCCACATGGTGAGCACGGCGCCCAGCGGGCGCTCGTGGCTGATCCGCGAGCAGATGACCATCGTGATGCCGATGGTGAGGACCATCCCCCAGGCGAACGACCAGAACAGGCTGACGCCGATGTTGCGGAGGACGGTCAGGACCAGCAGATAGACGACGGTGCCGACTCCCCAGGCCACGTAGCGGGCCCGCCACGGGAAAGTCGCCTTGGGCGGACCGAGCCAGACGGCGTCGACCCGGTAGACCTCGTCGTCGGTGCGTATCCGCACGTGCGCGCCCCCGGCCCGTCAGCTGTTCGTGGTGAACAGCCCGGCGATCCACTCGCCGATGGCGACACCGCCGTTGGTGACCGCAAGGCCGATGATCGCCAGCGCGACGATCACCCCGCCCAGCCTGCGCATCACGCCGGAGTTGTCCCCCTTGCCGCCGCCGAGCCAGAGCAGCAGCAGCGCCACGACCAGCAACAGCAGGGGGATGATGTTCTCGAGCAGCCAGTTGCGGACGTTGCCGGTCCCGATGTTGTTGGCGGGCTCCTGTTGGGCCAACTCGGTGAGCGAGGCGAGGAACGCGGTGGTCATGTCTTCTCCCAAGTGCGCGGAGATGGTGCTCTGCGCGGCCTATGCCTGCCGTGCCTGTCGAAGTAGAGCACGTCGGGCACATGATTGTCATTACGAACGGTAGCTAGGTGTGAGCGTTCCGTTGATCCACTCGATCCTCCATGCGGCCGTGCGCTGTCATCTGACCACACCCCATCATCATCCGGACAGGGCCCGCTGGACGCCACGACCACCCGATTTTCCTAGTGCCCACCCTGTTTCACCCGGCTGCGACCTTGGCGGCGACGCAGCGTGGGTGAACTCACAGATCGACTAAACGGTTTCGCGCGGCGAAGTTACTCCGTTCGGTGTATGGCAGACGTTGGGCGGGCGAGTCGGACCGTAAGCCGGATTCTGTCCCCGGTCGCCCGGGTGGCGGCCATCCATCTGGGCCTGGCGTCGCCGCCAGGCTCGTGCGGCCTACCCGCAGGCTCGGGCGGGCCGCCCTCGAACGCCTGCGCAGCAGGACCCTCTCGGGTCCGCCTCTTGGCCTTGCTCCGGGTGGGGTTTGCCGAGCCGCCCCGGTCACCCGGGGCGCTGGTGGTCTCTTACACCACCGTTTCACCCTTACCTGGCCTGTTGGCCAGGCGGTTTGCTTTCTGTGGCACTGTCCCGCGGGTCACCCCGGGTTGCCGCTAGCAACCACCCTGCCCTGCGGAGTCCGGACTTTCCTCGACTGCCGTTCCCGACCGCCGCGGCCGCCCTGCCGACTCGCCCGCGCCGTCAAGGATATCCAGAGCATGGACGGCGTTGCCGCACCCGGTCGGCCACTGCTCTACTGACGATCATGGAACCGGCCGTCGTCGTCTCCGGGGGCAGGACCCCCGGCGGTGCCGTCGGTCTGCTCGCCGAGCACGCCTCGGCTGTGCTGGACGGCTTCGGGCACCCGGTGGCGCTGATCGAGGCCTGCGCGCTACCAGCGGTGGCGCTGCTGGAGTGCGATCGGTCCGACCCGGCGATCGCGGCCGCGCTGGCCGACCTCGCGGGCGCGCGCGGCATGGTGCTCGTCGCGCCCGTCAACCGGGCCGCGCACTGCGGGCTGGTCAAGTCCGTGCTCGACCTGCTGCCCCGCGGCGCGCTGGCCGGGTTGCCGATCCTGCCGGTGACCACGGGCGGGCGGCAGGGCCGGGGCGCGGTCGAGTTCTGCGTCACACCGCTGCTGCGCGAGCTGGGCGCGACCCGCCTGCTGCGCGGGCCGTTCGTCCCGGAGGCCGACCTCGCCGCCGGGGTGCCCGCGCGGGTGGCCGACGCGCTGGCCGAGTTCTCCCTCGCCGTCGGCCGCAGGCGGCGGCTGGCCGGTTAGCCCAGGTGGGAGATGTCGTTGACCAGCCGCACGGAGGCGTTGCCGTCGGGGTAGAACTCCGCGATCGACAGCGACGCGAGGTCGAGGTGCAGGCGGAACAGCAGGCTCGGGCCCGCGTCCAGCGCCATCCGCAGCAGCGACTTGATCGGCGTGACGTGGCTGACCACGATCACCGTCCGGCCAGCGTGCCGCTCCAGCAACTCGTCGCGGACCCCGGCGACCCGGCGGTGCACGACGTCGAAGCTCTCCCCGCCCGGTGCGGGCACGGTCGGGTCGGACAGCCAGCGCGTGTGCAGCGCGGGATCGCGCTCGCTCGCCTCGGCGAAGGTCAGGCCCTCCCAGTCGCCGAAGTCCGTCTCGATCAGGCCGGGGTGGGTGGTCACCTCGCCGCCGGTCGCCTCGGCGACGGCCCGCGCGGTGACCATCGTCCTGATCAGCGGGGACGACACGATGGGCGTGGCCGCGCCGACGCCGTCGAGCTTGGCGACGCGGCGGGCGGCGGCCTCGGCCTGGGCGCGGCCCAGCTCGGTCGGCTCGACGTCGCCCCGGCCGGAGTAGCGGCGCTCGGCGGACATCGGGGTCTGGCCGTGGCGCAGCAGCAGGAGCCGGGTGGGCTCGCCGCGGGCGCCGGTCCAGGCCGCCGGGGTGGTGCGCCTGCCCTCCTGGGCGTCCATGGCCTCGTTGGCCAGCCGGTCGGCGTGGGCGTTGGCCGCGCGCGGGATCCAGGTGTAGGCGATCCGCGCGAAGCGGCCCGCGAGCTGGCGGGCCTGGCTCGCCAGCGGGCGCAGGCCCGGGTGCTTGACCTGCCAGCGGCCCGCCATCTGCTCGACGACTAGCTTGGAGTCCATCCGGACCTCGACGTCGTCGGCGCCCAGCTCCAGCGCCGCCTCCAGGCCCGCGATGAGCCCGCCGTACTCGGCGACGTTGTTCGTGGCCACGCCGATGGCCTCGGACCGCTCGGCCAGCAGCGCGCCGGTGTCGGCGTCGAACACGGCCGCGCCGTAGCCCGCGGGCCCCGGGTTGCCCCGGGAGCCGCCGTCGGCCTCGACGCGGACCCTCACAGGCCCGACTCCGCCGTGCGCACCAGGATCACGCCGCACTCCTCGCACTCGACGACCTCGTCGGGCGCGGTCTCCTTGATCACCGAGATCACCCGGCGGTCGAGTTCGAGCCTGCACGCCCCGCAGCGGCGGGCGCGCAGCAGCGCGGCGCCGATGCCCTTGGTCTTGCGCTTGCGCTCGTACTGGGCGACCAGCGGCTCGGGGAAGGTCGCGACCAGCTTGGCCCGGTCGGCGTCGCGGCGCGCCTGCTGGGAGTCGAGGTCGGCCAGGTTCTCCTGGTGGCGGTGGCGGACCTCGGCCAGCGCGGCCTCGGCCTTCTCCAGCTCGACGGCGGCGTGCTGGCCGTCGGCCTCGACGGCCTCGCGGCGCTCCATCAGCTCCAGCAGGTCGTCCTCCAGGGCAGCCTTGCGCCGGACGAGGCTCTCCAGCTCGTGTTCGAGGTCGGCGACCTGCCGGGCGCCTGCGCCCGCGTCCAGGAGCTTGCGGTCGCGCTCCTCGCGGGCGCGGACCGCGTCGATCTCCTTCTCCTGGCGGGCGACCTCGCGGTCGAGGTCGTCGAGCTGGGTCTGCACCGCGACCCGGGCGTCGCGGCGGGCCCGCACCGCCTTCTCCGCCTCGGCGATCTCGGCCAGCTCCGGGGCGGTGCGGCGGCGGTGATCGATGCGGTTCAGCTCCGCGTCGACCTCGGCGAGGTCGAGCAGGCCGCGCTGGACGGCGGGGTCGGCTTTCACCGGGTGGACCTCCGGGTGGTCGGCGCGCCCGCGGCCTGGCAGGTCCAGGGGTCGGTTCGGCGCGTGGAGACGTGGATCTCGACCGTACCGCCGAGCGCGGCCCGCAGGACGCCCGCCGCCTGGCCGCACCACGGCCACTCGCTGGCCCAGTGGGCGACGTCGACGAGCGCGGGGGCGCCGGGCACGGCCAGGTGCTCGCCCGCGGGGTGGTGGCGCAGGTCGGCGGTGACGTAGGCGTCGACACCGGCGGCGGTGGCGGCGGCCAGGTAGGAGTCGCCCGCCCCGCCGGAGACGGCGACGGTCCTGATCGGGCGGTTGGCGTCGCCCGCTGCGCGGACGCCGCCCTCGGTGCCCGGCAGGGCGCGGGCGACGCGCTCGACGAACACGGCGAACGGCTCGGCCTCGGGGAGTCGGCCGACGCGGCCGATACCGGTGCGGCCGTCGGGGTTGGGGTTGAGGGGCGCGGTGACGGTCAGGCCGATCGCCTCGGCGAGGGCGTCGGACACGCCGGGGTCGGCGGCGTCGGCGTTGGTGTGCGCGCAGAACAGCGCGATGCCCGCGCGGACCATGCGGTGGACCAGCGCGCCCTTGGGGGTGTCCGCGGGGACGCCGTGCACGCCGCGCAGCAGCAGCGGGTGGTGGGCGACGATCAGCTGGGCGCCGGTCTCGACGGCCTCGTCGACGGTGTCCGCCGTGGGGTCGACGCAGACGAGGACGCGGGTGATCTCCTCGGCGGGGTCGCCGCAGACCAGGCCGACCGCGTCCCAGCCCTCGGCGAGCGCGGGCGGGTAGGCGGCCTCGAGCGCGGCGATCGCGTCGGCCACGGTCGTCACAGGCAGACCTCCAGGGCTTTCAGCAGCGGCGCGCACTGCTCCGGCGGGCGGACGGCGACGCGCAGGTGGTTGGGGCCGAGCCCGGGGAAGGTGTCGGCGCGGCGGACGGCGACCCCGTGCTCGCGCAGGCTGGTGCGCAGGCGTTCCCCGTGGGGGTGTTCTATCAGGAGGAACGGGGCGTGCGCAGGTCCGTGGACGGTGACGCCCAGGGCGGCCAGCTCGCGGGCGAGGTGGTCGCGGTGGCGGGCGTACTCGGCGGCGATCTCGTCGGTGGGCGCGTCGCTGCAGGCGATCACCGCGTGCAGGGCGAGCGTGCCGACCGGCCACTGTGGACGATGGCGGGCGAGGGCGGCCAGGGTGTCGGGGTGGCCGACGGCGTAGCCCGCGCGCAGGCCGGGCAGCGCCCACATCTTGGTGAGGCTGCGGAAGACCAGCACGTCGCGGTCGCCGGTGAGGGTCTCCGGCTCGCCGGGGACGGCGTCCATGAAGGCCTCGTCGACCAGGACGGTTCGCCCGCGGCGAACGAGGGAGCGGATGGCGTCGGCGCTGTGTAGCGTGGATGTCGGGTTGGTTGGGTTGCCGATCACGACCAGATCGGCGTCGTCGGAGACGCGCTCCGGGTGCAGCGCGAAGCCGTCCTCCGCGTCGAGGAGGACGTGCCGCACGGGCACCCCGGCGGCGCGCAGGGCGACTTCCGGTTCGGTGAACGACGGGTGGATCAGCGCCGCCGTCACCGGGCGAAGGTTCGGCAGGAGCGCGAAGCCCTCCGCGGAGCCGTTGAGGATCAGGACGTCGTCGGGGTCGCGGCCGTGCCGCCGGGCGACGGCCTCGCGGGCCGCGCGGTCGTCCTCCGCCGACGGGTAGCGGCCGATGTGGTCGAGCGCGTCGACCAGCCGTCGCCGCAGCCACTCCGGCGGCCGCTCGCCGCGGACGTTCACGGCGAAGTCGGCGAGGCCGGGCGCGGCGTCGACGTCACCGTGGTGGCGCAGCGGGTCCGTGTCCATCGCAGGGAGTTTAGGCGGGTCACCGCGCCCTGATGAGGAGCCGGGTCTGCGCCCAGAGCCCGTCGAGCACGCCCGGGTCGTCGGCGAGCCGGGCGAACAGCACCATGCCCTCCAGGTGCGCGAGCACGGCACGGGCGGTCGGGGCGACGTCGAGGTCGGCGGGGACCGCGCCCTCGGCCACCGCGTCGGCGAGCGCGCGGGCCACGAGGTCGGTCTGCTCGGCGAACACGGCCGCCACCCGGGCGCCCAGGTCGCCGTCTGCGGGGGTGACCTCGGTGGCGAGGTTGCCGAAGAGGCAGCCGCGGACGCGGCCGTGCGCTCGCTTGCCGTCGGCCTGGGCCGTCGCCTGGGCGCGGACGAGGCGCTCCAGGCGGGCGAGCGCGGGGTCGGGGCCGGACAGCTCGGCGGTCCAGACCGCGCGGCGCTGCGCCCAGTGCTGGTCGACGGCCTCGGCGGTGAGGGCCTGCTTGGACTCGAAGAAGTGGTAGAAGCTGCCCTTGCGCACGTCGGCGCGCGCGCAGATCTCGGCGACGCCGATGGCGGCGTAGCCGCGTTCGTGGATGAGGTCGCAGGCGCTGTCGAGCAGGCGTTCGCGCGCTGAGCTGGTTCGTCCCACGAGCGCAGTATACGACCGGTCAACTATTGCCCTCGTCACCCTTGACGCGGACTAGACGACCGGTCAACTATTCCGGTCACCGGTCGACTGAGCAGAGGAGTCGGGATGACCGAGGTACTGGTCGTGGTGGCGTTCCACAGCGGGCACGGGCACACGGCACGGCAGGCGGCGGCGGTCGCCGCGGGGGCGGCGGGGGTCGGCGGGGTGACCGCCGAGTTGCTCGACGTGGGCGACGTCGGTGAGGCGGGGTGGGCGCGGCTGGACGCGGCGGACGCGATCGTCTTCGGGTCGCCGACCTACATGGGCAGCCGATCGGCGGTGTTCCAGGCCTTCGCCGAGGCGAGCTCGACGGTGTGGGCGCAGGGGCGGTGGCGGGACAAGCTGGCGGCCGGGTTCACGAACTCGTCGGGCGTCAACGGCGACAAGCTGGGCACGCTGACCTCGCTGGCGATCTTCGCTGCCCAGCACGGCATGACCTGGGTGTCGCTCGGCCTGCCGCCGGGCTGGCTGTTCACCGCCGACGGGTCGCCCACCGACCTCAACCGGCTCGGCGGCTTCCTCGGCGCGCTCGCCCAGTCGCCCTCGGACGTGGGGCCGGACCTGGCGCCCCCGGACGCGGACCTGCGGACCGCGGCGCACCTGGGCGAGCGGGTCGCCGTGGCCGCGCGGCGGCTGGCGGCGGGCCGGGCGCTGGTGGGCGCCTGATGCGGCTGGAGAGGGTGCTCGGGATCGACGTGCCGGTCGTCCAGGGGCCCTTCGGCGGCAACCTGTCGACCGTGGCGCTGACCGCGGCGGTGTCGTCGGCGGGTGGGCTGGGCTCCTACGGGGCGCACCTGCTGGCCCCGGAGCGGATCACCGCGCTGGTCGCGGAGTTGCGCGCGGCGACGGCGCGGCCGTTCGCGGTGAACCTGTGGGTGCCCCAGCCCGGCGAGGACGTGCTGCCGACCGAGGAGGACGTCGCCCGGGTCCGGCCCTACCTGCGGGAGCTGGGCCTGCCCGACCCGGACACGACCGGGCCGCTGCTGCCCGACTTCGACGCGCAGCTCGACGCGCTGCTGGCCGCGGCGCCCCCGGTGATCAGCTTCGTGATGGGGCTGCCGCCCGCGGCCGCCGTCGCCGAGGCGAGGGCGCGGGGCATCGTCACGATCGGCACGGCCACGACCCCGGCCGAGGCCGTCGCCGTCGCGGCGGCCGGGCTGGACGTGGTGGTGGCATCGGGCAGCGACGCGGGCGGGCACCGGGGCGCGTTCCTGCGGCCGGTGGCCGAGTCGCTGGTGGGCACGTTCTCGCTGGTGCCGCAGGTGGTGGACGCCGTCGGCATCCCGGTGATCGCCGCGGG
Source organism: Actinokineospora sp. UTMC 2448 (assembly GCF_024760565.1). Taxonomy (NCBI): domain Bacteria; kingdom Bacillati; phylum Actinomycetota; class Actinomycetes; order Pseudonocardiales; family Pseudonocardiaceae; genus Actinokineospora; species Actinokineospora sp. UTMC 2448. The sequence goes on along the minus strand of NZ_CP031087.1, from coordinate 968,757 downwards.
CGGCATCGCCGACGCGCGCGGGGTCGCCGCGGCCAGGGCGCTGGGCGCGGACGGCGTGCAGGTGGGCACCGGCTTCCTGGCCACGGCCGAGTCGGGCGCCTCCGCGGCGCACAAGGCGGCGCTGCACGGCCCCGGCGCCGAGGTCACGGTGCTGACCAGGGCGTTCACCGGGCGCACTGCCCGCGCGCAGCTCAACCGGCTGGTCGCCGAGCTGGCCGACGCGCCGGTGCCGCCGTACCCGGCGCAGAGCGCGTTGCTGCTGGACCTGCGCAGGGCGGCGGGCGCGGCGGGCGACGCCGACCTGATCAACCTGTGGTCGGGCCAGGCGGCGGCGCTCACCGCGCCCCGGACGGCGCGGGAGTACCTGGAACTGCTGACCGGGTGAACCGCCGGGCGTGGCCACGGGCCAGACTCGTGGCCATGCACGTCTGCTTCGTCTGCACCGGCAACATCTGCCGCTCCCCGATGGCCGCGCTGGTGTTCGCCGAGCACCTGCGGCGCGCCGGGCTCGACCACGTGCGGGTCACCAGCGCGGGCACCGGCGACTGGCACGTCGGCGACGCCGCGGACCCGAGGACGCAGCACGTCCTCGCCCGCGCGGGCTATCCGACCGCGCACGTCGCGGCGCAGCTCGACGACGACCACCTGGGCGCGGACCTGCTGGTCGCGCTCGACCAGGGGCACGCGCGGGCGCTGCGGCGGCGGGTCGGGCCGGAGCGGGTGCGGCTGCTGCGCGAGTTCGACCCGGCGGCGGACGGCCTGGACGTGCCCGACCCGTACTACGGCGGCGCGGAGGGCTTCGACGAGGTGCTGGCGATGGTGGAGGCGGCCTGTCCGGGCCTGCTGGACTGGGTGCGGCGGCGGTGACCCCCGCCGAGGCCGTCGCCGAGTTGCTGCAGACACCGGTGGCCGGGGTCGTGGCGGTCGCGGCCGACGTCTTCGAGGTCGACCTGGCCGACGGCGACCTGGTGGTGGCCAAGCGGCACCACCGGCTCGGGCAGGCGGCGGCCGAGGTGGGCGGGCTGGCGTGGCTGGCCGAGGCGGCGGTGCCCGCGCCGGGCGTGCGGGCGGCCGACGAGACCTGGGTGGTCATGGACCAGGTCGAGCCCGGCCACCCGTCGGTCGACGCGGCCGTCGGGCTCGGGCGCGACCTCGCCCGGCTGCACGCCGCGGGCGCCGACGCGTTCGGGGACGGTCCGACCGCCGACGCCTGGATCGGGCAGGCGCCGATGGCGAACGTGCCGGGCCGGGACTGGCCGGGGTGGTACGCCGAGCACCGGCTGCTGCCCTACCTGCGCGCGGCCGTCGACGCGGGGTCGCTGCGCGATCCCGCGCCGGTGGAGGCGGTGTGCGGGCGGATCGGCGAGCTGGCCGGTCCGCCGGAGGCTCCTGCCCGCCTGCACGGGGACCTGTGGAGCGGCAACGTGCTGTGGGCTGCCGACGGCCGGGCCTGGCTGATCGACCCGGCGGCGCACGGCGGGCACCGGGAGACCGACCTGGCGATGCTGGCGCTGTTCGGTTGCCCACACCTGGACACCGTGATCGCCGCCTACGAGGAGGTCTCGCCGCTCGCCCCGGGGTGGCGCGCCCGCGTGCCGCTGCACCAGTTGTTCCCGCTCCTGGTGCACACCGTGCTCTTCGGCGCGGGGTACGCGCGGCAGACGGTGAGCGCCGCCCGGGCGGCGCTGTCCGGGTGAGCCTGACCTACCGTGGAGGCGTGCGGTTGAGGTTGCTGCTGCGGCCCGCATGGCTGCTGAGCGCGCTCGTGGTGATCACCTTCGCCACGGCGTGCTTCACGTTGCTCGCGCCCTGGCAGTTCGAGCGCCACGCCGAGCGGCAGGAGACCAACGCCGCGGTGCAGGCGTCCTTCGAGGCCACGCCGGTGCCGCTGACCGAGGTGCTCGCCGCCGACGCCGCGCCCAACCGAACGACGGAGTGGCGGCTGGTCACCGCGGTGGGCGAGTTCCTGCCCGACGAGGAGGCCGTCGCCCGGCTGCGGACCGTGCAGGGCGCGGCAGCCTTCGAGGTGCTGACCCCGTTCCGGCTGCTCGACGGCACCACGGTCCTCGTCGACCGCGGGTTCGTGCGGCCCGGCGAGGGCGTCAGCGTTCCCGACTTCGCCCCGCCGCCGACGGGCCAGGTGGAGATCACCGGCCGGGTGCGGGTGGGCGAGCGCGACTCGGAGAACCGGCCCGCGTTCACCGAGGGCGGGCACCTGCACGTGTACTCGATCGACCCCCAGGTCGTGCTGCCGGGCAGCCGCCCCGGCTACGTGCAGCTGGAGGCGGGGTCGCCGGGTGTGCTCGGGCCGCTGCCCCTGCCGCAGCTGGAGGCCGGGCCGTCCTTCTCCTACGCCCTGCAGTGGATCGCGTTCGGCGCGATGACGCTGATCGGGCTGGTCTACTTCACCTGGCGGGAGATCAAGCCGGGCGGCGCGCTCGACAAACCGAGGCGCAAGTCGGTGGCCGAGATCCTGGCCGAGGACGAGGACGCTACCGCCGCAGCAGCCCGATAAGGGCCGCCAGGCCCGCGGCCAGCCACCCCACCACGCGCGAGAGCTCCACCGCCCTGGTCACGTGCCCGGCGTCGGGCATCCGGCCGTCGCCGAGGACCGGGCGGTCCTCCACGCCATAGGGATAGACAGTGCGGCCGCCGAGCCGGACCTCCAGCGCGCCCGCGAACGCGGCCTCGACCCGTCCGGCGTTGGGGCTCGGGTGGGCGGCGGCGTCGCGCTGCCAGGCCACCCACGCGCTGCGGCGGTTGCCGCCGACGACAGGCGCGCCCGCGACCGTCAGCCCGGCGGCGACGCGCGCGGGCACGAAGTTGGCGGCGTCGTCCAGCCGCGCCGATGCCCAGCCGAACCGGCGGTAGCGCGGTGAGCGGTGGCCGACCATCGCGTCCATGGTGTTGATCGCGCGGTAGCCCAGCAGGCCGGGCACGCCCGCGACCGCGCCCCACAGCAGCGGCGCGACGATCGCGTCGGAGGTGTTCTCGGCCACCGACTCCACGGCGGCGCGCGCCATGGCCGGGCCGTCGAGGCGCTCGGGGTCGCGCCCGCAGAGGGCCGGGATGCGCTCGCGGGCGCGCTCCAGCTCGCCCGCGTCCAAATGGCGGCCGATCACGGTGCCCTCGGCGGCCAGCGACCGCCCGCCCAGCACGACCCAGGTGGCCAGCGCCGTCGACAGCATCCGCAGCACCGGCCGCTTGCGGCCCGCCCGCTCGACGGCGACGCCGAGGCCGATCACCGTGCCCGCGAGCGCGGCGGTGTAGGCGACGCCCGCCGCGGGGTGGTCGCGGTGGACGGCCTTCTCGACCAGGCCCGCGACCCTGCCGAACGCGGCCACCGGGTGCCCCCTGCGCGGATCGCCGAGCGCGGCGTCCGCGGCGGCCCCCAGCAGCAGTCCGATCGCACGCGGTGCGGGCACGCGTTCCTCCCTGACCGTGGTTCCCCCTGGAGAGGGAACCGTATCGCGGCGGCGCGGGCAGGCTGCGCGGGTGTCGGGCGGTCGGACTATCGTCGTCGGGCGTGGAGCCACAGCAGGAGACCGACCCCGAACGCAGGCTCCAGCTCTACGCCTACCTGCAGCCACGCGAGCATCACCGGACGTATCTGGCGATCATGCGGCTGTTCACCTCGACCCTGCTGGCCGACCTGTCGGCGGGCGAGGTGTCCGCGGCGCTGGCCTCCGCCGAGCGCGAGGGCCGCATCGACATCGGCGAGTCGCACATCGACGTGGTGATCCCCCGGCTGCGGCAGCTGGTCGAGTGGGGCAACCTCGTGCTGGGCCGCCGGGAGACGATCGCGTCGAGCATCGCCGAGTTCCAGCAGGGCAGCATGCGCTACCAGGTCGGCAAGCTGGCCGTGCGCGTGCAGCGCGACGTCGACGCGCTGCTGCGGGTGCCCGAGGGCGCGCGCGAGGTGTCCCGCGAACTGCTGCCCGCGATCGAGCGCGGGCTGGCCGAGCTCGGCGAGACGCTGGCGGTGGCCACGGCCCGCGCCCAGGCCGATCCGCGCTCGCTGCCCGCGCGCCGGGCCAGGGAGCAGCTGGCCGAGCGGGTGACGACGCTGTTCCTGCAGCACGCCGAGCTCGCCGCGACCGTGCGCGACTTCTACGCCTACCTCGGCCAGATCCTCACCCGCAACCACCTGGCCCCCGACGAGATCTCCGGGTTCCGCAACCTGCTGGTCGAGTACATCCAGGTCGTCGTCGAGGACGTGCTGCGGCACACCCCGGCGATCGCGACCGCGCTGGCGACCCTGAAGCCCGCGCGCGGCGAGCTGTTGCGCCTGCTGAGCCCGGACGAGCCGCTGAGCCCCACGATGGAGCGCACGCGCGGCCGCACCGAGGCCGACTGGCAGGAGCTGGCCGACTGGTTCGCCGACCGCCCCGGCCACCCCAGCCAGGTCACCGCGCTGCGCGAGGCCACGACGCGGGCCATCGGCGCGCTGCTGGCCACCGTGCGCAGGGCGACGACCGGCGGCGGCCTGCTGCCGAGCCGCCGCGGCGAGCTGGTGCGGCTCGCGGCCTGGTTCGACGCCGCCGACGCCCGGACCGCGCACGACCTCTACGCCGCCGCTTTCGGCCTGTACTCCGCGCGCAACCTGCTGCCCGCCCCTGAGCACGACGCAGACGACGAGCACACGCCCTGGGCGGACGGCCCGGCGATCGAGGTGTCGGTGAGCGTGCGCGGGCGCGGCGACCGGGGCGCGCGCGGGCGGCCGTCGCGGATCATGGACGACCCGATCACCGAGCAGGGCCTGCTCGCCCAGGCCCGCGCCGCCGACGAGCTGCGCGAGGCCGCCTCGGCCGAGCTCGCCGCGGCGGCGCGGGACATCGAGGCGGCCGTGCTGTCCAAGCAGGCGCTGAGCGCGTTGTGCGAGCTGCTGACGCTGGCGATGGCGCAGCGGGAGAGCGCGGAGGACGCGGGCGAGGCCACCGACCAGGTGCGCGGCCTGACGCTCACGCTCACCCCGGCGCCCGGGCGGGTCACCCGCATCCGCAGCCGGGGCGGGGCGCTGACCCTGCGCGACACCGCGCTGGCGATCAGCCGGGCGGGGGCGTGATGCGCACCCGCGGTCCCCGCGTGCTCGACACCGTCCTGGGCGAGCTGTCCGACATCGATGCGGCGAACGTCGCCCGCTGCGCGCGCGTGCTGCTGCGCCATCCGCTGCTGCGGCCGGGCGGTCCGGACGGCGACATGCTTCCGCTGGTCTACCGCTACCGCGTCCCGCTGCAGGAGATGTTCGCCGCGCTGCTGGGGTACCGGCTGGTCGTGCAGCGCCGGTTCGCGCGCCTGCACAAGCCGGGCCCGGGCGCCGGGGCGCACCGGGGCGAGCCGGGCATGACGCCCCGGGCGTACGCCTACCTGTGCCTGGTGATGGCCGCGCTGACCGGCGTGGGGCGGCAGGTGCTGCTGTCGCGGCTGGTCGCCGACGTGCGCGCGGCCGGGAGCGAGGCGGGCCTGGCGGTGGCCGACGACCTCGCCGACCGGCGGGCGCTCACCGCTGCCCTGCGGCACCTGATCGCGCTGGGCGTGATCACCGAGACCGACGGCACGGTGGCGGGCGCGGAGGCGCTGATCACCATCGACACGGACCTGCTCGGCCAGCTGCTCGCCGGCCGGCCCGCCGAGGCGGCGTCCGGGGAGGAGCTGATCGCCCAGGCGTCCGCCGCCGCGACCCCGGACCACGCCGTGCGCCGCAGGCTGGTCGAGTACCCGGTCACCCTGCACAGCGCCCTCCCGCCCGAGCACCGCGACTGGCTGCTGCGCAACCAGCGCCGCGAGTCGGTGCTGCTGGAGCGCTGCTTCGGACTGGTCACCGAGATCCGCGCCGAGGGCGTGGCGGTCACCGACCCGGAGGAGTACCTGACCGACGTCGTCTTCCCCGGCACCGGCACGGTCGCGCGGATCGCGCTGCTCGCGCTTCCCGAGTTGCTCGACGGCGGACGCCGCCCGGACGGCCGCGTGCCGGTGACCCGGGTGCGCCTGCGCGTGGTGTGCGACCGGCTGGTGGATGATTTCCCCTCGGCGTGGTCGCGGCAGGCCACCGAGGACATGGCCGCGCTGGTGTCCGACGTCGGCGACCTGCTGGCCCGGCTCGGCCTGGCCGAGCCGGACGGCGACGGCTGGCTGCTCAGCCCGGCGGGGCACCGCTGGCTGCCCCGGCCGGACGACACCCCGGGCCGCGTGCCCGACCCGGCTCCGGCGGCCCCGGAACCCGGCTGGTCCCTGTTCGACACCGACGAGGAAGGAACACCGTGACCGACTTCGGCCGGTGGCGGCTGCACCGGGGCGGGATCGTCAACATCTGGCAGTACCGGGAGCAGACGTTCGACTTCTCCGGCGGGCGCGCGGTGTTCCAGGGCACCAACGGCTCCGGCAAGTCCCGCACGCTGGAACTGCTGCTGCCGCTGTGCCTCGACGGCGACCTGCGCTACCTGGGCTCCAAGGGCGCGGGCACGGTGTCGATCCGCCGCCTCATGCTCGACGACTACGACGGCGGCCCCAACCGCATCGGCTACGCCTGGATCGAGCTGCGCCGCGAGTCCGGGACCGGTGAGGAGTTCCTGACCTGCGGCATCGGCGTCAAGGCCTCGGCGACGTCGCAGGCGATCAGCGACTCGTGGCGGTTCGTCACGCCGTCGCGGGTGGGCACGCACTTCCAGCTCGTCTCCGCCGACCGGGTCCCGCTGGGGCCCGCCGCGCTGCGCGACGTGCTCGGCGCGGACCGGATGTACGACGAGGCCGGGTTCCGCGCCCGCGTCGCCGAGGAGGTCTACGGCGTCCCGGCCGCCCGCTACGGCGACCTGCTGCACCTGCAGCGCACGCTGCGCAACCCCGACATCGGGCTGAAGGTGCAGGACGGGCAGCTGGAGCAGATCCTGTCCGACGCGCTGCCGCCGCTGGAGGCGGGCGTGGTCGAGCAGCTGGCGACCTCGTTCGAGGACCTGGAGTCGATCCGGGAGAACATCGGCAGGCTCGGCACGGCGGACGCGGCGATGAGCGCGTTCCTCACCGGCTACTCCGGTTACGCTCTCAACGCTCTGCACGCCGCCGGTGAGCGTGCGAACGCCGCGCGCCGCGCCCTGGACAACGCGCGTGCCGAGATCGACAAGCTGGCGACGCGGTCCGGGCAGGACGAGGCGAGGCACGCCGAGGCCGAGGAGCGGGTCCGGGTCCTGGAGGAGCGCGAGGCCGAGCTGGAGTCGGCCATCGAGACCCTCCAGGCGTTGCCCGCCTACCAGGGCCTGCGCGACCTGCGGGACCGGGAGAAGCTCGTCGAGCGCACCCGCGAGGCGGCGAGCAGCGCGCTGGACAACGCCGCCGTGCGCCGCAACCACACCGACCGCGCGGTGGAGACCGTGCTGACCGTGCTGCGCAGGCTCGGCGATGACCTGGCCGACGCGAGCGCGCTCGCGGAGTCCACATCGGACGGACTGGCGGCCGCGGGCCTCGATCCCCGGCTGTGCCCGGCGGTGCCCGCGGCGCCGGAGGCGACCACGACGACGGTCGTCGACCGGGTGCGCGCCAAGCCGGACCCGGAGGCCGAGCCGCTGGAGGTGCAGCGCAGGCTGCCGCCGTCGGTCGCGCCGGACGCGCTGACCACCGCGCTGTCCGAGGCCGCGGCCCGCGCCGACGAGGTCGGCGGCGTGGTGGCGCAGCGGGCGGCGTTGGCGATGACCCTGCACGAGCGGGCGCTGATGCTCGACCGCGACCGGCTGGCGCTGGACGCTGGCCGGGCGGCAGCGCGCGACGCGCAGATCGAGGCGACGGAGTCGGCGGGGCGGCGCAACGAGGCCCGGCAGCGCTTCGGCGTGGCCGCCGAGGTGTGGTGCGAGCAGGTGCTGGCCTGGACCAAGGCCGGGCCGTTCGCCGACGAGCACGCCCCGCGCCCGCCGATGCCGCCGACCCCCGACGACGTGCTCGCCGACCCCGACGTGGCCCGCGCGGCCCGCGACGCCATGCGCCAGTGGGCGGCTCCGCACCTCGCGGGGCTGCGGCAGCGCGCGGCGGCGGCCCGACAGGGCGTGGACGCGCTGGAGGCCGCGATCGCCTCGGCCGAGGCGCGCACGATCGAGCTGCGCAAGGGCGTCGACCCGGTGCCGCCGGGCATCGAGCACGACCCGTCGACGGGCGCGCCGTTCTACCGGCTCGTGGACTTCACCGCGGGGCTGGACGAGGGTGAACGGGCCGGGCTCGAGGCGGCGCTGCAGGCCAGCGGGCTGTTGACGGCGTGGGTGACCGTCGACGGGACCGCGCGCAGCATGGACGGGATCGTCGCGGCGCCGGGGCGTCCCGCGGTCGAGCCGCTGGCGGCGGCGCTGGCGCCCGCGGTGGAGCCGGACTCGCCGGTGTCGGCGCAGACCGTGGCGGCTTTGCTGATGTCGGTGTCGTATGGGGGTGACCACGAGGGCCTGACCGTGTGGCCGGACGGGACGTGGCGCGCGGGCGTGCTGCACGGGACGTCGGCCAAGCCGGACGCCGAGTACGTCGGCGCAGGGGCGCGGAGGGCTGCGCGCGAGCGGGCGGGCGCGGAGCTCTCCGCCGAACTGGAGCGGCTGCGCTCGGCGTTGGCCGAGGCGGAGGCCGAGCTGCGCGCCCACACCGACGCCGTCGCCGTGTGGGACGGCCACCTCGACGCCTTCCCCGACGACCGGGAGCTGATCGGGGCCCGGGTCAGCGCGGACGAGACGCACCGGCAGGCGGCGGAGGCAGCCGCGCGCGCCGAGCAGCGGCGGGCCGACCACACCGCGGCCGACGGCCGGATCAGGGCGGCCGAGGCCGAACTGGCCCGGGACGCGGGCGCGGCGGGACTGGCCACCGACACCGAGACGCTGCGCGCCGCGCACCGCTCGGCCGCGGGCCTGCGCGACCTGGCCGCGAGCCTGCGCGACGCGCTGGGACGGCGGTGCACGGCGACCGTCCGCGACCTCGCCGACGCGCTGCACGACTACCACGCCGCGGTCGCCGACCGGGAGTCCGCCGAGGCGGTGGCCGACGAGCAGTGCGTCGAGTTCCACCGCGAGGCCGCCGCGCTGGCCGAGCTGACCTCCGCGGTCGGCGGGGAGGCCGAGCGGGTGCAGGGCCAGCTCGCGGAGCTGGATCGGGAGCGCAAGGCCGTGCGGGAGCAACTGCCCGCGGCGCGGCGCGCGGCCAACGAGGTGTCGAACCAGGTCGTCAAGACGCAGACGCTGCTGGAGACGCGGACCGCCGAGATCGACGGCAAGGCCGCGGCGGCCGCGGCGGCGGCGCGCGCGTTCGGCGAGGCGCTGGCCGCGCCGGGGGTGTGGGCGGCCGCGGTCGACGTGGAGCGGCCGGAGTCCGATGTGGACGCCTTCGCGGTGCTGGCCGAGGCCGTGGCTGCGTCGAAGCGGCTGCCGGGCGAGGACACCGTGCTGACCAAGCTGCAGACGCTGCAGGCGGCCCTTGCGGGTACGCACAACGTCGCGCCCGAGCGGCACGCGGGCATCCTGACGGTCGTGGTGTCGGCCGAGGACGGGCCCGCGCCGGTCGCCGTCGCCGCGCGGCGGGTGGCGGCCGACCTGGCCGAGCGGCGGGACTTCCTCACCGAGCGCTACCAGGGGATCTTCGCCCTGCACCTGGTGCGGGAGCTGGCCGAGCGGCTGGCGGCGCAGATCGCCGTCGCCGAGGACCTGACCCGGCGCATGAACGAGGTGCTGGAGACGGCGCGGTCCAGCCAGGGCGTGCACGTGCGCCTGGAGTGGCAGCCTGCGCCGTGGCTCGACGAGTCCACACTGGAGGGTCTGCGGCTGCTGCGCACGCCGTTCGCCCAGCGCACGCCGGAGCAGGACGCGCGGTTGCAGCAGGTGTTCACCGAGCGCATCGAGGCCGAGCGGGACTCGGCGTCGGCGGGCTTCGGGGAGATCCTGGCGCGGGCGCTGGACTACCGGTCGTGGTACGCGTTCACGGTGCGGGTGCGGGACACGGGGCCGGACGGCAAGCCCCGGTCGCGGCGGTTGCGCCAGCTGTCCTCGGGCGAGACGCGGTTGATCTCGTACGTGACGCTGTTCGCGGCGGCGGCCGCGTTCTACGGGGCGATCAGCGCGGGCTCGGCGATGTCGCCGCTGCGCCTGGTGCTGCTGGACGAGGCGTTCGAGCGGCTGGACGACCCGACGATCGCCCGCATGCTGGGGCTGCTGGTGGACCTGGACATGGACTGGGTGATCACCTGGCCGAGCGGCTGGGGCGTGTCGGACCGCATCCCGCGCATGCACATCTACGACGTGCTGCGCCCGAAGTCCGGCCACGGCGTCGCGTGCACGCACACGACCTGGGACGGCGCGTCATTGGACCGAGATGACCCCTGATCCGCGCCGCCCCGAGTACGAGGCGCTGTGGCGCCAGGCCCGCAAGGCGGTGCAGCGCGGGCAGGTCAAGCTGGGCTACAAACCATCCACACCCGCCGCGACGGCCGCCGTCTCGGCGCTGTTCGGGCGTACGCTGGAACTCGGGGTCGGCACGACGATCCGGGTGGCGGATCTCGACGAGCGCGTCCAAGCGGTCTTCCATTGTGGACTGCCGGACGTGCTGAGCGCTGTGCACGGCGAACCGGTGGAGTTCCGCCCGGACCAGGCATCGGTCGACGCCGCCCGCCGGGAGTGGACGGACGACCTGCTGCGGTCCGCCCTGGCCTCAGCGGGCCTGGCCGCCGCCCCTTGGGCGCGGACGTGGATCGACCAGGTCCGCCGCTACGCCAAGATCGCCCCCGAACGCCTGGAGACCCCCGCCCGCCAGGCGGCGGCCGTGCTGGCCCGCCTGAACCTGAGCGCCACCCGCCCCACCACCTGGCTGTCCCGAGTCGAGCTCGCCCGCGCCGCGGGCGACCCCCACGCCCTGGACCCCGGCCGCAAGGTCGCCACCCTGGTCCTCCGCGCCGCCGCCCTCGCCCACGACGTCCCCCTCCCCCGCACCCGCCGCGACGAGACCCACCTCTGGGAACGCTGCGGCATCACCGACGGGGTGGGCCAGCCGGTCCTGGTCCACGGCTTCCCCGGCCTACCCGGCCCCACCCACCTCCCCCTACGCGCCCTTCCGCACGCCCCCAACGGCGCCGCCGATGGCGACAGTGATCGTGACGGCAACGTGCATGACGGCACCGCCCGCGACGGCGCCACTCACGAGGGCACTGCCCACGGCAACACCGCTCACGAGAGCATCGCGGACGCCACAGCCCAGACCGCCTCGCCGCTGCGCAACCTGCCCCACCCACCAGCCGAGGCGGTCCCGCACGGCGACCCCGGCCGCTCGGCCCCGAACGACCGGCCCACGCCTTCGACGGAACCCGGTCAAGACCACACCTCCAACCGGTCCGCCTCCGATCCGGCACCGCTCGCCTCAGCTAGCGGCGCCCACCAATTCCCGAGCCCCACAGGCCCCAACCCGGCCCCGCTCGCCTGGGCGAGCGGTATCGGCCCCGACGACTCCCCCAACCCGGCGGCCCCGTCCCGCGCTCCGGAAGGTGCGTTGTCGACGGGTGCCATCCATGACAGCTCCCCCGCCTCGGCGGTCGCGGTCCATGCGGCCGAGCGGGCGTCGGCTGGCGGGTCTCCCGGTTCTGCGGTCCCCGCTGGGTGGGGCTTGGTTGGGCTTCCGCGTGGGGTCGTGCGGGTGTGCATGCGGGCTCGGTTGGTGGAGGCGGTCGCGGATGCGGGGTTGGAGGTGCCGGTGGTGTGCGTGTCCGGCAGGCTCAACCCGACCGCGCGGGTGTTGGTGTCGCGGTTGGTGGCGGCGGGGTGTCAGGTGGAGGCGCACACCGACTTCGATCCGGCGGGGCTAGTGGTCATGCGGGAACTGCTCGCCCTGGGCGCTACTCCCTGGCGCATGGGCGCGGACGACTACCGCGAAGCGCTGGACCACGCTCGGGCCAACGACATCGAGCTCCCGGCGCTCGATGGTGATCCGGGTGGGACGCCGTGGGATCCCGACCTTCCGGCCGTTATGCGGGCGGGGTGGGCGGTTCCCGAGGAAGTCGTCACGGAGTTGTTGCTCAGCGATCTGTGAGGTCGGTGCTGAGCCAGTCGAGCAGGGCTGTCGCTTGGGCGTGTTGGAAGGCGCGGACCGTCGGGAGTCCTGGGGGTGGGGGCTGGCGCGCGGCGTCGGTGAAGAAGCCCGCCATGGCGGCCAGCACGGCGACCAGGTCGTCGCGGTTCGCGCAGTGGGTGACGGCTCGCTCGGTGAGGAGCGCGCTGACGTCGTGGCCGCCGTAGAGGCAGACGTTGATCAGCAGCATCGTGCTGTCCAACCAGGACGGTCCTCGGCAGGCCCAGGGCCAGTCCACGAAGGTCACTGCGTCGGCGATGAGGATGTTGTCGGCGCGGATGTCCATGTGGGTGAGCGTGTCGCCGTCTAGGGCGGCCAGCGCGCGGTCGGTGGCTGTGCGGAGAGTGCTCAGGTGGCGGGCGGCCCACGGGTGGAGGTCGTCGGGTGGGTTCTCCGCTATGCGGTGCCAACTGGTGAGGTCTTGGGTCAGTTGGGTGGCGACGGTGTCCAGGTTCGGCACGGGCGAAGGCGTCGCCTTAGCGGCGAACTCGTCCAACGCGGTGAGGACCGCTCGTAGTTCGTCCGGACGCCAGGGCGTGCTCGGGTGGCGGCCGTCGATGTCCTGGAAGACCAGGACCACCCAGTCGCCGTCGTCGTGGTGGCCGAGCAGGGTGGGCACGGGCGCCCAGTCCGGCATCGCGGACGTCACCCGGGCTTCACGGCGGTGCAGGCTCGGGCTGTGCTCGTTCAACGCCGAACCGACGGCCTTGACGAACGCGCGCACGCCACCGGCGGTCCGCACGCGGTCCGCGGTGCCCGGCGAGAATCCGCCCGCCTGCGACACGGCCTCGACGACGGTGTCGCCCAGGATCGTCTCGACGGCATGGCGAACGTGGGCTGGAAGCTGTGTCCAGCCGATCCGCACGCCCGATGCCGTGGCCATCACGGCGATGGTCGCATCGTGGACGTGCTCGGGGCATCCGGATATACCGGAACGAAGGGCGCCGACCCACTCGCCAGCCTACTGACGCCCCGGCCCCGCCGGAGGGGCCTGTGGACAACCGCGTGGCCCCGCCGCTGGGTGCGACGGGGCCACGCGGTCAACCGGGGTTCAGGGTCAGCCGACGGGGCGCGGCGCCAGGGCGACCTCGATGGTGTTGCCCGGACCGGAGGTCAGGGCGCTGATCAGGCTGTTCATCGATCCACAGCCCTGCAGGGCGGGGAGCGTGTACGTGCCCGTCAGGGTGCCACCGGCCAGCGGGTCGAAGTTGGGCTTCGACTGCAGCGGGATGGTCGCCGGGGTCTTCGTTTGGCAGTCCGCGCTCGTGCTGATCGGGAAGCCCATCATCGTGATGCGCGGCATCTTGACGGTGACCTTCGACGTCGACTTGAGCACGCCACCGGCCAGCGAGCCCGTGGTGCGGTCCGCCTGCGCGAACTCGATCTTCGCCGAGACCGGGATGAAGCCGAAGATGCGGAAGTTGCCGCTCGTCGGGTTCAGCGCCAGGTCGGCGGTGAAGGTGCCGGTCGCCAGGTCGAGCTCGGCGTCGATGCCGCCGCGGAGGTTGACCGTGCCGTTGGCCGCCTTGATCTTGGTCTTGCCGGTCAGGTCGTAGCCGTACTCGATGATGGTCGAGTCGCGCGGCTGGGTGCGCGCGGTGACCGTCGCCGAGGGGGCGGAGACGTTGCCCGCGGCGTCCTTGGCCACGACGGTGAAGGTGTACTCGGTGTCGGGGGTCAGGTTCGCCACCGTCGCCGAGGTGCCCGTCACCGACGCCACCACGGTGGTGCCGTTGAGGACGTCGTAGCCGGTCACGCCGACGTTGTCCTGCGCGACGTCCCAGGCCAGCGTGATGCTGGTCTGCGAGGCGCCCGTCGAGCGCGGGTTGCCCGGGGCCGACGGCGCGACCGTGTCCGGCGCCTTGGCGGTGCGGGCGGTCAGCGCGGCGCTCGCCGCGGAGGTGTTGCCCGCGGCGTCGCGCGCCACGACCGTGAAGGTGTACTCGGTGTCGGGCTCGAGGCCCTCGACCAGCTTCGACGTGCCGGTCACCGTGCCCAGGGACGTGGCGCCCCGGAAGACCTCGTACTCGGTGACGCCGACGTTGTCGTCCGCGGCGTCCCAGGCCAGCGCGATGCTGGTCGGGGTGGTGTCCGCGGCGCGCAGGTTGGCGGGCGCGTCCGGCGCCTGCGTGTCGGGCGCGGGCTCGGTGCGGGTGTCGACCTGGTTGCTGGCCGCGGAGGTGTTGCCCGCGGCGTCCTTGGCGACCACGGTGAACGAGTACACCGTGTCCGGCTGCAGACCGTCCACAGTGGCGCTCGTGCCGGTCACGCTCTTGACGACGTCGCCGCCAGAGAGCACCTCGTAGCCCGCGACGCCCACGTTGTCGATCGAGCCCTGCCAGCTCAGCGAGATGCTGGACTGGGTCCGCTCGGTGACGGTCAGGCCGGACGGCGGGGTCGGGCCCTCGGTGTCCGGGACGTCCTCGGTGCGCACGGTCACCGGGCCGCCCGCGGCGGAGGTGTTGCCCGCGGCGTCCTTCGCCACGACGGTGAAGGTGTACTCGGTGGAGGCCGACAGGCCGGTGATCGTGGTCGACGTCTCCGCGACCTCGACCGACTCGGAGCCGTAGGTCACCACGTAGCCGGTGACGGCGACGTTGTCCGAGGACGCGTCCCAGGCCAGGCCGACGCTGTCCTGCGAGGCGCCGGTGGCGCGCAGGTTGCCCGGCGTGGTGGGGGCCTCGGTGTCCGGCGCGGCCAGGGTGCGCACGGTGACGCCCGGGCTCTCGGCGGAGGTGTTGCCCGCGGCGTCCTTGGCCACCACGGTGAAGGTGTACTCGCGGTCGGCGGTCAGGCCGCTGACCGTGGCCGACGCGCCGGTCGAGCTGGCGACGACGGAGCCGCCGGACAGCACGTCGTAGCCGGTGACCGCGACGTTGTCGCTGGAGGCGGGCCAGGACAGGTCGACGCTGGTCTGGCCGATGTTCGCCGCGACCGGGGCGCCCGGGACCGTCGGGGCCTGAGTGTCCGGGGCCGCCAGCGTGCGGGCGGTGACCGGCGCCGACTCGGCGGAGGTGTTGCCCGCGGCGTCCTTGGCCACGACGGTGAAGGTGTGCTCGGAGTCGGGCTCCAGGCCGTCGACGACGGCCTCGGTGCCGGTCACGCTCTTGACGACAGCGCCGCCGGAGAGCACGTCGTAGCCGGTGACGCCGACGTTGTCGGTGGCGGCGGCCCAGGACAGCGCGATGCTGTTCTGGGTGATCTCACCGGCGGCCGGGGCGCCGGGGGCCGAGGGGGCCTCGGTGTCGGCGGGCGCGGTCACGGTGAAGGTGTGCAGCACGGTGGTCTGGCCCGCGGTCGGCGTGCAGTCCGCGACGAAGGTGCCCAGGCCGGTCTCGGTGCCGTCGGCCCGGCGCGGGGTCATGGTCAGCACCAGGTCGTGCACCGACAGGGTCGCGGTGCCCGGCTCGTCGAAGCGCAGCGCGGGAGCGGACCCGGCGGCGTTGACGATCAGGTCGTTGCCCACGGCGGGGATGGTCTGCTTCGGCACGTCGGTGCCCACGGCGACGGCGAGGTGGCCCTGCGGCGACTTCACCAGCGAGGTGGCGACGGCCTTGCCTTCCACCGTTTCCGCGCCGACCAGGCGTAGACCCTGGGTGGCTGTCGCGCCCGCGTTGGACACGGCGCTGATGTTGATCGCCGGGGTGAACGTGCCCGCGGCGATCTCGGTCGGCAGGTCCGCGCTGATGTCGACGGTGACGTTCTGGTTGCCGATCAGCGGGAACGGGCAGGTGTAGGTCTGGCGCAGCGGCGGCGTGTTGCCCACGCCCAGCGGCTCCTCGGGCGTCACGGCGGCGCCGGTCACCTGGTAGGTGTGCAGGACGGTGTCCTGGCCGTCGGTCGGCGTGCAGTCGGCGACGAAGGTGCCCAGGTCGGTGGGGGTGCCGTCGGCGCGCAGCGGCGTCATCTCCAGCACGATGTCGGTGACTTCGAGCGAGGCGCTGCCGGGCTCGTCGAACCGCAGGCCCGGGGCGCTGCCGGTGGCGTTGAGGACGAGGTCGTTGCCCACGGCGGGGATGGGCTGGTTGGGCACCTGGGTGGTGACCTGGACGGTCTGGTCGCCCTGGCCGCCCGGACCCCGGACGGTGGAGGTGGCGCGCGCGACGCCCTGGATGGTCTCCGCGCCCACGAGGCGCAGGCCCTGGGTGGCGGTGGCGCCCGCGTTGGAGACGGCCGTGATGTCCAGCGCCGGGGTGAAGGCCCCCGCGGCGATGGTGTCGGGCTGCTCGGTGCGGATGTCGATGGTGACGGTCTGGTTGCCGATCAGCGGGAAGGGGCACGAGTAGCTCTGGGTGAGCTCCCCCTGCGCGGCCGAGCTCATGCCCGAGCCGATCACGAGACCGGCGACCACCAGCGCGGCGGTCCCCGCCGCGGTGATCGCCAATCTCCGGGTTTCTCTCTTGAGTCTCACGGTCATCCTCCCTGGCGCCGAGCACGCGCCAGAAATAGGGTCGGGGCGAAATACGTGTTACGGACACGCTACGGATCGCCAAATTAACGACCGGGGACACCGGGGCACAAGAGCCGGGAATACCGGCGGTGGATCAGGCGGCGAAATTGTCATGGACAGCCAATTCCACTCTACGGTGATTGCACTGTGGAGACACCCGTATCGGCTGGTCAGAGCAACATCAGCGGGAAGAGGCACGCGCTGTGGACGACAAGTGACAGCGGGTCGGCGAATAGGCCGGACGGCGCAATTGACGATTAGTCCGTCAGTCGGTAATTAGCACAAGTTGAGCACGGGGTGGAGATCGTTTTATCACGGGGTGCGCAACTTTTTCGGAGCATTTCCGGGCAGTGACGACCCGGTTCCGAAACGGTCAGGCCAGCGCCCAGCCCGCCAGCATCTGCCCGGCGATGGAGGTGGCGCCCGGCAGCCGCAGGCCGGGGATCTCGCCCCCGGCCTCCAGCGCGGCCAGCACCTCCTCGCGCGGCACCCAGCGGGCTTCCTCGATCTCGCCGTCGGCAAGGCGCAGCGGCGCGTCCGGGTCGGCCTCGGCGGCGAAGGCGATCATCACCGAGCGCGGGAACGGCCACGGCTGGCTGCCGAGGTACCGGATGCCGCGCACGGCGACCCCGACCTCCTCGGCGATCTCCCGCTCGACGCACGCCTCCAGCGACTCCCCCGCCTCGACGAACCCGGCGAGCACCGAGTACCGCTCCGGCGGCCACACCGGCTGGCGGGCCAACAGCACCCGCTCACCGTTGACGCCGACGCCGTCGTGCACCAGACAGATGACGGCCGGGTCGGTGCGCGGGTACTCCTCGCGCCCACACCCGGTGCACTCCGACGCCCACCCCGCCGCGATCCGCCGCACCGCGGCCCCGCAGCAGGCACAGAACTTGGCGCGGTCATGCCACCCGCGCAGGGCGACGGCGGTGGTGAACAGGCCGGCGGCGGTGTCGTCGAGGAGCCCGCCGACGGCCCGCAGGTCGTGCCACTCCTCACCGGAGGTCGAGCGGACGCCCGGCCAGAGCCCCCACGAGTTGGGCGGGGGCACGGCTTCCCCGGTCATCGCCTCATCCGCAGGCACGGCCCAGTACCCGACGCCATCGAGCGTGCCGAGCAACACGGCATCGTCGGGCCGGTCGGCCTGGATGTCGGCGGCGGCCCGCAGGCTCAACGCCACCACACCCCGCTGCGGCGCCCCGATCCGTCCGGACGCGACCGAGGGCCGAGACTGCCCAAGCGACAGGGCCTTGACGGCCCCGGCGAGAGCCGGATCACTCACCCCACCGGAAGCCGGACCGGCCGCCTCCGCGAGCGCCGCACCGGAGGACCCGCCCCGGACCGGATCGGCTGGAGCCGAGCCAGCCGGAGCCGGGTTGGGCGGTGCCACCCCAGCCCCAGCCGGATCAGCCGGTGCCGAGCCAGCCAGGGGCGGGGTGGGTGGAGTTGGGGTGGGTGGTGTTCGGACTGGGGTGCGGCCCTTGGGGTCCACGAGGAGGACTTGGCCCTTGGACCACAGTTCGTCGAGGTGGGTGGGGGAGGTGCGGAGGGATTCGTCTCGTTCCAGGGTGGAGCGGGAGAGGGCGGGGACGTCCGCTAGGTCGAACGGGCGGGTCACCGCCACATCCCTTCTGTGCGTAGGGGCTGGGGGGTAAACGAATCAGGATTGGGTTACGCCGCCCAGGAGTTCGAGGTCGGGGAAGCCTGCGGGGTCGCCTACCACGACGCCGGTGAAGCGGGTGGGGGCGAAGAGGCGGGCGGCTTCGGCTACCTGGTCGGCGGTGACGGCCTTGATCCGCTCCGGGTGGTCGAGCAGCCACTCCAGGCCCAGGCCCAGGGGGGCCAGGCCGGACAGCTGGGAGGCCAGGCCCGCCTGGGACGCGGTGGAGGTCAGCAGCAGGCCGATGGCGTACTGGCGGACCGTCTCCACTTCGGACTCCGTGGGCGGGCTCAGCACCAGGCGGCCGAGTTCGTAGCGGATCTCGTGCAGGGCGCCTGCGGTCACCGCGCTGGCGGTGTCGGTCTCGACCAGCAGGGTGGCTCCGCTGGGCGTGAACTCCGAATAGGACCGCGCGTGGTAGGTGTAGCCCTTGTCCTCGCGGATGTTCTCCACCAGCCGGGAGGAGAAGAAGCCGCCGAAGGCGAGGTTGGCCAGCTGCAGGGCGGCGTAGCCGGGGTCGGTCCTGGGGATCGACTGGGCCGACAGCCGCAGCTGGGACTGCACGGCTCCGGGGCGGGGCACCAGCTTCAGCGCGCCCGGGGTCAGCTCCGGCAGCGGGGGCAGGACGGTGGCCGACCGGTCGGACGACCAGCCGCCGAGCGCGGCGTCGACGCGGGCGACGACGTCATCGGGGGCCAGATCGCCCACCACGACCAGGACCGAGCCGCGCGGGACGACGGCGTCGGCGTGCAGGGCGCGCACCTGGGCTGCCTCGATCCCGGCGACGTCCTCGGCCTCGGGCATCTCGCGGGTGAACGGGTGGTCGCCGTAGCGGTGCTTCTGCAGCGCCTTGCGGGCGATGACCCGCGGCTGCGAGCCCGCGACGGTGATCCGCTCGACGAGCCTGCCGCGCTCGCCCGCGACCTCGTCGTCGGCGTAGACCGCGCCGGTCAGCAGGTCGGCGAGGACGTCGAGCAGGGTGTCGAAGCCGTCGGCGAGGGAGTTGGCGGTGATGGAGAGCTGCTCGGGGTCCGCCGACGCCGACATCTCACCGCCCACCAGGGCCAGCTCGGTGTCGATGGCGACCCGGTCGCGGCGCTCCGTCCCCGTCAGCAGCGCGGCGGCCAGCACCTCGGCGCGCGCGGCGTGCAGCGGGTCGGCGCCCGCGAACGGGACGGACAGCCGCACCTCGACCATCGGCACAGTCGGATGCTGCACGGCGATCACCCGCAGGCCGGTGCCCAGCACGGTGTCGACCGCAGCCGGACGCGCGGGCGGGCGCTGCTCCCCCAGCGGGGGCAGCGGACGCGGGCCGAGCTCGGTGCGCCCGATCTCCTCTGCGGTACGGGTCACTGGGCTCCTCCTGCACAGCTGGGAATGGTCATCTCAGGCACCCGCCGGGGACACGGTCAGCACCGCGCGCGAGTCCGGGCGCAGCGCCTTGGCCGCCGCCGACACCGCGTCCGCCGACACCGAGGCGATCCGCTCTGGCAGCCGGTCGATCATGGTGGGGTCGCCGAACATCAGCTCGAACGCGCCCAGCGCGAGGGTGCGGCTGACGATGCGGTCGTGCTCCTTGTGGAGGCTGGCCTGCCAGCGCGCGGTGACCTTGGCCAGCTCGCGCGCCTCCGGCGGGGTGCCCGCCAGCCGGTCCAGCTCCTCGTCGATCGCGCCGAGCACGCGGTCGACGCCGACCTCGTCGGAGTGGATGGCGGTGATGGTGAACGTGTCGGGGTCGCGCGCCTCGAACGGGCCGAACAGGCCGCACCCGGCGTTGACGTCGGTGACCAGCCGCTCGCCGTAGACCAGCCGCTGCTGCAGCCGGGAGCCGTCGCCCTCGGTGAGGACGCCCGCGAGCACCAGGTGCGCGAGGTAGCCGTCCATGTCGGTCGACGGGTCGGGCACCCGATAGCCGAGCGCGACCGCGGGCAGCGGGGCCAGCGCGTCGGGGTGGTCGGCGCGCAGCTCGCCCGAGGGCGGCGGCTCGGCGAAGGACGGGCGCGCGGGCCTGGGCCGCGCGGGCACGTCGCCGAAGTGCTTCTCGATCAGCGCCTTGGCGTTGTCGACGGTGAAGTCGCCCGCCACGGTGAGCACCGCGTTGGACGGTGCGTAGTAGGTGTCGAAGAAGGACGCGCAGTCGGCGACGGTGGCGTCCTCCAGGTCCTCGAACCCGCCGTAGCCGTTGTGGGCGTTGGGGAAGGTCTTGTAGAGCACCGGGGGCAGCAGGATCCAGGGGAACCCGCCGTAGGGCCGGTTGAGCACGTTGAGCCGGATCTCCTCCTTGACCACGTCGATCTGGTTGCGGAGGTTCTCCTCGGTGAGCTTCGGCGCGCGCATGCGGTCGGCCTCGAGGAACAGCGCCCGCTCCAGCGCGGCCGACGGCAGCACCTCGAAGTAGTCGGTGTAGTCCGGGTGCGTCGAGCCGTTGAACGTGCCGCCGGAGGACTGCACGTGCCGGAAGTGCGCCAGCTTCTCCAGGCTCTCGCTGCCCTGGAACATCAGGTGCTCGAAGAGGTGGGCGAACCCGGTCCTGCCCTCCGGCTCGGAGCGGAAGCCCACGTCGTAGTGCACGCTCACGCCGACGACCGGCGCGGTCGGGTCCGGCGCGAGGACCACCCGCAGGCCATTGGCCAGGGCGTAGCGGTGCAGCTTCTCGGAAACGGTCACGCCAGCGAGCCTACGGGAGCGGCGGGGGTCGCAGGCAGAGCGACTCGACGGCCTGTGGACAACTTCGGGGACGCCCTGGTCGGGGCGTCCCCGGAAGCGATGTCAGACGCGCCTGCGGCGGGCGGCGAAGACCAGTCCCGCGCCCATGCCGAGCGCGGCCAGCCCGAGCACGACCATGCCGGTGACGGCCGCGCCGGTGACCGGCAGGTCGTCGACCGGGCCGGGGCTGCCCTGCGGCGGCGGGCCGGACGGGGTCGTGGTCGGCGGGCCCGAGGTCACCGAGGTCGGCGGGGTCGTCGTCGTGGTGGTGGTCGGCCCGCCCTCGACGCAGTCGACGGTGAACTGCTCGCGCGTCTCGCTGCCGGGGCCGCGCAGGACCGCGGTGTAGACGCCGTCCTCGATGCCCTCGTGCCGCATCCAGTCGTAGCGCCCGTCGCGGTCGGGGGCGACGACGGCGTCGAACTCCGGCCGTCCCTCGACCTTGAACACGCGCTTGCTCTGGCTCGGGAAGAACCGGACGGTCACCACGGACTCCTCGCCGACACAGCGCACGGAGACCTGCAGACCGTCATCGTCGACGACGACGTCCTCGCAGTAGTCGACCAGCACGTGCGTGGGCGTCTCCGAGCCGTCGGAGCCGATCACGGTCATCGGGTACACCCCGCCGGGAAACGGGCCGAGGTCGACCGTCTCCTGCCAGCCGCCCACGACGGTGACCGTCTCGGTCACGTCGCCGACGGTGATCGTGTAGTCCGCGTCGTGGCGGTTCGGGTTGCCCACCGTCACGCGGACGACGGCGGGCGTGGTCACGTCTTCCTTGTCGTCGCAGCGCGCGTCGGCGACCACGTTCGGCGCGTCCTTCGGCGCGCACTTGACCGTGAACTCCTCGGTGATCGGCTCGTCCAGGCTCTCGCCGCTGAGGACGGCGGTGTAGGTGCCGTCGTCGTAGAGGTTCTCGGTGATCCGCACGAACAGCCCGGGCAGGATCTCCTTCGCCTCGTACTGCTGCGCTTCCTCGGTGATCTCCAGCGTGTAGGAGCGCGTCTGCCCCTCGGTGTTGGCGACCTCGAAGGTGGCCACTCCCCATCCGCCCTGGCACTGCACGTCGACGGTCAGCCCCGGCTGGGACGGCTTGCGGTCGTCGCACGCCTTGACCTGCACCGGAACGCCGTCCGACGGCAGGTCGGCGCCCTCGACCCGGACGACGTAGTCGCCCACCGGGACGTCGGTGAACTCGTGCCAGTAGACCTCGTGCTCCTCGTGCAGCGCGGTCTCCTGCGCCTCTTCGCCGAACCCCTCCAGGAGGACCTTGTAGGGCCCGAGGTCGTCGAGGTAGACCTCGACGTCGGTCTTCCCGTCGGCGGCGCAGTCGGCGAGCACGCGGACCAGGGTCGGCGGCACGTCCTCCGGGTTCTCCTGCGCGGACGCGACGGATGCCGAGGCGGCGGCCAGGGTAAGGCCTGCCACGGCGGCGAGGACCGCCCTTGTCACGGTGGTGAGCACCGAGTCCTCCCTGATCGGGTGACGCGAAATCCCGCGCACGGTACCCCGACCCGCAATAACGACTCCACACTCACCCGGACGGAACAGTCACCGTTTGCCAAATACCGCATCCAGCTCGTCGACCAGCGCCGGGAACCGGTCGGCGAAGCGGCGCGGGTCGAACCTCGGCTCCTGCGCGGCGTACCAGTACAGGCCCGCAGACATGGTCTGCGCGTTGCGCTCCAACCACTGCTTGGTCTCGTCCAAGGCGACCGCGTAGGGCAGCGAGCGGGAGAAGACCATCTCGCGGTCGGCGACGGGCACGCGGTCCGGCCGCGCCGCGCGCAGGTAGCCGTGCAGTCCGCGGACCTGCTGCAGCAGCAGGCCGCCGCGCTTGGTCCGCGCGGGCAGCAGCCGCGCGCCCAGCAGCAGCCCGATACCGCCGATGACCACCGCGACGCCCAACAGCGCGGGACCGCCGCTCAGCGCGAGCGCGACGGTCACCGCAGCGCCCACGACCGCGACCGCCGCCCCGATGATCCCGACCTTGCCCAGACCCCCGGGCCTGCGGGAAAGCCAGCTGCGCGACACCGCGTCGGCGTAGACCGCGGACTGCGCGCCCGCCACCCGCGGCGGGGTCGAGCGCAGCGCCGAGACGGTCACCGCGTCGGTCCCCTCGGGCAGCAGCGCGTCGTACACCGCGCGCTCGTAGGCGGTCAGCGCGTCGTCGGGCGCGTTGCGCCGCACGATCTGCCAGTCCGGACCGGCCTCGGTGATCCACAGGTAGTTGCGCACGGCGAGGTCGATCACCGTCGCGGTGAGATCGCGCGGGTCCACCCGCTCGTCGATCACCGTGCCCGCCTGGCCGGGCAGGATGCCGTCCGGCGAGGCGAAGACGACCCGCTCGCCCTGGCCGACGAGCACGTCGACCGGCGCGCCCTCGGCGGCGAGCGCCCGGGTGTCGCGGCCGCGGGCGGTCAGCACCACGGCGAAGCCGCCGATCAGCAGGAGCAGCACCAGCCCGAGGCCGCCGCCGCTGAGCGGGGTCAGCGCGAACGGGCCCGTGCCCGCGACCCCGCTGTCGAACTTCGCCGTCGCGGGCACCAGCCCGGCGTCCAGGGTGGCCGTGACGTCGACCCTGGCGCCGGTGTCGAGATCGGAGTGCAGCACCCGCAGGATGCCCGCCGCGTCGGTGACCGCGGAGTCGCAGCGCTCCTCGGTGTTCGGCGCGCCCGCGAGGCAGACGAAGTCGTAGCCGGGCTTGGGGGTGAGCAGGGAGGCGCGCAGGAACACCAGCTTGGTGTCCCAGCCGCTGGCGACCTGCCAGCGGAACTGCAGCCGGTCGCCGAGGTCGGCGATGGCACCGTCCAGCTTGTACGAGACGGTGGACGCGCCCTCGCCGAGCTTGATCACCAGCTGGTCGCCGGTGACCGACGCGGTGCCGTTGCCGTCGACCTTCGGGTCGCTGACGGTGAAGACGCGGTCGCCCACGCGCAGCGGCGCCGTGCGGGTCATCGTCGACTTGGCCTGCACGATGACCTGCTCGACCACGCTCACGCTGCCGTCGCGCTCCAGTTTGAGCTGGATGTTGACGCTGCGCGGCAGCACGACGGGGACGCCGGGCGGCCGGGTCGGGCGGACCTCGCCGGTCGGCGGCTGCGGCACGATGATCGGCCCGCCCGTGGGCTGCCCCGGCGTGGGCAGCGGGAAGTCGAAGGTCGGCGCGTTCGGCGGCGGCGAGAAGGTCGGCTGGCCCACGATTGTGATCCCGGCGACTACGAGACCGGCGGCGATCCCCCATTTGGTCAACACGGCAGCGAACGATAGCCGAGCCCGCCTATGCTCACCGGCGATCTCGGACAACTTGGGGGATTCAGCGATGACGCAGCCGCCGTACGGACCCTGGCACCAGCAACCGCCGCCCGGCGGCTACCGTCCGCCGATGCCGCCCCCGCGCCCGGTGGCGCCCCCACCGTACGCGCGTCCGCTCCCGCCCGGCATGCACCATCCACAGCAGACCTACGGCCAGGCGCAGTACGGCTACGCGCAGCAGCCGTGGCCCGCCTACCGGCCGCCGATGCCGCCCAAGTCCAACGCGGGCGTGATCACCGCGGTGTCGCTGGTCGGCGTGCTGATCCTGGCCGCTGGCCTGGTCGGCGCGTTCAGCATCGCCGACGCCTACGACGACTACAACGACGTCGGCTACTCCTCCCCCACGTACTCCACCTACCCGTCGTACACCGGGTACTCGTCGGCCTCGGACTACCCGTCGACGACGTCCTACGACTACACGTCGACCACCACGACGACCGAGACCACCACCGAGACCACGGACTACACGACGACGACCGAGACGCCGTCGGGTCCGCAGCCGGTCTACACGCTCGCCGACAACCCGCTGCACGGCGACAACGGCACCAACGCCGCGAGCTGCGCGATCAGCGGCTGGCCGAGCGACCCCGCGGCCGCCAAGGCGTTCTTCACCCGGGTCCTGCCGTGCATGGAGGAGGCGTGGGCGCCCGCGATGGAGCGCGCGGGCCTGCCGTACGAGACGCCCGGACTGGAGTTCCCGTCCGGCACCAGCTGGGAGAGCCCGTGCGGCAGCACCAGCGGCGCGACGGCGGCGGCGTTCTACTGCTCGCGCAACAACACGATCTACATGCCGTTCGAGGGCCTGCAGACCGGCGACTACGGCAACCAGCCCGGCTACTACCTCGCCCTGTTCGGCCACGAGTTCGGCCACCACATCCAGTGGCTGTCGGGCATCCTGCCGACCTACCACGAGGCGAAGTACGAGGCGGGCGACCAGACCGCGGCCGGGCTGGAGCTGTCCCGGCGCGCCGAGCTGCAGGCGTCGTGCCTGGGCGGGATGTGGTTCGCCGGGGCATGGAACGGCGACGCGGGCGTGCCCGACGAGATCGTCCGCCAGTTCCTCGCCGACGGCTACCAGCGCGGCGACTGGAACGCGAACCTGCCGCGCGACCACGGCTCACCGGAGAACAACGGCTCCTGGCAGGAGCACGGCTACCGCAACAACCGAGGCAACTACTGCAACACCTGGGCCGCGGACTCCCAGCACGTGGCCTAGCCGCGGCGGTACAGCGCGACGAACCCGGCGCCCGCCATGCCCGCGAGCACGGCGAGGGCGACGCCCACCACGCGGGCGTCCGTCGTGGCGCCGGTTCGGGCGCTGCCCAGGTGCACCTCGCCGTCGGTCACCGACAGCGCCACCTCCTCGCCCTCGCGATGCCCGCAGGCGTCGAGTTCGGCGCGCACGGGCGCGCCGTCGCGCACGTACTCGACCTCCTCGCGCCCGGGGTCGGCGCACGACACCGCGACGGTGACCTTCCCCGTCGTCTCCCACGCCTCGGCGGCGACCGACCACATGCCGTAAGCGCCGAACAACGCCAACAGCACGGCCATCAGCACGCTCATCAGCGCGACGACGCCCGCCTGCCCGGCAGGCGTCCCCAGAACCGGCGGCACACGCACCCCCGGATCGTCGCACCCCGGGCAAGTCCCCCTCAGTCGGACGCCGGGGTGACCTTGCGGATGTAGAGCAGGCGGTCGCCGCGCTCGATCGCGTCGGCCTCGGAGGAGTCGACGCGGTAGAGCGTGCCCGCGCGGACGATGCCCAGCACGATGTCGGACAGGTGCCGGGGCGAGCCGCCGATCTCGCTCTCCTCGACCTCGCGCTCGGAGATCGCCAGGCCCTCGTCGGGGGTGATCAGGTCCTCGACCAGGCCGACCACGGTCGGGGTGTGCGTGGCCATGCCCAGCAGGCGCCCGGCGGTCTCGCTGGAGACCACGACCTGGTTGGCGCCGGACTGGCGGAGCAGGTGCACGTTCTCGGTCTCCCGGACCGCGGCGACGATCTGGGCCTTCGGGGCGAGCTCGCGGGCGGTCAGCGTGATCAGCACCGCCGAGTCGTCCCGGTTGGCGGCGACGACGATGGAGCGCGCCCTGGGCACGCCTGCCACCCGCAGCACGTCGGAGCGGGTGCCCGAGCCGTGCACGGTGACCAGCCCGAGCAGCGACGCCGCGTCGAGCATCGCCTGGTCCTGGTCGACGACGACGATGCGGCTCGGGTCGACCCCGTCCGAGAGCACCGCGCTCACCGCGGAGCGCCCCTTGGTGCCGTAACCGACGACCACCACGTGATCCCGCACCTTCGTCCTCCACCGTTGGATCTTGAACGCCTGCCGGGAGCGCTCGGTGAGCACCTCCAGCGTGGTGCCGACCAGCACGATCAGGAACAGCACCCGCAGCGGCGTGATCACCAGGATGTTGACCAGCCTGGCCGACTCGCTGTACGGGGTGATGTCGCCGTATCCGGTCGTCGACAGCGACACCGTGGCGTAGTAGAACGCGTCGAGGAAGCTCACGCCGTCCTCGTTGACGTCCCGGTAGCCGTCCCGGTCGAGGTAGACGATCAGCACCGTCGCGATCAGCGCCAGCAGCGCGCCGATCACCCGCCGCATGATCGACGTCACCGGGCTCACCCGGGACGCGGGCATCCGGATGATGCCGACCAGGTCGTGCTCGGAGCGGTCGGACAACTCGTGCATCGCCGACCGGAACCGGGTCATCGGGCCCATCCCCGAGCGATCCGCGTCACGTGGCGAAGGTTAACCCGCTCGGCCCAGGGGACGTCAGTCGAGGGGCACGGAGCGCAGCAGATCACGCAGGCCGTCGGCGTCCAGCAGGTCGGCTGGCCGCAGCGTGCGGTCGTGGCGGACGTAGTGGAAGGCCGCGCGCACCTGGTCCGGATGCACGCCCGTGAGGCCTGCCCACGCCAGGCGGTACGCGGCCAGCTGCACGGTCAGCGCGGGCAGGCGCTCGGCGTCGGGCACCGCGCCGGTCTTCCAGTCCACGACGGTCCAGCCGCCGTCTTCGTCGCGAAAGACGGCGTCCATGCGGCCGCGGATGGCGAACCCGTCGATCTCGGTGGCGAAGGGGACCTCGACGTCGTGCGGGACGCGGTCGGCCCACGACGAGCGCAGGAAGGCCGCCTGCAGCGCGTCGAGGTCGTCGTCGGGCGCGGCGTCGTCGTCGGCGGCGCCGGGCAGCTCGTCGAGGTCGATCAGCGCGCGGGAGCCGAAGCGGCGCTCCAGCCAGGTGTGGAAGGCGGTGCCGCGGCGGGCGACCGGGTTCGGCGGGTAGGGCAGCGGCCTGCGCAGCCTGCGGGCGAGCGCGTCGCGGTCGGCGGCCAGCTCGACGAGCTGACTGACCGAGAGCTGCTCAGGCAGCGCGACGCGTTCGCGCCGGGCGGCGGCCGCCGCGCGCTCGGCGAGCAGGACGTCGGTGTCGCGCACCCAGCCGTCCGGGTCGTCCGGCGGGTCGTCGGGGGTGTCACCGAGCGCGGCGAGTTCGGCGCGCACGAGTTCGGCCCCGGCGACGACGTCGGCGCGGCGCTCGCCCAGCGGGTCGGCGGGCCACTGGGCGGTGTTCACCTTGGCCGAGAGCGGGTTCTCCGCGCCGTCGGGCGGCGGGGACTCCCAGATCTCCACGACGTCGGTCCAGCCCGCCGCCTCGGCGAACCCGGCCAGCTCGGTGAGGAACTCCGACGGGCCGCTCGGGGTGGACTTGGTCTTGCCCCACCAGTGCCCGGAGACGATCAGCGAGTGCTCGGCGCGGGTGAGCGCGACGTAGCAGAGCCTGCGCTCCTCCAGCAGCGCGCGCTCGGCGAAGGCGTCCTTGTGCTCCTCCAGCAGCGCCTCGACCTCCTTGCGGTTGCCCGCCGGCCCGAGGTTGAGCACGGGCAGGTCCTGCGCGTCTCCGCGCAGGTGGGCGGGCAGTTCGGTGACCGAGGTCAGCCACGACCCGCCGCGCCGCTTGGTCGGGAACACCGAGTCGACCAGGTGCGGGACGGCGACGATGCGCCACTCCAGGCCCTTGGCCGAGTGCACGGTGAGGATCTGCACCCGGTCGTCGGCGACCTCGACCTCGCCCGGCTCCAGCCCGTCCTCGGCGTCCTCCGCGGTGCGCAGGTAGTCCAGCAGCGCGGCAAGGCTCGCCGACGGCGCTGCCCGCGCGTAGTCGGCGACGACATCGGCGAAGGCGTCCAGGTGCGCCCGGCCCACGCCGCCGCGGCGGGCCGTGGCCTCGATGTCGAGCTGCATGGTGCGCTCCACGTCGGCGACCAGCTCGGGCAGCGGCTGGTCCAGCCTGCGCCGCAGGGCGCGCAACTCGGCGCCGAGCGCGCGGATCCGGCGGTATCCCAGGTCCGAGTACGCCTCCCGCTCGCCGGGGTCGTCGATGGCGTCGACCAGGCCCGCCTGCTCGACCCCTTCGCCCGGCAGCGCGTCGAAGGGCCCCTCCTGCGGGGTCGCGTACGTCCCGGACAGCTCCCGCGCCCGCGCCCACAGCGCCGCGAGGTCGGCCGCGCCCAGCCGCCAGCGCGATCCGGTGAGCAGCCGGGCGGCCGCGGTGCCCGCGAGCGGGTCGATGAGCACGCGCAGCGCGCTCACCAGGTCCCGGACCTCCGGCTCGTCGAGCAGGCCGCCGAGGCCGACCACCTCGACCGGCAGCCCGCGCTCGCGCAGCGCGGTGGCGAGGTCGGCCATGTCGGCCCGCCGCCGCACGAGCACCGCGGCCGTCGGGGCCTTGCCGTCGGCCTGGAGCGCGGCGTGCCAGCGGTCGGCGACCTGGTTGGCCACCCACTGGACCTCGGTGTCCACATCGGACAGCAGGGCGAGCGTGACATCGCCCGCTGGCGCGCCC
Organism: Actinokineospora sp. UTMC 2448; assembly: GCF_024760565.1. Taxonomy (NCBI): domain Bacteria; kingdom Bacillati; phylum Actinomycetota; class Actinomycetes; order Pseudonocardiales; family Pseudonocardiaceae; genus Actinokineospora; species Actinokineospora sp. UTMC 2448. The sequence continues at coordinate 939,709 of NZ_CP031087.1, read as the reverse complement.
TGGCGGGAGCGCAGTTCGTCCACTTCGAGGCCGTTGGCGCGCAGCGGCGCGGAGATCGCGTTGGCCAGGTCCAGCACCTCGGCGGGGTTGCGGAAACTGGTCAGCAGGCCGTACTTCGCCGCGGGGACGAGCCGCCCGCCGTCGCGGCGCGGGAAGTCGGTGGCGAAGCGCGGCAGGTTGGCCGCGCTCGCGCCGCGCCAGCCGTAAATGGCCTGCGCGGGGTCGCCGACGGCCGTCACGGTCATCGGCTCGGCGTCCGGATAGGACTGCGAGAGGCCGAACAGCGCGCGCAGCAGCACGCGCTGGGAGTGGCCGGTGTCCTGGTACTCGTCGAGCAGGACCGCGGTGTAGCGGGAGCGCTCGCCCGCCACGACCTCCGGGTGGGTCTCGGCGAGCCGGGCGGCCAGCGACATCTGGTCGCCGAAGTCGATCGCGCCCTCCCGGCGCTTGCGCTCGGTGTAGGCGTCGACCAGGGCCAGCAGCGCGACCCGGAAGCGCTGCGTGACGATGACCTCCCTGAGCTTCTGCGACAGGTCCTGGCGCTGTCCCTTCGCCCGGGGCGCGGACTCGATCAGCACGCACAGCTCGTCGGCACTGCGGCGCAACGCGTCCTCGTCGACCAGGTGCTCGGCCAGCTCGCCCGCCAGCTGCAGGACGCGCTGGGTGATCGTCGCCGGGACCAGGTCGGTGTCGAGGTCCTGGCTCCAGGTCGACACCACGCGGTGGGCGGCCTGCCAGGACGCGGTCTCGGTGAGCAGCCGCGCGCCCGGCTCGACCGGCAGCCGCAGGCCGTGCTCGGCGACGAGCCTGCCCGCGTACGCGTGGTAGGTCAGCACGGTCGGCTCGCCCGCGTACACCGCAGCGCGGCGCTCGCCGGTCGGGTCCAGCTTGTCCAGCAGCCGCGCGCCCGCCAGCCTGCGCAGCCGCGCGCGGACGCGGTCGGCGAGCTGGCGGGCGGCCTTGCGGGTGAAGGTCAGACCCAGCACGCGGTCGGGGGTGACCAGACCGTTGGCGACCAGCCACACGACCCGGCCCGCCATGGTCTCGGTCTTGCCCGCGCCCGCGCCCGCGACCACGAGCGCGGGTTCCGGGGGCGCGGCGATGACCGCGGCCTGCTCCGGGGTGGGCGCGGCGATGCCGAGCTCGTGGGCCAGTTCGGCCGGGCTGACCAGCGCGAGACCCGGCAGGGGCAGGCTCATTCGGTCACCTGGCGGCCGCTCGGGTTGAGCGGGCACGCGGTGCGGACCGGGCAGCGCGGGCAGTCCGGGTTCTCCATGGCGACGTAGTCCGGGCCCACGGTGGACTGGGCGGCCTCGCGCACGATCTTGAGCCAGTGCTCCCGCGCCTCGGCGTCCAGCGGCGCCTGTCCGCGCTCGGTCGCCTTGCCGCGCGCGCGCTTGGCGACGTACAGCAGCCGCGCGCCGCCGGGTTCGCGGGCGAGGCCGTCCTCGGCGAACGCGCCGTAGGCGACCGCCAGCTGGTAGACCGCGAGCTGCGGGTTCTCCTGCGCGGCCTCCGCGCTCACCGGCGACTTGCCGGTCTTGATGTCGACGATGACCGGGCGGCCGTCGGCGTCGGCCTCCAGCCGGTCGACGCGGCCGCTGACGCTCACCCCGTCGGGCAGGTCCACGCGCACGTCCCGCTCGACGGCGACCTGGGTCAGCTCGCCGCGGGTGGCGTGCAGCCAGTCCAGGAACGTGTCGACCATGGCGCGGACGCGGTTCTGCTCCCGCTTGGAGAACCAGGGCGCGCCCGCGTCCACCGACGACCACGCGCGGTCCAGCTCGCGCATGAGGTCCGCGCGGGACGCGCCCGCGGCCGCGGCCTGGGCCAGCGCGTGCACCAGCGTGCCGGTCACCGCGGCGAGTTCGGCGGGGTCGGACCCGCCGTGCCGCTCGACCAGCCAGCGCAGCGGGCACTTGACCAGCACCTCGACCACCGACGGCGACACCCGCACCGGGCGGGCCGCGTCGCGCAGCGGCACGACGGTCGACATCTCGGGCAGGCCGTACCACTCGTCGGGGTGCGCGCCGGGCACGCCCGCGGCGGCCAGCCGGGCCAGCTGCCGCGCGGCGAGCGCGCGCCTGCCGGGCTCGGTCGCGCCGTCGCAGACCACCTGGCGCAGCTCGCCGACGAGGTCGGCCAGCACCAGCGCGCGCTCGGGCTTGGCGATCGGGACCGGGTCGTCGGACTCCTCCTCGGCGACGCCCGCCACCTCGGCCAGGAACCGCGACGGCTGCTCCTCCTCGCCGCGCACGGCGCTGACCAGCAGCTTCTGCCGGGCCCGGCTCGCGGCGACGAGCAGCAGCCTGCGCTCCTCGGCCAGCAGCGGCGCGGTCGCCGAGACCTCCTCGGCGAGATTGACGCCGGAGAGCACGTCGACCATCCGCTCCACGCCGAGCAGCGAGCCGCGCAGCCGCAGGTCCGGCCAGGCCCCCTCCTGCACGCCGGGCACCGCCACGACCGTCCACTCGCGACCGGCGGCGGCGTGCGCGGTGAGGATCGCGACGGCCTCGCCCTGCGGCGCGCTCGCGGCCAGCGTGTCGCCCGCGATGCGGTGTCCGACGAGGTGTTCGACGAACTCGCCCGGCCCGGAGCCGGGCAGCCGGTCGGCGTAGCGCTCGGCGGCGTGGAACAGCGCCACGACCGCGTCGAGGTCGCGGTCGGCCTGCGCGCCGACCGGCCCGCCGCGCGCGGCGGTGGCCACCCAGCGGGGTTCCAGGCCGCTGCCCTGCCAGAGGTCCCAGAGGAGGCGTTCGAGGCCGATGTCGTCGGCGATGCCCTTGCGCGCGGCCGACAGCAGGGCCGCGACGCGGCGGACGGGCCCGGACTCGGCGTCGTCGAGTGCGGTCAGCCGGTCCTCGTCGGTGAGCACCTCGACGAGGAGGTCGTCGCTGGACCGGTCGCCGCCCGCGGCCACCTCCAGCCTGCGCAGCCCCCGGCGCAACCGGCGCAGCGCCAACGGGTCCGCGCCGCCGAGCTGGGAGGACAGCAGCAGCTCCGCGGTCGCGGGGTCCAGCTGGTCAGGGGACGCCGCGCAGCGCAGCACCGCCAGCAACGGCCGCACGGCGGGCTGCTGGGCCAGCGGCAGCTCGTCGCCCGGCGCGGCCACCGGCACCCCCGCCGCGGCCAGGGCCCGGTGCAGGACCGGGACGGACCGGGTCGCCGAGCGCACGATCACGGCCATGTCCGACCACGGCACCCCGTCGATCAGGTGGGCGCGGCGGAGCTGGTCGGCGACCCAGGACGCCTCGGCCGCCGCGGAGGCGTGCAGCCGCACCATGACGGTCCCGCCCTCGGCCTTGCTCCTGTCGGTCCTCGGCCGGGCGCCGGGCAGGCGGGCGGCCAGGTGGGCGACCGCGCGACGGACCGCGGGGGCCATGCGGTGGCCGCGGCCGAGCACGACGGTCCGGTCGGGCTCGGCGTCGCGGATGAGGCGGACGTCCGCGCCGCGGAAGGAGAACACGCCCTGGTCGGGGTCCCCGGCGAGGATGAACTCCTTCGCCGACTCGCCGAGCGTGGTCAGCAGTCGGAACTGCAGTGGGTCGAGGTGCTGGGCGTCGTCGACCAGCAGGTGGCGCACGCGGGCGCGCTCAGCGGCCAGCAGCTCCTCGTCTGTGCGGAACGCGATGAGGGCGCTGGCGACCAGCTCGGCGGCGTCGAGCGCGGGCGCGGTCGTGTGGGCGATGCCGCTGTCCGCCGCGCCCTGGAGCAGGGTGACTTCCTCGTACTGCTGGCCGAACACGCCCGCGGCGACCCATTCGTCGCGGCCGTGCTTCCTGCCGAGGTCGATCAGGTCCTCCGGGCCGAGCCCGCGCTCGGCGGCGCGCAGCAGCAGGTCGCGCAGCTCCTCGGCGAACCCGGGCACCTTCAGCGCCGGGCGCAGCCGCTCCGGCCAGTCCTGCGCGCCGTCCTCGGCGTCGCCCTCCAGCAGCTCGCGGATCACCGCGTCCTGGTCGGGGCCGGTCAGCAGCCGGGGGCCGGGGCCATTGTGGATCATCGCCTGGATGCGCAGCACGGCGAAGGCGTAGGAGTGGACGGTGCGGACCAGCGGCTCGCGGACGGTGCGGGAGCCCTCGCCGCGCTCGGTCAGCAGGGCGGTGATCCGGGCGCGCAGGTCGGTGGCCGCGCGCCTGCTCGTGGTGATCACCAGCACCTGGTCGGGCCGGACCCCGCCCGCGATGCGGTCGGCGGCGGCCTCGGCCAGCAGCGTGGTCTTGCCGCTGCCCGGACCGCCGAGCACGCGGACGAACCCGCCCGCCCCTTCCAGCACGCCGAGGGCGTCGGCGTCCCACTTCGTGGCGCGCCCCGCTGCCGCAGGTCGCCGGACGAGCTGCGGGGCGAAGGGGGAGCTTCCGCCAGCCACGCCCCCGATTGCACCACGCGCCCGCGACGGTCCGGCGCGCGGCACGCCCATGGGAGGATTCCGGCCATGGCCGACGCCCTGCATGTGCACGAATTCGGTCCCGCCGACGGACCCGTGGTGGTGATGTTGCACGGCGTCACCGGGCACGGCGGCCGCTTCCGGCGGCTGGCCGCCGAGCAGCTGCCCGGGCACCGGGTGATCGCCCCGGACCTGCGCGGGCACGGCCGGTCGCCGTCGCTGCCGCCGTGGACGCTGGAGCAGCACGCCGCCGACGTCGCCGCGGTGCTGGAGACGCGGGGGCTCGGCCCGGTGCCGGTGGTCGCGCACTCCTTCGGCGGCGTCGTGGCCCTGCACCTGCCGCCGGAGCGCGTGAGCTCACTGCTCCTGCTCGACCCGGCCGTGTACGTGCGGCCCGAGGACGCGCTGGCCAACGCGCTGTCGGCAGGCGAGGCCGTGGCCGACCGCGCGCAAGCGCTTGCGGCCCAGCGCGGCGACTGGCCGACCGCGAGCGACGACGTGATCGAGGAAGAGGTCGCCGCCCACTGGACGCAGACCGAGCGCGGGTGGCACCCGCGCTACTGCCCGCCCGCGATCGCGACGGCGTGGAGCGAGATGTGCAGGCCCGCGCCCGTGCCGAGGGTGCGCGCGGTGATGGTGCGCGCGCTCGGCGCCGCGTACGTGGGCGCGGAGTACCTGCGCGCCTGCGAGGGCGCCGACGTCGAGGTGGTCGACGTCGACTGCGGGCATGTCGTCTATCTGGAGCGGCCCGAGCGCGTCGGCGAGCTGGTGGCCGGGCTGAGGTGAACGAGGAACTGCACGAGCGCATCCGCGACCTCGTCCGCGCCATCCCGCCCGGGCACGTGTCGACCTACGGCGACATCGCCGCCATGGCGGGCGCCTCGACGCCGCGGCTGGTCGGGCGCGTCCTGCGCGAGGACGGCCACGACCTGCCGTGGCACCGGGTGTTGCGGGCCACCGGCGTGCCCGCGCCGCACATCGTCCGACGGCAGCTGGAACTGCTGCGCGCCGAGGGTGTGCTCGCCGACGGGGACCGGGTCGACCTGCGCCGGTACCGCTGGTCCGGCTAGGTCGTCACGGCCTCTCGGTTGGCCGTGTCCAGGCCGAGCATCTCCAGCAGGAGTTTGCAGTCCGTGGCGTCGGTGGCGTGATCGGCGACGGTGAGCATCGCCTTCGCGCACGCTTCCGCGTGGTGCCGTGTCTCCTGCTCGCGGGCGGCGGCGCGGCCGATCACCGGAGCCGTTTCGTGGGCAAGCGTCATCGATTCCTCCTCAAAGCAGGCCGCCGGGGAGAGCGTCGAGGTCGCTGCATGGAACACCCCACGGCGAGACCTACCGTGAACGGAATTCACTCTTTCAGGGGAATGTGATCGATTCAACCCCCCGAACAGACTCACCTCATACCGTTATGATCGCATCACCGCACGCTACCGACATTCAATCGTTCCCGATATGCGGCGCCACCGTGATTGCGTGGTCCTCAATGGACTGAGCCAGCCCGGGACTCGGCGTCGGCAACCAGGGAGTCCAGTTCCGGGCTCGGATCCATCGCCGCGGCCATCCGCAGGTGCGGGAGCGCCTCGCGGTGCCGGTTGGCCCGGGAGAGCGCGCGGCCGAGCAGCAGGTGCGCGTAACCGTCGGACGGGTCCATGTCCAGCAGCCTGCGCGCGGTGCGCTCGGCCGGGCCGAGTGCGGCGGACTGGAATTGCGCGAGCGCGAGCTCGGTGAGCACAGCCCGCTCGGGGGCCAGGACGGCGGCCTCGGCCAGCAGCCGCGCCGCGGTCGCCGGGTCGCCGCTCTCGCGGAACAGCCTGCCCCGGGTGAAAAGGTCGAGGACGTCGGTCATTTCCCTCACTCCACTGTGGATCCGAGGTGGGCCGCCGGAATCTGCCCCAGCCTGCCCGCCTGGTAATCCTCGAAAGCCTGGATGATTTCCTGTCGCGTGTTCATCACGAACGGCCCGTACCGCGCGACCGGCTCGTTGATCGGACGGCCGCCCAGCACCAGCACCTCCCACGCCGACCGGCCGCGCAGCGTCAGCGCGTCACCGGGGCCGAGGACGGCCAGGTGGCCCTCCTCCAGCGGCCGGTCCTCCTGACCGACGACGCCGCTGCCGCTGAGGACGTAGACCAAGGCGTTGAACTCCTTGGGCCACGGCACTGCCAGCCGCGCGCCCGCGGCGACGGACGCGTGCACGTAGGTGATCGGCGTCTGGGTGGCGCCGGGACCCGCGTGGCCCGCGAGGTCGCCCGCGATGAGGCGCACGAGGACGCCGCCGTCGTCGCTGGAGAGCAGCCGGGCGTCGGCGGCCCCGATGTCCTGGTAGCGGGGCTGGGCCAGCTTGAGCGTGCGGGGCAGGTTCACCCACAGCTGCACGCCGTGGAACAGCCCGCCCTTGGCGACCATGTCCTGCGGGGGCACCTCGTTGTGGAGGATCCCCGCGCCCGCCGTCATCCACTGGGTGGCGCCGTCGGTGATGAGCCCGCCGCCGCCGATGGAGTCGGTGTGCTGCATGGCGCCGTCGATCATGTAGGTGACGGTCTCGAACCCGCGGTGCGGGTGCCACGGAGCGCCCTTGGCCTCGCCCGGGGCGTACTCGACGGCGCCCATGTGGTCGAGGAGCAGGAAGGGGTCGGCCATGGCGAGGTCCACGCCCGGGAACGGGCGGCGGACCTGGAAGCCCTCGCCTTCGAGGAACTTCTGCGCCTTGACGACCTTGGCGGCGCGCCGCCACGCGGTGGTCTCGGGCAGCCGCGGGAGCCGCGGCAGCGTCAGGGTGTCGGCGGTCACGGCGGGCATGACGGCCTCCTCGGAGCGGGTGGCCACCGGAGGTGGTGGCGCGGTTGTCCGGGTCAACCTGGTTGCGGGTGCAATTATTCCGGGCGGTCCCGCGCCTGCCACCGGCCCGCCGATGCCGGATGGTCGGCGATAGTGCCGTCTCCCGCCCCCACTTCCCGCCATACGCGCGCTTTGTTTATGCGGCGCTTTCGTAGACGCGGGCTTCGGTGTATCTGCGGGCAATCAGGTCCAGGAGTTTGGGGTGGGCCGCCAAGGGCGGCGTGGTGATCTCCGCCCCGCTCTCGGTGATCCTCTTGTGGAACAGGCCGGGGGCCAGGAGCCAGGTCGCCACCGCTGTCGGGCCGGGGGTCGCGGCTACCGCCTCGGCGATGGTCGGTTGCGCGGTGGCGGCGTAGGCGACTGTGACCGGGGAGCCTGTGCGGGCGGCCAGGAGCAGTGCCGCTTTGCGGGTTTCGGACTGCGCGCGACGGTCGGTCGAGCCCGCGGCGGCCAGGATGACGGGGATGCCGGGGCGCCAGCCTGCCGTCGTCAGGTGGTCGTGGGTGGCGGCGATCAGAGGATGCGCGGGGCCCAGATGCGGCGTGGTGCTCGCCGGGCGGCCGGAGGCGGCTATCTGGGCCGGGACGTCGACCCGGACGTGGTACCCGGCCGACAGGAACAGGGGGACGACGACGGCCGGGTCGTGGACCGTGCGGAGGACATCGGTCAGGTTCGGGCGACGGACGTCGGCGAACGCCACGCGGACCGGGACCTCGGGGAGGAGATCGCGCGCCTGGTCCGCCAGGTCGTACGTGACCGCCGTGCCCTCCGCCGACCTGGTGCCGTGCGCGACCAGGATCAGGGTCATGGGGTGGGCACCGCCAGGCGGTAGCCGCGCTTGACGACGGTCTGGACCACGCCGGGGACGGCGAGGGCAGCGCGGAGCCTGCCCACCGCCGTCTCCACCGCGTGCTCGTCCACTGTGGACTCCCGGCCTGAGTGCCTGCGCAGCACGCCCGCCAGGGTCGCTCGGGAGAGGACCCGGCCGGGCGTGGCCGACAGCGCGCGGAGGAGGGCCATGGGCGCGGGGGCGACCGGTCGGAGGTCGCCGTCCACCAGCACCGCCTGGCCGCGCAGCTCCAGCTCCCGTCCGGCGACGGTGACGCGGGTGGCCCGGGTGGGGATGGTGTCCGACAGGTGGCGGACCAGGGCGCCGATGCGCGCCCGGTCGGGCCAGACTGCGGGGATCTCGTGCCTTGCCAACGGGCCCGCGGTGATCGCGCCCACCGCCACCACCAGCACGCGGGTGCGCAGGGCGTCCACCAGGGCGTCCAGCTTGCCCATGCGGTCGGCGGTGTCGAGGGTGCTGGCCGCGGCCGGGGCGCTGGTGAACGTGAGCGCGTCCACCTGCCCGGACAGCACCGCGTCGATCAGCCGCTCCAGGGGCGCGGGGTCGGCGGGGGCGGTCCAGCGGTAGACGGGGATCTCCACGACCTCGGCGCCCGCGCGGCGCAGGGTGTCGGTGAAGTCCGGCAGCGGCTCGCCGTGCAGCTGGACGGCGATCCGCTTGCCGTCCACCCCCTGGTCGAGCAGGTGGGCGAGGACCTCGGCGTTGGCCTCGGACTCCGGGGAGAACGCCTCCACCAGGCCTGCCGCCCGGACCGCGCCCTTGGCCTTCGGGCCCCTGGCCAGGACGGCAGCGCCGGTCAGCGCCGCGCGCAGCGCCGGGCCGAGGCCCCAGCCCTCGGCGGCCTCCATCCAGCCGCGGAAGCCGATGCCGGTGGTGGCCACGACGACGTCCACCGGGCCGTCCAGCAGCCCGGTCGTGGCGGCCAGCAGCTCGCTGTCGTCGGCGAGCGGGACGATGCGGATGGCGGGGCCGTGCAGGACCTCGGCGCCGCGGCGCTCCAGCAGCGCGCCCAGCTCGTCGGCGCGGCGCGCGGCGGTGACCCCCACTGTGTAACCGGCCAGCGGGCCGACCTGGGTCGCGGTCACGGCGGTCTCCTCCAGGAGCGCGGTCACGGGCGCCCCAGCTGAATGGTTCCACCCACGACCCGGACCGGGTAGGTGGGGACCGACACGCCCTGGTCGTCGAGGCATTCGCCGGTGCGCAGGTCGAAGCGCTGCTTGTGCATGGGCGAGGCGACCACGGGCGTGCCGCGCAGATCGCCGACGATGCCGCGGGCGAGGACCGCGGCCTGGCTGAACGGGTCGATGTTGCCCAGCGCGTACACCGCGTCCCGGGTGCGGAAGACCGCGACCTGGGCGCCGTCGGGCAGCAGCGCCGCCACGCCGGTCTCCGGCTCGATCGCCGACAGCGGGCAGACGGCGGTCCACGCGGGGGCGGGAACGGTACTGGTCATCGGGAGACCACCTCCGGGATGCCCAGCGGCACCGGGACCGACTGCCCGCGCTCGGCGCGGAAGGAGATGGTCGGGTCCGGCGCGCCGGGGGCGTTGACGAACGAGGTGAACCGGGCCAGCTTCTCCGGGTCGGCGAGCACGCCCGCCCACTCGTCGGCGTAGCCGGTGACGTGCTCGGCCATCTGGGCCTCCAGCTCCTCGGCGATGCCCAGGCTGTCGTGCACGACGACGTCGCGGACGTGGTCGAGGCCGCCCTCGATGGAGTCCAGCCACACCGACGTGCGCTGCAGGCGGTCGGCGGTGCGGATGTAGAACATCAGGAACCGGTCGATCACCCTGACCAGCGTCTCTTTGTCCACATCGGACACCAGGAGGTCGGCGTGCCGGGGCAGGGTGCCGCCGTTGCCGCCGACGTAGAGGTTCCACCCGGTCTCGGTGGCGATGACGCCGAAGTCCTTGCCCCTGGCCTCGGCGCACTCGCGGGCGCAGCCGGAGACCGCCGACTTGAGCTTGTGCGGCGAGCGCAGGCCCCGGTAGCGCAGCTCCAGCTCGATGGCCAGGCCGACGGAGTCCTGCACGCCGTAGCGGCACCAGGTGGACCCGACGCACGACTTCACCGTGCGCAGCGCCTTGCCGTAGGCGTGGCCGGACTCGAACCCGGCGTCCACCAGCCGCCGCCAGATGGCCGGGAGCTGGTCGACGGTGGCGCCGAACAGGTCGATGCGCTGCCCGCCGGTGATCTTGGTGTAGAGCCCGAAGTCAGCCGCGACCTGGGCGATCGCCATGAGCTTGGCCGGGGTGATCTCGCCGCCGGGTATGCGCGGGACCACCGAGTACGTGCCGTTGCGCTGCAGGTTGGCCAGGAAGCGGTCGTTGGTGTCCTGCAGGCCCGCCTGCTCCCCCGCCAGGATGTGCCCGTTGCCCAGCGACGCCAGGATCGAGGCGACCGCTGGCTTGCAGATGTCGCACCCGCGCCCGCTGCCGTGCCGCGCCACCAGCTCGCTGAACGTGGTGATCCCGGTCGCCCGCACGATCTCGAACAGCTCGGCGCGCGAGTGCGTGAAGTGCTCGCACAGGGCCTTGGACTGCTCGACGCCGCAGGAGGCGAGCAGTTGCTTGAGCATCGGCACACACGACCCGCACGCCGTGCCCGCGCGCGTGCAGGCCTTGATCTTGGGCACGTCATCGGCGGCCTGCTCCAGGATCGCGCCGCGGATGTCGCCCTTCGTGACGGCGTTGCACGAGCAGATCTGCGCCTCGTCCGGCAGCGCCCCCACCCCGGCGCCGCCACCGCCGCCCGCGGGGGCCAGCAGCGCGCCGGGCTCGGCGGGCAGCGGGCGGCCGACCAGCGGGCGCAGGCTCGCGTAGTCCGTGGCGTCGCCGACCAGGACACCGCCGAGCAGGGTCTTCGCGTCGTCGGAGACCACCAGCTTGCGGTAGGTGCCCGCGACGGCGTCGTTGACCACGACCTCCAGCGCGCCCTCGGTGGCCGCGTGCGCGTCGCCGAAGCTGGCGACGTCCACACCCATCAGCTTGAGCTTGGTCGACATGTCCGCGCCGGTGAACTCCGCCGCGCCGCCCAGCAGCCGGTCGGCGACGACCTCGGCCATGGCGTAGCCGGGGGCGACGAGGCCGTAGACCCTGCCGTCGGCCAGCGCGCACTCGCCGATGGCGTAGACGGCGGGGTCGGTGGTGCGGCACGCCGCGTCCACCACGATCCCGCCGCGCTCGCCGACGCCAAGGCCGCAGTCCCTGGCGAGCTGGTCGCGGGGCCGGATGCCCGCGGAGAAGACGATCAGGTCGAGGTCCAGCTCGGTGCCGTTGGCCAGCCTGGCCAGCAGCCTGCCCCGGTCGGCCTCGATGGCCGCCGCCGAGGTGCCCGGGTGCACGGTGACGTCGAGCCGTTCGATCAGCCGCTTGAGCAGCGCGCCGCCGCCGTCGTCGACCTGCAGCGGCATCAGCCGGGGCGCCAGCTCGACCACGTGCGGGGAGACGCCCAGGTCGCGCAGCGCCTTGGCCGCCTCCAGCCCGAGCAGGCCGCCGCCGACGACCATCGCCGAGCCGCGGCCCACGCCCGTCCTGGCCCGCTCGACCGAGGCGCGGATGGCGTCGAGGTCCTCGATGGTGCGGTAGACGTGGCAGCCGGGCAGGTCGCGGCCGGGCACCGGCGGCACGAACGGCGCGGAGCCGGTGGCCAGCACGAGCGCGTCGTAGGGCTGCACGCGGCCCGACGCCGTGGTGACCGTGCGCGCGGCCCGGTCGATCGCGGTCACCGGGTCGCCCAGGTGCAGCGCGACGGCGTCGTCCCCGGCGTACCGCGCACCGTCGAGCTCCAGCCGGGCGGTGTCCCAGTCGTCCACATAGGACGTGAGCGCGACCCGGTCGTACGCAGGCCTGCCCTCCTCGGCGAACACCACGACCCGCCACGCGCCCTCGGCGTCGCGGTCGCGCAGCGCCTGGACGAGGCGGTGCCCGACCATGCCGTGCCCGACGACGACCACAGTCCGCGTCATGCGTTGCCCTCCTCCGCTCGGGCCGACTCGGCGTGGACCCGTGCCGTCATGCTCTGATTCGCCCGTATCACCGGGGATTCCTGGTTGTTTCCCGCCGGTTACGGATGTCTCCCCTCAGCACCGCGCAACCCGTGCGGGTGACGCCGCGCACGATCGGTTGATTTCCCGGCGGTAATTTGGGTTTCGGGTGACGCGCGTCCTACCGTCGTCGCCGTGCGTCTCCGAACGTGCGCGGCGCTGGTGACGGCCGCGCTGACCCTCGCGCTCCTCCCGGCCTGCGCGCCCGGCTCCCCGGCCGCGCGGGCGCCCCGCTCCACGGTGGTCGACACCGAGCCGCCGCCAGCGTCCGTGGTGCCCGCCAAGGCGGCCGCGGTGACGGTCGCCCTGCCCAAGGCCGTGGCGGCCGAACTGGACTGCGAGCGCTTCCTGCCCGCGCTCGCCCAGGCGACCGGCATCGACGTGGAGGTGCGCGAGCACGAGTCGACGGCCGAGCTGTGCCGCTACGCGCTGCCGTACAACCGGGGCATCACGACGGCGTCGGTCTTCTTCCGCGCCGAGCCGCCCGGCACGCCCAGCTACCGGCGCACCGAGGACCTGTTCGGCAACACCACCTACGAGGTCGACGGCTCGGCGGGGAAGGACTGCGGGATCTCGGTCGCCATCGACGCGGGCAGGCAGGCCCACGAGCACGGCTCGCACCTGACCGTGCTGGGCACCTACGAGGCCGTCGAGGAGCCGTGCGTGGTCACCCGGCGCATCGCCGAGAACATCTTCGCCGAACTGCCCGACGCCTAGTCAGACGCCCGCGTAGGCCAGGCTGGGCGCACGCCGCACGGCGAAGGACTTGCGCAGGTAGAACCACCAGGTGACGCCGACGCACAGGGCGTAGAAGCCGAGGAAGGCGATCAGCGCCGGGGTGAGCGTCCGCGCGCTCTCCAGCGAGAACTTGAAGACCAGGTTGACCAGCACCCCGCCGAACGCGCCGACCGCGCCAGCGATGCCGACGACGGCGGCCGCCTGCCGCTTGGCGCGCTTGACCGCGGAGTCGGCGTCCTCGCCGGTCTCGGCCGCCCGCGCGCGCACCTCGGCGGAGAAGATCATGGGGATCATCCGGTACGTCGAGCCGTTGCCCATGCCGCTGAGCACGAAAAGGTAGACGAACGAGCCGAAGAACAGCGCGAAGCTGCCCGTGGCCACGCTGGCCATGACCCCGACCGCGCCCAGGCCCATGCCCGCGAAGACGAGCAGGGTCATCCGCGCGCCGCCCACCCGGTCGGCGAGCCAGCCGCCGAACGGCCGGGTGAGCGAGCCGATCAGCGCACCGATGAACGCCAGCCCGACGAACCCGGCGTGCTCGACGAAGGCGATCTTGATCAGCACGGGGAAGGCGAACGAGAAGCCGATGAACGAGCCGAACGTCCCGATGTAGAGGAACGACATCACCCAGGTGTGCTTGTTGGACAGCGCCTCGCGGTAGGAGGTGCCGTCGGGCTTGGCCGAGGTGATGCTGTCCATGAGGAACCAGGCGCCCGCGGCGGCCAGGATGATGAGCGGCAGCCACATCAGGGCGGCGTAGGCGAGGTTCACGCCGGTCCCGATGCTGATCGCGAACGGGACCAGCAACTGCGTCTGCGCGACCCCGAGGTTGCCGCCCGCGGCGTTGAGGCCCAGCGCCAGGCCCTTCTTGCCCTCGGGGAAGAAGAAGGAGATGTTGGCCATCGACGAGGAGAAGTTGCCCCCGCCGAAGCCCATCGCGGCCGCGGTCAGCAGGAAGAACCAGTACGGCGTGCCGACGTTGAGCACGGCGTAGGCGAGCATGGCGCACGGGATCAGCAGCAGGCCCGCGCTGACGGTCGTCCACAGGCGACCGCCGAAGCGCGGGACGGCGAAGGTGTAGGGCACCCGCAGCGCGGCGCCCACGAGGTTGGGCACGATGAGCAGCCAGAAGGTCTGGCCGACGGAGAAGTCGTAGCCCACCGAGTTGAGGCTGACGACGACGATGCTCATCAGCACCCAGACGCTGAAGCCCAGGTTCTCGGCGAAGATGGACAGCACGAGGTTCTTGGTGGCCGTCCGGCGTCCGGTGCGCGCCCAGAAGTCCGGGTCCTCCGGCTCCCAGTGGTCGATCCATCGCCCGGCGCGAACGGACGGCGACTCGGTCGTCATACAGGTCCTCCTGAGAGCGCGCTGAACTCACTCGACAGCTCGAAACGGGGAAGAATCAGGCTTTCGCCAGCCAGTCGGCGATGCCGCGGACCGCCTCGGCGCAGCCGCCGCAGCCGGTGGTGGCCCGGGTGGTGGCGGCGAGGTCGGCCACCGAGCAGGCGCCGCCGCGCCACGCCTTCACCAACTGTCCTTTCGAGACGGTGTTGCACCGGCACACGACGGCCGTCGCGGGCAGGTCGGCGGGGCTGTGGGCGGGGGCGCCCGCCGCCGGGAGGGCCCGGCCGAGCAGGAGCGCGAGGCGGTCGGACGGGGCCGGGGTCTTGGCGTCGTAGAGCTGGGTGACGGCGGCGGCGGCGTCCGGGACGCCGAGCAGGATGGCGCCGGTGACCCGGTCCTCGCGCAGCACGAGCTTGGCGTAGCGGCCGCGGGTCGCGTCCTGGAGGCAGAGGATCTCGGCGTCGGCGTCCTCGGCGTGCACCTCGCCGAGCGCGGCAAGGTCGACGCCGCGGGCCTTGAGCCGGGTGACGACCGGCGTGCCGCGGTAGCGGGCGGCCGGGGCCGCGCCGGTGAGCAGGTCGGCGAGCACCTCGGCCTGCTCCCACGCTGGCTGCACCAGGCCGGAGACGGTGCCGGGGTGCTGGGCGCAGTCGCCGATGGCGTGCACGCGCGGGTCGCTGGTGCGCAGGGCGTCGTCGACGAGGACGCCGCGATCGCACTCCAGCCCCATCGCCTCGGCCAGCGTCGTCTCCGCGCGCACGCCCGCCGAGACGACGACCAGGTCGGCGGGGACGTGGGCGCCGTCGTCGAGCTTGAGACCGTCGCCGGGCACGTAGCGGGCGGCGAGGCGGCCCAGCCGGAACTCGATGCCCAGTCCGGCCAGCGTCCTGGCCAGCACGGCCCCGGCCCCGGGGTCGAGCTGGCGCTCCATCAGGTGGCCGACGGGGTGCACGACGGTCACCAGCGCGCCCCGCCCGGCCAGGCCGCGGGCGGCCTCCAGGCCGAGCAGGCCGCCGCCGAGCACCGCGACGGGCGCGCCGGGCCGCGCGCGGCCGACGATGGCGGCGCAGTCGTCGAGGTCCCGGAAGCAGGCCACGCCCTCGGCCAGCGCGCCGTCCTCGGCGCGCAGGCCCTCGGTCGGCGGCACCCACGCGGTGCTGCCGGTGGCCAGCACCAGCGCGTCGTAGTCCACAGCGGACCCGTCGGACAGGCGCACGCGCCGCTCGTCGCGGTCCACGGCGGTGACGGCGACGCCCAGCCGCAGGTCGATGCCGGTGCGCTCGGCCCAGTCGGCGTCCTGCAGCCGGATCGCGTCCGCGTCCATCGTTCCCGCGACGACGGCGGACAGCAGGACGCGGTTGTAGGCGGCGTGCGGCTCGGCGCCGATGACGGTCAGCGCCACCCGCTCGCCGGTGCGGTCCCGGCGGCGGATCTCCTCGGCCAGCCGGGCCCCCGCCATGCCGTAGCCGACGACCACCACGCGGCGCGCGCTCATGTCATGACCTCCAGGCGGACGGCGCAGACCTTGAACTCGGGCATCCGGCTCGTCGGGTCGAGCGCGGGGTTGGTGAGCAGGTTGGCGCGCTGCGCGCCGGGGAAGTGGAACGGCAGGAACACCGTGTCCTGCCGGGCCGAGGCGACCAGCCGGACCCGGGCGCGCGTCGCGCCCCTGCGCGAGACGACCCGCGCCCATGCCCCCTCGGCGAGCCCGGCGCGGGCGGCGGTGTCCGGGTGCACCTCGACGTGGACCTCGGGCACGGCGTCGACCAGCTCGGGCACCAGCCGGGTCTGCGCCCCGGACTGGTAGTGCTGCAGGACCCGCCCGGTCGTGGCGATGAGCGGGTACTCGTCGTCCACCGGCTCGGCTGGCCCGCTGTGGTCGACGGGGACGAACCGGGCGCGGCCGTCGGGGTGGGCGAAGCTGTCGAGGAACATCCTCGGCGTGCCCGGGTGGTCCTCGTCGGGCACCGGCCAGAACAGCTCCTCGCCCGCGCTCAGCCGCTCCGGCGTGATCCCGGAGTAGTCGGCGGGCCCGCCCCGGGAGGCGCGGCGCAGTTCGGCGAACACCTCGTCCGGGTCGTCGGGGAAGCGGTGGGCGGGCTGGCCGAGGCGGACGGCCAGCCCGCGGAGCACGGACAGGTCGCTTCGCACCCCGTCCGGCGGGTCGACGGACTTCACGCGCCGCAGGATCCGGCCCTCCAGGTTGGTCAGCGTGCCGTCCTCCTCCGCCCACTGCGTGACCGGCAGGACGACGTCGGCCCGGCGCGCGGTCTCCGAGAGCACGAAGTCGGCCACCACGAGCAGGTCGAGGGCGGACAGCCGGTCGGCGACGTGCCCGGCGCGCGGCGCGGAGACCACGACGTTGCTGCCGAACACCAGCAGCGCCTTCGGCCCGCCCTCGGTCCCGAGCGCGTCGAGCAGCTCGTAGGCCGAGCGGCCGACGCCGGGCAGGGAGTCCGGGTCGACGCCCCAGACCCCGGCGACGTGGGCGCGGGCGGCCGGGTCGTCGATGCGGCGGTAGCCGGGCAGCTGGTCGGCCTTCTGGCCGTGCTCCCGACCGCCCTGACCGTTGCCCTGGCCGGTCAGGCAGCCGTAGCCGGACCCGGCGACGCCGGGCAGGCCGAGCGCCAGTGCCAGGTTGATCCACGCGGAGACGGTGTCGGTGCCGCGCGCGTGCTGCTCGGTCCCGCGCCCGGTGAGCACGACGGCGCGGTCGGCGTCCGCCAGCAGGGCGGCGGCCCGGCGCTGGTCGGCGGCGGCAACGCCGGTCACCCGCTCGACCCGCTCCGGCCACCAGGCCGCGGCGATCCGCCACGCGGCCTCGAACCCGGTGGTGCGCTCGGCGACGTAATCCCCACGCAGGTGACCGTCGGCCACGACGGCGTGCAGGATTCCCAGCGCCAGGGCCAGATCCGTGCCCGGGCGCGGCTGCAGGTGCAGGGTCGCCTGCTCCGCGGTGGGCGTGCGGCGCGGATCGACGACGATGAGCCCGCCGGAGTTGGCGGCGTTGCGGACGTGCTGCAGGAACGGCGGCATCGTCTCGGCGGGGTTGGCCCCCGCGAGCAGGACGACGTCGGCCCGCGTGACATCGGTGATGGGGAACGGCATCCCGCGGTCGAGGCCGAACGCGCGCGTGCCCGCCGCAGCGGCGGAGGACATGCAGAAGCGTCCGTTGTAGTCGATTTGCGACGTTCCGAGGGCGACCCGGGCGAATTTGCCGAGCAGATAGCACTTCTCGGTGGTGAGCCCGCCGCCGCCGAACACCGCGACGGAGTCCGGACCGTGCTCCGCGCGCAGCGCGCTCAGCTTGCGCGCGATGAGATCGAGGGCGTCGTCCCACGACGCGGACACGAGTTCGCCGCCGACGCGGACCAGCGGGGTGGTCAGCCGGTGCGCGGTGGTGAGCAGCGTTCCCGACGTCCATCCCTTCTGGCACAAGCCACCGCGGTTGGTGGGGAACTCGCGGGGCTCCACCCGCGCGCCGGACAGCCGAATTCCGCACTGCAGCGCGCAATACGGGCAGTGCGTGTCGACGGCGGGGGCGGCCACGTTCGTCATGCCCGTCTCCTGATCCGGCGGCGGTTGGGGCACTTCCGAACGTATGCAGGGCGTGTTACCCGCGGATGCGGACATGTTTCCGGCGTGCGAACTTGCCTGCGCAGTGTCCGTGCGGCACTGGTGAGAATCGGCGGCGCGACGGCGGTTGTCCCGCCGGTCAAGGAGTTCTTCTGCACACGCCTGCACGATCTTGGCGTGATCACGACCACGGCGGACCGCGGTCCGCGCGCTAGAGCAGGTCGGTCACCCGGTTCGCCGCGCGCTCCAGGCCGCGCATGGAGCGCTGGGTCGACTTCGGGTGCAGCGCGTGCACGGCCAGGCGGAACAGCAGGGCGTGCAGGAGGGCCTGCGGCCAGTCCGGCAGGTGCGACCAGCGGCGGGCGATGCCGTCGTCGGCCCCGCCCCAGGCCAGGGCGTCGACCACGACCACGGCGGCCGCCCACTCCGGTGGGCGGTAGTAGGCGGTGAAGTCGACCAGGCCGGGCGCGGCGTCGCCGTCGAACAGGACGGTGCCGAACAGGTCGCCGTGCACCACCTGCGGCTTGGTGGTCAGCTCGCCGCGGCGCTCGGCCAGCAGGTGGAACAGCCTGCCGCCGAGGTCGGCGTCGAGCTCGGCGTGCTCCTCGCCCCACGCGATGCGGTCGGCCATGGCGAAGACGTCGGCGCGCAGGTTGAGGAAGCGCGGCCGGTTGAGGCGGCTGGTCGCCTCGTGTAAGCGCAGGGACGCGGCGACGACGTCGTCGTAGCGCGGCTCGGGCCTGCCGGTGACGTACCGGAACGCCGCCCACCCGCCGACGACGTAGCGCCCGTCGCTGGAGCGCACGGGCCGGGCGATGCGCAGGTCGGGCACGTCCAACTCGCCCAGCGTCTGCGCCACCCAGGACGCCTCCGCCGGACTCCCCGCAGGCCGCAGCGCGATGTCGTCACACCGCCACACCGGCCCGTTCTCGATCAGGACCGGGTCGGCGCCCCGGGCGCCGAACGCGGCCCGGACGTGCTCAGGGGGCGGTGTGCTCACGGCCGGGGACGCTACCCGGTGGACCGGCGGTTTCGGCGCTGTGACGCGCGGGAACGGCCCACCGCTCCCCGGGGGGCGGCCCCCTGGCCAGTCTATCGACGTCACACCCGCGAGCGCCCCGGTTACCGATGGGTTGTGGATAACCGGGGTCGCCCGCGCGGTCAGCGGGAGCGTTGTGCTGGCGCGGCAGGCGGGAATCGCCGCACTCGCGCCGCCCGGAGGGCCTGCCGCCGAGCACGCAGGCCTCGCCAGCCACCCGACGGCCGAGCCTCACCAGCAACCCGGCAACCGGACCTCATCAGCCACGCGGCGACCGCACCTCACCAGCCACCCGACAGCCGGACCTCACCAGCCACCCGGTGACCGCACCTCGCCAGCCCACCCGGCGACCAGACCTCACCAGCAACCCGGCGACCAGACCTCACCAGCCACCCGGCGACCGCACCTCACCAGCCACCCGACAGCCGGACCTCACCAGCCATCCGACGGCCAAACCTCATCAGCAACCCGGCGACCGCACCTCACCAGCCACCCGGCGGCCGGACCTCGCCAGCCACGCGGCGACCACACCTCGCCAGCCCACACGACGGCCGGACCTCACCAGCCACAGGCGGACCTTGCCAGCCGCTGGTTGGCAAGGTTTGCCATCAACTGGAGGTGCCTGGGTCCGATAACCTTGCCTGCCGTCGGCTGGTGTCCCCGTCGGCCAAGTTCGCTCTCGGCAGGCAAACCCGCCCTCGTCAGCCGGACCTGCCTGCCGCCAGCCCGACCCCCCCGGCCCCAGCCGGGTTGGCTGCGCCCGTGCAGTCCCGTCCGGGCACCTGCGCGGGCGCAGCCAGAGGAGCCAGCGCTGCTGTCAGTAGGTGGGCAGGCTCGGGTCGACCTGCTTGGCCCAGGCCAGGACGCCGCCGCCGACGTGCACGGCGTCGGCGAAGCCCGCCTTGTGGAGGGCGGCCAGGGCCTCCGCCGAGCGGACGCCGGACTTGCAGTGCAGGACGATCGGCTTGTCCTGGGGCAGTTCGGCCAGCGCGTCGCCGGAGAGGATGCGGTCCTTGGGGATGAGGATCGAGTTCGGGATGCGGACGATCTCGAACTCGTTCGGCTCGCGGACGTCGATGAGCACGAAGTCGTCGCCGCGGTCGAACTTCTCCTTCAGCTCCTGCGCCGTGATGGTGCTGCCCGCCGCAGCGGACTGGGCGGCGTCGGAGACCACGCCGCAGAAGGCCTCGTAGTCGATCAGGCCCTCGATCGGCTTGGTCTCGGGGTCCTTGCGGATCTTGATGGTCCGGTACGACATCTCCAGCGCGTCGTACACCATCAGCCTGCCGAGCAGGGGCTCGCCGATGCCGGTCAGCAGCTTGATCGCCTCGGTCACCATGATCGAGCCGATGGACGCGCACAGCACGCCCAGCACGCCGCCCTCGGCGCAGCTCGGGACCATGCCCGGCGGCGGCGGCTCGGGGTAGAGGTCGCGGTAGTTGAGGCCCTGCCCGTTGGGCGCGTCCTCCCAGAACACGCTGACCTGGCCCTCGAATCGGAAGATCGAGCCCCAGACGTACGGCTTGCCCAGCAGGACGGCGGCGTCGTTGACCAGGTAGCGGGTGGCGAAGTTGTCGGTGCCGTCCAGGATCAGGTCGTAGTCGCGGAAGATCTCCAGCGCGTTGGACGAGTCCAGCTGCGTCTGGTGCAGGATCACGTTCACCAGCGGGTTGATCTCGGCGATGGACTCCTTGGCCGAGACCGCCTTGGACTTGCCGATGTCGGACTGGCCGTGGATGACCTGGCGCTGCAGGTTCGACTCGTCGACGACGTCGAAGTCGATCACGCCGAGGGTCCCCACGCCCGCCGCGGCCAGGTAGAGCAGCGCCGGGCTGCCCAGCCCGCCCGCGCCGACCACCAGCACCTTGGCGTTCTTCAGGCGCTTCTGGCCGTCCATGCCGACGTCGGGGATGATCAAGTGGCGGCTGTAGCGGGCCACCTCGTCCTTGGTCAGCTCCGCTGCGGGCTCCACTAGCGGCGGCAGACTGCCAGCCATCGGTCCTCCTCGAACTCCGGCGATTCGCGCGGCGATTGTCATCGCTTCCAACGCCACACTCCCACTCCGCCTTCCCGGCTCCCAGATGGCGGGACGCGGCGGTCAGTTGCCGGGGCGGGCTTGCGGATTCGGCCAGGCGTTGGGTTTGCACACCTTGCCGTCCTTGGGCACGCCCCCGCCGCCGGAGGCGCGGTTGAGCTCGTGGACGTAGTCGTTGGCCACGCCGAAGGTCTGCTGCATCATCACCGGGGCCAGGTCGCCGGTCTTGGCGCAGCCCACGTGGCCGAGGTCGAACACGTGCCCGACCTCGTGGTTGATGACGTACTTGCGGTAGGTGAGCACGTCGGCCTCGAAGGCCACCGCGCCGCGGACCCAGCGGGCGAGGTTCAGCACGACCCGGTCGTTGATCGCGCACGACGAGTCGTACTTGATGGTGAACCCGCAGACCCGGCGGGTCGTCTCCGGCGTGGTGAGGCTGACCTGGAAGTCCGCGTTCTCCCCCGGCCCGACCCGGCGCACCGCGACCTCGCCGAGGCTGGTCCAGCCGCGGGGATCGCTCAGCGTGCCGTCGACGATCCCGGCGAAGACGTCGTCGCCGCCGTACTGGGCCGCGGGGATGCCGCCCTCCACCTCGACTGTGTAGGTGTAGAGGCGTCCCTCGCCGACCTGTTTGCCGCTGCCCGCGAGCACCCGCCACTCCCCGGAGCCCGACTTGGCGTAGGAGCCGCCCGAGGGCAGCTCGGCGGACGGGATGTCCAGGTCGACCGGCGGGCGCTCGGTCAGCGCGGGCCCGGGCGTGGTCGTCGCCTGCTGCGTCTGCGACAGCGCCGGGTTGAGGCCCGCGGCGGTGGTCTCCGGCGAGCGGTCCGCCGCGGTCTGGACGACCACGAGGCCGGTGACGGCGAGCAGCACCGGCACGGCGTAGACGCGCCAGCCGTAGGTGGCGAAGAAGCCGCGGCGGGCGTGCTTTCTCGCGCCGCCCCCCGCCGTCGGGTCGGGTCGCCACGACGCCGCCAGCGGCTCGGCTGCGGTGCGCCGAGCGCCGGGGCGGTAGCGCTCCTCGTCGGGCTCCGCGGTCGCGGAGGGTGACGAACCGTCCCACTCGCTCACGGGTTCAAGGGTGCCACACCGGGCGCGTGCGCTCTCGGTAAGCGGGTCACCACCGGTCGCCAGCGGCCGAGCGCCACAGGCTCAGCACCGCCCTGGCCACGGTCGCGGGCCGCTCCATCTGCGCGACGTGGCCCACGTCGGGCAGCACGAGCAGCCGGGCGTTGGGGATCGCGCGGGCAGTGCGCGGGGCCTTCCGCACCGACATCAACCGGTCCCGCGTGCCCCAGATGACCAGCGTGGGCGCGGTGATCCTGGGCGCGGCGCGCCAGATCGAACGCGGCCCGACGACGAGCCACGACCGGATCAGGCCGATGGTGCTCCCCTCCAGCGCCGGGTTCGCCCACGCCTGCTCGGCGCGCTCGGCGTACTCCGCCTCCGCCTCGGCGACCCGCTGCTCGGGCACCTGGCTCGGGTCGGCGAAGCACAGCTCCAGCATCTGGCGCGTGCGCTCGCGCGGGGTGATGGCCGCGAGGCTGCGCCGCACCCGCTTGCCCAGCAGCGGCAGCATGGCCAGCGCCAGCCTCGGGTCCGACAGCCTGCGCGGGTCCGGCCGCAGGTCGGGGACGGCGGGCGAGATGAGGGTCAGCGTGCGCACCAGCTCGGGGGCGGCCGCGGCGGCGAGCAGGCAGATGGCCCCGCCCATCGAGTTGCCCAGCAGGTGCACGGGCCTGCCGTCGAGGCCGCCGAGGACCTTGACGAGGGTGTCCACGTGCGCGCGCAGCGTGTAGTCGTAGCCGTCGGGCGGCGTGCTGCGGCCGAAGCCGGGCAGGTCGACGGCGAGTCCGGGGGCGTGGCCGGAGAGCTGGTCGGCCAGGTCGGTCCAGTTCGTGGCGGACCCGCCGAGCCCGTGCACGTAGACGGCCGGGACGTCGCCGTGGCCAGGGGTGCGGCGCACGTGCAGCCGCACTCCCCCGATGGTCTCCTCGGCGCCGGGCCATGCCGGGCGCGTCGGATCCACCGGGGGCAACTGGGCATCGGACAGCGAAACGGTCATCGCTCCAGTGTGAATCGCCCGGGGGCGACTCGCCGAACAGTGGTCCGGGTCACGCCGGATACTTGTCTTGACGGTTTTGGCGGACGAGGATTCCCGCAATCGGCCTACCGGCTAGTAGTGTCGGACGTCGGCGCCGGTGACCTCGGCGGCACGCAGTGGAGCGAGGGGACGCATGTCGGAGACGATTCAGCACAGCGGCGGGCGCGGCGCGAGACTCCCCCGCACGGCGCGCCGAGCCCAGCTGCTGGCCGCGGCCCAGGACGTGTTCGCCGCCAACGGCTACCACGCCGCGGGCATGGACGAGATCGCCGAGCGCGCCGGGGTCAGCAAGCCGGTCCTCTACCAGCACTTCCCCGGCAAGCTGGAGCTCTACATGGCGCTGCTGGAGAAGCACGTCGACGAGCTGATCAGCCGGGTCTCCACGGCGATGGAGACCACGACCGACAACAAGACGCGCGTGCGCAACGCGGTGCGGGCCTACTTCGACTTCGTCGACGGCGAGAGCCAGGCGTTCCGCCTGGTCTTCGAGTCCGACCTGCGCAACGAGCCGCTGGTCCAGGACGCGGTCGCCCGCGCGACCAACGCCAGCGTCGACGCCATCACCGCGACCATCACCGCCGACGCGGGCCTCGACGAGAACCGCGCCCGGCTGCTGGCCGTGGGCCTGGTCGGCGTCAGCCAGATCGCCGCCCGCGCGTGGCTGGACGACAACCGGGTGGTGCCCAAGGAGGAGGCCATCGGCCTGATCTCCAACCTGGCGTGGCGCGGCATCGGCGGCGGGTTCCCGCTGCAGGCGCACGAATAAGGGGGAGCCCTCCCCCTGCCGTTCTCAGCACTCGGCCGGCACCGTGGAGATATGCGGCTTTTGGTAGCGGGGTGCAGCGCCCTCGGCGGGCGTGACACCAATCAGGACTCGTGGCACGCGGGCGAGCGGCTCATCGCCGTCGCCGACGGCGTCGGCGGCGCGCCCGCGGGCGAGGTCGCCTCGCGGCTGGCGATGGAGTCGGTGGTCGCCGCGGGTCCGGACATGCCGCCCGAGGAGGCAGCGGTCCGCGCGAACGCGGCGGTGCGCGCGTACGCCGAGACCGACCCGGCCACCCACGGCATGGCGACGACGCTGGTCATCGCGGCCCTGGGCGCCGACGGCTGGGTGCGCGGGGCGTATGTGGGCGACAGCGTCACCCTCGTGCAGACCGACCGCGTCGAGCTGCTGAGCTCCCCGCACACGCTGGGCGCCGAGCTCGTCGCCGCCGGGCACCTGACCGCTGAGGAAGGGGCCCGCCACCCCAACCGCAACGCCCTGGTCCGCGCCGTCGGCATGGAGCCGACGCTGCAGCCGGACACCTGGTCCCGGCCCGCGGTGGTCGGCGAGCGCTACCTGCTGTGCAGCGACGGCCTCACCGACGCCCTGGACGACGCCGACTTCCTGGCCGCGCTGACCGGCCTGCGCGCCGCCGACCCGCGCCAGTGCGTGGAGACCCTGGTCCGCCTGGCCTGCGAGGCGGGCGCCCGCGACAACGTGACCGCGGTGGTGGGAGACGTGGTGGCTTGGCCGACCTGATCGTCGACTACCACGCCCTGCCGTCCCCGGTCCCGGTCGCGCCGACCACCCGGTTCGCCCTCGACCGCGACTTCCTCAGCGCGGGCGCCGACGACCGCGTCTCCCGCGCGCCGAACGCGCCGTACCTGCGCCACATGGACGGCCGGTGGTGGCTGGTCAACGGCCACGGGCGGCAGGCCCCGCTCGCGGTGTACGTGATGGCGGAGAGCAGGCGCTTCACCGTCGCCGAGCGCTGCGCGTTCCCGCTGCCGGACGGGGAGTCCGAGGTGCACGTGTGGGACTCCCGCTACCGCGTGCACCTGACGGTGTCCGGCAGCGCCCCGGACGACGGCGACCTCGTCGAACTGGGCCCGGAGACGTCCATCGGCCTCTCGGGCGCCGCGGTGCGGGTGCAGTTGCTGCTGACCCGCAAACCCCGCCACCGGACGGTGCTGGCGGCGTACTACCGGGAGTACTTCACCCCCGGGATCGCCTCCCCCGCCCCATTGGGCCGCACCCAGACCCGCCTCTGCCTCGGCCTGTCGTCCTTCACGGCCCTCGAGCGCGCCCTGGACGAGGTCACCACCGAGATCTGGGGCGAGGCGGCGGGCCACCGCCACGAGCTGCCGGACTTCCTCATCCGCGAACGCCTGCTGGTGGCCGACGACCAGAAGCTCGTCCCCCACCGCCTGTGTCGGCACCGGTCCAGCAGCTGAACACAGCACCGCCTCACGGGTGCACATGTCTCCTTGATCGGCGTAGACTGGGCACGATTCTGGCCAGGATTCTGGCCAAGGGGAGGCCAGCCGTGCAGATCGACACCAACGACGTCATCAGCGTCAGCGAGGCCAACGCCCGCGGGCTGTCCAAGCTGGTGAACCAGGCCAGCGAGGGACGGACCTTCTTCGTCTTCCGCAACAACCGGCCTGCCGCGGCCATCGTCGACATCAAGACCATGGAGCGCCTGCAGTACCTGGAGTCACTCGAGGAGGACTTCAAGCTGATCGCGGTCGCCTGGGCCCGCGCGCTCACCGACTCGGGCGAGCGGTACAGCCTGGACGACGTCGCCGCTGAGTTCGGTGTGAACCTCGACGAGGAGTGATCGTGGCCAGGGTCGAACTGACCGCTGACGCCCGGGAAGACCTGCGCGACCTCGACGGCTCGACGCGAAAGACCGTCATCAAGGCCCTCAAGAAGCTCGAGACCGAGCCCGACAAGCGCGGCGAGCCGCTCGGCGGTCGTCGACTCGGCAACCTGACGACCTTCCGCAAGCTGGTGGTCGGCGACCGGGACATCCGGATCGTCTACCGCGTCGAGCCGGACGGGACCGTGGTCGTGGTCTGGGTGATCGGCCGCCGGGTGGACGACGAGTGCTACGAGTTGGCGGTGAGCAGGCTGCGGATGGCCGCCGATCGGAGCCTGGCAGCGATGGCCGAGAAGATGCTCCACGAGGCGTGGGGCAGGCGCGACCGCGCCTAGACCGCCGCGAGCACTCGGGCGACCAGGTCGTCCACGCGTTCGTACGGGAGCATGTGGCCCGCGTTGGGGTAGACGACGAGTTCGGCGTCCGGGAGTTCGGCGGCGATGGCGCGGGAGTGCTCGGCCGGGATGAGGCGGTCGCGCTGGCCGGTCAGGATCTGGGTGGGGACGTCGCGGTAGACGCGCAGGGCCTCGGCGGCGGCGTGGCGGTTGATCGACGAGCGCAGGGCCGCGGCGGAGCGGCGGTGGACGACGCGGAGCTGGTCGGCGACGGACAGCAGGTCGGCGCGGTCGTAGCGGGCGCCGAACAGCAGCCAGCGCAGGAACGCCAGCTGGGCGCGGGCCTGCAGCGGGCTCGGCCTGCGCGGCGGCTTCGGCGCGGACGCCACCGCGGCCTCCGCCGGGGCGGGCCTGTGCGGCGCAGTTTCCGCCGGGGCGGGCCTGTGCGGCGCGGTCTCCGCGGGGGCGGACCTGCGCGGGTGCTGCGGCGCGGTCGCCGCGGAAGCGGGCCTGCGCGGCCTGCCGAGCCGCTTTCGCAGGGCCATGGCGGCCTTGACCAGCGGTCGGGGCAGGCCGAAGGTGATCTCCGCCATCCGGCCGGACGACGTCGAGACGAAGAACGCCGCGTGCACGCGGGACCGCACGAGGTCGGGGTGGCGGGCGGCGAGGGCCATCATCGCCATGCCGCCCATCGAGTGGCCGACCAGGACCAGCCTGCCCTCCGGCACCGCCGCGGCGATCAGCTCGGCCAGGTCGTCGCCCAGGCGCTCCAGGGTGGCCTCGCCGTGGCCGGAGGAGCCGTGGCCGCGGTGGTCGAAGCGGATGACGCGGTGCGGGATGCGCGGCGCGACCGCGTCCCACACCCGGTTGTCGCTGGTCCACCCATGCGTCAGCAGGACCGTGACCGGGGCGGACGCGTCCGCGCTGTCCTCGACGTGCAGTGCGACGCCGTCCGATGCCTGGAACATGCCGCTCAACTTACTAAGCGGTAGCTTCGAGTTCCAGGCACCGGCGCCCGTCACTTCGGCAGCAGCATCGAGCGGCGCCAGAGGATCATCGACGGGCCGCCGACCAGGTCCGCCTCCTTCAGGAACGCCATGATCCGCTCGCCCCAGTAGGCGATGGTCTGCTGGAAGTGGGGATTGTTCCTCGCCGCCTTCCACGCCTCGCGCCTGTTCAGCCCCACGGCCTCGTAGACCTTCGGGTTCACCAGGCTCAGCGCGACGAAGTACGACACCACCGCGGCCATGACCCGGTGGTACTGCTTGGCCACCCAGCCCGCCTCGGACATGCCCTGCGCGACCTCCTGCCGGGCGAAGGTCACGTGCCGGGCCTCCTCCAGCACGTGGATGCGGTTGACCATGCGGATCAGCGGCTGGAGGTTCTCGTCGGCCATGTTCTCCCGCTGCATGCGGTCGAGGATCTCCTCGGCGACCAGGATCGCCGCGTACACCGACGGGCCCCGGCCGACCACCGGCAGGATCCGGGCCAGCGACTTGATCCACCGGCGCGGCCCGTACGCCGGGACGCCGAAGCGCTTGCACGCCTTGCCGAACATCGTCGAGTGGCGGCACTCGTCGGCGATCTCGGTGAGCATGTAGTGCACGTGGTCGGTGGTCGGGTCGTGCTTGTAGACCTGCTTGAGCAGCATCTGCATGAGCAGGACCTCGAAGAAGATGCCGGTGCTGGCGATGCTGGCGGTCTCGTGCTTGCCCAGCTCGACGCGCTGCTCGGGGGTCAGCCGCTCCCACAGCTCGGTCCCGTACAGGGAGATCCGGTGCTCGGGGTGGAAGTACTTGTCCTCGGCGATCGGGGCGTCCCAATCGATGTCGACCTCGGGGTCGTAGAACTTCTCGGCGGAAGACTTGAGCAGCCGACCCGCGGTCCGCTCCCGATCGGCTACCTTGGCCACCTGCAGCGCGCGGCTCATCGTCGAGTCACCTTCTCCGTGCGTTGACGCATCATGCGTTACTTCCGGTAACAGTTACTTCTGGTAGCATGAGCGTCATGGCGGATCGTGTCAAGGGACAGCTCTCCGGGGACGCCAGGCGCGACCGGTGGAAGTCGCACCGGGCTGCGCGGCGCGAGGAGTTCGTGGAGGCGGCGCTGCGCGCGCTGGCCGAACACGGGCCCGACGTGGGCATGGAGCACGTCGCCGCCGAGGCCGGGGTGACCAAGCCGGTGCTCTACCGGCACTTCACCGACAAGGCCGACCTGTTCGTCGCCCTCGGCCAGCGCGGCACCGAGATCCTGTTCGAGCGGCTGATCCCGGCGATGAACCGGGAGGAGGCGCCGCTGCCGCGCATCCGCAAGAGCCTCGACGCCTTCTTCTCGATCATCGAGGAGTACCCGAACCTCTACCGCCTGCTGGTGCGGCGCACCTTCGGCGACCGCCGCATCGACTCCGACATCGTCGCCGAGGACAAGGGCGTCATCGCGGGCGCGCTGTCGAGCCTGCTCGGCGACTACATGCGCGCGTTCAAGCTCGACTCCGGCGGCGCCGAGGTCTGGGGCCACGGCATCGTCGGCATGGTCCAGAACGTCGGCGAGTGGTGGCTGGAGCGCCGCACCATGAGCCGCGACTCCGTCGTGGAGTACCTGACCCAGACCATCTGGGCGGCCATCGACGGGACGATGCGCGCCCACGGCGTCAGCATCGACCCGAACAAGCCCCTGGAAATCAACAAGATCGTCAAACTGGGCGACGGCGACGACGCCGCGGCCGGGTAGGAGCGCGCACCATGTCCCATGACGAACACCCCGAGGACGACGGCTACAGCGGCCAGGCCACCCTCGTCATCGCCGACCACGAGCTGACCGTCCGGGTCGAGCTGCGCGGCCACTTCCAGCCGATCGACGGCTACTACCGCTGGTACGGCCGCATCCAGGCCGACCAGAAGGTCTCCGAGCTCGCGGGCGGGAAGAAGACCAAGGTCGTCCTGCGCACCCCCGGCGGCGAGGCCCCGGGCGAGCTCTCCGACCCCGACCCGTGGGACCGCTACCGGATCATGGGCACCAGCAGGCCCCCGTTCGTCGTCCAGACCACCCTGGACCACGCCGACGTCTAGCGCCGGGAACGGCGGAAGGCCCACCCGGGACGTTCCGGGTGGGCCTTCCGCGCGACTGGTCTCAGGGAGCGAAGCCCACCTTGCGGACGTCCGCGCTGCCGATCTCCACGTACGCCACCCGCGCGGACGGGACGACGTAGCGGCGGCCCTTGTCGTCGGTCAGCACGAGCTGGCCCGTGCTGCTCTTGAGGGCGTCGGCGACCAGGGCCTCGACCTCGTCAGGAGTCAGGCTGCTGTTCAGCACAAGCTCCCGCGCGGTGTCCGCGACACCGATCTTGACCTCCACGCGACCTCCACACTGGTAGTTGCCTGACAGAAGGCTAGTCGAGCGGGCCGCCCCCGCGCCGCACGGGGCGAGGGTGTTCACCACCCGCGAAATCTCAGCCGAGGCCGAGGGTGGTCATGCGCTTGCCGTGCTGCTGCTGGAGCCTGCGGAACAGGGCCGCGATGCCGGAGAGGTCGCCGGTGCCGGAGACGATCAGCTCGGCGAGGCCGTCGCGCTCGGCGACGACGTACTGGGCCTGCGTCAGCGCCTCGCCCAGCAGGCGCCTGCCCCACAGGGCGAGCCGGTCGCGGACGGTGCGGTCGCGCTCGATGGCCGCGCGCACCTCGCGCTCGGCGAAGGCGGAGTGGCCGGTGTCGGCGAGCACCTCGGTGACCAGGGCGGAGGTGTCCGGGTCCAGCCACGAGCCGATCTCGCGGTAGAAGTCGGCCGCCAGCCCGTCGCCCACGTAGGCCTTGACCAGCGACTCCAGCCAGGAGCGCGGCGCGGTGGACGCGTGCCAGGTGTCGATGTGGCCGATGAACGGGCGGATCGCGTCCTCGACGCCCACGCCGTGCCCGGCCAGGTACTTGGCGATGGTCAGGTAGTGGCCCATCTCGGCAGCGGCCATCTCCGACAGCGCCGCCCGACCGGACAGCGTCGGGGCGGTGCGCGCGTCCTCTGCCAGCCGGTCGAAGGCCGACAGCTCGCCGTAGGCGAGCACGCCCAGCAGGTCCACCACACCCGGGGAGAGCGCCGCGCCGCGCCCCTCGACCTCCGCGTTCTCCATGCGGGCAGGGTATCTGGCAGGACACCCGGGTAGACTCGGCAGGACACCCACCGCCGGGACCGGCGGAAACGGGTGGTCCCCGGCCCATCGAGAGCCGGGGCGGAGGGTGCGCGCAAGCCTCGCTGAGCCCTCCCGCGCACGACTGGACCGGGGGGAGTCCGGGTGCGCGGTCGAGCGGCCGGACCAGGGCCGTTGCGCGCTGGTGAACAGGAGAGGTTGATCACCCTGACGAACGACACAACCGGACTCGACCCGGTCAGCCTTGAGCACGCCGAAGCGGGCGTGCCGGAGACCGACACATCGCATCCGCTGCAGGCGGGCGCGCCGGTGGCCACCGACTCGCCGACCTTCGCCGAACTGGGCGTGCGCGCGGAGATCGTGCGCGCCCTCGGCGAGGCGGGCATCGAGCGGACCTTCGCCATCCAGGCGCTGACGCTGCCGCTGGCGCTGGCGGGCGACGACCTGATCGGGCAGGCCCGCACCGGCACCGGCAAGACGCTGGGCTTCGGCGTGCCGCTGCTGCAGCGGGTCACCACGCCCGGCGACGGCACCCCGCAGGCGCTGGTCGTGGTGCCCACCCGCGAGCTGTGCCTGCAGGTGACCCACGACATCAAGGACGCGGGCAAGCACATGGGCGTCCGCGTGCTCGCCATCTACGGCGGGCGGCCGTACGAGCCGCAGATCGCCGCGCTGCGCAAGGGCGTGGACATCGTGGTCGGCACGCCGGGCCGCCTGCTCGACCTCGCCGAACAGCGCCACCTGGTGCTGGGCAAGGTGCGCGGGCTGGTGCTCGACGAGGCCGACGAGATGCTCGACCTGGGCTTCCTGCCCGACATCGAGCGGATCCTGACGATGGTGCCCGACGAGCGGCAGACGATGCTGTTCTCGGCGACCATGCCCGGCCCGATCATCACCCTGGCCAGGACGTTCCTGCGGCAGCCGACGCACGTGCGCGCCGAGGAGCACGACCAGGGCGCCATCCACGAGCGCACCGAGCAGTTCGTCTACCGGGCGCACTCGCTGGACAAGATCGAGGTGCTGGCCCGCATCCTGCAGGCCGAGAGCCGCGGCCTGACGATGATCTTCACCAGGACCAAGCGGACCGCGCAGAAGGTCGCCGACGACCTGACCGAGCGCGGCTTCGCCGCCGGGGCCGTGCACGGCGACCTGGGCCAGGGCGCCCGTGAGCAGGCGCTGCGCGCGTTCCGCTCCGGCAAGGTCGACGTGCTGGTCTGCACCGACGTCGCCGCCCGGGGCATCGACGTCGACGACGTGACCCACGTGGTCAACTACCAGTGCCCCGAGGACGAGAAGACCTACGTGCACCGGATCGGCCGCACCGGCCGCGCCGGGCGCACCGGCGTGGCGATCACCCTCGTCGACTGGGACGAGGAGGCCCGCTGGAAGTCGATCAGCGACGCGCTCGGCCTCGGCAAGCCCGAGCCGGTGGAGACCTACTCGACCTCCGAGCACCTGTTCGCCGACCTGGGCATCCCGGAGAAGGCGAGCGGGCGGCTCCCGCTGGCCAAGCGCACCAGGGCGGGCCTGGACGCCGAGCCGGAGGAGGACCTCGGCGAGCGCAAGCGCGGCGCCAAGCGCAGCCGCAGGCGCACGGGCTCGGCTCCGGCCGAGGAGGCCCAGGAGAGCGCGGAGAAGTCCAGCAGGCCGCGGCGCAGGCGCAGGCGGGGCGGCGTGGACGTCGAGGGCGACGACGCCCCCGCCGAGACCGCGTCGACCTCGGAAGGGGAGTCGCAGGCCAAGCCCGCGCGCACCCGGACCCGGCGGCGCAGGCGGGCCGGGGAGGTCGTTTCCCCGGGGTCGAACACCGGCGATACACCGGGGTCGGCAGACTGACCGGGTGACCGCACCGGAGCCCCCCAGCAGCGAGTCCGGTTCCCCGCGTCCGGAGCCGGGAGACGGCGGCCACGGCGACGGGCTGACGCCCGAGAGCGGTGGCTTCCACACCTGGACGGAGGACGTCCTGGCCGGGCCGCCTCCGCCCCCGGTGGACACCGGCGGGCGCACGCGGTTCACCCGGCGCCGGGACGTCGTCGTCGCGATCGGCCTGGTCGTCGCGGTGGCCGCGGGGTGGGTCCTGCTCTGGCAGGCGAGCGACCTGAAGGCCACGGCGACGGCTCCCCGCAGCGCGGCGCCGTCGCCCGCGCCGCCGGAGCTGTTCCCGCCGTCGCTCGGCGAGGCGTGGCGGGCCGAGAGCCCGGCCACCCCGGAGCCGGTCGCCGCCGGTCCGGTCGTGGTCACCGCCCAGGACGGCGAGGTGATCGGGCGCGACCCGCTCACCGGCGAGCCGGTGTGGAGCTACCGGCGCGACCTGCCGCTGTGCACGGTCACCGCGGCCTGGCAGAACGCCGTCGCGGTGTACCGCTCCGACGGCGGCTTCCTGCCCGACGACGCCCCCCGGGGCGACGGGGGCTGCAGCGAGGTCACCTCGCTCAACGGCGAGGACGGGTCCCGGGCCGCCCAGCGGAACTGGGACGCCGAGCTGGACGCCGAGCTGGTCGGCGACGGCACCTACCTGACCGCCTCCGGCCAGCGGCTCATCACCACGCTGCGCTCCGACCTGGTCGAGACCATGGAGTACGGCCAGGTCCCGGCCCAGGTCGTGCCGGACCGGCAGCCGCGCACCGGGTGCGCCTACGACTCGGTGTTCATGAACGCCGGGCGCATCGCGGTCATCGAGCGGTGCCCCGACGACCTGGCCGACCGGCTGACGGTCTACAAGGCCACGGCCAAGGACGCCGACCGGCCCGAGGTCGTGTTCAGCGAGGTGCTGGACTCCGAGTCCGCGCAGGTCGTGGCCATGACCGACCGGCTGACCGCGGTCGCGCTGCCCGACCCGGCCCGGCTGCTCGTCTTCGGCGACGACGGCGCGCGCACGGCCAACGTCCCGCTGCAGGTCGGCGCGCTGCGCCAGGACGGCCCGGTGGCCGAGACCGTCGCGGGGTCCGGGGCGTACCACTGGCACACCGGGTCGGCGACGGTGGCGCTGTCGATGGAGGACCTGAAGCCCCTGTGGACCGTGCCGGACACGCTGGGCCCCGGCACGCTGTTCGCCGGGCGGATGCTGGTGCCGGTGGCCGACGGGCTGGCCGTCATCGACCAGACCGACGGCTCGCGGGTGGGCACGTTCCCGGTTGACCGAGGCGGGTACACCGGCCCGGTGGCGATGTCCACGATCGGTCCGATCGTGCTCGAACAGCGCGGCCCGCTTTTGGTTGCTTTGCGATAAGACTCACACCGGGTCCGAGGCGCACACTGGTCCCATGTCCGAGGTACCGGTGTATTCGCAACTGACCCCGCACCGCGCGGTCCCGGTCGAGCTGCCTGGCCACTACGCGGCCCTGCGCACGACCGGCGACGGCCCGGTTGTCCTGTTGGTGCCCGGGTACACCGGGTCCAAAGAGGATTTCGTCCCGCTGCTCGACCCCATCGCCGACGCGGGCTACCAGGCGCTGGCCATCGACCTCCCCGGTCAGATGGACACGCCAGGACCAGACGATGAGAACGCCTACCTGCCCGCAGCGCTCGGCACGGGCCTGGCGGAGCTGGTGGAGAAGCTGGCCGCGGACGGGCGCCCCGTCCTGCTGGTCGGCCACTCCTTCGGCGGCCTGGTCGCCCGGCGCGCGGTGCTCGCGGGCGCGCCGATCGCGGGCCTGACGCTGCTCAGCTCGGGTCCGGGCGAGCTGCCGCAGGGCATCCGCAGGCAGGTGCTCGAGCTGGGCGACCCGCTCCTGCGCCAGCACGGCGTGGCGGCCGCGCAGCAGGCGCAGGAGGCGCTCAACCGCGAGAACCCGCGATGGCAGAGCCTGTCGGAGCCGCTGCGCGAGTTCTTCCGCGCCCGCTTCCTGCGCAACAACCCGGCGGCGCTGCTGGGCATGGCGCGCGGCCTGCGCACCGAGCCCGACCTGGTCGCCGACCTGTCGCGGAGGCTGCGCAGCAACAGCACGGGCTGCCTGGTCGCCTGCGGCATCGCCGACGACACCTGGCCGCCCGCGGTGCAGCGGGACATGGCCGACCGGCTGGAGGCCGACTACGCCGCCATCCTGGGCGCCGGGCACTCCCCGGCCGTCGAGGCCCCGGAGGCGTTGTTGGACGTGCTGCTGCCGACCTGGAACACCTGGCTGGCCTGAGTCCTGTTCGGATAGTCCACTCAGGCCCACCAGAAGTACCAGAACGCGGCGCCGCAGGCGACGGCGACCAGCACCATGGCCAACGCCGCCTGCGGCCCGCGCAGCCGGTCGGCGAACCGCTGCGCGACCACGGCCGCGACCGCGGCCGCGATGTGGCCGAGCAGCACGCCGACGCCGGGTCCGGGCACGTCCGGCTGGGTCCAGGCGTAGACCTGCAGCGCGAGCACCACCAGCGCCAGGCCGCACAGCCCGACGGCCAGCGCGCCGCTCAGGTCGCGCCACGGCCCGCCGGGCCGTGCCCGGGCACGCGGCAGCTCCACGGTCGGATCATCCGGCTTCGGCAGGCGTTCGGTGGGACCGGTCACCCCAACAGCATCGCTCATCCCTCCCCCGGCCACGCTCCGGGGCGGGTCGATGGCCGGGCGTGTGCGGAATGGCGCTGGTCGCCGTCGCCGCACGGGCGGTCGGACGTCCCCAAGACGGGGCAGTCCGACCGGTCCGCGCGCGTCGCCAACCCAGCGGAAGCAGCCAGCGCCGAGGCATCCGGCGTGCCCTACCGCAGAGACCGCACCGTCGGTCAGGGGGCGAGCATGGCCCACGGGTCCAGGGGCGGGCCCGCCGCCTGGCCGTCGGCGCAGCTGCGGCGGAAGTCGCACCAGGCGCACTGGCGGCCGGGTTGGGCGGGGAACAGGATGTCCGGGTCGCCGCCCGCGGCGAGGGTGTCGGTGGCCAGCTGGAACTCGTCGGCGATCTCCTCGGCCCGGCGGAGGTGGCGGGCCAGGGACTCGTCCGTGTGCTCCCACGCGGCGACGGTGCCCGTCGGGAGGTGGTGGAGTTCCACTTTCGTGCACGGCCTGCGCAGCGTCCGGCGGGCGGCCAGGACGTACAGGGCCAGCGCCTGGGAGCCGCGGGCGTCGTCGGTGGTCAGGGCGTGCCTGCCGGTCTTGTAGTCGACGATGACGACCTCGTCGCCGCGCTGGTCGATGCGGTCGACGCGGCCCTCGGCGACGATCGTGCCCACCGGGGCGGACACCCAGCGCTCCAGGCCGACCGGCTCGTGGGTGACGTCGAGGTCGGCGACGTAGTCGTGCACCCACCCGGCGGCGCGGTCGCGGAACTCCGCGGCCTGGGTGGCGCTGGCGAAGCCGTCGTCCTTCCAGTGCGTGCGCACGAGGCCCGCCGCCGCCTCCGGGTTGCGGGCGCGCACGGGCAGGTCGAACAGCGCCTTGAGCGCGTTGTGCACGACCGCGCCGAGCGTGCTGTGCGCCCAGGGGCCGCCGCGCGGCGGGGTCGGGCGGTCGAGGTAGGCCATGCGGAAGCGGCGCGGGCAGTCCGCCCACACCCCGAGCCGCGACGGCGTCACCTTGATCAACTTCCGCGGCATGCTGTCGAATCCCAGCTGACCTCGCACGGCCCACACCGTACGCAGTCCCACCGACACTATCCGCGCCGGCGTGCACAATGACCGCGTGGAGATCTGGCACAACCCCCGCTGCTCGAAGTCCCGCGCCGCCAAGACCGCGCTGGACGCCGCCGCGCCCGGGCACACCGAGCGCCGCTACCTCGACGACCCGCCCACGGAGGCGGAGCTGGACGAGGTGCTCGCGAAGCTGGACCGCCAGCCGTGGGAGATCACCCGGATGAAGGAGGCCAGGGCCAAGGAGCTCGACCTGGCCAACCTCCCGCACGACCGCGCGGCGTGGATCGCCGTGCTGGCCGCCAACCCGGTGCTGATCGAGCGCCCCATCATCATCACCGACGACGGCCGCGCGGTGATCGGCCGCAGCCAGGAGGCGATCGACGAGGTGCTCTAGCCCGCCATGAAGCCGCGCACCGAGTCCGCGACCAACTGCACCGCGATGGCCGCGAGCAGCAGACCGGCGATCTTGGCCAGCAGCGTGATGCCGCTGTCCTTGATGAACCGGATGACCGCGCCGGAATAACGCAGGCACAACCACAGGAACAGGTGCACGGCGACGATCGCGGCCCCGAGCGCCAGATAGGACGCCAGGTGGCCGTCCGCCTGCCGCACGAAGACGATCGTCGCCGCGATCGCGCCCGGCCCGGCCAGCAGCGGCGTGCCGAGCGGGACCAGGGCGACGTTGACGTCCTCGGCGATCTCCGGCTCGGTCGACCCGCGCCCGGTGAGCAGGTCGAGCGCGATCAGCAGCAACAGCAGCCCTCCCGCGCCCTGCAGGGCCGGGATGCCTATGCCCAGGTAGCGCAGGATCACCTCGCCGCCGACGGCGAACAGGCTGATCACCAGGAACGACACCAGCACCGCCTGCCGGGCCGCGCCCAGCCGGGTCTGCTTGGACTTGCGCCCGGTCAGGCTCAGGAACACCGGGATGGTGCCCGGCGGGTCCATGATCACCAGCAGGGTGATCGTGGCCTCGGCGAACAGCGCGACGTCGAACATCAGGCCACCAGTATCCCCGCGCCGGTGGCCCGCTCGCCGATCGCGGCCAGCACCTCGGGGGCGGTGGTCTCCGCGCCGATGGCGGTGGTCTTGTTCGTGCCGTGGTAGTCGCTGGAGCCGGTGACCAGCAGGCCGTGCCGGTCGGCCAGCGCGCGCAGCCGGGCGCGGGCGTCGTCGTCGTGGTCGGGGTGGTCGACCTCCACGCCGTCGAGCCCGGCCCCGGCCAGTTCGGAGACCACCTCGGCGCTGATCGTCGGGCCGCGCCGGTGGGCGAACCCGTGCGCCAGCACCGACACGCCGCCCGCGGCCTTCACGAGGCCGATCGCCTCCAGCACGGGCGTCTTGCGGCTGGGCACGTAGTAGCCGCTGCGGCCGTGCAGCAGCGTCGCGAACGCCTCGGTCACCGAGCCCACGACGCCCGCGCGCACAAGCGCCTGGGCCAGGTGCGGGCGGCCCGCGGGCGCGTCGGGGTGCAGTTCGCCCAGCAGGGTGTCGGCGTCGACCGGGTAGCCGTCGGCGGCCATCCGCCCGGCCATGGTGCGCAGGCGGGCGCGCCGCTCGGCGCGGGTGCGGGCGTGCTCGGCGACCATGGCCTCGGACTCGGGGTCGAACAGGTACGCCAGCAGGTGCACCGTGCACTGCCCGCCGCGGCCGTCATCGGAGACGCAGGTCAGTTCGGCGCCGCGGACCAGGGCCAGTCCCGGCGGCAGCGCGGCGGCCGCCTCGGCCCAGCCCGCGGTGGTGTCGTGGTCGGTGATCGCCACCGCGGCCAGCCCGGCGCGCGCGGCCGCGGCGACCAGCCCGGCCGGGCTGTCGGTGCCGTCGGAGGCCGTGGAGTGGCAGTGGAGGTCGATCCGCACCCAGCCAGTGTGGCGGATGGCGCAGGTCACCTAGACCTTGCCCGCCGCCTTCTTCTTGCCCCTGGCGATGCGCTGGGCCTTGATCATCGAGAACCGCTCGGCCTGGGCCTTCTTGTCGCCGAAGGTCAGCTCCGAGATGGCGTCGTAGACCTGTTCGGGCCGGGGCAGGTAGTCGATGCGGTTGAGCGCCTGGATCTGGCCCGCCGACTCGACGACCATCGTGCCGTAGCCGAGCATGCGGCCGATCCAGCTCCGCTCGAAGGTCAGGTCGGTGACCTTGCTGACCGGCATCATCAGCACCCGGATGGTGAACACGCCGGTGGTCATCATGAACCGCTTGTCCGTGACCACGATGCGCTCGACCCACCACTCGATGACCTGGTAGGTGAAGCGCAGCAGCACCGCGAGCGCGACGTACCACAGGACGTTCTGCACGACCCACGCGTTCGGGGGCAGCACGTAGGAGATCATCACGCACACGGCCAGCAGCGCGACGGCCTCGAACACCTGCCAGGTCAGGTAGGCCCAATGTCGGCGCACCCGGATGACCCGTCGTTCGGAGTCGAGCAGGTACTCGTCTGGGTCCCGGGGCGCGAACATGGTTCGACGCTACCCGGTGTCAGCTGAAAACTGTACGGACGAAGGTGATGATCGCTTCCGCACCCTCGCGGAGGGTGGTGATGATGGAGTTGACGATTCCGGCGGACGCGACCGGTTGGGTGACCAAGAAGAAAACCAGCAACGCGGCCCCGGTCAAGATGAGAACCTTCTTGACGTCCACAGCGATCTACCCCGCTCCCTGACGCACCTGACTCATGGCGCTGTTGAAAACCGTTGTACCGCACTCCGCTGACGAACGGGAGCCCACTCCCCGGGATAGGTCAACGCGGAGGGTCACCGCCGGATTACCGCTACGCTCCGTGCTCATGACCCGTGGCGGAAAACCGATGATCCGATGCGTCGGAGCGGTCGTGCATGACGATTCCGGACGCCTTTTACTCATTCGCAGAATCCGCCCGCCAGGCGCCGGTCTGTGGTCTCTACCTGGGGGAAAGGT
Organism: Actinokineospora sp. UTMC 2448; assembly: GCF_024760565.1. Taxonomy (NCBI): domain Bacteria; kingdom Bacillati; phylum Actinomycetota; class Actinomycetes; order Pseudonocardiales; family Pseudonocardiaceae; genus Actinokineospora; species Actinokineospora sp. UTMC 2448. Next base: position 901,171 of record NZ_CP031087.1, on the reverse strand, counting down.
GGAAAGCGGTGAATCAGACGCGGCCGCGGTCCGGCGCGAGGTGCGCGAGGAAACGGGCCTGGAGATCGCCGTCGGCGCGTTTGTCGGCCGGGTCGAGCGGCCTGCGCCCTCCGGGGTGTTCGACATCCACGACTACGCCGCTGTGGTGACAGGCGGTGACCTCAGGGCCGGTGACGACGCCGCCGAGGCCGGTTGGTTCGATCTTGCGACCTTCACCACAATGCGAACTTCGGGTGAACTGGTGGACGAACTGGCCGAGACCCTGGACGGCTGGGGCGTCCTGCCCCGTTGAGGCAGGTCAGGCCAGCCAGGTCAGGCGCTCCCCGTGCATCGCCGTTCGGGCCAGGACAGCGGTTTTCGGCCGTCCGCCCTCCCAAGTGGTGAGACCCAGTAGGCCGAATGCGCCAGTGCCCGGCGAAGCTGCCAAATCCCCCCGATCGGGCACGAGCAGAGAAAGCCCGGCCTGATAACCCTCATGGCTCAGCCACCAGGTCGGACGGCGACCGGCGAGTTCGGCGAGCGCTTCAATGAACAACCCTCGCCTTTGTTCGGAGAGATAAGGCAGCACATTTGACGTCAGTACGACCAATGGGACGTCATCGGGCACCCGATCGGCCGCGACCCCCAGATCGTCGACCGCGTCGCCCGCGATCACCGGCGGAGGGTCCTTGCGCAGCAACGTGATCGCGGTGGTGAGCAGCCGCTGCCGCTCCGGCTGGTCGGCCCACACGCAGGCTTCCAGCCAGGCCACGGCGTCCTCGTCGTCGAGGTCGACCGGGCTGCGGTCCAGGCCGATCCGGGCGGCCAGGGCCAGTTTCTTGGGCAGCACGGGCATCGTCGCGCCGGGCGCCAGCTCCAGCGCGCAGTGCAGCCCGACGGGCGTCTTCGCCGGTCCGGCGACGACCTGTCCGGAAAGCTCCGTCTGGTAGCGGTAGGCGTAGCGGTCGACGCCCAGCAGCAGACCGGCGCTACAGCCGACCTCCAGCAGTCCCACCGGCCCCTTGGCCTGTTTGGCGGCGATCGCGAGGGCCGGATAGAGCAGCGCGGCCCTGCGGACCTCGTTGGTCTGCGTGCTGCGGGTCGCGATCAGCGCGCGGACGGCGTCGGCGTGATCGAGGACGAACGAGCGGAACAGCGGCCAGGTCCCGCCGTCGAGGCCGTACGTGCCGCCCATCGACGGGTAGTAGTTGACCAGCTCGTGGAAGGGGTTGGCCTGCAGCACGCGGTGCGCGGCGGCCAGCAGCAGCGTGGGCCGGGCCTGCTCCGGCGGGGCCGAGGACAGCAGCGCGGCGACGTCCGGGTCGTCGGCCGCGCGTCCGGCCAGGTGGGCGTAGAGCGGGGACTCGCCTGCCGCCTCGGTGTCGGCGAAGGCGCGCAGCCGGAACCGGATCTCGTCGAGTTGTGCGGTCGCCACGCCCGGGACGCTAGCCCACCGGGCGTGGCGTGGGCGAGCCCACTAGCGGGGCTTGGGCTCCGGGCGTCCGGGCTGCTCGCCGCCGCGGGCGTCGCCGTAGGAGCGCTTGGGGACCATCACCTTGCGGCGGAAGATGCAGACGACGGTGCCGTCCTGCTTGTACCCGCGCGTCTCCACGTAGACGACGCCGCGGTCGTCCTTGGACTTCGACGGGGTCTTGTCGAGCACCTCGGTCTCGCCGTAGATCGTGTCGCCGTGGAAGGTCGGCGCGACGTGGCGCAGCGACTCGATCTCCAGGTTGGCGATCGCCTTGCCGGACACGTCCGGCACCGACATGCCCAGCAGCAGCGAGTAGATGTAGTTGCCCACCACGACGTTCTTGCCGAAATCGGTGGTGTTCTCGGCGTAGTTGACGTCCAGGTGCAGGGGGTGGTGGTTCATGGTGATCAGGCAGAACAGGTGGTCGTCGTACTCGGTCACCGTCTTGCCCGGCCAGTGCTTGTAGACCGCGCCGACCTCGAACTCCTCGTAGTACCGACCGAACTGCACTGGTCCTCCACTAAGTGACTGGCGTCGCCGTGGTCCTGCCACGGCGAAGTCCCATGACCACCGAATTGCACCATGAAAACCGAGCCGCGTGGCCGTGATTCACCTCCCTCCTGCACCTCTCGGAGCGTGGTACGGGTACCCTTATGCCAGTGCGGCTGTCGCCGCACCACCGGCTCCGAGGAGGTGAGGACGCATGGGTGACAAGCCTGGTCATGAAACCGCGACCGGATGCAGTAGTCCCCGCGTCCTTACCGGGGAAGCCGCCGTTCGCTAGCGCTTCCGCCCAACCGGCTAGGACGCTCCGCCACCGGAGCGGCCCCCTGCGGCCCTCCGGTCCGTCGCGGCTGTCGCGACGTGATCCCTGGAGCTCGCGATGCCCTCGATCCCATCGCTGGGCGGCCGCAGAGGCCGTAACAACCGTGCGCACGAGCGGGTCGTCCCCCCGCTGCCGGTGCCGCTGTCGGCCTATGTCGTCGATTGCGGCGTGTACGTCGACGGAACGCGCCTGCCCGGTCGCTGGACGCACACGGAGGCCGTCGCCGAGGTGCGCTCGCGGGGCGAGGGATTCGTCTGGATCGGCCTGCACGAGCCCGACGAGCACCAGATCCAGGGCGTGGCCGAGACGTTCGGGCTGCACGAGCTGGCCGTGGAGGACGCGGTGCACGCCCACCAGCGGCCGAAGCTGGAGCGCTACGACGAGAACCTGTTCATGGTCCTCAAGACGCTGCGCTACGTGGAGCACGAGTCGCCGACCACGGCCAACGAGATCGTCGAGTCCGGCGAGATCATGGTGTTCCTGGGCAAGGACTACGTCGTGACCGTCCGGCACGGCAAGCATTCCGGGCTGCACGGCCTGCGCGCCGAGCTGGAGGCCGCGCCGGAGCGGCTGCGCGCCGGGCCCGCCGCGGTGCTGCACGCGATCTCCGACCAGATCGTGGACAGCTACCTCGCGGTGAGCGCGGCGATCGAGACCGACATCGACGTGATCGAGCGCGCCGTGTTCGCCCCGCGCAGCCCCGTCAGCGCCGAGCAGATCTACCTGATGAAGCGGGAGATCCTGGAGCTGCGGCACGCGGTGATGCCGTTGGCCAGCCCGCTGCGCAGGCTCGCGGAGGGCTGTTCCGCGCTGGTCCCCGAGGACGTGCGCTCCTACTTCCGCGACGTCGACGACCACCTGACGACCGTGACCGAGCGCGTGATCAGCTTCGACGAGCTGCTGACCACGCTCGTCAACGCGACGCTGGCGAAGATCACCCTCCAGCAGAACGCCGACATGCGCAAGATAACCTCGTGGGCGGCGATCATCGCCGTCCCGACCATGGTGGTCGGCGTCTACGGCATGAACTTCGACTACATGCCGGAAACCAAGTGGCGCTACGGCTATCCGCTGGTGATGGCCGCCATCCTGCTCGTTTGCTTCGTGCTGTACCGGATATTCCGCAAGAACCGATGGCTCTAGCAGTACCCCGCACACCCTCGATGGGAGGTCTCCCCGTGGCCCGGTTGCTGTCCAATATCAAGTTCTGGCTGCTGGCCAGCGTGTTCGCTTGGATCACGGTGGTGACCGTGCTGATTTCCCAGACGCCCTAACGGATCCGGCCTGCGAGCGCGCGCAGCCCGTCCCGCAGTTCCTGCGGGGACAGCGGGTTGACGCTCATCCAGCCGTCGTCGTCCTCGGCGAGCCGGTACCGGCCGCGCGGGGTGTCCAGCCAGGTCAGCTCGGTCCCCACCCGGCGCCACTGGTCCTCGGTGTCGTCGCGCAGCGCCACGCCCGCCTGCCCGCTGCCGGTCGCCGGGGTGAGCGCGGCGACCATGCGCGTGGCGACGCGGTCGGAGATCCCGTGCGCGCGCAGGAGTTCGTCGATCTCCTCGGCGGTCATCGGCACGGGATCGCCGCCGTCGTCGGGCATCCTGGCGACCATCGCCTCGAACGCGGCGCGCACCGCGCGGCGGGGCAGGGTGAACGGGGTCGTCAGCGGCGTCTCGGCGCGCGGCACCAGCCGGGCGATGCCGCCGACGGCATCGTCCACTGTGGTCGGCAGCATGCGGACCATGCCGAACTCGTCGGCGGAGTCCTGGGTCACCACCAGCGCGTCGTCGCGGGCGGTCAGCACGGCGACCGAGCGGGTGCCCTCCGCGGTGGTCACGACCATGTCGACCACGCCTGTGCAGGCGCGCAACAGGTAGACGAACTCCTCGGCGACGTCGAGCGGTCCGCGCTCGTCGGCGAGGCCGCGCTCGCGCATGCGTTCGGCGGCCTCGCGGTACAGCAGGGCGCGCTCGACCTCGGACTGGCCGGTGGCGGGCACGTCGATGGGGAACGGCGCCTCGACCTCGGCGAAGGTGCAGAGCAGATCGACCTCGACCGGGTGCAGCGCCGTCCCGGCGCGGCTGACCAGTTCCATCAGGTGAAGCGGAAGCGGTCGGCGGCGTTCTCGTCGCTGCCCTGGTAGCCCTGCGCGCTCTTCTCCGCGCTGGCCACGAACTCGTCCATGCGGCGCAGCGCGGCCTCCAGCTGGCCGCGCAGCCCGTGCTCGCCGCTGAGCCGGTCGGTGAACTTGGCCGACAGCTCCTCACCAACCGGGCTGGTGCCCAGCATCGGCTCCAGGCCGGGGTCGGACAGGGCCGCCACGTCGGCCATGATCGCGTCGAGGTCGCGGCGCACGTCCTCGACGGCGGCGGCGAACTCGCGCACCTGGTCGGGCTCGACCTGCCAGCCCGCGCCCGGGTTGTCCACGTACATCTCGCGCGTCCTCCTACAGGCCGATGACCGGCGGGGCGGCCCGCAGGTCGTGCGGGGTGAACGGGTCGTCCTCCAGCGGCACGCGCCTGCGGTGCTCGCCGTCCTCCTCCTTGCGGGCGCCACCGGCAGGCGCGCCGTAACCGGAGCCGAAGCCGGTGCCCCGGCCGAACCGGCCTGCCGCGCCGCGCTGGCGGTCGCCGATCGCGCCGCCGCGGCCGACCCCGGGGGCGCCGCCGCGGCCCATGCCCGCCGCGCCGCCTGCCAGCGCGCCGCGGCCCATGCCGACGCCGCGGCCCGCGCTCGCGCCCGGCAGTCCGCCGAAGCCGACGGGTCCGCCGCCGAGGCCGGGGAGCCCGCCGGGGTTGGCGCCCGCGCCCGGGCCGGGGCCCATGCCGGTGAGGCCCTGCCAGCGGCGCTCCCAGCCGGTGTCGAAGCTGGGCGCGAGGCTGGGCGACGTGCCGATGTCGGGGGTCGGCATCGGCGGCGGCACCTTGGGTCCCGCACCCAGCTCGGGCGGCAGGCTGCCGCTCGGCGGCGGGACGCCGGGGCCGGGGACGCCGGTGCTCGGCGGGCGGGGGTTGGTCGGGTCGGCGCCGGGGTCGACGCCGTCGGCCGGGTCGCCGAAGCGGGGGGTGGCGCCGTCGATGCCGAGCAGCGCCGTCTCGTAGCGGCGCATGGTCTGCACGGCCTTGCGCTTCATCTTCTTCTTGTTGCTGCCGAAGCCGAACGCGCTGGCGATCCCGCCGATCGCGGCCCCGAACGCCGCGCCGATGGGGCCGCCGACGGCCAGACCGGCCGCCGCGCCGCCGCCGACCGTGGCGAACCACGGGCTGCTCGGCGACCCTCCGGGCATGGTGCTCTGCGCCGAGCGCAGCGCGCCGCCCGCGTCCTCGATGGGACGGGCCATCCGCGTCGCCGTCGCCGCGGTCTCGGCCAGCCACGCGCAGTTGCGCACGACCACGGTCCGCGCGCCCTCGGCCGCGGTGCCCGACCAGAACTGCAGCAGCCGCTGCAACGAGCGGCTGAGGTCGGTGGCGCTCTCGGCGATGCGGTCGCCGTGGCTGGCCCACCGGTCGGCGAGCATGTCGAGCTGGTTGGCGTTGGCCCGCTGGCCGACCATGCGCTGCAGCGCCTTGAGGCTGTAGCCGTCCCAGTGCACGCCGCCGGTCACCCAGCGGTCGTCCTCGCCGCGACGGGCGCGCCGGTCCTGCTCGGCCGCCGCTGCGGCGCGCTGGGCGGCCGCCTGGAAGCGCTGGACCAGCTGCTCGACACTGCCGATCATCCCCGGCCCCCTCGACACTCGGTTCCGACCGTCACGGTAGCGGATGCGTCCGACGGCACGGGAGCCCTCAGCGCAGTTCTGCCGCGAGCGCGCGCACCTGGACCCGCAACTCCTCGGGGCCCAAGGGATTGACGCTCATCCACTCCCCGCCGCCGAGCCGGAACCGGCCGCGCGCGGTGTCCAGCCAGCGCAGTTCGTCGCCGGACCGCTCCCAGCCCGCGCCGCGCCGGACGGCGACGCCGGTCTGCCCGTTGCCCAGCACGGGTTGCAGGTGCGTGAGCATCCGGCGGGCGCTCTGGTCGTCGAGGCCGTGCGCGGCCCGCAGCCGGTCGAGTTCGTCGGCGCTCAGCGGGCGGGGGGCGGCGACGATGGCCCGGTGCACGCGTTCCAGTGCGGCGCGGGGCACGCTGAAGGGGGCAGCCATGGGGGCTGGGTGGTCGGGCACGAGCCGTAGCAGGCCGTCGACGGCGTCGTGCAGGGAGAGCGCGAGCAGCCGCACGGCCCCGTTCGTCCTGTCCATGTCCTGCTCGACCAGGACGGCGTCATCGCGCTGAGCCAACACGACCGCCCCGGACGTCTTGCCCCGGCGGGACACGATGAGGTCGAGCGAGCCTGCGCCGTGCCGGACCAGGTGGACGAAGTCGGCGGCCACCCCGCGCGGACCGTCCTGCCCGGCGAGCCCGCGCCCGGCCAGCCGCGCCCGCGCCTGCGCGAACCCGGCCCGCCGCTCGGCCTCGGTCTCCCCCCGGGAGCGGATGCGCAGCGGGAACGGCGGGGTCACCTCGGCGAAGGCGCACAGGAGGTCCACTTCCTCCGGGTGCAGCACGGCGACCCGTCTACCACTGTCCACTTCGGTCATCCCTGCCCCGTCTGCCGCATGGTCGCCTCAGCCGCCTCCTCCGCCTCGGTGTAGGCGTCCCGCACCGACTCGGCGCTGTGGATGAACTCGTCCATCCGCCGCACGGCCTCGGCCAACAACGGCCGCAGCCCGGCGTCGCTGTTGAGCCGATCGTCGAACTTCCGCGCCAACTGCTGCCCGACGGGGCTGGTGCCGAGCTTGGGGGTGTAGGCGTCCCCCTGCATCTGACTGACAAGCGCCTGCACCGTCACCAGACTCATGCGCGCGGAGGTGACAGCGGCAGCGAACTCGTTGAGCCGTTCGAGGTCAACGTCCCACCGCCCCCGCGACTCCCCACTGCCGTTCCCTTGCCCGCCGCCACTCTGCCCGCCCCCGTTCTGTCCGGGCTTGTTCTGACCGGGCTCAGGCTTGTTCTGACCGGGCTCGGCCGTGCCTTGGCCCGGCTCCGGCTTCCCTTGCCCAGGCTCGGTCTTCCCCTGCCCAGGCTCAGGCTTGCCCTGACCCGCGTCGGCACCGGTTCCCGGGTACGCCCCCTGCCCACCACCCGGCTGCCCCGGCGGCACAACGGGCTGGGTTATGTCATCCCCAGGCCCAGCCGCCCCACCAGGCCCCGCCGACCCTGGCGGCTTGGGCCCACCGGCCACCGGTTCACCGGAACCACCGTGCCCGGGCGCGCCGGACCCGGGAACACCCGGCGCACCGGCCCCCGGACCGCCGGGACCAGACCCACCGGCACCCGGACCACCGGCACCCGGACCACCCGGGCCGGGCTCACCAGCACCCGGACCACCAGCACTGGGTCCACCGGAACCAGGCTCGCCCGCACTGGGCCCACCCGCCCCTGGATCACCGCCGCCAGGCTGGCCCACACCCGGACTACCGACGCCGCCACCCGGTCCACCCACCCCGGGCGCAGGAGCACTCGAGTCGCCCCCCGGATTCAGCGTCTCCCCGATACCCGACGACGGCGGGGTCGCATCCCCGGGAGAGGTCCCAGAACTCCCACCTGACGATGGCAGCTCACCGGGCTCCCCAGCAGAACCCCCACCATCCGACGGCGGAGTACCACCCGACTGCTCTCCGCCCGCCGAACCACCAGGCTGCACTGGCCCGCCGGACTGGTCGCCACCGCCGGACCCAGCCGAACCACCAGGCTGCCCCGGAACGCCCGGCTGCTCACCACCGCCGGACCCAGCCGAACCACCAGACTGCGCCGGAACGCCCGGCTGCTCACCACCGCCAGTCCCAGCCGAACCACCAGACTGCCCCGGAACGCCCGGCTGCCCAGCACCGCCGAACCCGGCCACACCACCAGACTGCCCCGGAACGCCGGACTGGTCGCCGACGCCGGATCCAGCCGAACCACCAGCTCCCGTGCCACCGGGCGACGGCTGTCCACCAGGCTGGCCAACCCCTGCCGGAACGTGCCCGGGCAGCTGTCCACCTGCACCGTCCGTCGGCCCGCCAGGCTGCGCGGACACAGCCAGCTGCTGCCCGCCGCCAACACCCGGCTCCCCCGCCGACTGCTGGCCGCCGCTGCCATGGGGCGCGCCCGATTCGCGTGTCGTCGGCTGGGGGCCACCGAAGCCAGTAGGAGCCGCCGGAGCGCCGGTCGGCTGGCCCGTGCCGAGGGGTCCACCCGGAGCCGGCATGGGCGTGAAGGGGTCGACTGTCGGCTGGATGGGCGTCCCACCCATCGGGCCAGGAGCGCTCGGGGTCATCGCGGAGGACGCGTGCGTCCCCATCGGCGCGCCGCCGAACGGGCTAGGAGCGCCCGGGGAGGGGTGGACACCCGGCTGACCGGGTCCCGCCTGCCACGGCGGCACTGGGCCACCAACCCCAGCGGGGCCCACCGGAGGCGCCCCGATCACCCCCGGCTGGCCCGCGTTCGCCATCCACGGCGCAGCAGGCGTCCCACTCCCCGATCCGCTCGGCGCGCCCTCGGTTTCCGACCGGTCCGCATTGGTTGCCCACGGGGCGCCAGGAAAGCCACCGTTCGCTGCGCCCGCCTCCGCCGCCCACGGGGGAAGCGGTGCGCCGCCGCCCAGGGTGGCTGGCTGAATGTCTGCCGCCCAAGGTGGAACAACCGTGGCCCCGCCATCCGCTCGGACGCCTGCGTCCATCCCCCACGGAGGGGCCGGGGGCCCGCTATCCGCAGGCCCTGAGTTAGCTGGCCGGAAGCCTGCGTCCGTCGCCCACGCGGCCTCGCTGCCTATCGCTCCCGGAGCCATTGGGTGGCCGCCTGTGTTCGGCATCCACGGGGCTCCGGCGTCCATCGCGCCCGGCACGGGCTGGCTGGCGGGGGTCGGTGCCCACGGGGGAACTGGAGAGCCATCCCCTAGCGAGCCGGGTGTCGCCTGCCAGGTGGGGGCGGAGCCGGATGCGGCCGCGGCTGCTCCTGGTTCCGTTGTGGAGGTCCACGGCGGGTTGGTCGTGGTGGGCAGGGGGAAGGCGTGGGTGCTGAACGGCGCGGCCTGTTCGGGGGTGGGCCAGGCCGGGTCGTCTTCCCAGGGGTGGTCGGTGCTGGAGTGCTCTCGCATCGGTGTTCCCCCTAGAGCCCGATCACGGGCGGTGACGCCTTCTGGTCGTTCGCGAATGGGTTCTCCGCGTCGTACGGGTACCGCCTGCGGTGTTCGTTGGCGTCGCCGCCTGCGCCCGCGCCCATGCCCGCACCCATGGGCATGCCGCCCATGCCTGCCCCCGCGCCGCCCGCGCTCGCGGCGATGGCGCCGCCCGCGGGGGCGGCGGCGGGGCGGTTGCCGGGGTTGAACGTCTCGGTGAGGCCCACGGTGGGGCCTGCGCCCACCGGCTGCCGGGCCGGGCCGCCGTGCGGGCTCTCGTTGAGGCCGGTCGTGCCGCCGCCGAAGGGGGTCGGGGCGCCGCCGCCGGGGGTCGAGCGGACGGGCGGGTCGTCGACGGTGCCCGACGCGGTGGTGCCGCCGCCGGTCAGGTCGTTCCAGCGCTCCTCGTCCGTCGGGCGAGGGGTGTGCGGCGCGGGCTGGGGTGCGGGCACGTGCGGCTCGCGCGGCATCGGCGGGCTGGCGTCCGTGGGCTCGGTGAAGGCCGGGGTGGCCTCGTCGATGCCGATGGCCGCGCCCTCGAAGCGGCGCATGGCCTCGACCGCGACCTCCTTCAGCCGGGCCTGCTCGGCCTCGGCGTTGAACGCGCTCTCCGCGCCCGTCGCCGTACCGGAGATCGCCGCGCCCAGCGCGCCGCCGTTGTTCAGGCCGGCGTCGGCGCCGTCCGCTGCGCGCGCGGGTGGGACCAGGACCTCGGGCGGGAGGTCGGGCATGGCGTCCTGGACGGCCTTGAGCGCGCCAGCGGCCTCCTGGATCGGGTCGCCGATCTGGTGGGCGGTCTCGCCGAGGTCGCCGAGCCAGCGCGCGTTGGCGGCGACGTCGGCGCGGGCCTGTTCGGCCGCGTAGCCGGACCAGAAGGTCATCAGCTGCGCCAGCGCGGTCTCCAGCACCGTGGCGGCGTCGCTGACCTCGTTGCCCGCCTGGCGCCAGTCGTCGGCCAGCTGTTCCAGCTGGACCGGGCTGGCGTTGTCGGAGACCATCGCGATCAGCGCCTCCAACGTGTACGACTCCCAGTTCACCCCGCCGACGACATACCTGTCGCCGTTTCCCGCGCCCATCGCCCGATCTCCCCTCGATGGCGGCAGACGATCGCTTTCGACGATCACGCTAGCCGGTCCGACGCGCGGACGGCATCAACCGTTCCCCGCCGAACTACTCCTCGCTTCACAGTTCCGCATCGATACACGACCCGACGTACGCTCGGCTGGTGCCGAAGGTGCTCGCCGTCTCCGACGAGGTGGTGGACCAGCTCTGGACGGACCAGGTGCGCCGCCACCGGGTCGACGTCGTGCTGGCCGCGGGCGACCTGCCGTTCGACTACCTCGAGTTCCTCATCGACGCCCTCGACCGCCCGTGCGTGTTCGTGCCCGGCAACCACGACGCCGACCTCTCCGGCTACGACCGCTCCGGCAGCGGCCTCTGGACCCGCGACGGCCTGCCCGCGGAGTGGCCGGGTCCGGCGGGCGCGGTGAACGCCGACGTCCGCGTGGCCGACGTCGCGGGCCTGCGGATAGCCGGGCTCGGCGGGTCCATCCGCTACAACCGGGGCCCGAACCAGTGGACCGAACGGCAGATGGCCCGTCGCACCCGCGTCCTGCGCCGCCGGGCCGCCCTGCGCCGCCTGCGGGACGGGCGGGGCGTGGACGTGCTGCTCACCCACTCGCCACCGCGCGGCGTCGGCGACCGGGAGGACCCGGCGCACCGGGGCTTCGCCAGCCTGCACACGGCCGTCCGCAAGCTGCGGCCCCGCTTCCTGCTGCACGGCCACATCCACCCGCACGGCGAGCCCGTCCCGGACCGCGTCCTCGACGGCACCCGGGTGATCAACACCGTCGGCTACCGCATCCTGGACATCCCGGAGGCGCGCGATGTCGCGTGAGACGGGACCTCGCGGGCGGACACGTGTCGGACAGGACGGAGGGTGACCATGCCGCGCGACACCGGGTTTCCCCTGGCGGACGCGGAGAACGACTTCCTGCGCATGCGTCGGCGTCAGGTGTTGTCGCGGCTCGGGGCGTGGCTGCGCCGCGAGCCGGACGACGTCAACATCATGCTGCCGTTCGACGAGGTCGTGGCCGCCCTGGGCCGAGTCGGCGAGCGCAGGCTGGGGCTGCGGACGATCGACCTGGACTCGATCGTGGGCAGCGTCGACCGCACGCGGGACTTCGACCGCCGGTTCCGGCCCACGTCCGGACGCGCGCGCACCCGGTGGGAGCGGTTGGCTTTGGCGCAGCGCCGGGGGGAGTCGATCCCGCCGATCGAGGTGTTCCGCGTGGGCGACCTGCACTTCGTCATCGATGGGCACCACCGGGTGTCGGTGGCGCACGCGATGAACCTACGCACGATCGACGCCTATGTCACCGAGATCATCACCCGCCTTTCCGCAGAGGGGATTCGCCGCAGGGGCGATCTCATCGTCAAGGACTACCGCCGGATCTTCCTGGAGCGGGTTCCGCTGCCCGAGGACGCGCGCGACGCCATCCGGCTGGGCGACGCGTGGGAGTACTCCGAGCTGAGTGAGGCGGTCGAGGCGTGGGGGTTCCGGCTCATGCAGGACGAGCAGACCTTCCTCGACCGCGCCACCGTCGCGCGCCGGTGGTACGAGGAGGAGTTCGTCCCGGTGGTCACCATGGTCCGGCAGGCCGGGCTGATCGACACCCAGACCGAGGCCGAGGCCTACCTCTGGGTCATCGCCGAGCGGTACCGCCTCATCCGCTCCCACCGCTGGGACGACGACGTGATCAGCGCGATCCGGCAGGGCCCTCGGCTGCCCCGCCGCATCGGCCTCTAGGGGTCGATGCGGGCCGCGACCCGCTGGAGTAAGCGGAGCAGCAGGGCGTGCTCCTCGGGCGCCAGGCAGTCGGCTACCCGGGAGCGGATGGCCTCCACGTGCTCGGCCAACCGTTGGTGCGCCTGATGGCCTTCCGGGGTGAGGGTGGCGGTGTCGAGGGTGATCCGCGCCCAGCCTCGGGCGGCCAGGTGGTCGACGTGGGGGCGGGTGGTGGGGTCGTCGGCGGTCAGGAACGGGGCCAGCACCCGATCCAGGTCGGCGATGGGGGCCGGAGCGCGGGAGAGGGTGTTGAGCACCTGCCACGCCCGGCGGTCCAGGCCGGCGTCGGTGAAGGCGGAGTCGAGCGCACGGTCGACGCGCTTGATCCAGTAGCCGAGGGGTTGTGCAGTGGTCATCGAGCACTCCAGGTATATGTCTTTTTACAAAGGTTGTAATATCACATCTATGTCTGACGAAGCGGTCGCGGCCGTTGAGCGCGCGATGGTCGCGATCCGCCGAAGCCAGAGCCGACGCGTGCTCAGCCGCATGGCCCCGGCCGACGGCATCGACCCCACGCTGTTCGGCGTGCTCGACGTGGTCGAAGAGCGCGCCGAGGCGTGCGGCGTCGGGGAGGTGGCGGCGGCGCTCGGGGTGGATCAACCGCGCGCCAGCAGGCTGGTGGCCCGCGCAGTCGACCAGGGCCTCCTGACCCGCACCACCGCCCCCACCGACGCCCGCCGCACCCTCCTCACCCTGACCGACGACGGCCGCAGCGCCCTAGCCCACGCCCACGAAGCCCGCCGCGCCGTCTTCGACCAGGTCATGGCCGACTGGTCGGCGACGGACCGCCACGACTTCGCCCGCCTCATCACCCGGTTCGTCGCCTCCCTGGGAAGGGTCGTGCCCGGCGGGGACTAGCCCGGGGCGGGGTGATGCGGCTGCAAGGCGACGACGCTGTCGCCAGCGGCCCGCCCAAGGACGAGGAATCGGTGCTAGCAGCGGGAAGCCACGCCGGACGCCACCACGACAACCCCGCACGCCATCGGCGACCGCGACAGCCGCAGGATGACAGCGGCCGTCGCGGCCCCGACATCCCGCCGAGCGATCGGCAGGCCCGATCGGTGCCGCCGCAACCCGGGCAACCTAGGCAGAGTCATCCCGACACTCAGGCGACGGCGCGACCGGGGTGGCCGGCCGGACCGCAGCCACGATGCGACCGGCCCATGACGCGCCGACGCAACCGGGCGACGCGCGACCGGGGGTGACCGGCGTGACCGAGCAACCGTGACGACCGATGGAACCGGGGACGACCGGGGCGACGGTGGAGCGGCGGGGACCGGGCGAGGGCGCGGCGGCCGACGGCGCGCGGCGGGGCCGGCGGGCGGGCGGTGCGGGCACCGGTGGCGGGCGGACTTTCCCCGCGACGGCGCGGTGGTACGTCGGGCCTATGGCGGGGCGGTGGCCGGGGGTGTGGTTAGTACGTCCAGATTTGTACTCCTCGGATGATGAAGGGGGGTGAGGGGACGTAGGTGCCGTTGCCGGGGTAGGTGTCGAACTCGCCCTCGGTTGAGCACTCCGGGCTTTGGTAGACGGTTACCGGCCTGGTGAGGCGGTTGACGAAGGAGCGGGCTTCGAGTCCGATGGGGACGCACTCGTCGGGGTTGGTGTTGGACAGGGTTAGGCGGGCCGGGGTTCCGCGGAAGGCGGAGTCGGGCCATAGGCAGAGTTCGCCGGGTTCGCAGAGGGTGGCTGCGGATGCGGGGGTGGACAAGGTTGCCAGTGCTACCACGGACAGCACGGCGATCATGAATGCACGCATGGGTACCTCCTGGGTCCGGGACGCCCCGGGGGTCGGGGTGTCTCCGGAGTCCAGGTTGCCTGGTTCGCGCCGAGGGGCGCGGAAGTTATCCACAGGCCGACATCGAGGTCGGGTCGGGGAGGCAGTCGGCTAGGTGGAGAGCGATTCATGGGTCGGTGGCGTCGCTCAGGTCCCTCCACAGGAGCAGGTGGTGCAGGCAGGCCTAGGGCCCCGGCCAGCGGGAAGCCGGGCCGGGGCCTCGGGATCGGCGAGTCCGGGTTGTCAGGGCTCGGGGTCGGCGAGTCCAGGCCGCTGGGGTCGCGGGGTCGGCGAGTCCGGGCTGTCAGGGCTCGGGATCGGCGAGGCCGGGTAGGGGGCGGTCGGTTCTTGGCAGTCGGGTCACGGGGCGGGTGACGTCTCGGGGAATAGGGGCTACGTCAGTCGGCGTAGGTGAAGTTGCGGCCGTTGTGGGGGTCGAAGAGGTGGATCTTGTCTGTGTCGAACCAGATGCGGGCGGGGTGGCCCTCCTTGGCCTGCGACGACGCTGACAGGCGGGTGATGATCTGGGTTCCGTCGGCGCTCAGGTCGGAGGCGCCTGCGTCGGCGGCGAGTTCCTCCAGTTCGGCCGACGTCGCCATCTCGCCCTCCAGGGTGAAGTAGGCGAACTTGTCCGAGCCCATCGACTCCAGCACATCCACGGTGGACTCGAAGGTGGCGCCGCCGGACATCGCCGTGTCGTCCAGGAGGGTGGCGTCCTCGAAGTGTTCTGGGCGCAGTCCCATGATCACCTCGCGGGGGGCGTCGGCGTCTTCCAGCAGGGTTCGGATTCGGTCGGTCAGGGGGAAGTTCCCCAGGGGGCTGGAGACGCTGCTGTTCTCCAGGCGGGCGGGGACGAAGTTCATCGACGGTGAGCCGATGAACCCGGCAACGAACAGGTTCACCGGCTGCTCGTAGAGGAACTGGGGCGAGCCGATCTGCTGGACCAAGCCGCCGCGCATCACCACCACGCGGTCGCCCAGGGTCATGGCCTCGGTCTGGTCGTGGGTGACGTACACCGTGGTGGTGCCCAGTTTCTTCTGGATCTTCGCCACCGACGTGCGCATCTGCACCCGCAGCTTGGCGTCCAGATTGGACAGGGGCTCGTCCATCAGGAACGCCTTCGGGTCGCGCACGATGGCGCGGCCCATCGCCACGCGTTGGCGTTGGCCGCCGGAGAGGTTGGACGGGCGGCGGTCGAGGTGTTGGGTCAGGTCGAGGATGCGCGCGGCCTCGTCGACCTTCGCCCGGACGGTCTTGTCGTCGACCCTGGCCAGACGCAGCGGGAAGGCCATGTTCTCCCGCACCGTCATGTGCGGGTACAGGGCGTAGGACTGGAACACCATCGCGATGTCGCGGTCCTTCGGCGCGCGCTCGTTGACCCGCTCGCCATCGATGCGCAGCTCGCCGGAGGTGATGTCCTCCAGGCCCGCGATCATGTTCAACGTCGTCGACTTCCCGCACCCCGACGGGCCGACGAGGATGATGAACTCCCCGTCGGCGATCGTCAGGTCCACGTCGGACACCGCGAGCGCGCCGTCCGGGTACTGCTTGCTCACCTTGTCCAGAACGATCTCAGCCATGGCTTCAGCCCTTCACGGCGCCGGACGTCAGCCCCGCGACGATGCGGCGCTGGAAGAACAACACGAACACGATGATCGGGATGGTGATCACCACAGCTGCGGCGGAGATCGTCCCGGTCGGGTCCTCGAACTGCGACGACCCGGTGAAGAACGACAGCGCGGCGGGCACGGTCCGCGACGCCTCGGTCGAGGTGAGCGAGATCGCGAACAGGAAGTCGTTCCAGCAGAAGATGAACACCAGGATCGCCGTGGTGAACACCCCGGGCGCGGCCAGCGGCGCGATGACCCGGCGGAACGCCTGCGCGGGCGTCGCGCCGTCCATCTTCGCCGCCTTCTCCAGCTCCCACGGGATCTCCCGGAAGAACGCCGAGAGGGTGTAGATCGCCAGCGGCAGCGCGAAGGTGATGTAGGGCAGGATCAGGCCGGGCCAGGTGTCGAACAGCCCGAGCGAGCGCTCCATCTCGAACAGCGGCGACACCAGCGACACCTGCGGGAACATCGCGATCAGCAGCGACACCCCGACCAGCGCCCGCTTGCCGGGGAACTCCAGCCGGGCGATGGCGTACGCGGCCATCGTGCCCAGCACCACCGCGATCAGCGTGGAGATGAGCGCGATGCCGATCGAGTTGCCCAGCGCGCGCAGGAACGTCGTCGTGCTGAAGATGTCGGCGTAGTTCTGCAGCGTCCACTCGCGCGGGATGAAGTTGCCGTCGGTGAGCGTGGCGGGTGTCTTGAACGACAGCGACACGATCCACAGCACCGGGACCAGCGCGTAGATGACGACGATGATGTCGAGCAGTGTCCACCGGGCCTTGGCCCCGGTCGTCATGGCGGCCATCAGCGTCGCCCCCGATCGTCGCTGCCCGGCGCCGCGGTGCCGAACACCTTGACGAAGATGAACGCGATCAGCGCCACCGCGACGAAGATGAGCACCGACATCGTCGAGCCGATGCCCAGGTTCAGGCCTCTGATCAGGTTGCTATAAGTGATCATCGAGACCGATGAGGTCTCCTGCGCGCCCGCTGTCAGCACGAAGATGTTGTCGAAGATGCGGAACGCGTCCAATGTGCGGAACAGCAGCGCGACCAGGATCGCGGGCTTCATCACCGGCAGCATCACCTTGGTGAAGCGCTGCCAGGCCGACGCGCCGTCCATCGACGCCGCCTTGAGCAGGTCCTCCGGCACCAGCGCCAGGCCCGCCATGAGCAGCAGCGCCATGAACGGCACCGTCTTCCACACCTCGGCGAGGATGATGATGGCCAGCGCGGGCGCCCGCTCGGTCAGCAGCGCCGACTCGGGCGCGACGAGTTCGGCGAGGTAGCCGGTGTCCTGGGTCCAGGCGTAGCGCCAGGAGAACGCGGCCACCACCGTCACGATGCCGTACGGGATCAGCGCGACGGTGCGCACCAGCCCTCGGGCCACCAGTGTCCGGTGCATGATCAGCGCGAGCGCCATGCCGAGCACCAGCTCGATGACCACGGAGATGACGGTGATCAGGCTGGTCACCCAGAACGCGTTCCACCAGTACCCGTTGGACAGCACGGTGATGTAGTTGTCGAACCCGATGAACTCGCGCTGGTCCGGGAACCGCAGGTCGTAGCGCTGCAGCGACAGCCAGATCGAGTACGCGATCGGATAGCCGGTGACGGCCACCATCACCAGGGCGGCGGGCGCGCAGAGCAGCCAGGCGAGCTTGCGCTCGGCCCGCTTGCCCTCGCTCACCTTCTGCCTGCGCGGCGGATCGGCCGGTTGGGTCGAACCAGGAGGCGGGACGACCGTCTGGCTCACGGCAGGACCCCCTTCGAGTCGAGGGCGTTCTGCACCTCGCGGCGCAGTCGGTCGGCCGTCTCCGGCGGGTTGATGTCCCTCGGCGGCGACAGGATCGTGGAGATCAGCGTCGAGACGTTCTGGTAGGCCGGGGTGAGCGGCCGGATCGCCGCCTTCTTCAACTCCGCCAGGATGGTCTCGCGCATCGGGTACGCCTCCTCCATCTCCGGCTCGGCGTACACCGACTCGATCGTGGGCGGCACGCCGGAGTTGATCGCGGAGAACTTCTGGCTCTCGGCGCTGCGCAGGCACTTGGCCGCCTCGAACGCCTCCGCCTTGTGCTCGGAGTAGGCGCTGACGGCCAGGTTGAACCCGCCGAGCGTGGCCGTGCCGGTGTTGGCCGGGTCGAGCGCGGGATAGGGCGCCCAGCGCAGGGTCTCGATCAGCTCGGGGTTGGCCTCGGTCATCGCGGCGTACACGTAGGGCCAGTTGATCTGGAAGGCCGCGCCGCCGTCCTGGAACGCCAGGCGGATGTCGTCCTCCTGCGCGTTGGACAGCGACGGGCTCGACACCGGGGACACCGCCAGGTTCCGCAGCGCCTCCAGCGCCTCGACCGCGCCCTCGTCGAACACAGCGCGCGTGCTGTCCTCGGAGAGGATCCGCCCGCCCGCGCCCTCGACGAGGGTGTTGAACTGCACGACCAGGCCCTCGTACTGGGCGCCGGTCATGAGGACGGTGTGCGGCTTGCCCTGGTCGCGCAGCCGCTCGGCCATCTGGAGCATCTCGGACCAGGAGCGGGGCGGCTCAGGGGTCAGGTCGGAGCGGTACCAGAGCAGCTGGACGTTGGTGTTCTTCGGCGCGGAGTAGAGCTTGCCCTCCCACATGGCCGTCTGGAGTGGACCTTCGAGGGTGCCCGCCTCGACGTCGGCCCGGTCCGCGCCCGTCCACTCCTGGATCCACCCGGCCTCGGCGAACTCGGCCACCCAGGTCACGTCCAGGCCGAGGACGTCCATGTCGGTGTCGCCCGCGGCGAGCCTGCGCACCATCTGCTCGCGCTGGGCGTCCGCGGTGCGCGGGAGGGTGTTGAGCGCGATGACGTAGCGGCCGTCCGCCTCGTCGGTGCACCGCGCGACGACCTGGTCGAAGTTCTGCTCGGTGGAGTAGTACACGTTGATCGTCAGCGGGCCGCCGTCCGACCCGCAGGCGGCCGAGGTCGCCAGCACCGCGGCGCACAGCACCGCGGGGAGGCGACGGCGGCCGGGGGGATGCTTCATCGCCCTGCCTCCTTCCGACGGACACGTCGTGGAGGCGTGCACCGCGACGTGCCGCCGGTGCACCCGGGGAGCCGCGCGCACCGGTCACCCGAACCTAGATCCGGTGATCACCAGCCGCAATTCGACCGGTCGCGCTGCCCCGTTCGGCCTAGCTGGGGCGCATGGCGAGCTTGGCCAGCAGGTCCCGGCCGCGCTCGGCGTTGCGCGGCTGCGCGAGCACGTCGTAGCGGCCCGCGACGAGCTGGGTGGCGGAGGCGAAGTCGCGGGTGCGGGTGCTGGCGTAGCCGACGGCGGCGAACACCAGCCCGAACACGACCCCGGCGGCGAGGCCGACCAGGATCGGCGCGAACGAGGCCTGCTGGGTGCTGAACAGGCCGAGCAGCAGGCCCACGAACAGGCCGAACCACGCTCCCGACAGCGCGCCGGTGCCCAGGACCTTCGGCCAGCTCAGGCGCCCGATCACCCGCTCGACCAGCATCACGTCGACACCGACGATGGTGACCTCCTCGACCGGGAACTCGTTGCCCGCCAGGTGCTCCACCGCCCGGTGTGCCTCTTGGTAGGTGGCATAGGACCCGATCGGCCACCCGGTGGGCGGCGTCGGGACCTTGGGCAGGCCCTGGTTGCGGCCAGAGCCGGAGAACGCACCGGTCATACCCCCATAGTGCCAAGTGGCCACGACCGGTGCGAACCCGATACCGACTACGTGATGACGCTGGCCACCACGGTGCCGTCGGCGTCGTAGGCGGTCACCCGGACGTCGGCCAAGCCGGTGGGCGCCCAGTCCACGGGGTAGACGAATCGGACCAGGTAGGTGCCGTTGGCGACGACGGCGTCGGCGCTGCGCCCGTCGGAGGCGACCGTGACGCGCGCGATCCGGTCGTCGAGGACGCGGCCCGCCACGACGCGGGCGCCCCGCCTGCCCAGCGCCCGCTCCCCGGCGCTGGAGGTGGCCAGGTCCAGGGTCACCGCGCCGGGCTCGTCGTCGCGCCCGGACCCGAAGCTGGCGAACCCGCCGTTGTAGTGGCCCCCCGCGTCGACGTCGCAGTGGACCATCAGGCCGTTCCCGACGATCAGGGCCAGCCGGCCCGCGTCGTCGTCGAGCAGGTTGCGCAGCCGGACGGTCTCGGGGGTGTCGCTGATGCCGGGGGTGGACGGGGTGGCGTCCGAGCCGAGCGCGGACAGGGCGCAGCCCCGCTCCATCGCGCGGACCTGCTCGGAGGAGAGCCCGGGGAACCCCGACGACGGCGCGTTCGTGAGCGGGGTCGAGGTCGTGGTGATCCCGGGCTGGGTGGCGGTGCCCACCGGCGCGGCGCGCTCGGTCGGCACGATCCACACCGCCACCGCGACGGCCGCGGTCAGGCCGGTGGCGGTGGCCAGCGGCGCGACCCAGCGCCGTCGCGGCGGCTCGTCGACGGCGCTGACGATCGCCGCGCGCATGCGGGTGTGCCGGTGCGGGGGCAGGTCGCGGGGTGGGGGCAGGTCGATCATGCGGTCTCCTCGGTGGCGAGTACGGAGACGGCCGGCGCCGCGAGCAGGCGCCCCAGGCGGGCGCGGGCCTTGCTCACCCTGGCCCGGACGCTGCCCTCGGCGATGCCCAGCACCGCGGCGGCGTCCGCGTAGGACACCCCCGACCACAGGCACAGCGCCACGGCCTCGCGCTGGGCGCGGGGCAGTTTCGCGAAGGCTGTGGCGACCTCGGCCATGCGGCGTTGGTCATCGATGCGCCCCGCGACGTCGTCGGCGTGGTCGGGGACGGGGTCGTCGGCGGGGACGCGGGCGGCCAGGCGCAGCCTGCGGGCGAGCGAGCGGCGGTCGGCGCGGACCACGTTGGTGGCCACGGCCAGCAGCCACGGGAGCACGGAGTCGCGCTGGAGCACCACCTGGTCGCGCTTGCGCCAGGCCAGCAGGAACGTGCTCTGGGTGTGGTCCTCCGCAGCCGCCCACGACGCGGTCAGCCGGAAGCAGTGGTTGTAGACCGCCTTCGCGTGCCGGTCGAACAGCACGGCGAAGGCGGCGCCGCTCCCGGCCGCCCACAGCTCGCTATCGGTCGTCATACCCGGATGTGCCCGCCGGGCGGCCGGGTGTTGCCTACCCGCGCGACTTGTACTCGCGGAGCAGGCCGCGGGAGATGATGGTCTTCTGGATCTCGCTGGTGCCCTCGCCGATGAGCAGGAACGGCGCCTCGCGCATCAGGCGCTCGATCTCGTACTCCTTGGAGTAGCCGTAGCCGCCGTGGATGCGGAAGGACTCCTGGGTGACCTCGGCGCAGTACTCCGACGCGATCAGCTTGGCCATGCCCGCCTCGACGTCGTTGCGCTGGCCGGAGTCCTTCAGCCGGGCGGCGTTGACCATCATCAGGTGCGCGGCCTCGACCTTGGTGGCCATCTCGGCCAGCTTGAACGCCACGGCCTGGTGCTCGGCGATCGGCTTGCCGAAGGTGCGCCGCTGCTGGGCGTACTCGACGGCCAGTTCGAAGGCGCGGATGGCGATGCCGCAGGCGCGGGCGGCGACGTTGACCCGGCCGACCTCGACGCCGTCCATCATGTACGAGAAGCCCTTCCCGGGGGCATCGCCGAGGATCTTGTCCGCGCCGATCCGGAAGCCGTCGAAGACCGCCTCGGTGGTGTCGACGCCCTTGTAGCCCATCTTGTCGATCTTGCCGGGGATGGTCAGGCCGGGCGCGACCTCGCCGAAGCCCTCGGGCTTGTCGACCAGGAAGGTCGTCAGGTTCTGGTGCGCCTTCTCCGCGCCCTCGTCGGTCTTGACCAGCAGGGCGATGAGGTTGGACGAGCCGCCGTTGGTCAGCCACATCTTGGCGCCGTCGATGACGTAGTCGTCGCCGTCGCGGCGGGCCCTGGTCTTGATCGCGGCGACGTCGGAGCCCAGGTCGGGCTCGGACATGGAGAACGAGCCGCGGATCTCGCCGGTGGCCATCTTCGGCAGGTAGTGCGCCTTCTGCGCCTCCGTGCCGTGCTGCTTGAGCATGTGCGCGACGATGAAGTGGGTGTTGATGACCCCGGACACGCTCATCCACCCGCGCGCGATCTGCTCGACGACCAGCGCGTAGGTGAGCAGCGACTCGCCCAGGCCGCCGTACTCCTCCGGGATGGTCAGGCCGAACAGGCCCATCTCCTTCATGCCCGCGACGATGTCGGCCGGGTACTCGTCGGCGTGCTCCAGCGCCTGCGCGTGCGGGATGATCTCCTTGTCCACGAAGTCCTTGACGGTGGACAGGATCTCCTGCTGGACGTCGGTGAGACCGGCGGTCTGGGCGAGGCGGGCCATGCGGGCTCCCTATGAGACGGGCCAGGGTTACCGAGGAGTATCGCGCGGTTAACGCTCGTTCGCGCCCCCGAAGTGGGCGGGGACACTCGTTCTGGATCGGTTCGCCGCTGTGCCAGTATCCGTGGACTTCACCCTGGGGAGACACGGATGCGTATTTCGGCAACAGTCCTGGCTGCCGTTTTGTTAGGTCTTGTCAGCGCGGTCCCGGCCGCGGCGCAGGGCGAGAAGGTCACCATCGCGGTGACGCCGCTCGAACCGGTCGAGGTGACCACCCCGGGGCCGGTCGAGTTCACGGTGCACCTGCACCGCCACACGTTCCACCCCGTCGACGTCGCGCTCGTCATCAACAAGGGCGACCTGGACGTCACCGCCGAGGGCTGCGCGGAGGACGAGACCGGGCACCTGACCTGCGCGCGCACGCTCGACGGCTCCGACTCGATCACGCTCACCGTCTACCCGCCCGACGAGGAGCCCGAGTACGACACGTACTACTCGCTGTACGCGTGGGCGTTCACGCTGGAGGACGGGTCGCCGGAGGCCACCGGGACCATCGTCGCCGCGACCATCGTGCTGCCCGGCTACAACCCGTTCCCCCGCGAGGTCGAGCCGTCGAGCCGGGAGGGGGCCGTGCCCGTGATCGAGGGCCGGGTCGTCGACTCGGTGACCGGGAGGCCGGTGGGCAACGCCACCATCCGGATCAGGAACGACTGGATGGACGCCACCGCCCACAGCGACGGCGAGGGCCGGTACCGGTTCACCCAGACCTCCGACGGGCCGCTGCCCAGCGGCACCTACGCGATGACTGTGGACGCCGTCGGCTACCGGGACTACCGGGCGGAGGTCGAGACGGGCGCCGACCAGGCGGCCGTGCACCGGGTGGTGCTGGTGGCGGACGTCCCGCCACCGGCGCCCGAGAGGCCCGGGACGCCGGTGGCGGTGTGGATCGCTGTCGCCGCGGGGGCGGTCGGGGTCCTGCTGGTGCTCGCGGCGCCCGTCGTGGCGCGGCGGTCAGCTCGCGCGCAGTTCCAGGGGCTCGCCGCAGTCCCGGCAGTCCTCGGCCAGGACGTACACGTCGGCGCCGCAGGCGGCGCAGTCGCGGAAGCTGCGGGACATCAGGTCGTCACGACGACGGCGGCCGGAGAACAGGGACCGGAGACTTCGGCCCTCCACGTCGGCGAGGCGGTGTCTACCCATGCGGACATTCACGCCGATGCGGAGGACCAGAGCAAGCCACTGCCGTGATCTGTGCGTTATCTCACGGCAACCTCTGACTCTTCGTCACGTCCCTGACCTGCTGTGTCATCTTCTGGTGACAAATCGGTCATAGTCACGGACCGGTGACGGGCGAGCCGATTGGCCCGTTCCTGCGCGCCGACCAGGTCGTCCGGGAGCGAGTCGGGGACCTCGGTGTCGAAGCGGCGCAGCGTCCGGAGGGCCCAGCCGCCCGCGGTCACCAGGACCAGCAGCAGGCCGAAGACGACGTACGCGAAGCCGATGCCCCGGCCCTCCCCGGTGCCGATGACGGCCCCCACGGTGCCCGCCAGCGCGCCGTCGGGGGCCATCAGGGGCTCGAACGCGGCGGTCGCCAGCGGGGCCAGCAGCGCGAACCCGATCGGCAGCGTCGACCAGGACAGCGTCTGGTTGATCGCGAACACCCGCCCGTGGAACCGCTGCGGCACCTTGACCTGCACGATCGTCGCGTAGACGCCCTGGGCGAGCGCCATCGACATCGCCATGAAGAACACCCCGGCCCCGACCGCGACCACGGACGGGTGCACGCCGATGGCCAGGCAGCCCACGGCCGTGCCGAGGTTGAAGCACAGGACCCCGATCATGCGCCGGGCCCTCGGTCCGCCCCACACCGCCATCGCCAGGCCGCCGACCAGCGCGCCCACGGCCTCGGCGAGGGCGATCGTGGCCACGTCGGTGATGTCGCCGAAGGAGAGCACCAGCGGGGTGGTCAGCACGAGCGCGGGGGCGAGGAAGACGTTGCCCAGGGCGAAGTAGCCCAGCATGAGTCGGAAGCCGCGGTGGCGCCACGAGTAGCGCAGCCCGTTGAGGATCGCGGTGGCCAGCGGCTCGCGGGGCCGCCAGCCCAGCAGGTCGGGGAACCGGACGAACAGCACGGTGGTGATCGCCAGGACGTAGCCGCAGACGTCGATGAGCACGATGCCGCGCAGCCCGATCTCGGCCAGCAGGCCTGCCGCCAGGATGGGCATGAGCAGCAGCGCGAACCCGCTGGAGAGCTGGGCGATGCCCATCGCGTGGCCGAGGTAGCGCTTGGGCACCAGCTGCGGCACCGACGACTGGAACGCCAAGCGCTGGAACGATGCCGCGACCTGGCTCAGCGACACGAGCACGTAGATGTGCCACAGCTCGATCCGCTCGGACCACAGCAGCCCGGCCAGCACCAGCTGGATGGCCCCGGAGGCGCAGCTGGCCACCAGCATCACCCGCCTCCGGTCCACGCGGTCGATGACGCCGCCCGCGATGGGCAGCATGACCACCCCGCACAGCAGCGCCAGCGCCCACAGCAGGCCGAGGTCGGTGACCGAGCCGGTGCGCGTGTAGAGCCAGATCGGGAGGGCGAACGCGGTCAGCGCGGCGCCGGTCGTGGCGACGAGCTGGCCGAGCGCGACGGCGAGGAAGCGCGGCATGCTCGGGGTGATCGACGACGGCGCGCGCGTGCCCACCTTCTGCCAGTCGCGCAGGTCCCACGGCGCGTCGTCACCGCGCTCGGACAGCTCGGCGGTGTCCTCGGCGGCGATCGCCCGGTGGGTGCGCGAGACGATCTCGGCCAGCTCGTCGGCGCGGTACTTCAGGAAGAAGTGCCCGGCCTCGTCCAGCACGACCAGCGCGAGGGTGTCGCTGAGGAACTGCCACTCGGCGTACCGCTCGGCGTAGTAGTCGGTCACCGGGTCCTGCGACCCGACCACGGAGATGACGGGCGCGCGCAGCTTGTCCGCGCCGCGGTCGAGCAGGTCGGTGAAGTAGTCCTCCGCCGCGCGCGAGTCGGCGCGCATGTTGCTGATGATCCGGTCGGCCTGCTCGGGGTCGATCTCGTCGGTGTCCACGCCCATGGACTTCAGCCAGCTCGCGTAGTGCCGGTTGGACCGCAGCTTCTCGATCCGCGTCTTGGCGGCGGCGAACGGGCCCTTGGGGCGGGCGAACGGGAACATCGCGCCGATGTAGACGGCCTCGATGTCGCGGCCGCCGGTCTCCAGCTTGCGGGCGACCTCGGCGGTGATCGCGCTGCCGACGCCGCAGTGCCCGTAGAGCGCGAGCGCGCCGGTGACGCGGTCGCGGATCTCGTCGGCGATGCGGGTGGTCAGCTCGTCGAAGGGCAGCGCGGACTCGTCGAGACCGACGTCGTGGCCGGGGATGGCCACGCTGTAGAGGGCGTGGTCGTCCGGGAGGGCGTCGGCGAGGGGCTGGTAGACGATCGCGCTGCCGCCGCCGTAGGGGACGCAGACGTAGGTCAGCGCGGGCGCCTTGGTCTTGGTCAGCTCGTAGAGGAGCTTGCGGGGGCCGCTGTCGGCCCCGCCCATGAACTCGGCGAGGTCGCGGATGGTGCGGTGGGTGAACAGGTCCATCACGCCGACCGGGCGCGCGTCGGGGAGCTTCCTGATCCGCGCCACGACCTGGGTGGCCAGCAGCGAGTGCCCGCCGAGGTCGAAGAAGTCGTCATCGATGCCGACCGTGGGGATGGCGAGCACTTCGGTCCAGATGGCCGCGAGCGCGCGCTCGGTGTCGGTGCGCGGCTCGACCAGCTCGCCGCTGCGGGTGACCTGCGGGGCGGGCAACGCCTTGCGGTCGAGCTTGCCGTTGGGTGTCAGCGGCAGCGCGTCCATGTCCACGATCGCGGTCGGCACCATGTACTCGGGCAGGCGCTTCTTCAGCGCGGCCTTGACCTCCGCGTGGTCGGCCCCGCCGACCAGGTACGCGGTGAGGCGCTGGTCGCCGGGCGTGTCCTGGCGGACGATGACCGCGGCGTCGGCGACGCCGGGCAGGTCGCGCAGCGCGGACTCGATCTCGCCCAGCTCGATCCGCAGGCCGCGCAGCTTGACCTGGTGGTCGAGGCGGCCGAGGAACTCCACGGTGCCGTCGCGGCGCCAGCGGGCCAGGTCGCCGGTGGCGTAGCGGCGGGCGCCGGGCTCGTGCGGGTCGGGCACGAACTTCTCGGCGGTCAGCGCGGGCCTGCGGTGGTACCCGCGGGCGACGCCGACGCCGCCGATGTGCAGCTCGCCCGCGACGCCGATCGGGGTCTCCACGCCGTGCCGGTCGAGGATGTGCACCCGCAGGTTGGCGATCGGCGCGCCGATCGGGACGCTGGTGCGGCCGTCCAGGTCGGCGCAGTGCCACGCGGTGACGTCGATCGCGGCCTCGGTGGGGCCGTACAGGTTGTGCAGCTCCGTGCCGGGGAAGCGGGCGGTGAACTCGCGGGCGGTCGCCAGCGGCAGCTCCTCGCCGCTGCAGATGACGCGGCGCAGGCTCGGGCACGCGCTCTGCTCGCCGAGGAAGACGCCGAGCATGGAGGGGACGAAGTGCGCGGTGGTGACCGTCTCGGCGTTGATGAGGTCGCGCAGGTAGCCCGCGTCCTTGTGGCCGCCGGGCTTGGCGATGACGAGCCGGGCGCCGGTCTGCAGCGGCCAGAAGAACTCCCAGACGGAGACGTCGAAGCCGAACGGGGTCTTCTGCAGGACGCTGTCGGTGTCGTCGAGCCGGTAGGCGTTCTGCATCCAGTCCAGGCGGTTGACGATGCCGCGGTGGGTGTTGGGCACGCCCTTGGGCCTGCCGGTGGAGCCGGAGGTGTAGATGACGTAGGCGACGTTGTCCGGGGTGGCCCTGGGCGGGGGGTTGTCGGTGGGGCCGTCGGTGAAGTCGTCCTCGATGACGAGGTGGTCCTCGGCGATGTCGGTGAACTCGCGGCTGACCAGCACGGCCTGGGCCTGCGCGTCCTCGATCATGAAGGTGCGGCGCTCGGCGGGGTACTCCGGGTCGATCGGCACGTATGCCGCGCCTGCCTTGAGGACGCCGAGGAGGGCTACCGGCAGGTCCAGGGACCGGTTGGCGCACACGGCGACCAGGGATTCCGGTCCCACGCCCTGCTGGGCGAGCCTGTGCGCGACGCGGTTGGCCTTGGCGTTGAGTTCGGCGTAGGTGAGGGTGCTGCCCTCGAACGCCACTGCGGGGGCGTTCGGGGTGCGTTCTGCTTGGGCCTCGATGAGCGCGTGCAGCGTGGTGTCGGGGAAGGGGGTGGTGGTGGCGTTGGCGGCTGCCGGGAGCGCTTTGTCAGCGTCGGCGCGGATGTCCACCCGGGACACCGGGATGTCGGGGTTCTCGGTGAGCGCGGCGACCAGCGTCCGCCAGCGCTCGGCGATCAGCTCGACGGTGGCGCGGTCGAACAGGTCGGTGTTGTAGACCAGCTTGCCCCAGAGGCCGTCGACGACCTCGACGACGTGCAGCTCGAAGTCGAACCGGGTGGCGCGCAGTTCCATCGGCGTCCACTCGAAGGTGACCTCGCCCGTGGCGGCGTCGTCGGCGAAGCGGCCCATCTCGTAGTTCTGGAGCACGAACATGCTCTGGAACACCGGCGACCGGCTGACGTCGCGGGGGACGCCGAGTTCCTGCACCACGCGGGCGAAGGGGACCTCGGCGTGCTCGAAGGCGTCGAGCACGCCGCGCTTGGTGCGATCGACGAACTCGGCGAAGGTGGGATCGTCGGCGAGGTCGGCGCGCATGGGCAGCATGTTGATGAACATGCCGACGACGTTCTCCAGCTCGGGCGCGGAGCGGCCTGCCGAGGAGACGCCTACCGCGAAGTCGTCCTGTCCACTGTGGCGGGACAGCAGGACTTGGTATGCGGCAAGGAGAATCATGAACAGCGTGCTGTCATTATGGGCTGCTAGCGCGCGTAGGCGGTCGGTGATGTGTTCGCTGATCGTGAATTCGACGAAATCGCCTTGATAGGTCTGCGTCGCGGGTCGAGCATGGTCGGTGGGGAGGTCGAGCGGCTCGACCCCGGCGAGGCGATCGCGCCAGTAGTCGAGATGCGCCTCTGCGGGCCGGTTCGCCTCCCAGTGCGCGAAGTCCCCGTACTGCACGGGGAGTTCGGGCAGTACGCGACCGTGGTAGGTGGCGATCAGGTCGCGGAGCAGGACGTCGACGGACCAGCCGTCGCCGACGATGTGGTGCTGGGTGAGCAGGAGGATGTGGTCTTCTTCGGACAGTTGAATGAGCAGCGCGCGCAGCAGCGGTCCCTCGGCGAGGTCGAAGGGCTCCAGCACGGCGCGGTCGACGATCGCCTGGGCGGCGGTCTCGTCGGCGGCCCGCACGTGGCGCAGCGGCACGGCGACGTGCTCGGCGACGACGGCGGTCGGCCTGCCGTCGGCGTCGGCGGGGAACCGGGTCCGCAACGCCTCATGCCGCTCGGTGAGCGCGGCGAGCGCGGTTCGCAGGGCGTCCTCGTCCAGCGGCCCACGCACCCGCAACGGCACGGCGATGTGGTACGCCGCCTCACCGGGAGCGATTTGGTCCATGAACCAGACCCGCTCCTGAGCGAACGACAACGGCGGCGCCACCCCCTCGGGCCGCCGGGCGATCACCGCCCTCGGCGCGACAGACCGCTTACGCAGCCGCTTGGCCAACAGAGCAGCAGCCGCCGCCGAACGGTCGGCAGCCTCCGGGGCTGCGGTCATGGGGCTGACTCCTCGTGGTGGTGCCGGGTACCGGAGACACCGACAGTGGAACGGACGAAGCCGAGGGCACTGTCGGCGACGGCGCTGACGGAACGGGCCGCGCCGGGAACACCGTCGGCGGCGGTGGCGCTGGCGGGACCGGTGCCGTTGGCGGCGGTGCGGTGGGCAGGGCGGGCCGCGCCGGGGATACCGGCGGAGGGGGTGCCGTAGGCGGGGCAGGCCGCGCCAGCGACACCGTCGACGACGGTGCCGTGGGCTGCGTCGCCCTGGGCGGCGGCGCCGTGGGCAGCGGTGCCGTGGGCAGCGGTGCCGTGGGCAGCGGCGCCGTGGGCAGCGGCGCCGTGGGCAGCGGCGCCGTGGGCGGCGGCGCCGTGGGCGGCGGCGCCGTGGGCAGCGGCGCCGTGGGCAGCGGCGCCGTGGGCAGCGGCGCCGTGGGCAGCGGCGCCGTGGGCGACGGTGCCGTGGGCGGGGTGGGCCGCGCCGTGGGCGCCGTGGGTGGGGGTGTCCTGGGAGGGACGGGTCCTACCCAGGACACCGCTGGCGGGGTTGCCGCCCGTGCGGCGCGTCATGGTGGAGACGCCCTTGGGTGGGGCTGCTGACGGGCGGGCTCGGGTGAGGGTGCGCTTGGCTCGCGGGCCCTCGGCTCGGTGGGTCGTGCGGGGAATGACCTGGGTGGGTGCGTTGGGCGCCGGGTGGGTCATGGTTGGCCCTCCTGGTCGGCCAGGAGGGCGGCTACCTCGGTGTCGGTGAGGTCGGCTACCTCGGCGGCGATGGCCTTGTCGATCTCGGCGGCGAGGTCGGCGACTACCGGGTGGGCGAAGAGGGCGCGCATGGGGACGTCTACCTCTATCTCCGCGCGGATGCGGGCCATGGCTCGCATGCCGCGGAGGGAGTTGCCGCCCAGGTCGAGGAAGTGGTCGAAGGCGCCTACCTTCGGTACGCCCAGGATGTCGGCGAAGACCTCGGCCACCAGTTCCTCCGCGGGGGTGCGGGGCGCCACATAACCGCGCTCGCGGCGGGTGGGGGTGGGGAGGGCTGCGCGGTCGAGTTTGCCGTTGAGGGTCAGGGGGATGGCGTCGACCGTGATCACGTCGGACGGGACCAGGTGGGTGGGGAGGACCGCGGGCAGGGTGTCCACCGCCCTCCCGGGGTCGCCGACGACGTAGGCGATCAGGCGGGTGTCGTCGGGGGTCTCGTCCTGGTGGGCGATCACCACGGCGGCGCGCACGCCGGGGAGGGCCAGCAGGGCGGCCTCGATCTCGGCTGGCTCGATGCGGATGCCGCGCAGCTTGAGCTGCTGGTCGGCGCGGCCCAGGTACTCCAGGGCGCCGTCGCGGCGGCGGCGGACCAGGTCGCCGGTGCGGTACATGCGGGCGCCGGGCTCGCCGAACGGGCACGGGACGAAGCGGTCCGCGGTCAGGGCGGGGCGGTTGAGGTAGCCGCGGGCCAGTTGCGCGCCCGCCAGGTACAGCTCGCCGACGACGCCGTCCGGCACCGGGGACAGCCCGGCGTCGAGCACGTAGGCGTCGGTGTTCCACGTCGGCGTGCCGATCGCGACCGGGCCGGGCGGAAGCTCCTCCCCGGGGGCGACCACCGCGGCGACGCTGCCGACGGTCACCTCGGTCGGCCCGTACTCGTTCACCACGGTCGCGTGCGGGTTCGCCGCCCGCCACGGGGCGAGCTGCTCCGCCGTCAGGGCCTCGCCGCCGAGGACGAGGTCGGCGTGCGGGGAGCGGGCGGCGTCCAGCAGCGGGAGCTGGCCGGGCGTGGCCTTGACGAACGCGGGCGCCGCGCCGTCGGCGGGCTCGTCGAGCCCGGCCAGCCGGATGGTGCCGCCCGCCGCCAGCGTGCCCAGCAGACCGGTGACGGTGAAGTCGAACGTCACCGGCGAGTGCAGGAGCACGGTGCCGCTGAGCCCCGGGTAGGTCGCGCGCGCCCACGCCAGGTACGCCGCCAGCGCCCGGTGCTCCACGACGACGCCCTTGGGCTGCCCGGTGGAGCCCGAGGTGTAGAGCACGTACGCGGGATCCGCGGGCAACGCGGTCACCCCCGCCGCATCCGCCGCGACGGGGACGGCCGCGAGCGAGACCACCTGCGTCGCGGTGCCCTCCGGCAGGAGGGCGGCCGTGTCGGCGGTGGTCAGGGTGAGCCGCGGCCGGGCGTCGGCCAGCAGGGCGGCCAGCCGGGCGGGCGGGTGCTCCACGTCCAGCGGCAGGTACGCCGCCCCCGACTTGAGGACCGCGACGATGGCGACCACCAGCTCCGGGGAGCGCGGCAGCGCCAGGGCGACGACGTCGCCGCGCCCGACCGGCAGGCGCGCCGCCAGCGCGTCGGCGTGGGCGTGCAGCCCGGCGTAGTCGAACGTCCGTCCCTTGGAGACCAGAGCGGGCGCGGACGGGGTGCGGGCCGCCTGCGCGGCGAGCTGGGCGGGGACCAGGTGGGCTGGCGGCTCCCTGCGCTCGCCCCGGCTGGCGGCCAGGACGGCGGCGCGCTCGTCGTCGCCCATCAGCGGCAGGGACGACACCGGGGCGTCCGGGTCGGACACCGCCGCGGCCAGCAGCAGGAGGTAGCGCTCGACGATCGCCTCGGCGGTGCTCCGGTCGAACAGCGCGGTGCGGTAGAGCAGGCGGCTGGTGCCGGTGGTGATGTCGAAGGCCAGGTCGTCCTTGGTCGTGCCCAGCTTCACCTGGTCGAAGCCGGAGTCCGGGACGAAGTTGAACGCCACCTGGAACAGCGGCTGCACTGCGGGGTCGTGCCGGGACACCAGGTCGGCGACGACGGCCTGGAACGGGGTGTCGCCGTGGTCCATGGCGTCGGCCAGCGCCGCGCGGACCCGGGAGACGAGGTCGCCGAAGGCCGGGTCGCCGGAGACATCTGCGCGCAGGACGACCGGGTTGACGAACATCCCGATCAGGTCCATCAGCTCCGGCCGGTCGCGGCCTGCCGTCGAGACGCCGACGACGATGTCGTCCGCGGCCGACAATCGGGACAGCAGGGCGGCGTACGCGGCCAGCAGCACCATGTACGGGGTCGCCGAGCGCGCCTGGGCCAGCGCGCCGACCCGGTCGAGCAGGCCGGGGGGCAGGTCGAACCAGACCTCGTCGCCGTCGAAGGCCAACCGGTCGGGACGGGGGCGATCGGTGGGCAGGGCGATGACCGGCGGCGCGCCCGCGAGGGTCTTCCGCCAGTGCGCCACGCGGCGCTCCAGTTCGGCGCCCGCGATGTGCTCGCGCTGCCAGACGGCGAAGTCGGCGTACTGGATCTCCGGCTCGGGCAGGTCCACGGTCTCCCCGCGCAGCGCGGCGTCGGCGCGGGTGTGCAGTTCGGTGTCGTAGACGACCTGCGAGCGGCTGTCGAACACCGCGTGGTGCACGACCAGCAGCAGGGTCCACTGGCGCTCGCCCCTGCGCACCAGCTCCGCGCGCCACAGCGGGGGCTGGTCCATGGGGATCGCCGCACGCGCCAGCCGCGAGGCCAGCCCGTCGATGTGCGGGGACTGCTCGTCGTACGGGATGTGCCGCAGGTCGGTGACCGGCGGGTCGACCGGGACGCTCTCGTGCACGACCTGGCGCAGCTCGTCCCCGTCGAGGCGGAAGTGCGTGCGCAGCGACTCGTGCCGGGCAACGACCGCGGCCAGGATCCCGACGACCTGCTCGTGGGTCAGCCCGTCCGGCAGTTCGGTCGGCGCGGAGACGTTGTAGACCGGCGAGGCCGGGTCGAGCTGGTTGGCGAACCAGACCCGCTCCTGGGCGTAGGACGCCGGGAACGCCCACTGCCTGCTCACGACGCCTCCCGCACGGACAGCGGCCGCATGTCCACCCACACCTCATCGATGTGGGCAAGGCACGCGGCGCGGTCGCCGGTGAAGCCCGTGGCGCGCCAGCCCGAGGGCAGCGGCCGGTCGGCGGGCCAGACCGAGTACTGCTCCTCGCCGTTCACGACGACGGACAGGGTCTCCTGCTGGGTCATCACTTGCTCCCGTGCGGCTCGGCCATGGCGACGGCGATCTTGCGGGGGCCGGTGAAGGGCTCCCTGCCGTGCGCGGCGGTCATGTTGTCGACCACGAGGACGTCGTCGCGGTGGTAGTCGAATCGGGTGGTCGCGGCCCGGTAGGCGCCGCGGACGTGGTCGAGGACGTCGGCGGGGATCTCCGCGCCGTCGCCGTAGAAGGTGTTGGTGGGCAGGTCGTCCGGGGCGAACATCGACCGCAGGCCCTCGCTGAGGTCCGCGGGCAGCGTGGTCACGTGGAAGAACGCCATGTGGTTGAACCAGCGCGGAACGTCGGACCCCGGCCGGTAGTGCACAGCCTGCCGGACGGCGCGGGTGCGCAGGCCGTCCTTGCCCTGCCACTGGCACGTGATCCCGCTGCGGGCGCAGTACGCCTCGACCTCGTCGCGCGAGGTCGTGTTGAACGTGTCCTGCCAGGCCGCGCCGAAGTCGGCGTGGAAGTTGCGCACCAGCATCCAGCCGCGCGCCTCGAACTCGGCCCGCACCTGCGGGTCGATGAGCCGGTACACCTCGCGGACGTCGGCCAGCGGCGTCGCGCCCAGGCTGGTGGGCGGCTCGACGCAGTAGAAGAACAGCGTCAGCGGCCAGGCGGCCTGGTAGGAGTTCTCGTTGTGCAGGAAGATCTCCTCGTCCGGCGGGTAGTCGGTCGAGGTGTAGACGCGGCCCTTGATGGTGCTGCGCGGCGACGAGCGCTCGGTGTAGAGCAGCGGCTCGCCGGACAGCGCGCGCACGACGGCGTCGAAGCCGTCCACGCCGCCGACGTCGAAGCCGCGGAACAGCAGCGCCCCGCGCTCGGCGAGGGACGCGCGCAGCTCCGCGCGCCGGTCGGTGATCAGGTCGGTGATGGCGCGCCCGTCGGGCTCGACGAGCAGCGGCAGCGCCGCGGTGTCCAGGTCGGTCGCGGCGTTCGAGTCAGGCATCGTCGGCGTCCTCTCAGGCGCGGGGGAGACGGCGGATGGTCTGGGTGGGTTCGGGCTCGGGTTCGGCCTCGGCGCGCAGTTCCTCGATCCGCTCGGCCAGCCCGGCGACCGTGGGGACCTCGAACAGGCTGCGCATCGGCAGCCGCACGCCGGTCGCGGAGCGCAGGGCGGCGATGAGCTGCACGGCGACGAGCGAATTGCCGCCCAGGGCGAAGAAGTCGTCGTGCACGCCGATGGCGCCGACGCCGAGGCTGTCCTGCCAGGCGCGGACGATGACCGCCTCCAGCTCGGTGCGCGGCCCGGCCGACGCGTCGCCCTCGACGACCACGGTCGCCTCGGCAGCGGTGTCGGCCGGGGTGTGCGCGCGTGCGGCGATCTCGGCCACGGACACCGGGGTGATGACGACCTGCGCGCCCAGCCCGGCGGCCAGGCTGCGGCGGAACGCGGCCACGCCGTCGGCGGGCGCGATGTCGCCCGAGGCCGGGTCGCGCCGCCGGGCGGGCGCGGGCGCGGAGCCCAGCTCGCTGGTCACCGCGTCCTGGTCGACGCGGCGCAGCAGGAACTCCGACACCGCGACCAGCTCGCGGCCGTCGTCGTCCACGAGGGACAGGTCGGCGACCACGAGCTCGTCGCCGTCGGAGGGCCGGTAGCGCAGGTGGCTGTGGAAGCGCTCGGGCAACCGGTCGCGCACGACGACCCGGCCGTAGGACATCGGCAGGTAGGCGCCCGAGCCCCGGCCAGCGCCGAACGCGGTGGCCACGTCGAGCAGCGCCGGGTGCAGCACCCAGTCGTCGCCCTCGGCGGCAGGCGGCGCGACGATCGTCGCCAGTTCCTCGTCGGCGGCGGCGCGGTGCTCGCGCAGCGACGCCCACCGCGGCCCGAAGCTCAGCATGCTCGTGCGGCCGGTGCCGAACCCGGTGGTGGCGTCCAGCGGCTCGGTGCGGGCGGCCACGGCGGAGACGTCCAGCTTCTCCCCCGCCGACTCGCCCCACTCCGCGGCGCCCTGGACGTGCCGGGTGACGACGCCGCCGCGCCTGCCCTGCACGACGAACTCCGCCGTCGTCCCGGACACGGTCAGCACGACCTCGTAGCGCGCCGCGTCGCCGTCCGGCACCGCGAACGGCTCCAGGAAGACGACGTCGCGCAGCTCCACGCTCCCCGCGCCGGGCACGGCCGCGGCGAACGCGGCCCGCGCGCACTCCAGGTGCGCGGTGCCGGGCACGACCGCGGTCCCGCCGATGCGGTGCTCGTCGAGCAGCCAGTGCGTCGCCGGGGTGACGATCCCGTGCGCGACGGCCTCATCGCCGGTCACCGACAGCGTGGTCAGCACCGGGTGGTCGATGGCGGAGTCGACGGTGACCTGGCCGGACTGGGCGAGCGCCGCGGTCTCCACCGCCATGCCCAGCTCCGCCCAGCCGCCCCAGTTCTGCGACAGCAGCGGGGCGCGCCAGCCTCGGCCCGCGCGGGCGTGCGCGTCGAGGAAGGCGTTGGCCGCGCAGTAGTCGACCTGGCCGAACCCGCCGAGGACCGAGGTCACCGACGAGCACAGCACCACGAAGTCCAGCTCGTCGCCGCCGAACACCGAGGCCAGCGCCAGCGTGCCGGTGAGCTTGGGGGCCAGCACCCGCTCGGCCGCCGCCCGCTCCTTGACCTCGGCGACACCGCCGCCCGCGACACCCGCGGCGTGCACGACGCCGTCGAGGCCGCCGAACGCCTCGACCGCGGCCGCGCGCACCCGGCGCAGGCTGTCCACATCGGTCACGTCGGCGGCGAGCACCAGCACCTCGGCGCCCGCGGCCTCCATCCGCCGGATCGCGGCGATGGCCCGCCCGATCCGCGAGGTCGGGCCGTCGCCGTGCACGGCGAGGTGGGTGTCCCATTCCGCGCGCGGCGGCAGACCGACCCGCGCGGTCAGCACCAGCCTGGCCTTCGCCCGCACGGCGAGGTCCTCGGCCAGGGTGATGCCGATGCCGCCGAGCCCGCCAGTGATCAGGTAGCGGCCGCCGTCGCGGATGCCGTCCTCGGCCTCGGTGAGGCGCACGTCGTCGAACCCGAGCACCCAGCGCCGGTTGCCGCGCAGGGTGACCTCGCGGTCGGTGACCGGCCTGCGCAGCTCGTCGAGCAGGGCGGCGTCGCTGTCGGCGTCGATGAGCCGCAGCTCCAGGTCGGGCAGCTCGGCGGGCAGCACCCGGGCGATGCCCAGCAGCGTCGCGTGCTCGGGCCGGGTGAGGTCGTCGCCGCGGACGTCGCCGATGCCCGAGCACACGATGTCCAGGCGCGCCGATCGACCGGCGAGCGCCTGCGCCAGGCCCAGCGCGCTGTGGAAGCCGCGCTCCTGCGCCGCCCACACCGCCGCCGGGTCCTCCCCCGCCGGGTCCCCGTCGAGGGCGAAGGCGTGGACGATGTGCTCCGGCAGGTCCGCGCCCAGCGCGTCCACCATGGCCTCGTAGTCGGCGCGCTCGCCGGGCCGCACGGTGAACCCGTCGTCGGTGCGGGCGAAGGCGTCCCCGGCTCGGACCCGCAGGGCGGCCATGCCCTCGGCCAGCGCGTCGGCGCGCGGGCCGTCGCCCAGCAGCAGGACCCGGCCGAGCTGGCCGCGCGGGGCGGTGGCGACGGCCTGGCGCCAGACCGGCACGGCGAACCAGTCGTCGAGCGGGCGCGGGCCGCGCGGCTTGGCGACCGTCTCCTCCGGGTCGGGGTCCACCCAGTAGCGCTTGCGCTCGAACGGGTACACCGGCAGCGGCACCCGGCCAGCGTCGGGCGCCGAGGGCAGCCGCACCGGCAGGCCCAGGGTCCACAGCGTGGCCGCGGCGGTGGCGAAGACCTCCGGCTCGCCCTGGCCCGGCAGGCTGGTCAGCGGGGCGAGGCCGCGCTGGGCCTCGTCGGCCCTGGCCACCTGCATGCGGGCCAGCCCGGCCAGCTGCCTGCCCGGACCGACCTCCAGCAGCTGCCACGGCCCGTCCGCGGCGAGCAGGGTGGCCACGGCCGCGCCGAAGCGCACGGGCTGCCGCAGGTGCGCGGCCCAGTAGGCGGGGTCGGTCGCCTGCTCGTCGGTCAGCCAGCCACCGGTCACATTGGACAGAACCGGGATGGCGGGCGCGGCCAGCGGCACCGACCGCATGAACTCGGTGAACGCGGGCAGGATCGGGTCCATCATCGCCGAGTGGAACGCGTGCGAGGTGCGCAGCGCCTTCGCCTTGACGCCCCGGTCGGCCAGGTCGGCCGCGTACGCCTCGACCGCGGCGGTCTCGCCCGCCACCACGCAGGTGCCCGGGCCGTTCACCGTGGCGACCGAGAGGCCCTCCGGCAGCTCGACGTCGGCCTCGTCCAGCTGGACCGCGAGCATCGCGCCCGGGGGCAGCGACTGCATGAGCCTGCCGCGCTCCGCGACCACGCGCAGCGCGTCCGGCAGGGTGAACACGCCCGCGACGGTAGCCGCGGCGTACTCGCCGATGGAGTGGCCCAGCATCGCCGCGGGCCGCACGCCGACCGACTCCCACAGCCGCGCCAGGGCGTACTCGACGGTGAACAGCGCGGGCTGGGTGTGGCGGGTCTGCCCGATCAGCTCGCCCGTGCCCGGGTCCAGCAGCAGGGCGCGCAGGTCCTCGCCCAGCACGGCGACGCACTCGTCCACGGCGGCGGCGAACACGGGCTCGCGCTCGTACAGCGCCGCGGCCATCCCGGCGTACTGGGAGCCCTGGCCGGAGAACAGGAACGCCACCCTGGGCTCCCCCGCCACCCCGGTGATGCGGCGGCGCTTGGCCTTCAGCGCGGCGACGGCGTCGGCGGTGTCCTCGGCGACCACGGCGGCGCGGTGCGCGTGCGCGGCGCGGCCCTCGCGCAGGGTCATGGCCACGTCCGGCAGCGCGACGTCGGTGTTCGCCAGGTGGTCGGCGAGGTCGGCGACGGCCTTGTCCAGCGCCGCGGCGCTGCGTGCGGACACCTGGATCACCTGCGGGCCCGCCGCGCGCGGCGCGGGCCGGGGCGCGGGCGCCTGCTCCAGCAGCACGTGCGCATTGGTGCCGCCGATGCCGAAGGAGCTGACCCCCGCGCGGCGCGGCACGCCGTCGGGCTCCCAGCGGGTCAGCGAGTCGGCCACCCAGAACGGGGTCGCGGCGAAGTCGATGGCGGGGTTAGGGCGCTCGTAGTTGATCGTCGGCGGGATCAGCCCGTGCTCCATGGCCAGCACGACCTTGATCAGGCTGATGATGCCCGCCGCCTGCGACAGGTGCCCGATGTTGGATTTCACCGACCCGATGCCGCACCAGCCCCGGTCGGCGGTGTCCTGCCCGTACACCGAGGACAGCGCGGCCACCTCGATCGGGTCGCCGACTGCCGTCCCGGTGCCGTGCGCCTCGATGTAGGTCACGGTGCGCGGGTCGACCCCGGCCATGGCGACGGCCTGGGCGATCGCCTCGGCCTGCCCGTCCTGGCTGGGCGCGGTGAAGCCGACCTTGCCGGCGCCGTCGTTGTTGATCGCGTTGCCGAGCACGACCGCGCGGATGGTGTCGCCGTCGGCGACGGCGTCGGAGAGCCGCTTGATGAGCGCGACGCCGACGCCGCTGCCCCACACCGTGCCGTTGGCGCCCGCGTCGAACGGGCGGCAGTGCGCGTCGGGCGAGGTGAAGCCGTCCATGCCGAGGTAGCCGACGCCCTGCGGGAACTCGATGTTGACCCCGCCCGCGAGCGCCATGTCGCACTCGTGGTTGCGCAGCGCCTCGCAGGCCAGGTGGAACGCGACGAGCGATGTGGAGCAGGCCGTGTGCACGGTCAGGCTGGGCCCGCGCAGGTCGAGCTTGTAGGCCGGGAGAGTCGCCACGTAGTTGGGCGAGTTGCCGGTAGCCAGAGACACCAGGTTGTACGGCGACGCGCCGACCGCGGCGTTGCGCAGCACGTTTTCCCACAGGTAGTCGTTGCCGCCCGTGCCCGCGTAGACGCCGATCGGGCCGTCGTAGCGGGCCGGGTCGTAGCCCGCGTCCTGCAGCGCGGTGAAGCAGGACTCCATGAACAGCCGGTGGTTGGGGCTGGCGACCCGGGCCTCCAGTTCGGACATGCCGAACAGGCCCGCGTCGAACTCGTCGAAGCCGGTGACCATGGGCGCGGCCGACACCCAGCCCGGGTCGTCCACCTCGGCCGGTTTGGCGCCCCTGGCCAGCTGTTCCTCCCGGGTGAACCGGGTGACCGACTCGACGCCGTCGACCAGGTTGCGCCAGAAGGCGGCGGTGTCGGGCGCGCCGGGGACGCGCGCGGCGACGCCGACGATGGCGATGGGCTCCGCGCCGGGAGTGTCTTCTGGGTGGGTCATCTCAGTCTCCTTGGGCGCCGCGGCGCGGAACGGGTCGGGTCGGGCGGGGCCGGGCGCGCCGGGCGGCGGCACGCTGGGCGGCCCTGGCCAGCTCGGGGCGGCCGCCGTCGCCGTCGAGGTAGCGGGCCAGGGCCCGGACGTTGGGGTGGCGGAACAGG
Source organism: Actinokineospora sp. UTMC 2448 (assembly GCF_024760565.1). NCBI lineage: Bacteria > Bacillati > Actinomycetota > Actinomycetes > Pseudonocardiales > Pseudonocardiaceae > Actinokineospora > Actinokineospora sp. UTMC 2448. The sequence goes on along the minus strand of NZ_CP031087.1, from coordinate 862,140 downwards.
TCGAGCAGCGGGACCTGGCGGCCGGTGGCCTTGGTGAGCCGCGCGTGCACCGCGGCCATGGCCATCGAGTCGCCGCCGATGTCGAAGAAGTTGTCCGACGGGCGGACCGGCCTGCCGATGACCGCCTGCCAGATCTCGCCGACCAGCCGCTCGGTGGGCGTCTCCGGGCCGCCCGCGACGGCCCGCTCCGGCGCGGGCGCGACCATGGCGCCGGGCGCGGGCGTGCGCACGGCGGCCCTGGGCAGGTGCGCGGCCACCTCGGCGGCCGGGACGTCCGGGCAAGCCGCGAGCGCGCCCGCCAGCTCGGTCAGGTCCGCGAGCAGGGCGTCGATCCGCTCGGCGTCGAAGAGGTCCGGGTTGTAGACGGTCTCGACGGCGACGTTCCGGGGGTCGAGGTAGAGGGTCAGGTCGAAGGGCGACCCGGGCTTGGCGACCCGGACCGGCTCGGCGGCGCAGCCGGGCAGCCGCGCCGCCGGGTCGGCGAAGTCCAGGACGTTCAGCATGACCTGCACCAGCGGCGCGTGCGACGGGTCGCGGCCCGCCCCCAGCGCGGCGACGATCCGGTCCAGCGCCGCGGCCGGGTGCGCGGCCGCCGCCCGCAGCTCGTCGCCGACCCTGGCGACCCGCTCGGCGAAGGTGCCGCCGCCGCGCAGCCGCAGGGGCACGGTGTCGACGAAGAACCCGACGACGTCCTCGAACTCGGCGTGCTCGCGGTCGGCGAGCACCAGGCCCACGACGTGGTCGGGACCGCCGGTGAGCCGGTCGACGAGTTCGCCGAACGCGGCCATCAGCACGGTCGCGGGCGTGGTCGCCATGCGCCGGGCGAGGTCGCGCACGGCGTCGGCCCGCTCGACGGCCGCCGCCGCCTCCGCGCCCCGGTAGGTCGGCGTGGGCGGGCGGGGCCGGTCGCGCGGCAGGTCGAGCACGGTCGGCGCGCCCGCCAGGTGCGCGGTCCACCAGCGCAGGTCGTCCGGGCCCTGCCTGCGGTCGCGCTCGGCGCGCCAGTGGGCGTAGTCGGCGTACCCCGTGCGCAGGGGCGGCAGCTCGCGGCCAGCGTAGGCGTCGGCGAGGTCGCGGTAGAACGCGTCCTGCGACCAGCCGTCGAACACCGCGTGGTGCAGGGTGATCCCGAGGACGTGCTCGTCGGGCGCGGTCCGGTAGAGGCGCGCCCGCCACGCGGGCCCGGCGGCCAGGTCCAGCGGGGTCGCGGCGTCCTCGGCGAGCAGGCCGGGGATGTCGGCGCTGGCCACCTCGCGGATGTCGAGCGGGACGTCGGCGGGCTCGTCGCGGACCGCGTACGGCACGCCCGCGGTCTGCGGGATCCGCCAGCGCAGCACGTCGTGCCGGGCGGCCACGGCCCGCAGCGCGCCGCGCAGCGCGGGCACGTCCAGCTCGCCGCGCAGGCGGGTCGCCAGCGCGATGTTGTAGGGGGCGCTCGCCGGGGCCAGCTGGTCCATGAACCACAGCCGGTGCTGCGGCGGCGACAGCGCGGGCGCGCTGCCGGTCGGCACCGGCGGACCGGTCAGCGGCTCGGCCTTGGCCACCCGCTCGGCGATCCCGGCGACGGTCCGGCCGTCGAACACCGCCTCGACGGCGACGCCGACGCCCAGCGCGGTGCGCAGCGCGGCGACCATCCGCATGGCGGCCAGCGAGTGCCCGCCCTCGGCGAGGAAGTCGGCGTCGCGGGTGGGCGCCCGCCCGATGGCCGCCGTCCACGCGCGCGCCACCTCGGCCTCGACCGGATCGGTGAAGTCCTCAGTGGACCGGCTCAGCAGCACCGAGCGGTCCACCTTGCCGCTGGGGGTGAGCGGGAGCGCGGGCACCCGCACCACGCGGGCGGGCACCAGCGCCGACGGCAGCAGCCGGGCCGCGCGCTCGACCAGGTCGTCCGGCGCGGTCTCGGGCGCGACCACGGCGACGAGCGTGTCGCCGTCCACCAGCACCGCGCACTCGGCGACGCCGTCGATCCCGCTCAGCACGGCCTCGGTCTCGGCGGGCTCGACCCGCTGGCCGCGGATCTTGACCTGCCGGTCCAGCCTGCCCAGGTACGCCAACCGGCCGTCGGGCAGCACCCGGACCCGGTCGCCGGTGCGGTAGAGCCGCGCGCCGGGCTCGCCGGAGAACGGGTCGGGGATGAAGCGGTCGGCGGTCAGGCCCGGTTTGCCGAGGTACCCCCTGGCCACGCCGGGGCCGCCGACGAGCAGCTCGCCCTCCTCCACCAGGCGCAGCTGAGCGTCCACGACATAGAGCCGGTGACCGCCGGTGGCCGCGCCGATCGGCAGCACGGCCTCCCCGCCGGTCGCCTCGGCGGTGGTCACCGAGACCGTGGTCTCGGTGGGGCCGTACATGTTGAAGAACCGCCGCGGGCCCGCCCGCAGCCAGCGCCGGGCCAGGGCGGCCGGGACGACGTCGCCGCCGCTGAGCACGGTCGTCCACAGGGGAACCGCGCGCGGGTCGACCAGGGCGAGCACGGCCGGGGTGAGGAACCCCCAGTCCACGCCGTGCGCGACGACGAACTCCGCCAGCCGTCGGGGATCGGCGCGATCGGCCTCCGTGGTGAGCATGACGCAGCCGCCGACCGCGAGCGGGACGAGCAGGTCGATGAGGCTGGCGTCGAAGCCGACCGAGCAGGCGGCCAGCGCACGCGTGTCCGGCCCGGCGGCCAGCAGCCGCGCGGTCTCGACGATGTAGTTGTGGAGGTTCGCGTGGGTGACGAGCACGCCCTTGGGGACGCCGGTCGAGCCGGACGTGTAGAGCACGTAGGCCAGCGATCCCGCGTCGACGGCCGGGACCAGGTCGGCGGCGGACGCGCGCACCTCGGAGACGACCGCGACCGCGCCGGAGTCCGCGAGCACCGCCGCGACGCGCCCCTCGGGCAGCGCCGGGTCGATCGGGACGTACGCCCCGCCGCTGAGCAGCACGCCCAGGACGGCCACGACCAGGTCCGGCGTGCGCGCCACGCGCACGCCCACCCGGTCCTCCGGCCGCACGCCCCGCGCCCGCAGCTCCTCGGCCAGCCCGCAGGCCCGCTCCCACAGCTGGGCGTAGGTGAGCGTGGTGTCCCACTGCCGCACCGCGGGCGCGTCGCCCCGCGTCCGGGCGTGCGCGGCGATCAGGTCGAGCACGGTGGTCATACCGCACCTCCCGGGTAGGGGACGGGATCAGTGATCTGCAGGCGCAGCTCGCTGACGTAGCCGCGCCCCTCGGCGTCGGTCAGCCAGCTCTGCTCCAGGACGGGCAGGAGTTCGGTGAACACGACCGTCACGTCCGGGCCGCCCTCGGCCTGGGCGGTGCGCAGCATCGAGGCGAACACCTGGGCGTGCAGGGGCCCGGTGAGGTCGAGGTAGCACGGCTTGGTCTCGGTGCCGATCTTGACGAACACCCGCTCCGGCAGCCCGAGCCGCGCCTTCAGCCGCCGCAGCGCCAGGTACCGCTCGGGCTCGCCGGTCACCGAGGTCAGCCCGGTCTCGGCGACCGTGGTGCGCCAGGTCTCGCGGGCCACCACCAGCTCGCCGATGCTGATGCGCGGGGTGTGCGCGGCGGGGGCGAGCAGCTTGAAGCTGTCCATGAGCTTGGCGCTGAGCAGGTCGTGGAACGCCTCCAGCAGCGGCCACGCCGACCCGTCCGGCAGCCGGACGACCAGCTCGCCCGCCACGTCCTCGACCAGGCACGCGGTCGCGGGCACCGCCCGCGCCAGGTCGGCGCCCTCGGTGTCGCCGATGCCGAGCTCGCGGTCGAGCGGGCCGTCGAGGCCGTGCCGGGTGCGGCCGGTCTGCCGGGGGAAGTCGGCCGGGTAGAGCACGCGCAGCCGGGCCGGGCCGAGGTCGGCGTCGAGCCCGGCGCGCAGCGCGGCCGGGTCGGGGTGCCACACCGAGAACAGCGCGCTGTCGACCGGCGTGCTGGCCGGGTGCAGCTCGCCGAGCACGAACTGGCACTCGCCCCGGTTGACCGCGTCGACATCGACCGCGCCGACCTGGATATCGGGGCTGTGGACGCGCGCGGACGGCCAGCCGGGCGCCGTGGCCGGGAACAGCTCGGCCGCCCTGGCGAGCGCGTCGGCGGTGTCCACCGCGACGGGCCCGTCCGCGCCGAGTCCGAAGAGGACGGCCCAGCGGCGGGTGAACTCGGCGGCGACGCGGTCGGCGGGCTGGTCGTCGCCGGTGAACAGCAGGCCCTGGCTCATCGTCCACAGGTCCGACAGCCGCACCGGACGCGGCTGCTCGGCGTACAGCTCGCGCACCGCGGCGCCGATGGCCGCGCCCAGTTCGGCGGTGAGCCACCGGGCGGCGCGCAGCACCACGTCCAGCGGCCCGGCGACGCGGTCGAGCAGCGCGGCGCCGACGACGACATCGACGTCGCGCAGGGTGTCCTCGTAGACCAGGGTGCGCCCGGCGTAGGCCATGCCGCTGCGCCTGCGCGGCTCGACGCCGGTCACGGCGACGAACTCCGCGTCGAGCAGGCGCAGCGCCTCGGCGAGCCCGTCGGCGTCCGCGTCGGCCACGCGGTCGCGGGCGGCGCGCAGCCGGGCGAACGGCTCCGCCGCCCGCGCCCTGGCCTCGGCGTCGCCGATGGCGGCGATCCGCTCGGCCAGGACGTCCTCGGCGCGCGGGCTGAGCGGCAGGCCCGCGTCCCAGTGCAGCACGCCCTTCTCGACGAAGCGCTCCAGGAGCAGGTACGTGTCCTCGGGTGTGCGCAGCAGTCCGGCATCGGCGACCTCCCTGGCAGGCCTGCCGTCGCACAGCGCCAGGACCGCCGCCTCCACAGTGGACACGGTGGTCGCGGGCATCAGCGGGACCACGACCCGCTGGCCCTCGACGCTCACGTGCGGGCGCGGCCGGACCGGCCACCAGCGCCGGACCCCGGCGTCCCCGGCCAGCCGCTCGGCGAGCGCGGCCATCGCCCACGCCTCGAAGAACACCCGCCTGCCGCGCAGCGCCCGCTCGCCCGGCTCGGCGCGCAGCGCGGGCGCGTCGTCCTCGACGCGCAGCCAGGAGACCGGGCCGAAGAAGCCGATGGTCTCGCTCTTGCCGCAGTACCGCTGCCAGTAGCGCAGCAGCGCCTTCTCCCGGTCGCGCCGCCGCACGTTGCGGCGCGCCCCACCGGCGGCCAGCCCGTCCAGCGAGACGAGCACCGACGGGTTCTGCCAGGTCACCGCCTCGCGCAGCAGCGGATCGGCGGCCGTCTCGGTCGCGGCGGCCGCCGCGCGCTCGACGGCGTCGGCGAACGCCTTGGCGAAGACGTCGTCGGCGACGGTCCCGGCGATGGCCGCGTCGGCGACGGGTGCCAGGTCGGGGTCGGCGAAGCGATCGAGGCCCGCGGCCGGGAAGCCCGCCGAGCGCAGCAGCCCGTCGCGCCACACCAGCCAGCCGGTGTCCCCCAGTCCGACCAGGTGTCTCGGAACCTCGCCATCGCGCGCGGTCATGACCCGTCCACCATGTGCAGCCGCAGTTCGGAGGTGTAGCGCCTGCCCTGGGCGTCGGGCACCCAGGAGCGTTCGGGGGCGGGCAGCGCCTCGCTGACGGTCACCGACACGTCCGCGCCCCCGTGGGCCGCCGCGGCGCGGACCATGGCGCACAGCGACAGGGCGAAGACCGGGGCGGTGAAGTCGACGTAGCAGGGCTTGGTCTCGGTGCCGATCTTGACGTACACCCGCTCCGGGAGCCCGAGCCGCGCGCGGAACCGCCGCACTGCCAGGTACCGCTCCGCGTCGCCCTGCGCCGCGGTGAGGCCGGTCTCGCCGACGGTGGTGCGCCAGGTCTCGCGCGCGACGACCAGCCGGTCCACGGTGATGCGCGGGGTGTGCGGGGCGGCGGCCACCAGCTTGAACGCGTCCACCGCGTGGGTCGACAGCAGCGCGGAGAACACCTCGATCAGCCGCAGCCGCCGACCGTCGGCCAGCACCGCGACGAGCTCGCCGCCGTCGCGCTCGACGCGGACGGAGGTCGCGGCGACCAGCCGGGACCGGTCGGCCCCGGGCGCGGCGGCGAAGGCCAGCTGCGGGTCGGCGCGCCCGACGAGCCCGTCGCCGAGGCGGCCGGTGCGGCGGGGCCAGTCGGCCGGGAACAGCGGCCGGACGCACCCGCCGCCGAGGTCCTCGGCCAGCCGCGCGCGCAGCCGCTCGGGATCCGGGTGCCACGACGCGTATACCGGGCAGTCCAGGCTCGCCCACGCGGTGTGCAGCTCGCCGAGCACGACGGTGTGCTCGCCCCGGTTGATCTCGTCCACCGACGACGCGCAGATCTGCAGGTCCGGGCTGTGGATGACGCCCGCGGACCAGCCCGGCCGGTCGGCGGGGAAGGCCAGCGCGGCGCCCTCGGCGAGGTCGGCGGTGGTGAAGTGGGCGCGGTCGGTGTCGGGGAGGTCGAACAGCCGCGCCCAGCGGGCGGCGAACTCGGCCGAGACCGCGTCGACCGGGCGCGGGCCGTCGCCGAAGAACAGGCCCTGGGCGAGGAACCACAGGTCGGCCAGCGACACCGGACCGTCGCCTGCGAGGTCGTCGTACAGCTCGGCGAGGGCGGCGGCGTAGGCGTCGGCGAGCGCGCCGGTCAGCCAGCGGGCCGCGCGCAGCAGCAGGGCCAGCGGCTCGGCGACGGCGTCGAGCAGGCCCGCGCCGACGACCACGTCGAGGTCGCGCGCGGTGTCGGTGTAGACGAGCGTGCGGGCGGCATAGGTCTGCCCGCCGTCGCGGGTGGCCGCGCGGCCGGTGATCTCGGTGAACACCGCGTCCAGCGCGGTCATCGCCGCGGCGAGGGCGTTCGGGTCGCCCGCGGCGGCGGCCACCGCGTCCCGGGCGGCGAACAGCCGGTCCAGAGTGGACTGCGCTGGGCCGCGCACGGTCTCGTCGCCGATGGCGGCGACGCGCTCGCGCAGCACGTCCTCGGCGTGCGGGGCGATCGGCAGGTCGGCGTCCCAGGTCAGCACCTCGCGCTCGACCAGCCGGGTCAGCAGCGTCTCGGCGTCGCGCACGTGCTGGGCGAGGTCGGCGATGACCGCGCACGCGGGCCGCCCGTCGCACAGCTCGACCGCGATCGCCTCGGCCGGGCTCAGCGGCAGCGGCGGGCGGGCCGGGCGCAGGACCGCGCGGTCGCGCACGGTCAGGTGCGGCGCGAGCCGCGGCGGCATCCACGCCCGCACGGCCGGGTCGGCGCACAGCGCCGCGCCGACGGCGGCCAGCGCCCACGCCTCGAACCGCACGACCCGTCCGCGCACGAGCGCCGGTCCGGGCGTCGCGGTCATGGCCGGGGCGTCCGGGGCGACCCGCGCCACGAGTTCGGGGCCGAAGAAGCCGATGGTCTCGTTCTTCGCGCAGTACCGCTGCCAGTAGCGGCCCACGACCAGCCGCTGCCTGCGCCGCGTGCTGGCCCGCTCGGACAGCCCGCCGGTGAACCGCGCGGCCAGCTCGGCGTTCTGCCACAGCAGCGCCTCGGTGAACAACGGGTCGGCGATGACCTTCCCGATCCGCTCGTCGGTGCGGGCGAGCGCGTCGGCGAGCCTGCGGGCGAAGTCCTCGTCGGCGCCCGCGAGCGCGGCGTCGGCCGCCTCGGCGACGTCGGGGTCGGCGAACCAGTGCAGGCCCTCGACCGGGAAGCCCGCGGTGCGCAGCTCGGCGTCCGGCCAGACCGACCACTCGGTGTCGCCGAGCCGGACGCGGTCGTCCGGCCGGGCCGGGAGGATCTCCTCGGCGATCACGGCCAGCAGCTCCGCCTCGTTCTCGTGCAGGAAGAAGTGGCCGCCGTCGAACTCGCGCAGCGTGAAGCGGTCGGTGTGGCGGGCCCACGCGGCGGCGTGCTCGGCGCTGACGGCGCGGTCGCCCGTGCCGTGGCAGACGACGATCGGCACCGGGAGCGGCGGCTCGGCGGTGTGGGTGTAGTCGTCGATCCAGGCGAAGTCGGCGCGCAGCGCGGGCAGCAGCAGCTCGACCAGCTCGGCCGACCCGGCCACCTCGGCGGGCAACCCGCCGCCGTCGGTGAGCCTGCGCACCAGCTCCGCGTCGTCCACCCGGGACAGGCCGTCGAACACCGTCGCGGCCGTCTCGTGCGGGGCGCGGCACCCGCCGACGATGAGCTTCTCCGGCAGCGCCGCGCCCGTCCGGCGCAGCTCGCGGACGACCTCGAAGGCCAGCCGCGCGCCCATGGAGTGCCCGTAGAGCGCGAACGGCCGGTCGGCGCGCTCGGCGAGGGCGGCGGCGATCTCGGCGACGTCGAACCTCGGGTCGTCCTCGATGCGCCGCTCCCGGCCGGGCAGCGCGAGCGCGTGCACGTCGATCCGGGGACCGACGGCGGCGGGCCACGCGGCGAACACCGACGCCCCCGCCCCGGCGTAGGGCAGGCAGAACAGCCGGACGTCCGCGCCGGGGCGCGGGACGCGGTTGACGAACCACTCCACTAGAGCACTTCCTTGCGTGGCGGGTCGATCCAGTGGCGCGATCGCCGGAACGGGTATGTGGGCAGCGGGACGCGGCGCGCCGGGACGCCGTCGAAGTCCTCGGCCCACGCGACGGACTCGCCCGCGACCCACCGGCGCGCCCGCTCGGAGTGCGCGGTCGTGCGGCCGTCGATGGCCTCGGTCAGCGCGGCCAGCACGGTCGCGTCGGTGCACTCGACCGCGGCGCGGCAGTCGAACGCCCGCCTGCCGACCGACAGCGTGTACGCGACGTCGGCGACGCGCGGGGCGTGCTCGGCGATGTGGTCCCGCAGCCGCGACAGCGCGGCGCGCAGGGCGATCGGGTCGCGCGCGGAGACCGGGAGGGTCCAGGTCCGCTCCGGGCACGGCGGCGGGATGTCCTCTTCGGACTGCCGGACCAGGACGTGCGCGTTGGTGCCGCCCACGCCGAAGGAGTTCACGCCCGCCACCCGCGGACCGGCGGGCCACGCGGTGAGCTTCGTCGGCACGGTGAACGGGCCGAGGTCGACGTCCGGGTGCGCGGCGGTGAAGTGCAGGCTCGGCGGGATCTGCCCGTGCCGCACGGCCAACACGGCCTTGATCAGGCTCGCGATGCCCGCAGCGGCGTCCAGGTGCCCGATGTTGGTCTTCACCGAGCCCAGCGCGCAGTGCTCGACGTCGCCGAAGACGTCGGTGAGCGCGGCGGCCTCGATCGCGTCGCCCAGCGGCGTCCCGCTGCCGTGCGCCTCGACGAAGCCGACGTCGGCCGGGTCGAGCTGGGCGGCCGCGAGCGCGTCGGCGATCGCCTCGGCCTGCCCGACCGGGCTGGGCACGGCGTACCCGGCGCGCTCGGCGCCGTCGTTGCTCACACCCCAGCCGGGCAGCACGGCGTACACGTGGTCGCCGTCGGCGCGGGCGTCGGCGAGCCTGCGCAGGACCACGACGCCGACGCCGGAGCCGAACCCGGTGCCCGCCGCCGCCTCGTCGAAGGCCCGGCAGCGCCCGTCCGGGGAGGCCATCCCGCCCGCGCGGTGCCGGGGCCAGGTCACCGCGACCCCGCCCGCGAGCGCGATGTCGCAGCGGTAGTCCGCCAGGTTCTGCGCCGCCTCGCACACCGCGACCAGCGCGCTGGAGCACGCGCTCTGCACGGCCATCGCCGGGCCGGTCAGGCCGAGCCGGTAGGCGACCTGGCCGGGCAGGTGGTCGGCCTGCTGGCGGCCGAGCAGCCTGCCCTCCCAGTCGTCGGGGTCGAGGTCGGCCACCGCCGGGTTGTCGAACAGGTGGTAGAGGAAGTACCGGTTGACCGACGCCGAGGCGAAGACGCCGACGCGCCCCGGCTCGGTCGCCGGGTCGTGGCCCGCGTCCTCCAGCGCCGCCCACGCCGTTTCCAGGAACAGCCGGTGCTGCGGGTCGGTGGTCTCGGCCTCGGCCGGGGTGAACCCGAAGAACTCCGCGTCGAACTCCTCGATCCCGGTCAGCACGCCGTGCCCGCGGACGTGGGCCGGGTCGGCGCGCAGACCCGGGCCGATGCCGAGCGCGGCCAGTTCGGCGTCGGTGTGGTCGTGGATGGAGTCGACGCCTGCGCACAGGTTCCACCAGAACGCGCCAGCGTCGGCCGCGCCGGGGAACCGGCAGGCCAGGCCGACGACGGCGATCTCGTCCCCGGTCTCAGCCCGCTCGACGGCGCCGCGCTCCCGCTCCCGCGGATCGGCGTCGAGGAACCGGGCCTGCGCGGCGACGGTCGGGTGGCGCAGCAGCGCGGCGACGCCGATGTCGGCTCCGGTGGCCTCGGCCAGGCGCGCGCGCAGGACACCGAGGCTCAGCGAGTGCCCGCCCGCGTCGAAGAACGCGACGTCCAGCCCCACCGAGCGCACGGTGAGCACCGCGCACCAGGCGTCGTGGACCAGGCGCTCGGTGTCGGTCATGGCCCGCGCCGGTCGCTCGGCGGGAGGGTCGGGCAGCGCGCGTTCGTCGACCTTGCCGGTCACGGTCAGCGGGAACGCGGCGACGGCGACCACGGCCTGCGGCACGCAGTACCCGGGGAGCGCGTCGGCCACCGCGGCCCGCAGCGCGACCGGGTCGGCGTCGGCGGACTCGACGTAGCCCAGCAGCCGACCGTCGCGGACGATCACCCGGGCGCGGGCCCCGGACGCCGCGGTCAGCGCTGCCTCGACCTCGGCGGGCTCGACGCGGTGCCCGCGGACCTTGACCTGCCGGTCCAGCCTGCCCAGGCACACCAGCGTGCCGTCGGGGTCACGCCTGCCGAGGTCGCCCGTGCGGTAGGTGGGCGTGCCGTCGGGGTCGACGCCGAAGCGGTCGCCCGGCCCGCTCAGGTACCGGCCGACGAGGTGCTTCCCGGCGACGACGATCTCGCCGTCGTCGGCGATGCGGAGCGTGTAGCCGGGCAGCGCCGAGCCGATCGGCACCGGGCCGTCGGCGTCCGGCAGGTCGGCGGCGGCGACGCGGAACTGCGCGGCGAAGGTGACCTCGGTGGCCCCGTAGCCGTTGACGAACACGCAGTCCGGCGCGAACCGGTCCCGGCCGCGCCGCAGGTCGGCCCAGGTGGCCTGCTCGCCGCCCAGCAGCACGACCCGCACGGACGGCAGGAGCGCCCCCGTGTCGACGAGGTAGCGGTACAGGGTGGGCGTGGAGTGGTAGACGGTCACGCCGTGCTCGGCGAGCAGCCGCGCGGTCTCGGCGACGCCCTCGGCGCGCACGTCGACCGGGACCACCGCCGCGCCCGCGAGCAGGGCCGGGAACAGGTCCGGGATGGCGGCGTCGAAGGACAGCGAGGCCAGCAGGGCCACCCGGTCGGCGGGGCCGATGCCGAGCGTGGCGAGCTGGTTGTCCACCACGTGGCGCAGGTTCGCGTGCGTCTGCGCGACGGCCTTGGGCTCGCCGGTCGAGCCGGAGGTGAACAGCACGTACGCGGTCTCGCCCGGTTCGGCGACGGTCAGCGGCGCGTCAGCGACGTGCTCGATCATGACGCCGGGCAGCCCGCTGGCGGCCTCGGTGACGACCGTGGCGACGCCCGCGGTCTCGGCCATCACGGCGCGCCGCGCCGCCGGGAACGCCGGGTCGATCGGGACGTAGGCGCCGCCCGCGGCGAGGACGCCGAGCACGGCGGCGATCGCGCGCGGCCCGTGCGGCAGCGCGACGCCGACCCGCTCGCCCGGGGCGATCCCGGCCAGGGCGCGCGCGACACCGCCCGCGCGGACGGCCAGCTCCGCGTAGGTCAGCGGATGCTCGCCGCCGACCGCGAGCGCGTCCGGCCAGCGCCGGGCGGCGTCGGCGAAACCCTGCGCGACCGTCGGTCTCATCCGCGTACCGGAGCGGGCCGGGCCGGACGTCGTCGTCCCCTGCCGGTCACCGGTCTCCCCTTCCCCCCACTGCCCCTTCGGACAGCTGCCCATCAGATGGCGGGAAGGCTAAGCACGTCCTCCGCCATCCGAGCAGCCATTTCGGAAAGTTGCGGAGGACGCATCAGCGCGCGTGGACCAAACAGCCGCAATTTTTCACGGTTGGTTACCAGTTAGCGGGAAGACCTAGGCCATGAGTGGGTGACCGTGATCACACGCGCTCGATCTTGTGACTGGCCGTGACTAAACGGTGATCACTCCCCGTTGTCGAACGCGCCGATGGCCGCCGCGACGTCCAGGACGCGACGGGCGTTGTCGACGTGCAGGTTCTCGATCATCCGGCCGTCGACGGTGACCACGCCGCGCCCCTCGGCGGCCGCGGCCTCGAAGGCGGCGATCACCCGGCGGGCGTGCTCCACCTCGGTATCGGACGGGGCGAAGACTTCGTTGCACGGTCCGATCTGGCCGGGGTGGATCAGCGTCTTGCCGTCGAAGCCGAACTCGCGGCCCTGGCGGCACTCCGCGGCGAAGCCGTCGAGGTCCTTCACGTCGTTGTAGACGCCGTCGAGGATGACCTTGCCCGCCGCGCGGGCGCCGAGCAGGGCCAGCGACAGGCCGGTCAGCAGCGGCGCGCGGCCGGGCACGTGCTCGGCGTGCAGTTCCTTGGCCAGGTCGTTGGTGCCCATGACGAGCACGGTCAGCCGCTCACTGGCCGCGGCGATCTCGTGCGCGCGCAGCATGGCGATGGGCGTCTCCACCATCGCCCAGATCGCGGTGTGGTCGGGCGCGCCCGCGGCCTCCAACGCGCGCTCGATGGCGTGCACATCGGCAGCGGAGTTCACCTTGGGCACCACCACCCCGGCCGGACCGGCCTCGGCGGCGGCGCGCAGGTCGTCGACGTGCCACTGGGTGTCGAGGCCGTTGACGCGGATCGTCAGCTCGCGGCGGCCGTAGCCGCCAGCGCCGACGGCCTCGCACACCCGCTTGCGGCCGTCGGCCTTCGCGTCGGGGGCGACGGAGTCCTCCAGGTCGAGGATCAGCGCGTCGGCGGGCAGGGTCTTGGCCTTCTCCAGCGCGCGCTCGTTCGCGCCGGGCATGTAGAGGACCGAGCGGCGGGGCACGTACGTCATGCGGACACACCTTCCTCGACGGCCGACTTGGTCGCGGCCTCGTACGCGGCGGCCAGCTCGGGGTCGCGCGCGGCGAGCGCGTCGGCCAGGTCGGCGACGACCCGGCACTGCTTGACCGTGGCGTCGTCCTGCATCTTCCCGTCGATCATGACCGCGCCCGTGCCGTCGCCCATGGCGGCGATGACCCGCCGGGCCCACGCGACGTCCTCCGGCGCAGGCGAGAACACCTTCTTGGCGATCGCGATCTGCTTGGGGTGCAGGCTCCACGCGCCGACGCAGCCGAGCAGGAACGCGTTGCGGAACTGGTCCTCGCAGGCCACGACGTCGGCGATGTCGCCGAAGGGCCCGTAGTAGGGCAGGATCCCGGCGGCCGCGCAGGCGTCGACCATGCGCGCGACGGTGTAGTGCCAGAGGTCCTGCTGGAAGGTGGTCCGGCCCGCGGTGAGGTCGTCCCCGGTCGGGTCGGTGCGGACGAGGTAGCCGGGGTGGCCGCCGCCGACCCGGGTCGTCTTCATCCGGCGGCTGGCGGCGAGGTCGGCCGGGCCGAGGGAGATGCCCTGCATGCGCGGGCTCGCGGTGGCGATCTCCTCGACGTTGGCCACGCCGCTGGCGGTCTCCAGGATCGCGTGCACCAGCAGCGGCCTGGTCAGGCCCGCGCGGGCCTCCAGCTGGGCGAGCAGCCGGTCGACGTAGTGGATGTCCGCGGCGCCCTCGACCTTGGGGATCATGATCACGTCGAGCTTGTCGCCGATCTCGGTCACCAGCGTGATCAGGTCGTCGAGCACCCACGGCGAGTCCAGGCTGTTGACCCGGGTCCACAGCTGCGTGTCGCCGAAGTCGGTGGTCTTGGCCACCGCGACCAGCCCGGCCCGCGCCGCCTCCTTGCGGTCGGCGCGGACGGCGTCCTCCAGGTTGCCCAGCAGCACATCGGCCTGCGCCGCCATGGCGGGAACCTTGGCGGCCATCTTCTCGTTGCTCGGGTCGAAGAAGTGAATCATCCGGGAGGGCCGGAACGGGACCTCCCGCAGCGGTTCCGGCGCGCCGACGGCGAGTGGGCGGAAGAAGTCCTTGGGGGAACGCATCGGGCCTCCGAGCTGTCTACCGGCCGGTAACTGACTAGATGTTCTAGTCGACCACGGGCCCTGCCGGACCGCCATCGTGACCAACGACATGAGGGAGCAGGGTGTTCGACATCCCACCGGCTTTCGCCGAGGGCTTCGCCGACCGGGAGGGCGAGGCGGGCCGGGCCTGGCTGGCCAGCCTGCCCGCGCAGGGCGCGGCGATGCTGGACCGCTGGTCGCTGCGCCCGGACGGCCCGTCGTGGCACGGCTTCTGCTCGGTGGTGCAGCCGGTCCGCCGCGCCGACGGCGCCGCGGCGGTGCTCAAGATCGGCTGGCCGCACCCTGAGGCCGAGCACGAGGCGCTGGCCCTGCGCCTGTGGGACGGCGACGGCGCGGTCCGGCTGCTGGCCGCCGACGGCTGGAGCCTGCTGCTCGAACGCCTCGACGCCGACCGCACCCTGATGGACGTCCCGCTGGACAAGGCCCTGGAGATCACCGCCGAGCTGATCCGCCGCCTCGACCGGCCCGCGCCCGCGCCGGTGCGCCACCTGCGCGCGGTCGCCGAGCGGCTGGCCGTCGACCTGCCCGCCGACAACGCCGCGCTCAAGGCGACCGGCGAGGCCGTCGACGACGAGCTGATCGACCGCGCCGCGGCCTACTGCCGCGAACTCGGCCCGGTGTCGGTCTCGCGGCTGGTCAACGAGGACCTGCACTACGAGAACGTGCTCGGCGGCGCGCGGGAGCCCTGGCTGGTCATCGACCCCAAGCCGATCGCGGGCGACCCGGAGTTCGGCCTGATCCCGATGCTGTGGAACCGCCACACCGACGGCGACCTCGCCGACCGGCTGGACGCGCTGGTCGAGGCCACCGGCATGGACCGGGCCAAGGCCCGCAAGTGGACCTTGGTGCGCGCTGTCGAGTCCTGGCTCTGGTCCGACGATGACGATCCGGCAGGCCAGAGCGCCGAGGCGATCATCGACGCCCTGAGCTGAACGGCCCGCCGGGGACACCGGGGGCGGCCGGGGCGAACCCCGGCCGCACCCCCAGTCCCCGGCGTCCACAGCGCCTTCCCCCCACGCCGTGGCGGGACCAGCACACCGCGTCCGATGCCGCCACCGCCAGCTATTCGATCGTGCTCGAATGGTCACTAGGCTGGGCGCGTGATGGTTGTGCGCCTGGACGCGGCCGCGCTCGCCCGGGTCCGGCTGGCCCCATCGCCCGCCACCGAGGCCATGGAGTGGCTCGCCTACACCGCGGGCGGCCTCCCGCACCCGCTCTACGGCGATCCCGGCCCCACGGCCCGGTTCGCCCTGCGCGACCCGGACGTGCGGCTGGTGGCGGTGCTGTTCGCCGCGTCGCCGCCCAAGTCGATCCCCGACCTGCTGACCCCCAAGCCCGCCGCCGTGCCCGCCGACCGCGTGTTCGCCCAGCAGCTGGAGCGGATGGCCGCCACGTCGGCCGAGGCGGTCATGGCCCAGCTCGCCGCGGCCACCCACGGCGCCGATCCCCGGCTGCGCGCGGCCGCCGAGTCCGGCACGTTCGCCAGGCGCGCCGCGAACGGGATGGCGCGGTTCTGGGCCGCGGCGATGGCCGACGACTGGCCGGGGCTGCGCGCCCGCATCGACGCCGACCTCGCACGGCGGGCGCGCACGATGGCCGCCGGGGGCATCGGCGCGCTCATCGACTCCCTGCACGCCAAGACCCGCTGGGCCAACGGCTGCATCGAGATCGACAAGCCGTACACCGAGACCTACGAGCTCAACGGGGACGAGCTGGTGCTCTCGCCGTCGGTGCTGGCCTGGCCGAACCTGTTCAGCCAGTTGGGCAACCCCGACGACAGCGTGCTGATGTACCCGGCGGTCGGCGGTCCCGACGCGGCGGGACCGTCGTCGCTGGACCGGCTGGTCGGCGCCACCCGCGCCCGCCTGCTGATCAGCCTCGACCGCCCGAGCACCACCACGGAGCTGAGCAGGCGGCACGGGCTCGCCGCCGCCACCGTCTCCCACCACCTCGCCGTGCTGCGCGACGCGGGCCTGGTCGCCAAGTACCGCGACGGTCGCTCGGTGCGCTACCAGCGCACGGACACGGGGGACGCGTTGACCGGTGAGCACGTCGACAGGCGGCTAGCCTGACCGGCGTGGCTACCACCAGGGTGTTCGCGGCGCAGCTGGTCGGGCTGCCGGTGTTCGGCCCGGACGGCGAGTCGATCGGCAAGATCGGCGACCTGGTGGCCGGGCTGCGCGCCGACGGCGCCCCGCCCCGGGTGCTCGGCCTCGTCGTCGAGCTGGCGACCCGGCGGCGGATCTTCGTGCCGATGCTGCGGGTCGCCGCGATCGAGCCGCAGGCGGTCACGCTGGCCACGGGCCTGGTCAACATGCGGCACTTCACCAAGCGCCCGCACGAGGTGCTGGTGATCGGTCAGCTGCTGGACGCGCGCGTCACGGTCATCGAGTCCGGGCGCAGCGCGGTCGTGGTGGACACCGCGATGGAGCCGACCCGGACCCGCGACTGGGTGCTGGGGCGCATCGCCGTGCGCGAGCGCACCGGGCGGCTCGGCAGGCGCGGGCCGGTCGAGGTGCTGGACTGGTCGGAGGTGCGCGCGCCGGGCATCACCGAGCTGGTGGGGCAGCCGCAGGACGCGCACCGGCTGCTGGCCGTCTTCGAGTCCATGCGGGCGGCCGACGTGGCCAAGGCCATGCAGGAGCTGCCAGCCAAGCGCCGCTATGAGGTCGCCGACGCCCTCGACGACGAGCGGCTGGCCGACGTCATCGAGGAGCTGTCCGAGACCGCCCAGACCGACCTGCTGCGCCACCTCGACGAGGAGCGCGCCGCCGACGTGCTGGAGGCGATGGACCCCGACGACGCCGCGGACCTGCTCGCCGAGCTGTCCGAGCCGGACAAGAACCGGTTCCTCGAACTCATGGCGCCGGAGGAGTCCGCGCCGGTCAAGCGGCTGCTGGAGTACAGCCACGACAGCGCGGGCGGGCTCATGACGCCCGAGCCGATCGTGGTGGCCCCCGACTCCCCCGTCGCCGAGGCGCTGGCCAGGGTGCGCAACCCCGACATCACCCCGGCGCTGGCCAGCATGGTGTTCGTGTGCAGGGCGCCGAGCGCCACCCCGACCGGGCGCTACCTCGGCCTGGTGCACACGCAGCGGCTGCTGCGCGAGCCGCCGTCGGACCTGGTGGCCGGGCTGGTCGACCGCGACCTGACCGCCCTGCGGCCCGCCGACACGCTGCTGGAGGTCACCCGCTTCTTCGCCACCTACAACCTGGTGTGCGCGCCGGTCGTCGACGACGGCGAGCACCTGGTCGGGGCGATCACGGTCGACGACGTGCTGGACCACCTGCTCCCCGAGGGCTGGCGGCATTCCGAAGGGGTCATGGGTGCCTGAGCCGACATTCCGCCGCAGGCTCGACCAGCCGAGGGCGCCGCGCAGCCTCCGGGTCCGGTTCGACCCGGAGGCCTTCGGCCGGTTCTCCGAGCGGCTGGCCCGGTTCCTCGGCACCGGCAAGTTCCTGTTCTGGCAGACGCTGATCGTCGTCGTCTGGATCACGCTGAACCTGGTGGCGGTGTCGCTGCGCTGGGACCCCTACCCGTTCATCCTGCTGAACCTGGCGTTCTCCACCCAGGCCGCCTACGCCGCCCCGCTGATCCTGCTGGCCCAGAACCGCCAGGACGACCGGGACCGGGTGTCGCTGGAGGAGGACCGGGCGCGCGCCGCGCAGACCAAGGCCGACACCGAGTTCCTGGCCCGCGAGCTGGCCGCGCTGCGGCTGGCGATCGGCGAGGTCGCCACCCGCGACTACCTGCGCGGCGAGCTGGAGAAGCTCAGGACCGGGCTGTCCGGGGAGCCCCGGCGCAAGTCCCGCGACGAACTGCCGTTCTGACCCTCACTCCGGCTGGTCGGCGAGGTCCCCGCAGATCCGGCCGATCTCGGCCAGCTCGGCGGCGTCGAGGTGGGCGACGAAGTGGCGCACGATGCCCGCCAGGTGCGTGTGCGACGCCGTCCTGAGGGTGTCGAGACCACGCTCGGTGAGCGCGGCGACCACGCCGCGCCCGTCGCCCGCGACCCGCTCGCGGGCCACCAGGCCCGCGCGCTCCAGCCGGTCGACCAGGCGGGTCACGCCGGAGCGCGACAGCAGGACGGCGTCGGCCAGCTCGGCCATCCGCAGCCGCCGCCTCGGCGCCTCGGCGAGCTGGAGCAGCACGTCGTATGACCCGAGGGAGAGGCGCTGCTCGGCCACCAGCTCGGCCTCCAGGCTGCGCGTGATGCGGGCGTGCGCGCGCAGGAAGTTCCGCCAGGCGGCGAGCTGTTCTCGGGTCGGCCGGGCGGCCTGCTGCGGCACCGTCAACGGCGTCCTCCTTCACGGGGAGAGACTGCCGATCGTACGGAGCGTGGTTGGCTGCCTCGCCACCAGCCCGTGTGGCGCGGGCCATGCGGACAGCGGCCTACCACTCCGTAACATGGATAGGTGACTTCCACGCAGCAGGTCCCCAGCACCGAGGCCGTGCGCACCGCGCTCGCGGGGGTGCAGGACCCCGAGATCCACCGGCCGATCACCGAGCTGGGCATGGTCAAGGACGTGACCGTGCACCCGGACGGCCGGGTGGACGTGGGCGTGTACCTCACGGTGGCGGGCTGTCCGCTGCGCGACAAGATCACCCGCGACGTCACCGCCGCGGTGTCGGCTCTGCCGGGCGTGGTCTCGGTCGCCGTCGAACTCGACGTCATGTCCGACGAGCAGCGCACCGCCCTGCGCAAGTCGCTGCGCGGGGACGCCGAGGAGCCGCGCATCCCGTTCGCCGAGCCCGGCTCGCTGACCAGGGTGTACTGCGTGGCCTCCGGCAAGGGCGGCGTCGGCAAGTCCAGCGTGACGGTCAACCTCGCGGTCGCCATGGCCGCGCGCGGCCTCAAGGTCGGCATCGTCGACGCCGACATCTACGGCCACTCGATCCCGCGCATGGTCGGCGCGACCGACAAGCCGACCAAGGTCGAGAAGATGATCCTCCCGCCGCAGGCCAACGGCGTGAAGGTGATCTCCATCGGCATGTTCACCCCCGGCAACACCCCGGTCGTCTGGCGCGGCCCGATGCTGCACCGCGCCCTCCAGCAGTTCCTCGCCGACGTCTTCTGGGGCGACCTGGACGTGCTGCTGCTCGACCTGCCGCCGGGCACCGGCGACATCGCCATCTCCGTCGCCCAGCTGATCCCCAACGCGGAGATCCTGGTCGTCACCACCCCCCAGCAGGCGGCGGCCGAGGTCGCCGAGCGCGCGGGCGCCATCGCCCTGCAGACCCGGCAGCGGGTGGCGGGCGTGATCGAGAACATGTCCTGGCTGGAGATGCCCGACGGCTCCCGCATGGACGTCTTCGGCACCGGCGGCGGCCAGGCCGTCGCGGACTCGCTGACCCAGGCCGTCGGCTCGGACGTCCCCCTGCTCGGCCAGGTCCCCCTCGACCCCCGCCTCCGCGAGGGCGGCGACGCGGGCGAGCCGCTGGTCACGTCCCAGCCCGACGCCCCGGCGGCGAAGGTGCTGCACGAGATCGCGGGCAAGCTCACCGTCCGCGCCCGCGGCCTGGCGGGCCGCATGCTCTCCGTCAGCCCCGCGGGCCGCTAGCCCTGTCCCCCTGCGAGCGGGCTTTCACCGCTCGCGGGGGTCGTGGGCGCCTGTTCAGCCGGTAGCCGGCCTGGACGACGTGAGCGGTCGCGCCGAGGTGCTCGACCACCAGCCTGCGCGACTCGGCGTCGCTTCTCCCCGCACCCCCAATGGCGCCGGGATCAGGTCGCGTCGGGGTCGAAGTCCGGCTTCTTCTCCGGGGCGGGCGGGGCGGCGGGCTTGATCTGCGGGATCGGGGGCTGCGGGGCGTAGCCGTTGGGCTTGGTGCCGTCGTGGTCGTCGCCGAAGAGGTGGTTGGCCATCATCTGCTTCGGGTCGAAGTTGCGCAGCCTGCGCAGGTCCTCAAGGGGCTTGCGGATGTCGTCGTACTCCGGGCCCAGTTCGTTCTTCAGCTGGTCGCGGGCCCCGGTGGCGAAGTCGCGGACCTTGCGGATGCTGCGCCCGAGCCAGGCGGCCGCGTCGGGCAGCCGCTCCGGGCCCAGGATGAACAGCCCGGCGATGCCGAGAACCAGGATCTCGGCCCAGCCGATGCTCTCGAACACCCTGACACCTCCGCGCTCGCTCCTGGCCCCAGACTAGCCAATCAGTCCGAGCCCAGGGTTACCTGAATCGTGAGCTCCTGCCCCTGCCGGGCCAACACGACGGGAACAGTGTCCCCCGGGCGGTTCGCGCGCACGGCCACGGTGAGCTCCGCGGCGGTGCGGACCTGGCGGTCGCCGACCTTGCGGATGACGTCGCCCTCGACGATGCCCGCGCTGTGCGCGGCGCCGCCCTCGGTGACGTTGACGACCTGCGCGCCCTCGGCGGTGTCGGCCGAGACCGACCGCACGTTGGCGCCGAGGTCGGCGTGCGCGACCCGGCCGTCGCGGATCAGCGCCTCGGTGATGCGGCGGGCGTCGTTGGACGGGATGGCGAAGCCGAGGCCGACGCTGCCCGTGTTGCCCGCGCTGCTGCGGATCGCCGAGTTGATGCCGACCAGCGCGCCGGTCGAGTCCACCAGCGGACCGCCGGAGTTGCCCTGGTTGACGGCCGCGTCGGTCTGGATCGCGTCGTAGGTGATGGGCGCGGTTCCGTTGTCGCCGCCTGCGACCACCGGGCGGTGCAGGGCGCTGACGATGCCCTCGGTGACGGTGTCGGTCAGCCCCAGCGGCGACCCGATCGCGATGACGGCGTCCCCGACCTGCAGTTCGTCGGAGTTCCCGAACTGGAGCACGGTGGGGTTGTCCACGTCGACCTTGATCACGGCCAGGTCGGTCTTGGGGTCGGTGCCGACGATGGTCGCCTCGGCGCGCGTGCCGTCGGTGAACAGCGCGGTGATCCGCGCGGTCTCGTCGGCGCGGCCCTCCAGGGTGACGACGTGCCAGTTGGTGGCGATGTACCCGGCGCCGTCGATGACCACGCCCGACCCGAACCCGCCGCCCCCGCGTTCCAGCTTCACCTCGATGGAGACGACCGCGGGCCGCACGCGGGCGGCGATGTCGGCCACCGAACCAGGTGGCCGCTCCTTGCCTGGCTGCGCCTCGGCGAGGGTGACGTCCCTGGTCAGGCTGTCGCCGCCGCGGGCGAGCAGCCAGCCCCCGATTCCGCCCGCCGCCCCGATCAGCAACGCGACGACCCCGAGCACGACCAGCGCGGACGGCTTGACCCGCCTGCCGAAGAGCACCTCGGGCAGGCTCAGCTGCCGTCCCCGGTCCCCGGGCGCCGCCTTCGCCGCGGCGTCGTCGTCGCGGTCCAGGGCGGGAGGACCGATGACGGCGCCCGCGCCCGGATCGCGCCACGGGTTCTGGTCGCCGGACCACATCGGGTCCTCGTCGTCGGGGGCGTTCGAGCCGTGGCCCGGGGGGCGCTGGAGGGTGTCCCGCTGGCCCTCGGGCCTGCCGAACGCGGAGGCGAGCGCCTCGGTGGTGGGCGGGGCCTGGCGGAGGGTGTTGAGGGTGGGACCGGTGGCGGCGAACGCGCCTTCCACGCCGGAGGGACGCCCGAAGACGGCGGATTCCGCCGGATCGACGGCGGGCCGCTGGAGGGGGCGAGGGCCCACCCGCTGGTCGGGTGGGATCTCGGGCGTGGCAGGTGGCTGGTCGTTCATCGTGGTACAGCATGCATGGGGGGCGGTGAAGACCCTGTTCGTCGGGCTCGCACTCTCCCCTTGCCTTTCGCGCGCAGGGGTTTTGACGCGAGTTTCTTGGGGGTGTCCGATGGGGCGAACTCGCATTCGCGGGGCCCCTAAGCGAGACGGCGCGGCGCGGATTAGGGGCGGAGCGGCGAAGCCGTCCGCGCCGAGCGAGGGTAGCACCGTCTCGCTCCCCACGAATGCGAGTCCGCCCCATCGGACAGTTGTCCGGGGCGTGTTGCGTTTAGTGGGTGCTTGCGATGGCCCTGCCACACTTGGCCCGTGGCTGCTGGTCCTGGGCTCCTGGCCGCTGGTCCTGGGCTCTGGCCCTTGGCGCTCGGCCCCTGCCCTCGACTCCCGGCCGCTGGCCCTGGGCTCCTGGCCGCTGGCCATGGGCTCTGGCCCCTGGTGCCTGGCCCTGGCCGCTGGCTCTTGACCCCTGGCCCCTGGCTCCCAGCCCCCGGCCCTCGACCTCTGGCGTTGGCCGCTGCCCCCGAACCGCCTGCCCTTGTCCGTTTGCCGTGTGCCTGGGGCTGTCGGCCGGCCGGGCCTACTTCCCCTGCCGCCCACGGGCTCTACCCGGGCAGTGGCTTGCTTGGCCCTCTGGCGGGTGCTCAGCGGGCGGAGAAGAGGCCGAAGCCTACCGAGGTGGTGGCGGGTTCGGCGTCCGCTGGGTCGGGGGGCGACTGCATCCAGGCCGCGGGGGACTGGATGGGGGGTTGGTCGCCGGAGTTGACCAGGGCCAAGGCGCCCAGCATGAGGCCGGAGACGACTACGCCCGCGCCTGCGCGGCGGCCGAGGACGGCTCGGCCCTCGCCTAGGCGGGGGGAGGAGCCGAGGGGTTCGCCGCCGGGGAAGGCCTCGGGGCGTTGGACGGTGACGAACTGGCCGTCGGGGGTCATGGCGAGGTTGTCGGGGGCCGAGGGGAGGTCCACCTCGTGCGGGATGGCGCGCAGCGCGGCCAGCAGGCCCGCTGGGGCGCCGGGGGCGTCTGCCCCACGGACAGCGGCCCTGGCCTGGCGCTGGGCGGCTATCTCGGCCGAGCAGCAGGAGCAGCGGGCGGCGTGCTGGGCCGCGCGCTGGTGGGCGCCTGCCGACAGCTCGCCGTCGACGAACGCGACGACGGCGTCCGGCAGCAGGTGCTGTTCGGACAGGCCCCAACTCATGAGGCGGCCTCCGCGGCGGCGGCGAGGTCTCGGCGGCGTTCCAGCGAGGCCTTCAGGGCCTGGCGTCCCCGGTGGATTCGGCTGCGCACGGTTCCGAGCTTAACCCCAAGTGTGGCGCCGATCTCCTCGTACGAGAGGCCTTCCACATCACAGAGGACGACCGCGGCGCGGAAGTCGGGGGGCAGCTCGTCGAGGCTGGCCTGCAGGTCGGGGTCGAGGTGGGTGTCGGCGTAGATGTCCTCGGGGCTGGGCTCCTCGCCCTTGATGCGCTCGCTGTTCTCCGGCAGCGCGTGCATCTTGACCCGGCCCTTGCGGCGGACCATGTCGAGGAAGATGTTGACCGTGATGCGGTGCAGCCAGCCCTCGAACGTCTGGGGCTTGTAGCTGTTCAGCGAGCGGAACACCTTGATGAAGACATCCTGGGTGATGTCGTCGGCGTCGTACTTGTTCCCGGAAAGCCGGTAGGCGAGTCGGTACACGCGGTCGGCGTGCTCGCGCACGACCTCGTCCCAGGACGGGGTGACCCACTCCACGTCCTCGACCGGCACCGTCTGCGTCATCGCGGGGATGTGCACCTCCTGGAGGCTGTTGCCCTGGTCAACGTTCGTCGCTCGCCCTGTGTTCCCCATGTGCCGAAGTTCCCCCGCTCGGACCCGCCGTTGGTGACAAGTCTGGCGCGCGACGATGAGCCCACCGTGAGAGTGACCTGAGACGTCCCTGAGAAACCGTGATCCCGGAGCGTGACCTTCCGGGCAGGTTCACCCGATTTCGGGACAACCGGCGCTAACCTGCCTCCCTGTGGCACCGGATACGCCCGTCGTCGAGGACGACTCGCTGAGCGCCGCGCGGGCCCGCGCGGCGGCGCTGGGCTGCCCGGCCATCGCCCCGGGCGTCGGGGCGGCGCTGCGGTTCCTGGCCACCGTACTGCGGGCGAAGGCCGTCGTCGAGATCGGCACGGGCACCGGCGTCAGCGCCCTCTACCTGCTGCGCGGCATGGTCTCCGACGGCGTGCTGACCTCGATCGACGTCGAGCCGGAGCACCAGGCCGAGGCCAAGCGGGCGCTGCGCGCGGCGGGCATCGCCCCCGGCCGCACCCGGCTCATCATGGGCCGCGCGCTCGACGTGCTGCCCCGGCTCACCGACGGCGGCTACGACCTGCTGTTCGTCGACGCCGCCAAGGGCGACTACGCCGCCTACCACGACGAGGCCGTCCGCCTGCTGCGCCCGGGCGGCGTGCTGGCCTTCGCCGACGGCGCGAACTTACGCGACCTCGTCCGGGCCGTGCGCGCCGACGACCGCCTGGTCCCCCTCACGCTGGCCGACGGCCTGCTCGTGGCCGCCAAGAGCGGCGAGCTCACCCGGCTCTGAAGCCCTTCCCCAGGACCACGACCTCGCCCGCGCTGACGGTGTACTGCGCCCGGTCCAGCTCGGGGTCGACGCCGATGCGCACGCCGTCGGAGACCACCACGTTCTTGTCCAGGATCGCCCGCCGGACGGTCGCGCCCTTGCCGATGCGGGTGCCCGGCAGCAGCACGCTGCCTTCCACGACCGCGCCGTCCTCGATGACGACGTCGGAGAACACCACCGACCGCAGCACCGAGGCGCCGGAGATGATCGACCCGGGGCCGACGATGGAGTCGCGCGCGGTGCCCTCGTGCACGAACTTCGCGGGCGGCAGCGGCGGCGTGGCGGTGCGGATGGGCCACTCGCGGTTGTAGAGGTTGAACACCGGGTGCGCGGAGACGAGGTCCATGTGCGCCTCGTAGTAGGCGTCGATGGTCCCCACGTCGCGCCAGTAGCCGCGGTCGCGCTCGGTGGCGCCGGGCACGTCGTTGTCGTCGAAGTCGTAGACGTGCGCCACCCCGGCGTCGACCAGCATGGGGATGATGTCGCCGCCCATGTCGTGGACGGAGTCGGGGTCGGCAGCGTCGGCGCGCAGGGCCTCCAGCAGGGTGCGGCAGGAGAAGATGTAGTTGCCCATCGACGCGAAGGTGACGTCCGGGTCGTCGGGCACCGACGGCGGGTCGGCGGGCTTCTCCAGGAACCGGGTGATGCGCCCGTCGGCGGCGGAGTCGATGCAGCCGAACGCGCGCGCCTCGGCCCTCGGCACCCGGATGCCCGCGACGGTGACGCCCGCGCCGGACTCGATGTGCCGGGCGAGCATCTGCGCGGGGTCCATCCGGTACACGTGGTCGGCGCCGAAGACCGCGATGTAGTCGGGCTCCTCGTCGTAGACGAGGTTCAGCGACTGGTAGATGGCGTCCGCGCTGCCGGTGTACCAGCGCTTGCCCAGCCGCTGCTGCGCGGGCACGGGCGTGACGTACTGGCCGAGCACGTTCGACAGCCGCCAGGTCGTGGAGATGTGCCGGTCCAGCGAGTGCGACTTGTACTGGGTCAGCACGCACAGCTGGTGGAAGCCCGCGTTGACCAGGTTGGACAGCACGAAGTCGACCAGCCGGTAGTTGCCGCCGAAGGGCACGGCAGGCTTGGCCCGGTCGGCGGTCAGCGGCCAGAGCCGCTTGCCCTCGCCGCCCGCGAGCACGATCCCGAGTACGCGCGGCTGCCCTTTCACGAGGTGGACACTATTCGCCCCGGGCGATCACGGCCAGATGCGACACGGCGGGCCGCGCGTCGTTGACACCGCGTTCACCCGGCCGCCGCACCGCGTTCGCGCACCTGGTCGACGGCTACCGTTCGACCTGTGCGGATCGGATTGCTGACGAGGGAGTACCCGCCGGAGGTCTACGGCGGGGCGGGCGTGCACGTGGGCTTCCTGGTGCCCCGACTACGCGAGCTGGTCGAGGTGGACGTGCACTGCTTCGGCGCGCCCCGGGAGGGCGCCGTCGCGCACAACCCGCTCGGCCTCGAGGACGCCAACGCCGCGCTGCGGACGCTGTCGGCGGACCTGTCGATGGCGGCGGCGACGGCGGGCGTGGACCTGGTCCACTCGCACACCTGGTACGCCAACATGGCCGGTCACCTGGCCGCCCTGCTGCACGGCGTCCCGCACGTGGTCACCGCGCACTCGCTGGAGCCGCGCAGGCCGTGGAAGGCCGAGCAGCTCGGCGGCGGCTACCGCGTGTCGTCCTGGGTCGAGCGGACCGCGTACGAGGCCGCGGCCGCCGTCATCGCCGTCAGCGAGGGCATGCGCGCCGACGTGCTGGACTGCTACCCCTCGCTCGACCCCGACCGCGTGCACGTCGTGCGCAACGGCATCGACACCGTCGAGTACCGGCCGGTGCCCGAGACCGACGCGCTGCGTCGGTTCGGGGTGGACCCGGACCGGCCGATCGTGCTGTTCGTCGGGCGGATAACCCGGCAGAAGGGCCTCGCCCACCTCGTCGCCGCCGCCCACGCCATCGCGCCGGACGCGCAGGTCGTGCTGTGCGCGGGCGCCCCGGACACCCCGGAGATCGCCGAGGAGACCAGGGCGGCGGTGGCCCGGCTGGCCGCCGCGCGCGAGGGCGTCCACTGGATCCAGGAGATGCTGCCCGCCGCCGAGCTGCGGCAGTTCCTCACGGCGGCGACAGTGTTCGTGTGCCCCTCGGTGTACGAGCCGCTGGGCATCGTGAACCTGGAGGCGATGGCGTGCGCGACCGCGGTGGTGGCATCCGACGTGGGCGGCATCCCGGAGGTCGTGGCGCACGGCGAGACGGGCCTGCTGGTGCGCTACTCGGCGGACACCGACGCCTACGAGGCGGGCCTGGCCGACGCGGTGAACGCGCTGCTCGCCGACCCGGCCAGGGCGGCGGCGATGGGCGCGGCCGGGCGGGCGCGCGCCGAGCGGGAGTTCTCCTGGGAGTCGGTGGCGGCGCGGACCGTCGAGGTCTACCGGGCGGCTGAGAGCTCGGTCAGGAGGTGAGACGTACGGTGGTCCGCGTGGGACCTCGGTTCACCCGGTACACGGTCGCCTCGCTGACCGCGACGGGCATCACGCAGCTGGTCCTGTGGGTGCTGTACTCGCAGGCCAGCGTGGGCGCGCTGACGGCGAGCACGATCGGGTTCGCCGCGGGCGCGCTCCCGCACTTCGTGATGATCCGCTGGTGGGCGTGGGGCCAGCGGGGCAGGCCGAGGCTGACCCGCCAGGTGGTGGGCTACCTGGTGGTGACGGCCCTGGGCGGGCTGGTGTCGGTCGGCCTGACCACGCTGGCCGACGCCCTGGTCGGCCCGGTGATCGACGACCGGGGCTCCCGCACGCTGGTGCTGAACCTGGCCTACGTCCTCGGCGGGCTGCCGGTGTTCGTGGCCAAGTTCGCCCTGCTCGACCGCCTCTTCGGTCAGCCGGAGAGCGACTCGGCCAGGCCCACAAGCGTCCGCGCCGCGAAGCCGGTCGCGCCGGGCACGACGTCGCCGTAGGACTTCTCCGCGCGCGCCGGGCCCGCGATGTCCAGGTGCGCCCACGGCAGGCCGCCGGTGAACTCCCGCAGGAACAGCGCCGCGGTGATGCCGCCCGGGCCGGGCGGGCACTGCCGCAGGTCGGCGATGGTGGAGACGACGTCGTCGGCGTGGTCGTCCAGCAGCGGCATCCGCCACCACGCCTCGCCCGCGGCCGCGCCTGCGGCGTCGATGCGCGCGGCGAGGTCGTCGTCGGTGGCGAACAGGCCGCCGGTGCGCAGGCCGAGGCTGACCTTCATGGCCCCGGTCAGGGTGGCCACGTCGACCAGCAGGTCGGCGCCGAGGTCGCGGTGGCCGTAGACGAGGGCGTCGGCCATGACCATCCGGCCCTCGGCGTCGGTGTTGACGACCTCGGTCGTCTGCCCGCCGTAGTGGGTGACGACGTCGCCGGGGCGGTAGGCGGAGCCGGAGATGTGGTTTTCGGCACACGCCACCAGCGCGGTGATCCGCACCGGGAGGCCGAGCCGGGCGATGGCGATGGTGGCCGCGGCGACCGCGCCGCCGCCCGCCATGTCCGTGCGCATGAGGTGCATGCCGTCGGCTGGCTTGACCGAGATGCCGCCGGTGTCGAAGGTGATGCCCTTGCCGACGAGGACCAGGTGCGGCCCTCTCGCGCCCGAGGGGGCGTAGGTCAGCTCCAGCAGCCGGGGCGGGCGCGCCGAGCCGCCGCCGACGGCCAGCAGGCCGCCGAAGCCGCGCTCGGCCAGCCACCGCTCGTCGCGCACCACGACGTCCACACCGGACACCTTGGCCGCGGCCCTTCCGATGGTCTTGACCAGCCAGGCGGGGTCCTTGACGTTCGACGGGGTGTTGGCGAGGTCACGGGCGAACGCCGTGGCCCCGGCCAGCACCTCGGCCCGCCGGGCCACCGCGCCGATCCGCTCGCGACGGTCCGGATCGGACACGACCAGCCGCAGCCCGCGCAGCCGGGGCGCCTGCTCGGCCCCGGAGACGGTGAAGCGGTAGCCGCCGAGCAGCACGCCGCGCACGAACGCGGCGATGGCGTCGTCCGGGAGGTCGGCGGGCGGTTCGAGTTGGAGGGAGCGCTCGGCCTGCGGGGTCTCCGCGGTGAGCCGGTCCTGGGCGGTCCTGGCCAGCGCGGCCCCGGCCGCGCCCCAGTCCGCCGCCGCGCCCGCGCCGACGCCGACCACCCAGCGGGCGGCGGCGCCGGGGGGCGCGGGCTGGACCTCACCGGCCTTGCCGGTCAGGCCCAGCGCGGTCGCCCAGTCCGGGGTGAGCCCGGGGTCGCCGAAGGTCGGCTGGCCGCCCTCGTCGGCGGGACGAGCGATGACGACGGTCGGCACGCCCGCGCGCGGCGCGGCGGCGACCTCGACGGCGGGCAGCGGCGAAGGCACCGTGGGCACCGGCGTGGGCAAGCGTTCCTCCGGGTTGACGGGTGGGGAAGGGAGGGGTCGGGTCAGCCGACGGCGTTCTTGAGAGCCTCGCCGAGGTTGGCCGCCTCGTCCGGAGTCATCTCCACGACGAGCCGCCCGCCGCCCTCCAGCGGGACGCGCATCACGATGCCCCGGCCCTCCTTCGTCACCTCGAGGGGACCGTCACCGGTCCGGGGCTTCATGGCCGCCATAGCGTGCTCCCTCCGTCATAGCCTGCCTACCAGGCCGGGAGGAACCGGCCGGGCTGTCGCTATTCTCCCCTATCCGGTCGCGGCGGTGAAATCGGAACCGATCATCGCGTGTCGGTGACCGGCCACGATGGTGGCGCGGGGCCGGTTCGGACTGACAGACTCACTCCACGTGCGTGCCCGTTCGGCCCTGTTCGACGTCTACGGCGCCTACCTGCGCGGGCGGGGCGGCGCGGCCACCATCGCCGCCCTGGTCCGGCTGCTGGCCCCGCTCGACTTCGGCGCGCCCGCGATCCGGACCGCGGTGTCCAGAATGGTGCGCCAGGGCTGGCTGACCCCGCGCCGCCTGCCCGACGGCCCCGGCTACGCGCTGACCGAGCGGGCCGAGCGGCGGCTGGCGGAGGCCGGGTCGCGGATCTACCGGCTGGGCGCTTCCACTTGGGACGGCCGCTGGCACGTGGTCGCGCTGTCCGAGCTGCCCGCCCGCACCGCCCGCGACCGGCTGACCTCGTCGCTGCGCCTGCTCGGCTACGGCCCGCTCGGCCCGGCGACCTGGGTGGCCCCGCGCCCGTCGGCCGGGCTGGACGAGGTGCTGGCCGCCGAGGGCGTGCGCGCCCGCGTCTTCCACGGCGCCCTGGACGGCGACGACGCCGACCTGGCCGCCAGCGCGTGGGACCTCACCGAGCTGGGCGCGGAGTACGCGGGGTTCGTGGCCGAGTGGTCGGCCCGGTTGTCCGGTGTGGACGCGACGGACCCGGCGGCCGCGTTCGCGGCCTGCCAGCGCCTGCTGCACGCCTGGCGCAAGTTCCTGTTCCGCGACCCGGGCCTGCCCGAGGACCTGCTGCCCACGCCGTGGCCGGGGACGGCCGCCGCGGCGTTCTTCGACACCAGGACCGCGTTGTTCGCCCCGGCCGCGGCGGAGTTCGTCGACGGCTGTTTGACCACCGGCCGCAAAACGGCCTGACATCGGAGGTTGGCTTGACCGCGCTGCTCACCGAGGACCGCGACGGCGTCCGGACGCTGACGTTGAACCGACCGGACGCGTTCAACTCGCTGACGGTGGAGCTCAAGGAGGCCCTGCTCGCCGCCCTGGTCGCCGCCGCGGCGGACGACGCGGTCCGCGCGGTGGTCCTGACGGGCGCGGGCAAGGCGTTCTGCGCGGGCCAGGACCTCAAGGAGCACATGGCCCTGCTGGCCGCGAACGACCCGGCCCCGCTGTCGACCGTCGAGGCGCACTACAACCCGATTGTGACGGCGATCACGGCGCTGCCGAAGCCGATCATCGCCGCGGTCAACGGGATGGCAGCGGGCGCGGGCGCGTCCTTCGCCTACGCGTGCGACCTGCGCGTCGCCGCGGACTCGGCGAAGTTCCTCATGGCCTTCGCCAACGTGGGCCTGACCGCCGACTCGGGCGCGTCGTGGACCCTGCCCAGGCTGATCGGCTACGGCCGCGCCATGGAGATGATGCTGCTCGCCAAGCCCGTGTCCGCCGAGGAGGCGCTGCGGGTCGGCATGGTCACCCAGGTGGTCCCGGCCGCCGAGGTCCTGCCGGTGGCCCACGCGCTGGCCGCGCGGATGGCGGCGGGCCCGACCACGGCGTACGCCAAGATCAAGGAGGCCATGCTGGCCTCGGCGGGCGGCTCGCTCGCCGAGGGCCTCGCGGTCGAGGGGCGCACGCAGGCGGAGGCCGGTCGCACCGCCGACCACCGCGAGGCGGTCGACGCGTTCGTGGCCAAGCGCGAGCCGGGGTTCACCGGGCGCTAGCCCGCCAGCAGGTGGCGACGTGGTCGTCGACGATGCCCGTGGCCTGCATGAGCGCGTAGCACGTCGTCGGCCCGACGAAGGCGAACCCGCGCCGCTTGAGCTCCTTGGCCATCGCCTTGGACTCCGGGGTGACGGCGGGGACGTCGGCCAGCGTCGCGGGGCGCGCGCCGGGCCGGTCGGGGGCGAAGGACCACAGCAGGTCGTCGAGCGGGACGTCGAGGTCGAGCACCGCGCGCGCGTTGCGGATGGTCGCGTCGATCTTCGCCCGGTTGCGCACGATGCCCGCGTCGGCCATCAGCCTGGCCACGTCCCCGTCGCCGAAGGCCGCCACGGCGGCGGGGTCGAAGGCCGCGAACGCCGCCCGGAACGCCTCGCGCTTGCGCAGGATCGTGATCCACGACAGGCCCGACTGGAACGCCTCCAGCGAGATCCGCTCGAACATCTCCCGGACCCCGCGCAGCG
Source organism: Actinokineospora sp. UTMC 2448 (assembly GCF_024760565.1). Lineage (NCBI taxonomy): Bacteria > Bacillati > Actinomycetota > Actinomycetes > Pseudonocardiales > Pseudonocardiaceae > Actinokineospora > Actinokineospora sp. UTMC 2448. The sequence continues at coordinate 831,108 of NZ_CP031087.1, read as the reverse complement.
GCGTGCCCCACTCGGCGTCGTGGTACTCGACGTACTCGGGCGTGTTCGCCCACCCGCACCTCATACCCGGGACTCCGCGAAGTCGGCGAACCGGCGCAGCGAGTGGCGCACGCCCAGCCGGAACGCCGGGCCCGTCAGCCGCCACGCGACCGCGCCCAGCGGCCCCAGCGGCGGGACCAGCCGCTCCCACCACACCAGCGTGCTGCGCGAGACGCCCCGGGGCTCGACGCGGAAGCCGCCCGTGCCGCGGACCAGCCTGCCCACGTGCGCGACCTCGCAGGCCACCGGCGGCTCCCAGCGGGTGATCTCCATGCGGTCAGTGAACCGCAGGGGTCCGACAGCCGTGCGCGCCGCCAGCCGCGAGCCGAGCCTGCCGTCGCCCGAGGTGACCCGGACGCGGGTGCCCAGCATCCACACGCCCTGGTTGTGCCAGTCGGTGACGGCGGCCCAGACGACCGCGGCGGGCGCGACCACGTCGACCCGCTCCACGACGTCGATCACCGGTCGGCGGGCTCCGGCGCGCGGGCGGCCTCCAGCTCGGCGACCCGGGCGCGCAGGGCGTCCAGCTCCTCGCCGGTGCGCCGCAGCACCCAGTCGACCTCGGCCATCTTGTAGCCGCGCAGCACCAGCTGGAAGCGGACGGCGCGCAGGTCGTCGCCGGTCAGCCCGTCGGCGGGCAGGCGGGTGGGCGACGCGCCGGGCGGCAGCGCGGGCAGCTCCTCGCCCCGGCCGAACACCACCGAGGCGAGCAGGAACACCACGGCCGCCACCAGGACCATGACGACGAGGTACACAAGCGCGGAGGTCACGGGGCCGATGGTGGCACGTCCGGCCCCGCCCGCGCACGGTTAACCCGCCGTGAACTTCAATGAACGGTGCGCGAGCACGAGTATCCGCCCGTGCACGATGAACATCCCGGCGCCCACCGCCAGGCACGGCAGGGGCATCAGCAGCCGGGACATGTCCAGGCTCGCGGTCGCGGTGAGCAGCACGACCAGGTTCAGCAGCAGCACGAACGACCCGGCCGCGCCGAGGAACCCGGCAGCGCGGCCCAGCCTGCGGGTCTCGACCCCGCGCCGGGACAGCAGCCGCCCGGCGAGCAGCGCCAGCCCGGCAAGGCCCATCACGACCCAGCCGATCCAGTCGTTGACGTCGGCCACCGCGCGGTACCACTCGGGCACCGGCCCGCCGTACTCCGACCACGAGCCGATCCACACCAGCTGGTTGGTCTGCCACAGCGCGTGCATGACCGGGACGGCCACGAGCACCGACTTCAGCGCCCGCGCGCCCTCGGCGACGCCCAGCTCGGCCTGGTAGGCCCTGGCCAGGCAGGTCAGGTCGCCGAACTCGGCCACCGCGCGCCCGCGCGGGTCGGGGTGGCCCGCCGCGGCGTAGGCCTCGGCGGCGTCGTCGAGGCCGTCGCGGGCCTCGGCGAGCAGGTCGGCCTTGGCCGACGACGGCCCGCGCAGCCGCGCGGACAGCGCCGCGATGTAGTCGGCGATCGGATCGCTCACGCCTGTGTGGGCCACGGTCCGCCTCCCAGGATCCCGTCGATGGCCGCCGTGAACTCCCGCCAGGCGGACCGCTCCGTGGCCAGCGCCCGCGTGCCCGCCGGGGTCAGCCGGTAGGTGCGGCGCTTGCGCCCGCCCACGGTGCTCCACTCGCTGACCAGCAGCCCGCCGCGCTCCAGCCTGCGCAGCGCCGGGTACACGGTCCCGGTCGGCAGGTCCAGCGCGCCGCCGCTGCGGGCCTGCAGGGCCTCGATGATCGCGTAGCCGTGCAGCTGGCGGCCGTCGAGCACGGCCAGCAGCAGGGCGTCGAGGTGGCCGCGGAGGGCGTCGGCCTTCATGCAGCAGACCTTACGGACCCCGGCGCCGCCTCCGGACCCTGGTTCGACCCTGATGTCTCCCGGATCACCGCCATAGGTAGACACGCTACATGTAGCCTCCAAACCTATGGATGCGCTCGTGCTCGCCCGGCTGCAGTTCGCCGTGACGACCTCGTTCCACTTCTTGTTCGTGCTGCTGACCCTCGGGCTGGTCACCCTGGTCGCGATCACGCAGACCCGCGCCCATCGCCGGGGCGATCCCGTGCTGTGGCGGATGACCCGGTTCTGGGGCCACCTCTACGTGATCAACTACGCGGTCGGCATCGCCACCGGGATCGTCATGGAGTTCCAGTTCGGGCTGAACTGGAGCGGGCTGTCGGCCTTCGCGGGCGATGTGTTCGGCGCGCCGCTGGCGGTGGAGACGCTGGTCGCGTTCTTCCTGGAGTCGACGTTCCTCGGCCTGTGGATCTTCGGCTGGGACCGGCTGTCCCCGCGCCTGCACCTGGCGCTGATCTGGCTGGTCGCGCTGACCGCCTACGCGTCCGCGCTGTGGATCATGAGCGCGAACGCGTTCCTGCAGCACCCGGTCGGCTACGAGCTGCGCGACGGCGTGCTGCGGCTGACCGACTTCGGCGCGCTGCTGTCCAACCCCACCTTCGGGTCGGCGCTCCTGCACGTGCTGACCGCCGCGCTGCTGACCGGCGGCGTGGTGATGGCGGGCATCAGCGCGTGGCACCTGCTGCGCGGCACCGCCGAGACGGAGTTCTTCCGGCGCTCGATGCGCCAGGGCGTCATCGCGGCAGCGGTGAGCGCGCCGTTCGTCGTCGGCGCGGGCATCGCCCAGTTCCCCATCATCAACGAGCTCCAGCCGGACAAGCTCGGCGAGGACACCGGCGCGCTGGGCATCCCGCTGGCCCTGATGATGAACATCGGCGTCGTCCTGCTGATCACGAACCTGGTGCTGGCGCACATGCGGAAACGCCAGCCGAGGTGGGCGCTGTGGCTGGCGGTGCTGGCGATCCCGTGGCCGTTCGTGGCCGCCATCAGCGGGTGGGTCTTCCGCGAGGTGGGCAGGCAGCCGTGGCTGGTCTACGGCCTGCTGCGCACCGAGGACGCGGCCAGCCAGACCGATCCGACGACGATGCTGCTCTCGTTCGTCGCCTTCACCGCCATGTTCGCCGCGCTGGCGTTCCTCGACTGGCGGCTGCTCGCCAAGGTCGCCCGGCGCAGCCCGGTCTCGACCCCGGAGTTCGTCCCCCAGGAGGTGCGGGCGTGGTGACGCTGTGGTTCGTCCTGCTCGGCGTGCTGTTCGCCGGATACTTCGCGCTCGCGGGCGCCGACTACGGAACCGCGCTGCTGATGCGCGCCGCCCCGCCGGAGCGTCGCCGCGAGGTGCTCGCGGCGACGGGCCCGTTCTTCCTCGGCAACGAGGTGTGGCTGGTGGCGGCGGTCGGCGTCCTGTTCGGCGCGTTCCCCCGGCTGGAGGGCGAGCTGCTGTCGGCGCTGTACCCGGTGCTGGTGGCGCTGCTGGTCGCGCTCATCGGCTACACGGCCGCCGTGCAGCTGCGGGGCCGGTGGCACGCGGGCGCCAAGGCGGGCTGGGACGCGCTGATCGTCGGCGGGGCCGGGATCGTGGCCGTCGGCTGGGGCGTGTTCCTGGGCGCGCTGCTCAACGGCCTGCCGCTGGACGCGGACGGCCACCGCTCGGGGAGCCTGTTCTCCCCCGTCGCGGTCGTGTCCGGGCTGGCCTTCGCCGCGCTGGTCGCCGTGCACGGCGCGGTGTTCCTGACCTGGCGCTCCACTGTGGACGTCCGGCGGCTCGTGCCGGTGCTGTCCCGGGTCGCCGCGGTCCTGGTCGGCGCGGTCGTGGCGCTGGCGGCGGTGGGGGTGACCGGCGTCGAGCCGCTGATCGCGGCGCCCGGCGCGGTCGCGGTGATCGCGCTCGTGCTGGTGGCGCCCCGGCTGAGCCCGGCGCGCGCGACGCTGTGCACGGGCCTGGCGTGCGGGCTGCCGGTGCTGGTGATCGGGGCGGCCCGCTGGCCGGTGGCGCTGGCCTCGACCGCCGACCCGGCGGGCACGCTCACCGTGGCCGAGGCCGCCGCCGGTCCGGCGACGCTCGGGGTGCTGGTGTGGTTCGCCGCGCTCGTGCTGCCGCTGGTGGCGGCGTTCCAGGGCATGTGCTGGTGGGCCTTCCGGGGCGACCGTCGCCCGGTGTTCTGGTGAGGACCCTTCCGGGCGGCCGCGGGTACCTGGCGGTCCTCGGCGCGTTCGGGGCCGCCACGGCGGTCGCGGTGCTGGTCCAGGCGGAGCTGCTGGCGTCGTTCCTGGTGGAGCCGACCGTCTCGGCCGCCGTGGTCGCCGGTCTGGCGATCGCGGCGCGGGCCGGGATCGGCTGGGCGCGCGAGGTCGTCGCGGCCCGCACCGCGGCCCGGGTGACGCACTCGCTGCGCACCCGGGTCATCGACGGCGTGCCCGGGGACGCAGGGTCGACGGTCACGCTGCTCACCCGGGGTCTGGACGCGCTGCGCCCCTACCTCACCGGGTACCTGCCCGCGGTGGCGGTAGCGGCGGTCGTGCCGCTGGCGGTCCTGGTGCGGCTGGCGTTCGTCGACCTGACCTCGGCGCTGGTGGTCGCGCTGACGCTGCCGCTGGTGCCGGTGTTCGCCGCGCTGGTCGGCAAGCACACGGCAGCGCGCACCCAGTGGGCGGCGCTGGCCCGGCTCGGCGGGCACTTCCTCGACGTCCTGCGCGGCCTGCCGACGCTGCGGCTGTTCCAGCGGGTGCGGGCGCAGTCGGAGACCGTGCGCGCCATGGCCCGCGCCCACACCGACCTGACCATGCGCACGCTGCGGGTGGCGTTCCTGTCGGCGCTCGTGCTGGAGCTGGTGGCGACGCTGTCGGTGGCGCTGGTGGCCGTGCCGGTCGGCCTGCGGCTGCTCTCCGGCGGGGTGGCGGCGCACACCGCCGTGCTGATCCTGGTGCTGACCCCGGAGGCGTACCTGCCGCTGCGGGCTGCGGGGGCGCGCTTCCACGCCAGCACGGACGGCCTGGCCGCGCTGAACGCGGCGCTGGCCGTGCCGCGCCCGCCCGCGCGCGGCACCGCCCGCCCGCCGGACCCGCGCGTCGCCGACATCGCCTTCGAGGGCGTCACGGTGTCCTATCCGGACCGGGGCGCGGTGCTGCGGTCGGTCGACCTGCGGATCGAGCCGGGCGAGCGCATCGCGGTGGCCGGGCCCAGCGGCGCGGGCAAGAGCACGCTGCTGGCGGTGCTGCTCGGCCTGGTCACGCCCTCGGCGGGGCGGGTGGCCGTCGGCGGGGTCGACCTGCGCGAGCTGGACCCGGCGGCCTGGCGCGCGCACCTGGCCTGGGTGCCGCAGCGGCCCTGGCTGTTCGCCGGGAGCGTGCGCGCCAACGTCGCGCTCGGCGGCCCGGACGTCGACACCGCGCTGGCCGCCGCGGACCTGGCCGGACTGGACGGCCCGGTCGGCGAGCTGTCCACCGGCCAGGCCCAGCGCGTCGCCCTCGCCCGGGCGCTGGCGAGGCCCGCCGGGCTGGTGCTGCTGGACGAGCCGACCGCGCACCTCGACGGCACCGGCGAACGCGTGCTCCTGACCGCCTGGCGGGCACTCGACCAGACCTCGCTGGTGGTCGCGCACCGCCCGGTGTTCCTGCGGGAAGCCTCCCGCGTGCTGATCGTGCGGAGCGGGGTGGTGGTGTGAGGATCGTCGGGGCGGCGGCGGCGTCCGTGGGGGCGGAGCTGGCCGGGGTCGGGCTGATGGCCACAGCGGGGTGGTTGCTGCTGCGGGCGGCCGAGCGGCCGCAGCTGGGGGCGTTGGCCATCGCGATCGTGCTGGTGCGCACGCTGGCGCTGGGGCGGGGCGGGCTGCGCTACGGCGAGCGGTTGGCCGGGCATCGCGCGGTGTTGGAGTACGTGACCGAGCTGCGCGGGCGCATCTACGACGCCGTCGCCCGGCGGCGGGACGCCCTGTCGCACGGCGACGCGCTGAGCCGCCTGGTGTCCGATGTGGACGCCGTGCAGGACGCGGTCCTGCGGTGCCTGCTGCCGTGGATCACCGCGGCCGTCGTCGGCCTCACCGCGGCGGGGGCGGCGTTCCTGGTCGATCCGAGAGCGGGCGCGGTCGTGCTGGCCGGGCTCCTCGCGGTGGCCCTCGCCGGGGTCGTGCGCTCCCCCGACACCACCGGTCCCGCGTTGCGCGCGCGGCTCGCGGAGGAGGCCGACGAGCTGATCGGCGGCGCTCCCGAGCTGGCCGTCTTCGGCGCGACCGGCCGCTTCCGGGATCGCGCCGTCGCGACCTCCGCGCGCATCGCCGCGCTGGACCGCGCCGCGCCGGACGGGGTCGCCTCGGCGTTCGTCGCGGTCGTGGGCGGGGCGACGGCGCTGGCGGCGGGCGTGCTGACCGCGCACCGCGGGCTGCCGGTGGCGGCCGCCGTCGTGCTGGGCCTGCTCGGCGTCTTCGAGACGGCCATGCCCGCCGTGGTCGCCGCCCGCCGCTGGCCCGCCGCCCGCGCCGCGCTCGCCCGCATCCGCGACCTGCTCGCCATCACCCCCGACGAGCCCGCGCCCACGGGCGAGGTCCGGCTCGTCCGCGCCACCGTCGCGGGCCGGGTGTCCGAGGTCGACCTGGAGGTGCCAGCGGGCCGCAAGATCGCCCTGGTGGGACCCAGCGGCTCCGGGAAGACGACCCTGTTGCGCCTGATCGAGGGCAGTGTCCGCCCCACCGGCGGCGCCGCGGTGGCCGCCGACCCGGACGTCGTGCGCGGCGCGTTCGCCGACGACCACGTCTTCACCGCGACGCTGCGCGACAACGTCCTCCTGGGCGTCGACGCCGAACCGGACGACACCGTGCTGGCCCCCTGGCTGTCCACCCTCCCGGACGGCTGGGCCACCGAGCTGAGCGCGACCACCCTGTCCGGCGGCCAGCGCGCCCGCCTGCTCCTGGCCCGCGCCCGCACCGCGCGACCGGACGTCCTCCTGCTGGACGAGCCCGTCGAGGGCCTGGACCCGGCGACGGCGGACGCGCTGCTCGCCGACGTCCTCACCCGCCCGGGCGCGGTCGTCGTCGCCACCCACCGACTGGGCGCGCTACCGCACGCGGACGAGATCCTCGTCCTGGACAACGGCCGTGTCGTGCAGCGCGGAAACCATGACGTGCTCGTCGAGCAGGCGGGCTACTACCGCGACCACTGGCTCAGCGAACGGGCCCTGGACGAGTTCGCACGTCCCGCATCGGCGGGCGGTCGGCGACCGGGACCGTGAGGGTGTCCGGCAGCCATTCGCCGCCGACCTGCACGAACTGGGTGAGCCGGTCGGAGGCGACCGGCACGCCGCAGCGGGCGAAGACCGTGCCGAGGATCTGCCTGGCCATCACGCCCAACTGCTGCAGCGAGCGGTTGCGGTGCTTGCGGACACCGAGGTTGACCTGCGCGATCCCGTCGAGGCCGTAGGCGGTGTGGGCGTCGAGCAGCAGGCCGATCTCCACGCCGTAGCCGCCTGCGAAGGGCACCGACTCCAGGAACGCCCGGGTGCCCGCGTACTCGCCGCCGAGGGGCTGGATGACCTCGGACAGCTCGGGGCGCAGCGCGGCCAGGACCGGGCGGGCCAGCAGCTCGGTGACCCGGCCGCCGCCGGTGCCGTGCTCGGCGGACTCCACCCGCAGCGGGCGGCGGTAGAAGCCCTTGACCAGGTGCACGCCCGAGGCGGTCAGCAGCGGGCCGAGCAGGGCGGGGACGAACGCCGGGTCGGGGTCGACCAGGTCGGAGTCGAGGAAGACCAGCAGGTCGCCGGTGGTGGCGGCCAGCGACCGCCACAGGACCTCGCCCTTGCCGGGCAGCGGCGGCAGGTCGGGCAGGACGTCGGCGCGGCGCACGACCCGCGCGCCCGCCTCTGCGGCCACCCGCGCGGTGCTGTCGGTCGAGCCTGAGTCGAGCACCACCAGCTCGTCCACCAGGGTGCCCAGCAGCGGCCGGACCGAGGCCACGACCGCGCCGACGGTGGCCTCCTCGTCCAGCGCGGGCAGCACGACGCTCACCGTGCGCGCGCCCTTGGCCAGCACGAGTTGCGAAACCGTCCACTCCGGACTCTGCCAGGTCCGGTCGGCGAGCAGGCGCTGGTCGTTCACGCCAGCGCCCGCACGGCCCGGGCGGGCGGCCGGGTCCCGGCGATGCCCGCCACCATGTCCACCACGTGCCGGGTGCGGCGGACCTCGTGGGCGCGGAAGACCCGCGCGCCCGTCCACGCGGCGACCGCGGTGGCCGCCAGCGTCCCGTCCACCCGCTCGCCCAGCTCCACGCCCAGGGTCTCGCCGACGAAGTCCTTGTTGGACAGCGCCATCAGCACCGGCCATCCGGTCGCCACCAGCCGGTCGAGGTGGCGCAGCAGGGCGAGGCCGTGCCAGGTGTTCTTGCCGAAGTCGTGCGTCGGGTCGATCAGCACGCCCTCCCTGGGCACGCCGATGGCCACCATCCGCTCGGCCCGCGCGACCAGCTCGTCGACCACCTCGGCGACGACGTCGTCGTAGCGGACGCGGTGCGGGTCGGTGCGGGGGGCGGCGCCGCCGGTGTGCGAGCAGACGATGCCCACGCCGTGCTCGGCGGCGACCTCGGCCAGCCGGGGGTCGGCGCCCGCCCAGGTGTCGTTGATCAGGTCCGCGCCCGCGGCGCACACCGCGGCGCCGACCTCGTGGCGCCAGGTGTCGACGCTGATGACCACGCCCGGGTGCCGGTCGCGGACCGCCTCGACCATCGGCACGACCCGGCGGGCCTCCTCGGCGGCGTCCACCGGCTCCCCGTGCGAGCCCGCCCGCACCCCGCCGATGTCGACGATGTCCGCGCCGTCGGCGACGGCCTGGTCGACGGCGGCCAGCGCGGCCTCGGCGGCGAAGGTGGCGCCGCGGTCGTAGAAGGAGTCGCGGGTGCGGTTGACGATCGCCATGACGAGCGCGCGATCCTGGGGGACGGTGCGGGCGCCAAAGCGAAGGACAGTCACGACTCCCCACTTTACCGACGTGAGGCAGGTCTCCTCGGGCTCGGTGGGGTCGGGTGCGGGGAACTACAGTTGAACCCGACTGAGGAGGACCAGCCGTGTTCTACCGCGCCCTGCGTTTCTTGCTCTCGTCCCTCACGAGGGTGTTCCTCCGTCCGGTGGTCACCGGCGCGGAGCTGGTGCCCGCGAAAGGACCGGTCATCCTGGCGGTGAACCACCTGTCGGTGATCGACAGCTTCCTGGTCCCGATGATGCTCCGCAGGCCGGTCAGCTTCCTGGCCAAGGCCGAGTACTTCCAGGGCGGCTCCCCCCGCAAGCGCCTCGTCGGCACCCTGTTCCGGGCACTCGGCGCGATCCCCGTCGACCGCGACAACAGCCGCGCTGCCCTGGCGTCGCTGGACGTGGCGGGCGAGGTCCTGGACCGGGGCGCGGCCTTCGCCATCCACCCCGAGGGCACCCGCTCCCTGGACGGCAAGCTGCACCGCGGCCGCACCGGCGTCGCCCAGCTGGCACTGGAGCACAAGGCCTGCGTGGTCCCCGTCGGCGTGATCGGCACCGACCGCGTCCTCCCGGCAGGCGCCCGGTTCCCCCGCCGCCACCGCATCGAGATCCGCTTCGGCGAACCCCTGTACTTCGACCGCTACGACGGCCTCACCAACTCCCTCCCCATCCGCAGGGCGGTAACGGACGAGGTCATGTACGCCATCATGGAGCTGTCCGGCCAGGAGTACGTCGACTCCTACCACAAGCGCTCCAACGACCCAGCGGCCTGATCACGCGGGGCAGACGCACCCGACCCGCGAAGTCGCCCTGCCCGCGAAGTCACCCTGCTCGGGAGTCGCCCTGCCCGGGAGTCGCCCTGCTCGGGGGCAGCCTGCTCGGGAAGTCGCCCTGCTCGGGGCATCCGCGAGCGGGACCACGGCCGAGTTATCCACAGGCGGCCACCACGCCCCTATTGACAAGATCCTCAAGCCGGTAGCCTGGAAAATAGGGCGGTTTGCCCCCGGTTGGGGCGGGGTGCGTTCGCCGGAGCCCGGCCGACGTGGCAGCGAACCCGCGCAGCCCGGTTGCAGGCCCAGCCACCGCAGTGCGGGCCGCTGGCCATCACGGTGCCCAGCCATCGCAGTGTGCGGGCCCGGCCACCGCATGCGGGCTTGGGTCACCGCAGTGCGGGCCGCCGGTCATCGCGGTGTGGGCAGCCACCGCACTGGGGTTCCGGGTCATCGCGGCCAGGCTCCGTCGTCATCGCTTGCAGGCCGTCAGGTAGTCGGCCATCTCCTCGGCGGGTCGCACCGTCAGCCTGCGCAGGCGTCCAGGGCCTCCTCCACCGTCCGGGTGACGATCAGGGCGTTCAGGGCTGCCTCGCCGACGAAGCCTCGGCCGGACAGTTCGCGGGTCCACTCCAGCAGGCCTGCCCAGTGGTCGTCGGGGTCGAGGAGGACCACGGGCTTCTGGTGCATGCCCAGGTAGCGGGAGGTCCAGACCTCGAACAGCTCCTCGCAGGTGCCGAGGCCGCCGGGGAGGGCGAGGAAGGCGTCGGCGCGGTCGTCCATCTCGCGTTTCCGCTCGCGCATGGTGTCGACGACGATGAGCTCGTCGGCCTCCGGGTCGGCCTTCTCCAGGGCGACGAGGCCCTGGGGGATCACGCCGACGGTCTTGACCCCACCCCGGCGGGCCGCGCGGGCCAGGACGCCCATCATCGCCGCGGACGAGCCGCCCCAGACCAGGGACCAGTCGCGGGCGGCGAGGCCAGCGCCCACGGCGTCGGCGAGGTCGAGGTACGCGCGTGGGACGTTGTCGTTGGAGCCGCAGTAGACGCAGAGGCTCAGTGCGTGTCGATCCATGCCTGGTAGGCCTCCTCGACCACGCGCACGGCGTCGTCGACATCGTCGGTCAGGTGGAGCAGGGCCAGGTCCTTCTCGCCGATCTTGCCCGCGGCGTGGACGGAGTCGCGCAGCCAGTCGTAGAGGCCGGACCAGTAGTCCCGGCCGAAGAGGACGACCGGGAACTTGGTCACCTTCTTGGTCTGGACCAGCGTCAGCGCCTCGAACAGCTCGTCGAGCGTGCCGAAGCCGCCCGGCAGGCAGATGAACGCCTGCGAGTACTTGATGAACATCGTCTTGCGCGCGAAGAAGTACCGGAAGTTCACCCCGAGGTCGACCCACGGGTTGAGCCCCTGCTCGAACGGCAGCTCGATGCCCAGTCCGACGGACAGCCCGCCCGCCTCGGACGCGCCGCGGTTGACCGCCTCCATGGTCCCGGGACCGCCGCCGGTGATGGTGGCGAAGCCCGCCGCCGCCAGCGCCGCGCCGATCTTGCGCCCGGTGCCGTACTCGGGGTCCTCCCGCTTGGTGCGGGCCGACCCGAAGACGGTGACCGCGCGCGGGACCTCGGCCAGCGCCCCGAAGCCCTCGACGAACTCGGCCTGGATGCGCAGCACCCGCCACGGGTCGGTGTGCACCCAGTCGCTGGGCCCGCGGGAGTCGAGCAGGCGCTGGTCGGTGGTGGTCTCCTCGTCGCTGCGCCCCCGGCGCAGGGTGACGGGGCCGCGCTGCTTCTCGCGCGGATGCGGGTCCTCGGTGGTCACCCCGGCGAGTCTAGGGAACGCCCGGCGGGCGCGGCGGCGTCGGAGCGGGCATGACGACCGACATCGACAAGACCCTGCGGGCCTTGCGGACCAGGATCAGCGCCCTGGAGGAGCGGCGCGCCGTCGAGCGCGCCGCGCTGCCCGCCCGGCTGATCGCACCCGCCCTCGCGGCGGCGGCCGTCGTGCTCACCGCCCTCCCCTGGGTCACCGACCGCCGGGAGACGTCGACGCTGTGGGGCCTGGTCGACCAGCACGGCGGGCAGCCGTTCGCCCTGCTGGCGGCCGTGCTCGCGCTGGCCGTGACGGCGACGGCGGCCGCCTGCGCCGAGGAGGTGGCCGCCGGGGCGAAGGCAGCCGCGGTCGTCCTGGGCGCGACCGTGCCCGGCCTGCTGGTCTGGCTGGGACAGGTCGTCGACGGTGACTGGTGGCCCGCCCCGTGGCTCATCGCGGCCAGCGCGCCGGGCCTGGTCGCGACCGTTTTCAGGCGCTGACGAACCGGGTCAGCACCTGGGCGCAGCGGCGGATCTCCGACTCGCGCACGTTCTCCTGCTGGGTGTGGGCCAGGGTCGGGTCGCCGGGGCCGAAGTTGATGGCCGGGATGCCCAGCGCGGCGAAGCGCGAGACGTCGGTCCAGCCGAGCTTGGCCACCGGGGTGCCGCCCGCGGCCTCGACCATCCGCTGGGCGGCGGGCGTCGCCAGGCCGGGCAGGGCGCCCGCGGCGTAGTCGAGGACGGTCAGGTCGCCGAAGACCTCGCGCAGGTGGGCCTCGGCCTCGGCGGGCGAGCGGTCCGGCGCGAAGCGGTGGTTGACCACCAGCACGGCCTCGTCGGGCACGACGTTGCCCGCCACGCCGCCGTAGACCGAGACGGCCTGCAGGCCCTCGCGGTAGAGGCAGCCGTCGATCTCGACCGTCCTGGGGTGGTACTCCGCCAACGCGCGCAGCGGGCGCTCCAGGGCGTGGATGGCGTTCTCGCCCATCCAGCCCCGGGCCGTGTGCGCGCGCACGCCCTTGGCGCGGATCTCGACGCGCATCGTGCCCTGGCAGCCCGCCTCCACGACCGCGTTCGACGGCTCGCAGACGATGGCCAGGTCGCCGGTCATCCAGTCGCGCAGCTCGCGCTCGATGCGCGTCAGGCCGTTGCTCGCGAAGTCGATCTCCTCGCAGTCGTAGAAGACGAACGTCAGGTCGTGGCTCGGGTCGGTGACGGTGGCGGCCAGGTGCAGCATGACCGCGACGCCGCCCTTCATGTCGACCGTGCCCAGCCCGTGCAGCACGCCGTCGGTGCGGCGCAGGGGCAGGTTCTGGTTGACCGGCACGGTGTCCAGGTGCCCGGCGAACACCACGCGGGACGGCCTGCCCAGGGACGTGCGGGCCAGCACGGCGTTGCCGGAGCGGATGGTCTCCAGGTGCGGGGCCTGGCGCCGCAGCGCCGATTCGACGGCGTCGGCCAGCTCCGCCTCCTCCCGGGACACGCTCGGCACGTCCACCAGGGCGGCGGTCAGCTCGACAGGGTCAGCGGTGATATCCAGGGCGACGGTCACGTCCGGCCACGCTATACGGTGGGGCCCGTGAGCAGTGCAGACACCACCGGCGCGAGCGGCGTCGGACTGGCGACCATCACCGCAGACGGCACCGTGCTTGACGTCTGGTTCCCCAACCCCGCACTCGGCGAGCACGACGCCTCGGGCACCACGCGGACCAGCGACTTCGCCGATCAGGTCGGGCCGGACAAGGACCGCGACGTCGAGGTCGTCGCGGTGCGGACGACCATCGAGGACCTGGCCGAGGCCCCGGTCGACGCCTACGACGTCTACCTGCGCCTGCACCTGCTCTCCGCGCGCCTGGTCACGCCGCACGGCGCGAACCTCGACGGCGTGTTCGGCCTGCTCAGCAACGTCGTGTGGACCAACCACGGGCCGTGCGCCGTGGCGGGCTTCGAGGCCGTCCGGCTGCGCCTGCGCGCCCGCGGCCCGGTCACCGTGTACGGCGTGGACAAGTTCCCCCGGATGGTCGACTACGTCCTGCCCACCGGCGTGCGCGTCGCCGACGCCGACCGGGTCCGCCTCGGCGCGCACCTGGCCGAGGGCACGACGGTCATGCACGAGGGCTTCGTGAACTTCAACGCGGGCACGCTGGGCGCGTCGATGGTCGAGGGCCGCATCTCCGCGGGCGTGGTGGTCGGCGACGGCTCCGACGTCGGCGGCGGCGCGTCGATCATGGGCACGCTCTCCGGCGGCGGCAAGGAGACCATCCGGGTCGGCGAGCGCTGCCTGATCGGCGCGAACGCGGGCGTGGGCATCTCGCTGGGCGACGACTGCGTGGTGGAGGCCGGGCTCTACGTCACGGCGGGCACCAAGGTGACCCTGCCCGACGGCACGGCGACCAAGGCGCGCGAGCTGTCCGGGCAGAACGGCCTGCTGTTCATCCGCAACTCCACCACCGGGGCCGTCGAGGTCCGTCCGAGGACGGGACAGGGCATCGCGCTCAACGCCGCTTTGCACGCGAACTGACTAACCTTGGCTGGATGAGCGCTCTCACCGAGCACGTCCGGGCCCGGCTCGACGACCAGGTCCGGGCGCTCACCCGCCATGCCGCGGGCATCCAGGCCGACAACGACCCCGAGCACGTGCACCAGCTGCGGGTGGCCGTGCGGCGGGCGCGTGCCGTCCTCAGGGCGGTGCGCTCCCACAAGCACCTGCGGGCCGAGCTGAAGTGGCTCGGCGCGGTGTGCGGCGACGTCCGCGACGACGACGTGCTGCTCGCCCGCCTGCGCGCGTCCGCGGCGGGGTTCACCGACGACGAGCGCGCGGCCGTCGAACGCCTGCTGTCCGGGATGGAGAAGCAGCGGCGCGGCGCGCGCAGGCACATGCTCGCCGCGCTGCGCAGCGCCCGCTTCCGGAGTCTGCTCGCCTCCCTCGAGGAGGCCGCGCGGGAGGCCGAGCCCGACGCGGGACCGGTGCTGAAGCGGCCGCGCCGCAGGTTCACCAAGGCCGTGGCGGGGCTCGGCGATGACCCCGCCGACGAGGAGCTGCACCGGCTGCGCATCCGGGGCAAGCGTTTGCGATACGCCGCCGAGCTGCACGGCAAGAAGGCGAAACCGGTGGTCAAGGCCGCGAAGCGGCTCCAGGACATCCTCGGCGACCACCAGGACGCCGTGGTCGCCGAGGAGCGCGTCCGCGCCCTGCTCGACGCGATGGACGACGTGCCCCTCGACGTCGCGCTCGTCGCCGGGCGGCTGATCGAGCGCGAGCACGCGCGCAAGTCCGCCTGCCGGGCCCGCTGGCGCGCGGCGGCGGCGAAGGTCGGGGCGAAGGCAAGCGCGCTGTAGAAACGATCACATATTACCGGCGGGTAATGTCGCGGACACCCTCGGTGTGCTAACCCTTCTGGGGGACACAGCATCCGATCGGAGGACGCGATGACCGCACCGGTGGTCGAGCAGGTTGTCGATACGGACCGGTATCCGCTGGACGATCCGGGCGTGGTGGCCGGGGCGCGGGCCGAGCTGGCCGAGTCCGGCTGCTGCGTGCTCGCCGACTTCATCCGCCCGGAACTGCGCGAGACGCTGCGCCGCGAGGGCGCGGACATCGCCCCGATGGCGCACTACGACACCGAGACCGTCAACGCGTACAACATCCCCGTCGACAGCGACCTCCCCGACGACCACCCCGGCCGCCGGACCATGGTGCGCGGCAACGCTTTTGTGCCATGGGATCGCATTCCGGCCACCGCGATTATCAACAAGCTCTACAGAAGCCCGGTTTTCCAGCGATTCGTCGCTGACTGCTTCGGACTGTCCGAAGTGCACGAACTGGCCGACCCGCTCGCCGGGCTGTGCCTGAACGTCGTGCGCCCCGGCATGGCGCACCCGTGGCACTTCGACACCAACGAGTTCACCGTCAGCATGCTGACGCAGGAGGCCGACGACGGCGGCGTCTTCGAGTACTGTCCCAACATCCGCTCGGCCGACGCGGAGAACCTGGCCGATGTCCGGGCCGTCCTCGACGGGGACACCCGGCCGGTGCGGCGGCTCGCCCTGCGGCCCGGTGACCTGCAGCTGTTCAAGGGCCGGTATTCCCTGCACCGGGTGACCGAGGTCGGCGGCGAGACCCAGCGCCACTCGGCGATCTTCGCCTACAGCGAGCGGCCCGGTGTCGTCGGCAGCCCCGCAAGGACCCGGCAGCTGTTCGGCCGGGTGCTGCCCGTCCACGAGCGGCGCCCGGTGCGCGGCGACGACCTTCTGGACTGACGCGATGAAACTGGACGCCACCGGGAAGGTCTCGCTCGACCACATCTACACCGCCCCCGACCCCCGCCCGTTCTTCAGCACCCTGCGCGGCCTGGACTACCGGGTGCCGCAGCTGGCCAAGCCGCACTTCGCCGAGCTGATCGCCCGCTCCGGCGCGGCCAGGGTGCTCGACATCGGCTGCTCGTACGGCGTCAACGCCGCCCTGCTGCGCTGCGACCTGACGATGGACGACCTGTACGCGCGCTACCCCGCCGACGACCGCCCGCGCGCCGAACTGCTCCTCGCCGACCGCGAACTGGTCCGCGCCCGCGGCGACCGGTCCTGGTTCGCGGGCCTGGACGCCTCCCGCCCGGCGCTGGACTACGCCCTGGCCGCGGGCTTCCTCGACGACGCCGTCCACGCCGACCTGGAGTCCAACGAGCCCACTGCCGCGCAGCGGGCCCTGTTCGACAGCGTCGACCTGGTGATCTCCACCGGCTGCATCGGCTACGTCACCGAGGCGACGCTGGCGCGCGTCGCGGGCGAGCGGACCCCGTGGATGGCCCACTTCGTGCTGCGCATGTTCCCGTTCACGCCCATCGCCGACCGCCTCGACGCGCTGGGCTACGAGACGGAGGTGGTGGACCGGATGTTCCCGCAGCGCCGGTTCGCCTCCGACGACGAGCAGGAACAGGTGCTCGACACCCTCGCCCAGGTCGGCGTCGACCCGTCCGGGTGGGAGACCGAGGGCTGGCTGTACGCCCGATTGCACATCTCCCGGCCCCGCGCCAGAGTTCTCCCCTGATCACTCCCCGCAGAGAAGGTTGACCCGTGAATAGTGCAGAGCTGTCGACGCGGACCTTCGGCAACGACGACCGGCTCCCCCGGGTGCCGCTGCCGACGCTGGAGGAGTCCTGCGACCGCTTCCTGCGGTGGTGCGCGCCGCTGCTGACGCCCGCCGAGCTGGCCGAGACCGAGGCGGCGGTGGCCGAGTTCCTCGCCCCGGACAGCCCTGCCCGCACGCTGCACGCCGAGTTGGAGAAGTACGACGCGACCGAGGGCGTGCGCAGCTGGCTCGACCTGTTCTGGCCGTCGCGGTACCTGGGCAGGCGGGACCGGATCGCGCTCAACGCCAACTTCTTCTTCCTGTTCGAGGACGTCCCGCTCGGGCAGGTCGAGCGGGCGGTGTCGCTGGTGTCCGCCGCGGTGGACTACAAGCTGGCGCTGGACGTCGAGGCCGTGCCGCCGGTGGTGCTGCGCGGTCAGCCGCAGTCGATGGAGCAGCAGAAGTTCCTGTTCTCCACGACCCGGATCCCCGGGGTGCGGCAGGACACCGTGCGCGCGCCCTACGGGCACGGGTGGGACGGTCCGTCGCCCGCGCGGCACATCGCCGTCTTCCACCGGGGCGCGGTGTACTCGCTGGACGTGCTCTCCGACGGGCGGCCGTACCCGGCGGAGGCGCTGGCCGAGGGGCTGCGGTCGATCATGGCCGAGGCGGTGCGCCCCGCGTCGCCCGTCGGCCACCTGACGACGAAGGCCCGCGCCGAGTGGGCGGCCTCCCGGGAGGCGCTGCTGCGCGAGAACGCGGAGGCGGTGGAGGTCATCGAGTCCGCGCTGTTCTGCCTGTGCCTCGAGGACTTCGCCCCGGCGGACACGCAGGCCGCGTGCGACCAGCTCCTGCACGGCGACAGCGGCAACCGCTGGTTCGACAAGGCCGTCTCGCTGATCGTCTTCGCCGACGGCAGGGCGGGCATCAACGTCGAGCACTGCGGCCTGGACGGCACCACGATCCTGGCCTTCACCGACGCCCTGCTGCGCCCGATCATCCCCCGGTCGACGGAGTTCGCCACCGGAAAGCCCGCGGTCACGCCCGTCGAGTTCACTGTGGACGACGCGCTGCGCGCGGACATCGCCGAGGCGGCGTCGTCGTTCGCCGCGTACGCCGCCGACACGGCGACCTCGATCGTCTCCTTCCCCGACTTCGGCGCGGACGCGATCAAGGCGCTCGGCATGTCGCCGGACGCGTTCGTGCAGATGGCGTACCAACTGGCGCACAAGCGGTCCAAGGGCCTGACGGGCGCGACGTACGAGTCGATCGCCACCCGCCAGTTCCAGAACGGCCGCACCGAGGCGATGCGCGTGGTGACGCCGGAGGTCCTGGCCTTCGTCAAGGCGATGGACGACCCGTCGCCGGAGGTCCGCCGCGCTGCCTTCCGCGCCGCGGCGGCAGCGCACGTGGCCAGGGCCAAGGAGTGCCAGGCGGGCCAGGCGCCGGAACAGCACCTGTGGGAACTGCAGTGGATCCAGCGCCGCCAGGGCGGCACCGCCCCCCTGCCCCTGTACGACTCCCCCGGCTGGCTGATCATGCGCGACGACTACCTGAGCACGTCGTCGGCCCCGTCGACCACCATCCAGTACTTCGGCTTCGGCTCGACGAGCAAGCAGTGCATCGGCGTCGCCTACGTCCTGCTCCCCGACCGCTTCAACGTCTACCTCAGCACCCCGCGCGCGGTCTCCCACGAGATGATGAAGTTCGCCGACCACCTCCGCGACGCGGTGGCCGAGCTGGGCGCCCTACTGGCGGACTGAGGGCCGCTCCCCGGGCAGCGCGTCGAGCACGTCGACGTGCTGCCCGGTGACGGCGATGTCGCGGGCGGGGTGAAGAAGGAGCAGCACCGCGACTCCCGCACCATGAGGGCGGCCGCCTCGCGGGGAGATCACGCCATCGTCAGGCGGACGACGGCGGCGGTGACGCGTTCGTCGGAGGCCGTCAGGGCGATGCGGACGTGCTTGCCGCCCGTGGGGCCGTAGAAGGTGCCGGGCGCGGCGAGGATGCCGTGGTCGGCCAGCCAGGAGACGGTGTCCCACGCCGGTTCCCCGCGCGTCGCCCACAGGTACAGGCCCGCCTGGGAGTGGTCGATGGTGAAGCCCGCCTCCGCCAGCGCGGCCCGCAGCGCCTCGCGGCGGCGGCCGAACCGCGCCTTCTGCGCGGCGACGTGGTCGTCGTCGGTCAGGGCGGCGGTCATGGCCGCCTGGACCGGGAACGGGACGATCATGCCCGCGTGCTTGCGCAGTTCCAGCAGGCGCGAGACCAGGGCGGGATCACCGGTGACGAAACCGGCGCGGTACCCGGCGAGGCTCGACGACTTCGACAGCGAGTGCACCGCCAGCAGCCCGGTGAAGTCGCCGTCGCAGACCGAGGGGTGCAGGATCGACACCGGCTCGGCGTCCCAGCCCAGCGACAGGTAGCACTCGTCCGAGGCGACGACGACGCCCCGCGAGCGCGCCCAGTCCACGACCTTGCGCAGGTGCTCGACCGGCAGCACCTTCCCGGTCGGGTTCGCCGGGGAGTTCAGCCACAGCAGCGACGGCGTGGCAGGCCCGATCTGGGTCAGGCTGTCGGCGCGCGTCACCGACGCGCCCGCGAGCAGGGCGCCCACCTCGTAGGTCGGGTAGGCCACCTCGGGGATCACCACCGAGGTGGCGCCCAGCAGCGTCGGCAGCCAGGCCACCAGCTCCTTGGACCCGATGGTCGGCAGCACCGCCAGCGGGTCGAGCCCGACCACGCCGAACCGGCGCGCCATCGCCGCCACCGCGGCCACCCGCAGCGCGGGCGTGCCGTGCGTGGTCGGGTATCCGGGCACGTCCGACACCGACGCCAGCGCGGCGCGGATGACCTCCGGCACCGGGTCGACCGGGGTGCCCACCGACAGGTCGACCACGCCGTCGGGATGCGCTCGCGCGCGGGCGGCGTGGTCGGCCAGGCTGTCCCAGGGAAAGTCCGGAAGCGTGGTCACTCGTCGTGGGAGCGCGGGTCCAGCGCCTTGATCCAGTCCGGGTCGTTGCTGGTCTTGCCGGTCTTGGACGCACCGCCGGGGGAGCCGAGCTCGTCGAAGAAGTCCACGTTCGCCTTGGTGTAGGCGGCCCACTGGTCGGGCACGTCGTCCTCGTAGTAGATGGCCTCGACCGGGCAGACCGGCTCGCAGGCTCCGCAGTCGACGCACTCGTCGGGGTGGATGTAGAGCATCCGGTCCCCTTCGTAGATGCAGTCGACGGGGCACTCCTCGATGCAGGCCTTGTCGAGCAAATCGACGCAGGGCTCGGCGATCACGTACGTCACTGCGGTCTCCTGCTCCTTCTATCTTCGACGGCGCGCAGGCGTCCTTCTGCGCGACACCGGCCAGTATCCCCTGCCCCCCACTGTGACACGCAGCAGGTGCCATGTTGTTCACAATGCAGGAGAAGGTGGCCCCATCCGGCGAGACTGGGGTAGTGCACCCGATGGAGACCCTGGAGGGCGTCTGCGCCGACGCCTGGCCCGCCGTCGTCCGCCGCGACCTCGGCGACTGGCGGATGCGCGCGGCGGGCGGCTACACCGGACGGGCTAACAGCACGCTGGCGATCGGCGACCCCGGGCTGCCGCTGCACCGCGCCCTGGACACCGTCGTCGCCTTCTCCCGCGAGCACGGCATCCGCCCCTACCTGCAGGTCGTCAGCGGTTCACCCGTCGAGGAGGACCTGACCGGCCACGGCTGGCGGGCGAACACCGCCCACGCCAAGGGCGCCGAGACGTACGTGCTCGTCGGCCCGACCCGGCCCGCGCCCGGCGATGTCCGCGACACCCCGCCCCCGGGCTGGCTGGAGGTCGCGGTGGGCGGCGCCCCGACA
Source organism: Actinokineospora sp. UTMC 2448 (assembly GCF_024760565.1). Taxonomy (NCBI): domain Bacteria; kingdom Bacillati; phylum Actinomycetota; class Actinomycetes; order Pseudonocardiales; family Pseudonocardiaceae; genus Actinokineospora; species Actinokineospora sp. UTMC 2448. Next base: position 810,793 of record NZ_CP031087.1, on the reverse strand, counting down.
CGTGCTCAAGAACACGTCCTCACCACCGGACCGCGCGTCGGTTTCGCCACGGTGTGGGACGGCGACGCCATCGCGGGCATCGCGCGCGGCTGCGTCGTGGGGGCGTACCTGCACGTCGCGGTCCTGGAGGTGCGCCCTGAGCACCGCCGCAGGGGCCACGGCGCCGCGCTGCTCGCCGCGCTCGACCACTGGGCCGGGACGCCCTACCGGGTCCTCCAGGTCACCACGGCCAACACCGCCGCGGTGGCCCTCTACCGCCGCGAGGGCCTCACCGAGTCCCACCGCTACCGATACTGGGTCGGCGACTGAGCCACTTGCGCCCCTTGCGCACCGCCCGCTTCAGGGCGGAGCGCTCGCCGAGGTAGTCGCCGAGGGCGCCGACGATCGGGAGCATGCCGATCAGCTGGTGGTAGAACCGGCCCTGCGGTCGCTTGTCCAGCTCCTCCCCCAGCGCGTAGAGGGTGCGGCCGAAGCGCCAGAGGGTGCGGGCGGCGGCCTTGACCGTCACCCGGCCGTGCTTGGCCGAGCTGGCGTCGAGCTCCTGGGTGAGGTCGGCGGTGGCGGCGTCCTCATCGGCGTCGGCCAGTCCCGCGCCGCGGGCCAGCTCGGGGGGGATGTCGCGGTCGAACAGGACGTGGGCGATCAGCCGGACGCGCTCGGCGGCGTCCAGGCCGTTCTCCATGCCGATCGCCGAGAGGACCAGGCCCTGGCCCGCGCTCGCCAGCGTCGTCTGGATCGGCAGGCGGTCGGCAAGGGCGCCGCCGACCCCGGGGATGGCCGCGATGAGCACCGTGAACCGGCCGACCCGGTTGAGCCACCAGTCCTCCCGCTCGGCGACGGTCATCCCGTCCCACGCCCGCGTCCCGGGCACGCGCACGTGCTCCAGGCCCGAGCGCAGCCGCTCGCGGATCGACTTGTCGACTTTCGCCAGGTGCTCGGTGTCTTCCCTGTCCGCGTCCGACCGGTCGGCCTCAGCGCTCGGCAGGACCTTGCGGACCAGGAAGAACGGGTTGGAGTCGCGCAGCGCGGCGAGCATGGGCGCGGTGGCCCGCACGAACGGCCGCAGGACGGACACCACGTGCTTGTCGGTGATGTACTCGGCCACGGGCCCAGTCTGGGTGATCGGCGCGGCGCCCGCAGGCTAGCCGCGTGTGTCCTGGTTGCGCGCGATGGCCGCCTTGGCCATCACGTCGCCGATCCGGAAGGCCGCCGGGAACGCGCCCGCGCCCAGCAACAGCAGCATCCGCCAGTCCGACAGGACGATCCGGTCGCCGCCGGGGCCGATGAGCACGAACAGCAGCAGCGTGCCCAGCCACACCCACAGCGGCGCGCCCGCGACCGCGGGCCGAGGGGCCACCCGGCCCGCCGCGCCGACCAGCCACCACATGCTGACCGCGGCGACCAGCGCGGAGATCGGGAACGGCGTGGCCCCGATGTCGGGCAGCAGCGTCCCGTCGAAGCGCAGCGGGAGGAAGAACAGCTCGAACACGGCGAGCACGGCGCTGATGACCAACAACCCGCCCAGCGACCCGCGCTCCGCGCTCACGACGGCCACGCCCGGCTCATCGGTCCGCGCCCGCGTGCTCGACCGGGGCGAGCCCGCCGAACAGGTCGGTCTCCACCGGGCCGGACCCGGACGCCAGCACGTAGCACTCGCTGTCGAGCACCGGTTGGGCGATCCCGTTGGACAGCGCGTAGACGACGGTGTCCGCGGCCTCCCCCGCGCCCTGCCACACGCTGACCTGGGTCGCGTGGGCGCGCAGGGCCCGCAGCTTGGCGGGCAGGTGGTCGCCGATGGCCACCCGCGTGGTGATCTCCCGGTCGGCCACCACCGGCAGCTCGCCCGGCTCGGGCATCCGGTAGGGCAGGTCGACGCCCGCCAGCGCGGCCAGGCCCGCCTCGACGTCCCCCTCGGACACGACCGCGTAGTACAGCCGCTGCACCTCAGGGCAGCTCGCGAGCGCCGCGACGGTCACCTCGTGGGCGCGGATGTGGTCGGGGTGGCCGTACCCGCCGTCGGGCCCGTAGGTCACCACGACCTGGGGCCGCACCTCGGCCAGGATCGCCGCCAGGGCGGCGGCCTGCTCGTCGAGGTCGCCCCCGACGAACGCGCGGGGATGGGCGTTGGCGGGCGTGTCGACCATGCCGGAGTCCCGCCAGCGGCCCATGCCGCCGAGGTAGCGGTGGTCGGAGACGCCGAGCGCGGCGCACGCGGCGCGCAGCTCGGCCACCCGGTAGCCGCCGAGCTGGTCGGCGGCGTGCGCGCCGAGTTGGGCGAGCGAGTCGGGGATGATCTCGCCCTCCTCGCCCAGGGTGCAGGTCACCAGGGTCACCTGCACGCCCGCGGCGGCGTAGCGGGCGATGGTCCCGCCGGTCCACAGGCTCTCGTCGTCCGGGTGCGCGTGGACGAGCAGCAGTCGTGGTGGGGCTGTCAGCATCGGGGTCAGCCTATGCACAGTAAGGCGATGCAGGCGCGGGGACCCCGTGGTCCCCGCGCCTGCATACGGCGTCCAGCGGAGAAGTCGATCTTCCCCGGTCGGTCACCCTACTACGGGAGCACCTGCCGCTCCTCGGCGAAGTGGCACGCCGAGACGGTGGCGCCGTGGGCCACCAGCGGCGGCTCCTCGGTCGCGCAGATGTCCTGCGCCTTCCAGCACCGCGTCCGGAACCGGCACCCCGACGGCGGGTTGGCCGGGCTGGGCACGTCGCCGGTCAGCACGATGCGCTGCCGCTGCCGCTCCTGCTTGGGGTCGGGCACCGGCACCGCGGACAGCAGCGCCTGGGTGTACGGGTGGGTCGGCCGCTCGTAGATGGAGTTGCGGTCGCCGACCTCGACGATCTTGCCCAGGTACATGACCGCGACCCGGTGCGAGATGTGCCGGACCACCGACAGGTCGTGCGCGACGAACAGGTACGCCAGACCCATCCGCTCCTGCAGTTCCTCCAGCAGGTTGACCACACCCGCCTGCACCGACACGTCCAGCGCGGACACCGGCTCGTCCAGCACGATCATCTTGGGGTCGAGGGCCAGCGCGCGGGCGATGCCGATGCGCTGGCGCTGACCGCCGGAGAACTCGTGCGGGTACCGGTTGCGGTGCTCGGGGTTGAGGCCGACCAGCTCGAGCAGCTCGTCGACCCGCCGCTGGATCTTCTCGTCGGAGCCGTACTTGTGGATGCGCAGCGGCTCGGCCACCACGTCGTTGACCTGCCAGCGCGGGTCGAGCGAGGCGTAGGGGTCCTGGAAGACGATCTGCATGTCCTTGCGCAGCGGGCGCAGCTGCGCAGGCTTGAGCGTGGTCAGCTCGCGGCCCTCGAACTTGACCGACCCCGACGTCGGCTTGTGCAGCTGCAGGATGGCCCGCCCGGTGGTGGACTTCCCGCAGCCGGACTCGCCGACCAGGCCCAGCGTCTCGCCCTTGTTCAGGGTCATGCTGACCCCGGCCACGGCCTGCACCTCGGCCACGGTGCGCGGGATGATCCCGCCGCCGCGCACCGGGAACGTCTTGACCAGGTCGGTGACCTCCAGCAGCGGCGCGCTGCCGGTCCGGGGGGCGGACTGGGGGTCCGCCTTGGCGTAAGTCTCGGTCATGACGAATGGCCTTCCTGGTGCAGCCGCTGCTCGACCGCTTCCACGTCGTCGCCGACGTGGGTCGCGCCCGTGCCGGGCAGGATCGTGTCGTCGATCGTGCCGATCTCCTCGTGCTCGAACAGCTTCTCCGGGTTCGGCAGCGAGGCCAGGTGCTGCCAGCGGTGGCAGCGGCCGAAGTGGTTGCCCGAGTCGGTCGGCGTCAGCGGGGGCTCGACGCTGCGGCACTCGTCGATGACGAGCGGGCAGCGCGGCGAGAACGAGCAGCCGGTGGGCAGGTTGATCAGCGAGGGCGGGGCGCCCAGGATCGGGGTGAGCCGCTTGCCCAGCATCGTCGGGTCCGGCAGCGAGCCGAGCAGCCCGACGGTGTAGGGCATCCGGGGGCGGTCGAACACCTCGTCGACCGGCCCGGCCTCGACGACCGTGCCCGCGTACATGACCTGCACGCGGTCGACCATGCCCGCGACGACACCCAGGTCGTGGGTGATCATCACGATGGCCGCGTCCGTCTCGTCGCGGATGCGGAGCATGGTCTCCAGGATCTGCGCCTGGACGGTCACGTCGAGGGCCGTGGTCGGCTCGTCGGCGATGATCACGTCCGGGTCGTTGATGATCGCCATGGCGATCACCACGCGCTGGCGCATGCCGCCGGAGAACTCGTGCGGGTACTGGTGCGCCCGCTTCTGCGGCTCCGGGATGCCGACGAGCTCCAGCGCCTCGACGGCCTTGGCCCAGGCGACCTTCTTGGACACGTCGTGGTGGGCCTTGTAGGCCTCCGCGAGCTGCCACCCGATGGTGAAGACCGGGTTCAGCGAGGTCATCGGGTCCTGGAAGATCATGGCGATGCCGTTGTTGCGGATGCCCTGCATCTGCTTGTACGACCGCCCGACCAGCTCCCGGTCGCGGAACTTGATCGAGCCGGTGATCTTCGCGGAGCGGGGCAGCAGGCCCATCACGGCCATGGACGACACCGACTTGCCCGAGCCGGACTCGCCGACGATGCCCAGCACCTCGCGGGGGCGCAGCGTGTAGGACACGTTGCGGACCGCGCGCACGTTGCCGTCGTCGGTCGGGAACGTGACCGAGAGGTCGTCCACGGCGAGCACAGCGTCGGTGGTGACGCGCTCGTTGAGTACGGTCATCAGGCACGCACCTTCGTCTGACGAGGGTCGAACGCGTCGCGCAGGCCGTCGCCGATGAAGTTGACGCACAGCGACAGCGCGACGATGACCACGAACGGGCCCCAGAACAGCCAGGGCCTGGTGGTGATCTGGGCGTAGTTCTCGCTGATGATCAGGCCGAGCGAGGTGTCGGGGATCTGCACGCCCAGTCCGATGAAGGACAGCGCGGCCTCGGACAGCACGGCGAGGGCGATGGCCAGGGTGGCGTTCACCGTGATGCTGCCGACCATGTTGGGCACCAGGTGCCGGAAGATCACCCAGCGGGTGGTCGCGCCGGAGGCGCTGGCCGCCTCGATGAACTCCCGCTGCGACAGCGACAGCGTCTCGCCGCGGGTGATACGGGCGATGGACATCCACCCGAACGACGCCAGCACCAGGGCCACCACGTACCAGCTTCCGCTGAACGCCTTGACCAGGATGCCCGCGACGGCGATGGCCGGGATGATCAGCATCAGGTCGATGACGCGGCTGATCGCGGTGTCGACGAAGCCGCGCAGGTAGCCCGCGAGCGCGCCCAGGGTCACGCCGACCAGCGTGGCCAGGACCGCCACGGTGAGCGCGATCTGCACCGACAGCCGGGTGCCCCGCATGAGCTGGGCCAGCATGTCCTTGCCGATCTGGTTCGTGCCGAGCGGGTGCTCGGCGCTGGGCGGCTCGAACCGCCCGCCGGACGAGTCGTCGACCGAGATCCCCCAGAACAGCGGGCCGATCATGCCGAAGGCCACGATCAGGAGGAACACGATGAGGCTGGTCACGGCCAGCTTGTGCCGGAAGAAGCGCTGCCGGATCAGCGTGCTCTGCTTGCGCGCCTTGGAGGCGTCGAACTCGCTCGCCGTCCCGATCGGGGGGCCGGGCTGGTTCGCGGTGAGCAGCATCGGGTCGCTAGGCAAGACGGATCCTCGGGTCGAGTACGCCGTACATGATGTCGGCGACGAGGTTGAAGATGATGACCATGGTCGCGGTGACCATCAGCCAGCCCATCAGCATGTTCGGGTCGAACTGGCGCACCGAGCTGACCAGCAGGAAGCCCATCCCGCGCCAGCCGAACACGGTCTCGGTCACGATCGCGCCGGTGAAGACGATGGCGAAGTTGATCGAGAACAGCGTGGTCACCGGGATCATCGCGTTGCGGAAGGCGTGCCGCAGGATGACGCGGCGCTGCGAGAGGCCCTTGGCCTTGGCGGTGCGCACGTAGTCCGAGTGCAGCGTCTCCAGCATCGAGGCGCGCTGGAAGCGGCTGTAGGCGGCGAAGCTGATCAGCGCCAAGGTGATCGTCGGCAGTGTGTACTGGCCGGTGTACTGATAAAGGACGTCGATGAACCCGCCCTCGTAGCCGGTCGTCGCAGGCGAGACCGTGCTCAGCCAGCGCTCCATTCCCATGCTGTTGAGGACGTTGTTGAACTCGATGCCGTAGGTCTTGAGGATCACCGCGACACAGAAGACCGGCATGGAGAACATCAGGAAGGCCGCGGACGTGGCGAAGTAGTCGAAGATCGAGTACTGCTTCACGGCCGCGAGCACGCCGACGGACACACCCAGCAGGATCGCCAGCAGCTCCGCGCCGATGACCAGGCGGAACGTGATCCAGAGCGAGCGCATGACGGAGTCGAAGACCTCGACGCTGGCCTGGCCGAGAGCGATGCTCTCACCCCAGTCGCCGGACAGGAAGTCCGTCAGCCAGATCCAGTAGCGCTCGATGACGGGCTTGTCCAGGCCCAGGCTGATCTCGAGGGAGCGGACCATCTCCTCGGTCACGTTGGGTTGGGCCCGGTACTCCGCGAGCGGGTTGCCTGCCGAGGCAACCATCAGGTAGGCGAGAAAGCTGCCGATCAGCAGGATCGGGATTGATATCAGCAGCCTTCGGATGATGTAGCGAATCACGAGAACTCCTCGGTGGGGCCCAGGCGACCGGTAGGTGCGCTCCGGCGTCCTGACCCAGCCAGTGTGCGCCGGCCGCGGTCAGTGCCCAAGCGGAAGGGGCCGGACTGTGTGGCCCGGCCCCTCCGCTCGTCGACCTGTCAACCGCCAGGGGGCGGCGTGGTGACTAGGAGACGACCCACTCGTTGGCGTTCCACAGGGTGCCGTAGTACGACTGGAAGAACACCTTGTCGACGCCCTTGAACGCCCACATGCGCGGCAGCGGGAACAGCGGCAGCGAGTAGTTCTCCTCAGCCAGGATGGCGTCGGCCTTGGCGTAGGCCGCGGTGGCGGCCGCCTCGTCGAGGTTGGTGGTCGCGTCGGCCAGGGCCGCGTCGACCTCCTTGTTCGACCAGTTGGACCAGTTCTGGCCACCGCCGGTGGAGTAGATCGACTTCTGGCCCGACTTGAACGGCGCCGACGACCACGCGAACAGCGCGATGTCGTAGTCGCCCTGGCTCACGCGGGTGTCCAGGAAGTTCGGGTCGGTGTCGTCGATGATCTCGATGCCAGCGGGCTTGCAGTGCGACTGCACGAGCTCGACGGTCTGCTTGCGGCGCGGGATGTCGGTGTGCGCGATCTTCAGCGAGACCTTCTCACCGTTCTTGGTGGCGAAGCCGTCCGGGCCGATGGTGTAGCCGGCGCCCTCGAGGGTGGCCTTGGCGGCGTTGGCGTCACCGGTGTACTGCGCGTAGTTGTCGGTGTAGCCGTCCTCGCCCTGGAAGAAGATCAGGCTGCCCTTGGGCTGGGCGTCCTCGAGCACCGGGCGGACCAGCTTCTCGACCAGCTCGTCGCGGTTCACGCACTGCATGAACGCCTTGCGGACCGCCTGGTCCTTGAGCCACTTGTTCTCGACGTTGAGGTCGAAGTGCTCGAAGGTCAGACCCGCGGTCGCGCCGAAGGTCACGCCCTGGGCGGACAGGTTGCGCAGCCGCTCGGCGGCGTTGGCGTCCGGCTGGGCCATGGAGTTGACGACGAGCTCGCCGTTCTCCAGCGCCTGGGCCTGGGCGACCTGGTCGGCGATGCCGCGCAGGACGATCTTGGCCGGGCCGCCGGGCTTACCGGCGAACTTCTCGTTGCGCTCCAGGGTCACCGAGTTGTTCTGCTCGAACGCGGTGATCTTGTACTGCGCGGAGGACGGCATCAGCTTGGCGTCGAAGCCGTTCCACTTGGTCTTCCAGAAGTCGGCGACCTTCTTCAGCTCGGCGATGTCCGAGGTGGGGGTCAGCTTCGTGATGTCGGCGATGCCGGTTTCCTGCTCCAGGATGTGGGCGGGCAGGATGTCCAGCGAGATGCCGAAGAGGCTCTTGTAGTCCGGGAAGGTCTCGGAGAAGGTGGTCACGACCTGGGTGGGGGTCGGGCACTCCAGCTTCTCGAGGACGTCGTACCCGGTGGTGCCCGCCGCGGTGAAGATGTCGGCGTCACCCTCCTTGACCTTGCCGGTCTGGGAGAGCCAGGCCAGGTGGAAGTCGTCGCAGTCCCAGGCCTCGCCGTCGGACCAGGTCACGCCCGGCTTGATGTTCCAGGTGACGACCTGCGGGTCCTTGTTGGTCAGCTCGACCGACTCCATGACGTCCTTGTTGAGCAGGACGTTGTCGTTGCCGTCGAGCTTGTAGGCGCCGGACAGGACCATGGTCAGCGCGAACGAGTTGTACGAGTTGTTCGCGTCGGCCGCGGCGTTGTTGTAGGCCGTGAACGGGTTGTCGGTGGAGACCTTGATCTCCTGGGTGCCCTGCTCCACGTCCGGAGAGGTGTACTCGTCGCCCGACTGGCCCTTAGCGGTGGCCATCGACTTGATGTCGGTGGTCCCGTCGGTGGATCCGTTGCCGCCGTCACCGTTCGATCCGCCGCACGCGCTCAGGACGAGCGACGTTCCGACGACCGCGGCGAATGCCGACAGTGTGGATTTCTTGATTGACACGTGCCCTCCTAGCACAGGGCCCCGCCCTCGGCCGGTCCGGCCGAACGGTCCCTTACCCATCACGCCCCCAACGACCGTTGGGCGGCGCACTAGCTGCGCACGCTAGGAACGAAGAGGGCTCCCGGTCACCTCTGCCACGGCGATCGTGACCAAAGGGTGACACGCGGGGGCCGGCACGCAACGTGTCCGTTACCACTTGGCACACAGCGCAGGACGACGGTGACAATCCGTGTCCAGATTGCGACTATGTCCCAAGCGCGGCATGTCCACTTCCTGCCAAAACGCCCGTCAGGGCCGATCGGCGACGAGACCCCCTCCGTTCGGCGTCCGTACGGACGGCTGAACGGAAGCAGTACCCCGAAGCCGGGCGACCACTGTTCGTGACGTCCACCGTGGTGAGACCACTCGGTGCCCCGGCGGGCCGGAGGGCGCTGCGCGCACTCGGCGCGCTGGACGGCCGCTAGGTGTCAATCTGGTTCTCCCCGCTCGACCTGTGAAGGCGGCGCTGACCGCCTAGACCGGGCGCTGACGGCCATGGACCGCCCGGCGACCGCCCTGGTCGAGCAGGCGCGCGTGGCCTCCACGGTGGACGCTGCGGGCCTGCGCGGGCGGCGTGGTCGCCTGAGTCTCAGCCGCGCCGGTGCCACTGGTCGGCGACGGCGAACGGGCCCGCGAGCGGCGGCCCGGCGGCCACGCCCGCCACCGTCCGGTGCGTGACCAGCTGGTCGGTCTCCTGGTAGAGCGGGTAGACCAGCGCCGCCTGCCACAGCCTCGGCTCCACGCTCTCCAGGACCGACGCGACCGGGGCCGATCCGGTCAGCGCGGACTCGATGGCCTCGTCGGTGCTGAGGTCGCAGTAGCCCAGGGGGTTCGCGGTCGGGTCCGGAGCCGTGGGCGGCGGGGTCGGGGTGGTCGACGGGGCCGGGTGCGCGGTGGCGGTGCAGCCGAAGCGGCCCGCGAGCGTGGTGGCGGGGTCGCTGTCCGCCGGAAGCGGGCCGACCAGGAGGTCAACAGGCTCTGGTGACCGGTACGGGTCGGCCGGCGTGGCGATGCTGGACTGGATGCCCGCCTCGGTGAGCTGGCGCTGCAGTTCGGTCGCCAGCTCCGTGTAGTCGGGGCGGCCCGCGGCGATGACAAGCGTGAGCGGGCTGCCGCCGCGCGCCCACACGCCCGCGGTGTCCTTGGCGAAGCCCGCGTCGGTGAGCAGTTGCTGGGTCTGCTTCGCGTTCGGCTTGACCGGCACGCCGGAGGGCCGCGTCGCGGCGTAGTCCGGCGCGGACGGCGGCAGGACCAGGGCGTCGGCGGGCAGCGCGGCCGCGGGTCCGCCGCCGGTGCCCGCCGCGATCAGCGCGGCGCGGTCGAGCGCGGCCACGACGGCCCGGCGCACGGCCGACTCGCGCATGGCCTCGCTGACCGGCCGCAGCAGCACCGTCGCCACGGTCGGACGCGGGACGGCCGACGTGGTCACCTCCGCGCCCAGGCCCTCGATCAGCGGTTCGTCGTCGGCGTCGACCGGGGTGAGCCCGACCTGCTGGTGGCCGGTGCGCAGCGCGCCGACCATGCCGGGGACGTCCGTGCGGCGCAGCACGACGCGGTCGAGCTCGACCGGCTCCGCCCAGTAGCGGTCGTTGCGCTCCAGCACGACCTCGCCGCGGTCGCGGTCGAGCAGGCGCAGCGAGTACGGGCCGCCGCTGGCCGGGTAGCCGTCGGCGAGCGCCCCGTCCCAGCCGCCGGGGCTGTCCTTGAGCAGGTGCGCGGGCAGCAGGTCGCCGAACAGCGACCGCCAGCCGGGGTACGGCTTGGCGAAGGTCACCTCGACGACCTTGCCCCCGTCACTGGCCGAGATGTTCGAGATCAGCTGGTAGCCCGCGGCGTCGATGGCCCCGGGCGCGTCGCGCAGCTGCTCCCACAGGTAGACGAAGTCCTCGGCGGCGATCGGCGCGGAGTCCGACCACGCCGCCTCCGGCCGCACCCGGTAGGTCACGACGTACGGCTCGGCCGAGGTGACCTCGGCCGAGACCATGAGCGTGCGGTCCAGCCGCCGCACGCCGTCCGGGCCGGTGCGGAAGACCGAGGGCAGCATCGTCTGCGCGAGCGCGGTGGTGATCGCGGACTGGTCGGCGAGCTTGTGCGGGTTGTAGCCGCCCGCCACGCTGTCGACCCCGACGACGATCTCGCCGGTGTCCACCGCGCGGCTCGGCTCGGTGCGGGCGACGTCGGTGGTGACCAGCGGCGGCGGGGGCGCGTTCGTGCAGCCCGCCAGCGCCAGAGCGGCCACCACCGCGACTACCCGACGCACGACCGACCTCCCCTGGATCCCCCGGGAGACATGCTGCCAGAAAACCGGGGGCGCCCACGCACCGGTTGGACAACCCCAACCACTCTACTTCTGGTCGCGCGCCTTCTCCCGCGACCGCGTCCGGGCGCGGCTGGTGGCGTCCAGGATGACCTTGCGCACCCGCACGACGTCCGGCGCGACCTCGACGCACTCGTCGGCGGCGCAGAACTCCAGCGCCTCCTCGAGCGAGAGCTTGCGCGGACGGGCCAGCGTCTCCATCACGTCGGCCGTGGAGGAGCGCATGTTGGTGAGCTTCTTCTCCTTGGTGACGTTCACGTCGAGGTCCTCGGCGCGCGGGTTCTCCCCGACGACCATGCCCTCGTAGACGTCCGCGCCGGGCTCGACGAAGAACGTGCCCCGGTCGGCCAGCTGCAGCATGGCGTAGCCGGTCACCGCGCCCTGGCGGTCGGCCACCAGCGAGCCGCTGTGCCTGCTGCGGATCTCACCGGCCCACGGGAAGTAGCCCTCGAAGATGGCGTTGGCGATGCCGGTGCCGCGGGTCTCGGTGAGGAAGTCCGTGCGGAAGCCGATCAGGCCGCGGGAGGGCACCACGAACTCGATCTTGACCCGGCCGGAGCCGTGCCCGCCCATCTGCTCCATCCGGCCCTTGCGGTTGGCCAGCAGCTGGGTGACCGCGCCGAGGTGCTCCTCGGGGGTGTCGACGGTCAGCCGCTCGAACGGCTCGCACAGCTTGCCGTCGATGGTGCGGGTGACGACGTCGGGCTTGCCGACGGTCAGCTCGAAGCCCTCGCGGCGCATCTGCTCGACCAGGATGGCCAGCGCCAGCTCGCCCCGGCCCTGCACCTCCCAGGCGTCGGGGCGCTCGGTGGGCAGCACGCGCACGCTGACGTTGCCGACGAGTTCGGCGTCGAGGCGGTTCTTCAGCAGCCGCGCGGTGATCTTGGTGCCGCCGTTGCGCCCGGCCAGCGGCGAGGTGTTGACGCCGATGGTCATGGAGATGGCGGGCTCGTCGACGGTGAGCCGGGGCAGCGCCTCGGGGTTCTCGGTGTCGGCGAGGGTGTCGCCGATGGTGATGTCCGGGATGCCCGCGATGGCGACCAGGTCGCCTGCGGCCGCCTCCTCGGCGGGCACGCGCTCCAGCGCCTCGGTGATGAGCAGTTCGGTGATGCGGACGTTGGTGGCGCTGCCGTCGGCGCGCATCCAGGCCACGGTCTGGCCCTTGCGGAGCTTGCCCGCGTGGATGCGGCACAGGGCGATGCGGCCGAGGAACGCCGAGGCGTCGAGGTTGGTCACCAGCGCGCGCAGCGGGGCCTCGGCGTCGCCGACCGGCGGCGGGACGGTGCCCAGCAGCAGGTCGAACAGCGGGTCGAGGTTCTCGCTGTCGGGCAGGCCGCCGTCCTCGGGCTGGTTGAGGCTCGCCCGGCCCGCGCGCGCCGAGGCGTAGACGACGGGCAGGTCGAGGACGGACTCGTCGAGGTCGTCGAACTCCGAGGCCAGGTCGAGCAGCAGGTCGTGGGTCTCCTCCACGACCTCGGCGATGCGCGCGTCGGGGCGGTCGACCTTGTTGACGACCAGCACGACCGGCAGCTTCGACGCCAGTGCCTTGCGGAGCACGAACCGGGTCTGCGGCAGCGGGCCCTCGGAGGCGTCGACCAGCAGCAGGACGCCGTCGACCATCGACAGGCCGCGCTCGACCTCGCCGCCGAAGTCGGCGTGGCCGGGGGTGTCGACGACGTTGATCGTCACCGGGCCGTCAGCGGTCTGTCGGCGCACGGCGGTGTTCTTGGCGAGAATGGTGATGCCCTTCTCGCGCTCGAGTTCACCGGAGTCCATGACGCGGTCGACGAGTTCCGCCCTGGCGGCGAACGCCCCTGACTGGCGCAACATGGCGTCGACCAGGGTGGTCTTGCCGTGGTCGACGTGCGCCACGATCGCGACGTTGCGCAGGTCGAGTCGGCGCAGGCTGACGGGCTCGGCGGTGGCAGTGGGCACGCTCGTGCTCCCGGGTTCTCGCTGGCGGATGGCGGCGGTCGGCGGGCGTGCCCAGGCAGCGGAATCGCTGCTGCCGCATTACCAGGATAGCGGCCGCCCGCCTGTGGCAGGCACCACACGGCGATCAAGAGAGGTACGCCTAACCTAATCCCAGGTTACCGAATGGAGGACGGACGTGGGCAAACACCGTCGCACGCCCGCCGAGACCGTCAAGAAGCTGATGAAGAAGGGCAAGGTCAAGAAGAAGTGCTGCAAGTCGAAGCCGCGGTGCCGGAAGTGCCCCGTGCTGGCGCTGCAGCGGATCAAGGCCGAGGGGAAAAAGGCTGCGTGAGCGCCCCCTTCGCTGCTACCTTGACCACCATGAACACGGGACTGTGGTGGGCCGCCTAACGGCGGCTGTGAACCCTGTCCACATTTCCAGGCCGTCCGTCTCGGGCGGCCTTTGGCATGTCCGGGACTCCCGACGTTAGGAGACGTCATGACCCGGCTGTCCGCGATCACCCCGTCCGGCCACGCTCACATCGGCAACCACCTGGGCGCACTGCGCCGGTGGGCGCGCGACGGCGGCCCCGGCGACCTGTACTTCGTGTCCGACCTGCACGCGATGACGGTGTCGTACAACCCGCCCCGATTGCGCGCGCTGACCCGCGAGCTGCTGGCCGTGCTGGTGGCCGAGGGCATCGACCCGGCCCGGCTGTTCGTGCAGTCCGACCTCGTGCGGGAGCTGGGGGCGCTGAGCTGGGTGCTGGAGTGCACGTGCTCCTACGGCGAGGCCGCCAGGATGACCCAGTTCAAGGCGAAGGGCGGCGGCACGGGCGCGCGGCTCGGGCTGCTCACGTACCCGGTGCTCATGGCCGCCGACATCCTCCTGCAGGGCGCGGACTCGGTGCCGGTGGGCGACGACCAGACCCAGCATGTGGAGCTGGCCCGGGTGTTGGCCCGGCGGTTCAACTCGACGTTCGGGGAGGTGTTCGTCGTGCCGTCGGCGACGACCCCGCCCACCGCGGCGCGGGTGCGGGACCTGGCGGCGCCGGAGCGGAAGATGTCGAAGTCCACGCGGGACGCGGCGGGGGTGGTCTTCGTGCTGGACAACCCTGATCTGATTCGCCGGAAGCTGTCGCGCGCGGTGACGGACTCCTACGACGTGGTGGCGTACCGGCCGGAGAAGCAGCCCGGGGTGGCGAACCTGCTGGAGATCTACGCGGCGTGCGTGGGGGTGTCGCCCCGGGAGGTCGAGTTCCGGACGTACGGGGAGCTGAAGACGGCGGTGGCGGACGCGGTGATCGAGGAACTGCGGCCCCTGCGGGAGAAGGTGATCGAGCTGCTCGCCGACCCGGCCGAGCTGGACCGCATCCGCAAGGACGGCGCCGAACGCGCCCGCGACCGCGCCGCCCACCGCCTCGACTCAGCCCTCCGCCTAGCAGGCGTCGCCTGACCCAACCCAGATGATGACATCATCCGCAATTCACATGATTGCATCATCTGGATTGCGGGCCAGATGGCCACATCATCTGGGATCGACATGCCGCCACCATCTAGATCGAAGCTCAGATGGCGTCATCATCCGAGATTCGCATGACGACACCATCTCGCTGCCGGTCAGATGTCGTCGCCATCTGGCGACTCGGATGATGCCATCATCTCCACACCGTTCGAGATGATGTGACCATTTGGGTTTCAGATGATGACGCCATCCGGGTTTGGGATGGCGTCATCATCCGGGGCGTCGGCTAGCGGGTTTGGGTCAGGCGGGTGCGGAGGGCGGGGATGAGGACGCGGTCGGCGGGGAGCCAGGGGACCGAGTCCAGGGTGTGCTCGGTCAGCCAGGCGAGGGCCTGGTGGTCGTGCGGGCGCGGGGTGCCGTGCGGGGCGTGGGCGGTGTAGAGGCGCAGGACGAGGTCATCGGCCAGCACGACGTCCGGGCCGACCGTCCCGTTGGGGAGGACGTCGATCCCCAGCTCCTCCCGGCACTCCCGGCGCACGGCGTCGGCGTCGGACTCGCCCGGTTCGACGCGGCCGCCGGGGAACTCCCACAGCCCCGCCGTCTCCGGCGGGTACGCGCGCTGCTGGGCGAGCACCTGGCGGTCGCGCAGGACGGCCGTGCCCACCACGACCCTGGCCTCGGCGAGCACCGCCGCGCGCTGGGTGATCCGGTCGACCAGCTCCGCGGCCCACGCCGTGGGGCCGCGCACGGCCACGGTCAGCTCGGTGCCGCCGTCGACGGCCTCGACGCCGACGTCGATCGCCACCACCTGCCTGCCGACCGGCACGGCGCGCAGGCCGTCGGCGTCGAGGTGGGCGATCCGCAGGCGGTGCTCGCCCAGCCGGACGTCCTCCCCGGGCACGAGCAGGTGGCGGGGTCCGGGCGCGCCGAGGACGCCCGACTCCGTCAGGGCGGCGGCGACGGCCCGCGGCGGCAGCGGTATCCGCATGGGGGGCATGATGCCCTTCACCGTCCACCCCATACACATCCGCCACGCTGCACTGCGCCACACGGCCTAGCGTTGGCCCGGTCAGCCCGGCCCGCCTGCCGCCGAGCAGAGCAGGCCAGCCAGGTCGAGCACACCGCCAGCCCGCCTCAGCCATCGGCGGCCGCCCGCCAGGCGACCTGGAACCGGGCCCCGCCCTCGGGCGACTCCGTGACGCCGACGGCGCCCCCGCGCCTGCGCACCACCTCGGCCACCAGCGCCAGCCCGAGCCCCGTGCCGCCGCTGCTGCGCGCGCGATCGTCCTGCACGCGGTAGAACCGGTCGAACACCCGCTGCCGGTGCTCCGCGGCGATGCCGTGCCCGTCGTCGTCGACCACGAGCCGACCGGTGCGGTTGCCGGGCAGGACGGTCACCGTCACGTGGGCGCGGGCGTGGCGGAAGGCGTTGCGCAGCAGGTTGTCCAGCACGAGTTCCACTTCGGACGGCGCGGCCGACACCCAGCACGCCGTGGGCGGCAGGTGCAGTTGGACGGTCGGCCCGTCCTCGGGGCACCGGCGCACCGCCGCGGCGGCGGCCGCCGCGAGGTCGACCGGCTCGGCGGGCGGCAGCTCCCCCGCGTCCGAGCGGGCCAGCGTCAACAGGCCGTCGACCAGGACCGACAGGCGCTGGGACTCGTGCACGACCTCGGCCAGCACCTCCTGCGACAGCTCCGGGTCCGGGTGCGCGACGGCGACCTCGGCCTGCACGCGGATCGACGCGACCGGGGAGCGCAGCTCGTGGGCGGCGTCGCCGGTGAAGCGGCGCAGCCGGTCGGTGGCCTCGTCGCGCCGGGCCAGCAGGGCGTTCAGCGCGCTGGCCAGCGCGCGGATCTCGTCGTCGGCGTCCGGCAGGGGCAGTCTGCGGCCGGGGCCGAGCCGCCCCGCCGCCCTGCGCATCCGCTCCACGGGCCGCATGGCGGAGCGGACGGTGAGCCCGGTGGCGAGCGCCACGGCCGCGGACACCAGGCCAGCGGCGATCAGCAGCCAGCGCAGCGCCTCGTCGTCGGCGCTGTGGTAGCCGACCAGGCCGGTGCCGACGACGACGAGCCGCTGGCTGCCGTCCGGGGCCGTGGCCACGGTGCCGAGCCAGCGGGTGGGCGGCCGGTCGCCGCGGCGCAGGACGGGCGTGGCCGCCTTGAGGACGCGGATGTCGGCGGGGTCCAGCCGGGGCGGCGGGCCGCCGTCGACCGGGGTGCCCGCGGTGTCGAGCACCCGGACCTGGGTGTTCGGGGCCGTCTCGGCCGGGGCGCCCGCGCTGACCGCGCCCACCGCGGCGGACAGCACCGAGGACAGCTCCTTGTCCGCGGCGCGGACCAGCACCGAGCCCGCCAGCTTGCTGGTCAGCACGGCCACCCCGACCAGCACGACCAGCGTCGCCACCGTGGCGACCGCGGTGATGCGGGAGCGGATCGTGCGCCGCAGCCACAGCCCGCGCAGCCGGGTCACCGGGGCCGGGCGGGATCGAGCGCGGCGTCGATCTCGCCGGTCGAGGCCAGGTAGCCGTGTCCACGGACGGTGCGCACGATGCCGCCCGCGCCCACGGCCTCCAGCTTGCGGCGCAGGTAGCCGACGTAGACCTCGACGGCGTTGCGCGTGGCGGCCTGCTCGTCGCCCCAGACCGCACGGAGCAGGTCATCTTTGGTGACGACGGAGCCCGCGCGCCCGGCCAGGGCGTCGAGCACGGCGAACTCGCGCGGGCTCAGCGCGACCGGCTCGCCTGCGAAGCGCACTACCCGGGCGCCGCGGTCGACCTCCAGCTCGCCCAGCCGCAGCACGCGGGCGCCGACCTCGTCCGCGCCGCGGCGCAGCATGGCCCGCACCTGGGCGACCAGCACGACGAAGGAGAACGGCTTGACCAGGTAGCCGTCGGCGCCGAGGTCGAGGCCGTCGGCCTGGTCGATCTCGCCGTCCTTGGCCGAGACCAGCAGCACCGGGCTGCGCACGCCCTCGGCGCGCAGCCGCTCCAGCACCCGGTAGCCGGACAGACCCGGCAGCATGATGTCGAGCAGGATCACGTCGAAGGCGCCGGTGAGCGCGGCGCGCAGCGCGCTGGGCCCGTCCGCGGCGACGGCGACGTCCATGCCCTCCGCGGACAGCCCGCGCTGCAGCGCCCGGCGCACGCCAGGCTCGTCGTCGACCACCAGCACCCGAGGCTTCACGCCTGCCATCATGGCGGGTGGCCGCCGGTTCCCGCCGCCGCTCTCAGCGGGTTCTCAGCGTGGCGGCAGCTCTCAGCGCGATCTCAGCAGCCGGGGTGCACTCTCGGAATCGCGGGAATCGAAACCCGAATCAGGGGAGAGACAAACCATGGACAGGAAACGGACCGCGCTGGGGATCGCCGCGGCAGGGACCGCGACGGGGGTCGTCGGCCTCGTCCTGCTGGCGACGCCCGCCGGTGCGGGCGAGACGCCGCCCGCGCTGCCGGAGACCACGCCGGAGGCGCTGGTGCAGTCGGTGCTCGACGCGGACGTGCCCGCGCTGGCAGGCACCGTCGAGCTGACCAACGACCTCGGCCTGCCGATCCCGGGCGTGCCGTCGTCGGACGGCCACATGGCCCGGGTGTTCACCGACGGCGACGGCCGCTTCCGGCTGGCGCTGGAGGGCGAGCGCTCCGGTGAGCGCACGATCGTCGGCGACGGCGCCACCACGTGGGTGTGGGACAGCAAGGACCGCAGCGTGCTGCGGTTCGAGGGCATGGAGCACGGGGTCACCCCGCAGGACGGGCTGGCCGACCCGGCCACCGCGTCCCGCGAGCTCGTCGAGCTGATGCGCAAGGACAGCACCATCACCATCGACGGCACCGCGCGCGTCGCGGACCGGCCGGTGTACCAGCTGGTGCTGACGCCCAAGCCCACCGAGCGCACGCTGCTGCGCGAGGTCAGGGTCTCCGTCGACGAGGCCACCCGGCTGCCGCTGCGGCTGGAGGTGCTGGCCAACGGCCAGGCCGAGCCCGCGCTCAGCGTCGGGTTCTCCGACTTCGACACGGGCGCGCAGGACCCGGCCCTGTTCCGCTTCACCCCGCCCGCCGGGGCGACGGTGACCGACGGCGCGCAGGGGTCCAAGCACGTCGAGGGCAACGCGCTGCTGGAGGACCTCGACCTCGAGGTCGTCGGCGAGGGCTGGGACACGGTCCTGGTGGGCAAGGTGCCCACCCAGATCATGTCCACGCCGGTCCCGTCGGAGAACGGCGATGAGACCGACCCGATGGCCCTGCTGAGCCAGTTCGGCAGCGAGGTGACCGGGGAGTTCGGCACCGGGTACGCGATCACGACCAAGGTCGGCACCGCCCTGGTGACCACCGACGGCCGGGTCGCCCTGGGCGCCGTGCCGCAGCAGGTCCTGGCCGAAGCGCTGGCGACGAAGTGACCGGGGGGTCGACGATGGTCGCGGCCGCGCGCACACGGGGGTTGCGCAAGGTGTACCGGGGGACAGTGGCTGTCGACCACGTCGACCTCGAGGTCCCCACCGGGTCCGTGATGGGGATGCTCGGGCCGAACGGCTCGGGCAAGACCACCACGATCCGCATGCTGCTCGGCCTCGTCGAGCCCACGGCGGGCGAGGTCGAGCTGCTGGGGCACCGGCTGCCGGACGGCCTGCCCCGGGCGCTGCCCGAGGTGGGGGCGCTGGTGGAGGGACCGGGGTTCCACCCGTTCCTGTCGGGGCGGGAGAACCTGCTGCGGATGGGTGCCGCCGAGCCCGCGCTGGCCACCCAGGCGATCCCGGCAGCGGTGTCCGAGGCATTGGAGCGGGTCGGCCTCGCGGGGGCGGCCGACCGCCGGTTCAAGGCCTACTCGCTGGGCATGAAGCAGCGCCTCGGCCTGGCCGCTGCCCTGCTGGCCCCACGCCGGTTCGTCATCCTCGACGAGCCGACCAACGGCCTCGACCCGGCGGGCACCCGCGACGTCCGCGCCGTCATCGCCGACCTCCACGCGGCGGGCACGACGGTGCTGGTGTCCTCGCACCTGCTCGCCGAGGTGGAGGCCACCTGCACCCACGTGGCCGTCCTGCACCAGGGCACGGTCGTGGCCCAGGGCGACCTGACCACCCTGCTGGACGCCGACAGCGCGGGCCTGCTGGTGTCCACTCCAGACGTCACCCACGCCGTGGACGCGCTGCGCGACAACCGCATCCCGGCCCGCGCCGTGCCGAACGGCATCCTCGCCGACCTCACCACCACAACCGCCCCGGCAGTGGTGGAGACCCTGGTGCGCGCAGGCGTCCCCGTCCACGAGGTCCGCAGGCAGCGCACCGGCCTGGAGGACCTCTTCGCCCGCCTGACCGAACCCAGCCCCACCGACTCCCTGGACGCCGAACTGGCCATGATCGGAGACGCACGATGACCGCCATGGCCAAGCCACCACCACACACCCAGCCCCCCACCACCCAACCCCTGCGCCCCGAACCGCCCACCACACCGCACAGGCCCCACCCCCCGGCCCACCTCGACCGACCACCATCCGAACCGATGTCCCCCGGATTCGCCAAGACCCCGATCAAGCAGCCGCCGCGCTCCGAACCGCGCCGGATGCTCCGCACCCCGGTCGACTGCGGTCTAACCGCAGCCGTGCCGGGGACCGCGGGCACCGCGGGCACCGCAGGCACCGCCACCGAACCGGCCACGACCGAAGGCCCGCGATGACCACCATCGCCACACCACTGCCACGCACCAAAGCCCCCATCGCGCGGCTGCTCCGCTCCGAGCTGCGGATGATGGTGCGCAGGCCGCGCACCCTGGTCGGCCTCGGACTGCCAGCGGCCATACCGGGGACTGCGAGCACCGCCACCGAATCGGCCGCGACCGGAGGCCCGCGATGACCACCATCGCCACACCACTGCCCCGCACCAAAGCCCCCGTCGCACGCCTACTCCACTCCGAGCAGCGCCGGACGCTGCGCACACCACGCAACCTGGTCAGCCTCGGTCTACCGGCGGCCATACCGGGAACCGCGGACACCGCCACCGAACCGGCCGCGACCGGAGGCCCGCGATGACCCCCATGGCCATACCGCTGCCACGCACCAAAGCCCCCATCGCGCGGCTGCTCCGCTCCGAGCTGCGGATGATGCTGCGCAGGCCGCGCACGCTGGTCGGTCTCGGTTTGCTGGCGGCTGTGCCGGTGATCGCGGGCATCGCCATCCGCATCGCCGCGGATGGGGATGGGCCGGTCGGGGAGGGGCTGTCGACGCTGGTGGCGGGGAACGGGCTGATGCTGCCGATCTTCTCCCTGCTCGCGGCGTTGACCATGCTGCTGCCGTTGGTGGGCGCCACCCTCGCCGCCGACGCGCTGGCGGGGGAGTCGACCAACGGGACGTTGCGCTCGTTGCTGGTGGCGCCGGTGAGCAGGCCCCGCCTGCTGGCGATCAAGGCGTTCGGGATCGCCACGGTGACCCTGCTGGCGTGCCTCCTGATGGCCGCCACCGGCACGATCACCGGGATCATCCTGCTCGGCGGCGACGGCATGCTGACCGTCTCCGCCACCCGCCTCCCCTTCGCCGACGGCCTGGGGCGCGTCCTGCTGACCGCGCTCCTGGTCGCCATCCAGATCTGGGGCGTCGCCGCGGTCGGCCTGGCCGTCTCGGCCTGGACGGACCACCCGCTGATCGTCCTCTCGGTGGCCCTCGGCCTCCTGATCGTCTCCGGCGTCCTCAGCGCCATCCCCGCCCTCGACTGGCTGGACCCGGTCCTGATCACCTCCGGCTGGGAATCCATCGGCGAGGTCGCCCGCGACCCCCTCCCCTGGCCCACCCTCACCGAAGGCGTCCTCAGAGCAGGCTGCTACATCCTCATCGGCTACTCCGTGGCCCTCTCCCGCATGCTCACCCGGGACGGCTGAGCGGACTTCCGGCCGCGGTCCGCCTCAGGCGGGCGGCGGCTCGGGGCGAGGCTGGAGATCGTGAGGCTCGTCGGCCGCGGCGCTCCGATCGCGGCAGGTCGGTGTCGGGAGAGCGGGGGCGTCGGGTGTTCGTGCGGTCAGGGGCCGATGATCGCCACTCCCGTCTCGTCCAACGCCAGAGTCACCTCGTCGCCCACGGAAGGGGCGTTGGTCACCTCGGCCACGGCGTCCACCGCCCGGCCCGCGTCCACGACCAGACGGACGTGGTCGTGGCGGTGGACGCGGCCGGTCACCTTGCCTGCGACACCAGCGGGGGCCGGGCGCAGGGCGGCGGGGCGGAGGCCCACGTGGACGGCACCATCCGGGGCGGACAGGGGGATGGCGCCGAACTCGCACGTCAGCACGCCGTTCGCCACCCTTCCGGGGAGGAAGGTCGTGCAGCCCAGGAAGCGGGCGGTCTCCTCGTCCACCGGGCGCCGCCAGACCTCCGCGGGGTCGCCGGTCTGGTTGACGCGGCCCGCGTTCATCACCGCGACCCGGTCGGCGAGGGTGAAGGCCTCGTCGTGGTCGTGGGTGACGACCATGGCGGTGGTCCCGGCGGCGCGCAGGAGGGTGGCGAGGTCCATGGCCAGTTGCTCGCGCATGGCCCTGTCCAAAGCGGACAGTGGCTCGTCCAGCAGCAGCAGGCGGGGACGCGGGGCCAGCGCACGGGCCAGAGCGACGCGCTGCTGTTCACCCCCGGACAGTGACGTCACGCGCCGGGACTCGTAGCCCGCCAACCCGACCAACGTCAACAACTCGGCCACGCGCTCGGGCGACTTGCGCCCCTGCATCCGCAGGCCGAAGGCCACGTTGCCCGCCACGTCCCGGTGCGGGAACAGCTGGCCGTCCTGGAAGACCAGGCCGAAGCCGCGGCGGTGCACCGGCACGTCCGCCAGGTCCGCGCCATCCCAGCAGACGGTCCCCTCGGCGGGCTCCAGACCCGCGACCGCGCGCAGCAACGTCGACTTGCCGCAGCCGGACGGCCCCAGCAGCGCCAACACCTCGCCGTCGCCGATCGACAGGTCCACATCGGACACCGCGGTGACCGACCCGTACCGCACGGTGAGCCCGGAGACGGACAGCATCAGAACTCCCCCAACTCGCCCGCGCGCAGGCGTTCCACGACCAGGGCCACCGCGACGGTCACCACCATGAGCAGCGTGCACGCGGCGTACGCCATCTGCGAGTTCAGCTCCCCCGGCCGCGACACCAGCCGCCCGATGACGACCGGGAGGGTCGCGGTGTCGGGACGGGCCAGGAAGCTGGTCGCGCCGAACTCGCCCAGCGCGACGACGTACCCGAACCCCGCGGCGGCCAGCAGGGAGCGGCCCGCCAGCGGCAGGTCGACCTCCCGCCACACCCGCCACGGGCCCGCGCCCAGCGTCGCCGCCGCCTGGCGCAGCCGCTCGTCGATCGACCTCAGCACCGGCAGGACGAGCCGGATCACCAACGGTGTCACGACAAGCGCCTGCGCCAGCGGCACGAGCGCCGCCGAGGTGCGCAGGTCGCCGGGCAGCGCGTCCAGCGTGATCAGGTAGCCGAACCCGACCGTCACCGCCGACACCCCCAGCGGCAGCATCAGCGCGGTGTCCAGCGCGTCGATGAACCGCGCCCGACGCAGCGACACCAGCGCCACCGCCGCGCTCACCCCGAGGACCAGCGCCAGCACGGTCGCGTCCGTCGCCGTGCGCAGCGAGTTGGCCGCGGCCTCCCACCCGGTGACCGACAGCGACCCCGCGTGCCCGGTGCCCGACAGCGCCCTGTACCCGGCGAAACCACCGTCGACGGACCGCGCCACCAGGGACGCGATCGGCACGACCAACAGCGCCACCACCGCGTACGCGGCCCCGACGACCCACCACTCACCGCCGACCGGACGCCGCGCGCTCTCCACCCGCGCGCGCAGCTTCAGCGCGGCCTCGCGCCTGCGCCGTGCCCGCGCGCCCAGGACCAGCACCACGACCACCGCGGTGACCTGCACCAACGACAGCGCGCTCGCGCCCGAGAGGTCCAGCAGCTCGACCGTGCGCAGGTAGATCTCGGTCTCCAGCGTCCGGAACCGCGCCCCGCCCAGCAGCAGGACCACGCCGAAGCTGGTCGCGCAGAACAGGAACACGACCGCGGCCGCCGACCCCAGCGCGGGCGTGAGCGCGGGCAGGGTCACCGCGGTGAACGTCCGCCACCGCGACGCCCCCAGCGAGCGCGCGGCGTCCTCGGCCCGTCGGTCGAGGTGCGCCCACAGCCCGCCGACCGTGCGGGCGACGACCGCGACGTTGAAGAACGCGTTGGCCAGCACGATCGGCAGCACCCCGCCGCCGAGCAGGCCGCGGAAGGCCAGCCCGACCACGACCGTGGGCAGCACGAACGGCACCAGCACCAGCGCGCGGACCACCGCCATGCCCGGCAGGGCGACCCTGGCCAGCAGGAACGCCACCGGCAGACCGGCGACCACCGCGACCAGCGTCGCCGCGGCCGCCTGCCCGAGGGTGAACGCCACGATCCGCCAGGTGCTGGGATCGGCGAGCACGTCGAGCGCGGCGGCGTCCAAGCCGAGCCGGACGATCGCGCCCACCGGCCAGGCGAAGAACACCGCCAGGAACGCCAGCGGCAGCAGGCCCAGCAGGGCCGGGCTCAGCCCTGGACGGCCGCGCGCCACTGCTCGATCCACCGCTCCCGGTTCGCCTGGATCTCGGCCGCGGGCAGCGTTGCCGGGTTCTCCGGCAGCGGCGCGGCCTTCGCCCACGCCTCGGGCAGTTCGACGCCCTCGCGCGCCGGGTAGACGTACATCATCTCCGGGACGGTCCGCTGGAACTCCGGGGACAGCAGCAGGTCGACCACCTTGCCCGCGTCCTCGGGGTTCTTGGCGTTGGCGAGCACGCCCGCGTACTCGACCTGGCGGAAGCAGGTGTCCAGCACGGCCCGCGTGCGCGGCTCGCCGTCCTCGCCGATCTCCGCCGACGGCGAGGACGCGTAGGACACCACGATCGGGCGCGGCCCCTGGCCCGACGAGCCGGAGAACTCCTGCGTGTAGGCCTCTTCCCAGCCGCTGACGACGAGCACGCCGTTGGCGCGCAGCTTCTCCCAGTACCCGACCCAGCCGTCGCGGAAGCTCGCCACGGTGCCGAGCAGGAACGCCAGGCCGGGCGACGACGTCGCCGGGTCCTCGACGACGAGCAGGTCCTTGTACTTCGGGTCGGCCAGGTCGGCGTAGCCGGTGGGCACGGGAAGGCCGCGGGACTCCAGCGCGGCGACGTCGACGTTGACGCACACGTCGCCCACGTCGACCGCGGTCAACCTGCCGCTGTCATCGACGGCGTAGCGCTGCGGCCCCTCGGCCGCCGCGGGTGAGCGGTACTCGGCGAAGACGCCCTCGTCCAGCGCGCGGGAGGCGAAGGTGGTGTCGACGCCGAAGGCGACGTCGCCCAGCGGGCTGGCCTTGGTGAGCACCAGCTGGTTGGTCAGCGCGCCCGCGTCGCCGCTCTTGCGCACCTCCACGCGGATGCCGGTCTCGGCGGTGAACCTGTCGAACACCGCCGGGTCGTGGGCGAACGAGTCGTGGGTGACCAGCACGACTGTGCGGTCACCCGGCTTGTCGTCTCCGCTGAGCGAGCAACCCGCCAGCAGCAGGGCGAACAGGGCGATCGCCATTCGACGCATGGGACATCCTCCTCGGGGCGTGCGCGCCACGAGGCCCTTCCTGCGCAGGCATGACCCTGATCAGGTGTGACGGTCGAGGGCTCCACGCCCTCCTCTCAGCCCGGCGCTACCGGACTCCCGTGGCAGCGTCGAGCGTACGCCCCGCGATCGGGCCAGGATGGGGGCCATGGCTGAACTGCTGAACGAGACCGAGGTGGGCAAGGCGCTCGGCGTGCTCACCGCGTGGCGCCTCGACGACGGCGCCCTGGTGCGCGAGGTCGAGCTGGAGTCGTTCTCCCAGGCGATCCAGGTGGTCAACCGGGTCGCCGAGATCGCCGAGAACGACAACCACCACCCCGACATCGACATCCGGTGGCGGACCCTGACCTTCCGCTGCACCACGCACTCGGCGAACGGGCTCACCCAGTGCGACGTGAGCCTCGCCCAGGAGATCGACGGGGTGATCGAGGCGATGGGCGGCGCGGGCTGAGCCGCGCCGCCCTCCCGGTCAGCTCCGGAACGGGCCGGTGACCTCGTAGGTGATGCCGCCGCTGCTGCTGCCGGTCGTGCCGCGCTGTGAGGAGAAGTACAGCCGGTTGCCTGCGGGGGTGAACGCCGGGCCGGTGATCTCCGAGCTGGACTGCCCGGTGACCTGCAGGAACGGCGCCACGATGCCGTCCGGGGTGATGATGCAGATCTCCATGTTGCCGCCGTCCTCGGCGACGAACAGGTCGCCGTTGGACGCGCCGGTGACGTTGTCGACGCCGGTGAGCGGGGCCGTCCCGCTGACGAGCGAGTCGTCGTAGGTCAGCGAGATGGTCGAGTTCGTGGCGTTGTACGCCCACACCCGGCCGTCGCCCTTCGTGGTGAACCAGCACGTGCCGTCCGCGTAGTAGCAGCCCTCGCCGCCGTTGAACTTCTTCGCGCCGGAGACCTGGTAGCGGGTCGCGGTCGGGCTGCCGTCGGGGTCGGGGACGTTCGCCCAGGTCACCGAGCCGCTGGTGGCGGTGGAGCCCTTCATGACCTGCAGCGTGCCGCTGGAGAGGTCGCCCCAGGTGTTCGGGCGGAAGCGGTAGAAGCAGCCGTCGCTGACGTCCTCGGTCATGTAGACGTAGCGGTGGTCGGCGTCGACGGCGCACGCCTCGTGCTTGAACCGGCCCATCGCCGGTCGGACGACGGCGGCGTTCACGCCCCACGGGTCGGTCTCGTAGACCCGGCCGGTGGAGACCTCCTCGCAGGACAGCCAGGTGTTCCACGGCGTGGCGCCGCCCGCGCAGTTGACGTTGGTGTTGGACAGCGTGCGGTAGGCCCCGGTGATCTGCCCGGAGGAGTTGAACTTGATCGCGCCGACGCCGCCGGTGCTGGAGACCTCGCTGTTGGACACGTAGATCCACCCGCTGCCGTCGGCGAACACCGCGCCGCCGTCCGGGGCGGGGTGCCAGGTGTAGCTGGTGCCCGCCACCCGCTGCCCGGACCGCGCGACGACCCGGCTGGTGAACCCGGCGGGCAGCCGGATGCCGTTGGCGTCCGCGGCCTGCAGCGGGCCGTAGGGGCTCGGCCCCGGCTGGGCGGTCGCCGCGAACGCCTGGCTCCACGACGCCCCGCCGAACGCCGCCGCCGCGCCGCCGACCACCGCGACCCGCAAGAAGTTACGCCGTTCCATGACACTCCGATCACGTCACTGTGCGTGGGAATTGCGTGGCGAACAGTAGCCGGAACGCGTGTCGTCGGGATGATCCTTTTCGGACCGGCCGGTGAAGTCAGGCCGTCGCGCCGACGAGCAGGTGCTCGACGGTGACGTCGCGGTCCTGCCTGCGCAGCGCCTCCCGGTGGGCCAGTTCCAGCGCCTTCTTGGCCGACGGCGCGAACGGGATGTGCGTGCGCCGCTCGGTCCCCGGCTCGGGCAACGCGCGCTCGGCCTCCGCCCGCAGCTCGTCCGCGTCGTCGCGTCCGGCCAGCTCGGGGTCGGCGAGCAGCGCGAGGACGATGTGCGCGGGCTCGATCGTCTCGTGCCCCCGCTCGCGCGCGGCGTCCTGCGCCCCGACCAGCGCGGCCCGCGCCCCGTCGGTGTAGCGCTCGAAGATCCGCAGGTCCGTCTCCGGCGATTCCGGCTGCTGCGGCACGAACCGCTTCTGCGCGGCCTGCTTGGTCACGCCCATGCTGGTCCCGATGTCCGACCAGGACGCCCCGGACCGCCGGGCCCGGTCCACGAAGTGGCCGATCAGGTGGTCTGCCACCTCTTCGAGGTGCTGCCCGAGCAACACGGCCTCGGACAGCCGGGAGAGATCGTCACTGTGCTTGCTCTCGACCTGCGCGATGAGGTCGTCGAGTCGTGGGGTCATGTCGTCAACCTTAGGTTGACGAGCCAGGGTGCGTCAACCTCAAGTTGACGATCGGCACCAGCTGCCGAGCCGGCCCGCAGCCTCGGCGTGCCCGACCGCGCTGGTCGCCAACGCGATCACCAGGTCGTACGCGTCATCCTCGGGCGCGTCGAGGTCCAGGCCGTTGAGGCCGTAGAAGGTGAAGGCGGACATCCAGCTGAGCCGCTTGTTGCCGTCGACGAGCGGGTGGTTGCGCAGGACCGACTGCATGAGCACGGCCGCCTTCTCGTGCAACTCCGGATAGGCGTCCTGCCCCATGACCGACGTCCGCCGGTGCGCCGCGGATTCGAGCAGGCCGAGGTCGCGGACATTCGGCACACCCAGGTCCTCGGCCAGCGACAGCAGGTCATCCCGGGTCAGGTACTCGATCATCGCCCCAACCTGTCCAGCAGCCGCGCGTACCGCTCCCGCCCGGACCGCGACAGCGCCCGAACACGCTCCTCGCGCACCCGCGCCGCCTCGCTGATCGCCCGCACGGCGGCGTCGTGCTCACTGACGCCGCCCGCCTCGGCGAGAAGCGCGAGCGCGCGCTCCTGCTCCTCGGTCAACCGCAGGGTGATGTCCATGCGGCGAGGCTAACGAGGCCGTCGTGGACGGTGAACCGGATTGTTCCCGTCGTATGCCGAGACGATCGGGGCCCGGCGGCTTCGGGTTGTGGCCTACACGTTGAAGCGGAACTCCACGACGTCGCCGTCCGCCATGACGTAGTCCTTGCCCTCCATACGGACCTTGCCCGCGGAGCGGGCGGCGGGCATGGAGCCTGCTTCGATCAGGTCCTCGTACGAGACGATCTCGGCCTTGATGAAGCCGCGTTCGAAGTCGGTGTGGATGACGCCTGCGGCCTGGGGGGCGGTGGCGCCGCGCGGGATGGTCCAGGCGCGGGCCTCCTTCGGGCCCGCCGTCAGGTAGGTCTGCAGGCCGAGGGTGTGGAAGCCCGCCCTGGCCAGGGCGTGCAGGCCGGGCTCGTCCTGGCCGACGGACTCCAGCAGCTCGCGGCGGGACTCCTCGTCCAGCTCCAGCAGCTCGGCCTCGACCTTGGCGTCGAGGAAGACAGCGTCGGCGGGGGCGACCAGCTTGGTCAGCTCGGCGCGGCGTTCCGGGGAGGTCAGCACGGCCTCGTCGGCGTTGAACACGTACAGGAACGGCTTGGCCGTCAGCAGGTGCAGCTCGCGCAGCAGCGCGAGGTCCACCTCGGCCTGGGCGGCGAAGAGGGTGCGGCCGCCGTCGAGGATCTCCTTGGCCTTCGACGCCGCGTCGAGGGCCGGGCGCGCGTCCTTGCGGGTGCGCGCCTCCTTCTCCAGCCGCGTGATCGCGCGGTCGAGGGTCTGCAGGTCGGCCAGGATCAGCTCGGTGTTGATCGTCTCGATGTCGGCCAGCGGGTCGACCGTGCCGTCGACGTGGATCACGTCCGGGTCGTCGAAGACGCGGATGACCTGGCAGATCGCGTTGGCCTCGCGGATGTTGGCCAGGAACTGGTTGCCCAGCCCCGCGCCCTCCGACGCGCCGCGCACGATGCCCGCGATGTCGACGAAGGACACCGTGGCCGGGACGGTCCTGGCGCTGCCGAACACCTCCGCCAGCCGGTCCAGCCTCGGGTCGGGCAGCGGGACGACGCCGACGTTGGGCTCGATCGTGGCGAACGGGTAGTTCGCGGCGAGCACGTCGTTGTTCGTCAGGGCGTTGAAGAGGGTGGACTTGCCCACGTTGGGCAGGCCGACGATCCCGAGGGTCAAACTCACGCCTCGGAGTCTACGGAGGCAGTGCTGAGGCACGAACCGGCACTGTCAAGGTGTCGGGTGTCCGAATAGTTACCAACACTTTTGCCAGTTTTAGTCACTCTGCGCCACGTGTCGTAGGGCGTAGGCACGCATAAGAGCGACCGTCTGCTAGGTAACGCGAGCCACATCACGGGCGATGCGTGCACCCTCTGTGCTGATCAGCCCAGATTCACTGGACAGGATTAGCCCAAATGGACGCTAGTCACCAGGTCACCCGCAAACAACACTCCGTGAGCGCCCTGCTGTCATCCGCCCTACCGGACCGACCAGGCATGCATTCAGCTCACCCGCTGAGGAAGAAGGACGTGGGATGACTCAACCCGAACGGCGACGGCGTGGCCGTCTCGCCATCGGCTTGGCGTTCACCACGGCTATCGCCAGTGCCATGCTGTCGATGCCGAACGCCACCGCCGCCGCGCCCGCCCAGGGCGCCGCGGATGAAGGCCCTGGACTCGGTAAGCACGACCAGGAACTGCTCGCCAAGGCCGAGCAGGCAGGCGAGAAGACCGTCAAGGTCCTGATCGCGACGGACAAGGGCGCGGGGGCCGCCGCCGTCGAGGAGCTGGCCCGCAACGGCGCCGAGATCGAGTACCGCGCCGACGAGATCGGCTACGTGCGCGCCGAGGTGCCCGTCGGCAAGGTGAAGAAGATCGCCAGCCTGCCCGGGGTCGACGCCCTGGACATCAGCGAGACGATCGCCCTGCCCGACCCGCGCCCGGAGGGCGTGCAGAACCCGACGCCGCAGCCCGCCCCCGGGCCGTCGACGCCGAGGGTCAACCCGTACATGCCGACCGGCGACATCGGCGCGGCGCAGTTCGTCAACGACCACCCCACCTGGGACGGCCGCGGCACGACGATCGCGATCGTGGACTCCGGCGTCGACCTGGACCACCCGGCCCTGAAGACGACGACCACCGGCGAGCGGAAGATCACCGACTGGGTGACCTACACCGACCCGGGCTTCACCAACGGCGTCAACAACGACGACGACCCGACCTGGCTGCTGATGGACAAGACCGTCCCCGGCGCCTCGCTCGGGCTCCCCGCCGAGGGTGAGCTGGCCTTCGCCGAGTTCGACGAGCGCGACCCCCGCCTGGGCGGCGAGCTGGGCAACGACCTCAACCGCGACGGCAACCCGGCGGGCAGCAGCGGCCGCTTCGGCGTGGCGTGGAACAAGGCCACCGACACGATGTGGCTGGACACCAACCAGGACGGGAGCATGGCCGACGAGAAGGCCATGCAGAACTACAAGGTGCGCTACGACATCGGCACCGTGGGCACCGACAACCCGGCCACCGACGTCCGCGAGTCCATGACCTTCGTCATGCAGAGCTCGCCGTCGACCAACTCGGTCAACGTCGGCATCGTCTCCGGCGCGCACGGCAGCCACGTCGCGGGCATCACCGCGGCCAACCGCATGTTCGGCGGCACCATGACCGGCGCGGCGCCCGGCGCCAAGCTGGTCTCGATCCGCGTCTGCCTGTTCGTCACCGGCTGCACCTCCCACGCCCTGCTCGAGGGCATGGTCTACGCGGCGCAGAACTCCGACGTGATCAACATGTCGATCGGCGGCCTCCCGGCGCTGAACGACGCCAACAACGCGCGCGCCGAGCTGTACGACCGGCTCATCGACGAGTACGGCGTCCAGATGTTCATCTCCGCGGGCAACTCCGGCGCGGGCATGAACACCGTGGGCGACCCGTCGGTGGCCACCAAGGTGCTGTCCGTCGGCTCCTACATCACCAAGGAGACCTGGCAGCGCAACTACGGCTCCGACATGGCCGTGAGCGAGTCGCTGCACGGCTTCTCCTCGCGCGGCCCGCGTGAGGACGGCGGCTTCAAGCCGCAGATCATCGCCCCCGGCTCGGCCATCTCCACGGTCCCCACCTGGCAGCTGGGCGGCCCCGTCGGCGGCACCTACGCGCTGCCCCCGGGCTACGCGATGTTCAACGGCACCTCGATGGCCTCCCCGCAGGCCGCAGGCGCGGCCGCGCTGCTGCTGAGCGCCGCCAAGGCCAAGGGCATCTCCGCCGAGCCGCACCAGCTGCGCAAGGCGTTCATGTCCTCCGCCCGGTTCGTCAAGGGCCTGCAGGCCTACGAGCAGGGCACGGGCCTGGTCGACACCAAGAAGGCGTGGAACCTGCTCAAGGCCAACCCGAGCGAGACCGTGATCACCGCGTCGGTGCCGGTGAACACCGTGCTGTCGGAGTTCCTCGCCACCCCGGGCGTCGGCACCGGCATCCACGACCGCGAGGGCGTCAAGGCGGGCGACCGCTACACCCGCCAGTACACCTTCACCCGCACCACCGGCCCCGCCCACCCGGTCACCTACCGGGTGCGCTGGATCGGCAACGACGGCACGTTCAGCTCGCCGAGCACGGTCCTGCTGCGGAAGAACTCGCCCACCAAGTTCACGGTGACGATCAACCCGCGCTCGACCGGCGCGCACTCCGCGGTGCTGGCGCTGGACACCCCGATGACCGCGGGCGTCGAGCTGCACACGATGAACACCGTCGTGGCGGCCGAGGACTTCACCTCGGCCAACGGCTTCACCGTCCGCAAGGGCGGCCAGATCGGCCGCAACGAGGTCGCGCAGCACTTCTTCCGGGTCCCCGCGGGCGCTCCGGCGTTCAAGGTGGACATGGTGGGCGGCGGCACGGCGGCGGGCGCAGGCCAGATCCGCTTCCTGCGCTTCCACCCCTACGGCGTGGGCGTGGACAGCAACAGCTCGCTCAACTGCTACAACCCGCCGGTCAACCCGGGTGGGTCCTGTGGCGGCAGCCCTACCAGCCGCACGGTGAGCAACCCGCAGCCGGGCGTCTGGGAGGTCGTGGTCGAGGCCCGGCGGACCTCCGACGCGCAGCGCGCGCCGTACACGGTCACCGCGTCGGTGCTGGGCGCGTCCGTCTCCCCGAACCCCGACGTGATCGAGTCGGCGCAGACGGGTGTCGCGGTCGAGCGCTCCTACACGCTGAAGAACCTGTTCGGCCCGTTCACCGGCCGCGCGACCGGCACCCCGCTGGGCAGCGCGCTGCGTGAGCAGAAGACCATCGCCGACCAGGAGAACCAGCAGTTCCTCGTCAACGTCGGCGCGGGCTCCACCGTGCTGCGCGCGAAGATCGGCAACACCGCGGACGCGGCGGCCGACCTCGACCTCGCGGTGTTCGACTGCACCTCGGGCAGCTGCGTGCTGGCCGGTCAGACCGCGGACGGCGACTCCGAGGAAGAGGTCATCATCGCCAACCCGGGCGCGGGCGCGTGGGTCGTGCTGGTGCAGGGCTACGCGGTCCCCGCGGGCACCACCACCTACGACTACCTCGACGTCTACACCAACCCGGCCCTCGGCTCGGTGACGGTGGACGACGCCGACGCCCCGCGCGCCGCTGGCGCGGAGTGGACCGTCTCGGCCCAGGTCGTGGCGAACGCCGGTCCGGGCGCCGGTCGCGTGCTCCTCGGCGGTGTCCAGGTCCGCACGGACGAGAACGTCCTGGTCGGCTCGGGCGACGTGGTCGTGAAGGCCGTGTCGTAACCGACTGATCGCACGAGAGGGGCCGGTCCCGGTGGGACCGGCCCCTCTTGTCTGTGTCCGATTCCCGCCAGCCGGGGGTGGCGGGGTTTGCGAGCATGGACGGCGTGCTGACCGACCCCGACCAGCGCTACCGCGCTGTCACCGCCCGAGACGCCCGCTTCGACGGGCAGTTCATCACGGCCGTGCGCACGACCGGCATCTACTGCAGGCCCTCCTGCCCGGCCACGACCCCCAAGCGGCACAACGTCGAGTTCTTCCCGACGGCTGCGGCCGCGCAGCAGGCGGGTTACCGGGCGTGCAAGCGCTGCCTGCCGGACGCGGTGCCCGGCTCGCCGGAGTGGAACCTGCGCGCGGACCTCGCGGGCCGGGCGATGCGGCTGATCGCCGACGGCGCCGTGGAGCGCGAGGGCGTGCCCGGGCTGGCCGCCCGGCTGGGCTACTCCGTGCGGCACCTGACCCGGGTGCTCACCGCCGAGCTGGGCGCTGGCCCGCTGGCGCTGGCCCGCGCGCACCGGGCGCACCAGGCGCGCGTGCTCATCGAGACGACGGCGCTGTCGGTCTCCGACGTGGCCTTCGCCGCGGGCTTCTCCAGCGTCCGGCAGTTCAACGACACCATCCGCGAGGTCTTCGCCACCACGCCGACCGCCCTGCGCGCCGCGCGGCGCGGCGACCGCCCCACCTCCCCCGGCAGGGTCGTCCTGCGGCTGCCCGTGCGGGAGCCGTTCGACGCCGAGGGCGTGCTGGCGTTCCTGGCCGCGCGGGCCGTCCCCGGGGTCGAGGAGGCCACGGCCGAGGGGTACGCCCGCACGCTGCGCCTCCCGCACGGCACCGCCACCGCCCGGCTGCGGCCGATGGACGGCCACGTCGAGTGCGCCCTGGCGTTGACCGACATGCGCGACATGGGCACCGCGGTCGCCCGGCTGCGGCGGCTGTTCGACCTCGACGCCGACCCGGTCGCGGTGGACGAGGTGCTGGCCGCCGACCCGGTGCTGGCCCCGTCGGTGGCGGCCACGCCCGGCATCCGCGTCCCCGGCTCGGTCGACGGCGCGGAGACGCTGGTCCGCGCGCTGCTGGGGCAGCAGGTGACCGTCGCCGCGGCGCGCACGGCCGCCCGCCGCCTCACCACGGCGCTGGGCGAGCGCCTGCCCACCGCGGACGGCAACCTGACGACCCTGTTCCCGACGGCGGCGGCGATCGCCGAGCACGGGGCGTCGGTGCTGACCGGGCCCGCGCGCCGCATCGAGACCATCGTGACGGTGTGCGCCGCGGTCGCGTCGGGCGAACTCGACCTGCACGTGGGCGCGGAGAGCATGGACCTGTGCGTGCGGCTGCGGTCGTTCCCCGGCATCGGGCCGTGGACGGCAGGGTACGTCGTGATGCGCCTGCTGGGCGTGTCGGACACCCTGCTGTTGCAGGACGTCGCGCTGCGCAAGGGCGCGGCCGTGCTCGGCCTCCCGTCCACTCCGGACGGACTCGACCAGTACAGCCAGCGGTGGCAGCCGTGGCGCTCCTACGCCGGGATGCACCTGTGGCAGGCGAGCGCGCGGCCGCTAGAGAAGGCCTCGTAGCGTGTCGATGGTGTCGGCCTCCGCGGGCGTCTTGTCGGGACGGTAGCGCACCACGCGGGCGAACCGCAGCGCGATGCCGCCGGGATACCGAGGGCTGACCTGCACGCCGTCGAGCGCGATCTCCACGACCAGGTGCGGTCGCAAGTAGACGGTCCAGTCGTCGCGGTGGGACTCGAACTCCGGGAAGGTCCTGGTCTGCCAGGCCAGCAGCTCGTCGGTGAGGCCCTTGAACGTCTTGCCGACCATGACCGGCGGCCCGCCGTCCGGGTCGCGCGCGCCGAGGTGCAGGTTCGACAGGGTGCCCGTGCGCCTGCCGTGGCCCCACTCGGCGGCCAGGACGACGAGGTCGAAGGTGTGCACCGGCTTGACCTTCTGCCACGCCTTGCCGCGCCTGCCCGCCTGGTAGGTCGAGTCGAGGTCCTTGACCATGACGCCCTCGTGGCCCGCGTCGAGGGCCGCCGAGGTGAGCTCCTCGGCCTGCTCCAGGGTGGGCTCGGCGACCCCGGGGATGACGTGGTCGCCGACCGCGCGGCGCAGCGCCGCCGTGCGCACGCGCAGCGGCTCGTCGATGAGGTCCTCGCCGTCGAGGTGCAGGCAGTCGAAGAAGTACGGCCGCAGCAGCAGGGCGCGGACCTGCTCCTCCACCGTGCTGCCGAAGCGGCTCATGGTCTCCTGGAACGGGCGCGGGCGGCCGTCGTCGGTGAGCGCCAGCGTCTCGCCGTCGAGCACGGCGGCCGCGCAGGGCAGGCCGCGCACCAGCTCGACCAGCTCGGGCACGCTGCCGGTGATCTCGCGCAGCGTGCGGGTCCAGACGCGCACGTCCGCGCCGCGCTTGTGCACCTGGATGCGCGCACCGTCCATCTTGTACTCGACCAGGCAGGGCGACAGGTCGGCGACGGCGTCGGCGAGGGTGGCGCCGGGCGAGGCGAGCATGGGCCGCACCGGGCGGCCGAGTTCGAGCCGGACGTCGTCGAGGGTGCCCGCGAGCGCGGCGGCGGCGGTCTCCGGGAGCCTGCCGGAGAGCATGAACGCGCGGCGGACGGCGGGCCCCGGCTGCCCGGACGCCCTGGCGATCGCGTCGAGCATGACGCCCTCCAGCGCGCCCTGCCGCAGCTCGCCGGTCAGCAGGGCGCGGAGGAACCGCTGCTCGTCGGCGGTGGCGGCGGTCAGCAGCCCGCCGAGCAGGTCGGCGCGGCGGGCCGTCGAGCCGGAGCCGGAGACCGCGGCGACCTCGCCGAGCGCCGCGTCGACCGCGCGCACGGTCAGCGTCGGGCTGTCGGCGGGCTGGCCAGCGACGGCGGCCAGCGTGCGCCACCCCGCGCCGATGCGGCCCTGGCGCGGCGCGCCCGCCAGGAACGCGACGACGGCGGGCACCTCGTCGGGATCGGCCGCCGTCAGCAGCCCGGCGAGCGCGTCGACCTTCGCCAGCCGGGAGCGGGTCGCGCTCACCGTCGACGACACCGCGACCACGTCGGCGAACCTGAGCATGCGTCCATCATGCCCGCGAACACCGACAGCGCGACCGGAACCACGGGCGGGGAAGGCCGTCTATGACTGCGAGACCCCGTACACAGTGGAGCAGCCCATGTCGCGCGTGCGCACCGCCATCGTCCTTGCCGCCGGTCTGATCGCCGTCACCGCCTGCGGGGCCAAGCCATCGGGAAGCGCCGTCGCGGTCCCGTCCAGCGTCCCGTCGCCGACGCCCGCGGAGTCGACGACCACGGGCTCGACGACCACGGGCTCGACGACCACGGCGCCGGTGCAGAAGGTCACCAAGAGGTCGACCGCGAGACCGACGACCAAGAAGCCCGCGCCCACCACGACGAAGACGCGCAAGCCCAGTGGCGGCGGGGACTCCAACGCGGTCATCGGCCCGTTCGGCTGGCAGACGCTCACGCTCGACATGACCCCGGACGAGGCCGAGGCGCTCGGCATGGCCACGCCGACCCCGGAGGGCGACGACCTCTGCCAGGTCTGGCCTGCCCTGGACATCACCGCGCTGGAGCGGATCATCGTGCACCCGGTGCACGGCGTGTTCGCGGTGCACCCCAAGGCAGAGAGCTGGATCCACACGCCGGAGGGCATGCGCGTGGGCTGGACGGCGGCCCAGGTCGCCGCGGTCTACCCCGACTTCGACCCGGCCCACTTCGACTACCCGCACGGTCCCGCCGTGGCCGTGCCCGGCAACGCCGACGCCGTGTACCGCATGCAGTTCAGCGAGTCCGGCGTCCTGGTCCGCTTCCTGCTGGAGCGCGACAGCGACATCTGCTCGGTCTAGCAGTCCGCGATCTCGTGGACCGCGGCCCGCAGCCGGTCCGGGCTCGTCGCGGCGTAGCCGACGACCAGGCCGGGGAACGGCGCGGCCCGCAGGGCGTAGCCGGACAGCGCGGGCGCGTGGATGCCCCGCTCGGCGAGCGCCCGCTCCAGCCCCGCGTCGTCGGACCCGGCGGGCATCCTGAGGACGACGTGCAGACCGGCGGCGACGCCGTGCGGGCGCCATCCCGGCAGGCGGGCGGCGACGGCGTCGAGCAGCGCGTCCCGCCGGTGCCGGTAGAGCTGGCGGGTGCGGCGCAGGTGGCGGTCGTACCCGCCGGTGCGGAGCAGGTGCGCGAGCGCGGCCTGCGGTAGCGGAGAGCACCCGAGGTCCGACAGGCGTTTGCGCTCCACGACCCGCTCGCGCAGCGACGGCGGCGTCACCAGCCAGCCCAGCCGCAGCGCGGGCGCGAGCACCTTGCTGACGCTGCCCAGGTAGACGACCCGGTCGCGGTCGAGCGTGTGCACCGGGCCGACGGCGGGCCGGTCGTACCGGTGCTCGGCGTCGTAGTCGTCCTCCAGGATCAGCCCGTCGCGCTCGCGCGCCCACGCCACGAGCGCCCGGCGCCGGGCGGGGCCGAGCACCACGCCGAGCGGGAACTGGTGGGCCGCGGTGACCAGCACGACCCGGCAGTCCGTGCGGGCCAGGTGGTCGACGCGGATGCCGTCGGCGTCCACCGGGATCGGCACCGGGCGCAGGCCGTGCGCGGCGAACAGCTCGGCCGAGCCCGGGTGGGTCGGGTCCTCGACGGCGATGGCGCGGTGCCCGTCGGCGCGCAGCAGGTAGGCCAGCAGGGCCTGGCTCTCGGCCACCCCGTGGGTGATCACCACGTCGGCGGCGGGCAGGGACCGCACCCGGCCCAGGTAGGCGGCGAGTTCGGCGCGCAGGGCGGGCAGGCCCTGCGGGTCGGGGTAGCCGAGCTGGTCGTCGGACAGCTCCGCCAGCCCGGCCCGCGTCGCCGCCTGCCACTCCGCGCGCGGGAAGGCGCTCAGCGCGGGCAGGCCGGGCCGCAGGTCGTAGCGCCACCGCCGCTCGTCCTGGGTGGACAGCGCGGCGGGCTCGCCCGAGGGGACCTGCGCCACCGTCGTCCCCGACCCGCGCCTCGCCGTCAGGTACCCCTCGGCGACGAGCTGGGCGTACGCCGCGGTGACCGTGCCCCGGGCGACGCCGAGCTGGCCCGCGAGGTCCCGACTGGACGGCAGGCGGGTGTGCGCGGGCAGCGTGCCGTCCCGGATGGCCGCGCGCAGCGCCGCCTCCACCGCGCGGCCCCGCGTGCCGTGCGGGAGGAGCAAGGTGCGAAAAGTGGACCAGTTCGCAGACATCGAAGTGGAGCTTATCCATGGTCCACTCCACCCTGGATGCTGATCGCGTGAAATATCCTCAACTGGCGGGGCTGACCGCCGCCGCCCTCGTCGGCGGGACCGTCCCGGTGTCCGGGCTGCTTGTGGACTATCCGCTGCTGACCGGTCAGGCGGGCCGCTTCCTGCTCGGCGCAGGCGTCCTCGCCGCCTACATGCGCGTGCGCCGGATCCCGCTCGGCCGTCTTCGATTAACCGACCTGCCCGCGCTCGCCGCCGTGGTCGGGATCGGCATGCTGGGCTTCAACGCGACGCTGATCGCCGCCCAGGAGCACGCCGATCCCGGCCTGGTCGCCGCCGTCCTCGGCGGCAGCCCGCTGCTGCTGGCGCTGGCCGGACCGCTGCTCGCCCGTCAGCGCCCCGCCGTGGCCGCGGTCGCGGGCGCCGCGGTCGTCGTGGCCGGGGTGGCCGTCCTCTCCGGCGGCGGCTCGTGGTCGGGCCCCGGTCTCCTGCTCGCCGTCCTGACGATGCTGGGCGAGGTGGGCTTCACCCTGTTCGCCGTCGGCCTGATCCGCCGCCACGGCGGCTACGCTGCCTCGTTCTGGACCCACCTCGGCGCGGGCGTCGGCGGCGCGGCGATCGCGGCCGTCGTGGACACCCCGAGGCTGCCGACGGCCACCGAGGCCGCCGCCCTGGCCACCGTCGCCGTCCTCGCGGTGTTCGCCGCGTGCCTGTGGTTCAGCTGCGTCAGCACCCTCGGCGCGGGCCGCGCGGGCGTGCTGATC
The DNA here is from genome assembly GCF_024760565.1 of Actinokineospora sp. UTMC 2448. Taxonomy (NCBI): domain Bacteria; kingdom Bacillati; phylum Actinomycetota; class Actinomycetes; order Pseudonocardiales; family Pseudonocardiaceae; genus Actinokineospora; species Actinokineospora sp. UTMC 2448. Next base: position 772,266 of record NZ_CP031087.1, on the reverse strand, counting down.
GGCGCGATGCCGGTGGCGGGCCTGCTGGTGTCCGTCCTGATCGGCGCCGAGCCGCTGCGCCCCGCGGGCGTCGTCGGCACCCTCCTGGTCGCCACCGGCTGCGTGATCGGCCTGCGCCCGCCGAGAGCCGAGGGCGCTAGTGGCCGCCGCGGGCCATTCGGAGGACGTCCAAGGCTTCGTCCAGTTGGGACTCGCTGAGCGCGCCGGAGGCGAGGTGGCCGCGGGCGACGACGACCTCCCGGATGGTGCGGCGCTCGGCCAGCGCCTGCTTGGCGATGGCGGCGGCCTCCTCGTACCCCAGATAGCGGTTGAGCGGCGTCACGATCGACGGCGAGGACTCGGCGTACTCGCGCATCCGGTCGACGTCGGCGGTCACCCCCGCGATCACCTTGGTGGCCAGCAGCCGGGAGACGGCGGCGAGGAGCCGGGTGGACTCCAGCACGTTGCGGGCGATCACCGGCAGCATGACGTTGAGCTGGAAGTTGCCCTGCGTGCCCGCGAAGGCGACCGCGGCGTCGTTGCCGATCACCTGGGCGACGACCATCAACGTCGCCTCGGGGATCACCGGGTTGACCTTGCCCGGCATGATCGACGACCCGGGCTGCAGGTCGGGCAGGGCCAGCTCGGCCAGCCCGGTGCGCGGGCCGGAGCCCAGCCAGCGCAGGTCGTTGGCGATCTTGTAGAGGGCCACGGCCGCGGCCCGCAGCTGGCCGGACAGCTCGACCACCGAGTCCTGGCTGGCCTGCGCCTCGAAGTGGTCGGGGGCCTCGGTCAGCGGGAGCCTGGTCACCGCGGCCAGCTCGGCGGCGACCGCGGCGCCGAAGCCGGGCGGGGCGTTGAGCCCGCTGCCGACCGCGGTGCCGCCGATCGGCAGCTCGCCCACCCTGGGCAGCGTCGTGGTCAGCCGGGTGCTCGCCGCGCGGACCTGGGTCGCCCACGCGCCCGCCTCCTGGCCGAGGGTCACCGGCACGGCGTCCATGAGGTGGGTGCGGCCGGACTTGACCACGTCCGCCCACTCCTGCGCCCGCGTCTCGATCGCCAGGGCCAGCTGGTCGAGTGCGGGCAGCAGGTCGGTGACGACGGCGTCCACCGCGGCGACGCGCAGTGTTGTGGGGAACGTGTCGTTGGACGACTGCGAGGCGTTGACGTGGTCGTTCGGGTGCACGTCGCGCCCGAGGGCGCGGGTGGCGAGGGTCGCGATCACCTCGTTGGCGTTCATGTTCGACGACGTGCCCGAGCCGGTCTGGAACACGTCGATCGGGAAGTGCGCGTCGTGCTCGCCAGCGGCGACCGCGTCGGCGGCGGCGGCGATGGCCCCGGCGAGGTCGTCGGGGAGGACGCCGAGGCGCGCGTTCACCCGCGCGGCGGCGGCCTTCAGCAGGCCGAGGGCGCGGATCTGGGCGCGTTCGAGGCCCCGGCCGGAGATGGGGAAGTTGTCGACGGCGCGCTGGGTCTGCGCCCGCCACAGGGCGTCGGCGGGGACCTGGACCTCGCCCATGGTGTCGTGTTCGGTGCGGAACTCGGGCATACCCCCAGTCTCGCCGCATCCGGGGCGGTGGGCAGTGTCAGCAACCGCACATAGGGTGGTGTGAGGACGCCCACCACGCGCGAGAGCAGGGAGCACATGACCGCTCCGATCGAAGCCGACCTCCTGATCGTCGGCGCAGGTCCCACCGGACTGTTCGCCGCCTACTACGCCGGATTCCGCGAGCTGAGCACCGTCGTGGTCGACTCGCTGCCGGAGCCGGGCGGGCAGGTCACCGCGATGTACCCGGAGAAGATGATCTACGACGTCGCCGGGTTCCCCGCCGTGCGCGGCCGGGACCTGGTCGCCGCGCTGGTCGAGCAGGCCGACCAGTGGAAGCCGACCTACCTGCTGGGCAGGCGGGCGGCGGCGCTGACCGAGGTGGACGACGGCTTCTCGGTCGAACTCGACGGCGGCGTCACCGTGCGGGCCAAGGCGGTGCTGGTGACGGCGGGCATCGGCGAGTTCACCCCTCGGCCGCTGCCCGCGGGCGCGGACTGGCTGGGCCGGGGCATGGTGCACTTCGTGCCGTCGTTCGAGGCCCACCGCGGCCACCACGTGATCATCGTCGGCGGCGGCGACTCGGCGTTCGACTGGGCGCTCGCGCTGCACCCGGTGGCAGCGAGCGTGACCATGGTGCACCGGCGCGCCAAGTTCCGGGCCATGCCCGCGACCGTGCGCCAGGTCGAGGAGCTGGGCGTGCCGATCATCACCGACGCCGAGGTGGTCGCCCTGCGCGGCGACGGGTCCGGGCTGGCCGAGGTGGAGCTGGCGGTCAAGGGCGTGGACGTCAACCCGGTGCTGCCCGCGAACACCGTCGTCGCGGCCCTGGGCTTCACCGCGGACCTCGGCCCGATCGAGTCCTGGGGCCTGGAGATCCACCAGCGCTCGATCAAAGTCGACTCGACCATGCGCACCGCCCGCGACCGGGTCTACGCGGCCGGGGACGTGGCGGCGTACCCGGGGAAGGTGAAGCTCATCGCGACCGGCTTCGGCGAGGCGGCCACGGCGGTGAACAACATCGCCGTGGCCATCGACCCGGACGCGCACCTGTTCCCCGGGCACTCCAGCGGCTAGCGGACCACCTGGACGACGTCGCCGACCTGCAGGTCGGCGAAGTACTTGGCGGCCGCGGTCCGCGAGAGGTGGATGCAGCCGTGCGACTGCTCCTGCAGGCTGCCCTCGTGGAAGGCGATGCCGCCGTTGAAGAACACCGAGTACGGCATCGGGGCGTTGTTGAAGATGCTGCTGCGGTGGTGCCGGTTCTTCCAGCCGACCTGGAAGGTGCCCGGCGGCGTCTCCCACCCGGGACGGCCGTGCGTGATCGGCACCGGCCCGTAGACGGCGACGCCGTCCTCGATCAGCCACGACTTGTTGGCCGACAGGTCGATGCACGCGTCGGCGGTCGCCTTGCACGGCGTGCCCTTGGCCAGTCCGACCGGCTTCGGCTTGGTGGTCGTCGGCTTGGTGGTCGTGGCAGGCGGGCGCTTCGTGGTGGTGGTCGGCCTAGTGGTGGTCGGCTTGGTGGTGGTCGGCCGGGCCGTGGTGGTCGTGGTCGTCGGCTTGGTGGTCGTGGTGGGGACGACCGTGGTGGTGGTCGTCGGCTTGGCTGTGGTGGGGGCGGCGTCCTGCGGGGATGCCGTGCTCGTGCCGCAGGCGGCGAGCACGGCGACCGTCGCCGCCCCCAGCAAAGCGTGTCGGATGCGCATGTCCGCTCCTCGGCTGCCCGGCGAAATGGTCTCGTCCACTAAGACGGCGCCGTGGCAGGCCGAGTTGTCGGCCGCGATCAATCCGTTATGGGACTACCGGTTCGCGGGCCTGCTCGCGGTGGGCGAGACGGCCGGGGTCCACGCCGGGGGCGACGTCGTCAGCGGGGTGACCGACGGGGCCTCGGTCCGCATGGGCGTCGGCAGCACCGTCGTGGGCGGCGCCGTGGCCGTGGAGCGGGGGGACGGCGACAGCGACGTGCTCGGCGGCGGGGTGGGCGCGACGGTGGTGCCGGGCGGGCTGGAGGAAGGCGGGGTGGGGAGGGGCTGGGTGGTGGCGGGCGGAGTGGAGGGCGGGGTCGTGCCGGGGACGGCGTCCTGGCTCTCGGAGCCGCTCGTGCCGCAGGCGGTCAGTGCCGCGACCACCGCCGTCCCCAGCACAACGTGTCGGACGCGCATTGGGCAACTCCCTTGGCTCGGTGACAGGGTCTCGCCCACCTGGTACGAGACCCGGCGCCCGCCGGGTTGCCGATCATGCGCGTTCTGTTGCCCCCGTTACAGCTACGGCAGGGGCGGCAACTCGTCGTGATCGCGGTCGAAGTCCACCGAGGCGTACTCGCGCAGCTTCGTGAGCCGGTGGAAGCCGTCGATCATGCGCACGGTCCCCGACTTCGAGCGCATGACGATGGACTGCGTGGTGCAGCCGCCGGAGCGGTAGTGCACGCCGCGCAGCAGATCGCCGTCGGTGACGCCGGTCGCGCAGAAGAACACGTTGTCGCCGCGCACGAGGTCGTCGGTCATCAGGACGCGGTCGAGGTCGTGCCCGGCGTCGCGCGCCTTGGCCCGCTCGGCCTCGTCCTGCGGCCACAGCCTGCCCTGGATGGCCCCGCCCATGCACTTGAGCGCGCACGCGGCGATGATCCCCTCGGGGGTGCCCCCGATGCCGATGAGCATGTCGACGCCGGTGTTCGGCCGCGCTGCCGAGATCGCGCCCGCGACGTCGCCGTCGGAGATGAAGTGGATGCGCGCGCCCGCCGCCCGCACCTCCTCCACCAGGTGCTCGTGCCGCGGCCGGTCCAGGATGCAGACCGTCACGTCGGAGACCTCGGTGTGCTTGGCCTTGGCCACCCGCCGGATGTTCTCCGCCACCGGCGCGGTGATGTCGATGACGTCGGCCGCCTCCGGCCCCACGGCGAGCTTCTCCATGTAGAAGACGGCGGAGGGGTCGAACATGGCCCCGCGCTCGGCCACCGCCAACACGGCGATCGCGTTCGGCATGCCCTTGGACATCAGCGTCGTGCCGTCGATCGGGTCGACCGCGACGTCGCAGTCCGGGCCGTCCCCGTTCCCCACCTCCTCACCGTTGTAGAGCATGGGCGCCTCGTCCTTCTCGCCCTCGCCGATCACCACGACCCCGCGCATCGACACGGTGCCCACCAGCTTCCGCATGGCGTCCACCGCCGCGCCGTCGCCGCCGTTCTTGTCGCCGCGGCCGACCCACCGGCCCGCCGCCATCGCCGCCGCCTCGGTCACCCGAACCAGTTCCAGTGCCAGGTTCCGATCGGGCGCCTCCCGACGGCGGGGCGTGCTGGACGTGGTCGAGGTGCTCATGCTGCCTCCCGGATCGACGCGTGACCCGCGAATCCTCCCAGACCCAATCGGTCCAGTGCCCAACGACGACCCGGTGCCCCTCGTCACCCCCGATCGGCCCAAACCCACCGTGACCTGCACGAACACGATCCCCGCCCGCCTCACGAATCCCCGCCTGCGACGATGACGCCGTGCCCGACAACACCGACCCCGCCCAGCCCCAGGACACCCCCGCGCCTCCCAGCGACCCGTCGCCCCTTGACCGCCCCCACGGCGGAACGACCGAGGCGGCGGGGTCAGGTGGCGGCCGGGCCGGTGACGCGGCCGGGCCGGGCGCCAGCCCTGCGGGCAAGGCAACCGGACCGAGTGGCGGCCGTGCAGGCAACGCAACCGGGCCCCGTCATGGCCAGGAGGGCGACGCGGTCGGACCTAGTGGTCAGCCAGGCGCGGCCGGACCAGGTGGTGGACAGGCAGGCGGCGCGACCGGGCCGGGTCGTGATCAGGTGGACGAGGCGGGCGGTGGCGCTGCTGCCGAAGGTGACGGCGTGGGTGAGCCTGGAGGTGCTTCCCCCGTGGGTCGCGGCGGGCAGCCGGGGCCTACGGAGAAGCGGCTGGGGCAGTCCCTGCGGGACATGGTGTGGTCGCTGGTCGCCCTGTTGCTGATCATCGCCGCGCTGTTGGTGTTCAATCGGGGGTGCTCGTTCAGTCCTGGTGGGCCCACTATCGAGCCGGACAGCGCGCAGACTGTGGATCTCGGGGTCGCGTTGCCCGCCAGTGCGCGGACGGCGGGGTTCCCGGTGCGGTTGCCGGTGGTTCCCGAGGGGTGGCGGGCCAACTCGTCCAGCACCGGGGCCGTTCCGCCGGTCTCCGTGGTGGTGCGGGCCGGGTGGTTGACGCCGGGGCGGTTCGTCCAGTTGAGCCAGTCGGGAGCGGCTGTGGGGGACCTGGTTCGCGTCGAGACCGAAAGGGACGATCCGGCGCCCACCGGGACCGTCCTGGTCGGGAGTACGGAGTGGACGGTCTACCCGGGACGCCGGGACGAGGTCGCGTGGGTGGCCGATCTCGGGGACGTCCGGCTGCTGATCACCGGCACGGGGACGACGGAGGAGTTCCGCGCGCTGGCGGAGGCGACGCAGCAGGCAGCGCCACTGCCCAAGGAATGAGGTCATGACCCCAGGGTGCCCAGTCGAACTCCCGTTCGACAGGACACGATCGGGTGATCACTCGGTCGCGGACTCCGCGGCGGCCAGGGCGTTCTCGACCCGCTCGCGCGCGCCCGCCAGGTGTTTGGCGCAGATCCTCGCCAGGACCTCGCCGCGCTCCCAGAGCGCGAGGGAGTCCTCCAGGGACAGCCCGCCCGCCTCCAGGGTGGCCACGACCGTGGCCAGCTCGTCGCGGGCCTGCTCGTAGCCCAGTTCCTCCGTCACCGCGTGGCTCTCCTCGACTGGCTGTAGACGCGGACCAGGGCGGTCGCCACCGCCTGGTCGTAGCCGACGAACGCCTCGGCGAACTCCGCGCCGTCGCGGTCGGCCACGGCCTCGACGATACGGCCAGCGGCGCGCTCGACGCGGCCCCGGTCGCCGGGGGCGAGGCCGCCCGCGTAGGCCGACGTCGACAGCGCCAGCTCCCGCAGCCGGGTGGGCAGCAGCCGCCGTCCCGGCGCGTCGCACCCGGCCAGCAGGGCCGCCCAGCACTCGGCGGCGGCGGCGTCGGCGCGGCAGGCGCAGCCGTGCACGGCGCGCACCGCCGGATCGGCGGACGGGTCGCGGGCGAGGGTGGCCGCGGTGGAGATGGTCAGGGGCAGGAATGTCGAGTCGGCCCTGGCCACCGCTGTCACCGTCCTTCGCCTGCCGGTTCCCGGTCGCCGGTGACGACCGCGTGGAGGGCCCCGTCGGCGACCCGTACGCGCAGAAGCGTGCCTTCCGGAGCGTCCTCGAGTGAGCGGAGAACCCGGGCGGTGCCGTCGGCATCGGTGAACTGGACCACCGCATACCCCCGGTCAAGAGTGGCGGCTGGCCCCAAGGTCGTCAAGCGCGCCCGGGTCGCGGCCAGCGCGGTCGTCTCCGCGCTCACCCGACCGAGGACGGCGCGGCGGGCCCGTCCGACCAGTGCCTGGACGGCGTCGGCGTGCCGGTCGAGCGGGGTCAGCGGGTCGGCCAGCACCGGCCTGCTGCGCAGCGAGTCCAGCAGCCGCCGTTCGCGGTCGACCCAGCCGTGCAGCGCGCGTCGAGCACGATCGCGTAACTGGCGGACCCGGGCGGTCTCCTCGGCGACGTCGGGGACCACCCGCTTGCCCGCGTCCGTGGGCGTCGAGCAGCGGACGTCGGCGACGTGGTCGAGCAGCGGGGTGTCCGGCTCGTGCCCGATCGCGCTCAGCACCGGCGTGCGGCAGGCGGAGACGGCCCGGCACAGCGCCTCGTCGGAGAACGGCAGCAGGTCCTCGACGCTGCCCCCGCCGCGCGCGATCACGATCACGTCGACGGCCGGGTCGCGGTCGAGCGCCGACAGCGCGTCGACGATCTGCGGCACCGCCAGCGCCCCCTGCACGGCGACGTTCTCGATCCGGAACCGCACCGCGGGCCACCGCGCCCGCGCGTTCGCGAGCACGTCCCGCTCGGCGGCCGACGCCCGGCCGGTGATCAGCCCGACGCAGTTGGGCAGGAACGGCGGACGCCGCTTGCGCTCGCGCGCGAACAACCCCTCCGCCGCCAGCAACCGCCGCAGCCGCTCGATACGCGCCAGCAGCTCGCCGATGCCGACCGCGCGGATCTCCTCCGCGCGCAGGCTGATGGTGCCGCGGTTCATGAAGAACGTCGGCTTGGCGTTGACCACGACCCGCGCGCCCTCGGCGAGCGTCGGCTGCGCGCGCATCAGCGCCATGGAACAGGTGACGGTCATGGACACGTCGGCGGCCGGGTCACGCAGGGTCAGGAACGCGGTCCCGGTGCCCGGGCGCGCGGAGATCTGCGTCACCTGGCCCTCGACCCACACCGTGCCCAGCCGGTTGATCCACTCGGCGATCTTGCGGGCGACCGTGCGGACCGGCCACGGCTCCTCGGCGGTGGGCCCGGTCACGTCTGGTCGCGGACCGTCGCGATGCGACGGGTGAGCATGCCCACGAAGGACGGCCGGTTCTCGGTCCCGCGCTCGTAGGCCAGCAGCTCCTCCAGCTCGGCGACGCTGAACGACCGCAGCCGCGCGCGCAGCTGCGGCAGGGACAGCTCGTCGTAGTTCTCCACCGAGGCGGGCGGGCCTGCCGGGGTGTCCGCGATCGCGTGCTCCTCGGCGCTCCACGGGTCCTCGACCCGGTCGAACGCGGTGCGCGGCGCGTCGTCATCGTCGTCGATGTCGTCGATGTCCTCGTCGAAGGTCGCCCACTCCGGGGTCTCCTCGGCCGGGCGCAGCGCGGCCAGCGCCTCGTCGCCCTTGATCGCCAGCTCGGTGACCTGCTGCTGCAGCCGCATGGACACCTGCAGCGCCTGGCTGACCACGGTGACCGGCAGCCCGGCCAGCGTCGTGGGCAGGTCGCGGGCGCGCTCCACGGCCGTCATGGCCAGCCCGGCCGCGACGCGCAAGGGCAGGGGGAGGCTCTTCATGCTCCTAGCCTGCCTGAGCCGGGCGCGCCTGCCCAGACCGGGGCGGGCCTCTACCCTGGATGACATGACTGCTGTGAACCCGACGTCGGGCAAGCGCGTGCTTCTGGCGAAGCCGCGCGGCTACTGCGCGGGTGTGGACCGGGCCGTGGAGACCGTCGAGAAGGCGCTGGAGACCTACGGACCGCCGGTCTACGTGCGCAAGGAGATCGTGCACAACAAGCACGTGGTGGAGACGCTGCGCGAGCGCGGCGCGATCTTCGTCGACCAGACCGACGAGGTGCCCGAGGGCGCGCTGGTCGTCTTCTCCGCGCACGGGGTCTCCCCCGCTGTCCACCAGGAGGCCGCCGAGCGCAACCTGCGCACGATCGACGCGACGTGCCCGCTGGTGACGAAGGTCCACAACGAGGCCCGCCGCTACGCCAAGCAGGACTACGACATCCTCCTCATCGGCCACGAGGGCCACGAGGAGGTCGAGGGCACGGCGGGCGAGGCGCCCGAGCACGTGCAGCTCGTGGACACCGCCGAGGACGTGGACAAGGTCGTCGTGCGCGACCCGTCCAAGGTGATCTGGCTGTCGCAGACGACGCTCTCGGTGGACGAGACCATGGAGCGGGTCGACCAGCTCAAGGCGCGGTTCCCGAACCTGCTGGCCCCGCCGAGCGACGACATCTGCTACGCCACGCAGAACCGCCAGGTCGCGGTGAAGACGATGGCCCCGGAGTGCGACCTCGTGCTGGTCGTCGGCTCGACGAACTCGTCGAACTCCAAGCGCCTGGTCGAGGTGGCGCTGCAGGCGGGGGCGAAGGCGTCCTACCTGATCGACTTCGCGCACGAGGCGCAGGAGTCGTGGCTGGACGGGGTGGAGACCGTCGGCGTCACCAGCGGCGCGTCGGTGCCGGACAACCTCGTGATGGACCTGCTGGCCTGGCTGGCCGAGCGCGGGTACGCCGACGTCCACGAGGTGACGACGGCCAACGAGAAGATCATGTTCTCGCTGCCGCCCGAGCTGCGGCGCAGCCTCAAGACCGGCTGATCAGCGCTCCGGCCGGGGCTTGCGCGGCTTGCGCTCCGCGTCGCGGGCGCGCTCCTCGCGCGACCCGGCCGGGCGCGACCGCGCGGGCGCGTCCTCGCGCGGGCGGCGCGGCTTGTCCTCGGTCCGCTTCGGCCGCTTCTCGACGGCCTTGGCCTCGGGATCGCGCTGGAGGAAGAACCGGCCGATCCCGATCGCCAGCACGACCCCGGTGGTGATGCCCATCGTGGGGAAGTTGCTGGTCAGCGGCAGCGCCACGTTGAACAGCATGCCCTTGAGCCCGCCACCGCCGCCGGGGCCGAACAGGGCGAGCGCGGGCACCGAGACCACTGCGAACACCAGCGGCGGCTGCACGATGGGCCCGAAGAGGTTGCGCCTGCGCACCAGGCAGACCGCGGCCACGCAGCCGCCGACGTAGGCGCCCTGGAAGATCTGCCCCAGACTGCCCTTGACCTGCATGTCGATGACGGCGGCGACCGCCGTCAGCCCGACGGCCAGCAGCACAGCGCCCCACCACGGCAGTCCTCGCGAGCGGCCCAGGATCGGCCGTTCGTCCCACCCGGGCTCGGCGCGGTCTTCGTCAAGATCGCCGCGGCGATCGCGAGTGGCTGTCACGGCCGTACACGTTAGCCGTTCGGCGGACCCGCCCGGCGGCCGTTCTCCAAACCCGGCACCCATGCTCACCAGGCGTGTGAGTGCGGTCACCCGTCATGGTGTACAGGTGTGCCCTGGACGGGCGAGTCCCCGTTGACGGCGATCTCGTCGGCCTGCCGGAGCGCGGGCAGCGGGGTGGGGTTCGCGGTGGACTCGCTCAGCGGCAGCACGGCAGCGCGGAACTGCTCCAGCGCCTCCAGCTCGCGCCGACGGGCGGAGACGAAGCGCTGCAGGTGCGTGCTGGACAGGTTGAGCGCGTCGATGGCGCCCCCGGCCGCCCGGTGCGCCGCGGCGGCCCCGGCCCGCACGGCGGCGACGTCCTCGACGATGACGCGCTCGGTGGCCGCGAACAGCGCGGCCGCGGCGACCACGCCGAACCCGGTCGGCCCGCACAGGAACACCCTGCGGTCGAGCAGCCAGCGCAGCAGCTCCGGGTCGGTGTCGAGGGCGGCGACGACGGCGGCGTCGGACGGCACGAACATCACCGTGCCGTAGATCGCGTCGGCCCAGCGCTGGTAGTTCTTGCCCGCCAGCTCCGCGGCGCGGGAGCGGATGTGGCGCACGTGGACGCGCAGGGCGTCCAGCCGCTCCTCGGCGTCGTCGGTCTCCACCGCCTCGGCCCAGCAGGCCAGGCTCGCCTTGGCGTCGACCGGCACGCGCCTGCCGTCGCCGACGAGCAGCAGCAGGTCGGGCCGGGCCGCGCCGCCGCCCGCCACGTCGGTCTGGACCTCGAAGTGCAGGCCCTCGCGCAGGCCGAGCGCGCGGGCCGTCTCGACCAGCACCCGCTCGCCCAGCTCGCCGCGGCCGCTGATGGAGGCGAACGCCACCTCGTAGCGGCGCAGGGCTGCCTGGTGGGCGTCCGAGCGGGCGCGCTCGGACACGACCTCGGCGCGCGCGGCGTCGACGCGGCGGTTGCTGTCGGCGTAGAGCCGCAGGAACAGCGCCACGGCGGCGGCGAGCAGGAGCGCGAGGACGGCGGTCAGGGTGCCCAGGACTGCGGTCACGGCGATCATTGTCCCCGACCGGGCCCGGGAATCCGGCGAACGCGCGTTCGACGGCGTGCCTCCCCCGATCGGGCGGTCGATCGCCCTACCGTGTCGACCATGCGGCTCCTGCACACCTCCGACTGGCACGTGGGCCGCACCTTCCACGGTCGCGACCTGCTCGCCGAGCAGGAGTCGGTGCTGGGCGGGCTGGCCGACCTGGTCGTCGACGAGCGCGTGGACGCCGTGGTCGTCTCCGGCGACCTGTACGACCGCGCGGTCCCCTCGGCCGAGGCGGTGGCGGTGTGCGGGCGGGTCCTGCGGCGGATCGCCGACGCGGGCGCGCGCATCGTGATCACCCCGGGCAACCACGACTCCGCGCCCCGGCTGGGCGCCTTCGCCGCGTTCACCCCGGCGGGCGGGCTGCACCTGCTCACGTCGATGACCGACCTGCACCGGCCGGTCGTCATGGCCGACCGGCACGGCCCGGTCGCGCTGTACGGCATCCCGTACCTGGAGCCCGACCCGGCCAGGGCCGTGTTCGGCGACCCGGAGCTGAAGGGCCACTCCGGCGTGCTGGGCGAGGCGATGCGCCGGATCAGGGTCGACCTGGCCGATCAGCCGGAGGGCACCCGCTCGGTGGTGCTGGCGCACGCGTTCGTCGTCGGCGGCGAGGCCTGCGACTCCGAGCGCACGATCGCCGTCGGCGGCGTGCCGCACGTGCCCGGGAAGCTGTTCGACGGCGTCGACTACGCCGCGCTCGGCCACCTGCACGGCCCGCAGACGCTCGCCGAGCACCTGCGCTACTCCGGCAGCCCGCTGGCGTACTCGTTCTCCGAGGCGCGGCACCGCAAGTCGGTGTGGCTGGTCGAGCTGGACCAGGGCGGACTGGCCGGGGTGGAGCGGCGCGAGCTGCCCGTGCCGCGCCCGCTGGCCACGCTGCGCGGCGAGCTGGCCGAGCTGCTGGACGACCCCGCGCACGACGCCGTGGTCGACCACTTCCTGTCCGTCGAGCTGACCGATCCCGCCCGTCCGCTGGACGCCATGCGGCGGCTGCAGAAGCGGTTCCCGCACGCGGTGCACATGGAGTGGCGCCCGGTCGGCCGGATCGAGGCGCCCCGCAAGTACAGCGAGGCCGTGCGCGGGCGCGACGACGAGGCCGTGTCGTGCTGCTTCGTCGAGGCCGTCCGGGGCACCGAGGCCACGCCGTCCGAGCGGGCGCTGCTGCGCTCGGCGCTGGCGGAGGTGGCCGGGAAGGAGCGCGAGTGAGGCTGCACCGGCTGGAGCTGGCAGCGTTCGGGCCGTACCCGGGCCGCGAGGTCGTCGACTTCGACGTGCTCGCCGCCGAGGGCCTGTTCCTGCTGCACGGCGACACCGGCGCGGGCAAGACGTCGCTGCTGGACGCGGTGTCGTTCGCCCTGTTCGGCAGCGTGCCGGGGGTGCGCGACCAGGCCAAGCAGCTGCGCTGCGACAACGCGCCCGAGACCGTGCACACCGAGGTGTCGCTGGAGCTGACCGTGCGCGGCAGGCGTTTCCGCGTCGCGCACAGCCCGGAGTACGCGCGGCCCAAGCGGCGCGGGACCGGCTTCACCAAGCAGCAGGCGACGGCGTCGCTGACCTGGCTCGACGGCACGGGCGAGCCGCTGACCCGCATCGATGAGGTGGGGCGGACCGTCCAGCACCTGCTGGGGATGACCAAGGAGCAGTTCTTCCAGGTCGTGCTGCTGCCGCAGGGCGAGTTCGCGCGGTTCCTGCGGTCGGACACCGCCGAGCGCGAGAAACTGCTGGAGCGGCTGTTCGGCACCGAGCACTTCAAGCGGGTCGAGGACTGGTTCTCCGCCAAGCGCAAGGAGTCGCGGACCAGGGTCGAGCGGGCGCGCGTGCTGGCCGACCAGCTCGCGGGCCGGGTCGCCCAGGTCGTGGCCGCCGAGCCGCCAGCGGAGCCGGACGAGGCGTGGCTGACCGCCGTGGTGTCCACTGTGGAGTCCGAAGCCGCGGCGACGGCGGCCGGGCAGGCCGCTGCTGCCCGGGAGCGGGCCAGGGCCGAGGCCGCGCTGGCCGACGGCCGCGCGCTGGCCGACCGGGTGCGCCGGGTGCGGCGGGCCCAGCAGGAGCTGGCCGAGGTGGCCGCGCAGGCCGACGACCGGGCGGCGTGGGCCGACGAGCTGGGCGCGGCCCGGCGCGCTGCTGGCGTGGTCGCCGCCGTGGACACCCTGCGGGCCGTGGAGCGTCAGGCAGAGCTTGCCGCCGACGCCGAGCGCCACCGCGTGCGGGAGGCGGTCGCGCTGGGCTGGACGGAGGCCGACCCGCCCCGCGCCGCGGCCAACGCGCTGCGCGAGGAGGCGGGCGAGCTGGCCGGTCTGGTCGCCGAGGCCGAGCGCCAGCGCGACGACGAGGCCCGGCTCGCCGAACTGGACACCCGGCTGGCCAGTACCGACTGGGACGCGCTGGGCGCCGAGGCCGACTCGCTGACCGTCGCCGTCGCCGAGGCCCGCGACGCCGTGGCGGACGCGGCCCGCGCCGCGGCCACTGTGGACGGCCTGCGGGCCGCGGCCGAGTCCGCGGCGACCGCCGTGCGCCACGCCGCCGAGCTGCCCGCCGCCGAACGCGCGCTCGCCGAGGCCCTCGAGGCGCACGCCGCCGCGGTGGACGCTCACCAGGACGCGCGCGACCGCCTGCTGGACGTGCGCCAGCGGCGGCTGGCCGGGATGGCCGCCGAGCTGGCCGCGATGCTGGACGGCCCGTGCCCGGTCTGCGGCTCGCTCGACCACCCCGCGCCCGCGGCCGCCGCGGACGCCGTCTCCGCCGCCGACGAGGAACGCGCGCAGGAGGCCGAGCAGCGCGCGCTGCGGCTGCGCGACCGCGCGGCGGACGCGCTGCGCCAGGCCCGTGGCGCGGTGGAGACCCTGCGCGACCGGCTCGCCGGGTGGGACGACCCCGTCGCCGCCCATCAGAGCGCGAAGCAGGCGTGTGAGGCGGCCGAGCGGCTGGCCCGGCTGCACCCGGCCCGGGTCGCCGAGCTGGCGGCGCTGGAGCGCAAGGTCGAGGACGTGGGCAGGCGGCAGGCCCGGCTGGCCAAGGACGTGGCGTCGTGGCAGGCCGAGCGCGCCGAGGTCGCCGCCCGGGTCGCCGAGCGGGCGGTCCGGCTGGCGGCGGCCCGGGGCGCGTTCGCCTCGGTCGCCGAGCGGCGGACCCGGCTGCTGGAGCTGGGCGCGGCGCTCGACGCCGTCGCCGACGCCCGGGCGTTCACCGCGACGGTCGCCGAGCGGGTCGACGAGCAGCGGGCGGCGGTGGCCGACGCCGTGCTCCTGGCCGGGTTCGCCGACCTGCCGTCGGCCCTCGGCGCCGCCCGCGAGGACGAGATCATGGCCAAGCTGGACACCCAGCTCGCGGACGCGCGGCTGCGGGAGTCCACCAACCAGGAGATCCTCGCCGATCCCGACCTGTGGGGCGTGGACGCCGACACGGTGGTCGACCTGCCGCCGCTGGTCGCCGCGGCGGACGCGGCGCGGGAGCGCGCCGAGGAGGCCGTGGCGGACGCGCGGGCCGCCGCGGCGCGGGCCGAGGCGCTGGCGGGCCTGACCGACCGGCTGCAGAAGGCCTGGCGCGACCTCGCGCCGCTGACCGCCGAGTTCGCCGAGCTGGACGCGCTGACCGATGTGGTGAACGGCCGGGGCCAGAACACCGCGCGCATGTCGCTGCGCGCGTACGTGCTGGCGGCCCGGCTGGAGGAGGTGGCCGTCGCCGCCACCGACCGGCTGCGCCGGATGACCCAGGGCCGCTACGCCTTCGTGCACTCCGACGAGGCGGGCGCCCGGGGCACGCGCGGCGGCCTCGGCCTGGACGTGCTGGACGACTTCACCGGGCGCGTACGCTCGTCGAAGACGCTCTCCGGCGGCGAGTCGTTCGTCGCGTCGCTGGCGCTGGCCCTCGGCCTGGCCGACGTGGTGGCCGCCGAGACCGGCGGCGCCGTGCTGGACACGCTGTTCGTCGACGAGGGCTTCGGCGCGCTCGACGCGGACACCCTGGACGACGTGATGTCCATCCTGGACGAGCTGCGGGCGGGCGGGCGGGTCGTCGGCGTGGTGTCGCATGTGGAGGAGCTGCGCCAGCGCATTCCGGTCCGGCTGCGGGTGCGCAAGGCGCGCACCGGCCCGACGCTGGAGCTGGTCAGCGGGTGAGGCTCCGGCGGTCCCGGGCAGGGCGTCTTGAGGCCCGGGACCGCCGGGTGTTCAGGAGGTGCCGGCCGCGCGTGCCGTGTCGCGGCCGTCGGAGACGTCCACCGCGAACGGCGCCAGTGCGACCACTGGAGCAGCGAACAGGTGGTGCGGGGTCATCGGGCCTCCAACCCGGGGTGGGACGCACGAAGCGTGCTGCGCCAACGGTTCCGGTCACAAGTGCCGCCGCGCGCCAAGCGGAGCGTTCAAGCCGCTTTACTGACGATGACCGCCCGCCTACTGTGAACATTCACACCCGTTCACAGCAGGAGGAACACCGTCGTGGACCCGCTGGCCGAAGCCCTGCGCCGCGGCCCGTTCCACGTCGCGCTGCGCACGGCGATCGAGACCCGCGGGCTGTCGCTGGCCCGGCTGCGCGCCCACCTGTCCCGGCTCGACGTGCGGGTGGCCGAGTCGACCCTGAGCTACTGGCAGCGCGGCCTGCGCCACCCCGACCCCCAGCACGCCCTCGGCGCGGTCCGGGCGCTGGAGACGGTGCTCGGGCTGCCCGCCGACTCGCTGGTCGTGCTGGTCGGGCCGCCCCAGCGCGGGCGCGCGCGCAAGCCCGCGACCTCCTACGCCGAGCTCGTCGTCGCCGGGACGACGACCAGGGACCTGCTGAGCGAGCTGGGCGTGCACCCGGAGCTGGTGAACGCCGACCTGGAGGTCCGGATGATCACCGAGCGGGTGACCCTGCGGTCGGACCGCTCGCAGGGCCGGGTCGAGACCCTGAACGTCTCCCGGGCGCACGCCGAGGGCATCGACCGCTACGTGGCCGTCTACCACGGCGAGTTCGGCGCTGACGGGTCGAAGGTGCGCATCACCGCCGGTGACGGGTGCAGGCTCGGCCGCGTCCGGCGCAAGGACCACGTCGTGGTGTTCGAGCTGGTCTTCGACCGCGCGCTCGCCAAGGACGAGATCGTGGTCCTGAGCTTCGCCGTCGACGACGAGACCGGCGAGCCCTGCCCCGGCTACTACCGGCTGTTCCGGGCGTCGAGCGGCCCGTACCTGCTGCAGTACGAGCTGCCCCCGGACAACCTGCCCGCGCGGCTGGTCCAGGAGGTCCGCAGCAACGACGCGCGCCCGCCGTCGCTGGCTCGCGAGCTGTACTGCGACCGCAACTGCGTGGTCAGCGCGTACTACCCGAGCATGGAGCCGGGGCTGGCGGGAATCGCCGTGGAGTGGGAGTGAGCGCTAGGTTGGCCCTGTGCGCTACCTACACGGCGAGCCCGGCCACGACCTGACCTACGACGACGTCTTCCTGGTGCCCGGCCGGTCCCCGGTCGAGAGCCGCTTCGACGTCGACCTGTCCACATCGGACGGCACCGGCGGGACGATCCCCATCGTGGTGGCCAACATGACCGCGGTCGCGGGCAGGCGGATGGCCGAGACGGTGGCCCGCCGCGGCGGCCTGGTCGTGCTGCCGCAGGACGTGGCCCCCGAAGCGGTCGCCGACATCGTGGCGTGGGTGAAGTCCCGGCACACCGTGTGGGACACCCCGCTGGTGCTCACCGCGGGCGACGCCGTGGCCGACGCGCTCAACCTGCTGCCCAAGCGCGCCCACGGCGCCCTGGTGGTGGTCGACGACCGCGGCGCGCCGATCGGCGTGGTGGACGAGGCCGCCTGCCACGGGGTGGACCGGTTCACCCGCTTGGGGGAGATCGCCGACCCCGTGCACGCCCTGCCCCTGGACACCGCCCCGCGCGCGGTGTTCGAGCACCTGGTCGAGCACGCCGCGCGCATCGCGGTCGCGGTGACCGACGACGGCACGCTGGCGGGCGTGCTCACCGAGAAGGGCGCGCTGCGGGCGGAGATCTACAAGCCCGCCGTCGACGACGCGGGCCGGTTGCGCATCGCGGCGGCCGTCGGCGTGAACGGGGACGTGGCCGCGAAGGCGTCCGCCCTGCTCAGCGCGGGTGTGGACACGCTCGTGGTGGACACCGCGCACGGGCACCAGGAGAAGATGCTGACCGCGTTGAAGGCCGTGCGCGCCCTCGGCCCGACCGTCCCGGTCGTGGCGGGCAACGTCGTCACCGCCGAAGGCGTGCGCGACCTGGTCGACGCGGGCGCCGACGTCATCAAGGTCGGCGTCGGGCCGGGCGCGATGTGCACGACGCGCATGATGACCGGCGTCGGGCGGCCGCAGTTCTCCGCCGTCGCCGAGTGCGCGGCCGCGGCGCGGGCGCTGGGCAAGCACGTGTGGGCCGACGGCGGTGTCCGGCACCCCAGGGACGTGGCGCTCGCGCTGGCGGCGGGCGCGGCGACCGTGATGATCGGCTCGTGGTTCGCTGGCACCTACGAATCCCCCGGCGACCTGCAGCGCGACGAGGCCGGACGGGCGTACAAGGAGTCCTTCGGCATGGCGTCGAAGCGGGCCGTCTCGGCGCGCACGCGCGCGGACAGCGGCTACGACCGGGCGCGCAAGGCGCTGTTCGAGGAGGGCATCTCCACCTCGCGGATGCGGCTGGA
The DNA here is from genome assembly GCF_024760565.1 of Actinokineospora sp. UTMC 2448. Lineage (NCBI taxonomy): Bacteria > Bacillati > Actinomycetota > Actinomycetes > Pseudonocardiales > Pseudonocardiaceae > Actinokineospora > Actinokineospora sp. UTMC 2448. Next base: position 754,496 of record NZ_CP031087.1, on the reverse strand, counting down.
CCCGGCAGCGCCCGGCGTGGAGGACCTGATCGACGGCATCTGCTCCGGCGTGCGGTCGGCCTGCACCTACGCGGGCGCGCGGACGATGGAGGAGTTCCACGAGCGCGCCGTCGTGGGCGTGCAGTCGGCGGCGGGCTTCGCCGAGGGCAGGCCGCTTCCCTCCGGCTGGTAGGCGGCCTGCCCCCCGCGGTCGGCTACAGCGCGTGGTCCTCCAGCATCTCCGTGACCAGCGCCGCGATCGGCGAGCGCTCGCTGCGGGTCAGGGTGACGTGGGCGAACAGCGGGTGGCCCTTGAGCTTCTCGATCACCGCGGCGACCCCGTCGTGGCGGCCGACGCGCAGGTTGTCGCGCTGGGCGACGTCATGGGTGAGCACGACGCGGGAGTTCGTGCCCAGCCGCGAGAGGACGGTCAGCAGGACGTTGCGCTCCAGCGACTGCGCCTCGTCGACGATCACGAAGGAGTCGTGCAGCGAGCGGCCGCGGATGTGGGTCAGCGGCAGCACCTCCAGCATCTCCCGGCCGAGCACCTCCTCGATCACCGGCTTGCTGACCAGCGCGCCGAGGGTGTCGAAGACGGCCTGCGCCCAGGGCTGCATCTTCTCGGTCTCGGAGCCGGGCAGGTAGCCGAGGTCCTGGCCGCCCACGGCGTACATCGGGCGGAAGACCACCACTTTGCGGTGCAGGTTGCGCTCCAGGACCGCCTCCAGCCCCGCGCACAGCGCCAGCGCCGACTTGCCGGTGCCCGCGCGTCCGCCGAGGGAGACGATGCCGATCTCCTGGTCGAGCAGCAGGTCGAGCGCGACGCGCTGCTCGGCGGAGCGCCCGTGCAGGCCGAAGGCCTCCCGGTCGCCGCGGACCAGCCGGACGCGCTTGTCGGCGGTGACCCGGCCCAGCGCGCTCTGGCCGCCCGCGTGCAGGCGCAGCCCGGTGTTGCACGGCAGGTCGGTCTCCACGCCGAAGTCGACCGGGTCGACGGTGTCCTCGGCGAAGAGGGTGTTGATGAAGTCCTGCGGGACGGTGAGGTCGGCCATGCCGGACCAGCCGGAGGTGACGACCTCGCCCGCGCGGTACTCGTCGGCGGCCAGGCCGACCGCCGCCGCTTTCACCCGCAGCGGGACGTCCTTGGTGACCAGCGTGACCTCGGGCGTCTCCGCGGCGAGGTTGAGCGCGCAGGCCAGGATGCGGGTGTCGTTGGCGTCGGTGCGGAAGCCCGCGGGCAGCACCGACGGGTCGGTGTGGTTGAGCTCGACGCGCAGCGTGCCGCCGGAGTCGCCGACCGGGACGGGGATGTCGAGGCGGCCGTGCTTGAGCCGCAGGTCGTCCAGGAGACGCAGGGTCTCCCGGGCGAACCAGCCGAGTTCGGGATGGTGCCGCTTGCCCTCCAGTTCGCTGACGACCACGAGCGGGATGACCACCGAGTGCTCGGCGAACCGGGTCAGCGCCCAGGGGTCGGCGAGCAGGACCGACGTGTCGATGACATAGGTGCGGGGTGTTCCGCACTCCTCGTCGGCCTTCGGGGTGCGGGACGAGCCTGAGGACTGGCTGGCGGTGCGCCTGGACGATGCGGTCACGGCAACTCCCTCGCGAACGCGGCACCGCGTCCGCTCCTCGACGGGCCGGGCACCTGCCCCGGCGGGACCTTCTAGCGCGGTCCGCGGGGGCCGGGTGCCTGCCCCCTCGCCAGCTCGCTCACGACCAGGGCCTCCCGGGTCGGGCCGCAATGGACACGACCCGACACTTCGGACGCTACCCGCGGGCGCCGACAATCGGCAGGCCGCCGCCCAGGTGATTTCCCGATTCGTCATCGAGGGGTCACATCTACGCCACGTGATCAGCGCGGGGGCGCGCAATCCGGCCAGGGATTGTACCAGGCTAGGAGCCGAAACGGCGGTGGCGAATTCCGTAGGCGCGCAGTGCGCGCAGAAAGTCGGTGCGCCGGAAATCGGGCCAGTACGCCTCGCAGAAGTGGAACTCCGAATGCGCGGACTGCCACAGCAGGAATCCGGAGAGGCGCTGCTCGCCGGAGGTGCGGATCACCAGGTCGGGGTCCGGCTGGCCGGAGGTGTAGAGGTGCTCGGCGATGTGGTCGACGGTCAGCACCTCGGCCAGCTCCTCGATGCTGGTGCCCTCCTCGGCGTGCTGCTGCAGCAGCTTGCGCACGGCGTCGGCGATCTCCCGGCGGCCGCCGTAGCCGACGGCGATGTTGACCTCCATGCCGGTGCGCCCCTCGGCCCTGGTCCGCCCGGCCGCGGCGACGAGCCGGTCCGCCGTCTCCTTGGGCAGGATGTCGAGCGCGCCGATGAGCCGCAGCCGCCAGGGCAGGCCCGGCTCGGCCAGCTCGTCGACGACGTCGCCGATGATCTCCAGCAGCGGCGCCAGCTCGCTGGCCGGGCGGGTGAGGTTGTCGGTGGAGAGCAGCCACAGGGTCACGACCTCGACCCCGGCCTCGTCGCACCAGCCGAGCAGGTCGGCGATGCGCTGCGCGCCCACCCGGTGGCCGTCGTTGACGTCGGTGAACCCGGCCTCCCGCGCCCACCTGCGGTTGCCGTCCAGCATGACCCCGACGTGCCGGGGGATCTTGCCGCCCGCCTGCTGGAAGAGGCGTTTCTCGTAGAGGCCGTACACGACATCGGCAACGCGCCTGCGAAGACTCACGGCCTGCCAGGGTACCCGTGCCGGGTGCACACTGGGTGGCGTGCATTCGGACCTCACCGTTGTCGAACGACTTCTTCACGAATCCCGCACAGTCGCCGTGGTCGGGCTGAGCGCCGATCCCCGGCGGCCCAGCCACGGGGTGGCCAGGTACCTGGTTTCCGCGGGCCTGACGGTGTATCCGGTCAATCCCGGCATCACGTCGTGGGAGGGCCTGCCCGCCTACGCCACGCTCGCGGACGTGCCTGGCCCCATCGACATCGTGGACGTCTTCCGCCGCCCCGAGCACGCCCCCGAGGTCGCCCGCGACGCGGTGGCCGTCGGCGCGGGCGCGCTGTGGCTGCAACTGGGCGTGATCAGCGAGGAGGCCGCGTCGATCGCCGCGGAGGGCGGGCTGGACGTGGTGATGGACCGCTGCCTGGCGGTGGAGCACCGGGAGGTCGTGGGGTGGTCGTGACCGCACCCACAGGCCACGGCGCCTACCGTGCCGTAACCTCGACCGCGTGACCGCTGCCCAGACGGACCGGCCTCGCCCGACCAAGCCCCGCCTGCGCGGGGTGATCCACTTCTGGTCCTTCTTCGTGTCGCTGGCCACCGGCGCCGCGCTGATCGCGCTGGCCGCGACGGTGTCCCCCATCGCCGTCCTGGCCACGTCGGTCTATGGAGCGACCGTGCTGGGCCTGTTCGGCGTGAGCGCCCTGTACCACCGCCGTTGGTGGGTGTCGGAGACAGCGCGCACGTGGATGAAGCGGCTGGACCACTCGATGATCTTCCTCTTCATCGCGGGCACCTACACCCCGTTCTCCCTGCTGGCGATGTCCAAGCCCACGGGATATGTCGTGCTGGGCATCGTCTGGGGAGGCGCGATCCTGGGCGTGGCCCTGAAACTCCTCTGGCCCCACGCCCCCCGCTGGCTGGGCACCCCGATCTACATCGCCCTGGGCTGGGTGGCGGTCTTCGTCCTCCCGGAACTGCTCCAGAACGCAGGCGCGGCCGCCCTGGTCCTCCTCCTGGTAGGCGGCCTGTTCTACACGGTCGGCGCGATCTTCTACGCCACGAAGTGGCCCAACCCCTGGCCCACGGTCTTCGGCCACCACGAGTTCTTCCACGCCGCCACGGTATTGGCCGCCCTCTGCCACTACATCGCGATCTGGTTCGCCCTGTTCCCCTAGCAGCGGATTGCTGGGTTTGGAACATGTTCTAGGCCGTGGTGAGGCCGTGCGTCATTCGGGTTATTGAGGCTTCCGGGCCTCCACCAGCACTCGGCGGCTGTGGGAGAGGAAGCTGCCGGTTGCCGTTATGTGGTCGTGCATGTCGCGTAGGCGATCGCGGTAGCGGGGGATGGTGAAGTCGGGGACCGTCCAGATGACCTTGCGGAGGAAGTGGGCCACGGCGGCCACGTCGAAGAACTCGACGCGGAGGGTGGCTTCCCGCAGGGTGATCACGTCGAGTGGCGCTAGGGCTCGGCGTAGGTGGTCGGTGGTTGACGGTGGAGGGGGCAACGAACCCAGGAAGAACTCGGACAGCTCGCGGTTCGTGCCCGCGCCGATCTGTTGGGTGAGAACGGTGCCGCCGGGGCGGAGGACGCGGATGACCTCCGGCCACGGGGTGTGGGTCGGGTGGCGGCTGGTGACGAGGTCCAGCGACTCCGCGCGGAAGGGCAGGCATGCTCCTTCCGCCACCTGGACCACCAGTGCGTCCGGGAGGTTGTGGCGGGCCACGTGCACGTTCGGCGGCCAGGTCTCGGTGGCGAACAGCAGCCTCGGGCGCCGCCGGGCCTCGGAGACGACCTCGCCGCCGCCGGTCTGGAGGTCGGCGGCGGCGGTCGCCCGCGAGAGCCGGTCGGCCAGCAGCGCCGAGTAGCGCCACGGGGGGCGTTCCTCCGTCGCCCTGCCGTCGAACCAGGAGAAGTCCCAGCCCTCGGTGGGGACGGCGGCCGCCTCCGCCAGGAGGGCCTCGAAGCTCACTCGATCAGTTCGCCTTCCAGCATGCTCATCACGTACACGTCGTGCCACTTGCCGTTGCGGCGGAAGGCCTCGCGGAGCTTGCCCTCCTCCACGAACCCGATCTTGCGGTACACGTGCCGCGCGCGCTCGTTCTCGTCGACGACCGACAGCTCGATGGCGTGCAGGCGCATGAACTCGAAGCCGAAGCGGCACATCAGGCGCAGGGCCTCGGTGCCGTAGCCGCCGTCCCAGCAGTCCTTCTCGCCGATGTAGACGTCCAGTTCGGCGCGCGCGGTCTCCGGGGTGGCGTCGCGCAGGACGATGACGCCGATGAGCCTGCCCTCCGCGATCGTCTCGATGCCGAAGACCGTGCGCTCGAAGGAGTTCGCGGGGCGGTCGGCCCAGCGCTTGCGGATGGCGGCCAGCGGCTCCGGGTAGATGCCCGTCAGCCAGGTCACCACCTCGGGGTCGTTGTGCCAGCGCCAGACGGTGTCGGCGTCCTCGGGCTCCATGGCGCGCAGACGCACGAGTCTGCCGGTCAGCGACACAGCGGTCTCCTCTACAGGTCGGGGCCCTTCGCCCGCAGATCATCGACCTTCGCCATGGCCGAGCGCAGCTCATTTAGCCACTCGTCGGCGTGGTCGCCGACCAGGCGCACGGCCCAGGCCAGCGCGTCCGAGCGCGACCGCGCCACGCCCGCGGCGACCAGGGTGTCCAGCACCTGCCGCTCCGGCTGCCGCAGCCGGGTCATGACCGGGACGGCCAGGACCGTGAACAGCTCCCGCGTGCCGCCCAGCCGCGCGCCCCAGGCGACCTTGCGGCCGTAGCGGTGCTCGGCCTGGCGGGCGATCTCGATGCGCTCCTCCCGCGTCTCCTCGCGCCAGCGGCTGATGCGGCCCGACTCGGCGGCCGCGCGGGCAGCGTCGTCGCGGTACTCGCCGTCCAGCGGCGCCAGCTCGCCGACGACGGTGATCTCCTCGCGGTCGATCACCACCTCCGGCTCGCCGACGAACCAGGCGTCGGGGAGGCGCCCGGAGAACCAGGCCGGGGCGTCGTCCGCGGCGGGCAGGTCGGCCTGCTGCCAGTGTCCACGCATCTCGCTCTCCTTGATTACATGATTACGTCCTTACCGAGGTTACGCCGATAGCCCGATCGAGCGGCCGGGTTCGCTCAGAGCAGAGCGCGCAGGTCCTCCGCCGTCGTCACCGGCCGGTCGCAGACGTAGCCGCGGCAGACGTACGCGGCCGGGCCGCCGCCGACCAGCGGCCGGTCGGCCAGCAGCGGGGCGGAGTCGGGCTCGCCCGCCAGGACCACCGCGCCCCCGGGCGCGTGCCGGACGGCCGTGTCCACCAGCTCGCCCGACCCGACGACCGCGACCTGGACCGGACCCCCGACCAGCGCCTCAGCGACGGTCAGCCAGTGGCCCGCGAACCGGGGAGCGCGCGCGGCCAGCAGGCCCGAGCGGTGCACGGCGGCCTCGGCCGCGCTCCGGTACCGCTCCGGCGACCCGGTCAGGGCCGACGCGGTGAGCAGGGCGCCTGCCAGGGCGGACGCGCCCGCTGGCGAGGCGTTGTCGCCGGGGTCGCCGGGCCGCCAGACCAGGGCGTCGGCGTCGTCGGCGGTGTCGTGGTACGCGCCGGGCGCGGTGGGGTCGGCGAAGTGGTCCAGCGCGGTGTCGAGCAGCGAGCAGGCCGCGGTGAGCCACCGTTCGTCGGCCGTGGCCTGGTACAGCGCCAGCAGGCCGTCCGCCAGGCACCCGTAGTCCTCCAGCACCCCGGAGGCCGTGCCGACGACGCCGTCCCGCGACGTCCGCCGCAGCCTGCCGTCCACCAGGTGCAGGTCGAGCAGGAGGTCGGCGGCGCGCGCGGCGGCCTCCACCCACTCGGGCTGGCCCAATGCCCGCCCGGCCTCGGCGAGCGCGCCGATGGCGAGCCCGTTCCACGCGGTGACCACCTTGTCGTCGCGTCCCGGCTGCGGCCGCGAGGACCGCGCCGCGAGCAGCGCCGCCCGCACGCGGGACCAGCGCTCGGGGTCGTCCACCTCGCCCAACTGCAGCGTCGACGCGCCATGTTCGAAGGTCCCCTCGTCGGTCACCTTCAGCAGGGACGCGGCCCACGCGCCATCGGACTCCCCCAGCACTTCCGCCAACTGCGCGGGCGTCCAGACGTAGGTCAGCCCCTCGACGCCGTCGGTGTCCGCGTCCAGCGACGAGGCGAAGCCGCCCTGCGCGGTCAGCAGGTCCGTGAGCAGGAACCGGGCCGTGTCCTCGGCGACCTCCCGGTACCGCGCGGTCCCGGTGCGCCGGGCGAGGTGGGCGTAGACGCGCAGCAGCAGCGCGTTGTCGTACAGCATCTTCTCGAAGTGGGGCACCACCCATCCCGCGTCGACGCTGTAGCGGGCGAAGCCGCCCGCGAGCTGGTCGTTGAGGCCGCCGTCGGCCATCGCGCGCGCCGTGCCCTCCACGATGGACAGCGCCTCGAGCGAGCCCGTGCGCTCGTGGTGGCGCAGCAGGAACTCCAGCACCATCGACGGCGGGAACTTGGGCGCGGTGCCGAACCCGCCGTTGCGCCGGTCGTAGTCGCCGAGCAGGGACGCCGCGGCCCCGGCCAGCACCTCGGCGTCGACCGGCTCCGGGGTCAGCGGCGCGGACTGCGCCCGCAGGGACTCCACCACCTTCGCCCCGGCCTCCCGCACCTCCGCGCCGCGCGCGGTCCAGGCCTCGTGCACGGCCTCCAGGAGCTGGGTGAACGACGGCATGCCGTGGCGGGGCGACGGCGGGAAGTAGGTGCCGCAGTGGAACGGCTCGCCGGACGGGGTCAGGAAGCAGGTCATCGGCCAGCCGCCGTGCCCGGTCATCGCCTGGGTGGCGGTCATGTAGACCGCGTCGATGTCGGGGCGCTCCTCGCGGTCGACCTTGACGTTGACGAACCACTCGTTCATCAGCGCCGCCGTGGCCTCGTCCTCGAACGACTCGTGCGCCATCACGTGGCACCAGTGGCAGGCGGCGTAGCCGACCGAGAGCAGCACCGGCACGTCGCGGCGGCGGGCCTCGGCGAACGCCTCCGGCGACCACTCCCACCAGTCCACCGGGTTGTCCGCGTGCTGGAGCAGATAGGGGCTGGTGGAGTCGCTGAGCCGGTTCGCCATGCACCCAGCCTCTCAAATCCCGTGCCCGCGAGCCCGACGGTGCGCGACACTCGCCCGGTGCTGCTCACCCTGACCACGACCCGCGCGCCTGCCACCGACCTGGGCTACCTGCTGTTCAAGCATCCGGACAAGGCCCAGCGGTTCGACACGGCCGCCGGTCCGGCGTTCGTGTTCTACCCGCGCGCGGACGAGCAGGAGTGCACCGCCGCCCTGCTGCTGGAGGTCGACCCGGTCGCGCTGTCGCGGGCGCACCGCGGTCAGGACACCGGTCTCGGCCACTACGTCAACGACGGCCCGTACGCGGCCGGGTCGCTGCTGGCCGTGGCGCTGTCGCGGGTGTTCAAGACCGCGATGAACGGCCGCTGCGAGGCCCGCCCCGAGCTGGCAGCGAGCCCGATCCCGCTGCGCGTCCACGTGCCGTCCGCGCCCTGCAAGGGGACGGACCTCCCGGAGCGGCTGTTCGGCCCGCTCGGCTGGCAGGTGGACGCCGGGACGATCCCGCTGGACCCGGCGTTCCCCGAGTGGGGCGACGCGCCCTACGTCGACCTGCGGCTGACCGGCGAGATCCGGCTGGCCGACGCGCTGCGCCAGCTCTATGTGCTGCTGCCCGTCCTGGACGACGCCAAGCACTACTGGGTCGGCGCCGACGAGGTCGACAAGCTGCTGCGCGCGGGCGGCGACTGGCTGGCAGCCCACCCCGAACGCGACCTGATCAGCGCCCGGTACCTCAAGCACCGCGGTGCGTACGTGCGCACGGCGCTGGAGCGGCTGACGGAGCTCGACGGCGGCGAGGTCCGCGAGGAGCCCGCCGAGAACCGGCCGCTCGCGGCCGTCCGGCGCGAGACCGTGCTCGGCGTCCTGCGCGAGCTGGGCGCGCGCCGGGTGCTGGACCTCGGCTGCGGCGGCGGCGCGCTGCTGCGCGAGCTGGTCGCCGAGCCGACGGTCACCGAGATCGTGGGGACGGACGTCTCGCCGCGCGCGCTGGCGGGGGTGGCGCGGTGGCTGGAGCGGCTGCCGGAGCGGACGCGCGAGCGGATCGCGGTCCGGCAGTCGTCGCTGACCTACGGCGACCCCTCGCTGGCCGGGTTCGACGCCGCGGTGCTGATGGAGGTCGTCGAGCACGTCGACCCGCCGCGGCTGCCCGCCCTCGAACGGGCCGTGTTCGACGTGGCGCGGCCTGCGCACGTCCTGGTGACGACCCCGAACATCGAGCACAACGTGCGCTTCCCCGGCCTGACCGGCCTGCGCCACCCCGACCACCGCTTCGAGTGGACGCGGGCGCAGTTCCGCGCGTGGGCCGAGGCCGTCGCCGACCACCGCGGCTACACCGTCGCGTTCCGGCCGGTCGGCCCGGACGACCCGGAGGTCGGGCCGCCGACGCAGCTCGCGGTGTTCAGCCGGAAGGAGGCGTGATGGACCTGGCGATCCCCGACATGGCGCTGGTGGTGCTGATCGGCGCGTCCGGCTCCGGCAAGTCCACCTTCGCGCGCAAGCACTTCGCGCCCACCCAGGTGCTCTCCAGCGACTTCTTCCGCGGCCTCGTGGCCGACGACGAGAACGACCAGACCGCGTCCGCCGACGCCTTCGACGCGCTGCACTACGTCGCGGGCAAGCGCTTGCGCGCGGGCCGGGTCACGGTGGTCGACGCGACGAACGTGCAGCGGGAGGTGCGCGCGCAGCTGGTGAAGCTGGCCCGCGAACACCACGTGCTGCCGGTGGCGATCGTGCTGGACCTGCCGGAGTCGGTGTGCGTGGAGCGCAACGCGGCGCGGCCGGACCGCGACTTCGGCGCGCACGTCGTGCGCCGCCACCGCACGCTGCTGCGCAAGTCCCTGTCCGGCCTGGCGCGCGAGGGCTTCCGACGCGTGCACGTCCTGCGCGGCCAGTCCGAAGTGGACGAGGCAAGGATCGTGATCGAGCCGCTGCGCACGGACCTGCGCGGGGAGACCGGGCCGTTCGACGTGATCGGCGACGTCCACGGCTGCCGCGCCGAGCTGGAGGACCTGCTCGCCGAGCTGGGCTACGAGCTGGAGCGCGACGCCGACGGCCGGGCCGTGGGCGCGCGGCACCCCGCGGGCAGGCGCGCGGTCTTCGTCGGCGACCTCGTCGACCGCGGCCCGGACACGCCGGGCGTGCTGCGACTGGTCATGGGCATGGTCGAGGCCGGGACGGCGTACGCGGTGTGCGGCAACCACGAGCAGAAGCTCGTGCGCGCGCTCGACGGGCGCAAGGTGACCGTCGCCCACGGGCTGGGCGAGTCGCTGGCGCAGCTGGAGGCCGAGACGCCGGAGTTCCGCGCCGCCGTCCGCGACTTCTGCGACGGCCTGCTCGCCCACTACGTGCTCGACGGCGGCAGGCTGGTGGTCGCGCACGCGGGCCTGCCCGAGCGCTACCACGGGCGCGCGTCCGGCGCGGTGCGGTCGTTCGCGCTGTACGGCGACACGACCGGCGAGACGGACGAGTACGGGCTGCCGGTGCGCTACCCGTGGGCGACCGAGTACCGCGGCGCCGCGATGGTCCTGTATGGACACACCCCGACGCCGGAGGCCGAATGGGTCAACAACACCATGTGCCTGGACACGGGCGTGGTGTTCGGCGGGAAGCTGACGGCGCTGCGGTATCCCGAGCGGGCCGTGGTGTCGGTCCCCGCGCGGAAGGTCTGGTACGAGCCCGCCCGGCCGCTGGGCGCCTTCACCCGCGAGCCGGACTCCCTGGAGCTGACCGACGTGCTCGGCCGCCGCGTGGTGGAGACCGGGTACGGCGAGGTGTCGGTGCGCGCCGAGCAGGCCGCCGCCGCGCTGGAGGTGATGAGCCGCTACGCGGTGGACCCGCGCTCGCTGTGGTACCTGCCGCCGACGATGACGCCGCCGCCCACGCACCGCGACGGCGACCTGCTGGAGCACCCGGCCGAGGCGTTCGCCGACTACCTGGACCAGGGCGTGCGGGAGGTGCTGTGCGAGGAGAAGCACATGGGCTCGCGCGCGGTCGTCCTGGCGCGGCGGGACGGCACGGGCGTCGTGCACACGCGCACCGGGCGCGCGTTCTTCCCCTCGGACGACCTGCTGCCGAGGATCGCGGACGCGGTGACCGCCGCCGGGCTGTGGTCGGAGCTGGACACCGACTGGCTGCTGCTGGACACCGAGATCATGCCGTGGAACGTCAAGGCTGCCGAGCTGATCAAGGACCAGTACGCAGCGGTCGGGGCGGCGGCGGGGTCGGTGCTGCCCGCGGCGGTGTCGGCGCTGTCCGCGGCCTCCGCGCGCGGTGTGGACGTGTCGGACCTGCTGGAGCGGACCCGGGGGCGCGCGGACAACGCCGTGGCGTTCCGCGCGGCGTACCGGGGCTACTGCGGCGGGCCGGTGCGGATCGCGCCGTTCCAGGTGCTGGCCAGCGCCGCGGCGACGTACCACACGACACCGCACCTGTGGCACCTGTCGGTGGCCGACCGGCTGGTCGATGCCGACCCCGACCTGTTCGCGCCCACCCGTCGGCTCGCCGTGGACACCGCGGACGCGGACTCGGTGGCCGCCGGGGTCGCGTGGTGGACGGAGCTGACCTCGGCGGGCGGCGAGGGGATGGTCGTCAAGCCCGCCGCGAACCTGCTGATGCGCGGGAAGCGGCCGGTGCAGCCGGGGATCAAGGTGCGCGGGCCGGAGTACCTGCGGATCATCTACGGCCCCGACTACCGCGACGAGGCGAACCTGGCGCGCCTGCGGGAGCGGCAGCTGGGGCACAAGCGGTCGCTCGCGCAGCGCGAGTACGTCCTGGGCCTGGCCGGGTTGGACCGGCTGGTGCGCGGCGAGCCGCTGTGGCGGGTGCACGAGTGCGTCTTCGCCGTCCTGGCGCTGGAGTCGGACCCCGTGGACCCGCGGCTGTGACCACGATCCTGCTCACCGTGATCGGGTCGCGGGCCTACGGCCTGGCGGGCCCGGAGTCCGATGTGGACCTGCGCGGCGTCTTCGTCGCGCCGACGACGGCGTTCTGGCGCTTCGCCAAGCCGCCGACGAGCGTGGAGGGCCCGGAGCCGGAGCGGCTGGACTGGTAGGTCGAGCACTTCTGCGCGCTGGCGCTGAAGTCGAACCCGACCGTGCTCGAGGTGCTCGCCAGCCCGCTCACCCGGGTCTGCACGCCGGTCGGGGCCGAGCTGCGGGCGCTGCTGCCCGCGTTCCTGTGCAGGCAGGCGGCGGCGACGTTCACGCACACGTGCAGGCGGCAGCTGGACCGGGCGCTGGCGCCGGAGCGGCCCAAGCACAAGCAGATCATGCACGTGATCAGGCTCGGGCAGACGGCGCTGCGGCTGCTGCGGACCGGCGAGCTGTCGATCGCGGCGCAGGACCGCGCGGCGCTGCTGGCCGTGCGCGGCGGCGAGACCCCGCTGGCGGAGTCGGTGGCGTGGGCGGAGCGGGTGCTCGCCGACCTGGCGGCCGCCGTGCCCGGCAGCCCGCTGCCGGAGACCCCGGACACCGCGCGGGTGCAGGACTGGTTGATCTCGGTGCGACGGAGGTTCCTCGATGACGCTGACCCTGCCTGACCTCACCGGCGTGGTGGCGGGCCTCGACCGGCCGCCGCTGTTCGCCACGGTGTCCGGCGCCCACCTCTACGGGTTCCCGTCTGCGGACTCCGACATCGACCTGCGCGGGGTGCACCTGCTGCCGGTCGCGGAGGTCGTCGGCCTGCGCACGGGCCCGGAGACGGTCGACCACACCTGGCACGACGGCGGCATCGAGATCGACCTGGTCACCCACGACCTGCGCAAGTTCGCCCGGCTCCTGCTCAAGCCGAACGGCTACGTGCTCGAACAGCTGCTGTCCCCGCTGGTCGTCACCACCAGCGACACGCACGCCGCGCTCGTCGCGCTCGCGCCGCGCCTGGTGACCAGCGGCCACGTCCGGCACTACCTGGGGTTTGCGCAGAACCAGCGGCGGCTGCTCGACCGGTCCGGCGAGCTGAAGCCCCTGCTGTACGCGTTCCGCGTGCTGCTGACCGGCATCCACTTGATGCGGACCGGCGAGGTCCAGGCCGACCTGCGGGAACTGGCGGGCCCGGCGTACCTCGGCGAGCTGATCGATGCCAAGCGCGAGGGCGAGCACCGCGCGCTGGCCGAGGTGCCCGGCGCGCCCGGCCGGGACCGGCTGGACGCCGACCTCGACGCGCTCACCGCGGAACTGGGCGAGGCGGCCGAGGCGAGCAGGCTCCCCGAGGCGCCCACGGCCTTCGCCGAGCTGGACGACCTGGTGATCCAGGCCCGGCTGGCTACGCGCTAGCGGGCGGCGGGCTGTCCGGGGTGTCGGCCGGGGTCGGCTCGAAGGACTGCGGGACGCGCTTGAGGTGCTTGGTCATCGAGCGGATCAGGAACGCGACCGCGATGAAGAACAGGATCAGGATGAGGAAGCCCAGCGGGGAGGACTTGCCGAAGTCCTCGCCCTGACCGCCGGGGTCGGCCGGGCCGGGCGGCACGGTGGGCGCTGGCTGGGCGACCACGGCGACCGCGCCCGCCGACGCGGGGTCGGCGGGCAGGTCGATGAAGAACGAGGTGGTCACGCCGTGCAGTTTAGACCGTGGCCTTCTCGGTGATTCCGGAGAACAGGTCGTCCTCGGGGACGGTGCTGTCGACCAGGGAGCGCACCAGCTCGTACTCCTCGTACGGCCAGACCTCGCGCTGGACGTCCAGCGGGACGGCGAACCAGCGGCTGTTCGGGTCGATCTGGGTAGCGTGCGCCAGCAGCGCGGCGTCGCGGACCTCGAAGTACTCCGCGCACTCGACGCGGGTGGTCACGCGGTGAGAGATGTCACCGCGCTCGGGGTCCCAGTTCGCCAGCCACTCCTCGTACGGCGACTCCAGGCCGCGGGCCAGCAGCGCCTCGTGCATGGCCACCAGGCGGGCGCGGGAGAAGCCGTGCGAGTAGTACAGCTTCAGCGGCGTCCAGGGCTCGCCCTCCGCCGGGTAGAGGTCCGGGTCGCCCGCTGCGTCGAACGCGGCCACCGAGACCTCGTGGCAGCGGATGTGGTCGGGGTGCGGGTAGCCGCCGTTCTCGTCATAGGTGACGATCACGTGCGGCTTGAACTCGCGGATCGCGCGGACCAGCGGCGGCACGGACTCCTCCAGCGGCACGAGCGCGAAGCAGCCCTCGGGCAGCGGCGGCTTCGGGTCGCCCTCGGGCAGGCCGGAGTCGACGAAGCCCAGCCAGCGGTGCTGGATGCCGAGGATCTCCGCGGCGCGCGCCATCTCCTGGCGGCGCACGGCGGGGATGTCGGCGGTGATCTCCGGGCGGTCCATCGCCGGGTTGAGGATGTCGCCGCGCTCGCCGCCGGTGCAGGTGACGACCATGACCTCGTGGCCGTCGGCGACGTACTTGGCCATCGTGGCCGCGCCCTTGCTCGACTCGTCGTCCGGGTGCGCGTGTACCGCCATCAGCCGCAGTGTGTCTGCCATGCCTCTTTCGGACCCCTCCTGATAGGCATCCGCCCCCAAAGCGGATACTCGTCCCGAGTAGTACGAACGCGCCGTCGCCGCTCCATTGTTCCCCGGCGGGGCGCGGATCGGTGCGGGAGGGCGTGGTTTGGGCACGTTGCCGGAAGGACGCTACGGGAAGCGGCCGTCCCGTCGCTCTCCGGTGGCCAAGGCGGTCCTGGTCGCCGCCGCGCTGCTGCTGGGCGCGGGCGTGGCGTTCGTCGCCTACAAGAACCTGGGGGCCGCGCCCATCTCGGCCGAGCGCGCCACCTACGAGAACCTCCCGGAGAACCGGATGCGGTTCGCCTTCGACGTCAGCCGCGCCGAGCCCGAGCGGGCCGCGGTGTGCGTGGTCCGGGTCCGGTCGATCCAGGGCGCCGAGACCGGCCGCCGCGAGGTGTACGTGCCGCCGGGACGATCACCGCTCCGGGTGGAAACCGTCATCACCGCGTCGGCGGAACCGGTGACCGCCGAGGTCTTCGGCTGCTCGTACCAGGTGCCGGAGTACCTGTCCACCGGGGAGCGGCCATCGGAGTGAACTCCACGGTGAATACCCACTAATCGGACATTTCGGACGAGCTGGCACGGTGGATCGTGCTACGCTCTGTCGACGCACGGCCCCTAGGAGGGCCGTGTTTTTTCCATTCCGGGTGGGCGCTAGGGACCCGGAGCTGCCCGGCCCGCGACCGCGGGCCCGGAGTACGACGAGGAGTTGGTGACCGTGAGCGACACCAAGGTGACCTGGTTGACCCAGGAGGCCTACAACCGGCTCAAGCACGAGCTCGACGAGCTCATCGAGAACCGGGCGGTCATCGCCGAGAAGATCAACACCAGCCGCGAGGAAGGCGACCTCAAGGAGAACGGCGGCTACCACGCCGCGCGCGAGGAGCAGGGCCAGCAGGAGGCCCGCATCCGCCACCTCCAGGAGCTGCTGCGCGGGGCCAAGGTGGGCGAGGCGCCCGCCGACGACGGCACCGCGCGCCCCGGCATGGTCCTCACCGTCCGCTACGACGGCGACGACGACGAGGAGCGCTTCCTGCTCGCCACCCGCGAGGAGGGCGGCAGCGAGGGCGAGCTCGAGGTGTACTCCCCGGAGTCGCCGCTGGGCAAGGCGCTGCTGGGCGCCAAGGAAGGCGAGACCCGCGAGTACGAGCTGCCCAACGGGCGCAACCAGAAGGTCGTCCTGGTGAAGGCCGTGCCCTACACCGGCTGACGGTCCCGACTCGGCGAGGCGGCACCCGGGCGGGGTGCCGCCTCGCTGGCGTTTCCGGGTCGTCCGCGAGGTGCGCGGTCAGGGCTGCCGCAGCACGCGCTCCAGCAGCGGGCGCACGCGCAGGGGCACCGGGGTCGACAGGGCGATGGCCGTCGAGGTGCGGCGCACCCACTCCACGTCCACCACGCGGTCGATGACGCGCTGGAGGTCGTCGTTGTCGCGGGCGACCATGCGGACCAGCAGGTCGCCCTGGCCGGTCGTGGCGTGCACCTCGCAGACCTCGTCGATGGCCATGAGCAGCGACGCCACCTCGCCGCGCTTGCCCTGGGCGATCTCCAGGACGGCGAAGGCGGTCAGGCCGTAGCCCATCGCGGCGAGGTCGATCGCGGGCGGGAAGCCGGTCAGCACGCCGCGGCGCTCCAGGCGGTCCAGCCGGGCCTGGACCGTGCCGCGCGCCACGCCCAACCGCCGCGAGCACTCCAGCACGCCCAGCCTCGGCTCGTCGGTGAGCAGTAGGAGCAGGCGCGCGTCCAGCTCGTCCAGGTCCATTCCCGTACTCCTGTTCAGAGTGTCCACTTTGCCGAGCGGACTCGCCAGTTGGCTGGTCAGGTTGTCCTGTTGAAAAGCAGAGTGTTGCACAGGATGCCCGGTCAATCCCATGCTCAGAGGTACCGCGCGTTAAGTCAGCAAGCAGGAGGTTGCGATGACGGGGACCCTCGGCACGGGCATGGACGAGGTCAGCTACGACCAGCTGCGCCAACTCGTCGGCCTGGTCGACTACGACGAGTCCCGGGACCCGTTCCCGGTCAAGTCGATGGACGCCGTCGTGTTCGTCTGCGGCAACGCCACGCAGACCGCGCTGTTCTACCAGTCGGCGTTCGGCATGGAGCTGGTCGCCTACTCCGGGCCGGAGACCGGCAACCGCGACCACAAGGCGTTCGTCCTGAAGTCCGGGTCGGCCCGGTTCGTCGTCAAGGGCGGCGTGACGCCGGAGAGCCCGCTGCTCGACCACCACCGCGCGCACGGCGACGGCGTCGTCGACCTGGCGCTCGAGGTGGTCGACGTCGACAAGTGCGTCGAGCACGCCCGCTCGCAGGGCGCCACCGTCCTCGACGAGCCGCACGACGTGTTCGACGAGCACGGCACCGTGCGGATGGCCGCGATCGCCGCGTACGGGCAGACCCGGCACACCCTGGTCGACCGGTCCCGCTACAACGGCCCCTACCTGCCGGGCTACGTCGCCAAGACCGGCTCGTACGTCAAGCGGCCGGGCGCGCCGAAGCGGCTGTTCCAGGCGGTCGACCACTGCGTGGGCAACGTCGAGCTGGGCAAGATGGACTACTGGGTCCAGTGGTACAACCGCGTGATGGGCTTCGTGAACATGGCGGAGTTCGTCGGCGACGACATCGCCACCGACTACTCGGCGCTGATGAGCAAGGTCGTGGCCAACGGCAACCACCGGGTCAAGTTCCCGCTCAACGAGCCCGCGATCGCCAAGAAGAAGTCGCAGATCGACGAGTACCTGGAGTTCTACGGCGGCCCCGGCTGCCAGCACATCGCGCTGGCGACCAACGACATCATCGCCACCGTCACGGGCATGCGCGAGGCGGGCGTGGAGTTCCTGGACACCCCGGACTCCTACTACGAGGACCCCGAGCTGCGCGCCCGCATCGGCGAGGTCCGGGTGCCGATCGAGGTGCTCAAGGAGCACCGCATCCTGGTCGACCGCGACGAGGACGGCTACCTGCTGCAGATCTTCACCAAGCCGGTCGGCGACCGCCCGACGGTGTTCTTCGAGATGATCGAGCGCCACGGCTCGCTGGGCTTCGGCAAGGGCAACTTCAAGGCCCTGTTCGAGGCCATCGAGCGCGAGCAGGAGCGCCGGGGCAACCTCTGAGCCGTACTCAGGCGGCTATCAGGTACACCCGCCACCGGGCCGGTACGCTCGGTGGCGGGTTTCTGTCGTTCTCACGTTAGGCGCACACGATGGCTGTCGGCACCCGCTTCGCAGGCGCGGCCTCCCTGGCAGGCGCCGCCCTGGCAGCCATGGCCCTCACCGGCGTCGCGGTGTTCACCGTCCAAGCCGCCACCTGCGAGGACGCGGGCCACTACGTCGAGGTCGACGGCCAGACGACGTTGGTGGGCGGCTGCCTCGAACCGGAGGACCTGCCCGCCGCCCCCACGACCAGGGACACCGAGCCCCAGACCCCGGACCAGGGCGTCGATCGCCTCCGCCAGAGCCCGTAGGCAGGCAGGGCCGAGATGATGCGACCATCTGAACAATTGTTCAGATGGTCTGATCATTCCGATGGTGAGATCATATGATCCAAACATCTGAGTGATCAGCTCCATGTCCGGCCTGTGGCGGCGGCCCAGGTGGCGGCTGAGTTCGCCGCCCGCCGGTCAGTTCGCGCCCGGCTTCCTGCCTGCGGGTGACTTCCTGGCCTGCTTCGCCTTGGCAGCGGGAGGCGCGGGGTGCGGGGTGCCTGCCGGTGCGGGGGCGGATTTCTCCTCGACACGCGCGTCCTCAGCTGGCTCACCGCGTGCAGGCGTGCTCGCGGCGGCCGCATCCCCTGCAGACGCGCTCGCGCCAGCCGCATCCCCTGTAGGCGCGCTCGCGGCTGATCCAGCTCCTGCGGGCGTGCTCGCGGCGGGCGCATCCCCTGCGGGCGTGCTCGTGGCTGATCCAGCTCCTGCGGGCGTGTTCGTGGCAGCCGCATCCCCTGAAGGCGTGCTCGTGGCTGACTCAGCTCCTGCGGGCGCGCTCGCGGCGGGCGCATCCCCTGCAGGCAGGCTCGCGGCTGGCGTACCCCCTGCAGCAGCCGACGAGTCCCCCGCAGGCGTGGCCGCGGCAGGCTCCTCCACCGCCGAGGCGACCGGCTCCACCGTGGTCGGTGACTCCGCCTCCGCCTCCAACGGCTCCAGCAGCTCCGCGCTGCGGTCGAGGAGGTCTCCGGCGCCGCGGAGGCGTTTGACGAGTTCGCCCCGCAGGCTCGTCAGGCGCTCGACCTCGTTCGTCGCGTGGGTGATGCGGCGTTCGGCCTCGGCGGTGGCGTCGGCGATGATGCGGCGGGACTCGTCGGCCACGCGGGCGCGTTCGGCCTCCAGCTCGCGGGTCAGGTCGGCGCGTTTGGCCGCCATGTCGTCGTCGAACTGGCGTTGGATGCGTTTGCGTTCCTGCTCGGCCTGGTCGTCGAGGGCCTGGCGGCGGCGGTCGGCGGTGAGGGTCAGGTCGACGGACTTCTTGCGGACGTCGTCCATGACCTTCTGGTGGTCCGCGTGCAGCTCCTGGTGCTGGCGGTCCAGCTCGGCGAGCAGGCGGCGGTAGCGGTCGCGCAGTGCGGTGCTGGCCTCCTCCGCCCCGGCCCACGCCGTCTCGGCCGCGGCCTTCGCGCGGGCGGTGATCTCCGCGGCCTGGGTGCGGGCGACCTGCAGGATCCGCTCGGCGTCCGGGCCCGCCGTCGCGGCCAGCTGGTCCATGCGGGCGGTCAGGGCGGTGATCTCCCGGCGGGCGATCTCCAGTTCGCCGGAGAGCTCGGCGACGCGGGACAGGGCCTCGTCGCGCTCGGCTGCCGAGCGCAGGGCGTCGTCCTCCACGCGGCGCAGGTACTGCTTGACCTGGTTGCGGTCGAAGCCGTGGCGCACCACGGAGAAGCCCGCCGGATCGCCATCGTGCTGGTTGACCATGCTTTCGCACGTTACCAGTGGAAACCCCGGGTCAGCCGCGCCAACGCGCGGGCGGCGGCGGTCAGGTTCCGTTCCCCCTTGCCGAGCCGCAGCCCGCCGCCCCCGCCCGCGGCAGCCGAGTCGGGGAAGATCCGGTAGCCCTGGTAGGCCACCGCGTCGACCAGACCGGGCGCGAGCGTGTACGCGGCCTGGATCAGGTACCCCGTCGGCGTGCCGATGTGCTTGGGCCGCTCCACCAACGCGCGCACCACCATGTCCGCGGCCTGGTCGGGCGACTTGGCCGGGAACGCGTCGTAGATCTTGGTCGGCCGGATCATCGGCGTGCGGACCAGTGGCATGTGGACGGTGGTGAAGGTGACCCCGGCGCCGTGGGTCTCGGTGGCGACGATCTTGCTGAAGTGGTCGAGCGCGGCCTTCGACGCCACGTACGCGCTGAACCGCGGCGCGATCCCCTGCACCCCGATCGACGAGACGTTGACGATGTGCCCGAACCGGCGTTCGGTCATGTGCGGCAGCAGCGCGAGGATGAGCCGGACGGGCGCGAAGTAGTTGATCGCCATCGCCCGCTCGTAGTCGTGGAACCGGTCGTAGGACAGCCGCACCGACCGGCGGATCGACCGTCCGGCGTTGTTGACCAGCATGTCCACCGCGGGCTGCTCGGCCAGCATCGCCGCGACCGCCTTGGCGACGGAGTCCTCGTCGGTCAGGTCGCACGGGTACACGTGCGCCTCCCCGCCCGCCGCGGCGATCTCCGCCCGGACCTCCTCCAGCTCGGCCTCGCGGCGGGCCACCAGCAGCGGGACGCCGCCCGCCGCGGCCACCTTGAGCGCCGTCGCCCGCCCGATGCCCGACGACGCCCCGGTGATCACGACCCGCCGCCCGGCCAGCGAGTCGCCGGAGACCCGGGCGCGGAACGGGTCGAGGTGCTCTGCCCAGTACCGCCACAGGACGTCGGCGTAGTCCGCCAGCCGGGGAACCTCGACGTCGGGCAGCAGGGCGCGCGTCCTCGCCGAGTCGAAGCGCGGCGCGAACGTCAGCGTCCGCAGCAGCACCGCGGGGATGCCCAGCCGGTCGAGGCCCGCGTCGACCGCCAGCGACACCCCGGGCACGTTCTCCGCCGCCCGCACGAGCCCCAGCAGCGGCTGCGCCAGCGCGCGCGGCACCTCGGCGGCCACCCGGGGCGCGTCCGCTGCGGCGGCGAACGCGTCGTACACCTCGCGCACCGGCTGCGGACGCGGGTTGACCAGGTGGAACGTGCGCCCGTCCAGCCCGGGCGACGGCACCAGCGCCGCCATCGCCTTGGCGACGTAGTCCACCGGCACGATGTTGGTGTCGCCGATGTCGGGGAACACCAGCGGCAGCGCGCGCAGCGACTCCAGCCGGGCCAGGGCCGGGAAGAGGTAGTACGGGCCGTCGACCTTGTCCATCTCGCCGGTCTCGGAGTGCCCGACGACGATCGCGGGCCGGTACACCCGCCACGGCACGTCCTTCTGCGTGCGCACCAGCCGCTCGGACTCGAACTTCGTGCGGTGGTACGCGGTGATCAGGCGCTGACCCGAGTCGAACATGTCCTCGGTGAAGCGGCCCCGGTAGTCGCCCGCGACGGCGACGGACGACACGTGGTGCAGGCGCCCCGCGCCGATCCCCGCGGCGAGATCGATGACGTTGCGGGTGCCGTCCACGTTGGCCGCGATGCTGGTCTCGTCGTCGGCGGTCACGTCGTACAGCGCCGCGAGGTGCACGACGTGGTCCACGCCGCGCAGCTCGTCGGTGTCGGCGAGGCCGAGGCCGGGCAGCGACACGTCGCCGATCACCGTGGCGAAGCGGTCGGCGGCGGGCCAGTCCCGGGCCGCGCGGTCGAGCCGGTCCCGGGACTGCTCCCGCACGAGCAGCCACACCCGGTCGGTGTCCGGCCGGGCCAGCAGCTCGCGGACGAAGTGCCTGCCGATGAGCCCGGTGGCCCCGGTGACCAGGTATGTCGCCATGGGACAGAGCATGGCCTACCCGATGGGAACCGGTCCAGGGACGTAGTCCGGGTCGACCTGCTCGGCGAGGTCGCGGCCCGCCCGGCCGCTGGCCCACGCTGCCGCGTTGCGCAGGTGGAACTCCACGGCCTGGCGCTGGTAGCGCGGCCAGTCCTTGTCCACACCGTCCACGAGGGACCGCATCGCGCGCAGCGCGTCGCGGTTGCGCGGCTCCAGGTCGCCGATCGGGCGGACCTCGCCGCGTTCGGTCGCGCGCACGTGGGCGGAGCGGCCGACCCAGGTGAGCAGGTCGTCGCCGACGCGCTCGCGCAGGAAGGCCAGGTCCTCGTCGTCGCTGATCTTGTTGCCGACCACCGCGACCCGCACGCCGAAGTCGCGGGCGTAGTCGAGGTACTGCCGGTAGACGCCGACGCTGCGCACGGTCGGCTCGCACACCAGGAAGGTGACGTCGAACCGGGTGAACAGGCCCGACGCGAAGGAGTCCGCGCCCGCGGTCATGTCGACCACGCAGTACTCCCCCGGCCCGTCGACCATGTGGTTGAGCAGCAGCTCGACCGCGCCGACCTTGGAGTGGTAGCAGGCCACGCCCAGGTCGGACTCGGCGAACGGGCCGGTCACCGCGAGCCGGACGCCCTCGACGACGCGCACGCACGCGTCGTAGACCGGGTTGTCCTCATCGACGCGGACCAGCCGCGACCCGCGACCCGGCGGGGTGGTCTTGACCATGTCGGCCGCGGACAGCACGCGCGGGTTGTCGCCGCGCAGGTAGTCCTTTATCAGCGCCAGGTGGGCGCCCAGGGTCGGGAGCGGCAGGCCGTCCGGCGCGCCGAGCGCGGCGGCCAGGTGCTGGTTGATGTCGGCGTCCAGCGCCAGCAGGGCGGGGGCGGGGGACTCGGCGGCCAGGTGGCGCAGGAACAGCGAGGCGAGGGTGGTCTTCCCGCTGCCCCCCTTGCCGACGAACGCGATCTTCACTACGGGCAACTCTCGTGCGGGGACGGATGACCCCCGTAGTGATAGCGGTTTTCATTATCCCCGGCAAGCCCCACGATCGGGTTACGGCAGCGGCACCTGCGCGTGCGGCATCGCGCGGAAGGCCTCCAGCACCGCCGGGTCCTGCAGCGCCATCCAGTCGATGACCTCCGAGTATGTCGCGCAGACCGTCTCCGGGCGAGCGCAGACGCCCGCCATGAAGCGCTCGGTCGCCCGGGTGAAGCCGCCGCCGGACCACTCGTTGAAGTGGTTGCCGACGACCAGCGGCGCGCGGTTGCCGTCGAACGCGGCCGCGTAGGCGGCCTCATAGGTCTCCAGCGTCACCTCGGCGAACTCCTCGGCGCGCTGCGGCTCGTTGCGCGCCTTGTTCTGCACGTACCAGAGGTTGTAGTCCATCATGATCGTCTTCTTGTGGCCGACACCCGGCACGCGCACGCTCGGCATGGGGAACTGCCAGATCCCGTGCTCGCGGTACGGCCAGGCGATGCCGTCGGAGACCGCGCTGGTGTCGTAGCTCATGCCGCGCTCGGCCAGCACCGGGCCGAGGATCGAGCGGTCGCCCTCCAGGCACGGCGTCCGTCCACCTTGGATGGACGCGGGGTCCACCTTGAGCCCGTCGGCGCGGGCCTGCTCGACGAAGGCGAAGAACTGGTCCAGTTCGGAGTTCCACTGCGCGGTGTTCCACTCGCCGACGCCCAGCGCGGAGCCCTGGCAGAAGTGTCCGTTGTAGTGGGTGCCGATCTCGTGGCCGCGCTCGACCGCGGTGTTCAGGTCGGCGATGAGCGTGGCGACGTCGGCCTCCGAGCCGCCGAAGCCGATGGACGCCCGCCCCGGCCGGTGGCCCGGCCCGGTGTACTCGCCGCGCCGGGAGTCGGGCAGCAGGTAGATGCCGGACAGGAAGCCGGAGAACCGCCCGCCGGACTCCTCGGCGATGGCCATGAACCGCTGCCAGTGCTCGTGCGACCCGCCGCCGTCGAAGGAGAACAGCACGAACTGCGGCGGCCTCTCCCCCGGCTCCAGCCTGCGCATCCACGGCGCCGGGACCGATTCCGGCTCGTCGGCGGCCTGCGGCACCGGCGGCCCGGCCACCGGCGTGCCCGCGACCTCCGGTCGGACGGTCCCCAGCACCAGCAGGACGACGAAGGTCAGGATCAGCGCGACCCCGAACCCGATCTTGTCCCAACGCCTGCGGCTCATGGGCGCCCCTTCCGATCCGTCCTCCCCGACTTGCCTGTGAAGACGTGTGCGATCCGCGTCAGTTGCCCCCCACGGTAAAACGAGAGGAACGCTCATGCGGTGATCGCCACTCGTCCGGAATCACCGGATCGAGCGATAGCGCGAAGCGGCGGACCGCGCGGGCCGGTCAGGCGGGCACGGCGACGACGATGCGGTTGGACTCGTAGCCGTCCGCGCCGCCGACCCAGCGCCCGCCGCAGGTCACCAGCACCAGCCGGTGCGGGCCGGTCTGGCCGAACAGCTCCTCGGCACGGGCCGGGAGATCGTCCTTGGGCAGCGTCACGACCTCGCTGACCCGGTACTCCCAGACCCGCCCGTCCGGGGCGACCACGGAGACCGGATCACCCGCGCGGGCGTCCCACAGTTCGGCGAACGGGCCGGTGCGGCCCTGCCAGTTGACGTGTCCGGCCAGCACGGTCGCGCCCTCGGCCGCGGCCAGGTCCGCGCCCCACCAGGTGGCCTCGCGCAGGTTCTCCGGCACGGGCAGCGTGGCGTCCGGGCCGAGTTCGGCGCGCACGAGCCGGGCCTCGCCGCCGCCGCGCAGCCGGACCGTCCCCGGCGACTGCGCGCGCGGCTGCGGCTTCGGCTGGGCGGTCGGCGGCGCGGCGGGCGGCGACGGGGTGGTGGTCGGGGCCGCGCTCGTCGACCGGTCGGGCGGCGGCACGGGCAGCGCCGCGCCGATGACGCCCGCGGCGGGCGCGGGCGGGGCCGGGGCGGCCACTGCGGCGCCGGGCGTCGTCACCTCGCCGCCGACGAGCGCGGCGACCAGCGCGAGCGCGGCGATCCCCGCCGCGCCCGCGACCAGCGGACGGCCGACCACGGCGGTCAGTAGCCCCAGTCCTCGCGCATGGCCCGGCCGACGACCTCGCGCCTGCGCCGCGACTGGGCCAGCAGCAGCCCGACGGCGGCGACCACGATGGCGGCCAGCGCGCCGATGCCGACCAGCAGCCCGGTCGACGGGCCGTCCCCGCCCGCGGACATCGCGGCCGCGGCGGGCTCGTCACCGGCCGGGATCGTGCGCGGCACCGTCGGCTTGTCGGGGACGTTCTCCAGCTTCAACGCCAGCGTGTCCCCCGGCTTCACGGTGCCGCAGACGCTCGGCGGGGCGTTCGGGTCGAAGGCGTCGTCGTAGCCCGGGGGCGCGGCGACCTCGACCAGGCAGATCTCCTGCGGGGTGCGCAGGTTCGCCAGCTTCGCGGTCCCGTCGTCGCCGGTGACCACGACGACCGGCGCGCCGTCCGCGCCGACCAGCGGCTTGCCGTCCTGGCCGACGGCGGGGGACTCCTTGTCCGCGCCGGTGACCCGCAGCGAGACGTCGGCGACGGCCTTGCCGGTCTTGGCGTCGACCTTGGCCACGGCCACCGAGCCGGGCGCGGTCACGGCCTTCACCGCCTTGGCCGCGGTCAGCTCCTTCTCCCCGCCCGTGCTCACCACGCGCTGGGTGTCGACCTGGACCGCCTTGCGCACGACCGGCCGGTCGGCCGGGCTGAGCAGCGAGATCGCGACCTTCGGGTCGGGCCCGGTCGGGGTGACCTTGACCGAGGCGGGCGTGCCGTCCGCTCCGGTCGAGACGGTCAGGGTGCTCTTCCCGCCCACGGTGGCGTCGGTCAGGGTCAGCGTGATGTCGACATCGGCCACCCCCGCGTCGCGGGCGTTGCGGACGTCGATCGTCCACTCGTCCGGCGTGCCGATCACCTGCCCGTCGGTCGGGGCGGTGATCGTGGCCTTCCACGGGCCGCGGTTCGCGGTGGCGTCGGCCTTGAGCCGGTTCACCGCCGCCCGCGCGCCCTGGGGCAGCTTGGCCAGGTGGAAGGGGGCGTCGTAGGCGATCGTGCGGTAGTCGTTGGACGGGTCGAGCTGCCGGGGGTTCTGCGGACCCGCTGTCCACCAGTGCAGGAGGTGGGCCAGCGCGGCGGCCTCGTCGGCGTTCGTGGTCTTGGTGTAGCGCAGCAGCAGGTAGGAGATGTCCGCGGCGACGTCGGCGGGCAGCGCGGTGCCCCACTTGGTCTTCAGCGGCTCGCCTGGTTTGTACTGCTCGTTGGTGTCCGGGGCCTTGTGGGCGTATTGCACGCACCACACCTGCTTGCCGTCGACCATGTAGGAGCCGAGCCAGTCGTAGGAGTCCGGGTTGTCCCGGTACGGCTGGGCGGGGGTGGTCCTGTGGCCGAGCCCCTCGTCGACGGCCGCGGCGGCCGTGGGGGCGGTGGCGACCGTGGTCAGGCAGGCGACGACGGCGGCGCTGGTCAGGCCCGCGGCCATCCGGGCGGCGAGCGGGGTTCGGGCCATGGCGGGAGCGGCTCCTAATCACCGTGGGGATACGCCGTGTGCGAGCCTGGTTTCTGAACGTGATCAGCGCAATCCGCCAGCCGGGGCGACTTTGCGCACGGCCGAGTGGGCGCGGCTAGGCTGCGGGCGGGGTAATCCCGACGACAGGAACCGCCGCCAAGTGGGTAAAGTGGCTTTTACCCAGCGGGAACCAACGGGCTTGCCCGAGCGTTGAATCCCGTGAAGGCGCCATTAAAGGCCCAGGAGGATCAGGTGCGTTCTACCAGCAACCCCGCGTTCCGCAACCTGCCGGTGGGCGGGGGCTACGCGGGCTTCCAGCCCCAGGCCCAGGGCTACCAGCAGCCCGGCCAGCCGGGCTACGGCGGCTACCCGGCGCCGCCCACCACCGGCGACCGTCCGATGACCGTGGACGACGTCGTCACGAAGACGGCGGCGACCCTGGGCACGGCCCTGGTCACCGGCGTCATCACCGCGATCGCGGTGCTCGGCGGGGCCATCCAGCCGTGGCCGCCGATGATCGGCGGTCTGATCGTCGGCCTCGTGCTGTCGCTCGTCATCATCTTCAAGAAGACCCCGAACCCCGCCCTGGTGCTGGCCTACTCGGCCGCGGAGGGCGTGTTCCTCGGTGCGATCACCGGCGTGTTCGAGGCGTTCGTCCCGGGCATCGCCCTGCAGGCGATCCTCGGCACCGCGCTGGTGTTCATCACCATGCTCGTGGTCTACCGCACGGGCGCGGTCAAGGTCACCCCGCGCCTGACCAAGTGGATCATCGGCGCCACCATCGGCGCCGCCGGTCTGATGCTGATCAACCTGCTGCTGTCGTTCGTCGGCGTCGACCTCGGCATCCGCGACGCGGGCCCGCTCGGCATCGGCATCAGCCTGCTGTTCATCGGCATCGCGGCGTTCAACTTCCTGCTCGACTTCGACATGGCCGACACGATGATCCGGTCGGGCACCCCGTCGAAGTGGGCCTGGTACGTCGCGTTCGGCCTGATGACCACGCTGGTCTGGCTGTACCTGGAGATCCTGCGACTGCTCTACATGCTGCAGAGCAGCGACTGATCATCCCGTACCACCCGAGGACGCCCGCCCCCGCCCGGGGGCGGGCGTCCTCGTCTTCCGCGGCCGTACGCTAGGCCGTATGGCTGAGGACACCGCGCGCTGGGGGTTTGAGACCAGGGCGATTCACGCTGGGCAGGATCCGGACCCGCGAACCGGGGCGGTGATCGTGCCGATCTACCAGACCTCGACGTTCGCCCAGGACGGCGTGGGTGGGCTCCGCGAGGGCTACGAGTACTCCCGCACCGCCAACCCGACCCGGACGGTCATGGAGGAGGCGCTGGCGGCGCTGGAGGGCGGGCGGCACTGCCTGGCCTTCGCCAGCGGCATGGCGGCCACCGACGTGGCGCTGCGGACGATGTGCCGCCCCGGCGACCACGTCATCCTCGGCAACGACGCCTACGGCGGCACCTTCCGGCTGCTCGACAAGGTCCTCGCGCACTGGGGCGTGGAGCACACCGCCGTCGACCTGAGCGATCCGGCCGCCACCCGCGCCGCCGTGCGGCCGAACACCAAGGTGATCTGGTCGGAGACGCCGTCCAACCCGCTGCTCGGGATTGTCGACATCACCGCGCTCGCCGCGGTGGCCGCCGAGGCCGGGGCGCGGCTGGTCATCGACAACACCTTCGCCACGCCGTACCTGCAGACCCCGCTGGCGCTGGGCGCCGACGTCGTCCTGCACTCGACCACCAAGTACCTGGGCGGGCACTCCGACGTGGTCGGCGGCGCGCTGATCACCGACGACACCGAGCTGAACGAGGGGTTCGCGTTCCTGCGCAACTCCGCGGGCGCGGTGCCCGGCCCGTTCGACTCGTGGCTGGTGCTGCGCGGCGCGAAGACCCTGGCGGTGCGGATGGAGCGGCACTGCGACAACGCCGAGCGGATCGTGGCGGCGCTGGCGGGCCACCCGAAGGTGACCAAGGTGTACTACCCGGGCCTGGAGACGCACCCCGGCCACGACATCGCGGCCAAGCAGATGCGGCGGCCCGGCGGCATGGTGTCGTTCCAGGTGGCGGGCGGCGAGCAGGCAGCGCTGGACGTCGCGGCGCGGACCAGGCTGTTCACCCTCGGGGAGTCCCTGGGCGGCATCGAGTCGCTGATCGAGCACCCCGGGCGGATGACGCACGCCAGCACGGCGGGCTCGCTGCTGGAGGTGCCGTCCGACCTGCTCCGGCTGTCGGTGGGCATCGAGTCAGCGGCCGACCTGGTCGCCGACCTGCTGGCCGCGCTGGGCTGAGCCGGAAACGCGAAGCGGGCCCCGGATCGCTCCGGGGCCCGCTTTCACGTCAGGTCACCACTGCTGCGGCGGCTGCTGCTGCTGGCCGTACGGGTTCTGCTGGCCCGGGTAGCCGCCGGGCTGCGGCTGCTGGCCGTAGCCGGGCTGCTGCTGGGGCTGGCCGTAGGGCTGCTGCGGCTGGCCGTACTGCGGCTGCTGGCCGGGGAACCCGCCGGGCTGCTGGCCGTAGGGCTGCTGCTGCGGCGGCTGGTGGCCGTAGGGGTTCTGCTGCTGCGGCTGACCCGGGTAGCCCGCGGGCTGCCCGAAGTGGTTCGGGCCGCCGTAGCCCGCCGGGCCGCCCGCCGCGGCGCCGGAGACCAGGAACTGCTTCGCGCCGGGGATGAACGCCAGCGCGCCCGCCGCGGTGATCAGGATGCCGAAGATCAGCAGGAAGACCACGCGGGACGAGGCGCCCATGCCCTCGGTCATCATCAGGATCGCGCCGAGCAGGAGCAAGCCGCCGCCTGCGACCACCAGCGATGCCAGGCCGTTCTTCTTCATGAACAGCAGCGCGGCGCCCGCGATCGCCAGGGCCGAGCCCAGCACGGCGAGGATCAGGTACGCCCAGATCTGCCCCGGCAGGAACTCGGCGAAGTCCATGGCCTCGAAGATCAGCGTGAGCGTCAGGATCAGCCCGATGAGGCCGAGCAGGGCGACGACGCCCTGCACGATCATCGGCACCATCGCGGTCCCGCCCTGGCCCCCGGCCGCCGGGCCGTAGCCGTGCTGCTGCGGGTAGCCGGGCGGCGGGCCGTAGCCCGGCTGCGGCGGCTGGCCGGGGAACCCGCCCGGCTGGCCGTACGGGCCGGGGGGCTGCTGGCCGTGCTGGCCGGGGTACTGGCCGTGGTCGCCGGGCTGGGCGTACGGCGGGGTCTGCGGGACCGAGCCGGGCGGCACCATCTGGGTGTGGTCGCCGCCGGGCGCCGGGGTCGCGCCCGCGCCCCGCACCACCTGGGTGCGGTCGGCGTTGTCGTCGTCGGCGCCGGAGGCGCCGGGCAGCGGCTGGCCAGGCTGGATCGCCTGGGTGCGCTCGACGCCGTCGGCGCCGGTGTCGGTGGACGGTGCAGGCGTCGAACCCGCGTCCGGCCCCGGGCCGCCTGGTTGACTGCCGGGCTGCCACGGCTGGTTCGGCGGCTGGGGAGCACTCATCGGGTTTCCCACCCCTTATTGACCTGGTTTGTTGCCTAACGACGGCAACGCTATCGGATCGGGTTTATCCGCGCCGGGATTGGGCGATCATTTCCCGGCGAGGAATCCCAGCAGGTCCTGCCTGGTGACCACGCCAGCGGGCTTGCCGTCGAGCAGCACGAGCGCGGCGTCGGCCGAGGCGAGCGCGGCCATCGCGGCGGTGACCTGCTCGCCCGCGCCGATCGTCGGCAGCGCCGGGGACATGTGCAGGTCGAGCCGGTCGGCCAGGGCTGCCTTGCCCGCGAACAGGGCGTCGAGCAGGTCGCGCTCGTTGACCGCGCCCACGACCTCGGCGGCCATCACCGGCGGCTCGGCGCTGACGACCGGCATCTGGCTGACGCCGAACTCGCGCAGGATCGCCACCGCGTCGGCGACGGTCTCGGTCGGGTGGGCGTGGATGAACTCCGGCAGCGCCCCGCCGGTGGTCTTGCGGCGCAGCACGTCACCCACCGTCGCGCCGGAGTGGTCGGCGGGCAGGAAGCCGTACTGGGACATCCAGGAGTCGTTGAAGACCTTGGACAGGTAGCCGCGGCCGCCGTCGGGCAGCAGCACGACCACCACGTCGTCGGGGCCGAGGCGCTTGGCCAGGCGCAGCGCGGCCGCGGCCGCCATGCCGCACGAGCCGCCGACCAGCAGGCCCTCCTCGCGGGCGAGCCTGCGGGTGATCTCGAAGGACTCCGCGTCGGATACGGCGATGATCTCGTCGGCGACGCCGCGGTCGTAGGTGTCCGGCCAGAAGTCCTCGCCGACGCCCTCGACCAGGTACGGCCTGCCGGTGCCGCCGGAGTACACCGAGCCCTCCGGGTCGGCGCCGATGATCTTGACCCGGCCGTCGGAGACCTCCTTGAGGTAGCGGCCGGTGCCGGAGATGGTGCCGCCGGTGCCCACGCCCGCGACGAAGTGCGTGATCCGCCCCTCGGTCTGCCGCCACAGCTCGGGGCCGGTCGAGTGGTAGTGGCTGGCCGGGTTCTCCGGGTTGGCGTACTGGTTGGGCTTCCAGGCGCCCTCGATCTCGCGCACCAGCCGGTCGGAGACGTTGTAGTAGGAGTCCGGGTGCTCGGGGGCCACGGCCGTGGGGCAGACGACGACCTCGGCGCCGTACGCGCGCAGCACGTTGCGCTTGTCCTCGCTGACCTTGTCGGGGCAGACGAAGACGCA
Source organism: Actinokineospora sp. UTMC 2448 (assembly GCF_024760565.1). Lineage (NCBI taxonomy): Bacteria > Bacillati > Actinomycetota > Actinomycetes > Pseudonocardiales > Pseudonocardiaceae > Actinokineospora > Actinokineospora sp. UTMC 2448. The sequence goes on along the minus strand of NZ_CP031087.1, from coordinate 724,222 downwards.
CTTGTAGCCCTTGCGCTGGGCGACCATGGCCAGGCCGACACCGGTGTTGCCCGAGGTCGGCTCGACGATGGTGCCGCCGGGGCGCAGCTCGCCGGAGCGCTCGGCGGCCTCGACCATCCGGACCGCGATCCGGTCCTTCACGCTGCCGCCCGGGTTCAGGTACTCGACCTTCGCCAGGACCAGCGGCTCCAGGCCCTCGGCGAGCGCGTTCAGCTTGACCAGCGGGGTGTCGCCGACGAGGTCGATGACGTGCTCGACGTAGTCCACCGGGGTCCTCCATCTCACTTCCTGGAACTGGCCCTCACCCTATCCGCTGACCGTCTCCGAGGCTGCTGTCAGCGCCTTTGGGTACAACGGATGGTGGGGGGAGAGCGATATCCCTGGTGAGGAAAGGGGGTATGGCGATGGTGGAGAGGGTGCTGCCGGGGCTGCGGATGCTGGCGGTGGCGGTGGGGTCGCTGGGCGGGCTGTCCGCGGGCGCGTACGGCCTGTTGAACACGCAGTCGAAGCGGGCGCGGACGGTGATCGGGGTCCCCAAGGACCGGCCGTTCCTCGCCGACGGGGTGTACCTGCCGGACGGGACCGGGCCGGTGGCGCGCGGGGCGGCGCTGCCGTTCGCGGTGTTCGGCGACTCCAGCGCGGCGGGCCTCGGCGCGGAGAGCGCGGACCGGCTGCCCGGGGTGCGGCTGGCCCGCGGCCTGGCCGAGGAGCTGGGCGAGCCCGTGCGGCTGGTCACCCACGCCGTCGTCGGATCGCGCACGACGCATCTGGCCGCGCAGGTGGACGCCGCGCTGACCGACCCGCCCGCGGTGGCGCTGGTGCTCGTCGGCGGCAACGACGTGACCGCGCGGCTCGGGATCGCCGAGTCTGCCGCGCTGCTGGCCCGGCAGGTGGACCGGCTGCTGGCCGCTGGCGTGGCCGTGGTCGTGGGGACCTGCCCCGACCTGGGCGCCATCCGGCCGATCCCGCAGCCGCTGCGCGAGGTGGCCCGCCGCTACAGCCTGGCGCTGGCCAGGGCGCAGGCCCGCGCGCTGACCGGGTCCGGCGCCGTCGTCGTGCCGATGGCGGCCTTGCTGACCAGGCATTTCGTGGACCGGCACGCGGAGTTGTTCAGCCCGGACCGGTTCCACCCGAACGGGGCGGGATACGGCCTGGCGGCGGACATGCTGCTGGCTCCGCTGTGCGCCGCGGCCGGGCTGTGGGAGGGTCGGCGCAGCTGAGCGCGGCACACCTTGTCGCGCCTGGCCGACCGACCTAAGCTACCGCTTAGTAATCGCCGCGCTTGAGGAGTAACGCCATGCCAGAGGCCGTGATCGTCTCCGCAGTCCGCTCCCCCATCGGCCGCGCGGGCAAGGGCTCGCTCGTGGACATGCGCCCCGACGACCTGACCGCCCAGATGGTCAGGGCCGCACTGGACAAGGTCCCCGCGCTGGACCCCAGGGACATCGACGACCTGATCCTGGGCTGCGGCATGCCCGGCGGCGAGGCGGGCTTCAACATGGGCCGCATCGTGGCCGTGCTGCTCGGCTACGACCACCTGCCCGGCTGCACCATCACCCGCTACTGCGCCTCCTCCCTGCAGACGACCCGGATGGCGATGCACGCCATCAAGGCCGGTGAGGGCGACGTGTTCATCTCCGCGGGCGTGGAGACGGTGTCGCGTGCGGCGAAGGGCAGCTCCGACACCTGGCCGGACACCCGCAACCCGCTGTTCGCCGACGCCATGGCCCGCACGGCCGCCGTCGCGGAGAAGGGCGCGGACTCCTGGCAGGACCCGCGCGAGAGCGGCGTCGTCCCCGACGCCTACATCGCCATGGGCCAGACCGCGGAGAACCTCGCCCTGCTCAAGGGCGTGACGCGCGAGGACATGGACCACTTCGGCGTGCGCTCGCAGAACCTGGCCGAGGCCGCGATCAAGGCGGGCTTCTGGGCCCGCGAGATCACCCCGGTCACCCGCCCGGACGGCTCGGTCGTGGACACCGACGACGGCCCCCGGCCCGGCGTGACGTACGAGAAGACCGCGACCCTGCAGCCGGTGTTCCGCCCCGACGGCCGGGTCACCGCGGGCAACTGCTGCCCGCTCAACGACGGCGCGGCCGCCCTGGTGATCATGTCCGACACCAAGGCGCGCGAGCTGGGCCTGACGCCGCTGGCGCGGATCGTGTCCACCGGCGTGTCCGGCCTGTCGCCGGAGATCATGGGCCTCGGCCCGGTCGAGGCGTCCCGGCGGGCGCTGGCCAAGGCGGGGCTGACCATCGACGACATCGACCTCGTGGAGATCAACGAGGCGTTCGCCGCGCAGGTCATCCCGTCCGCGCGCGACCTGGGCGTCCCCGAGGACAAGCTGAACGTCAACGGCGGCGCCATCGCCGTCGGCCACCCGTTCGGCATGACCGGCGCGCGGATCACCGCCACGCTCATCAACTCGCTGCAGTGGCACGACAAGCAGTTCGGCCTCGAGACGATGTGCGTCGGCGGCGGCCAGGGCATGGCGATGGTGCTCGAGCGGCTGAGCTGACGCGGTCGGCGGGTAGGTTGCCCGGTATGCGCGTGCTGTTCGCCAGCCTTGCGTCCGTCGGGCACACCTACCCGCTGATCCCGCTCGCCGTCGCGGCGCGGGCCGCGGGGCACGAGGTGCGGTTCGCGGCGGGCGAGAACGTCCATGAACCGCTGGCGGCCAACGGGTTGCTGCCGTTCCGCCCTGCCGATGCGTTCTACGAGATCTACGCCGAGGACCTGGCCCCCGAGCTGGCCCGGTGGCGGCCCGACCTGGTCGTCCACGGCTGGGGCGTGCCGGGGGCCGCGACCGCCGCCGCGGGCGCCGGGATCGCGGGGGCGTGGCACGGGTTCGGCCGGATGTTCCCGGCGGGGATCGGCCTCGAGCTGCCCGATGACGTCGTGCCCGGGCTGCCGCACCTGGACATCTGCCCGCCGTCCCTGCAGGACCGGGCGTTCCTGGCGGCGACCGACCGGATCGAGCTGCGGCCGGTCCCCTACTCCGAGCCGGGCCCGCGGTCCTGGGCCGGGCCGCTGGTCTACCTGACGCTCGGCACCGCGTTCGGCACTCCCGAACTCCTGCGCACGGCCATCACCGCGCTCGCGGGCCTGGGCGTGCCCGTCGTGGTCGCCACCGGCCGGGTGTCCCCGAGCGACCTCGGTCCCCTGCCGGACACCGTGAGCGCGTACCCGTGGGTCGCGCAGGCGGACCTGCTGCCGCACGCCACCCTGGCCGTCCACCACGGCGGCAGCGGCACCATGATGAGCGCGCTCGCCGCGGGCGTCCCGCAGCTGCTCCTGCCCCAGGGCGCCGACCAGTTCGCCAACGCCGATGCCCTGCACACCGCAGGCGTCGGCGTGCGGCTGCTCCCCCAGGACGCGAGCACGGACGCGATCGCCGACCACGCGGCGAAGCTGCTGTCCGATCCCGCGTACCGCGACTCCGCACGGGGTGTCGCCGAGGAGATCGCCAGCATGCCGTCCCCGGACGAGGTCGCCCGCCGCCTGCCGGAGCTGTTCTGACGGTCCGCCGCCACCCCCGGCGATTACACTCCGGTGGCGTGCGGACACTGCTGGCCTGGCTGCTGGGACTCGCGGGCGTGGTCGCCGTCGGCTACGGCGCGTTCACTCCGTGGCACGACGGGATCGCCGGGACGTCCGTGCCGATCGCCGACCTGTTCACCGGCGTCCACGACGAGCGGGCCGGGCTGGTCACCTCCATCGCCGTGCTCACCCTGCTGGGCGCCGCGATCGCCGCCGCGGGATTGCTGGTGTCCGGCATCGTGTTGCGGGCGGGTGCGGCGCTCCTGCTGCTGACCGTTCTGGTGTGGACTGTGCAGTACGGCGGCGTCGACGGCCTGCAGGTCGGTTACTGGAACAGCGTGTTCGGCACGCTGCTCGTCATGGTGGCCGCGACCATCAAGGGGTGAGCGCCGCCTCCCGGCAGGTGGCCATGATGAGGTCGGCGACGCGGTCCGGGTCGTCGCCCATGGGGACGTGGCCGCAGCCGGGCAGGGACACGTGGCGGGCGTCGGGGAGGATCTCGGCGCAGCGGCGGGCCTGGCGCGGCCAGAGGATGCGGTCGCGGGTGCCCCACGCGACCGTCACCGGGACCTCGGGGGCCGGGCTCAGGTAGAAGTAGTCCCGCCCGCCCGCGGCGATCACCGCGTCGAAGCCGGGCGCTGCGGCCATCGCGGCCATGTCGGCCAGCATGACCTCGGCGGTCAGCCAGGACGGCCTGCCGAACAGCAGGCTGCCGCCCGCGAACCGGGCGAGCTTGCTGGCGAACAGGACCCGCTGCAACGAGGGCTTGAGCCGCGCCGTGAGCCGGATGCCGCTGAGCACCCGGATCGCCCACGCTCGGTCCCGGGCGGTCCAGAACCCGGCCGGGGACAGCACGGTCGCCGAGCGGACCAGGTCGCGCGCGGCCAGTTCCAGCGCGAGCATGCCGCCCAGGGAGTTGCCCGCGATGTGCGGGCGGGTGACGCCGAGGTCGTCGAACACCTCGGCCAGCGCGGCGACCGCGCCGGGAACGGTGTACGCGCGGCCCTCGGGCAGCATCGGCGACGCGCCGAAGCCGAACAGGTCCAGGGCGATGACGTCGTGCCGCTCGGCGAGGCGGTCCATGACCGGCTCCCACGCCTGCCACCGGTGGCCGATCCCGTGCAGCAGCACCAGGGGCTCACCGCCGCCGCGGCGCTCGTAGCTGACCTCGATCTTGGTCATGGTTCCCTCTCACACATCCAGGACGACGCGACCGCCGTCGGCTCGCGCGACGCACACCAACATCCCGTCCTCTTCGGACGGTCCACCCGACAGCACCCGGACCCGGCAGGTCCCGCAGAACCCTTGCCTGCACGAGTAGGCGACGTCCGGGCGAACCCGGCGCAGCGCCGTGAGCGCGGTCTCGTCGGCGGCGACCGGCACCACCGGGCCGCAGGCACCCAGTTGCAGCTCGAACGGCCGTCCGCCGACGACCGGCGGCGGGGCGAACCGCTCGGCGTGGAACCGGCCCGGCCACGCCGCTTTCACCAGATCGATCAGCGGGGCCGGTCCGCAGCAGTAGACCGCGGCGCCCGGGGGCGCGTCCCGCAAGAGGTCCGCCGCGGTGGGCACGCCGTGCTCGTCGTCGGTGCGGACCCGGACCCGCTCGGTCGGCAGTTCCGCCAGGAACGGCAGGGACCGCCGGTCGCGTCCGGTGTAGACCAACCGCCAGTCGGAGCCGCGCGCCGCGTGGACCATCGGCAGGATCGGCGTGATCCCGATCCCGCCCGCGATGAACAGGTACGGCCCCGGCCCGACGAACGGGAACGCGTTGCGCGGCCCGCGCACCACCAGCGGCGTGCCCGCGGTCAGCGCGTGCGCCTCCGCCGATCCCGCCCCCACCGAGCGGACCGCGATCCGGTACGTGTGCCGGTCGGCCGGGTCGCCGCACAGGGAGTACTGGCGCACGAGCCCGGACGGCAGCACGACGTCGAGGTGGCACCCGGGCCGCCAGCCCGGCAGCGGTGCGCCGCCCGGGTCGGCGAGCGTCACGGCCACCACGCCGTCGGCCTCCACCGAGGACGACCGCACGACGACTCGCAGGTCCCGGTCCACCGCGCGCACCGGGGGCTGCCGCCGCGCGCCGCGCTCGGACGCGCGGCGGAACGCCCCGACGACGGGCACGAGCGCGCGGAACATCCGGTCGGCCCGCGCCCGTCCGTAGAGGTCCGCGGGCGGGCGGCTCACAGCGCCGCCTTCGCCGCCGGGGAGGCCGCGAGGTAGGCCACGGCCTGGGCGGTGTCGCCCTCCTGGCTCGGGTGGTAGCCGCGCGGCAGGTAGCGCCAGACGGCGGGCAGGAGCTGGCCGGGCCGGGGCAGGCGGCCCGCGCGGGCGGCCCGCAGGTAGTCGCGCCAGCGGGGTGCGCCCGGGCGGGAGGGGTCGTTGGCCACGAGCCAGCGCGTGGAGCGGACGAACAGCCAGGCCAGGACCGGGGCGACGACGACCATGGTGCGGATGCGGCGGAACCGGCGGCCGTCGAGGTGCATGTAGAGGTCGTAGGCGACGCTGCGGTGCTCGACCTCCTCCGCGCCGTGCCAGCGCAGGAGGTCCAGCATCGTCGGGTCGGCGCCCTCCAGCGCGTCCGCGTCGAGGACCCACTGGCCCAGCACGGCGGTGAAGTGCTCGATCGCGGCGATCACCGACAGGCGCTCCAGCAGCCACTGGTGCCGGACCGCCGCGCTGCCCTGCCGGTCGCCGAGCAGGGTGCGGAACAGCCACTCGATCTGCGCGACGAACGGCGCCGGGTCGATGCCCAGCGCGGCCAGGTGCGCGGCGGCCCCGTCGTGGGCCTTGGCGTGCATGGCCTCCTGGCCGATGAAGCCGAGCACCTGCTCCCTGAGCCTCGGGTCGCGGATGTGCGGCAGCGCCTGGCCGAAGACCTGGACGAACCACCGCTCGCCCTCGGGCAGCACCAGGTGCAGGGTGTTCAGCGCGTGCGTGGTGAGCGGGTCGCCGGGCACCCAGTGCAGCGGGACGTCACTCCAGTCGAACCGGACGTCGCGGGGGTGCAGCGCGAGGTCGTCGGTCATCGGCGGCCGCCGGAGACGTCGACGCGGGCGAGCCTGCGCAGCAGGCCGGGGGCGAACCGGGCGGCCAGCCGCGCCGCGCGGGCCTCCGGGGTCACCGGCAGCACGGGGATCCCCTCCCGCACGGCCCGCACGATCTCGGCGGCGACCTTCTCCGGGCCGAAGCCGCGGCGGGCGTACGCGGCGGTGGCCCTGCGGCGCATGCCCTCCTGGTCGGCCGCGCCCACGAACGTCGTCGTGTTGGTGATGTCGGTGGCGACGATGCCCGGGCACACAGCCGTCACCTCGACCCCGCGGTCGGCCAGTTCCGCGCGCAGGCAGTCCGACAGCATCAGCACCGCGGCCTTGCTCGACGCGTACGCCGACAGGGCCCGGCTCGGGGTGTACGCGGCGGCGGAGGCGATGTTGACGATGTGCCCGCCCTCGCCGGACTCGGCCATCAGCGCCCCGAACGCCCGGCAGCCGTGCACGACGCCCATCAGGTTCACGTCCAGCACGCGGCGCCAGTCCTCGGGCGTGGTGTCGAGGAAGCTGCCCGCCACGCCGATGCCCGCGTTGTTGACCACGATGTCGGGCGCGCCGTGCTCGGCGGCCACCTCATCGGCGAAGCGGGTCATGGCGTCGGCGTCGGCGACGTCCACGACGTGCGGGTAGGCGGCGGGCCCGATCTCGGCGGCGGCGCGCTTGGCCGCGGTCGCGTCGATGTCGGCAACGACGACCTCGGCGCCGAGCGCGGCAAACGCTTGCGCGGTCGCCTTCCCGATCCCGCTGCCCGCGCCGGTCACCACGACGAGCCTGCCGGTGAACCCCGTCGTGCCCGCCCGGGCGCGCTGGAGCCCGCGCGTGGACGGCTGGCCGCCGACGTGGTCGACGAACTCGGCCACCATCCGCGCGACCGCGTCCGGGTGCGAGACCGGGGCCCAGTGCCCGGCCACGATCCGCCGCCGCCACAGCCTGGCGACCCAGCGCTCCAGGTCCTCGGCCAGCGCGGCGGAGACGAACCGGTCGCGGGTCGGGATGATCACCTGCACCGGGACGTCGGCCGGGCGCGGGCGCGGCCTGCGCATGCGGGTCAGCATGTTCGCCCGGTACAGCCGCACGCCGCGCGCGCCGTCGGCGGCGATCGTCGGCGCCGGGTGGCCCGGCGTGCGCGGCACGCCCTCGGCCTTGGCCAGCAGCGCGCCCCAGCGCGGGCCGATCAGCGTCCGCCAGGCCAGGCCGGGCAGCACGGGCACGTGGAAGAGGTAGATGTACCAGGAGTTGGTGAGCTGGTTGAGGACGGCGCGCAGGTTCGCCGGGGTGGGTCGCGCGAGCCTGCGCCGCATCCAGTGGGCGGCGTGGTCGAGGCACGGCCCGGAGATGGAGGTGAACGACGCGATCCGCGCGGGGGCCGTCGGGTCGGTGACGGCCTCCCAGCTCTGGATCGAGCCCCAGTCGTGCGCGACCACGTGGGCCGGGCCGTCGGCGACGGCGTCGAGCACGGCGAACAGGTCCTCGGCCAGCCGCTCGGTCCGGTAGTCCGCGCGCCTGCGGGGCGCGTCGGAGGCGCCCGCGCCGCGCACGTCGTACCGCACGACGTGGAAGTCCTCGGCCAGCCGCTCGGCCACCCCGTCCCACATGCGGTGGGTGTCGGGGTACCCGTGCACGAGCACCACGGTCGGCGCGGCGGCGTCCCCCTGCTCGAACACGGCGAGGTCGACCTCGCCGGAGCGCACGGTCCGCTGCCGGACCACCAGGTGGCGGTGCGGGAACCGGAGCGGTTCGGTGGCCATCGGCGTCTCCTCGGCGTCGGGTCACCGCCCGCGGTGAAGTCGTTGTTACGCGTCAGTAGCGAACGTTACAACGGCCGTTGTCACGGTTCAAGCGTCAGGCTCGGCCCCGTCGCGCCGCCTTGCCTTCTCCACCATCGCGATGAGGCGGTCGCCCATCATCTGCGGGATCACGCGCTGGGCCGAGCGGTCGACGGCGGCGGAGAGCGCGGACATGACCAGCGGGTGCAGTCGGGAGATCACGTCGGCGTAGTGCGGCAACTCGTCGCCGCTGGGGAGCCAGTCGGGACCCTTGGGGTCGAGCACGTACTGGCGGACCATGCCGACCAGCAGGGCGGTGATGCGATCGGTCTCGGTCTGCAACTCCGCGGCCAGGCGGAGGGCCTCGGCCAGCGGGACGCCCAGGGTGACCAGCTCGCGGCCCGCCTCCAGCAGCTTGGGGCTCGGGGCGACGAAGTGGGCGCCGTGGCGCTCCAGCACGTGCAGCTCAAGCGCCCTGCGGATGGCGGCGGGGGTGATCTGGGCGCCGAACATGCGCACGAGGTCGGCCATGCGCACGATGGCGGGCTGCTCGTGCGACCAGGCCGCGCCGGTGGCCTCCTCCAGCCCCAGGACGTCGGCCAGCGAGTGCCCGGCCTGCCAGGCGTCCAGCATCTCCTTGATCTGGGCGAAGGCGTAGCCGCGTTCGAGCATGGCCAGGATCAGCCGCAGCCGGGCGAGGTGGGCGTCGCTGTAGATCGCGGTGCGGCCGCGGCGCACGGGCGGCGGCAGCAGCTCCCGGTCCTGGTACACGCGCACATTGCGCACCGAGGTGCCCGCCGCCCGGGCCAGGTCGTCGATCCGGTATTCCGCCACCACGGCAGCTTAGAGTGCCGGTCCGATTGCCGGTTGGATATCCACAGTGGACTCTTGTGGGCAATCGCCTACTCGTGCGTCAAGTTCCGAAAAGGACCAACAGGTCTGTTCTGCGGCGCATGCTCGCGATCCCGTTTCCGGTGGTGAAAACCGCTGCCGCTAACGGGGTCCGACCGCGATCATTGCGCCGATCGGACTCGGCGCGGCGCGCCGAAAGGACGCTGACCGCGGCCCGGTTTCCGTGGTATGCGCCGGTCCGCCGCGCCACCTCCACAGCGGACCGGACGACCCGACGGCGCGCGAAACCCTTCTGTAGCCGCCGGATCACTGCCCGTGCATGGTGCCCCCGACCGGATTCGAACCGGCACTCAACCCCTTTTAAGGGGGCTGCCTCTGCCTGTTGGGCTACGGGGGCAGCCGCAGCCTAAGGCGCGATAGCGCAGCTCGGGATGGGTTTCCGCGGTTTCCCTCCGGCTGGCCCAGTCGCTTTGAGCCGTTTGCCGTCAGCCCTTGGACACCCGAGCGAACTCCGCCTTGGGGTCGTTGATCTGCCCCATGGAGATCACCTCGCGCCGGAAAAGGCCGCCCGTTAACCAGTCCAGGGTGATCCGGACCTTGCGGTTGAACGTCGGCATGGCCTTCACATGGTACGCGCGGTGCATCGACCAGGCGATGAAGCCCTTGGCCTTGAAGTTCATGATGTCGCCGACGCCCTTGTGCAGGCCGAGGCTGGCGACGGAGCCGAGGTTCTTGTGGAAGTAGTCCTTGGGCTCGCCGCCGCGCATGGCCTTGACGATGTTCTTGGCCAGCAGGCGGGCCTGCCGGACGGCGTTCTGGGCGTTGGGCGCGCAGATCGCGGTCGGGTCGTCGGGCGTGCGGGACAGGTCCGGCACGGCGGCGCAGTCACCGGCGGTCCAGGCGTCGGTCAGGCCCTCGACGCGCATCGACGCGCTCGCCCTGAGCCTGCCCTGCTTGGTCAGCGGGAGGTCGGACGCGGCCAGGACCGGGTTGGACTTGACGCCCGCGGTCCACACGATGGTGTCGCTGTCGAACTCGGTGCCGTCGGAGAGCACCACGTGCCCGTTCTCGAACGACTTGGCGAGAGTGGACAGGTACACCTCGATGCCGCGCTTCTCCAGCTGCATGACGGTGTAGACGCCCAGGCTCTCGCGCACCTCGGGCAGCACGCGCCCGGCCGCCTCGACGAGCACGAAGCGCAGGTCGTCCGGCGAGATGTTCTTGTAGTACTGGGTCGCGAAGCGGGCCATGTCCTCCAGCTCGCCCAGGGCCTCGATGCCCGCGAACCCGCCGCCGACGAAGGTGAAGGTCAGCAGCTTGCGGCGCAGGTCGGGGTCGAGCGTGCTGTCGGCCTGATCCAGTTTGGTCAGCACGTGGTTGCGCAGGTAGATGGCCTCGCCGATGGTCTTGAACGCCACGCCGCACTCGGCCAGGCCGGGGATGGGCAGCAGCCGGGCCACCGAGCCCAGGGCGACGACGAGGATGTCGTAGCCCAGCTCCTCGAGGTGGCCGTCGGGCGCCTCCATGGTGACGACCTTGCGGGCGTGCTCGATCTTGCTGGCGCGGGCGGTGATGACGTGGCAGCGCTTCAGGGTGCGGCGCAGCGGGACGACGACGTGCCTGGGCTCGATGGCGCCAGCGGCGGCCTCGGGCAGGAACGGCTGGTAGGTCATGTGCGGCTGCGGGTCGACCACGGTGACCGAAGCCTCGCCGGAGCGCAGCTTGCGCTGGAGCCCCAGGGCCGTGTAAAGCCCGACATAACCGCCACCCAGGATGAGGATTCGGGTCGGCTCCGACTTTGTTCGCGCCATACCTGCAATGGTGGCACTGGTTTAGGGCGCCCGCGAGGCGCCCCCACGTTGGTGTGACGGGAGTCGCGCGGGACGTTTCCGCAGGTGTGACGGGGATCGCCGTCACCTGCGGGATCGTTCAAGAAGTATTACCGCCAGTGCCATCGCCGCGCTGGAGAGTAATGCGACCAATTCGACGGCGGGCGGCGTCGGGCCGGTCGGGAGAAAAGTCGCGACTATCACAATGAGACCCACCGCGAGTTGGATCGCGGCCGCTCTGCGCAGCGGCGCGACCAGCGCGGAGCCGTGCACCCGGGCCCCGCGCGGCAGCACAGCGGCGATGCCGGAGGACAGGTGCAGGGCGTGGGTCAGCGGGATCAGCGCGAGCAGCGCGGGCGAGAACGGGGCGGGCGCGCCGACGGCCACGGCGACGGCGGCCAGCACGATCAACAGCAGCGCCACCGGCGACGCGGGCAGCAGCACGCAGAGCACGGCGAGGACGGCGGCGGTCCAGCCGACGAGACCGGCGACGTCGGCCAGGACCAGGTCGACGACGATGCCCGCCGCGGCCGCGCCCACGGCGGCGCGCACCCACAGCGCGGAGACGCCGCGGCCGACGTCGAGGGCGTCGCTCACCTGCGCCTCCCGATCCGGCGCAGGGCCGCGGTGACCTCGTCGGCCACCGGGACGCCGTGGGCGAGCAGCGCGGCCCGGCGGGCGCGGTGCTCGGTGAGCACGACGCGCCGGACGACGTCGCCCCACTCGGTCTCCGGGTCCGGGCGCAGGTCCTTCGGCAGGACGTCGAGGACGACGATCGCGGCGCCGTGCCGGGCCGCGCCGATGACGCAGTCGACGATGGCGTCGTCCAGCAGCGGGGTCAGGACCACCACGACGGCGCCTGCGGGGACGGCCCGCAGGACCGGGCGCGGCGCCCACCCCGCCGACCGCGCGCACGCGACGAGCTGGTGGCGGATGCGCAGCAGGTGCCGGTGGCCGACGCCCGGGGGCAGGCCGAGCTGGGGCCTGCCGAGGTCGACGAGCCCGACGCGGTCGCCCTGGCGCAGGTAGCCCGCGGCGAGCCCGACGATGGCGCGCACGGCGGTGTCCAGGCTGCCGCCCGGTCGCACGCCCTCCGGGCCGATGGACCAGTCGGCCAGCTCGGCGCCGACGTCCACGCGCGAGTCGAGCGCGAGCACCAGGTCGGCGTCGGCCTCGGCGTGCCGCTCGCGGACGTGCAGCGTGCCGAGGGGCAGGCCGGTGGCCGCGCCCGCCCGCAGCGTGACCCGCCAGTCGATCCGGCGGACCCGGTCGCCGAGCTGGAACGGGCGCACGGCCCGCAACTCGGTCCCGTCCCCCGGCCGGGGCGCGCGGTGCACCCCGACCAGCCCGGCGACGCGCGGCGGCAACGGCCCCGGCGGCACCGGCTCGGCGACGGGCAACACGGTCCGCCGCCCCTCGGGCCCGGTGACGGGCCCGCTGATGAGCAGCGCGTCCCGGCCTGCGGCCAGGTGGTCGGGCCGCAGGTCGACCCCCTCGCCCCAGGCGTCCCACCGCAGGCGGGAGGCGTAGTGGGCGGCACGCGGCAGCAGGTGCACCGGCCCAGGCCCCGGCGCGTCCGGCCCCGGCAACCGCACGGCGATGAACTCGACCCCAGGCCCAGCGTCGACCTCGACGGCGAGGCTCGCACTCCCCCCGGAGTCAACGGTCCGCGGCACCCGCCCCGCCCGCACGGTCGGCACCCGCCCCACGGGCACGACAAGCGCCACCACGGTTCCTATGAGCAACGGAGCCCCGACCAACACCAGATCGACCCGATGCAGGACGACCCCCGCGGTGACCAGCCCGACCCCACCGACGGCCCCACGGAACAGGGCGTCGGTCCCCCGCCACCCCACCCCCCGAACCGCCTGCCGAGCACGCACCCAGTCAAGGACCCGGTTACTCACCGCCCACCACCCCCGACCGGTGGGCAGGCCGGGTACGCAGCAGGTCGCCGACGGAGGTGCTGGCGCACATGGATCGCCCGCCCTGCACGCCCGCCCCAACCCTCACCAGCCGAACCCGGGGTGATCGGTGGACTTGGGGTAGGCAAGCAGCTCGGCAGCCACCGCGACCGGGGCGCGCGGTCACCGAGTGCTGGACAGGCCCAGGACGGCGGCAAGCAGGGCGGCGGTGGCGTGGTGGGCCGGCGCACAACCACTCGCCGACCACCTGACCCGCATGCCCCGGTTCTAGGCCCCACTCCCCTACCGACCACCACCCGCCACCCCGATCACCGGATGACCGGTGGACCAAGGACAACGGCAAGCAGATCAGCGACGACACGAGCCCCGGGCGCCAGCGCCCGCCAGCCACCTGACCCAGCCGCCCCGAACCCAGGACGTAACCCCGCACCAGCCGAACCCGACCACCAGCCGATCGACGCACCGGATTTAGGCAAGCAGGACGACCGCCCGAGCCGGGATGCGCAGGCGTCGCATGCCAGCGCCCGCCGACCACCTGACCCGCCCACCCCGAAACCAAGGCGCGACCCCTCACTGACCGCACCAGCCGAACCCGGCCACCAGCCGATCGGCGGACCGGATTTGGGCAAGCAAAGCGACCGCCTGAGGCGGGGTGCGCGGGCGTCGGGTGCCAGCGCCGACCGACCACCTGACCTTCCCACTCCGAAACCAGGGGGCGACCCAGCACCGACCACGCCAACCGAATCCGGGCAGCGGGTGGTCGGCGGACCGGACGTAGGTGGGCAAGGCGAGCGTCTGAGGCGGGGTGCGCGGTCGCTGAAGGGCCGGGGCGGTGGTGGGCAGGCTTGTGGTCGTGTGGTGGGCCGGGGTGCCGGTGGTCGCGGAGCGGGCGGTGGGGACCCGGCGAGGTGGGGGTGGGTTTCGTTCTGGCGGCGCTGCCCATCCGGGGGCTGCGGCACGTCAAGCCGTGCGAGGCGGGGTGGTTCGTCGGCCGTTTCCGCCTGGCGGGGGCCGCGCGGGGGGTGGTCACCGGGAGCTGGGGGGACCGGGGACGGTGGCGAGGAGGTCGGTGACGACCTGGGTGGCGGTCGTGCCGGTGCTCCACGTCTCCGCGCTCAGCGTCAGGCGGTGGGCCAGGGCCGGGACCGCGCACTCCTTGACGTCCTCCGGCAGGACGTACCCGCGGCCGTCCAGCACCGCCAAGGCGCGGGCCACCAGCAGCAGCGCCTGCGACCCGCGCGGGGACGCGCCCACCTCGACCGCCGGGTGGGTGCGGGTGGCCCGGGCCAGGTCGACGCAGTAGCGGAGGACGTCGTCGTCGACGGGGACCTGCTCGATGCCCTTCTGGAGGTTCAGCAGGGCCTCGGTGTCGACCACGCGCTCGACGACCGCGTCCTCGGACTGGCGGGACAGGCGCCTGCGGAGGACCTCGACCTCCTCATCGGCAGGCGGGTAGCCGATGTCCAGCCGCAGCAGGAACCGGTCGAGCTGGGCCTCGGGCAGGGGATAGGTGCCCTCGTACTCGACGGGGTTCGCGGTGGCCAGGACGTGGAACGGGCGGGGCAGCGGGAACGTGCGGCCCTCGACGGTGACCTGCCGCTCCTGCATGGCCTCCAGCAGCGCCGACTGGGTCTTCGGCGGCGTGCGGTTGATCTCGTCGGCGAGCAGGAGGCCGGTGAACACCGGGCCCGCGCGGAAGGTGAACTCGCGCTCGACCGGGTCGAACAGGAACGAGCCCGTCAGGTCGGCGGGCTGCTGGTCGGGCGTGCACTGCACGCGCGCGAAGTCCAGGCCGAGAGCGGCGGCCAGACCGCGGGCCAGCAGCGTCTTGCCGAGCCCGGGGACGTCCTCCAGCAGCACGTGGCCGCCCGCGAGCACCGCGGCCAGCGCCAGCCGCACCGTGCGCTCGCGGCCCACCACCGCGGTCCCGACGGCGGCGCGGACCCGCGCCCCAGCATCCGCGATGTCCACAATGGACGACGTCACGCTTCCTCCAGTCGGTCGAGCAGCGCCGACAACCGTTGTGGGGTCGGCGGCGCGTCGGTCACGAGCAGGGTGTGCTCGGGGCCCAGCAGGGATCGCACCCTCGGGTCGTCTACATCGGACACGTCCGGCCAGCGCTCGCGCAGCCGGGTGAGGACGAGCCTGCGCAGCCTCGGCTGCACGCGGCTGAGGAACCGGTCGCGGTCGGCGGCGGCCTCGGCGAGGCGGGCGGCGAGGGTGGCCGCCTGCAACTCGGCGGGCGCCGACGGGGCGTCCGGCACGGGTGTCCACAGTGGCTCAAGCGGGCCGGACAGCCGCGCGCCGAGCGCGGTCAGCGCCGCGGCGGGGAGCGCCAGCGCCACCGCCCAGAACACCGGCACGCCGCCGGGCCACGCCGCCACCACGACCACGGCGACCCCGGCCATGACCGACGACAGCACAACGCGGACCGTGCTCATGCCAGCGTTTCCTCGACGCGCGCCAACGCCACGCGGGCCGCGGTCGCGTCCTCCGCCGTGGCCTCGCCCGCGAAGCGCGCCCGGTGGTAGCGCGAGCGCAGGTCGGCGAGGGCCGCGGGGTCGACGGAATGACCGGCGAGCACCCGCGCGGTGAACTCCGACGGGGTCTCCGCGGGCTCACGGCGGGTGCCGCAGGCCGCGGCGGCGTCCTCCAGGACGAGCCACGCCGCGATCACCGCGTCGCCGGGCGGGCCGCCCGTGCGCGCGGCCACGTCCGCCATCCCCGCGCGGACAGCCGTGCGCAGCGCCTGCGCCTGCTCGTCGACCGTCGGCTGGGCCGCCCGCACGGGCGTGGAGGCGCGGCGGCGCCTGCGGGATCCGCGCATGCCGAAGGAGGCCAGCACGCCCACCGCGCCGATCAGCACCAGGACACCGATCACGGCGAGCAGCAGGCCGACCCCCACCCCGCCGATCAGATCGATGGCGGAGTCGACTTCCCCGGCAGGCCCCGACTCGGTGGGGACCGGCCGTTCCGGGGGCTCGACGACCCGCACCGCGCCCGGCTCGACCGGGATGGCCGAGCCGCCGCGGGCGGCGACCAGGGCGACCGCGAACAACGCGGCCACGGCGAGCGCGACGCGGGCGTGGGGCGTCCACGCCGTCGTGCGGCCTTCCCTGGATGCGGGACCCGACATGGCACGCAGCATGCCACGCGCGGGGTGGTGCGCGGGTGGTGCTCAGGACACGGCGGCTGCCTTCACGTAGGCGACGAAGCACGCGCCGACGGCTGGGGAAATGTCCAGAATTTGGCCGGGATTCTTCGAGTCGCGTATGCGGACCCGGCCCGCGGCGGCGCGCAGTTCGACGCAGTCGTTATTCACACTCCGCCTGCTCCGACGCCATTCGCTTCTGACAGCGGACACCGCTCCCCCTATCGAGGTGAGATCTAGCCATAACCGCGCCGATTATTCCGGGTGCGCAGGAAAGGCAGAATCCGCTGCCCGGGTGCGGATGATCGGCCGTATGTCGGATGCGAGCAGTGGTCACTCTGCGTCAGCTTCGGCCACGACGAGCACCGATCCGGACCCGACACCGAGCCAACCAGGTGAAACCCCGGCGGCGCACGTGCTAGGTTCCCACCTGCCGTGTTGCGAACCGCCACATGGCTACTCGCCGTCAATCATTCAGCCGCACGGATGATCACCAGTTAGGCTGAGATCCGCTCCCCACTCAGCGGAGGTCACTATGGCCCGTGGAAGGCAGCCCGATCCCAAGGTCCAGCGCCGACGCCTCGGCGACACGCTCCGTGTCGAACGCGAGCGCGTCGGCCTCACCCAGGCGGAGGCCGCGCGCGCGGTCGACTGGTCGCTCTCCAAGCTGCTGCGCATCGAAAACGCGTCCGTCGGCATCTCCACCTCGGACACCAAGGCATTGCTCGCCGTCTACGGCACCGCCGACGACGTGGCCGAACAGCTGCTCGTCATGGCCAGGGAGTCCCGCAGGCCGTCCTGGTACGCCAAATACCGCAAGGTGCTCAGTCCGGAATACCAGACGCTGCTGTCCTACGAGGATTCCGCGATCGCCATCCGGCACGTGCACCCGTACCTGGTCCCCGGCCTGCTGCAGACCCCCGGCTACGCCCGCGCCCTGCTCGGCGCGGCGCATGAGGGCGAGAAGCTCGACGCGCTGATCGCCGCCCGGGTCGACCGGCAGGCCATCCTGCACGAGGACCCCGGCCCGGAGCTGTCCTTCCTGATCGACGAGGGCGCGCTGCACCGGATGGTCGGCGGGCCGCAGGTCATGCGCGAGCAGCTGCGCCACCTGCGGCACCTGTCGGACAAGCGCAACATCGACATCCGCGTGATCCCCTATGACGCCGGCGTCCACCGGGGGCTATGGGGCCCGTTCGTGACCATGCTGCTGGACGGCGGCTCGGTGATCGTCTACGTGGAGAACGCGGGCGCGGACTACATCGTCCGGGACGGCTCGCCGCGCATCGATGAGTTCGCGGAGCGGCTGTCGGCCACCGCGGAGGTCGCGCTCAGCGCGAGCCAGACCAAGGACTTCCTTGAGGACCGCATCGCGCACCTGGTGGCCAAGCCCATCGGCCCCCGCTGGACCCGCGCGCGCTGATCAGGGCCGGGAACGCGGCATGGCCCGCGGCGCGCGCGCCGCGGGCCTGGTCCGCCGGGGGGCCGCCCGCCTGCGCACGCAGGCAGCACGGGGGGCGCGGGCGCCGAGCAGGGGTTCGGCGGCGGCGCCGACGCCCATCGCGGCGCCGAGGCCCACCAGCATGGACGGCAACCATCCGAAACCGCCAAGCCGGTGCACCGCCAATGCCGACAGAACGGCGGCAATTGCGCTCCAGACGCCGACCACGGCGAGCCCCAATGCCATTCCGGCTCGCGCACGCGTCACATTGCCGATCGTCCCACAAGTTCGACGGACAGGTCCAGTGCGCACCATTCCCACAACCGGGCGGTTGGTTTCGGCAATTATTTGACTAAATCTCAGATACCGGCGGCGTCCCGCGCGCCGGCCAGCACCGCCTCGACCATCGCGGGAGTCAGTTTGCCGGTGAAGGTGTTCTGCTGGCTGACGTGGAAGCAGCCGAACACCTTCAGCGGCGGCCCGCCGTCGCGGGCGTCGAGGGTGTACTGGACGCCGTGGCCGAACCTCGGGCGCGGCACCGGGACGTGCCAGGCCACCGTGAGCAGCGGCAGCAGCGCCTGCCAGCCGAACGCTCCGAGGACCACGACCGCGCGCAGGGTCGGCCGCAGCAGGGCCAGCTCCTGCTTCAGCCACGCGCCGCAGGTGTCGCGCTCCTCCGGCGTCGGCTTGTTGGCGGGCGGCGCGCACTTGACCGGCGCGGTGATGCGGGTGCCGATCAGGGTCAGGCCGTCGTCGATGTGCGTGGCCGTCGGCTGCGACGCCAGGCCGACGGCGTGCATCGCGGCGTACAGCACGTCACCGGAGCGGTCGCCGGTGAACATGCGACCGGTGCGGTTCGCGCCGTGCGCGGCGGGCGCCAGGCCGACGACGGCCAGCTTGGCGTCCGCAGGCCCGAACCCGGGAACCGGGCGGCCCCAGTAGGTCTCGTCCCGGAACGCCGCGCGCTTGACCCGCGCTACCTCCTCGCGCCAGGCGACCAGCCGGGGGCAGGCCCGGCAGTCGACGACCTGCCGGTCGAGATCCGCCATGGACATGTTTCGACGCTACCTCCCGGAAGAGCACGTAATGTCGGCGGCATGCCATCCAGTGACACCCACGACGAAACCGTCACGCCGACCAAGCCCGACGCCACCGCGCCGGAGCCCGCCGACGACCTGGTGACCACCCAGCACGTGCTGGCCGCCGGGCGCCGGAAGCTGAAGTACACCGCCACCACCGGGCGGATCGTGCTCCGGCAGGAGGTGACGACCGACGGCAAGTTCACCGGCCACGTCCCGAAGGCGTCGGTGTTCCTGACCGCCTACACCCTCGACGACGCCGAGCCCGCGACCCGCCCGGTGACCTTCGCGTTCAACGGCGGCCCCGGCTCGTCCAGCACCTGGCTGCACCTGGGCGTGCTCGGCCCCCGCCGGGTGGTCTCCGGCGACGCGGGCGCGCTGGCCGCCCCGCCGTACGCGCTGGCCGACAACCCCGAGTCCCTGCTGGCGCACAGCGACCTGGTGTTCATCGACCCGATGTCGACCGGCTACACCCGCCCGGTCGACGGCGAGGGCGCGCAGGACCACCTGGGCTTCACCGGGGACCTGGAGTGCGTCGGCGAGGTCATCCGGCTCTGGACGACCCGCAACGGGCGCTGGCTCTCGCCCAAGTTCCTCGCAGGCGAGTCCTACGGCACGACCCGCGCGGGCGGCCTGGCGCTGCACCTGCAGCAGCGCCACGGGATGTACCTAAACGGGCTGATGCTGATCTCGTCGGTGCTGGACTTCGGCACGCTGAACTTCAAGGAGGGCAACGACCTGCCCTACGCGCTGTTCCTGCCGACATACGCGGCGATCGCGCACTACCACGGCCTGCACGGCAAGCGCCCGCTCAAGGACGTCCTCGCCGAGGCGGAGGAGTTCGCGGCCAAGGACTACCCGTGGGCGCTGGCCCAGGGCAGCAGGCTCTCCTCGGCCGAGCGCGCGTCCGCCGTCGAGCGGGTGGCGAGGCTGACGGGCCTGTCCGCCGACTACATCGACCGCGTGGACCTGCGGATCGAGCACATGCGGTTCTTCGCGGAGCTGCTGCGCCCGTCGCGGCGCACGGTCGGGCGGCTCGACGGCCGCTTCACCGGCTGGGAGTCCGACTACGGCCGCGAGCTGAGCGTCGACGACCCGTCCGCGACCGCGATCACCGGCGCGTACACCGCGGCGATCAACCACTACCTGCGCGCGGAACTGGGCTACACCAACGATCTCGCGTACGAGGTGCTCAGCGTCGACGCGCACAAGGCGTGGTCCTACAAGGACTTCGAGAACTCGCACGTGACCGTCACCGACCGCCTGTCGAAGGCGATGCGCGGCAACCCGCACCTGAAGGTGCACGTCGCGTCGGGCTACACCGATGGCGCCACCCCGTACTTCGCCACCGAGCACACCATCGCGCATCTGTCCATTCCGGACGAACTGCGCGGCAACATCGAGGTGAAGTACTACCCGGCAGGCCACATGATGTACGTCCACGAGCCGTCGCGGGTGCAGCAGTCCAAGGACCTCGCCGCGTTCGTGAAGTCCGCCTCCTAGAGCAGGGACAGCGCGATCCCGTCGAGGATGTCGTGTTCGGACACCACCAGGTCCGCGACCGGGGTCTCGGCGAACAGCCGCCGCGCCAGCGCACGCAGGACGACCGCGCCGCCGCCGATCACGTCCACCCGGCCGGGGTGGATGACCGGGTCGGCGGCGCGTTCGTCGTGCGTCGCGGTCAGCAGCGACTCGGTGAGCTCGGCGATCTGGGCGGCGGACAGCCGCGACAGGTGGACGGCGTCGGAGTCGTACTCGTCCAGTTTGAGCGCGATGGCGCCGAGCGTGGTCACCGTGCCCGCGACACCGACCCACGTGCGCGCGCGGCCGACGGGCACGGCGGCGAAGGCGGGGGCCAGGATCTCCTCGGCCAGCGCGTCGGCGGCGGCGACCTCGGCGGCGGTCGGCGGGTCCGAGCGCAGGGCGCGCTCGGTGATGCGCACGCAGCCGATGTCGACCGAGCGGGCGGCCTCGACCTCGGCGCGCACGCCGTCCCAGCCGCCCAGGACCAGTTCGGTAGAGCCGCCGCCGATGTCGACGACCAGGAACGGGCCGTCATCGGGCTCCAGGCCCGCCACCGCGCCGGTGAACGAGAGCGCTGCCTCCTCGTCGCCGCTGATGACCTCGGCGGGCGCGCCCAGCAGCTCGGCGGTCATGCCGAAGAACTCGTCGCGGTTGGCGGCGTCGCGGGTGGCCGAGGTGGCGACCATGCGGACCTTCTCGGCGCCCTTGCGGCGCAGGATGGCGGCGTAGTCGGCGAGGGCGGCGCGGGTGCGGGCCAGGGCCTCCGGGGCCAGCACGCCGGTGGCGTCCACGCCCTGGCCGAGCCGCACGATCCGCATCTCCCGGTGCACGTCGCGCAGCCAGTGCGTGCCGTCGCCGCGGTCGGTGGCGTCGGCCACCAGCAGCCTGATGGAGTTCGTTCCGCAGTCGATCGCCGCCACACGGGTCATGGCGGCAGCTTAGAAGAAAACGCCCCGGACGCGTGGTCGGCGTCCGGGGCGTGGCTTCCGCGCTTACAGCGGCGTGGACGAGGTGGCCGAGGTCGGCGTCGGGGACGTCGTGGTGGTGCTCTGGGCCTCGTCCGTCCCCTCCGGCGCGCACGGGTCCTCGACGGGCGTCGTGGTCGTGGTCGGCGTCGTCGGGGCGGTGGTCGTCGGGGTCGGCGTCTCGCACGAGGGGCTCGTGGTCGTCGTCGTGGTCGTCGTCGGCGACGTGGTGGTCGTCGTGGTGGTGGTCGGCGACGTGGTCCTGGTCGGGCGGCTGGGGTTGACGGGCGGGCGGGTCTCCCGGCTGGGCGGCACGGTCGTCGTCGTGGGCGGCGTCGTGGTGGGCCTGGTCGTCGGGCTGCCCGTCGTGGGCGGCGGGACCTGGCCGGAGTCGGAGTTCGACGGCGGGTTCGTCGGCTGCGGGATGTCCCGCACGGGGACCGGGGCCAGCGGCGTGACGCCCTTGCCGTACGCGTTCGACCAGAGGATCACCGTGCGGACGTAGCTGTCGGAGTGGTTGTAGCGGAAGATGGCCGTGGCCAGCTGCTTCGGGTCCGACAGGTCCATCCCGCCCGAGCACAGGTACTTGCCCGCGCCGAGGGTGGCGTCGTAGATGTTGTTCGGGTCGGACACGCCGTCGCCGTTGCCGTCGGAGGCGTAGCCCGCCCAGGTCGACGGGATGAACTGCATCGGGCCGACCGCGTGGTCCCAGACGGTGTTGCCGTCGTAGCGGCCGCCGTCGGTGTCGGCGATGGCCGCGACCGGGCCCGCGCCGTTGAGCTCGGGGCCGAGGATGCGGCCGATGGTGTCGCCCTTGGCGTCGGCGCGCCCGCCGCGGGCGTGGCCGGACTCGATGCGGCCGATGCTGGCCAGCAGCGGCCACTTGAGGTTGCAGTTCGGCGTGGTCGCGGCGAGGGTCTGCGCGGCGCGCATGTACGCGCTGAGCATGTTGCCGGGGATGCCCAGCGGGCCGCTCGGGTAGCCCGCCGTCGGGCCGCCGGTCAGCGCCAGCAGGTCCGGCTTGTCGGCCAGCTCCAGGATCTTCGGGCCGATCCGGTCGTTCTCCGGCTTGGAGCCGTCGGCGCCGAGGGTGCCGGGGTCGTCGAGGCCGCCGCCGAGCGCTCCGCCCGGGTTACCCGCGAGCGCGACGTCGTCGCCGGGCTCCAGCCACGGGGCGGGCTCACCCGCCACCGCGACGGGGACCAGCAGCATCGCGCCCGCGGCGGCGACGGCGCTGCGGCGCCTGCCCCGCTCGCGACCCCTGCGGTGCCGTCCGCCCTGCTTCCCACTCACGATGGTTGACCCGCCCCTCGTGTCGAACGCCACCCGTGAGGCCGATCGCCCTCGGGTGACCCAACGTGTCCGGCCACCTACCATGCCTCATCCGTGGCCGAGAGTCACCGAATCTGGGGAAAATCTCAGGGAGCACGCCCAAAGGTCTGTTCCCAGTTGCCCTTCTGGACGGTTCCTTGTCACCTAATGCGCAGTTGTCGCCGATTCGTCGGAACCGGCGGTAGCCACGCAGTCACCGGCGGGCCACTCGCCCGCGAGCCAGGCGATGGCCTCGTCGCCGAACGGGTTGACCCCCGGCCCCTTGGCCAGGGCGTGGGCGACGTGCACGTGCAGGCACTTGACCCGGGTGGGCATGCCGCCCGCCGTCACGTCGGTGCCCAGCGGCTCGATCGCGTCGCGTTCGGCCAGGTAGGACTCGTGGGCGGCCCGGTAGGCGGCGGCCAGCGCGGCGTCGGCGGCCAGCCGCTCGGTCATCTCCCGCATGAGCCCGGTCGTCTCCAGCGTGCTGACCAGGGAGTTCAGCCGGGGGCACGTGAGGTAGTACAGCGTGGGGAACGGGGTGCCGTCGGGCAGCCGCGGGCTGGTCTGGATGACGTTGGGGTGCCCGCTCGGGCAGCGGGCGGCGACGGCCCGCACCCCGCGCGGAGTCCGGCCCAGCTGCTCGGCGACGACGGCGATATCGGCTTCGGCGATCATCCCGCCATCGACTCCCACAGCTCCTGGTACCACGCCTGGTCGGGGAGCGGCGTGCGCTCCTGGTCCGGCTGCCCCTCGCTGGGCAGTTCCACCATGTACGGGGTCTCCCCCGGCATCACGAACCGCAGCCGGGCGCGGGCCTCGGCCTTGATCTGCTCCGGGTCGGCCAGCTCCGCGCGCCTGCGCTCCAGCTGGTCGACCTGCGCGCGCAGCTCGGCCTGGCGCTGCTCCTGGATCTCCACCTCGGAACGCTGCGACAGGTAGGTGCGCAGCGGCACGGCGACGCTCAGCGCGAGCGCGCAGACCACGGTCGCCAGGATGGCCGCCCGCCGGGTGGTGGTGACCCCGAAGGGCAGGCTCAGCGCGGCGATGCGCCGGGACAGGCCGCGGACCGGCCCGCGCGCGGCCGTCCGCCGCCCGCGGGTCCGGTCCGGGCCCGCCATCACGCCTCCGCGGAGAACCGGGGGAAGGCGAGGTCGCCCGCGTACCGGGCGGCGTCGCCGAGGGTCTCCTCGATGCGCAGCAGCTGGTTGTACTTCGCCACCCGCTCACTGCGGGCCGGGGCGCCGGTCTTGATCTGGCCGACGCCGGTGGCCACGGCCAGGTCGGCGATGGTGGTGTCCTCGGTCTCGCCGGAGCGGTGGCTCATCATGCTGCGGTAGCCGTAGGAGGTGGCCAGGGTGACCGCGTCCAGCGTCTCCGACAGCGTGCCGATCTGGTTGACCTTGACCAGCAGCGCGTTGGCGGCGCGGCGGGCGATGCCCTCCTCCAGCCGGTCGGGGTTGGTGACGAACAGGTCGTCGCCGACGAGCTGGACGCGCTCGCCGAGGTCGGCGGTCAGGCGCACCCAGCCGTCCCAGTCGTCCTCCGACAGCGGGTCCTCGATCGAGACCAGCGGGTAGGCGTCGACCAGCCCGGCGTAGTAGGCCGACATCTCCTCGGCGGACTTGCGGGCGCCCTCGAAGGTGTAGGCGCCGTCGGAGAAGAACTCGGTGGCGGCCACGTCCAGCGCGAGCGCGATGTCGCGGCCGACGGCGTAGCCCGCCTTCTCGATCGCGGTGATGATCAGGTCGAGCGCCTCGCGGTTGGTGCCCAGGTTCGGCGCGAAGCCGCCCTCGTCGCCGAGGCCGGTGGCCAGGCCCTTGCTCTTGAGGACGGACTTGAGCGAGTGGTAGACCTCCGCGCCCCAGCGCAGCGCCTCGCGGAAGGAGTCGGCGCCGATCGGCGCGATCATGAACTCCTGGATGTCGACGTTGGTGTCGGCGTGCGAGCCGCCGTTGAGGATGTTCAGCATCGGCACCGGCAGCACGTGGGCGTTGGGGCCGCCGAGGTAGCGGAACAGCTCGAGGCCGCTGGACTCCGCCGCCGCCTTGGCCACGGCCAGCGAGACGCCGAGGATGGCGTTGGCGCCCAGGCGCGACTTGTCCGGCGTGCCGTCGAGGTCGACCAGCTTCTGGTCGACGATGCGCTGGTCGACGGCGTCGATCCCGCTCAGCTCGGGGCCGATCTCGTCGAGCACGGCCGTGACGGCCTTCTCCACGCCCTTGCCCAGGTACCGCTTGGGGTCGCCGTCGCGCAGCTCGACCGCCTCGTGCTCACCGGTCGACGCGCCGGAGGGGACGGCGGCGCGGGCCAGCGTTCCGTCGTCGAGCGCCACCTCCACCTCGACGGTGGGGTTGCCGCGGGAATCCAGGATCTCGCGCGCGCCGACCTGCTCGATGACAGCCACGTCCAGCTCCTCACAAAGCGTCCTTCGTGTCGGTTCCGAGCCTAGCGGGACGGCTGTCCGGTCAGTTCCGTGGCACGCCTGTCGCGCCTATCGAAAAAGCGCTGCGTGCGCGTACTGTGAGTGGACCATGACCCAGGACGCCGACCGCACCTTCGCGGCTTTCCGCCAGGCGGAACGGCTGGTGGCCCAGCGCCGCCCGCTGGACGCCCTCGCGGCGCTGGCCCCTGTCCTGGAGGCCGAGCCGAACGCCCCGTCGGTGCACCTGCTGGCGGGCCGGGCCTACCTGGGCTCGGCCCAGCTGCGCCGGGCCGAGGCGGCGTTCCTGCGGGTGCTGGAGCTGGACCCGACCGACCACTACGCCCGCTTCGCCCTGGGGCGGACCCTGCAGCGGCAGAGCCGGTTGGAGGAGGCGCAGACCCAGCTGCGCATCGCGGTCGCCATGAACCCGGCCCCGGAGTACCAGGAGGCCTTCGGCGAGATCTCGGCCCGGCTGGCGGTGGAGCGCGACCGGTAGGCCGGGTCTCCCCGCTTCGCCTACTTGATCTCGGCGGCCTTGCGGGCGTAGGCGTCGGCGCCGCTGAACACGTCGCGGCCGTAGCGCTCGGAGCGGTTGTAGGTCAGCACGGCCTTCCACCAGCCCTCGCCGGTGGCGAGATCGCCGCCGCTGGCGCAGAGGTAGTGCGCGGCGGTGAGGGTGGCGTCGTCGACGTTCTGCGGGTCGGCCGGTGCGCCGTCGGCGTTCGCGCGCAGCGACCAGCGGGCCCAGGTCGAGGGCAGGAACTGCATCGGCCCGACGGCGCGGTCCCAGCGGGTGTCGCCGTCGAGGCGGCCGCCGTCGGTGTCCGGGATGGCCTTCACGCCGGGGGAACCGTCGAGCGGGATGCCGATGATCGGCTTGGACAGGCTGCCGTCGGGGTTGATCCGGGTGCCGTTGTAGCGGCCGTGGTGGGACTCCACGCGGCCGATGCCCGCCAGGGTGGTCCAGGTCAGGTTGCAGCCGGGGGCCGTGCCCCGGATGCGCGACTCGGCGTTGACGTAGGCCACCAGCGTCCGCGCGGGGATGTCGGTGGCCGCGGCGAACCGCTCGGCCCACCCGGCCAGGTCCGGCTGGACCGGGGCGGGACGGCCCTGCGGCGCGGCGGCGCCGGGGTCGACGTCCAGCTGCGGCACCACGAACGCGGGCTGCCGGGGCGCGGCCGCCGGGCGGTCGATCACCTCAAGCACGAAGATCCCGGTGCCCGCGAGCAACACCAGCACGGCCGCCAAGGCCAGTCTGCGCAGCGGTCGGCGGGCCCCGGGCGGGCGGGGCGGATCCGCGGTCAGCATGTCGGCCACGCCACCCAGGCTACGTGCCCGCGCCCCCGGACCGTCCGCCCCCGGGCTGATCAGGGCTTAACTGCCCGCAGGGCGTACATCAGCGGGATGCGGGGCGCGTCGTCGGGCAGGCGGTGCCATGGTCCGACGGTGTTGACCATGCCGTCCCAGCGCTTCCACGGGATCTCCGGCGTCTCGCGCAGCAGGTCGAGGCGCAGGCCCGCGCCGAGCAGGGCGGTGATCACCTCGCCCAGGCCGTGCCGCCACTCGTAGTACTCCGTGGCCTCCGACAGCGGCGGGCCGTCGGTGTAGGTATAGGTGCCGTCGACCCGGATCGGGCCGCGGTCGCCGAGGTAGTCGTCGCGCAGGGTCAGGGACTCGTCCTCGGTCGGGATCAGGCCGAGGGTGTAGAGCACCGGGTGGAACTCCACGAGGTAGAGGAACCCGCCCGGGCGCAGCAGCCCGGCCACCTGCTCGGCCCACAGCGGCAGGTCGGGGACGAAGACGAGCGAGCCCTTGCCGGTGTAGACGACGTCGAAGCGCTCAGGGCCCAGGGCGTCGACGGCGGCCAGCACGTCGCCGTGCACGTAGGTGATCCCGGGGACCGCCCGCGCGGCCTCCAGCGACGCGGCCGACAGGTCCAGCCCGGTGACGCGGGCGCCGCGCTCGGCCAGGGCGCGGGTCTCGCTGCCGATGTGGCACTGCAGGTGCACGACGTCGCGGCCCGCGAGATCGCCGAGGTCGTCCCACTCGTGCGGGGCGAACCACGCCGACGGTTCCTCGGCGTAGAACCGGCTCGCCACGTGGATGGGGACGCGCGCGTCCCAGTTGGCCTCGTTGGCGCGGATCATCGCGGAGAAGTCCATGCCGCCGATCTTGCCGGGGGCGGCGGGGAAAGCCACCCCCGGCACGGTGATCGGCTACAGCGGCGGGATGTCCGGCGGGGTCAGCGCCGGGCGCTCGGCCAGGGTCTCCAGCGCGATGCGCACCGCGGTGTCCAGCTGCGGGTCGCGGCCGGCGGCGTGGTCCTGCGGCGTGATCGGCACCTCGACGTCGGGGTCGACGCCGTGGTTCTCCACGCCCCACTCGTAGCCCTGCATCCACGTGGCGTAGCGCGGCTGGGTGACCATGGTCCCGTCGACCAGCCGGTACCGCATGTCGATGCCGACGACGCCGCCCCAGGTGCGGGTGCCCACGATCGGGCCGATGCCCAGCGCCTTGATCGCGGCGTTGACGATGTCGCCGTCGGAGCCGGAGAACTCGTCGGCGACCGCCACCACCGGGCCGCGCGGCGCGTCGGCCGGGTAGGTCTCCAGGTAGTAGCCGTCGCGGGCGCGGCCCCAGCCGACGATGCGCCGGGCCAGCTTCTCGATGATCAGCTGGGAGAGGTGGCCGCCTCGGTTCTCCCGCAGGTCGACCACGATGCCCTCGCGGCGCATCTCCATCCGCAGGTCGCGGTGGAACTGCGCCCAGCCGCTGGCGATCATGTCCGGCACGTGCAGGTAGCCGACGCGCCCGTCGGACGCGGCGTGCACGTGGGCGCGCCGGTCGGCCACCCACGCCTGGTAGCGCAGCGGCTCGTCGTCCAGCAGCGGCTCGACGACGACGCGGCGCACCGACCCGCCGTCCTTGGGCAGGACCGTCAGCTCGACCGGCTTGCCCGCGGTGCCCACCAGCAGCGGGGCGGGCCCGCGGTCCGGGTCGACGGGACGGCCGTCGACGGCGGTGATCGCGTCGCCCGCGCGCACCGCGACGCCCGGCGCGCGCAGCGGCGAGCGGGCCCGCGGGTCGGAGCTCTCCCCCGGCACGACGCGGGTGATCCGCCACCGGCCGTCGGCGTCACGTTCGAGGTCGGCGCCGAGCAGGCCGAGCCTGCGCTTGTCGTCGGCGCCCGTGCCCGGCGGCATGACGTAGGCGTGCGAGGTGTCCAGCTCGCCCTGGACCTCCCACAGCAGGTCGACGAGGTCGTCGTGCGAGCCGACGGTGTCCACCAGCGGGCGGTACCGGTCGAGCACGCCCGCCCAGTCGACGCCGCCGAGGTCCGCGCGCCAGAAGTGGTCGCGCATGAGGCGGCCGTTCTCGTCGAACATCTGCCGCCACTCGGCCGCCGGGTCCACCCGCACGCGGATGCGGCTGAGGTCGACGCCGATGTTGTCCTCGGAGCGGTCGTCGGAGTCGGACTTGCGGTCGGCGGGGACGACGCGCAGGGAGTTGCCGTCCTTGACGACGAGTCGCTGCCCGTCGCCGCTCGGCCAGACCCGGTCGAAGCCGTCGACCAGGGTGTCGATCTTCAGCTTGGCCAGGTCGAAGCGCTCGAGCACCGAGCGCGGCTCGGCCTCGCCGAGCACGTCGAGGTCGTCGCCGAGGGAGCCGGTGAGCGGGTCGCGCCGCCACAGCACGCCGCCCTTGACCGCCCACAGCCCGGAGAAGCGGGCCGCGGGCACCGGGAAGGCGACCACCCTGTCCTCGATGCCCTCGACGTCGACGCTGGTGCGCGGCGTCTTGTCGTCGTCGTCCTTGTCGTCGTCCTTGCCCTTGTCGTCCTTGTCCTCGCCGAACGGCCTGCCGTCGCGCAGCGGGGCGAACGGCGACGGCGTGGTGGCGGCCAGCGGCACCAGGTAGGGCCGGGTCCCGTTGGCGAAGGACAGGTCGAACACGTGCACGTCGTAGATCGGGTCGAAGCTGCGCGCGGACAGGAACGCGATGTGCTTGCCGTCCGCGGTGAACGCGGGCTCCCAGTCGACGAACCGCAGCGGCGTCACGTCCACGATGGACAGGTCGGCGGTGTTGACCATGCGGATGTGGCGCAGCGGGTCGGGGCCCGGGTGCGACCAGGCCAGCCAGGCCGAGTCCGGGGAGAACACCAGCCCGGTCGGGTCGGACTCGGTGGCCCGCACGACCTCGCGGATGTCGCCGTCCTCGGCGTCGACGAGCAGCAGCCGCCCGTCGTGGGTGGCCAGGCCGACGCGCTTGCCGTCCGGGGAGGTCGCCAGCTCCAGCACCCGGCCCAGCTGCCCGCCGCCCACCCGGCGCGGGGTGTCGCCCGGGTCGACGCCCGAGACCGGGGCGAACTCCAGGGCGTCCTCGCCGTCGACGTCGGTGACCCAGACGACGCGGCCGGTGTCGCCGAGCACGCGGGGCAGCCTGCCCCGCACGCCGTCGGCGACGCCGAGCGCGCGCACCGGGCCGTCGCGGTGGGTCAGCCAGTGGATGGTGCCGCGCACCTCGACCACGCTGGCGCGGCCGGTCTTGTCCGGGCCGACGTCGCCCAGGTGCGGCGCGGGCGAGATCTGCCGGGGCTGGCGCGACACCCGGGGTCCGCCGAGGCGGATGTCGACCGGGCGCGGCTCGGCGTCGAGGCTGTCGTGCAGCCAGATCCGGCCAGCGCGGTGGTAGACGACCCGCTCGCCGTCGGTGCTGGCGTTGCGCGCGTAGAACTGCTCGTGGCTGGAGTGTTTGCGCAGGTCGGAGCCGTCGGGCAGGCACGAGTAGAGGTTGCCGACGCCCTCGTGGTCGGACAGGAACGCCACCCGGCCGCCGACCCACATCGGCGACTGGATGTTGCCGTCCACTTCGGACAGGATGCGGGTGAACCCGCCGCTGCCGTCGGCGTCGACCCACACCTTGCCCGCGGTGCCGCCGCGATAGCGCTTCCAGTGCGCGGGCTCGCGGAAGTAGACGCTGCCGACCACCACGCCGCCGTCGTCGGCGATGTCGACCTCGCTGACGTGGCCGAAGGGCAGCCGGGTCGCGGGGGACCCGTCGGTCGGCACGGCGTAGGCCCACGACCGCGACCGCGACGCCTGGCCGACCGACGAGGTGGCCAGCACGTGCCCGTCCGGCGTCCAGCCGCGCACGGACGTGCGCAGGTCGCCCCAGTAGGTCAGGCGGGTGCTCGGACCGCCGTCGACCGGGGCGAGGTGCACTTCGGGCTCGACGTCGCGCTCACTGCGCCATGCGATGGCCGTTCCGTCGCGGGACAACCGCGGATTGGCCACCGGGACCTGGTCGGCGGACACCCGCCAGGCACGGCCGCCCGCGACGGGCGCCAGCCACACGTCGTCCTCGGCGACGAACGTGATCAGGTCGTGGCGCACATGGGGGAATCTCAGGTAGGCGTCGGTCACCCTGCCAACGTAGTCACCCTCGGCACAGCGCGACGACGATTTGCGGGTGGAGGCGGCTAGAGGACGCTCTTGAGCCCGGCCCACACGTCCACGACGGCGACCGCGGCGGAATCGGTGTTCGAGGCGTACGGCGGGGGCAGGACCTGAGCGGAGGCGTGCGCACCGCTGATCACGGTGAGTGCGGCACAGCAGGCGAAGACAAACAAACGACGCACGGGGAACTCCTATGGACGAGCGGTACGTCCATGGTGCGCTGGCGTTTCCGGAAAAGAATCTGCCAAACGGCCCAGTTCAGGGCCCTGCGTTGTCCCGCTGAGCGAACAATGCGCGCTGTACCAGCGTCGCCCGATTTTAAACATCAAACAGCTGCGATGTTCATCACAGTTATCGGGGCCAGTACGCGCGCCAGTCATCCTCGGTGAGGGTGTCGACGCCCGCCGCGCGGGCGGCGGTCTCGGCGGCGCGGACGTCGGCGGCGAAGGCGCGGGCGACGGCCCGCAGCTCGCCCTCGGGGTCCTGGCCAGCGAGCCTGGCCAGCGCGGCGGTGTCGAACAGCCGGGCGCCGGGGGTGCCGCCGGAGGGCAGCAGGTCGGCGGGCAGGCCCGCGCGGGCCGTGCGCTGGACGAGCTTGGCGGCCAGCGCCAGCGCGGGCTGGCCGAGGGCGACCCCGTCCACACAGGATGCGCGGCGCTTCTCCCGCTGCTTGAGCTCCTCCCAGCGGTGCTCCTGGGTGCGGGCGTCGCGCACGGCGGGGTCGCCGTCGCCGAAGACGTGCGGGTGCCTGCCGACCAGCTTGGCGACCAGGTCGGCGGCGACGTCGTCGACGGTGAACGGGTCGGTCGGGTGCTCCTCGGCGACCCGGGCGTGGAAGAGGACCTGCAGCAGGACGTCGCCGAGTTCCTCGCGCAGCGCGGCGCGGTCGCCGTCGTCGATGGCCTCCAGCAGCTCGTAGCACTCCTCGACCAGGTACTGGCGCAGGGACTCGTGGCTCTGCTCGGCGTCCCACGGGCAGCCGCCCGGGGAGCGCAGCCGGTCCATGACCTCGGCCGCGGCGACCAGGCCGGTGCCCGGGGCCGCGTGCAGCGGGACGCCCTCGGCCAGCAGCGCGGCGGCGGCCGGGTGGGTGAGGTCGTCGGTGAGCAGCACGACCGAGCCGTCGGCGGGGCCGGGCGCGGCCAGCGCGGGGTCGACGCCGCCCACGACCTCCACCCGGGCCGCGGTGCGCAGCAGCGGCACCGCGGAGTCCGGGACGGTCCGGCCGCGCACGAGCACGACCGCGGAGTCGGTCACGGCTTCGCGGTCCCCATCGGCATCACGAACCCGGTGGTCTCCTGCTCGCTGGCGGCCACGCCCATCGCCGCGGTGTCCCACACGCCGTAGCGGGGGCTGATCTTGACGCCGATCTCGTCCACCATCGGCTGCAGGATGCGCGGGCCGAGCGCGGTGGCCAGGCGCGGGTCGTCGGTGGCCGCCGGGTCGGGCTGCGCGTCGGTGCTGCGCTCGCGGATCACCGCGACCACCCACGCGGGGTTCTCCGGGCTGGGCTGGAAGCCCACGACGTTGCCCGGCGGCGTGCCGAACAGCACGGTGCCCGCCAGCTCGCCGACGCCGGTCGCGGTGAAGACCTCGCCCTCGCCTGCCTGGCTGCCCGCGGCGATCTCGGCGCGGACGACCCGTGCTGCCTCTTCGGGGCTCACGGCGAGCCTGCGGGCCATGTCCTCGGCCTTGCCGCGCAGCGACCCGGCGGGCTCGTCCGGTCCGCCGGGGCTGACCAGGACGTAGTCGAAGGTGACCGCCAGCGTCGGCGCGGCCTGCTGGCCGAGCTTGAGCCGGATCAGGTAGCCGCGGGCCAGCTCCGCCGGGTCGAACACCCGGTTGACGGCCTGCTCGACGATGACGTCCGCGGTCGCGCTGCCGTCGGTGGGCAGCGGCTTCAGCGTCTGGGTCACCTGCGCAGCCAGCTGGTTCACCTGGCCGGGGTCGACGGTGACCGAGTGCTTGCGCGCGTAGGCGTCGGTCAGCTCGGTGAGCACGAGCTGGCGCAGGATCGCCCGGGACAGCAGGTCCAGCTTGCGCTGGTCGGCCAGCACCTGGGCGGCGGGCTCGATCTCGACGGCCCGGTCGACCAGTTCCTGCACCCGGTCCACCGGGATGGTCTTCCCACCCACGATGGCCGCGGCGTTGACCTGGCTCGGCCCTGACGAGCAGGCGCTCAGCACCAGCCCGACCACAACCGACAGCAACGCAAGCCCGCGACGGCGGCGAATGACAGTGGTCACAGTGCTGAAGCCTCTCATAAGGGTTCCTCAGCTCGACGGGCACCCGTTCGGGCGAGTTCCGCAGGTGCGGGCGTCCTGATCCGGTGGACGGCGCGGCTCGCTACCGTCCGTCCGGACGACGCGAGGGGGCGCACACGTGACGACGGTCCTGCAAGTGCGCGCGCGGGTCAGCCGGTGGCCCGAGCGCTGGCTGGCGGTGCTGCTGTTCGCCTTCTACGGCGCCATGTCGGTCAACCGGCACCTGATGATGCAGACGACCGGGTACGACCTGGGCATCTTCGAGCAGGCAGTGCGCGCGTACGCCGAGGGGCGGGCGCCGGTGTCGCCGCTGCGCGGGCCCGGGTTCTCCTTGCTCGGCGACCACTTCCATCCCGCGCTGGCCGTGCTCGCGCCGGTCTACCGGCTCTTTCCCGACGCGGTCACGCTGCTGGTGGCGCAGTCGGCGCTGCTGGCGGTGTCGGCCGTCCCGCTGACCCGCTTGGCGGTGCGCAGGCTGGGCGCGCCGTTCGGGTACGTGGTCGGGTTCGGGTACGGGCTGTCGTGGGGGCTGCTGTCGGCGGTCGACTTCGACTTCCACGAGGTGAGCCTGGCCGTGCCGCTGCTGGCGTTCGCCGCGGTGGCGCTGGTCGAGCGGCGGTGGGGGCACGCGGTGGCGTGGGCGCTGCCGCTGGTGTTCGTCAAGGAGGACCTGTGCCTCACCGTGGCGGCTGTGGGCGGATACCTGTTCCTGCAGGGTCAGCGTCGGATGGGCCTGGCTGTGGTTGGGGTGGGGCTGGGGGCGTTCGCGCTGATCGTGGGGGTGGTGATCCCGGCGTTCGCGCCGGACGGGTCGTACGGCCAGGGGCACAATCTGGGGCTGTCCGGCGTCGGCCCGCTCGACGCCTGCCTGCTGGTGCTGGACCGGCTGGCGTCCCCGGTGAACCTGCTGACCCTGCTCGCGCTGCTGGCCCCGACCGCGCTGCTGGCGGCGTTCTCGCCCATCGCGCTGCTGGCCGCCCCCACCCTGCTGTGGCGCTTCACCTCGGCCAACCCGTTCCACGCCGCCACCGGCTTCCACTACGACGCGGTCCTGATGCCGATCGTGTTCGCCGCGCTCATCCACGCCCTCCAGGCGCATTCCCGCGCCGACCACCTGCCCACCACGCCCCGCCCACCGCTCCGGGACCGCGTCTGCTGGCACACCGGCCTGCGCAGGCTTGTCGTGGCCGCGGCGGTCGTGATGGCCGCCTTCAGCGTCACCACCATCCTCGACGACCGCCACTGGCGCGCCGACGACCGCGTCCACACCGCCCGCGCCCTGATCGCGCTGATCCCGGAGGGGACGACGGTGGCCGCGTCCAACCACCTCGCGCCCCAACTGACCGCCACCCACACCGTCCAGCTGTTCCCCACCTACCAGGGCAACCCGGTGGACGCCGAATGGCTCCTCGTCGACACCGACTTCGGCGAATGGCCCTCCCCCGCCGACGACCAGGCCCGCGAACTGGCCACCCTCGAATGGACCGCGTACACCCGGGTCCGCGAAGCCGACGGCTACGTCCTCCTCCACCGCCGCTGACTCACGCAGGGGCCAGGGTCACCTCGTAGGGCGGGCCGAAGAACCGTGCGCCGGGCAGCGTCGCGAGCACCGCGCCACGAAGGCGCTCCGGTGGCCGAGGAGGTCGACCGTGACCGCGACCGACCCTGACTCAGCGAGCAGGTCGAGACCGTTCTGCACCCAGGCGACGGGCACCGGCTGCCCCCGCGGCGAGCGCCGGTGCCGACCAGCACGACGTCGCCCTCCACCGCCAGGATTTTGTTCGGCCGCCCGATCGCGGTCTAGATCTCGGCCCCGATCAGTCCGCGCAGCAGTTCCTCCGCCCTCGGCAGGTCCACCGCCATCACCCCACCGGGGCCGGGGTGGCGGCCAGGGACTCCAGGAACCTGGCGCACCAGTCGAGCAGGTCGCGGTCGCGGAGGACGGGGGCGCCCAGGCGACCGCCTGCGGCGCCTTCGGTCGGGCGGGGCACCGAGACCGTGTCGGTGACGGCCTTGTGGACGGCCTTCGGGTACAGGCGCTTGAGGCGGATCATCTGGGAGTCGCGCAGGGGCATCGGGGCGAAGCGGATGGTGTTGCCCTGGGTGACGACCTCGGTGACGCCGTGCTTGCGGCACAGCTGGCGGAAGCGGGCGACGGCCAGCAGGTTGTCCACCGGGACCGGCGGCTCGCCGTAGCGGTCCACCAGTTCCTCGCGGACCGCGGCCAGGCCGTCCTCGTCCACGGCCGCGGCGATCTTGCGGTAGGCCTCCAGCCGCAGGCGTTCGCCGGGGACGTAGTCGTGTGGCAGATGAGCGTCGATCGGCAGGTCGACGCGGACCTCGGCCAGCTCGTCCTCGTCCTCGGCTCCCGGTGCGCCCGCGTGCTTGCGGAACGCCTCGACCGCCTCGCCGACCAGGCGCACGTACAGGTCGAAGCCGACGCCCGCGATGTGGCCGGACTGCTCGGCGCCCAGGATGTTGCCAGCGCCGCGGATCTCCAGGTCCTTCATGGCCACCGCCATGCCCGCGCCCAGCTCGGTGTTCTGGGCGATGGTGGCCAGCCGGTCGTGCGCGGTCTCGGTCAGCGGCGCCTCCGGCGGGTACAGGAAGTACGCGTACCCGCGCTCGCGCCCGCGCCCGACCCGGCCGCGCAGCTGGTGCAGCTGGGCCAGGCCCAGCATGTCCCCGCGCTCGACGATCAGCGTGTTCGCGTTGGAGATGTCCAACCCGGTCTCGACGATCGTCGTGCACACGAGCACGTCGTGCTCGCGCTCCCAGAACCCCTGGATGATCTTCTCCAGCCGGTCCTCGTTCATCTGGCCGTGCGCGGTGACGATCCGCGCCTCCGGGACCAGCTCGCGCAGCCTGCGCGCGGCCTTCTCGATCGACGACACCCGGTTGTGCACGTAGAACACCTGGCCGTCGCGCAGCAGCTCGCGCCGGATGGCGGCGGCCACCTGCTTGTCGTCGTACGCGCCGACGTAGGTCAGGATCGGGTGGCGGTCCTCCGGCGGGGTGAGGATGGTCGACATCTCCCGGATGCCCGCCAGCGACATCTCCAGCGTGCGCGGGATCGGCGTCGCCGACATCGTCAGCACGTCGACGTGCGTGCGCAGCGCCTTGATGTGCTCCTTGTGCTCGACGCCGAAGCGCTGCTCCTCGTCGACGATGACCAGACCCAGGTCCTTGTACCGCAGTCCGGTCTGCAGGAGCCGGTGCGTGCCGATGACGATGTCGACCGAGCCGTCGGCCAATCCGGCGACCGTCGCCTCGGACTCCATCGGGTCGGTGAAGCGGGACAGGCCCTTGACCGTCACCGGGAACGAGTGCATGCGCCCGGCGAAGGTGTTCAGGTGCTGCTGGGCGAGCAGCGTCGTGGGCACGAGCACCGCGACCTGCTTGCCGTCCTGCACGGCCTTGAACGCCGCGCGCACCGCGATCTCGGTCTTGCCGTAGCCGACGTCGCCGCAGATCACCCTGTCCATCGGCACCGGGCGCATCATGTCGGCCTTGACCTCGTCGATCGCGGCCATCTGGTCGATGGTCTCGGTGAACGGGAAGGCGTCCTCCAGCTCGCGCTGCCACGGCGTGTCCGCGCCGAAGGCGTGCCCGGGCGCGGCCTGGCGCGCGGCGTAGAGCTGGACCAGTTCGGCGGCGATCTGCTTGACCGCCTTGCGCGCCTTGGCCTTGGTGTTCTTCCAGTCCGACCCGCCGAGCTTGTTCAGCGTGGGCAGCTCGCCGCCGACGTAGCGGGAGACCTCGTCGAGCTGGTCGGTGGGGACGAACAGCCGGTCGCCGGGCTGGCCGCGCTTGGCGCTGGCGTACTCCAGGACCAGGTACTCGCGGGTGACCGAACCCCCGGCGGCGTCCTTGACCGCGCGCTGCACCATCTCGACGTAGCGGCCGATGCCGTGCTGCTCGTGCACGACGTAGTCGCCCGGCTTGAGCGCCAGCGGGTCGACGGCGTTGCGCCGCCGCGACGGCATCTTGACCGACATGTCCCGGGTGGACGTGCCGTGCCTGCCGCCGGTGACGTCGGCCTCGGTGAGCACGGCCAGCGCCCGACCGGCGGCGATGAAGCCGTCGTCGAGGCAGCCCTGCACGACGGTGACCAGGCCCTTCGCTGGCTCCTCGGTCAGGCCGTCCTCGGCGAAGGTGGCGGGCACCTCGGCCTCGGCGAGCTGCTCGACGGCGCGCTGGGCGGTGCCGTGTCCGGGCACGACCAGCACCGCGGCCCCGCCCGCGGCGGTGTGCGCGCGCAGGTCGGCGAAGGCGCGGGTGACGTCGCCTCGGTAGGAGTCGACCGGCCGGATGTCGATGTGGTGGGCGTCGCCGCCGGTCAGCTGGCTGAGCGTCCACCACGGGTGGCCGGTGTCGCGGGCGTGCGCGGCGATGTCGTTGAGGTCGCGGTAGGCCGACGCGCCGAGGTCGATCGGGGCCTTGCCGCCGCCCGCGGCGGCCATCCAGGAGGCCTCCAGGAACTCCTGGCCGGTGCGGACGAGGTCGTGGGCCCGGGTGCGGATCTTCTCCGGGTCGTTGAGCAGGACGTGCGCGCCGTCGGGCAGGACGTCGGTGAGCAGCTGCATCTCGCCGGGGAGCAGCGCGGGGATCAGCGCCTCCATGCCCTCGGTGGGGATGCCCTCGGCGAGCTTGGTCAGCATCTCGTGCAGGTGCGCGTCGGCCTCGTGGTGCTTGGCCAGCTCGGCGGCGCGCGACCGGACGGCGTCGGTGAGCAGCAGCTCGCGGCAGGGCGGCGCGGTGACGCTGGCCAGCTCGCCGGGCAGCGACCGCTGGTCGGCCACGGAGAACGGCCGGATCTCGGTGACCTCGTCACCCCAGAACTCGACCCGCACGGGATGCTCGGCGGTCGGCGGGAACAGGTCGACGATGCCGCCGCGCACGGCGAACTCGCCGCGCTTCTCGACCATGTCGACGCGGGCGTAGGCGAGGTCGGCGAGGCGGGCGATGGTCTGCTCGAAGTCGGACTCGGCGTTGACGGTGAGGATCACCGGCCGCAGCTCGCCCAGGCCGGGCGCCATCGGCTGGATCAGGCTGCGCACGGTCGCCACGACGACCAGCAGCGGGCCGTCGGGGTGCTCCTCGGGGTGGGCGAGCCTGCGCAGGATCGCCAACCGCCCGCCGACGGTGTCCGCGCGCGGGGACAGCCGCTCGTGCGGCAGCGTCTCCCACGAGGGGAGGTTGGCGACCTTCTCGCGCCCGATCAGGTCGCCGAGGACGGCGGTGAGGTCGTCGGCCTCCCGCCCGGTCGCGGTGACGGCGAGCACGGCCTTCCCCGCCCCGGCCAGCGCCGCGACGACGAGCGGCCGCGCGGCCACCGGCCCGTCCAGCGCCAGGCTCCCCGCCCCGGCCGCCTCCACGACGGCGGTGAGGGAGGGGTCTTGGAGAACAGTCTCGAGCAGCCCGTTCAACGGAGCCTTCGCCACGCTTGGTCCCTTTTCGACGCGATGTGCACGAACGCGGACAGACCCCTGCCCGGGACCTGAAGCCACCGGAAGGGGTTCTCATTCCAGCCTACGCGTCCGGGCCCGACGCCCTCGCGCGGGTTTTCGGCGTGTCGAGCCCGCCTGCGCTGGTTTCGCGCCAGAAAGTTGAGCCTTGCAGACTCAGGTACAGTCCGATCATGGCTGGGGACTTCCGGCGACTCTGGGCGGCGGACGCGGTGAGCCAGGTGGGGAGCCGGATCGGGCACCTCGCGGTGCCGTTGCTGGTGATCCTGGCCATAGGGGCGACACCGTTCGAGGCGACGCTGGTCAAGACGGCGCAGACGATGGCGTATCTGCTGTTCGGGCTGCAGGTGGGCGTGTGGGTCGACCGGTTGCGGTGCAGGCCGGTGATGGTCGTGGCCGATCTCGGCAGGTTCGCGGTCTACGCATCGATTCCGTTGGCGGCGGCGTTGGACGTGCTGACGCTGGCGCACGTGCTCACCGCGGTCTTCGTCGCAGGGCTGCTGACGGTCTTCTTCGACGTGGCCGCGGCGACCTACCTGCCCCGGGTGACCGACGACCTGGTGCGCGGCAACGCGGCGTTGAAGCGCAACCAGTCGGTGGCCGCGCTGGTCGCGCCCGGTCTCGGCGGGCTCGTCGTGCAGCGGGTGGGAGCGCCGGTCGCGGTCTTGGCGGACGCGCTGACCTACCTGTGGTCGGCACTGTGGCTGCGGTCGATCCGGACAGTCGAGCCGGTGAGGCCGTCCCGGCGGCGCAGACTGCGGCGGGAGGTCGCCGAGGGCGCGCGGGCGGTGTGGGCCGACCCGGTCCTGCGCGCGATCGGGCTGCACTCGGCGGTGCTGTCGCTGTTCCTGAACATGAACCTCGCCGTGATGATCGTGTTCCTGGCCGACGGGCTCGGCCTGTCACCGGGGTTGATCGGGTTGCTCGGCAGCGTCGGACTGGTGGGGGCGGTGGCGGGCTCGTTCGCCGTGCCCCGACTGGCGGCCAGGCTGGGCTACCGGCGACTGCTTGTCGCGGGCGTGATCGTGGAGGGCCTGGCCTACCTGCTCTTTCCGCTGACGGACCCGGGGTGGCGCCTCGGCTTCCAGGTGGCGGGCGGTCTGCTGGCGAGCTTCAGCGTGGTCGTGGTGACCGTGGTGCAGTCGACCCTGCAACAGGCCCGCACACCACCGAACCTCCTCGGCCGCGTGAACGCCACCATGACCGTCCTGTTCTGGGGCCCCGCCCCGATCGGCAGCCTCGCGGGCGGCGTGTGCGTGGCCATGCTCGGCTACCGGCCGACGCTGTGGATCGCGGGCGCGGGCGCCCTGCTCGCGACGATCTGCATTGCTCCACTGAGGACAGTGCTGCCAGAAAACCGGGTGACTGCCCCCGACGATCGTCGCTAGCCTCGGCCCAGTGATCTACGAGCACCCGTTGGCCTACCTTCTCGGCCTTGAGGGGGCCGCCTTGATGCGGGCCTTCATCGGTGAGCACGACCGGGACTTCGTCGAGGCGCGGATCGCCGAGGTGCGCAGGTTGCTGGACGACAGATCGCTCGCCGAGGCGGGCGTTGAGGTCGAGCGGATCAGCACGGTCGACGGGTATCGGCTCTGGTCGGCCACCTACGACCAGCCAGGCAACGGCGCCTTCGACCTCGATGAGCCGGTCGTCAAGGAGATCCTGGACGGGCTGCCCGCCGGCGACGCGTTGGACGCCGCGTGCGGGACCGGGCGGTATGCGCGGCTGTTGGTCGAGCGGGGGCACCGGGTCGTCGGCGTCGACAGTTCGCCGGAGATGCTGGACAAGGCGCGCGAGCGGGTGCCGGGCGCGGAGTTCCTGGTCGGGGACCTGCGGGAGCTGCCGGTCGGGGACGCGAGCACGGATCTCGTCGTCAGCGGGCTCGCGCTCGCGCACGCGCCGGACCTGGGGCCGGTGTTCGCCGAGTTCGCCAGGGTCCTGCGGCCGGGCGGGAACGTGGTGATCGCCGACATGCACCCCGACGCGATCGCGCGCGGATCGATTCCCTCCCTGCGCGGCCCGGACGGCCAGCCCGCGCGGTTGGCCACCTACCGCCACTCCGTGGGGGCCTACCTGCGCGCGGCGCTGGCGGTCGGGTTGCGGCCGTTGCGGTGCGAGGAGGTGGTCGTGCCCGCGAGCGAGCGCGCGAAGGCGAGCGAGCTGGGGCCGTGGGAGGTGTGGCCGTGGTGCCTGGCCGACCTCGTGCCCGAGGCCGCCCGAGCCGCCAACGCCGGGGCAGGCGCGCTGCTCATCTGGCACTTCCGGGCGTGATCCGCAGCAGCTTGTCGTTCTCCCCGTTGGACGTCGTCACGTAGAGCGCGCCGTCGGGGCCGGTGCGGGCGGCGCGGAGGCGGCCGAAGGTGTCGTGGAACTCGTCGGGGATGGCCACCGAGGTGACCGCGCCGTCGACGTCGAGGGTGAAGATCATCAGCTTGGCGCCGCGCAGGGCGGTGGCGACCAGGGCGCCGTCGAGGTCGCCCCACTGGTCGCCGTCGAGGAAGGCGACCGCGCAGATGGCCTCGGTGGTCTCGCCGGACTCCCACTTCGCCGGGACCGCGTCGGGGAAGCGCTCCAGGTCGGTCATCGGGACGTCCTCGTCGTAGCCGGGGACGGTGCCGCCCTGCGACGGGTCCCAGCCGTAGTTCGCGCCCGCGACCAGCAGGTTGATCTCGTCGTTCTTGTCCGGCCCGTGCTCGGCGGTGAACACCTGCCCGCTGCCCGGCCGCACGGCGACGCCCTGGACGTTGCGGTGGCCGTAGGTGTAGACCCGCGACCCGGCGATCGGGTTGTCCGGCAGCGGCTCACCGGTCCTGAGGTCGACGCGCAGGACCTTGCCGCCGAGGCTGTTCAGGTCCTGCGGGACCTCGCCGCGCGCGGTGTCGCCGGTGCCGACGAGCAGCGCGCCGTCGGCGGCGATCGTCGGACGGCAGCCGGAGTGGCGGCCCGACGCGGCGATCGGCAGGCCGGTGACCAGCTCGCGCACGCGGGTCGCGGTGGTCTCGTCCTCGGTGAGCCGCCACGTGACCAGCCGGATGTCGTGCGGCTCGCCGTTCTCGGTGTGCGTCTGGCAGGTGGTGAACTCGCGCGTCTCGGCGAAGTCCGGGTGCACGACCATGCCCATGAGCCCGCCCTCGCCGCGCACCATGACGGAGGTGGTGTCGGCCTTGAGCCGGGTCACGGTCGCGCCCGCCTGCGCGGACGACAGCAGCGCGATCTCGCCCGTCCGCTGGGTCACCAGCACCTTGCCGTCCGGCAGGAAGCCGATGTCCCAGCCGTGGGTGAGCCCGCCCGCGACCTCCTCGACCACCAGCCGGGGCGCGGGCGCCTGCGTCGGGACGACCGCGGTCGCCCCAGACGGCACCCTGCCGGTCTCGGCCGCCGACGTGCAGGCCGTCGCGACCAGGGCGGACACCGCAATAAAGGCGCGCATGCGGCCAGTATGGCCAGCCCGCTGTGTGGCCGCCGTCTCGCGCCGCCGGGTGTGAATCGCGGTTACGGTGACCGGCGTGCACCTCGTCCTCTCCACCGACGGCCCAGTGGCGACGCTGACCATCGACCGCCCGGCCAAGCGCAACGCGTTGAACTACGAGATGTGGTCGGCGATCCCGTCGTTCGCCGCCGAGGTGGCCGCGGACCCCGCGGTGCGCGCGCTGGTCATCCGCGGCGGCGAGAACTTCTCCGCTGGCGCGGACATCGGCGAGTTCCAGGACCTGCGCCGCGACGCCGAGGGCGCGCGCCGCTACCAGGTCGCCATCCACGCGGCGACGACGGCGCTGGCCGAGCTGCCGAAGCCGACCATCGCCGCGATCACCGGCTTCTGCATCGGCGGCGGCTGCGAACTGGCCCTGGCCTGCGACCTGCGCCTGTCCGCCGACGACGCGCGGTTCGGGATCACCCCGTCGAAGCTGGGGATCGTGTTCAGCCTGCCGTCGACGAAGCAGTTGGTCGACGTGGTGGGCCCGTCGTGGGCCAAGCAGATCCTCTACACCGGCGAGATCATCGACGCCCCCACCGCGCTGCGCATCGGCCTGGTCAACGAGCTGCACCCGGCCGACGCCCTCGCGAAGCGCGCCCGCGACCTCGCCGAGCTGATGGCGTCGCGTTCGCAGGTGACCATCCGCGGCGCGAAGACGATCGTCGGCCGGATCATCGACGGCCAGACGACGGAGGACGAGGCCGTGCACGCTCTGTACGAGGGCTCGGTCACCAGCGCGGACTACGCCGAGGGCGTGGCGGCGTTCCTGGAGAAGCGGCAGCCGAGGTTCTAACCGTCCCGAAGCCTGCCCAGCGTCTCCGTCGCCGAGCGGATGGCGTCGATGACGGGGGTGTCCCCGAGCATCGCGGCGACCCCGGCGATCGTGCGCAGCGCCTGGCGGGCGGGTTCGTCGGCGAGGCCGTGCTCACGCAGCACGGCGAGGGAGCTGTCGACGGACTCGCGGTCGGCGGCCGGGACCCGGGCGCGGAACGCCTCCATCACGGTGAGCAGGTCGCCGCCGCCCTGGTGCTTGATGACGGAGTTGTGGTCGCCGATCTGGTTGATGTTGTCGCCGAAGTGCATGGTCACGCGGTCACCTCTTGTGGACGGAGTTGCGGTCCCCGATCTGGGTGATGTTGTCGCCGAAGTGCAGGTTCTCGATGACGTAGTGGAACTCGGCCTGCGGGTTGTTGATCGCGTGCGCGATCTGTTTGACCAGGCCGCCGACCTGGGCCTCGTCCCGGCTGACGATGAGCGCGTACGGCGGGCCCGTGGTCTCCACGATCAGCCCGTACCGGGTGCGGCGGGCCAGCGTGATGATCAGGACGAGGAGCCCGACGAAGGCCACGATGAGGAACAGCGCCCCGCCCATCGCGGACATGCCGCTGAGGTACGCGCCCGCCATCCCCACGAGCACGCCGAACGCGCAGGTCGCGAGGAAGCGCCCGAGCGCCCGCCGCACGTCGGGTCTGACGGGCGTCGACCAGACCCGTGCGATGTTGTGCAGCGGGTAAGCCTCCTCGCCGACCCACAGGAACCGCTCCCGCACCGCGATCTCGATGACCCCGCGCCGGTTCGCCATGTGCTGGTGATCGTCAGCGCGGGCGGGGTGTTTCAGGGTTGGAAACGCTTGACGGCGGCGATGAGGGCGGGGATGTCGGCGGTAAGGGTGGGGCCGGGGTTCTTGGAGTCCCGGATGGCGCCGGGGGACACCTCGACACAGTTGGCACCGTTCTGACTGCGGCTGGACCTACGCCATCTTGTCTGGGGCATCGACCTGCTCCATCCTCTTCACCAGCTTGGCAATGTGCACCATGGATTCGGCTCGGCTCATTGCCGCACCGACCACGAGGTTGACAGCTCGCTTGTATTCCTTGACGTCCTCATG
This sequence comes from Actinokineospora sp. UTMC 2448, assembly GCF_024760565.1. Lineage (NCBI taxonomy): Bacteria > Bacillati > Actinomycetota > Actinomycetes > Pseudonocardiales > Pseudonocardiaceae > Actinokineospora > Actinokineospora sp. UTMC 2448. Next base: position 680,813 of record NZ_CP031087.1, on the reverse strand, counting down.
CTGGTGCAGCCACAGCATGGTCTTTCGGGTCTCGATGAAGACCGACGAGGCGGAATGGTCGGACTCCATGAGCGCGAAGGCACCTTCGATCGAGGGATTCCACACCGTGCCGAAGGGCACGACCCGCAGATCGACGTTGGGGAGCTGAGCCATCTCAAGCAGGTGGCGAAGTTGGTGGGCCATCACCGCCGGTCCGCCGAGCGGCTGGCTGAGAGCGGCTTGGCCGATGAGGGCGAGGAGTTGGGCGGGTCGATTGCGGGTGAGCGCGGCCTGGCGGGCGAGGCGGTCGGCGACCCGAGAGGGGATCTCGGCTTCGGGAACCGTCCCGCCGACGGACATGATCGACCGAATGTAGTCAGGGGTCTGCAACAGGCCGGGGATCAGGAGCGGGGCGACCTCGACGATGGAGGTGGCCTTCTGCTCATAGTCCATGTACGCGGCCATCTGTTGGCGGCGTTCGGGAAGAGTGGTGGCGACCCAATGGGGTTCGGAGGTGCCGTAGACGAGACTCATCACCTCGTCGTACCGCTGGCCGGTTACGCCCAGCAGTGCGAGGATGCGTGCAGCCTGTTCCGGCTTGGGTGAACGCTCGCCGTTCTCCCAGCGCGACAACATCGCCGGATCGCGGCTGATGTGCAGGGCGAAGTCGCGCAGCTTCAGTCCCTTGTCCTGCCGCGCTTGGCGCAGCGCGCTGCCGAGCGCGACCGCCTTGGGGGTCTTGGCCATGGCCCACCTGTTGTCTCTAGATCATCTGGATGGCCTGCGGGGACGGGATGCCAGAACCTCACACTACCAACGCAGAGTGAGGGAATCGATGCGCGACGCAGTGAACATGACGGTCTGGGCGGCGGTCGCCGAGGACTGCGCCATCAGCTACCACATCAACGGCGAACTCGACGTCGCCCTGCTCATCGGCGATCTCACCGACGGCATCGAGCTGATCATGCCCGCGACGGCGATCGCCCGCCTGGCCGAGGTGGCCGGGCGGGCGATCGCGGAACTGCCGCCGGACTCAGGCGTCGCCGTCGAACAGTGACGTCACCGAGCCGTCCTCGAAGACCTGCTGGATGGCCCTGGCCAGCAGCGGCGCGATCGACAGCACCGTCATCCCGGGGAAGCGCTTCTCCTCCGGGATCGGCAGCGTGTTCGTGAAGATGACCTCCCGCGCCCCGCACTCCGACAGGCGCTCGCGGGCCGGGCCCGACAGGATGCCGTGGGTCGCGGCCATCACCACGTCGGCCGCGCCCTCGTCGAGCAACTGCGTGACCGCCTTGGCGATGGTGCCGCCGGTGTCGACCATGTCGTCGATCACCACGCACAGCCTGCCCTTGACCTCGCCCACCACGCGGTTCGCCACGACCTCGTTGGGGCGCAGCGGGTCGCGGGTCTTGTGGATGAACGCGATGGGCGTGCCGCCCAGCTCGTTGGCCCACTTCTCCGCCAGCTTCGTGCGGCCCGCGTCCGGCGAGACCACCGTGATGTTGTCGGCCGGGTAGTTCTCCCGCATGTACCTGGCCAGCAGCGTCTGGGCGAACAGGTGGTCCACCGGGCCGTCGAAGAAGCCCTGGATCTGCGCGGTGTGCAGATCCACCGTCATGATCCGGTCCGCGCCCGCTGTCTTGAACAGGTCGGCGATGAGCCGCGCGGAGATCGGCTCGCGGCCCTTGTGCTTCTTGTCCTGCCGGGCATAGGGATAGAACGGCATGATCACCGTGATGCGCTTCGCCGACGCGCGCTTCAGCGCGTCGACCATGAGCAGCTGCTCCATGACCCACTTGTTGATCGGGGCCGTGTGGCTCTGCATCACGAAGGCGTCGCAGCCCCGGACGGACTCCTCGAACCGGACGAACACCTCGCCGCTGGCGAAGTCGTAGGCCGACTGCGGGGTGATCGTCACATTGAGGTGCTTGGCCACCTCCTCCGCGAGCTCCGGGTGCGCGCGCCCGGAGAACAGCATCAGGCTCTTCTTGGGAGTCCCCGACTTCGCGTTCATGACTGTCCCTCGCTCTCGTCCTGCCGCCCGGCCTGCGCCCGCTCGGCCGCCTCGGCGGCGGCCGTCCCGGGCCTCATGCGCAGGACCCAGTTATCGATATTGCGCTGCGGGCCCCCGCTGACGGCCAGCGCGCCCGGCGGCACGTTCCGCCGCAGGACCGTGCCCGCACCGCTGTACGCGCCGTCGCCGATGGTGACCGGCGCGACGTACATGTTGTCCGACCCCATGCGCACGTGCGATCCGACGACGGTGCGGTGCTTCTTCACCCCGTCGTAGTTCACGAACACGCTCGCCGCGCCGATGTTGGAGTGCTCACCGATCGTCGCGTCGCCCACATAGGACAGATGCGGGACCTTCGACCCGGTGCCGATCTCGGAGTTCTTCACCTCGACGAACGTGCCGATCTTGCCGTCCGCGCCCAGCTTCGTGCCCGGGCGCAGGAAGGCGAACGGGCCGACGCTCGCGTTAGGACCGATCTCCGACCTGGACCCGTGGCAGCGGCAGACCTCCGCGCCCGCGCCGACGACCACGTCCGTCAGCGTCGTGTCCGGGCCGATGAGCGCGCCCTCGCCGACGGTCGTCGCGCCGCGCAGCTGCACGTTGGGCTCGATCACCACGTCGCGGGCCAGCTCGACGTCCTGGTCGATCCACGTCGTGTTCGGGTCGATGACCGTCACGCCCGCGCGCATCCACCGCTCGACCGTGCGCCGGTTCAGCTCCGCGCCCAGCCGCGCGAGCTGCACGCGGTCGTTCACGCCCTCGACCAGCCACGGGTCGCCGCACACGACCGCGCCGACCCGGCGGCCGTCGCCGCTGGCGATGCCGAGCACGTCGGTCAGGTACATCTCGCCCTGCGAGTTGTCCGTCGAGAGCCGGGAGAGGCCGTCGACGAGGACCTTCGCGTCGAAGGCGTACACCCCGGAGTTGATCTCCGTGATCGCCTTCTGCTCGTCGGTGGCGTCCTTGTGCTCGACGATCGCGCGCACCGACCCATCCGATGAGCGGACGATGCGGCCGTAGCCGGTCGGGTCCTCGACGGACGCCGTGAGGACAGTGACGGCGTTGCCCTGCTCGGAGTGTACGGCCAGCAGCGCCGCGAGCGTGTCGGTGTCGAGCAGGGGGACGTCGCCATAGGTCACCAGCACCGTGCCGGTCAGCCCCGAGGGCAGCACGGCCAGGCCGCAGGCGACCGCGTGGCCCGTGCCGTCCTGGGTCTCCTGCACGGCGGTGTCCACGCCGTCGAAAGCGGACAAATGCGCCGCGACCGCGTCGCGGCCGTGGCCGAGGACGACGACCAGGTGCGCGGGCGCCAGTCCGGCCGCGGCCCGGACGGCGTGCTCGACCAGCGGCCGTCCGCCGACCGGATGCAGCACCTTCGGGGTCGCCGAGCGCATCCTTGTGCCCTCCCCCGCGGCGAGCACCACAGCGGTCAGCGGGGCGGTTGCGGACATCGCACTCCCTAGCGTCGTGAGCGGGGCTACGGCGCGGGGTCAGCGGTTCTCCGGCGCGACTCCGGCCGGGACACGATCCTACGTGGTCTCCGGCAGCGCCCACGCCCGGTCGTCCGCCGGTTCACCCGCGGTGTCACCCGCGGCGTCCCCGACGACGCTCTCCGGCTCACCGGCCACGATGGCCACGATGTCGTTGCCGCCGCGCCGCTTCGCCTGGTACATCGCGGCATCAGCGCGCGCGAGGGCGCGCACCGCGGTCTCCTGCGGGCGCAGCGCCACCACCCCTATGGACAGCGTCACACCGTGTGACAGCTCCTGGGGCAGCTCGGCGACGGCGGTCAGCGCGCGGCGCAGCGCGGCCTCGGCCGCCGACAGCGGCGCCCCGGGCAGCAGCACGATGAACTCGTCGCCGCCGTAGCGGGCGACCATGTCGCTGCCGCGCAGCGCGTCGCGCATCGTGGCCGCGACCACGCGCAGGACGTCGTCGCCCTCGGCGTGGGACAGCCGGTCGTTGACGCCCTTGAACCCGTCGAGGTCGACCAGGGCGATGGCCAGCGGGTGGTTGCTCGGGCTGCCCGCCAGCGCCTCCAGCCGCTCGTCGAGCGCGCGGCGGTTGGGCAGCCCGGTCAGCGGGTCCTGCAGGGCCTGCCGGGCGATCGCGCCGTGCATGCGGGACAGCCGCTCGTGCTCGCGGCGGGTGTTCAGCGTCGCGATCCGGGACTCGCGCATCTCCCAGAGCTGGGCCTCCAGCTCGGAGGCGTAGTGCTCCAGGGCGCTGGTCGTGCGCTCGCCGCCGTCCGGGCCGGACAGGCGCGCGTACTCGCGGATCAGGCACAGCCGCAGGGTCGGCTCGGAGGCGTCGTGGTACATCGCCGAGCGGGCGTCGTCGAGGATGGCCAGGGCGCGCTCCTCGTGGCCCTCGTACTCCAGGCACCTGGCCAGCGCGATGGCCACGATGACCAGCTCGCGCGGGTAGCGCACGGAGTCCATCAGCTCAGTCAGCCGCTCGACGTGCACGCCCGAGGGGTGGGCCAGGGCCAGCGCCGAGCCGATGATCGGGTTCTGGTCGGCGGCGGGCCTGCTCGGGTCGCGCGGGAACAGCGACTCGCGGAACGGGGCCTCGACGGCGACGGCGATCGCGGCCGCGGTGGCGAACCGCTCGGCGGCGCGCTCGTCCTCGCCGATGCGCTCCAGCCGCAGGCCCCAGCCGATGAGCAGGCGGCAGCGGTTGATGAGGTGGACCGAGATCAGGTGCGGGCCCGCGGAGGCGCGGATGCACTTGTGCGCGCGGGTCATCACCTGGTCGGCGACCTCGTAGACGCCCAGCTGGGTGAGCACGCTGCCGATGTCCAGCAGCGTCGAGGCCATGATCATGTCCCAGGTGCGGCCGCCGAGCATGACGTCGGGGGTGATGTCCTCGTCCAGCATGGCCAGCGCGACCGCGGCCTCGGTGAGCGCGGCGTCCTCGGCCCCGGCGATGAGCAGCCTGCGCCCGCGCAGCGCGTGCGCGTCGGCCTGCAGCACGACCAGGCCGTGGCGGCGGGTGTGGGCGAGCATCTCGTCGAGCAGCGGCTCGGCTGAGTCGGCCAACTCGGCGTTGACCACCCGGACCGCGACGGCGGAGCGCAGCAGCTGCGCGACCATGCGAGGCTCGCCCCGGTGCTGGGCCTCGGCGAGCAGGCGGTCGACCTCGGCGGTGTGCCTGCGGCGCTCGGCGGCCGGGGAGGTCTGGATGATCGCGAGCAGCTCCCGGGCACGGCCCACCAGCCAGGCGTCGGAGCGCTCCTCCAACGCGGGCAGGTCTGCGTCGTCCCGCTGCTCGGCGTCCACGTGCGTCGCTGCACCCCTTGGCGAGTCGGTGGGGTTGAACGTGCTCCGCCGCCAGGATTCGAACCTGAACCATTGGAACCAAAATCCAAGGTGCTGCCATTACACCACGGCGGATCGAACGAACCGGGGCTCGTACGCGGGCCCCATCGTGGCATGGTTCGCCATCGGGGAGCACCAGTACCCGGGCGATTGGCCTACTCTCGCGTCCGATCGGGTGTTATCGGCGTCACATGATCGTGGGCCCTGTGCACGCAGGCGGTTCGGGTGATCGCGGAGCGTCCCGACGGGCCGCGAGGTTGGCGTCGTCCGGGTGGCGGGTACCACCGAATGCCATATGTCGGGCAAAGGGCGTTCCGCTTACGCTAACGAAGGTTACGGAGGCGTAGGTGAGCCTGCCCTTAGCAGGTGGATCGGCAAGAGAGGGAACCCATGACAGCAACCGTCAGCGCGGGGCCGAAGCCGTTGATCGAGGGGCAGCGGAACCTGGCCACCCGCATCGGGGTGTACGTGTTCGTCCTGCTGCCGTTCGCGGCGTTGATCGCGGCGGTGCCACTGGCCTGGGGCTGGGGCCTCACCTGGCTGGACGTCGCCTTGGCGGTGTTCTTCTTCTACTTCTCCGGACTCGGCGTCACCGTCGGCTACCACCGGCTGTTCACGCACGGCTCGTTCAAGGCCAACCGGCCGCTGAAGATCGTCCTGGCCGTCATGGGCAGCATGGCCGTGCAGAGCCCGCCCATCACCTGGGTGGCCGACCACCGCCGCCACCACGCCTTCTCCGACCGCGACGGCGACCCGCACTCGCCCTGGCTGTTCGGCACCTCGCCGGTGGCCCTGGCCAAGGGCTTCTGGCACGCCCACATGGGCTGGCTGTTCGAGCACAGCGTGACCAACAAGCAGCGCTTCGCGCCCGACCTGCTGGCCGACCGCGACATCGTCCGGATCAACAAGCTGTTCCCGCTGCTCACCGGCCTGACGCTGATCCTGCCCGCGCTCATCGGCGGCCTGCTGACCTGGTCGTGGTGGGGCGCGTTCACCGCGTTCTTCTGGGCGGGCCTGGTCCGCGTCGCGATCCTGCACCACGTCACCTGGTCGACGAACTCGATCTGCCACATGATCGGCGAGCGGCCCTTCGCCAGCCGCGACAAGGCCGCCAACTTCTGGCCGCTGGCGATCCTGAGCTTCGGCGAGTCCTGGCACAACCTGCACCACGCCGACCCCACCTGCGCCCGGCACGGCGTGCTCAAGGGCCAGATCGACACCTCGGCGCGGCTCATCTGGCTGTTCGAGAAGTTCGGCTGGGCCACCGACGTGCGCTGGCCCACCCCGCAGCGGCTGGAGAAGATCTCGGCGAAGTAGCGGCGGCCCGCCACCCGGGAGAGCACTAGGCTCCCCCGGGTGGCGGGGAGGCGGCGACGCAGCGCCGCGGGCGCCGGAACGGAGGTGTCCGCGGTGGCTCGCGTGCGCATGAGCGGCAGGGAACGTCGGGAGCAGCTGCTGGACGTGGCCCGCGCCCTGTTCGCCGAGAAGGGCTTCGAGGCGGCGTCGGTCGAGGAGATCGCGCACCGGGCCAACGTCAGCAAGCCCGTCGTGTACGAGCACTTCGGCGGCAAAGAGGGGATCTACGCCGTCGTGGTGGACCGGGAGATGCAGTCGCTGCTGGCGGGCATGACGCGGGCGCTGTCGGAGGACGCGCACCCCCGGCTGCTGCTGGAGCGGGCGGCCAGGGCGCTGCTCGACTACATCGAGGGCTCCACCGACGGCTTCCGGATCCTCGTCCGCGACTCGCCGGTGGCCACGTCCACCGGGACGTTCTCCAGCCTGTTGAACGACATCGCCAGCCAGGTCGAGCACATCCTCGGGGTGCAGTTCAGCAAGCGCGGCTACGACGCGAAGCTCGCCGCGCTCTACTCGCAGGCGCTCGTGGGCATGGTGGCGCTGACCGGCCAGTGGTGGCTGGAGGCGCGCAAGCCGAAGAAGGACGAGGTGACCGCGCACCTGGTCAACCTGTCCTGGAACGGGCTGTCCAACCTGGAGGGCAAGCCTGGACTGCGGGAGAAGTCGTGAGCCTGCTGGGGCCGGTGGAGATCCGGGCGCTGGCCGAGTCGCTGGGCGTGCGGCCGACCAAGAAGCTGGGGCAGAACTTCGTCCACGACCCGAACACCGTGCGGCGGATCGTGGCCACCGCCGACCTCGCCCCCGACGACGTCGTGCTGGAGGTCGGGCCGGGCCTCGGGTCGCTGACGCTGGCCCTGCTGCCCGCGTGCGCCGCCGTCGTCGCGGTGGAGATCGACCCGGTGCTGGCGGCGCGGCTGCCCGCGACCGTCGAGGACCGCGCGCCGGAGTTGGCCGACCGGCTGACCGTGGTGTGCGACGACGCCATGAAGGTGTCCACGCTTCCGTTGGCGCCCACGGCTTTGGTGGCGAACCTGCCGTACAACGTCGCCGTCCCGGTGGTGCTGCACCTGCTGGCCGTCGTGCCGACGCTGCGGCGGGTCCTCGTCATGGTGCAGGCCGAGGTGGCCGACCGGATGGCGGCCGGGCCGGGCGGGCGGGTGTACGGGGTGCCGAGCGTGAAGATCGCCTGGTACGCCTCGGCCCGGCGGGTGGCGACCGTGCCGAGGGCGGTGTTCTGGCCGGTGCCCAACGTCGACTCGGCGCTGGTGCTGCTGGAGCGGCGCGAGCAGCCGGACGCCGACCGCGACGCGGTGTTCGCGGTGATCGACGCGGCCTTCGCGCAGCGGCGCAAGACGCTGCGGGCGGCGCTGGCGGGCTGGGCCGGGTCGGCGGCCGGGGCCGAGGCGGCGTTGGTCGCCGCCGGTGTCGATCCCGGGGCGCGCGGTGAGCAACTGGCCGTCGGCGACTTCGTGCGGATTGCTCAACACGCGCATACCCGCCGGTAGTAGACCGTTCGGGGTCCTGGTCCGCACTCCGAGAGTGTGACGTTGCGAACGGTACGGCCGAACCTGCCATAAGCGGGTTGCGCGGCGACCAGGCGATCGGGTGTACTCGGGTCAGCTATCCATCAGGAGCGGCCGAGAGACCTGGCTCTGTGACGCCGCAGCAACCACCCACCGCGGGCAGGTGCTACCGCCAGGACCGATGGAGGAACCACATGGGGATTCTCACCCGCAGGCGGGTCATCGACGAGTGCAGGCGCACCGTGACCGGCTGTCGGCGAATGCGCGTATCCAGCTGATCCAGCTGTAGCCCGTCGCCTTCATCCACTTCGGACACCCCTTCTTCCCGCGCGCCTGGGGGCGCGTGGGCGCGCCTGGAGCCCTGTCATGATCACCGTTGAGAACGCCACCAAGACCTTCTGGACCGGCACCGGCCAGGTCGTCGCCATCGACGACGTCACACTCGACCTCGCCCCCGGCGCCATCACCGGGGTCGTGGGCGCCGCCGGGTCGGGCAAGTCGACGCTCGCCCGGCTCGTCTCCCTGCAGGACCGGCCCGACAGCGGCGTCGTCCGCGTCGAGGGCTACAACACCGCCGCGCTCGACCAGCGCCGCCTGCGCGCCGCGCGCCGGCGCATCGGCGTGGTCGGCCACGGCGAGCTGCTGCCGCAGCGCACCGCGGCGGGCAACATCGCGATGCCGCTGGAGCAGGCGGGCATCGACGGCCCGCAGCGCCGCGAGCGCGTCGGCAGGCTGCTGGACCTGATCGGCCTGACCGCGCGGGCGGGCGCCACCCCCGCCGACCTGACCCCCGGCCAGCGCGCCCGGGTCGAGATCGCCCGCGCCCTGATCGGCGACCCCGGCCTGCTGCTGGCCGACGACCCGACCGCGGGCCTCGACGCCGACGGCGCCGCTGGCGTGCTGGCCGTGCTGGACCGCGCGCGCAGCGAGCTGGGCACGACCGTGCTGGTCACGACCTCCGACGGCGGTGTCGCCCGGCGCATCGCCGACGACGTCGCCCTGCTCGACGGCGGCCGGGTCGCGGCGAACGGCTCGCTGCTGTCGCTGATCCAGAACCCGGGCAGCCCGATCGCCGACGCGCTGCTGCCCGCGATCGACACCCCGGAGTCCGTGCGCGCCGCGCACGACCGCACGGCCGAGGTCGTGCTGATCGGCTTCGCCGCGGTCGGCGCGCTGCTGCCGGAGGCCAGCGGCCGCTTCGGCACGGACGTCTCGGTGATCGGCGGCGGGCTGACCCGGGTGGGTGAAACCCCGGTCGCGCGCTTCCTGCTCGGGGTGTCCGGCCCGCAGGCGGAATCGACGCTGTCCTGGATCAGCGAGCGCGGCGGCGTGGTCAAGCGTCCGGTGCGGGGGCCGGAGGGCATCGCCGCCTGACCCGTAGGCTGGTCGGGTGCTCGCCGTCGTACCGCATCCCGTCACCGTTCGCGTGCCGTCCAAGGTGAACCTGCACCTCGCGGTGGGCGACGTGCGGCCGGACGGGTACCACGACCTGACGACGGTCTTCCAGGCGCTGTCGCTGACCGACGAGGTCACCGTGGCCGTCGCGGACGAGCCGGGCGTGGAGGTCGTCGGCGAGAACGCCGACGCCGTGCCGACCGGCCCGTCCAACCTGGCGTGGCGCGCGGTGCAGGAGCTGGCGCGGTTCTCCGGGCGCGACCCGGAGGAGCCGCGCGTGCGCGTGGTGATCCGCAAGGGCATCCCGGTCGCCGGGGGGATGGCGGGCGGCAGCGCCGACGCCGCGGCGACGCTGGTGGGCCTGTCCGCGCTCTGGCGGCTGGAGGTCACCCGCGACGACCTGGCCCGGCTGGCCGCGCGCATCGGCAGCGACGTCCCGTTCACCCTGTACGGCGGGACGGCGTTGGGGACCGGGCGCGGCGAGCAGCTGGTGCCGGTGCTCTCCCGGCACACCTACCACTGGGTCCTGGCCTTCGACCGCCGCGGCCTGTCCACCCCGAAGGTGTTCGGCGAGCTCGACCGCCTGCGCGCGGAGGGCGCCCCGCCCCGGGCGGGCGCGGTCGAGCCGGTGCTGGAGGCGCTGGCGACCGGCGACCCCCGGCAGCTGGCCCTGCTGCTGGGGAACGATCTCCAGGCCGCCGCGGTGTCCCTGCGGCCCGGCCTGCGCCGCACGCTGCGCGCCGGGGTGAACGCGGGCGCGCTGGCGGGCACGGTGTCCGGCTCCGGCCCCACCTGCGCGTTCCTGTGCGCCGACGAGCAGGCGGCGCTGCGCGTGGCCGCCGAGCTGGCGGGCGCGGGCGTCTGCCGCACCGTCCGCGTGGCCCACGGCCCGGTGCCCGGCGCCCGGGTGATCGGCGGCGAGGACGCGCCCCGGCCGGTGCCGCCGGAAGTGCACGCCTGATCATCCGGGTCGTGCCGGGACCGGTAACCGGTCGGGTGACTGCGGTTGAGGGGTGTCGGGCGCGCTGGTAGCCCTGTCCCATGTCGCTGCGGATCGGGGTCGTCGTGCCCAGGACGGGCAGGCTCTCGGCGTTGGGGGAGCCGCTCGACTTCGTCGCCGCGCGGTTCGCGGGCAGGGCGCGGATCTTCACCGCCGACAGTCGCTCGACGCCCGAGGGCGCGCGGCGGGCGGTTGAGCGTTTGGTGGTCGAGCACCGGGTGCCCATCGTGCTGACCATGGCGGGCAGCACGGTCCTCCCGGCCGCCGCCGACGCGTGCGACCGGCTCGGCGTGCCGTGTCTGTCCACGACGCTGCCCTGGCAGCTGTACCGGTCGTCCGGTTTCCACTTCGCGTGGGGCCTGGACGACATCGCGCGCGCCTTCGCCGAGCTGTGGGACCGGGTCGCGGAGCGGGCCACGGTGGGGTGCCTGTGGAACGACGGCATGCAGGGCGCCGCGCTGCGCCGGGGCTTCCTGCCCGCCTGCCGCGACCGGGTGATGGTGCACGAGCCCGCCTACACCGAGGGGACGCCGGACTTCGCGCCCCAGATCGCCGCGTTCGCCGACGTCGACGTCGTCACCAGCGCGGCGACCGCCGCCGACCTGGCCGCGTTCCTCGCGCAGGCGGCCCCGCCGCGGCTGGTCACCTGCTCCCGGTGGTTGACCTACCCGTTCGGCGTGCGGCGGCACAACCTGGACCGCGTCGCCACCATCGTCTACTGGACCCCGGACCACCCTTATGTGTCCAGTGTGGACGGCACGACCGCCGCGGAACTGGCCAGTGCCTACACGGAGTCGACCGGCAGGCCGTGGGCGCAGCCGCTCGGCCTGGCGCACGCCCTGTTCGAGGTCGCCCTGCACGCCTTCGCGCACGCGGCCGACCCCACCGACCCCGCCGCGCTGGCCGAGGCGATCGGGCGCGCCCGGGTCCCCACGATCGCGGGCCCGATCGACTGGCCGGGCGGCCCCGCGCCGGGCGTGGCCGCGGTCGCGCTGGCCGGGGGCCAGTGGCAGGGCGGCGACCTCGTCGTCGTCGCCAACACCGGCGCCCCGGACGCGCCCATCCGCGGTGATCTGCTGGTCAGTCGGTCAGGGTGACGTCGAACCGGTAGACGACCGCCTTCGAGTCCGCCAGCACGGCCCGGGTCTGGCCGCGCGCCGCGCTGTACTCGCCGGTTCCGCCGGTGACGGCGAAGGTCGTGTTCTTGAAGGTCCCGTTCGCGTACTCGCGCAGGCTGGACATGTGGATGTCGCCGCCGTCGAGTCGGAAGACGGTCGAGCAGTGCGCGGTCAGGACCGGCGGCACGGCGGTGCTGATCTCGGCGAGGGTGCACGACGACACCGCCCGTCCGACCGGGGCCTTGCGCGCGTCGGCCAGCTCGCCGCCCGCGAGGAACGTCGCGCCCACGGTGGGCGCGCCCGGCAGCGTGAACTGCCCCCGGGTGCCGAAGACCGTGATCACCTGCTCGGCCTGCGCCTGCCCGGGGGCCGAAGCCGCGCCGAAGACCGGGATGGCCAGCACCGCGGCGAGTGCGCACGCGGCGGCGAGAATGCGATTGCGGTGGGACACGCCTCTCCTCCTGTCCTGTCGTGGTCACCAGGCGGGGAGGGGGACCGTTTCCTGTCTACCCGGCCGCGGGCAGTGCCCGCACCGGTAGCCACCCGAACGGGATGCGGGCTAGAACTCCCAACTCCAGCCCTCGGTGTCGCCCGCCAGGTTGTGCGGGCTGTAGACGAGGGTGCCGTGCTCGGCAGCGGAATCGAGGAGGACGACGCCGTAGTAGCCGGAGTCGGAGAGGTAGAAGTCGTCGACGAGGTAGTGGCTGTCCGGAAGGCAGGACGTGATGATTCCTCGCCCGTTCTCCTGCCCGTTCGAGTCGATCGTGGAGAAGTCGCTCGCGCTCATCCACCAGCCCCAGTCGGGCTCGTAATCCTCGGTGGTCTGCAGCACGATCGTCGCGGCGAGGTAGTGGCCGCGGTTGGGCGGGAGGCTGCCCGGCTCGGTGCAGGTCACCGGCTTGACGCTGTCCAGCCACATGGTCGCCAGCGTGGGACTGCCGGTGGCCCTGATCTGGATCTCCCGGCCCAGCTGCGCGGGCACCACGCCCTCCCCCGCCGGGGCGGTGCCGCATCCGGCGATGACCAGGAGCACAACCGCACCGATGACGCGGAACATTCCACCTCCAAGACAAACCCTACGTCGTAGGTAGTCGGAAATTGTTCCGATGTCAAAATGGTGAACACAGGGTATTGATCCCATCGCCCGCTGGTCCATTAACTGTGAAAACCGGGTGACGGGCGACACTGGGTAGGCTGGTCCGGTCTGTGCAGTGCCGGTCGAAGGTGCGTGAATGACCAACCTGGTCAACCTGGAGAAGGTTAACAAGAGCTTCGGTGTCCGTCCGCTGCTCGACGAGGTCTCCCTCGGCGTGTCCAGCGGCGACCGCATCGGGGTGGTGGGCCTCAACGGCGGCGGCAAGACGACGCTGCTGGAGGTGCTGGCCGGGCTGGAGCCGCCCGACGGCGGCCGGGTCAGCCGGGCCAGGGACCTGCGGATGGCGGTCGTCACCCAGCGCACCGACCTGCCCGCCGGGTCGACGGTGCGCGAGGCGGTGCTGAGCGCGTTCGACGCCGAGCACGAGTGGGCGGCCGACGCGCGCATCCGCTCCATCCTCGACGGCCTCGGCCTGACCGCGTTGGGCATGGACAGCCCCGTCGACACCATGTCCGGCGGCGAGCGGCGGCGGGTCGCGCTGGCCGCGGCGCTGGTGCGCGAGCTGGACCTGGTCGTGCTCGACGAGCCGACCAACCACCTCGACATCGAGGGCGTGCAGTGGCTCGCCGATCACCTGCTGGCCCGGGGCACGGCGCTGGTCGTCGTCACCCACGACCGCTGGTTCCTCGACACGGTGTGCACCAAGACGTGGGAGGTCGTCGGCGGCCGGGTCGAGCAGTACGAGGGCGGCTACGCGGACTGGGTCTACGCCCGCGCCGAGCGCGCCCGGCTGGCCGACACGCTGGAGGAGAAGCGGCGCAACCTGGCCCGCAAGGAGCTGGCCTGGCTGCGGCGCGGCGCGCCCGCGCGCACCTCCAAGCCGCGCTACCGCATCGAGGCGGCGGAGGCGCTGATCTCCGACGTGCCCGCGCCCCGCGACTCCGTCGAGCTGCTGGCCTTCGCCAAGCGCCGCCTCGGCCGCACGGTGCTGGAGCTGGAGGACGTCTCGATCGACGCGGGCCCCAAGCCGATCCTGCGGGACGTCACGTGGCGGATCGGGCCGGGCGACCGGGTCGGGCTGGTCGGGGTCAACGGGTCGGGCAAGTCCACGGTCCTCAAGCTGCTGGCGGGCGACCGCGAGCCGTCGGCGGGCAAACGCATCCAGGGCCAGACGGTGCGGCTGGCGCACCTGAGCCAGGAACTGCACGACCTCCCCCCGACCCTGCGCGTCCTGGAGGCCGTCGAGGAGATCGCCCGGCGGGTCGTGCTCGGCAAGCAGGAGATGTCGGCGTCGCAGCTGGCCGAGCGCTTCGGCTTCCCCGCCGCCCGCCAGTGGACCCCCGTCTCCGACCTCAGCGGCGGCGAACGCAGGCGCCTGCAACTGGCCCGGCTCCTCATGGCCGAACCCAACGTCCTCCTCCTCGACGAACCCACCAACGACCTGGACATCGACACCCTCCAACAACTGGAGGACCTCCTCGACTCCTGGCCAGGCACCCTCGTCGTCGTCTCCCACGACCGCTACCTGGTAGAACGAGTCTGCGACTCCGTCCACGCCGTCCTAGGCGACGGAAAGGTCACCCACCTGGTCGGCGGCATCGACGAATACCTGTCCCGCCGAGCCACCCCACCTGGACAGACCCCTCCCACCCAGGGGGCTGACCCCCTTGGTCTTCAGCCTACCGGGGAGGACCGACAAAATCGGAAGCGACACTCCGGTAACGACGGAATGCGTGCCGGATCGGCTGAACATCGCGCGGCGCAGAAGGAACTGGCCCGCCTCGAACGCCGCCTGGAGACGCTGACCGAACGCGAGACCCGCCTGAACCACGACGTCGCCGAAGCGGGCACGGACCTCGAGCGCCTGGCGAAGCTCGACGCCGAACTCCGCCAGGTGGTCGAGGAGAAGGCCGACGTCGAGACCCGCTGGCTGGAACTGGCCGACGCACTGGAGTAGCGACGGGCCGGGCTGGTGCGACCTCTGCTAGGACGCCCGTCGCCGAAGGGGACGGCGGGAGTGGCCGCGTCGGCCGCACGACCCTCGGCGGACGGCTGGGGTGCGTCATCCGGCGAGGGCAATCGAAGCGCTGGTTCGGCGGAGCGGGTGGAGCGCCCAATCCCGCCGGGCGGCCGGGGCGTGCACCTGGCAGAGGCAACCGGAGCACTGATTCGGCGGAACGGGTCGAGCGCCCCAATCCCACGGGACGGCCGGGGCGCCCACCCGGCGGAGGCAACCGGAGCGCTGATCTGGCGAAGCGGGTGGAGCGCCCAATCCCGCGAGGCGGCCGGTGCACTCACCCGGCGGAGGCAACCGGAGCACTGATCTGGCGAAGCGGGTGGAGCGCCCAATCCCACGAGGCGGCCGGGGCGCCCACCCGGCGGAGGCAACTGGAGCGCTGGTTCGGGAGGGCGGGTGGTGTGGCCGCGCCCGACAGGGACGACAGAACGCCTTGCGGGAGCGGGGAACCCAGCTGGGGGCAGGCGGCCGTGGACAGGACCGCCTGGCGTTGTCATGCGCCGGTGCGGGCGGGCGAGACGGGCGTACTGGTGGAGAGCGAGGACAGCGGCCACCAACCAGCAGGCAACGGTCACCAGCCGAGGTGGGTGCACAGGCGGTGAGTGCCCCGAGTTGATCCTGCTCGCCGAGCGCGGATGGGCGCGGGCAGGCACTCCCGTTGCCCCGCACAAGCGCTGTCGATCCAGATGGGGCGGGTCGGCCGACTAGGCTCCACCGCATGAGTCGGTTCGTTGACATGATGCTGGAGTCGGCCCGCACCCGGGGGTCGGCGCGGGGCATCACCACGGGGGAGCCCAAGGCGCCGGTTCGGCACACGTGGGGGCAGGTGCACGAGCGGGCCGCGCGGATGGCGGGGGCGCTGGTGGCGGGCGGGCTGGCCCGCAACGGCGCGGTCGCCGTGTTGGCCGCTGAGCCGGTGGCGATCGCGCCCGCCGTGCAGGCGGTGTGGTTGGCGGGCGGCAGCGTGACCATGCTGCACCAGCCGACCCCGAGGACCGACCTCGCCGAGTGGGCAGCGGACACCGTGCGGGTCCTCGCCATGATCGATTCCAAGCTGGTGCTGCTCGGCGCGCCCTTCGAGGCGGTGGCTCCGGTGTTGGACCAGCACGGCGTCGCCTACCGGATGCTGGCCGACCTGGAGTCCGGCGAGCCGCTGGCCGAGCCCGTCGATGTCGACGAGGACTCCCCCGCGCTGCTGCAGCTGACCAGCGGGTCCACCGCCGAGCCGAAGGCCGTGCGGATCACCCACGGCAACCTCTACAGCAACCTGACCGCGATGGCGCAGACGTCCGAACTGGACGTCGAGAACGACATCATGGTGTCGTGGCTCCCCCTGTTCCACGACATGGGGATGGTCGGCTTCCTGACCGTCCCGATGACGGTCGGGCTGGAACTGGTCAAGGTCACGCCGGTCGAGTTCCTGACCGGCCCGCTGCTGTGGGCGGACCTCATCTCCCGCTACCGCGGCACGATCACCGCCGCGCCGAACTTCGCGTACGCGCTGCTCGGCCGCCGTCTCTCCAACGTGGACGACGACAACGCGTACGACCTGTCCTCCCTGCGGATCGCGTTGAACGGCGCCGAGCCGATCGACGAGGCCGCGGTGTCGGCGTTCGTCACGCAGGGCGCGCGGTTCGGCCTGGACCCGCGGTGCGTGTTCCCGGCGTACGGCATGGCCGAGACGACGCTGGCGGTGTCGTTCGCGCCGCTGGGCACCGGGCTGACGCTGGACCACATCGACGCCGAACTGCTGGAGGCGGAGAACAAGGCGGTGCCGTCGCCGGAGGGCTCGCGCGCGTTCGCGGTGCTGGGCAAGCCGTTGCCCGGCCTGGAGGCGCGGATCGTGTCCGAGTCCGGCGAGGTGCTGGGCGAGCGCGAGGTCGGCGAGATCCAGTTGCGCGGCGAGGCCGTCACGCCCGGATACCTGACCGTCGACGGCCCCGTCCCGACCCAGGACGCCGACGGCTGGCTGGCGACCGGCGACATCGGGTACACAGTGGACGGCCAGATCGTGATCTGCGGGCGGCAGAAGGACGTCATCATCCTCGCGGGCCGCAACATCTACCCGACCGACATCGAGCGCGCCGCGGTCGCCGTCGAGGGGGTGCGCGCGGGCAACGCCGTCGCGGTGCGCCTGGACGCGGGCTCGCGGCGCGAGCGCTTCGCCGTCGTCGTGGAGTCCCGCTCGGCGGGCGACGATGCCGAGGAGAAGCGCATCAAGCGCGAGGTCGGGGCGCGGGTGTTCGAGTCGGTCAACGCGCGGCCGAGCGCGGTCCTGGTCCTGCCGCCCGGCACGCTCCCGAAGACCCCGTCCGGCAAGCTCCGCCGCGCGGCTGCCGGGCAGCAGCTCGCGGGCGGGATCTCAGCAGCGGAATCGTGACCGCGGCCCGTGGCTGGCCGCTTCCCGAAGCGGCCAGCCGCGGCCACCGTTCTCGGCGCTCGCGGGTCAGGCTTCGCGGCGGCGCAGGTCCAGCGTCCAGGCGTCCACGAGGGCGTCGACCGTGCGGGGGTCGTAGCCCTGGCCGACGAGGGGGGTGAGGGTCAGGCGCAGCTGGGCCAGCTGGGCCGCCGTGGGGGCGTTGGCCGGGTCCTTCGCGGCCGCGGTCAGCAGGCGGGACAGGCGGTCGACGTCGTCGGGGCGGTAGCCGCGGACGTTCGGGGGCGCGGGCGGCAGGGGCAGGAACGGGACCTCGACCACGTCCGGCGGGGTGACCACGCGCTGGATCACGACAGTCCTGTTCGCCGCGCCCTCGGACAGGGTGACCACGACGGCGTCGAGGAAGGCGTCGACCTGGTCCTCGTCGTAGCCGCGGCGGATCCGGGATGCCTGGTCGAAGACGGCGGCGCGGACGTCGTCCGGCGTCAGCGGGGCCCCGCCGGACAGGGCTGCCTCGACGCGGTCGAGGAACGCGTCGACCTGCTCCTCGTGGTAGCCGCGCCTGCCCAGGGGCGCGCGGTCGAAGGTGACGGCGCGCACCGTGTGGGGGGTCAGCGGCGCCTTCACGCGTGGAAGGTGTTCTGGGCCGCGATGAGACCCTGGCCCACCAGCGCCTCCACGGCGTCGGCGCAGCGGTCGATCTCCAGGGCCAGGTCCTTACGCTCGGTGGCGGAGAAGTCCTTGAGCACGAAGTCGGCCGGGTCCATCCGGCCGGGCGGGCGGCCGATGCCGAACCGCACCCTGGTGTACTCCCGCGTCCCCAGCGACTTGGTGATCGAGCGCAGGCCGTTGTGGCCGTTCTCGCCGCCGCCCAGCTTCAGCCGCACGGTGCCGAACGGGAGGTCCAGCTCGTCGTGCACGACCGCCAGGTCGGCGACGGCCACCTTGTAGAACTTCGCCACCGACGACACCGGGCCGCCGGAGACGTTCATGAACGAGCGCGGCTTGGCCAGCACCACGCGCCTGCCCGCGAGCCTGCCCTCCAGCACGTCCGCGCCGGACTTGTGGGCCTTGAACCTGCCGCCCACGCGGGCCGCGAGCTCATCGAGCACCAGGAAACCGATGTTGTGGCGGTTGCCTTCATACCGAGGGCCCGGGTTGCCCAGGCCGACCACGACCGCCGGTGCGGTGTCCATGTCCACCCCTCAAGCATGACAATGCCCCGGGCTCGCGGGAGCCCGGGGCACACGTCAGGACCGACTCACTCCTCGGTGTCGGACTTGGGCTCCTCGACCACGCCCGCGCCCTCGGTGTCGAGCTCGCCCTCCATCTGCTCGGCCGTCGGCGCGGCGTTGACCGCCACGACCAGGGCCTCGGCGTCGGTCACCAGGACCGAGCCACGCGGGAGGGTGATGTCGCCAGCGTGGATCTGGGTGCCCACGGCCGCGTCCTGCACGCTGACCTCGACGCCCTCGGGGATGTGCAGGGCCTCGACCTCCAGCTGCACGGTGGTCAGCTCCTGGTTGACCAGGGTGCCGCTGGCGGCGTCGCCGACCACGTGCACCGGCACGTCGACGGTGACCTTCTCGCCGCGCTTGACCAGCAGCAGGTCGACGTGCTCGATGTAGTTCTTCAGCGGGTGGGTGGTGACCGTCTTGGTCAGCGCCAACTCCGTCTCCGCGCCGAGGTCCAGGGTCAGCACGGCGTTGTTGCCGTGCTCGCGGACGACGCGGGCGAACTCGAGGGCCGGGAGGGACAGGTGCTTGGGCTCGGAACCGTGGCCGTAAAGCACGGCGGGGATGCGCCCCGCGCGACGAGTGCGGCGCGCGGCGCCTTTGCCAAACTCCGTGCGCTGCTCGGCGGCCAGACGTACCTCGGACACGGTGCTGCTCTCCTTGCTTGCTCAAACGCGGCAGGGGTGCTGCTCGGGGCTGGGAGCGCCTGCGGCGGAGGGGACGCGGAGAGCGTGAACGCGTGCGACTGTCATGCAGCCGCCACGTCGATCACGCCGGCGCTTGACCCGCCTCGCCGAGGCAACCCGGATAGCTTACGCGCCTGCGGGACGGCAGGCCCGTGGGGGTGCGCTTCGAGTTATCCACAGGCCCGCGAGGTAGCCCTATTGACAAGGGTGCGACGCCGGTAACCTGGAAGAACAGGGCGGTCGCACCCCCGGTTGGGGCGGGGTGTGGATGCTGACGTTCATGGTCACCGCCCACGTCTGGTCGGTCTTGCTGCCGCGCTGCCGATCGAGCAGCGCCCGCGCGTAGACGTTCGTGAGCCGGTCCGGGCGGATAGATCGTCCATGGCAGAGCTTTGGATGCACGCTCACGGCCAGGACCGTCGGCTCGGGCCGGCAGGGCCAGGGGCGCAGGCTGCGCCTGGAGTGGCGGCTACAGCCACTCGTCAGGTGGTCCGGGTGGGTCATCTTCACGGGCCAGGCACTGGCGTCGATCCACACCCGGTGCTCCGGGAGGCGTTGCGCTTCACCCGAGGCATGACGTGCGGCCACGATCTCCCCAGTCGTTCGCGCGCTGTTCGATGCCCAAGCCGCCCGCGCTCAGTGATCTTGACCGGGGCGCTGCCCCTGTGGCCACGGCCGCGAGGCGGACAATAGGCCGTGAGACGTCCGCTGGCGGTTCCACGTCCACCGGGCGGGCCTGCTCCGGGGCGTCACTGCGCGCGGGCGACTGCCGACGCTGAGTCCATGGCAGCCGACATCGTGCCGATCGGCGATGTTGCCTCCCGACGCACCGAACGGGTCTTGCCCGTCACGGCCGACCCGAGCCGGTCCACCCATCAGAAGCGCTCGTCGGACGCGTTGCGTGGGAACGCGTTGGCACCTAGGCAATCGCGTGGTGGGGCGCGTCGCCTGCCCCGGAAAGGGCGAAGCCCCGGTGGCCCGCGTGGCGGGGCGGGGCACCGGGGCTTCGGTCAGGCTGGGTGTCAGGTCGGGAGGCCGAGCTGGCGCGAGCAGTGGGGCCAGGCGCCGTAGCCGCCGCGGTCGTCGCGGAGTTTGGTGGCGATGGCGATCTGCTGCTCCCGGGTGGCCTGGTGGGGGTACTCGGCGTACTGCTGGCCGCCGTAGGCGTCCCAGGTGCCCTTGTTGAACTGGAGGCCGCCGTAGTAGCCGTTGCCGGTGTTGATGGCCCAGTTACCGGTGGACTCGCACTGGGCGAGGCGGTCCCACACCTGGCCGTCCGGGATGACCGGGACGGGGGGCTGCTTGGTGCCGACCCTGATCTTCTTCGGCTTGGCTTCCTTGACGACCTTCGAGCCGATCTCCTCGCGCTTGACCTCTTTGCCGTTCTTGGAGGTGATGCGGAGGGTGGCGATGCGCTCGCCGGGGACGCCTTCCTCGACGACCACGGTCTTGCCCTTGTCGAGCTCGGGGTCCTCGACCTCGACGACCGGGGGCTCGATCTTCATCTTCTGGTTGATCACCGTCACGCCGGTCCGGCTGATGCGGACCTCGGCGCCGTCGCTGAGCTTGGTCTCGGCCTTCGGGGTGAGGGCGTCGTCCTTGCCGACGGTGAGGCCGAGCTCCTGCAGCAGCTCGCCGACGGTCACCGCGGTCGTGGTCAGCGGCGCGGGCTTCTTGCCGCCGTCGAAGAGGGTGATCCCCTTGGCGGTCTTGATCTCGACCGCCATGCCCTCCAGCGGCACGGGCGCGTCGGCCGGGGCCGACACCCACGAGCCCGCCAGCGGGGCGTTGGCCTGGCGCAGCGCCTCGCCGAGGTTGGTCGCGCGGACCCAGACCTCGGTGCGCTCGCCGTCGACGGTCATCGTCAGCGGGCGGCCGCGCTGCAGCACGATGCGGCCGTCGTCGTTGATCTCGGCGGCCGGGGACGGGCTGACCAGGTCGTGCTGGCCGACCGACAGGCCCTCCTCCTGGAGCACCTCGCCGACGGTGTCGGCGTAGGTGTTGACCTCCATGGCCTGGCCGTCGACCTCGACGGTGACCTGGTTGTTCATGGCGATCGCCGCGGCGCCCCCGCCGATCAGCGAGGTCAGCACGGCGGCGATGGTGGCCTTGAGGAACGTGGCCTTCCACCGCTTGACCGCGGTGATCAGGCCCGGGGCCGCCTTGGGCTGCGGCTCGGCGGCGATCTCGTCCGGGATGACCGGCAGCACGGTCGTCTCGGCGTTGACCAGCCGGATCAGCTCGTCGACGTCCACGCCCGCGGTCGCCATGATCTCCTCGGCCTGCGGGCCGAGTGCGTGGCGGACGTCCTGCGGGGTGATCGTGAGGGAGTCGGAGTACCCCGTGTCGTAGTCGTACTCGGGGAACTGGGAGCGCCAGGCGCGGAAGTCGTCCTCGTGCCCGTCGGCGGAAGGCTTCTCGACCGGCGTGAACCAGTCGGTGTCCGCGAATGCGCCGTGCTCGAGGCGGTCGAAACCGCCGTTCTGTTTACCGCTCACTGGGTCGTGTCCTCCAAGGCGGAGCCGCAATCCCGCACGCCGCTCACACCTCTTCGTCTTCTCGTGTCGACCCGCAGCCTGGCCACCCCGACGGTGTACTTGGCTCGCTCCGGGCTTCCCTGGGCACCGCTGCCCCGGGAGGTACGGTCACGGGACAGTAACGAGGGCAAGGGGGTTGCGCAAACACATCCGGCAATCTCGTGAGTCCCATCACACCAGCGCGTGATCAACACGTTCCCCCGTTCAGCGCAATCCCTGACGTTCGGAATCGTGGGATGTCACGCTGGGCAACGAAAACAGGCGCTCCGCCGTTGTCGAGACCACCTGCGCGAACTCGGCCACGTCGACGCCGCGGAGATCGGCGATCGCCCGTGCGGTGTAGGCGGCGCAGTAGGGCTCGTTCGGCCTGCCGCGGAACGGATGCGGTGTGAGATAGGGCGCATCCGTCTCGACCAGGATCCGGTCTGCCGGGACGAACGCGGCGGCCTCGCGCAGCGGGCGGGCGTTGGTGAACGTCACCGGGCCTGCGAAGCTGAGCACGTAGCCGCGATCGACGCAGGCGCGGGCGAAATCGAGATCACCCGAGAAACAGTGGAACACCACGTCTTCGGGTGATCCTTCGGCGTCGAGCACGGCGAGGATGTCGGCGTGGGCGTCGCGGTCGTGGATCATCAGCGGCTTGCCGACGCGTTTGGCCAGGTCGATGTGCCAGGCGAAGGCGTCCTTCTGCGCGTCGGGCGGCGAGTAGTCCCAGTAGTAGTCCAGGCCCGTCTCCCCCACCGCGACCACGCGCGGCTGCCGGACGAGCGCCTCGATCGCGGCTTTGTCCTCATCGGAGAAATCAGCGGTCCGGGTGGGGTGCACGGCGCAGGCGGCGAAGACGCGGTCGTCCCAGGTCGCCGCCTCGGCCGCCCAGCGGGCGGCGGCGAGGTCGTCGGCCACGGTGATCACCCGGCCGACCCCGGCCGCCGCCGCGCGATCCACCATTTCGGACACCGCGGCGGCGTCGGCCTCGACCCCCCGGCCCGCCGCGCACGCGTCGAGATGCGTGTGCGCGTCGACCACCGGGGCCGGGAGCGGCTCCGGGATCGGCGGACGCTCGCCGCGGCGGGGCGTCACGGGGCGATCGGGGCCCACTCGGGCCCGGTGTCGCCCAGTTCGGCGTCCAGCTTGGCGAACAGCGGGGACGGCTTGGCCAGCGGCCTGCCGACCTCGATGTCCACCGACTCCCACTTGGCCTGCTCCGCGGCGTAGTCACCGGTCAGGATCGGGTAGGCGCGCTCGGGCACGTCGAGGTCGGTGACCTCGTCGATGCGCGGCTGCGCCGACCACACGCCCGTGCCGCCCAGCGCCTCGTGCACCTTCTGCGCCGCGTGCGGGAGGAAGGGCGTCAGCAGCGTGTTGGCGTCGGAGACGACCTGCAGGGCCGTGTGGAGGATCGTGTCGCGGCGCTCGGGGTCGTCCTTGCGCTTCCACGGCTCCTGGTCCGACAGGTACTTGTTCGCCGCCGACACCACGCGCATGGCCTCGGAGGCCGCGGCCTTGAACCGCGAGCGGCGCAGGTTGTCGCCCACGACCCCGAACGCGGCGCGGGCCTGCTCGCGCAGGGCGATGTCCTCGCCGGTCAGCGCGGTCGGCTTGGGGATCGCGCCGACGTTCTTGTGCGCCATGGAGACCGAGCGGTTGACCAGGTTGCCCCACTCGTTGGCCAGCTCGAAGTTCGTCCGCCGGACGAACTCCTCCCAGGTGAAGTCCGTGTCCTGGTTCTCAGGGCCCGCCACGGAGATGAAGTACCGCAGCGTGTCCGGGCCGAAGTCGCGCAGGAAGTCGCGCACGTAGATCACGGTGCCGCGGGAGGTGGAGAACTTCGACCCGCTCATCGTCAGGAACTCGCTGGAGACGACCTCGGTCGGCAGGTTGAGCGTGCCGAACGCGCCCGGCTCGCCGCCCTTGTCGCCCGCGCCGTTCTGGCCGAGCAGCAGCGCGGGCCAGATCAGCGAGTGGAAGACGATGTTGTCCTTGCCCATGAAGTAGTAGCCCTGGGCGTCGGGGGTCCAGAACTCCTTCCACGCGTCGGCGTCGCCGGTGCGGCGGGCCCACTCGACGGAGGCGCTCAGGTAGCCGATCACCGCGTCGAACCAGACGTAGAACCGCTTCATCGGGGCGTCGCGCCAGCCGTCCAGCGGGACGGGGACGCCCCAGTCGAGGTCGCGGGTCATCGCCCGGGGGCGCAGGTCGTCGAGCAGGTTCTGGCTGAACTTGAGCACGTTCGGCCGCCACTCGGTGCGCGTGGACAGCCAGGAGCCCAACGTCTCGGTGAACGCGGGCAAGTCGAGGAACAGGTGCTCGGTCTCGACGAACTTCGGCGTCTCGCCGTTGATCCGCGACTTGGGGTTGATCAGGTCGGCGGGGTCGAGCTGGTTGCCGCAGTTGTCGCACTGGTCGCCGCGGGCGCCGTCGTAGCCGCAGATGGGGCAGGTGCCCTCGATGTAGCGGTCGGGCAGCGTGCGGCCGGTCGACGGGCTGATCGCGCCCATCTGCGTCTTGGGCACGATGTAGCCGTTGCGCCACAGCGCCATGAACAGGTCCTGCACGACCTTGTAGTGGTTGCCCGTGGTGGTGCGGGTGAACAGGTCGTAGGACAGGCCCAGGCCCTGCAGGTCCTCGGCGATGACGCGGTTGTACTTGTCGGCCAGCTCGCGGGCGGTCAGGTTCTCCTTGTCGGCCTGCACCGAGATCGGCGTGCCGTGCTCGTCGGTGCCGCTGACCATGAGCACCCGGTGGCCCGCCATGCGCATGTAGCGGGAGAAGACGTCCGAAGGGACACCGAAACCGGAGACGTGACCGATGTGGCGGGGCCCGTTGGCGTAGGGCCAGGCGACCGCGGTCAGCACTGGGGTGCTCATGGCGGCCTAGCCTACGGACGTCAAGAGCGACCCCGTCAGGGAGGACTGCGATGTCGGCCACGCGGATGCTGGTCCTCGGGATCATCCGGGGAGCGGGCCCCGCGCACGGTTACAAGGTCCGCGCCGAGCTGATGGGCTGGAACGCCCAGGAGTGGGCCCGGATCAACCCCGGGTCGATCTACCACGCCATCCGCAAGGCCGCCGCCGACGGGCTGCTGGTCGAGGCGCCCGACGACGCGCGCGAGGCAGGCCCGGACCGGATGCGGTACGCGGTGACCGAGGCGGGCGAGCGCGAACTGCGCGAACTGGTGCGCGCCGGGCTGCGGGTCACCCGCGACCCGTTCATGCTCAACGCCGCCGTGGCGATGCTGCCGGTGCTGGAGCGCGCCGAGGCCGTGGCCGCGCTCGACGAGCGGCTGGCCGAGCTGCGGACCGCGGTCGCCGAGCTGGAGTCCTGGGGCGACCGGACGCCGTATGAGAGCCCGGAGCACGTCATCGAGCAGGTCCGGCTGTGGCTGGCTCAGGTCAGGGCGGACATCGACTGGTCGTCCGGGCTGCGGCGGCGGTTGCTCGACGGCGCGTACCGGATGGCCGACGACTGACAATTCAAACTTGACTAGCCAGCGTAGGCTGAGCCGCGATAGTCAAACTTGATTAGAGGGGGACGGGTGATCACAGCACGGGGGTTGGCGCGGACGTTCACCGCGCGCGGCCGGTCCGTGGAGGCGGTCCGGGGTGTCGACCTGGACGTCGCGGCCGGGGAGCTCGTCGGGTTCCTCGGGCCCAACGGCGCCGGGAAGACGACGACACTGCGGATGCTCACCACGCTGATCAGGCCGACGGCGGGCACGGCGACCGTGGCGGGGCACGACCTGGCTGGCGACCCGCTGGGCGTGCGCCGCGGCATCGGCTACGTGGCCCAGGGCGCGGGTGCCACGCCGAACGCCAAGGTCGGCGAGGAGATGGAGCTGCAGGGCAGGCTGTACGGGCTGGGCAAGGCGGAGGCGCGCAGGCGCGGCGTCGAGCTGGGCGAGCGGCTGGACCTGTCCGGGCTCTCCGACCGGCTGGTCAAGACGCTGTCCGGCGGCCAGCGCAGGCGGCTGGACATCGCGCTCGGGCTGGTGCACGACCCCAAGCTCGTCTTCCTCGACGAGCCCACAGCCGCGCTCGACCCGCAGAGCCGCGCCAACCTGTGGGAGCACATCCGCGCGTTGCGCGACACCCACGGCACGACGGTCTTCCTGACCACGCACTACCTGGACGAGGCCGACGCGCTGTGCGACCGCATCCTGGTGATCGACCACGGCCGGATCGTCGCCGAGGGCACGCCCGCGGCGCTGAAGGCGCAGGTGTCCGGCGACCTGGTGGCGGTCTCGGTCGCCGCCGACGACGTGCCGCGCGCCGCCGAGATCGCCCGGCGGGTGCCCCAGGCGACCGAGGTGTCGACCGACGGCGACGCCGTGCGGTTCCGGGTGCCGCGCGGCGACCAGGCCCTGGCCGAGCTGCTGCGCGGCCTGGACGCGGCGGGCATCGCCACGACGTCCCTCCAGGTGCACAGCCCCACCCTGGACGACGTGTTCCTGACCCTGACGGGGCGGTCGCTGCGCGACGCGGAGCAGACGGAGGCCGAGCATGTTCCTGCGTGACACCTGGCTGATCTTCCGGCGGGACATGATCCTGTCGCTGCGCAACCCGGCGTGGATCGCGATCGGGCTGATGCAGCCGGTGCTGTACCTCTTCTTCTTCGGGCCGCTGCTGGAGCGCATCACCGAGAGCACGCCGGGGTTCCCGCCGGGCACGGCGTGGCAGATCCTCACCCCGGCGCTGATCATCCAGATCGCGCTGTTCGGCAGCTCGTTCGTCGGCTTCGGGCTGCTGGCCGACCTGCGCACCGGCGTGGTCGAGCGGCTGCGGGTGACCCCGGCGAGCAGGCTGGCCCTGCTGCTGGGCCGGGTCATGCGCGACGCGCTGCAGACGATCGCCCAGGCGGTGATCATCCTGGTGATGGCGTTCACCATCTTCGACCTGCGGGCCTCGGCGGGCGCGATCGCGCTGACGCTGGTGATCGTCGGGCTGATGTCGGTGACGCTGGCGTCCTGCTCCTACGCGCTGGCGCTGCGGCTGAAGAACGAGGAGGCGTTCCCGGCCATCCTCAACACCGTGCTGATGCCGGTGCTGCTGCTGTCGGGGATCTTCATCCCGATCACCCAGGGGCTGGCCCCGGCCTGGCTGTACGAGCTGTCGCGGTGGAACCCGTTCACGCACGTGGTCGACATCGAGCGGGCGTCCTTCCGCGGGGACTTCACCACCGACGCGCTGCTCACCGGCTCGCTGGTGCTGTTCGCGATGACCGCGCTCGCCCTGTTCTGGGGCGTGCGCACGTTCCAGCGGGAGAACGCCTAGCGGACGGCCGCGTCGTACAGGGCCTTCTTGCTGACGCCGGTCTCGGCGGCGACGGCGGCGGCGGCGTCCTTGAGGCGGGCGCCGTCGGCCGCCATCGCCTTGACCCGGGCGACCAGGGTGTCCAGGTCGGGCGCCTCGGGCTCGGCCCCGGCGAGGACGACGGTGATCTCGCCCTTGACCCCGGCCTCGGCCCAGTCGGCCAGCTCGGCCAGCGTGCCGCGCTTGACCTCCTCGTACGTCTTGGTCAGCTCCCGGCACACCGCGGCCCGCCTGCCCGCGCCGAGCACGGCGGCGGCGTCGACCAGGAGGCTGTGCAGGCGGTGGGGCGACTCGAAGAGGACGGCCGTGCGCGGCTCGGCCCTGAGCTGCTCCAGCCAGCGCGTGCGCTCCCCCGGCTTGCGCGGGGCGAACCCCTCGAAGCAGAAGCGGTCGCACGGCAGCCCGGACAGCGCCAGCGCGGTGGTCACCGCGGACGGCCCGGGCAGGCAGGTGATCGGCAGGTCCGCCGCGGCGCAGGCGACGACCAGCCGGTACCCGGGGTCGGAGACGCTGGGCATGCCCGCGTCGGTGACCAGCAGGACGGTCTGCCCCTCGCGAACGGCGTCGACCAGGCCCTCGGTCTTCTGCGCCTCGACGGCGTCGTAGAAGCTGACGAACCGACCGCGCGGCTGGGCGGCCAGCGCGGCGGCGAGCGTCTTCGTGCGCCGGGTGTCCTCCGCGGCGATGACGTCGGCGGACTCCAGGGCGTCCCGCAGCCGCGGCGAGGCGTCGGCGGCGTTGCCCAGCGGCGTGCCCGCCAGGATCAGCCTGCCCTCAGCCACGCGAGTGCCTGCGGACGGCGGTGTGGAGGTCGGTGGACTTCCAGTCCGGCACGAAGTCGCTGACGATCACCGTCCGGTCGGAGCCGTTCCTGCGCATCCGCTCCACCGCCTTCCGGGGGGCGGGCTTGTCCGGGTCGACCGCCGTGGTCTCGGCGGCGCGGAACACCAGCTCGTCCCGCTTGAACAGGCCGATCGTGCGGACCTGCTCGAAGTCCCGCCAGCGCAGGACCGTACGGACGTGGTCGCGGACCACCACCACGCCGTCGTGCACCAGGGTCAGGGACCGGTTGCGCACCGCGCCCGCGGTGAGCCCGGCCATGAGCACGCCGACGGCCCCGGCGGCGATCAGCGCCACGCCCATGTCCCAGCGGCCGCTGACCGCGTCGACGGCGAGGTGCACGACCAGCACCGCGGCGGCCGCGGCGATCCCCGTGGTCACGGCGTAGACGGCGGTGTACGCCGGGGTCGGACGGTAGGTAGTCGCCACGATCGGTCAGCGTACGCGCGAAGCCCGACGCGGATCGCACATCGGGCGGCCTACGATCTCCCCTCGTGAGCGTCCTGGTTGCCGATGACTCGGCTGAGCGGGCGGCGGTCCCCGGGCCGCGGGTGTCCGACGCGGTGGAGCGGGCCCGGCTGCGGGTGACCGGACGGCCCATGCCGTCGGATCGGGCGCGGGCGTGGCTGGTCACGGCCGTCATCGGGCTGATCGGCGGGATCGTCCGGTTCCAGAACCTGGGGTACCCGACCGACAAGGGCACGCCGGTCTTCGACGAGAAGCACTACGTGCCCCAGGCGTGGCAGATGCTGCGCAACGGCGGCTTCGAGGACAACCCCGGCTACTCGCTCACGGTGCACCCGCCGCTGGGCAAGTCGCTGATCGCGGTCGGCGAGTGGCTGTTCGGCTACAACGGGTGGGGCTGGCGGTTCACCGCCGCCCTCGCGGGCACGCTGGTGATCATCATGGTCGTCCGGATCGCCCGCAGGCTGACCCGCTCGACCCTGCTCGGCGCGATCGCCGGGCTGCTGATCATCGCCGACGGCGTCTCGCACCTGCAGTCGCGCATGGGCATGCTCGACGCCTTCCTGGTGTTCTTCGTGGTCGCCGCGTTCGGCTGCGTGCTCGTCGACCGCGACCAGACCCGCGCGCGGCTGGCCACGGCGGTCGCCGAGGGGTGGGCGGCCGAGTCGCCGTTCGGGCCGAGGCTCGGGGTGCGGTGGTGGCGCTTCGGCGCGGGCGTCATGCTCGGCCTCGCCTGCGCGGTGAAGTGGTCGGGCCTGTACTACGTGGCCGCGTTCGGCCTGCTCATCGTGCTGTTCGATGCCACGGCGCGGCGCGCGGCCGGGGTGCGCAGGCCCTGGGTCGGCGCGCTCGTGCGCGACGTCCTGCCCGGGCTGTGGGCGATCGTCGGCGTCGGCCTGCTGGCCTACCTGGCCACCTGGTGGGGCTGGTTCGGCGGCGAGACCTCGATCGACCGGCACCTGGTGGCCACCGAGGGCACCGACCCGTGGTCGGTCATCAAGGGCGCGGTCGGCTCGCTGCTGCAGAACAGCGAGAAGGTCCTGACCTTCCACACCGAGCTGGTGACCAAGCCGGGCGAGGAACACCCGTGGGAGTCCAAGCCCTGGACGTGGCCCATGGGCCTGCGTCCGATGCTCTACTACTACGAGGGCTCCACGACCGGCTGCGGCGAGGTCACCTGCGTCTCGGCCACGATGCTCATCGGCACGCCCGCGCTGTGGTGGCTGGCGCTGCCGATGATCGCCTGGAGCCTCTGGCGGGTGTTCGCCCGCCTGGACTGGCGCTACGCGGCCGTCATGGTCGGGTACATGGCGGGTCTGCTGCCCTGGTTCATCAACATCGACCGCCAGATGTACTTCTTCTACGCCGCCCCGATGGCGCCGTTCCTGGTGCTGGGCCTGGTGCTGGCGCTGGGGCACGTGCTCGGGTCGAGCAGGGAGGGCCCCGAGCGCCGGGGCACCGGCCTGCTCGCCGTCGCGCTGTACGTCGGACTGGTGGTGGCCAACTTCGTCTGGCTGTGGCCCATCCTCAACGGCGACTCGATCACCGAGGCCCGGTGGCAAGCCGAACTGTGGCTGCCCTCCTGGCGCTGACCTGGTGGCGGGTGACCGGCCGGGCGTAGGCCAGCTCGGCGCGGACGCGCGCCCGGTCGCGGTCGTCGATGTCGGTCGAGCCCGCCATGCGGTGTCCGGGCTGGTGGTTGCGGTCGAGGAGGACCAGGGCGATCACGGCGAGTGCGAGGAGAATCAGCATGGCAGTAATTCTGTGCTGCGCTAATTCCTGCCACGAGTGGCAGACGTGCCCTTGTGCGACAAAATCCTGCCAGCTACCGTGGCCCGCATGCTGAAGACCGTCGCCGCGCTGCTCATCGACTACGTGGCCCCGTTCGAGTTCGGCGTGGTTGCCGAGATCTTCGGCATCGACCGCACCGAGGACGGCGTGCCCGCCTTCGAGTTCCG
Organism: Actinokineospora sp. UTMC 2448; assembly: GCF_024760565.1. Lineage (NCBI taxonomy): Bacteria > Bacillati > Actinomycetota > Actinomycetes > Pseudonocardiales > Pseudonocardiaceae > Actinokineospora > Actinokineospora sp. UTMC 2448. Next base: position 650,588 of record NZ_CP031087.1, on the reverse strand, counting down.
GGTGTGCGGGGAGAAGGCGGGGGAACCCCTGCCGACCACCGTGGGCATGCAGGTCATCCCCGAGTACGGCCTGGAGGGCCTGGTGGGCGCGGACCTGGTCGCGGTGCCCGCCGCGACCATCCGCGACGAGTACCCGGCCGCGGTCCTCGACGCCCTGCGCGCCGCCCACGACCGCGGCGCGACGCTGATGTCGGTGTGCAGCGGCGCGTTCGTGCTGGCCGCGGCGGGCCTGCTCGACGGCAGGGCGTGCACCACGCACTGGCACCACGTCGACCGCTTCACCGAGCGCTTCCCGGACATCCACCTCGACCCGGACGTGCTGTTCGTCGACGACGGCTCGATCGTCACCAGCGCCGGGACGGCCGCGGGCATCGACGCCGCGCTGCACCTGGTCCGCCGCGAACTCGGCTCGGCCGTGGCCACGGCGATCGCGCGGCGGATGGTCGTGCCCCCGCAGCGCGACGGCGGGCAGCGCCAGTTCGTCGACCTGCCGGTGCCCGCGTGCACCGGCGACAGCCTCACCCCGGTGCTGACCTGGATGCTGGAGAACCTTGCCGAGGAGCACACGGTGGCCGCCCTGGCCCGCCGCGCGGCGATGTCCGAGCGCACCTTCGCCCGCCGCTTCGCCGCCGAGACCGGCACGACCCCGCACCGCTGGCTCTCCACCCAGCGCGTCCTGCACGCGCGGACGCTGCTGGAGGAGACATCGATGACCGTCGACGAGGTCGCCCGCCGCTGCGGCTTCTCCACCGGAGCCCTGCTCAGGCACCACTTCCAGAAGCTCGTCGGCGTCGCACCGGCCGACTACCGCCGCACGTTCGCGGGTCGTTCGGCCTGATCCCTGCCAGACTGCTTCCCGTGCCCCGGATCACCGACGAAACCCACGGAACGGTGGTGGTCACCACCACCGAGACCCGCGTCCTGGCCGCCGTCGCCACCACCGCGGCCGAGATCACCCGCAGCGGCGACGAAACCCGCCCCGACGTCCCTATCGGCACCCGCGATGCGGACTGCTTGACCCTGGTGGTCAACGGCTCCCCTGCCCGGCTTGCGCCCGGCAACGGCCGTTACAGCAGACGCTCTTACCGCGTGGACGCCTGGGTAGGGGATGTCCACTATCTACTCAAGCCGGAAGCTGACGGGAGCACTCTGTTGGCGGACGGGGTGGAGCGGGGGTTCTTTCCGGAGCAGAACCTGCCTGCGGTGTGGCTGCCAGGGTCGTCGCCCCAGGACGCGGCGATCGGGTACGCGCTGGCGGCTGCCTTCGGTGTGCAGGCCCGGAGCCTCTACGACACGGTCTTTCACGCGGCGGTTGATCCTGTGGTGGGGACTCAGCGGCCGATCACCTGAGCTGGCGCGTTCACGGGTTCTGCCGCGGGCCTGGGTGTGCTCCCCTCGGCCTCAATTGTTTAACCCTGGGATGGCGGAGTAAAGGGCGCCTTCGGCGTCGCTGCGCGACAGGCTTCGCCTGCCCTTGACACCGCCATCCCAGGGTTAAAGACGGCCAGGACGAGGGGGCAAGGGGGAAGAGCGGTCGACTGGGGGCCAGCAGGTTGAGGTGCGGTGGGGAGGGCGGTCAGCCCTTGCTTGTGTGGTTACCGCATCGGGCGCGTTCGGTCCTCTATGTCCTCTCGGCGCACGATTTGGGTTACTGGGCCGGTTTCGGTGTGGCCCTCCCTTGCCAGCCAGTCGCTCAGTTCGCGGGCCACTGCTTGGAGGGTGGGGCGGCGGCGGGGTTCGTTGTCCAGGGCGGCGGTCAGCAGGCGTAGGTGGGCGCTCTGCTTGGGGATCTCGGTCAAGGGCTCGGACTTCGCGGCGGCCATCAGGGCGGCCATGGCGTTCTCGCGGTTGCCGCGTGGGGGCTTGCCGGTGAGGGCGTAGCTCACGGTGGCGGCCAACTGCCAGGCGTCGGAGGCGGGGGTGGCGTTGGCGCCCGCGGCGGTCTCCGAGGCGAGGAAGTCGGGGGTGCCGACCATCATTCCGGTGGCCGTGAGGGTGGAGTCACCCTTGGAGCGGGCGATGCCGAAGTCGATCAGGTGGGCGTTGCCGTCGGGGTCGATGATGATGTTGGAGGGCTTCACGTCGCGGTGGAGGACGCCCTTGGCGTGGGCGGCGGCGAGGGCGCCCGCCATGGTGATCCACAGCCGGGCGGCGGCCACGTCGTCGAGCGGGCCGCCGTCGGTGACGCGGTCGGCGAGGGGCTGGCCCTCGATGTACTCCATGACCAGGCCGAGGCCCTCGGGCTCGGAGACGATGTCGTACACCCGCACGCAGTTGGGGTGGTGCACGGCGGCCAGCGCGCGGGCCTCGCGCAGCATGCGCTCCTCGGTCTCGGCGTCGGGCGCGTGGGCCATCTTCACCGCGACCGTGCGGTCGAGCTGGGTGTCGACGGCCAGCCACACCGTGCCGAAGCCGCCCCGGCCCAGGGCGCGGACCTTGCGGAAGCGGCTGCCGGTCGGGCGGATGGACGGCGGCGGGGCGGCAGCGCCGCGCGGGGTGAACGGCAGCGGGCCGGGGTCGGCGGCCAGCGCGGCGCCCTCGGGCTCGCCGCGCAGCGTCGGCGGGTGCGCCGGGTAGGCGCCCTCCGGCTGGTACGGCGGCAGCGGCGGGGGCGGCTGGTACGGCGGCGGCTGCTGCCCCGACAGCAACGGCGGCTGCTGGCCGGACATCAGCGGCTGGCCCTGCCCGGAGAGCGGGCCGGACAGCGGCTGGCCCTGCCCGGGAAGCGGGCCGGACAGCGGCTGCCCCTGCTGCGCCGTCGGCGGGCCGTGGGTGGGCGGGACGACCTTGGCGTTCTGCACGGCCAGGGCGCTGTCCACGCGAGTCGGCTGCGGCGGGCCGACCGGGCGGGCGGGCGGGGGCGGCGGCACCGGGCGGGCCGCGGTCTCCGGGCGCGGACCCTGGTCCGGTCGGGCGGGCTCGGGACGCTGGTAGTTGCGCTCGATGACCGCCCAGCTCGGCGGCCCGACCACCAGCACCGGGATGAGCCCGAGCACCGAGAACAGCAGGAAGCCCGCCCACAGGTGGGCGGCGGTGTTGGCCTCGACCGGCAGCGTGAGCAGCACCATCAGCGCGAACGGGCCCCACAGCAGCCTGCCCGGCCACTTCGGGCCGCGGCGCAGCGCCAGCCTGCCCTGCAGCAGCACGAACAGCAGGCACAGCGCGGGCACGATGACCAGCATCAGCAGCCGCAGCAGGTACATCGGGGTGCTCTCGAAGGGGTGGAACAGCACCTCGTAGGCGTTGGCCCGCCCGCCGAGGTACTCGGCCTGGCTGTCGACCCAGCAGTGCCGGTCGCCGAAGGAGGCCAGCTCGGCCTTGGACAGCGGCACCGGCTGGCCCGCGAACACCCGGTTGTAGACCGTGCCGACGCCGTTGAACAGCAGCCACGGCAGCAGCAGCCCGAACACGCCCCCGACCACGGCGAACACGCTGATCGTGGCGGTGTTGTAGAGGTTGCCGGTGAACTTGCGCACCAGGGCGATGACCAGGGCGCCGAGGGTCGGCAGGAGCGCGATCAGGGCTCCGGCCGTGCTGGTCGCCCACACCCAGTCGCCCGGGCAGAACCCGGGCCCGAAGATGCTGTGCGCGAACGACAGCAGCGAAGCGGCCAGCTCGAGCACTGCGTCCACTGCTCCTCTCTGATCCACCGGCTGTTGTCGACCAGCCTAATGCCGACGCCGATCGCCGCCTCGGGGCTCATCCACAGGGACGTCCGGAGACCCTCGGGGGTTGCGGTCGGATGGCAAGGTGGGGCCATGGGCTCCCACGCCGACGCGCACCGCCGCAGCATCGCCGACCCCGAGGGCTTCTGGCTGGAGGCGGCCGCCGCGGTCGACTGGACCCGGGCGCCGAGCCGGGCCCTGGACGACAGCGCCGCCCCGCTGTACCGGTGGTTCCCCGACGGCGTGCTCAACACCTGCCACAACGCCCTCGACCGGCACCTGCCCGACCGCGCCGACCAGCCCGCGCTGATCTACGACTCGCCCGTCACCGGCGTCAAGGCCACCTACACCTACGCCGAGCTGACCGACCTGGTCGCCCGGTTCGCAGGCGTGCTCGCGGGCCTCGGCGTCGGCCGGGGCGACCGGGTGATCGTCTACCTGCCGATGATCCCGCAGGCCGTGGTCGCGATGCTGGCCTGCGCCCGGCTCGGCGCGGTGCACTCGGTCGTCTTCGGCGGCTTCGCCCCGCGCGAGCTGGCCTCGCGCATCGACGACGCGCGGCCGAAGGCCATCGTGGCGGCCTCCGGCGGCATCGAGCCGAGCCGGGTCGTGCCGTACCGGCCGATCATCGCCGAGGCGCTGCGGATGAGCGCCCACCGGCCCGACCACGTGGTCGTGGTCCAGCGTCCCGAGGTCCCCGCCGAGCCGGTCGACGGCGACGTGGACTGGGACGCCGCGATGGCGGCGGCCGAGCCGGTGGGGTGCGTCCCGGTGGCGGCGACCGACCCGCTGTACGTGCTCTACACCTCCGGCACCACCGGGCGGCCCAAGGGCGTGGTGCGCGACAACGGCGGGCACGCGGTGGCGCTGGCCTGGTCGATGCCGAACATCTACGACATCCACCCCGGCGAGGTGTTCTGGGCGGCCTCCGACGTGGGCTGGGTCGTCGGCCACTCCTACATCGTGTACGCGCCGCTGCTGGTGGGCGCGACGACCGTGCTGTACGAGGGCAAGCCGGTCGGCACCCCGGACGCGGGCGCGTTCTGGCGCGTCATCGCCGAGACGGGCGCGAAGGCCCTGTTCACCGCGCCGACGGCGTTCCGGGCCATCAAGCGCGCCGACCCTGACGGCGCCGAAATGGCCAAGTACGACCTGTCCCGGTTCGAGACGCTGTTCCTGGCCGGGGAGCGGCTGGACCCGCAGACCTACCACTGGGCGGCCGGGAAGCTGGGCGTCCCGGTGATCGACCACTGGTGGCAGACGGAGACGGGCTGGCCGGTCTGCGCCAACCCCCGCGGCCTGGAGCCGATGCCGGTGAAGCCCGGCAGCCCGAGCGTGCCCGTGCCGGGGTTCGACGTGCGGGTCCTGGACGAGGGCGGCGCCGAGGCGCCCGTCGGCGTCGAGGGCGCGATCGCGATCCGCCTGCCGCTGCCCCCGGGCACGCTGCCCACGCTGTGGGGAGACGATCAGCGCTACATCGAGTCGTACCTGAGCCAGTACCCCGGCTACTACCTGACCGGCGACGGCGGCTATTTCGACTCCGACGGCTACCTGTACGTGATGGGCCGCGTCGACGATGTGATCAACGTGGCCGGACACCGGCTGTCCACCGGCGCGATGGAGGCCGTGCTGGCCGCGCATCCCGCCGTCGCCGAGTGCGCCGTCATCGGGGTCCGGGACGCGCTGAAGGGCCAGCTGCCCCGGGGTTTCGTCGTGCTCAAGGCTGGCGCGTCGATCGACCCGGAGACGTTGCGGTCGGAGCTGGTCGCGGCCGTGCGGCGGGAGATCGGCCCGGTGGCCGCGTTCCGCGATGTGGCCATTGTGGACGGACTGCCGAAGACGCGCAGCGGCAAGATCCTGCGGAAGACGATGCGCGGCATCGCCGACGGGCGCGACGAGCCGGTCCCCTCGACGATCGAGGACCCGGCCGTGCTGGCGGCGCTGCGCCCGGTCCTGCTGCCCGGCGAGGCCACCTGACGCGGAGCGGGGCCCGCTCGCGGAGAGCGGGCCCCGGTCGCGCTACTGCTGGTCCTGCTGGGACTGGGCCTCGGCGATCTTGGCCCGCACCTCGCCCATGTCCACGGCCTTGACCTGGCTGATCAGGTCCTCCAGCGCCGCGGCGGGCAGCGCGCCCGGCTGGGCGTAGAGGACGACGCCCTCGCGGACTGCCATCACGGTGGGGATGGACGAGACGCCGAAGGCTTGGGCGAGGGCCTGCTGGGCCTCGGTGTCGACCTTGCCGAACACGACGTCGGTGTGCTTCTCCGACGCCGCGTCGAACACCGGGGCGAACTGGCGGCACGGACCGCACCAGCTCGCCCAGAAGTCGACGAGAACGGTGTCGCCACCGCCCACGACCTCGTCGAAGTTTTCGGTGGTCAGCTCGACGGTTGCCACATGGCCTCCCTGGATTCGGCTGTCCCCAGGTTAACGATCCGGGTCATGGGGGAATTCCCCGGTGACCCCGCCCGGCAATCCCGAAGGGGCCGACTAACACGCTCGGTAAGCGGTCACCACCACCGACGCCGTCACCTGGACCGGCGTCGGCATCGCCGCTATGCGCTCGTCGCGGTCCTGACGGGCATGGAAAGCGTTCGGGCCCATACCGATGAGAGCGCGCACATCGTCGCGGTCGAGGGTGAGGGTGAATTCGCAGAGCCGCTGGTCGCGCACGGTGAAGAACGGCGCGAGGCGGGCGTCGATGCGGTCCTGCTTGTCCTCGTCCACGGTGAGCAGGTCCAGTTCGGACACCAGTTCGGCGAGGTGGCCGCTGGTCGGGGCCGCCACCAGCAGCGTGCCGCCGTCGCGCAGGACGCGGCGGAGTTCGGGCGGGTTGCGCGGGGCGAAGACGTTGAGGACCAGGCTCGCGGCCGCGGTGCGCACCGGTAGCGGCTGCCAGAGGTCGCAGGCCACGGCGCCGATGCGCGGGTGGGCCCTGGCGGCGCGGCGCAGGGCCGGTTTGGACGAATCGAGGGCGATGCCCGGGCCGTCGTCGAGCAGCGCGGAGAGGTAGAAGCCGGTGCCCGCGCCCGCGTCGACCACGAGCCCAGGCGCGCGCCAGTCGGCCAGAGCGCGCACAAGCGGGTCGTAGTGGCCCGCGGCCAGGAACCCGGCCCGGGCGGCGACCATCTCCGCGGTGTCGCCCGCGGCGGGCGCGCCGCGCAGGAGGGTCACGTATCCCTGCTTGGCGACGTCGAAGCTGTGCCTGCGCGGACAACGCAGCACGCCGACGTCCGCCGCCAGGCCCTCACCGCAATGCGGGCAGACCAGGAACGGCAGGACGTCGGCGAGCACGCACCGACCTTACGGGGTCAGCGGCGGGCGAAAGCCGCGCGGACCTTCGGGCTGAACAGGGCCAGACCGCCACCTGCCAGCAGGAGCAGGCCGGTCAGCAGCAGCCAGCCGGGGTTGGCGCCGGTGTCGGCCAGGTCGTCGTCCTCCCCGGGCGCGCCGGGGGCGGTGGTCGTGGTGACCTCGGGCGAGGTGGGCACGTCCGTCGTCGGCGTCACGTCGGTGGTGGTCTCACCGGGCGCCGTGGTCGTGGTGGTCCCGCTGGAGGTGGTCGTCGTGGTCGTGGTGGTCGTGTCCTTGACCCCGCAGGCGAACCAGTGGCTGACGTCGGGGATGTTGCCGCCGTTGTTGAGCGGCGAGTACAGGTCCAGCCAGGGCAGGGCGCCCAGGTCGGGGGCGTCGTAGGTGTTGTAGCCGTCGCCGCCCTTGACGACCACGCCCACGACCTCGACGCCGTCGGGGACGGACGTGATGTCGATGTACTGCTTGCTCGGGTCGCTGTCGGTCAGCTGGACCGCGGTGCTGCCCGGCCACAGCTGCGGGCAGTCCTTCGCCACGGCGTTGCCGTCGTGCTGGGTCGCTCGGGGGTCTTCTTCAGGCGTCTGGGCCATCGCCACGGACGGGAGGCAGGTCAGCAGGCCAGCCAGCAGGGCAGCCGCGCCGACGCGTCGCAGAGTGACCACTTTCTCCACCTTTGATCGAACATGGGCCATGTGGGCGACAACGATCGTCTTGGGCGGAAAGGTACCGCACGACTACTACGAGCTGACCACAACCCACCACGCTCGATCGAATGATTACGCCAGATCATCCAGAGCAGCGGAAATGGCGCGGTGGAAGGTGGGGTAGGCGAAGATCATCCCGCGCAGCGAGTCCACCGGGACCTCGGCGTGCACCGCGACGGCGAGCGCGCCGAGCACCTCGCCGCCCGCCGGTCCGACCGACGTCGCGCCGACGAGCACACCCCGTCCGGCGTCCGCGACCAGCTTGATGAAGCCGTCGTTGCCCACCTTGTGGATCCAGCCGCGCGACGACGACGGGATCAGCGTGCTGCCGACCCGGACGTCGACGCCGCGCTCCCGCGCCTGCGCCTCGGTCAGCCCGACCGCGCCCACCTCGGGGTCGGTGAACGTCACCCTGGGCACGGCGCGGTAGTCGGCGGACGCGGGCTCGCCCAGGATGTCGGCCACGGCGATCCCCGCCTGGTACATCGACATGTGGGTGAACGCGCCCTCGCCGGTCACGTCGCCGATGGCCCACAGCCCGTCCGCGGCGCGCATGCGCCGGTCGACCTCGATGCCCTTGGCGGACTCGTCCAGGCCGTACGCCCCGACGCCGAGCGCCTTGAGGTCGGTCCTGCGGCCGGTGGCGATCAGCAGCTGCCCGGCCTTCACCGTGTCGCCGTCGACGGTCACCGAGAACGCGCCGCCGTCGTGGCTCACCGACGTCACCTTCGCGCCGACGCGCACGTCGATGCCCTCGGCGGCGAACTGCTCGGCGATCAGCTCGCCCGCCTCCGGCTCGTCCCTGGGCAGCAGCCGGTCGGCGGACTGCACGACCGTGACCCGCGCGCCGAAGCGGCCGAACACCTGGGCGAACTCGCAGCCCACCGGCCCGCCGCCGACCACGACGACCTCCCCGGGCACGGCCTTGGCCCGCACGGCCTCCCGATTGGTCCAGAACGGGGTCCCGGCCAGCCCGTCGATGGGCGGCACGGCGGGCTCGGTGCCCGGGTTGAGCACGATCCCGCGCTCGGCGTGGATCGTGGTGTCGCCGACGACCAGCTCGCCGGGCCCGGTGATGCGCGCCCTGCCGCGCACGAACTCCACGCCCGCCTTGGTCAGCCGCTCGACGGCCACGGCGTCGTCCCAGTCGTCGGTGGCCTCGTCGCGGATGCGGGCGGAGACCATGGACCAGTCGGTGTGCACCTCCGCCGTCCCGGCCAGCTCCCCCACCCGGCGCGCCTCGGCCAGGGCGTGCGCGGCGCGGATCATCATCTTCGTGGGGACGCAGGCGTAGTACGGGCACTCCCCGCCGACGAGCCGCGCCTCGATCGCCGCGACCCGCAGGCCAGCGCCCGCGAGCCTCGTCGCCACCTGCTCCCCGCCCGGGCCCAGCCCGACCACCGCGATGTCCACCCGCACCGGCTTCTCCTCTCGACGACGTCAACTCTGCCACCGCCGGAGGGTCCCGGCCCCCCGTGCGGGGGCCGGGAGCCGCTTTCCGCTACTGGAAGATCACATCACTGCAGAAGTAGTACGACTGGTCGAGGTGGCTGGCCTGCCAGATCGTGTAGACGATGTGGCGGCCCGTCCGGCTGCCCGCGTTGACGTCGACCTGGTAGATCCCGTTGCCGGGCGCGTACCGGCCGGTCGAGGTCACCAGCTGCAGGTCGCTCCACCGCAGCGGTTGGGTCGTGGGGTCGAAGCCCTGCCGGGTGATGTAGATCCGCAGGTAGTCCGCCCCGTGCCGGGCCTGGTCGGTGACGGTCAGCCGGAACTGCCTCGGCTTCACCGCCGCGTGCCAGGGCCCGACGGCGTCCAGCGACCGGTACCGGCCGCCCTCGGTCAGGCCCGCGCTGCACAGCTGCCCGTCGGGGATCGCGGCCTGGTGGTTGCCCCGCACGTTCTCCCGGAACAGCCCGTTCCAGTTCCACATCGCGTTCGGGTTGTCCCGCCACGCCTGCCAGCACATCGGGTCCTGCGTCGCCATCTGCGGGTTCTGGAAGTCGTGGCCCCACCGCTGCCAACACCCGTAATTGCGCGACGCCGGGTCCGTCGCCGAGCCGTGCGCCGCCGCCGTGCCGGTGAACAGCCCCGACACCAGCAGCCCGACCGCGGCCAGCAGCACGGCCAGCCTTCTGCCTGTTCTCACGAGCGCCACATCGCCCTCCGCGTTGAGGAATCACCAACTGGTTGGGAGCGCTCCCAATTCCTCACCTTAGGTGGCGCGCGGGATCTTGGGAAGCCCTAGACCCAGACCGCGACGGCGGTGCGGTCGTCGTCGTAGGTCTTGCGGGCGAAGCCGACCTGCGCGGCGAACTCCAGCTCCGGCGGCGGCGTGCGCCACAGCTCCGCCAGCGCGGCGCCCACCTCCCCCGCGCCGTCGCCGAGCGGGTCCCCGACGCCGTCGGAGAGCACGACGAGCACGTCACCGGGCTGGACGTCGGCGCGCGCGAGCACCGGCGTGGCGGGCAGCGGGAGCGCCCGGACCGCGGAGGTGTGGATGTCGGCGCCGTCGTTCTTGACCGGCTGCAAGGGGAACCAGCCGCCGCGGAGCAGCCAGATCGACGTGTCGCCCACGCTCGCGCCGTACAGGCCGCCGGTGGCCAGGTCGAGCACGGCGAACGACGCCGTCGTGGCCATCCGCTCGGCGACCTCGCGCGCGGTCAGCCCGCGGTCGCCGAGGAGGTCGGCGCCGAAGTCGGCGATGTCGGCTGCGATCACCTCGAACAGCTTCTCCCACGGGATGCTCGGCGCGTCCATTGTGGACAAGATGTCGCACAGGTGGTCGCCGCCCTGGCGGACGGCCCAGCAGGCGGCCCGATGCGAGAGCGGGCCCGCCGACACCCCGTCGGCGACGGCCGCGATCACATAGCGGCCGTCGTCGGTGGTGCGGACCAGGTACTCGTCCTGGCGGACCTTGCCGTAGTGGCGGTGGGACAGGCCCCGCACGCTCGCGGCGCGCACATGAGCCGTGCGTCCGCCGTAGTGGACGGCGTAGCCGTCGATGACCGTGTCCGGGCGGTGCCAGTGCGCCGGGTCGGGGGCGGGCACCACGCTGCCGAACGCGCGGCCCGGCTCGCCGATGACGTAGGCGCCCATCAGACGAAGTCGTCGTCGGCGCCGTAGGACTTGACCCCGCCGGGCAGCTCCTCCTCGGGCGGCAGCAGGATGCCGGAGTCGCCAGCGGCCAGGCTCTGCCCCGACGCCAGGATGCTGGAGATCAGGATCTCGGCCATCATCGTGATCGCCTTGGCCGCGTCCTCGCCGTCGTCGGCCAGGAACATCCGCATCGGCTTGCCGCCGCGCGCCGGGTGGATCAGCCGCTGCAGGATCGCCGGGTCCGCGCCCTCGACCCCGCACGGCACGACGTTGGGGAACATCGGGAAGCCCCGGCCGGTCTCCTTGTCGAACGCGGTCAGGTCGCTGAAGGCGGACACCCAGTCGTTCTCGCGGTCGGTGGGCGCGCCGTCGCTGAGGAAGAACACCGCGGGCCGGTGCACGGCGTACCCGTCGGCCTTGAGCTGCTTGACGTTCGCCTCGATCTCGGTGCGCAGCAGGCGGAAGGCGGCCATGTAGGACGTCCCGCCGCGCACGGACAGCTGGGGCAGCACGACGTTCTCGTCGAGCACGTCGCACAGCGGCAGCCGGACCTGGGCGTCGTCGGAGAAGTCGAGCACGCCGAAGCGGACCTTGTCGGACAGGATCGGCGCCTTGGCCAGCGCGTCGACCACCGCGGGCATGATCCGCGCCGCCGCGTCCAGCTTGGCCCCGGACATCGAGTACGACACGTCGATCACCAGGTAGAACGGGAGCAGCTTTCCGCGCATTGGTCTCCTCCTAGTAGTGGTGTCCGTTGGTGTGCACCGGGCGCAGCCGCACCGTGTCCTCCGGCGAGCCGTACGCCGCCTGCCCGTACGGGGTTTGCCCGTATGGCGCCTGCCCGTACGGGGTTTGGCCATGCGGGGCCGAGCCGGTCGGACCGAAGTCGTGCGGGCGGACGTGGGCGCGGTACCAGCGGTCGAGTTCCTCGTCGGTGCGCGCCATCGCCACCTCGGCCCACACCTCGACCGAGCGCAGCGCGATGGCGCTCTGCCGCTCCACCAGCTTCTCCGTGGCCCGCCTGCCCACCTCGATCTGGGCGTCGACGCGCTGCTGGGCCACCGCGACGCGGGCGTCCTCCTCGGCCTGGCGCAGCTTGCGGTCGTTGGCGACGCGCAGTTCGTCGTCGGCGTCGGCGGCGTCGTCGGACCGCGCGGCGATGCGGTCGTAGAGCGAGTCCGACCCGACGCTCATGAGGACCTTGACCAGGATCGGCAGGATCTCCACGAACAGGAACAGCAGGAACAGCATCAGCCGGGCGGTCGCCGCGCCCGAGTGCTCGTCGCCGATCCGGTCGAGCGCGGTCAGCCGGGCGAGCATGCCGCTGTTGCCGTTCTGCGCCTCGTGCGCGTCGGCCTCGGCGGCCCGTTTGCGCTCCTGGGCGACAGACAGGTCGCTCTGCACCTCCGGCAGCTTCGCGCGCGCGGCGGCCACGGCGGCGGCCGCGCCCTCGTCCATCCGGTCCGTGGCCGCGGCGGTGACCTCGTCGAGCTTGCGCTTGGCCGCGTCGCGGTCGGCCCTGGCCCGGTCGGCGGCGGCGCGCTTCTGGCGCTGCGACTCGCCGACGCCGGGCACGCCGCTGCCGCAGGTGCCGTCCAGTTCGCACTGCGCGATGCGCTCGGCCTCGCGGTAGATCTCGTCCGCCCGCTCGTAGGCCTCCTTGGCGGCGACGACGTCGGGGTCGCCTGCCACGGACGGCCCGTCGCGGCCCTCGATGACCGTCAGCAGCCGCCGCTCCTCGGCGGTGAGGTCCTCGATCTGCTGGAAGGCGGCGTCGAGCTCGACCTGGCTGCGCTGGTACGCCTCGGCCCGCATGGACGTCAGCTCGGCCTCGATCTCCGGCTGGAAGATCCGCAGCACCAGCGGCGTGGACACCACCGCGCCGATGACGAACGCCAGGGCGAGCCGGGGCACGGCCACCGCGGCCTTGTGCCAGAACCCGGACACCGACCCCATGCTGATCACCAGCATCCGGTCGAGGTTGAGGATGACCACGAACCAGACCAGCGCGGCGGCGACGGCGGCGACCGGCCCGAGCCCGAGCGCGGAGTGCAGCGCGAAGAACGCCGACACGCCCGCCAGCCCGGCCGTGGTCAGCAGGACGCCGCCCATGGCCGCCTGCTTGCCCAGGTCGCCGGGCGCGCGGGCGAGCACGTCGGGGCGGGCGCCCGCGAGCCGGGCGAGCAGCTGCCTCATGCCGCTCCTTCCGTGTCGAAGGTGAGGACCGGGCCCGCCCCGATGACGTCCTCGGGGGTCATCGGCGCGGCCAGCGGGACGGTGAGCCGCAGCGGACCGGCGGCCCGCGCGACGTCCGCGGCGAGCGCGGGCGCCGGGACCGGCGCGGGCGGCACCGGCACGAACATCGGCGGCACGGGCAGGCCGACGTGCGGGAACACCAGCGACGGCAGCGGCGCGGGCAGCCACGCCGTCTCCGGCGGCTGCACCACCGCCACCGGCCCGATCACCTTCACGTCGACGCCGAGCTCGTTGTGCGCGTGGACCTGGACGAACCCGCTGCGCTCGACGTCGGCCAGCACGGTCCCCCTGCCCGCCTTGCCGTCCACGCGCACGGCGAACCCGCCCGAGCGCACCTCGACGGTCATGGCGTGCTCCGCGGCCCAGGCCACCTCGACCGGCTGCCCGCGCAGGACGTGGTCGCGGCCCAGGCTCGCCGCGGTGATCACCGGCGGCTCCTCGGGCTCGCCGAGCAGCGCGTTGAGGTGGCGGCGCCAGTCCCGGGCGCTCGGCCGGACCGCGGGGTTCGCGTGCAGCGCCCTGGTCAGCAGGTCCATGCCCACGGCGTCGAGCACGGCCGCTGCGGGCGCTGGGTCGGTGTTGTTGGACGCGTCGGCGCCGGGCAGCAGGCAGCGCAGGACGAACAGGCCGTACTTGTAGAGGTCGGTCGCCCTGGTCAGCGGCCCCGGCTCCGGCGGGATCCAGTCCGGGGAGTTGAGCTGCGAGTGCCGCGCGACGACCCCGCGCGGGCGGACGCCGTCGCAGTCGATGAAGAAGACCCCGGTGGGCTCCAGGCGGTAGAGCTCGTTGGCGTGGTTGATGTCGCCGAAGACGACTTCCAGCTCGTCGTGGAAGAACGCGAGCGCGGCGGCCATGTCCCGGCACAGCGCGATCCGGGCGCGCATCGACGGCACCTCGTGCCCGAGGCGCGCCATGCGGCCGGGATCGATGAACAGGTTCTGCACTTCCCGCGCGTGCCGGGCGACGGTGTTGCTGCCGGGCAGCGAGATCTCCGCGGTGTACCGCGCGGGGATGCGCGGCATGACGATCCCGACGACCTCGCCGCCGTCCTCGACCACCCGACACGGCCACGCGGCCAGGCTGTCCAACCGATCCCGCCGCTGCAGATCCAACGCCCCGCGCACGGCGACGATGGTGCGCAGGCGCGCAGGCTCCCCGTGCTGCCTGCGGTACTCCTTGAACACCAAGGGCCCCGGCCGGTCCGGTATGGACCACTTGGGCAACTCGTACACCGAGGCCTCGCCACCACGCCCGAGAAGCTTCCCGATCTCCCCCAGCCGCGCACGATCGACGGCGATCTCGGGACTTCCCAACGGGGTCACAACGCTCCAAACGGTCGCGGCACGTGTGCGGCAAACATAGGAGTGTGATCACGCCGTCGGCCCGTTTGTGGAGAAAGTGTCCTGAAGCTGTCAGGTCCCGCGGAGTCCGTCTTCCCGTCGACCAGACCGACACAGACGACCACGAGTTCGCCGGGGCGGCTGGCCCGCCCGCTGAGGAGCCCTGGCCATGCTCACACCAACGGCTCAGCCGCAGCCACCACCCCGTTCCGCCACATCGGCGGCTACACCCCCCAACAACGGCCTGCTGATAGTCGGCTACCGCTACTACAACCCCACCTGAGGCCGCTTCACCCAACCCGACCACACAAACCAGGAACGCAACCCCTACGCCCAATCCGACCCGATCAACAACTCACCTCCCACCGGCGGTAGCACGAGTTCGTCTGTCGGGGCCGTCGGCGCCGCGGTCGGCGTCGGTCTCGCTGCCGCCTGCCCCGCCACGGCCGGACTCGGTTGCGCTGGAGCCGTCGCCGTCCTGGGAGGCCTCGGTGGTGGAGCCGGAGCAGCGCTCGGCTCCAGCATCGGGGGCGGAACCCACCAGGACACCTCCATCGACGGACTCCTCGGCGTTGCAGGCGGCACGCTCGAAGGTGTCAGCAGGCTTCCCGGTCAGATTGCGAAACTCTTCTGATGACGAATCCCTCACCATCCCGTCATAGCCCCCGCTACTACCTCATCACAGGCACTATCCTCACGATCGCAGCCGTCCTCGGATTCATCTTCATCGATGAAGCGAGCTGGGCTCTGGTGATCGTCGGATGCCTCATCGGCGGGTTTCTCGCCGACGGCATCGCAGACCTCGTCAGGACCAAGCGAGCGAACAACCCCGGCTCTTGACCCAACTCCTGACGGCATCACGACGATGCAACGCAACTGCACCTCGCACGACTTTCGTTCCGAGGTTGCCCGGATGCGGCCTCGTGATCAGTGGAAGCGTTTGGAACACGAGCAGGCAGCAGTTCGCTCGCCCTCTGCCACCCTTCTTGGGCGATCCGGCCGAGGAGGAGCACGGCGCGTACCTCGGGCAGCAGGTCAAGCAGTCTTACCAACCACGGCCCGGCCTCACGGTGGTCGACCGGGACGGCTTTCGTCGCTCGGTCATCGGCCACGGTACGACGTTCCAGTGGAAGGTTCGACACCGACGGGGAGAGGTACCAGCCGCTGTCGCTGACCGATCCGCTCGGTCGGGTCTGGTCCTTCACCTACGACGAGTACGACCGCACGACCAAGGTCGGCACCTCGCGTCAGGCGGGTGCAGCGGAAACCCTATTCGCCTACGACAGCACCACCCAAACCACCGTGACCGACCCCAACGGGCACAAGGCCGTCGACCCGCTCGGACACGCCCGCTCGCAAACGTGGACGGCCAACAGCAGCGTCCAGTCGGTGACCGACGGCCTGCTGGTACTCAGCTACCGCTACTACAACCCCACCTGGGGCCGCTTCACCCAACCCGACCCACCAACCAGGAACGCAGCCCCTACGCCTACGCCCAATCCGACCCGATCAACAACAGCGACCCCACCAGGAGAAGCGTGCGCATGACCAACTACTGCCAATCGTGTTCGGCGCCATCGGGACACTCCTCGGCATTGCGGCCATTCTCATCGCCATGCGAAGCAGACGAAAGAAGTAATGGCAAGCAACGGGGTGCTCGACGCCCAAGCGGAAGAGCAACCCGTTGTCCTGCCGATGCGGCCAGTCAGGTCCGTCGACGCCCGCGCGCTACCTGGTGCCTCCACACCGCTCGGTCGAGTTGTGCCGGGCGCCAGCCGATCTGCGCGGCGGCGGCGTAGGTGGCATGCAGCGCCAGGTCGCCCCGGCCCGCGACGCCAGGTCGTGGGCGATGTCCTCGGCGGTGTCGAGTCCCGCGTCGAAGAACGCGACAGCTGCCCTCATCCGAGTAGCACTCCGGATGCTGGAGGACGCCTACGCCGCGTACATGCGATGTGACGGGGAGCAGCGTAAGCCGCTCCGACCTGGGAGGCGGCTTTCTTGCCATGAAAACCGTAGAGGGCCTACCAGCGGAACTGGAACAGTCCTGCTAGTAGGCCCTCTGGGGTGGAGCTGAGGGGAATCGAACCCCTGACCTTCTCGATGCGAACGAGACGCGCTACCAACTGCGCTACAGCCCCGTAAGTGGTGCGCGGAGAGCATAGCAAGGGTCTCCGCGCACCCTCGGACAGGGGGTCCTACTCGCCCACCGCTCGGCGGTACGACAGCTCTCGGGGGTCGCCGAGGTCGTCGAACCAGGGGTCCTCGTCGTCGATGTCGACGGCGACGGCGCCCGGGTGGGTGGGGCGGGTGGCCGGGCGGGGGGCGTAGTCCTCGACCGGGCGGGCGTGGTGGCGGCGGGCGGCCTGCATGCGGGCGAGGCGCCTGCGGCGGATCTCGTCCTCGATGCGGACCTGCCTGCGCAGGTACGTCAGGTACCCGACCAGCAGGACGTCGATGCCGCCGTGGGCCCACCACAGCCACGGCGTGGCCACCCCGGCGACCACGGCGGTGGCGACGGCGGCCAGCAGCATCAGGACGACCACCCGCTGGCGGAACCGGTACTTGGCGCGCGCGGCGCGGGCGGCGGCGTCGGGGTCGAAGCCGCCGCGGCCGGGGCGGTAGCGGCGGGGTTCGATGTCGTCGTCGGCGAGCTGCTCGTCGTCCATGGGGAACTCCTCCCGGACGTGGGCGTCGTCATCGTCGCTTGGTTCGTCAGCAGCGCGGACGACGCGACCGGCGAGGGTGGATTCGGTGGTCCGGGCGATCTCCTGGCGCTTGCGCACGACCATCGGGACGAGAACGACGAGCCAGGCCACGACGAGCGCGACCACGATCAACGAGCTGGGCATGCCCCGGTACCTCCCCCTGTCCGTTCTCCCACGATGCTCCCTGCCTTCGCCACGTTAGTCACAACAGTCACACGTGTGGCGGAGGCGCGCCGCACGTTATCGCCCGTCCGGGTGGTCGCGCAGGGACTTTCCCCCGTAACGGTCTTGATCAAACTTTTTCCGCTGGGGCCGCCCTGCCCTCGGCGAGCAGCCTCGCGACCAGGCCGCCGGGGATGTCCTCTGTGGTCAGCGCGAGGCACCGGTGGTCGCGCCAGTCGCCCGCGACGTCGAGGTAGCGGCGGAAGAGGCCTTCCTCGCGGAACCCCAGTTTGGCCAGCACCCGCAGGCTGGGGACGTTCTCCGGCCGGACGGTCGCCTCGACGCGGTGCAGGCCCGCGCTCGCGAAGCAGTGGTCCACCACCATCGCGACGGCCGCCGTGGCGACACCGCCACCCGCGGCATGGGTGCCGACCCAGTAGCCCACCCATCCGGAGCAGAGCGCCCCTCGGACGATGCCACCGACGGTGATCTGACCCGCTGGCCGCCCGTCGAGGACGATCACCAGCGGGATGGAGACGCCCCGGCGAGCGAGGCCGCGAAGAGTGCCCCATTGGGCAAGCCAGGCCAGCGGCGAGTTGCGGTCCTCCCACGTGCCCGGCGCGACCGGCTCCCACTCCTCCAGGTACCGGCGGTCGCGCAGCCGCACCCGGCTCCACGTGCCGCCGTCGCTCAGCCGCGGCGGCCGCAGCTCCACGACGCCCGCGGGCACCCGCAGCGGACCGAGCCGCACGGGCCATCCGGGGTGGCGCCCTGCCGGGTCAGCCACGCTGGGCGAGGAAGCTGACCTGGACCCGCTCACCGGCCGCGACCTCCGTGGTGTCCTCGTCCACCAGGATCAGGCAGTTGGCCTCGGCCAGCGACGCCAGCAGGTGCGAGCCGGACAGGCCGAGCGGGTGGACCAGGTAGTCGCCGGTCGACTCGTCGCGCAGCAGCTGGCCGCGCAGGAAGCCGCGGCGGGCCTTTGTGGACGTGATCGGGGACAGCAGGGCCGCGGTGACCACCCGGCGGTGCGGGTTGCGCTTGCCCTGGGCGGCGCGGATGAGCGGGCGCACCATGACCTCGAAGACGACCAGCGCGCTCATCGGGTTGCCGGGCAGCAGGAACGTCGGCACCGCGTCCGGGCCGAGCCTGCCGAAGCCCTGCACCGAGCCGGGGTGCATCGCGACCCGGGTCATGTCGATCTCGCCGAGGTCGACCAGCGCGGCGCGCACCTCGTCGGCCAGGTCGCCGCCGACGCCGCCCGCGATCACCACGATCTCGGAGAGCAGCAGCCTGCTCTCCACGGCCTCGCGCAGCTTGCGCGGCTCGGCGGGCACGATGCCCACGCGCACGACCTCGGCGCCCGCGTCGCGCGCGGCGGCGGCCAGGGCGTAGGAGTTGACGTCGTAGACCTGGCCCTCGCCGGGGGCGCGGTCGATGTCGACGAGTTCGTCGCCGACGGAGATGATCGAGACCCGGGGACGCGGGTAGACCAGCACCTTGGCCCTGCCGACCGCGGCGAGCAGGCCGACCTGGGCGCTGCCGATCACGGTGCCGCGCCGCACGGCGACGTCGCCGGTCTGCACGTCCTCCCCGGTGCGGCGGACGAAGCCGGCCGACGGCACCGGCTGGTGCACGGTGACCCGCGCGTGGTGGCCGTCGGTGTAGCCGGTGGGCAGCACGGCGTCGGCGAGGGTGGGCAGCGGCGCGCCGGTCGCGATGCGCACCGCCTGCCCCGGCTGCAGCCTGCGCGGCTGGCGCGAGCCCGCCGCGATCTCGCCGACGACCGGCAGCACCACCGGCTCGTCCGCGGCGGACTGGGTGTCGACGCTGCGCACCGCGTAGCCGTCCACGGCGGCCTGGTCGAAGCCGGGCAGCGCGCGCTCGGCGACGACCTCCTCGGCGCAGAGCAGCCCCTGCGCCTCGGAGATGGCCACCCGGACGGGCGCGGGCCGCACCGCCGCGGCCAGCGCACGCTCGACTTGCTCGTCGACAGACCTCATCCGCACTCCCTGAACCCCCTGGTCACGCCAGCCGTTGCGTCAGCCACGCGCGCAGGTCGTCCCCATACTCCGGATGGTCGAGTGCAAAGTCCACGGCGGCGCGCAGGAACCCGCCCGGATTTCCCAGGTCATGTCGCCCGCCGCGGTGCACGACGACGTGCACGGGGTGGCCCTCGGCGATCAGCAGCGCGATGGCGTCGGTGAGCTGCAGTTCCCCGCCCGCGCCGGGGGTGATCCGCTTGAGCGCGTCGAAGACCGCGCGGTCGAGCAGGTAGCGGCCCGCGGCGGCGAAGGTCGACGGGGCCTGGTCGGCGGGCGGCTTCTCCACCATCCCGTTGACCTTGAGCACGTCGGTGTCGGCGGTGGGCTCCACGTCGAACACGCCGTAGGCGCTGATCTGGTCCTTCGGGATGTCGAAGGCGCAGAGGACCGTGCCGCCCTTGCGGGTGCGCACGTCGGCCATGCGGGCGAGGACGCCGGTGGGCAGCACGAGGTCGTCGGGCAGCAGGACGGCCACCGCGTCGTCGTCGCCGCGCAGGTTGGGCTCGGCGCAGCCGACGGCGTGGCCCAGGCCGAGCGCCTGTTCCTGCAGCGCCGTCTCGACTTCCAGGAGCGCGGGGGCGCGGCGGACCTTGTCCAGCAGGTCGGTCTTGCCGCGTTCTTCCAGCGTGCTCTCCAGTTCCGGGCGCGGGCGGAAGTAGTCGACGACCGCCTCCTTGCCGGGCGAGGTCACGATGACCAGGCGTTTCGCGCCCGCCTCTGCCGCTTCGCGGGCGACGTACTCGATGCCGGGGGTGTCCACGACCGGCAGCAGTTCCTTGGGAACCGACTTCGTGGTGGGGAGGAACCGGGTGCCCAGACCCGCTGCGGGCACGATGGCGGTGGTGAATGCGCTCGACGCGTTCATGGACAGTCAGCCTAACCTCGTGGGGTGGCCGGCTCTGGACGTGATCTCGACGCGACGCGGGCGTGGACGAAGGACCAGTGGCGCAGGGCGCTGCTCAGCGAACGCCGACGGGTCCCGGCGAGCGCCCGGTTCGCCGAGGCGATCAAGCTGACGGGCAGGCTCACCGAGGGCCGCGTTGTGCGTCGCGGGGACACGCTGTGCGGGTACGTGCCGATCGGGTCGGAGCCGGGGTCGTGGCAGATGCTCGACGAGGTGGCCGACCGGGGCGTGCGGATCCTGCTGCCGATCGTGGTGGGCAGGGAGCCGCTGGACTGGGCCTGGTACGACGGCAGGGAGTCGCTGCGGCCGGGGCCGTTCGGACTGCTGCAGCCGATCGGCGAGCGGCTGGGGCCCGCCGCGCTGCGCATCGCCGACGCCGTGCTGGTGCCCGCGCTGGCCGTCGACCGGGCCGGGGTGCGGCTGGGGCGCGGGGCCGGGCACTACGACCGCTCGCTGGCGCTGGCCGCGCCGGGCACGCCGCTGATCGCCGTGGTGCGCGACCAGGAGGTGTTCGACCACCTGCCCGCCGAGCCGCACGACATCCGGATGACGGCGGTGCTGACGCCGGAGAAGGGGCTGCGTCCGCTGGGGGCATGACGGAGGTCACTTCCGGCCGCTTGCGCTGGTGTTTGCGCTCACGGTGGGTGGTGACGCAGAATTGTTTGGCACTCTGGCTGGTCGAGTGCCAGAACTGACGGAGAGGAACCGCGGTCGTGCCCACGTATCAGTACGCCTGTACGGCCTGCGACCACCGTTTCGAGGCGGTCCAGAAGTTCACCGACGCTTCGCTTACCGAGTGCCCGGAGTGCACCGGCAGGCTGCGCAAGCTCTACGGCTCGGTCGGTGTGGTGTTCAAGGGCAGCGGCTTCTACCGCAACGACAGCCGCTCGGGGACCAAGAGCACGACGTCCAGCGACTCGTCGTCCTCCACCACGGAGTCGAAGCCCGCGGCGAAGGCGGAGTCGTCCACGGCGTCCTCCACCTCGTCCTCCTCGACGACGACCACCACCACCGCCAAGGCGTCCTGACCTGCGGTTTCCCGGTTGTCCACAGGCGCCGGGGTAACCCTGGCAGCGAGTGCTGCCCCGCTCCTACCGTCGGAAGGGACAGATTCCGACCGACCTGGGGAGCCCGTGGTGCCTCGTGCCGTTCTCGACCGCCTGACCCGTCCGCTCAGCCTGCGCCGCGCCGCCGCTGGCGTGCTTGTGCTGCTCGCCGCCGTACTCGCGTTCACGCCGTCGGCGCGGGACGGGACGGCGCCCGTGCTCGTCGCCGCCCGCGACCTGCCCGCCGGGGCCGTGCTGTCGGCCGCCGACGTGCGGTCCGTCCGGATGCCGCCGGACCTCGTGCCCGGCGCCGCGCTGGCCGAGGCGTCCGAAGTGGAGTCGGCGGTGCTGGTGGCCGCCGCGAGCGCTGGCGAGCCGCTCACCCGGACCCGGCTGCTCGGGCCGGAGCACGTCCGCCTGGCCGCCGGCCCCGGCCAGGACGCGGTTCCGCTGCGCCTGGCCGATCCCGGGGTGGCGCGGCTGCTGCGGGCCGGTGCGCGCGTGGACGTCGTGGCCGCCGAGCCGCACGCGGTGGTGGCGCGCGACGGGGTGGTGCTCGCCGTGCACGGCGGCGACTCGGCGCGGGACGGGCCGGTGGTGCTGCTCGCCCTTCCGGGGGATTCGGCGACACGGGTGGCCGCCGTAGCTTTGGAGCGGCCGGTGGGCGTTACCCTGCGCTAGCGGTTGATCGCCGAGGCGGTCCGTCCCGCTGGTCAGGCCTGCTTTCGGCGGGCCCTAGACCGCCCATGCCGACACACCCCACCCCGGACGGTTCCCCCGCCGTCCCCTGCGAACGGAGCAACCCGTGTTCAAGGGCTTCAAGGACTTCCTGATGCGCGGCAACGTCGTCGACCTCGCGGTCGCCGTCATCATCGGCGCGGCGTTCACGACCATCGTCACCGCGTTCACCAACGGCCTCATCAAGCCGTTGCTGAGCGCGATCGGCGGCAGCGACGCGGCGCAGGGCCTCGGGGTGCGCATCCTGAGCGAGAACCCGGCGACGTTCCTCGACTTCGGATCGGTGATCAACGCCGCGATCAACTTCCTGATCGTCGCGGCGGTCATCTACTTCGTGATCGTCCTGCCGGTGAAGACCATCCAGGAGCGGCGCAAGCGCGGGGAGGAGGCCGGCCCGGCCCGGCCCACCGACGTCGAGCTGCTCATCGAGATCCGCGACCTGCTGCGCCAGCAGAACCACGCGGGCAAGTGACACGATTGGGGGTATGACGGAGTCCGACAACCCGAGCCCGGCCGAGCGGGCAGCGGCGGTCCGGCGCGCCGAACTCGACCGGATCTTCGGCGAGGTGCTGCCGGAGACCACCCGGGACGAGCGCGGCGACGGCGAGGACGAGCGGCGCGGGGACGACTGGTACCAGCGCAATCGTCCCCCGCACCACGAGGGCTGATCAGCTCGCGTAGATGTCCGACAGCTCGCCGATCACGTACGGCACCAGGGTGGACAGCGTGGCCATGCCGTCGCGCACGGCGCTGCGCGACCCGGCCAGGTTGACCACCAGGGTGCTGCCGGAGATGCCGACGAGGCCGCGCGAGATGCCCGCGTCGACCGCGCCCGCGGCCAGGCCGGAGGAGCGCAGGGCCTCGGCGATGCCCGGGATGGGCCGGTCGAGCACGCCCTGCGTGGCGTCCGGGGTGACGTCGCGGGGGGACACCCCGGTGCCGCCGACGGTGATGACGAGGTCGGCGCCGCCGATCACGGCGGTGTTGAGGGCGTTGCGGATGGCGACGGTCTCGCCCTCGACGGGGACGACGCCGTCGACGATGAAGCCTGCTTCCTCCAGCAGCTCGGTCACCAGCGGTCCGACGGAGTCGTCCTCCTCCCCGTGCGCCAACCGGTCATCCACGATGACGATAAGAGCCCTGCCCAGCTGCTGCGCGCTGCGTTCCATGCCGCCAACCGTAGTCGTCCGCCCGGCGACGGGCCGCTGCGAGTGATCCGTGTCGTGCGGGTCGTGTTCCTGACGAAATCGTGACGGCCGCTCGCCCACCGACGGTGAGGCGTGCTCGGGCGGTGACGGCGTGACTTCGTCGTGGTCTGGCGCCGCCGTCGGGTGGTCCTGGGTCAGGCGCTCGCCAGGGGGAGGCGGACCTCGAAGCGGCAGCCGGGGCCGTGGTTGCGGGCGGCGATGCGGCCGTGGTGGGCCTCCACCAGGCCCTTGGCGATGGCCAGGCCCAGGCCGCCGCCCGCCGGGTCGGGGTTCGGGGTGGGTGGGGTGCGGGCGGGGCTGCCGCGGAAGGCGACGTCGAAGACGCGGGGCAGGTCGGCTTCGGGGATGCCGCCGCAGGCGTCGGCGACGGCCAGCACGGCGTCCTCGCCCTCGACGCCGACCTGGATGGCGACGGTGCCGTCCGGGGGCGTGTGGCGGATGGCGTTGGAGACCAGGTTGCGCACCACGCGGGCCAGCTCGGGGTCGCTGCCGAGGACCACCGGCCAGGCGTCGGCGTGGGCGTGGATGGTGACGCCCTTGCGGCTGGCCACGGGGGTCTGCGCGGCGAGCGCGTCGCTGACGACGTCGCGCAGCGGGACCTCGGACAACGTCAGGCGGAGCGCGCCCGCGGTGATGCGGGAGAGCTCGAAGAGGTCGTCGACCATGCCGGAGAGGCGGGTGGCCTCGTCGCCGATGCGGTCGGCGTAGCGGCAGACCTCGTCGGGGGCGGACACGACGCCGTCGGCGAGGGCCTCGGCCATGGCGCGGATGCCCGCCAGCGGGGTGCGCAGGTCGTGGCTGATCCAGGCGACCAGTTCGCGGCGGGAGGCCTCGGCGCCGCGCTCGCGTTCGCGGGCCTCGCGCTCCCAGACCGTCCGGGCGGCGGTGCGGCGGCCGAGGAACACCGCGACCGGGACGGTGACGACGGTGACCAGCAGGCACACCAGCAACATCGTCGTCAGCGTCGTGTTGAACATGAACCCGCAGATGCCGAGCACGCCCGTCACCATCGCGGCCAGCGGAACCAGCACGAGCACCGTCATCGAGGTCGACAGCGCGCGATCACGCAACAGATGCAGCACGAGCGCGCCGACGGCGACGACCGGGAGGACCAACAGCAACGCGTACGGCAGGATCTCCACGACGTGCCCGATCATCTGCCGCATGGTCTCGTCGTCCTCGACCATCACGTGCTCCTGTCGTAGCGGTAGCCGACACCCCAGACCGTGCTGATGCGGGTGGGTTTGGCGGGCGCGCGCTCGATCTTCTCCCGCAACCGTCGCACATGGACGGTGACTGTGGACCGGTCGCCGAACTCCCAGCCCCAGACCTCATGCAGCAGCCGCTCGCGGGTGAACGCCTCCCCGGGGTGGGCCATCAGGAAGGCCAGCAGATCGAACTCGCGCGTGGTGAGGGCCAGCTCCAGCCCGTCCATGCTCGCCTGGCGGGCGGCCGGGTCCACCCGCAGCCCACCGTCGACCAACACGGCCGCCACGGGCGGAGCGGCGTTGGCCCGCCGCAACACCGAGTCGACCCGCAGCGCCAACTCCCGCGGGCTGAACGGCTTGGTGACGTAGTCATCCGCTCCCAGACTCAGCCCCGCGATGCGGTCCTCCTCCTCGCCGAGCGCGGTCAACATGACGACCGGGACAGCACTGCGCTCCCGCAGCCGCCTGCACACCTCCAGCCCGTCGATGCCGGGAAGCATGAGGTCAAGCACGACCAGGTCCGGCCGATGCTCGGCAGCCCAGGCCACCCCCTCCTCGCCGGTAGCCGCCAACACGACCTCATGCCCAGCCCGTTCGAGATACCGCCGCACCACGTCGGACACGGTCATGTCGTCGTCCACCACGAGCACGCGCCCCATCAACTCCACCTCTCAGCTGCCCAGAAGAACTGCTGCGCCCGGGATGACAACGCCGCCTCGACCTTTCCACCCCGGAAGATACGCCCGCCACAACAACCACCCAGCCCACGAAGCGCACCCAGCCCACGTCCTCCGCCAACACCCGGCACAAACCACCGCCCCACGGCAACGCCGCAATCCCCGCGCACCGCCCCACGGGATAGTCGTTCGACCAGAACGCGCCCGCCTCTGGACCAACGACCGGCCCCGAAACCGCTCGCCCCGACCTGTGCCGCCGAAGTACCCCGCAAACGTTTTCGTCCTGCGGTTGCAACCTGACGGCCCGGGACGGCGGGCCCATTCCCCGAGCGACGAGCGCCCCTGCCCCGAGCAGCCTGAGCGCGCCGTCCCTGCTCCCGGTCCTGCGGCACACCGCCGACGCTAATCCAGCTAGCTCAGCACCAGCCGGTCCAAGCTACGACGTCACCGATCGGTAAGGACGTGGTGATGAGCGCCGATTACCGTCAATCCATGAACCGGCGCCGTCTCGACTTCGTCGGGGGTGTGTATGGCCGGGTGCCCGGGTACTCGGTTGAACTGCTGATCCGTGGCGCGATGATAGGGCGGGAGTGCTGCGATGACCGTACTACTCGTGATCGCCGAGGCGCCGGTGGCCGGGTTGGTGAAGACGGGGTTGATTCCGCCCGCGTCGCCTGCTGAGGCCGCGGATCTGGCGGCTGCGGGGCTCCTCGACACGCTGGCGGCCGCCCGAGCGACGCCGGGTGTGCAGCCGGTGGTCGCCTTGGCAGGCGACGTCCGCGCGGCCGAGCGGGGCGAGCAGGTGGCTGAGGCCTTGTCGGGATGCGTTGTCATCGGACAGCGCGGGCGTGGCCGGGCGGATTGTCTGGCCAACGCCTATGCGGACGTGGCCGTCCGCTATCCGGGGGAAGCGGTCGTGCAGATCGGGATGGACACCCCGCAGGTCACTCCGCCTCTGTTGGCCGCGGCTGCGAGCGGGCTGGACTCCGTCGATGCCGTGTTGGGCCTGGCTCTCGACGGTGGTTGGTGGGCATTGGCACTCCGCGATCCCCGGTCGGCAGGTGTCCTGCGGACGATTCCGGTATCGAGGGCCGACACGGGCATTCGGATCCGGCGCGCGCTCATCGAGGCAGGCCATCGGGTCGGCAGCCTACCGCGCTTGTCCGATGTGGACACGCTGGCGGATGTCGATCTAGTTGCCGAGGCCGCTCCCGGGACGCGGTTCGCCGAGGCCGCGCTGCTGCTCCGTGCCCGTCGCTGACCCTGCGCCCGGCGGACGCACTCTGAGCGGCGGCCGCGGCGGGCGGGAGGGGATCCGCCGCGCCGCGGCCGTCCGCGGAGGGCTCCTCGGCTGGGAGCCGCCGGCTCGGGGGCAATACGAGCCGGGCGTTCAGTTGACCTCGACCGGTTGGCCGCCGAGGGTGGCTTCGACGGTTCGCTCGCCGTCGCCGATCACCAGGGTCACCTTGTCGCCGGGGGCGTGGGCTCGGACGGCGGCCACCAGGGCGTCGGCGCCGTCGATCCGGCGGTCGTTGAGGCGGGTGATGACGTCGCCGGGGGCGAGGCCCGCCTTGGCGCCGCCGCTGTCGGGGACCACCTCGTTGACCAGTGCGCCCAGGCCGTCGGGGTCGTCTCGGACGGTGACGCCCAGGACGGTCTGGGTGGCTTGGCCGGTGTCGATGATCTGGTCGGCTGTGCGGCGGGCCTGGTTGATCGGGATCGCGAAGCCGATGCCGACCGAGCCCGCCTCGCCGGAGCCCGCGCCGGGGCTGTAGATCGCGGAGTTGATGCCGATGACCTGGCCCTGCATGTTGACCAGCGGGCCGCCGGAGTTGCCGGGGTTGATCGCGGCGTCGGTCTGGATGGCGTCCAGGACGGTGGCCTGGCTGCCGTCCTCGCCGCCTGCGCGAGTCGGGCGCTGCAGGGCGCTGATGATGCCGGAGGTGACGGTGCCCGCCAGCTCGAACGGCGACCCCACGGCGACCACGCTCTGGCCGACCCGCAGGTCATCCGAGCGCCCCAGCTCGGCGACGACGAGGTCGCCGATGTCCTGCGCCTTGACCACGGCGACGTCGGATGTCGGGTCGCGCCCGACGACGGTGGCCCGCGCGGAGCGGCCGTCCTGGAACACCGCGGTGATCCGCCCACCCTCGGCGGCGGCCTCGATGACGTGGTTGTTGGTGACGATCAGGCCGTCCTCGCTGATCACGAAGCCGGACCCCTCACCGGCAGCGTTCCGTCCGCGCACCTGCAACTGGACGACGCTGGGCAGCACCTTCGCCGCCACCGCCTCGATGGACCCCGAGGGCGCGGGCGTGTTGGCCTGCTTGGCGGGCGGCGGCACGTTCAACGCGTTGGCGCTCGACGAGCCCGCCTGGCTCTCGGCGACGAGGTAGCCGCCCGCGGCGCCCGCCCCACCGCCGACGAGCAACGCCAGCGCGGTCACGCCCGCGATCAGGGCGCCGGACCGCTTCTTCTGCGGCTGCTGGAAACCACCGGTCGAGGGGTGGTGGGCGTGGTGCCCGGGGGCGGAACCGCCGAACAGAACCTGCTGCCCGGACGGCGCCGTGTGGGTGGGACGGGCCCACTCGCTGTGCTGCCAGGACTTGGTGTCGTGGGGCCGCTCCCAGCCGGTGGCCTCGGACCGGTGCTCGGTGGAGCGCTGGTCGGCCGGGCCGTGGCTCCCGGGATAGCCAGCGTGGCCGTGCCCGACCGGCTGGCGGTCCGCAGAGCCGTGATCGGCAGGACGCTGCGCGGAGGGGCTGCGGTCGGCGGGATGACCAGCCAGGCCGTGGTCGACAGGACTGTGGTCGGAAAGGCCACGGTTGCCGGGCTGGTCGGCCTGGCCGTGGGCCGCAGGATTCTGGTCGGAGAGACCATGGTTGCCGGGCTGGTCGGCCTGGCCGTGGGCCGCAGGATTCTGGTCGGAGAGACCATGGTTGACGGTGCGGCCCAAGGCGGCCGGGCGTTGGTCGGTGGAGCCTTGGTCCGCCGGACCTTGGTCGGCGGGGCGCTGCTCGGTCAGGCCATGGTCGGCGGAGCGTTGGTCGGTGGGAGCGCTCGACGGGGCGTCGGCGGGGTGGCCGTCGGTGCGGCTGGGCGGTGACTGGGGGGCGGAGCCACCGTCGGCGGCCGAACCAGCAGCGGTGCCGGAATCAGCGCCAAAGCCAGAGCCAGCGGAGGCGCCAGTACCAGAGCCAGCGGCGGCGCCAGCGCCAGCGGCGGCGCCAGCGCCAGAGTCGGAGTCGGCGGCGGAGCCAGCGCCAGAGTCGGAGTCGGCGGCGGAGCCAGCGGCGGCGCCAGTGCCAGAGTCGGAGTCGGCGGCGGAGGCGGCCTCGGCGGGACCGGTGCCAGCGCCAGCGTCGGCAGAAGCGGCCTCGGCGGGACGGGCACCAGCGTCGGCGGAAGCGGCGTCGGTGGGACCGGCGGCGGCGCCAGTGGCGGCTTCCCGGCGGGGGCCGGGGGCGTCGGAGCCGGGGTCGGACATCGGGGTTCCCCCTGGGGGCGTGGTGACGGGCACGGCTTCCGGGTGGTCGGGGCCCTGCTCCCCGACCACCCGGTCGCCGGATGTCGGTTGTCCGGGGCCCTGCTCCCCGGACGAACCGTGGCTCATATTCGGGGTGTTCCCCGGGTGCTGGCGGTCAAAACCCGTCATGACACCACCATGCGCGTCGTGACTGAGAAGGAGCTGAGGAGGGCCTGTGGGGCCGCCTAGAACCCGTATCGGGGCGGGGCCGCGCGGAGGCGGGCGGCGAGGTCTTCGGGTTTCACGTCGTTGATCCAGACCGCCATGCCGGACTCCGAGCCCGCCAGGTACTTCAGTTTGTCCGCTGTGCGCAGGATCGAGAACACCTGCAGGTGCAGCCACGCCAGCTCGCGGCCCTCGGTCACCGGAGCCTGGTGCCATGCGGCGATGTAGGGCAGTTCCCGGTCGTACAAGCCGTCCAGCCTGCCGAGCACCCGCAGGTACAGCTCCGCGAAGTCCGCGCGTTCCGCCGCCGTCAGCGCGGGCAGGTCAGGCACCTGGCGGTGCGGAACCAGGTGGACCTCGACCGGCCACCGCGCCGCCTCGGGGACGAACGCGGTCCAGTGCGCCGACTCCGCGATGACCCGGGGGCCCGCGCGTTCGGCCGCCAACACATCGCCCATCAGCGGGCGGCCGTGCTCAGCTAGATAAGCCGACGCCGTCGCCAGCATCCGTTCTGTGCGCGGGGTGACAAAGGGGTACGCGTAGATCTGCCCGTGCGGATGGGCGAGCGTGACGCCGATCTCGTCGCCGCGGTTCTCGAACGGGTACACCTGCGCCACCCCGGGCATAGCGCTCAGCGCGGCCGTGCGGTCGGCCCACACGTCGACGACCATGCCCACGCGTTCCAGCGACAGCTCACCGAAGGACGTCGTGTGGTCGGCGGTGAAGCACATGACCTCGCAGCGCCCCAGGTCGCCGGAGAAGGACGGGAAGCGGTTCTCGAACACCACCACGTCGTAGTCCGCTTCCGGCACCTCCGTCGGGCGGCCCGGCGCGGAAGGACACAGTGGACACAGCCCGGCGGGCGGCTTGTACGTGCGGCTCTGCCGGTGCGCGGCCAGCGCGACGCACTCGCCGGTGAGCGGGTCGCGGCGGATCTCCGAGGCAGCGCCGCGCGGCGGCAGGTCGCGGGTGTCGACGGCGGTGCGCTCCGGCGCCCCGTCGGCGTCGTAGTAGTGGATCTCCCGGCCGTCGGCCAGCAGCCGGACCGTGTGCCTCATTCCGCGACCCGCGCGGACTCCGGCACGTCGGCGACGATGAGCTCGCCGACGCGGGCGGCCAGGACCTCCCTGGCGTCGTCGGCGATGCCCTCGTCGGTGACGAGCACGTCGGCCTCGCTCAGGTCGGCGATGGTGGAGATGCCGACCATGCCCCACTTGGTGTGGTCTGCCAGCACGACGAGCCTGCCGCCCGCCTCGACGAGCGCCCGGTCGGTCTCGCTCTCGTTGAGGTTCGGCGTGGTGAAGCCCGGTCCGTCGGCCATGCCGTGCACGCCGAGGAACACCATGTCCAGGTGCAGGGAGCGCAACGACTGCACGGCGACCGGCCCGACCAGCGCGTCCGACGGCGTGCGCACGCCGCCGGTGAGCACGACTGTCCTGTCCGGACGGTCGGTGCGCAGCACGTCGGCCACCCTGATCGAGTTCGTCACGACCGTGATGTCCGGGACGTCGTCGAGGTGGCGGGCGAAGGTCCACGTCGTGGTGCCCGCGGAGATGCCGATGGCGGTCCCCGGGCGGATGAGCGAGGCCGCCCGCGCGGAGATCGCGTCCTTCTCGGCCAGCGCGCGCACGGACTTGGCCTCGAACCCGGGCTCGTCGGTGCTGCGCCCGACGACCGAGGTCGCGCCGCCGTAGACCTTCTCGACGAGGCCGCGCTTGGCGAGCACGTCGAGGTCGCGCCGGATGGTCATGTCGGACACACCCAGCCTGGTGACGAGCGCGTGCACCTGGACGGCCCCGCTGCGGCGGACCTCGTCCAGGATCACCTCCTGGCGCTGACGGGCAAGCACAACACAATCGTACACACTCGAACGGTCGATTTTGTTGTTGTCACCCGGGGTGACCGGGCAGTCGCATCGCCATGAGCGCGCCGCCGTCCACCGAGCGGCCCGCGTAGACCGAGCCGCCGTGGCGCTGCGCGGCCTGCTTGACGATCGCCAGCCCCAAGCCCGACCCGGGCAGCGTGCGGGCCTCCTCCGAGCGGTAGAACCGCTCGAACACGTGCGGCAGGTCGGCGTCGCTGATCCCCGGGCCCTGGTCGGCGACCTGGAGGAACGCGTAGCCGGTGCCCGCGTCGTCCAGGGTCACCCGCACCGTGCCGCCCGGCGGGCTGAACTTGACCGCGTTGTCGAGCAGGTTGAGCACCGCGCGCTCCAGCGTCGCGGCGTGGCCGATGAGGTGCCACGGCCGCAGGTTCACCTCGAACCGCACGTCGCCTGCCCGGCGGCGGGCCCGGTCGAGGGCCTGTTCGACCACCTCGGTCAGCTCGACGTGCTCGTGCACGTCGGCGCCCGCGTCGGTGCGGGCCAGCTCGACCAGGTCGCCGATGAGCTGGGTCAGCTCGTCGAGCTGGGCGCGCAGGTCGTCCTGGATCTCGGCCTTGTCCGTGGGCGACAGCGTCGGCGCGCCGGGCCGTTCCGAGGCCAGCAGCAGCTCCAGGTTGGTGCGCAGCGAGGTCAGCGGGGTGCGCAGCTCGTGCCCGGCGTCGGCGACCAGCCTGCGCTGCCGCTCCTGGGCCTCGGCGACCGCGCCCAGCATCGTGTTGAAGCTGTGCGTGAGGCGGGCGAGCTCGTCGTCCCCGGCCACGGGAATCGGCCGGAGATCACCCGTATAGGTGACGTGCTCGGTGGCCGCGGTGAGGCGCTGGATGGGTCTCAGGCTGCCGCCCGCGACCGCGAGACCGGCCAGGGCGGCGACGATGATCCCCCCGCCGCCGATCACCACGAGGACGACGGCCAGCTTGGCCAGCGTCGCCTTGGTGGACTCCAGCGACTGGGAGAGCACGAGCGCGGTGTTGTCGAGGAATGTGTACTTGACCGCGTACACGCGCGAGTCGGTGCCCTGGTCGGTGCGGACGTTGCTCTGCAGCAGGCCGCGGGCGACCTTGAGCTCCTCATCGCGGATCGGCGGCCGCGCGACCGGCCGGTCGATGGAGATCGCCGACTCCCCGGACGCGTCGATGACGTCGAACTTGACGTCGGAGAGCTCCAGGAAGAACACCGGGATCTCGGTGCGGCCCTCGGTGATCACCCGGGTGTTGTCCAGCAGCGCGTTGGCCCGCTCGATCAGGTTCTCGTCGACCTGCTGGTGCATCCCCTGGTAGACGGTGATGTAGGCGCCGAGGGAGACCAGCGCGACCGCGCCGCCCACGCACAGCGCCGCCAGCAGGCTGATCCGGGAGCGCATGGTGACGCGCTGGCGGGCGCCGGTCGGTGCGGTCATCAGGGCGGGGTCTCCCGCAGCACGTAGCCGACGCCGCGCACGGTGTGGATCAGCCGGGGCTCGCCGTCGGCCTCGGTCTTGCGGCGCAGGTAGCCGATGTAGACCTCCAGCGCGTTGCCGGAGGTGGGGAAGTCGTAGCCCCAGACCTCCTCCAGGATGCGGCTGCGGGTGAGCACCTGCTTCGGGTGGCTGAGCAGCAGTTCGAGCAGCGCGAACTCGGTGCGGGTGAGGCTGATCGCCCGCTCGCCGCGCACGACCTCGCGGGTGCCGGGGTCCATGCGCAGGTCGGCGAAGGACAGCCCGCCCTCGGACTGCTTGGCCTGGTCGGGGGTGGCGCGGCGCAGCAGCGCGCGCAGCCGGGCCAGCAGCTCCTCCAGGGCGAACGGCTTGGGCAGGTAGTCGTCGGCGCCCGCGTCGAGCCCGGCGACCCGGTCGGAGACGAGGTCGCGCGCGGTGAGCACGAGGATCGGCAGGTCGTCGCCGACGCCGCGCAGCCGCCTGCACACCTCCAGGCCGTCGAGCCTGGGCATCATGACGTCGAGCACCATCGCGTCCGGCCTGCTGCCGGAGTCCATGACCAGCTCCAGGGCGGCCTGGCCGTCACCGGCGAGGTCGACCTGGTAGCCGTTGAACTGCAGCGACCGACGCAACGAGTCGCGCACGGCCCGATCGTCATCGACCACGAGAATGCGCATGTCGCCAGTGTTCCTCTTGCTGCTGAGACGCGCCTGAGAGAGGGCCTCAGAACTCGTCGGCCATGCGGGCCGGACGCGCGGCGCCGATCAGCCGGTCGAGTCCGGAGGCGTCACCGCCGGTCAGCAGCCCGGCGCGGCGCAGGGTCGCGCTGTCGGCCGCCCCGGTGTACCAGGCGGACAGACCGCGCGCGGTGATGTGGACCGCTCCCGCTCCGCCGGGCTCGTAGCGCACGGCCGTGCCGTCCCAGACCAGCCGGTGGCGGCCGGAGTTCCAGGGCGCGTCGGCGTCGTCGACCTCGATGTCGACGGTGAACGGCCGGGCGTGCGCCGCGGCGGGCCAGCCGCGGGCGTCGACCGCGGCGGGGAGGTCGACCACGCGCAGCATCCACGGGTGGACGTCGACCGGGCCCTCGGCGCGCGGGACGAGCAGGTCCACGGCCGGGTCGATCAGGCGGAGGCCGACCTCGGCGACCACCGTCGACCACGCGGTCAGCCCGGCGAGCAGGGTGGTCGCGGTCTCGGCGTCGTCGGCGACCAGGTCGTGCACCACGAGCCCGTCATCGCGGCGGTCGGCGGTGAGGTAGCCGCTCAGGCCGTCCTGGCCGTCGACCACGTGGACGATGTCGAGTTTCAGCACGTCGGCGAGGGTGAAGGCGGGGGCGGAGCGGTCGAGCATGCCGTCCACGCGGGCGGCGGTGCGCAGGTAGGCGGCGTGCAGCGCGGGCAGGTCGGCCTCGACGGCCGGACGGACCGGCCGCGTGGGCCGCAGGCGCGCCAGCGCGTGCGTCGGGACGCGCAGGCGCTCGGTGGTTCCCGCCAGCTCCCAGCCGTACCGCCGGTAGACGTCGGCAGCGCTGGGGTACAGCGCCGCGATCGGCTGCCCCGCGACCCGCATCATGCCGAGCAGGCCGCGCAGGAGTTCCCCGGCGACGCCGCGCCCGCCGACGTGCGGGAGGACGACGACGCTGGCCACTCCCCCGCACGGCACCGCGCGCCCGCCGAAGAACTGCCCGTAGCGCCACACCCGGGCCGCGCCGACCGGACCGGTCGGGTCCTCGGCGACCAGCCCGGACCACCCCTCGCCGAGCGGACCGCCGCCGCCGAAGGCGAGCCGCCGCATCCGCTGCACGGCGTCGGTGTCGCCGGGCTCGAACGGCCGGACGGTCACCATGTGAAGAACCCCTGGCCGCTCTTGCGGCCGAGTTCGCCCCGGGCGACCTTCTCGCGCAGCAGGGCGGGCGGCTCGAACCGCGGCCCCAGCTCGCGTGCCAGGTGCTCGGCGATGGACAGCCGCACGTCCAGGCCGACGAGGTCGGTCAGCCGCAGCGGGCCCATGGGCCAGGCGTAGCCCAGCCGCATGCCGGTGTCGATGTCCTCGGCGGAGGCCACGCCCTCGGCCAGCATCCGGATCGCCTCGAGGCCCACGGCCACGCCCAGCCGCGAGGTGGCGAACCCGGGCGAGTCGCGGACCTCGATGACCGTCTTGCCCAGCGCCTCCGCCCAGCCGCGCACGCGCGCGAGCACGTCGGCGCCGAGCCCTTCGTGGTGGACCAACTCGACGAGCGCCTGGACCGGCACGGGGTTGAAGAAGTGCATGCCCAGCACGCGCTCGCCCGGCAGGCCGTCGGCGAGCGCCGAGATCGACAGCGACGAGGTGTTGGACGCCAGCACCGCGTCCGGGCAGACGGCGGCCACCTGGGAGAGCACGGTCTGCTTGAGCGCCAGGTCCTCGGGGACGGCCTCCACGACCAGACCGGCGTCGGCGGGCAGCTCCGCCAGCGAGTCCACAGTGGACAGTCCGGCCAGCGCGGCGGCCGCGTCGGCGATCTTGCCGCGGTCCTGGGCCTTGGCCAGGGAAGCGGCGACGGCGTCAGCGCCCGCTTGCGCGCGAGCGGCGTCGGCCTCGGCCAACACAACGCGTGACCCCGCGACCAGGAACACGTGCGCGATTCCGGCGCCCATGGTTCCCCCACCCACCACGACAACGGTTCCCGGGACGCTCACAGTGACGCTCCTTTAGTCTTTGGCGGTGCATCCAGCCTATGTACCTGCCACAGGATGCTGACAACCGGCACCATGGAAGCGTGCGGATCATCCTCCTTCGGCACGCTGAGAGCATCGGCAACGTCGACGAGCTCGCGTACTGCCGCGTCCCCGACCACGCGCTGCCGCTGACCGAACGCGGCGAGGCGCAGGCGGAGGCGGCGGGCGCGGAACTGCGGGCGCTGCTCGGCGACGAGAAGATCGCCGTCTACGTCAGCCCGTACGTGCGGGCCGTGCGCACCCTGGCCCTGCTCGGCCTCGGGGAGCGGGTGGTGCGCCGGGTCGAGGAGCCCCGGCTGCGCGAACAGGACTGGGGCAACCTGCAGGACCCGGTCGAGCAGGAGGTGCAGAAGCGCAAGCGGCACGAGTTCGGCCACTTCTTCTACCGGCTCGCGCACGGGGAGTCCGGGGCCGACGTCGACGACCGGGTGGCGAGCTTCCTCAACGAGCTCGAACAGCGCGTGGAGTACGACACGTCACACCCGAAGACCGCCCTGGTCGTCTCGCACGGGCTCACCACCCGGCTGCTGTGCAGGCGGATGTTCTCCTGGAGCATCGACCTGTTCGAGTCGCTGTCCAACCCGACGCACTGCGAGCACCGGATCCTCACCTACGCGGGCGGCCGCTGGCACCTCGACCGTCCGTTCGAGCAGTGGCGGACCTCCCCGGACGGCTCCAGTCAGCTCTAATGGGGTCGCGCGGCTCTAATACCATTCAGGGGCATCCCCCTACTTTGGAGAGTCAGCCGATGAGCGACCAGCCCGTGGTCCGACCCGCCCCGATCAGCGGCTTCAGCGAGTGGCTGCCCGAGGTGCGCCTGGTCGAGCTGCATTGGCTGGACCGCATCCGGGCCACCTTCGAGCGCTACGGGTTCGCCTCGATCGAGACCCCGTCGGTCGAGTCGCTGGACGTGCTGACCGCCAAGGGCGAGACCTCGCAGGAGGTCTACACGCTGCGGCGGCTGCAGGCCGACCCGCGCGACACCAGCGACGCCAAGCTCGGGCTGCACTTCGACCTCACCGTGCCGTTCGCCCGCTACGTCGCCCAGCACTTCAACGACCTGGTCTTCCCGTTCAAGCGGTACCAGATGCAGCGGGTGTGGCGGGGCGAGCGGCCGCAGGAGGGCCGCTTCCGCGAGTTCACCCAGTGCGACATCGACGTGATCAACGTCGACAGCGTCCCGCTGCACTTCGACGCCGAGCTGCCCAGGATCATCCACGAGGTGCTGACCGGGCTCGGCCTGCCGCCGTGGTCGCTCAACATCAACAACCGGAAGATCCTGCAGGGCTTCTACGAGGGCCTGGGCATCGGCGACCCGCTCGCGGTGATCCGGATCGCCGACAAGCTCGACAAGATCGGCGTGGCCGGCGTGTCCGACCTGCTGGCAGGCGCGGGCCTGTCGCCAGAGCAGGTCACCGCCTGCCTCGACCTGGCGCAGATCAAGGGCTCGGACGCCTCCGTCGTCGACGAGATCACCCGCCTCGGCGTCAAGTCCGACCTGCTCGCCGAGGGCCTGGACGAGCTGGGCTTCGTGCTGGAGTCGCTGGCCGACCTGCCCGACGGCAGCGTGGTCGCCGACCTGTCGATCGCCCGCGGCCTCGACTACTACACCGGCACGGTCTACGAGGGGAAGTTCCTCGACTGGCCGAACTACGGCAGCATCTGCTCCGGCGGGCGCTACGCCAACCTGGCGGGCTCGTTCATCCGCCGCGACCTGCCCGGCATCGGGCTGTCGATCGGCCTGACCCGGATCTTCGCCAAGCTCGTCGCCGAGGGCCTGCTGCGGACCGGGCCGATGACGCCCAGCCAGGTGCTGGTCGTCGTCCCGTCCGACGAGCGCCGCGCCGACGCGCTGGCCGTGGCCGCGCGGCTGCGCGAACGCGGGTACAACACCGAGATCTACCACCAGGCGGACAAGCTGAAGAAGCAGCTCAAGTACGCCTCGCAGAAGGGCATCCCGTTCGTGTGGTTCCCGCCGTTCGAGGACGGCAGGCCGCACGAGGTGAAGGACATGGCCTCCGGCGCGCAGACCGAGGCGGACCCGGGGACGTGGACGGCATGAGCGGCGACATCACGGTCCTGCTCGGCCAGCGGGTGGCCGACGCGCTGGCCCCGCTCGGCGTGGAGATCACGCCGGATGAGGCGCTGATCAGGCCGTCGACCCGCCCGGGCGCGGACTACCAGTGCAACGTGGCGATGAGCCTGGGCAAGAAACTGGGCAGGCCGCCGCGCGAGCTGGCGCAGGCCATCGTCGACGGCATGGCCGCCCCCGAGGTCGAGGCGCCGGAGGTGGCCGGGCCGGGGTTCATCAACCTCGCCCTGCGCACCGACTGGCTCGCCGCGCGGCTGTCCTCGCTCGACGACCGCGTCGGCGTGGTGCCCGCCGCCGAGCCGCGCCGGTTCGCCCTGGACTACTCCAGCCCGAACGTGGCCAAGGAGATGCACGTCGGGCACCTGCGCTCGACGATCATCGGCGAGTCCCTGCTGCGGCTGCTGCGCTTCGCCGGGCACGAGGTCGTCCCGCACAACCACCTCGGCGACTGGGGCACCCCGTTCGGCATGCTCATCGAGCACCTGTCGGAGCTGGGCTGGTCCGGCGACCACACCATCGGCGACCTGAACGGCTTCTACCAGGAGGCCCGCAAGAAGTTCGACGCCGACCCGGACTTCGCCGACCGCGCCCGGCTGCGCGTGGTCGCCCTGCAGAGCGGCGACGAGCCGACGCTGGCGCTGTGGCGGGACCTGGTGGAGGAGTCCACCCGGCACTTCGCCAAGGTGTACGAGCTGCTGGACATCTCGCTCACGCCGTCGGACATCTACGGGGAGAGCTTCTACAACCCGTACCTGGCCGAGGTCATCACCGAGATGGAGGCCCAGGGCATCACGGCGGTCAGCGACGGCGCGGTGTGCGTGTTCCCGCCGGGCTTCGCCAACCGCGACGGCGACCCGCTGCCGCTGATCCTGCGCAAGCGCGACGGCGGCTACGGCTACCCCGTCACCGATCTGGCCACGGTCCGGTACTGGATCCGCGACCGCGGCATGACCGACCTGCTGTACGTGGTGGGCACGCCGCAGGCCCAGCACTTCCAGATGGTGTTCGCGGCCTCGCGCATGGCGGGCTACCTCGGCCCGGGGAACACCGCCGTCCACATCGGATTCGGCACCATCCTGGGCGAGGACGGCAAGACCATCCGCACCCGCGCGGGCGGGACGCTGAAGCTGGTCGACCTGCTCGACGAGGCCGTGCAGCACGCCGCCGCCCTGGTGAAGGAGCGGTCGTCGCTGGACGCCGACGAGCAGGCCGAGGTCGCCCGCGCGGTCGGCATCGGCGCGGTGAAGTACGCGGACCTGTCCGGCGACCGGGAGAAGGACTACACCTTCACCTGGGAGCGGATGCTGGCGACCGAGGGCAACACGTCGGTGTACCTGCAGTACGCCAACGCCCGCATCCACTCGATCCTGCGCAAGGCCGGGGAGTCCGCGCCGGGCGAGATCGTCATCACCGAGCCCGCCGAGCGCGCGCTGGCCCTCAAGCTGGCCCAGTTCCCGACGGCGATCGCCGCCGCGGTCGAGGGGTACGCCCCGCACAAGCTGTGCCTGTACCTGTTCGAGACGGCGACGGCGTTCACCTCCTTCTACGACAGCTGCCCGATCCTCGCCGCGACCACCCCGGAGCCGGTCCGCCGCTCCCGGCTCGCCCTGGCCGTCCTGACCTCCACCGTGCTGACCCGCGGCCTGAGCCTCCTCGGGATCGAGGCGCCGACCCGCATGTGACCTGGGGTGATCTGCGCGACCCCGGGGAACAACCCGCCGCCGCCCGTCGTCGCATTCAGTGGATCATCGGATGTGGAGGTCGGGGTGGGCGGATTCACCGCAGGGGTCGACAGCCTGCGCGAGGCCGCGTCGGCGGCGGGCGCGCTGGGCGAGGAGTTGCGCGCGCGGGCGGGGGGCCTGCTCACCGCGGACATCGGCGACCCCGGGCACGCGGGGCTGGCCCAGGAGATGCGCGCCTTCGCCGAGCGCCTGCGCGCCCTGGCGGACGGGTTCACCGACGAGGTGGACTCCATCGGCGAGCGGCTCACCGCCTCGGCGGCGGCCTACACCGACACCGACGGCGAAGCGGCGGGGGTGTTCACCGCGTGGCTGAGCTGACCATCCCGGGCGACGTCGCCGCGATCCGGGCCGACGCCGAGCGCTGGCGGCGCTTCGGCGAGGCGCTGGAGGTCGCGCAGCGCGGGGTGGCCGCGCTGGCCCCGGAGTGGGAGGGCGAGGCGGCGCTGGCGTTCGCGGCGTACCAGGAGCGCACGGCGCCGGGCTGGCTGGCCGCCGTGGACGCCTGCCACGCCGCGGGCCGGGCCGTCGCGGCGTACGCGGACACGCTGGAGTGGGCGCAGCGGGAGGCCGAGACCGCGCCGGAGGACGACCACGAGCGCATCCGGACCCAGGTCGCGACCGCAGGCGACGACGCCGTGCTCGCGGTGCGCGCCGCCGACGCCCAGGCCCCCCGGACCCTCGCCCAGCCGGGCGCGTCGGGCAGCAAGTGGGACGACGTGGTCGGCGATCACCCCGACCCGAGCACGATCAACGCCGAGGGCAGGCGCACCCACATCCTGTGGGGCGACCACCGCGGCGGCGGCCACCACCACGACAGCGGGGTTCCGGGCAAGACGGTGTTCCCGGAGGACTGGGACGACGACAAGATCATGGACACGGTGGACGACGTCGCCCGCGATCCGGACCAGGCCCCGCAGCGGCAGGACAACGGCAACTGGATCGCCGAGGGCACCCGTGACGGCGTGCGCGTCGTGGTGATCGTCGATGACGACGGCGACGTGGTGACCGCCTATCCCGAGTACGGCAGGGGCGTCTGCCGCAACGACGAGGAAGGCGACCCGCAGCCGCTCTCCCCCGAGGAGAACGGCGGCCGCAGCAGCGTCGACATCGACGAGGAGCTCGACGACGCGCAGGAGGCCGACGACCACGCCGAGGAGGCCGAACACCGCGCGGACGAGCACGAGGAGGCCGCCGAGGAGGCCGCTGAGGCGGGCGACCACGAGGCCGCGTCCGAGCACAGCGCCGCCGCCCAGTCCCTGCGCGACGAGGCCGACACCTCGCGCATGGTCGCCGACCAGCACCGCGAACGGGCCGACCGCGCGCACGACGCCGACCGCGACGCGTCCTCGTTCTGGAACCTCTGAAGGGAATGACCGTGCAGACACCCGAGATGCGCGCCAAGGCCACCGCGCTGGTCGAGAGCCTGGCCGACCGCCTCCCGCCGGACCGCCTGGCCCGGTACCGGCAGTTCGCGTTCGTCGGCGAGTGGGGCGAGCTGGCGGACAACCTCGCCGCGGGCCTGGTCAACCGCCGGATCCCGGTCACGGCCGAGGAGAAGGAGGCCCTGCGGGAGGTCCTGTACTCCTTCGAGCTGCCCTACCCGGGCCACAGGTTCATCGAGCGGCGCGACGAGATCCTCGCCGCCCTCACCATGGCCGGGTGACCACGGCTTTCCGGCTCGGGCGGCGGCGCGGAGCATCTATCCTGCCCCGGTGAGCCCCGACCTGATCCTGCTGTCGCGGGTGTCCTACCGGGACCGGGAGATCACCGCGGCCCGGCTCCGGGACCTCGTCGCGCTGCTGGCCGCCGACCTGCGCGGCGGGTGCGGCACGCAGCGGCTCATCGACGAGCTGTGGCCGGACGAGCGGCCGGAGAACCCGGCCAAGGCGCTGCAGATCCTGGTCTCCCGGACGCGCTCGCAGCTCGGCCCCGACCTCGTCGTCCGCACGCCGACGGGGTACCGGCTCGGGCTGGAAGCGGACCAGGTGGACAGTTCCGCGCTGGTCGCCCGCGCGGCGGCGAGCGCGCAGTGCTCGCGCGCGGGCGACCACGCGAGCGCGCTGGAGCACGCCGAGGCCGGTCTGGCGCTCTGGGACGGCAGCGGCGTCGACGGCGACGGCCCGCTGTCGGCCCTGCGCGCGGACCGGATGGCCGCGCTCGGGTCGCTGGAGCGCGCGCGGGCGCTGGCGCTGTCCCGGCTGAACCGCCACGCCGAGGCGCTGGACGCGCTGACCGCGCTGGCCGGGGAACGCCCGCACGACGAGGAGGTCCTGCTGGAGCTGCTGCGCTCCGAGGCCGCCACCGCCGGGCCCGCCGCCGCCCTCGCCCGGTACGAGACCTACCGCCGCTTCCTGCGCGACGAGCTCGGCAGCGACCCCGGGGCCGCCGTCCAGGCGCTGCACCAGCGGCTGCTCCAGGGCGAGCCCGTGCGGCACAACGTCGCCCACGAGCCGAACCCCCTGCTGGGCCGCGACGCCGACCTCGCCGCGGTCACCGGACTGGTCAGGACGTCCCGGGTGACGTCGATCGTCGGTCCCGGCGGCTTGGGCAAGACCCGGCTGGCGCAGGCCGTCGGCCACCAGGCCGAGCAGCGGGTCGTGCACCTGGTCGCCCTCGCGGGCGTCGGCTCCGACGACGACGTGGCGGGCGAGGTCGCCTCGGTCGTCGGCGCGGGCGAGGGCCGGATCGCCGACGCGCTCGGGCCCGGCGCCCTGCTCATCCTGGACAACTGCGAGCACGTCCTGCGCGGCGCGGCCGATCTCGTGCGGACGCTGGTGTCGACGACGAAGGACCTGCGCGTCCTCACCACCAGCCGCGCGCCGCTGGGCCTGTCGTCCGAGTCGGTGTACCCGCTGCCCGAGCTGGACCTGGCCACGTCCGTGGCCCTGTTCGAGCACCGCGCGCGAGCCGCCCGGCCCGGCGTCGAGCTGCCGAGGGACGTCGTCGCCGAGCTGTGCGAACGCCTCGACGGCCTGCCGCTGGCCGTGGAGCTGGCCGCCGCCCGCGTGCGCGTGCTGTCGGTCCCCGAGATCGCCGCGCGCCTCGCCGACCGGTTCACCCTGCTGCGCGGCGGGCCGCGCGACGCACCCGCCCGCCACCGGACCCTCCGCGCGGTCGTCGACTGGTCGTGGAACCTGCTGGACCCCGACGCCCAGGCCGCCATGACCGCGCTCGCGGTCTTCCCCGGCGGGTTCACCGAGGAATCCGCAGGCTGGCTGATCGACGGCGACGTGCTGGACACCATCGAGGCCCTGGTCGACCAGTCCCTGCTCAAGGTCGAGGACACCCCGACGGGCACCCGCTTCCGGATGCTGGAGACCGTGCGCGAGTTCGCCCAAGGCCCGCCGGACGAGCGCTTCCTCGCCTGGGCGGTCGACTTCGGCACCCGCTACCACGACGCGGTGTTCGGTCCGGACGCCTTCGCGGTGGCGGCGCTGCTGCGGGCCGAGGAGGACAACCTCCTGCACGCCCTGCGCCTGTCCCCGCATCCGGCGATCGCCGCCGTGCTGATGAGCCTGTGGATCATCGAGTCCAACTACACCCGGCTCGCCGCGGTCGCCGCCGAGGTCGACCCGGTGCTCATCCGCGCGGAGCCGTCCGACCCGGCCGTCACCGCGCTCACACTGTCCACCCTGTACAAGATGATGTTGAACGGCCCGCGCCCCGAGCGGACGCTGAGCGCGCTGCGGCGAGTCCTCACCACGCCGCCGGACACCATGGTCCGGGCGTACGCGCACCTTCTGGTCGACCCCGGGTTCCGCGCGGACGACCAGCAGGCAGTCGTCGCCGCCGCAGGCGCGCTGGAAACCTACAAGCACGAGCACGACGGTGACATCGACGCCGCGATCGCCGAGGCGGACAAGGCGTTGGCGGCCACAGACCAGCGGGAAGCGCCGTGGCAGTGGGCGATGGCGCACAGCAGGCTGGCCGAACTCACCCTGCGCGCGGACGACGGCGTGCGCAGCCGCGACCACCTGCTCGCGGCGCTGCCGGTGCTGGACCGGCTCGGCGCCGCGGCCGACGTCGCCGGGCTGCGGTGGTGGCTGGTGCTGGCCAACCTGCGCATCGGCGCGCTGGACGAGGCGGAGCGCTGGCTGGAGCTGATCTCGCACGGGGAGGCGGGGAACGGCACCACCGCCTACCACCTCGCCGTGCGGGCCGAGGTCCTGTTCACGCGCGGGGAGACCGACGCGGGGCTCGCGCTCTGGCGACGCGTGCTCGACGAGGTCAGATCCGCGGGCGACGACCTCGTCCACGGCGATCCGCCAGGCTATGACCTCTGGGTCGTGGAGGCGCGCAGCGTCGCCGTGATCGCGCACGCCCGCCATGGCGCGCTCGACCTGGTCCGCGACGACCTGCGGCGGCTGACCGAGCAGCTGACGTCCCTGCTGGCCAACCCGATCGACAACCCCCCGCCCTACCTGGTGCTGCTCCCGCTGTTGGGCGCACAGCTGCTCGCGGTGGGCATGGCGGACCTCGCCAGCGGCGACACCGGGGGCGTGCGGCTGGTCGCGCTGGCCGAGGCGTTCGGGTACCTGCGCAACTTCCAGCCCACCATGTCCGTCGCCGCCGCCCGCGCGGCCGCCGAGGACGCCGACGGCCCGGCGTACGCCGACGCGGTGTCGGAGTACGCCGGGCTGGGCCGGGAGGAACTGCGGCTGGCCGCCCTGGCGGCGCTCAGCGGTCGCGGTTGAACAGCTTGCGCGACCACAGGTAGCCGCCGAGCGCGATGACCGCGCACCAGCCCACCGCGAGCCACCCCTTGGTGACCGGGGCGTCGGTCAGCAGACCGCGGATAGTCTCGATGATCGGGGTGAACGGCTGGTGCTCAGCGAAGGCGCGCAGCCCGGCGGGCATCGAATCGGTGGGGACGAACCCGCTGCTGAGGAACGGCAGGAACATCAGCGGCATGGGCAGGTTGCTCGCGCCCTCGACGGTCTTGGACACCAGCCCGAGCGCGACCGCCAGCCAGACGATCGCGAGGGTGACCAGGGCGATGAACCCGAGCACGCCCAGCCACTCCACGGCGTTCGCGCTGGGCCGGAAGCCGATGAGCAGGCCGACGCCGAGCACCAGCACGATGCCGACCATCGTCTGGACCATGCTGCCGACGACGTGTCCGGTGAGGACGGACACCCTGGCGATGTTCATGGTGCGGAAGCGGGCGATGATGCCCTCGGTCATGTCGGTGGCCACCGAGATCGCCGTGCCCTGCGCGGCGCTGGCGATGGACATCAGCAGGATGCCGGGGACGACGTACTCGATGTAGTCCGCGCGTCCCCCGGACCCGCCGAGCCCGGCGCCGAGGGTGCCGCCGAAGACGTAGACGAACAGCAGCAGGAACAGGATCGGGAAGCCCGCCAGCATGATCGTCACCGACGGGTAGCGCAGCAGGTGCCGGAGGTTGCGGCGCAGCATGGTGGCCGAGTCGGCCAGGGCGTGGTTCATCGCGCGGGCTCCTTGTCGGTCAGGGCGAGGAAGACGTCGTCGAGGTCGGGGGTGTGGATGGACAGCTGCTCGACCTCGATGGACTCGTCGTCGAGGCGGTCGAGCAGGGCCTTCACCGAGCGCAGGCTGCCGTCGCTGGGCACGTGCAGGGCGAGGTCGTCGCGCTGGGCGGCGCCCAGGGCGTAGGCGGCGGACTCCAGGCCGCGGGCGTCGGCGAAGCGCAGCCGGACGTGGCCGCCGGGGATCATCCGCTTCAGCTCGTCGGCGGTGCCCTCAGCGACCAGCCTGCCGCCGTTGAGCACGGCGATGCGGTCGGCGAGCTGGTCGGCCTCCTCCAGGTACTGGGTGGTCAGGAAGACCGTGGTGCCCTGGCGGACCAGGTCGCGGATGATCTCCCACATGCCGCGGCGGCTGCGCGGGTCGAGGCCGGTGGTCGGCTCGTCGAGGAAGATCAGCCGGGGGCCGCCGACCAGCGTCATGGCCAGGTCGAGCCTGCGCCGCATGCCGCCGGAGAAGGTGGCCGCGGTCTTCCTGGCCGCGGCCACCAGGTCGAAGCGCTCCAGCAGGTCGGCGGCGACCCGGCGGCCCGCGCGGCGGCCGAGGTGGTGCAGGTCGGCCATGAGGATGAGGTTCTCCTCGGCGGTGAGCAGGTTGTCCACCGCGGAGAACTGCCCGGTCACCCCGATGGCGGCGCGGATCGCGTCGGGCTCCCGCTGGCCCATGATCGCGACGTCGCCCGCGTCGGCGCGGATGAGGGTG
The DNA here is from genome assembly GCF_024760565.1 of Actinokineospora sp. UTMC 2448. Classification (NCBI taxonomy): domain Bacteria; kingdom Bacillati; phylum Actinomycetota; class Actinomycetes; order Pseudonocardiales; family Pseudonocardiaceae; genus Actinokineospora; species Actinokineospora sp. UTMC 2448. Next base: position 605,768 of record NZ_CP031087.1, on the reverse strand, counting down.
GTGAGGATATTGACGGTGGTCGTCTTGCCCGCGCCGTTGGGGCCGAGCAGCGAGAAGATCGTGCCGACCGGGACTTGGATGTCGATGCCGTCGAGGACGGTGTGGTCGCCGTAGGCCTTGCGGAGCCCCACGACGCTGATCGCGTTGGTCATGGGCACAGCCTGCGGCGGCGCCGGATCAGGGCGGTTTCAGCGCGGTTTCAGAGCAACTCGTCGAGCAGGCGGTACCAGTACAGCCTGTCCCCATCGATGCTCGTCGGGCCGTATTCGGCGAGGAAGGCGGCGAAGGCGGGACCGGGCAGTTCCCGCTCGGCGATGGCGAGGTCGCGGTGGCGGTCGGCGCGGCCGAGGCGGGAGACGTCGATCAGCACGCAGGTCCCGTCCGGGCGGAGGAGGACGTTGGCGGGCGTGAAGTCGCCGTGGGCGACGACCGGGTCCGCATCGGCTGGCTTGAGCTTGACCAGCCGGTCGAGGAGGTCGGCGGGCGAGCAGCCAGCGTGGTCGTCGTCGAAGTCGTCCGGGTCGACCCGGCCGGTCTCCACCATGGCGGTCGCCACGGCCACGGCCGAGTCCGAGCCCGCGTCGAAGGGGCACTCCTCGACGGGGAGGGCGTGGAGGGCGCGCAGCAGGCGGCCCATCGCCGCGCCCGCCGCCTCCGGCGCGACGCCCGCCAGCGACGGCGCGCCGACGTCGGCCAGGACGAGCCAGTCGTCCGCGAACGCCGCGACGGCGGGGACGGCGACGCGCCCCTCCAGCCAGCGCAGGCGCTCGTGCTCCCGGACGGCGTCCGGGCCCCGCTTGACGAAGAACGTCCCCGCCGCGCCGGTGGTCCTCCGCACGCCACCGCTGAGCCCCTCGTGGTCGGCGCTCCACACCGCATCGCCGCCGACGACATCGAGCACGGACCGCGGGATCTCCATGCGCCCAGTCTGCCAGAGCGACCGGCGCCCGATCATCCACTATGGACGATCGGGCGCCGGCCGGACGGCTACTCCCTTTCGCTGATCACGAACTCCACGCCGCCCAGGTCCTCGCCGCGCTGGTCGGTCTGGAACATCCGGACGGTCTGGCCGGGGGCGGCGGTGTCGCCCGCGGCGAACGTGAGCGTGGTCTGCAGGCGCTCACCGGGCTTGAGCTCCAGGTCGTGCAGCACGGCGCGGCGCGGGTCGGCGATCTCGACCCGGGTCTCGCCGACCCGGCGCACGCCCTCGGCCTTGCCGCCCGCGGCGAGCCAGCGGCGGGTGAGGTCGGGGCCGAGGTCGAGCACCAGCCTGCCGCCGAACGCCCGCTCACCGCCCGCCAGCACCAGGTCGGTGACCAGCGGCTCGGGGAACGGGTTGCCGACGGTGAACGGGCGGGTGATCGGCTTGGTGCCCGGCAGCGCGCGGACCGAGTTGATGTTGCGCCAGGCGATGTTGTTGTTGTTGCGCGCGTTCGTGTGCGTGGCCGGGGTCTCGGCGAACGTCATCGGGTCGGTCGCCGACTCCCAGCGGGCGAGCAGGCAGAAGTGGCCGGGGCCGGGCACGTTCGGCCACTCGACCATCACCGTCGTCCCGCCCGGGGGCACGGTGACCCCGGACTCGGAGCCGAACTCGGTCCAGTGCGTCGGCCACTGCGCGCCCCCGCCCTGGGCGGTGTAGTACAGCCGGAGCGTGCCGACCCCGGTGCCGCTGCCCCCCGGGCCCGGGTTGCGCAGATCCACGAACACGTAGTTCGTCGCCCCCGCGATCGGGTTGGCGCCCGGGCAGGACGACGGCGTGGTGCAGACCCGGATGTCCGGGCTGGTGTACGCCGACCCGGAGACCAGCGGCTCGACACCGGCGTCGGAGGTGTTGTCGCGCATGAAGACATCGGTGGGCGCGCAGTTGTGCAGCGCGCGGCGGATGTAGGCCGCGGTGTCGGCGCCGAGCGGATCGGTCTGGTAGAAGTAGCCGCCGGTCGTGGTGGCGTAGTCCTGCATGATCGGCACGATGGCGCCGCTGTAGACCGTGGACGTGGGCACGTAGATCGGCGTCAGCTTGATGCCGCCCGCCTGCGCGTCGAGCGCGACCTGGTGGGCGTTGGCGACGTCCGCGGCGGTGTGCGCGTTGTCGAACCCTCCGGGGCGGGCGTCGGTGACCATGATCGTGTGCTTGGTGGCGTTGGTGCGCCACGTGCCCGCGAAGTCGCCGGTCTGGGGGCGTCCGGCGGCGGGCAGGTTGTTGACCACGGTGTTGAGCGCCTCGTCGGACGCCTCCGGCTCCGCCGAGCCGCCGGTCGCGGTGAGCGCGCCGAGCTGGGCCGCCACGGCGGCCTGGTTGCCCGCCGCGAGGTCGACGTGCACGGACACGGTGTCCTTGAAGCTGACCAGCCCTAACTTGTAATCACCGCCGGACAGCGCCACCACGTCGGACAGGATGCTGTTGAGCCCGGACTGCACGTTGGTCAGCGCGCCGCCCATGCTGCCGGTCGTGTCCAGCACGATGGTGACGTCCATCGGGCCGCACGGGCTCGCCGCGGCCGGGGCGGCCGCGGCGCTCATCGCCGGGGCGAGGGCGGCGGCGACGGCCACCGCGGCCAGTAGCGGGACGCGCCGCCGCTGCAGGGGGTGGGACATGGGGATCCTTTCCGTCGGACCGGGGTTCGCCCGAGCGTCCGGCCGTCCGGTTGCAGCGGGGTTGTGCCGTGGTTGTCGGCGCAACCCGGTTGGCCGATTTGCCCGTTCGCCCGGCCGGCTACGCTCGCGTCGGGCGATGACGCACGGAGGCGACCTGGGGTGACCGGACCCGGATGGCTCGGTGTCCTGGGACCGGTCGAGGCCGTCGGTCCGACCGGGCGGGCTGAGCTGCACGGCGCGCGTCAACGCGCTGTCCTCGGCGTGCTCGCGCTGCACGCGGGCACGGTGCTGTCCGCGACCCGGCTCGTCGACGTCCTCTGGGGCGACCAGCCGCCGCGCACCGCCGTGAAGACCCTGCACAGTCACGTCGCCCGGCTGCGGACCGCGCTCGCCGCGGCGGGCTTCGGCGGCGTCCTGGTCACCCGAGGCCCCGGCTACATCCTGGACGTCGCGCCGGAGTCGGTGGACGCGCACCGCTTCGCCGCGCTGGTCAGGGCGGCCCGCGGGCTCGCCGCCGACCGCGCCGCCGCGCTGCTGCGCGAGGCGGTCGGGCTGTGGCGGGGCGAGCCGTTCGCCGACACCCCGCTGGCCGACTGGGGCAAGCACGCCGTGGACGACCTTGCCGAGCAGCGATTATCCGCGGTGGAGGACCTCTGGGATGCCGAGCTGCGGCTGGGCGGGCACGACGACGCCGCCCGCGAACTCCCCCGCCTGCTGGCCCGCCACCCGCTGCGCGAGCGCATGGCCGGGCTGGCGATGCTCGCGCTGCACCGCTGCGGCAGGCACGCCGACGCGCTGGCGGTGTTCGACCGGGTCCGCCGCGACCTCGCCGAGTCCTACGGCGCCGACCCCGGGCCGGACCTGGCCGCCCTGCACACCGCGATCCTGCGCCGCGACCCCGCGCTCGACGGCGAGCCCGCCTACCTGGCCGCGCCCGCGCAGCTGCCCGCCCCGGTCGGGCACTTCACCGGCCGCGCCGCCGAGCTGTCGGCGCTGGACGACGTCGTCGCGGGCGCGGAGCGGCCGGTCGTGGTGATCACGGGCGCGGCGGGCATGGGCAAGACCGCCCTGGCCGTGCAGTGGGCGCACCGGGTGGCCGCCCGCTTCCCCGACGGGCAGCTCTACCTCGACCTGGCCGAGCAGGGCCCCGCCGACGCGCTCGCCCACCTCCTGCGCTCGCTGGACGTGCCCGACGACCGCGTCCCCGCCGACGCCGCCGAACGGGCCGCGCTGTACCGGTCGCTGCTCAAGGCCCGCCGCTGCCTGGTGCTCGTGGACAACGCGGGCGGCGTGGACGACGTGCTGCCGCTGGTGCCCGGGGCCGGGGCGAGCGTGCTGGCCGTGACCAGCCGCGCGACCCTGGCGGCGCTGGGCACGCGGCACGCGGTGCGGGTGGTCGCCGTCGACGCGCTCGACCACGCCGACTCGCTCGCCCTGCTCGCCCGGGTGCTCGGCGACGCCCGCGTCCGCCGCGAGCCGGTCGCGGCCGCCCGGCTGGCGCGGCTGTGCGGCGGGATGCCGCTGGCGCTGCGCATCATCGCCGCCCGGCTGCAAGCAGCGGCGTCGGCCACGCTGGCCGCCACGGCCGCCGACCTGGCCAGCGCGGGCCGGTTGGACGGGCTCGCCATCGAGGGCGACTCGCGCACGGTGGGCACCGTGCTGGCCAGCGCGTACCGGCCGCTGTCCCCGGCCGACGCCGCGATGTTCCGGATGGTCGGGCTGGCGCCCGGCGCGACGGTGACGGCCGGGGCCGGGGCCGCGCTGTGCGGGATCGGGACCGCGCAGGCGGCCGACGCGCTGGCCGCGCTCGCCAGCGGGCACCTGCTCAGCCCCGTCGGTCAGGACCGGTACCGCGCGCACGACCTGACGCGCGAGTTCGCCGCGGAGCGGGTGGCGGCCGAGGTGTCGGCCGCCGACCGCGCCGCGGCGGTGGACCGGCTGCTGGACTGGTACCTGGCCGTCGCCGAGGCCGCGAACCGGGTGATCGATCCGCGCCGGGACGCGGTGCGCCCCGACCCCGGGTTCCGCCCGGACCGCCTGCCCTTCCCGGACGACCGGCACGCCGCCCTGGCGTTCCTCAACGGCGAGCGGGACAACGTGCTGCCCGTGGTGCGCCTCGCCCGCGCGCACGGCAGGCTCGACGCCGCGTGGCAGCTGACGTACCTGCTCACCAGCTACCACGACGCGACCGGCCACTGGCACCTGCGGACCAGGGTGTGCGCCGTGGCCGCGGAGGCCGCCGCCGCGCTGGGCGACCCGCGCGCCGAGGCCGAGACGCTGCGCGGCCTGGGCGTCGCGTACTTCATGATCCGCCGGTTCGAGGATGCCCTGGCCACCAACCGCGCCGCGCTGCTGGCCGCCCAGGCGGCGGGCGACGCGGCAGGCGAGGGGCACGTCCACAACAACATCGCCAACGCCCTGGCCGAGCTGCGCCGCTTCGACGAGGCGGTCGTCGCGCACGAGCGCGCCGTGGCGACCTGCGGCGCGGCGGGCAACGCGCTGGGCAGGGCGCTCGCGCAGCGCAACCTCGGCCACACGTACGTGCGCATGGGCCGGGCCGGGCTGAGCCTCGCCCCGCTGACCGACGCCCTCGGCACCTTCGCCGACCTCGGCCACGACCGGCTGGTCGCCGCGACCCTGGACACCATCGGCGAGGCGCGGCTGCAGCTCGGCGAGCACACCGCTGCCCTCGCCGCCGTCGAGCGGGCCATCACCATCAGCCGCGACCTCGGCGACCAGTGGCTGGAGTGGGAGTGCCTGCTCGACGCCGGGCGGGTGCACCTCGACCGAGGCGCCCCCGGCCCGGCGGCCGACCACTTCGCCAGCGCCCTGCAGGCCAGCCGCGCCGTGGGCGACCGCCACGGCGAGGCGGCCGCCATCGCCCACCTGGGCCGCGCCTACCTCGCCGCGGGCCGCCACACCGACGCCCGCCGCGAACTGGAACGCGCCGTCGTCCTGCGCGCGGGCGTGCCGGACGAGGACGAACAGGCGCAGCTGCAGGCCGCGCTGGCCGAACTCCACGAGGTCACCGCACCCGGCCGGTGAGCCGGTGGGGACGCCTCGACCGAGACGCCCCCACCGGCTGTCGACTCACTTCGCCAGGATGGTCACCACGGTCCTCGGCGAGTCGAGCACGCCTGCCGACGGGTCGAACAGCTCGAACACGAACCGCTCCTCCGCCGGGCGCGGGCCGGGGAGCAGCTTGATCTCCGCGACGCCGGTCGTGCTGCCCACCGGGATGGTGATCAGGCCGTCGCGCACCGGCTCGTAGCCGACGGGCTTGTCCAGCGCGATGGTCCGGAAGTGCACGGTGATCGGCGCGCGGGCCGGGAGGTTCGTCCGGATCGCGACCCGGCAGGTCTGCTCGGAGTTCGTGCCCCGGTCGATCGCCCAGCAGATCTTGCCCCCGTCGACACCCGTGCGCTGCGGCGGGTCATCGTCGTCCAGCACGGCGCCGAACCCGGTCTGCTTGGTGATGACGAGGTTGACCGGGTTGGTGAGAACCACGGTGAACCCCTCGTCGTTCTCAGCGGTGGAGTCGGCTATGACGGGCACGGTGACGGTGCGCGGCGCGGTTTCGCCGTTCCAGCTCACCGTGGTGGTGGTCGCCTGGAAGTCACCCGGCGCCTGCGCCGTGCCGTTGGACGTGTGCACCTGGACGGAGCCGGTCGCCGTGCACCCTGCGGCGGGGGTCACCGCGACCAGGAAGGTGAAGCTGCGGACGCCCTGACCGGTGCCCTCGTAGTTGCTGTAGTTGCTGATCGCGACGGCGGCGGGAGCACAACTCGCCGTCAACGACACCCCCGAGGGTGAAGCCGTCAACGAGCCGACCGTCATCGTCGCCACGAGCGCGCATAACACCGCTGTCCGCACCACTTCGTCCGCCTCCCATCACTGGAACCATCCCAGTCCTGGCTAGACCACGGCGGTTGCAGCACGGTTGTGGACGCAGCTAGACCTTGGTGATCCGGATCGCGGCGAAGGCGATGCGTTCATCGCGGACGGTGCAGCCGGTGTCGCCGCTGTGCTCGTCGTAGCGCTGCTGCATGGTGATGCCGATCATCGCGTCGCCGTCGACGTCGGAGGTGCGGACGGTCGGGAGGTCGACCCAGGAGCCCCGGTGCGCGGACTGGTCGAGGCTCAGGGACATGCTCGGGCCGCTGTACTCGGCGTTGGTGGTCAGCCCGTCGATATCGGGGACGCGGATGGACACCACGTACTCGCCAGCGGGGATGCCGGAGAAGACGTAGGTCGCGTACGGCACCGTGCACCCGCTGCCGAAACCGACCGGCGCCCACGCGTAACCGTCCTCGTAGCGCAGGTCCCCGACTACCTCGCTGCCCGAGGGATACGGCCAGAACCGCAGCTGCAGACCGGATCCCGGCTCCACCGACGACTCGCGCGAGGTGTCCGGCGTCACCGTCCACGACGCAGCGGGGCGGGGCGCGGCGGTCTTCGGGGCGGGCGCGCGCGGCGTGGTCGTCGGGGGGACCGTGGTGGGCGGCGGGGGCGGCTGGGTGGTGGTTGTCGTCGTCGCAGGCGCCTGCGTCGGCGGTGAGACGGTGGTCTGTGCCGAGGTGGGCGGTGGTGGGAGCCCTTGGGCGGTGCCGGGCCGGGCGTAGAACACGACGAAGGCGACGTTGGCGAGCACGAAGACGATGCCGAGCGCCCGGCCGACCGCAGGGATCGCCCGCCACGTCGCGACCACGATGACGGCCACGACGAGCGCGGCGGCGACGCTGCTGAAGGTGAAGAACTCCCGCCACTTCGTCGGGTCGAGCAACGCCGTCGTCAGCGCGGTCGCGATCTGCAGTCCGTCGGCGATGAGCGCCACGAGGATCACCGAACGCGCGCTCTCCATCCGCTGCCAGCCGTTCGGCGGCGGTCCAGGCTGGTAGGTCACCCACGCTCCTCGGTGCTCGACCCGTGGCTGCCGGGCCCGCAGTCAGGGACTCGTCATCGGGCGCCGACCTGTTACATCACGCGGCGTCGTCGAAGGGCGGGTAGCTCTGGCGGCCGGACCGCTCGGCGGCGTCGATGTAGTCGGCGAGGGCGTCGCGGGAGCGGGCGAGCCGCTCGATCCGCTCGTCCAGCCGTCCCAGCCGGGACCGCATCGCGGCCAGCAGCTCGGGGCAGCCGACCAGCTCCGGCGTCTCCCCGGTCGCGCAGGGCAGCAGGTAGGCGATGTCCTCGCTGGACAGGCCCGCGCCGAGCAGGTGGCGGATCTGCTTCACCCGCAGGACAGCGGCGTCGTCGTACTCGCGGTAACCGTTCGCGCCACGCGCCGCGGGCAACAGCCCCTGCGCCTCGTAGTAGCGCAGCTGGTGGGCGTGCACCCCCGTGCGACGACTCAGTTCCCCGATCCGCATCGCGACCTCGCTTGACCTTCACACCGGTATCAACGTTGACGATGCTGCCATGACCAACGACAGCAAGGCGCCCGTGACGATCATCGGCCTCGGCCTGATGGGCCAGGCACTCGCGGCCGCGTTCCTCGACAACGGCCACCCGACCACCGTGTGGAACCGCACGCCCGCCAAGGCCGAGCACCTGGTGGCACGCGGCGCCCGTCTGGCGACGACGATCGACGACGCGGTGAAGGCGGGCCTGGCGATCATCTGCCTCACCGACTACCACGCCGTGCACGACCTGCTGGCCCCCGCCGACCTGGACGGCGCCGTGCTGGTGAACCTGACCTCCGGCACCTCCACCGAGGCCCGCGACACCGCCCGCTGGGCGGCGCAGCGCGGCGCGAGGTACGTCGACGGCGCCATCATGGCGACCCCGCCGTACATCGGGACTCCGGACGCGCTGATCCTGCTCAGCGGCGCGCCCGTGGACGATCAGCTCACCGCCCTGGGCACCGTCAACCACCTAGGCCCCGACCACGGCCTCGCCTCCCTCTACGACGCCGGGGGCCTGACCATGATGTGGGGCATCCTCAACGCCTGGCTCCACGGCACCGCCCTGCTCAGGACCGCGGGCGTCAACGCCGCGACCTACGCCCCCTTCGCCCAACACCTGGCCAGAGGCGTCGCCGAATGGCTGCCCGGCTACGCCGCCCAAATCGACAACAACGCCTACCCCGCCGAAGCCTCAGCCCTGGAAACCGACGCCCGGGCAATGGACCACCTGATCGCGGAAAGCGAGGCCGTGGGCATCAACACCGCCCTACCCCGCCTGTTCAAGACCTTCGCCGCCCGCGCCATCTCGGCAGGCCACGGCGGAGAGCAGTACCCGGTGCTGATCGAGGAGTTCACCAAACCGGGAAACGAGTAATCAGCGCTCCGCGACGGCTGAGCCCCCGATGTCATTCACTCCATCGCCGTTCTGAGTGCCCCCGGCAGGAATCGAACCTGCGACACACGGTTTAGGAAACCGATGCTCTATCCCCTGAGCTACGAGGGCGTGCCTGGGGTCACCTTACCCCGAGGGCGCCGTCGGGGCGGCCACTAGGGGGCCTGCCGGATGTCCGGTTCGCCCGGGGCGGGCAGTATGGGGGGTGTTCGCCCTGGTGAGGACGATGAGGGGAGTGGCGGATGGGTCGCCGTCTGGAGATCGATGGGGTCTCCAAGAGGTATGGGGACGTCGTGGCGTTACGGGAGATGACGTTCGACGTGCGGGCTGGGGAGTTGTTCGGGTTCGTCGGGAGCAACGGGGCCGGGAAGACGACCACCATGCGGATCGCGCTGGGGGTTCTGGCGGCTGATGGTGGGGAGGTGCGGTGGGATGGGGCGCCCATCACACCCACCACGCGGCGGCACATCGGGTACATGCCCGAGGAGCGGGGGCTGTACCCGAAGATGAAGGTGGGCGAGCAGCTGGTCTACCTGGCCCGCCTGCACGGCCTCTCCCCCGCCGCCGCCGAGCGGTCGGTGCGGGAGTGGACCGAGCGGCTCGGGGTGGCGCAGCGGTGGGACGACGAGGTGCAGAAGCTGAGCCTGGGCAACCAGCAGCGGGTGCAGCTGGCCGCCGCGCTCGTGCACAACCCGCTGATCCTGGTGCTCGACGAGCCCTTCTCCGGGCTGGACCCGGTCGCCGTCGACGTCATGAGCACCGTGTTGAAGGACAAGGCACGGGACGGGGTCCCGGTCGTGTTCTCCAGTCACCAGCTGGACCTGGTGGAGCGGCTGTGCGACCGGGTCGGCATCGTCCGGAATGGACAGATGGTGGCCTGCGACACCGTCGAGGCGCTGCGCGCGGGCGGCACGACGCGGCTGGTCGTGGTGGCGCCGCAGGCCGAGCCCGGGTGGGCCGACCACCTGCCGAACGTGACCGTGCGGGAGCACGACGGCGCGCGGACGGTGTTGGAGCTCGGCGAGGGCGCCGACGACCAGGCCGTGCTGCGCGCGGCACTGGCGACCGGGCCGGTGACCGAGTTCAGCAGGCACCGACAGTCGCTGACCGAGCTGTTCCGCAGCGTGGTGACCGGGGAGGTGGCGGCATGACCGGCACGCCGGACGTGCGGCTGGGCAACTGGCAGGCCGTGGGCCTGGTGGCGGGCCGCGAGATCAAGCTCAAGGTGCGGTCGAAGGCGTTCATCGCCGTCACCGGCGTGACGCTGGTGCTGCTGGTCGGGTTCAGCCTGCTGATGAAGCTGATCAGCGGCGGGTCGGACGCCACGGTCGGGCTCACCGGGCCGACCACCGCCCTGGAACAGCCGTTGAAGGCCACGGCGAGCACCATCGGCCACACCGTCGACACCCGGTCGGTCGCGAACGAGGCCGACGGGCGCGCGGAGCTGGCGGCCGGGAACCTGGACGCGCTGCTCGTCCCCTCGGGCGACACCTTCGTGGTGGTGGTCCAGCAGGATCTCGACGGCTCGCTGGAGGACGTGTTCAACGTGCTCGCCGGGCAGCTCGCGTTCAACAACGCGATCACCGACCTCGGCGGCGACCCGAGCGCGGTCAACGAGACCGTGGCGCGCGCCCGGGTCGAGGTGCTGCCGATCGAGCCGCCCCAGGAGTACGACGGGCAGCAACTGGTGATCGGCATGGTCGCCGGGGTGCTGATCTACATGTCGCTGCTGCTCAACGGGCAGATGGTGGCGACCGGCGTGGTCGAGGAGAAGTCCAGCCGGGTCGTCGAGCTGCTGCTGGCCACCATCCGGCCGTGGCAGCTGATGGCGGGCAAGGTGCTGGGCATCGGGGTCATCGGGCTGGCGCAGATGGCGGTGATCGGCGGCGTGGGCATCGGGGCCGCCCTGGCCTTCGACGTGCTCACGATCAGCCTGTCGACCGCCGTGGGCACGGTGGTGTGGCTGGTCGTGTGGTTCCTGCTCGGCTTCCTCGTCTACTCCCTGCTGTTCGCCGCCCTGGCCGCCCTGGTGTCCCGGCAGGAGGACGTCGGCGGGGTGATCACGCCGCCGCTGATGTTCGTCATCCTCGGCTACGTCGTGGGCATCTCGGTGCTGCCCGCGGACCCGGGCAACAAGCTGGTGGAGACGCTGTCCCTGATCCCGGTCTTCTCCCCCACCCTGATGCCCATGCGCCTGGCGATGGGCGGCGTGCCCGCGTGGCAGGCGATCATGGCCGTGGTCCTCACCATCGCCCTGATCCCGGCGCTGGTGTGGCTGTCCGGCCGCGTGTACCGCAACGCGGTGATGCGCAGCGGCGCCCGGGTGAAGCTGATGGACGCCCTCAAGCCCGTGTGACCACAGCAGAGGAGGGGGGAGCCTGCCCGGCTCCCCCCTCTTGCCGTGTCAGTGGGCGTACACCTCGATCTCGTAGAGCGAGTACCCGTACCGGGTCGCCCGGGTGACGCCCTGCATCCGCACGTAGCGGGCTTCGGTGGCGGGGAACACCGCGGTGTCCAGGCCGCCGTCGCCGGAGGCGGTGGACCAGACCGGCCGCCACGTGGACCCGTCGCGGGAGACCTCGATCCGGTAGGACAGCGCGTGCGCGGCCTCCCACTGGAGCCGCACCCGGGACACCGGCCGCACGGCGCCCAGGTCGACGGTCAGGGACTGGCCGTCCGTCCAGTCGCTGGCCCAGCGCGTCGCCGGGTCCCGGTCCACGGCCAGGGCGGGCGGGTACGCGGTGAACAGGCCGCGTTCGTGGCTGGTCGCGGTCGCCGACCGGGCGAGGTTGGCGATGACGTCGCCTCGGCGGGCCGGGAACTCCACCACCTGCTGGTACGTCGGGCGGTTCTGGGTGGTGATGGGCTCCTGGGTGATGCCGCCCAGCGCCGTGTGGATGATGGCGTCGGCGCACCACTGGTCGCCCGCCGCGCAGTCGCCGTCGCCGGGGTAGACGGTGGTGGCGGGGGTCGCGGCGGCGGCGCGCAGGGAGTCGACGAGCACCGCGCGGCAGCGGGACAGCTCGCCCGCGCCGCAGAACTCCGCGCCCAGGGGACCGGCCACCGGCTCGTTCAGCACGGCGCGGAGGTCCTTGTGGACGAAGCCCCACCAGCCCGCCTGGTACGACGAGCCCTGGTGGGCGTTGCCGTTGGACGGCGACTCGTCCACCTTCAGCACCCGCGTCAGCTCCTGGTACGCCTTGTCACCCAAGCCGGGGGCGAACTGGGCGCGGACCAGCAACGGCCACCACGCGTCCATGATCCGGATCGCGGTGGCGTGCTGGTAGGCCCGCGCGCCCTGCGCGGTCGGTCGGCGGAGCCCGCCCGCGGCCAGCCACTCGCGCAGCGAACGCAGGGCGGAGTCGACCGCCGCGTCGCCGGTGGAGTCGCCGATGACGCGCAGCAGCAGGGGCAGCACGCGTTCGGCCCGGAGGTCGACCAGCGCCGCCTCCGCCATCGCCTGGGTCAGGCCGACCCGCGTCACGCCTCCGTCGGCGACCAGGGCCCGCACGCGGGAGTCCAGCAGGTCGCCCCGGTGGACGGCGCCGCGCTCCAGCCCGGACGCCGCCGTGCCGGGCGCCTGGTTGTTGTTCCAGGAGATGATGTAGTCCTGGTTCACCACCTGCGGATGCGACTCGTACGACGTGTACGCCGCCCGGTTGGTGTCCGGGTTCCAGTCAACCCAGTCATACCCCGCGTTCGCCCGCACCGGCATGCCCGGGTCGACGGACGGGTGGCGGACCGGGTTGTTGCCGGAGTTGTAGTACGCGATGTCGTCGGCGTCGGCGTAGAACCAGTTGAACGTGTACCCGATGTGCGACGCCGCGCGCTGGAAGTCCGCGGCGGACCGGATCGCCGACGGGTCGTTGAACTCCTGGAAGCCGATCACCGAGTCCAGTTCGTGCAGGTACGTCGACCGCAGTCGGGTGTACGCCACGGGCTTGCCGCCGATGGTCGCGCGATGGGTCACCGGCCCGTACTTCGTCCGATAGACGCGCAGCGTGTACGACCCCGCGTCGACCGGGCTGCCGACCGACCAGTACCAGGAGTTGCGCCGCTCCACGGTCTCCATCGGCACGCACTGGCCGCGGTGCAGGTAGTGGTCGCTCTCCAGGGTCGGCGCGCCGCTGGGCGAGCACAGCTCCACCGCGTACGTGTCGATGATGTCCTGTGAGGACGATGTCGCGCTCCACGCGTAGTCCTGTCCGCGACCGAGCAGGACGTAGAAGCTGATCCCCGCGAACGACGCCCCTCGCGCGCTGATCCCCGGTCCCTGCAACTCCTGCAGCATCAGCAGCTGCGGCGCGAAGTACCCGGTCTGCGGGCCGAACACGGCGATGGGGTTCCCGCTGGCGGTGTGCGCGCCGGAGACCAGCAGCGCGTTGGACATGCCGTGCTTGTTCTCCAGCAGGTCCCCGGGCAGGACGCCGTCGGCCAGCACGCCGTGCGCCGCCTCGATCGTCTGCGGCCCGGGCCGCGGCGACGCCAGGTCCTTGCGCTGGACCGCGGCCGCCTGCGCGCCCGACCGGTCGAACACCAACTGCTGGCGCACGACCGACCCGGGATCGGGCAGCGCCGCACCGCGTGGATCGGCGGGCGGGAGCGCGTACGGGAACCGCTGTCCGTTGTGGACGGTCTGGATGTGCTCGGGATCGTCGGCGGTGCGCAGCGAACGCCAGACGCGCTCGCCCTCCACGACGCCGTAGCGCTCCTGGATGGCCAGCTTGGCGACCGCGGCCTGCACCTCCCCGCCGCCGCCCGCGCCGAACTGCGCGCCGATGACCGCGGCGATCACCGCGAGGTCGGTGAGCTTGAACGGCTCGATCCGCCCGGCGTTGGTGACCGCGTCGATGTGGCCGAGCAGCACGTACTCGCCGGGGAAGTACCGGCCGCTGTGCGCCTGGCCGATGTAGGTGTTGATGCCCTCGACGTAGTCGCGCGCGTCCGCCATCGCCTGCGCGCCGCGCGGCCCGGCGGCGGCGCTCTCGTCGATCTGGCGCTGCAGGTCGGCCTCGGTGTACGGGGCGTCGGCGAAGAAGCCCTGCTCCAACTGCTGGTTCGCGGCCGCGCCGCCCGCGAACGGGGTCAGCTGCCCGCGCCCGACGCGGCGCAGGACGTCCATGAGGAACAGCCGGTCCTGCGCGGCGGCGTACCCGGCGCCGAACATGGTGCCGGAGCGGGTCGTGCCGGTGATGTGCGGTGTGCCGGTCGCCTTGTCGCGCACGATGGTGACGTCGGCGCGCGGCCGGATCGTGCTCTCCACCTGCGCGGGCGGCACGCCGAACGAGGAGTCGTTGAAGAACCGGGAGATCGTGTCGGTGGTCAGGCCCGGATAGCCGGTGGCGAGGGCGTCGTACTTGCCGAGCTGGTCGTCCGCGTGCCGGGGTCGGGTGCCGAGGACCTGGTGGGCCAGGATCTCGGTGAGCGTGGCGCTGCCGTTCTGGCCGGGCGGGTTGATGTCGGCGCACTGGCCGATGCAGTGGTCGGTCGCGGCGGTGGGCGGGAGGACCTGCGCCGCTGCGGGCTCGGGGACCGCGAGCAGGGAGGCCAGCACCGTCACACACGTCGCCGCGGGGATGAGGATTCGCACCGTGGGCTCCTCTCACGACGTGACGTTCGGTCACGCTACCGGTGCGTGCCGCATTCGCGAAAGGCTTTCAGCTTCGGCGGCTGGGGCTGGCCGGTAAGCTTTCGAAAAGGGCACCCTTCGGGGAGGGCGCATGCTGAAAGTGATCGTCGCCGACGACGAGGACCTCGTCCGCTCCAGCCTGCGGACGATCTTGTCGAGCGCGCCCGACGTCGAGGTCGTCGCCGAGTGCGCCGACGGCAACGGGGTCGCCGAGGTCGTCCGGCTGCACCGCCCGCACGTCGTGCTGCTCGACATCCGCATGGGCGACACCGACGGGATCACCGCGCTGCGCGCGATCACCGCGCTGCCCGACCCGCCCGCGGTGTGCATGCTCACCACCTTCGACATGGACGACTACGTCCGCCGCGCGCTGCGGCTCGGCGCTGCCGGGTTCCTGCTCAAGGACGTCGACCCGGCGTACCTGATCAAGGCCGTGCACGACCTGGCCTCCGGCGGCGTCGTGCTCGACCCGACGGTCGCCGCGCGCGTGGTCAACGCGATGACCACCGGCGAACGCGAGGCCGAGCCCGCCCGCGAGCGGCTGGCCACGCTGTCCGACCGCGAGCGCGAGGTGGTGACGCTGATCGGGCGCGGGCTGTCGAACGCCGAGATCGGCCGGGAGCTGCACCTGTCGGAGACCACGGTCAAGGGGTACGTGTCCGCGGTGCTGGGCAAGATCGGGGCCAGCAACCGCGTGCAGGCCGCGCTCGTCGCCTACCGCGGCGGGTTGATCGCGTAGTCCTCGACGGAGGCGTGCACCTCGACCCGGTTGCGCCCTCGGCGCTTGGCCCGGTAGAGGGCGATGTCGGCGTTGGCGAACAGCTTCTCCAGCGAGTGCGGCCCCGTCGCCACGCCGATGCTGACGGTGGGCCGCTGGGTGGTGCCGAGCACGGCCGTCCAGTCGTGCTGGTCGACGGCGGTGCGCACGCGCTCGGCGACCGAGACGCCGACCGGGACGTCGTGGGCGTGGTCGGCCGGGTTGTCGACGAGCACCACGACGAACTCGTCGCCTGCCCAGCGCGCGATCAGGTCGCCGACGCGGCACTCGTTGCGCAGGACCTGGGCGATCTCGCGCAGCGCCGCGTCGCCCGCGGCGTGGCCCGCGGCGTCGTTGACGCCCTTGAACCAGTCGACGTCGATGAGCACCAGCCACGGCACCCTTCCGCTGGCGACGGCGCGTTCGAGCAGCTCAGGGGCGGTGTGCTCCAGGCCGAGGCGGTTGGCCAGGCCGGTGAGCGGGTCGCGGGCGGCGGCCTCCTGGGCGGCCATCGCCAGGCGCTGGGCGCGGATGGCCAGGCGGCGCTGCTCCAGGGCCTGGCTGAGGCCCTCCTGCAGGGTCTCGACCGCGGTCCGGCGGGCCATGACGGTGCGGCGCAGCGCGGCGGCCTCGCCAGCGTGGTCGCCGTTGTCGCGGCAGATGTTGGCCAGGTCCTCGGAGTAGCGCTGGAGCAGGGCGACGTCGTTGATCTGCTCGGCGCACTCGACGGCGGTGATGCCGTGCTGGGTCGCCTCGTCGAGGTCGCCGGTCTGCCAGCGGATGCGGGCCAGCACCCAGTTGCCCACCGACTCCGCCCACACGTCCGGGCCCGGCGCGGCCAGCTCCAGCGTCTGGCGCGCGATGCGCTCGGCCTCCTCCAGCTCGCCCAGCCCCGCCAGCGAGGCCCCGTACGCGGCGAGCAGGGCCAGGTGGATGCGGCCCTCGGTGGCCAGGCCGAGGCCCTCCTGGAAGGCGGCGATGGCCTCCCGGTAGCTGGCCTCGGCCTCGGCGGGCGCCTGCTCGCAGGCGCGGAAGTTCAGCGTTCCGCCCAGGTTCTGCAGAGCGTGCGCCAGGATCTCCACGTCGTCACCCTTGCGTGCGACTTCGACGGCCACGCGGGTGATGTCCAGCGACGCCCGGCGATGGCCGATGCCCTCCAGAAGGTAACCCAGACGGTGCAGCGTGTCGGCGGCGAAGGAGCCGCGCGGCTGCTCGGCGTCGATGTCGCTCCAGCCCTCGGCGGCCAGTTCGAGGGCCAGCGGGATGCGCCGCAACCGCCACGCCGAGACGGCGCGGCGGGTCAGGATGGCCGCGCGCGTCCACGGCGCCAGACCCGGCGGGACCTTGGCGAGCAGCTGGTCGAACAGCATGTTCGCCTCGTCGGCGCGGCCTGCGTCGATGAGCAGCCGCACCTCCCGGTCCGCCCGGAGCGCCTCAGCGGCGGCGAGTTGGTCGTCCTGGCCCACACCGTCCTCGGTCTTTGTCCTGGCCACCCGCCGCGCGGGCAGGGTGGCCCGTGGTCTGAGACACAGTGGGAAAAGGCTACTAGGCCAGACGTGCGTAACCTGTTCGGAGTAGCCAATTCAGGACAATCCAGACGACAGCGTGCGACCGCTTCGGCACGGACCGTCAGGACCGTCCGGATCCAGGGTAGGGCAGCAACGCCATCTCGCGGGCGTTTTTGATCGCGGTGGCCACCTGTTTCTGCTGCTGCGGCGTGAGGCCGGTGACCCGCCGGGCCCGGATCTTGCCCCGGTCGGAGATGAACTTGCGCAGCAGCTGGGCGTTCTTCCAGTCCACCCGCTCGATGCCCTCGGTGATCAGCGGGTTCGCCTTCTTGCGAACCGGCCGGTCGAACTTCTTCGCCATCACCGCTCCTCCTTGAAGTCGACGTGCCTGCGGGCGACGGGGTCGAACTTGCGCAGGACCAGCCGGTCCGGATCGTTGCGGCGGTTCTTGCGCGTGACATAGGTGTAGCCGGTCCCCGCGGTGGACCGCAGCTTGACGATGGGCCGCAGCTCGTTGCGCGCCATCAGAGCCGCACCCCGTCCCGCCGCAGCCGCGCGACGACGGACTCGATGCCGTGCTTGTCGATCGTGCGGATGCCCTTGACCGAGACCGTCAGGGTGATCCAGCGGCCCTCCGCGGGCAGGTAGTACCGGCGGCGCTGGATGTTGGGGTTCCAGCGCCTGCTCGTGCGCCGGTGCGAGTGCGAGACCTGCTTGCCGAAGCCCGGCTTGCGGCCGGTCACCTGGCAGACCGCGGACATGCGACCTCCATCAGATAATGGGACTCGTTTTCATCTTGCTCGCCGACAGGGTAGCGTTCGGGGCGGTCAGATGGAAATCATTGTCAACAAGGAGGCGCGGTGGAGAACCCCCGGCTCGTGCTCGTGGCCGGTCTGCCCAGGGACGCCGCGGGCCAGGTGGCCACCCGACTGCTCGGCCCCCGGACGGCCGTGGTGCACCACGACCTGCGGCAGGCGGCGGCCGGGACGGTGCGGCGCAGGCTCAGGGTGAGCTGGGAGACCGACACCACGACGGTCGTCGACCTCGCCCACGCCTGCGTGTCCTGCACGCTGCGCGAGGACGTCCTGCCCACGATCGAACGGCTGGCGCGCCAGGTGGACACGATCGTCCTGCACCTGGACCCGATGGTCGAGCCGGAGCCGGTGTGCCGGGCGGTGCGCGCGGTCATGGACGTCCACGCCGTGATCACCGTGGTCGACGAGGGGTCGTGGCTGGCGGACGCCTCCGGCGACGAGCCGGTGCCGTTCGCCCCGGACGACGACGACCGCACGCTCGCCCAGGTCGCGGTCGGCCAGGCCGAGTGCGCCGACGTCCTGGTGCTCACCGGCGACGCCGACCGGTGGACGTCCGCGCGCACCGCGGCCGTGCTCGACCGGCTCGCCCCGGACGCGCGCCGCGTCCGGCTCGACTCGGTGACCGCGTCGGTGCTCGCCCGCGTCCGCCCGGACGCCGAGCGGGGCGAGCCGGTCGACATCCACGGCCCGCTGCTGCGCGGCCAGCCGCCGCTCGCCCCGGACTGCGGGGTGGCGGTGACCCTGTTCCGCGAGCGGCGCCCGTTCCACCCCGAGCGGCTGCACGAGGCGATCGACGTGCTGCTGGAGGGCGTGGTCCGGGCCAGGGGACGGCTGTGGGTGGCCACCCAGCCGGACGTGGCGCTGTGGCTGGAGTCCGCGGGCGGCGGGCTGCGGATCGGCGACGCGGGCGCCTGGCTGGCCGCGCTGGACGACCGGGGCTGGGACCGCGCGCCCGCGCACCGCAGGGCCAAGGCGGCGCTGGACTGGCACCCGCGGTTCGGCGACCGGGTGCAGGAAGTGGCGGTGCTGGCCCACGACGCCGACCCGGAGCACCTGCTCGCGGTGCTGGGCCGGGCGCTGCTGACCGACGAGGAACTGGACGGCGACTGGTCGGCGCTGGCCGACCCGTTCGCCATCGCTGGAAAGGACATGACGTGAAACCCGGCATCCACCCCGACTACCACCCGGTGGTCTTCAAGGACCTGTCCACGGGGACGGCGTTCCTGACCCGCTCGACGGCGACGTCGTCGACGACGATCGAGTGGTCGGACGGCAACACCTACCCGCTGATCACCGTCGACGTCACCGCGGACTCGCACCCGTTCTGGACGGGACAGCAGCGCGTGATGGACGCGGCAGGCCAGGTCGAGAAGTTCCGCAGGCGCTACGGGAAGGGGCGCTGATGGCCGTCCCCAAGCGCAAGAAGTCGCGGTCCACCACCCGGCACCGGCGGGCGCAGTGGAAGGCCAGCGCGCCGGACCTGGTCGAGGTGCGGACCCCGGACGGGCAGCGGATCCGGGTCCCCCGCCGCCTGGTAGCAGCAGCGGAACGGGGTCTGCTCTGACCCGGAGTCGATCACGACGTACCCGATAGAGGGAACGCCGTCCCCGATGGTGTTGACCCACTAGGCACCGGCGGATCCGTCCTGATTGCCTTGGCGCGCAGGTCGATCCGCCGGTGCGCGGCGGGGAAAGCGAGTGGGTCGTGCCGCAGCCGTTCCAGTTGCCCGAGTTCTACGTGCCCTACCCGGCGCGGCTGAACCCGAACCTCGACGCGGCCAGGGCGCACACGCGCGAGTGGGCGCGCGCGATGGACATGGTCGACGCCCCGCAGAACGGCGTGCACATCTGGGACGAGGCCGACCTGGAGGCCCACGACTACGCCCTGCTCTGCAGCTACACCCACCCCGACGCGGACGAGCCGACCCTCAACCTCGTCACCGACTGGTACGTCTGGGTCTTCTACTTCGACGACCACTTCCTGGAGATGTTCAAGCGCACCCGCGACATCGACGGCGGCAAGGCGCACCTGGACCGGCTGAAGGCGTTCATGCCGCCCCACGGCGAGATCACCGCCGAGCCGACCAACCCCGTCGAGCGCGGGCTGATGGACCTGTGGAACCGCACGGTCCCGCACCGGTCGGAGCACTGGCGGGCGCGGTTCATCGAGAGCACCGCCGCCCTGCTCGACGAGTCGCTGTGGGAGCTGGCCAACATCAACGCCGGGCGGGTGGCCAACCCGATCGAGTACATCGAGATGCGCCGCAAGGTCGGCGGCGCGCCGTGGTCGGCGAACCTGATCGAGCACGTCGCCGACGCCGAGGTGCCCGCCGCGGTGGCCGCGGCCCGGCCGATGCTGGTGCTGCGCGACACCTTCGCCGACGCCATCCACCTGCGCAACGACCTGTTCTCCTACGAGCGCGAGGTGCTGGACGAGGGCGAGCTGTCCAACGGCGTGCTCGTGTTCGAGACGTTCCTCGGCATCGGCACGCAGGAGGCCGCCGACCGGGTCAACGACCTGCTCACCTCCCGGCTGCACCAGTTCGACCACACCGCCGTCACCGAGGTCCCGGCGATGGCCGACGACGCCGGGCTCGGCCCAGCGGACCGGGCGGCGCTGCTGGCCTACATCAAGGGCCTGCAGGACTGGCAGTCCGGCGGGCACGAGTGGCACCTGCGCTCCAGCCGGTACATGAACGCCGACACCCGGTCCTCCGCGCTGGCCGGGCCGCTCGGGCTGGGCACGTCCGCGGCGCGGATCGTGCCGTCGCTGCTGTCGCCGCGGCGGTTCGACCGATTCACCCACGTGCCGTTCACCCGGGTCGGGCCGCAGGGCGTGCCGCCGATCGACATGCCGTTCCCGCTGACGCTGAGCCCGCACCTGGATCACTCCCGCGACCACGTGGTCGAGTGGTCGGAGTCGATGGGGATCCTCGCGGAGGGGGTGTGGAACGAGACCAAGCTGCGCGCGTACGACCTGCCGCTGTGCGGGGCGGGGCTGCACCCGGACGCGACGGTCGACGCGCTCGACCTCACCTCCGACTGGCTCACCTGGGGCACCTACGGCGACGACTACTACCCGGTGGTGTTCGGCCGGTCGACGAACCTGGGCGCTGCCAAGGCGCTGACCGCGCGGCTGAAGACGTTCATGCCGCTGGAGGGCGACATGCCCAGGCCCGGGATCGCGCTCGAACGCGGCCTCGCCGACCTGTGGGTCCGGACGGCGACCGGGATGACCCCGGAGAACCGGGTGTCGTTCCGGACGGCGGTGACGGACATGCTCGACAGCTGGCTGTGGGAGCTGGCCAACCAGGCGCAGAACCGCATCCCGGACCCGGTGGACTACATCGAGATGCGCCGCAAGACGTTCGGGTCCGACCTGACGATGAGCCTGTGCCGCATCGGCCACGGCAGGCGCGTGCCCCCGGAGATCTACCGCACCCGCCCGGTGCGCGCGATGGAGAACGCCGCGATGGACTGGGCCACCCTGCTCAATGACGTGTTCTCCTACCAGAAGGAGATCGAGTACGAGGGCGAGATCCACAACGCGGTGCTGGTGGTGGAGAACTTCCTGGGCATCGACCGCACCGCAGCGCTGGCTGTGGTCGGGGACTTGATCGACGCGCGCATGCGGGAGTTCCGGCATGTGACCGAGAACGAGCTGCCGATCCTGTTCGAGGACTACGACCTGGGTGACGAGGCCCGCGAGACCCTGCGGAACTACGTCGGGGAGTTGCAGAACTGGATGGCGGGCATCCTCAACTGGCACGAGGGCTGCCACCGGTACACCCCGGAGGCCCTGGAGAAGCACACCGCCCCCGCCGCCGTACAGGCACTCGGCACGACCGGCTTGGGCATGACGGGCTTGGGCATGACGGGCCTGGGCATCGGAACCGACCGAATCGGCACAGCCGCCCTGCGCCTCCTCCCGACGCTCCCGCGCTAAACGCCCGGATGATCAGACCATCTGAATGGTGACATCATCTGAATGATCAGATCATCTGGATGGTCACGCCATCTGGATGATCAGGCCATTCGAATGGTCACACCATTTGGAAGAACTCGGGCGGTCCAGATGGCCAGATCATCCGGATGATGAGGTCATCTAGGGGGTCGAGTCATGTCGATTGGCCACTCGACCGAGATGGTCTGATCATCTGGATGATGCCGTCATACGGGTCCCGACTAGGCACGTTGAGCCCGATCGCCTCGCCCTCAATTTCAGATGATGACATCGTTTGGATGTTGTGGGCATCTGAGGCGGGCGGGGACGCCCAGATGATGCGGGCATGCGAATTTGAGATGGTGCGGTCATCTGGAGGGTGGTTCAGATGACCGCACCATCTGGCGGAGTGGTCCGGGTTTGTGTGTGGGGTCTACTGGGCGGCGGGGAGTCCATTGAGGAAGTCGGTGAGGGCCGCGTTGAAGACCTCTGGGCGTTCCAGGTTGGGCATGTGGGCGGCGCCGTCCACTACGACCAGGTGGCCGTTGGGGAGGGCGTCGGCGGTTTCCCTGGCGATCGGGACCGGGGTGAACTCGTCCTCCGCGCCCACCACGACCAGGCCGGGGACCTTGGCCGCGCGCAGGCTGGGCAGGTAGTCCGGACGGTCGGCGCGACCGCGTTGGGCCGCTGCCGCACCCGCCGCGGGGGCGGCCGCCATCATCGGGAGGACGACGGCGCCCACCTCCGGGTTGTTCGGCGACACCATCTTCCAGATGACGTCGTCGGCATAGCCGCGCATGCCCTCGCGGTCCAGTTGGTCGGCCATGGCGATGCGGTTGCGGCGGGACTCGGGGGTCTCCGGGTGCGGGGTCGTGTCGGCCAGCACCATGCCGCGGACTCGATCGGGGTGCAGGCGGTGGAACTCCATCACCAGCTGGCCGCCCATAGACAGTCCACACAGGACCACCGAGGGCACATCCAGCGCGTCCAGGAGTTCGACCAGGTCGGCGATGTGGGTGGCGAACGGCACCGTGCCCGGGGTCACCGGGCTCTCGCCGTAGCCGCGCAGGTCCGGCGCTATCGCGCGGAAGCCCAGCTCGGGCAGCAGCGCCAGCTGCGGGCGCCACATCGAGCGGTCGAACGGATGTCCGTGCACCAGCAGGACCGCGGGGCCGGAACCGGCGTCGTCGTACGTCAGCACCCTTCCGACGATAACCGAACCGGCTACCAATCCCACCTGAGGAGATAACGCCCCGGCTGGGCGTCCGCCGTGGTGAGCTGGGCGCTGAGCGAGGCGTCCAGGCGCAGCGGCTCGGCGCGGGCCACGGCGCCGCCGCCGTTGCGGTGCTCCCAGCGGCAGCGGGACGGGCGGGCTGCCCGGTCGAAGACGACCTCCAGGTGCAGGTCCCGCACGGGATAGCGGAGCTTGCGCTCGTAGTGGTCGCTGCGCTTGCCCGTGGGCGGGCAGTACAGCTCGTACTCCACGAGGATCGCCTCGCTGCGCGACAGTTCGCGGTCGAACTGCAGGGCGGCGACCATGCGGCCGTGCGCGGCGTCGTAGAACGAGCGGGCGACCGTGCAGTGGCGCAGCGGGCGCAGGCGCGGGCCGATGCGGTGCGGGGCGTCCAGGGCGAAGGCGACGACCACCTCGCGCACCCCGGCGCGTTCGGCGCGCAGGACCTGGCGGACGCGGACGAGCCGCTCGGCGCGGTCGGGGCCGATCCGCACCAGGTCGTGCTGGCTGACCCGGGTCAGGTGGCGGTCGTGGCCCTCGTCGATGCGGCGCAGCAGCAGCGACATGGTCGCGTCGTTGGGCCACACGGCCTCGGGCGAGAGGTCGACGCGTCTGCGCCTGCCACGCGGACGCGGGGCGCCGAGCAGCCCGACCAGCGCGCCGTCGGGAACGCCGACCACCTGCTCCAGCACGCCGAGCGCGACCAGGGACTCCCGCCGCTCCGGGCGGCTGCGGCCGGACTGCCAGTGGCTGAGTGCGGCCACACTGACCGCGCAGCCGTGCTTGGCCAGCCGGGTGCGGATGCGCTCCAGGCTGAGCCCGCTGCGGTGGATCGCCGCGCGCAGGGCCACCTCGAACGGTCCGGTGGCGAGCACGTCGGAGAAGTCCTGCTGTTCGACCGACATCGTCTCTCCGCCTCGGCCCTCCCCCAACGCGATTCGGACGGCGGAACTGTAGCCCGGCACCACATACGGGTTCGACAACCCGCTCGCGCCGATGATTGTCCGGCGCAGGTGGGCCGCCGTGCACGCGCCTTTCGAAGAGTTCCACAGATTACGGTTTGGTGGGAAACTCACCAGGACCAGCGGATCCCGGTGATCCCCGGCGGCACGTCGCCGCAGACGATGTGCGGTGCGCGGGTGCGCTCCAGGGCGTGCTCCTCGTCGTCGCGGTACTCCGCGCAGGCCGACGGGGCCACCCCGGGGTCGAAGACGACCTGCAGGACGTAGTTCTGCGCGCTGCGGGCGAAGCGGCGCTCGACGTAGGTCGTCGGCTCGCTCGGCGCGGTGGCCAGCACGTAGTCGACCACCGCGGTCTCGCCGGGGCGCAGCGCGCGGCCGAACATGATCTGGGCGTTCATCAGGCCGGTCTCGTCGTGCGTGCGGACCGCGCCGAGCCAGCCGGAGACGACCCGCTCGAACCGGGGGATCTCGCGGTCGCTCGGCGAGCCCGCCGCGGTGATGTGCAGCCGGTCCACCCCGGGCACCTCCGCGCGCACGACGACGCGGGTGTGGACGCGCCGGGCGAGACCGTCGCGATCGACGAACTGTTGATCGTGCACCGACAGGTAGGAAAGCCTGCGCGGCGGCGGGCAGCCCAGGTCGCCGAGGATCTCCGGAAGCCGCTCGGGATCGACGTTCCACAACCGGTCGAACCCGATGACGCCGCCGCGGTCGGCGGCCCAGCGCCCGCGCGGCCGCTTCGGGCCGAGCAGGGCGACCAGGCCGCCGGGGCGCACGTTCAGCATCGCCTCCAGCTCGCGCACCGCGCGGATGGACGCGGGCCGCTCCGGGCGGCTGCGGCCGCGGCGCCAGTAGCTCAGCGTGGAGAGGCTGACGTCGAGCCCCTTGGCGCGCAGGCGCTCGCGGATGCGGTCGAGGGTCAGCCCGCTGTCGTCGACCGCCCGGGACAGCGCCGCGGCGAACCGGTCAGGGTGCCGCCTGCCGGGTTCCATCTGGTGATCCTCCCCCGCCTCGAAGTGCGGCACAGTATGGCGGGAGACGGCGATCTTCGTAGTGACTCAGGACACATGAGCCTTTCTCGCTAGAGCGCGGCGGCGAGCCGCGTGCCCTGGTCGATGGCGCGCTTGGCGTCGAGTTCGGCGGCGACGTCCGCGCCGCCGATGAGGTGCACCGGGATCTCGCCCAACTGGTCGGCGAGATCCCGCACGGACTCCTGGCCCGCGCACACGACGATCGTGTCGACGGCGAGCGTGCGCGGGTTCTCCCGCTTGGGGCCGAAGGTGATGTGCAGGCCGTCGTCGTCGACGCGCTCGTAGTTCACGCCGGTGATCTGCTCCACACCCTTGCTCTTCAGCGCGGCGCGGTGCACCCATCCGGTCGTCTTGCCGAGTCCGGCGCCGATCCGGGATGTCTTGCGCTGCAACAGGTACACGTGCCGAGGTGACGCGGAAGGGCGCGGCGCCACCAGTCCGTCCGGGCCGACGCCCCACTCCGCGCGCCACGCGGCGAGGTCGAGGGCCGGGGACTCGGCGTGGGTCAGGAACTCGCTGACGTCCACCCCGATGCCGCCCGCGCCGATCACCGCGACCCGCGCGCCCACCGGGGCCCCATGCCTGACCACGTCCACATAGGACAACACACTCGGGTGGCCGATGCCGGGGATGTCCGGCACCCGGGGCGCGACCCCGGTGGCCAGGACGACCTCGTCGAAGCCGGTGAGGTCGGCGGGCGTGGCGCGGACGCCGAGTCGCACGTGGACGCCGGTGAGGTCGAGCTGGCGCTCGTAGTAGCGGATGGTCTCGGCGAACTCCTCCTTGCCCGGGATGCGCCGGGCGATGTCGAACTGCCCGCCGATGTGGTCGGCGGCCTCGAACAGCTCGACCCGGTGGCCGCGGCCTGCCAGGGTGACCGCGGCGGACAGTCCCGCCGGGCCCGCCCCGACGACGGCGACCCGCTTGGCGCGGCGGGCGGGCGCGAGCACCAGTTCGGTCTCCCGCGCCGCGCGCGGGTTGACCATGCAGGTGGCGCGGCGGTTGCCGAAGATGTGGTCCAGGCACGCCTGGTTGCAGGCGATGCAGGTGTTGATCTCGTCGGCCCGGTTCTGCTCCGCCTTGCGGACCCAGTCGGGGTCGGCGAGCATCGGGCGGGCCATGGACACCAGGTCCGCGCCCCCGCTGGCCAGGATCTCCTCGGCGACCTGCGGCATGTTGATCCGGTTGGTGGCCACGACCGGGATGCCGACGTGCGGCTTGAACGCCCGGGTGACGTCGGTGAACGCCGCGCGCGGCACCGAGGTGACGATGGTGGGCACGCGGGCCTCGTGCCAGCCGATGCCGGTGTTGATGATGGTCGCGCCCGCGGCCTCGACCTCCGCGCCGAGCGCGGTGATCTCGTCCCAGGTCTGGCCGTCCTCCACCAGTTCGGCCATCGACAGCCGGTAGACGATGATGAAGTCCGGGCCCACCGCCGCGCGGGTCCGGCGGACGATCTCCACGGCCATGCGGCGGCGGTTCTCCGGGGAGCCGCCCCAGCGGTCGGCGCGCTTGTTGGTGCGCGGGGCGAGGAACTGGTTGATGAGGTAGCCCTCGGAGCCCATGATCTCGACGCCGTCGTACCCGGCCTCCCTGGCCAGCGCGGCGCAGCGGACGAAGGCGTCGATCTGGGCGCGGACACCCCGGTCGGACAGCGCCCTCGGGGTGAACGGGTTGATCGGGGCCTTGATCGCCGACGCGGACACGCTGAACGGGTGGTAGGCGTAGCGGCCCGCGTGCAGGATCTGCAGGGCGATCTTGCCGCCCTCGGCGTGCACGGCCTCGGTGACCGGCCGGTGGCGGCGGGCCTCCGCGGCGGTGGTCAGCTTGCCGGAGAACGGTTTGAGCCAGCCGGTGCGGTTGGGCGCGTACCCGCCGGTGATGATCAGACCGACGCCGCCGCGGGCGCGTTCGGCGAAGTAGGCGGCCAGCTTGGGCAGGTCGCGGGCGCGGTCCTCCAGCCCGGTGTGCATCGAGCCCATGACGACCCGGTTGCGCAGGGTGGTGAAACCCAGGTCGAGCGGGGACAGCAGGGTGGGGTATTCGCTCATGACGGCTCCATGGCGTCGAGCACTTCGCCGCACCAGGCGACGAAGGCCTCCTCCGCGGCGATGCCGCCGCGCAGGACGAGGTACTGGTGCAGGGTCTGGCCGGTGTGCGCCGGACCGTCGGGGAAGTCGGCCGCCTCGATGGCCCGGTAGGCCGCGAGGCGCTCGGCGTGGACCCGCCGGTGCCGCCGCACCTCGGCGACGACGGCCGCCGGGTCGCCGAAGCCCGCGCCGCGGATCTTCACGGCGAGGTCGGTGCGCAGTTCGACGGGCTCGCCGGGCTCGGCCAGCCAGCGCGCGAGTTCGTCGCGGCCGTCGGCGCTGACGGAGTAGACCTTCTTGTCCGGCCTGCCCTCCTGGGCGACGTGCTCGACGGTGACCCAGCCCTCGTCGAGCATCCGCTTGAGGACGCGGTAGATCTGCTGGTGGGTGGCGCGCCAGAAGAACCCGATCGACTTGTCGAACCGTCGGGTCAGCTCGTACCCGGACCCCGCCCGCTCCCGCAGCGAGACCAGGATCGCGTGCTCCAGCGCCATGTACCGGAGGGTAACTTCGCGGGCGACCCTGTGCAACTAGGTGCATATCACGCCTCGGCCTGCGGAACGACCTGCCGGGTGCCCGCGCCGAGGGAAAACTCGAAAAGCTCGAATTACGGGACAATTGTCGATCAGATGGCGCATTGACCGCCGTGAAGCCGGGTCGATAGCGTGATTGCCGGGGGAACTCTTCCGCGCGGCCCGATCACCCGCGCGCCTCCGCGCTTATGCGCTGAATTCTTCTTATCGACTCTCCATTGAATGGAATGATTCCTGTGCGCTCATTCACCTGGCTCGCGCCGGTCGGCGCCGCGGTCGCGCTCATGCTGGCCGCGGCGGGCGTCGCGACCGCGATGCCGGTCCCGACCGTCTCCGTCTCGCCTTCGGGCCCCTACACCGACGGCCAGACCGTCACGGTGTCGCTGTCCGGGTTCGCCACCTCGACGTCGGCGGTCCTGGAGCAGTGCCACAACCTGTCGGGCGTGGACTACTGCGACCCGACCACCCAGAGCGGCCTCAGCCTCAGCGGCGGCGCGGGCAGCACCACGTACACGCTGAACCAGGACTATTCGGGCGAGGACGCCTCCGGAAACCCGTCGCTGGCCGCGTGCGAGTTCAGCTACTGCTTCATCAGAGCGACCAGCAACACCGGGCTCGTCGCCACTTCCGGGCGACTGGTCTTCTGATCCAGCCGAATTCCGGGTGGGATCGGCGCTTTCCGGTCCCGCCCGGAATTCGCGCCGCCCGCGAAGTCCCCGCCGGTTCGCGAGTCCGGCGGAGGCGCGACAGCGCTGGGCCGTTCAGCGGTACCCGGTGGCGGGTCGCGTTCTCCTGGTCACCGAGGTCGCTGCCGTCGGCCGCCCGCGCAGGGCCACCCCCATAAAGTTCCGTACCCCTACGGATACCGACCCTGATTGTTCCCTACCGGGTGTCACTCGAAAGTGACCTGCAGCGAGTGGCCGTCGACCCTGCCTAGAGGCGGCTGTTCCTGATCCGGAAAGGAACCAACGTGAAACGTACACCACGGTCCGTGGGCCTCCTGGCCTTGGCCGCGGCGACGGTGCTGGTGCCGCTCGGCACGACCATCGCGCTGGCGGCCGGGGAAAGCGGCTCCGCGAACGTGCCCGCGGCCAACTACGAGGGCGACACCGTCTCCACCGCCCCCGACAGCGACGCCGGTGCGTACTTCTACAACGGTCAGGACGCGACCGTCAGTGAGTTCCCCGGGATCATCGCGGGCATCCGCGCGGGGGGCACCCGTCCCGAGGGCCAGTCCTGCACCGGCACGGTCGTGGCGCCGCGCAAGATCCTCACCGCCGCGCACTGCAAGGACATCTCCGGCGAGAAGAGCTACGTCTACGGCCTCAACAACCTGGACGACTTCAACGGCGGTTCCGGCCCGGGCGAGCACTACCGGGTCGTCGACTACAAGCAGCACCCCAGCTACGTCAACTTCGACCAGGGCTACGACGTCGCGGTCGTCACCGTCGACCGGGACATCCAACTGCAGGGCGGCGCGGCCTACCCGCAGGTCGCCACCTCGGCCGACAGCGGGATCTGGGCCGTGGGCGACAACGGCCAGGGCTTCGGCTACGGCAAGAAGACCCACAACGACAGCCCGGCCGACGTCACCCTCGACAAGGCCACCCTGCCGATCGTCAACGGCGACTCGCAGTGCCAGGGCGTCGGCGCCGGGTTCAAGTCCGCGACCATGATCTGCGCGGGCTACGCCGACGGCCGCACCACGATCCTGCAGGGCGACTCCGGCGGCCCGTTCATCGTCGACGGCAAGATCGTCGGCATCGCGTCCTGGAGCCGGTCGGACTTCCGCTGGTACAGCATCTACGGTCGCCTCGACAACGCGATGGGCGACTGGGTCAAGCAGGAGATCGGCGACGTCAACAACCCGACCGAGTTCAGCGTCACGGTCAAGCCCGCCTCCGGCTCGGTGGCCGCGGGCAACCACCTGTCGGTCGAGGTCGACACCGAGGCGGGCGACCTGGGCTCGGCGGACGCCAAGCTGACCACCTCCGGCGTCCCGTCCGGCGTGCAGGCCGTGTTCCAGAACGACCAGGTGACGCTGGGCGAGTCGGCGAAGCTGACCTTCGACGCGTCGACCAGCGCGGCCAACGGCACGCACGAGATCACCGTGACGGCGACGACCGCGGACGGCAAGACCGCGTCCGGGAAGTTCAGCCTCACCGTGACCGACGGCAACCAGCAGCCGCCGGGCGAGTTCAGCCTCGGCGCGTCGCCGAACTCGGTGACCGTCGGCGCGGGCAAGACCGTCTCCACCACGGTGACGAGCAACGCGGGCAACGACGGCAGCGAGACCATCAGCCTGACGACCTCCGGCGTGCCGAGCGGTGTCACGGCGCAGCTCCAGCCCACCAGCATCACCACGGGCAACAACGCCAAGCTGTCGTTCACCGCGGGCAGCACCGTCACCTCGGGCACCCACACGGTGACCGTCACCGGCACCGACAGCACGGGCAAGACGGCCACGACGACCATCACGCTCAAGGTCGAGGGCCAGCCCGGCGGCGGCTCCGTCACCGTGACGGCCAACCCGACCAGCGGCAGCGGCTGGCAGGGCTCGCTGATCCAGACCCGGGTCAGCGCGCGCGGCGGCACCGGCAACCTGACGCTGTCGGCCACCGGCGTCCCGGCGGGCACCCAGGTCTACTGGAACCCGCAGACCATCGCCCAGGGCGGCAGCAGCGACGTCTGGTTCTTCACCAACTTCCAGACGGCGCCGGGCACCTACCGGATCGCGATCAAGGCGACCGCGGCGGACGGGAGCACGGGCACGACCACGTTCACGATGACGGTCACGTCCTTCGCCTACTCGAACGGCCGCGAGTCCAAGGCCTGGTAATCGACACACGGCAGTGACGGCAGGCCCCGCCGCCCTCGGCGTCCGGGGCCTGCCGTTTCGGCTTGCCTGAGGAGTCCTCCCATGACCATGGACACCTTCCCCGCCGTGCTCGACCGCACGATCGAGCGCAGCGGGATGAGCCTCGAACACCTGCAGCGTCGGCTGTCCCAGCGCGGCATCCGGGTCAGCCTGTCGACGCTGAGCTACTGGCGGCGCGGGCGCACGCGCCCGGAGCGCCCGGAGTCGCTGCGCGCGGTGGAGGCGATGGAGGACGTGCTGGACCTCCCCCGCGGCCACCTGGGCTCGCTGCTCGGCCCGCGCAAGCCCCGCGGCCGCTGGGCCGCGCGCGCGGGCGCGACCCGCGAGCCGGAGGCGCTGTGGCGCGACACCGGCGGCCTGACCGCTGCTCTGTCCTCTTTGGACGACCCGGTGCCGGGCACCCTGACCTACCTGTCGGTGCACGACCACCACCACGTCGGCCAGGACCGCAGGGACAGCCACACCGTCATCCGGATGGTCCTGCGCGCGGAGGCGAACGGCATGCGCTCCTGCGTCGTGCTGCACCGCGCGGAGGACGCCGACCGCGCGCTGCCGGTCCTGGTGGCGGGCGCGGGCTGCGTGGTCGGCCGGGTGCGGGCCCAGACCGCCAGCCGCTTCACCGTCGCGGAGATCCTGTTCGACCGGACCCTGTCCACCGGCCAGACCGCCGTGGTGGAGTACGAGGTGCGCTGGTTCGGCACCACGACGACCACCCGCTACAGCCGGGCGATGCGCCGCGACCCGCGCTCGTACCTGGCGCAGGTCAGCTTCCACCCGTCGGCGCCGCCCGCGGAGTGCCACGCCTTCACCCAGGCGGACGCGTGGGCGCCGGAGATGGGCGGCGGCCAGCTGCGCCTGGGCGCCTTCGCAGGGGTGCACACCCTGGTGACCGACCCGGCCGCCCCGATCGTCGGCATCCGCTGGCGGTGGTGAACGACCAATTGGGGGCAGGTGAG
Source organism: Actinokineospora sp. UTMC 2448 (assembly GCF_024760565.1). Lineage (NCBI taxonomy): Bacteria > Bacillati > Actinomycetota > Actinomycetes > Pseudonocardiales > Pseudonocardiaceae > Actinokineospora > Actinokineospora sp. UTMC 2448. Next base: position 574,541 of record NZ_CP031087.1, on the reverse strand, counting down.
GAAAGCGCGCTGGTCTTCGGTGGGTGTCAGGCGAGGGCGGTCAGCCAGTCGCCGGGAAGTTCGACGGCGAGGCCGCCGGGGTTGATCAGGATGACGGCGCCCGGGAGCAGGGGGAGCAGGGCGCGGGCGGTGACGTCGACGGGGGTCTGCGCGGCGGGCGGCAGGTGGGCGGGTGAGGTGAACAGCGCGAGGCAGCGCCTGCCGTCCGCGCGGACCGCGGTGACCGGCACGCCCGTTTCGTCGGTCTCGATCAGGAAGCGGGTGTCGAGTGCGGCGGCGGCCAGCGCGTCGCGGGGGAGCCAGTCGGCGGCGGCGTAGGCCAGCAGGCGCTCGAAGTCGTTGTGGGGCTGGGGGAAGCCGCGCCGGGTGGGGCCGGGCCGGTATTCCGGGTTGACGTAGGTCTCCCCGGTCGGCTCGCCCGTCGGGCCGACGCGGTACGCGCCGAGGTAGACGTGTGGGGGCATGCCCCGCAGGAGGCGGGGGTCGGCATCCGGGTCGGGGAGCCAGACCCAGCCGTTGGGGGTGCGCAGGGCGTCGGTGATGGGCGGCAGCGGGTTGAGCACCAGCCTGCCCGCCAGGTAGGCGACGGCGTCCTCCACGTCGCCGAAGCGCCTGCCGCGGTCGTCGCGGTACACGCGGTACCAGTCGCCGTCGCGGACCAGGCACCACACGCCGTCCCGGTGTTCGCCGAGCGAGCAGGCTCCCGGGAAGCGCTGGACGACGGGCGCGACGGCAGCGGCGAACTCCGCGTCCGGCCCCTCCCACGGCCTGCCGGACGCCAGCGCGGCGGCGCGGCCCATCGCGATGCGGGGCACCTCCTCGGGCAGGCGGTAACGCTGGTTGCGGATGTGGTCGACCAGGCCGATCACCGGCGGCACCCCGTGCTTGTCCAGGTAATGCGCCACGGCGGCGGACCAGACCCAGCGGCCGTCCGTGTGGAAGGCCATCGGGACGGCGGGCTCGCCGGTGAACTCGTCGTCGGCCGTGCCGACGGCGGACAGCACCACAGGGGCGTTCTCCAGGTACCGCAGGATGCCCACCGCCTCCCGGGCGTCCACCGCCGCCCGGTGCCACACCGGCCTCCCGTCGGCGTCGCGGCCGTCGAAGAGCCGGGCCATCTCGCAGTCCGTCGGTTCGTCGGCGTCGCCGACCTGCTGGCGCCGCAGGACCTCCAACCCCGCCTCGACCTGCCAGGCGGGCAGCAGGTCGGGCCTCGGGTGCACGGGCAGCAGCCGCCAGTCATCGGCCAGGTGCCGCGCCGCCGACCCGGCATCGGACCGCACCCGCCACCGCGGCGGCCGGCCGACCACGTAGTCGGCCTCGACCGGCTGCCCCGGCCGCAGGACGAACCGCGCGGTGAACCACTTCGGGCGCAGACTGCGATGGTGGCGCAGCCGCAGCCGGTGCAGCCACTGCCCGACGATCGCGGGCGGCGACCACGACACGACCCCGCCGTCCGCGTCCGTGACGGTCGCGCTCACTTCCATGCGCCGCACGGTGATCCGGCACTCCAGCCGCACTTCCCGCCATCCGTGCGGCGCGCTCGCGGCGATCGCGTCCATTGTGGCCCATCGGACGACCTCGCGGTCCGGGTCCGGTGTGGACGCTCCGGTGAGCAGGGCGGGCGTCCACGCACCGGACAACGGCGGCGCGACGCGCAGCTGCACCAGCCCGCCATCGCCGACGCAGCCCGCCACCGGGTCCGCGTCCACCCGCTCGCCGTCGTCCGTCCACATGGACAGGTGGAACACCGACTCGAACAGCGAGCGCCGGACCTGGCGGACGGCGCGGCCGTCCGCCAAGGTGACGATAGGACCGTCCAGCGGCACGTCGGGCGCGACGAACGCCGCCGCACCCGGCCCGTCCTCGAACCGGAACACCCGGTCGCCCACCACGGCCAGGTCGGCTGTGGTCATCGTGGCGCCGGGCGACTGCCCGCCATCAGGCCTGCGGCATCTCGTACGGCTTGACCGCGTCGTAGGCCGTCTTGGCGTAGTCGCCGTACTCGGAGAACCGCTCCAGGCCCTTGATCAGGCCGGACATCTTCTCGGTGAGCTTGGCGATCCGCATGCCCATGCGCTGCATGGCCATCAGCAGCTTGCTCAGCCGGTTGGCCATCTTGGTCGCCAGCATCGCCGCCCGGGTGCCCGCGTACCCCGCGTAGGTCGCGATCGACGCGCCCGCGGTCGGGACGGCCGACGCGGCGGCGATCAGCGCGCCCGCGATCAGCTCGCCGATGAGGTCGGAGATCCAGTCGAACACCATGCCGCGCAGCTCGCACACCAGCGCGCCGGACAGGGCGTAGATCGCGGCCGTGCCGTCCATGGTCTTGCCGAGGGCCTCGTACTCCGCGGCCATCTGCTCCATGTTGGCCCGGAACGCCTCACCGGACTCGCCCTCCCAGGAGCCGCCCGTCGCGCTGATGTCCTCCCGGTGCTCCTGGGCGATCATCTTCATCTCCAGGGCGGCGGTCTTGAGCTGGTCGGTGTTGGCGTTGATCTCGTCCGGGTTGCCCAGCAGCGCGTCCAGCGGCTCGCGGATGAACGAGATGTGCTCCAGCAGCCAGCCGACCCCGGCGGAGAACACCGCCGCCAACGGGTTCGCCGCGGACGACACCAGGTCGACGACCATGCCCGCGCCGCCGAGCGCCACGTCGATGACGTCGACGCCCTCGCCCTCGGCCTCACCGGTCAGCGTGTCGACGAACCCGGCGACGCTCTCGACCGCGCCCGCGCCCTCGTACCACTCGGTCACAGCCCTGCCCCCACTCCGCTCTTACTTCCGGTAGATCGATTCGTCGCTGAAGTCGCCGTCGTCGTCGTCCGTCGGCGGCGGGGCGGGACGACGCGGGCGCGCCGGTGGCGGCGGCGGTGGCGGCGTCTCGTCGACCAGCGGCTGCGGGACGAACCGCGCCTGCTCGGGCCGCGCGGGCTCGGGCGCGGGCTCCTCCTCCGGCGGGAGGTACTCGGTGATCATCCGGTAGGTCTCGGACCCGGCGCCCGCCGCGGCCGCGAACGTCTCGGCGACCTGGTTGGCCGCGCTGCGCTGCGCCTTGCGCGCGGTCGCCATGATCTCGGCGGACAGCGCCGCAGGCGACTTCCCCATCGCCGCGGGCGTGAGCCGCAGGTCGGTCAGCGCGCCGGTGGGCGCCACGCTCACGGTGACCGCGCCGTCCGGGGACGACGCGCTGCCGCCCGCGTTGGCCAGCCCCTGCTGGATCGCGGCGGCCTTGGCCTTGGCGTCGGCGATGCGGCCCTCGAACTCGCGCATCCACTCCTCGGGCGTCTTCACCGGCTCCCCCTAGTCGATAGCACCTGCGGCGTGCACAGGGTGTCATACGCCGCAGGCGAGCGTACGCCGAACGGGCGACCTCGCCGCAGCGGACACTCGGACGCGAGCGCGGCCCCGGGGGTTCCCCGGGGCCGCGCCGAATCCACGCTCAGGTCAGAAGGTGAGCGTCCAGGTGTCGATCACCCCGGTGTCGTGCCGGTAGATGTCGGTCACCCGCAGCCTCCACGTGCCGTTCTTGGCCTCGCCGGAGGCGTCGACCGTGAAGGTCTGGTGGATGCCCGCCGCCGAGCCGATGCCCGCCGGGGCGTGCAGCAGGAACGCGCGGCCGGACGGGCCGACCAGCTCGACCTTGAGGTCGGCGGTGTAGGTGTGGTTGATGTCGACCTTCACCGAGGTGGACGCCGACGCGTTGCCCGTGCAGTTGCTGAACACCAGGTCGGAGGTGACCGCGGTGTTGGTGTCCGGGATCGCGACGTCGTCGCCCTTGGTGCCGCCCTCGCACGGCGGCGGCGGGTTGCCGTCGCCCAGGAACATGGTGTTGACCAGCAGGTTCGGCGACCCGGCTCCGGGGCTGTTGATGGTGTCCTTGATCGCGTTCGCGCGCAGCGTGTCGTTGACCTGCTGCGGGGTCGCCGAGGTGTTCGTCGACAGGTAGAGCGCCGCGACACCGGCAACGTGCGGGGAGGCCATCGAGGTGCCGGACATCCCGGTGGACCCGCCGCCCAGGCTCAGCGAGATGACACCGTCGGCCGGGGCCAGGATGTCGACGCAGCTGCCGTAGTTGGACAGCGAGTACTTGCCGTCGCTGCTGTTGGTGCCGCCCACGTTGATCGTCGACGGCTCGTTGCCCGGGCCGAAGCTGCAAGACCCGCTGTTGTTGTTGCCCGCGGCCGCGACGAACGGGATGCCCGCGCGGTTGAGGCCCGCGAGCGCGTCGTCGCCGATGTCGGCGGTGTCGAAGCCCCAGGACGCGTTGACCACGGCGGGCTTGACCGCGTTCGCGGTGACCCACTCGATGGCCTCGACGCCCGCCGAGTCCGGCGCGGTCGCGCCGCAGTTGACACCCAGCATCTTGACCGAGACCAGCTTGGCCTTCTTGGCCACGCCGTAGGTCTTGGAGCCGATGGTGCCCGCGACGTGCGTGCCGTGGCCGTTGCAGTCCTGGCCGTCCTCGGTCACGAAGTCGGCGCCGACGCTGGCCCGGCCCTCGAAGTCGGCGAGCCCGGTCTTGATGCCGGTGTCGGTCACGTAGACCGTCACGTTCGACGCGGTGCCGTTGTAGTGGTACTTGCGGTCCAGCGGCAGGTCGACCTGGTCGATGCGGTCGATGCCCCACACCGCGTTCTCCTGCACGTCGTACGCGCGGGCGGTGCCGACCTGGTAGACCTTCTTCACCGTCGGGTCCGCGGCCAGCCGACGGGCCTCGGTCGCGGTCATGTCCCAGGTGAGGAAGCCGCTCATGGACGCGGTGAACACCGTGTCCAGCCTGCCGCCGTACTCGGCGGCCAGGGACGCCGACGTGGACTTGACGGAGGCAGCCGACGCGGTCGCCTCACCCGCCTTGAGCGAGACGATGAAGCCGCCGCCTGGCCAGGGCTTGGATGCGGGCACGAAGGCCGCCTCCGCGGACGCGGTGCCTGCGGTGGCGATCAACGCGGCCGTCACCGACGCCGCGCCAAGGGCGGCCAGTGCCACCCGCCCGAACGAGCGGGACTTTCCTTGCATGACTTGTCCTTCCGCGAAGGTCGACAGCCGCCCCGGGGAACGGCCGACAGGGTTTCGACTAGCGGGGGTCCGGTCCGCCCGCGCGATCGCACCGCGCGGGCGGACCGGGGTTCGTCACGGCGTGATCGACCAGGTGTCGAGCGTGCCGGAGTCGTAGCGCCACACGTCGGTGACCTGCAGCTTCCACGCGCCGTTCGCCGCCTCGCCGGACAGGTCGACGGTGAAGGTCTGGTCGTAGACGCCGGTGCCCTTGCCGCCGCCCGCCTTCTTCAGGTTGTAGGACGTGCCCGACGGGCCGACCAGGTCGATGACCAGGTCGCCGATGTAGCTGTGGCGGATGGTGACCTTGACCTGCGCGTTGGTCGAGCCGTTGCCGGTGCAGCCGGAGACGGTGATCGTCGAGCCCACCGCGGTGTTGCTGTCCGGGATGGCCACGTCGGTGCCGTTGGTGCCGCCGGAGCACTCGCCGTCGCCGCCGTCGCCGATGAAGCCGGTGTAGAGCAGCAGGTTCGGCGAGCCCGTCCCGAGGTTGGTGACCTTGTTCGGGGTGGCGTTGTTCACCAGGGCGTCGCGGACCTGCTGGTTGGTCGCGTTCGGGTTGGCGTGCAGGTACAGCGCCGCCGCGCCCGCCACGTGCGGGCTGGCCATCGAGGTGCCGCTGCTGGAGCCGGTGGAGCCGTTCATCGTGGTGGAGACGACCGCCGTGCCGGGGGCGAAGATGTCCACGCAGCGGCCGTAGTTGCTGCCGTTGACGTTGTTCCAGTCCGACGGCCGGGCGCGGCTGTCGGTGCGGGTGGTGGCCGCCACGGTGATCGCGTTCGGCGTGCTGGCCGGGCTGTAGTTGCAGGCGTCGGCGTTGTCGTTGCCCGCGGCCACGACCGAGGTGACGCCCGCGCTGATCAGGCGGTTGACCGCGTCGTTGACCGAGGACGCCGCGCTGCCGCCGATGCTCATGTTCGCCACGGCGGGCTTGCGGTGGTTGTTGGCCACCCAGTCGATGCCGCCGATGATCTGCGACCACTGGCCCCGGCCGTCGCAGCCGAGCACCCGGACCGCGACGAGCTTGACCTTCTTGGCCACACCGTACGTCTTGGACCCGACGGTGCCCGCCACGTGCGTGCCGTGGCCCTGGCAGTCAGAGGAGTCGCTGTCGTTGTCGATGAAGTCGCGGCCGTGCGTGACGCGGCCCTCGAAGTCGGGGTGGCTCTCGTCCACGCCGGTGTCGATGATGTAGGCGTTGACCGACGACGCGTCGTTCCCGTAGGTGTAGCTGTTGCTCAGCGGCAGGTCGCGCTGGTCGACGCGGTCGATGCCCCAGGTCGGGTTCTGCTGGGTGTCGCTGATGCTCATGTAGCCGTCTTGCTCGACATACGCGACCGCAGGGTTGGCCGCCAGTCGCTTGGCCGCGGCCTCGTCCATCCGCACAGCGAAGCCGCGGATGGACGCGGTGTAGGTGCTCTTGACCTGGCCGCCGTACTGCTTGGCCAGGTCGAACGCCTTGTTGTTCACCGTGGGCGCGTTCGCGTTGCGGTCCTTGAACACGACGATGTAGCTACCCTCGACCGGGTTCTCGGCCGCGCGGATCGCGCCGGTCGCCTCCTGGGCCGTCGCGGGGCTCGCGGCGACCACGGCGGCCAGGGCGCAGGCGCCCGCCGCCACACTCGCCACCACGACCCGGCGGGTCTTGCGATCATGTCGCATATTGGGCTTCTCCATTCCACTCCACCGGGCGGGGAACACCACCCGGAGGGGCGGCTGTCGGGCAGGGTTGGGTCACTGACAGCCACTCGGGAATCACGATCGGGCGGGGCGAAGGCGTGAACAATCCGGGTATCGGTACGTAGGGCTACGGCTCTTTCACCTAAGATCAACTTTCCGGCCTGTCCGCTTCGCGGAGTTTCCGCCGAGGCCCGAGCGGCCTAGGCTGCGAGACCGGCACGACTCCCCGGGGGTGACGGATGACGCGCAAAGCGATCGATCCTCTGATCCGCACCAGCTCGCCGGTGCTCGTCGGCCGCGACGAGCAGTTCGCCTCGCTGCGGTCGGTGGCCGCGCTGCACCCGGCGGTCGTGCTGATCGAGGGCGAGGCGGGCGTCGGCAAGAGCAGGCTCATCGCCGAGCTGCTCGCGGGCGACCTCGGCCCCGCGGTGCCGCTGGTCGGCGCGTGCGCGCAGGTCGGCGAGCCCTTCCCCTACGGTGCGGTGCTGGAGGCGCTGCGCGGCGCGCGGGGCAGGCTGGCCGCCCGGCCGCCGCTGTCGCCGGTCGCGGGCGCGCTCGCCCCGCTGCTGCCGGAGATCGCCGAGTTCCTCCCGCCGCCGCCCCCGCCGATCGGCGACCCCAGGGCCGAGCGGCACCGCCTCTTCCGCGGCGTGCGCGAGGTGCTGGGCGCCCTGGGCCCGGTGCTGCTGGTCGTCGAAGACCTGCAGTGGGCCGACGACGGCACCCGCCAGCTGCTGCGGTTCCTGATGAGCGAGCCGCCGTCCACCCTGGCCGCGATCGTCACCTACCGGCGCGAGGACGTGCCGGGCGGGCTGCCGCTGGGCACCGCGTACCGCCCGCCGACGGGCGTGGTCAGCGTGCTGCTCGAGGTCGTGCCGCTCAAGGTCGAGGACGTGCGCAGGCTGGCCGAGGCGATCCTCGGCGAGGACTCGGTGTCCGCGGAGTTCGCCGCCAAGCTGCACGAGCGGACCGCGGGCATCCCGTTCGTGATCGAGGAGACCCTGCGCGCGCTGCGCAACCCGGCAGGCGCGGTCCACGCCGACGGCGCGACCGCGCGCAGGCTGCTGGACTCCGTCGAGGTGCCGGTCCTGCTGCGCGACGCGATGGCCGAGCGGCTGGCCGCGCTGCCGACGGCGGCGACCCGGCTGGCCCAGGCCGCCGCCGTGCTGGGCGCCGCCGCGCCCGCCGAGCTGCTCGGCGAGGTGTCCGGGGTGCCCGAGCCCCGGCTGCGCGCCGCGCTGAACCACGCGCTGGCGGGCCACGTGCTGTACGAGGTGGACGGCGGCCGCTACGGCTTCCGGCACTCGCTGGCCCGCCAGGCCGTCTACGACACCCTCGGCGGCCCGGACCGCACCCACCTGCACAACCGCGCGATCGACGCGCTGGACCAGGTCGAGCCGCGCCCGCTGGTGCAGCTCGCCGAGCACAGCGCGCGGGCCGGGCGGATCGCCGCGTGGCTGCACTACGGCGAGGCCGCCGCCGACCGGGCCGCCGAGGTCGGCGACGCCGCCACCGCGACCTCCATGCTCCAGCGGCTGCTGCGCGAGCCGACGCTGCCCGCCGAGCACGTCGACCGGCTGGCGATCAAGCTCGGCCAGATCGCGCACACCGGACTCGACCAGCGCGACCCGACCGAGCTGCTGGAGCGGCTGCTCGGCGACTCCCGGCTGTCCACTTCGGTCCGGGGCGAGGTGCGGCTGTACCGGGGGCTGCTGCTGCTGCGCGGCGCGGGCAGGCTCGGCGAGGCGCGCAGCGAGATCGAGCGGGCCATCGGCGACCTGACCGAGCGCCCCGACCTCGCCGCCAAGGGCGTGGCGGTGCTGGCGATGCCCTACGTCGGCCTGGCCCCGCTCGCCGAGCTGGAGCCGTGGCTGGCCAGGGCCGACCGCTACCGCGACGAGTGCGCCGACAGCGAGCTGCGGCTGTCCCTGCTGGCCAACGAGCTGGGCTCGAAGCTGCACGTGGGCGACCCGACGGTGCTCTCCCGGCTGCGCCAGCTCCCCGAGGTGGTCGAGACCGTCGGCGAGCAGCGCCAGCTGGCCAGGGCGTGGTGCAACCTCGCCGACGGCGCCAACGCCACCGGCCACCTGCGGCTGGCCAGCGAGCTGCTGCGCTCCGGGCTGCGCCTGGCCGCCGACTGCGGCGCCACCTGGGTGGTCAGCACCGCGCGGGCCACGCAGTCCAGGTTGGACTGGTTCACCGGCAAGTGGACCGGGCTGGCCGAGCGGACGCACCGGCTGCTGGAGGAGTACCGCGACCTGTTCCCGGTCGCCAGCGAGCTGGCCCTGGTGCTGGGCTCGCTCGCGGTGGCCAGGGGCGAGTGGGCCGAGGCGACCAGCTGGTTCACCGAGACCGGCGCGTTCGCCCCCGAGGAGGCGATCTCGCAGGTCGCGATCGCGGGCTGCGCCGGGCTGGCGTGGAACCACCTGTCCCAGGACGACGCCGAGCGGGCGTGCGCCGACGCCGACCGGGGGATGGCGATCCTGCGCACCAAGGGCGTGTGGGCGTGGGGCGGGGAGATCGCGCCCATCGCGGTCGGCGCGTACCTGGCCGTCGGCCGGGTCGCCGACGCCGAGGCGCTCGTCGCCGAGCTGGCCGACGGCCTGGTCGGCCGGGACGCGCCGCTGGCCGAGGCCGCGCTGGCCGCGTGCCGGGGCAGGCTGGCCGAGCACGCGGGCGAGTCTGCCGACGCGGTGCGCCACTACCGCGACGCGGGCACCCGGTACGCCGCGCTGCCCGCCCCGTACCTGGCCGCGGGCATGGCCGAGCGCGAGGCGCTCTGTCTGCTGTCGACGGACGCCGACGCCGCGACCGCGCTGCTGTCGGCCCAAGTGGACGCCTACGACGCGCTCGGCGCGACCCGCGACGCCGCCCGCTGCCGCCACCACCTGCGCGGGGTCGGCGGCGGGAAGCCGTCGCGGCGGGGCAGGCGCGGCTACGGCAACGAGCTCTCGCCCCGGGAGCTGGAGGTGGCCCGGCTGCTGGCGGGCGGGCACACCAACCGGGAGATCGCCGAGGTGCTGTTCCTGTCCCCGAGGACGGTCGAACAGCACGCCGCGCGGGTGCTGCGCAAGCTCGGCGTCGGATCACGCACGCAATTGCAGGTGGAGGACCTCGCATAACCCGATGGAGCGAGGAATACCGCCCGCGTGATCGCGGACCGTCATAAACAATCACCCGATGGAGGACCGAAATCGGGTGTGGTCGAATACTCGGGTCACATCATTGACGCCGAGGAGTGGTTATGAGAGCGATCGCCTGGGCCCTCGCGCTTGCCGCCGTCCCGCTGGCAGCGGGCACCGCATCCGCCGAGGAGTTCCGCGACACCGACCTGTCGCTGACCACCGACGACGGGTTGCAGGTGTCCTCTGTGTCCAGCGGGGCCCGCCCCGACAGCTCGCACTACGCGAAGGACCACCTGATCGCGGGATTGCAGGGCGTGGACATGGACTCCACGAGCTCCAACACAGAGCCCACCATTCTGGGGGCTGTCCGCTCGATGCTCGGGTAAACACGCCGGACACCAAAGTGCCCCTTCGGGGGACAGGGGTTTCGCTGCGCATGCCGGCAGGCAAGTCTGGAGTCGCCGCCTTCACCGGAGGCGGCGCAAATTCGCCGATTCAGACCAGGAGATCGAATATGCGCAGCATTACCCGAATGGTCCTCGGCGGCCTGCTGGCCGTGCCGTTGACCGTGGGACTGGCGGGCGCGGCCATGGCCGACGACTTCACCGAGCATGTCGCGTACGCCGGTCCTGAGGGGACTGAGCACTACCTCGTGCACGCTGGCGTGGACGATGACGGCAATACGCACTTCTTCGAGTACTACGCGTCGACAGGGCACGACGGCGCGTACTCCTCGACCACGATCGCGGCCGCTGGCGATGACGACGACGACTACGGCCGCGACGACCACGAGGGCTGGGACGGCGGCGGCGAAGCCGTCTACTTCAGCACCTCCAACGCCGCGGGCCCGGACGGGGCGTGGTCGAACACCGTCCTGTCGTCCGTCGACAGCCACGACGAGCAGAGCAACTGCCACAGCGATGACCCGTGCGACGACGACGATGACGACGACCACGATCACCACGACGACGATGACGACCACGACCACGACTACTGCGACGACGATGACGACGACCCGTGCGACGACTGATCGCCTGACCTGACCTGACCTGACCGGACTCGGGGGCGCTGGCAGACCAGCGCCCCCGAGGTCGTGTCAGCACGACGGGGGTGTGCCCGGGCCGCCGCTGGCCGGGCACACCCCCGTCGACAGGGATCGCACCAGCCGAGCCGCCCCCTGCGTCGCAAGCGGCTCGGCTCGGACGACGCGGCCGGTGCCGAATCGGCCGCGTCGCGGGGTTTCCGCGATCCGATGGGGCGGGCCGGTGAGGGAGGGCCCGCGCGTGGTGGTCCGTATGGGTGATGTGGTGTTCCTCGCCAAGCCGTCGGGCGGAGGAGAGGCCAGGGCGTTTCGGTCGCCTCTCCTCCGAACCATCCGACGAAACCGCCAGGCAGGGTGTGGTTCTCAGGCGGTTTGCTTCGCAGGGACGACGATCCCCCGGCGCGTGGGGGAAGAACAATCGCGGAACCACTAGGTAGGGCTACCTATTTATTGGCGCGCCCATGACTTGATCGATCAGACCTGCGCGGAAGGCGCGCGACGCCGCCGGGAGATGGGAACGAACGGGAACAAAGCCCTACGACCGCAGCCTTGTGGGCATCGGATGCGCACGTCACTATTCGACCTGCCAGAGCCGGTGCACGCTGTCGTGAGGGCGCCCCTGCGGGTTCGACAGCGGGTCCGGCACAACCGAACCTCCAGCGCCGTCCGGGCGCACCCTGCAGGAGGCAGCGTGAAACGCAAACGCCTGTCCGTATTGGTCGGCGCGGCGGCGGCCGTCGCCCTGATCGCGACCACCAACCAGACTGCGGCAGGTGGCGACACCGCCGCGGCCGCCCCTCGGGCCTCGGCCGAGTACCACGTCCTCGGCGTGAAGAACGCCCAGCAGCGCACCGCCATCAGCAAGACCGGCGCGGCGATCAACGGGGTCGAGGACAGCCGGACCCTGATCACGGCCACCGACGCCGAGGTCGCCAGGATCCGGGCCCTCGGGTTCACCGTCGAGGCCGAGGCGCCCGCGGTGACCGCGCAGGGCGAGGTCAACCCGATGGACTTCCCGTCGTCGCACTCGGACTACCACAACTACGCCGAGATGACCGCGGCCATCGACCGGGCGGTCGCCGACCACCCGAACCTGATCACCAAGCGGGTGATCGGCAAGTCGTACCAGAACCGCGACCTGTTCGCGCTCAAGATCTCGGACAACCCGGGCACCGACGAGAACGAGCCCGAGGTCCTGTTCACGCACCACCAGCACGCGCGCGAGATCCTGACGGTGGAGATGGCCCTCTACCTGATGAACCAGTTCACCGACAACTACGCGACCGACTCGCGGATCAGGAACCTGGTGGACACCCGCGAGATCTGGATCCTGCCGAACGTCAACCCCGACGGCGGCGAGTTCGACATCTCGACGGGCAGCTTCCAGGGCTGGCGCAAGAACCGGCAGCCCAACAGCAACGGGACCGTCGGCACGGACATGAACCGCAACTGGGACTACCAGTGGGGCTGCTGCGGCGGCTCGTCGTCGACCCCGAGCTCGGAGACCTACCGCGGCACCCGCGGCGAGTCGACCCCCGAGGTCAAGGCGATGGCCGACTTCGTCCGCAGCCGCAACATCGGCGGCAAGCAGCAGATCACCGTGGGGATCGACTTCCACACCTACAGCGAGCTGGTGCTCTGGCCCTACGGCTACACCTACAACGACACGGCCCCCGGTCTGACCACCGAGGACCAGCGGGTCTTCTCGACCATCGGCCGGGAGATGGCGCAGTCCAACGGCTACACGCCCCAGCAGTCCTCCGACCTGTACATCACCGACGGGTCGATCGACGACTGGCTGTGGGGCAGCCAGCGCATCTACGGCTACACCTTCGAGATGTACCCGGCCTCCGGCGGCGGCCTGAGCGGCTTCTACCCGGACGACTCGGTCATCGCGCGGGAGACCTCGCGCAACAAGGAGGCCGTGCTCGACCTGATCGCCTACGCCGACTGCCCGAAGCGGTCGATCGGCCTGACCTGCGACGACAACCAGGAGCCCCCGGGCGGCGACGAGTTCGAGAACACCAACGACGTCCAGATCCCGGACGCGGGCTCGGCGGTCACCAGCAACATCGCGGTGTCCGGTCTGTCCGGCAACGCGCCGTCGGACCTGCAGGTCAGCGTGGACATCCGGCACACCTACCGCGGTGACCTGGTCGTCGACCTGATCGCCCCGGACGGCACCGCGTACCGGCTCAAGAACTCCAGCTCCAGCGACTCGGCGGACAACGTGATCGCCACCTACACGGTGAACGCGTCGTCCGAGGTCGCCAACGGCACCTGGAAGCTGCAGGTCCGGGACGTCTACCGAGCTGACACCGGATACATCAACTCCTGGAAGCTCGTGTTCTAGCGGCCCTACCCGCAACAGCGAAACCTCGATGCCCCGGGCCGCGGCCGACACCGGCGCGCCCGGGGCATCTCCCCCCTGTTTTCCGGCCATCACCCTGCGATGTGGCCGGTGAAAGGAAACGAACCATGACAGAGGGCAAGTGGTTCATCAGAACCGCGCTGGCCGCGGCGGGCGCGGTGGTCACGATGGCCGCCGCCGTCGGCACGGCGGCCGCGGCGCCGCCGTCGTCGGACCCCGGCGACGTGGGCGTCCAGGTCGTCGGCGGCACCCGCGCCGCCCAGGGCGAGTTCCCGTGGATGGTGCGGCTGTCCATGGGCTGCGGCGGCGCGATGTACACCGAGTCGCTGGTGCTCACCGCGGCGCACTGCGTCAACAGCACCGGGCCGAACACCAGCATCACCGCGACCTACGGCGTCGTCGACCTGCAGAGCAGCAGCGCGGTCCGGCGCACGTCGAACTACGTCTACCGCAACCCCGGCTACAGCACGTCCGCGGGCGGTGACTGGGCGCTGATCCGGCTGTCGCAGCCGATCACCGGCGCTGCCCTGCTGCCGATCGCCACCACCAGCGAGTACAACAGCGGCACGTTCACCATCGCCGGATGGGGCGCGGCCACCGAGGGCGGGGCGCAGCAGCGCTACCTGCTCAAGGCCGAGGTGCCGTTCGTCTCCGACGCCGAGTGCCGCCAGTCCTACCCGTCGATGAAGACCGCGGTCGAGATCTGCGCGGGCTACGACCAGGGCGGCGTGGACACCTGCCAGGGCGACTCCGGCGGACCGATGTTCCGCAGGGACAGCGCGGGCCGGTGGATCCAGGTCGGCATCGTCTCCTACGGCCGCGGCTGCGCCCGCCCGGGCTACCCGGGCGTGTACGCCGAGGTCAGCGCGCTGGCCACGGCGATCAGGGCGGCCGCTGCCGACCTCGGCGGCAACCCCGACCCGGACCCGGACCCGCCGGGTGACACCTTCGAGAACACCAACAACGTCACCATCCCGGACGCGGGCTCGGCCATCACCAGCGACATCGCGGTGTCCGGCCTGTCCGGCAACGCGCCGTCGGACCTGCAGGTCAGCGTGGACATCAAGCACACCTACCGCGGTGACCTGGTGATCGACCTGATCGCCCCCGACGGCACCGCCTACCGGCTGAAGAACTCCAGCGGCTCCGACTCCGCCGACAACGTGATCGCCACCTACACGGTGAACGCGTCGTCCGAGGCGGCCAACGGCACCTGGAAGCTGCAGGTCCGGGACGTCTACCGGGCCGACACCGGCTACATCGACGCCTGGAAGCTCGTGTTCTGACCCGCTGTGCCCCTTCGGCCCCGATCAGGTGAGTTCCACCTGGTCGGGGCCGCTTTTTTGGCATATCCGCACGACCGTGCGCATATCTTTTGCGCACACCCTCTGGCCGAACCCGACATCGGCAGGCAAGATACCCGGGAAAGTTACCGATAGGTAGCCGCCTTGCGCCGCTGCCTGCGTCGTGTCGCCGAGGAGCAGATCATGCGCGAATTCGCCGTTCCCCCCGTGGAGAAGCGCACCGAGGCGGGCGGTCTGGCGGACCTGGTCTTCACCAACGCCGTCGAGGCCCCCACCCACGTCTCGTTCCGACGGCGCTCGGGGGCGAGCTGGGTCGACGTCACCGCCGAGCAGTTCCGCGACGAGGTCGTCGCCGCGGCGAAGGGCCTGGTCGCCGCCGGGGTCGGCGCGGGCGACCGGGTGGCCATCCTGGCCGCGACCCGGTACGAGTGGACGCTGCTGGACTTCGCGATCTGGGCGGCTGGCGCGGTCACCGTGCCGATCTACGTGACCTCATCGGCCGAGCAGATCCAGTGGATCATGTCCGACTCCGGCGCGGTGGCCATCATCGCCGAGACCGACGAGCACCTGGCCAGGATCGAGCAGGTGCGCCCGGCCCTGCCCGCGCTCAAGAGCGTCTGGCGCATCGATGACGTCGACAAGATCGTCGAGGGCGGCGCTGAGGTCGACACCGCCGAGATCGAGGCGCGGCGCACGGCGGTCAAGGGCGGCGACGTCGCCACGATCATCTACACCTCGGGCACCACCGGCCAGCCCAAGGGCTGCGTGCTCACGCACGACAACTTCTTCGCCGAGTGCGGCTACGGCACCACGACGCTGGCCCCGCTGTTCCGCGGCCTCGGCGGCACCGAGGAGCCCAGCACGCTGCTGTTCCTGCCGGTGGCGCACGTGTTCGGCCGCATGGTGCAGATCGGCTGCGTCTACAGCCGCGCGACCATGGGCCACGGCCCGGACGTCAAGAAGGTCATGGACGACCTGGCCACCTTCCGCCCGACCTTCATCCTGTCGGTGCCGTACGTGCTGGAGAAGGTCTACAACGGCGCCCGGCAGAAGGCGCACGCGGCGGGCAAGGGCAAGATCTTCGACGCCGCCGCGGCGACCGCGATCGCCTACAGCGAGGCCGACGGCAAGCCCGGACTCGGCCTGCGCCTCAAGCACGCCCTGTTCGACAAGCTGGTGTACGCCAAGCTGCGCGCGGCGATGGGCGGCAGGACCAAGTACGCCATCTCCGGCGGCGCGGCGCTCGGCCTGCGGCTGACCCACTTCTTCCGCGGCGTCGGCCTGACCGTGCTGGAGGGCTACGGCCTCACCGAGACCACGGCGGCGTCCACGGTGAACTCCCTCGACGCATTCAAGCCCGGCACCGTCGGCCGCCCCATCCCGGGCACCGCGGTGCGCATCGCCGAGGACGGCGAGATCCAGATCAAGGGCGAGGTCGTGTTCCAGGGGTACTGGAACAACGCGGAGGCCACCAAGGCGGCCATCGACGCCGACGGCTGGTTCGCCACCGGCGACCTCGGCGAGCTCGACGCCGACGGGTTCCTGAAGATCACCGGGCGGAAGAAGGAGATCCTGGTGACCTCCGGCGGCAAGAACGTCGCCCCCGCGGTCATCGAGGACCGGATCGCCTCGCACCCGCTCGTGGCCCAGGCGATGGTCGTCGGCGACGGCCAGAAGTACATCGCCGCGCTGATCACGCTCGACCCGGAGTACTTCGCCTACTGGAAGACCACCGCGGGCAAGCCTGCCGAGGCGACCATCGCGTCCCTTGTGGACGACCCGGACCTGCTCGCCGAGGTGCAGAAGGCCGTCGACGAGGGCAACTCGGCGGTGTCCACTGCGGAGTCCGTGCGCCGGTTCCGCGTCCTGGCCACGGAGTTCACCCCGGAGACCGGGCACCTGACGCCGTCGCTGAAGCTCAAGCGCCGGGTCATCATGAAGGACTTCCAGGCCGAGGTCGACAGCCTGTTCAGCTAGCGGGCGCACCGGGGTCGGGCCGAGGGCCCGACCCCGGTCCCGTCTCAGGCGGCGCTGAGCACGCCGTCCGGACGGTCCTCCATCTCGCGAGCGCTGGTCTCGGGGAGCGCGAGGGTGCAGACCACCGAGAGCAGGCCGAAGCCCGCCAGCATCACGCCCACGGCGCCGCCGCCGTGGGCGGCGCTGAGGTCGGCGGCGAGGATGGGCGCGGTGCCGCCGCCCACCACGCCCGCGAGGTTGTAGGCGATGCCCGCGCCGCTGTAGCGGTAGCGGGTGCGGAACATCTCCGGCAGCAGCGCGCCCGCGGGCCCGTACGCCACGCCGAAGACCGCCATGGTGACCATCAGGACGACGGCGAACGCGACGGCCGACCCGGTGTCCAGCAGCGGGAACATCACCAGGCTCCACGGCACCGACACCACGCAGGCGCCGAGCACGACGCGCTTGCGGCCCACGCGGTCGGAGTAGACGCCGGACAGCGCGATCGCCGCGCCGAAGACGATCGTCGACGCCGCGCCGATGGCGAGCACAGCCGAGCGGGACAGCCCCACCTTGGCCGTGCCGTACGAGGTGAGGAACGCCGTGCCGATGTAGAAGAACGCGAACAGCATCGCCAGCGCGCCCGCGGCGAGCAGGATCTCCCGCCACTGGTGCCGGAACGCGCCGACGATCGGGGCGCGCGCCCTCGGCGCTGCCGGGTCGGCGACCGCCTTGCGGAACATCGGGGTCTCGTCGATCGCCAGCCGCACGTAGAGGCCGACGGCGAGCAGCAGCGCGCTGAGCAGGAACGGCACCCGCCAGCCCCACTCGACGAACGCGGGCGAGGCCTCCCCGACGAAGAGGTTGACGATCAGGAACGTGACGCTGGAGAGCGCGAAGGCCAGCGCGGGGCCGAGCTGCGGGAAGACGCCGTAGAGCCCGCGTTTGCGCGCGGGCGCGTACTCGGCGGCCAGCAGCGTCGCGCCCGCCCACTCCCCGCCCACCGCCAGCCCCTGCGCGATCCGCAGGGCGACGAGCAGGATCGGCGCGGCCACGCCGATGCTGGCCGCGCTGGGCAGGCAGCCGATGAGCACGGTGGCGATCCCCATGAGCAGCAGCGTGCTGATCAGGGTCCGCTTCCGGCCGAGCCGGTCGCCGAAGTGTCCGAACAGGACAGCGCCGAGCGGCCGCGCGCCGAAGGCGACGGCGAAGGTGGCGAACGAGGCCACCGTGCCCGCCGCCTCGCCGAGCGCGGGGAAGAAGACCTTGGGGAAGACGAGGGCTGCCGCCGTCCCGTAGATGAAGAAGTCGTAGAACTCGATGGTGGTGCCCGCGCAGCTGGCGAGCGCGACGCGGCGCATCGGTGTGCTCATCTGGCTCTCCCTCTCTTGCGTGGCAGGGAGTGTGAGGGAAGCCACGCTGGCCGGAATACCCCCGGAAAGGGGTAGCCGTCAGGGGAGCAGCATCGCCTTGCGGGCCCGGACGACGGCCTCGTGGCGCGTGCGCGCGTCCAGCTTGCGCATCGCGGACTGCAGGTACGCCTTGACCGTCTCCCTCGACAGCGCCAGCCGGTCGGCGACCTCGGCGTTGGTGCAGCCGAGCGCGACCTGGGAGAGCACGTCGGTCTCCCGAGTGGACAGTCGGACGGCTGGCTCCGGCGTCGGCTCGCCGTCGCCGAGGTCGGCGAGGCGCTGGGCGGCGGCGTAGACGCGCCGCTGCAGGCCGGGGTCGGCGATGCTGCCCGCGATGGCCCGCAGCTCCGAGTGCACCGAACGCAGTTCCTCCAGGGTCGCTGCCTGCGCGGGTTCGAGGTGGCGGACCGCGGCCAGCGACTGGGCCATGGCCAGCCTGCAGTCCACCTCGTCGCGGACGGCGAACTCGTGGGCGAGGCGGCGGCCTGCGGCGATGAACTGGTCCCACATCCGGTCGCCGAAGGCCAGCGGCTGGCGCAGCGCGCCGTAGAGGACGGCCCGGCAGCGCCCGCTCGCCTGCACGGGCACGGCGAGGATGGAGGACAGGCCCTCGGCGAGGACGGGCCGGTCGTAGTCGTGGGTGATGGTGCGGGCGGCGCCGTAGTCGGTCACCCCGGCCGGGCGGCCCTGCACGAACACCCGCCCGCCCAGCCCGGTGCCCGCGTGGACCTCCAGGTTGTGCAGGCCGGTGGTGCGGGTGCCGACGAACTCGACCAGGCGCAGCCGGTTGGCCGCGACCTCACCGGCGAACGCGACCGGCACCCCCGACTGGCGCAGCGCGCGCAGTTCGGCGCGCAGGACCGCGCGGTCGTCGGGGCGCAGCAACCGGGTGTCCGTCATCGGCCCGCTCCTTGGCGTCGATCCGCCCACGGTACGACGCCGGGGACGGGGAGTCGACCGTCCTACCCACTTCCGGGGGTAGAGCGCCGCGGCCCGCGCGGGCCACCCTGACCGCCGACGTGGGAAGGAGCCGCACGATGACGCCGACGCAGGACTACCGCGAGGCCCGCGACCTGCTGATCCGCTCCCGGACCGAGTACGACGCGGCGATGGCGGGATTCCGCTGGCCGCGCATCGATGGCCGGTTCAACTGGGCGGTCGACTGGTTCGACGCCATCGCCAGGGGCAACGACCGGACCGCGCTGTGGATCGTGGAGGAGGACGGCGCCGAGGCGCGCTACACCTTCGACGAGATGGCGCGCCGGTCCGACCGGGTGGCGACCTGGCTGAGCGGCATCGGCGTGGGGGTCGGCGACCCTGTCCTGCTCATGCTGGGCAACCAGGTGGAGCTGTGGGAGTCGATGCTGGCGCTGATGAAGCTGGGCGCGGTCATCATCCCCACGACGACCGCGCTCGGGCCCGCCGACCTCGCCGACCGCATCGAGCGCGCGGGCGCGCGGTTCGTGATCGCCAACGCCGCCGACACCGGGAAGTTCACCGGGGTCACCGGCGTGGTGGTGGGCGATCCGGCGCCGGGGTGGCACTCCTACTCCGCCGCCGACTCCGTGGCCGACGTGCGCACGTTCTCCTCGGTGACGTCGGCGGACGACCCGCTGCTGTTCTACTTCACGTCCGGGACGACGAACCGGCCGAAGCTGGTGGAGCACACGCAGGTGTCGTACCCGGTGGGCCATCTGTCCACTCTGTACTGGATCGGGCTGCGCCCCGGCGACGTGCACCTGAACATCAGCTCGCCGGGCTGGGCCAAGCACGCGTGGAGCTCGTTCTTCGTGCCGTGGATCGCCGAGGCGACGATCTTCGTCTACAACTACTCGCGCTTCGACGCCGCCGCCCTGCTGGCCCAGGTCCGCCGCGCGGGCGTGACGACGATGTGCGCCCCGCCGACGGTCTGGCGGATGCTGATCAAGGCCGACCTCTCCGGCGGCCCGGGCGCGCTGCGCGAGGTCGTGTCGGCGGGCGAGCCGCTCAACCCCGAGGTCATCGACCAGATCGAGGCCGCTTGGGGTCTGACGCTGCGCGACGGCTTCGGCCAGACCGAGACGACCGCGCAGGTCGGCAACCCGCCGGGCGCGCCGCTGAAGCCCGGGTCGATGGGCCGCCCGCTGCCCGGCGTCCCCGTGGTCCTGGTCGACCCGCTGACCGGCGAGCCGTCGTCATCGGAGGGCGAGCTGTGCCTGGAGCTGTCCGCGCTCAACCTGATGACCGGCTACCGCGACGACCCGGCCAGGGACGCCGAGGTCAGGGCGGGCGGCTACTACCACACCGGCGACGTGGCCTCCCTGGATTCCGACGGGTACCTGACCTACATCGGCCGCACCGACGACGTGTTCAAGGCGTCGGACTACAAGGTCTCGCCGTTCGAGCTGGAGAGCGTGCTGGTCGAGCACCCCGCGGTGCTGGAGGCTGCCGTCGTGCCCGCGCCGGACGAGGTGCGCCTGGCGGTGCCCAAGGCGTACGTGTCGCTGGCCCCGGGCTGGGAGGCGGGCCCGGCGACAGCGCTGGAGATCCTGCGGCACGCGCGCGAGCACCTGGCGCCCTACCTGCGAGTGCGGCGGCTGGAGTTCTTCGACCTGCCGAAGACGATCTCGGGCAAGATCCGCAGGGTCGAGCTGCGGGGCCGCGAGCAGGCGGCGGCGGGCGTCCGGCTGGCTGAGGAGTACCGCGACAGCGATTTCGCCGAGCTGACCGGCCGGGAGGGTCCGCGCTGACGGTCAGGCCGCGCCGAGGCGCTGCGTCTCGATCGCCAGGTACAGCTCCGCCGTGCCCCGCGGGTCGGCGAGGTCGCGCCCGGTGAGTTCCTGGACCCGGCGGATGCGGTACCGCACGGTGTTGGGGTGGACGAAGAGGCGCTCGGCGGCGTCCTTGGCCGAGCCGTGCTCGGCGAACCACACGCGCAGCGTCGTCAGCAGGACGTCCCGCTCCGCCGCCGGGAGGGCGAGCAGGTTCGCCAGGATGTCGCGGGCGAGTTCCCCGGCGAGCGCGCCAGCGCCCGCCACAAGTGTCGTGAGTGGACGGTCGGTGAACGCGGCCGCGCCGTGCTCGCCGGGCGCGAGGCAGCGGCGGGCGATCCGCGCGCGGCGCAGGGCGGCGGGCAGCAGGTGCATGCCGGTGACGGGCGGGCTCATCCCGACCGCCCCGGCGAGGCGGTCCAGGCTCTGCCGCAGGCCGCGCAGGTCGCCGGGCACGACCACGACGCCCACCTCGGCGTCGGCCGTGCGCCGCCAGACCGCGCGCCAGCGGGCCGGGTCGACCACGGTGGACGGCGCGGGGTCGGCGGCGTCGGCGTACAGCACGACGAAGGGGCCCGCGACGGGCAGGCCGAGGCCGCGGGCGGCGTCGGCGACCTCGGCGGGCCGGGTGACGCGGCCGTCGAGGAGGCCGTCGAGCCAGGCGGCGCGGGCCTTCTCGGCGCAGCGGGCCTCGTCCGCGGCCACCTCGGTGTACGCCGTCGCGATGGTCTCGGAGTAGGCGTCGACGATGCGCCAGATCGCGGTGCTGACCGGCAGCAGCTGCTCCGGGGTGATCGTCCCCGGCGGGATCGCCCGCTCCACGATCGCCTGGTAGGAGAACGTCCCCGCGATGCGGAACGCCCGCAGGACGGCGGGCAGCGGGATGCCCATGCGGGCCTGCGCGCGGGCGGTCTTGCGGGCGCACTCGATGTGGACGTCGCGGCATTCGAGGAACGCGTCGAAGGCGTTGCGGAGATTGACCTCGCACACCTTGCGCAGCTCATCGGGAGCGGTCTCGTCGACCCGCCGGTAGGACTCCTCCTTGTCGCGCAGGAGCGCGGCGAGCTCGGCCGCGAGCACCGGCAGCCGTCCGAGCTGCGCTTTCGCCACCTCGGCGAGCTCGGGAGGCAGCGGCGACATGACCGTCGGAGCGCCCATCGCACGACTGTAACCCGGCTTTTGCCCATTCCGTACCGGCCGGTAGCGGAATTGTTGTCACACGGGATCGATCCCGAACGCGCCGAGCAGCGTGCCGAACTTCGCCGACGTCTCGGCCAGTTCGGCGGCCGGGTCGGAGGCGGGCATGATCCCCGCGCCCGCGAACAGCCGCATGCGCGACCCGGCGACCTCGGCGCAGCGGATCGCCACGACCCACTCGCCGTCGCCGGAGGCGTCGCACCAGCCGACGACGCCGCTGTAGAAGCCGCGGTCGAACGGCTCCAGCTCGGCGATGGTGTCGCGGGCCAGCGCGGTGGGCGTGCCGCAGATGGCCGGGGTTGGGTGCAGGGCGGCGGCCAGCCGCAGCGACGAGACGTCCGGGTCGGCCAGCGTCCCGGTCACCCGGGTCGACAGGTGCCACACGGTCGGCGTCCTGATCAGCTCGGGGCGCTCCGGCACGGAGATGGCCGTGCAGAACGGGCGCATGGTCTCGACCACGGCGTCGACCACGACGCGGTGCTCGTCGAGGTTCTTGGCCGAGGCCAGCAGCGCGGCGGCGTTGGCCCGGTCCGCGGCGGGGTCCGCGCCGCGCGGGAGCGTCCCGGCCAGCGGGTTTGCCGTGACGGTCATGCCTCGGCGGGACAGCAGCAGCTCGGGGGTGGCGCCGACCAGCGTGGTGTCGGGCAGCTCCGCGGCGAAGGTGTAGCCGCGCGGATTGGCCCGCACCAGCCCCGGGAGCAGCCCGGGGAGGTCGACCGGCGCGGCGAAGTCCAGCTCCAGGGTCCGGGCGAGCACCACTTTGCGCAGCTCCGACCCGTTACGCAGGGTACGCACGGCGGCCGAGACAGCGGCCTCGTACGCCGACCCCGACGGCACCGACCGCCGCTCCACCGGCACCCACCGCGGCGGGGCGCCCGCGGGCGCGACCGCAGGCCCGGCCCGCGTCGCGGACTCGGGAATCACCACATGCGAAGCCGCCCCGGGCAGAAAGGGCAACGCCCCGACGGCGAGCGGGGCACCGGTGTCGAGCAGCAACTTGGCCACCCGCCCGGCGAGTTCATCGGCATCGGTCTCGGCGACCACGGCCTGACCGCCCCGCGCGTGCACCGTGGTCTCCGGCCCCGCGAGCAGGAAGTCGCCGGGGCGGTAACCGGCCACGAGCGAAGCCGCACCCGAGTTATCCACAGGCAGCCACCGTGCCCCTGTTGACAAGTTCGGAAGATCGGTAGTTTGGAAAAAGAGGGCGGTTTGCCCCCGGTTGGGGCGGGGTGCGTTCCCCGGGGTTTGCGGGAATGTGGGCGCGGGTGAGGGCCTGCGTGGGGACCGCCGGGCTCGTGGTCCGTCCGCCGAGATCTACGAGAACGTGAGCGAGGGCCTGCCACGGGGCGGTTCGGCTGGTGGTCCGTCCACAGGCGTTCGAGGGAACGTGGGGACGCGGGTGGGATTGCCTGGGGGCAGCGGCGCTGGTCCGTCCGCCGAGATTCGGGAGCGCATGGTCGCGCGCGAGAGCCTGCCTGCGCGCGGCAGGGCTGGTGGTGCGAGCGCCGGGATTCGGGAGAACGTGACCACGCGCGAGGACCTGCCTGCGAGCAGTCGCGCTGGTAGTCCATCCGCCGTGATTCGCGGCGACGTGATCACGTGCGAGGGCCAGCCAGGGGGCAGTCGGACTGGTGGTCCGTCCGCGAGCGTTCGGGGCAACGTGGTCGTGGGTGAGGGCCTGCCAGGAGGCGGCCAGGCTCGGGGTCCATGTGCCGGGATTCGGGGAGGCGTGGACGGGCGCGAGGGTCTGTTCGGGGGCGGCCGGGGTGGGCCGTTCGAGCGCGTCGTCCACGGTCCCATCATGCCTACCGGGGAGTCGGGGGACGGAACGGGCAGTGCGTGTCCTTGCCCACGCAAAGCGGCAGGTGGGCACCCGTGGGGGTGCCCACCTGCGAAAAGGACCTAGGTCCCGATCTAGCCGAGCGCCTCGATCAGTGCGGCGCGCTGGCGTTCGCCGAGGCCGGCTGCGCGGCGGTCGGGGTCGATGCCCGCCTGCTCAAGCAGGGCGGCGACCTTCACCTGACCGAGTCCGGGGACGGCCTTGAGGAGCGCGGCGACCTTGGTCTTGCCGATGGTCTTGTCGTCCTTGGCCTTGCCGAGCACGTCGGCGATGGTCTTCTCCCCCGCTTTGATCGACGCGAGCAGTTCCGAGCGCGCCTTGCGGGCCTCGGCTGCCTTGGCGAGCGCCTCGGCGCGCTGCTCGGGGGTCAACGTGGGCAGAGCCAACGTAATTGTCCTTTCATTCCCACCCCGCCGTTGCGGCGGCGGGGTCACATCTGGTGTGCGGCACCGCGACTACCCACGGTCACCGCTGGAGGCTGTCGTCCCCACCCGTGGTCGGCGGTGCCACCCGGCCTGCCCGGGTGCCTTTGGCCAGTAAACGACACCTCGGGTCGCAACATACCCCCGACACGCGGAAATCTCCTGTGGAGCGTCCCGTCAACGGGTGACGACGGAGCGTGACAGCATGATCAACTAGCCGTCGGGTGGTGTCCTGGGCCACAGGCGCGCACTAGAGTCACGTCTTACTCGCCAGTAAGTCGGGGACCGAACGCCAGGGAGCTTGAGCGACGATGTTGAGCACCATGCAGGACGGCAACCTGTCCATCGGAACGCTGCTGCGGCACGGATCGAGGGTCCACGCGGGCAGCACGGTCAGCACGTGGACCGGTGACGGCGCGCGCACCACGACCTTCGCCGAGATCGGCGCGGACGCCGCCCGGCTGGCCAACGCGCTGCGCGGCCTCGGCGTCACCGGGGACCAGCGGGTGGCGACGTTCATGTGGAACAACGCCGAGCACCAGACCGCCTACCTCGCCGTCCCCGCGATGGGCGCGGTCCTGCACACCCTCAACCTGCGCCTGTTCCCCGACCAGCTGACCTACATCGCCAACCACGCCGAGGACAAGGTCGTCATCGTCGACGCTACCGTGGCCCCGCTGCTGGCGAAGGTCCTCCCCACGTTCCAGACCGTCGAGCACGTGATCGTCGCCAACGGCCCGAAGGACGCGCTGCAGGCCCCCGACGGCATCCAGGTGCACTCGTGGACCGAGCTGCTGGCGGGCCAGTCCGCCGACTTCGACTGGCCGGACGTGGACGAGCGCGCCGCCGCGGCGATGTGCTACACCTCCGGCACCACGGGCAACCCCAAGGGCGTCGTCTACTCGCACCGGTCGATCTGGCTGCACTCCATGCAGGTCTGCATGAGCGACGGCCTGGGACTGTCCCCCGCCGACACCTCGCTGGTGATCGTCCCGCAGTTCCACGCCATGTCCTGGGGCATGCCGTACGCGGCGTTCATGTGCGGGGCGTCGCTGGTCATGCCGGACCGGTTCCTGCAGCCCGAGCCGCTGCTGGCCATGATCGAGGCGCTCAAGCCCACGCACTCGGCCGCCGTGCCGACCATCTGGCAGGGCGTGCTGGCCGCGCTGGAGCAGAACCCGCGCGACATCTCCAGCCTGCGCGAGGTCGTGGTCGGCGGCGCGGCGTGCCCGCCGTCGATGATGCACACCTTCGCGGAGAAGTACGGCGTGCACATCGTCCACGCCTGGGGCATGACCGAGACCTCGCCGCTGGGCTCGGTGTGCCGCCCGCCCGTGGGCCGCTCCGAGGAGGAGACCTGGCGCTACCGCTACACCCAGGGCCGCCTGCCCGCGGGCGTGCGCGCCCGGCTGGTCGGCGACGACGGCGCCGAGGTGCCGTGGGACGGCGTCAGCGTGGGCGAGCTGGAGGTCAGGGGCCCGTGGATCACCGGGTCGTACTACCGCCTCGACGAGGACGGCGACGGGTCGGAGAAGTTCCACGACGGCTGGCTGCGCACCGGCGACGTCGGCACGCTGACGCCTGACGGCTTCCTCACGCTGACCGACCGCTCCAAGGACATCATCAAGTCCGGCGGCGAGTGGATCTCGTCGGTGGAGCTGGAGAACCACGTGATGGCGCACCCGTCGGTCGCCGAGGCCGCGGTGATCGGCGTGCCGGACGCGAAGTGGGACGAGCGCCCGCTGGTCACCGTCGTGCTGCGGGAGGGAGCCAGCGCCACCCCCGAGGAGCTGCGCGGGTTCCTGGCCGACAAGGTCGCCAAGTGGCAGGTCCCGGAGAACTGGGCGTTCATCCCGGAGGTGCCCAAGACCAGCGTCGGCAAGTTCGACAAGAAGGTCCTGCGCGCCCAGCACGCCGAGGGCAGACTGGACGTCACGCACCTGGACTGACGGCCCGCAGGCGCGGCCCGCGACCGCGGGCCGCGCCGAAGCCGCCCCCGGCCCCGCGGCGCGATGGGTAGGGTCTGCGCTGACCCGGGCGAGCGAGGAGGTGACCGGGGCTGCCGACCGAATCGGGCAAACGCGCCCGCAAGCTGAACGCCACGTCCTATGTGGTGCTGGGGATGCTGTCGTACGCGCCCGCCACGAGCTACGAGCTCAAGCAGCGGGTGGGCATGACCATCGGCAACTTCTGGGCGTTCGCCCACTCCCAGCTCTACGACGAGCCCGCCCGGCTGGCCGAGGACGGGCTGGTCACCGCGACCGTCGAGCAGGGCGGGCGGCGCAAGCGCACCTACTCGATCACTCCGGCGGGCCGCGACGCGCTGGCCGCGTGGCTGGCCACCGAGAGCCGCGAGCAGACCGAGGTCCGCGACATCGGCCTGCTCAAGCTGTTCTTCTCCACCATCGGCACGCCCGAGGACCTGCGCAGGCTCGCCCAGGACCGGTACGAGTCGCACAAGGCGCGGGCGGACAACTACCTCGCCCAGCACGAGCAGATCGTCGACCACGCCGACCGCTGGCAGGTCAAGACGCTGGAGCTGGGCATCCGCTTCGAGCGCACGGTCGAGGCCTTCTGGGCGGAGTTCATCGCCGAACTGGACGCCGAATCCTGACGTGTTCACCGACGCCGACTACCCCGCAGCGCCCTATCCGGGGACCCGTCCCCCGACCTCCTTCGTCCACACCGACGGCCGCGGGTTCCCGCTCGCGCCGGACCCCGCGGCGCTGTCCGGATGGCGGGTCGGCGCCGATGACCTGGACGCCTGGCTGGCCGCGCGGTCGTGCCCGCCGCTGGCCGACCGCGTGCCGCTGCTGTCCTACGGGTCCAACGCCTGCCCGTCGAAGCTGACCTGGCTGCGCGCCGCGCACGGGCTGGGCGGGCCGGTCGTCGTGCTGCGCGCGCGTACGTCCGGGCTGTCCGCGGTGTGGGCCGCGGGGCTGCGCGTGGTGGACGACCAGCGCCCCGCGGTGCTGGCGGCCGCGCCCGACGCGGTCGAGGATCACGCGCTGCTCATGGTCGCCGAGGAGCAGCTGGCCGCGTTCGACAAGTGCGAGGGCCGGGGCGACCGCTACCACCTCGCGACCGTCGCCACCGGCACTGTGTCCACTGAGGACGGTGGAGCGTGGGACCGGGTGCTGGCCTACGCGGGCGCGCGGGAGATCCGGCGGCCGCTGCTGGTGCGCGGCGCGGCGGTGCCGTGCTCGGCGGTGTCGCAGGAGGACGCCGTCCACCTGGTCGGCACGCCCGCCGAGGACGACGGGCTGGCCGCGACCCCGGTGTCCGGGCCGCCGGACCCGCGCGACTTCCCCGGTTCGCTGTTCGTCTACGGCACGCTGCAGCCCGGCGCGGCCGCGTGGCACCTGATGGCCCCGCACGCCGACGGGCCCGCGCGGCCCGCGTCGCTCTCCGGCGCCTTGTACGACACCGGTTTCGGCTACCCGGCGCTGCTGCGCGGCGCGGGCTCGGTCGTGTCGGGCTGGTCGGTGCCGCTGCGCTCCGGCGCCGCGCTCGCCGCGCTGGACGAGTACGAGGGTCCGCAGTACGCGCGCGTACGGGTCGTGTTGACCGACGGCTCGGTGGCGTGGACGTACGTGTGGCTGCGCCCCGTCTCCGGGATGCGCCTGCTCGGCGGGCCGTGGCGGTGAGGTCAGCGGACCCGCTTCCTCGGCATGTCCGACGGCTTGGGACCGCGCGGGATCGGCACCGGCGCGGGCGCCTCGGGGAAGCCGTAGTAGCGGAACAGCTCGACGGCGTCGGAGAGCGGCGCCTGCGGCGCGTCCTTCACCACCGACAGCCGCACGCCCACCCGCAGGCCCTCGGTGTCGTTCTGCGCGCCGCGCAGCGGGACGAAGGTCTCCTTGTGGCCGAACAGGCCCGTCCGCACGGTGACCCATTCGGGTTCCCGGGTCACCCCATCGACGTACACCGTGCCCACGCGGCCGATGCGTTCGCCTTCCGGGTCGTAGACGTCGTGTCCGATGAGGTCCTGCGGCTTCATGTGACCAAAATCGCCCCACCGGACGCCGTGGGCAACCGCGATCACCTGAACGTGGGACGCTTCACCCACCCGGGGATGCGGAAAAGCCCAGCATGCGAAGGATGACGCCATGTCGCTCGACGCGCTCGCAGCCGCGCTCCCGGAGTACGCGGAGGACACCCGCCGCAACCTGCGCTCGGTGCTGGGCGACTCCCCGCTGACCGAGCAGCAGGCGTGGGGCGCCGCCCTGGCGTGCGCGGTGGCAGCGCGCGACCCGCGGGTGCTCGCCGAGATCGCCGACGAGGCGTCCCGGCGGCTGTCGGCCGAGGCCGTGACCGCAGCCAAGGCCGCCGCGTCGATCATGGCGATGAGCAACGTCTACTACCGCGCCAAGCACCTCATCGGCGACGACGCCTACGCGGCGATGCCCGCGCGGCTGGCCATGCGGGTGACCGCGCGCCCCGGCGTCGACAAGCTCGACTTCGAGCTGTGGGCGCTGGCGGTCTCGGCGATCGGCGGCTGCGGGGCGTGCCTGGAGACGCACGAGAAGCGGCTGCGCGCCGCGGGCGTGCCCGCCGAGGCCGCGCACGAGGCGCTGCGCATCGCGGCCGTGGTCCACGCGGTCGCGGTGACCCTCGGGGCCGAGCGTGTGCTCAGCTGATCGGATGACAAGGACCGGGTGAATGGTCCACTCTCTGCGTCATGACCTCCGACCCGCTGGACCAGATCACGCTCTCGCCCCGCCGGTTCGCCGCGGTCCTGGCGTCCCTGGCCCTGCTGCTCGGTCTGGTGCTGGCCATCGTCCCGGTGTGGGTGGCCGGGCCCGACCCCGGCAGGCCCGGATCGGTGAACTGCGGGAACGCCGTCGGCGGGGTGGAGACGGCGTGGATCGTCGAGGACCTCGGCCACGACGTGCGGGTGGTGACCATCGAGTACATCGCCATCTGCGAGCAGGCCGTCGACGGGCGCGGCACCAAGGCGTCGCTGCTGTTCCTCGGCGGGCTGCTGGGGATCATCGGGCTGGGCGTCGTCCGACGACCAGCTTCCCCGGGTTCAGCACCCCCGTCGGGTCCAGCTCCCGCTTGACCGAGGCCAGCACGTCCACGCCGAGCCCGCCGATCTCCTCGGCCAGGTAAGGGGCGTGGTCGACGCCGACGGCGTGGTGGTGGCTGATGGTGCCCAGGCCGGTGATGGCCTCGCAGGCCGCGCGCTTGGCGTCGGTCCACTGGGCGACCGGGTCGTCGGAGCGCGGGACCAGGACGGTGAAGTACAGCGACGCGCCGGTCTCGTAGCTGTGGGAGATGTGGCAGGCCACGATCGGCCTGCGCCCGGCCGTGGTGAGGGAGTCGAGCAGGGCGGTGCGGACCGCTGCGCGCAGGGCGTCGAGGCGCGACCAGTGGGTCGCGGTCTCCAGGGTCTCGACGCACACGCCCGCGTCCATCAGGGCGTCGCGCTGGCGGGGCCCGGCGAAGCGGCCGTGCCGCCACGCCTCGCCAGCAGCCGTCCCGAGGGAGACATAGCCGCTGAGCAGGCGCAGGGTGGCCCGGCGGCGGGCGGCGAGGTCGGCTTTGTCGCGGCCCTCCCAGCCGAGGACGAGCAGGCAGGGCTCGACGACGCCGCGCGCCCTGAGGTAGCGGCGCAGCGCGGTGATCTTCCATCCGCCCTTGAGGGTGAAGCCGACCTCGGTCTCCTGCGGGTCGGACAGGCGCACCACCGAGCACCGGCCGCCGTCCTGCGCCAGCGCGCGGACGGCCGCGACGCCCGCGGCCCAGCCGTCGAACACCAGGCCCTCGTAGCGCTGGACCTCCGGGATCGGCCGCACACGCAGGGCGACCTCGGTGATCACGCCGAATGCGCCCTCGCTGCCGACCACGAGCTGCTTGAGGTCCGGCCCGGCCGCGGACGCGGGCGCGACGCCGAGCCGCCACTCGCCGCGCGGGGTGGCCACGCGCACGCCCTCGACCATGGCCTCGAAGCGACCGTACCCGGCGCTGGCCTGGCCGGACGAGCGGGTCGCGGCGAACCCGCCGACGGTGGCGCGCTCGAAGGACTGCGGGAAGTGGCCGAGGGTGTAGCCGTGCGCGGCCAGCATCCGCTCGGCGTCAGGGGCGACCACGCCCGCCTGCAGCACGGCGATGCGGGAGACCGGGTCGACCGAGACCAGCCGGTCGAGGCGGGCCAGGTCGAGCGCGATCACCGCGGCCTTGTCCCCGCGCAGCGCCTTGACCCCGCCGACGACGGATGTGCCGCCGCCGAAGGGGACCACGGCGATGTCGTGCTCCACACAGGACTCGATGACGCGCTGGACCGCGTCGGGGTCGGCGGGCGCGACGACGGCGTCCGGCACATCGATCTGTCCGCCCCTGTGCGCGACGAGGTCCAGATAGGACAGTCCACCCGAACGGCCGAGCCGGGTCCGCGCGTCGGTGCGGACGTGCTCGTCGCCCACGATCGCGGCCAGCGCCGCGCGCGCGTCGCCGGGCAGCGCGGACTCCGGCACGTCAGGATGGACCACGGGCGTGCGGACGTCGCGCAGCCCGATGCGCTCGCGCAGCCAGCCCGCGGCGTGCGCCGGAAGCCGCGCGTCCGCGGCGCCCGCGGGCGTCCAGGTGGCGCGGGCGTAGGGGTCGAGGTGGTCCGCAACGGGGGTCACGCGCTAGAGTGTGACACATGAACGCGAAACGTCACACCCCGCCTGCGACCAGGGTGGACGACCGCGTGCTGCTCGACGCCGCGAAGGACTGCGTCCTCGCCCAAGGCGTCCGCCGCACGACGCTGACCGACGTCGCCCGGCGCGCCCGGGTCAGCCGCATGACCCTGTATCGCCGCTACCCCGACGTGCGTTCCCTCCTCGCGGCCCTGATGACCCGCGAGTTCGGCGACCTGCTCACCCGCGCGGCCGCCTCGGTCATCGAGGGTCCGACCGCGCGCGACCGCCTCGTGCGGGGCGCGGTGGCGGGCGTCCGCGCGATCACCGCCGACCCGCTGATGCGCACGGTCCTCGACCGCGACGGCGCCCTAGTGCTGCCCTACATCGTCGAGCGGTTGGGCAGCACGCAGAAGATCGCCGAGGCGTACCTGGTCAGCCAGCTCACCGCGGGCCACGCCGACGGGTCCATCCGGCGGGCCGACACCGCGGTCCAGGCCCGCGCCCTGCTGCTGACCGTCCAGTCGTTCGTGCTGTCGTTCGGCCCGGCCACCGCGGACGTCCCCGCCGACGACCTGCTGACCGAACTGACCCACCTGCTCGACGCCGTCCTGCGTCCGGAGTCGCCATGAGGAGCACGGCCCTGAACGCCAGCAGGCGCGCCGACGACCTGGCCGCGCTCGCGGGCGAGACCGTCGACGTGCTCGTCGTCGGGGGCGGGATCACCGGCGCGGGCGCGGCCCTCGACGCGGCGGCGCGCGGGCTCAGCGTGGCCCTGATCGAGGCCCGCGACCTGGCGTTCGGCACGTCACGGTGGTCGAGCAAGCTGATCCACGGCGGCCTGCGCTACCTCGCCAGGGGCGACGTCGGCCTGGCCAGGGAGAGCGCCGCCGAGCGGCACGTCCTGCTCACCCGGACCGCCCCGCACCTCACCAGGGCGCTGCCGCAGCTGGTGCCGCTGACCCCCGGCGTGTCCCCGCAGGCGGCGGCGCTGACGTACGCGGGCCTGACCGCGGGCGACGGCCTCCGCCGGTTCGCGGGCACCCCGTCGGACGTCCTGCCCCGCCCCCGGCGGGTGTCGGCGCCGGAGGCCAGCGCCCTCGCCCCCGGCCTGCGCCACCAAGGCCTCCGCGGCGGCCTGCTGTCCTTCGACGGCCAGGTGATCGACGACGCCCGCCTGGTCGTCGCCCTCGCCCGCACCGCGGCGGGCCGGGGCGCGCGCATCCTGACCAGGGTCCGCGCCCTCATGCTCGACGGCCACGGCGCCCAGGTCCTGGACGAGGTGACCGGCCACGAGATCCACCTCCGGGCCCGAGCCGTCATCAACGCGACGGGCGTGTGGGCGGGCGACCTGGTGGACGAGGTCCGCCTCCGCCCCTCCCGCGGCTCCCACCTGGTGCTGGACGGCGCGGACCTGGGCATCGGCGGCACGGCCCTCACCATCCCCGTCCCGGACCGCTTCGGCAGCTTCGTCCTCCTCCTGCCCCAGCCGGACGGACGTGTGTACCTGGGCCTGACGGATGTCCCCGTGGACGACATCCCCGACGTCCCGACGGTCCCGGAGTCCGATGTGGACTTCCTGCTGGAGGTGGCCGGGACCGTGTTGTCCCGCCCCCTGAGCCGCTTGGACGTCATCGGCTCGTTCGCGGGCCTACGCCCCCTGCTGTCGAACCCCGGCGAACACACCTCAGACCTCTCCCGCCACCACGCGGTACTGGTGGCGAAGAACGGCGTGATCACGGTGGTGGGCGGCAAACTGACGACGTACCGCAAGATGGCCGCAGACGCGATCGACATGGCGATCCGCAAAGCAGGGATGACCCCCAGCCGAACCCAGACCCGAGATATCCCCCTGGTTGGCGCGGCCCCCCGCCGCTATCTGTCCACACTGGAAGCCCCTCAGTGGCTGATCTCCCGCTATGGCACAGAAGCGACGACAATCCACGCGATGGCCCAACTAGACCCAGACCTGGCAAAGCCAGTAACCCCCACCAGCCCCATCACCGCAGCAGAAGTCGTCTGGTCAGTACGCACAGAAGGCGCCCTGACCCCAGACGACGTCCTGGACCGCCGAACCAGAATCGGCCTAGTCCCCACAGACAGAGCAGAAGCCGAACCAGCAGTAGCAGACCTGGTAAAACGAGCCCTAGAGGGCTTGCATTAGGACAAGACCCCCACCCACAAAACGCAACACGCCCCAGACAACTGTCCGATGGGGTGAACTCGCATTCGTGGGGAGCGAGACGGTGCTACCCTCGCTCGGCGCGGACGGCTTCGCCGCTCCGCCCCTAATCCGCGCCGCGCCGTCTCGCTTAGGGGCCCCGCGAATGCGGGTTCACCCCATCGGACACCCCCAAAGCAAATCGCGAACCACCCACCCACCGCAGCCCCACCACCCGCCCGACCCACAACGCCAAGGGGGGAAGGGCGGCAGAAAAGGAAACGAGCTAGACGGAAGGGGCGGATGCGAAAGCGGTCGCATGCGGGAAAGGGCTGATCGAGAGGAAGGGACGCCAGCGCCAGCCTAAGCAGGCGAAGGCAATGAAAGCCACACGCAGGCGACCAGGGCCCGCGACCGAGGCAGCCACAGGCGAACCGGATGGGACCGAGGCAGCCGCAGGCGAACCCGATAGAGACCGAGCCGCCGCAGCCGAACCGAGGTGGCCGGCGACGACCCGCGGTAGCACGAGATAGCCGCCAAGGCGCCCAGCAACGGTTGATAGTCAGCGCAGAAGCAAGGCGGCCCAAGAGACCAGGAGACCCAAAGCGAAAGCGGGCCACCCCAGGAACGAGACGCAGAGCCGGGCAGCGCCATCGCGATGAGCAGACGCAGCGAGAGCACGCCCGAAGCAGGTGCCGGACGGGTTGGCGCTAAGCGGCCAGCCGAAAGAGCCCGCCGACCACTGAGGGCTGCCCCCACCCCAGGAGACAGCCCTCAGCGCAACACCCCTACTGCGCAGGCGCCTCCAGCACCGCCATCAGCGATCCCCACTGCGCCAGCATGTACATCACGCCCGCCAGCAGGTTGTCGACCGGCTGCCAGATGTTCGGGTACCCCGCCACCTGGTGCTGCTGGAACTGCGGGTCCGTGATCTGCATGAGCCCCTTCGGCGGCGTGCCCTCGGCCGCGGACGGGTGGCGCATGTCCATGGCGTGGGGGTTGCCGCCGGAGAGGCGGTCGACGATCTGGGCGATCTGGCCAGCGTCGATGCGCTCCGGGGGGACGCCGTGGTTGATGAGGATCTCGACCGCGGAGCCGATCCACCTGGCGCGGTCCACCCGGGAGGCGGGGACGCCCGGGTCCGGCGGCGGGCCGCTGGGACCGTACGGGGACGGGCGGCCCGGCGGGGGCTGGGTGGAGCCCGGCGGGCGGTATCCGCCCGGCACCGGCTGGTAGCCGGAGTACCCGGGCGGCGGTGGCGCGTAGCCGCCCTGCTGCCCCGTCGGCGTTCCCGGCGGCCGGTACGGGTCGTAGTTGTACGCGGGCGGCGCGTCCTGGGCCCGCGTGGGGCCGGACCAGTTGCTCGGGGTCGTGTAGCGGCGGTCCGCCGCCTCGTCGAGGCTCCGCGTGTCGACCGGGGTTGCGTTGTGGACGCGGGCGCGCGGCGCGGTGTTGGCGCGGCCGCCGATGGTCTCCAGCAGCTGCTTGACGGCCTTGGCCAGGTTCACGATCCGCTGGATCGTCTGCAGGATCTTCTGCAGCGACGAGATGAACTTCTGGACCTTGGAGATGATCTTCTGCGCGGTCTGCACCGCCGTCGCCACCGACTGGGCGATGCCCATGGCGATCGAGGCGCCGAAGCTCAGCCAGGACGCCGACAGCGCCTCGATGATGATCTGGATGACCCGCTGCACACAGCGGTTGATCATCTCAAGCACGGTGTTGCGGACCTCGGCGAGCAGCTGGCCCGCCTGCGTGATCGCCTGGCCGACGGCCTTGCTGACCTGCGACAGCGCCTCCAGGCCCTCGGCCTGCGTCGTGCTGGCCGAGCGGTAGGCGTTGCCAGCGGAGCCGTGCCAGTTGCAGGTCTCCTCGCGCGCTGCCTGGCGGTAGCGCTCGGCGGTCGCGGCGAGCTGGTCGCCGGTGCGGTTCCAGCCCTCGGCGCTGCCGATGATCGAGTTCGCGTCGCCGAGCAGGGCGTCGAAGGGCTCGCGGAGGAACGAGATGTGCTGGATGATCCAGCCGAACCCGGCGCTCGCCGCCGCGCCGAGCGGGTCGCCCGCGATGTTGATGACGTCCATGGCGACGTTGGTGACCGCCATGCCCGCGTCCAGCCAGTCGCCGCTGTCGATGGCGGCGCGGGCGGCGCGGACGTTGTTCGAGATGGTCGCCGCGGCCTGTTCGCCACTGCCCTGCGGCGTGAAGCTGACGGTCACTGTCTCGTCCTCCCGCTGAAGGTGTCGGCGTTGCCCCGGTCGATGGCCTCGTAGTCGTCGGCGACGGCCTCCAGGCCCTGGCGGACCTCGTCGACGGCGGCCGCGACCCGGTTGATGCCCTCCAGCACGTCGCCGCACGCGGAGAGGATCGCCGAGGCGAAGAAGCCGCCGATCAGCCCGTAGGCGTTGTCGGAGACCATCCGCGCCATGCTGCCCGCGCTGTGGACCTGCGACGAGCAGGCCGCCACCGTGCGGGAGTGGCCGCGGACCTCGGCCACGTTGATGCTGAATCCAGTGCCCATGCGAGCCGCTCCCCTGTCCTAGTTGACGACTTCCGGCGGGTTCTCGAAGTACTCCTCGTCCGACCGGGTGTCGCGGTGCTTCTCCAGGTCCAGCGGAGCGTCGGCGCCGTCGCCGCGGAAGCCCTCGGGCAGGTGCGACTTGACGACCTCCAGCGCGGGCCCCTCCCCGACCAGCTCGCGCATGGTGTCGACGACCTTCGCCGCGGCGTCGCGCTGCGCCTGCCGGGTGGTCTCCATGATCACCCTGGCCAGGTGCTCGGGCTCGAGGTCGCGCACGCCCGGCCGGAGCACCAGGCCCGTGGTCGCGCCGTTGGCGCTGACCCGCACCGTGATCTCCCCGTCGGGCGAGCTCGCGGCGCCGCCCACCTCGAGCAGCGCCTTCTCGGTCTTCTGCGCGCTCTTGGCCGCGGCCTGGAGTTTCTCGTCGTATTGCGCCAGCCACTGCTCCGGCTTCATCCCCGGCCCTCCCATGGTCCAACCCGGATCATCGTGTTGGACGGAGCATGTCCCGCGCGGTTCCCCGGCGGGAGTGATTCGGCCAACTCGTTTGCAGGCGCACCCGAGCCCCCCTCGGCAGGCCAGGAGCGCGATAATGCTCCGCGTACGGCGACGCGAGGGGGGAGCTGTGGGCCCGGCGAGCACGGTGTGGCTGATCGCCCGCCGCGAGATCGACGCCCGGCTCCGCACCAGGTCGTTCGTGGTCAGCACGGTCGCCGCCATCGTGGCGCTCGTCGGTCTCGTGCTCATGCAGAGCACCCTGTTCTCCTCCGTCGAGCGCAGCCGGGTCGGCCTCGCGGGCCAGGCCGCCGCGATCGCCACCCCGCTGGTAGCGCAGGCCGGGGCGCGCGGCATCGACGTCGACACCACGACCGTCCCCGACGTGCCCACCGGCGAGGCCATGGTCGACGCGGGCGAGCTGGACGTGCTGGTCAGCGGCGCCCCCGCGGCCCTGCGCGTGGTCGTGCGGGAGGCGCTGGACAACGACATCCGCCAGGTGCTCACCAGCCTGGTGCGCGAACAGGTCCTGCGCGCCGAACTCGCCGCCGTCGAGGACCTCGACCCCGACCGCGTCCTGACGACGGTGGCCGACGCGACGATCGACGTGCACACCATGACGACGCCGGACCCCGCGCGCGACCAGCGCATGGCGGTGGCGCTGATCGTCATCGCCCTGCTCTACATGGCGCTGCTGTTCTACGGGACGATGGTCGCCCAGGGCGTGGTGGAGGAGAAGGCCAGCCGCGTCGTCGAGGTGCTGCTGGCGACCGTGCGGCCGTGGCAGCTCCTGATGGGCAAGGTCATCGGCCTCGGCCTGGTCGGCCTTGCCCAGTTCGCCGCGATCGGCGGCGCGGGCCTGCTGCTGGCGCTGACGACGGGCGTGCTGGCCATCCCGTCCGCCGCGATCGGCACGCTCGTCTGGGGCCTGGTCTGGTACCTGCTGGGATTCCTGTTCTACGCCACAGTGTTCGCCGCAGCGGGCTCGCTGGTGTCGCGGCAGGAGGAGACCTCCGCGGTGCTGCTGCCGATCACGATGGTGCTGGTGGTGGCGTTCGTCCTGGGCTTCGGCCTGCTCTCGCGCTCCCCGTCCGGGACGGCGACGACCGTGCTGTCCCTGGTCCCCCCGCTCTCCCCGGTCATGATGCCGGGCCGCATCGCGCTGGGCGTCGCACCGCTGTGGCAGATCGGGTTGGCGATGACCATGACCCTGGCCGCCGTCGCGGGCCTGGCCTGGCTGGGCGCCCGCGTCTACACCCGCGCCGCCCTGAGCACCGGCCCCCGGATGCGCCTGCGTGACGCCGTGCGGGTGCAGCGGTGAGGCATGGGGAGTCGCGCGGCGGGGAGCGCTCGTGACCGGACCGCCCGCGCGAGCCTGGCGGCCCCGACCGGGGCGCACCCGGGCCCTGGTCGAGGCGGAGCAGGACAAGGCGGCGGGCGGCGCGCACCGGCGGGCGGTGCGCGTCGAGACGGGCGAGACCGCGCGCGGCCACGTGCTGCTCAAGGCATCGGGCGGCGTTGTCCGCGCCTACCTGCGCTGGCGCTCCAACGGCCGATCGGTGGTGCGGGCACTCGGCCCGGTGGACGGCGAGACCAGGATGGCGAACCTGGCGGAAGGCTGGGAACGCGCGCGGGCGGCCGGTCTCGTCGGTGACGAGGTGCGGCCGCCCGGGTCCTGGGCGTCATCGCCAGCGGCGCGCGCCACGATGCGGGCCAACCGGGGGCGCGACACCTTGCCGGAACGCAGGCTGCGGGCGCTGCTGCACCGACGGGGTCTGCGATACCGGGTCTCGTTTCGCCCGCTGCCGGACTTCCGGCGCACGGCGGACATCGTGTTCCCGGGCGCCCGGGTCGCGGTGTTCGTCGACGGCTGCTATTGGCACGGATGCCCCGACCACTACCAGGAGTCGGCGACGAACTCCGCCTTCTGGCGCGACAAGATCGCCACCAACGTGCGTCGGGACCGGGAGACCACCCGGGTGCTCGAAGAGCAGGGGTGGACCGTGGTGCGGTGCTGGGAGCACGAGGAGCCGAGCGTCGCCGCCGAACGGGTCTTCCACGCGCTCGACGAGGCGAACGGCCGGGGGAAACGCTGAACGCGGCCTTACCCGGAGATCTCCCCGTAGCGGTCGAGGGCGACCTTGCGCTCCTCGGCGTGGTCGACGATCGGGGGCGGGTAGCCGGGGGCGTTCCTCGGCTCGTGGACGTCGCCGTCGTGGTGGCGGAGTTCGGGGATGTGGCGGCGGATGTAGGCGCCGTCGGGGTCGAACTTGCGGCCTTGGGTGATGGGGTTGAAGACGCGGTAGAACGGGGCGGCGTCGGTGCCGGAGCCCGCGGTCCACTGCCAGCCGTGTTGGTTGGACGCGAGGTCGGCGTCGACCAGGTGGGTCATGAAGTGGCGGGCGCCCCACCACCAGGGCAGGTGCAGGTCCTTGGTGAGGAAGCTGGCGGTGATCATGCGGACGCGGTTGTGCATCCAGCCCTCGGCCAGCAGTTGGCGCATCCCGGCGTCGACGATGGGGTAGCCGGTCTCGCCGCGGCGCCACGCGGCGAAGCGGGTCCGGTCGGTGTCGTGGCGCAGGGCGTCGAAGCGGGGATTCACGTTGGCGCGCGCGGTCTCCGGGCGGTGCCACAGGAAGTCGGCGTAGAACTCGCGCCAGGCCAGTTCGGTGCGGTAGGCGGTGTCGCGGCGGCCGAGGTCGGCGAGCAGGGTGCGCGGGTGGACGCAGCCCCAGCGCAGGTACGGCGACATGCGGCTGGTCGCGTCGAGGTCGGGGCGGTCGCGGCGGGCGGCGTAGTCGGGCAGGCGCTCGTCGCGGAACGCCTCCCAGGCGGCCATGGCGGCGTGCTCGCCGGGTTCGGGGAGTCGCGCCGAACAGGCGGGCGGGTCGGGCAGACCGCCGTCGACCGGTTCTATCCAGTGCAAAGTGGACGCCGAGGTCTTCGCGGGCGTCCGCCAGCCGTGCTCGGCCCACGCGCGGCTGAACGGGGTGAACACCCGATAGGGCGTCCCGTCCGCCTTGGTGATCCGCCCCGGCGTCACCGCGTACGGCGATCCGGTGCGCACGAATTCCACATCGGACAGTGCATGCTCGACGGCGAGGTCCCGCGTCCGGCCGTACGGTCCCGCGTCCGCCGAGACGTGGACGGACGTGGCGCCGACCGACCGGGCGACCCGGGGCACCACCACCGCCGGGTCGCCGTCGACCACCATGAGACGGCCGCCGAGCTGCTCGTCCAACGCGCGCAGGCAGCCGTGCAGGAACGCCAGCCGGGCCGCCCCCGCCGGAGCGGTCAGTGCCGGGTCGACGACGAACAGGGCCAAGGCGTCATGGCCGCGGTCGGCGGCGGCCAGCAGCGCGGGGTGGTCCCTCAGCCGCAGGTCGCGGCGGAACCAGACGATCGACGGTGGCACGGCGGACAACGCTACCGCCGGACGCGGCGCGGGGCCGCCCCAACGCGGGACGGCCCCGGAAAGGCTCGGGCGCTCAGCGCTCCGAGAGGGACTTGTAGTCGCGGACGGTGTGCCCGGTGTAGACCTGGCGCGGGCGTCCGATCTTGGTGGCGGGGTCGTTCATCATCTCCCGCCAGTGGGCGATCCAGCCGGGCAGGCGGCCCAGGGCGAACAGGACCGTGAAGAACTTCGTCGGGAAGCCCATCGCCCGGTAGATCAGGCCGGTGTAGAAGTCCACGTTCGGGTAGAGCTTGCGCTCGATGAAGTAGTCGTCGGAGAGCGCGTGCTCCTCCAGCTGCTTGGCGATGTCGAGCAGCGAGTCGTCGCCGCCGAGCTTGCCGAGGATGTCGTCGGCGGTGCGCTTGATGATCGCGGCGCGCGGGTCGTAGTTCTTGTAGACCCGGTGGCCGAAGCCCATCAGCTTGACGCCGTCCTCCTTGTTCTTGACCTTGGCCACGAACCGCTCGACGTCGCCGCCGGAGTTGCGGATGCCCTCCAGCATCTCCAGCACCGCGCTGTTGGCGCCGCCGTGCAGCGGGCCGAACAGGGCGTTGATGCCCGCCGAGATCGAGGCGAACAGGTTGGCCTCGGAGGAGCCGACCAGCCGGACGGTGGAGGTCGAGCAGTTCTGCTCGTGGTCGGCGTGCAGGATGAAGAGCAGGTCCAGCGCCTTGACCAGGGCCGGGTCGAGCTCGTAGGTCTCGGCCGGGAAGCCGAAGGTCATCCGCAGGAAGTTCTCCACCAGGCCGAGGGAGTTGTCCGGGTAGAGGAACGGCTGGCCCACGGACTTCTTGTAGGCGTACGCCGCGATGGTCGGCAGCTTGGCCAGCAGCCGGATCGTGGAGATCTCCACATGGTTGGAGTCGAACGGCTTGAGGCTGTCCTGGTAGAAGGTCGACAGCGCCGACACCGCGGACGAGAGCACCGGCATGGGGTGCGCGTCGCGCGGGAAGCCGTCGAAGAAGCGTTTCAGGTCCTCGTGCAGCAGGGTGTGCCTGCTGATCTTGTGGGTGAACTCCTCCAGCTCCGTGCGGGTGGGCAGCTCGCCGTAGATCAGCAGGTAGCTGACCTCCAGGAACGTCGAGTGCTCCGCGAGCTGCTCGATCGGGTAGCCGCGGTAGCGGAGGATCCCCTGGTCGCCGTCGATGTAGCAGATGGCGGATGAGCAGCTGGCGGTGTTGACGAACCCGGGGTCCAGGGTGACCAGGTCGGTCTTGGCGAGCAGCTTGCCGAGATCGATGCCTGAGGTTCCCTCGGTGGCCGGGACCACCTTCATCTCGTGCTCTCCACCGGGGTAGCGCAGGGTGGCGGTCGGCTCGGTGCCGGTGGGCACAGCGGTCCCGTCGGGCATGCAAGTACCTCTCACACTCGGACAGGGCGGTGTCGCGGCCGAGCCGGTGCGGGCCTGGTCCGGTGCGTTCCGCGGCAGGGTCGTCGCCGCGGCGCAGCACCGCCCCGTTGGGGTCCTGAGCCCCCTACGCTAGTGCGCCGCGCCCAATCCGGACACCCGTGAACCCGGCCTACCGGCAGCGTTGGGACACGCATCACAGGGGTTCACGGCGCGTCCGGGCGAGTGGTGAGCTCCAGACCGCCCAACAGCAGGTCGGACAGCGCGGCGAACGCCTCGGCGTCGGAGACTTCCGCGCGCCGTCCGAGCACTCCGGTCTGGATGCCCTCGATGAGCCATCCGGCCATCTCGCCGACCAGGCGGGCGTGCACGTCGCGGAACAGGCCCTCGGCGACGCCCTCCTGGATGAAGGCGCGGATGCGGGCCGCGGCGGCCTTGGCGTTGCGCTCGTAGACGGCCTGGGTGGAGGCGAACGCGGCGACGTCGGCGACGAACCGGTCGGAGGCGGGTTTGAGCTCGTCGGCGGCGGCGTGCAGGTAGGTGGAGATCCGGCCGCGGGCGTCGGCGGCCTCGGCGACGCGCTTCTCCACCCGCTCGGTCGCGTCGCGGAAGAACCGGCTGACGACCCGCCTGGCCAGCTGTTCCTTGCTGGGGGCCAGGGCGTAGAGGGTCGACTTGGAGCAGTGCAGCCGGGCGGCGAGGTCGTCGAGGGTGAACCCGGCGAAGCCCTCCCGCAGGAACAGCGCCAGCAGCTCCGCCAGCACTGCGGACTGGCGGGCGGTCAGCGCGGGCCGGGCTCGGGTCATCTGATCAGCGTCTCACGGTACTCTGGAGCGTCCTAGCGTACTGCTTTCCGTATCTCCCGATCGGAGGACCGCCGTGCCCGCCGAGCGTCTGCTCCCCTCCACCGAGGCCGAGGACCTGCTCAAGCTGACCCGCGAGATCGCGCGGGACGAACTGGCGCCGATCGCCGCGGAGCACGAGGAGGCCGGTCGCTTCCCGCGCGAGCAGTTCCGCCTGCTCGGCCGCAGCGGCCTGCTGGGCCTGCCGTACCCGGAGCGCTGGGGCGGAGCGGCGCTGCCCTACGAGGTGTACCTGCAGGTCCTGGAGGAGATCGCCACCGCGTGGATGTCGGTCGGCGTGGGCCTGTCGGTGCACACGATGTCCTGCTACGCCCTGGCCGGGCACGGCACCGACGAGCAGCGCGACCGCTTCCTGCCGGACATGCTCGGCGGCGACCTCCTGGGCGCCTACGCCCTGTCGGAGTCGCACGCCGGCTCCGACGCGGCGGCCCTGTCCACCCGCGCGACCCGCGACGGCGACGACTACGTCGTGAACGGCACCAAGGCGTGGATCACCCACGGCGGCGCGGCGGACTTCTACACCACGATGGTCCGCACGGCCGACACCGGCGCGAAGGGCATCAGCTGCCTGCTGGTCCCCGCAGGCACCCCCGGCCTCTCGGCGGCCCCGCCCGAGCGCAAGATGGGCCTGACCGGCTCGACGACGGCCCAGATGCGCTTCGAGGGCGCCCGGGTGGCTGCCGACCGGCTGCTCGGCGCCGAGGGCGAGGGCCTCAGGATCGCCCTGACCTCGCTCAACTCCGGACGGCTCGGCATCGCCGCGTGCGCGGTCGGCCTCGCGCAGGCCGCGCTGGACGAGGCCGTGGCCTACGCCAAGGGGCGCAGGCAGTTCGGCAGGGCGATCATCGACTTCCAGGGCATGGAGTTCCTGCTCGCCGACATGGCCGCGGCCGTGGAGTCGGCGCGGGCGACGTACCTGGAGGCCGCGCGGCGGCGCGACCGAGGACTGCCGTTCGTCCGCCAGGCCTCGATCGCCAAGCTGGTGGCGACGGACGCGGCGATGAAGGTGACCACCGACGCCGTCCAGGTCCTCGGCGGCGCGGGCTTCACCCGCGACTTCCCGGTGGAGCGCTACATGCGCGAGGCGAAGGTGCCGCAGATCTTCGAGGGCACCAACCAGATCCAGCGCGTCGTCATCGCCCGGGAGCTGAAGTCCGCCTGAGCTACGACCCCGACAGGCTGTGGTTGATGAGGAACACCGCGGCCACGATGATCGGGACGACGACGAGCGCCCAGA
The DNA here is from genome assembly GCF_024760565.1 of Actinokineospora sp. UTMC 2448. NCBI lineage: Bacteria > Bacillati > Actinomycetota > Actinomycetes > Pseudonocardiales > Pseudonocardiaceae > Actinokineospora > Actinokineospora sp. UTMC 2448. The sequence goes on along the minus strand of NZ_CP031087.1, from coordinate 531,685 downwards.
CCAGGATCAGCTTGATCATCCGCAGCTGCACCAGCTGCAGGTAGCCCACCTGCAGCTGGGCGGCCTCGATGGACTCCGCCGAGCGGATCCGCGCCTCCCAGTGGCGCACGGTCTCCGGCGGCGTGCCCCCCGTGTACGCGGAGTGCAGCGGGATCTGGGGGGCGGTCTCGTCGGCCATGGGCGGCATTGTGACAAGCGAGGGGGCCGGATGGGCCCGGAACGACGACGCCCGCCCGGTGCGGCCACCGGGCGGGCGGTCTCGGCTCAGCCCTCCCGGTAGTACGGGTCCACCGTGACGCCGCGGCCGGCGGCCTCGTCGTAGGTGTAGACCTCGCGGCCGCCGACGAAGACGCGCAGGGCGCGGCTCATGACGTCGAGCGGGTCGCCCGACCACACGACCACGTCGGCGTCCAGGCCGGGGGCCAGCGCGCCGACCCGGTCGTCCAGGCCCAGGATCTCCGCCGGGTTCACCGTGATGGAACGCAGGCCCTCGGCCGGGTCCAGGCCCTCCTTGACCGCAAGCGTCACCTGGTGGACCAGGAAGTCGATGGGGATGACCGGCGCGTCGGTGGTGATCGCGATCTTCACGCCAGCGCGGGCGAGGATGCCGGGGTTGCGCAGGTGGCGGTTGCGCAGCTCGACCTTCGACCGGGTGGTGAACAGCGGGCCGATGATCACCGGGATGCCCCGCTCGGCGATGGTGTCCGCCAGCAGGTGGCCCTCGGTGCCGTGGTTGAGGACGAGCTTGTAGCCGAACTCGTCGGCCAGGCGCATCGCGGTGGCGATGTCGTCGGCGCGGTGGGCGTGCTGGCACCAGGGCGTGGTGCCCTCCAGCACGGCGGCCAGCGCCTCCATCGTCAGGTCGCGCTCGAAGGGCTTGCCCTCCTCGGCGGCGTGCGCGCGCCGGGCGATGTAGTCCTGCGCCTTGGTCAGCTGCTCGCGGATGACCGCGGCCACGCCGAGGCGGGTCGACGGCATGGTCTTCTTCTCGCCGTAGACGCGCTTGGGGTTCTCGCCGAGGGCGCTCTTCATGCTGACCGCGTCGCGGATCAGCATGTCGTCCACGGTGCGGCCCCAGGTCTTGAGCGCCACGGTGTGCCCGCCGATGACGTTGCCCGAGCCGGGCTTGACGACACAGGTCGTCACCCCGCCCGCGAGCGCGTCCCGGAAGCCCTCGTCGGCCGGGTTGACCGCGTCGAGGGCGCGCACCTTGGCGGTGACCGGGTCGGTCATCTCGTTGGTGTCCTGCCCCGCCCAGCCCTCGGCCTCCTCGTGCACGCCGAGGTGGCCGTGCGCTTCGACGAAGCCGGGCAGCACCCACTTCCCCGCCGCGTCGACGATGGTCGCGCCCTCGGGGATCTCGACGTCCGCGCCGACCGCGACGATTTTGCCGTCGTCGATCAGCACCGTTCCCCCGTCGATCGGCTCGCCGACCACGGGGACCACATATCCACCAGTTACTGCGATCGTCACACCCAGAACCTTAGCAAGGCGAAATACCCCAGGTCCCGGTCCAGGTGTCCCCCGGCCCGATCTCGATCAGGTCCACGCCGGAGTTGAGCGCGTCCGGCGGGCAGGTCATCGGCTCGACGGCCACCGCGCGGCCGTCCGCGCCGGGGAACTCCGGCGGGGTGAACACCTGCACCCAGCCGAACACCGGCTCGGCCCAGACCAGCACGCCGCCGTCGTCGCCGCGCAGCCAGTGGCGGACGACGCCGTCCGCGTCGGGCACGCAGCCGCCGAACGCGTCGTCGAGCCGCAGCGTCCGCAGCTCGGCGCCCTCGGCCAGGGCGGGGTCGATCGGCTCCTCGCCGGTCACCGGCACCATGCGCTCGGGGTCCAGCGGCAGGTGGGTGGTGGCGGCGAGCTTGAGCACGCACGTGTCGGCGTCGGACTTGCCCGGCCGGGGGTACGGGTGCGTGCCGACCCCGAACGGCATGGTCTCGGTCCCGGTGTTGACCACGTCGTGCGTGACGCGCAACCCGTGCTCGTCCAACGCGTACATGATCGCCGTGCGGAACGGGTACGGCCAGCCGGGCCGCTCCCCCACCGCCACCTCCAGGCGCACAGACGACGCCGTGTGCCCGACGACGGTCCACTCCTCGTGCCGCACCAGGCCGTGGATCGCGTTGCCCCGGGCGGGCTCGGTGACCTCCAGCTCACCGCCGCGCCACCGCGCGCCCGCGACCCGGTTGGGCCAGGGCACCAGCACCGACCCCGACCCCAGCGGCGGCGTCGCGTCCTCGGGGAACGTCTCGGTGTAGCCGACCCCCGCGACGGAGAACTCCCGCAGCGTCGCGCCTCGGGTGGTGACGACGGCCCGCGCGTCGTCGCGGGTGATCACAAGCTGCTCGCCCATGGGTGCGTCCATGTGCCGACACATTACGGTGATCACGTCCGGTTTTCCCAGGCAGCGCAACCTTTTCGGGTTAACGGTGCGGCCCGGCGCAGGAGAGCGGGTCGACGTGCAGGGTCACCCCGTCCAGGCGCGGGAGCGCGTCGCGGAGGCGGTGCTCGGCGGTGACGGCGATCGCGTGCGCGGCCACCAGGGTGGCGTCGTCGTCGGTGACGATCACGGCCTCGGCGAACTGGCGGTGCCCGACCCACCGCAGCCGGACGGAGTCCACGCCGCGCACGCCCGGCGCGGTGGCCAGGGCGACCTCGGCGCGCTCCACCATGGCCGGGTCGACGCCGTCGAGGAGGCGGGCGAACACCTCGCGGGCGGCCTCGCGCAGCACCATCGCGATGAGCACGGCCATGCCCATGCCGATGACCGGGTCCGCGTACGGGATGCCCAGCCACGCGCCGAGCGCCGCGCCGACCACGGCAAGGCTGGTGAACCCGTCCGTGCGGGCGTGCAGGCCGTCGGCGACCAGCGCGGCCGAGCCGATCTCCCGCCCGACCCGGATGCGGTAGCGGGCGACCCACTCGTTGCCGAGGAAGCCGACGACCCCGGCCACGGCCAGCAGCGGCAGGTGCTCGACCGGGCGCGGGTCCAGGACGCGCGCCACCGCCTGGTAGCCCGCGGCGACGGCGGACGCGGCGATCAGGCCGACCACGACCAGCCCGGCGAGGTCCTCCGCGCGGCCGAGGCCGTAGGTGAAGCGCTTGGTCGCGGCCCGCCTGCCCAGCAGGAACGCGACCGCGAGCGGCAGCGCCGTCAGCGCGTCGGCGAGGTTGTGGAGGGTGTCGCCGAGCAGGGCGACCGAGTCGGTGACGACCACCAGCGCCGCCTGCGCCAGCGCCGTGGCCAGCAGCACGGCGAAGGAGACCTTCAGCGCCCGCATGCCGCGCCGACTGGTCTCCAGGGCCGGATCGGTGCGATCGTGCCCATGCCCGTGTCCGTGCCCGTGGCCATGTCCCATGGGCAGGGACGATACCTGCATACCTAGTCGATTGTGAAGGTGTTGTGCACTCGGCATCGAGGGACCACCACGCGCGGACCGGCGAGCCCACCGACGACCAGGTGGACACGGCGGTGGGCGTGTTCGCGATGCTGTCGGACGCGACCCGGCTGCGCATCCTGTGGGCGCTGCGCGACGGCGGCGAGCGGGACGTCACGACGCTGGCCGACCTGGCCGGGGTCGGGCCGACCAGCGCCAGCCAGCACCTGACCAAGCTGCGGCTCGCCGGGCTCGTCGCGACCCGCAAGGAGGGGCGCAGGGTGTTCTACCGCGCCCGCGGCTCGCACCTGCGCAGGCTGCTCGACGAGGCCCTGTTCCGGGCCGACCACGAGACCTCCGGCCTGCCCGACGACGACTAGGCGACCTTCTCCGGGTCGAACCGGTACCGCCAGAACGAGGGCACGGCCGCCACCGCCACCACGGTCAGCACCACGGTGAGCACGCCGCCCGCGGTCGCCGCGAGCGCCGGGCCGACGGCCGCGCCGCCCCAGCCGTGCAGCAGGTCGGCGATGCGCGGGCCGCCCGCGACGACCACGGTGAACACGCCCTGCATGCGCCCGCGCATCTCGTCGGTGGCCTCGGTCTGCAGCATCGAGCTGCGGTGCACGGCGCTGATCAGGTCCGCGCCGCCGCCCAGGGCCAGGAACACCGCGGCGAGCCACAGCGAGGACGTCAGTCCGAACGCGGCGACCGACAGTCCCCACGCGATGATCGCGACCGTGATCACCGCGCCCTGCCGGGTCAGCCGGGAGAACCAGCCGGAGAACAGGCCGAACAGCGCCGAGCCCAGCGGGATCGCGGCGAACAGCCAGCCCAGCGCCAGCCCGCCGCCGGGCGGGTCGCCGAAGACCCGCTCGGCCATCTCCGGGAACAGCGCGCGGGGCATGCCAGCGACCATCGCGATGACGTCGACCAGGAAGCTGACCAGCAGCAGCTTGCGCGCGCTGAGGTAGCGGAAGCCGTCGGCGATGTCGCGCAGCCCCGCCCGCCGCGACGCGCCCTCGCCCGGCTCGATCGGCGGCAGCAGGCACACCATCACCAGCGCCAGCACGAGCGCGACACTGTCGATCAAGTACAAAGTGGACAGTCCGAGCAGCGGGATCAGCGCGCCAGCGGCCAGCGGGCCGAACACCATGCCGAAGGTGAACGTGGTGAAGCTCAGCGCGTTCGCGGGCGGCAGCAGCTCCGGCGGGACCAGCCGCGCCACGGCGGCGCTGCGCGTGGGCATGTTGACCGCGACGAACGCCTGTTGCAGTCCCAGCAGCGCGAGCACGACCCACACCGAGTCCATGCCCACGAACGCCTGCAACCAGAACAGGCCCGAGGTCACGGCGACGCCGGTGTTGCTGATGATGAGCACCCGCCGCCGGTCGAACGCGTCGGCGATGGCCCCGCCCCAGAGGCCGAACACCAGCAGCGGCACGAGCCCGACCGCGCCGGTGAGCCCGACCCACGCCGAGGACCCGGTGAGGTCGTAGATCTGCTTGGGCACCGCGACGGCGGTGAGCTGGCTGCCCACCGCGGTGATCGCGGTGGACATCCACAGCCTGCGGTAGTCCCGGATGCGCAGCGGGCGCGTATCAATCAGCGCCCTGCCGAGGAAACCGCGCGGGCGCTCTTTCAGGGTCACAGGTCGTTAGCTTAGGTCAGCTAACGACCTGTCCGCCTGTGATTTAGGGCCCGAGCCGCTCGACCTTCCAGCCGTCGCGGGTCAGCTTGAAGCGCAGCCGGTCGTGCATGCGGTCGCGGCGGCCCTGCCAGAACTCGACGACCTCGGGCTGGATGCGCCAGCCGCCCCAGTGCGGCGGCACCGGCACGGTCTCGGCGTCGGCGAAGCGGCGCTCCACATTGGCCAGCGCGGCCTCCAGCGCGGGGCGGCCGCTGACCACGATCGACTGCGGAGACGCCCAAGCGCCCAGCTGCGAGCCGCGCGGGCGCTTGGCCCAGTAGGCGGCGGTCTCCGCGGCGCTGACCTTCTCGACGGTCCCGCGCACGGTCGCCTGGCGGTGCAGGCCGTACCAGGGGAACGTCGCCGATGCGTAGCGCGCCGCCATCAGGTCGTGGCTCTTGGCGGAGGTGTAGTTGGTGAAGAAGACAAGACCCCGGGCGTCGAGGCCCTTGGCGAGCACGGTCCGTGACGACGGCATCCCATCGGCCCCCGCGGTGGCGAGCACCATCGCGTTCGGCTCGGCCAGCCCGGCCCGCTTGGCCTCGTCCAGCCAGAGCTGCAACTGCTCGTGCCAGGTGTCGGCGAGCTCGGCCTCGCTCAGCGCTCCGGTCTCGTACGAGACGCGCATGCTCGGCAGTTCCAGCGTGATGTCCGCTACGTCAGGGCCGTCCGCCATCGGCTTCTCCATCCAGGTGGGGGGTCACCACACGTGCGGCCGACGGTACGGGTATTCCAGGTGAACGGAAACCGCCCAGACGGTGACACCGCCCACCTCCCCCGACCGGGGGGAGCTGGATCGTTCCACTGGATCGTGACCGAAGACACCTGCGTGAACGATTGCTAACCTCACGCGCGGGGAGCAAGGTGTTCGGCAGCCGTGCGGAGCCGCCTTCGGCGACCCTGGTATGGGCGGGAACCGCGCGAGCACAGTCGGGGCTTGGCGCGAAAGGCGGACCCATGCACAGTGCGGTGCACACCGAACCCAAAGCGGACGACGGCTTCCGTCCGGGGCTGGAGGGCGTGATCGCCTTCCGCACGGAGATCGCCGAACCCGACCGCGACGGCGGCGCGCTGCGCTACCGCGGAGTGGACATCGAGGACCTCGCGGGCCGCGTCACGTTCGGTGACGTGTGGGCGCTGCTGGTCGACGGCCGCTTCGGCTCCGGCCTCCCGCCCGCCGAGCCGTTCCCCATCCCGGTCCACTCCGGCGACGTCCGGGTGGACGTCCAGGCTGGCCTGGCCATGCTGGCCCCGATCTGGGGCTACCAGCCGCTGCTGGACATCACCGACGACGAGGCCCGCGACCAGCTCGCCCGCGCGTCGGTCATGGCCCTGTCCTATGTGGCGCAGTCCGCGCGCGGCATCCACCAGCCCGCGGTGCCGCAGCGGCGGGTCGACCAGTGCCGCACCATCACCGAGCGCTTCATGACCCGATGGCGCGGCGAGCCCGACCCCGCCCACGTGAAGGCCGTCGACGCCTACTGGGTGTCCGCCGCCGAGCACGGCCTCAACGCCTCCACCTTCACCGCCCGCGTGATCGCCTCGACCGGAGCGGACGTCGCCGCGTCGCTGTCCGGCGCGATCGGCGCGATGTCCGGCCCGCTGCACGGCGGCGCGCCCGCGCGCGTGCTGCCGATGATCGACGCCGTCGAGCGCACCGGCGACGCCCGCGCGGTCGTGCGCGGCATCCTCGACCGCGGCGAGCGGCTGATGGGCTTCGGGCACCGGGTGTACCGGGCCGAGGACCCGCGTGCCCGCGTGCTGCGCCGCACCTGCCAGGAACTCGGCGCGCGCCGCTACGAGGTGGCCGCCGCGCTGGAGCAGGCCGCCCTCGCCGAACTGCGCGAGCGCCGCCCCGACCGGGCCATCGAGACCAATGTGGAGTTCTGGGCCGCGGTGATCCTGGACTTCGCCGAGGTTCCGCCGCACATGATGCCCGCGATGTTCACCTGCGCCCGCACGGCGGGCTGGTGCGCGCACATCATGGAGCAGAAGCGCACGGGCAGGCTCGTCCGCCCGGCCGCGTCCTACGTCGGCCCCGGCCCGCGCACCCCGGACCAGGTCGACGGCTGGGCCGCCGTCACCCCGCTTTCATAGAAAGGCCGTCGGTCTTATCGGATTGCTTTATGACCGACAATTCCTCCCATGCTGCAGACCACTGAACACGCCCTGCTGCGCCGCGTCGCGGTCGAGCAGGCCGAGAGCCGCGCGCCCTCCGTCACCGCCGGTGTCGTGCGCGACGGCGGGCTTGCCTGGTTCGGCGCGCGCGGGAAGGTCGACGGGCTGGCCCCGTCGGCCGACACGCAGTACCGGATCGGGTCGATCACCAAGACCTTCGTGGCGGTGCTGGTCATGCGGCTGCGCGACGAGGGCAGGCTCGACCTCAACGACCCGCTCGACAAGCACGTGCCCGGCACGTCGTTCGGCGAGGTCACCATCGCCCAGCTGCTCGCGCACACGGCGGGCCTGACCTCGGAGTCGCCGGGGGCGTGGTGGGAGCGGGCGCCGGGGGCCGACTGGCGGTCGCTGGAGCAGAGCCTGGCCGAGAACGCGCTGCGGCACCGCTCCGGCGCGCGGTTCCACTACACGAACGTGGGATACGGCGTGCTCGGCGAGCTCGTGGCCCGGGTGCGCGGGTGCTCCTGGTTGGAAGCGCTGGAGGCGGAGATCCTGCGGCCGCTGGAGATGACCCGCACGACCCCGATGCCGCAGGCCCCCGCCGCGCCGGGCTGGGCCGTGCACCCGTTCGCCGACGTGCTGCTGCCCGAGCCGACCCCGGACGCGGTGGCGATGGCGCCAGCGGGCCAGCTCTGGTCCACGCCGAACGACCTGGCCAGGTGGACCCGCCTGATCGCGGGCGACAGCGGCGGCGTGCTGCACCCGGACACCGTGGCCGAGATGCGCGAGCCCGCGCACATCGACGACGCCGACGAGTGGACCGCCGGCTACGGCCTCGGCCTGCAGGTCCTGCGCGTCGGCGGGCGGCGGCTGGCCGGGCACGGCGGGTCGATGCCCGGCTTCCTGGCGATGGTCCTGGCCGACGAGCGCACCGGGACCGGCGCGTTCGTCACCGCCAACTCCACCTCGGGCGTCGCGGTCAGCACGGTGGCCCTCGACCTGATCAACATCATCGAGCAGCACGAGCCCGCGCTGCCCGCCGAGTGGTCGCCGATGGCCGACCACGACCCCGCGCTGCTGGCGCTGACCGGCCTCTGGCACTGGGGCCCGACGCCGTACGTGCTCAAGCTGCTCCCCGACCGCTGGCTCAACCTCGCGCCGGTGACCGGCCGGGGCCGCCAGTCGCGGTTCCGCCCGGCCGGTCCCGACAGGTGGACGGGCCTGGACGGCTACTACGCGGGCGAGACGCTGGAACTGCACCGCGACGCCGAGGGCGCTCCGTCGCACTTCGACCTGGCGACCTTCATCTTCACCCGGGAGCCGTATGGGACGCCGGACGCCATCCCCGGCGGGGTGGACGAGAAGGGCTGGCGGTCGGGCATCAGCTAGAGGTGCGAGACTGGTCACCGCCGCCGCCAACGTCGCCGGGGTGACCAGTACATCGCATGCGAAAGGCGCCACGATGACCCAGACCGCCGACCCGAGCACCCTGGAGCTGCCCGCCGAGCTGCGCCCGTCCGACGGCCGCTTCGGCTGCGGACCGTCCAAGGTCCGCCCCGAGCAGGTGGCGGCGTTGGCCTCGGAGGGCGCGCGGCTGCTGGGCACCTCGCACCGGCAGAAGCCGGTGAAGTCCCTGGTCGGCCGGGTGCGCGCGGGCCTGCGCGAGCTGTTCTCGCTGCCGGAGGGCTACGAGGTCGTCCTCGGCAACGGCGGCACCACCGCGTTCTGGGACGCCGCGGCGTTCGGCCTGGTGCGCGAGCGGTCCCAGCACTTCACCTACGGCGAGTTCTCCGCGAAGTTCGCCAAGGTCGCCAAGGGCGCGCCGTTCCTGGCCGACCCGATCGTGGTCTCCGCCGACCCGGGGAGCGCCCCGGCGATCACCCACACCGAGGGCGCCGACCTGGTCGGCTGGGCGCACAACGAGACCTCGACCGGCGTGGCCGTCCCGGTGTCGCGGCCCGCAGGCTCCGACGGCGCGCTCGTGGCCGTCGACGCCACCTCGGGCGCGGGCGGGCTGCCGGTGAAGGCCGAGGACTTCGACGTCTACTACTTCGCCCCGCAGAAGTGCTTCGCCTCCGACGGCGGGCTTTGGCTGGCGCTGATGAGCCCGGCCGCGCTGGAGCGCGTCGCCGAGATCGGCGCGTCGGACCGGTGGGTGCCGGAGTTCCTGTCGCTGCCCGTCGCGCTGGACAACTCCCTCAAGGATCAGACGTACAACACCCCCGCGGTGTCGACGCTGTTCCTGCTGGCCGAGCAGATCGACTGGATGCTGGCGCAAGGCGGCCTGGAGTGGACCGTCGCCCGGACCAAGGACTCGTCCGACCGGCTGTACGGCTGGGCCGAGAAGACCGAGTACACCTCGCCGTACGTGGCCGACCCCGCGCACCGCTCGCAGGTCGTGGGCACCATCGACTTCGCCGACTCGGTGGACGCCGCGACCGTGGCCAAGGTGCTGCGGGCGAACGGCGTCGTCGATGTCGAGCCCTACCGCAAGCTCGGCCGCAACCAGCTGCGGGTGGCCATGTTCCCGGCCATCGAGCCCGCCGATGTGACCACCCTCACCCGGGCGATCGACTGGATCGTCGAGCGCGTCGCTTGATATTCCCCCTGCCCGTGCCCCCATTAGGGGGTGCGGGCGGGGCGGCGGATACGGCAAGATCACAAGAGGATGTCACGGGGATCGCGGCGCGCCTAGCGCGTCAGGGCACTTCGCCGATTTACCGTGGGACGCTGACGAGTGATGTCTGCTCACGTCGTACGGGAGGGTCGCGATGCGCGCGCTGCGGGTCGTCGGACTCGCCGATGGCGGCAAGACCGTCATCTGCGAGGACCCGGCGCGCGGTGAGCGCTTCACGCTCCCGGCCGACGAGCGGCTGCGAGCGGCGGCCCGCGGGGACGTCACCCGACTCGGCCAGATCGAGATCGAGCTGGAGAGCCAGATGCGTCCTCGCGAGATCCAGGCCCGCATCCGCGCGGGCGAGTCCGTCGAACAGGTCGCCGAGGCAGCGGGCATCCCCACCGCCAAGGTCGAGCGGTTCGCCTACCCCGTGCTGCTGGAGCGCTCGCGCACCGCTGAGCTGGCCCAGCGCGCCCACCCGGTCCGCGAGGACGGGCCCGACCTGCAGACCCTGGGTGAGATCTGCCTGCACGCCTTCACCCTCCGCGGCCAGGACTACACGGCGGCGGTGTGGGACTCCTGGCGCGGCGAGGACGGCAAGTGGATCGTGCAGCTGTGCTGGCAGGCGGGCCGGTCGGTCAACCGCGCCCACTGGGCGTTCCACCCCGGCGCCCACGGCGGCACGGTCCAGCCGCTGGACGAGCACGCCCACGACCTGCTGGACCCCCAGCCCGCCCGTCCGCTGCGCACGGTGCGGCCGGTGACGGAACTGGCCCAGGCGGCGCTGAACATCGACCCTGCGCTGCTGCCGCCACGCCCGGAGCCCGCGGCGATCGAGGCGGCGTCCATCGAGGCCGCCTCGATCGAGGTCAGCGACCTGCCGGTGGCCCCGGTGACCCGGCCGGAGCCGCCGGTCGCCCCGGTGACCCGGCCGGAGGCGCCGGTCGCCCCGGTGATGCGGCCCGAGCCGCCGGTCGCCCCCGTGGTCCGGCCCGAGGCGCCGGTGCGCGCCCCTGCCGCGCGTGAGGCGTACCCGGCCGAGCCGCTGGCAGGCGAGCCCGAGGCGGCCGAGCCCGCAGCGCAGGAGTCCGCGGCCTCCGTGGTCGAGCCCGCAGCGGCCGAGCCGGACGGGATCGACCCGGCGGCCCGCGAGCACCAGGACTTCGTCGAGGACTTCGAGCTGACGGCCCCGGTCGACCCCGCGGCGGCCGACCAGACCGCGTTGATCGACGAGCCCGCGCGCAAGGCCGAGCCCCCGCGCCGGGCCAAGGGCAAGAAGAACCGCCCGATCGTCCCCTCGTGGGAGGACGTCCTGCTCGGCACCCGGTCCAACCGCGGCTGACGACACCGCACCGACGACACCGGCGCGGTTGGGATGACGACATCATCCCAACCGCGCCGTTCGCGTCATCCGATGCTCGCATCCTCCGGATGTTGTGACCATATGACGTCATCATCGGGATGATGACGTCATATGGTCTGATCATCTGAAGGTCAGCCCACGCGCCAGAGGGCGGGGACGTTCGGGGGCTCCCAGCCGGGCTGGGCGGTGTGGGCCTGGAGGCACACGTAGCCGCTGCCGCCGTAGGTGACCCGGGCGCCTGCGGAGTACGCCGTACCCACCGCCCACGTGCCGCCGCCGGGCGGGTTCGACGTCGTGGTCGTGGGCCTGGTCGTCGGGCCCGTGGTCGGCGTCTGCTGGACGTTCAGGACGAAGTCGAACGTCGCCTCCCGCCCGCCGCCCGCGTTGCGGACGTTCATCAGCAGCCGGGGGTCGAACAGCGAGTCCGTGTTGTTGCGCGGCTCGCCCGGGAAGTACAGCTGCGTGGTCAGGATCGGCCTGCCCGGCGCCTGCGCCTTCACGTGGATGTGCCGCGTGCGCCCCGGGTAGAGGCCCGGCACGATCGTGGTCAGGTGGAAGGCGCCGTTGGCGTCGGTGAACTGGTGGCCGCGGAAGCGGTAGGTGACGTTGTCGTACGCGCCCGCGTTGTCGGCCTGCCAGAAGTCCAGGAGGACGTTGGCGATCGGCTGGCAGGCCAGGCCGAAGACGTAGCCGCTGACGGTGAGCCGGGTGCCCGCGCCGTCGCTGACCATCGAGTTGCGCCTGGGCGAGTTCGGCTTGAAGTAGGGGCCCTCCATCTGCGGCGGCGTCGGGTCGTCGCCGTCGTCGCACATCGGGGTGGGTTCGGGGGTCGCGCCGTCCGGCAGGGTACGGGCCAGCGCGGGGGCCGCGACGAACGCCGCTGGCACGGCGACGCCCGCGGCCAGGGCGGCGCGCAGCACCGTCTTGCGGCTGAGATTGCGGTCTTCCATTCCGACTCCTTGTTCGGGACTTGCTCCCGAAACTACGAACCCGGCCAGGGCGCGACGATGGACTAACCCGGCTGGTCGTGGTGAAAACCGTGGGTGCCGTTCCCACGTCGGAAGTCACCGGGGCTGCATCCGGTCTCGCGGCGGAAGAACCGGCAGAAGTACGCCGGGTCGCCGAACCCGACCCGGGCGGCGACCTGCCGCACGGTGAGGTCGGTGCGGGCGAGCAGCCGCTTCGCCTCGTGGACCCGGGTCTCGCGGACCAGTTCCGACGCCGGTCGCCCGGTCGCGGCCTTCACCGCCTGCGTCAGGTGCCCCGGCGTCACGCCGATGCGCTCGGCGTAGGCGCGCACGGACCACAGCTGCGAGCCCGCGCGCAGCCGGGCGAACTCCTCGGCGACCGAGCCGGTGCGGGCGGGCGGGGCCACCCTGGCGGCCCGGGCGGCGCGCACCACCAGCACGTGCAGCAGGGAGCGCAGCACCGTGTCCGAGCCCTCGGCCCCCGCCTGGTACTCGGCGTGCATCTCGGCGATGAGCCGGACGGCGTCGTCGGGGGCGTCCAGCCACGGCCTGCCGCTGAGGGCGCGCAGCACGCCCCGGTCGGCGGGGTGGTCGAGCAGGAAGTCGTCGGTGAACAGCACGACGTGGCCGTCGAGGCCGCGCGCGTCCCAGTGGTGCACCTGGCCGGGGGCGATGACGCACAGGTGCGGCGGCCGCAGCTCCCAGCGGGCCAGGTCGACCACGTGCGCGCCCCGCCCGCTGGTGACGAGCACGATCTCGTGGAAGGTGTGCCGGTGCGGGAAGTCCGCGCGCGACATCGGGCCGATGGAGTCGAACGTGCCGATGGCGAACGGCAGGTCGCCGGACACCTCCAGCCGGTGCATGGGCAGCACGCCCTCGCGTCGCGCCTGACAGGGCGTTCCCTGCGGCACCGTGGTTCCGCGCATCATCCCTCCCAAGGTCCAGACCAATCCACGATGGCACGGGCCCGGCGTCTTGGGAACGCGATGTGATCAGCTCTCGGCGGGCGGCACGGCGTCGAGCAGGGCGATGTCCCAGCCCTCGTGCTCCAGCCAGTCCTCGGCCTCCTCGCGGGTCACCCACTCGGCGCCCGCGGGCCTGCCCCTGCCGAGCCTGTCCCAGCCGTCGGGGGCCAGCACGTGCAGACGGGCGGCCCGCAGTGCCAGCAGGCGCCCCTGCGGGAAGGCCATGGTCGGTTCGGTGCGCAGGAACCGCACCGGCTCCGGTCGCGTCATGCCCCAAGGGTAACCCCTGTCCACAGTGGAGCACTTGACCTCCAGCGCGGTGCAGGTCGGAAACTCGGATGACGACGCACGCGACCAGGCGTAACGTCGAAGGCCGACTGCCTGGGGGGAGCCACATGGAGAGCGAACCGAAACGCGGCGGCCTGGCCTCGATCGCGCGGCTGGGCCCCTACCTGCGCCCGGTCCGCGGCCGGGTCATCGGCTCGGCGGTCGCCGTGCTCTGCTCGATGATCTGCGGGCTGACGATCCCGCTGGTCATCCAGCGCATCCTGGACGGGCCGGTGGCCACCGGCGACACCGGCGGCCTGGTCTGGCTGGTGGCCGCGGTCGCCGCGCTCGGCGCCACCGAGGCCGCGCTGTTCTTCACCCGCCGCAGGCTCATCGCCGGGCCGAGCACCCGGGTCGAGGCGAACCTGCGCGCCGACCTGTACGCCCACCTGCACCGGCTGCCCATCGCCTTCCACGACCAGTGGCAGTCCGGGCAGCTGCTGTCGCGCGCGGTGTCGGACCTGTCGACGATCCGCCGGTTCATCGCGTTCGCGGGCATCTTCCTGGTGGTCAACACCCTGACCATGGTCATCGGCCTTGGCGTGCTGTTCTTCCTCGACCCGGTGCTGGGCGCGATCACGCTGGCCTGCGCGCTGCCGCTCATCGTCATCTGCACGCGCTTCGAGTCGAAGTACTCCGTGCTCTCCCGCCGCGCCCAGGACCAGGAGGGCGACCTGGCCACCACGGTCGAGGAGTCGGCGCTGGGCATCCGGGTGCTCAAGGCGTTCGGCCGGGGGCCGGAGCTGGCCCGCCGCTTCGCCGCGCAGGCCCGCGAGCTGCGCGGCACCGAGCTGGCCAAGGTCCGGGTGCTCGCGCTGCTGTGGGGCGCCATCATCATGCTGCCCGAGCTGGGCATCGCCGCCCAGCTGCTGGTCGGCTCGCTCGGCATCGCCAACGGGACCATGACGGTCGGCACGCTGGTCGCGGGCATCACCGTCGCGGTGTTCCTGCGCTGGCCGGTGGACTCGATCGGCTGGCTGCTGGCCGAGACCAACCAGACGGCGACGGCGGCGGAGCGGTACTGGGAGGTCCGCGACGCCGAGGTCACCATCACCGACCCGGACTCCCCCAAGCACCTGCCCGCCGACGGCGCTGGCCTGCTGCGGTTCGAGGACGTGCGCTTCGCCTACCCCTCCGGCGCCGAGGTGCTGGCCGGGGTGGACCTGGAGGTGCGCCCGGGCGAGACGGTCGCGCTGGTCGGCCCCACCGGTTCCGGCAAGACGACGCTGACCGCGCTGGTCGCCCGCCTGGCCGACGTGACCGGGGGACGCGTCACCGTCGACGGGGTGGACGTGCGCGACCTGCCGCTGGCCGAGCTGCGCACCGCGGTGGCCACGGCGTTCGAGGAGGCGGTGCTGTTCTCCGCCAGCGTCGCCGAGAACGTCCGGCTGGGCGCGCCCGAGGCCTCCGACGACGACGTGCGCACCGCGCTGCGGATCGCGCAGGCGGAGAAGTTCGTCGACGGCCTGCCCTGGGGCCTGGACACCCGCATCGGCGAGCAGGGCCTGTCGCTGTCCGGCGGCCAGCGGCAGCGGCTGGCGCTGGCCCGCGCGGTCGTCGGCAGGCCGAAGGTGCTGGTGCTCGACGACCCGCTGTCCGCGCTGGACGTGCAGACCGAGGCCGAGGTCGAGCACGCGCTGCGCAGCGTGCTCTCGGGCGTGACGGCGCTGGTCGTCGCGCACCGGCCCAGCACGGTCCAACTGGCCGACCGGGTCGCGCTGCTGGAGGGCGGCCGCATCACCGCGGTCGGCACGCACACCGAACTGCTGGCGGCCAACCCGGCCTACCGGGCCCTGCTGTCCACTCTGGACAACGAACGGACGAGCGTATGAGCACGCCGGAAGAGGAGTGGCGCGGCGTCGCCGCCGAGGACACCGAGAACCTGACCCAGCGCGCGACGCTGCGGCTGCAGAAGCGCTCGCGCGCCCTGCTGGGCCAGCTGATCCGCCCGCACCTGGGCGCGACCGTGCTGGCGCTGGTGCTCGTCGTCGCCGAGAACCTCGCCTCGCTGGCCGGTCCGCTGCTCATCGCCGCGGCCATCGACAACGGCATCCCGTCGGCCATGGGCGGGGACGCCACGACGCTGGCCTGGTGCGTGGGCGGCTACCTGGCGGCGGCGACGGGCTCGGCCGGGCTGCGCTACGCGTTCCTGCGGCTGTCCGGGCGCATCGGCCAGGACCTGCTGCTCGACCTGCGGCAGCGGATCTTCCGGCATGCGCAGCGGCTGTCCCTGTCGTTCCACGAGTCCTACACCTCCGGGAAGGTCATCTCCCGGCTTACCAGCGACGTCGACTCCCTGGACGACCTGCTGGAGAACGGCGTCGACGGGCTGCTGTCCGCGGCGCTGTCGGTCACCGGCATCGCGGTGCTGCTGCTGGTGCTGGACGCGCCGCTGGCGCTGTTCGTGCTGGCCGGGTTCATCCCGCTGCTGCTGGCCGCGCGCTGGTTCTTCCGCAACTCCAACGCCGCCTACCGCAACACCCGGGGCGCGATCGCCAAGATCATCGTGCAGTTCGTGGAGACGATGAACGGCATGCGCGCGGTGCAGGCGTTCCGCCGCGAGGCCCGCAACGAGTCGATCATGGCGGGGCTCAACGACAGCTTCCGCAGGGCCAACCACCGCGCGCTCGACGTCGTCGCGGTCTTCACCATGACCGTGCGGCTGGTCGGCAACATCAGCCTGGCCGTGGTGCTGCTGATCGGCGCGTGGCGGGTCGTCGGCGGCGGGCTGGAGCTGGGCGTGCTCACCGCGTTCCTGCTGTACCTGCGCCGCTTCTACGACCCGCTCGACGACATGGCGATGTTCGCCAACGCGTACTCGGCGGCCACGGCGGCGCTGGAGAAGATCTCCGGCGTGCTGGAGGAGGAGCCGGACGTGCGCGAGCCCGCCGCGCCGGTGGCCCTGCCGCCGTCGGCGCTCGGCCGCGCGATCACCTTCGACAGCGTCGAGTTCCGCTACACGCCGACCGGGCCGGTGGTGCTGCCGGAGTTCGACCTGGCCATCCCGTCCGGCCAGACGGTGGCGCTGGTCGGCCCGACCGGGGCGGGCAAGTCGACGCTGGCCAAGCTGGTCGCCCGGTTCTACGACCCCACGGCGGGCGCGGTCCGCCTCGACGGCGTGGCGCTCACCGACATCGCCGACGCCGACCTGCGCCAGGCGGTCGTCATGGTGACGCAGGAGAACTTCCTGTTCGCGGGCTCGGTCGCCGACAACATCGCCCTGGGCAAGCCGGACGCGACCCGCGCGGAGGTCGAGTCGGCGGCCGGGGCGGTGGGCGCGCACGAGTTCATCTCGCGCCTGCCCGACGGCTACGACACCGACGTCCGCAAGCGCGGCGGCAGGCTCTCGGCAGGCCAGCGGCAGATGGTGGCCTTCGCCCGCGCGTTCCTGGCCGACCCCACGGTCCTGGTGCTGGACGAGGCCACGTCCAGCCTGGACATCCCGACCGAACGGGCGGTGCAGGGCGCGCTGGAGTCGGTGCTGGCCGACCGGACGGCGCTGATCATCGCCCACCGGCTGTCGACGGTGCTGATCGCCGACCGGGTCCTGGTGATCGACGACGGCCGGGTGGTCGAGGACGGCTCCCCCGCCGACCTCATCGCCGGGTCCGGCCGCTTCGCCGCCCTGCACACCCGCTGGCGGGACTCGCTGGTCTAGCCGAAGACGATGAACGGCAGGGCCACCCAGCCCGCGCCGATGCCGCCCGCGACGCCGAGGGCGACCCAGCGCCAGATCGGCACGCCCCTGGTCAGCCACACCGACGGGAGCAGGCCCGCGGTCACCACGACGTTGGCGCCCACCGCGAGCAGCGGGGACGTCTCGTCGAGCGTGGCCGACAGCGTCCCGACGGCGAACACGACCAGGGTGAAGGCGAAGGCGGCGACCAGCAGGCCGGTGGCCCACGGCGTGGGCTCCGGCGGCGGCGGCTGCTTCTCCTGGGTCACCGGCGGGGCGAGCACCGCGACCTCGCCGGAGAGCGGGTCGACGTAGCTGACCTGGGTGTTCATCGCCTCGGCGACGCGGGCGGCGAGCTGGCGGCCGCGCCGGGAGACCACGGCGGCCGCCGACTCCGCCTCCGTGCGCCCGACCGCGCCCGCCACCCTGGCCCAGTCCCGCAGATCGGCGGTGAGGTCCGCGCCCAGCGGCAGGGTGTCCGGGTCGATCTCCCGGTCATCGCCGACGAGCACGGCCCGCTCATCCCTGGCGCGCAGTTCCACCCCGGGCTCCTTCGGTGAGTGCGTAGAACGCGACCGCGCCCGCGGTCGCCACGTTGAGCGAGTCGACGGCGCGCGACATCGGGATGCGCACGGCGGCGTCGGCGGCGGCGATGGCCGCCTCGGTCAGGCCGGGGCCCTCCGAGCCCAGCAGCAGCGCCACCCGCTCGCCGCCGACGGCGACTTCGGACAGCGGGACCGCGTCGGCGCGCGGGGTCAGGGCCAGGACGCGGAAACCGGCCGCCCGCAGCCGGTCCAGCCCCGCTGGCCAGTCATCGAGCGGCGCGAACGGGACGGCGAGCACGTGTCCCATGGAGACGCGGACGCTGCGCCGGTACAGCGGGTCGCTGCAGCCCGGGCCCAGCAGGACGGCGTCGACGCCGAGGGCGGCGGCGTTGCGGAACAGCGCGCCCAGGTTCTCGTGGTCGCCCACGCCCTCCAGGACGGCGATGGTGCGCGCGGTGGCCAGCAGGTCGGGCAGCGGGACCGGCGCGGCCCGGTCGGCGGCGGCGAGGACGCCGCGGTTCAGGTGGAAGCCGACGGTCTCGGCCATCACCTCCGCGCTCGTGGCATACGCCGGGATGTCGCGGTCGGCCAGGTCCGGAGCCAGCGCCTCGATGCGGCGCGGGACGCCGAGCAGGGCGCGCACGGGGTAGCGGGAGGCGAGCAGGCGCTGCACGACGACCACGCCCTCGGCGATCACCAGGCCGCGCCCGCCGGGCCGGTCCGGCCTGCGGTCGGCGGTCGTGAGGTCGCGGAAGTCGTCCAGCCTGGGGTCCGCTGGGTCCGCCACCTCGATCACCTGCGCCACCCGCGCAGTGTCGCACGGCGGGGCGGGCGCGCCCAGGCGTCCCCGCCGCTTGCGCTGCGTTACCTCGGCATAACGGACGGCACCAGTTTGGGCGCTAGAAAGGAAGTGAGGGCTATGCCAACGTTGGCCTCCCGCGCACGTTCCGGCTGACGAGCCGGACAGACGGGAGGGGCGTCATGGGCCAGAACGTAGCCACCGAGCCAGGCGGACTCGACCGGCAGCGCTATCGGGCGAAAATGCGCCGGTGTCTGGACGCGCTGGGGCGGATGCTGGCCGAGGGCGGCTTCAACGCCGCGCCGCCGCAGATGGGCATGGAGATCGAGCTCAACCTCGTCGACGACACGCTCGGGCCCGCGATGCTCAACACCACGGTCCTGGAGAAGATCGACGATCCCTGCTACACGCTCGAACTGGGCCAGCACAACCTGGAGTTCAACGTGCGGCCCCGGCCGCTGGGCGGCAGCCAGTCCATCGAGCTGGAGTCCGAGCTGACCGCGTCGCTGGCCGGGGCCTCGCTCAAGGCGCTGGACGCGGGCGCGCGGCTGGTGCTCATCGGCACGCTGCCGACACTGCGGCCGGAGCACCTTGAGGTGCGCTGGCTGACGCAGAAGACGCGCTACCGCAGGCTGAACGAGCAGATCTTCGCCGCCCGGGGCGAGGAACTGGTGCTGCACATGGAAGGCACGCCGCTGCCGGGGCGGCGGGCGGAGAAGCTGCGCCGGATGCAGGACTCGATCCTCGCCGAGGCCGCGTGCACGTCGCTGCAGCTGCACCTGCAGGTGCCGCCGGAGGAGTTCGCCGCCAACTGGAACGCCGCGCAGTGCCTCGCTGGCGTGCAGGTCGCCATCGGCGCCAATTCACCGTTCATGCTGCGCAAGGCGCTGTGGCATGAGACACGGATCCCGTTGTTCCTCCAAGCGACTGACACCCGTCCGGAGGAGTTGAAGAACCAGGGCGTGCGGCCGAGGGTGTGGTTCGGCGAGCGGTGGATCACCTCGATCTTCGACCTGTTCGAGGAGAACGTCCGGTATTTCCCCGGTTTACTGCCCGAAGTGGACGACGAGGACCCGCTGGACGCGCTGGACCGGGGCCGTCCGCCGAGGCTGAGCGAGCTGCGCCTGCACAACGGCACGATCTGGCGGTGGAACCGGCCGGTGTACGACGTCAGCGACGACCTGCCGCACCTGCGGGTGGAGAACCGCGTGCTGCCCGCGGGCCCGACGGTCGCCGACATGATGGCCAACGCCGCGTTCTTCTACGGCGCCCAGCGCGCTCTGGCCACACAGGACTATCCGTTGTGGACCCAGATGTCGTTCCAGGCCGCCGAGGAGAACCTGCACGCGGGCGCGCGGCACGCGTTCGGCAGCCAGCTGTACTGGCCCGGCGCTGGCTGGGTCCCGCCGGACGAGCTGGTGCTGCGCAAGCTGCTGCCGATGGCGCACGAGGGCCTGGCCGACTGCGGCGTCTCCGACAGCGCGCGCGAGCGCTACCTCGGGATCATCGAGGCCCGCTGCACGGCCCGGCGGACCGGGTCGTCGTGGCAGCGCGACACCGTCACCGTGCTGGAGGCGCGCGGGATGGACCGGGAGGCCGCCCTGGCCGGGATGCTGCGACGGTACGTCGAGCTGAGCGAGGCGGGCGAGCCCGTGCACACCTGGCCCGTGCTCGGCTAGTGTTGCCAGTGGGTTGCAATTACGACTGATTGGCATCTGGAGATGGCTCCCTACGTCCTGCCCGACCTCGACTACGACTACGGCGCGCTGGCGCCGGTGATCATCGGGGACATCAACGAGCTGCACCACGGCAAGCACCACGCCGCGTACGTCAAGGGCACCAACGACACGCTGGAGAAGATCGCCGAGGCCCGCGACCGGGGCGACTTCGGCGCGATCGTCGGCCTGGAGACCACGCTGGCGTTCAACCTCGCGGGCCACACCCTGCACGCGCAGTGGTGGAAGAACCTCAGCCCGGACGGCGGCGACAAGCCGACCGGCGAGCTCGCCGCCGCCATCGACGAGCACTTCGGCTCCTTCGACGGCCTGCGCGCCCAGCTGAACGCCGTGTCCGCAACCATCCAGGGCTCGGGCTGGGGCGTGCTGGCCTGGGACCCGGTGGGCGAGCGGCTGGTGACCCAGCAGCTCAAGGACCACCACTCCAACCTGTCGATCGCCACCACGCCGCTGCTGGTGTTCGACACCTGGGAGCACGCGTACTACCTGCAGTACCGCAACGTGAAGACCGACTACATCGAGAAGCTCTGGAACATCGTGGACTGGGCCGACGTCACCGCGCGCTTCGAGGCCGCCCGCGCGGGCGTCAACGGCCTGCGCCCACCCGCCCCCGCGGCCTAGAGGACCCGGCGGATGCTCCGACAGGCCCCGCCGTGAAATGAATGGCCCCCGCTTCCGGACGCTGGGAAGCGGGGGCCATTCGGTTCCCGAACTGACTGCCGCTCCCACCACGAAGCGGACAAGACTTAGGTTAGCCTTACTTCAGTTCTCCTGACAACCCCCGTGCGGCAGTGACCTGGCCCACTGGAGAGGTGTTGGAAAGCGGGTCAGCGCACCCGGGCGCGGCGCTCGCGGCGCAGCACGCGCAGCCGGGACCAGTTGGCCGGGGACACCCGGACGCCGCCGCGGCGCAGCAGGAGCAGGCCGCAGGCGATCGCGGCGAGCGCGGCCACCGCGCCGCCGACGATGAACGGGGAGCGGCCGCCGAACTGGTCGGCCAGCCAGCCGGTCATCGGGGCGCCGAGCGGGTTGCCGCCGACGAAGACCAGCATGTAGAGGCCCATGACCCGGCCGCGCATCTCCGGGGCGGCGGCCAGCTGCACGGTCGAGTTCGCCGCGGTCATGAACGTCATCAGCGCCAGGCCGACCGGGATCAGGCCGATGGCGAACATGCCGTAGGTCGGCAGCAGGCCGAGCACGACCTGCAGGACGCCGAACAGCAGGGCCGAGCCGAGCAGCAGGCGGGTCCTCGGCCTGCCGCGCGAGCTGCGGCGCGCGGCCAGCAGGGCGCCTGCGAGGGTGCCGACGGCCAGGGTCGTCGAGAGCAGGCCGTAACCGCTGGCGTCCTGGTGGAAAACGTTTGCCGCGGCGATCGCCAGCGAGACGAAGAAGGTCATGCCGAACGTGCTGACGAAGAACACCAGCACCATCACGGTCAGGATGTCGGCGCGTCCGCGCACGTAGCGCAGGCCCTCCATCAGCTGACCGCGCCGGGCGGCCACCCGGGGCGACGGGTGCAGGTCGCCGACGCGCATCAGCAGCAGGCCCGCGACCACGGCTCCGGTCAGCACCGCGTTGGCCAGGAACAGCCAGCCGGTGCCGATGAGCGTGATCAGCACGCCCGCGATGGCCGGGCCGACGATCCGGGCGAGGTTGAAGTTCGTGGAGTTGAGCGCGACCGCGTTGGTCAGCTGCCCCCGGCCGACGATCTCCACCACGAACGACTGCCGCACGGGCACCTCGACCGCGCTGAACGCGCCCAGCACGAAGCAGAGAACGTAGACGTGCCAGACCTGCACGACGCCGGTGACGTCCAGCACGCCCAGCACCACCGCGCTCAGCGCCATGCCCGTCTGCAGGCCGATGAGGAGCTTGCGCTTGTCCATCCGGTCGGCGAGCACGCCCGCCCACAGCGACAGCATCAGCGTGGGCAGGAACTGCAGCGCCGCGGCGATGCCGAGGGCGACCGGGTTGTTGTCGGTGAGGACGAGCACGAGCCAGTCCTGCGCGATGCGCTGCATCCACGTGCCGGTGTTCGACAGCAGCGCGCCGCCCGCGAAGAGGCGGTAGTTGCGCACGCGCAGGGACGAGAACATCCCGTCCCGGGTAGACGGACGCGACGGGCTGGGCGGAGACGGTGCGGGGGTAGGGATGGGGGTGAGCCTGTCCTGTGTGCCCGCTGGTGTCCGCACTAGTCCGCTTTACCTGCCATCCTGTCGATGATCTCGGCGGCGCGGGCGAGGATCGCCCGTTCCTCGTCGTCGAGTTCGTTCAGCCGTTCGTCCAGCCACGCCTCGCGCGCGGTGATCTCGCCCTTGATGTAGACCAGTCCGGTCTCGGTGAGGGCGACGATCGCCTGCCTGCCGTCGCTGGGGTGCGGACGGCGCGAGACGTAGCCCATGTCCTCCAGCGCGGCGATCACCCTGGTCATCGACGGGGGCTGCACGCCCTCCTTGGCCGCCAGCTCGCCCGGGGTCAGCGGTCCGCACTTGTGCAGGCAGGACAGCGCCGAGATCTGGGTGAGGGTGACCGTGGCCGTGGTGCGCTGCGCCCGGAGTCGGCGGTTGAGCCGCACGACGGCGAGCCGCAGCCTGCTGGTCAGGGTCGACTGCTCCGGGGACACGATCGTTAGCATACCTCACTAACAGCCTTCCCGCCACGGTCGGGTGGGTCACAGGGCCTGGATCGGCCCCATGGCGAAGTAGACGATGAACGCCGCCGACACGATCCACATCAACGGGTGCACGCGGCGCGCACGCCCGGTCACCACGTGCAGCACCACGTAGCTGACGAAGCCCGCGCCGATGCCGTTGGCGATCGAGTACGTGAACGGCATCACGACGATGGTGAGGAACGCGGGCAGCGCCACGGTGAAGTCGCTGAAGTCGATGTCGCGGATCTGGGCCATCATCAGCGCGCCGACGATCACCAGCGCGGGCGCGGCCGCCTCGATCGGCACGACCTGGTAGAGCGGGGTCAGGAACATCGCGGCGATGAACAGCAGGCCGGTGACGACGTTGGCCAGGCCGGTGCGCGCGCCCTCGGCGATGCCCGCCGCGGATTCGATGTAGACGGTGTTGGAGCTGGTGGACGCCGCGCCGCCAGCGACAGCGCCGAGGCTGTCGACGAACAGCGCCTTGCCGGTGTTGGGCAGCTTGCCGTCCTTGTCGACCAGGCCCGCCTCCTTGCCGAGGCCGGTCATCGTGCCGATGGTGTCGAAGAAGTCCGTCAGCACGAGCGTGAACACCAGCAGCGCCGCGGTCAGCGCGGGGACCCGCCACCACGCGCCGAAGGAGACCTCGCCGAGCAGGGCGAGGTCGGGGATGCCGAAGACCTGCTCGGGCAGCGCCGGGTAGCCCAGGTTCCAGCCCTTGGGGTTCACGCCAGCCGACGGCCCGGCCTTGACGATCGCCTCCAGCACGATGGCCAGCACGGTGCCGACCGCCACCCCGATGAGGATCGCGCCCTTGACCCGCTTGGCGATCAGGATCGAGGTCACCACCAGCCCGACGACGAAGACCAGCGTCGGCCAGGAGGCGATCGATCCGTTGATCCCCAGCCCGACGGGCACGGTGGTGTTGGCCGCGTCCGGGAGCCTGCGCACGAACCCGGCGTCCACCAGCCCGATGAGCGCGATGAACAGTCCGATCCCGACCGCGATCGCGGACTTGAGCGCGGCCGGGACGGCGTTGAAGACCGCCGTGCGCACGCCGGTGACGACCAGCAGCAGCACGACGACGCCGTTGACGACCACCAGGCCCATCGCCTCCGGCCAGGTCATCTGCGGGGCGATCGTGACGGCGACGAGGGTGTTGATGCCCAGGCCGGTGGCCAGCGCGAAGGGGAAGTTGGCGATCAGGCCGAACAGGATCGTGATCACGCCCGCGACCAGCGCTGTCGCCGCGGCCACCTGGTCGACGGGCAGGATGTTGCCGAAGAGGTCGCGGTGCGCCGCGGTGTCGTCGGCGGCGAAGCTGCCGATGATCAGCGGGTTGAGCACCACGATGTAGGCCATCGTGACGAACGTGACGACGCCGCCGCGCACCTCGCGCCCCACCGTCGACCCGCGCTCGGTGATCTTGAAGAACCGGTCGACGCCGGACCGCCGCTCGTCCGTCCCGCTGGCCATGTGCCGTAGCCTCCCGCTGTGCCTGAACCGCGACCGGACCGATCGCTGCGCCCGCCGCCCCCGCTGCCGCCTCGGCTGCTGGAGCTGGGACCCATCGTGTACGTCGGCACCGGCATCTGGCTGGTGGCCGCCCTGGTCATGACCGTCTTCCCGCTGGGTCTCGACCCGGTGTGGCGGTGGACGGCGCTGGCCGGTGCGGCCCTGGGCATCGTAGGCGCGGCCATCATGGCCTGGCAGCGCCGCGCCGCCAAGTCGGGCCGCAGGGGCGCGCAGAAGCTGGATTAGGCCCTCCCGGAGCTTGAAGGTCCTC
The DNA here is from genome assembly GCF_024760565.1 of Actinokineospora sp. UTMC 2448. Classification (NCBI taxonomy): domain Bacteria; kingdom Bacillati; phylum Actinomycetota; class Actinomycetes; order Pseudonocardiales; family Pseudonocardiaceae; genus Actinokineospora; species Actinokineospora sp. UTMC 2448. The sequence goes on along the minus strand of NZ_CP031087.1, from coordinate 507,059 downwards.
TCAGGGCCGCCGGAATAGCCTGCGGCCATGGGGGAAGGCGGGGCGCGGGCGTGGCTGCCCGCCGCGACGGGCGCGTGGGCGGCCTGCCACGCGGTCATGCAGATCACGTGGGCCACGACCGGGGCGGTCGTGCCGTGGTCGCCGCACGTCGCATACCACCCGGCGGTCCACCTGGCGCTGGCGGCGGTGGCCGTCGCGGCCGGGGCCGCCGCCGTGGCCACCACCCGCGTGCGCAGCAAGGCCGTGCTGGCGGTGGCGGCGGCCGCTGCGGCGGTCTTCGCGACCGGGATGCTCAGCCTGCCCGCGCATGTCGTGACGCTGCTGTCCTTCTCCGGCGTCGAGAGCGGCGCCGGACTAACCCAGGTGCTGTCGAGCACCGTGGGCGTGTGCCTGCTCGTCGGTGTCGCGACGCGGTACCGGCGGCGGTTGCGCGGCCGGTGTCCCCGATGCGGCGCAACGCATCCGGCCGAGCACACCGGCCCCTTGGTCTACCCGCCGCCGTCCGTCGCCTCAGCGCGGACGCGGCTGCTGGTCGGCGTCCTGGTGTGCGGCGTCGTGCCGTGGGCGGCCGTCAAGACGGTCTGGACGCTGGGCGGGGACGCCCTCGGGGTCACCGCCGAGGCGTGGCGGGCGGGCAGCGCCGGGGAGTCCGGCGTGCTGGCCGCGCTCGGCTCGGTCGGCGTGGACGTGACGGTGCTGGCCGCGGCGGCCGCGCTCGTCCTGGTGGCCGGGCTGACGTTCCGGTGGGGGCAGGTGTTCCCCCGGTGGGCGTTCCCGGTGGCCGGGCGGCGCGTCCCCCGCCTGCTGCCCCTGCTGCCCGCGTGGCTGACCGCGGTCGGCCTGTCGGTGTACGGGCCGCTGCTCGTGGCCTACGCCGCGCTCAGCGCCCTGGGCGTGCTGCCCGCCATCGCGCCCGCCGAGCCGTTCCCGACCTCGGCCGACACGACCTGGATGGTCGCCTTCGGCGGGCTGGCGTTCGGCGGCCTCGGGTCCGGGCTGCTCGTGGCGGCCGGGTCGTACGGCAAGCGCACCCGCCCGACCTGCTCGGATCAGCTCAGGTAGAGCGCCGGGTCCTCGATCAGCGCGGTGAACGTGTGCCGCTCCGGCCAGCGCCGGGTCGTCCAGGCCAGGGTCCTGGCCAGCGCCTCCGGGGTGTCCTCGCAGTGCGCGACGCCGTCGTCGGTGATCCACCAGGGGACCTGGTGCTCGCCGGTGTCGGTCCGGACGACGAGCTTGTCGTGGACGATCGGCCCGCCCGGCGGGACCTCCTCGCCCAACAGGTCGCAGGCCGCGGCGACCGCGCCCAGCTCCGCCCACGGGACGTACTCCCCATCGGAGACCGGCTCGGCCTCGACCTCGTCGGTGGCCAGCGGGATGTCCAGCAGGTCGGCGAGGGGCTCGGCGAGGGCGAAGTCCGGGCCAGCCGAGACCACGGCGGAGTCCGGGAGGACGGCCAGCAGCCACGGGCCGTCGACCACGACGCAGTCGTCGGAGGGCGTGCCCGCCAGCGTGCGGAACTCGTCCGGCGGGGACAGGTCCTCCAGCACGATCACCTCGTCGCGCAGGGCTTCGGCGAGCGCGGTGTGGGCGCGCAGGACGATGCCCGGCGGGATCTCGCGGTCGCGGTCGGCCAGGCGGTGGGCGAGGTCCTCGGCGTCCGCGCCGTTGTGGACGGCCAGCTCGGTGCGCACGCCGATCGCGGTCAGCACCCTGGCGTCCACGTCGACATCGGGCAGCGGGTCGTAGATGCCGGTCAGCTCCACGGCGTCCGGCATGCGCCATGACGTGGGCGGCGCGCCCGCGAGCACGGCGTGCCTGCCGATCCACCACGCCGGATAGCCGTCCGGGTCGACCAAGGCGCGCCAGGTCTCCGGGTTCGCCGCCAGCAGGCGCAGGGCCATCGGCCACGCGTCGGGGGCGACCAGGTCGAGGTCGCGGATGCCGACGAGCCGGTTCGGCGGCTCCGGCAGCGCGTCCCACCAGTCGGCCTCGTCGGCGAGGTCGTGGTCCGGCCCGGTCGGCGACTCGTCGACGACCACGGCGAACGCGTCGAGGACGCCCGCGGCGGTGAGCACCGACTCCGGCCACTGCTCGGCCACCGCGGAGGACAGCACGCCGATGGGCGAGTCGGGGTCGAGGACGTCGAGCAGGGGCGAGCCGGGCAGGGCCAGTTCGTCGGCCCGCCGCCAGTCCCCCACCGAGTCGGGCAGGGCCAGCGCGCCCAGCCACGGCATCGCGACCGCGCCGGACTCCTGGACCAGGCGCAGGACGATCGGCGCGAGGGCGGCGATGTCCACCCCGGACTCGTGGTCGTCCATGCTGCGCTCGACGGCGTCGCGCAGGTTCTCCAGCAGGTCCGCGGCCGTGCCGTGCTGGGCGCCGAGGCGGTCGAGTACCGGGTGCGCGGCCACCGGGTGGATCACCCGGAGGGCGCCGACGTCGGTGTGCGTGAGCAGGTCGAGCAACTCGGGATCGCCGTCGTAGCGCAGGGCGCCGCGCGGGCCGGGCAGCGTGCGGCCGTCGGCCAGCGGGACGGGCAGCCCGCCCAGCTCCTCGCGCGCTGTGGAGTCGGTCTCCACGATCGGCGCGAGCGCGGTGTAGAGCCGGTGCCACCACTCCGGCGGGCGGGTCGTGCCGGTGATGGCGGCCACGACCTCGGCCATGCGCAGCCGCGTCACCTCCAGCGCGTTCAGCGCCCCGGTGTGCGCGGCGTCGGACAGCGCGCCGTCGGCCAGGTCGGGCAGGACCTCGGACAGCAGGTCGGCCAGGCCGGGCGCGGCCGTGTCGAGCACCCGGGCGCGGGCCGGGGTCAGCCAGCCGGAGCCCGCGGCGGGCAGCCACTCGGCGCGGCGCAGCGCGGCCAGCACCAGCGCGCGCAGCCGATCGTCCAGTTCGGACAGCGGGAAGCCGGTCCTGGGCACCAGCGCCGTCCGCCGCTTGCCCGGGAGCTTCGCGACCAGGCCGGGGTAGGCCGCCGCGGCCGCGGCCAGCACCTCGTCGGCGGCCGGACCGGGGCGCGCGCGCCTGCGGCTCGGCTCGATGGGCACGGTGGCGACCAGGCGGACCGGCAGCGACAGCCGCTCGTCGGTCGGCGTCGGGGCGTGCAGCACGTCCTCGGTCAGCGGGTGCGGCGCGCCGTCGGAGTCCAGCCGCAGCGCCCACGTGACCGTCCACTGTGACCGCTCGCGGGACTCGACGCCCAGCGTGGCCAGCACCTCGGCCGACAGCGAGCCGGACACCCGGTGCACGAGCCAGGACAGCGCCTCGCCGGGCCCGTGGATGCTCAGCCGGTCGCCGTCCTCGGTCCGCGACCACACCGTGCCCGCGATCTCGATGCGGGACAGGGCGGGCAGCGCCAGCAGCAGGTCGGCCGCCTCGTCGGCGAACGCGGCCAGCAGCGCGGGGCCGTCGACGTCGGCGCGCAGCGGCAGCCGGACCTCGGTGGCGAACCCGGCGGGCGGCGCTGCCTCGTCGGTCGGCCACACCATGCGCAGCACCGGCACGCGGCCAGCGCGCTCGGCGGCCCGGGCGGCCAGCTCCGGGTGGTCGGCGATGGCCTCGGTGGTCCGCGTCGCGGAGAAGGCGACCCCGCCGGAGGTCGACACCACGCGCGGGGCGTCGGTGACGGCGAGGACGGCGGCGAACCCGATGCCGAACTGCCCCACCCCGCGCTGCTTGGCCGACGCGCGCAGCGACGACAGGGCCGCGACGCCCTCGGCGTCCAGCGGCCTGCCGGTGTTGGCCGCGCGCAGCTCGCCGTCGACGACGTCGACCCGCAGCGTGCCGCCCGCCCCGGCCGCGTCCGCGGCGTTCTGGGCCAGCTCGACCAGCAGCCGGTCGCGGTAGCCGCCGAGGTAGAGGTCCTCCTCGGCGTTGGCGTCCTCGCGGAACCGGGTGGGCGACGACGTCCACGCGCCCAGCACCGACGCGCGTAAGGCGGCGGTGTCGAAGGGGTCCGCGCTCACTCGTCCGACTCGACGTCGACGGTCGGCTCGGACTCGTCCTCGTCGGCCTCGGCGGCGGGCAGCGGCGCGTCGGCCACCTCGGAGACGGCCTCGTCCTCCTCCGGGGAGTCCGCGGGCTCCGGCTCGGAGACGTCCAGCTGGGCGTCGTCGTAGATCAGGTCGGCGACCAGGACCGGGGAGACCTGCTCGACCTCGGCCTCCGAATGCGCCCCGCAGCCGTACTCGGCGTGCACCACGCGGGCGTCGGCGGGCGCGATCTCGTTGCCGCACACGCCGAAGGCCGCGCCGAGCGAGCCCGCGACGGGCAGGTAGAACCCGCACGTGCCGCAGTGCGCGGGGGCGCTGCGGGCCATGTCCGACGCGGGCCCGAACTCCCCGGACATCCACCGGTCGGCGGCGTCGAGCCTGCCCTCGCGGGACATCACCCGCTTGCGGCCCAGGCCGACCTCGCGGGCCAGGTCCTCCACGGCCGGGTCGTCGGAGGCGGCGTAGCCGGGCACGAGCCGGAAATCGTCGGGCGCGGTCGGCAGCAGGTCGCCGACGCCGAGGTCGCCCGCGCGGACCCGCTCCTGCCACGGCACCCACGGGGGCGCGACCAGCGCCTCCGGGCCGGGCAGCAGCACGACCTCGCTGACGGTCACCTCGCACTCCGGCGCGCGGGCCACGGTCACCGCCCAGCGCCAGCCCGCGTAGCCGGGCTTGTCGGCCTCGAAGAGGTGGGTGGCGGCGTGCGCGTCCTCCGGGGCGACGGCGACGTGCGCGCCCACCTCGTCGCCCGCCTCCGCCTCCGCTGCGGCGCGTGCGAGGTCGACCGCCGCGAGCAGCGCGGGGTCGGTCACGTCCTGGGGTGCGGGCGTCGGCGTCATCACCGTCCGATTGTGCCGCACGCCTGCGCGCGCCCGCTCAGCCGTGTCACGCTAGGCCGGTGCGTGCGCTGTCCCTGCTCGTGAGCACCCCGCTGATCGCCGCCGTCCTCCCTGTCGCCGCGTGCACGGCGGAGCAGCCGTCCACCGAGGTCGTGGAGCTGCGCGTCGACGTGGTGGCCGAGATCCCGCACGACCCGACCGCGTTCACCCAGGGCCTGGAGCTGGTCGACGGCGTGCTCTACGAGGGCACCGGCCTGGTGGGCCGCTCCGAGCTGCGCGCCACCGACCCGGCCACCGGCCAGGTGCGGGCCCGCACCGCCCTGCCCGGCGACCTCTTCGGCGAGGGCATCACCGTCGTCGGCGACCGGATCTGGCAGCTCACCTGGCAGCACGGCGTGGCCATCGAGCGCGACCGGGAGAGCCTGGCCGAGCTGCGCCGCGTCACCTACCCGGGTGAGGGCTGGGGCCTGTGCCACGACGGCGAGCGGCTGGTGATGAGCGACGGCAGCGCCACCCTCACCTTCCGCGACCCGGAGACGTTCGAGCCCGTCGGCACAGTCGACGTCCACCACGACGGCGAGCCCGTGCTGCGGCTCAACGAGCTGGAGTGCGTCGACGGGTCGGTCTACGCCAACGTCTGGCAGACCGACCGGATCGTGCGCATCGACCCCGGCACGGGCGCGGTGACCGCGGTGGTCGACATGTCCGGCCTGCTGTCCCCCGACGAGCGCGCGGCGACGGACGTGCTCAACGGCATCGCGCACGTGCCGGGGACCGACGAGTTCCTGGTCACCGGCAAGCTGTGGCCGTCGATGTTCCGGGTCCGGTTCGCCCCGGGACCGGGCTGAGCCCGAGCACGTCCGGTTTCGGTGTCAAGACCCCTGATACGGCAGGATGGGACGGGTGATGCGCTCCGGCTCCCCTGATCAGCCCCCGCGGCGGCCCAAGCGGGGCCGCAAGGGCTGGACGGACGCGCCGCAGCCCGCCTGGCGCCCCGCCGACCCGCCCCCGCGCAACCGTCCCACCCGGCCGTACGAGCGCCAGGACGAGCCGGAGTTCGAGACCTTCGGCGACCGCTACCCGAACGACTACCCGCCGCGGCGGCCCCGCCCCCCGTGGCGGGACGACCGCTACGCCGACCGCTACGACGCCCCCCGGGGCTGGGCGGACCCGCCGCGCTCGCGCGAGCAGCACCACCACGAGGGCCCGTACCGCGACGACCCCTACCGAGACGACCCGTATCGGGAGGACCCATACCGCGATGGCCCGTACCGCGACGACGAGCGGCCCCGGTATGACGAGCGCCACCGCGACGAGCCGCCGCGCCACCCCGACGACCCGGCCGAGCGGCCGACCGACGAGGTGCCCGGCGCGCCGCGCTTCCCGAAGAAGCTCACCGTCACCCGGGTCGCCGCGCTGCGCAGCAGGCAGCTGACCACGCAGGCGGTCAGCGCGTTCCGCAGGGCGGCGGGCGCCGACGGCGCGGAGAAGTCCGGCCTGACCGCGCTCACCTACGCCACGATGCTCAACTACGCCAGCGACGCGGCGATGGCCGTCGCGCTGGCCAACACGCTGTTCTTCTCCGCGGCCAGCGGCGAGAGCAGGGGCAAGGTCGCGCTCTACCTGCTGATCACGGTGGCGCCGTTCGCCCTGATCGCCCCGGTCATCGGCCCGGCGCTGGACCGCATCCAGCGCGGCCGCAGGCTGGCGATGTCCGCGGTCTCGGCTGGCCAGGCGCTGATGTGCCTGATCATGGCGCTGAACTTCGACACCTGGCTGCTCTATCCGGCCGCGCTGGGCAAGATGGTGCTGTCCAAGTCGTTCACGGTGCTCAAGGCCGCGGTCACGCCACGCGTGCTCCCGCAGGAGATCACCCTCGCCAAGACCAACGCCCGGCTGACGGTGTTCGGGCTGTTCGCTGGCGCGGTGTTCGGCGGGATCGGGGCGGCCTTCGCGGCCCCGTTCGGCTCGGCGGGCGCGCTGTGGTTCACCGTCGTCATCAGCGCGGTGGGGGCGGTGCAGGCGCTGCGCATCCCGGCGTGGGTGGAGGTCACCGAGGGCGAGGTGCCCGCCTCGATCAAGGCGCACCCCGGCAAGGGGCGCCGACAACCCATGGGCCGCCACATCGTGGTCTCGCTGTGGGGCAACGGCACGATCCGGGTGCTGACCGGCTTCCTGATGATGTTCGCCGCGTTCGCCGTGCGCGCGGAGTACGAGGCCGAGCCGTTCCAGCAGGTGCTGCTGCTCGGCGTCATCGCGGCCGCGGCGGGCATCGGCAGCTTCGTGGGCAACGCCATCGGCGCGCGCGTGCACGTGGGCAAGCCCGAACAGGTGGTCATCGGCTGCGCGTTCGCGGCCCTGACGTCCACGGTGGTGGCGACGTTCGCCGCCGGGATCACCACGGCGGCGATTGTCGGCCTCGTCGGCGCGATCGCCAGCGCGCTGGCCAAGAACAGCCTGGACGCGGTCATCCAGGACGACCTCCCCGAGGAGTCGCGCGCCTCCGGCTTCGGCCGCTCGGAGACGGTGCTGCAGCTCAGCTGGGTCTTCGGCGGCGCGGTCGGCGTGCTGCTGCCGCCGACCTGGTGGCTGGGCTTCCTGGTCGTGTCGGTGCTGCTGGCCGTGGGCATCGCCCAGACGCTGCTGTCGCGGCGCGGCCAGTCGCTGATCCCCGGCCTGGGCGGCGACCGGCCGATCCGGCCGGACCAGACCAGCGAGCACCCGATCCCGCGCTCGGCGGGCTGGCGGCCCGCGACCCTGCACGAGGGTCCGCCGAATCCGGCCCCGTAGGGTCGGCTCCGTGCGTAAGACCATCGCGATCCTGGCCGCCGCGTTCGCACTGGCGGGCTGCGGCGCCGTCCCGCCGCCCGAGGTGACCTTCTACGCCGACGGCGACGCCGTCCGCGCCCACCCGCAGATCCTGTGCGACCTGGCGACGCTCACCTGCGAGCAGGACGAGGACGCCGTGGTCACCCTGGCCGTGCGCCCCGGCTACCCGGTGCAGATCTCGGTGCCCGCCGCGCTGGCCCGCGAGCCGTGGGGCGTGGTGTTCTCCTACCTCACGCCCGACGGCGAGCGGGTGGACGGCAGCAGCCGCATCTTCGTCCCCGGCCAGTTCCGGCAGTACGCGTACACGCTGGAGCTGCCCAACGAGGACGACCGCCTGCTGTTCGCCGCCGTGCAGCGGCTGGCCATCGTGCAGGGCGACACGCCCGTGCCGACCGGGTACTGGATCCTGCGCGCCGAGGCCTAGGCGCGCAGGGGGTTACGGGTCGAGCTCCCGCGCGACGGCGCGGACCACTTCCGCGACCCGCTTGGTGACCTTGCGGTCGGGGTAGCGGCCGCGCTGCAGGTCGGGCTGCACCGTCGACTCCAGCATCTTGATCATGTCCTCGACCAGGCCGTGCAGCTCCTCGGCAGGCCTGCGCCGCGCCTCGACCACCGACGGCGGGGCGTCGATCAGCCGCACGGACAGCGCCTGCGGGCCCCGGCGGCCGTCGGCCACCCCGAACTCGATGCGCTGGCCCGCCTTGAGCCCGGAGACGCCCGCGGGCAGGGCGGACGCGCGGACGTAGACGTCCTCCCCGCCGTCCTGGGTGACGAACCCGAAACCCTTCGCCGTGTCGTACCACTTGACCCTGCCGGTCGGCACCGCACTCACCATTCCCTCGTCGTCTTCAACCGCCGTTGCGCACCCGCCCCGCAAGACGAACGCGTCCTGGGACACCACCGCAGGACGCGCGTCCGTCCAGCCTAAACCGGCGGGGCGCGGCTCGGCTTGTCCCCCTCCGGGTGTCATCGCCGGAAGGGGTCCGCGCACGGCGAACTATCCTCCCGGGTATGAGCGTTCCCCGGACCATGATCGCCGCCGTGGCGCTGTTCACCGTCGGTCTGCTGGCGGTGATCGCTATTTTCGTGCTCGGCGCGCTCGACCGGCAAGCCAGTTGGCTGTGGGCGGTCTCGATGGCGCTGCCGATCGGCCTCGGCGTGGCCGTGGCGCACATCGTCAGAGCGAACGCAGCCAGGCGGGGAACTCGGTCAGGTCGCTGAGCACGACGTCCGCGCCCGCCGCGCGCAGCGAGTCCGCGTCGCAGGGCCCGGTGGGGACGCCGACGGCGATCGCGCCCGCCGCCTTGGCGCCCAGCACGTCGCCCTCGTGGTCGCCGACGAACACCCGCGCCCCGTGCTCGCGCAGGACGCCGCCCTTCGCCTCGGCCCACCGCCCGCCCGCGACGACGTCCACCGGCCAGTCGAACGTCTTGACGTGCAGGATCGCGTTCGGCTCGAACTTGCCGGTGACCACCAGGTTCACCCCGCCGAGCGCCTTGACCGCCGCGAGCGCGTCCGCCGCGCCGGGCATGGGGACCGTGGCGGGCACCACGACGTCCGGGTAGAGCGCGCGGAAGCGGGAGACCAGGCCGGGGATGCGCTCCTCGGGCGCCTCGAAGCCGCGGAACACCACGTCCAGCGGCGGGCCCAGGGCGGCGGCGAAGCGCTCGCCGTCGAGGGCCAGCCCGCTCTCCGCGGCGAGCGCGTTCATGGCCGCCACCATGCCCGGCCGGGGATCGATGAGCGTCATGTCCAGGTCGAAGCCGACCGCCAAGTCCTCGCGCACCCGACCGACGCTACCCGCGGGCTACTCCAGGCCCAGGATCTCCACCGCCGCCGCCCGCATCTCGACCTTGCGGATCTTGCCGGTCACCGTCATCGGGAACTCGTCCACGACGTGGACGTAGCGGGGGATCTTGTAGTGGGCGAGCTTGCCGGCGCAGAACTCGCGGACCGACTCGGCGGTCAGCGGGGTCGTGCCGGGGCGCATGCGGATCCAGGCCATCAGCTCCTCGCCGAACCGCTGGTCGGGGACCCCGATGACCTGGGCGTCGAGCACGTCCGGGTGGGTGTAGAGGAACTCCTCGATCTCGCGCGGGTAGATGTTCTCCCCGCCGCGGATGACCATGTCCTTGATGCGGCCGGTGATCTGGACGTACCCGTCGGCGTCCATCACCGCGATGTCGCCGGTGTGCATCCAGCGCGCGGAGTCGATGGCCTCCGCGGTCTTGTCCGGCTGGTCCCAGTAGCCGAGCATCACCGAGTAGCCGCGGGTGCAGAACTCGCCCGGCTCCCCGCGCGGCACGGTCCGGCCGGCGGCCGGGTCCACGATCTTGATCTCCAGGTGCGGGTGGACCCGCCCGACCGTGCCCACCCTGCGGTCGATGGTGTCGTCGGCGCGGGTCTGGGTGGACACCGGGGACGTCTCGGTCATGCCGTAGCAGATGGTCACCCCGGTCATGCCCATCCGGTCGATCACCTGCTTCATGATCTCCGCGGGGCACGGCGACCCGGCCATGATCCCGGTCCGCAGCGACGACAGGTCCAGCTCGCCCAGCTCGGCGAGCATCGCGATGAACATCGTGGGGACGCCGTAGAGCGACGTGCACCGCTCCTCCGCGCAGGCGCGCAGGCTGGCGACCGGGTCGAAGGCGGGCGCGGGGATCACCATGCACGCGCCGTGGCTGGTGGCGGCCAGGTTGCCCATGACCATCCCGAAGCAGTGGTAGAAGGGCACCGGGATGCAGATCCGGTCGGTCTCGGTGTACCCGCAGAGCTCCCCGACGAAGAAGCCGTTGTTGAGGATGTTGTGGTGCGACAGGGTCGCGCCCTTGGGGAACCCGGTGGTGCCGGAGGTGTACTGGATGTTGATCGGGTCGTCCGACGACAGCTCGATGGCGTCCAGGGCCGCGGCGTCGCCGTCCACGCGCAGGTCGTCGAAGTCCACGCCGATGAGCACGACGTCGCGCAGCGCCGGGCACTGCGGGCGGACCTCATCGATCATCCCCCGGTAGTCCGACGTCTTGAACGACTCGGCGGCGACGAGCATGCGCACGCCCGCCTGGTTGAGCACGTACTTCAGCTCGGAGACGCGGTAGGCGGGGTTGATGTTGACCAGGATCGCGCCGACGCGCGCGGTCGCGTACTGCACCAGCGTCCACTCGGCACAGTTCGGCGCCCAGACGCCGACCCGGTCGCCCTTGCCGACGCCGCGGGCGAGCAGGCCGTGCGCGACGCGGTCGACGTCGGCGGCGAACTCCGCGTAGGTCCAGCGGCGGCCGGTGGCGAACTCGACGAGGGCGTCGCGGTCGGGGAAGCGGGCAGCGGTCGCGATCAGGTTGGCCGGGATGGTGTCGCCGAGCAGCGGGACGTCCGAGGTCCCGGAGGCGTAGCTGGTCATCGACGGTCCCTTCGACGGTGTGCGCCGTCTCACGCAAGCACATGTCCGCTTCCGGGACAATGGGGCCATGCGAACGCTGCTGAACGTGATCTGGCTTGTCCTGTCCGGGCTCTGGATGGCGATCGGCTACGTCCTCGCCGGGATCATCTGCTGTGTGCTGATCATCACCATCCCGTTCGGCCTGGCGTCCTTCCGGATCGCCAACTACGCGCTCTGGCCGTTCGGGCGGACCATCGAGACCCGGCGGGAGGCGGGCGTCGCGTCAGTGATCGGCAACGTCGTGTGGATCGTCGTCGCCGGGTGGTGGCTGGCGATCGGGCACATCGTCTCCGGCATCGCGCTCTGCGTCACCGTCATCGGCATCCCGCTGGGGATCGCCAACTTCAAGATGGTCCCGGTCTCCCTGGTCCCCCTCGGCAGCCGGATCGTCAGCACCTAACCGGACCACCAGGCACGGCCCGCCGACGAACAGGCCCGCGTCGATGCCCAGGGCCTTGCCGCCCGCGTACTCGTAGGGGCCGTCGATGTCGGCGGGCAGCACGCCGAGCTGGTCGGCGATGACGCTGTGGCCGTGCACCACCTGGCGCCCGCCCAGGACGCCCAGCAGCTCGTCGGCGATCTCCTCGCCGTCGGGGCCGCGGAAGGCGTAGCGGGTGGTCATCCGCCGCCACACCTCCCACCACTCGACGATGTCGTCCGAGCGCAGGATGGCCCGGACGGTGGCGTTGATCTCCTCGATCTCCTCGCCCCAGGCCAGGTACTCCAGGGTGTCGGAGTGCATGAGCAGGTGGTCGCCGACCAGGGCCAGCACCGGGCGCTCGACGAGCCAGGCGACGTGCGCGTCGGTCAGGCCGTCCTGGTCGGAGCGCAGGCCGCCGTTCATCTCCCAGCTGCGGGCGAAGCTGCGCGGGCCGAAGTCCGACGGCACCTCGGTCTCGCCGAAGCGGCGCATGCCGAGCAGGAGGATCTCGTGGTTGCCGAGCAGGGTCTCCACCCGCCCGCCCTGCTCGCGCGCCTGCTCGGACAGGCTCATGACCAGGTCGATGACGCCGATCCCGTCCGGGCCGCGGTCGACGAAGTCGCCGAGGAACCACAGGTGGGCCGTGCCGCCCGCCCAGGCGTCGCGCTCGTCGAGGAGGCCGCGCCCGCGCAGCGCGGCGGCCAGCTCGGCGCGGTGGCCGTGCACGTCGCCCACCACGTACGTCTCCACGGCACTGACCATAGGCGAGCCCTCCGTCACGCGCCCTCGCCGAACGGGTCGTGCGAGCGGCCCACCAGGTCGGCGACCGAGTCGATCACCCGCGTGGGCCGGTACGGGTAGAGCTCGGCGGTGTCGCGGGTCGAGATGCCGGTGAGCACCAGGATGGTCTTCAGGCCCGCCTCCAGGCCGCTGCGCACGTCGGTGTCCATCCGGTCGCCGATCATCAGCGTGGTCTCCGAGTGCGCGCCGAGCGAGTTCAGCGCCGAGCGCATCATCAGCGGGTTGGGCTTGCCGACGTAGTACGGCGAGCGGCCGGTGGCCCGCTCGATCAGCGCGGCGACCGAGCCGGTCGCGGGCAGCGAGCCCTCCCGGCTCGGCCCGGTGGCGTCGGGGTTGGTGGCGATGAACCGCGCGCCCTCCTCGACCAGCCGGATGGCCCGGGTGATCGCGGTGAAGCTGTAGGTGCGGGTCTCGCCGAGGACGACGTAGTCCGGGTCGCGGTCGGTGAGGACGTAGCCGATCTCGTGCAGCGCGGTGGTCAGGCCCGCCTCGCCGATGACGAACGCGGAGCCGCCGGGGCGTTGGGTGTCGAGGAACCGGGCGGTGGCCAGCGCCGAGGTCCAGATCGACTGCTCCGGCACGTCGAGCCCGCTGCGCAGCAGGCGGGCGCGCAGGTCGCGCGGGGTGTAGATCGAGTTGTTGGTGAGCACGCGGAACGGCGTCCCGTTCGCGGTGAGCTCGGCGACCAGCTTGTCCGCTCCCGGGACCAGGTGCTCCTCGTGCACGAGCACGCCGTCCATGTCCATCAGGTACGCCCACATGCTGCGCAGGCTACCCAGTGGCGGCATGCACGGTGACCTCTGTCGCCTTCACACTGAGGTAGACGGCGGCGCCGGGCTCCAGCGCGAGGTCGGCGACGGCAGCCGCGGTGAGGTCGGCGGCCAGCTCCGGGGTACGGACGCGGATGAGGTCGCCGTGCGGTTCGAGGGCGGTGACCGTGGTGGCGAAGACGTTGCGCGGGCTGCCGTGGACGGGCTCGGTGTAGACGGAGACGTCGGCTGGCCGGAACACGGCGACGGCGGGCTCGCCGGGCTCGGCGTCGACCGTGCCCGCGATCACCCTGCCGTCGGTGTGCAGGCCGTCGGGCTGGGCGATGCCGGGGATGAGGTTGAGCCCGGCGACGCGCGCGGTGAAGGCGGTGCGGGGGCGGCTGAGCACGGCGCGGGTCGCGCCCTGCTCGACGACGCGGCCGTCCTCGATGACGATGACGCGGTCGGCGAGGGCGAGCGCGTCGAGCGGGTCGTGGGTGACGATGACGGCGGCGCGGCCGCGCAGGACCCGGCGGAGCAGGCCGCGCAGGGCGGGGGCGGCGTCGACGTCGAGGGCGGCGAAGGGCTCGTCGAGCAGCAGCAGGTCGGGCTCGGCGGCGAGCGCCCTGGCGATGGCGACGCGCTGGGCCTGGCCGCCGGAGAGCGCCCTGGGCCTGCGGTCGGCGAGGTGGGCGGCGTCTACTTCGGCCAGCCACCGGCGGGCGGCGGCGTGCGGGTCGGGCAGCCCGCGCGCCCGCGGTCCGAACGCGACGTTGGCCAGCGCGGTGAGGTGCGGGAACAGCAGGGGGTCCTGGGCGAGCAGGCCGACCCGGCGCTGGTGCGGGGGCAGCGCGGTGACGTCGCGGTCCCCGATCTCGACCCGGCCCGCGTCGGGGCGGACCAGGCCCGCGAGCACGTCGAGCAGCGTCGACTTGCCCGAGCCGTTCGGTCCCATGACGGCGACGACATCGTCGGCGGCTATGCGCACGTCGAGCCGGAAGGCGCCCCGGGTGACGGTGAACTCGGCCCTCACTGCGTCCTCGGCTTCACCAGCGCCACCACCGCGACGGCGACGACGACCAACAGCAGCGAGACGGAGACGGCGGCGTCCACATCGGTCTCGCCGAGGAGGTAGACCTCCAGCGGGAGGGTGCGGGTGACGCCCTGGAGGCTGCCCGCGAAGGTGATGGTCGCCCCGAACTCGCCGAGCGCCCTGGCGAAGCAGAGCACGAGCGCCGACCCGAGCGCGGGCAGCACCAGCGGGACGGTGACGCGGCGGAACACCGTCCACGGCCGCGCCCCGAGCGTGGCGGCCACGGCCTCGTAGCGGGCGCCCGCGGTCCTGAGCGCCCCTTCGAGCCCGACGACCAGGAAGGGCATCGCGACGAACGTCTGCGCCAGAACGACAGCCGCGGTCGTGTACGGCACCCGAATCCCCGCCGCGTCGAGCACCTCCCCCGCCAGCCCGCTGCGCCCCAGCAGGTACAGCAACGCCAACCCCCCGACGACGGGCGGCAGGACCAGCGGCAACAACACCAGCGCCCGCACCACCCGAAGCCCCCTCACCCGAGCCAACACCACGGCAAGCGGCCCACCCAACACCAAACACAACACAGTGGCGACCCCCGCGGTCCGCACGGAAAGCCACAACGCCGACACCGCCCCCGGACTGCTGACGTGCTCGGGGAACTCCCCAAGATCAGTCCGAACCACCAGCCCCAGCACAGGCAAGGCGACAAGCCCCAACCCCAGAACGGCAGGCACCCAGAGCACCCCAGGCACAACCGCCCGCCCATGCTCCCCCACCGCCCCCGAGGCTCCCCACCCCCACCCACGCCCGCCTCGCCCACGCCCCAACCGCCGACGCCTTATCCGCCCACGCCCCAACCGCCCATGCCCCATCCGCCCGCGCCCATGCCCCATCCGGCCGCGCCCGTGCTCCACGGCTCGCCCAGCCACCCCCGCCACCTGCCGATCCCTACCACTCACGGCTCAGCCCACCCCATTCCCCACACCCACCCCCACCGACCCAGCCCACCCCAAACTCCACAACCACACATCGCTGACCCGACCGATTCCACAACCACACCAACGCCGCCCAACCCGATCCCACGGCCACACCCCATCCACCCGGACCACGGCCACACCCCACCGACCCGACCCCACGGCCGCACCACCCACCGACCCAACCGACTCCACAACCACACCAACGCTGCACCAACCGACCCCACGGCCACACCCCACCCACCCGAACCCGCAACCGCACCACCCACCGCCCCAGGCGCACCAGCGCTGACACAACCCGACCCCACAACCACGCCACCGTCGCCCCAACCCGGCCCCACGGCCACACTCCACCGACCCGACTCCAAGGCAGCACCACCCGCCGACCCGACTCCAAGGCGGCACCACCCGCCGACCCGACTCCAAGGCGGCACCACCCGCCGACCCAACCGGCTCCACAGCCACACCAACGCTGACCCGCCCCGACTCCACAGCCACACCACCACCACCACCGACCCGGCCCGGCCGCCCTACAGCGACACCGCCGCTGCCCTGACCCGGCCCCACAGCCGCACCACCGCTGGCCTGACCCGCCTCTGCCTCTGCGGCCATGCCCCGTCTGACCCGCAATGCCCGGTCCACCCCTCCACCACCCAGGGGCGCTCTGCGCGTCCCGTTGGCTTCAGCTCCCGGGCACCCTCCAAGCGGCCGCCCCGCCTGCCAGTCGACGTTGGCCTGCCGGGCTGCGGCGGTGACCACAACACTGCGCGGTGCCAGCGGGCGTCTCCGGCTGCTGCTCCGTCCAGGCCCTGATCGCATCGGCCGCGTGGTCCCGCCGGTCATGGGGTCGCCTGGGTCGGTGGGCCGAAGCCGTGGTCGGCCAGGATGGCTTGGCCTTCGGGGCTCAGCACCAGGTCCACGAACTCGCGGGCGAGGGTGGGGTGTGGGGCGTCCGCGAGGACGGCGATCGGGTAGCGGTTGATGGCCTTCGTCGACTCCGGGAAGTCGATCGCCGTCACCGCCGCCCCGCGTACGTCGGTTACGTAGACCAGGCCCGCGTCCGCCTCGTCGGCCGCGACCTTCGTCAGGACCGCCTTGACGTCCTGTTCCTCGCTCGCAGGCCGCAGTGTCACGCCCGCGGCGGTGAGGACCGTGGTGGTCGCCGCGCCGCACGGGACCTGGGGGGCGCAGACCACCGTCACGACGCGGGGCAGGTCGGCGAGGCCGGTGACCTGGGCCGGGTTGCCCGACGGGACCGCGATCGTCAGGCGGTTGGTGGCGAACACCCGCGACGACGGCGGGGCGACCTTCGCCATCGTGGCCTCGTCGGCGGACGCGAAGACGTCGGCCAGCGCGCCCGTGCGCAGTTGCTGGGCCAGCGCCGACGACGCGGCGAAGTTCATGCGGAGGTCGACGTCCGGGTGGATCGACTCGAAGGTCTTCTCCAGCGCCGTGAACGACTCCGTCAGGGATGCCGCGGCGAAGACCGTCACCACCGTGCGACCCGATCCCGGCGAACACGCCGTGACCAGCAACAACACCCCCAACGCCCACCTCACGGCGTCTCCACCACCACATGGGTCGCCTTGGTCAGCGCCACCGCGAGCACGCCCGGTTCCAGGCCCAGCTCCTCCACCGCCTCCGCGCTCATCAGCGAGACCACCCGGTGCGGGCCGCACTGCATCTCGACCTGCGCCATGACCTTGTCGGCGACCACCCGCGTCACCAGGCCGACGAAGCGGTTGCGGGCCGAGCGGGCGACGCCGGTCGGGTCCGGGATGGCGTCGGCCTGGGCGCGGGCGAAGGCGGCGAGGGCGGCGCCGTCGACCACCTTGCGTCCGGCCGCGTCGGTCGCGGCGGGCAGCAGGCCCGCGTCGGACCAGCGGCGGACCGTGTCGTCGCTTACGCCCATCAGGCGGGCGGCCTCGGAAAACCGATACTGCGGCACAACAACCCACTTTATGTCCGCAAGTACGCACCCTCAACCACCAAAACTCCGCAGATGCGGAGAACCGCCGATAGCGGAGGGTCGCATCCTTCGACCCATTCGGTGAAACGGCGACTACGCTTGATCGGGTGACCCCCGTTGACCTCGGGTTTCCCGGCCTGCCGGGCAGGAAAGACCGCCCGGACACGCCCGGCCTGGTGGACCGGTTCGGGCGGGCCGCCACGGATCTGCGGGTCTCCCTGACCGACCGGTGCAACCTCCGCTGCACCTACTGCATGCCCGCCGAGGGCCTCGACTGGCTGCCCCGGGGCGACCTGCTCACCGACGCCGAGCTCACCCGGCTGATCCGCATCGCCGTGGAGCACCTGGGCGTGACGAACGTCCGGTTCACCGGCGGCGAGCCCAGCCTCCGCAAGGGGATCACCGACCTCGTCGCCGCGACCGCGGCACTGCGGCCCCGGCCGAGGATCTCGATGACCACCAACGGCATCGGCCTCGTCCACCGCGCCCGCGACCTCGCCGCCGCGGGCCTCGACCGGGTCAACATCTCCCTCGACACCCTCGACCCCGCGCGGTTCGCCGCGATCACCCGCCGGGACCGGCTCGCCGACGTGCTCGCCGGGCTGGCCGCCGCCCGCGACGCCGGGCTGACGCCGGTGAAGGTCAACGCCGTGCTGCTGCGCGGGATCAACGACGACGAGGCCGTACCGCTGCTGCGCTACTGCCTCGATCATGGCTACCACCTGCGGTTCATCGAGCAGATGCCGCTGGACCCCCAGCATGGCTGGGACCGGGCGAACATGGTCACCGCTGCCGAGATCCTGGACCTGCTCGGCGCCGAGTTCCGGCTCACCGAGAGCCCGCGCCCGCGCGGCGGCGCGCCCGCCGAGCGCTGGCTGGTCGACGGCGGACCCGCCGAGGTCGGCGTGATCGCCTCGGTGACGCGGCCGTTCTGCGCCGACTGCGACCGCACCCGTCTGACCGCCGACGGCGCGCTGCGCTCGTGCCTGTTCAGCGAGCGGGAGACCGACCTGCGCGGGCCGATGCGGGCGGGCGCGTCCGACGCCGAGCTCGCCGAGTCGTGGCGCGCGACGATGTGGGCCAAACTGGCGGGCCACCGGATCAACGACGCCGGGTTCGCGCAGCCGATCCGGCCGATGAGCGCCATCGGGGGCTGAGTTTCCTTGATCACCGTCAGGGTCCGCTACTTCGCGGGCGCACGCGCCGCGGCCGGGGTCGCGGAAGAGGATGTCGCGCTGGCCGTTCCCGCGACCGTTGACCATGCCCTGACCGCCGTCGGGGACCGTCACGGGGAACCCCTCCGCCGGGTGTTGACGGCGTCGAGCTACCTCTTGAATGCGATCGCGGTGCGTGACCGATCGACACTTGTGGGTGATGGCGACGCGCTCGACGTCCTACCCCCCTTCGCTGGCGGCTAAACATCGAATGGCCCAAGACGCCGGTTCCGACGTGACTCAGAACTCACTTAGAGTGAATTATCTCGAGTAAGACACGGCGATATCACGACCCGGTTCAGACCGCCTCACCTGCGGTTTTCCTGCGGATCGATGCAAGATCCGCCCTGTTACTGTGATTACGGTCACACACCGCATAATTTTCCCTTCCTATTTCGATTACGTACCGTCGCTAGCGGCTGATCCCCGATCAGCCGAGCAAGACCCGGGAGTCCGCAGCGCCGAGCCCCTGTCCGGCGGCCTCCTGGGAACCAACCCCGAGCGAAAGCGACCTCCGGACAGGGGACGAGGGACCATGACGAGCGGGCTGGCACGAGCCGCGAGGCGTGGCGGCCGGGACGGCGGTCCCGGACGGTCCGGCAAGTCCGGATCCACCCGAGCAGCACGCAGGCGCGGGAGGAGAGATGGCAATGGGTAATCGAGGTAAGCACAGCAAGTCGGCCGTCCAGCGCTTCCTGGCCCGCGTGATCGTGGCCGGTGTCGCCCTCGGCGCGTCGATGGCCGTGGCCGCCTCCCCGGCGTCCGCCGACAGCAGCGTCAACTGGGACGCGATCGCGCAGTGCGAGAGCGGCGGCGACTGGAACATCAACACCGGCAACGGCTACTACGGTGGCTTGCAGTTCCTGCCGAGTACCTGGCGCGCCCACGGTGGTCAGGGCATGCCACACCAGGCCTCACGCGAGCAGCAGATCGCGGTGGCCGAGCGCGTCCTGCAGACGCAGGGCATCGGCGCGTGGCCCGTGTGCGGCAAGCGCGGCGGCTCCGCGGCTCCGGCCAAGAGCTCGCCGTCGTACACCAAGTCGACCACTCAGCAGCGGTCGACGGCGGACGCCCCGAAGCAGCGGGCGCCGCGCACCAGCGCCCCGGTTTCCGTCCTGGCCAAGGACAACCCGAAGGGCGACTACACCGTGGTCGCGGGCGACTCGCTGTCCAAGATCGCAGGCAAGCTGAAGCTGAAGGGCGGCTGGCAGGACCTCTACGAGAAGAACAAGGACTACATCGGCGACCCGGACCTGATCCTCGTGGGTCAGAAGATCGCCACGAAGTAGGCCCTTGCCTGTCTAGCTAGACCCTCCCTCCCCGAACCCCATCCGCGATCCCCCGGCGGATGGGGTTCGGCCGTTTTCAGATGGTCAGATCATCTGACGAGACCATCGGAATGCTGAGGTCATATGACATGAACATCTGGATGACGAGATCATATGATCGCGACATATGATCTCGTCATCTGGAACTCACGGGCAGTTGACCCACTCGTCGGTGCCGTCGGTGAAGACCTGGTGCTTCCAGATGGGCAGGCGGGCCTTGACCTCGTCCACGAGGTCGGCGCACGCGTCGAAGGCCGCACGGCGGTGGTCGGCGGAGACCGCGCAGGCGAGCGCGACGTCCCCGATGGCCAACGCCCCGACCCGGTGCGACACGGCCAACGCCCGAACCCCCGGATGCCGGACAGCGATGTCCCCGGCGACCTCGGCGATCACCTCCCCGGCCGACGGGTGCCCCTCGTAATCCAGGGCGGTCACCCCCCGCCCGTGGTCGTGATCCCGGACCACTCCGGCGAAGGTCACCACGGCCCCCGCGGCGGCGTTCTCCACCAACGCGGCATGGCTCTCCACGTCGATGGGCGCGTCGGAGACCTCCGCCCGCAGCACCCGAGCCACACCTCCGTTCTCCACCGACGCGGACGGCCCTTCGCCACCCGGCGGACCAGCGGCCTCCGCGCCCGACACCCGGGCCCCACCGCTCGCGGCGTGGCCCTCCACACCAGCGCGTGAGCGGGAGACCTCGGTTGACGACACCCGAGCCGAACCCGCGGAGCCGGACTCCGCGTGGCCCTCCGCCTCACCGCGGGAACCAGAGACATCCCCGGGCGACACCCGGGCCAAACCCGAGGCGCCGCTCCCGGCGGGACCCTCGCTAGCCGCCCGCGGGACCTCCGCAGGCGTCACCCCCACGGCGTTCTCGGCACGACCCTCCGCGGCCGATGCCCAAGCCACGCCCGCAGGACCGCTCTCGGCGGGGCCGTCCATGGCGAAGCGCGGGTCGGACGCCTCGGTCCGCGACCCCTCGGCCGCACCTGCGCTGCTGTCCACCGGGTCAGCGGGGCTTCGCGGGCTGGTGGACAAGTCGGATGCGCTCGCTGGCGCCTGGCCTGCGGCCTGCGAGGCGACGGCTCCCGGCTGTGCCGGGTCCGGCGACGACGGGTGGTCGGCGGACCGCGAGACCTGCGGCTGCGCAGGCTCCGACGCCTGATCCGCGGACCGCGAGACCTGCGGCTGCTCCGGCCCGGGAGCCTCGTCGGCAGGCCGCGAGGGCTGCGGCTGTGCCTGCTCCGGCGACGGCGGGTGGTCGCCGCCGCGGAGTTGATCGACGGCGTGGTCGAGGACGTCCGACAGGACGGCCAGGCCGTCCTTCACGCCGCCGGTGGAGCCGGGCAGGTTGACGACCAGGGTGCGGCCCGCGACGCCTGCCAGGCCGCGGGACAGTGCGGCCGTGGGGACCTTGGGGAGGCCTGCCGCCCGGATCGCGTCGGCCAGGCCGGGGATCTCGTAGTCCAGGACCGCCCGGGTCGCCTCCGGGGTGCGGTCGGTGGGGGTCACGCCGGTGCCGCCGGTGGTCACCACGACGTCCACCTCCGCGGCGACCGCAGCACGGAGGGCGGACTCGACGGGGGCGCCGTCGGGCACCACCTGGGCGTCCGGCACGGTGTAACCGCGGTCGCGCAGCCACGCCACGATGAGCGGGCCCGTCTTGTCGGCGTACACCCCCGCCGCGGCGCGGTTGGACGCTGTCACCACGCGGGCGGTGCGGGTCATCGGTCCCACGCCCCGCTCTTGCCGCCGTCCTTGTGCTCCACGCGCACGTCGCCCAGCACGGCTCTGGGGTCGACGGCCTTGATCATGTCGTGGAGGGTCAGCCCGCAGACCGCGACCGCCGTCAGGGCCTCCATCTCCACGCCCGTCCGGTCGTTGGTGCGCACCGTCGCGGTGATGGCGACCTCGGACTCCCGCAGTTCCAAGGCCACCTTCACCCCGGACAGCGCGATCGGGTGGCACAGCGGGATCAGCTCGGGCGTCTTCTTCGCGCCCATGATCCCGGCGATGCGCGCGGTGGCCACGGCGTCGCCCTTGGGCAGGCCGTCGCGCCGGAGCAGGCCGATCACCTCGGGCGTGGTCCGCAGGACACCGGTGGCCACCGCCGAGCGCGCGGTCACGGACTTGCCGGAGACGTCGACCATCCGCGCTGCGCCGGACTCGTCGACGTGGCTCAGTTCACCCACAACCGAATGCTAGTGCCCGCCCGCTGCCTTCCGGACGGCCTCCGCCACCGCGGGCGCGACCGCCGCGTCGAACACCGACGGGACGATGAACGAGGCGTTGAGGCGCTCCCCGTCCACCACGTCGGCGATGGCGTCGGCCGCGGCCAGCAGCATGGCGTCGGTGATGGTGTGCGCCTGCGCGTCGAGCAGGCCGCGGAAGACGCCCGGGAACGCCAGCACGTTGTTGATCTGGTTCGGGTAGTCCGAGCGGCCGGTGGCGACCACGGCGGCGTGCTTCTGCGCCTCCAGCGGGTCGATCTCCGGGTCCGGGTTGGCCAGGGCGAACACCACCGCGTCGGGGGCCATCGTGGCGACCTGCTCCGCGCCGAACAGGTTCGGGGCCGAGACGCCGATGAAGACGTCCGCGCCGACCAGGGCGTCGTGCAGGCGGCCCGCCTTGTTCTCGCGGTTGGTGTTGAGCGCGACCCAGCGCAGGTTGGCGTCGGTGTCGCCGCGGTCGCGGTGGACGATGCCGTCCACATCGACGGCCACGATGTCGGCGGGCCCGCGCTGCAGCAGCAGGCGGATGATCGCCGAGCCCGCAGCCCCGACGCCGCACACCACGATCTTGGCGTCCGCCATGTCCTTGCCGACCACGCGCAGGGCGTTGCGCAGGGCCCCCACGACGACGATGGCGGTGCCGTGCTGGTCGTCGTGGAAGACCGGGATGTCGAGCTTCTGGCGCAGCCTGCGCTCGATCTCGAAGCAGCGCGGCGCGGCGATGTCCTCGAGGTTGATGCCGCCGTAGACCGGGGCGATCAGCTCGACCGCGCGGATGATCTCCTCGGTGTCCTGGGTGTCCAGGCAGACCGGCCAGGCGTCGACGCCTGCGAACTTCTTGAACAGCGCCGCCTTGCCCTCCATCACCGGCAGCGCGGCGGCCGGGCCGATGTTGCCCATGCCGAGCACGGCCGACCCGTCGGTCACGACGGCGACGGTGTTGCGCTTGATGGTCAGGCGGCGCGCGTCGTCGGGGTTGTCGGCGATCGCCTGGCAGATGCGGGCGACGCCGGGGGTGTAGGCGCGGGAGAGGTCGTCGCGGTTGCGGAGGGCGACCTTGGCGCTGATCTCGATCTTCCCGCCGAGGTGCACGAGGAACGTGCGATCGGAGACCTTGCGGACGTCCACGCCCGGCAGCGCGCGCAGCGCCTCGGTGATGTCGCGGGCGTGGTCGGCCGACAGGGCGTTGCAGGTGATGTCGATGACGACGCTGTCGGCGTGCGAGTCGACGACGTCGAAGGCGGTGATGACCCCGCCGACGTGCCCTACTGCGCTGGTGAGGTCCCCGGCCACGCTGGCCGACGGCGGGGCCGCGACGCGGATCGTGATGGAGTAACCGGGACCGGGGACTGGCATGGCGGCTGGCCTTCCGAAGTGGACGGACTTGTGCGGCCTTGCCGACCCTATACCTACTTGTTGATCTCGGTCACCGGGTGCACGTACGGCACGGTCTCCAGCGGGAAGGTGACGTCGCCGTAGGGCGACAGCGCGCCCTGGCGGTCGGCGGTCAACTCGGTGACAGGGTGGGAGCCGTTGTCGTCAACGCCCTTCCAGTGCGGGTCGACGCGGTCGGACTTGGCTACCTTGCCCACTGTTCCTCCTCGACTGAGCGGCAGTACGGAGGTTACCGGACTCCGTATACCGTGGTCAGGGTGTCCACCCTCACCGATTGGCTGCGCGAGGCGGACGAGGCCGACGTGGTCGCGCTCCTGCGCGCCCGCCCGGACCTGGCCACCCCCCGCCCGGCGGACACCACCGTGCTCGCGGCCCGGGCGGCCAGCCGGGCCTCGGTGGCCAGGGCGGCGGAGGGCCTGGACACCGCGACGCTGGCCGTGCTGGACGCGCTGCTGGTCGCCGGGGCCGACCACGCGCCGGTCTCGCCGGACGCGCTGGACATCGGCCTGCCCCCGGAGCGGGTCCGGGCAGCCGTGGCCGTGCTGCGCGGGCTGGCGCTGGCCTGGGGCGAGCCGGAGGTCTCCCTGGTGCCCGCGGCCCGCGAGGTGGGCAACCTGCCCCCGTCGACGCCCTCCCCCGCGCCCGCCGACGTCCCGGGCCTGCTGGCCGCCCTCGGCGGCGACGAGCGGCAGGTGCTGGACACGCTCGCGCACGGCACCGGTGTCGGCAAGACCAAGGACGCCGACTTCGCGGGCAGCCTCGACGACGCCGTGACGCCCATCCAGCGGCTGCTCGCCCGCGGCCTGCTCGTCCGCCGCGACGGCGAGACCGTGACGCTGCCCGGACAGGTCGCCGCCGTCCTGCGCGGCGCCCCGACCGCGCTGGTCGAGCCGCGGCTGCGCACGACGCCGCACCAGCGCGCGACCGTGGACGGGACCGCGGCGGGCGAGGCGATGGAGCTGGTGCGCCACGTCGAGACCCTGCTGCGGCTGTGGTCGGACGAGCCCGCGCCGGTGCGCAAGGCGGGCGGGGTCGGCGTGCGGGAGATCCGCAGGCTGGCCAAGGCCGCCGACGTGTCCGAGGCCAGGGCGGGCCTGCTGATGGAGCTCGCCGCGGGCGCCGGGCTGGTCGCCGACAGCGGCGACCTCGAACCGGAGTGGATGCCGACGACGCTGGCCGACTCCTGGCTGGCCGCGACCGCCGCCCACCGCTGGGCCGCGCTGGCCTCGGCCTGGATCGACCTGCCCCGGCTGCCGGGGCTGGGCGGGCGCAAGGACGCCCGCGACAAGCTGCTCGCGCCGCTGTCGGACGACCTGCGCCGCCCGACGGCCCCGGTGGAGCGCATGCGCGTGCTGCGCGCGCTGCCGTCCGACGGCGGTGTGGTCTCGGCGGACGAGCTCGCCGCCGTGCTGGCCTGGCGGGCGCCGCGCCGGGGCGGGCGGCTGCGCGACGACGTCGTCCGGTGGACGATGGCCGAGGCGACCGCCCTGGGCGTGGTCGCCCTGGGCGCGCTGAGCGGGCCGGGGCACGCGCTGCTGGACGAGGACGTGTCGGCAGCGGCGAAGCGGATGGCCGAGGCGATGCCGCAGCCGGTGGACCACGTGCTGGTGCAGGCGGACCTGACCGTGGTCGCGCCGGGACCGCTGGAGCCGCACCTGGCGGCGCGGGTGGCCGAGGCCGCCGACCTGGAGTCGGCAGGGGCGGCCACGGTGTACCGGGTCACGGAGGCCTCGCTGCGGCGCGCGCTGGACGCCGGGAGGTCGGCGGAGGACCTGCACGAGCTGTTCCGCACCCGGTCGAGGACGCCCGTGCCGCAGGGGTTGACGTACCTGATCGACGACGTGGCGCGCAGGCACGGACGGCTGCGCGGCGGGGCGGCGGCTTGCTTCCTGCGCTGCGACGACCCGGCGCTGCTGGCCGAGGTGGCGGCCAGCCCGGCCGCCCTGGGCCTGCGGCTGCGCCGGATCGCGCCGACGGTGCTGGTGTCGCCGGTGCCGTTGCTGGAGGTGCTGGAGGAACTGCGCGCGGCCGGGTTCGCGCCCGCCGCCGAGGGGGCCGACGGGCAGATCGTCGACCTGCGGCCCGCGGGACGGCGGGTCGCCGCTCCCCCGCGGTCCGCGCAGCGGCCCGCCGCGTCCCGGCAGGTGGACGCGGAAACCCTGACGGAGCTGGTCCGGGGAATGCGGCTCGGGGACCAGGCGGTGTCGGCGCGGGCCGGGCGGACGGTGACGGCGGGGGCCGGGCTGGGCGGGAACTCGGCGCAGACGGTCGCGCTGCTGAGTGAGGCTGTCCGGGCTCGGCAGCGGGTGGTTGTGTCGCTTGTGGACGCTCATGGGGTGGCGTCGCGGCATGTGATCCAGCCGGTGCGGGTCGGGGCCGGAGTGGTGGAGGGGACCGCGGGGGAGCAGACGCATCGGTTGCCGCTGCATCGGATTTCCGCGGTGTCGCTGGTTGAGGAGTGACGGGGGTCGGGCTTCGCGGGCGTCGCGTTGTTGAGGCGATCGGGCGTCGCGTTGCTCTCGGGGTGTGCTCCCCTCGTCCTGGCCGTCTTTAACCCTGGGATGGCGGAGTAAAGGGCGCCTTCGGCGTCGCTGCGCGACAGGCTTCGCCTGCCCTTGACACCGCCATCCCAGGGTTAAAGACGGCCAGGACGAGGGGGCAAGGGGGCAGAGCGGTCGACTGGGTGGCCGTTGTGTGGGGTTGTGTGTCCGGGGGTTTGCACCTTTGGGCAGCGATTTCGGTTGTGGCTTCTGGAGACTCGTTGTGGGCCGAATGTCGGGGGTGGCGGGGCGGTGGGTTCCGCTGGAGGGGTCCCTTCGACCGGGAGGTGCGGAGTGGCTGGCGACATCGGGATGCGCGAGCGGGTGCTTGTGCGGAGCTTGGAAGCAGCGGCGGACCCGGCGGGGGTGCCGGGTGGGGTGGTGCACGAGTACGGGCCGAGGGTGGTGGTGGCCGCGGCGCCGGACGGGGTGGTGGTGCCGCAGGGGATGGGGGACGCCGCTGACCTGGACGAGACCGGGGCGTTGGGGGTGGCGGCGTTCGCGTTGCGGGAGTCGGAGGAGTTCGCCTCGGCGAAGGCGAATCGGCCGCTGGACGGGGTGGACTGGGGCGATGGGGACGCCCCCGACCACTTCGATGACGACGAGCCGCGGGCGGAGGCGGGTGCGGCGTTGAGCGCGCGGCTCACCGGGCGGGTCGCGGTCGGGGTGGTGATCGTGGAAGGGCCGACGGACGCGTTGCGGTTCAGCGCGGACGAGCGGACCAAGGTCGTCGCCGAGGTGCAGAACGGGCTGAGCTGGTTGGGGGCGCAGAGTTCCCCGGGCGGTGTCACGTGGGTGCACAGCATCCGCACCGTCAACCTGACCGTGCAGGCCGACGCGAGCCTGCCGGACGACCAGAAGGAAGCGCACTGGCGCGATCCGGCGATGGCTGCGCTCGGCTTCCCCGCCGGCATGGCAGGCGTGACCGCCTACGCCGAGTCCCTGCGCACCAGCCTGCGCACCGACTGGGCCTACGTCGCGTTCTTCACCAAGTACCCGCTCAAGCACTTCGGCTACGCGTCCATCGGCGGTCCGCGCCTGGTCATGGCCTACGCCAACGACGGATGGGGCCCGGACAACATCGACCGCGTCTTCGCGCACGAGACCGGGCACGTCTTCGGCGCGCCCGACGAGTACGCCTCCTCCGGCTGCACGTGCGGCGGGTCGTGGGGCTTCTTCGGCAAGCCCAACGCCAACTGCGACAACTGCGCGACCGATCCCGTGCCCTGCATCATGAAGTCCAACTCGTGGGAGGTCTGCAACCACACGCCGTACCACCTGGGATTCCCGCAGGGCCAGCGCTACTCGGGCGTGTTCACCGCGGGCGGCGGCGGGTACGGGCTGTGGGTCAACGCCGACTGGAACCACTTCGTCGCCAAGTGGCAGGAGTGGAGCGGCGCGGGCCTGCGGCTCGACGAGCTGGAGATCAGCAAGCCGGGCGGGCAGCTGCGCTACTCCGGCGTCTTCAGCGCGGGAACCGGCGGCTACGGCCTGTGGGCGCTGGCGGACTGGAACAGCTTCGTGGCGAAATGGCAGGAGTGGAGCGGCCAAGGGCTGCGGCTGGTCGACCTCGACATCACCGACGTCAACGGCCAGCCCCGCTACTCGGGGGTGTTCCGCGCCGGGACCGGCGGCTACGGGCTGTGGGTGAACGCGGAGTGGAACAACTTCGTGGCCAAGTGGCAGGAGTGGAGCGCTCAAGGGCTGCGCCTGGACGACCTCACGATCACCACGTTCAACGGCCAGGTGCGCTACTCCGGAGTCTTCAGCGCGGGCTCGGGCGGCTACGGCCTCTGGGTCAACGCCGACTGGACCAGCTTCGCCGCCAAGTGGCAGGAGTGGAGCGGCCAGGGCCTGCGGCTGGTCGACCTCGACATCACCGAGATCAACGGCCAGCCCCGCTACTCCGGCGTCTTCCGCGCCGGGACCGGCGGCTACGGGCTGTGGGTCAACTCCGACTGGACGAGCTTCCTGGAGAAGTGGCAGCAGTGGAGCGCCCAGGGCCTGCGCCTCGTCGACTTCGACGTCACCCTGACCGGCATCGAGTCCCTGGTCGACGCCGCGGGCGAGGCCGTGCAGGCGGAGGGGGACGTGGCGGTGCTGGACCTGATCCCGGAGGGCATGGGCTTCAGCTCGCTGTCCCCCGAGGTCGCCATCGCCTGCGAGATGGTCCACAACGGCGCCGACGACGGCTCCGGCGAGCCCGCGCCGGGCGTCGGGTTCCTGTCCGAGGGCGTGGCCGTCGGGCTCGGCGAGCGCTCCGAGGACGGCGCGGCGGAACTCGCCGGCTTCGGCGCGATGTCGGCCGACTGAGCGGAGCGGGCCTGCCCCCTCAACCGGGGGCAGGCCTGCCCGGAAGGCTCAGCCCGCGCGCGACATCCGCTGCTGCATCGCGTGCTCGACCAGGGTGATCAGGACCTCCTTGGTCGACTCGCGGTCCCGCGCGTCGGTGGTCACGATCGGCACGCCCACATCGATCGTCAGCGCCTCGCGGACGTCGTCGATCCGGTGGTGCAGCACGCGGTCGAAGCAGTTCAGCGCGATGATGTAGGGCAGCCCGCGGTCCTCGAAGAAGTCGATGGACGCGAACGCGTCGGCCAGCCTGCGGGTGTCGACCAGCACGACCGCGCCGATCGCGCCGCGCACCAGGTCGTCCCACATGAACCAGAAGCGGTGCTGGCCGGGCGTGCCGAACAGGTACAGGATCAGATCCGAGTCCAGGGACACGCGCCCGAAGTCCATCGCGACGGTCGTGGTCACCTTGTTCGGGGTCGACGACAGGTCGTCGACGTCCACGCTGGCCTCGGTCATGACGGCCTCGGTGGTCAGCGGGACGATCTCGGAGACCGAGCCGACCAACGTCGTCTTGCCGACACCGAACCCGCCAGCGACCACGATCTTGGCCGAGGTGGTGGGCTGCGGCGCCGCGTCGTGCGCGCTGAGGGGACTAGAGCCTGCGGAGCCCACTGAGCACCCTTTCCATGAATTCGATCGAAGGCCGGTCACCGACGACCATGCCGCTCTGGTGGATGGAGACCAGCCCGAGCCCGGCCATGTCGCCGATGAGCACCCTGGCCACCCCCAGCGGCAGCCGAAGGTAGGCGGCCACCTCGGCGACCGAGCGGGTGTCCATGCACAGCCCGCAGATGGTGCGGTGCTCCGCAC
The DNA here is from genome assembly GCF_024760565.1 of Actinokineospora sp. UTMC 2448. NCBI lineage: Bacteria > Bacillati > Actinomycetota > Actinomycetes > Pseudonocardiales > Pseudonocardiaceae > Actinokineospora > Actinokineospora sp. UTMC 2448. The sequence goes on along the minus strand of NZ_CP031087.1, from coordinate 478,143 downwards.
GCACCGAGGGGTCGGGCATGCGGCCGCGGTCGCTGGTGGAGACCAGGGCCTCGATCGCCAGATCGTAGTCCGAGCGGGTGCGGCCCCCGGTCTTGGTGTACGGGCGGACCAGCGAGCCGGTCTCGTGCGGGGCGGGTTCGGCCGGGTCGGGGACCGGGTCCGGCTCGACGGCCGGGATCTCCTTGGAGTCCCAGTCCGACTGCGCCGGGATGCCCGAGTCGCCGTAGAGGCCCGCGGAGGGGCCGCCGAAGAGCCTGGCCTGGAAGCCGTTGATGTCGAACCTGTTCGGCGGCTCGCCGTGCTCCGGCAAGTCCTCCCAACCGCGTTCCGACATGTCCGCAGCCCTCCGCTCGGCCTGGTCGTACTCGGGCCTGTCGTAGTCCGGTCCGGTGTCCGAGTCGAACAGGTCCCGGTACGGGTAGTCCTCCTCGGCACGCCTGTCGGCGGCTCTACGACCCGTCGTCATCGCCCGCCCCTTACCTGCGCTGGGTGCCCTGGAGCTGCGCCCGCAGCTCCGGCGTCATCTGCTGGCCGACCCGCTCGACCAGCAGCGTCATCTCGTAGGCGACCAGGCCGATGTCGCAGTTCGGCGCGGCCAGCACGGCCAGGCACGAGCCGTCGGAGATGGACATCAGGAACAGGTAGCCGCGGTCCATCTCCACGACGGTCTGGTTGACGCCACCGGCCTCGAAGCAGCGCGCGGCGCCCTGGGTGAGGCTGACCAGCCCGGACGCGACGGCGGAGAGCTGCTCGGCGCGGTCGCGGGGCAGGCCCTGCGAGCTGGCCAGCAGCAGGCCGTCGGCGGACACCACGACGGCGTGGGCGACGCCGGGCACTTGGCGGACGAAATCAGTGATGAGCCACCCGAAACTGCCGGGCTGCTGTGCGGACGCGGTCACTCCTGCTCCTCGTCTCGGCGGCTCTCCTCGGAACCGTTCTGGTCACCAGCGTAGGCGTCGATGAGGGCGTGTCGACCCCGGCGCACCCCCTGCTGGAAGCTGGACATCCGGCCGCGGATCGCGTCGGCCGTGCGTGGCGGCAGGGCGGGCGCGATCGGCTGCTCGGCCGTGGTGGCCGCCGCCGGGGTCTCGCGCGGGGCCGCCGAGCCGGGCACCAGGTGCTGCTTGGGCACCCGCTTGGGCAGCCCGGCGCTGGTGCTGGTGGTCTCCGGCGGCGAGTCCAGCAGCGCGCGGGCGCGCCGCCAGCCGTCGTCGCCGGGAGAGGTCCAGCCGTTCTCCTCCGGCGCGGGCTCGGCGGCGGGCTCGGCCTCGGCCTGCACGGCGCCGTCCTGGCCGACCTTGTCCTGGGACCCGGTCTCGCCCGCCTCGAACCACTGCGACAGCACGGCCTCGTAGATCGGCAGCCGCTCGGTCGGGGCGTCGAGGACGCGCTCGGCGGGCTTCATGAACGCCGTGGCGATGCCGTTGCTCGGCGCGGCGCCGGACTCGGGCCGCTGCGGCTCGGGCTGCGGCTCCGGCTCGCCCGCCAGCGGGGCGCCGAAGAGCGCGTGCGCGCCCTCGGTGTCGACCAGGTGGCCGTTGAGCCGGGCCCGGATCTCCTCGGGGGAGGCGGGCGGGCCCCAGCCGCCGGTGTCGTCGGGCTCGCCGCCGCCCACCTGGAACGGCGGGAAGCCCGCGACCTCGTCGGCAGGGCGGTCGACCTGCGACTCGCTGAGGAAGCCGCCCTCGGTGCGCACGCGCGGCGTGCTGCCGGTGAAGGCGCCCGCGATGCCGCTGGCCCTTGCGGCGGTCTCGTCGGCGGCCGGGGGCAGCGGGAAGCCGCCGGACGGCGTCGCGGGCGAGGCCACCGAGGACGCGGACGACGCGGACGACACCGAGGAGGGCATCGACGGCATCGAGGGCATGGACGTCTGCGACGGCATCGACGGCAGCGACAGCGAGCCCATCGTCGGCGCCGAGGCGTTCGGGTTGCCGTGGACCAGGGCGGCGGGCACGGTGATCCGGGCGATCAGGCCGCCCTCGATGTCCTCGTTCTCGCGCAGCCTGACCTTGATGTCGTGCCGCTTAGCCAGCCGCGCGACCACGTAGAGGCCCATGCGCCTGGTCACGGCGACGTCGAGGTCCGGCGGGTCGGCCAGGCGCAGGTTGGCCGCCTCGATCTCGTCGGCCGACATGCCCACGCCGGAGTCGGTGATCTGGACCGCCAGCTCCTTCTTGCGGGTGACGGCCATCCGGACGTAGACCTTCTTGTCCGGCTCGGAGAACGACGTGGCGTTGTCCAGCAGCTCGGCGATCAGGTGCACGAGGTCGGAGACCGCGCGGCCCTGCACCGAGATCTCCGGGGCGGAGAGCACCTCGATGCGGGCGTACTGCTCGACCTCGGACACCGCGGCGCCGACGACCTCGGCGGCGGGCACCGGGCGGGAGAGCTGGCGGGACAGGCCGGAGCCGGAGAGCACCAGCAGCGACTCGGAGTTGCGCCGCATGCGGGTGGCCAGGTGATCCAGCTCGAACAGCGAGGCCAGCTGGTCGGGGTCCTGCTCGTCCTGCTCCAGCCGGTCGATCAGCGCCAGCTGGCGCTCGACCAGGGTCTGCGACCGGCGGGACAGGTTGACGAAGATCGAGTTGATGTTGTCGCGCAGCAGCGCCTGCTCGGTCGCCATCCGGACCGCCTGGTCGTGCACCGCGTCGAAGGAGCGGGCCAGCTGGCCGGTCTCCTCGCGGGTGAACACCGGCACCGGCTCGACGGCGTTCTTCGCCGCCTCGACCGGGTCGGGGTCGGCGAGGATGCGTTGGACCGTCTCCGGCAGGCGCCGGTTGGCGACGTCGAGGGCGTCGCGGCGCAGCACGCGCAGCGGCACCAGCAGCGAGCGGGCGACCACGAAGGTGACGACCATCGCGGCCAGGATGGCCAGCAGCACGATGATCGCGTCGCGCCAGGCGTTGGCCATGGCGTCGTCGGCCGCGGTGCTGGCCGCGTTGCCCAGCTTCTCCAGCAGGGTGATCTCGACCTTGCGCAGCGCCTCGCTGGCGGCGCGGGCGGAGTCGGCGAGGTCCTTGCGGTCGATCTGCAGGCCGAGGTCGCGCTCGGCGCGGCTGATCGCGGTCAGCTTGATCCGCTCGCGGGCGTCGACCTCGGCGCCGGTGTAGGTGTCGGCGAAGAACTGCGCCTCGGCGTTCTCGGCGTTGGCCCGGAAGTTGTTGATCGACGCGGCGAAGCTGGCGTCGGCGGCGCGGGTCAGGTCGAGGAAGCCGGGCGGGAAGGCGTTGCGCTGCGCGGCGATGGTCAGCGCGGCGTTCTGCTGGCTGAGGAACTCCTTGGCCTCGACGATGGCCAGCGAGGCCGCGCCGAGGCGGGAGATCTCCGACTGGACCAGCGAGGAGGTGAACTCCGCGCCCGCGCCCAGCACCGACGCCAGCAGCGTCGTGTAGGAGCGGTAGACGCCCACGTCGGGGTAGTCGCTCTCGATGGCGGCCAGGCGGACGGCCTCGATGGCCAGCAGCCGGTCGCGCAGCCCGACCAGCAGGCCGCCGCGCTCGGTGGAGACGTTGGCCGCCGCCTGGTTGAGGCGGGTCAGCGAGGCGTTGGTCTTCTGGATCTGACCCTGCATCTGCCCGGTGTCGCCGGTGCGGCCGCGGGCGACGTAGTCGACCACGAGCGTGCGCTCGTACTGCAGGTCGTGCACGAGCGCGACGACGTCGAGGGTCGAGGTCACCGCGGTGCGGGCGTCGTCGAAGGTCTGGGCCCGCTCCAGCTCGCTGGTGGCCCTCAGCACGCCCAGCGCGATGACGGTCACGACCGGCACCATGAGGACCGCGATCAGCTTCGTGCGCAGCCGCCAGTTGCGCAGCTTCCAGCGCGATCCGCCCTCGACGGACTTGCGGGCAGGCAACCGGGGCGCGGGCGCGCCCGTCTCTACCTCGGACACGGCAGCACCACCGTCTTTCCCTTGGCCTGCGTCGACCCCACCGGGGTGGTCGGGCACTGCATGCGCACTCCCTGCATCTGAGCCGTGCCCGTTACTCGGTGTCCAGCTCTAACCGGTCAATCCATGCGGACGCCCCCGACGCTCCATGATGCAGTACGCCCCCGGCCGACCTCGGACCGACGTGGCCTCCGCGCATCAAGACCGCTCCTACCGCTACAGATGGATCTGCACCCACGCTGTGGGCACAGAAGGTAGCGAAGTCTACGCCACGATGTAACCCTTCCAGGGCATCATCACACGCCGTATCAGGTAGTTAGCGTCGGCAACATCTTCAGCCAGTGATCCAAAAGCCGTATTCCGACGTCAAGGTTCCCCCGAATGGCCACATTGTGAACGCCCGTTCACTGAATCGGTGACGTTCGGTAAACCCCAGGTCAGCCCCGGGGAGTAATTGCGCCAAGTGGGGCAACGACATCGCCTGATTCAGTGAGAGAGTTCACCGGGTGGAGAGTGGTGCGCACTCATTGTGACAACGGTGCTAAGTCTCTAGAGTGCCACCTGGTGCCAGGGGGGCCCACAACCTCGACAATTGCCAACCTCCTACGAGGAGAGCTTCATGCTCCGAAGCGTTACCAGGCGGACCGCCCGCGCCCGCCTGCCGATCGCGGCCCTGGCCGTGGCGCTCGCCGCGACGCTCACCGGCTGCGGCCTGCTGGGCGGGGACGACGACGGCGGCACCGCCAACCCCGGCCCGGGCGGGCTGGAGAAGACCCAGATCAAGGTGGGCACCATCCCCGTCGTCGACGTCGCGCCGCTGCACTACGCGATCGACAACGGCTACTTCAAGGCCGAGGGCCTTGAGGTCACGGCCGAGGTCGTCAAGAGCGGCCACGAGGCGCTCAACGGCATCATGAGCGGCACCCTCGACATCACCTTCTCCACCTACGCGGCCACCTTCACCGCGCAGAGCAAGCGGATCGCCGACTTCAAGGTCGTCGCCGACGGCCTCGCGGCCAAGCCCAACCACCTGATGGTCGTGGCGACCCCGAACTCCAAGGTCAAGAAGGCCACCGACCTGCCGGGCAAGAAGGTCGCCATCACCGCCCAGAACACCTTCACCGACCTGGCCCCGATGGCCGTCATGAACGTGCAGGGCATCGACTACTCCGAGATCGAGTGGATCTCGATGGGCCTGCCGCAGATGCTGCCCGCGATGCTGGACGGCTCCGTCGACGCCGCCGTGGTCGTGGAGCCCTGGGTGACCAAGGCGATGAAGGAGGCGGGCGCGGTCCCGGTGCTCGACGCGGCCTCCGGCCCGACGGCCGAGTTGCCGATGTCCGGCTACATCGCCGTCGCTGGCCCGGGCAAGTTCGCCACCACCAGCCCGAACACCATCGCCGCGTTCCAGCGCGCGCTGGCCAGGGCGCAGGCCGAGGCGACCGACCGGTCCAAGATGGAGCCGATGTTCGTCAAGTACGCCAAGATCGACGAGCCCACCGCGCGGCTGGTGACGATCGCGACCTACTCGACCACGCTCGAGGCCAACCGCCTGCAGCGGGTGGCCAACCTGCTGGAGCAGTTCGGGGCGATCAAGGGCAAGCTCGAGGTGGCCCCGATGATCATCAGCTCCCCGGCGAGCGGCTGAGTCAGGAGGTGGGCCCCGGGGCCGTCGCGCCCCGGGGCCGCGCGTTGTGAGGCGTATCCGCCGAGTGCCCTCGGGCCTGGTCGGGATGGTCGGGCTGTTCGCCGTCTGGGAGGCGGCGAGCAGGTCCGAGGTGGTCCCGAGCAATTATCTCGTCCCCCCAAGCATCGTCCTGCCCACCATGGTCTCCATGCTGGGCGACATCGAGTTCCTGCGCGCGGTGATCGCCACCGTGCTGGCCGCGGTGATCGCGCTGGCGATCGCCGTCGCCGTCGCCGTGCCCGCCGGGCTGGTCCTGGGCAGCGTCCCCGCCGTGCGGCGGGCCGCCATGACGCTGGTGGAGTTCCTGCGGCCGATCCCGTCGGTCGCGCTGATCCCGCTGGCCATGATGACCTTCGGCACCGGGCCGGAAACCAAGATCACCCTCGCCGTCTACGCGGCGGTGTGGCCGATCCTGTTCAACACCATCTACGCCCTCGACGAGCTGGACCCGCTGCATGTGGACACAGCGCGCGCGTTCGGCACCAGCCGGGTCGGCGTGCTGACCCGGGTGGCGCTGCCCAGCGCGGCGCCGTTCGTGCTCACCGGCGTCCGGCTGTCCGCGGCGATGGCGCTGGCCGTGGTGGTCAGCACCGAGCTGCTCAGCGGCGGCACCCCGGGCATCGGCCGCTACATCATGGTGGCCAACAGCTCCGGGTCCTACATGGACGAGGTGCTGGCGGGCACCGTGCTGGCCGGGCTGATCGGCTACGCGGCGAACGCAGGCCTGGAGCGGCTGCACCGGCGGCTGTTCTCGTGGAGCACGCCCAAGGGGGTCGACCAGTGAACCTGCTGACCCGGTTCACCCAGCACTGGGCGGTCTTCCTGGTCGCCGTCGCGGCGTGGGAGCTGCTCACCCGGCTGGCGGGCAGCCCGTTCTTCCCGCCGCCGTCGACGATCGCGCCGATCATGGTGGACCAGTGGTTCTCCGCGACGTTCTTCGACCACATGGTCCCCGGCGTCGGGCGGATGCTGCTGGGCTGGGCGCTGGCCGCGGTCCTGGGCGTCGCGCTGGGCATCCTGCTCGGCCGCTCGGCGCGCGCGATCGCCTACCTGGGACCGCTGTTCGCGTTCATGCGCTCGATCCCGCCGCCGCTGCTGGTGCCGTTCTTCGTGGCGGCGGTCGGGGTGACCGACATGCAGCTGCCCACGATCGTCTTCGGGGCGCTGTGGCCGGTGCTGCTCAACACCGTCGACGGCGCGAGCGGCGTCGACGCGACCAAAGTGGACACCGCGCGGGTGTTCCGGCTCTCCCCCGCGCAGTGGACGCTCGGGGTGGTGCTGCCCGCGGCGCTGCCCAAGGTGTTCGCCGGGCTGCGGGTGAGCCTGTCCATCGCGGTGGTCGTCATGGTCGTGTCCGAGCTGGTCGGCTCGGTCAACGGCATCGGGTACCTGCTCGTGCAGGCCCAGCAGTTCTACGACCTGCCGGTCATGTGGGCGTGGATCGTCACCCTCGGCGTGCTCGGCTACCTGTTCAACTCGCTGCTGCTGGCCGCCGAGCGCCGTGCGCTGGCCTGGCAGCCGCGGCACTCCCTCGAAGCCCAGACGCTGGCGACTGGAGGATGATGTGAGCCCCATGCTCGAGGTCACCGGCCTCGGCCACACATACGAGGCCAAGGACGGGGCGCACACCGCGATTTCCGGGTTGTCGTTCACCGTGGAGAACGGCGAGCTGCTGTGCGTGGTCGGCCCGTCCGGCTGCGGGAAGTCGACCCTGCTGCGCGCCATCTCCGGGCTCATCCGGCCCAGCGAGGGCACGGTGAGCCTGCACGGGACGCCGGTCGAGGGCGTGCCCGCCGACCTGGCCGTGGTGTTCCAGGACTACAGCCGCTCGCTGTTCCCGTGGCTGTCCGTGCAGCGCAACGTGGAGTTCCCGCTGCGGGACCTGCCGCGCGCCGAGCGGCACGAGCGGGCCGAGGAGGCGCTGGCGGCCGTCGGGCTGTCCGCGGCGGCGCGCAAGCACCCGTGGCAGCTCTCCGGCGGCATGCAGCAGCGGGTCGCCATCGCCCGCGCGCTGGCCTACCGGCCCGCGCTGCTGCTGATGGACGAGCCGTTCGCCTCGGTGGACGCGCAGACCCGCTTCGAGCTCGAGGACCTGCTGCTGCGGGTCCGGCGCGAGCAGGAGACCACCGTCATGCTGGTCACCCACGACATCGACGAGAGCGTCTACCTGGGCGACCGGGTGCTGGTGCTGTCGAAGTCGCCCGCGACCGCGGTGGCCGCGCTGGACGTCCCGCTGGGCGCCGAGCGCGAGCAGATCGCCACGCGGGCGTCGGAGGAGTTCGTCGACCTGCGGGCCAGGGTGGCCGGGCTGCTGCAGGCCAGGGAGCCGGTCGAGGCGTGAGGAAGGGCCCGGGGGCGACCCCGGGCCCTTCCGCCGTCACGGCAGCTTCACGCAGACGACGCTGGGTGGCTCGGTGTAGCTCAGGCCGTTGACCGCGCCCTCGACCGAGGCGCACTCCTCGACGTCGGTCTTGCCGTCGAGCACCTCGACGATCTCCAGTTCGACGTCGGAGCCGCCGCAGGCGACCTTCTTGGTCTTCTCCGGGCTGTCGAGGCCGGTCAGGCACTCGCCCTTGGTGGCGTTGACCGTCAGGCACAGGGAGAAGTCCGAGCCGCGGCCGGACTGCGAGTACTGGGTGTAGTCGCCGTCGGGGCAGCTGGCGGTGTCGCTGTCGAGCTTCTTGCCGACCTTGAACACCGCGTCCGGGCTGTCGCAGCCGATCTTCTCGACGTCGGCGTCGGTCGAGCTGGCCTTCTTGACCTTGATGCAGTCGCCGACGTTCGCGCTGGCCGGGGACTTGGTGAAGAAGTAGACGCCGACGCCGCCGACCACGAGGATGCCGACGATCACCACGATGGCGCGGATGAGCTTGGAGTTGGACTTGCGCGGCGGGGGCGCCGCGCCCTCCGGCGGGGCCGCCGGGAACTGTTGCTGCCCGTAGGGCTGCCCGGGCGGCGGCGTCTGGCCGTAGGGCTGGCCCTGCGGGGGCGTCTGCGGGAAGCCCTGGTCCTGCGGGTACGGCTGGCCCTGCTGCGGGTACTGCTGCCCCTGCGGCGGGTACTGCTGTCCCTGGGGCGGGTACGGCTGGCCCTGGGGCGGGAAGGGCTGGCCCTGCTGCGGGTAGGGCTGGCCCTGCTGGTGGGGTCCGCCGGGAGGCGGCTGCTGCCCGTAGGGCGGCTGGGGGCTGGACATAGGCACCTTCTGAGGGATTCCCGGGTTTGGCGGTGCAATCTAACCCGAGCGGCCCGACAGCGGGTTGCGTTTGGACATTCCGGGCGTCAGGCCCCCGGCGTCTCGATGCAGAAGACGACCGGCGGCTCCGGATAGCCCAGGCCACTGCCGTCCGGGCAGCCCGAGGGGTCGGTTGTGCCCTCGATCACCTCGGAGATGCGGATGGCGTTCTCCGACGAGCAGTCGGCGACGACGAACGCGCTGTTGGCGTCGTCGGGGTCGTAGCAGGTGTCCGCGACGAAATTGGGCATCAGGCACAGCAGCTCGGTGCCGGTGCGCACCTCGCGGTAGGCGCCCTCGGGGCAGCCCACCTCGTCGAGCGAGCGGGTGGAGGCCAGCTTGAAGGTGGCGTTGGGCGCGGCGCAGTCGACCGTCTCGGCCTTGGCCGTGTCGTCGGGGCCGGTGACGGCCATGCAGGCGCCCGAGGCGCTGGTCGCGCCCGGCCTGAGCGCGAGGTAGACCCCGACCCCGGCCGCGGCCAGCACGACGGCGGCGATCACCGCGACGGCCACCAGCGGCAGCCCCAGCACCTTCCTGGCCTGGGCTTTCGGCTCCTGCTCCGTCATGTCGCCTCCGCGCTCGTGGTACGGACGAGGCCGCACGGTACCGGACTCTGCGACACTGGAGAACGTGACCGACGGACCGCTGATCGTGCAGTCGGACAAGACGCTCCTGCTGGAGGTCGACCACCCGCTGTCCGATGACGCGCGGACGGCCATCGCGCCGTTCGCCGAGCTGGAGCGCGCGCCCGAGCACGTGCACACCTACCGCGTGACGCCGCTGGCGCTGTGGAACGCGCGCGCCGCCGGGCACGACGCCGAGCAGGTCGTGCACGCGCTGACGACGCACTCGCGCTACCCCGTGCCGCAGCCGCTGCTGATCGACATCGTCGACACCATGGCCCGGTTCGGGCGCCTCACGCTGCACAACCACCCCGCGCACGGCCTGGTGATGTCCACCACGGACCGGGCGGTGCTGGAGGAGGTGCTGCGGCACAAGAAGATCGCCCCGATGCTGGGCGCGCGCATCGACCCCGACACCGTCGTCGTGCACCCGAGCGAGCGCGGCCGCCTCAAGCAGGTGCTGCTCAAGGTCGGCTGGCCCGCCGAGGACCTCGCGGGCTACGTCGACGGCGAGGCGCACCCCATCGACCTGCGCGAGGACGGCTGGTCACTGCGCGACTACCAGCGGCAGGCGGCGGCGGCGTTCTGGGACGGCGGCTCCGGCGTGGTCGTGCTGCCCTGCGGCGCGGGCAAGACCCTGGTCGGCGCGGCCGCGATGGCGCACGCGAAGGCCACGACGCTGATCCTGGTGACCAACACGGTGGCGGGTAGGCAGTGGAAGCGCGAGCTGATCGCGCGCACGTCGCTGACCGAGGAGGAGATCGGCGAGTACTCCGGCGAGCGCAAGGAGATCCGGCCGGTCACTATCGCCACGTACCAGGTCATCACCCGCAAGTCGAAGGGCGAGTACAAGCACCTGGAGCTGTTCGACTCCCGCGACTGGGGCCTGGTGGTCTACGACGAGGTGCACCTGCTGCCCGCGCCCGTGTTCCGGATGACCGCCGATCTGCAGTCCCGGCGCCGCCTCGGTCTGACGGCCACGCTGGTGCGCGAGGACGGCCGCGAGGGCGACGTGTTCTCCCTCATCGGCCCCAAGCGCTACGACGTGCCGTGGCGCGACATCGAGAACCAGGGCTGGATCGCGCCAGCGGAGTGCACCGAGGTCCGCGTCACGCTGACCGACCGCGAGCGGCTGGAGTACGCCACGGCCGAGCCGGAGGAGCGCTACAAGCTGTGCGCCACGGCCCGGACCAAGATCCCCGTGGTCCGGTCCATCCTGGACCGTCATCCCGGCGAGCCGACGCTGGTCATCGGCGCCTACCTCGAGCAGCTGGAGGAGCTGGGCGCGGCGCTGGACTGCCCGGTGATCCAGGGCTCGACCCGCAACGCCGAGCGCGAGCAGCTGTTCGACGCGTTCCGGTCCGGGGAGCTGCCCCGGCTCGTGGTGTCCAAGGTTGCCAACTTCTCCATCGACCTGCCGGAGGCGTCGGTGGCGATCCAGGTGTCCGGGACGTTCGGCTCGCGGCAGGAGGAGGCCCAGCGGCTGGGCCGCCTGCTGCGCCCGAAGGGCGACGGCAGGCAGGCGCACTTCTACTCGGTGGTGTCCCGCGACACCCTCGACACCGACTACGCCGCCCACCGCCAGCGCTTCCTGGCCGAGCAGGGCTACGCCTACCGCATCTGCGACGCCGACGACCTGCTGGGCCCGCTACCGGAGATCGGCTAGCACGGCGTCGGTGAACGGCGTCCACGCCTGGACCGCCCACTCCCCGAACGGCCGGTCGGTGAGCACGACGCACGCGGCCCCGGCGTCCGGGTCGACCCACAGGAACGTGCCGGACTGTCCGAAGTGGCCGTAGGTGCGAGGCGAGCTGGTCGTGCCGGTCCAGTGCGGTGACTTGGCGGAGCGGATCTCGAAGCCGAGGCCCCAGTCGTTGGGCTTCTGCATGCCGTAGCCGGGCAGGACGCCGTTGAGCCCCGGGAAGGCCACGGAGGTGGCCTCGGCGAGGGTGCCGGTCAGGGTGGGGTTCTGCAACTCGGCGACGAACCGGGCGAGGTCGTCGACGGTGGAGACGGCCCCGGCGCCCGCGCTGCCCTCCAGCCGCGTGTCCGCCATGCCGAGCGGGGCGAAGACGCCTTCGGCGAGGTAGTCGGCGAAGGCGATCCCGGTCGCCTTCGTGATGTGCTCGGCGAGCACGGCGAAGCCGGTGTTGGAGTAGATGCGGCGGGTGCCGGGCCGGGCCTGCACGGCATCGGAGTCGAACGCCAGCCCGGAGGTGTGCGCGACGAGGTGCCGCACGGTCGCGGGCCCGGCGGGCTCGTCCCACTCGACCGCGCCCTCCTCGACGGCCAGCAGGACCCCGTACGCCGTCAGCGGCTTGGTGACGGAGGCGAGCTTGAACACCCGGCCCGTGTCCCCGTAGGTCCCCAGCACGGCCCCGTCGGCGCCCACGACCGCCGCGGCCACGTTGTCGACCGGCCACTCACTGAGAAGACGCAGGCTGTCCATGCGGCCAGCCTAGGTCGCCCGCCGCGGGCCCGCGGACTGCCCACCGCGAAGCCGCTGACCCGGAAAGGGCGAAGGCCCGGTCCGAGTGGACCGGGCCTTCGCCGTGGTGCTGGAGGCGTGGATCAGAAGTCCATGCCGCCGGTCGGGTCGCCGCCGCCGGGGGCGGCGGAGGCCTTCTCCGGCTTGTCGGCGACGACGGCCTCGGTGGTGAGGAACAGCGCCGCGATGGAGGCGGCGTTCTGCAGCGCCGAGCGGGTCACCTTGGTCGGGTCGAGGACGCCCGCCTTGACCAGGTCCTCGTACTCGCCGGTGGCGGCGTTGAGGCCGTGGCCTGCGGGGAGGTTCTTGACCTTCTCCACGACGACGCCGCCCTCGAGACCGCTGTTGACGGCGATCTGCTTGAGCGGGGCCTCGACGGCGACCTTGACGATGTTGGCGCCGGTGGCCTCGTCACCGGTCAGCTTGAGGCCCTCGAACGCGGTCTTGGACGCCTGCAGCAGGGCGACGCCACCACCGGCGACGATGCCCTCCTCGACGGCGGCCTTGGCGTTGCGCACCGCGTCCTCGATGCGGTGCTTGCGCTCCTTGAGCTCGACCTCGGTCGCCGCACCGGCCTTGATGACCGCCACGCCACCGGCCAGCTTGGCCAGGCGCTCCTGCAGCTTCTCGCGGTCGTAGTCGGAGTCCGACTTGTCGATCTCGGCGCGGATCTGGTTGACCCGGCCCTCGATCTGCTCGGCGTCGCCGGAGCCCTCGACGATCGTGGTCTCGTCCTTGGTCACCACGACCTTGCGGGCGCGGCCCAGCAGCGAGATGTCGGCGTTGTCGAGCTTGAGGCCCACGTCCTCGCTGATGACCTGGCCGCCGGTCAGGATGGCCATGTCCTGCAGCATCGCCTTGCGGCGGTCGCCGAAGCCGGGCGCCTTGACGGCGACCGACTTGAAGGTGCCGCGGATCTTGTTGACCACCAGGGTCGCCAGGGCCTCGCCCTCGACGTCCTCGGCGATGATCAGCAGCGGCTTACCGGCCTGCATGACCTTCTCCAGCAGCGGGAGCAGGTCCTTGACCGACGAGATCTTGGAGCCGAACAGCAGGATGTACGGGTCCTCCAGGACCGCTTCCTGGCGCTCGGGGTCGGTCACGAAGTAACCGGAGATGTAGCCCTTGTCGAAGCGCATGCCCTCGGTGAGCTCAAGCTCCATGCCGAGCGCGTTGCTCTCCTCGACGGTGATGACGCCTTCCTTGCCGACCTTGTCCAGCGCCTCGGCGATCAGCTCGCCGATCGTGGTGTCGCCAGCGGAGATCGACGCGGTGGCGGCGATCTGCTCCTTGGTCTCGACCTCGGAGGCGCTCTTGTGCAGCTGCTCGATCACGGCCTCGACGGCCTGCTCGATGCCGCGCTTCAGCGACAGCGGGTCCGCACCGGCGGCCACGTTGCGCAGGCCCTCGCGGACCAGCGCCTGGGCCAGCACCGTTGCGGTGGTGGTGCCGTCACCGGCGACGTCGTCGGTCTTCTTGGCGACCTCTTTGACGAGCTCGGCCCCGATCTTCTCCCACGGGTCCTCGAGCTCGATCTCCTTGGCGATCGACACGCCATCGTTGGTGATGGTCGGCGCGCCCCACTTCTTCTCGAGCACGACGTTGCGGCCACGGGGGCCGAGCGTCACCTTGACGGCGTCGGCGAGGGTGTTCAGGCCGCGCTCGAGGCCGCGGCGCGCTTCCTCGTCAAACGCGATCAACTTGGCCATTGCGGTGTAGTCCTCCGTCGGGTGGAAACACGAGTGGCCAGGCTCGGTGCCCGCGACGGACGACAGGCGACTTTGGCCTGCCTCACCGTCCCGACCTCGTTGGCACTCGATGAGCCCGAGTGCCAACGTCGTGTTTAGCACTCTCCGACGGCGAGTGCAAGCCAACGGGTCAGGGCGTGCGGGTGACGATGGAGATGTCGGGCAGCGTGGCGCGCGGGGTGGTGGTGGTCGTCTGCTCCGCGCTCTCCCCGCCCGGACCGACCTGGATCGACGGCGCCGTGGTGCTCGGACCGGGCTCGGTGCCGCCGTCGGATGAGGTCAGGATGAGCACGACCGCGACGATCACGCCGATGGCGACGGCGCCGACGGCGACCGGCGCGACCCAGCGGGCGCGGGTCTTCTCCTCGCGGAAGGCCGACGCGCCGATGGGCGTCGGCGGGCGCAGCCGGACCGGCTCCGCGGGGCGGTGCGGCGGCCGGGGCGGCGGCTGGGGCGCGCGCATCGGCTGGCCCTGCGGCGGGCGCGGCCCTGCGGGGCGGCGCGCGGGCGGGGCGGTGGACTGCGCGGCGGCGCCGAGCGCCTGGCGGGCGGCGGCGACGAGCTCGCGGCAGTTGGCGAAGCGCTGCCCCGGCGTCTTGGCCATGCCCCGGCGCACGATGTCGTCGATGGCCGGGGGCAGCACGACCTGGTCGGTCACGGCGGGCACCTCGCGGTGCAGGTGGCCCTGGATCACGTCGGGCACCTGCCCGGTGAACGGCGGGCGGCCGGTCAGGCAGGCGAACAGCACGCAGGCCAGCGAGTACGCGTCGGTGCGGCCGTCGACGGGCTCGCCGCGCAGGTGCTCGGGCGCGGCGTAGGTCGGCGAGCCGAGGAAGTCCCCGCCGCGCGTGCGGTGGCCGGTCGCGCCGCGCCTGGTCAGGCCGAAGTCGGCGAGGTAGACGTGCTCTGCGGTCGACTCGCGCGCGGTGACCAGCACGTTCGCGGGCTTGACGTCGAGGTGCACCAGACCGCGGTCGTGCAGGTTGTCCAGGGCCTCGGCGACCTGGGCGAGCAGGGCCAGCGTGCGCTGCGGCGACATCGGGCCGTCGGCGATCAGGCTGGCCATGTCCGAGCCGTCGACCAGCCGCATGGCGATGTAGAGCAGGCCGTCGACCTCGCCGAAGTCGTACAGCGGGACGACGTTCGCGTGGTCGATGGCGGAGGTGTTGCGGGCCTCGTCGACGAAGCGCTCGCGGAACTCGGGGTCGGCGGTCAGGTGCTCGGCGATGATTTTCAGCGCGACCTTGCGCCCCAGCCGGACGTCGGTGGCGCGGTACATCACGCTCATCCCGCCCTTACCGAGCACGCCGTCGATGCGGTAATGACCCAGACGCCGCCCGGTGAGATCCTCCGACACGCTCGGCAGCGTAACGGTCAACGCCCGGCCGCTGGGCGCGGCCTGCGGGTTTGCACCAGAACCTGACCCGGCCCGGCGAGGTCGAGCAGCAGGCCGTCCCCGGTGCGCAGCGACTGCGGTCCGGACGGGTCGACGGCCCGCAGCCGCACCTGGGTGGTGTCGGAGTAGGCGAGCAGGTGCGCGGGCTCGACGGTGATCGCCTCGCCCGGGTCGAGCGCGATGGCGTCGAGGGCGCCGCCGCAGGCCAGCACGGTCACGCCCATGCCGGAGAGGTGTTCGAGGAAGCCGTGCTCGACGCCGAACAGCGGGTGGAAGCCCGCCCAGCCGGGGTCGGCGCGCAGCGTCACGGGCAGGGCGAGCCGGGCGCCGCGGGCCACGCACCAGCCCTGCGAGCCGTCCAGCTCCAGCACGTGCGCGTCGCCTGCGTGCGCGGGCGCGAGGTCGACCCAGCCGCCCTCGGCGGGCGCGGTGAACACCGCGGGACGCGCCCGGCCCCGGCCCCTGCCGGAGTCGATGACCACGCCGTAGCTGGTGGCGACCATGGCGGCGTACTCGGCCTGGACGGCCTCGCCGGGCGCGAGCACCAGCCGCGCCACCGCGAACGCCTGCGTGTGCCGCGTGCGGACCTGCATCGTGTTCCCTCCCCCGAGCGAATGCGCCGTGGAGTCTCGCACGCGGGCAAGATGGGCCCGTGATGTGGAGCGCTTCGGACTACCGGGACCGGGTCGCCGCCCTGGTGCCGCCCCTGCCGGTGGTGTCCGCGCCGCTGGCCGACTGCCTCGGCCTGGTGCTGGCCGCCGACGTGGTGGCGGGGGTGTCGCTGCCGCCGTTCGACAACTCCGCGATGGACGGCTACGCCGTGCGGGCGGCGGACCTCGGCGAGACGACCGTGCTGCCGGTGGCCGACGACATCCCGGCCGGGCGCACCGACGTGCGGCCGCTGGAGCCGGGGACGGCCCAGCGGATCATGACCGGCGCCCCGCTGCCGCCGGGCGCGGACGCGGTCGTGCAGGTCGAGCTGACCGACGGCGGCATGGACACGGTGACCCTGCGCGGCCGGGTCGAGCCGGGCAAGCACATCCGGCGCGCGGGCGAGGACGTCGTCGCCGGGACGGTCGTGCTGCGGGCGGGGACGGTCCTGGGCTCGGCGCGGCTGGGCCTGGCCGCCGCGGTCGGCCTGGGCGAGCTGCCGGTCCGGCGGCGCCCCCGGGTGGTCGTGCTGTCCACCGGCACGGAACTGACCCCGCCGGGCGAGCCGCTGGCCCCGGGCCGCATCTACGAGTCCAACAGCGTGCTCCTGGCCGCCGCCGTGCACGAGGCAGGCGGCGAGGCGACCGTCCTGCGGTTCGTGCCGGACGACGTGCCCGCCTTCCTGTCCGCCATCGAGCCCTACCGCGACGCCGACCTGCTGATCACCTCGGGAGGGGTGAGCGCGGGCGCGTACGAGGTGGTGAGGGACGCACTGTCCGACCGCGGCGTGGAGTTCGTCAGGGTCGCGATGCAGCCGGGCGGCCCCCAGGGCTGCGGCCGGATCCGGTTCCCGGCTGACTCGACTGCCTTCCACCACACAGGCGCGACCGAGCCGACAGGTCCGGACCGCGCGACGGCAGCTGGGTCGGCAGCGGTCGGGCCAGCTGCTCCTGACCGCGGGACAGCGGCCGGGTCGGCCGCGCTGAGCCCCACCGCAGCTGGGCCGACAGCTCCGAATCGCGGGGCCGAGGTCAGGCAGGCCCTGGAGGGTCCGGCCGCAGCCGGATCAGCCGACTCGGACCACCGGGCGGCTGGGTCGGCCGCGCTGAATCACGCTGCGGCTGAGTCGGCTGGTCCGGATCGGGGGGCGGGCGGGGCGGCTGCGCTGGGGTCCGCCGCGGCTGGGTCGGGTGCCGGGGATTCCGGGGGCGGGCTGGCGGTGGTGACCCTTCCGGGCAACCCGGTGAGCGCGGCGCTGTCGTTCGAGTTGTTCGTCCGGCCCGCCCTGCTGCGGGCGGCGGGGCACGCCGTTGTGGACCGGCCGCGGGCCAGGGCGCGTACGACGGAGGCGTTGCGGTCGCCGTCGGACAAGGTACAGTACCGGCGCGGCCGTCACGACGCGGGGGTGGTCGAGGTGGTTCCGGTGGGCGGGCCGGGCTCCCATCTGCTGGCCTCGTTCGCCGAGTCCAACTGCCTGATCGAGCTGCCGGTCGGCGTGGCCGAGATCGCCGCGGGCGACGAGGTCGATCTGGTCCTGCTCGACTGAACTCCCCGGTCAGATGACCTGAACATATGATGGCACCATCTGGAGCGTCAGCTCGAATGATGCCGTCATATGATCGCATCATCCAGATGATGGCGTCATATGTTCAGATCATCTGACTGTGGCGGGGGCGGCGGGCGTCCAGATGCTGGTCAGCGGAAGTGATTCGGTTGTTCGCAAAGCGTAGGATCAGGCTGCCGTCCGGGCACCGCGTGCGACGTCGGGGGCGCACGCGTTGTCCGGGCCCTGGCAGGCGTAGCGTGTGCCGCAAACCCTGTCGAGACGTTGGGGAACCACGCATCCGATGAGCGCCGCACCCGAGAAGCCCGGCGCGCTGGCCCACGCGGTCGCGCTGACCAAGAGCATCATCCCGCCGCTGCACCCCGCAGGCAGGCCGTTCGTCGCGGGCGGTGCGCTCGCCGCGCTGCTCGTCCGGGCGAAGTCCCGCCGCGCAGGCGTGCTCGCCGGGATCTTCACCGCCTGGCTGGCCTGGTTCTTCCGCGAGCCGAGGCGGGTCACGCCGAAGCGGCCCGGCATCGCCGTCGCCCCGGCCGACGGCACGGTGTCGCACGTCGTCGAGGCCGTCCCGCCCGCCGAGCTCGGCCTGGGCGAGACCCCCATGCTGCGGGTGAGCGTCTTCCTGTCGGTCTTCGACGTGCACGTCCAGCGCACCCCCGCCACCGGCGTGGTCGTCAGCGCCGTGCACGTTCCCGGCAAGTTCCTCTCCGCCGACCTCGACGAGGCCAGCGAGGTCAACGAGCGCACCAGCGTCCACCTGCGCACCGACGACGGCCACGACCTCGCCGTCGTGCAGATCGCAGGCCTGGTCGCGCGCCGGATCATCTGCTCGGTCAACGACGGCGACAAGGTGCTCGCTGGCCAGACCTACGGGCTGATCCGCTTCGGCTCCCGGGTCGACCTCTACGTCCCGACGGGCAGCCGCGTGCTGGTCGAGCCGGGGCAGCGCACGATCGGCGGGGAGACCGTGCTCGCCGAACTGGCCTCCTGATGGCCCCCGCCGGGCCCGGCGTCCGCCTGCTGCCCAACGCGATCACCGTGCTCGCGGTGTGCGCGGGCCTGTCGGCGGTGCACTTCGCGCTCAACGGCCAGCCCGCGGGCGCGATCGCCGCGATCGGCGTGGCCGCGGTGCTCGACAGCCTCGACGGCCGCATCGCCCGCCTGCTCGACGCCACCAGCAAGATGGGCGCGGAGCTGGACTCGCTGGCCGACGCGATCTCCTTCGGCGTCGCGCCCGCGCTGGTGCTCTACGTCTGGAAGTTCGACAGCGCCAACCGCTTCGGCTGGGTCATCGCGCTGATCTTCGCGGTGTGCATGATCCTGCGCCTGGCGCGGTTCAACACCCTGCTCGACGACGCCGAGCAGCCGCCGTACGCCAAGGAGTTCTTCGTCGGCGTGCCCGCGCCCGCAGGCGGCCTGCTGGCGCTGCTGCCGCTGATCGTGGCCATCCAGGTCGGCGGGGACGGCCAGTGGTGGCAGTCCGAGGCCGTGGTCAGCGTCTGGATGGTCGCGGTGTCGGCGCTGCTGATCAGCCGCATCCCGACGATGTCGCTCAAGACCGTGCGGGTACCCGCGCGCGCCGTCGCGCCGCTGCTGGTCGGTGTCGGCCTGCTGGCGGCCGCGGTGATCACCTACCCGTGGCTGGCGCTGTCGGTCGCGCTGGTGCTGTACCTGCTGCACATCCCGTACGCGGTGCGCCGCAAGCACTGGCTGGCCAAGCACCCGGAGGCGTGGGACGTCCCGCCGCGCGAGCGCCGGGCGATTCGCCGCGCCCACGGTCGACGCCTGGGGCTGCGGCCGCCGGGGTTCGGCAAGGTCGCGGGCGCGGCCCGGCGCGCGGTCGGCAGGCGCGGCGAGCGGCTGCGCGAGGCGCGCGCGCCGATGGCCCGGTCGTGGCGGCGTACGGGACTTCGCCGGACGCAGCGCTCGCGGGAGCAATAGCCTGGGCGCGTGAGCCCTCAGATCACCCTGACCGTCCGGTTGTCCCCGTCCGCTCTCGACAGCAGGCGCGGTGTCGTCCGGCTGCACCCGGAAGTGCTCGACGCGCTGGGCCTGCGGCCGTGGGACGGGGTGCGGCTGACCGGCGCCCGGGTCAGCGCCGCCCTCGCCGCCGAGGCCGGTGTGGACGGTCCGACCGGGGTTGTCCTGCTCGATGACATCACCATGTCCAACGTGGGCGTCACCGAGGGCGGCGAGGTCGTCGTCGCGCCGGTCGAGGTCGCGCCCGCGCGCTCGGTCACGGTCGCGGGGTCGCGGCTGGCGGGCACGGCGCTGTCCCCGGAGACGGTGCGGTCGGCGCTGATGGGCAAGGTCCTCACCGTCGGCGACGCGGTGTCGCTGCTGCCGCAGGACCTGGCCCCGCCGCCGGGCGCGGACGTCGGCGCCGTGCGCGGCAAGCTGTCCCGCGCCATCGGGATGACCTGGACCAACGAGCTGCTCACGATCACCGCGACCGAGCCGACCGGCGCGGTCACCGTCCACCCGACGACGGTCGTGGGCTGGCGCGACGGCGCCCGCACGGGCGAGCGGGCCGCGGTGGCCGTGGGCGGGAGCGCGCCGGTGTCGCGCGCCGCCGAGCAGGTGATCGACGCCGAGGTGGTGGCGCCGGAGCGGACCGAGACCCCGGTCCCCCTGACCGACCTGGTGGGCGCCCGGGAGGCAGCGCGGACCCTCGGCGAGTGGTTCGAGCTGGCGTTCACCCGGCCGGAGCTGCTGGCGCGGCTGGGCGCGGCGGCCCGGCTCGGGGTGCTGGTGACGGGCCCGGAGGGTGTGGGCAAGGCGACGCTGGTCCGGTCGGTGGCCGACGCCGCGGAGGCCCGGGTGGTGGAGCTGACCGCGCCGACGGTGGCCGTGCTGGAGCCCAACGCGGCCGCGGCCCGGGTGCGCTCGGCGATCGAGGCCGCGCAGGCCGCGACGCCGTCGGTGCTGCTGATCACCGACGTCGACGCGCTGCTGCCCGCCGCCGACCAGCCGCCGGTCGCGCCGGTCGTGCTGGACGCGCTGCGGGCCGCGGTCGAGCACCCCCGGCTGGCGCTGGTGGCCACGACCGCGCACCCGGAGGGCGTCGACCGGCGGCTGCGCGGGCCGGACCTGATCGACCGCGAGCTGTCCGTGCCGCTGCCGGACGCGCGCGGGCGCACCGAGCTGCTGCGTGTGCTGTTCCGGGACGTGCCGGTGGAATCCGATGTGGACTTCGGCGCGCTGGCCGCGCGCACGCCCGGCTTCGTCGCCGCCGACCTGATCGCCGTGCGCCGGGAGGCCGCGATCCGCGCCGCCCTGCGCGACCGCGACGCCGACGAGCCCCGGGTGGTGCAGGACGACCTGATGGGGGCCGTGCAGACGATCCGGCCGACGTCGATGTCGTCGAGCCTGAACACCGGCGGGATCACCCTGGACGACGTCGGCGACATGGCCGAGACCAAGCAGGCGCTGACCGAGGCCGTCCTGTGGCCGCTGCGCTACCCGGACTCCTTCGCCCGCCTCGGCGTGGCCCCGCCGCGCGGGGTGCTGCTGTACGGGCCGCCCGGCGGCGGCAAGACGTTCCTGCTGCGCGCGATGGCGGGCACGGGCCAGCTGAACGTGCTCGCGGTCAAGGGCGCCGAGCTGATGGACAAGTGGGTCGGCGAGTCCGAGCGGGCGGTGCGCGACCTGTTCCGCAGGGCCGCGGACGCCGCCCCCGCGCTGATCTTCCTCGACGAGGTCGACGCGCTGGCGCCCCGGCGCGGGCAGTCGTCGGACTCCGGCGTCGCCGACCGCGTCGTGGCGGCCCTGCTGACCGAACTGGACGGTGTGGAGCCGCTGCGGGACGTAATCGTGGTGGGCGCGACCAACCGGCCCGAGCTGGTCGACCCGGCCCTGCTGCGGCCGGGACGGCTGGAGCGGCTGATCTACGTCCCGCCGCCGGACACCGAGGCGCGCGCGGCGATCCTGGCGGCCACGGCGCGCAACACGCCGCTGGCGGAGGACGTGGACCTGGCGGCGTACGCCGAGGAGCTGGAGGGCTACTCGGCCGCCGACTGCGCCGCCCTGATCCGCGAGGCCGCGCTCACCGCGATGCGCGAGTCCCTGGACGCCAAGATCGTCACCGCCGCCCACCTGGCGACGGCCCGCGACCGGGTCCGCCCGTCACTGGACCCCGCGCAGCTGGCAGCCCTGGAGGCATACGCCCAAAGCCGCGCGTAGTCAATTCCAGATGACGGCATCATCTGGGCGGTCATGTCAGATGATGCCATCATCCGATCGACCGCGCCAGATGATGCGATCATATGATCAGGCCATCCAGATGATCGCGTCATATGACGGCGTCATCGGGATGGTCAGATCATCCGGATGATGCGACCATCCGGGTGGTCAGGCGAAGGGGTCGTCGCTGGTGGCGGGGTCCCATGACAGGCCGGGGGTGCCCCACTTGTTGGCCTTGAGCATGCGCTTGGCATCGCGGGAGTTCCGGCCGACCAGGCGGTTGAGGTAGAGGAGGCCGTCGAGGTGGTCGGTCTCGTGCTGCAGGCACCGGGCGAAGAAGCCGGTGCCCTCGACCTCGATCGGGTTGCCGTCGACGTCCTGCCCGGTCACCTTGGCCCAGGACGCGCGGCCCGTCGGGAACGCCTCGCCGGGCACGGACAGGCAGCCCTCCAGGTCGTCCTCCGGGTCCGGCATGCCCTCGGGGACCTCACTGGTGGTCAGCACCGGGTTGACCACGTGCCCGTAGTGGCGGGTGCCCTCGTCGTCGGGGCAGTCGTAGACGAACACGCGCAGGCCGATCCCGATCTGGTTCGCGGCGAGGCCGACCCCTCTGGCGGCGGCCATGGTCTCGAACATGTCGTCGACGAGGGCCTTGAGCTCGGCGTCGAACGCCTCGACCGGCTTGGTGGGCTGGTGCAGCACCGGCTCGCCGACGATCCGGATCGGGTGAACTGTCATACCCGCAGGGTAGAAGGAGATGACCGGGACGCGCCGGGGGACGTGACGATCACCTGGCCCGCTCACGTGGTGTAATGACCGCACGCGCCAGCGAAGTCGCCCGCGAGGAGCAGATGGACGCCGCCGAAGTGCCAGCCGAGGCCCCCGGTCTCAGCGACCGGGACCGAGCCTTCCTCGCCTTCGAGCGCCAGTGGTGGAAGGCCGCGGGCGCGAAGGACAAGGCGATCCGCGAGACCTTCGGCCTGTCCAGCACCCGCTACTACCAGCTGCTCAACGCCCTCCTCGAGACGCAGGAGGCCATGGCGGCCGACCCCATGCTGGTCAAGCGGCTGCGCAGGCTACGAGCCACCCGACGCGCCCGACGGCTGGGATTGGAGCCCCGATGACCACCGAACCGATGCGCCCCGCGCGGATAGCGGGACTGGCGCTGCTCGGCGTGGCGGCGGTCGCCACCGTGCTGGGCGTCGTCACGCTGCTCGGCGGCAACGGCGAGCCCAGCGCCGGTCAGACGAGCATCACCCTGCCCGCGGGCAGCACCACCCCGCCGACCGGCGCCACCACGGAGATCTCCGGCCCCGGCACCACCACCCCGCTCCCCCCGACGACCGGCGCGACCCAGCCCCCCACGGCCACCACCGAGCCCAGCGCCGTGCCCACCGCCCCCGGCGGCGGCCCCGGCACCACCGGCGGCCCGGGCGCCCCCGGCTCCCCCGACAACCGGCCGTCCTATCCGGACATGCAGGTCCGGGTCTACAACAACAGCACCATCAGCGGCCTCGCCGACCGCGCCGCCGCCGACCTCAGGGCAGCGGGCTGGAACGTCGTGGAGGTCGGCAACCACCAGGGCAGGCTCCACGAGACGACGGTGTACTTCCGCCCCGGCACCGACGAGGAGGCCGCCGCCCGCGCCCTCGCCGCCGCCTTCAAGATCCGCGTGGAACCCCGCTTCGCAGGCATCGAGAACGCCAGCCCCGGCGTCATCGTCATCGTCACCAAGGACTGGGCCGAGCGCGCCCCAAGCAAGGGCTGAGGCTGTCGAAGGCCCGGCGATAACGGGTAACGCCTACCGCTTCACCGACGACGCACAGCAGGTCCGACGACCAAGGGGCCTGCGTGCGCGGTGTGGTGATTCTGCTGATGGTCCTGCTCGGTGCCTCCGGCTGCTCCACCGCAGTGGTCGGGCACCCGTCATCTGAACCCCTGCGCGCAACCGAGGTCATCCTCCTCAGTCCCATGTCCGCCCCGGAGGACACGGCGCGGTGGCGGATCACCGAGGAGGCGGTAGGCGACTGCCACTCGTCGAGCATCAGCCCGGCGAACTCCCGGGCCCGCCGGTGCTTCACGGAGGACTCGCAGGTCCTCGACCCTTGCTACGTGTCGCCCTTCGCCGGATCGGACGAGGCGCTTTGCCTGTCGGACCCCACGGGCGGCGACGCGGTCAGAATCGTCATCACGTCCGATGCGTCAGGGCCGCCCGGTGACGCTCCCCCCTCGGGCAACCCGTGGTTCCTCGAGCTGGAGGACGGCCAGCGCTGCGGGATGATGGGCGGCGCGACGACCACGCTCAGCGGGATGCGCATGAACTACGCCTGCGATGACGGTTACGGATACGGCGACGTCGAGCAGAGCGCGAAGATCTGGACGCTGTTCTTCCAGTCCGATGGTTCGCCCGAGGTCATCGAGGTTTCGGTGCGGACGGCGTGGTTCTGAGGGGTCGGTGAAAACCGCTTTCCCCCGACCGGCCGACGCACGCACCATCTGCGGGTATGACCGGTTCCAGCATCGTCGCCTTCCTCGTCGCGTCGTTCACCCTGGCCATGGTGCCTGGGGTGGGGACGGCGATGCTGCTGCGACAGTCCGTGCGCGGGGGCCGGAAGGCGGCGGTGGCGACCGTGGTGGGGATGGAGGTCGGGGTCGCCGTGTGGGCGTTGGCGGCGGCGTTGGGGCTGTCGGTGTTGTTGGTGGCCTCTGAGATCGCCTACCAGGGGTTGCGGATCGCCGGGGTGGTCGTGCTCATTGGGTTCGGGATCAAGGCGCTGCTCGCTCGGGGTGCCGGGGAGCTGGGGGAGGCGCCGGGCGGGAGCGGCTTCCGGTCGGGGCTGGTGGTGAACCTCGCCAACCCGAAGCTCGCCGTGTTCGCGGTGTCGTTCCTGCCGCAGTTCGTCGAGCCGGACGCCGGGCGGTGGGTGCTGGTGCTGCTGGCCGCCGCCTGGGTCGTCATCGACACGATCTGGTACCTGCTCGTCCTCGCCCTGCTCACGCGGGTGATGGACGCCCTGAAGCGGCCCCGGGTGCGGACGGTCCTGGAGCGCATCTCCGGGGTCGCCCTGGTCGGCCTCGGGATCAAGCTCGCCGTCGAGGGCTAGGCGCGCCAGGGCAGGTCGGGGAGGGCCGTCATCGCGGCGTAGCCGGGCGACTCGGCCAGTTCCTCGGCCCGCCCGGCCAGCAGCAGGACGCGGATGCGCCGGGCCTGCGCCGCGGTGAACGTCTCGCCGACGAGCAGGAACGGCAGCGTCAGCCGCCAGAACGCGACCACGGTGTCGCGGTGGCGGTCGGCAGCGCGCAGTGCGGCGACGGCCACCCGCAGGGTGTGCTCGTTCTGCGTCATCGCCACCGGCATGCCGCCGTGGTCCCACGCCCAGCGGGACTGGTCGGCGCGGGCGCAGGTCAGGCAGCCCGGGTCGCCGGTGCCGAGTTCGGCGCGGCAGGCCGGGCACGGGATCAGCCGCAGCGCCCAGTCGGTGCACGTCCACGGGTACACCCCGGCTGGCTCGGCGAGCACGTCGGCGGCCAGGTCGCGGTCGGCGGTGTCGTCGCCGCGCAGGGCCTCCCAGTCGGCCTTCCAGTACGCGTCGACGGCATCGGCGCAGGTGGCGCACGTCGGGTAGCCCCGGCCGAGCGGGTCGCCGCAGCCCGCGCACGGCCGCACCGCATCGGGTCGGGCCAGGAGCCGCGCTCCCGGCGGGTACGGCCGCGCCATGGTCGACAACCCTAATGCTCACTTGGCAGCCACGCCCCCCGCCGGCTAGGGTCGGCCTCGGAGAAAACCCAGAACGCGGGAGCTCGCGCCAAGGCGGGCTGAGAGGGCGACCGACACCGGTGTCGCCGACCGCTGAACCTGACCGGGTAATGCCGGCGTAGGAAGGACAGCGTCCCCGTGACCGCTCTTGACGACCGTTCCGTGCGTCCTGCCGTCACCACCGGGCCCATCGAGGGCTCGCACAAGCGCTACACCGAGGTGGACGGCCTGCGCGTCCCCGTGCGCCGGGTCGAGCTGACCAACGGCGAACACCTCGACCTCTACGACACCTCCGGCCCGTACACCGACGCCGATGCCCACATCGACGTCCACTCCGGACTCCCGCGGCTGCGCGAGTCCTGGATCGCCGAGCGTGAGCCGGTGAACGGCGCCGTCACCCAGCTGGCGTACGCCAAGGCCGGGATCATCACCAAGGAGATGCGCTTCGTCGCCGCGCGCGAGGGCATGGACCCCGAGTTCGTGCGGCAGGAGGTGGCGATCGGCCGGGCGGTGATCCCGGTCAACCGCCGCCACCCCGAGGTCGAGCCCGCGATCATCGGCAAGAAGTTCCTTGTCAAGATCAACGCCAACATCGGCAACTCGGCGGTGACCTCCTCGATCGAGGAGGAGGTGGAGAAGATGGTGTGGGCGACCCGCTGGGGCGCCGACACGATCATGGACCTGTCCACCGGCAAGCGCATCCACGAGACCCGCGAGTGGATCATGCGCAACTCCCCCGTGCCGGTCGGCACCGTGCCGATCTACCAGGCGCTGGAGAAGGTGAACGGCGACCCGGCCAAGCTCAGCTGGGAGGTCTACCGCGACACCGTGATCGAGCAGTGCGAGCAGGGCGTCGACTACATGACGGTGCACGCGGGCGTGCTGCTGCGGTACGTGCCGCTCACCGCGCGGCGCGTCACCGGCATCGTCTCCCGCGGCGGCTCGATCATGGCGGCGTGGTGCCTGGCCCACCACAAGGAGTCGTTCCTCTACACGCACTTCGAGGAGCTCTGCGACATCCTGCGCGCCTACGACGTGACCTTCTCCCTCGGCGACGGCCTGCGCCCCGGCTCGATCGCCGACGCCAACGACGAGGCCCAGTTCGCCGAGCTGCGCACCCTCGGTGAGCTGACGCACATCGCCAGGGCCAAGGACGTCCAGGTGATGATCGAGGGACCCGGGCACGTGCCGATGCACAAGATCGCCGAGAACGTGCGGCTGGAGGAGGAGCTGTGCGGCGAGGCGCCGTTCTACACCCTCGGTCCACTCGCGACGGACGTGGCGCCCGGCTACGACCACATCACCTCGGCCATCGGCGCGGCGCAGATCGGCTGGCTGGGCACGGCGATGCTGTGCTACGTCACGCCCAAGGAGCACCTGGGCCTGCCCAACCGCGATGACGTCAAGACCGGCGTCATCACCTACAAGATCGCCGCGCACAGCGCCGACCTGGCCAAGGGCCACCGGCGCGCGCAGGAGCGCGACGACGCGCTGTCCAAGGCGCGCTTCGAGTTCCGCTGGACCGACCAGTTCAACCTCTCGCTCGACCCGGACACCGCGCGCTCGTTCCACGACGAGACGCTGCCCGCCGAGCCCGCCAAGACCGCGCACTTCTGCTCGATGTGCGGGCCGAAGTTCTGCTCGATGAAGATCACCCAGGACGTGCGCCGCTACGCCGAGGAGCACGGGCTCGACTCCGCGGAGGCCATCGAGGCGGGCATGGCCGCCAAGTCCGAGGAGTTCGCCGACCAGGGCGGCAAGGTGTACCTGCCGGTGGTCAAGTGACCCCGCCGCGGGCGCTCACGATCGCCGGGTCGGACTCCGGCGGCGGCGCCGGGCTGCAGGCCGACCTGCGCACGTTCTTCGCCTGCGGCGTGCACGGCATGACCGCCGTGACCGCGGTGACGGTGCAGAACTCCGTGGGCGTCAGCGGCTATACGGTGATCCCGCCGGAGGTGGTGGCCGCGCAGATCCGCGCGGTCGCCACCGACATCGGCGTGCAGGCGGCGAAGACGGGCATGCTGGCCACCGCGGAGACCATCGCCGCGGTGGCCGCCGCTGTCGACGAAGTCCACATCGGACCGCTCGTGGTCGATCCGGTGGCCGCGTCGATGCACGGCGACCAGCTGCTGCGCGACGAGGCGCTGGACGCGCTGAAGACGCTGCTGTTCCCGCGCGCGACCCTGATCACCCCGAACCTCGACGAGGTCCGGCTGCTGACCGGCATCGACGTGACCGACCGGGCCGGGCAGCGGGAGGCGGCCAGGGCGCTGCACGCGTTCGGCCCGGAGTGGGTGCTGGTCAAGGGCGGGCACCTGTGGACCGACCCGTCCTGTGTGGACCTTCTTTACGACGGATCGGAGTTCGTCGAGCTGGACGGTCCGCGCTTCGACGTGCGCCACACCCACGGCAGCGGTGACACGCTGGCGTCGGTGGTCACCTCGGCGCTGGCGAAGGGCAACACGCTGCCGGACGCCGTGCGCGCGGCGAAGGCGTTCATCGTGGAGTCGGTGCGGCACGCGTACCCGCTGGGGGCGGGCGTCGGCCCGGTGTCGCCGCTGTGGCGGCTGCCGGACGCGGCGGCGTTCCTCACTCCGCCAGCAGCGACTCCAGCACGGGGATAGCGGCGACCAGGGTGGCCAGCTCGGCCTCGGTGAGCCGGTCGAGCCGCTTGCCGAGGTCGCGCACCCGGTTGGAGCGCACGCCGGAGACGATCCGCGCGCCCTCCTCGGTGGCCTTCACCAGCCATGCCCGCCGGTCGGCCGGATCGGGCTCGCGCCCGACGTAGCCCGCCTCCACGAGCGCGGCCACGATCCGCGACATCGTCGGCGCGGCCACGTTCTCCCGCGCGGCGAGGTCACCGAGCCGCTGCTCGCCCGATGTGACCAAAGTGGACAAAGCCGAGATCGACCCGTGGCCGAGCCCGGCACTGCCGGACCGCCGCAGCGACCGCGACAGCCGCCCGATCGCCAGGTACAGCCGGGCCGCGATGTCAGTCTCCGCAGAGCTCATCCGGTTATTGTGGCCGCATCCGGGGAGCGGACGAACCCGACCCTCCACCAGCCCCCGGCCGCGCAGTTCGCCGTTAGCCCAATCGATCTACATATCCGCGTTCGGCGTACATAACGCATCCACGTCGCTACATTCTGGGTCCGGCAGCCCGAAACACCAGGGGGAATCGTGTCCGGATTCGAGGTCGACGTCGACCGTGCGCATCAAGCAGCGACCGTGTCGCTACCGCAGGCGGCCTTCCACCTCGCCCGCCCGGCCTCCCTCCTCAAGCAGCACGAGGGATTGCACCGCGACGGCGGAGAAAGCCTTCCCGCCCTTGACGCGCTCCAGGTGACGTATGCCACTTATAGCGACAACCTGGCGGCTCGCCTGGTGGATGCGGTCGGCATCATCCACGAGACCGCCCAGGCCTTGGAAAAGATAGTCCTCCTGTACCGCCGAGCCGACGGACAGGGGTGAACAATGGCCGGTCCCTGGCCCTCGGAGGCCGACATCCACGCCAGCGCCGATCTACTCGCCCAGAAGTTCTTCGAACTCATGGTGCACACCAACCCGTTCGGCGCCGAAACCGCGCACAACTGGCTCGCCACGAACAAACCGATGTTCCACCAGCGGTCCGAGTCGTTCATCACGCTGGATCCACAGAAGATCATAGACGAGATGGAGCGCGCGCAGTCCGCCGCGAGCGCGGTGGCATATGATCTTTCCGAGGAGTTCAGGGCAGCCATGCGGCAGGCCCGCGATCACCTGTCGGACTGGCTTGGCCCCGCTGCGGACGCCTTTCGTCAGCAGCTCACGCATATCGAAGCCTTCACCAATCGCCATAGTGATCTCATCACCAGGTCGGTTGGCGCTCTGGGCGCATCGGTCGCGGTGGCGACACATGTTCGCCGGGACTACCTGGAATTGGCAGACAACACGGTCAGCGCCATTGACAAGGTGATCAGGGACGGCGAGCAGTCCGGAGCGGCGTTCGCGTTGAAGATCGGCGGCGGCATCGCGAAGACCGTGATCGGCGCCCTCGCGGACCCCAGGACCGCCTTGGCCACGGTTGCGCAGGGAGTGATCGATTTCGCCGTGGAGACGGTGGACTACGGGATCAAGGGAGCCGACTTCAACGAGGTGCTCGGCTCCTACGTGCACGAGGAGGACCGGCTGCGCCGGGATTACGAGGCGGAACTCGACGCGATCAGCCACTCGCTGCGACTGGCGGACGGCGACTTGGCCGACGAGGCCTTCTCGATGTACCGCCCGCTGCCGTCGAACACCGACGTCGACAGCCCCGACTTTCGTTACGAGCATTTCTTCACGAAGGAAAGGCTCCCGGACGACGAATTCAACCAACGGGTCGAGAACGAGCGAGAGCGGATGGCGGCAGGCGGAAGCGCGTCGTCGGACATCTCCACAAGCGCGGTTCGACGACGCCTTGCTCCTGAGGAGGACCGTTGATGCACAGGGTGACGACGGGAGCCATCGCTTTCAGCGTCTTCCTCCTAGCCAGCGGCTGCTCGAAGGCGATCGGCGGCGACCCGACCACACCACCGCGGCCGACATCGACGAGCGCGGCGTTGCCGACACCATCGGCTCCACCAGTACACCGGCCGATCGATATGGATCCGTATCTCTCGAAGCCGTGCGCGCTGACTCCGGTGGAAGACCTTCGGGCGTTCGACCTCGGCGCCGAGGTGCGGCAGCTTGAACAGTTCAGCCGGGACCTGGCTTCCTGCTCTTCCTCGGGCGACCTCGACGCGGGCAGCCTCGACCTGGCCCTGTTCGAGGCATCGCCGGTCGGGTCGCCGCTGGTGATGGCCTACCACCACAAGACTTCGTCCGAGGTCTTCGAGCCGCTCGAGATCAGCGGGATGCCCGCCGTCCGATACGGCTCCGGAGAAGCCGGGGACAGCTGCTACGTCGCGGTCGGAACCGACAGCGACCAGGGATTCCGCATCGACTACCGCCCCGGGAAGCCCGCACCCGACTTCGCCGACACCTGCGACTCAGCGGTCTCCGCGGCGGAGATCGTCGTGGGGCGGTTGGGGGTGTGAGTCACCTCGGCGGGCTTGAGGCTTGGGCCCAGAAGCGTTGGGGGATGCGGCCCGCGGCGCGGGCGAGGCGGCCTGCGGTGACGGCGTGGCGCATCGCGGCGGCCATGCGTTCGGGGTCTTCCGCCCTGGTCACGGCGGTGGCCAGGAGGACGGCCGAGCAGCCGAGCTCCATGGCCAGCGCGGCGTCGGATGCGGTGCCGATGCCCGCGTCGAGGATGACCGGGACGGACGCGCGCGCCACGATCAGCTCGATGTTGTGCGGGTTGCGGATGCCCAGGCCGGTGCCGATCGGCGAGCCCAGCGGCATGACGGCGGCGCAGCCCGCCTCCTCGAGCCGCAGGGCGAGCACCGGGTCGTCGTTGGTGTAGGGCAGGACGACGAAGCCGTCGTCGACCAGGGTCGTCGCCGCGTCCAGCAGTTCGACCGGGTCGGGCAGCAGGGTGCGGTCGTCGGCGACGACCTCCAGCTTCACCCAGTTCGTGCCCAGCGCCTCACGAGCCAGCTGAGCGGTCAGCACGGCCTCGGCGGCTGTCCGGCAGCCCGCGGTGTTGGGCAGCGGGTCGATGCCCAGGCGGGTCAGCAGGTCGAGGACGCCGGTGCCGCCGCCCGCGTCGACTCGGCGCAACGACACCGTGGTCAGCTCGGTGCCGGAGGCGACCAGGGCGCGTTCGAGGACGGCCAGGTTGGCCGCGCCCCCGGTGCCGGTGATCAGCCGCGACGAGTACTCGCGGTCGGCGATGACGAGCGGGTCGTCCATGTCAGCCTCCCTGGACAGCGGTCAGGACTTCCAGCGCCGCCCCCGGCGCCACCACGGCTACCGCGTGCGACGCGCGCGGCACCACGGCGCCGTCGACGGCCACGGCGATGCCCACGGACGGCAGGCCGAGCGCGGCCAGCACCTCGGCGACGGTCGCGCCGTCGGCGACCTCGCGCGGCACGCCGTTGACGACGATCCTCATCGGACTCCCTTCGCGAAGCGGGACGGCGACGTCGCCGCGGGCTCCGGCTCCCCGGCCACCAGCGCCACCACCGCGTCGGCGGTCGTGGGGGCCAGCAGCAGGCCGTTGCGGTGGTGGCCGGTGGCGGCGAGCACGCCGGGTTCGAGCCATCCGATCACCGGCACGTTGTCCGGGCTGCCCGCGCGCAGGCCCGCGGCGGTCTCGACCAGCGCGTACTCGCCGATGCCCGGCATGACCTGCTCGGCGTCGGCGATCAGGTCGCGCACGCCCGCAGCCGTCACCTCGGTGTCGTATCCGACCTCGTGCTGCGTCGCGCCCAGGACCAGCTCGCCGTCGGCGCGCGGCACGAGGTACACCGGGCGGGACGCGACCAGGGCGCGGACGGTCCGCGACGGCGGCGGCAGCGTGCCCGCCCGCGCCCGCAGCCGCAGGATCTCCCCCTTCACCGGCCGCACCACGCCGGTCAGCGCGGGGTGCAGGCCGCGGCTGTGGGCACCCGCGGTCACCACGACCACGTCCGCGTCCAGCGCGTGCCCGGCGAACTCCACCCGGCCAGGCCGGACCGCGACGGCCTGCTCCGCGACGAACTCCACGGCGTCGCACGCGCGCAGCAGGGCCGCCAGCAGCGCCCGGTTGTCGACCGCCAGGTCCCCCGGCACCGACAACGCCGACCGCACCCGTGGCCCCAGGCACGGCTCCAGGGCGCGCGCCGCGCGGCCGGTCAGCCGGTCCACCTCGCGGCCCCGCGCGGCCAGGAAGTCCGCCAGGACGTCGAGCGTGGCCGTGTCGGCCGAGTCGACGCCCAGGACGAGCGTGCCCTCCCGGCGCAGCTCGAAGCCCAGCTCGTCGGCGAAGGACAGCCAGCGCTCCAGCGCGGCGGCGCCGAGGTCGAGCGCGGCCTCCTCGCCCGGCCACGACTCCGTCAGCGGCGCCAGCATCCCGCCCGCCACCCAGGACGCGCCCCGGGCGGGCGCCGGATCGATGAGCCGGACCCGGTGCCCGGCGGCGGTGAGCCGCCACGCGCACGACAGGCCGATGACACCGCCACCCACGACGGCAACGCTTTCCACAGTTCCCACGCTCCCTGCGCCGGCATGACCCGGATCAGGTTCGACGGTCGGAGCGGCGCAGCTCCCTCTCAGCCCGTACCCGGACTCCCGTGCGACCAGGCCCCAACCGTAGCGTGAACCGCATGCCCGGACTAGACGCCACCCAGATCCGCGACCGGCTGGCCGCCGCCCGCCTGTACCTGTGCACGGGGCTGCGGCCCGACCTGGGCGAGTTCGTCGACGCGGCGCTGGCCGGGGGCGTGGACATCGTCCAGCTCCGGGAGAAGGGCCTGGAGGCGCGCCCGGAGCTGGCCGCGCTGGCGGTCATCGCCGAGCGGTGCGCCGAGCACGGCGCGCTGCTGGCGGTCAACGACCGCGCCGACGTGGCCAAGGCTGCGGGCGCGGACATCCTGCACCTCGGGCAGGACGACCTGCCGGTCCCGCTCGCCCGCGCGGTCGTCGGCGACGACATGGCCATCGGGCGCTCCACCCACGACGTCGACCAGGCCACGGCCGCGGCGCGCGAGCCCGGCGTCGACTACTTCTGCACCGGGCCCTGCTGGCCCACCCCCACCAAGCCCGGCCGCCCGGCCCCCGGCCTCGACCTCGTGCGCGCGACCGCGGCGCTGCGCCCGGACCGGCCGTGGTTCGCCATCGGCGGCATCGACGAGGGACGGATCGCGGAGGTCACCCGCGCGGGCGCGGAGCGTGTCGTGGTCGTGCGGGCTGTGACCGAAGCCACCGATCCGGCCGCCGCGGCGGCGAATCTGCTCGCCGCGCTGAGGCAGACTGGCTGACGTGGACCTGGTCACCCTCGCCGACATCGAAGCCGCGGCCGGTCGCGTCGCCGGAACCGCCGTGCGGACGCCGCTGCTGCCCTGCCCGTGGGCCCCGCGCGGCCCGCTCTGGCTCAAGCCGGAGAACCTGCAGCCCATCGGCGCGTTCAAGATCCGCGGCGCGTACAACACGATCGCCAGGATGACCGACGAGCAGCGCGCGCTCGGCGTCGTGGCGTACTCCAGCGGCAACCACGCCCAGGCCGTGGCCTACGCCGCGCGCGAGTTCGGCATCCGGGCGTGGATCGTGGTCCCCGAGGACACCCCGCGGGTCAAGATCGACGCGACCCGCGCGCACGGCGCCGAGGTCGTGCTGTGCGCGGTCGGGCAGCGCGAGACGCGCGCGTACGAGATCGTCGAGGAGACGGGCGCGACGCTGGTGCCGCCGTTCGACCACCCCGACGTCATCGCGGGCCAGGGCACGATCGGCCTGGAGATCGCCGACGACCTGCCCGACGCCGACGTGGTGCTGGTGCCGGTCAGCGGCGGCGGGCTGATCTCCGGCGTGGCCACCGCGATCAAGAACCGCTCGCCGAAGACGCAGGTGTGGGCCGTCGAGCCGGAGCTGGCCGCCGACACCGCGGCGAGCCTTGCCGAGGGCCGCCTGGTCGACTGGTCGGTGGCCGACCGCAACCGCACGATCGCCGACGGCCTGCGCAGCCAGCCGTCCCCGCTGACCTTCGCCCACCAGCAGGCGTACGTGGACGGCATCGTGACCGTCTCCGAGGACGAGATCCGCGCGGCCGTCGCGCTGCTCGCGCATAAGGCGAACCTGGTGGCCGAGCCCAGCGGCGCGGTCTCGGTCGCCGGATACCTGTTCCGCGACCTGCCCGAGGGCAAGACGGTGGCGGTCATCTCCGGCGGCAACGTCGACCCGGCGATGCTCTCGGAGATCCTCAGTTCCTGACGTGCGTGGGCGGCGCGTCGATGTCGCAGTGCAGGCACTCGCCCGGGTGCGGCGCGTCGGCGGTCTCCTCCGGCGTGTGCGCCTCCGCCAGCACATTGCCGCGCACGCCGATGGCCAGCAGACCGCCGATGGCCGCCATGACAGCGGCGATGACCAGCGCGTTCTGCCAGGCCGCGGTGAGCGCGACGGGGTCGGTGTAGGCGTCGCCGGACAGGCCCGCCGCGGCGGGCAGCACGGCGATGGCCAGCAGGCTCCCGGTGCGGGCCACGGCGTTGTTCACCCCGGAGGCGACCCCGGCGTGCTCGTCGGGCGCCGCGGCCAGCACGGTCGCCGTCACCGGGGCCACGACGACGGCCAGGCCCATGCCGAAGACGAGCACGCCCGGCAGCACCGCGCCGAGGTAGGACGTGCCCGGCGTGACGCGGATCAGCAGCAGCATCCCGGCGGCCACCAGCAGCGGGCCGACGACCAGGAACCAGCGCGGCCCCGCCTTCGACGCCCACTGCCCGAATCGGGACGACAGCAGCAGCATGACGACCGTGATCGGCATGCCCGCCAGTCCCGCCTCGGTCGGGCTGTAGCCCAGCGACACCTGCAACTGCATCGCCATCAGCAGCAGGCCGCCGCCGAGCGCGCCGTAGACGACGAACGTCAGCGCGTTGGAGATCGTGAACGTGCGGTCGGCGAACAGCGACGGCGGCACAAGCGGGTCGGCCGCGCGTCGCAGGTGGACGACGAAGACGACCAGGGAGACCACGCCGACGACGCCGCAGCCGACCACCAGCCAGTCCAGGCCGCGGACCGGCGCCTCCACCAGGCACGCCGTGGCCGCGGCGAGGCCCACCGCGCCCAGCACCGAGCCGCGGGCGTCGATGCGGCCGACGGCGCCGCGCGTCTCGGGCACGTGCCGGTAGGCCAGCCACACGCACAGCGCGGCGATCGGGACGTTGATCAGGAACACCAGGCGCCACGACCACAGCTGCACCAGCAGCCCGCCGAGCACCGGACCGGCGGCGGCGGCGATGCCGGACAGCCCCGACCACGCGCCGATGGCCCGCGCGCGGTCCTCGCGGACGAACGCCGACTGCAGGATGGCCAGCGAGCCCGGGGTCAGCAGCGCCCCGCCGACGCCCTGCAGCACGCGCGCGCCGATGAGCACCTGCGGTGACCACGCGAGTCCACAGAGCACCGACGCGACGCCGAACCAGATCACGCCGACGACGAAGACGCGCCGCCGTCCATAGCGGTCGCCCAGCGAACCCGCGACGAGGATGAGCGCGGCCAGCGCGAGCAGATAGCCGTCCACGATCCACTGCAGACCGGCGACGGCGGCGCCCAGCTCGGCGCCCATGTGCGGCAGGGCGACGTTGACCACCGTGCCGTCGATCATGGCCATCCCCGAGCCGAGGATGGCGGTGGCGAGGATGCCCCTCGCGGCGGGTGTTCCCCACCGGACGGTGCTCATCGCCCGGTGTTCACGGCCGGTTGAGGGTGGCGACGAACTTGTACCGGTCGCCGCGGTAGACCGAGCGCACCCACTCGAAGGGGCGCTCGTCGACGTCGAAGGAGTGCCGGGACAGCAGCAGCATGGGCATGCCGACGTCGGCGCCGAGCAGTTCGGCCTCGTGCGGCCCGGCCAGCGCGGTCTCGATCGTCTCCTCGGCGTGGCCCATCTCGACGTCGAAGCGCTCGCGCAGGATCTGGTAGAGCGAGCCGCCGGAGCTGACGTAGCGGCGCAGGCCCCGGAAGCGGCCCAGCGGCAGGTGGGTGGTCTCCATGGCCATCGGCTCGCCGTCGGCCAGGCGCAGCCGGTGCAGGCGCAGCACCTTGGCCCCGGCGCGGATGCGCAGCAGCCGGGCCAGCTCGGCCTCGGCGGGGATCTCGGAGACGTCCAGCAGCTTCGACGACGGCTCGCGGCCCTGGGCGATCATGTCCTCGGTGTAGGAGGACAGCTGCAGCCGCTGGGCGACCTTGGGCTCGGCGGCGAAGGTGCCCTTGCCCTGCACGCGCAGCAGCCTGCCCTCGACGGTCAGCTCGGCCAGCGCCTGGCGGACCGTGGTGCGCGAGACGTCGAACTCGGTGGCCAGGGAGCGCTCGGTGGGGATGGGCGAGCCGGGCGGCAGGCTGCCGAGCAGGTCGAGCAGATGGCGCTTGAGCCCCCAGTACTTGGGCTCGCG
Source organism: Actinokineospora sp. UTMC 2448 (assembly GCF_024760565.1). Classification (NCBI taxonomy): domain Bacteria; kingdom Bacillati; phylum Actinomycetota; class Actinomycetes; order Pseudonocardiales; family Pseudonocardiaceae; genus Actinokineospora; species Actinokineospora sp. UTMC 2448. The sequence continues at coordinate 441,947 of NZ_CP031087.1, read as the reverse complement.
CTGCCCCCTGGCCACCGAACCTTCGGCAGTGGACATCTCCAGCATGGTGTCCTCCTGTGTCTCGCTCCCGCGTACAGAATGCCCTGTCCAGGCCCGTCTCCGCGATCACACCCCGGGTGAACGGGCGTGAACAGGTGTGAACCACCCCCGCTGATGTGGACTACCGGGGCGGCCACCGCGCTATGATTGGTCTAGACCTTAACGCGTGAGGAGCCGTCGATGACGAACCCGCCCCCCGGCGAGCGCATGCGCGCCGAGATCGCCGAGCAGCCCGAGGTACTGGCCGGGCTGGTCGAGCGCCGCTCCGCGCTCGCCGACGTGGCCGGGCGGATCGCGGCGGCGCGGCCCCGGTTCGTGCTGTTCGCCGCGCGCGGGACCAGCGACCACGCGGCGCTGTACGCGAAGTACCTCACCGAGGTGCTGCTGGGCCTTCCCGCTGGGTCGGTGTCGCCCTCGACGACGACGCTATACGGGGCCAAGCCCGATCTCACGGACGTGCTGTACGTGACGGTGAGCCAGAGCGGCGGGTCGCCTGACCTGGTGGAGGCCACGCACGCGGCGCGGGCGCGCGGCGCGCTCACGGTCGCGGTGACGAACACCGCGGACTCGCCGCTGGCCGGGGCCGCGGAGCTGGCGGTGGACATCGGCGCCGGGCCGGAGCTGGCCGTGGCGGCGACCAAGACGTACACGGCGACGCTGCTGTCGCTGTACCTGCTCATCGACGCCGTGCGCGGGGGCTCCGGCGAGGCCGTCGCCGACATCGGGGCGCTGAGCGCCGCCGCTTTGGGAGCGGAGGGTGTCGAGGAGGCCGTGGCGCGGCTGCGGTTCGTCGACCGGGTCGTGACGACCGGGCGCGGGTACTCCTCGGCGACCGCGGCGGAGGCGGCGCTGAAGCTCGCCGAGACCAGCTACCTGCCCGCGCGCGCCTACAGCGCGGCCGACCTGCTGCACGGCCCGGTGGCCGCGGTCGACAAGGAGACGGCCGTGGTCGCGGTGGCGAGCGCGGGCCGGGGCGGGGACGCCGTGCGCGAGGCGCTCGAGGTCGTCGCGGCCAGCGGCGCGGACATCATCGCCGCGGGCTCCGCCGCCGCGTCGGTGCCCGCCACCCTGCGGATCGAGCTGCCCGAGGCGCCCGAGGAGGTGGCGCCGATCCTGGAGATCCTGCCCCTGCAGCGGCTGGCGCACGGCCTGGCGCTGGCCCGGGGCGGCGACCCGGACGCCCCGCGCGGCCTGAGCAAGGTGACCCGCACACGGTAGCCATTCGGTCTCTGTGCGCGATCTCACGATCTCCCTACACTGGCCCGATGCGGAGGACCTCGTTCGCGCGTTGGCCCTGCTCCATCGCCCGCACGATGGATCTGATGGGCGATCAGTGGACCCTGCTGGTGCTGCGCGAGTCGTTCTACGGCACCCGGCGCTTCGACGCCTTCCAGGGCGCGCTCGGGATCGCCAGGAACACGCTGACCGAGCGGCTCGACCGGCTCACCGGGGCGGGCCTGCTCACCCGGGTCCGCTATCAGGAGCGCCCGACGCGCTATGAGTACGTGCTGACCGACATGGGCCGCGACTTCTTCCCGGTGCTCGCGGCGATCATCCGCTGGGGCGACCAGTGGCTGGGCGACGGGCCGGGCGTGCCGCTGCTGCTGCGGCACCGCGGGTGCGGGCACGCCACGACGGCGGTGGTGAGCTGCGGCGAGTGCGGCGGCGAGCTGACGGCGGCAGGCGTGGTCGTGGAGCCGGGGCCGGGGATGCCCGCGGACGAGCGCGCCCGCCTGGCGGGGACATGAGCAGCCCGCTCCGTCGAGGGGGTGGAACGGAGCGGGCCGACACCCATGCTACGCCGAATGGAGCAACGCGCGTCGCCGTGGGGGTCGACGCGGGCGGCACAACCACCCGAGCGGTGGCCGTGGACGCGGCCGGGACGATCGTCGGGCGCGGCGCGGCGGGCGGGGCGAACCCGAACTCCAACGGCGTCGACGCGGCCGCGGCGAACATGGCCGCCGCGGTCGGGGCCGCGCTGGGCGGCCGACCGTGCGCGGGGTGCCTGATCGGGATGGCGGGGTCGTCGAAGCTCTACGCCGACCCGACGGTGTTCGCGCGCTTCGCCGCCGCGCTGGCGGACGTCGGGGCGGCCGAGCCGCCGGTGGTGGTGTCGGACGCGGAGGTGGCCTTCGCGTCGGGGGCCACCGAGGCCGACGGGACGGTGCTGATCGCGGGCACGGGGTCGATCGCGATGCGCATCGCCGGGCACCGCAGGGCGGCGACCGCGGGCGGGTACGGCTGGCTGCTGGGCGACGAGGGCTCGGCGTTCTGGCTCGGCCGGGAGGCGGTGCGGGCGGCGCTGGACGGGCTGCAGCGGGAGGCGCCGTCGGGGCCGTTCGTGTCGGCCGTGCTCGCGGAGGCGGGGGCAAACGCTTTCGGCGAGCTGATCACGGTGGTGAACGCCGCGCCGCCGATCGCGCTGGCCCGGTTCGCGCCGCTGGTGAGCGCGCACGCTGGCGACCCGGTGGCGGCCGACATCATCGAGCGGGCGGCGCTGGGCCTCGCCGGGCTGGCGACGCGGGTGCGCCGCACCGGCCCGGTCGTGATCGCGGGCTCGGTCGCCGCGCCGGACACCCCGGTCGGCGTGCGGGTGCGGGAGCTGCTGTCGCACCTGGACGTGCGCACCGCGGCGGACGGCGTCCTCGGCGCGGCCCGGCTCGCGGTGATCACCGCGTTCTCCGGTCAGTCGGCGGGGACCTCGACGCGCGGGTGGCGTAACCCAGGGTGATCGGCGGGCAGCGTCCTGCGCAGCACGATCGCGCTCGCGGCGAGGACGAGGGCGACCAACGGCCACGACAGCGCGATCTGCGCGACGGTGAGCCACCAGATCGATCCCGACCACCACAGCAGTGCGAACACGACCGAGCGCAAGGTGTACTGGCCGAAGACCCACACCCAGCTCGCCCTGCCGTACGCGCGCAGCAGGTCGGGATCGCGACGCCAGCGGGCCTTCTGCCCGAGCACGGTGCCCACGACCACGCCCAGCAGCGGCCAGCGGATGAGGATGCTCACCGCCCAGGCCAGCCCACTGCCCACATTGGACAGCAGCCGGATCAGGAAGAAGTCCTGCGCGCGGCCGGTGTAGAGCGCCACGAGCGCGCCCGCGGCCACGGCGGCGAGGCTGCCCAGCACCGCGGTCGCCTTGCCGCCGGTGCACCCGCGCCAGACGGCGATGACCAACGCCACAGCGCAGGCAGCGCCTGCCGCCCACCCGATCGAGTGGTTCGCGAGCAGCCAGACCAGGCCGAACACGACCGGCGGCACGGTCGCGTCCAGCGCGCCGCGTCTGCCGCCGAGGAGGTCGGCCAGGGAGTCGCTCACGCCTCCAGCCTGCCCTACGCCCGGAAAGTGAGGTAGTCCTAACCCCGGGAATGGACGAGGGCACGAAATCGGTTGGCGATAATGGCCGCCGGTCATACGCTGCGGTAACCGACGGTAGCGTAGGTGGGCGCCCACTTGAGATATTGGGCAAGTTGGTTGGGGAAGCCAACGGGTTCGAGGGGAGGACCGGGCGGTGCCGGGTTGGGAGAGCTGGATAGCGCTAGGGGACAGCTTCACCGAGGGCGTCGGCGACGACGGGCCGCGGGGCTGTGTCGGCTGGGCCGACCGGCTGGCGGCGACGATGGGGGACCAGAATCCGGGTCTGCGGTACGCGAACCTGGCCCTGCGCGGCAAGATGCTCGCCGAGATCGTCGACGAGCAGGTGCCGATCGCCGAGGCGGCGCGTCCGCAACTGGTGACGCTGTGCGGCGGCGGCAACGACATCATCACCCCGGGCAGTGACGTCGACGACGTCGCCGCCCTGTTCGAGTCCGCGGTGCAGCGCCTGCGCGCCGCTGGCTGCGAGGTCGCGGTGTTCACCGGCCCCGACCCGCGCGTCCAGCCCCTGCTGCGCCGGGTGCGCGGCAAGGTCGCCATCTACAACGGACACGTCCGCGCCATCGCCGAGACCCACGGCGCCCGCGTGATCGACCTGTGGTCCCTGCGCGCGCTGCACGACCGCCGCTCCTGGTGCGACGACCGCCTCCACTTCTCCCCCGAGGGCCACCGCCGCATCGCCCTGCGCGCCGCCGAGGTCCTGGACGTGCCCACCACGGAGGACTGGCGCGACCCGCTCCCCCCGGAGCCGCCGCAGCGCTGGCTGCGCATGCGCCAGGCCGACCTGGCCTGGACCACCACCCACCTCCTCCCCTGGGTCCGCCGCCAACTGACCGGCGAATCCCTGGGCGACGGCCTCACCCCCAAGCGCCCCGAACTGACCCCCCTCGACCAGCACGTCTGAGGACTCCGACCGGCCCACGCCACCGCGTCGCCTCCGAGTCATCCCACCCGGAGGCGACGCGGCGGACCTGGCTGCCTGACTCGCGGCGAGGGCTTCCGGCTCCCGGCCGGACCGGCCCCGTGCCCGACCACGCCTTACCGCAGCAGCACCCAGCACCTCCGCGCCCACTCCGGCAACCGATCCGGCCAGAAGCCCACATCGGCTGACCGACGCAGACACAGCCACGGCGCCAGCGCCGGTCGACCTCATGGCCGACCGCTCCTAGACCCAGTCGACCGGGCCCGGTGCCCGGCCACCCATCGCGGCGGCAGCCTGCGCCACCCCAGCGCCTCCGCCGCCCGCCTGGCTGGAAGCCTCCCTCGCCTGACCGCCGCACCGGCCCCGCGCCCCACAATGCGGCACCACCGCCGCCCACTCCGGCATCCAGCCAGCTAGCAGCCCGCATCGCCCGACCGGCGCCGACACCGGCACGTCGTCAGCGTCGGCGCACCTCGGGGCCGACCGCTCCCGGATCGGCGGCTCCGTGGCTTCGAGCCTGCGCCCCAACTCGGCCTGTGGGCGTCGCCGAGTGCCCTTCGCCGCCTCCCGCTGCGGCCTGCCAAGCCGTCCGCTACCCGGCCCGGATAACGCCAAGGGCCGGTCTGCGCCGTCCCCCCTTGGCGCAGACCGGCCCGTCGGGCGGGGCTCCCCCCTCCGCCCGGGTGTGCGCCAGAGCGGCGCGGGGGAACAGCTTGCCGGATGGGGGTGGGGTACCGCTAAATCCCGGCTAAACGGCGGGCGGGAGGGAGTTGAGGGCGGCGCGGGCCGAGTCCGCCAGGGGGGAGCGGATCTGGTCGTAGCGGTCGATCGCCACCACCAGCTCCGCCCGCGCTCCCTCGATGTCCCCCACGTCGCGGCGGACGCGGGACAGGATCTCCCTGGCGAAGCCCTCGGTGAGGCACTGGCCGTTGAGCTCGGCCAGCGACACCGCCTCCCGCGCGTCGGCCTCCGCGGCCGCGTAGTCGCCGATGAGGTGTTCCAGCTCGGCGAGGTTGGCCAGGGCCAGGCCCACCGAGCCGAGGTCGCCGACCTCCCGGTAGACGGCCACCGCCGCGCGCTGGGGGGCCATCGCCGCGCCCGGGTCGTCCAGGTTCAGGTGGACCTGCGCGATGTTGTTCAGCAGGTTGCCCTCCGTCACCCGGTTCCCCGCTTCCCGCGCCAGGACCAGCGCGCGCTCGTAGCCGTCGAGGGCCTCCGGGTAGCGGCGGGAGCTGAAGTGCGCCGACGACAGCCCGTTGTACGCCATCGCCAGGATCTGCGGGTCGCCGAGGTCGATGGCGATCTTCACGGCCCGCTCGGCGTCGGCGAAGTGCTCGGGGGCCAGCCCGAACCGGCTGGCCATGACCATGCGGCTGAGCAGCAGCAGGACCTCGCCCCGGCCGTCGCCGACGGCGCGGGCGCTGTCGAGGCCGACGTCGACCAGCCACTCCCAGTCGTCGCGGCGCTGGCGGACGCGGCGGTACTCCCCCGCGAAGCAGGCCAGCCGCCACACCAGGTCGTGGCAGCCCGCCTCCGCGCCCGCGGCGAGGCAGGCCAGCAGGTTGGGCCACTCGCGCTCGAACCACTCCAGCGCGGCCGCCCGGTCGGACAGCTCCGGCCGCGGCACCGGGTCCGCAGCCGGGTTCAGCCCGTCCGCGACACAGCGCAGCTGTCTGCGCGCCGCGTCGGTGACGACCGTGTAGTACCGCAACAACGCCCGCAACGGCGTCAGCGAGTCCCCCGCGAGGTCTCTGGCGAACAGCCGCACGAGGTCGTGCATCCCGAACACGTCCGCCCGGGTCTCCACCACCAGGAACGCCTCCGCCAGCGCGTGCAGCCGCGCCCGGGCCTCGGCGACCGGCACCCCGCACAGCGCGGCCACGGCGTACACGTCGAACCACTGGCCCGGGAACACGCCCAGCATGCCGAGCGTGCCCGCCTGCGCGGAGTCGAGCCCGCGCAGGGTGACGTCCAGCGCGGCCCGCACGCCGGTCTCGTCCGGCAGCCCGAGCCCGGCCAGCCGGGTCCGCTCGTCGGCCAGCTCGGCCACCAGGTCCTCGACCGTCCACTGAGGACGGACGGCCAGTCGCGCGCCCGCGATCCGCAGCGCCAGCGGCAGATACCCGCACAACTCCACCAGCCGCGAGCGGGCCACCGCCTCGTCGGCGCCGCGCGCGGGCCCGGCGACGTGTTCGAGCACGCGTTCGGCGGCGCCCGCGGAGAGGATGTCCAGCACGAGCAGCCGGGCGCCGTCGACGACCAGCCCGTCCAGCCTGCGCCTGCTGGTCACCAGGGCCAGCGACGTGCCGCCGCCGGGCAGCAGCGGGCGCACCTGCTCGGCGTCGCGGGCGTCGTCGAGCACCACCAGCACGCGCCGCCCGGCCAGCAGGGAGCGGTACAGCGCGACGCGGTCGGCCAGGTCGGTAGGCACGTCGTGCACGGCGACGCCGAGCGCGAGCAGGAAGCGGGCCAGCGCCTCGGCGGGCTCCAGCGGCGGGCGGCGCTGGTCGAAGCCGCGCAGCGAGACGTGCAGGACGCCGTCGGGGAAGTGCTGGGCGTTGCGCGCTCCCCACAGCACCGCGAGCGCGCTCTTGCCGATCCCGGCCGGGCCCGCGATCACGCCGATCACCGGGCCCGTGCCGTCCGCGCTGAGGCGCAGCCCGTCCAGCCAGGCCAGTTCCGGCTCCCGCCCGGCGAACCCGCGCGGCGGCGCGGGCAGCTCGGCGGGCGTGACCACGCCGACCTTGGGCGTCACCGGCCCCGGCGAGCGGGACAGGCTCTCGTCGTCGCGCAGGACGCGGCTGTGCAGCTCGCGCAGCGCGATCCCCGGCTCCAGGCCCTGTTCGGCAGCGGCACGGCGCGCGAAGCGCTGGTAGACCTCCAAAGCGGCGGCGCGCCGACCGCCGCGGTACAGCGCGAGCATGAACTGCGCGACGAAGTGCTCGCGGAAGGGGTAGGTGTCCACCAGGGCCGCCAGCTCGCCCATCACCTCGTCGTGACGGCCCAGGTCGAGGTCGGCGTCGATGCGCGCCTCGATGACGGTGAACCGCAGCTCGGCCAGCTCCGGCGCGCGCACCCGCTGGTCGATGTCGGACAGCTCAGGGCCGCGCCACAGCTCCTGCGCGCGGGCCAGCAGCTCGGCCCTGGCGGGCGCGGGCCTGCCGCGGGCGTCGGCCAGCAGCGACCGGGCCAGGAACAGGTCGACCCGCGTCGGATCGACCACCAACCGGTAGTCCGACCCCTCGGTCTCGATCACCGCGCCGCCGGGGTCCACAGTGGACAACCACTTGCGCAGCCGGGAGATGTAGCCCTGGACGATGGTGCGCGCGGTCGTCGGCGGCTCGTTGTTCCACAGCACGTCCACGATCCGCGCGATCGGCACGGACCGTCCGACGTCGAGCAGCAGCATCGCCAGCAACGCGCGCGTTCCCGGTCCGCCCACGGTGAACACCTCGTCCCCGCGGGTCGCGCAGACCGGGCCGAGGACGCGGAACCGAACCGGCTCCGCGCCCTCCGCTGTTCCCACATTCACAAGTCCCAACCCCCTTTGCGGCTCCTCCCCGAGCACGCAAAGGACAACCTAGGCGGGACAGGCGTACTGGACGCCCGATTTCACGAATCCCCTACCCGGATGGCGTAAACGCTCATTAACTCCTGGTTAGCGGGAAAGCGGGGTGAACGTCCGGGCCGCGATGAAGCCCGGTCGGGGCGACGGCGCGGCGTAGGGCTCCACAAGGGAGTTCTCGACGCTGTTGAACACCACGAAGATGTTCGACCTCGGGAACGGCGTGATGTTGTTGCCCGAGCCGTGCATGATGTTCGAGTCGAACATCAGCGCCGAGCCCGCGGGCCCGGTGAACTGGTCGATCCCGTACGTCGCGGCGAGCTGGGTGATGTGCTCGCGGCTGGGCACGCCGATCTCCTGCTCCTTGAGCGAGGCCTTGTAGTGGTCGGCCGGGGTTTCCCCGACGCACGGCACGAAAGTGCGCTGCGAACCCGGCATCACCATCAGGCCGCCGTTGAACGGGTAGTTGTCGGTCAGCGCGATCGACATCGACACCGCGCGCGGCAGCGGCATGCCGTCCTCGGCGTGCCAGGTCTCGAAATCGGAGTGCCAGTAGAAGCCCTTGCCCTTGAAACCGGGCATGTAGTTGACCCGGCTCTGGTGCACGTAGACCTCCGAGCCGAGGATCTGCCGCGCCCGGTCGAGCACCCTGGGGTCGCGCACGAGCTCGGCGATCAGGTCGCTGATCTTGTGCACCTCGAAGATCGAGCGGACCTCCGCCGACTCCTTCTCCACGATCGTGCGCTCGTCGGCCTTGAGCTTCTCGTCGCTGGCGAGGCGGGTCAGCTCGTCGAGGTAGGCCCGCACCTCGGCCGGGCTGAGCAGCCCCGGGTACTGCGAGTAGCCGCGCGCGTCGTGGGCGGCCAGCGTCGCCGCGTCCAGCGGACCGTCCACGCCCGCCCACACCGTGGGCTCGGCGCGCTCGATCAGGTCCACCGGGTCGGCAGTGCGCGTGCGGTAGCGGTCCTCGGTCCTTACGTCGGTCAGCGTCATGCGTCTGTCCTCCTTGGGGTCCTCAGGTGTCAGGAAGCGGTGGGCTCGACGATCAGGGGGTACACGCCGTTCTCGTCGTGCACCTCGCGGCCGGTCACCGGGGGGTTGAACACGCACACGGTGCGCATCCTGGTCCTGGGGCGGAGCTGGTGGTGCTCGTGCCCGTCGAGCAGGTACATCGACCCGGGCGCGAGCCGGTAGGTCTCGCCGGTCTCCTTGTCGAGCAGCTCGCCATCGCCCTCGACGACGAAGACGGCCTCGACGTGGTTGGCGTACCAGAAGTCGTTGACCGTGCCGCCCTCGAGGACGGTCTCGTGCAGCGAGAACCCGACCCCGTCGCCTGCGAGGATGATCCGCTTGCTGCGCCAGTTCGGCGTCTTGACGTCGCGGTCGGTGTCGGTGATCTCGTCCAGGGTTCGGACGATCATGCGTTCTTCTCCTTCCCAAGCACCGTGTGCACGGCCTCGGTGACCACGGACAGGCCCTGCTCGACCTCGTCCTCGGTGACGGTGAGCGGCGGCATCAGCTTGGCCACCTCGCCCTCGGGGCCTGCCGTCTCCATCAGCAGGCCGCGCTCGAAGGCGGCCCGGCAGACCGCGCCCGCGGTGTCGCCGTCGGCGAACTGCAGGCCCCTGGCCAGGCCGCGGCCCTTGGCCTTGAGCCCGTGGGCCTCGGCGAGGTCGTCCAGCACGCGGCCGATCTGCTCGCCCTTGGCCAGGGTGCCCTTCTCCAGCGTGTCGTCGGTCCAGTACTCGCGCAGCGCGGCGGTGGAGGCGACGAAGGCCGGGTTGATGCCGCGGAAGGTGCCGTTGTGCTCGCCGGGCTCCCACACGTCGAGCTCGGGCCGCAGCAGGGTCAGCGCCAGCGGCATGCCCATGCCGCCGATCGACTTCGACAGGCAGACGATGTCGGGCACGATCCCGGCCTGCTCGAAGCTGAAGAACGGGCCGGTGCGCCCGCAGCCCATCTGCACGTCGTCGACGATGAGCAGCATCCCGTGCCGCTTGCACAGGTCGGCGAGGCCGCGCAGCCACTCCGCGCGCGCGACGTTGATGCCGCCCTCGCCCTGCACCGTCTCCACGATCACCGCGGCGGGCTCGTTGAGGCCGCTGCCGCTGTCGCCGAGCAGCCGCTCGAACCACAGGAAGTCCTCGACCTTGCCGTCGAGGTAGTTGTCGTAGGGCATCGGGGTGGCGTGCACCAGCGGGATACCCGCGCCGCCGCGCTTCATCGAATTGCCGGTGACCGACAGCGCGCCCAGCGTCATGCCGTGGAAGGCGTTGGTGAAGTTGATGACCGACTGGCGGCCGGTGATCTTGCGGGCCAGCTTCAGCGCGGCCTCGACGGCGTTGGCGCCAGCCGGGCCGGGGAACATGATCTTGTAGTCGAGGTCGCGCGGGGCCAGCGCGATGTCCCGGAAGGTCTCCAGGAATTCGCGTTTGGCCACCGTGTTCATGTCCAGCGAGTGGGTGACCCGGTCAGCCATCATGTAGTCGATGACGGCCTGTTTCAACACCGGGTTGTTGTGCCCGTAGTTGAGCGCTCCGGCGCCTGCGAAGAAATCCAGGTATTCGCGTCCGGACTCGTCGTACATGTGGGCGCCGACAGCGCGGTCGAACACGACCGGCCAACTGCGGCAGTAGCTGCGTACCTCGGATTCGGTCGTCTCGAACACGTTCATTCGCTCACCATCCAGGGTTTCGGCAGGGCTGTTCCGGCTGACTCGTCACGCGGATACGGCCACGGGCAGCAGGGGGCCGATCCGGTGCAGGTCCTCGCGGTCGTGGTCGTCCGGGAACGCGTCGGCCGCGAACAGCGCGGTGGCCTCGCGGCGCGCTCCCCTGCGCCGGGCCAGGCCGTCGAACAGCGCGATCGACGCGGCGTTGTCCGGGGTGATCGTCGTCTCCAGGTACCGCACGCCGCGCTCGGCGAGGCGCTCGACCAGGTGGTCGAGCAGCTTCCCGGCCAGACCCTTGCCGCGCTGGGAGTCATCGACGGCAATCTGCCAGACCACGACGGTCTCGGGGTCGGCGGGGCGGATGAATCCGATGACGAATCCCACGACGGCCCCGTCGACGCGCACCACGGCGGAGGTGTCCGCGAAATCGCGGCACCACAGCAGATACGCATAGGAGGAGTTCAGGTCCAGCTTCCCGGAATCCCGCGCGATTCGCCACATGACGGAGCCGTCGCGGGTGGACGGCTTTTCGATCAGGTGCTTTCCGGACATACCAAGGCAACGTAACAGGGTCATACTGCGACTACCGGTTCTGACATTTCGCGCACCCCGCCTCACCTGCGCAGACGCAGAAACCCCGGTGAGGAGTACAACAGTACGGTTGCCGGTCTCGTCGGGCCTGTGCTAACGACTGAGGTGCTCGACGAGGAACACCTGCAACTCGCCGACGCCGAAGCCGAGCGCGGCGCCGACGGCGATGAGGATCCACTCGTCCTGCTCGAAGGCCGGGCGGATCAGCGCCTCGAACTCCTCCTCCGTCAGCTCCCGCATCTTGGCGACGAGGGTGTTGCGGATGTCCATGGCGTCGGCGGCGTAGTCCTCGATGTAGGCCAACGTCTCGGGCAGGCGCTGGATCACCTTCTCGGCGATGGAGTCCTTGATCTCGCGGTAGCGGCCGCTGCCCACGGCCAGCACGACCAGCGGGCGCACCGGCCCGGCCTGGCGGTCGAGCACCTGGCGCACCTGCCGGGCGATCAGCGCGAACAGCCGGTCGGCCAGCGGGCCGCGCAGCACGGCCTCGATGACGTTCCTCGGGGTGATGATCTCCCTGGCGATGAGCTCGCCGTAGTCGGTGGCGACCTCGGCGCGGCGCTTGAGGAACAGGCCCTGCCACTCGAAGACGCCGAGGTAGCGGGTGGGCCGCTTCGGGTTGAAGATCATCTTGAGCGCGAGCCAGTCGGTGAACCAGCCGGTCAGCCCGCCGAAGATGGGCATCACCCAGGGGTTCTTCAGCGTCGCCCACGCCACCATCTGCACGAGCCCGATGAGGAAGCCGAAGTAGATGCCGGAGTGCGCGATGAACCGGAACTCCTTGCGGCCCGCGTGCCGGAAGATCCGGTTGAGCAACTCCTTGTCCTTGACCAGGTTGGTGACGACCATGTCCTTGAGGTCGAAGACGCTGTCGACGTCCTCTTTCACCTGGTCAAGCAGCTCGCGCACGACCGCAGGGGCGTCGTCCTGCACGCGCCGGATGATCCGCCTGCGCACGGCGTCCGGCAGGGACTCCCAGAGCCCGTGCCGGTACTCGGCGGCGATCTCCCGCGCGATCTCCTCGACGCCTGCGAGCAGCGGTTTCTCGATCTCCTTGACGATGCGCTCCGCGTCGAGCCTGTGCACCACCTCCCCGGCGGAGATCAGCCGGTCGGTCATCGTGTCGCAGGCGATCGCCGCCATCCGCGCGGCGCGGCGGGGGACGATGCCCTGCCAGCCCAGCACCGGCCTGCCCCTGATCCGGATGCCTGCGAACTCGACGGGCTGGAACATCATCCGGATGGCGACGAGCTTGGTGCCGTACCCGATGAGCGCGGCGATGACCGGCATGGAGGCGTAGACGGGCCAGTTGACGGCGAAGTCGCGCAGGATCTCCCCGATCACCGGCCTGCCCCGCGCGCCGACGGGTCGCTCGCCGCCCAGAACTGGGCGCCCAGCTCCGAGACGTGCAGCGAGAGCCGGATCACGCGCGGGCCGAGCCTGCCGACGTCCAGCGCGCGGACGCGCTCGTCGGTGAGCAGGAGCTCGTACTGGGTGTTCAGGGCCGGGACCTCGTCGCCGATCTCGGCGAGGCCGAACCGCAGCAGCCGCGTCACGTAGAAGGGCACCAACCCGGGCGCGACGACCCCCGCGGCCCTCCCGACGGTGGAGGCGTTCTCCAGCAGGTACCGGTGCGGCGCCGCGATCCCGGTGCGGGCGACGAGGTGCACCAGCGGGAAGACGGAACCGTCGGACAACGCGGAGATGATGCGCGCCTCGTCGGGCAGCAGCTGCCGCATGACGAGCGCGAAGTAGTGCTCACGAGCGGCGTCGCGGCTGTCGGTGACCGAGCGCTCCAGCAGCTCGGCCATGGCCGCCCGCAACGGCTCCCCCGCACCGCGCGCCGGGGAGGACAGGCCGCCACGGGGTCGATAGGGCGTGCTGCCGCGGGATCGGTGGGCGCTGTCGGAACGGTCGCTCGCCCGACGCCCTCGATAGGCCGTGCCGCCGGGCAGGCGGTCGACGCCGCCCGCCAGGTCGTCGACCTCGGCGCGCGATCGGTCCAGCGCGGACTCGGCCCCGCCGCCGAGCGGGTCGGGCCCGTCCAGGCGCTTGCGGACCTCGTCGACCACGCCCTGCTCGATCCGACGCACCCGCCGTTCGACGGCGTCGCCGCCGGGCAGCAGTCGGGCCACCTCCCAGCCGCCCCGGTAGAGCCTGCCGAGCACCCGCCCCAGCCCCGCGGCCGGGTCGGGCCCGTCGGCGGGAGGCAGGGCACGCCGCTGGTCCATGGCCACCACCCTCTGCCGACGACGGGAGTACTGGTGTACCACAACGAGCGAAGTAACCGCAGGTCACGCAGGCCCTGCCGACGGCGGCGCCGCCGAGGCCACCCCCAGCGGCCTCGGCAGCGCGGTGCCTACAGGCCCGCCATCAGGTCCGTCTCGGTGATGCCGGGGCCGCCGTCGCGGCGGATGAACCACTCGGTGCCGAAGGCCCTGGCGAACTGCTCGTCCGGCATGGCCAGGAAGAACGAGTCCTCCGCGATCTGGCTGGCGTGCGCGCGCATCGCGGCGCGCTTGACCGAGAGGTACGCGGTGACGTCGACCGCCGCGGTCAGCTCCGCCTCCGGCTTGCCGACCTCCATGTCCTCCGGCGGGCCCCAGTCGGCCTCGCCGTTCTCCCGCGCGGCGGCGGCGTCGGCCTGGATCTGGTCGCGGTTCATCGTCGCCTCGTACACCCGGGGCGTGCCCGCGAGCTCGGCGGCGCGGTAGCCGACGCGGTGGACCTGGATGTGGTCGGGGTGGCCGTAGCCGCCGAAGTCGTCGTAGACGGTGAGGACGTCGGCCTTCTCGTCGATCAGGATGTCGGCGAGCTTGCGGGCGGCGTCCTCGACGTCGGCGCGCCAGAACGCGGCCGGGTGGTCGTTGTCGGCGGTGTCGACCATGCCGGAGTCGCGGTAGCCGAGGAACTCCACGCGCGACACGCCCAGGATCTCGGCGGCGGCGTGGGTCTCGGCCACGCGCCGCTCCCACAGCTGCTCGCCCGGGTCGAGGAAGCCGTCCGGGACCTCGCCGACCTCTCCCCTGGTCGCGACCACCAGCACGACGCGGTGACCGGCGTCGGCGGCTTTGCGCATGATGCCCCCGCAGGCGATGCATTCGTCGTCCGGGTGGGCGTGGAAGGTGACAAGGGTCGCCATGCGGCCGAAGTTACGCGGGGGCACCGACAGTCCGCACGGACGTTCGCTCTGAGCGAGACGCCCCGGCCAGCACGGACTCCAGGATCTCCCCGACGCGCACCGCGGTGTTCGACAGCAGCGTGGACGTGAGCCCGTGGCTGTGCTCGGTCCCGCCCTGCAGGTAGATGCCCGCGGTGACGTTCTCCGCGGTGCGCACGCGGTGGTCCCGCTCGACCACCGGCAGCCCCGCCGCGTCGCGCTCGCAGACCGCGCCCGCGCGGCCCAGCAGCTCGAACACGTCGCCGGGCCGGTACCCGGTGGCATAGACCACCGCGTCGCAGCGCAGCGTCTCGACCTCACCGCTCGGAAGGTGTTCAACGGCGGCGTAGACGGCCTCGTCGGTCTCGCGCACGAACCGCAGCCGCGACGCCGAGCGGATGTCCAGCCGCCGCACGCCCGCGACCTTCTCCCGGTACTCGCGCCGGTACAGCTCCTCGATGAGGTCGAGGTCGACCACGGAGTAGTTGGTGTTGCGGTGGTAGGCCATGAGCAGGCCCTTGACCTCCGGGCTCGCGCCGTGGAAGTCGTCGACCGCGGCGGGGTCGAAGATGCGGTTGGCGAACGGGCTGTCGTCGGCGGGCGTGTAGCCGTACTTGGCGAAGACGGCGGTGACCGCGGTGTCGGGCAGCGCGGAATGCAGCTGTGCCACCGTTTCCGCGCCGCTCTGGCCCGCACCGACGACGAGCACGCGGCCCGCGCCGTCGAGGGAGTCGATGCGGTGCATCAGCTCGATGTTGTGCCACACGCGGTCGGAGGTCTCGGCGTCCTCCGGCAGCACGGGCCGCAGACCCGTGGCGACCGCGAGATTGCGGGCGCGCAGGGAGATCACCGCGTCCTCGCCCGCAGGCGCGGCCACCACGTCGAAGTAGGCGACCTCGCCGTCGATCTCGATCGGACGCACGGAGATGACCTCGACGCCGTAGCGGACCTGGTCGGCCACGCGCGCGGCGGCCCACTCGAAGTAGTCGTGGAACTCCGTGCGCAGCGGGAACATCGTCTTGTGGTTGATGAAGTCGACCAGGCGGCTGCGGTCGCGCAGGTAGCACAGGAAGCTGAAGTCGCTGGCCGGGTCGCGCATCGTGACCAGGTCCTTGAGGAACGACACCTGCATCGTGGCGTCGGGGATGAGCATCCCCCGGTGCCATCCGAAACGCGCCTGTCGCTCACAGAACAGCGTCCGCAGCGCGCGCTCCGGGTGGCGCCGGTTGTGCTCGTCGACGGCGACCGCCAAGGCGAGGTTGGACGGGCCGAACCCGATTCCGACCAGGTCGTACACCTCAGTGGTCACGTTGTCCTCCGTCGCGATCAAGGAGCGGAACGGAGGTAAGGCTAACCTAATCAAGCAGCCCTCGGGAGTGGTCTGCGTCTCTCGCCTACGGCCGGGCGGTCAGGTATCCGCCCATGCGGGTGAAGTACTCGTGCGCGGTCAGCTCAACGCCCTCGTCCGTCCGGACTTTGGTGACCAGCAAGGCCTTGCTGCGCCCGCGCCGCGCCTGCGCGCCCGCGACGATCGCGACGCCGTCGCCCTCGCGGTAGAAGATCCGGCCGGGCGTGCCGCCGTAGACCGCTTGGGACACCTGGGCTTCCACGATTTCCAGCCTGCGCCCCCGGTGGTAGGTGAACGCGCTGGGGTACGGCGCGCACTGCGCGCGCACGAGCCGGTCGAGCTCCTCGGCCTCCCACGTCCAATCGATGCGCAGGTCCTCCTCGGCGCGCTTGTGGAAGAAGCTGGCCTTGCTCCGGTCCTGGCGGATGAAGTCCTTGTCGCCCTTGGCGATTCGCGCCAATCCCTCGACGGTGAGCTTGCCGAAGAGCGGGAGCGTCTTGTCGAACAGGTCCTTTGTGGTGTCCCTCGGCCCGACCTCGACGGCCTCCTGCGCGACGATGTCTCCGGCGTCGAGCGTCTCGTCCATCATGTGGGCGGTGACGCCGACCTCCTTCTCGCCGTTGATCAGCGCCCAGATGAGCGGGGAGAAGCCCGCGTAGGCGGGCAGCAGCGAGTCGTGGACGTTGAGGGTGCCCTTCGGCGGGAAGCCGAACACCCGCGGCGGGATCCAGGTGCGCCAGTTCGTGGCGACGATCACGTCCGGCTCGGCTTCCTTGAGGGCCAGCACGAGGTCGTCGTCGTCGGCCTTCTCGCGGATGAGGACGGGGATGCCGTTCTCGCGCGCGAGGTCCTCCACGGAGTCGGCCCAGATGCGCTCGTAGGCGCCCTCCCCGCGCGGGTGGGTCACGACGAGGACCACGTCGTGCTCCGACTCGAGCAAGGCGTGGAGCGTGCGGTGCCCCCAGGTCTGGAAGCCGAACATGACGACCCGCATTAGCCTCTCCTCAGTTAGGTAAGGGTTACCTAGCCTGAGGTTAACGCCTCAGCGCCGCAGGTCCACAACGACGGCGGTCACGTTGTCCCGCCCGCCAGCGTCCACGGCCATCGTGACCAGGCGTTCCGCTGCCGCGCCCGGGTCGTCGGTGTCGGCCAGCACACCGGCGATCGCCGTCTCGGGGACCTCCAGGGTCAGGCCGTCGGAGCAGATGAGGAACCGCTCGGGCGGGGCCACCGGGAAGACGTCGAGGTCGGGCTCGGGCGCCGGCGTCATGCCGATGGCGCGGGTGAGGACGTTGCCGAGGGGGTGGCCGACGGCCTCCTCCGGGCTGATGTCACCCGCCTGCACCAACTCGGCGAGCTCGGTGTGGTCGGTGGTGAGCTGGGTGAGCGTGCCGTCGACGTGCCGGTAGACGCGCGAGTCGCCGACGTTGAACACGACCCAGTGCGGCGTTCCCCGGAAGTCGGCCAGGCAGAGCCCGGTGAGGGTGGTGCCCATCCCGCGGTGCACCGGGTCGCGCCGGGCCGCGGCCAGGACGGCGGCGTTGGCCTCCAGCACGGCCGCCCGCACGTCCTCGGGCTTCACGGTCCGCCCGACGAGCCCCTTGGCCACCGCGACGGCCACCTCGCTGGCCACCTCGCCCGCCGCGTGCCCGCCCATCCCGTCGGCCACCACGTAGACCCCGTCGGCGACGAGGTGCGAGTCCTCGTTACCGGCCCGGACGACCCCGACGTCGGTGGCCGCCCCCGCGCGGATCATGTCCCCCATACCCGGGTGATCGTCAGCAGGCAACGGACCGTTAGTCGCTCGCCTGACGCGGCTGCACGACACAGTCCGCCCCCGGCTGCATGATCGTCTCGTGCCCCGCGTCATCCCGCACCCGGTAGGGCGGGGCGCCATCGGGCCCCATGACCTCGACGATTTCGAGCACACGGTCGTGGCTGCCCACAACCTTGCCGTGGACCACCAGCCGGTCTCCAGATCGGGCGTGCACGGCAAACCCCTTCCGGTAGGCGACGCCCCGAGTATTCCCCGTCCGCCCCCCGAGCGCGAGGTCAGCGCGAACCAACCTGCCCGGTCGAGCGGTCACCGACCACCACCGGTCACCTTCACCGTGGCGCCATCGCAGGGCTCCTACCCTGAGGAAGAGGAGGTCCACAATGGGCGTGATCAAGGCTGGGCGACCGGGACCGCAACCACGCTTCCAATGGTGCCCGAGCAGGCCCTGGTGGCTGAAGCGCCTGATGCGAGCCGACTTCCTCATCGGTTGGGTCTACGGACTCGGCCATCGCCACGCCTGGTATCACCAGGTGGGCAAGTGCCCAAGAAACCTCTGTGACCACGACCCCCGCAGAGTGGCCCGGGAACTTCCTCGTCCCCCAGGCATGGCGCCGCCTCCGGACCGGCAGGCGTGAGTCCACCGCCCGCCAGAGACTTCGCAGGCATTCACGCCGTCAGTGGATCTTGCTAGCCATCGCGACGTATCCGCAGGTAGATGGAGCCGGCAGCGGGACTTGAACCCGCAACCTTTCGCTTACAAGGCGAGTGCTCTGCCAATTGAGCTATGCCGGCCTCGGCGCCGGGGTGGTGCGCCGGGGTCATCCTAAAGGCTGCGCGGTTGCGCCTACCGGGGGATTCCCAGACGGTGAGGGCGGCCACTGCAACATGTTGGTGGGGTCATCCGATCAATCCGGGTAGGAGGTGGTAGGCGTGTGGTTCGCTCAGCGGGGGCGGGCGAATGGGATGTGGTGGCAGACGAAGGCGGAACCGCCCAGGTGGGGGGCGGTGCACGGGCCGGAGTTGCCGGATGACCGGACCGTCAACGTCGTTCTCGATCTCGCGCTGCGGGTCGGGGACGTGCAGATGGCATCGGGGGCGGGGGCGGCCGACGTCACGGCGACGATCATGGCCGTCACCAGCGCCTACGGGCTGCCGCACTGCGAGGTCGACGTCATCTTCACCTCGATCACCGTCGCCTGCCACCGGGGCACCGAGATGTCCCCGGTGACCTCGCTGAGGGTCGTCCGCTCGCGGAGCCTGGACTACACCCGGCTCGCGCACCTGGAGACGCTCGTCCGCGACATCACCGCGGGCCGGGTCGCGCTCAAGGACGCGCACACCGAGTTGGACCGGATCGTCAACGCCGACCACCCCTACCCCCGGTGGGTGGCCACGCTGGCCTGGGCGGGGATGGCCGCCGCGGTCACCATCCTCATCGGCGGCCAGTGGGACATGGCCGGATGGGCCGCGCTGATCACCGCCGTCGTCGACCGGGTCGGCCGGATTCTCAACCGGCGCGCGCTGCCGTTCTTCTTCCAACAGCTCGCGGGCGGCCTGCTCGCCACGGGCGGCGCGCTCGCGCTGCTGTCCAGCGGGATGCTCCCGTCCGTACGGCCCACGGTCCTCGTCGGCGCCGCGATCACGGTCCTGCTTTCCGGGCTGTCCGTCGTCGCCACCGTGCAGGACGCCATCTCCGGTTACAACGTCACCGCCGCGGGCCGGGCCATGGAGGTCTCGCTGATGACCGCCGGGCTCATCGCCGGTGTCGTCCTCGCGCTGAACATCTCCGTCGCCCTCGGGTTCCCCTATCAACCGCTGGCCGATCCGCTCCCGCAAACAGCGCTGCGACTGCCCGTGCAGGCGCTCGCCGGGGCGGCCGCGGCGGGCTGCTTCGCGCTGGCCAGTTACGCCACGCCCAAGGCGCTGTTCATCGCCAGCGCCGCTGGCGGGCTCGGCGCGGCCGGGTTCGGCGCCCTCGCCCTCGGCGGGGCGGGCGCGATCACCGCGTCGGCGGGCGCGGCCGTCGCCGTCGGGTTCGCAGGCGGGCTCATCGCCCGGCGGCTGCGGATGCCGCCGCTGGTCATCGCCGTCTCCGGGATGGTCCCGCTGCTGCCCGGCCTGACCACCTACCGCGCGCTCTACGAACTGGCCATCGCCAAGACGACCGCGGGCATCCCCACCCTGATGACCGCCGCGGCCATCGCGCTCGCCCTCGCCGCGGGCGTGGTGCTCGGCGAATTCCTGGCCCAACCAGTGCGAACGGGCCTGAGCAGGCTGGAGCGCAAGATCGCCGGACCGAGGATGTCCGGGCCGCTGCGCCCCACGCGACGGCGGCTGGAATAGAAACGTGAGCGGTGCCACCCCCCATCCCCACCGGACGCAGGACGCGGGCACGGCCAACCCTGGTTAGCCTCGAATCAGGGCAACTACGAGGAGGCAACCGCTCGTGAGCAGCAGAAACGGCTCGGACTTCATAGTCGTGGCCAACCGTCTGCCGGTGGACCTGGAGCGCCTCCCCGACGGCACCACCCGCTGGAAGCACAGTCCCGGCGGGCTGGTCAGCGCCCTGGAGCCCTTCCTCCGCAATCACAAGGGCGCCTGGGTGGGCTGGCCCGGCGTCGCCGACGCCGAGGTGGACGACTTCGAGGAGGACGGCCTGGCCCTGCGCCCGGTCACGCTCACCGGCACCGAGGTCCGCGACTACTACGAGGGCTTCTCCAACGGCACGCTCTGGCCGCTCTACCACGACGTCGTCGCCCCGCCGGTGTTCGACCGGGCCTGGTGGGACGCCTACGTCAAGGTCAACCACCGCTTCGCCGACGCGTGCGCGAAGGCGGCGGCGCCGGGCGCGACCGTCTGGATCCAGGACTACCAGCTGCAGCTGGTCCCGGCGATGCTCCGCGACCAGCGTCCCGACCTGCGGATCGGGTTCTTCCTGCACATCCCGTTCCCGCCCACCGAGCTGTTCATGCAGCTGCCGTGGCGCGCGGAGATCGTGCGCGGGCTGCTCGGCGCCGACCTCGTCGGCTTCCACCGGCCCGGCGGCGCGCAGAACTTCCTCTGGCTGGCCCGGCGGCTGCTGGGCCTGGAACCGACCCGGGGCGCGGTCGGCGTGCGGACGCGACCCGGTGTCATCCAGGTCGGCGACCGGGCCGTGCGGGTGGGCGCGTTCCCCATCTCGATCGATTCCGCGGGCCTCGACGCGGTCGCCCGCAAAAAGGAGACCGTCAACCGCGCCCAGCAGATCCGCGCCGACCTGGGCAATCCCAAGAAGGTGATGCTCGGCGTCGACCGACTCGACTACACCAAGGGCATCGACCTGCGGCTCAACGCGCTGCGCGAGCTGCTCACCGAGGGCCGGGTCGACCCGACCGAGGTCGTGATGATCCAGCTGGCCACGCCCAGCCGCGAGCGGGTGGAGCACTACCAGCGGATGCGTGACGAGATCGAGCTGACCGTCAGCCGGATCAACGGCGAGTTCGGGCGGGTGGGGCACCCGGTCGTGCACTACCTGCACCAGTCGGTCGACCGCGCCGAGCTGGCCGCGTTCTTCTCCGCCGCCGACGTCATGCTCGTCACGCCGCTGCGCGACGGCATGAACCTGGTCTGCAAGGAGTACGTGGCGTGCAGGCACGACCTCGGGGGCGCACTCGTGCTCAGCGAGTTCGCGGGCGCTGCTGCCGAGCTGACAAGTTCATTCCTCGTCAATCCGCACGATCTTGACGGGGTGAAGAACGCCATGCACGCTGCCCTCACGATCGATCCAGCGGAGGGTCGCCGTAGGATGCGCGCTCTGAGGCGTCAGGTGCTGACCCACGACGTCGACCGTTGGGCTCGCTCGTTCCTGGACGCGTTGGATCCCGACAGCAACCATTAGACAGAGCCCGCCCCCGCACATCCCCAAGGAGAAGGCGTTGACCGCCGAGGCCCTGCCCGCCGAGTTGCGGCGTGCGATCGTGCAGATCGCCCGCACTCCGCGCCTGCTGGTCGCCTGCGACTACGACGGCACGCTCGCGCCCATCGTCGAGGACCCCGAGAACGCGCGGCCGCTGCCGGAGTCGGTGCACGCGCTGCGGGCGCTGGCCGGGCTGCACGAGACCACGGCCGCGGTCATCTCCGGGCGCGCCCTGCGCGACCTGGCCACGCTGTCGCGGCTGCCGTCGGAGGTCCACCTCGTCGGCTCGCACGGCTCGGAGTTCGACGTGGGCTTCGTGCACGCGATCGACGCCGACGCCCGGCGCCTGCACCGGCGGCTGGAGGCCGACCTGGCGATCCTGGTCGAGGGCGAGCCGGGCGTGCAGCTGGAGATCAAGCCCGCGAGCATCGCCGTGCACGTGCGCCGGGCCGATCCGGACGTGGCCGCGCGCGTGCTGGACGCCGTCCGGAAGGGCCCGTGCACTTGGGACGGCGTGCACGTCACCGAGGGCAAGGCCGTCATCGAGCTGGCCGTCCTGCAGACCGACAAGGGCCACGCCCTGGACGTCCTGCGCCACCAGGCGGGCGCGACGGCGACCGTCTTCGTCGGCGACGACGTGACCGACGAGAAGGCGTTCGCCCGGATCAGCGGGCCCGACCTGGGCATCAAGGTCGGCGAGGGCGTGTCGCTCGCCGGGTACCGCATCGACAACCCGACGACGGTGGCGACCGTCCTGGCGTTCCTGCTCGAGGAGCGCCGCGCGTGGCTGTACGGCGAGCAGGCCGTGCCGATCGAGCGGCTGACGATGCTGGCCAACGAGCGCTCCGTCGCCCTGGTGACGCCGGACGCGCGGCTGACCTGGCTGTGCCACCCCGAGCCGGACTCGGCGTCGGTGTTCGCCGACCTGCTGGGCGGGCCGGGCGCCGGGCACTTCAGCGTCTCGCCCGAGCGCGGCGGCCTCCCGCTCGGCCAGCGGTACCTGCCGGGCACGATGACCGTGGAGACCCGCTGGTCGGGGCTGCTGGTCACGGACTTCCTCGACAACGACGCCGACCCGTTCCGCACCGACATGACCCGGGTGCTCACCGGCAACGCGACCGCGCTGGTCGAGTTCGCGCCGCGCCCGGAGTTCGGGCAGGTGCAGGTGCGGCTGGAGGCGCGCGCCGACGGGCTGCTGGTGCAGGGCACCGGCGACCCGATCGCGCTGCGCTCGCCCGGCGTGCGCTGGGAGATCGTCTCCGACGGCATGCACGACACCGCCCGCGCGCGGGTCGAGCTGACCTCGGACGCGCCGGTGGTGTTCGAGCTGCGCTGCGGCACCGACGACCTCGCGCCCAACCCGGTCCCGCTGGAGGAGCGCAAGGCCGTCGCCGGGACGTACTGGTCCAACTGGCTCGACACGCTCGTGCTGCCGCAGGTCGAGAAGGACCTGGTGGCCCGCTCCGCGCTGACCCTGCGCGGGCTCTGCCACGAGGAGACCGGCGCGATCATGGCCGCGGCGACGACGTCGCTGCCGGAGGAGATCGGCGGGATCCGCAACTGGGACTACCGGTACTGCTGGCTGCGCGACGCGTCGATGACGGCGAAGGCGTTGGTCTCGCTGGGGTCCACGGCCGAGGCCGAGGCGTTCCTGCGCTGGCTGCACGCGGTGCTGGCGACGCTGCCCGGCCCGGAGCGGCTGCACCCGCTCTACACGATCGCGGGCACGACGCTGCCGCCCGAGGCCGTGATCGACACGCTGCCCGGGTACGCGGGCTCGCGTCCCGTCCGCGTGGGCAACCTCGCCAACCAGCAGGTCCAGCTGGACGTGTTCGGGCCGGTCGTCGACCTGGTGGCCGCGCTGTCCGAAGTGCGGGGCTCGCTGACCGATGACGACTGGCGCATGGTCTGCGCCATGGCCGAGGCGGTGGCCCGGCGCTGGCACGAGCCCGACCACGGCATCTGGGAGGAGCGGCACCGGCCGCGCCACCACGTGTACTCCAAGGTGATGTGCTGGCTGACGATCGACCGCGCGCTCAAGCTGGGCAAGACCCACGGCCGCGCCATCGATCCCACCTGGGAGCCGCTGCGCGACGAGATCGCCACCGACGTGCTGACCAACGGGTGGAACGACGAGGTCCGCTCGTTCACCACCGCCTATGACGGCACCGACCTCGACGCGGCGACCCTGCTGATCGGCATGGTCGGCCTGATCGACCCCGCCGACGAGCGCTTCCAGGCCACGGTGACCGCCACCGAGGCCGAGCTGCGCAGCGGGTCCACGGTCTACCGCTACCACCGCGACGACGGCCTGCCCGGCGACGAGGGCGGCTTCCACCTGTGCGCGGCCTGGATGATCGAGGCCTACCTGCTCACCGGCAGGCGCACGGAGGCCGAGGACCTCTTCGCCCAGATCGTCGACGCCGCCGGACCCACCGGCCTGCTCCCCGAGGAGTACGACCCGGTGGCCGAACGGTCGCTGGGCAACCACCCCCAGGCGTACTCCCACCTGGGCCTGATCAGGTGCGCGCAACTCCTGTCCGCCTGATTTCCCCATTCGGCCCATGCCTGATCCGCCCGATCGGTACCCTGTCGGGCGGATACAGGTGTTTGACGGGGAGGCACCCATGCCGGATGGGACCGGTACCGAGCCAACGACCGACCAGCCGCCCGCCGCGGGCGACCAGATCGACCAGCAGGTCAACATGATCACCGTGTTGGAGAACCTGCCGTTCCTCGGTCCCGCGGCCACGGCCATGTACTCCTCCGGCGGCGGCGGCGAAGGCGGCCGCTTCGCCATCTCCAGCCTCGCCGAACTCGACGCCCTGATCGCGCGCTGGGAAAGCATCCTGGTGAAGATCGATGAGGGCGGTAGCAAGCTCGACGACGCACTCGCACACGTTCTCCCTCCTGCCGAAGACGCGCCCAGCAACTTCGAGGCTGAGAGGACCAAGGCCAGCCTCCAGGCCGCGTTGGACCACAACATCGTGATGTCCGACTACGCCAAGGGCTACATCGAGAAACTGAAGGCTGCCCGCGCGGACTACGCCGGTACCGAAAGCGAGAACACCGCCACCGTCAACAACTCGGGAGCTTGACCGACCATGCCCACTCGGTTCATCGGAGCAGCCGTCGCCGCCCTCTGCGTGATCGGACTCAGCGCCTGCAGCGAGAGCGGAACTCCGACCCCTGGCGGTGATCGAGAAACGACGACCAATCCCCGCCCCACGAGCGGGTCGACCACGACGACGGCCGAGAACGACCGCTATGGAGCGCCCTCCGTCGAGAATCCTCTGGACGCGACGAAACAGCTCAAAGATCCCTGCAGCTCACTGACCGCCGACCAGCAGCGTGCTCTGGGGAACCTCGAGGCGTTCGGCTCGGACCCGGAGGACACCGATCCCTCCTGCCTGTGGAAGACGCCGGACCTCGTCACCTTCGTGGTGTCGTACATCGTTCCCAACAAGAACGGGTTGGCTGACCTTTACCGAGGTCAGGAGCAGGGGCAGTGGGAGTACTGGGAGCCCACGACCGTGAACGGCTACCCGGCCGTCTACCAGCACGCCAGCGACAACCGGTCACGTGGTTACTGCACCATCTCGGTCGGTGTGACGGATCAGCTTCATTTCTCGGTTTTCAGCAGGCGGGCGGAGCCGAAGACCGCGTGTGACCAGGTCAAGGAAGTCGCCGCGGCAGTCGTCGACACCCTGAAGAACGGGGGCTGAGCCATGTCGTTCCAGATGCAGTGCATGTCCGGCCAGGCGATCTACGACAACTTCGTCAACGGTCGGGGTGGGCAGGAGCTGAGCCAGGCGGCGACGAAGGTCGATTCCGCCAAGCAGGAGTACGACCTGTTGGCGTCGGAGATCCGGTCGCTGACCATCGACATGGAGGCGATCTGGGAGGGGCCTTCGGCCGGGGCGGCTCAGCGGGGTGCGGGGCCGTTGGCGGTGGAGCACGAGTTGGCGCAGCCGGAGCTGCACAACGTGCAGGATCTGACGCACCGGCAGGTGGAGTCCTACGACCAGGCCAAGAGCTCGGTGCAGCCGATCCCGAACGTGCCGGAGGAGCCGGGGTTCTGGGACAACGTGTGGAGCCTCGGCGGGGCGGGCGACGACTACGAGCAGCAGGTCGAGGCCAACCGCGCGGCCAATGAGAACAACGTCAAGGTCATGCAGGCCTACGAGAGCGCGTCGCTCCACAACGGCGAGAACATGCCCACGCAGTACGGGCAGATGCAGCCCGACAACTCCCAGATCACTATCAACAAGCCCGGCGGTGGCGACGACGGCGACGGTGACGGGGGCGGCGACGACCGGCAGAACGTGACGCCGCCGAGCGGGAACCCGGACGACAACGGGGGCAGCTGGGACACCGGCGGCAGGCCGCCGACGAACCCGAGCGGCTACGACCCGACCAACCCCAGCGGCTACCAGCCGCCGATCGGCGGCGGCGGCGGGCCCTACCCGCCGGGCGGCCCCGGGCCCTACCAGCCCGGCCCCGGCCCGACGCCCGGACCCGGTCCTTACCCGGGCCCGTACCCCGGGCCGTACCCGCCGGGCGGGCCGGGGCAGAACCCGCCGAACGGGCGCGGACCGAACGGGCCGGGCGGGCGTCCGCCGGGCTTCCCCGGCGGTCGGCCCCCGGGCATCCCGGGCGGCGGTCCCGGTGGCAACCCCGCCACCCGCGGCCCCGGCGGGCCCGGGCTCGGCGGCTCCAGCGGCCTGCGCGGCGGTCCCGCCGGATTCGGCGCGGGCATGGGCGGCGGCGCCGAGGAGGCGCGCGGCGCGGGCCGGGGCGGCTTCGGCGGCGCGGGCGGCGCCGGTGGCATGGGCGCTGGCGGCATGGGCGCAGGCGGCGCCGGTGGCCGTGGCGGCGCGCCGATGGGCGGCGGCGCGGGCGGCGCCCGCGGCCAGGGTGGCGAGGACGAGGAGCACACGCGCGCGTCGTTCCTCGTGGAAGACGACCCGGACAGCCTGTTCGGGACCGACCAGATGACGGCCCCGCCGGTGATTGGGGAGTAGTAGGTGCTGGACAGGCCGCTCAAGCTGTCGGTCAACACCGTCGCCAGGACGGTGAAGGCTGAGGGGCTGGGACAGCTGCACCTCACCATCTCGCCGGAGGCCCTGTGGTTTCCCCGGGACGAGGAGCGCAGGGCCGAGCAGATGGCCCGCGACGAGCTCGCCCGCGCCGGTGGCATAGACCAGCGCGGGCGGGTCGACGCGGACATGCTCGCCGTGCTGGCCATGCTGTGCACGCCTCGGGCGGAGTTCTACGGGTGGATCAGCCAGGCGAAGCGGACGGTGGGCGTCCTGGTCGCGGTGACCGGGCGCACCGCCGTGCTGGTCAGGAACGACGACGGCGTTGTCTCGATCACGCCGGTGAACCCGGAGGCCCCGGCGGAGGCGCTGGTCGCGCAGACGCCGGAGGTGCCGCCGGGACGCGGGCAGGTGATCACGGTGTTCGGCGAGGACGTGCGCAGCGCCGCGGGCGGGCGGCAGCGCACGGCGACCGGCGTCGGCACCCGGCAGGCCCCGCCGCAGGTGCGGGAGGTCCAGCGCATCACCGAGCTGCCGACGACCGGCGGCGGGCAGCTGTT
Source organism: Actinokineospora sp. UTMC 2448 (assembly GCF_024760565.1). NCBI lineage: Bacteria > Bacillati > Actinomycetota > Actinomycetes > Pseudonocardiales > Pseudonocardiaceae > Actinokineospora > Actinokineospora sp. UTMC 2448. The sequence goes on along the minus strand of NZ_CP031087.1, from coordinate 414,999 downwards.
CACGGCCGTGCGCGACAGCGCGGGCCGCAGGCACAAGGTGCCCGCGCCGCTGCGCTACGCCGACACGGTGCAGGGCCGGTACCTGAACCTGGCGCTGCCCGGCGACCGCGTACTCGTCGGACCCGCCGACCGGCGGGCGCTCGCGCAGCGGCTTTACGAGATGCACCGCGGCCTGACGACGCGCTGAACACGCCGCGCCGCCGTGCGTGTTCCCTTGGTCGCAATTAGGACACTCCTCTCACGACCCGCGGGTCCATCCCCTACCGTGTCGGCTGGTTCAGCCAATCGGGTAGGGGGTCGCAAGTGGACGGGCTCGGCATCGTCCTGCTGATCGTGGTGGCCGCGGCCATCGGCGCGCTCATAGCGGGGCTCGTGGTGCGCAAACGGCAGCAGCGTCCACCGGCGGTCCCGGCCCCGCAGGACCCGTTCGCCGATTCCGACCACCACGCCGTCTACGGCGATCCGCGCTCCCTCAAGGCGGGCGACCTGGTCGAGCTGCGCGGCGTCTCGTACTCGGTGCGCGGCTCCGTGCGCTGCGACGAGGGCGGCTGGACCTGGTCGGAGCACCTGCTGGAGACCGCGACCGAGGAGCGGGTCTGGCTCTCCGTCGAGGAGGACCCAGACCTGATCCTGGTGGCGTGGACCGAGATCGACACCGAGCTGCAGCCTGGCCCCAAGACCCTCACCCTCGACGGCGTCGAGTACCGGTCTGACGAGAAGGGCACGGCGACCTACACCACCGAGGCGACCACCGGCCTCAAGGACGGTTCCGTCCGCTACCACGACTACAAGAGCCGCGACCGGCTCCTCTCCTTCGAGTCCTACGGCGACGCCCCCTGGGAGGCGGCCACGGGCGAGAAGCTGTCCACATACGACGTCAAGATCTTCCCGGCGGCCAACGGATGAGCACCAAGACCAAACCCAGGACCTGGTTCTGGATCGCGGGCATCTTCGCCGCGATCGCCGGGATCATCGCGATCACCATGTTCGCCCGCGGCACGTCCGTGCGCGACTACGTGGACAACACCTACACCCGCGCGGCGACCCTCGACCAGGACGAGGAGATCGCCTACACCACGACTGAGGCGCCCAGCGCGGTCACCGCGGCCATCGTCGGCGCGTGGAAGCCGGTGTCGCAGTACGCCGACGCCAGCGGGGTGTACCTGCGCTACAACGATGACATGGTGTTGGTCCGCCCGCACAACGGCGGCAGCGTCATCCGCGTCGACGACGTCGACCGCGCCTACCGCCGCTACCACTCGCACGTCAGCGGGTATTGGGGCTGGACGTCCGGGCACGGCGAGTCCTTCCGCGGCCGGGGACCGGGGGCGGGCAAGTGAGCACCCAGCAGCAGACCAAGAAGGGCGGGGCCGCGGGCTGGATCATCACCGGCGTGATCCTCGTCGGCATCGTGCTGGCCATCATCGCGGGCGAGGGCGGCTTCGACTCCAGCGACAACGACACGAGCGTGCCCCCGCCGACCGCGCAGGAGACCGCCGACCTCGCCGCCCGGCTCGCCGAGGCCGAGAAGGCGCACGGCATCTGCTACGGGTGGGAGCTGTCCTCGTCGACCTACTCGACGCGGCCCGAGGACGTCGTCAGCATGGGCTCCAGCCGCGGCGCGAACGTCTCCGCGCGCGAGTGCGACGACTGGGTGATCCTGCAGGTCGGCGTCGAGTACACCAGCGCGAGCAGCGAGTCGGAGGACTCCGCCGCGATCGACGTGGACTCCTCCGACAGCCTCACCGGCAAGCACCCCTACTCCGGCGACCTGGAGCGCATGGGCGTCACCCGCGACGCCGCGCTGAACGACCCGGCGGCCACCACCGGCCTCGGCGTGCTGTCGCTGCCGCTGCTCATGGTGGAGGAGGGCGCGGCGCACGCGCTGCCCGCCACCCCGGCCGACGCGGCGCAGCCCACCCCGATCGGCCGCCCCGGGTCGGACTTCGTCGGCAACCACACCGGCGCGCTGATCGCGCTGGGCATCATCGGCGGAATCGCCCTGCTCTGCCTCATCATCGGCCTGATCATCCGCAAGCGCGGGAAAGAAGCGAGGTAACCACCCGTGTCCGAACTGCTGACCGGTCTGCTCGGCACCCTGGCCTACGCGGGTGCGGGCCTGGTGCTGATGGCCCTGGGCTACGTCCTGGTCGACGTGGCCACGCCGGGCAAGCTGGCCGACCTGATCTGGACCGAGCGCAACCGCAACGCCTCGATCCTGCTGTGCTCGGGCCTGCTCGGCATCGGCGTCATCCTCACCACGGCCATCCTGACCAGCGCCGACGACCTGGGCACCGGCCTGGCGAACACCGCCGTCTACGGCCTGCTCGGCCTGGCGATCATGGCGCTGTCGTTCATCATCATCGACGTGCTAACGCCCGGGAAGCTCGGCGAGGTCATCTGCGCCGAGGAGCACCACCCCGGCGTGTGGGTGTCGGCGGTGGCACACCTCGTCGTCGCCGTGGTGATCGCCGCCGCGATCACGTGAGCGAGCCCGCGGGCGGGGCGCCCGTCCGGCGCGCCCGCCCGGCCCGGGTGGCGCTGCTGGCGACGGTCTTCATCTGCGCCGCCTGCGGTCTGGTGTACGAGCTCGCCCTGGTCGCGCTGGGCAGCTATCTGATCGGCGACACCGTCGGCCAGGCGTCGATCGTGCTGTCGCTGATGGTCTTCGCGATGGGGATCGGCGCCCTGCTCGCCAAGCCGCTGCAGCGGCGGGCGGCGATCTCGTTCGCCTTCATCGAGCTGATCCTCGCCCTGCTGGGCGGGCTGAGCGTGTTGCTGCTGTACGCGGCGTTCGCGTGGTTGAGCCTTTACACGCCCGCGCTGATCGCGATGGCGCTCATCCTCGGTGTCCTCATCGGCGCGGAGATCCCGCTGCTCATGGAGCTGCTGCAGCGGATCAGGGCGCAGGCGGCGGGCTCGGCGGTGGCCGACCTGTTCGCCGCCGACTACGTGGGCGCGCTGCTGGGCGGGCTGGCGTTCCCGTTCGTGCTGCTGCCGGTGTTCGGGCAGATCGAGGGCGCGCTGGTGGTCGGGATCGTCAACGCCCTGGCCGGGCTCGGGCTGGTGCTGACCGTGTTCCGCGGTGAGATCGGCGTGCGCGGCAAGGCGGCGCTGATCGGCGGCGCGGTCGCGGTCTTCGGGGTGCTGGGCGGCGCCTACGTCCTGGCCGAGGACTTCGAGGTCACGGCCCGCCAGGCGCTCTACGCCGACCCGGTCGTGCACGCGGAGCGGACGCCGTACCAGGACATCGTGATCACCGAGTCGGTCTCGCTGTCGGGCAACCGGGACGTGCGGCTGTTCCTCAACGGGGACCTGCAGTTCAGCTCCGTCGACGAGTACCGCTACCACGAGGCGCTGGTGCACCCGGCGATGGCGGGGCCGCACTCGCGGGTGCTGGTCCTCGGCGGCGGCGACGGCCTGGCCCTGCGCGAGATCCTGCGGTACCCGGACGTCTCCTCGGTGACGCTGGTCGAGCTGGACCCGGCGATGATCGAGCTGGCCCGCACGGACGCCCGCCTCGTCGCGGCCAACGGCAGCGCCTTCGACGACCCGCGCGTCACCGTCCGCGCCGAGGACGCCTTCACCTGGCTGCGCTCGGTGACCGCCGACTTCGACGTCATCGTGGTCGACATGCCCGACCCGGACTCCACCGCGACGGCGAAGCTCTACTCCATCGAGTTCTACGGCATGGTCGCGCAGGCCCTCGCCGACGACGGGCGGATCGTGGTGCAGTCCGGCTCGCCGTTCTTCGCCCCGCACGCGTACTGGTGCATCGAGGAGTCGCTGCGCGCCACGGGCCTGTCCACCACCGCCTACCAGGTGACGGTGCCGTCCTTCGGCGAGTGGGGCTTCCACCTGGCCGCCCGGACCGCGCCCGCGCTGCGGCTGCCGGACCTGCCGCTGCGCTCGCTGGACGAGCGGACGCTGGCCGCGGCCGCCGTCTTCCCGCCGGACCGGCGCGCCCCCGCCGACGTGCGGGCGTCGACGCTGATGGACCCGGTGATCCTGCGCTACTCGCGCCAGGAGTGGACCAACTACTGAGTATTGCCTCGCGGTCACGCGGGCTCCTACACTCGGCTGGCGATTGGGAGCGCTCCCATAACTCCCCAGCGATCGAGGTCCCATGAAGGTCAGAAGTACCGCGGCCGCCCTGCTGGCCGCCGCCGCGACAGTGCTGGCGACCGTCTCCGCGGGTCCGGCGGCCACCGCGGCGGCGCCGGAGCAGGACTGGCTGCACGTGGAGGGCAACCGCATCGTCGACGAGGCGGGCAACCAGGTGTGGCTCACCGGCGCCAACTGGTTCGGGTTCAACGCCACCGAGCGGGTGTTCCACGGGCTGTGGTCGGGCAATATCACCGAGATCAGCAAGGCGATGGCCGACCGGGGCATCAACATCGTCCGCATCCCGATCTCCACCCAGCTGCTGCTGGAGTGGAAGGCGGGGCAGACGGCGACCCCGAACGTCAACACCTACGCCAACCCGGAGCTGGCGGGCAAGAACAACCTCCAGGTGTTCGACTACTTCCTGGAGCTGTGCGAGCGCTTCGGCATGAAGGTCATGATCGACGTGCACAGCGCCGAGGCCGACAACTCCGGCCACATCCACCCGGTGTGGTGGAAGGGCTCGATCACGACGGAGGACTTCTACCAGGCGTGGGAGTGGGTCACCGCGCGGTACAAGGACAACGACACCGTCGTCGCGATGGACGTCAAGAACGAGCCGCACGGCACGCCGACGCAGCCGCCGCGCGCCAAGTGGGACTCCACGACCGACGCCGACAACTTCAAGCACGTCTGCGAGACCGCGGGCAAGCGCATCCTGGCGATCAACCCGAAGGTGCTGATCCTGTGCGAGGGCGTGGAGGTCTACCCGAGGCCGGGTGAGACCTGGAGCTCGCCGAACACCGACCCCGACCTCTCGCCGAACTACTTCTACACCTGGTGGGGCGGGAACCTGCGCGGCGTCGCCGAGCACCCGGTGAACCTGGGCGCGAACCAGGACCAGCTGGTGTACTCCCCGCACGACTACGGGCCGCTGGTGTTCGACCAGCCGTGGTTCCAGAAGCCGTTCGACAAGGAGTCGCTGATCGTCGACGTGTGGGGGCCGAACTGGCTCTACATCCACGAGCAGGAGATCGCGCCGCTGCTGATCGGCGAGTGGGGCGGGCGCCTCGGCCAGGACGAGCGCCAGGACCGCTGGATGACCGCGCTGCGCGACCTGATCGTCGACGAGGGCCTGCACCAGACGTTCTGGGTGCTCAACCCGAACTCCGGCGACACCGGCGGCCTGCTGCTGGACGACTGGCGCACGTGGGACGAGCAGAAGTACGCCCTGCTGAAGCCCGCCCTGTGGCAGCACAACGGCAAGTTCGTCAGCCTCGACCACCAGGTGCGCCTCGGCGGCGCGGGCAGCACGACCGGGATCAGCCTGGGCGAGCGCTACTCCGGCAGCGGCCCGGTCGACACGACGGCCCCTTCTGTCCCGAGTGGACTTACCGCTGGCGCGGTCACCTCGTCGTCCATTTCCCTGTCCTGGAACGCTTCGACGGACAATGTGGGCGTTTCCGGGTATGAGGTCTACCGTGGAACGACCCGGGTCGCGACCGTCGCGGGAACGTCCTACACGGACAGTGGACTGACCGCGAACACCGCCTACAGCTACACCGTCCGGGCGCGTGACGCGGCGGGCAACGTGTCGGCGGCGTCCGCGGCGCTGTCGGCACGCACCTCCTCGGGCGGCAGCGGGTCGTCGGGCTGCACCGCGACGCTGCGCGCGGTCAACAGCTGGCAGGGCGGGTTCCAGGCGGAGGTGACCGTCGCCAACACCGGGGCCACAGCGATCCGCGGGTGGACGGTGGACCTCGCGGTGGCGTCGGGCAGCGCGATCAGCAGCCTGTGGAACGGCACGCTGACCGGCAGCCGGGTCACCAACGCCGCGCACAACGGCGCGCTGGGCGCGTCGGCGAGCACGACCTTCGGCTTCGTCGGCACCGGCCAGGCCGCGGGCGTGACGGTGGCCGGCTGCACGGGGAGCTGACAGGACCAAGGGGCCCCGGCGATTCCCGGGGCCCCTTGGTCATTCGCGCAGGACCTGCAGGTTGTTCATGGCCGAGCCCAGGTCGCGCACGATGCGCACCTGCAGGCCGTCGGGGACGTCGCCGCAGTCGGGCGGAATCAGGGCCTTGGTGAAGCCCAGGCGCAGCGCCTCGGCGAGCCGGGCGCGGACGCCGCCCACCCGGCGCACCTCCCCCGCCAGCCCCACCTCGCCGAGGACGACGAGGTCCGGCGGCAGGGCGACGTCCTTGGCCGCGGTGGCGACCGCGAGCGCCACGGCGAGATCGGCGACGGGCTCGGCGACCTTCATCCCGCCGACCGTCGCGGCGAAGACGTCCCGGTCGCCGAGGCGGACGCCGCCGCGTCGCTCCAGCACGGCCAGGACCATGGCCACGCGGGCCGAATCCAGCCCGCTCACCGCCCGGCGCGGCGTGTTGAGCGGCGAGCTGGCGACGAGCGCCTGGACCTCGACGAGCATCGGGCGCTTGCCGTCCATGGCGACCGTGACGGCCGTGCCGGGCACGCCCACGTCGTGGCGGTTGAGGAACAGCCCGGACGGGTCGGGCACGTCGACGATGCCGCGGTCGACCAGCTCGAAGCACCCCACCTCGTCGGCAGGCCCGAACCGGTTCTTGACCCCGCGCAGCATCCGCAGGCTGGAGTGGCGGTCGCCCTCGAACAGCAGGACGACGTCGACCAGGTGCTCCAGCACCCGCGGCCCGGCGATCGACCCCTCCTTGGTGACGTGGCCGACCAGCAGCACCGGCAGCGCCCGGTCCTTGGCCAACGCGACCAGCGCCGCCGTCACCGCCCGCACCTGCGTCACCCCACCCGGCGTGCTGTCGACGTCGGGCGAGGACAACGTCTGCACCGAGTCGACGACGAGCAGCCCCGGCTTGATGTCGTCCACGTGCCCCATCACCGCCGACACATCACTCTCGGCGGCGAGGAACATCCCCGGATCCACGTTGCCCGTGCGCTCGGCCCGCAACCGCACCTGCCCCGCCGACTCCTCCCCCGTGACGTACAGAGTGGGCCCATTGGCCCGCCGCGCCCACTGGTAGGCGACCTCGAGCAGCAGCGTCGACTTCCCCACCCCCGGCTCCCCCGCCAACAACACCACGGCTCCCGGCACGAGCCCCCCACCCAACACCCGGTCAAGCTCCCCCACCCCAGTCGACAGGGCCCGAGCCGACTCGACATCGACCTCATCGATCCGCCGCGCAGGCGCACTAGGAGCCCCAGCGGCAACCCGCCCAGGCCGCCCGACCCCCACCTCCCGCAAGGTGTTCCACGCCTGGCACTCCGGACACCGCCCCACCCACTTCACAACAGCGGCGCCGCACTCCTCACACCGAAACCCACTCTTACTCGCCACACCCTGACGCTATCGCCCCCACCCGACACCTCCCCACAAGCAACACCCACCCCACCCCCCACCCCACCTGGGACAGACCCCGCCCACCCAGGGGGCAGACCCCCTTGGTTCTGATCCTATCGAAGGGGAACGACAAAAACGGAAGCGACACTCCGAATGAATGGAGGAGCTCATACCGATGGGCGCTGAGCAGCGGTCTGGACCTGAAAGCGCCAGGGCTGAGCCAGCAGCCATCCACAGAGACCACTCGTTCGAGTGGCTGGCCGTCCTGGAGGTCTCAAAGCAGTGCCGAGAGATCGGCGACCATCCGGCGTGCGGGTGCGACAGCCACCACGGCTAACCCTGCTCTGCCACGTGAGGAGCCGCAGAGCCGAGCCGTCGGGGCGGGCGCAGAACGCGGCGCCGCCCCGACAGTCAGGTCTAGAAGTTAGTGCTCGCCCGTGTTGCCGTGGTCCTCCGACTCGCGGGGGTCGGTGGGGGCGGCGATGGGGAGTTCGACCGTCACGGCGCCTGCCTTGGCGAAGACGAAGGTGACCGGGTAGACGCGGCCCGGGTACAGGTCCTCGGTCAGGCCGGTGAGCAGGATCTGCAGCTTGCCCAGCTCGATCGCCCCCGTCGTGGCGACCGGGGTCGTTGTCGTGGTGGTCGCGCCCGTCGTCTCCGTGCCGGTGGTGGTTGGCGCGGTGGTGGTCGTGGGGGCGGCGGTTGTGGTCTCGGGGTGGAAGTCCTCGTTCGGGGTGCCGACGGCCAGGGCGACGCCGCCGGGCAGGGCGGTGTCGCCGGTCAGCTCGGCCTTGCCCGCGATGGGGCTGGTGACCTCGACGAGGGTGTCCGCCTCGGTGCCGGTGTTGATCAGGGACGCGATCACCGCCGCCTGGCCGCCCTGGCTGTAGTGGCCGTCGTGGGGGTAGGCCAGCCTGGCGTCGCGGACGGCGATGGCGCCCGCGTCGACGCTGGACCCGTTGACGGCGGGCCGCTGCGAGTCGGTCTGGGTGATCTGCCCGGCGCCGCAGGCCGTGGTGGCCAGGAGCGCGGCCAGGCCGATGGCCAGGGACGCGCGGCGCAGCCGACCGGTCGAGTTCTGCTGTGCACGGCTCACGGGTGGGCTCCTGCGGTCGAGGCTTGCTGCGTTCTTCCGGACCGAAGAGTAGCCCGCGCGATCGCCCGCGCCCGCGCGTGGTGGGCGAAACCACGATCGGCGATCAGGTCCACTGTGGAGATTTTGCCATTCGCGGGCGGAGCTGGGTGAGCACGTCCGAAGGGGCGTTGTCAACCCCCCATCTGGCCTGTGACCTGCGGAGACCGAATCCGGGTTGAGCTGTTCGGGAGTGCGACTCGTGTTAAGATGGAGCCAGCGAAAGGGGCAGAGGACACATGGTTTTCAAGGTCGGAGAGACCGTCGTCTACCCGCACCACGGTGCCGCACTCATCGAAGCGATCGAGACCCGCGTGATCAAGGGCGAGGAGAAGAAGTACCTCGTCCTCAAAGTCGCGCAGGGCGACCTCACGGTCCGCGTTCCCGCAGACAACGCCGAGATCGTGGGCGTCAGGGACGTCGTGGGCCAGGAGGGCCTCAACCGCGTGTTCGATGTGCTGCGCGCTCCGCACACCGAGGAGCCGACCAACTGGTCGCGTCGGTACAAGGCCAACCTGGAGAAGCTCGCGTCCGGCGACGTGAACAAGGTGGCCGAGGTGGTGCGTGACCTTTGGCGGCGGGAGAAGGACCGTGGCCTGTCCGCGGGCGAGAAGCGGATGCTGGCCAAGGCCCGGCAGATCCTGGTGAGCGAACTGGCGCTGGCCGAAGGCACCGATGAGGGCAAGGCCGAGGTGCTGCTCGACGAGGTGCTGGCAGCCGCGGCGGTCTAAAGTCCGCCCGTGACACAACTGAACTCGGCCGTGGCGCTGGTGCCCGCGGCCGGCCGTGGAGAACGTCTCGGCTACGGGATGCCCAAGGCGCTCGTGCCTGTCCGCGGTGTACCCCTGCTTGTCCATGCCGTGCGCGGCCTGCTTGACGCGGGCCGCGTGCGGCATGTTGTCGTCGCGGCCCCGCCCGACGACGTCGACGCCGTGTCCGCCCTGGTCGACGGCCTGCCGGTGGACGTCGTGCCCGGCGGCGCCGACCGCACGGCCTCCGTGGGCGCCGCGCTGCGGCACGCGGTCGCGGCGTTCCCCGACGTCCGGATCGTGCTGGTGCACGACGCGGCGCGGGCGTTCACGCCGCCGGAGGTCGTGGCGCGGGTGGTGGACGCGGTGGCGGCGGGGTCGGAGGCCGTCGTCCCCGTGTTGCCCGTCACGGACACCGTCAAACGGGTGGATGCCGACGGTGTGGTGTTGGACACCCCGGATCGGTCGGCGCTGCGCGTGGTCCAGACCCCGCAGGGGTTCGCGGTGGACACGCTGGTCAGGGCCCACGGGTCGGGCGTCTCCGCGACGGACGACGCCGGGCTGGTGGAGAAGCTGGGCGTGCCGGTGGCCACGGTCGCCGGGCACCCGTCGGCGATGAAGGTCACCACGCCGCACGATCTGGCGGTGGCGGAGAAGGTGCTGGTGGAGGGCTTGTGAGGGTCGGGATCGGCACCGACGTGCATCCGGTCGAGGCCGGGCGGGAGTGCTGGATCGCCGGGCTGCGGTGGGACGGCGTGGACGGCTGCGCAGGCCACTCCGACGGCGACGTGGCCGCGCACGCCCTGTGCGACGCCCTGCTGTCGGCGGCGGGCCTGGGCGACCTGGGCGCGGTGTTCGGCACCGGGGACCCGCGCTGGGCGGGCGCGCGCGGCGTGGACCTGCTGGTCGAGGTGCGCCGACTGCTGACCGCGGCCGGGCTGCGGGTCGGCAACGCCGCGGTGCAGGTCATCGGGAACCGCCCCAAGATCGGGACGCGGCGGGCGGAGGCGCAGGAGGCGCTGTCGACCGCGGTCGGCGGGCCGGTGTCGGTGTCCGGGACGACGACCGACGGGCTGGGGCTGACCGGACGCGGCGAGGGTGTGGCGGCCGTCGCAACCGCTTTGCTCCTCGATCTCGCATAGCGGTCAGGCGGCTACCGTGGGGGACGTGACCATCCGCGGCGTCCTCTTCGACTTCTCCAGCACCCTTTTCCGCCTCGAACCGGACGTGTCGTGGCTGGACGGGACCGGGCTGGACGGGCACGAGCAGACCGAGATCATGGTGCAGCTGACGCTGGGCCCCTCCCGGCACCTGCCCGACGACCTGCGGGCCGACTGGGACCGCCGCGACCTGGACCCGGAGACGCACCGGCGGGTGTACCTGGCGGCGTACCGGGCCGCGGGGATGGACGTCGTGCCCGGCCTGGTCGAGCAGGTCTACGCCAAGATGATCGACCCGGCGTCGTGGAAGCCGTACCCGGACACCGCCGCCGCGGTGCGGGCCGTGCGGGACGCGGGGCTGCCGGTCGGGGTGCTGAGCAACATCGCCTGGGACATCCGGCCGACGTTGGAGCTGCACGGCATCGAGGTGGACGCGTACGTCCTGTCCTACGTCGAGGGAGTGGTCAAGCCCGACCCGAAGATCTTCGCCATCGCGTGCGAGCGGATCGGGGTCGCCCCGGCGGAGACGCTGATGATCGGCGACAGCGCGGAGGCCGACGGGGGCGCGACGGCGCTGGGCTGCCGGTTCGGGCGGGTGGCTCCCGTGCCGACGCAGGACCGGCCCGATTCGCTGGTCAGTATGCTGAATGCTTATGACATCGCGGTCTGAGTGACGTCGACCACTACCATTCCGGCCATACCGCTGTTCCGTCTATCCCTCACGGAGCCCCCGTGCCTCAGTTCCTGTACGACACCGCGACCCGCACGACGCGCGAGTTCACGCCCCGGACACCCGGCAAGGCGTCGATCTACGTCTGTGGCGCGACAGTGCAGGGCGTGCCGCACATCGGACACATGCGAGGCGGGCTCAACTTCGACGTGCTGCGCCGGTGGCTGGCGCGTGGCGGGCTGGACGTCACGCTGGTGCGCAACGTCACCGACATCGACGACAAGATCCTGACCAAGGCCGCCGCCGCTGGTCGGCCGTGGTGGGAGTGGGCAGCCACCCACGAGCGGGCGTTCCAGGAGGCGTACGCGCTGCTGGGCTGCCTGCCCGCGTCGGTGGAGCCGCGCGCCACCGGGCACGTCACGCAGATGGTCGAGCTGATGGAGCGGCTGATCGCCGCGGGCAGCGCGTACGCCGCCGAGGGCAACGTCTACTTCGCGGTGTCGTCCTACCCCGCCTACGGCGAGCTGTCGCGGCAGAAGCTCGACGACGTGCAGCAGGGCGAGGACACCGCGGCGGGCAAGCGCGACCCGCGGGACTTCACGATGTGGAAGGCCGCCAAGCCGGGCGAGCCGTCGTGGCCGACGCCCTGGGGCGCCGGGCGCCCCGGCTGGCACCTGGAGTGCTCGGCGATGGCGGCGACCTACCTGGGGTCGGAGTTCGACATCCACGGCGGCGGCATCGACCTGATCTTCCCGCACCACGAGAACGAGCAGGCGCAGTCGCGGGCGGCCGGGGACGGCTTCGCCCGCTACTGGATGCACAACGCGTGGGTGACGATGAGCGGCGAGAAGATGGCCAAGTCGCTCGGCAACACCGTCTCGATCCCGGAGATGGTCCGGCGGGTGCGCCCGCAGGAGCTGCGGTACTACCTGGTCGGCCCGCACTACCGGTCGAACATCGAGTACAGCGAGGCCGCGCTGGCCGAGGCCGAGCGCGCCTACCAGCGGGTCGAGTCGTTCGTGCGCAACGTGGTCGCCCGCACGGGCTCGGTGGAGCCCGGCGAGCTGCCGGAGGGCTTCGTCGCCGCGCTGAACGACGACCTGGCCACGCCCGCGGCGCTGGCCGAGGTGCACAACGCGGTCCGCTCGGGCAACCGGGCGCTGGACGCCGGGGACGACGCGGGCGCGCGGGCGGCTGCGGCGTCGGTCCGGTCCATGATGGACGTTCTCGGGCTGGACCCGCTGGCGTGGGCGGACTCCTCGTCGGCGGAATCCGGGCTGCGCGCCGCGCTGGACGACCTGGTGGGCAGCCTGCTGGAGGAGCGCCAGCGCGCCAGGGCCGACCGCGACTTCGCGCTGGCCGACACGATCCGCGACCGGCTGCTGGCCGCGGGCGTCGCCGTCGAGGACACCCCCGACGGTCCGAAGTGGACTTTGAAGGACGAGTAGACGTGGCAGGCAACTCCAAGCGCCAGGGCGCCACCCGCAAGGCGGGCACGAAGAAGGGCATGGTCGTCGGCTCCGGCGGCCAGCGGCGGCGCGGGCTGCGCGGCAAGGGACCGACGCCCAAGGCCGAGGAGCGGGTGGGCCACGTCGCGTACAAGAAGGCCAACGCGGCGGCCAAGCGGGAGCAGGCGCGCGGGGCCAAGCCCGCCAACGAGCTTGTGGCCGGGCGCAACCCGGTGACGGAGTGCCTGCGCGCGGGCGTGCCCGCGACCGCGCTGTACGTGGCGCTGGGCATCGACGCCGACGACCGGGTCAAGGAGTCGGTGCACATGGCCGCCGACCGCGGCGTGTCGGTGCTGGAGGTCTCGCGCGCCGAGCTGGACAAGCTCACCGGCGGCGCGATGCACCAGGGCCTGGCGCTGCAGGTGCCGCCGTTCGAGTACGCCCACCCCGACGACCTGATGGCCGCGGCCGCCGACAGCGGCGAGCCGCCGCTGATCGTCGCGCTGGACGGCGTCACCGACCCTCGCAACCTGGGCGCGGTGATCCGCTCGGCAGCGGCGTTCGGCGCGAACGGCGTGCTGCTGCCGCAGCGGCGCAGCGCCGGGATGACCGCGGTGGCGTGGCGGACGTCGGCGGGCACGGCGGCGAAGCTGCCCGTCGCGGTGGCGACGAACCTGACCCGGCAGCTGCGCGCGTACGCGGCCGAGGGGCTCATGGTGGTCGGCCTCGACGCCGACGGGACGCTGCCGTTCGACGACTTCTCCCTGGCGACGTCGCCGCTGGTGGTCGTGGTGGGCTCGGAGGGCAGGGGGCTGTCCCGGCTCGTCCGGGAGGCGTGCGACGCCACCATCTCGATCCCGATGTCGGCGGGCGTGGAGTCGCTGAACGCCTCCGTCGCCGCGGGCGTCGTCCTGGCCGAGGCGGCGCGCAGGCGGCGGGTGGCCGGGAGGGTCTGACCGTATCCGCCTAATGGGGGATCGGGAGCGGCTAAAGTCTGCCCCCGAGAGGGGGAATGATGTCGTTCGCGAGCCCGCTGTTCCTGTGGTTCTTCACGCCACTGGTCCTGCTGGCCGTGCTGGTCGCGCCCCGGCACTGGCGCAACGGCATCGTCGCCTTCGCCAGCCTGCTGTTCTACACCGTCGGCGCGGGGCCGAGCACGATCCTGCTGCTGCTCTGCATGGTGGTGAACTTCCTCGTCGGGCCGTACCTGGAGCCCGACGAGTGGGACACCAACCGCAGGCGGCGCAGGAACCTGCTCTACGCCGTCGTCGGGCTCGACGTGGCGATCCTCGTCATCTGGAAGTACGCCGGGTTCGCCACCGAGCAGATCGCCGGGTTCATGCGGCTGTTCGGCGGCGACTTCCCGGTGATCGAGCTGCTGCTGCCGATCGGGATCTCGTTCTACACCTTCCACCACATCTCCTACGTGGTGGACATCTACCGCGGCGAGCGGCCCGCGCTGCGGCAGCCGGTGGCGTTCGTGACCTACATCGCGATGTTCCCGCAGCTGGTGGCCGGGCCGATCGTGCGCTACCGGGAGATCGCCGACCAGCTCCCCCAGCTGCGCACGCACCGCCTCGACGACATCGCCGCAGGCTTCCCCCGGTTCGCGCTCGGGCTGTGCAAGAAGGTGATCATCGCCGACTCGCTGAGCCCGGTCGTCGAGCAGTGCTTCACCACCCCCGCCGACGAGATGACCTTCGCGATCGCCTGGCTCGGCGCGATCGCCTACACCCTGCAGCTGTACTTCGACTTCTCCGGCTACTCGGACATGGCGATCGGGCTGGGGCGCATGCTCGGGTTCCGGCTGCCGGAGAACTTCGCCCGGCCGTACTCGTCGGTGACGGTGACGGAGTTCTGGCGGCGCTGGCACATGTCGCTGTCCCGCTGGTTCCGCGACTACGTCTACATCCCGCTGGGCGGCAACAGGTCCGGGGCGGGGCGGACGTACCGCAACCTGTTCATCGTCTTCGTCCTGACCGGCCTGTGGCACGGCGCCAACTGGACGTTCCTGGTCTGGGGCCTGTTCCACGGCGCCCTGCTGATCATGGAACGCGGCTTCGGCTGGGAACACGCGCCCGCCGACCGCCGCGCCCGCGTCGGCCGCCGCGCGCTCACCCTCCTGCTGGTCTGCCTCGGCTGGGTCTTCTTCCGCGCCGCCGACATGGGCCAGGCGCTGGTGATGATCGGCCACATGCTGCTGCCGGACTTCACCGGCTTGACGGCCGAGGTGGACACCGCGCTGAACAACCAGGCCCTGGTGACCCTCCTGATCGCCCTCGCCGTGGTCTTCCTCCCCGCCGCCCCGGTCACCGGCCCCATGCTGGAGTCCTCCCGCACCCGCACCGCCTCCGCCCTGCGCGTGGCGGTGATGGTCCCGGGAATGCTGTGGGCGGCCATCCTGGTCGCCACGGGCACCTTCAGCCCCTTCCTGTACTACCAATTCTGATATCTACGCTTTTCGGCCTATCGGCTGCACCGGAATAGGCGAATTCCGGGTAAAGAAGGCCCGTCCAGCGGTCCCACCAGGGGCGGAGCGTGCTAAAGGGCGACCACTGAGAGCACAGGCGTAAACCGATTCGCAAAGTTTCTTCATTACCCGAACTGCGTGGCGAGCGTGCTATAAACCAGCGGCAGACCGCCTAAAGCGTCCATATGAGACTTGCTTGGCCACAAGCCGTTAGGGGGCATGTCGAATGGTACGAACGGACCACGACACGGCGCTCACCGAGTTGATGGGACTGTTCGAGGACTGCCGTGCGGGGCACGGCGGGTTGGCGCTGATCACCGGTGGTTTGGCCAGTGGCAAGACGCGGTTGCTCAACCGGTTCTGCGCGCACGCGCGGGAGGCGGGGGCTTTGCTGCTCACCGCTACCGGGTCGCGGGCGGAGCGGGCGTTGCGGGCCGGGGTGATCGATCAGCTGTTCCACGGGGCCGGGCTGCCGCCCGCCGTGGCCGACCGGATGTCGCGGGTGGTGTCGCCGAGGGCGGACGAGGAGTCCGGGTCGGACGCGCGGACGATGCGGCAGGGCTGCGCGATGATGGTGCACGAGGTGTGCTCGGCGGTGCTGGAGCTCTCCCGGGAGCGTCCCGTCGTGCTGGGCATCGACGACGTGCAGTTCGCCGACAGCTCGTCGCTGCAGTTCATCCTGTACTTACGCAAGCGGATGGCGTCCGCGCGGGTACTCATCGCACTGACGGAGTGGGAGCAGCCGCAGCCGACGCTGCCGGTCTTCCACGCCGAGATCACCCGGCGCCAGCACCACCGGATCGGGCTGGCGCCGCTGTCGGAGGCGGGCATCGCCGCGCTGCTGCCCGACCGGCCGGACCTCGCGCCCGTCTGGCACCGGGTCAGCGGCGGGAACCCCATGCTCGTGCAGGCCATGGCCGACGACCTCGCCGCCGGGATCACCGCGGACGACGAGCGCGCCGGGCCCGCGTACGGGCGGGCCGTGCTGGCCTGCCTGCACCGCTGGGAGCCCTACCTGCTCGACGTCGCCAGGGCCGTCGCGGTGCTCGGAGACGAGCGCGACCGCGAGCTGGTCGCCCGGCTGGCGGGCACCACGCCGGACGTCGCCGATCGGGCCGAGCGGATCCTGACCGGCGCCGGATTGCTGACCGACGGCGGGTTCCGGCACGCCGCAGCCGCCGCGGCCGTGCTCGCCGCGATGCCGGTCGCGCAGCGCTCGACCATGCACACCGTGGCCGCCGAGCTGCGCTATCAGCGCGGCGCGGCGGCGTCGACCGTGGCCGCGCACCTGCTGGCCGCCGACCGGGTCGTGGCGGGCTGGTCGGTGCCGGTGCTGCTGGACGCCGCCGAGCAGGCCATGACCGGCGACGACGCCGCGGGCGCGGTGCGGCTGCTGGAACTGGCGCTGCGCGACGGCGACCAGCGGCTGGAGGTGACCAAGGCGCTGGTGCGCGCGCTGTGGTGGACCAACCCGTCGGCCGCCGCCGCCCACATCGGACCCCTGCACGCCGCGATGTGGGCCGGTGAGCTGCGCGGACGCGACGCGGTGACGCTGGTGCGCCATGCGCTGTGGACCGGCGACCAGGACACCGCGCTGCGCGCGTTGGGCATGCTCGCCGACGCCCCCGAGCCGTTGGACCCGCAGAGCGCCGCCGAGCTGCGGATGATCGCCCAGTGGTTCCACGGCCGGGGGCCGGTGGCGGCCGCCGCCGAGGCGCTGTCAGCCGAGGGCGACGACCCGTGGACGGCAACCGCGCGGACGCTGGGCGCGATCTGGACCGGGCAGGCCGACGGCGCGACCGTCGCCGCCGCCGAGCTGATCCTCAGCAACAGCTGGCCGGGGCACACCGCGCCGGAGATGGTGGCCACGGCGCTGCTGATCCTGGCGCACGGCGGCGGGACCGAGCGGGCGGCGGAGTGGTGCGAGCGGCTGGCCGCCGACGCCGCCCGCCGCGGCGCGCCGACCTGGCAGGCGATGGTCGAGGGCGTCCGCGCCGACATCGCGCTGCGCCGGGGCGAGGCGGTGGCCGCGGCGGCGCGCGCGGAGGCGGCGATGGGCCTGCTGCTGCCGCAGGGCTGGGGCGTGTCGATCGGGTACCCGCTGTCGATCCTGATGGCGGCCAACACCGTGCTCGGCAGGCACGCCGTCGTCGAGCAGCTGATGCGGCTGCGGGTGCCGGAGGCCATGTTCGACACCCTGTGCGGCCTGCGCTACCTGCACGCGCGCGGCCGTGCGCTGATGGCGACGGGACGCGTCCTGGCGGCCATCAGCGACTTCCAGAACTGCGGGCGGCGGATGCGGGCGTGGGGCGTCGACCTGCCCGCGCTGGTCCCGTGGCGCACGCACCTTGCCGAGGCGAACCTGTTGCTGGGCAGGCCGGACGTCGCCGACCGGCACCTGAGCGAACAGCTGCGGATGCCCGGCTGCGACAAGCGCACGCGCGGCGAGTCGCTGCGCCTGCTGGCCGCCGCGCGCGAGCCCGCGCACCGCCCGGCGCTGCTGCGCGAGGCCGTCGAGTGCCTGCGCGACTGCGGGGACCGGGCCGGGCTCGCGCGGGCGATGGCCGACCTGGGCGCCGCGACGCCGGGCGGCGAGCCCGCGCGCGCCATCGCCGACTGGGCCGACCCGGTGCTCAGCGAGTCCGAGCGCCGCGTCGCCGAGCTGGCCGCCACCGGGCACACCAACCGCGAGATCGGCCGGGCGCTCTACATCACCGTGAGCACCGTCGAACAGCACCTCACCCGCGTCTACCGCAAGCTCGGCGTCACCGGCCGGGCCGACCTGCCGCACCGGCTCGCCAGCGCCCCGGTGCGCTGATTCCCCTTCGAGCAGAGAGAAGCGCTCATGTCCACCTGCCGCATCTGCGCGGGCGCCGTCACCGAGTTCCTGGACCTGGGACGGCAGCCGCTGTCGGACGCCTTCCGGCTGCCCGACGACCCGAGCGAGGAGTTCTTCTACCGCCTGGCCGTCGGCGTGTGCGGGACGTGCTCGATGGTCCAGCTGATGGAGGAGGTGCCGCGCGAGCGGATGTTCCACCAGGACTACCCCTATGTCAGCCAGGGGTCGTCGGTGATGCGGGCGCACTTCCGAGCCGCGGCGGAGCGGTTCCTGGCCGCCGGGGCGTCGTTCATCGTGGAGTTGGGCTGCAACGACGGGACCATGCTGCGGGTGGTCGCCGAGGCCGGGGTGCGCCACCTCGGGGTGGAGCCGTCCGGGGCGGTGGCCGACCTGGCCGCGGCGGCGGGCGTGCGGGTGCGCAAGGACTTCTTCGAAGAGGCCACGGCCCGCGAGATCCGGGCGGCGGACGGTCCGGCCGATGTGATCTACGCGGCGAACACGCTGTGCCACATCCCCTACATGGGCTCCATCTTGCGCGGGGTGGACGCGCTGCTCGCCGACGACGGGGTGTTCGTGTTCGAGGACCCGTACCTGGGCGACATCGTCGAGCGCACGTCGTTCGACCAGATCTACGACGAGCACTTCTTCCTGTTCTCCGCCCGCTCAGTGGACGAGATGGCGCGCAGGCACGGCCTTGAGCTGGTCGACGTCGAGCGGCTGCCGGTGCACGGCGGCGAGGTGCGCTACACGCTGGCCCGGCCCGGCGCGCGGCCCCGGACTTCGGCGGTGGACGAGCTGCTGGCCGCCGAGGCCGACCTGGCATCGCGGACGACGCTCGACGGGTTCGCCTCCCGGGTGCAGAAGATCCGCTCGGACCTGGTCACGCTGCTGACCGACCTGCGCGAGCGCGGCGAGCGGGTCGTGGGCTACGGCGCGACGGCCAAGAGCGCGACGATCACGAACCTGTGCGGGATCGGGCCGGACCTGGTGGAGTTCATCAGCGACACGACGCCCGCCAAGCAGCACCGGCTCGCGCCCGGCTCCGGCATCCCGGTGCGGCCCCCGGCGGACTTCGCCGCCGACTACCCGCCGTACGCGCTGCTGTTCGCCTGGAACCACGCCGAGGAGATCATGGCGAAGGAGACGGCGTTCCGGGAGTCGGGCGGGAAGTGGATCGTGTACGTGCCCGAGGTGCGGGTCATCGGGTGAGGGCGCCGGGGGTGGCAGTGACGGCGGTCCGGACGGTGGGGGTGGCTGGCCTGGCCGCGGGCGCAGGGCACCGGGTGAAGGCGCTCGGATGAGGGTGCTCGACGGTGAGGGACGGTCCGGCTGGCCTGCGCGTCCGGGCCACCGGACCTAGGTGCTCCGGTGCAGGCGACGGTGACGGACGACCGGCTGGGCCGCGAGTGCGAGCCAGCGGATACGGATGCTTGGGTGCAAGCGGTGGCGCGCGGCCGTGGCGGCCCGGCTGGCCCTCAGACCCGAGCCACGGGACAAAGGTGCTCCGGTGGAGATGGCGCTCGGCCGTGGCGGGCCAGCTGGCGACGGCTGACCTGCGACTCCGGGCCACCGGACGAAGGTGCTCGGGTGCAAGCGGCGGCGCGCGGCCGTGGCGGCCCGGCTGGCCCGCAGGCCCGAGCTACCGGACAAAGGTGCTTCGATGGAGATGGCGCTCGGCCGTGGCGGGCCAGCTGGTGACGGCTGGTCTGGCGGCGCGGGTCATTGGATGAAGGTGCTCGGGTGAAAGCGATGCCGGTGAGTTCGGGCCAGCGGATGGAGGTGCTCGGGTGGCGGTATCCGGCGGTCGTGGACCCGGTTGGCGGCGGTTGGACCGTGGCTGCGGGTCATCGGGAGAGGGTGCTCGGATGAAGGTGGCGGTGCTCGGCGGGTCGGGGTTTGTCGGGGCGGTGGTGGCGGAGCGGTTGGCGGGGGCGGGGTTGGGGGTGCGGGTGGTGGCGCGGAATCCGGGGTGGTCGCCGCATGAGGTGGTGAGGGCGGACCTGACGGAGCCTGGGCGGGCGGCGGAGGTGGTGGCGGGTGTGGATGTCGTGCTGTCGCTGGTCCTGCACACCGGGAGCGGGTCGTGGCGGGTTGAGCCGGGGCAGGCGGCTGCGGCCGAGGCGGTCAACGTCGGGATCGTGCGGGCGGCGGCGGCGAGCGGGGTGCCGGTGGTGGTCGCGGGGTCGACCTCGCAGGTGGGGCCGGGACGGGAGTGGATCGACGGGAGCGAGCCGGACGCGCCGGAGAGTGAGTACGACCGGCAGAAGCTGGCCGCCGAGCGGATCGTGGTGGCGGCGGGTGGCTGCTGTCTGCGGCTGCCCACCGTCTACGGCCCGGGGCCGCTGGACCGGGGCGTCGTGTCGGCGATGGCGCGGCGGGCGGTGGCGGGCGAGGCGCTGACGGTCTGGGGGGACGGGTCGATGCTGCGCGACCTGGTGTTCGTCGAGGACGTCGCCGAGGCGTTCCTGCTGGCCGTGCGGCATCTCGACGCGCTCAGAGGCAGGCACTGGGTCATCGGGTCCGGGCAGGGCGTCCCGGTGCGGACGGTGTTCGAGACGATCGCGGCGGCCGTCGCCGAGCGGACTGGGCGGCCGCCGGTGCCGGTGCTGTCGGTGCCCCCGCCGCCGCACGCGACCGCGATGGACCTGCGCGGGCTCGTGGCCGATCCGCGCGCCTTCACCGAGGTCACCGGCTGGCGGGCCACGACAGGACTCGCCGAGGGCGTCGCGCGCGTGGTCGCCTCCACAAAGGACACGGCGGGTACCCCTATCCTCGGTCCATAGGGGTTTACCCCGGTCGTGCCCGGTCGGAAGCTGGGCGGGTGGAAGCGCGCGAACTCGCCGTCGGCGGAGCCTGGGCCTTCACCCCCGACCTCCACCGCGACGACCGCGGGCTGTTCGTCTCGCCGTTCGAGGAGCGGGAGTTCCGGCCGCTGTTCCCGGTCGCGCAGGTCAGCACCAGCGTCTCCCGGGACGGGGTGGCGCGCGGGGTCCACTACGCCAGGACTCGGCCGGGCTGCGCGAAGTACGTGCACTGCGCGCGCGGGCGCGTGCTCGACTTCGTGGTCGACCTGCGGGTCGGGTCGCCGACGTTCGGGCAGTGGGACAGCGTGGAGCTGGCCGACTTCCGGGCGGTGTACCTGCCCGCCGGGCTCGGTCACGCCTTCGTCGCGCTGGAGCCCGACTCCACCGTCTGCTACCTGCTCTCCCGCGGCTACGAGCCCGCCGACGAGCTGGCGGTGTCGCTGCTGGACCCCGAGCTGAACCTGCCCATCCCCGCGGGGGCCGTGCTGTCCCGGCGCGACCGCGACGCGCCGACGCTGGCCGAGGCGCTGGCCGACGGCCTGCTGCCGCACTACTAGAGGGAGTCCCGGTGTCCGCACCCACGCGCAACCCCGTCGAGCGGGTGGCCGACTCGATGCTCCACACCGGACCGGCCGAGGTGGCCGGGTGGCTGGCCGGGCTGGCCGACCGGTGGTGGATGCGGGTCGAGCGGGCGGACCTCGGCGAGCTGGCGGGCTGGCAGGTGGAGCCGGGGACGGGCAACCTGCGCCACCACACCGGGAAGTTCTTCACCGTCGAGTCGCTGAGCGTCGACCTGCCCGGCGCGCCGGTGCCGCACTGGCGCCAGCCGATCATCAACCAGCCGGAGATCGGCATCCTGGGCATCCTGGTCCGCGAGATCGACGGCGTGCTGCACTGCCTGATGCAGGCCAAGCACGAGCCCGGCAACCCCAACGGCCTGCAGATCTCGCCGACCGTGCAGGCCACGCGCAGCAACTACACCGGGGTGCACCAGGGCAAGGCGGTGCCGTACCTGGAGCACTTCCGCTCGCCGGAGCGGGTCGTCATCGACATCCGGCAGTCGGAGCAGGGCGCGTGGTTCTACCGCAAGCGCAACCGGAACATGGTCGTCGAGGTCGACGCGGTCGAGGAGCGGGAGGGGTTCCGCTGGCTGACGCTCGGCCAGATCGCCGAGCTGATGTCCGTGCCTGACCTGGTCAACATGGACGCCCGGACCGTGCTGGCGTGCCTGCCCGGCGGCGGCGCGGCCCTGGCCCGCGCGGCGGCGGACGACTTCACCTCGGCCCTGGTCCGCTCGGCCGACCCGGCGTCCCCGAGCGTGCACGGGCTCGGCGACATCCTGAGCTGGATCACCGAGGTCCGCACGCACACCGACCTGCGGGTCGAGCGCGGACCGCTGGCGGGGCTGCCGGACTGGCTCTACGACGACGGGCGCATCGCGCACCGCACCGGCGGGTTCTTCTCGGTGGTCGGCGTGCGGGTGGAGGCCGGGGGCCGGGAGGTCGCCGCGTGGTCGCAGCCCATGGTCGAGCCGGTCGGCACCGGGGTGATCGCGTTCCTGGTCAAGGCCATCGACGGCGTGCTGCACATTTTGACGCACGCGCGGACCGAGCCGGGGTACGCCGACGTCACCGAGCTGGCGCCGACCGTGCAGTGCGTGCCGGAGAACTACGCGCACCTGCCCGGGCGGCCGCGGTTCCTCGACGAGGTGCTCACCTCGTCGCGGGTGCGGTTCGACACCGTGCTCTCCGAGGAGGGCGGGCGGTTCCTGGGCGCGCGCAACCGGTACATGGTCGTGGAGACCGACGCCGACGTGGCGCCGGACGACCCCCGGTACCGCTGGCTGACGCTGCACCAGTACGAGGAGCTGCTGCGGCACAGCTTCTACGTCAACATCCAGGCGCGGTCGCTGGTGCTGTGCCTGCGCAGCCTGATCCCTAGAGGACGCGCCTGACCGCGTCGATGACCCGGTCCTGCACGTCGGTCGGCAGCGACGGGTACATGGGCAGGGAGAAGATCTCGTCGGCGACGGCCTCGGTCACCGGCAGGCTGCCCTTGGCGTAGCCGAGGTGGGCGAAGCCGGTCATCGTGTGCACCGGCCACGGGTAGCTGATGTTGAGCACGATGTCGTGGGCCTTCAGCGCTTCCAGGATCTGGTCGCGGCGCGGGTGGCGGACGACGTAGACGTAGTACACGTGGGTGTTGCCCTCGGCGGTCGCGGGCAGGACGAGATCGGTGTCGCCCAAGGCGTCGGCGTACCGGGCGGCGACGGCCTGCCGCGCGGCGATGTAGTCGTCGAGGCGGGTGAGCTTGCGGCGCAGGATCTCCGCCTGCACCTCGTCGAGGCGGCAGTTGTGGCCGGGGGTCTCGACGACGTAGTAGGTCTTCTCCATGCCGTAGTAGCGGTGGCGGCGGAGGTTGGCGTCGACCGCGGGATCGTTGGTGATCGTGGCGCCGCCGTCGCCGTAGGCGCCGAGGACCTTGGTGGGGTAGAAGGAGAACGCGGCGGCGTTGCCGGTCGCGCCGGCGACCACGCCGTGGTGGCGGGCCCCGTGGGCCTGGGCGCAGTCCTCCAGCAGGTGCAGGCCGTGCTTGTCGGCGAGCGCCTTCAGCGGGGCGAGGTCGGCGCACTGGCCGTAGAGGTGGACCGGGAGCAGGCACCGGGTGCGCGCGGTGACGGCGGCCTCGACCTGGGCGACGTCCATCAGGTAGGTGTCGGGGTGGATGTCGACGAAGACCGGGGTGGCGCCCACCGCGTCGATGGCGACCACGGTCGGGGCGGCGGTGTTGGAGACGGTGATGACCTCGTCGCCGGGGCCGATCCCGAGCGCCTGCAGGGCAAGGCGGATGGCGTTGGTGCCGTTGTCGACGCCCACGCAGTGCGCGACGCCGTGGTAGGCGGCGAACTCCTGCTCGAAGCCCGCCACGCTGGGGCCCATGACCAGGCGGCCGGAGGAGAACACGGTCTCCACCGCGTCGAGGATGTCCTTGCGCTCGGCCTCGTACTCGCGCGTGTAGTCCCAGACGAGCGTGGTCATGGCCGCCCTTTCGTGGTGTCCGACTCCGCGCCAGCCTAAGCCGGGGAAAAACCTGGGGTAACCCCTATATTCGCAGGTCAGCACCCTTGCACTGGTGCTTGTGGCGGTATCGGCGATTAGGCCGAACGCGGAGTAGGCCTAGGGGTCGGGGTTAGGGGTGTCACCGCGCGCGACCGCCGACTTACCGTGGCGGCCGGATCTCCCGGAGGCGAGCGCATGCATCTGCTGTTCCTGTGCCATCCCGACCACGGGCACGTCATCCCCAACCTGGCCATGGTGACCGAGCTGGCGCGGCGCGGGCACCAGGTGACCTACCTGACCGCGGCGAGCATGGCCGGGATCGCCACCGACGCCGGGGCCTCGGTGGTGACCTACGAGTCGCGCTACCGCGACGCGGACTTCCGCAAGGTGGCCGAGGACCCCGGGTACCTGATGGACCTGCTGCTGGACGAGAGCGCGGCGATGCTGGCGGTGGACCTGCCGTCGCGGCCGGACGTGCTCGTCTACGACACGTCGATCCTGTTCGCTGGCCGGATCCTGGCCAGGAAGCTGGGCGTGCCCTCGGCGCAGGTGATCCCGGTGTTCGCCTCCAACGAGCACTTCTCGTACCTGAACGCGATGTACAACCCCGGTGGCGCGCAGGAGAAGCCCGCGGAGATGCCGTCGTGGGTGATGACGACCATGCGGCGGATCGGCGAGCTGTGCGCCGAGCACGGGGTGGCCGTGGAGCCGCCGCAGCTGTGGTTCGAGGTGCCGTCGCTGAGCCTGGTGACCGTGCCGCGGGACTTCCAGTACGCGGGCGAGACGTTCGACTCGCGGTTCGTGTTCGTGGGGCCGTGCGTGGGCGACCGCGGGTTCCTCGGGTCGTGGGAGCCGCCGTCGAGCGGGCTGCCGGTGGTGCTGGTGTCGCTGGGGGCGGTGTTCAACGAGCACGCCGACTTCTTCCGCACGTGTGTGGAGGCGTTCCGGGGGCAGCCGTGGCACGCGGTGATGACCGTGGCGGAGGGGCTGGACCCGGCGGCGCTGGGCGAGCTTCCGTCCAATGTGGAGGTGCACCGCTGGGTGCCGCACGTGGCGGTGCTGGAGCACGCGTCGCTGTGCGTGACGCACGGGGGCATGGGGACGGCGATGGAGGCGCTGCGCGCGGGCACGCCGATGGTGTGCGTGCCGACGTCGGCGCTGGACCGGCCGACCGCGCGGCGGATCGAGGAGTTGGGGCTGGGGGTCGCGCTCGACCCGGCGACGCTGTCGGCGGCGGCGCTGGTGGAGGCGGTCGGCTCGGTGATGGGCACCGCGTCCTACGCCGCGCGGGCCGGGGAGATGGCGGCCGCGATCGCGGCGGCGGGCGGCGCGGCGCGAGCCGCTGACGAGATCGAGCGCGCATGATCGGCATCCTCGGGCCGGTGCGCGTCCTCGGCGGCGACGTGCACATCGGCCCCCGCGAGCGCGCCGTCCTGGCCCGCCTGGTGCTCGACGCCAACCGCGTGGTGAGCGTGGACCGGCTGATCGACGCGGTGTGGCAGGGGTCGCCGCCCGCGAGCGCGCGCGGCCAGGTGGCGATCCTGGTGTCGCGGCTGCGGCGGTCGGTGCCGCAGGTGATCACGACGGCGAGCCCCGGGTACGTGATCCGGCTGTCGGACGACGACGCGGACTGGTGCCGGTTCAACGCGCTGGTCGCCCGGTCGCGCGCGTGCGGGGACCGGATGGGCGCGGTCGCGCTGCTGCGCGAGGCGCTGGCGCTGTGGCGGGGCGTGCCGTTCGAGGACGTGCCGGGCCTGCGCGCGGAGTCGGCCCGGCTGCAGTCGGCCCGGCTGGACGCCGCCGAGGCGTGCGCGGAACTGGAGCTGGAGCTGGGCCTGCACGACCGGGTGGGCAAGGAGCTGGCCGCGCTGGTGGCCGAGCACCCGCTGCGCGAGCGGGCGCGGGCGCAGCTGATGGTCGCCCACTACCGATCCGGTCGGCGCGCGGAGGCGCTGCGCGTGTATCAGGACGCGCGGCGGGCGCTGGTGGAGCAGATCGGGCTGGAGCCGGGGCCGCAGCTGCGGGTCGTGCACGACCAGATCCTGCGCGACGCGCTGCCGTCGCCGGTCCCGGTGGAGACGCCGTCGCAGCTGCCCCGCCAGCCCCTGCCGTTCGCGGGCCGGGTCGCGGAGACGGCGTTCCTGGACGAGGCGCTGTCCGACGGCGTGGACGCGCCCGGCGCGGTGGTGGTGTGCGGGCCGAGCGAGGTGGGCAAGACTGCGCTGGCGCTGCGGTGGGCGCACCAGCGGCTCGACCGCTTCCCGGACGGGCAGCTGTACGCCGACCTGGCCGCGGGCGGGCCGGTCCTGGACCGTTTCCTGCGGGCGCTCGGGGTCCGTGCGATTCCGGACGATCCCGGGGAGAAGGTGGCGCTGTACCGCAGCAGCGTGGCGCGGCGGCGGATGCTGGTCCTGCTGGACAACGCTTCCGACAGCGCTCAGGTGGCCGCGTTGCTGCCTGGTGGGCCGCATTGCCGGGTGATCGTGACGAGCCGGGAGCCGTTGGACGAGTTCGAGGCCCGGTTCGGGGCTCGGCAGTTGTTCCTGGAGCCGTTGGGGGTGGAGGAGAGCCGGGCGTTGTTGGCGATGTTGTTGGGGCGGGAGTGGGTGGCGGCTGAGGCTGGGGAGGTCGCTCGGCTCAGTGCGATGGCGGGTGGGTTTCCGTTGGTGCTGCGGCGGGCTGCGGCTCGGGTGGGGCGTGTCGGGTGTGCTCGATCGCGGGCTGCGCTTGTGCCTGCTTGAGGTGTTCTGCGTGCTCGGCGGTTCCGCGGTTTAGCGCGGGGGTGCTCCCTCGGCCTCGATTGTTTAAGCCTGGGATGGCGGTGTAAAGGGCGCCTTCGGCGTCGCTGCGCGACAGGCTTCGCCTGCCCTTGACACCGCCATCCCAGGCTTAAAGACGGCCAGGACGAGGGAGCAAGGGGGCAGAGCGGTCGACTGGGGCGCTGAGTACGGTCTGGAGAATCGTGCTTAAGGTCTCGGGAGTTTCTGGGGGGTTGGGGGTGCGCCAGGCTACGTGGCCGTCGGGGCGGATCAGGACGGCGCCGGTGGGGGTGGTGCCGTATTCCTTGGGCCAGGTGGGGGATTCGTCGGGGGAGATCTCCACCGTTTTCACCTGGTCAGGGGTTGTTTGGGACCAGCCGCTGCCGGTTGGGGTCATTAGGGTGAAGTGGGGGCCTAGTAGGTCCAGTGTGGACAGCTCTCGGCCCTCGCGGGTCAGCCAGACGTGGGGGGCTCGGTGGCCGGGGCGGGCTGTGGGGGTGTAGGTGCGGTAGGGGTCGGGCACGGGGGGTGGCTGCGTGCCGTCGGGGATAACCGCGCTTGAGGTGTAGTGGAAGCCCAGGACCAGGCCCTCGGAGCTGCGTCTGCCTGCTTGCAGGGTGATCGCCTCTGACAGGGTCAGTTCGCCTTCCATCATGCGGAAGGTGATGAAGGCGTTGGCCAGGCTCTCCTCGACTGTGCGGGCGCCGATGGGGTGGCGTTCGGTCTCGTAGGTGTCCAGAAGGGCCTCGCCCGCGCGGCCCTGGGTGACGGCGGCCAGTTTCCACACCAGGTTGTGGGCGTCCTGGATGCCGCAGTTCATGCCGAACCCGCCCTGCGGCGTGGTCACGTGGGCGGCGTCGCCTGCCAGGAACACGCGGCCCGACCGGAAGCGCTGGGCCGTCACCGCCTGTTGCAGCCACGGCATGATCCCGACCAGCGACACGTCGAGGTCGGGGACGCCGACGGCGGCGCGGACGATCTCGACGCAGAACTCCGGGGTGAAGTCGGCCTCGCTGCCGCCCTCGGCCGGGTCGTAGCCGGTCTGGACCATCCAGCGCCGCTGGTTGTCCACCGCCTCGACCGCGCACGGGATCTCGCTGCGCAGGAAGTACAGCGCGCACATGCGGCCTTCCAGCAGGTGCACGATGTCCGCGTCGAACATGATGCTGATCATGTGCCCCAGCGGCGGCGGGCCGTCCACGCCGATCCCCAGGGACGAGCGGATGCCGCTGCGCGCGCCGTCGGCGGCGATGCAGTAGCGAGCGCGCACGACCTCGCCGGTCGACAGGCGCGCCGTGACGCCGTCGGCGTCCTGGGCCAGCGACTCCATGCGGGTCCCGAAGCGGACGTCCGACCCCGATGACGCGAGCGAGCGCAGGATCACCTCGAACTTGTCCTGGGCGCAGATGAAGGCGTAGGTCGGGCTGTGCGGCGCGTCCTCGGCGATGGGGGCCGCGGCGCGGTGGAAGTCGTCGGCGGTCAGGGACGTGCCGACGCCGACGGCGAGGGTGTCCTCGCGCGGTAGACCGGCGCGCTCCACCTCGTCCTGGATGCCCCAGGCGCGCACCAGCTCCATCGTGCGGGTGGTCACCAGCCGGGCCTTGGGGAAGATCGAGGTCCCCGCGTGCTTCTCCACCAGCAGGCTGCTCAGGCCGTGGCGGGAGCACTCGATGGCCGAGGACAAGCCGACCGGTCCCCCGCCCACGATCAGCACGTCGACGTCCATGGCAGCCAATGTCTGCCATGCGCGCGAGCCCGTCAATGCCGGGGATATCGAACTGATAGGGGAAAGAAAACGCAGGTCAGTAGCGTGGCCGTGCACGCTGGCTAGCGGTCTACACACGGGGAGACGTCGATGTTCAGCGAAGGCGCGGTGGCGGTGGTGACCGGCGGATCGCGCGGGATCGGCCGGGCCGTCGCGGTGGACCTGGCCGCCCACGGGGTGCACGTCGTCGTGAACTACTCCCGGTCGGAGGACAAGGCCAAGGAGGTCGTCGCCCAGATCGAGGCCGAGGGCGGCAGCGCGAGCACGGCGCAGGCCGACGTCACCGACGAGGCCGCCGTCCACGAGATGTTCCGCGCGCTGCGCTCCGAGCACGGGAGACTGGACGTGCTGGTCACCAGCGCGGGCGTCACCCGCGACCGGCACCTGATCGCGATGAGCGCGGACATGTTCCGCGAGACGCTCGACATCAACATGTTCGGCACGTTCCTGGTCTGCCGCGAGGCGATGCGGATCATGCAGCACCAGCAGCGCGGGTCGATCGTGGCGATCAGCTCCACCAGCGGCCTCGACGGCGGGTTCCCCGGCCAGACCAACTACGTCGCGTCCAAGGGCGCGATCATCTCCTTCTCCAAGACGCTGGCCGCCGAGGCCGCGCCGCACAACGTGCGGGTCAACGCGGTCGCGCCCGGGTTCGTGGAGACCGACATGACCAGGGCCATCCCGCTGAAGATCCGCAGCGGCTACGAGTCGCGCATCCGGCTCGGCCGCATGGGCAGGCCGGAGGAGATCGCAAACCTGGTGACGTTCCTGGCCTCGGAGAAGGCCTCCTACATCACCGGCACCGTCGTCGTGGCCAACGGCGGCGGGCTGGCCTGACCGTCCACATCGAGCCAAGCGAAGAACCGTGAGGGGCAGTCGATATGACCATCGATGAGTTGCGCGCCGCCGCCGCCGCGCGCCGGGAGACGTGCGCGCGCATCAAGCGGATGATCGTCTCCCGGCTGGACCTGCCGATCGAGCCGGAGTGGATCACCGACGACCAGCCGCTGTTCGGCCGCGGCCTCGAACTCGACAGCCTCGACGTGCTGGAGCTGTACGTGGCCATCGAGGCCGAGTTCGGCGTCGCGCTCTACGACAGCGACATGTCCGTCTTCGGCTCGGTCTCGCGCCTGGCCGGGCACGTCGACCCCGCGCTCACCCTCGCCGAGACCAGCGCATGACGGCGACCGCCGCGCCCACCCGCCTCACCCACGACGAGGTGCGCGCGATCCTGCCGCACCGCTGGCCGATGCTGCTGCTGGACCGGGTCGAGAAGGTCGAGCCGGGCGTCAGCGGGACCGCGGTCAAGAACGTCGCGGGCACCGAGATGTGGTTCCAGGGCCACTTCCCGGACGAGGCCGTGCTGCCGGGCGTGGTCGTCATCGAGGCCATGGCCCAGCTCGCGGGCGTGGTGTTCGCGCTCGCGGGCGCAGGGAGGATCAGCTACCTGGCGGGGGTGCGGTCGATGCGCTTCCGCCGCCCCGTCGTGCCCGGCGACCAGCTCGTGATCACCGCCGACCGCACCGCGGGCGGGCGCGGGTTCGGCGAGTACAAGGTCACCGCCCGGGTGGACGGGCAGGTCGCGGCCGAAGGCTCCATCAGCATCGCAGACCCCGCACACGGAAAGGCCTGACATGGAATCCCCGATCGCCCAGCCCGCAGGCGCCGTCCACGGCGACATCCTGGAGGCCAGGGTCGCCCTGCGGTACACCACGCTCGCCGAGGAGTACGGCGCCATCCGCGAACGCGCCGCCGTGCTGGACCTCTCCGGCGCGCGGATCATCGAGATCGGCGGCGCGGACGCTGTCGATTTCGCCCAGCGCGTGCTGGCCCGCGACGTCGAGTACCTGACCGCCGAGCGCTGCATGACGAGCCTGGTGCTCGACGCCGACGGACGCGTGGTCGACCAGGTCGTGGTGTGGGGCCGGGAGACCGGCATGCTGCTGGAGAGCTCGGTCGGCGGCGGCGCGCGGCTGCTGGAGCACCTGACCGGCCTCGCGGGCGACGGCGTGGAGATCACCGACCGCTCGGCCGAGCTGACCCTGTTCGGCCTGGAGGGCCCCTACTCCTGGGGCGTGGTCGGCAGGCTCATCGACGGCGAGCTCGCCGCGCTGCCGTTCGAGTCCGTCGTGGACACCGAGTGGGACGGCGTGCCGATCGTGTTCGCGCGCACCGGGTTCACCGGCGAGTACGGCTACAAGGTGCTGCTGCCCAGGACCGAGGCCCAGCGGCTGTGGGACGCCGCCGTCGCCGAGGCCGTCCCGGCGGGCCAGGAGGCGCTGGAGCTGGCCATGCTGGAGGTGCGCCAGCCGCTGGTGCACCGCGAGGCGGGCGCGGCGGACATCCTGGAGATGGGCGCGAACTGGCTGGTGGACATCACCAAGGAGGACTTCGTCGGCCGCGACGCCGTCCTCGCCGCGTTCGCCGGGCCCGAGGGCATGCGCACGGTCGGGTTCACCACCTCGGCGGACGCGCCCGCGGCGGGCACTCCGGTCACCGTGGACGGCGAGCGCATCGGCGAGGTCGTGCACGCGGTGCACAGCGTCGGCCTGGACGCCGCGCTCGGCCTGATCCGGGTGCCTGCCGACCTGGCCGCCGCCGGGCTGCGGCTGACCGTCGGCGACGCCGAGGTCACCACGCTGACCAGCCCTTATGTCACCCCGAAGTCGTGGAGCACGCCGATCATCTGATCGAGGGAGGAACCCACCATGGCGCTGCGCCCCGTGGTCATCACCGGGATCGGGGTGATCTGCGCGGCGGGCCGGGACCCGGAGGAGTTCTGGGCGCGGCTCACCGCGGGCGAGAGCGGCATCACCGCGGTCGCCGACGAGCGGTTCGCCGCCTTCGAGGCCCGGTACGCCGGTCAGGTCCCCACCGAGTGGATCGACGACCAGCTGCCCGACACCGACCGCGGCCTGGACCGCACCGCCCGGCTCGCCCTGGTCGCGGCGCGGCAGGCGGTGGCCATGGCGGGCGTCGCCGACGTGCCGGGCGAGCGGTTCGGCCTGGTGCTGGGCAAGTGCCAGGCCACCCCGGCCGCCGACGGCGGCTACCAGCCGATGCACGCCACCGGCGACGTCGTCGCGGCCCGGCTGGGCATGCGCGGCCCGCGCATCCTGGTCTCCACCGCCTGCGCGGCGGGCGGCAACGCCGTCGGGCTGGCCAAGGACAAGATCCTGACCGGCGAGGCCGACGTCGTCCTCGCGGGCGGGGTCGACCCGCTGCTGTTCGGCACCTACGCGGGCTTCGCCGGGCTGCAGGCGCTGAGCTCCGGGCCGTGCGCGCCCTACAGCCGCTCCGACGGGCTCAACCTCGGCGAGGGCGCGGCGTTCCTGGTGGTCGAGCCGCTGGACCGGGCGCTGGCCCGGGGCGCGGTCCCGCTCGCCGAGGTCGCCGGGTACGGCCTGTCCGCCGACGCCTACCACGCCACCGCGCCGGACCCGACGGGCCGAGGCGGCGTCAGCGCGATGCGCCGGGCGCTGGCCGACGCGGGGCTCGCCGCCGAGGACGTGGACTACGTCAACGGCCACGGCACGGGAACGCCCGCCAACGACGCCATGGAGAAGAAGGTCATGCGCGCCGTCTTCGGCGAGCGCGCGGCGAGCGTGCCCACGAGCAGCATCAAGTCCTTCATCGGGCACACGCTGGGCGCGGCGGGCGCGGTCGAGGCGGTGGCCAGCGTGCTGGCCCTGCGCACCGCGACGGCGCCGCCCACCATCGGCTTCACCGACGAGGCGATCGCGGCGTCCACCCTGGACTTCGTGCCGAACGCGGCGCGCGAGATGCCGATGTCGGTGGTGGTGTCCAACAACTACGCCTTCGGCGGCAACAACGCCGCGCTCGTCCTGCGCACGCCCGGACCGCTGCGCGAGCACACCGGCCTGCCCGAGCGCGACGTGGTGGTCACCGGGCTCGGGCCGGTGACCGGGCTGGGCACCGGGATCGCCGAGGTCACCTCGGCCATCGCCGCCGGTCAGGCCAGCGCGGGCCCGCCGTCGCTCGACGGGCGCACGTTCGCCCCCCGCTCGCTGTGGCGGCACATGAACAACCTGTCCCGCATGGCCATCGCCGCGTCCCGGCTGGCGTGGGAGGACGCGGGCCTGAAGCTGTCGCGGGCGGCCTGCGACGCCGTGGGCGTCATGTTCGCGACGGCGGCGGGCTCGGTGGAGAGCACCGACGGCTTCGACGAGAGCGTGCTCGCCAACCCGAACAAGCCCGCCGTGCTCAGCTTCTCCAACGTCGTGCTCAACGCAACCGGCGGCGCGGTCTGCCAGACCCTGGGCCTGCGCGGCCCGACGACCACGATCTGCAACGGCGGCGCGTCGGCGTCCATCGCGCTGGACTGCGCGGTGGAGACGATCCGCGCGGGCAAGGCCGAAGTCGTCCTGGTCGTCGCCGCCGACGAGGCGCCGGAGACCGGCGGCGCGCTCGACGGCGTCACCCCGTACGACCGCGACTCCGCCCCGGCCCCGAAGGCGTCGGCGGCCGTGGCGCTGGTGGTCGAGTCCGCCGAGCACGCCGCGGCCCGGGGCGCGACCCCGTACGCCCGGGTCGTGACGACGCGGCACGCGGGCGCGGGCGACGACGGCGAGCGCGGGCTGGTGGAGCGCAACCTGTCCGGCCTGCCCGCCGACATCGACCTGGTCATCGGCTCGGCGACCGGCGCGCGGCACGACGCCGACGAGGCCGCCGCCGTGCTGGACGGGCTGCCGTCGAGCCCGCTGACCGCCTCGACCGGGCTGACCGGCGACTGCGGCTCGGCCACCGGGGCGCTCAACCTGGCGCTGGCCGCGCTGGCCATCCGCGACGGCGTGGTCACGGCCATCCCCGGCCTGGAGAACCCGCACACCGGCGGTGTCGAGTCCTATGTGGCCAAGCCGGTGCTGCCCGGCGCGGTGCGCAGGGCGCTGGTGCTGACCGCCGCGCCGGGCTCGGTGCGCGGCGGGGTCGTGCTGGGGGCGGTATGACGCCGTTCGACGTGCTGGAGACCGACCGGCTGCTCAGCACCACCCGGTCGGTGCGGCGCCGCCTCGACTTGGAGCGGCCCGTGCCGAGGTCGGTGATCGAGGAGGCGCTGGAGGTGGCCGTGCAGGCGCCCACCGCCAACGACCAGCAGAACTGGCGGTGGGTGGTCGTCACCGAGGCGGCGACCAAGGAGCGCATCGCCGAGCTGGTCGAGATCTCCTGGAACTTCCACGAGAAGGAGTCCTGGACCCGCTCGGGGCGCAGGCGCGAGCAGGCCAAGCGCAACCGCGAGTCCGCGGCCGCGCTGGTCGCGACCCTGGCCAGGGTGCCCGTGCTGGTCATCCCGTGCGTGCTGGGGCGGCCGCCGGACATCGGCGAGATCGACCGGCAGTGGCTGGCCGCCCAGCGGCGCAAGCAGATCGTCGGCACCGAGGGCGTGACGCTGGGCGCGATGCGGGCCAGCAACTTCTACGGCTCGATCTTCCCGGCGATCTGGTCGTTCCAGCTCGCCCTCCGCAGCCGCGGCCTGGGCAGCACGATCACCTGCACGCACGTGCCGTTCGAGCGGCAGGTCGGCGAGCTGCTGGGCATCCCGGCGGGCGTCACGCAGGTCTGCCTCGTCCCGGTCGCCTACACCATCGGCACCGACTTCCGCCCGGCCAACCGCCACGCGGCCAAGGAACGCACCCATTGGGAGAGGTGGCAGCCATGAGAACCGAGCACGCCGACGTCGCCATCGTCGGCGGCGGCATCGCCGGGGCCTCCGCCGCGGCCTACCTCGCCACGCACGGGGTGTCCGTGGTGCTGCTGGAGAAGCAGGACCGCTACACCGACATCGTCCGCGGCGAGTGGATCGCGCCGTGGGGCATGCGCGAGGCGCAGCTGCTGGGCGTGGAGGACGCGTTCGGCCTCGGCGGCGCGTGGGAGATCCGCGAGTGGACGCAGTGGGACGAGACCACCGACGACCCGGAGACCGCCGAGACCGTCGACATGACCCGCTTCGTCCCCGGCGTCGGCGGCCCGCTGTCGTTCCCGCACCACCTCGTCTGCGAGCTGATGGCCGAGCAGGCCGCCGACAACGGCGCGCGGGTCGTCATGGGCGCGCGGAAGGCCACGGTCGGCGAGGGCCCCGTCGTCCGGTACCAGACCGACGCGGGCGACCACGAGCTGCGCGCGGGCATGATCATCGGCGCGACCGGGCGCGGCTGCACCGTCGGCCGCCAGATCGGCGTCACCATGGCGACCTCCGTGCACCACTGGGGCGGCGGCGTCCGCGTCGAGGGCCTGGACGACTGGCCGATGGACGTGCAGGCCATGGGCACCGAGGGCGAGAAGATGTTCATGGTCTTCCCGCAGGGCGACGGCATGGCCCGCCTCTACATCAACTTCCCCACCGCCAACAAGCACCGCTACCGCGGCGAGGGCGGCACCGAGCGGTTCATCGCCGACTTCGAGCTGGACAGCCTGCCCGACCGGGGCAAGTCGGTCTACGCGGCGGCGCGGCCGATCGGCCCGCTGAAGGTGTGGCCGTCGGTGGCGATGTTCCCCGAGCGGCCGATCGTCACCGACGGGGTCGTGCTCGTCGGCGACGAGGCGGGCAACGCCGACACGGTGCTCGGCACCGGCCTGTCGTGCAGCCTGCGCGACACCCGCACGGTCTGCGAGATCCTGCTGGGCGACGACTGGTCGCCGTCGGCGTTCGAGCCGTACCTGGTCGAGCGGAAGTTCCGGATGGAGCGGCTGCACTTCGGCGCGGGCATCATCGCCAAGCTGCACTGCGAGTTCGGCCCCGAGGCCGTCGCCCGGCGCCGCCGGGTGCGCGAGCTGATGGCGGAGAACTTCGCCGCGCAGGTCACCGGCCTGCTCAACATGGTCCCGCCGGAGGACGTCCCGGAGTTCGGGTTCAGCGAGTTCTTCGCCGAGCGGCTGTTCAGGGAGAGGGTATGACAGAGAGCTTGCTGACTGGCTCCGCCCAGGTCAACGGGGTCGAGATCGCCTACGTCGATCGCGGCGAGGGTGATCCGGTGGTGCTGCTGCACGGGTTCCCCGACTCGCACTACCTCTGGCGGCACCAGATCGACCCGCTGGTCGAGGCCGGGTTCCGGGTGATCGTGCCGGACCTGCGCGGCTTCGGCGCGTCGAGCAAGCCGCAGGAGGTCGAGGCGTACGACATGCGCACGATCGTCAACGACGTCGTGGCGCTGACCCTGCACCTGGGCATCCAGCGGGCGCACATCGTCGGCCACGACTGGGGCGCGGCGATCGCGTGGATGTACGCGTTCCTCATGCCGCGGCGGGTCGACCACCTCGCGGTGCTCTCCGTCGGACACCCCGGCGTGTTCAGCACGCCGTCGATCGAGCAGCGCGCCGCGAGCTGGTACATGCTCTTCTACCAGTTCCCCGGGGTCAGCGAGCAGCTGTTGCGGCGCAACGGCTGGCGGCTGTTCAAGGAGATCATGGGGAACGAGGGCGACTACCAGCGCTACCCGAGGGAGCTGGCCAAGCCGGGCGCGCTGACGGCGGCGCTGAACTGGTACCGCGCCAACCGCTCGCCCGAGGCCGAGCTGCGCGTGGAGCGCAACTTCCCGCCCGTGCTCGCCCCGACGCTCGGCATCTGGTCCTCCGGGGACAAGGCGCTGCTGGAGGAGGGCATGACGGGCTCGGTGAAGTTCGTGAAGGGCCCGTGGCGGTACGAGCGGGTCGAGGACGCCAGCCACTGGATCCCGCTCGACCAGCCGGAGCAGGTGACCAAGCTGCTGCTGGGCTTCCTGGGCACCGAGCGGGCGGCGACCACGCCCTCGCGGCGCCGACGGCTCTAGGAGGGGACGGCCGTGATCGCGTTCGTGTTCCCCGGCCAGGGCACGGTCCGCGTCGGGATGGGCGGCTGGCTGCGCCGAGACCCGGTGGCGGCCGAGGTGCTCGCGCGCGCCGACGCCGTGGCCCCGGTGTCGGAGCTGTGCGCGCGGGGACCGCTGGAGCGGCTGGTGGACGCGGCCCAGCCCGCGGTGACGGCCTGCAACCTGGCGGCCTTGGCCGTGCTGACCGAGCGCGGCGTCCGGCCGGACGTCGTGGCCGGGCACAGCGTCGGCGAGCTGAGCGCGCTGTGCGCGGCAGGCGTGCTGGACGTCGATGCGACGCTGCGGCTGGTGGCGATCCGGTCGCGGCTGATGGCCGCGGTCCCGGACACCGGCGGCATGGCCGCGGTGATCGGGCTGCCGGTGGCGCGGGTGGCCGAGCTGGCGGCCGCGGCGGCGACGCCGGACGAGCCGCTGGTCGTCGGCCTGGAGAACGCCGCAGACCACGTGGTCGTCTCCGGCGCGTTCGCCGCGATCGAGCGCATGGACAAGTCCGAGGCGCGCAAGGTCGTCCCGCTCAAGGTCGCCAACGCCTTCCACTCGCCGCTGATGGCCGCGGCGGTGGACGGCTGGGCGCTGGCGGTGCGCGAGACCGCGATGTCCGCGCCCCGCGTCCCGGTCATCCCGAACGCCACCGCCGAGCCGACGACGGACCTGGCGGTCGTCAAGGACGCCCTGATCGAGCAGCTGACCGCGCGCGTGCGCTGGACGGCGACGATGGCGCGTCTCTCCGAAGCGGACACCTGTGTCGAGGTCGGCGACAGCAAGGTCCTCACCGGCCTGATGCGCGCGTCCGGCCCGCGTTGCGTGACGATGGCCGATCCCGGCACGCCGCGCAGGCTGCGCAGGGAGCCGGTCGCATGAGCAGCTGGGGCAGCGCCGTTGTCGCCTTCCGCGGCTTGTCCGCGCCCGAGGAGCTGGTCGCGCCGATGGCGCTGGACAGCGTCTACACGCGCGCGGAGCGACTGCGGTCCGGCGAGGGCCGCACGTTGCAGCACTGGGCGGGCAGGCTCGCCGCGAAGCACGCCGTGCTGCGGCTGCTGGGCGTGCCGGTGTCGGCGGAGTCGCTGGGCGGGGTGGAGGTGCTGCCGCGACCGTCGGCGATGTGCGCCCGCAGCGCCGCCTGCCTGCACGGCCACCCGCCCGAGGTGCGGCTGCGCTCGCCGCTCAGCGCGGACCGCCCCATCCGCGTCTCGGTCAGCCACACCGCGGACCTCGCGGTCGCCGTGGCCCTGAGCCAGCCGGAGGACGAGACATGAGCCTGATCGACCGCCACCTCGCCGCCTGGCGCGACGGCGACCCGGACGCCGCTGCCACCGTCCATTCCTTTGTGGACCCCGACACCGACAAGCCGCTGACCGGCCACGCCCTGGCCGAGCACGCGCGCGGCTTCATGGCCCGCTTCCCCGGCGGGTTCGAGTTCACCCGCGTCACCCCCGCCGCGGCGACCTGGACGCTCACGACCGCCCACCGCGACAGCTACCTCGGCATGCCGGGAACCGGCGCCGAACTCACGATCACCGGCACCGACCTGCTCACCGAGGACGCGGGCGAACTCCACGTGCACCGGCACTTCGACCGGCTCGCGATCGCCGAGGCCATCGGGTACACGCCGCGGTTCGTGCCCCGCTCCGACGGCGCCCGCGAGTTCGGGGTCAGCTCCCGGACCCCGGGCAGCCCCGGCACGCCGGGCGCCATGGCCCTCACCTGGCTGTCGGTCCGCGACGACGACGAGGCCGCCGACGTCGACCTGCTCAGCGTGGAGGTGGTCAAGTCGATGCGCGCCGCGCGCGGGTTCCTCGGCGTGGGCACCTTCGACATCGGCGACCGCAAGTACACCCTGACCGCCTTCGACAAGCCCGAGTCGATCCGCTCGATCCACGCCCGCGCCCACCAGCGCGCCATGCGCCGCTTCTTCCGCGGCGGACTGTGCACCGGCGCGTACACCAGCGTGTGGACCCTGGCCAAGGAGAGCCACTTCGCCCGCTGCGCCGACTGCGGGTCGATGGCCGCGGCCGAGCGGCCCTGCGCCTGCGGCTGGACCCCGACCACCGACCCGCTGTTCTAGGAGCCCGCATGACGACCTTCACCGCAGAGCACCGCCCGGCGGCCGGGAAGCCGCTGGTGGCGTTCATGTCCGCGCTGTTCGCGGGCGGCTGGATCTGGGACCGCCCGTTCGCCGCGCTGGCCGAGCGCGGCTGGCCGGTGCTGCGCACCAACGAGCCCATCTGCGCGCTGGACAGCCGCGTCGCCGGGTCCATCGAGCGCCTCGGCGACGCCCTCATGGAGTCCTGCGACGCCGTCGGCGCGGACAGGGTCGTGATCTGCGCGAACTCCCTGGGCGGGCTGGTCGCCATCGACCTCGCGGGCAGGCACCCCGACCGGATCGGCGCGATCGTGGTCAGCGGCGCGCCCGGCCTGACCCCGGACCCGGACGTCGGCCTCAACATCGACCGGCGCGCCGACGTGCGCCCGACCGGCCCGGAGTTCCGCGACCGCATGCTCGCCGCCCTCTTCCACGGCACGCCGCTCTTCGGCGACGAGCAGGTCGAGGAGGTCGGCAGGCTGCTGCAGACCGGCCCGGCGATGGTGGCCATGGCGCGCAGCATCCGCGCGACCCGGACGTACAAAGTGGACCCCGCGATGGACAAGGTCGCCTGCCCGTCGCTGTACGTCTGGGGCCGCCACGACCGCATGACGCCGATCGACCCCTGGCTGGAGATCGTGCCCAGGCACGCCGGGACGGAGTTCGTCACCGTCGAGGACTGCGGCCACATCCCGATGGTCGAGGCCGCCGAGGAGTACAACGCCCACCTGCTGCGGTTCCTCGACCGGGTC
Source organism: Actinokineospora sp. UTMC 2448 (assembly GCF_024760565.1). Taxonomy (NCBI): domain Bacteria; kingdom Bacillati; phylum Actinomycetota; class Actinomycetes; order Pseudonocardiales; family Pseudonocardiaceae; genus Actinokineospora; species Actinokineospora sp. UTMC 2448. The sequence continues at coordinate 376,048 of NZ_CP031087.1, read as the reverse complement.
GCCGGATGACCGCGCCGGTGCTGGTCGGCGTCGACGTCGTCGAGGTCGACCGGATCAGCCGGGCCGTGGCCTACAGCGGCCCGGCCTACGCCGACCACGTGGTCGCCCCCGGGGAGCACCCGCTGCACGAGGACCCCGAACTGGCGACCGCGGCCAGCGTGGCGGTCAAGGAGTGCCTGGTGAAAGCGCTGGGCGGACGCCCGCCCGGCTTCTCATGGCACGACTTCACCGCCGTGGGCGACATCGCGGTGGGCCCGGCGGGCCCGCTGCTGGACGCGGCGGTGCCCGAGTTCGCCGCCACGACCGACATCGCGCTGACCCGCTTCAGCGCCTACTCGCTGCACGGCGCGAGCGCCGCGGCCGCGCTGACCCGCTTCCCCGACGGCGCGGGCGGTGTCGTCGGCGCGGCCCGGTGGGGCTGGCGCGGGAATCTGCTCGTCGCCCTTGCCATACTGACCGCGTTCCCGGAAGGAGCACACTGATGCCGACGGCGGTCGAGGTCCAGGTCAACCCCGGGGAATCCATTCAACAGGCGATTGATGGCGGCGCGCTGTCCATCCGCCTGTCCGAAGGTGTTTACCCGGGCGGTGTCGCGCTGCCCGACGGCGCCCGGCTGATCGGCGCGGGCGCGGGGAAGACCGTGATCGTGCCGGGGGCGCGCGCCGAGAGCGTCGTCCCGCCGCTGCACGACGCCCCCGACGCGGTCGACCACGGCGTCGTCGTGCACGCCGCGAGCGACGTCGTGGTGGAAGGCCTCACGCTGCGCGGGTTCTCCGGCGCGGGCGTGTACGCGCACACCGTCTCCGGGCTGCGGCTGGTCGACGTCGAGTCCGACGCGAACCGCGTGTGGGGCCTGTACTTCCGGGAGTCCACCGGGCTCACCGCGCGCGGCTGCCGGGCGGCAGGCAGCCAGTACGGCGGGATCGCGCTGGCGTTCTGCGCCGCCGCCGACGCCGACATCGCCGACTGCGAGACCACCGGCAACGCCTTCGGCGTGTTCGTCGACAACTCCAGCCGCGCGCGCGTCCAGCGCGTGCGCGCCCACGGCAACGCCGCCGGGATCCTGCTGCTGCACCAGACCTACCCCGGCGAGCCGGAGGGCGGCGTCACCGACTGCCTGGTCGCCGACTGCGACCTCACCGGCAACACCCTGGCCGCGGGCGGCGACGACCCGGACGCGCCGGGCGCGGCCGGGCCGCCGATGTCGGGCGTCGGCCTGGCGATGATCGGCGTCCAGCGGGTCGCGGTGATCGGCAACCGGATCACCGGCAACCACCCGGGCGGGCCGTCGGTCATGCCCGCCGCGCTCGTCGTGGCCTCGTCCGCGGACTGGGGCGGCTCGGCGTCGGCGGACAACACCATCGAGTGGAACACCGTCACCGGCAACAGCCCGGCGGACGCGCTGATCGACCCCGAGGGCCAGCGCGTGGTGAACAACGTGATCGGCGAGGCCACATGAAACCAGCCCTGGTGTGCACGGACCTGGTCAAGCGCTACGGCGACCGGACCGTGGTCGACCACGTCGGGTTCCACATCGACGAGGGCGAGGCCTACGGGCTGCTCGGCCCGAACGGCGCTGGCAAGACCACGACGATCTCCATGCTCGTGGGCCTGCTGCGCCCCGACGGCGGGACGGTGACCGTCGGCGGCGTGGACGTGGCCGCCGACCCGATCGCGGCCAAGCGGCTGATCGGGTACGTGCCCCAGGACATCGCGCTCTACCCGGAGCTGACCGCGCGCGAGAACCTGCGCTTCTTCGGCAGGCTCTACGCCCTCCCCCGCCGGGAGCTGGCCGCGCGCATCGGCGAGGTGCTGGAGCTGGTCGGCCTCGCCGACCGCGCCGACGACCGGGTCGAGACCTACTCCGGGGGCATGAAGCGGCGCACCAACATCGCGGTCGCGCTGCTGCACCGGCCCCGGCTGCTGATCCTCGACGAGCCCACGGTCGGCGTCGACCCGCAGAGCCGGGTGGCGATCCTGGACAACGTCGAGCGGCTGGTCGCCGAGGGCATGAGCCTGCTCTACACCTCGCACTACATGGAGGAGGTGGAGCGGGTCTGCACGCGGGTCGGGATCATCGACCGGGGCAGGCTGATGGCCGACGGCAGCAAGCGCGAGCTGGTCGCCGAGCTGGGCGGCAGCGACCGCGTCGAGCTGGTCGTCGACGGCGACGTGGAGGCCACCGCGGAGAAGCTGCGCGCGGTGGAGGGCGTCTCCGAGGCCGTGGTCACCGGCACATCGTCGGTGCGGCTGCTGGCGACCGGCGGGCGGCACCTGCTGCCGACGCTGATCGCCGCGGCGTCGGGCACCGCGGCGGTGACCGGCGTCGAGGTCGTCGAGCCCGACCTGGAGGCCGCGTTCCTCCACCTGACCGGCAGCACGCTGAGAGACTGAGGACGGGACCCCATGCGACCCCTCCTCGTGGTGGGCGGCCGAGAACTGGCCGCGCGGCTGCGCGACGGCACCGCGCTGCTGATCGCCCTGGTCGCGCCGATCGTGCTGGCGACCATGTTCGGCTTCGCCCTCGGCGGTGACGACGACCCGCCGCTGCGCGCCACCATCGGCATCGTCGACCACGACGGCGGCGAGTTCCCCGCGAGCGTGCGGCGCGAGGCGCTGAACGCGGAGGAGCTGCGCGGCGTGCTCACCTTCAAGTCCTATGTGGACGAGGCGGCGGCGCGGGCGGCGATCGACTCCGGCGAGGCGGGCGCGGCGATCGTGTTCCCGGCCGGGTTCAGCGCGAGCGTGGGCGCTGGCGACGGCGGCGAGGTGACCGTGCTGGAGTCGGCCGACACGCCGCTGGCCGGGGTGATCGCGCGCAGCATGGTCGACCGGATCTCCGCCCTGGTGGACGCCCGCACGCTGGCGGTCCGGGCCTCGCTGCGCGCGGGCGTGCCGCCCGAGGACGTCAAGCTGTTCGTGGAGGAGAACGGGGCAGCCGGGCCGTCCCTGGAGCTGGCCAGCGATCCCGTCAGCGGCGGCGCGGTGGACCTCGCGGTGTACTACGGCTCCGGCATGGCGGTGATGTTCGCGTTCTTCGTCGTCGGGCTCTCCGCGCGCGGGCTGCTCACCGAGCGGCAGCTGGGCACGCTGGCCCGGATGCGGGCCGCGCCGATCCCGGCGTGGACGGCGGTCGCGGGCAAGGGCGCGGTCGGGTTCCTGCTGGCGCTGGTCAGCATGTGCGCCACCTGGCTGTCGTCGGAACTGATCTTCGGCGCGAGCTGGGGGCCGCCGCTGGGCGTGCTCGCGCTGATCCTGGCGCACGTGTTCGCCGCGACGATGATCGTGATGCTGGTGGCGAGCGGGGCGCGCACCGACGCCCAGGCCGACGGCTACACCCTCGGCGTGGCGTTCGTGTTCGCGTTCCTGGGCGGGAGCCTGGTGCCCGTCTACAACCTGCCGGACTTCCTGCAGACGGTCTCGCTGGCCACCCCCAACGGGTGGGTGTCGGCCGGGCTGACCGAGCTGGCCGCGGGCGGCGGGCTCGCCGACGTGGCGCTGCCGGTCGCGGTGGTGGCGGGCATCGGCGTGGTCGCGGGCGTCCTCGCGGTCCTGCGATTCCGGAAGGGGATGCTCGCGTGAGCGCCGTGCGGGCGATCGTGGTCGCCAACCTGCTGCGGCAGACCCGGGACCGGGTCGGGCTGTTCTTCATGGTGGTCATGCCGTTCGTGACGATCATGTTCGTCGGCCTGGCGATGGGCGGGGCGGCCGACGCGCGCATCCCGGTCGCCGTCGTGGCCGCCGACGGGGACCCGACCGCGGCCGCGGTGCTGCGCGAGCTGTCGTCGAGCCCGGCGCTGGAGGTCCGGCGCGCGGACTCCGCCGAGGAGGTGCGCGCCGACGTGCGGCGCGGCGCGGTGGCCGCCGGGCTGGTGATCCCGCAGGGGTCCACGCGGTTCGACCTGGTGATGACGCAGACCAGCGGCAGCGGCATGGCCGCCCGCTCGGAGATCGACGTCGCGGTCGGCAAGGTGTCGGCGGTCATGGAGGCCACCCGGGCCGCGGAGAAGGCGGGCGCTGGCCCGGAGCTGGCCGCGGAGCACGTGCGCGCCGCGCAGGCCGAGTCCGCGGCGGTCGCCGTGCGCGACACCGGCGGCGACAGCGGCGAGCCGACCGGCTTCGCCTACACCGCCCCGGCGAACCTGCTGCTGTTCACCTTCATCAACTCGATGGCCGTCGCGGCCGCCCTGGTGGAGAGCAGGCGGATCGGCATGGTGCGCCGCACGCTGGCCGCGCCCGTCCGCGAGGGCACCGTCCTGTTCGGCGAGGCGCTGAGCAGGCTCGTGGTCGCCGCCGCCCAGGCGCTGCTGATCATCGTGGTGAGCGCTCTGATGTTCGGCGTCTCCTGGGGCGACCCGCTCGGCGTCACCGTCGTCGTGGCGCTGTTCTGCCTGGTGGCCACGGGCGCGGCCATGCTGGTCGGCGCGCTGGTGGCCAACCCGCAGCAGGCGCCCGCCATCGGCCCGCCGCTGGGCATCGTCCTGGGCATGCTGGGCGGCTGCCTGTGGCCGAAGGAGGTCGCGGGCGAGGCGCTGACCACGATCGGGTATCTGTTCCCGCACTCCTGGGCCATGGACGCGCTCCTCGCCCTCACCCGTCCGGGTAGCGGTCTGGGGACGGTGTGGACGGAGGTGGCGGTTCTGGCAGCAATGGCCGCCCTGGCACTGGGAATCGCCCTGATCGTGTTCCGCCGACGGGCACTGCGGGTGGCCTGACGCCGCGTTGCGGGTGGGGCGAACCCGGGGCGATCATGTCAGTCGTGCCGGACGAGCACGGGAACTCGGTGACCGGGTCGGTCTACGGCCCGGTCGTCGAGGCGCGGGACCTCACCCGCGAGCTGCGCGTCCACACGCGACCGGTCGTGCCGCTGCCGCACTGGTTCGGGTCGCGCCCGCCGCGCGCGTTGGGGTTCCAGGAACGCCGGATACCGCTGTCGGGGACGGTGGTGCTGACCGGGCCCGGCGGGGTGGGCAAGAGCCAGCTGGCCGCGGACCTGGCCGAGCGGCGGTGGGTGTCCGGGCGGGCGCGGCTGGTGGTGTGGGTGCGGGCCGGGTCGCGGGAGGAGATCGTCGCCGAGTACGCCAGGGTGGGCGCGGCGCTGACCGGCGTCCGGCACCGCGACGCCGAGGTGGGCGCGCTGCGCTTCCTGGAGTGGCTGGCCTCGGCGCGCGAGCCGTGGCTGGTCGTGATCGACGACGTGCGCTCGCCCGCGCACCTCGACGGGCTGTGCCCGACCGGTCGCGGCCAGGTCGTGGTGACCACCCGGCACGCGGACAGCGCCCTGGGGCCATTGGTGGACGTGCCGGTGTTCGCGCCCGCGGAGGCCGCGGGCTACCTCGCCGCCGTGGTCCCGCCCGACCTGCTGGCCGGGGCCGACGAGCTGGCCGACCGGCTGGGCCGCCTGCCGCTGGCCCTCGCCCTGGCCGCCGCCGACCTGACCGGCCGGGGCACGACCTGCCGGGACCACGGGAAGCGCCTGCGGCGCAGGCTCGCGGAGTCCGGCCCCGTCCCGGACGACTGCCCCGCCGCGCTCGCGGCGACCGTGGCGCTGTCCGTCGAGCACGCGAACGGGCGCCGACCGCGCGGCATGGCCGAGCGGCTGCTGCGCGTGGCGAGCGTGCTGGACCCCGACGGCGTCCCGGCCCCGGTGTTCGCCTCGACCGCGATCCGCGGCCGCGCGCGGCTGGAGGACGTGCGCGAGGGCCTGGCCGTCCTGCAGCGGCTGGGTCTGGCGAGTGTGGACCAGGAGGTCCGGGTGCACGCGCTGGTCCAGCGCGTCGTCCGCGCGGCGCTGTCCCCACAGGACAGGGCGGCCGTCGCCCGCGCTGCGGCATCGGCCCTGCTGGAGGTCTGGCCCGACGTCGAGCAGGACGCCGCGCACGCCCGGTCGCTGCGGGCCAACGCGGCCGCGCTCGACGACGCCGCGGGCGACGCCCTCGGCGAGGACGGCTACCCGGTGCTGATCCGGGCCACGCAGAGCCTCGGCGAGTCCGGCCAGCCGGTGGCCGCCGCGGCCGACCTGCTGCGCCTGGCCCAGAGCGCGGCCGAGCGCTGGGGCCACGACCACCCGGTGACGCTGGTGATCCGCTCCCGGCACGCGCACTGGCAGGGCGAGGCGGGCGACCCGGCGGGCGCGGCGAAGCGGTTCGCCGACGTGCTCACCGACCGGCTGCGGGTCCTCGGCCCGGACGACCCGGCGGTCGCGGCGACCCGGGGCGCCCTCTCCACCTGGCGCGAGCGGGCGGGCGCGGCGGACTCCGCGTCGCTGGAGTTCGCCGCGCTGCTCGCCGAGCAGACCCGCGCCCTGGGCCCCGACCACCCCGACACGCTGCACACCCGAGGGCTGCTCGCCACGGCGCTCGTCGCGACCGGGGACCCCGCGTCGGCCGCGACCGCGCTGGCCGACCTGGCGGCCGACCAGTCGCGCGTCCTCGGCGCCGACCACCCCGACACGCTCACCACCCGCTTCGAGCGGGCGGTCATGCTGCTGACCGCGGGCGAGCTGAGCACGTGCGCCACCGAGCTGGCCGACCTGCTGACCGACCGGCTGCGCGTCCTGGGCCCCGACCACACCGACACCCTGCGCACCCGGGGCGCGCTCGCCGTGTGCCGCTGGCAGGCCGGGGACACCGCGGTCGCCGAGGAGATCCCGGCGCTGCTCGCTGACTGCCTGCGGGTGCTCGGGCCGGACCACCCGGACACCCTCACCGTCCAGCGCTACCAGGATTATCTGCACGACCGGCCGCCGCGGTCGGATAACCTACCCGGCGGTTAAGTCGTGGAGGTGGAGTTGGACGTCGGCCGGATCGTGGCGGACATCGCGGCCGACTGGCCGCTCTACGCGATGATGCCGGTCATCGCGGCGATCATCGGCTACGTCACCAAGCGCGTCGCCATCGAGATGATGTTCCGGCCGCTCAAGTTCGTCGGCATCGCCGAGCCGTACCTGGGCTGGCAGGGCGTCGTCCCGCGCAACTCGGCGCGGATGATCCGGGTGTCAACGGAGATGATCACGACCCGGCTGGTCGACGCGCGGCAGCTCGCCGAGCGCCTCGACCCCGACGAGCTGGCCAGGGAGATCCAGGGCCCGCTGCTGCTGATGATCGACGAGGTGACGCGCGACGTCATCGCCGAGCACCACCCGCAGCTGTGGGAGACGCTGCCGGTGTTCGTCCAGGACATGATCATCAAGCAGGTCCAGGCCGGCGCCCCGGCCATGGTCCGCCAGATCGTGGCCGACCTGCGCACGAACATCGACGAGGTGCTGGACATCCAGCAGGTGGCGATCGACGCGCTGGAGCGGGACAAGGAGCTGCTGGTCCGGCTGGTGCGCGACATCTCGCGCCCGGAGATGGCCTTCATCGCCCGCTGCGGCATCTACTTCGGGTTCGCGCTCGGCCTGGTGCAGACGGTCGTCTGGGCGCTGACCCGCGAGCCGCTGGTCCTGCCGATCTTCGGCGGGCTGATCGGCTGGTTCACCGACTGGCTGGCGATCAAGCTGGTGTTCTTCCCCCGCGAGCCGCGGCGCGTCCTGGGCCTGTTCGTGTTCCAGGGCGTGTTCCAGCGGCGCAGGAAGGTCGTCGCCCGCCAGTACGGCGAGATCGTCGCCCGCGAGGTCATGACGGTGCCGAACATCATCAACGGCATCCTGCACGGGCCCCGCTCCGACCGGGTGCTGGGCATGATCCAGCGGACGGTGGCCAAGGTCGTCGACGAGCAGGCCAGCCTCGCCAAGCCGTTCGTCGCCGTGGCCGTGGGCACCCGGCGGTTCCAGCAGATGAAGCACGCCGCCGCGGACAAGGCGCTGTCCTACCTGGACGAGACCGCCCGCATCGCCGCGCCGTACGCCACCGAGCAGATCAACCTGGGCAAGGTCATCGCCTCCAAGATGGACAAGCTGACCCGGGTGGAGTACGAGGGCCTGCTGCGGCCCGCGTTCCGCCAGGACGAGTGGAAGCTGATCGCGGTCGGCGCGGTGATCGGGGCCCTGGTCGGCGAGCTGCAGGTGCTGGTGTTCCTGTCCTCCGGCTGGTTCTGACCCGGCGGGCCCGGCTAGGCGCGGGTCAGCCCGCGGGCGCGGCCGACCGCCCAGCAGACCACGTAGATCACGAACGAGATCGCGGTGACGAACGCGCTGATCGGCGCGCCGGGCGCCAGCGAGAGGATGATCCCGCCGACCGCGGAGACCAGGGCGAAGAGCACCGACAGCACCGTCGCGCGCAGCGGGCTCGCCGTCACCCGGCACGCGGCAGCAGCCGGGGTGACCATCAGCGCCAGCACCAGCAGCGCGCCGACGGTCCGCACGCCCAGCGCGGTCGCCACGCCCACCAGCACCGCGAAGACCAGCGCCAGCGCCGTCACCGGCACGCCGCGGGCGCGGGCCACCTCCGGGTCCACCGACGCGAACAGCAGCGGCCGGTAGATCACCGCAAGGACGGCGAAAACGCCCGCCGCGCACGCCATCAGCAACGCGAAACTCGCGAAGTCCTGGCCCACGATCTGGCCGGTCAGCAATCCGAACTTGTTCGACGCGCGGCCTTTGTAGAAATACAACATCAACACGCCGACGCCCAGGCCGAACGCCAGCACGACGCCGATCACCGAGTCGTATTCCGACGAGCGCCGCGACAGCAGCCCGAGCACGAGCGCGGCGATGATCGCGCCGGCCAGCGCGCCGTTGCCGATGTCCCAGCCCAGCAGCAGCGCCGCCGCGCCGCCGGTGAACGCCAGCTCGCTCGTGCCGTGGACGGAGAACGCCATGTTGCGGCTGACGATGAGCGGGCCGAGCACCCCGGCGAGCAGGCCGAGCACGACCGCGACCACCAGCGCCAGCTGCACGAACGGCAGGCGCAGCAGGTCCAGGGTCAGGCCGAAGTCGAAGAAGTTGGCCACCTAGCCCACCTCGTGGTCGTGGTGCGGGTTGTCCTCGCACAGGTCGCTGTGCGCGCCGACGACGTGGATCTGGCCCCGGACCCTGATCACCTCGATCTCCGTGCGGTAGAGCTGCGACAGCGTCTCCGACGTCATCACCTCGTCCGGGCGGCCCACGCGGAACCGGCCGTCTACCAGGTACAGCACGCGGTCCACCAGCGGCAGGACCGGGTTGATCTCGTGGGTCACGAACAGCACGGCCGTGCCCGCCTCGCGGCGGCGGGCGTCGATGAGCGTGCTGACCGCGCGCTGGTTGGCCAGGTCCAGGGAGAGCAGCGGCTCGTCGCACAGCAGCACCGACGGGTCGCCCACCAGCGCCTGCGCCACCCGCAGCCGCTGCTGCTCGCCGCCGGAGAGCAGGCCCACCGGGCGGTCGGCGAAGGCGGCGGCGTCCACGGACTCGATGGCCGCGGCCACCCGGGCGGCGCGGTCGCGGCGGCCGGTCAGGCCCAGGCCCCAGTGGTGCCCGTCGAGCCCCAGGCCCACCAGGTCGCGGCCGCGGATGGCCAGCGACGGGTCGAGCGCGCGCTGCTGCGGGATGTACCCGACGCCGCGGTTGCCCCGGCCCGGCGCCGCGCCCGCGACCCGGACCGTGCCCGAGGTCAGCCTCTGCAGACCCAGGAGGACCCGCAGCAGACTCGTCTTGCCCGAGCCGTTCGGGCCGAGGACGGCGACGAACTCACCCGGGGCGATGTCGAGGTCGAGGCCGTCCCAGAGCACCCGCTCGCCGTAGGCCAGGCGGGCCGAGGACAGCGACACCGCGCCGCCGGTGCGCGGCGACGCGGTGAGGTGCTGGGGCTGGGCGGTCACTTCGCCACGGCCGCGGCCAGGCTGTCGACCTGCGTGGTCATCCATTCAAGGTAACCGCTGACCCCCTCGGGCAGCGTCTCGGTCATGCCCACGACGGGCACGCCGGCACGCTCGGCGGTCGCCTTGACCGCCTCCGTGACCGGGGTCGCCGTCTGCTGGTTGAACACGACGGCCTCGACCTGCTTGTCGGTGATGAGCTTCTCGGTGGCCGCGCGGGCGGCGGCCGAGGGCTCGCTCTCCTCCTCGACGGCCTCGGCGAAGTCGGACGGGGTGGCGTCGACCAGGCCCGCTGCCTCCAGCAGGTAGGCCGCGACCGGCTCGGTGGACACGACCTTCGCGCCCGGCTCGCCGATCGCCTTCGCCTTCTCGGTCAGGCCGTCGAGGCCCTGGCCGAAGGAGGCGACGTTGGCCTTGAAGGTCTCGGCGTTCGCCGGGTCGATGGCGGCCAGGTCCTCGGCGACCTTCTCCGCCACGGCGTGCACGGCCTCGAAGTCGTACCAGATGTGCTCGTTCGCCCCGTGGTCGTGGCCGTGCCCGTCCTCGCCGTGCGGCTCCTCAGCGTGGGTCTCCTCGGCGTGCGGGTCCTCAGCGTGGGATTCCTCGGCGTGCGGGTCCTCAGCGTGGGATTCCTCCGCGTGCGGGTCCTCGGTGGGGGAGCCCTCGGCGGGCGCGGACTCGGCGTGGCCCTCGGCGACCTCGACGGCCACGATCCGGCGCAGGTCGCCGCCCGCGGCGTCGGCGAGGCCGGTGAAGAAGTCGTCGTAGCCGCCGCCGTTGGACACCGCGAGGCGGGCGCCGTCGAAGGCGACGGCGTCGGCGGGCTTGGCCTCGTAGCCGTGCGGGTCGGCGGCCGCGTCGGCCAGGATCGGCCGGACCTCGACGGCGTCGCCGCCGACGGCCTTGACCACGCTGGCCCAGACGTTCGTGGAGGTCACGACCACCGTGGCGGACGCGTCACCGCCGGTGGGGGCCTGAGGTGATTCCCCACACGCGGCCACCCCGAGAAGCGCCGTCGCGGCGATGCCCGCGAGCGCGGTGGCCGGTCTGCGGAGGCGAGAGGTCATCTGGGGCTCCTGCTGGGCGATGGCCGCCGAACGGCGACAATGGAAACCGTTGTCGAGTTCAGTTTACGCCACGTCCGAGTGATCAATTCACACCACTGGGTGAATGCGCAGCGCGTGGCGAGGTCAGCTCGGACTTCTGCAATTGGTTCTGAACCGTTACGGTCAGATCATGGCGCGGTCTATTCATGTCCGGCGGCCTGCGACACTGGCGTCGCTGGCCGCGGAACTCGGGGTCTCCAGGACCACGGTTTCCAACGCGTACAACCGTCCCGACCAGCTGTCGCCCGAACTGCGCAGGCGGGTGCTGGAGACCGCGCGCAGGCTGGGCTACCCCGGTCCGGACCCGGTCGCCCGCTCGCTGCGCACGCGCAAGGCGGGCGCGGTGGGGCTGCTGCTCACCGAGAACCTCTCCTACGCCTTCCGCGACCCGGCCGCGCTCGGCTTCCTCGAGGGCCTGGCGCTGGCCTGCGAGGGCGCGGGCCAGGGCCTGCACCTGGTGCCGGTGAACCCCGAGCGCGAGGACGTCGCCGCCGTGCACAGGGCGGGCGTCGACGGCTTCGTCGTCTACTCCGTGCCCGACGACGACCCGCACCTGGCCGCCGTGCTGTCCCGGCCGGTGCCGACCGTGGTGGCCGACCAGCCCAACGTCGAGGGCGTCGACCAGGTCGGCATCGACGACCACGCCGCCATCACCGCGCTGGCCCAGCAGCTCATCACGCTCGGGCACCGCCGCATCGGCGTGCTCTGCATGCGCCTGTCCCGCGACCGCAACGACGGCTTCGCCTCGCCCGAGCGCCAGCGCTCGGCCCACTTCCACGTCCAGCGCGCCCGCCTCGCGGGCCTGGCCGAGGCGTTCGGCGCCGTCGGCGTCGACTGGTCGGGCGTGCGCGTGGTGGAGCGCTTCGACCACACCACGGCCAGCGGGGCCTCGGCCGCCGCCCAGCTCCTCGACGCCGACCCGCAGGTCACGGCCCTGATCTGCACCTCGGACATCCTCGCCCTCGGCGCGCTGACCGAGGCCCGCCGCCGCGGCCTCCGGGTGCCCCAGGACCTGACGGTCACCGGCTTCGACGGCATCGCCGACGCCGACCGCGTCGGGCTGACCACCGTGCGCCAGCCGGTCTTGGAGAAGGGGCGAGCCGCGGGAAAGCTCCTGCTCGGTGCCCCCGACCCGACCCGCCCCCGCGAGGTCATCCTCGACACCGAACTCGTGCCCGGCAGCACCGCCGCCCCGCCGCGCACCAGCGAGGAGCGCTGGTTCGGACCCTGACGGCTACCGCGCCGCACCGGCGAGTCGCGCCGGTGCGGGGTTTCGCGGCTACCGGGTGATCGTCAGCGCGGCCGCGTCGCCGGTCAGGGGGCCGAGTCTGGGCACCACGCGGTAGTCCCCGGCGGGGACGTCGTCGCGGCGGACCGGGCAGCCGGGGGCCGAGGTGCGGCCCGCCCAGCGCACCTCGAAGCCGTTGCGCATCCCCGGTTCGAGCACCGTGGGCTCCGGCGCGTCGGCGCCGAAGTAGCAGTCGTTGCTCGACCACAGGCGGGTCTTCCCGTCGCGGCTGGTCACCACCAGCTCACGGCGGGAGCGGCCGAGGTCGTACGTGCACGGCACCGGTCCGGCGTTGACGACGACCAGCCGCAGCAGCGGGCGCCTGCCCACCTGGTAGGAGCGCTCGCCGGTCTCCGCGCGCAGCCGCACGGACGTGTCCGGGCAGGGCGCGCTCGGGTCGGCGGGCACCTGCTCGGGCGTGCGGGACCTCGGGCTCGGCGACGCCGACGCGCTGGCCGTCGCCGACGTCCTGACCGCCGTGGACGGCCCGGACGACGGCGGCGCCGGGGACGCCGACGCGGCCACGCCGACGACCGGCTCGTCGTCGCCGATGAGCGCGTCGATCAGCCAGATCAGTGCGACCATGGCCACGACCGCGGCCACCAGGGCGCCGACCCGGCGCCGGACGTACACGCCGCGGGGGTCGTACATGGACATCGACGGTAGTCCCGGGAAGGCGGCCGGTTGTGGCAGCAAAACGTCGCTCGATCGGGCGATATCGCGTCAGCGGCACATGCCACAGTGAGCTTGGTTCCACTCCCCTTGTTCAATCTTTGGGAAGCGGGTTCCAATCACTGATCAAAACCACCGACCGCCGGGAGCAGGCCTGATGAGCGCCATCGACGATCTGCTGCAGCGCCACCTCGACGGGCCCGACATCGGGGCCCCGGGCATCCTCACCCCGTCACCGAAGCTGCACCTGGCAGTGGTGACCTGCATGGACGCCCGCATCAAGGTGTTCGACGTCTTCGGCCTCAAGCACGGCGAGGTCCACATCCTGCGCAACGCGGGCGGCGTCGTCACCGACGACGTGGTGCGGTCGCTGTCGATCAGCCAGCGCAAGCTCGGCACGCGCGAGGTCATCGTCATGCAGCACACCTACTGCGGCCTGGCGACGATCACCGACGACGAGTTCAAGGACGAGCTGGAAGAGGCCACCGGGCTGCGCCCGCCGTGGGCGGTGGAGGCGTTCCGCGAGGTCAAGGACAGCGTGCGGCAGTCCGTGGAGCGGGTGCGGCGCAGTCCGTTCATCCCGTACGTGGACAACGTGCGCGGGTTCGTCTACGACGTGAACACCGCGGCCCTCACCGAGGTCCACTGATCGCCCGGTCCCCCTGACCGCTTAGAGTCGCCGCGATGGACGTGCGCGCGGTGGTTTCCTGGTTCGACGATGTCGCGCGGGACCTGCCCTGGCGGGCCCCCGACCGCACCGGCTGGGGTGTGCTGGTCAGCGAGGTGATGCTGCAGCAGACCCCGGTCGCGCGGGTCGAGCCCGTGTGGCTGGAGTGGATGGCCCGCTGGCCTGTGCCCTCGGCGCTGGCGGCCGCTGGCCGCGGCGAGGTCGTGCGGGCGTGGGGCAAGCTCGGCTACCCCCGCCGCGCGCTGCGGCTGCACGAGGCGGCCGCGGTGATCGCGGAGTCGCACGGCGACGTCGTCCCGTCCGACGTGGAGACGCTGCTGGCACTGCCGGGCATCGGCGCCTACACCGCCCGCGCGGTGGCGGCGTTCGCGTATGGACAGCGCTGCCCCGTCGTGGACACCAACGTCCGGCGGGTGGTGGCGCGGGCCGTGCACGGGTCCGGCGAGGCGGGACCGCCCTCGACGGCGCGGGACATGGCCGACGTGGAGAGGCTGCTGCCGTCCTCGGGCGCCGCGCACTTCTCGGCCGCGCTGATGGAGCTGGGCGCGGTCGTCTGCACGGCCCGCTCGCCGCGGTGCGCCGACTGCCCGGTGTTCGCCTCCTGCGCCTGGCAGAAGGCGGGACGGCCCGCCTACCAGGGTCCGGTGAAGGCGGCGCAGAAGTTCGCCGGGACGGACCGGCAGGTGCGCGGCCTGCTGCTGGACGTGCTGCGCGGGTCGGCCACCCCGGAGCCGAAGTCGCGGCTGGACCTGGTGTGGGCCGACGCTGGCCAGCGCGACCGCTGCCTGGACTCGCTGCTCGTCGACGGCCTGGTCGAGCAGACCGAGGACGGCCGCTTCGCCCTGCCCGGGGAGTCCTAGGTGGCCCAGGGCGTCGTGGTCCTCTTCGACGACGCGGCCGACCGGGCGGTGCGGGCGCTGTGGGCCCGCCTGGACGCGGCCGGGCTGCCGTCCCGCCGGGACTTCCCCCCGCACCTGACCTTCGCCATGGCCTCCGTCATCCCGCCCCGGACCCGCGACGCCCTGCGCGCGTCCCTGCGCGTGCTGCACATCCCGTCGCTGTGGTTCGGCTCGCTGTCGACGTTCGCCAACACCGAGAACGTCCTGATGCTCGCCGCCGTCACCGACCCCGAACTCCTCGCCGTCCACTCCGCGATCCACGATGTCCTCGCGGGCGCGGTGAAGAACCCGAGCGCGTACTACCTGCCGGGATCGTGGGTGCCGCACTGCACGCTGTTGCAGCAGGTGAGCACGGAGGAACTGGTGCGCGGCTTCGGCACGGTCTTCCCGGTGGAGCCGCTACGCGCCCGCGTGTCGGGAGTCGCCGTCCTGGACTCCGCCACCGGGGAGGTCGACCTCCTGACCTGACAGGAACGCCTCGACCGCACCGCGGAAGAGGTCGGGGGCGGAGGCGTGGACGAGGTGGCCCGCGCCCTCGACCAGCAGGTGGGCGCCGCCCGCGCGGCGGGCGATCTCGGCCTGCTGGCCCGGGGGCATCGCGGTGTGCTCGGCCTCGACGACCAGCATCGGGCAGCGGACGGCGTCGACCCAGGACCAGTACTCCTCGCGGCCCCACTCGGCGGCGATCGCGAAGAGGTCGTCCACCTCGGACAGCAGGTGGTAGCCGTCCGCGCGTTCCTCGACGCACTCGGCGAAGTACGGGCCGACGACCGGGCCGAAGAACTCGTGCAGGTGGGCCAGGGACCGGAACGGCACGGGCCAGGCGTCGAAGAGGCCGCGCCAGGCGTCGACCGTGCGGCCGCGCAGGTCCACCGCCATGTCCTCCACCACCAGCCCGTGGACCAGGGACGGGTGGGTGGCGGCGACGCCCAGGCCGTGCAGGCCGCCCATGGAGTGGCCGATCACGACGCCGGGGCCGTAGTGGGACAGCACCTCGGCGGCGTCGGCGACGAAGTCCGGGGTGCGCCAGGTCGAACCCCGGTGCCTGCTGCGCCCGTGCGACCGCGCGTCCATGGCGACGACGCGCCCGTAGCGGGTCAGCCAGCGGGTCAGCGGCCACCACGTGGTGGCCCGGCCCATGAGCCCGTGCAGGAGCAGGATCGTCCGCCCCTGCCCGCCGAAGTCGATCACGTCGTCCACAGGCAGCGAGTCTGCCCGAGGCAACCCGGGCTACACAGCGGGCCGGTCATGATGGACGGGTGCGTCCAGTCCCCGTTCGAGTGATGTGCGCCGTGGCGGCCGCCGCGGCGGTCACCGCGTGCACCTCCGCTCCCGAGCCCCAGCCGCGGCAGCCGCAGCCGGAGGCGCCCGCGACGGTCGACGGGGTGGGCGCCGACGGCATAGGCGACCCGTACTACCCCGAGGACGGCAACGGCGGCTACGACGTCACCGCCTACGAGGTCAGCGTCAGCTACGACCCCGAGTCCCGCCACCTCGACGGCGACACCGTCGTCAAGGCGACGGCCACGGCCCCGATGAGCCGGTTCAACCTCGACCTCACCGGTCTGGACGTGCGGTCGGTGGAGGTGGACGGCGCGCAGGCCGAGCACACCCGCGAGGGCGACCAGGAGCTGGTCATCACCCCCGCCACGCCGCTCACGCCCGGCCAGGAGTTCGCGGTCCGGGTGCGCTACGCGGGCAAGCCGCGGTCGGAGACCAACGGGCCGCTCGGCGCGGGCGGGTGGCAGATCAGCAAGTCCGGCGGCGCCTACGCCGCGGGCGAGCCGCACAGCGCCAGCAGCTGGTTCCCCGTCAACGACCACCCGCGCGACAAGGCCACCTTCACCCTGAACGCGCGTGTGCCGGACGGCTGGAGCGTGGTCTCCAACGGCGTCGAGGAGCCCGCCAAGGCCGAGGGCGGCTGGACGACGTACCGGTGGGTCGAGCCCAACCGCATCGCCACCTACCTGACCACCATCGGCATCGACAAGTGGACCTTCGAGCGCTCGAAGCTCGCGGACGGCACGCCGGTGGTCAACGCCTACGCCCCCGGCACGGAGGCCAAGAAGGCCGTCCAGTCGCGGATGCCCGAGGTGCTGGCGTTCCTGGAGAGCAGGTTCGGCGAGTACCCGCAGAGCGCGGCGGGCGGCATCTACCTCAACGAGAACATCGCCTTCTCCCTGGAGACCCAGGGCAGGCCGATCTACGCGAAGTGGGCCGAGCTGGACGTCGTCGTCCACGAGCTGGCCCACCAGTGGTGGGGCAACAGCGTCAGCGTCGACAGCTGGGCCGACATCTGCCTCAACGAGTGCTTCGCCTCCTACGCATCGTGGATGTGGGACGAGTCCCAGGGCGCTGACCTCGACGAGCGGTACCGGACCGCGGTGGCCCGCGGCTACGAGCGCGAGCGGTTCTGGAACCGCAAGCTCTACGACATGGGCGCGGGCAACGAGTTCACCGCCGTCTACGACAAGGGCCAGCTCGCGCTGCACGCCCTGCGCAAGCGCGTCGGCGAGGACGCGTGGAACGAGATCCTGCGCACCTGGCTGGCCACCCACGCCGACGGCAACGCCTCGTGGGAGCAGTTCGAGGACCTCGTCGCCAAGGTCGCGGGCGAGGACGTCCGCCCGTTCCTGGACGCCTGGTTCCGCCAGCCGTCGCGCCCGGCCGACGAGCACCTCTACCCTGGCCCGCTGGCGCGTTAGTGTGGCCGTATGGCAATCGTGAAGATCAACGCGATCGAGGTCCCCGAGGGCGCGGGCCCGGAGCTGGAGAAGCGGTTCGCGGCCCGGCTGGGCGCGGTCGAGGGCCAGCCGGGGTTCCTCGGCTTCGAACTGCTGCGCCCGACCGGCGGCGAGACGCGCTACTTCGTCTACACGCGCTGGGAGAGCGAGGAGGCCTTCCAGGCGTGGATGGGCGGCTCGGCCAAGGAGGCGCACTCCGGCGAGCGGGCCAAGCCGGTGGGCACCGGGTCCAGCCTGCTGGAGTTCGAGGTCGTGCAAAGCGCGGGGCCGCGTGCCTGATGTGCTCGACGCCGCGGCCGAGCTGATCGCCGCGGCCGACGCGGTGCTGGTGTGCGCGGGGGCGGGCATGGGGGTCGACTCCGGCCTGCCCGACTTCCGCGGCGACCACGGCTTCTGGGCCGCCTACCCGCCCTATCAGCGGCTCGGGCTGCGGTTCGTGGAGCTGGCCGACCCGGTGCACTTCGCCAACGACCCCGAGCTGGCCTGGGGCTTCTACGGCCACCGGCTGGCGATGTACCGGGCGACCGAGCCGCACGAGGGCTTCGCCGTGCTGCGCGAGCTCGGCGCGCGGGTGTTCACCTCCAATGTGGACGGCCAGTTCCAGAAGGCCGGGTTCACCGGCGTCGCCGAGGTGCACGGGTCGATCCACCACCTGCAGTGCCTCGGGCCGTGCTCCAGCCGCGTGTGGTCGGCAGACGGGCTGGACATCGAGGTCGACCCGGAGACGATGCGCGCGGTCGGCCCGCTGCCTGCGTGCGAGGACTGCGGGAGCCTGGCGCGGCCGAACATCCTCATGTTCGGCGACTTCGGCTGGGTGCCCGACCGCAGCCAAGCCGAGCTGACCGCGCTCACCGAGTGGCGGCGCTCGGCGGGCCGCGTCGCGGTGCTGGAGATCGGCGCGGGCACGGCGGTCTCGACCGTGCGGCGGATGGCGGAGCTGGCCAGCGCGGCGTCCGGGGCCCTGATCCGGATCAACCCGCGCGAGCCCGACGTGCGGCACGGCCGGGGCGTCGGCGTGCCGATGGGCGCGCTGGCGGCGCTGACCGGCCTGCGGAAGCGGCTGACCTGAGTGGAGGTGTCGCTGCTCGGCCCGGTCCGGGCCGTCCGGGACGGGGTCGAGCTGCCGGTCGGCGGCCCCCGGCTCAAGGCAGTGCTGGCCCGCCTGGCCCTCGCCCCCGGCCGGGTGGTGCCGACGGGCACGCTGATCGACGACCTGTGGGGCGCGCACCCGCCCGGTGACGCCGTCAACGCCCTGCACTCGCTGGTCTCGCGGCTGCGCAAGGCCCTCGGCGACCCGGCGTCGGTCGAGTCGCACGCCACCGGATACCGGCTCACAGCCGAGGTGGACACCGTCCGGTTCGAGCACGCCGTCGGCGAGGCCAGGGATGCCGCGCGGGCGGGCCGCCACGCCGAGGCGGCGGCGGGCCTGCGGGCGGCGCTGGCGCTGTGGCGGGGCGAGCCGCTGACCGGGATCGGCGACGCCGGGTTCGCCGCCGCCGAGGTCGTGCGGCTGACCGAGCTGCGCGCGAGCGCGGTCGAGGACCGCTGGGAGGCCGACATCCTCGCGGGCCGCGCTGCCGATGTCGTCGCCGACCTGCGCACGGCCGTGGCCGCGCAGCCGCTGCGGGAGCGGCCCGCCGCCCTGCTGGTGCGCGCCCTGGGCATGACCGGTCAACAGGCCGAGGCGCTGGCCGCCTACGACCGCGTCCGCCGCGACCTGGCCGACCAGCTGGGTGTGGAGCCGTCGCCGGGCCTGCGGGACCTGCACCTCGCGGTGCTGCGCGGCGAACTGGCGCCGCGCAGGCCGCCGCCGCTGACCAGCTTCGTCGGGCGCACGGCCGAGCTGGCCCGGCTGCGCGCGCTGCTCGTCGAGCGCAGGCTGGTGACGCTCGTCGGACCGGGCGGGGCGGGGAAGACCCGGCTGGCCACCGTGCTGGCCGACGAGCTCGACGCGCCCACGCCGTTCGTCGGCCTGGCCGGGGTCCGCGCCGAGGAGGACGTCGTGTCCGGCGTGCTGAACGCCCTGGGCGGGCGGGACGCCCAGCTGTTCGAGGCGATGCCGCCGAAGGCCGCGCTGGACCGGGTGGTCGAGGTGCTGTCCGCGCGGCCCGGCGTGCTGGTGCTCGACAACTGCGAGCACGTCGTCGACGCCGCCGCGCACCTGGTCGACGCGGTGCTGGCGCGCTGCCCCGGGCTGCGGGTGCTGGCCACCAGCCGGGAGCCCCTGGCGATCACCGGGGAGGCGGTGCTCGCGGTCGGGCCGCTGCCGGAGGCCGACGCGCTGGCCCTGTTCGCCGACCGGGCCGCGTCGGCGGGCGCGGTGGTCGAGCCGGACATCGCCGCGGAGATCTGCCGCAGGCTCGACGGGCTGCCGCTGGCGCTGGAGCTGGCCGCCGCCCGGCTGCGGTCGATGACACCCCGGCAGGTGGCCGCCCGGCTCGACGACCGCTTCCGGCTGCTGACCGGCGGCGACCGCACCGCGCTGCCCCGGCACCGGACCCTGCGCGCGGTGGTCGAGTGGAGCTGGGAGCTGCTGACGGCCGAGGAGCGGCTGCTGGCCTCGCGGCTGTCGGTGTTCCCCGGCGGCGCCACGGCGGAGTCGGTCGCCGCGGTGGCGGGGCTGCCCGTCGACGACGTCGTGTACGTGCTGGCGTCGCTGGTGGAGAAGTCGCTGGTCATCGGCGGCGAGGACCGGTACCGGATGCTGGAGACGGTGCGCGCCTACGCCGGGGAGGGCCTGACCGCCGAGGTGCGGCTGGCGTTCGCCCGGCACATGCTCGCGTTCGTCACCGACGCCGAGCCGCGGCTGCGGCGGCCCGACCAGGTCGAGTGGCTGGGCAGGCTCTCCGCCGAGCACGCCAACCTGCTGGCCGCGGTGCGCGTGGCGGTGTCGCTGGGCGAGGTCGGGCTGGCGTGCGAGATCGCGGTGCGGGCGACCTGGTTCTGGGTGGTCACCGGGCGGCACCTGGAGGCGGGGCAGATCGCCTCGGAGCTGATGGCGCTGCCGGGGGACGTGCCCGCGTCGACGAGGGCGACCCTGGCGGCCTACGCGGCCTTCGGCGAGTTCGGCGGCATGCCGGACCGCGAGGTCATGCGCGGCCTGCTCGCCGACCTCGCCGACTCCGACGCCATGGCACGGTTCCCGGTCATGGCGATGCTGGAGCCCCTACTCGCCTCCGCCATGGGGGACGCGCGGCTGGCCGAGGAGCGGTTGGACCGGGCCGCCGCGCTGGCCGACCCGTGGGGCCGGGCGGCCGGGCTGCTCGGCCGCGCGTACCTGGCCGACAACGGCGGGCGCTCGGGCGACGACGACACCGCCGCCGCCGCGCTGGCCGAGTTCCGCGCGCTGGGCGACCGCTGGGGGCAGGCGCTGTCCAGCATGCACATCGCCGAGCAGCACTCACAGCGCGGCGACCACCCGGCGGCGCTGCGCGCCCATGAGGACGCCGTGCGGCTGGTGGCCGAGTTGGGCGCGGTGGACGAGATGGTCGGCGCGCTGGCGCGGCTGGGCGTCGCGCGGGCCAGGGCGGACGACCTCGCGGGCGCCGAGCGCGACCTGGGCGAGGCACTGCGCCTGGCCGAGGAGCGCGGCGGCCACGAACTCGCCGCGCTCGCCCGGTTCTGGCTGGCCTCGACAGCCCGCCGGATGGGCGACCTCGACCGTGCCGCGCGCCTGCTGGACGAGGGGCGGGCGGTGCTGACGACGGTGGACCGGCCGTCCGCGCAGTGGGTCGCGATCCACTGCTGCGTGTCCGCCGACCTGGCGTGCGCCACGGGGGACGCGGCCGCGGCGATGGAGTGGCTGCGCGAGGCGATGACGGCCATGGCGGCCACCCCGGACATGCCGGTGACCGCGGCCATCGCCGACTCCGCCGCCCATGCCGCTGCCGCAGCGGGCGATTTCGCGACCGCAGCCCGCCTGGTCGGCGTCGGCGCGGCGATCCGGGGCCGACCGGACGCGGGCAATCCCGAGCTGGCCGCGCTGTGGTCCACTGTGGATGCCGAGCTGGGGACCGCGGAGCGCATCAGCGCCCACGACGCGGGCGCGGCGTCGGATCAGGCGGCTGCCCTCGCGGACCTGGCGGGATTCCTGGGCGTGCGGCTCACCTGAGGTCCCGCAGCGCCTGCCTGCACAACCGGTCGGCGGCGCGGGTGGTCTCCGGCTGGCGGTAACCGCGGCAGAGGCGGAGGACGAGCGCGGTGGCGGTGTCGATGTCCATCCGGTGACCGATGGAGACGAAGACCGGCTTGACGCCGTCCTGGGTGCGCAGGGCGCGGCCGACCTCCTCCCCGTCGTCGATCAGCGGCGTCCACGATCCCCGGGCGGGCGCGGGCGGGTCGTAGCGGCCCATGGGCGTCTTGCCCACGCCGATGGCGGGGAGGCCGGTCACGACGCCAGCGTGGCAGGCCAGGCCGAACCGCCGGGGGTGCGCCAGGCCCTGCCCGTCGCAGACCAGCACGTCCGGCGTGGTCGTGAGCGCGGACAGGGCAGCACGCAGGGACGGCAGCTCGCGGTAGGCGAACAGGCCGGGGACGTACGGGAAGTCGGTGTGCCCGGCGACCACGGCCGCGTCGACCAGCTCACCGGTCTCGACGTCGACGCAGGCCGCGGCCGCGACCAGCCGCCCGGTCTCGCCGAGGTAGGCCACGTCGAGCCCGGCCGCGACGCGGGGGGCGAACCCCGGTGGCGGTTCCCTGAGCACCGACGGCGCGAGTCGGAGCTGGTCGGCGATGGCGTCCTCGGCGGTGTCGGGCACACCGCCAACGCTAGGAGACGCGCTTGCGGTAGGCGCGCAGGGCCAGCGGGAAGAACACCGCCACCAGGCCAGCCGCCCAGAGGAACGCCCAGCCGGTGCTCGCCAGCCAGTCGCCGCCGAGCAG
Source organism: Actinokineospora sp. UTMC 2448 (assembly GCF_024760565.1). Lineage (NCBI taxonomy): Bacteria > Bacillati > Actinomycetota > Actinomycetes > Pseudonocardiales > Pseudonocardiaceae > Actinokineospora > Actinokineospora sp. UTMC 2448. Next base: position 354,032 of record NZ_CP031087.1, on the reverse strand, counting down.
GAGCGCGCGGGCGGCGGTGGCCAGGTGGCTCACCGGGTTGATGTCCACCCACGCCTGCAGCCAGCCCGGCAGCGTCTCGGCGGGGACGAACACGTTGCTGCCGAACGTCAGCGGGAGCATGAACGCCACCAGGGTGCCGGGAACCGCCTGCGGCGACTTGACGAGCATGCCCACCCAGACCGAGATCCAGCACAGGCACAGCCCGAACACGATCATCAGCACGATCGCGATCAGGAACCGCGCCGGGTCGGTGGTGGCGCGGAAGCCGAGCACGTAGGCGAAGGCGATCAGGACGACCAGGGTCACCGCGAACCGGACGACGTCGGCCAGCACGGCGCCCACCAGCGGCGCCGAGCGGGCGATCGGCAGGCTGCGGAACCGGTCGAAGACGCCCTTGGTGATGTCGGTGTTCAGCGCCATGCCGGTGCCGAGGCTGGCGAAGACGATGTTCTGCACCATGATCCCCGGCAGCAGGTACTGCAGGTACTCCCCCGTGCCGCCGGAGATCGCCCCGCCGAAGAGGTAGACGAAGACGACCAGGAACAGGATGGGCTGGACCGTCACGTCCAGGAGCGACTCGGGGTTCTTCCTGATCTTGGTCAGGCCCCGGCCCGCCAGCGCGAGACCGTGCCGCAGTCCGGCCGCCGGTCCGATGTGGATAGTTGTCATGCTCGGCTCCCGGTCAGGCTGAGGAAGACCTCGTCGAGGCTCGGCAGGCGCAGGGCCAGCTCGTCGGCGGTGATCCCGGCCTCGTCCAGCTTGCGCACCACTGTGGACAGCAGGACCGGGTCGGCGACCGGGACGGTGAGGACGTGGGTGTCGGCGTCGGTGTGCGGCACGGCGCCGGTGATGTCGGACAGGATCGCCGCCACGGCGGGCACGTCCGCAGCGACGGTGGGCCGCACCTGAAGCGCCTGGGTCCCGGTCTTGCGCTTGAGCTCGTGCGGCGTCCCGGTGGCGATCACCCGGCCGTGGTCGAAGACGGTGATGAGGTCGGCCAGCTGGTCGGCCTCCTCCAGGTACTGGGTGGTCAGCAGGACCGTCACGCCCTCGTCGACCAGGCCCCGGACGATGCTCCACACCTCGTTGCGGCTGTGCGGGTCCAGTCCGGTGGTGGGCTCGTCGAGGTAGAGCACCCGCGGTCGGCCGACCAGGCTGGCGGCGAGGTCGACCCGCCGCCGCATGCCGCCGGAGTACGTCTTCACCGCCCGGTCGCCCGCCTCGGCCAGCTCGAAGCGGGCCAGCAGGTCGACGGCGCGGGCGCGGGCGTCCGGCAGGCCGAGCAGCCTGCCGATGAGCACCAGGTTCTCCCGTCCGGACAGGTCCTCGTCGACCGAGGCGTACTGCCCGGTCAGGCCGATGAGCGCGCGCACCGCCGTCGGCTCGGCGACGACGTCGTGCCCGCCGACCCTGGCCGTGCCCGCGTCGGCGCGCAGCAGGGTCGCCAGGATGCGGACGGCCGTGGTCTTGCCCGCCCCGTTCGGGCCGAGGACGCCGAGCACCTTCCCCTCGGGCACGGCCAGGTCGACCCCATCGAGGGCCGTGGTGTCGCCGTAGCGCTTCACCAGGCCCTCGGCTTCGATCGCGTACATAGAACTCCTTTCACGCGACCTCCACACTCCCCACCCGCGCTGTCAGCGCCCGCACAGCGCCCTGTCAGGCATCCTGTGGTCATGCGCACGGCCGAGATCGACGCTCCCGCCCCGGTGGAACCGCCCCGTCGCCGGAAGCGCCGGTGGGTCACGGCCCTGCTGGCGATCCCGGTGCTGGTGGTCGTCGCCGCCACGGTGCTGCGGCTGGTCGGCGTCGACGGCGACCGCCACACGATGGCGGCCCTCGCGCTGACCCCGTACCTCACCGCGTTCGCCGCGTTCATCACCCTGCTGGCGCTCGTGGCGGGCAGGCGGGCGCTGATGGCCACCGCGCTCATCGCCACGGTCTCGCTGGGCTCGGTGCTGGTGCCGCGCAGCCTCGACGACGGCGCCCACACCGGCGACGGCCAGCGCATCCGGGTCATGACGGCCAACCTGCTCGTCGGCGGCGCCGACCCGACCACCCTGCTCACCCTGGCCCGGGACTCCCGGGTGGACGTCCTCGCCTTCCAGGAGCTGACCCCCGCCGCCGTGGAGGCGCTCGACGCTGCCGGGATGCGCAGGCAGTTCCCCTACCGCGTGCTGCGCGCCGAGGCGGGCGGCTCCGGCAGCGGGATCGTGGCCAAGGTGCCGCTGCGGCAGATCGTGCTGGTCGAGGAGTCCGTGCTGGAGCAGGTCGCGGTGGTCGCCGACCTCTCCGGACCGACCGACGTGGAGATCCTGTCCGTGCACGTGCTGCCCGGGGTGCACAACGCGGGCGCGTACCGCATCTGGCAGCGGGAGCTGGCCGACCTGCCGTCCCCCGACGCGGGCGGGCGCCCGCGCATCCTCGCTGGCGACTTCAACGCCACCCTCGACCACGCCGCCATGACCCGCATCATCGACCGCGGCTACTGGGACGCCGCCGAGCTGACCGGCGAGGGCCTGCGGCCGACCTGGTCGCAGTACCCCTGGGGGCCGCCGGTCACCATCGACCACATCCTGGTCGACCGCCGCATCACGGCGACCTCACTGGCGGTCTACGACCTGCCCGGCAGCGACCACAACGCCGTCGTGGCCGAACTGGTCCTACCGCAGTAACGACGGCCCGCCAGCCGCACAGGAGCCCCCGACGCCACCGGGCGCAGCCCACAGGTGAGGTCCGTTGCCTGCCACTCGGCCGACGGCGTTCCCGGTGGTGGCCGTCCACGACCGGCCACCACCTCCCGCGACCCCCTCGGGTCTCCGTCGACCGAGCCGGAGTGGCCATCACTTTCGCCCGAAACGCGAACCGCCCCCGAGGAAGTCCTCGGGGGGCGGTCGTCGTGCGTGGCGTCAGTCGGCGGACTCGGCGGAGTCCTCGCCACCGGCCGCGATCTCCACCAGCGGGGAGTCGGGGACGCTGGCGCGCTTCTCGCCGCGGAAGACGAAGCGGGCCTTGTCGGCGCTGGCCTCCTCGCCGTCCCAGCCCTCGACGTCGGTGATGATGATCTGGCCGGGCTCCAGCTCGCCGAAGAGGATCTTCTCCGAGAGCTGGTCCTCGATCTCGCGCTGGATCGTCCTGCGCAGCGGGCGGGCGCCCAGCACCGGGTCGAAACCGCGCTTGGCCAGCAGCTTCTTGGCCTTGTCGGTCAGCTCCAGAGCCATGTCCTTGTTCTTGAGCTGGGTCTCGACGCGGCCGATCATGAGGTCGACCATCTTGATGATCTGGTCCTCGGTCAGCTGGTGGAACACGATGATGTCATCGATGCGGTTGAGGAACTCCGGCCGGAAGTGCTTCTTCAGCTCGTCGTTGACCTTGTTCTTCATCCGCTCGTAGTTCGAGCCCTGGTCGTTGCCCGAGGTGAACCCGAGGCCCACGGCCTTGGAGATGTCCTGGGTGCCCAGGTTCGAGGTGAAGATGATCACCGTGTTCTTGAAGTCGACCGTGCGGCCCTGGCCGTCGGTCAGGCGACCGTCCTCCAGCACCTGCAGGAGGGTGTTGTAGACCTCCTGGTGGGCCTTCTCGATCTCGTCGAACAGCACGACCGAGAACGGCTTGCGGCGCACCTTCTCGGTGAGCTGGCCGCCCTCCTCGTAGCCGACGTACCCGGGGGGCGCGCCGAAGAGCCGCGAGGCGGTGTAGCGGTCGTGGAACTCGCCCATGTCGATCTGGATGAGCGCGTCGTCCTCGCCGAACAGGAAGTTCGCCAGCGCCTTGGACAGCTCGGTCTTACCGACACCGGACGGACCGGCGAAGATGAACGAACCCGACGGGCGCTTGGGGTCCTTCAGACCCGCGCGGGTGCGGCGGATCGCCTGGGAGACGGCCTTGACGGCGTCCTCCTGGCCGATGATGCGCTTGTGGAGCTCGTCCTCCATGCGCAGCAGCCGGGAGGTCTCCTCCTCGGTCAGCTTGAACACCGGGATGCCGGTCCAGTTCGCCAGCACCTCGGCGATCTGCTCGTCGTCGACCTCGGCGACGACGTCGAGGTCGCCGTCCTTCCACTGCTTCTCCCGCTCGGCCTTCTGGCCCAGCAGCTGCTTCTCGGTGTCGCGCAGCTTCGCGGCCCGCTCGAAGTCCTGCGCGTCGATCGCCGACTCCTTCTCCCGGCGCACGTCGGCGATCTTCTCGTCGAACTCGCGCAGGTCCGGCGGCGCGGTCATCCTGCGGATGCGCATGCGCGCGCCCGCCTCGTCGATGAGGTCGATCGCCTTGTCCGGCAGGTAGCGGTCGTTGATGTAGCGGTCGGCCAGGGTCGCGGCGGCCACCAGGGCGGCGTCGGTGATCGTGACGCGGTGGTGCGCCTCGTACCGGTCGCGCAGGCCCTTGAGGATCTCGATGGTGTGCTCCAGCGACGGCTCGCCCACCTGGATCGGCTGGAAGCGGCGCTCCAGGGCCGGGTCCTTCTCGACGTACTTGCGGTACTCGTCGAGGGTGGTCGCGCCGATGGTCTGCAGCTCGCCGCGGGCCAGCATCGGCTTGAGGATGGAGGCCGCGTCGATGGCGCCCTCGGCCGCGCCCGCGCCGACGAGGGTGTGGATCTCGTCGATGAACAGGATGATGTCGCCGCGGGTCTTGATCTCCTTGAGCACCTTCTTCAGGCGCTCCTCGAAGTCACCGCGGTAGCGGGAACCGGCGACCAGCGAGCCCAGGTCGAGGGTGTAGAGCTGCTTGTCCTTGAGCGTCTCGGGCACCTCGCCCTTGACGACCATCTGCGCGAGCCCCTCGACGACGGCGGTCTTGCCGACGCCGGGCTCGCCGATGAGGACCGGGTTGTTCTTGGTGCGGCGGGACAGCACCTGCATGACCCGCTCGATCTCCTTGGTCCGGCCGATGACCGGGTCCAGCTTGCCCTCGCGGGCGGACGCGGTGAGGTTGCGGCCGAACTGGTCGAGCACCAGGGACGACGACGGCGTGCCCTCGCCCCGGCCGCCGGTCTCGGCGGCCTCCTTGCTGGTCTGGTAGCCCGACAGGAGCTGCAGGACCTGCTGGCGGACCCGGTTGAGGTCGGCGCCGAGCTTGACCAGCACCTGGGCGGCCACGCCCTCGCCCTCGCGGATGAGGCCGAGCAGGATGTGCTCGGTGCCGATGTAGTTGTGGCCGAGCTGCAGCGCCTCGCGCAGCGACAGCTCCAGCACCTTCTTGGCCCTCGGGGTGAACGGGATGTGCCCGCTGGGCGCGTGCTGCCCCTGGCCGATGATCTCCTCGACCTGCTGGCGCACGCCCTCGAGGGCGATCCCCAACGACTCCAGCGCCTTGGCGGCGACACCCTCACCCTCGTGGATCAGACCCAGGAGGATGTGCTCGGTGCCGATGTAGTTGTGGTTGAGCATCCGGGCCTCTTCCTGGGCCAGGACGACCACCCGCCTCGCGCGGTCGGTGAACCTCTCGAACATTCTCACTCCCTGACTGCTGCGCCGGCGGCCCTTCTCCACCCCTTCGTAGTGGATTCAGCACCGTGGGACCACTGTAGTAGGCCGGGCTGCCACGCTCAGTGCCGCGAGCGGCTCAACATGGCAACATCAGCCGGACGGAGGCCCCGTCACCCTGGATAACGTGCGGTGACCGGTCTGGATTCCGCTGTCCGCTCTCCGCGAACAGTCGCTGTCGTCCCGACTGTGGGCTATCCCACCCCGACCGCGACAGGCGCGTGTCAGGGCTGCTGGGTAAGGTTAGGCATGCCTTATCAGTCGGCCGGGCTCCGGGACGCGCGCGAACGGCGCCGTCGATGACCCTCGACTACAGCATCCGCCCCGCGGCGCGGTCCGGCCATCGGACGTTGCCGGAATCACTCTCCGTGCTCAACGGGCGGCAGGACCGGGTCGAGGTCCGCTACGGGCTGCCCGCCGAGCCGGGCTGGGTGACCTGCGGCAGCGTCCTGGCCACCCCCGACGCGTTCGGCCGCTGGCGGGCCTCGCTCGCGCGCTGGCTGCGCGACCAGTACGACGATGCCCCGGACCAGACGACCGCCGGGTACGTCATGACCTGGTACCTCGGCGTCCCGGCCTACGTCGGCGCGCTGCTGTTCCACCACGAGCGCCGGGTGCCGTCGCTGCGCCCGGCCGACCTGGCCTTCCGCACCGCCTACCCCCGCCCGCACCCGGGCTCGGTCGCGGTGCTCTCCCCCGCCTTCGCCTGCCTGCCGGACGACCCGGCGGCCGGGCGGCCCGATGTCGTGGTGGCCCCCGACGACGCCGCCCTGGCCGCGATCCTGCGCGGGCGCTTCATCGCCCACGCCAAACGGTTCGTCGACGTGTACGCGCCGCAGGTGCGCCTCGGCAGGCGCACGCTCTGGGCCGCGGCGACCGACGCCCTGGACAGCGCGCTGTGGCAGGCGGGCCGCTGCGGCGGCGACGCGGGCGCGGGCGCGCTCGACGCCGCGCTGGTGCTCGAGGACGGCGTGAAGCCGCTCACCTCGGGCTCGACCATGCGGACCGTCGACGGCGAGTGGACCCGCAGGCGGGAGAGCTGCTGCTTCCACTACCTGCTGGAGCGGGGCGAGGGCGCGTGCGGCACCTGCCCCCGCGTGCTGCCTAGGCGTTAGGCGGGCCGTACGGGCCCTGCGGGTACGGCTGCGGGCCGGTCGGGGGTCCGTAGCCGCCGTACGGCGCGGGCTGGGCGACCTGCTTGGGCCTGGGCGAGGCCATGCCGTTCATCGCGGCGGCGCCGACCATGATCCCGATGCCCGAGAGCCCGACGGCCGCCGCCGAGATCGCCTCGGTCTGGTAGACCGCCATGGTGCCGCAGCCGGGGCTGGGGACGTCGGAGTAGCCGCCGGTGCCGTCCTGGACCTCGGTCATGTAGCAGCGGGCGTCCGCGTCGTCGTGCGTCATGCCCGCCATCACCGCCGCGATGACACAGGCGGCGAGGCCCGTGAGGATGAGCAAGCCCTGGACAATGCGGACCACGATCGTCATGCGGCAGAAACTAGCGGACCGGCATCACCGTCGTGGCCGGTTGCGACAACCGGCGATCACCGGACCCGGTGACGCCGCGCACACCATTCCGCGAGTCCACCCGACGATCGGGTGAATGCAACAAGGGCCGCCGCGGAGTGCGGCGGCCCTTAAGCCGGTCGGCGCTTAGGCCTGCTCGTTGTAGGCGTCGAGGACCTCCGAGGGGATTCGGCCCCGGTCGGACACCTTCATGCCCTGCTTGCGCGCCCACTCGCGAATTGCCTGGTTCTGCTCGCGGTCGGCCGAGGCCGTGCGCGGCGCGCGGCCAGCGGCAGCCTTGCCGACGGGGCGCTTGCGGCCGCCGGAACGGCGGGCGTGGTCGACGAAGTCGGACAGGGCCGAACGCAGGCGCTCGGCATTCTTGCTGGACAGATCGATCTGATAGGTCGCCCCGTCGAGTGCGAACTCCACGGTCTCCTCGGCCTCGGAACCGTCGATGTCGTCGACGAGCGAAACCGTGACCTTCTGCGCCATAGCGCCTCCCTCAGGCTGAAATGTGCCGGCTCAGCGAGCGTCTCGGCCACCAGTAGAAATACTCCCTGGGGGCAGGCTAGCGCAAATCAGCGGGAATGTGTTAGACCGGGGTTCATTCGGGGCGGACGAGGGGGAACAGGATGGTCTCCCGGATGCCGAGCCCGGTCAGGGCCATCAGCAGCCGGTCAATGCCCATTCCGACGCCGCCGCTCGGTGGCATTCCGTACTCCAACGCGCGCAGAAAGTCCTCATCGAGGCGCATCGCCTCGTCGTCGCCGGATGCCGCGCGCCTGCCCTGCTCGGTCAGCCGCCGCCGTTCCTCGACCGGATCCACCAACTCCGAGTAGCCGGTGGCCAACTCGAAACCGCGGACGTAGAGGTCCCACTTTTCGGCCACGCCCGGCTTGGACCGGTGTTCACGCGTCAGCGGTGAGGTCTCGACGGGGAAATCCCGAACAAAAGTCGGCGCGTGCAGGTGATCGCCGACGAGATGCTCCCAGAGCTCCTCGACCAGCTTGCCGTGGCCGAGCGCCGGGTCGTGCTCCAGGCCGACGGCGGCCGCGTGCTTGCGCAGCTCGTCGACGCCGGTCTCCGGGGTGACCTCGGCTTCCAGCGCCTCCGACAGCGACCCGTACATGGTCAGCGTCGTCCACTCGCCGGACAGGTCGTACTCCGAGCCGTCGTCGAGGGTGACGACCTCGCCGCCGAAGACCGAGCGGGCAGCCTCCTGGATCAGCTCGCGGGTCATGGCCGCGTTGGTGTCGTAGGTGGCGAACGCCTCGTAGAACTCCAGCATCGCGAACTCGGGCGAATGCGAGGAATCACTGCCCTCGTTGCGGAAGTTGCGGTTGATCTCGAAGACCTTGTCGATGCCGCCGACCACACAGCGCTTGAGAAACAGCTCGGGGGCGATCCGCAGGTACAGATCCATGCTCATCGCGTTGGAGTGCGTCACGAACGGGCGGGCCGAGGCGCCGCCGTGCAGGGTCTGCAGCATGGGGGTCTCCACCTCCAGGAAACCCCGGGCGTGGAAAGACTCGCGCAGCGACCGCACAACCGCCGAACGGACCCTTACCGTCTCGCGGGCCTCGGGCCGCACGATGAGGTCGACATAGCGCTGCCTAATACGCGTTTCCTCGCCCAGCGGCTTGTGCGCGACGGGCAGCGGGCGCAGCGACTTGGCCGCCATTCCCCACTCGTCGGCGAGCACCGACAGCTCGCCGCGCCGGGAGGTGATCACCTCGCCGGTGACGAATACGTGGTCGCCAAGATCGACATCGGCCTTCCACGCGGAAAGGGCGTCCTCGCCGACGTTGTTCAGGCTCAGCATGGCCTGCAGTTCGGTTCCGTCGCCTTCGCGCAAGGTGGCGAAGCACAGCTTGCCGGTGTTGCGCAGGAACATGACCCGGCCGACCACGGACACCTTGTCGCCGGTGGCGGTGTCGGCGGGCAGATCGGAATAGGCGGCGCGCACTTCGGCCAGCGAGTGGGTGCGCGGCACTTCGACCGGGTACGGCGAGACACCGGCGGCGAGCATTCGCTCCCGCTTCTCCCGCCGAATCCGCATCTGCTCGGGCAGGTCGTCGACGTCGGGGGTGGTCTCCTCGTTCACGGCGCAAGGGTACGAGGGCATCCCCGCGAGGTCACAACCGGTATTGCCTTACGGTTGTCCGGTGGACGATCCGCAGATGCGCGCGACCAGAGCGGGTTCATTCGGCGCCAATGCCGCGACCTACGCCGAGCACCGGCCGGACTACCCGGCCGAGGCTGTCGAATGGGTCATCGGCGACCGCACCAGGGTGCTCGACCTCGGCGCGGGCACCGGCAAGCTGACCGAGCGCCTGCTCGACCTGGGGGTGGACGTCACCGCGGTCGAGCCGGACCCGCAGATGCGGGCCGAGCTGACCCGGCGGCTGCCGGACGTGCCGACGATGGACGGGCGGGCCGAGCGGATCCCGCTGCGCGACGCCTCGGTGGACGCCGTGGTCGCGGGCCAGTCGTTCCACTGGTTCAACAACCCCGAGGCGCTGGCCGAGATCACCAGGGTGCTGCGCCCCGGCGGGGTCTTCGGCGCGCTGTGGATCGCCGACGACGACCGCGTGCCGTGGGTGCGGACGCTGGTCGAGCTGACCGCGTCGAGCGTGGACGACCCGGCGCGGCGGCGCGAGCGGCACGTGCCCGAGCACGACCTGCTCGGCGACGCCGAGGCGAAGGACTTCAAGCACCAGCAGGTGCGCACGGTGGACTCGATGGTGGAGTCGCTGCGCACCTACTCCCACATCGCCGTGGCCCCGGAGGCCGAGCGGGCGGAGATCCTGGCCAGGGCCAGGGAGTACCTGTCGGGGCTGCCGGACTCGCGCGGGGTGTTCGTGCGGCCGCTGATCTGCGAGGCGATCAGGGCCATCCGGATCTAGCGCTGGTTGCGCTCGTAGACCAGGCGCAGACCCAGCAGGGTCAGGTCGGGGCGGTGGTGGTCGATGGTCGCCGACTCGTCGACCACCAGCGGGGCCAGTCCGCCGGTGGCGATGACGGTCATCGGGCCGTCGTGGCCCTGCCGGGCCAGCTCGCGGCGGATGCGGGTGACGATGCCGTCGATCTGGCCAGCGAACCCGTACATGATCCCCGACTGCAGGCACTCCACCGTGTTCTTGCCGATCACCGAGCGCGGTCGGACGACGTCGACCTTGCGCAGCGCGGCGGCGTGCGTGGCCAGGGCGTCCATGGAGATCTCGATGCCCGGCATGAACACCCCGCCGAGGAACTCGCCCTTGGCCGAGATGACGTCGATGTTGGTCGACGTGCCGAAGTCGACCACCGCGCACGCGGTGTTGAACAGGTGGTGGGCGGCCAGCGTGTTCACCACCCGGTCGGCGCCGACCTCCTTGGGGTTGTCCACCAGCAGCGGCACCCCCGTGCGCACGCCCGGCTCGACCACCACGCGGGGCACGCGGCCGTGGTACTTGCCCAGCATGGCGCGCAGTTCCCGCAGCACCGTCGGCACGGTCGACAGCGCGGAGATGGCGGTGACCTCGTCGGCGTGCGGGCCGAGCAGGCCGCGCAGCGACAGGTCGAGCTCGTCGGCGGTGATGCGCGCGTCGGTGCGGGTGCGCCAGTCGCGCACCAGCTCCTTGCCGTCGAACAGGCCGAAGGCGGTGTTGGTGTTGCCGACGTCGATGGCCAGGAGCACTTAGACCTCGGCGGCCAGGAGCGCGTCCAGCTTGGCGGCGTCGTCGGTCTCGGAGGTGGCCCCGCTCTTGAGGCCCGAGCCCTCGGGGGCGTGGGCGGCGTCCGCGCCGAGGTGGGCGATCCTGTTGTCGGCGTCGACGAAGACCACGCGCGGCTGGTAGGCGGCGGCCTCCGCGGAGTCCATCAGGCCGTAGGCGATGAGGATGACGATGTCGCCGGGGTGCACCAGGTGCGCGGCGGCGCCGTTGATGCCGATGACCCCGCTGTCGCGCTCGCCCTCGATGACGTAGGTCTCCAGGCGGGCGCCGTTGGTGACGTCGACGATGGCGACCTGTTCGCCGGGCAGCAGGTCGGCGGCCTCCATCAGCACCGGGTCGATGGTCACCGAGCCGACGTAGTGCAGGTCGGCCTGGGTCACGGTGGCGCGGTGGATCTTGGACTTGAGCATCGTGCGGAACATGGTCTCCCCTAACCGAGCAGGACCGGGACGTTGTCGATGAGTCGGGTGCGGCCGAGCCGGGCGGCCACCAGCAGGCGGGCGTCGCCGTCGGCCGGGGCGGGGCCGAGGTCGGGCGACCGCAGTTCCAGGTAGTCGACGGACAGGTCGGGGGTCTGGTCGAGGACGGCCCGCGCGGCGTCGATGACGGCCGCCGCTCCCTGGGCGCTGACGTGCGCGCCCGCCGCGAGGGCCGCGGACAGGGTCACGGCCGCCTGGCGCTGCGCGTCGTCGAGGTAGGCGTTGCGGGAGGACAGGGCCAGGCCGTCGGGCTCGCGCACCGTCGGCACGCCGATGACGGCGACCTCCATGTCGAGGTCCTTCACCATGCGCTTGATCAGGGTGAGCTGCTGGTAGTCCTTCTCACCGAACAGAGCGTAGTCGGGGCGGACGATGTTGAACAGCTTGTTGACCACAGTGAGCACGCCCGCGAAGTGCCCCGGCCGGACCGCGCCCTCCAGCTCGTCGCCCAGGGGTCCCGGGTGGACGGTGGTGGTCGCGCCCTCGGGGTACATGTCCTCCCGAGTCGGCGTGAAGACCAGCTCGACGCGCTCGTCGGCGCAGACGTCGAGGTCGGTCTCCAGTGGACGCGGGTAGCGGTCGAAGTCCTCGCCCGCGCCGAACTGCAGCGGGTTCACGAAGATCGAGGCGACGAGCACCGTGTTCGGGAGGCGGCGGGCGTGGCGCAGCAGCGCGCGGTGGCCGTCGTGCAGGGCGCCCATGGTCGGCACGAACGCGATCTTGCGCCCGGTGGCGCGCAGGGCGCGGGTGACCCTGGCCAGCTCGGCCGGTCCACTGTGGACGTGCAGCTTGCCCGGCGTGAACACGGGTGTCATGGGTGGCCCTCTTCGGTGTCGATGGCGGCGGTGACGTCGTCGGTCAGGTCGGCGCGCAGCAGCCCGGACGCGGCGGCGCGCTGCGCGGTGCGGCGCGCCATGGCGCGGTAGGCGGGGAGCATGGCGGGGGCGTGCTCGGAGAGGACCCGGACGTGCTTGCGCACGGTGCCCGCGTCGCCTCGCGCGACCGGGCCGGTGAGGGCGCGGTCGCCGTGGCGCAGGGCGTTGTCGAGCGCGGCGGACAGCAGGGGGCCGAGCAGGCGCTCCGGCGTGCCGACGCCGGTTCCCTTGAGCAGGTCCGCGGCCTCGGCGACCAGCGTGACCAGGTGGTTCGCCCCGTGCGCGAGCGCGGTGTGGTAGAGCGGGCGGGCGCTCTCCGGGACCCGGACGGGCTCGCCGCCCATCTCCACGACCAGCGCCTCGGCGACGTTCCACGCGGCGTCGTCGCCGTCGGCGGCGGTGACGCCGAAGCAGCAGGCGGCGATGCGCTCCAGGTCCTCCGGCCTGCCGGTGAACGTCATCGCCGGGTGCAGCGCGAGGCCGAGCGCGCCCAGCTCGGCGGCGGGCGCGAGGACGTCGACGCCGTACGCGCCGGAGGTGTGCACGACGATCTGGCCCGCCCGCAGCGCGCCCGCGGCGGCCAGGCCGCGCACGGTGCCGGGCAGCGCGTCGTCGGGGAGGGCGAGCAGGACCAGGTCCGCGGCGGCCGCGACCTCGTCCGGCGGGGCGACGGGGGCCTCGGGCAGCAGGGTCTCGGCGCGCAGCAGCGAGGCGCGGGAGACGCCGGAGGCGCCCGAGACGGTGTGCCCCGCCCTGGCCAGGGCAGCGCCGAGCACGGCGCCCACCCGGCCCGCTGAGACGACTCCGACCGCCAACCTGGCTGGCCGGGTCTGACCGGCGTCCATGACAAGTCCCTTCGTTCCAGTCCCGCGTTCGCGGGTACCAGACGACGGCGCGAGCGTAACCGCCCGTTACCGGCCGGGTGGCGGCCAGGTGACCAGGTTCACCGGGCGGAGGCGCGCACGGCGGCCTGCCGCGTGGCCCGCACCACGGCCACCAGGTGGCTCTCGCTGACGTCGTGCCTGCCGGTCGCGCCCTGCGCGGCGGCGTGCCGCAGGAAGGCCAGCTCGCTGACGGCGGCGTGGTACTCGGCCATGAGCCTGGCGGCGGCGCGGCCGGAGCGGGCCCGCACGCGCTTGCGCCACTTGCGGCGGGCGTCGAGGCGGGCGAGCGCCTCGACCTCGTTGTCGAGGATCAGGTTCTCGGCGACCATGCCGGGCAGCGCGGCGGCGATGATCCGCTGTTCGCGGCGGCGGTGCCAGGTGATGAACCAGACCGCGAGGGCGAACAGCGGCACCATCACCAGGAAGTAGACGGTGAGGAAGGCGGTGCCCCCGCCGAGGGTCGCCGCGCCGTTCCACGCCGCGTGCAGCACGACCGCGGCGACGTACCCGCCGACCAGGCCGACGACCCCGCGCTTCGGCGACCGCGCGGCCAGGCCGATCCCGATGCCGATGCACGCGGTGAACAGCGGGTGGGTGAACGGGGAGAGCACGCCGCGCAGGATGAAGGCGGTGATCACGCCGGGGGAGGTGCCGTCGCCGATGCCGTACTCGGCGAAGGCGCGGCCGAAGTAGTAGATGTTCTCGGTGAAGGCGAACCCGGCCGCGACGAGTCCGGCGTAGACGATGCCGTCGATGACGCCGTCGAACTCGTGGCGCAGGAACAGGTAGATGCCGTAGACGAAGGCGCCCTTGACGAACTCCTCGAACAGCGGCGCGGACACCATCGCGCTGATGGTGTCGCCGTTGCCCTTGCCCAGCAGCATGTCGCCCACCGCCTCGGCGGTGTTGTTGATGAGCAGCGCGGTGATGGCGGCCACGCACGCGCCCCACCCGAAGGCGAGCCAGAGCAGCCGCGCGGGCTCGGGCTCCCACCGGTCGATCCACAGGAACGCCGCGACGACGGGCCCGACGGGCAGCAGCGCGGCCAGGATGCCGACGAGTTCGGCCTGCACCCCCACCCGCGCGGTGCTGACGGCGAGCAACGCCATTCCGCAGACGGCCAGCGCCAGCAGCCCCACCACGGGCAGCAGCACCGTCTTGCGCCGCGGCGTGTGCCGCTGCAGCTGATCTTCGGACACGGGCCTGATAGTAGGGGCGGACGGTCAGCCCAGTCCCGGCCACGGCGCGCACGGGCGTATCCGGATTTCACCGGATCGGGCGAAAACCGCCGTCAGTCCTCGTCCCGCCTGCGCCTGCGCCGCGGCGTGGAACCGCCGTGGGCGGCCAACAACTCGGCGACGGAGGTGCCTTCCGCGTGCGTGCCCTCACCCTCCGCCGCGCGGCCACCGGGATCGGCCACCTCGGACTCCACGGCCCGGTGCCCCGCTGGCGGGAACACCCCGGACTCCGCGGCGCGCTTGCCCCGAGCGGGCGGAAACACCCCCGACTCCGCGGCCCGCTTGCCGCGCGCGGGCGGGAACACCCCGGACTCGGCGGCCCGCTTGCCCCGCGCCGCTTCCCCCGCCTGGCCCCGGGCCGCGGGCGGGAACACACCGGACTCCGCCGCCCGCTTCCCCCGAGCACCATCGCCGCCCGGGAGGCCACCACGGCCGCCGTCGCCCGCAGGCGGGAAGACCCCCGACTCCGCCGCACGCCTCCCCCGCGCCGCCTCAGCCGCGGGCGGGAACACCCCCGACTCGGCCGCCCGCTTCCCCCGCGCCGCCTCACCCTCGGCCCGATAACCCGCACCGTTGGCAGGCGGGAACACCCCGGATTCCGCGGCACGCCTGCCATGCGCCCCCACCGAACCGCCCCGCCCGGCCTCACCAGCAGGCGGGAAAACACCCGACTCCACCGCCCGCTTCCCCCGAGCGACCTCAGCCGCCCCACGCCCAGCGTCCGCAGCGGACGGGAACGCCCCCGACTCCGCCACACGCCTGCCATGCGCACCACCCTGACCCGCGTCGCCCGCAGGCGGGAAAACGCCGGACTCCACCGCGCGCCTACCGTGCGCACCACCCTGACCCGCGTCGCCCGCAGCCGGGAAGACGCCGGACTCGATCGCGCGCTTGCCTCGGGCGGGCGCGTCCGCCGGGGTCCCACGGCCTGCCTCGGGCGGGAACTCCGCGCCGCGCCTGGCTCGGGCGGGCTCGCTCGCGGGCGGGAAGACCCCGGACTCCGCCGCGCGCTTGCCTCGGGCGGGCTCGGGCTGCGCAGCGCCGGACTGGCGCACCGAGGGCATCACCGCCGAGTCCACGGCGCGGCGGCCGCGGACCGCCTCTTCCGGTGAGGAGACTGACTCCTCCCCCGGCCGCCGGGAGATCACCCGGGGCGGGGCGCTGCGGTCGGCCGGGACGGGGCGCGCGCCGTGCTGGGTCGGGCTCTCGACCGGGCGCACGCCCTGCCGGGTGGCCTCGGCGTCGGCGCGGCCGCCCGCGGGCCGGGCGGCCGGGCGGGCATCCTGCTCGGACTCCTGGCGGCGCCGCTGCGCGTCGGCGTCCGGCCTGCCCCGCTGGTAGGCCTCCCCCGGCGCGCCCTCCGGGTGGGGCCTGCCCACCCGCTCCTCCGGCCGGACGCGCTGGCCCGGGTAGGCGTCCGCGCGGCCCGGCTCGGAGGCCTGGGCCTCCGCGCGCGGACGCACCGGGCGGCCGACCTCGGTGCGCGGGTCCGCCCCGCCGTCGAGCCGGGCGGCGACGCCGGGCTCCTCGCGGCGGCGGGCCGGGTCGGCGGGGCGGCCACGCGTCGGGGTGCGGGGGCGGCGGTGCTCGCCGGTCTCCCACGACGGCGTCCAGGTCGGATCGATCGGGCGGCTGCTCGGCGTGTCCTCCAGCCAGGGCTCCCGCACGCGCTCGATCATGTCGGTCTTCGGGTCCCCGGCCGCGGCCGCGATGCGCTTGACCGGCTCGGAGCGGCCCTCCACTGCCTGCGCGCGCATGCGGGTCGCCTCGGCGTGCAGCGCGATGCGCTCGACGAGCACCTCGCCGCCGAGGAGCAGTTCGAGGTGCTCGCGCATGGCCTTCAGCTCGGCGCGCAGTTCGGCCAGGTCGTCGCGGGAGCGGTCGTCGGCGGCGGCGCGGGCCTCCGCGGCGGCGGTGAGCTCGAACTCGCGGCGGGCGGCGATCTCGCGCTCCAGCTCCAGCTCGTAGACGCGCTGGGCCTGCTCGGCCTCCTCGGCCCGGTCCGCCGACTGTCTGCGGTAGCGGACGGCGAGGAACGCCCCGGCCAGCGCGGCCCACAGGGCGGCGACCACGCCGAGGCGCATCCAGCGCAGCGAGTCGCTCAGCACGAGGACGGCGGTCGCGCCCGCCGCCAGCGCGAGAGCGGCCAGGAAGAGCAGCCGCGGGAGGTTGTCGTTCCGGCCGGTCATGCAGCACACCGTACCCGGCCGTTACCTCCGCGAGACCAAACGGATGTCACACCGCGTCTCGACGCTGGTCATCGGGGTCGCGCGGGGCGCGGCAGCAGGACTCCAGCCACAGCGCCGCGGCGATCAGGACCGCCGCGCTCACCGCCCCGATCACCGCGCTCGGGATGTCCGACCGGGCCGCCTCGACCCGGGCGCTCTCCGGCACCACGTACGCCAGCACCGCGGCCCACGCGCCCAGCATGATCGCGCCCAGCAGCGAGGACGCCTTCGCCAGCGCGAGCGCCCGCGCCGCGGTGATCGGCTGCAGCGGCCTGCCCGACGACGTGCGCCGCACCCGCCCGCGCAGCACGTACCCGAACACCACCTCGACGACGGCCAGCACCAGCAGCGTGACCCCGGCGAACGTCGGCAGCGGCGGCAGCTCGCCGTACAGCAGGCGGATGAACAGGTACAGCGCGACCGCCGTGACCAGCCCGGCGGGCACCAGGTCCGACGCCTTGGTGAACCTCACCCGGCCGCCCCCCGCAGGTCGATGTCCGGCCGGGCGCGCACGCCCGCGGTGTCCAACCGCGCCAACAGCTCCCGAGCCGATCCCTGCCCGGGCACGACAGCGTCGGGCTCGACGTCCAGCCACGGGATCAGCACGGTCGCGCGCTCGGCGGTCCCCGGGTGCGGCAGCACCAGGTCGGGGTGGTCGCTGCGCACGCCGTCGACGGTCACCACGTCCACGTCCAGCGTCCTGGGCCCCCAGCGCTGCTCCCGCACGCGCCCGGCGGCCTGCTCCAGCGCCTGGCCCCGGCGCAGCCACGTCCACTCGTCGGCGTCCTCGTCGGAGACGATGAGCACCGCGTTGAGGAAGTCCGGCTGGTCCGTCACGCCCCACGGCGCCGTCTCGTACACCGGGGACACGGCCACCAGCACGTCCGCGAACCCCGCCACGGCCGCACGCAGGTGCGCCGCCCGGTCCCCCAGATTGGACCCCAGCGACAGCACCGCCCGGCTCATGAGCCCGCCCCGCGCGCCGACTTGCGCGAGCGCCGGACGGTCACCGCGACATCGGCGAACGACAGCGGGATCGGCGCGCTCGGCTTGTGCACGGTCACCTCGACGGCGAGCACGCGCTCGTCGGCCATCTCGGCCTCGGCGATCTCCGCGGCCACGGTCTCGATCAGGTCCCTCGGCGGCCCGGCGACCACGGCGGCGGCCCGCTCGGCGAGTTCGCCGTAGTGCACGGTGTGGGCGAGGTCGTCGGTCTCGGCCGCCTGCCGCAGGTCCAGCCACAGGGTGATGTCGACGACGAAGTCCTGCCCGTCGCGGCGCTCGTGCTCGAAGACGCCGTGGCGCCCGCGCACCCGCAGCCCGGTCAGCGCGATCCGATCGGCCATGACACCCCCTTCGGCGTCCCGCCCATGGCGGCGGCCACGGTGACCGCGTCGAGCGAGCGCCCCACGTCGTGCACCCGCACGCCCCACGCCCCCGCCATGGCGACGAGCGCGGAGATGGCAGCGGTCGCGTCCTCCCGGCCGTCGGAGGGCCGGGCGACGCCGTCCCTGGCCAGCAGCGCGCCGAGGAACCGCTTGCGCGACGCCCCGACCAGCACGGGGAAGCCCAGGTCGAGCAGGGTGTCCAGGGACCGCAGCAGCGCCCAGTTGTGGTCGGCGTTCTTGGCGAACCCCAGCCCAGGGTCGAGCACGATCGCCGACTCGACGACCCCGGCGTCCAGGGCGTCGTCCACCCGCGCGCGCAGCTCGTCGCGCACCTCGGCGACGACGTCGCCGTAGGTGGCCAGCGACTGCATGTCCCGGCTGTGCCCGCGCCAGTGCATCAGCACCCACGGCACCCCCGCGGAGGCCACCACGCGCGCCATCTGCGGGTCGGCCAGCCCGCCCGAGACGTCGTTGACGATCGAGGCCCCCGCGGCCAGCGCTGCCTCGGCGACCCGCGCCCTGGTCGTGTCCACGCTGATCACCACGCCCGCGGTCGCCAGTTCGGCGATCACCGGCACGACCCGGGCGATCTCGGTCTCCGCGTCGACGCGGTCCGCGCCCGGGCGCGTGGACTCCCCGCCCACATCGATGACGTCCGCGCCGCGCTCCCACATGGCCACGCCGTGCGCGATGGCGTCGTCGAGGCCGAGGTAGCGGCCGCCGTCGGAGAAGGAGTCGGGGGTGACGTTGAGGACGCCCACCACCGCGCAGCGGCCGGGTGCGGGCAGCGTCACCGGGTCCGCCCGTTGATCAGCTCGATCGCCTCGGCCCGCGACGACGGCGCGGTCTTGAGCAGCCCGCGCAGCGCCGAGGTCGTGGTGCGCGCGCCGGGCTTGCGGATGCCGCGCATCGCCATGCACAGGTGCTCGGCCTCGATCACCACGATCGCCCCGCGCGGGGTCAGCTTGCGCATGAGCGCGTCGGCGATCTGCGAGGTCAGCCGCTCCTGCACCTGCGGGCGGCGGGCGTAGAGGTCGACCAGGCGGGCCAGCTTGGACAGCCCGGTCACCTGGCCGCGCTCGTTCGGGATGTACCCGACGTGCGCGACCCCGTGGAACGGCACCAAGTGGTGCTCGCAGGTGGAGTACATCGGGATGTCGGTGACCAGGACCAGCTCGTCGTGGCTCTCGTCGAAGGTCTTGTCCAGCACCGCGTCCGGCTCGGTGTAGAGCCCGGCGAACAGCTCCCGGTACGCGCGCGCCACCCGCGCGGGGGTCTCCAGCAGGCCCTCGCGGTCGGGGTCCTCGCCGCAGGCGAGCAGCAGTTCGCGGACGGCCTTCTCGGCCCGGTCGGGATCGAAAGCGGCGAGCGGGACCGGGTGGTTCCCGCCCGCCTGCTTCGCGGTATCACTCATCGCCAGTCTCCGAGATTGTCGCGGCCGTGCGGCCGCAACCCTCTCATTCGGACCCGTGCGTGCGCCCGTCAGAGTTGTCCTGGTCACGGGCGTCCGGACCGGGCTGCGGCGGCGCGGGGTGCCACGGCTGGCCGCCCGGCGTCGTCGCGGGCGTCCACCCGGGCGGCGCGCCGTAGTTCGGCGGGCCGGCGCCGGGCCGGTACTCCCCGCCGTAATGCGGCGGCGGGTAGCCGGGCGCGGGCGGGTAGGGCGGCTGCGGGTGCGGCGGGACGCCGTTGCCGTTGCCGCCGGGCGGCAGCTCCGGGGTGGTCCTGGGCGGGCCGCCGGGCAGCTCGCCCGCGCCGGGGAAGGCCGCGACCGGGGTCTTCTCCCGCTCGCGCTCCTCGTCCGGCCACGGCTCGCCGCGCTCGTGCGCCAGCTCGCGCGGGGTCTTGATCGGCGGCTTGTCGCTGGGCACCCGGTCGCCGAAGTCGTTGAACGCGGTGATCCGGGGCCGCTTCTCCACGCCGGAGAAGATCCGCTCCAGGTCCTTGCGGGTCAGCGTCTCCTTGTCCAGCAGCTCGACCACCAGCTCGTCGAGCACGTCGCGGTAGGTGTTGAGCACGTCCCACGCCTCGGTGTGCGCTGCCTCGATCAGGCTGCGCACCTCCTCGTCGATCTCGTGCGCGACCTCCAGCGAGTAGTCCGGCGCGTGGCCCATCGACCGGCCCAGGAACGGGTCGCCCTGGTCCTGGCCGTAGCGGACCGCGCCGAGCCGCGCGCTCATGCCGTACTCGGTGACCATCGCCTTAGCGATCTTGGTGGCCTGGTCGATGTCGCTGGACGCGCCCGTGGTCGGCTCGTGGAACACCAGCTCCTCGGCCGCGCGCCCGCCCAGGGCGAACACCAGCCGGGCGATCATCTCCGAGCGGGTCATGAGCTGCTTGTCGTCCTCGGGGACGACGAGCGCGTGCCCGCCCGTGCGCCCGCGCGGCAGGATCGTCAGCTTGTAGACCGGCTCCAGGTCCGGCATCGCCCACGCGGCGAGCGCGTGCCCGCCCTCGTGGTAGGCGGTGATCTTCTTCTCCTTCTCGGAGATGATCCGGCTCTTGCGCGCCGGACCGCCGATCACCCGGTCGACCGACTCCTCCAGCGCGGCCCCGGTGATCGCGGTGCCGTTGGTGCGCGCGGTCAGCAGCGCGGCCTCGTTGATGACGTTGGCCAGGTCGGCGCCGGACATGCCGACGGTGCGCTTGGCCAGGCCGTCGAGGTCGACGTCGCCTGCGAAGGGCTTGCCCTTGGCGTGCACCTGCAGGATCTTCTTGCGGCCGGACAGGTCCGGCGCGGACACCGGGATCTGCCGGTCGAAGCGGCCCGGGCGCAGCAGCGCCGGGTCCAGGATGTCGGGGCGGTTGGTCGCGGCGATCAGGATGATGCCGCCGCGGGCGTCGAAGCCGTCCATCTCGACCAGCAGCTGGTTGAGGGTCTGCTCGCGCTCGTCGTGCCCGCCGCCGAGGCCCGCGCCGCGCTGGCGGCCGACCGCGTCGATCTCGTCGACGAAGATGATGCACGGCGCGTTCTGCTTGGCCTGCTCGAACAGGTCGCGCACGCGGGAGGCGCCGACACCGACGAACATCTCGACGAAGTCCGAGCCGGAGATCGAGTAGAACGGCACGCCCGCCTCACCGGCGACCGCGCGGGCCAGCAGCGTCTTGCCGGTGCCCGGCGGGCCGTAGAGCAGCACGCCCTTCGGGATCTTCGCGCCCAGGGCCTGGTAGCGGCCCGGGTTCTGCAGGAAGTCCTTGATCTCGTAGAGCTCCTCGACCGCCTCGTCGGCGCCCGCCACGTCGGCGAAGGTGGTCTTGGGCATGTCCTTGGACAACTGCTTGGCCTTGGACTTGCCGAAGTTGAGGACCCGGTTCCCGCCGCCCTGGACGTTGTTCATCATCCACATGAGCAGCAGCAACAGCAGCGCGAACGGGATGAGGAAGATCAGGATCTGGGTGAGGAACGAGTCCTGCGTCACCGTGGTGCGGAACTCGATGCCCGGCTTGTCGATGATCGTCTCGTAGAGCTGTGACGTCGCCCCGGCCGGGTACTGGGCGATGAGCTGGGTGACCTGCTGGCCCTCGTGCTCGATCGGGTTGTTCAGGGTCAGCTTGAGCTGCTGTTCCTTGTCCCCCAGCTCGACGGCCTTGACGTTGTTGGCCTCGATCTGCGCGACGGCCTTCGACGTGGGCACCGAGGTGTAGCCACGCGTGTCGTCGAACAGCATGCTGAAGGCGAAGTAGATCAGCAACACCGCCAGGATCCACAGCAGCGGGTTGCGCAGCAGTCGCTTTCGGTCCATTACATACGGCCGTGGGGCGGCCTCGACCCTCCCTGGACGTGCACGTGAGGGCAATGACGACCATTACCCGGCCGGGCGGCGCTCCGGTCGCTCCAGAGTACCGCCCGCTTCGACACCCTCACCGATTGACAAGGGCGCCACCAAGCTCAACGGCGCACGGCCGCGTCCAGTTCCCCGGTCCGGGTCAGCGTGTGACCTCGGCCACAAGTTGACCCAGCCGGTGGCGCATCGTCTGGATGTCGGCCGGGGCGACCGTGACCCAGTCCCGCCCGTCCCGGCCGCGGCTGGTCGAGGCGAGGTAGCGGCCGTTGGGCTTGTCGAACCACGACAGCACCGGCCCCCGCGTGCGCGCGCCGTGCCGGTCGCGGGCGGTGACGCCGAACTGGCCGCCGCGCAGGTTGGGCTGCGCGACCAGCCGCGCGGCCGCCGCCCTGGGGTCGGAGTCGGCCAGGCCGCGCACCGCCCTCGGGTTCACCGCGGCGAACTCGTCGGCGGGCAGCGAGACCGAGGTCTCCGCCCCGCGCGGGGCGGCGGGCAGCAGGCCGATCACCTCGGCGACCAGGCCGTCGGCGCGGACGCGGCGCAGGTGCAGGTCGTCACCGGACTGGGTGGCCACCACGCCCGTGCCGCCCGCGGCCGCGGCGAACACCGCGACCGCCCTGCCGGGCAGCTGGGGCATGAACAGCGCGTCGATCGCCACGTCCGGCCGGGCGAGCACGCCCAGCCAGTCCTCCACGTGCGGCTCGACGCGGCCGTACCGGTCGATCAGGCCGCGCGCGGCGAGTTCGGCGTGCATGCGGTGCCGCAGCGCGGTGCGCTCGTCGAGCGTCTCGCCGTGCGAGCGCACCTGCAGCGGGTACGGGAGGTCGCCCGCGTCCATGGCCTCCCAGAGGAAGTCGAGGGCGAGCTGGTCGAGGGTCTCCGCGGAGGGCACCGCGTCACTCCCCGATGACGGACGGCGCGGTGATCTGGTCGGTGCCGAAGGTGTCCTCCGGGTCCGGCTCGACCAGGTACGACGGCCGCTGGTGCTCCAGGTCCTCATCGCCCTGGCCGCCGCGACCGCCAGCACCGGCGCCCGCTCCGGCGCCAGCGCCGCGGCCAGCGCCGCCAGCACCCGCGCCCGCGCCGCCGGGCCGCCCGCCCGCGCCGGGGCCGCCCTGGCCCATGCCCGCGCCGAGCCCGGGCTTCGCGCCGGGCCCGCCCGCGCCCCCGGGACCGCCGGGCCCGCCGCCGAACGGGCCGCGCGGCCCGCCGGTGAGGGAACGGCCGCCGGTGGGGCCGGTCGGGCCGGTGCTGACCGGGCTGAACGGGCCGGGGCCCTGCGTCGGGCCGGGCTGCGGGCCGGGTCCGGGGGTCGGGTTGACCGTGACGGGCGGCTGCACGGGCGAGGTCTGCGGCGGGGTGTAGCCGGAGAGGTCGGTGCCGGTGTCGAGGCCGTCGTAGCCCGGGGCCGGGGGCACCGTGTGCGGGTTGGTGGCGTGGTGGCCGTCGATGAAGCCCGGCCTGCTGTCCCCGTCGCCGGTGCTGCCGCGCGGGGTGTAGGAGTCGGTGCTGCCCGTGCGGTCGTAGGTGACCCGGGTGCCGTCCTGGAAGCCGTCGCCGCCGCCGGTGTCGGTGCTGCGCGGGGGCGGCGGCACGAAGGTCGGCGTGCGCGAGTCGATCTCGGCCATCGTGTTGGTGTACTCGGTCATGTACTTGACCTGCTCGGCCTTGACCGCCCTGGCCTGCTCT
This sequence comes from Actinokineospora sp. UTMC 2448, assembly GCF_024760565.1. NCBI lineage: Bacteria > Bacillati > Actinomycetota > Actinomycetes > Pseudonocardiales > Pseudonocardiaceae > Actinokineospora > Actinokineospora sp. UTMC 2448. Next base: position 330,758 of record NZ_CP031087.1, on the reverse strand, counting down.
TCCTTGGCCTGCATGTCGTTCATGCCCGCCACCGGGTTCGGGTTCGCGAGCGCCTTGGTCAACTCGGCGTCGCGGTCGAACTCCATCGGCTCGGGCATGTTCCGCACGGTGGCGGCGGCGAGCGCCTGGTCGGACATGGCGGTCCCCATGTACTGCGCGGAGATTCCCGCCTGCCCGGTCCGCTGGGCCAGCGGCTTGAGCGCGTTGCGCGCGGCGTCGGCGGCCTCGCCCTGCCAGGCGTGCTCCAGCCGCGTCACCGCGTCCAACAGCCGGTTAGCCGCCTCGGCGAGCCGGTTGCCGCCCTCGGTGAAACCGCGCCCGAGCCCGTCCGCGCTGGTCGGCACGTTCTTCTCGGTGGCGGCGGCGTACAGCTCGGTGCTGGTGCGGCTCTCCCAGTTCTGCGGGACGACCACCCGGTCGTTGCCCATCTCGACGTCGGGCGCCAGCTGCTCCCGCTGGTACTCGGCGATGCTCTGCTGAAGCTCGGTGGTGGTCGACCGGTCTTCCTCAGGCATGTTCCGCATGGCGATCGAGACGTCGTCCGCCCGGTCGCCCGCGTAATCGTGCGTCTCGTAACGCGGCTGATCGCCGTTCGGCATGTCCTGCCCCCTAGCCCTTCACCTTCGGAATAACGATCTCGGCGACCTTTTTCGCCACATCACACGTTTCGTAGCCCTTGTCGCGCCCGCTGCTCAGCACACCCACACCGAAAGTCATTGCGGAACGGTCCTTGTTGAGCTTGATCCGCACCAAGCACAACCCGCTCTTCTCGGTGGTCTTGGTCAACACCGCCGGGGTCCCAGCCACCTCGATGTCCGACTTCGTGCCCTCCGCGGGGCGGACACCACTCGCATCCAACTTGAAGTCGATGGTGATCCCGAGGTCGCCGCTCCACTGGCACTGCTCGGAGCCGGTGGTGAAGCTGTTGCCCGGGCGGGGGTTCCTGGAGCCGAATTCGGCTGTCTCAGCCGGGGTCAGCAGCTCGCACAGCTCATCGCGCTGGTAATTGATCTCCCGATCGGCGGCCGTGGTGGAGGTGGCCGCGGTCGTGGGAGAGGCGGTCGTCGTGGTGACGGCCCCGGTTCCGCCGGTGGTCGGGGTGGTCGTCGGCGTCCCCGGCTCCGACCCGCACGCACTCAGCGACGCGAGCAGCGCACCGCAGGCGACCGTCACGGCGAGTGTGGAACGCACGAGCTCAGCCCCGCACCTTGGTCGCGTTGCCGTAGTCGGTGTCCTTGTAATTGGCGATCGCCTGGTTGAGCGCGCGCTCGGCCTGGTCGGTCTGCTCCAACAACTGCCGAACGAGGTGGAGGAAGGAGTCACCCGAGCCGTCGAAGCGCTCCATGGACTTCTTCGCCATCGCGGTGCCGACCGGGTTTGCGCCGATCTGCACCTCCGCACCGGCGGAGTCCGCACCCTGCACCAGCAGCGAAAGCTCGTCCCGGACCGCGCCGATCTCCTTGATGGCGTCCTGGGCGGCGTCCGGGTCCACCGAGACCATGCCGCTGGCCGCGGCGCCCGCGAAGGCGCCGACGGCGCCGCCGATACCGGTTGCGTCGTACACGTCTGCTCTCCCCTGGTCCCCGTCGGCTGCTCCACCCGCAGCAGTTGATCTGGAGGCTAACGCACCGAGGTACACCCGGTCAGGGGATCACGACAATTCGTGCTACGAGGTATAGACCCGCGGGTCGAGGGTGCCGATGTACGGGAGGTCGCGGTAGCGCTCGGCGAAGTCGAGGCCGTAGCCGACGACGAACTCGTTCGGGATGTCGAAGCCGATGTACTTCACCGGCACCTCCACCTTCACCGCGTCGGGCTTGCGGAGCAGGGAGCAGACCTCCATCGACCGCGGGTTGCGGGAGGCGAGGTTCTTCAGCAGCCACGACAGGGTCAGGCCCGAGTCGATGATGTCCTCGACGATCAGCACGTCGCGGCCCGCGATGTCGCGGTCGAGGTCCTTGAGGATGCGCACGACGCCCGAGGACGACGTGGACGAGCCGTACGAGCTGACCGCCATGAACTCCAGCTGCACCGGGACGGGCAGCGCGCGGGCCAGGTCGGTCATGAACATGACCGCGCCCTTGAGCACGCCGACCAGCACGAGGTCGGACGGGGTGTCGGCGTAGTCGGCGGCGACCTGCTTGGCCAGTTCGGTGATCTTCTCGTCGATCTGGTCCTGACTGATCAGCACGGAGGCGATATCACCGTCGTACACAGTGGTCCCTTCAAATCCCTCGCAGGTCACGGCGCGTCACAGGTCAGCCTGCCATGCGCGCGCCGCGCCACAAAGCCGCCGGGCAGCGCGACGCCGCGTTGGCCGCGCCAGTCGCCGACGAGGCCGTCGCAGGCGCGCAGGTGCGCGTCCGTCAACTCCGGGACGCCTGCCCGCAACAACCACGTCCGCAGCACCCTGCGGCGCAGCGCGGGCGGGGCCGGGGTGAGTTCGGACACAACGAGATCACCGTCGTCGCCCGCGCGGGCGAGCAGGTCGGCGGCGAGGTCGTCGAGGGCGGCGAGGTCCTCGCGCAGTTGGGCGGCCGTGCGGGCCAGCGCGGCGGCGACCCCGCCCTGCAGGACCTCCTCCATCAGCGGCAGGACCTCGGTGCGCAGCCGCACGCGGGTGAAGCGCGGGTCGGCGTTGTGCGGGTCGTGCCACGGGGTGAGCCCGAGCGCGGCGCAGGCGGCGGCGGTGGTCGCGCGCGGCAGGTCGAGGAGCGGGCGGCCCCACGGCGGGTCGAGGGCGCGCATCCCGGCGATGGACCGGGGGCCGGAGCCCCGGCCGAGGCCGAGCAGCACGGTCTCGGCCTGGTCGTCGCGGGTGTGTCCGAGCAGGACCAGCGCGCCGTCGGCCGCCTCCCGCAGCGCGGCGTAGCGGGCGCGGCGGGCGGCGGCCTCGATCCCGCCCGAGCCGGACACCGTGACCGTGAGGACGCGCGCGGGCACGTCCAGCGCCGCCATCTGCTCCGCGACCCGGGCGGCGACCCGCGCCGACCCCGCCTGCAGGCCGTGGTCGACGATCAGCGCCTCCACCGGACACACGTGCGCGGCCGCCGCGGCCAGCGCGAGCGAGTCCGCGCCGCCGGAGACGGCGACCGCGACCCGATCCGGCTCGACCCTGGACAGCAGCGCGCGAACGGCCCTGCGGACGTCGGCGACGGCCGGGTCGGGCCTGCTCACGCGACGCGGCGCAGCCAGGCGTCCGGGTCGCCCAGCTCGGCGCGCAGCGGCAGGGTGTCCGGGGACTCCCAGACGCGGTTGAACCGCTCCATGCCGATCGCGCCCACGATGTGGTTGGTGAACTTCGCGCCCACGGCGTACTGCTTCATCTTGGCGTCCACGCCCAGCAGCGAGCGCAGGACGCGGTCGAGCAGGCCGCCGCCGCGGCGGCGCGCGGTGAACCGCTGGCGGATGGTGGCGACGCTGGGCACCACGGCCGGGCCGACGGCGTCCATGACGTGGTCTGCGTGGCCCTCCAGCAGCGTCGACAGCGCGATCAGCCGGTCGAACGCGGCCCGCTGGGCGGGCGACTGCAGCATCTCGACGATCGCCAGCGGCCCGGTGGATGCGGTGGGGTCGGGCCGCGAGCGGGCCGCCTTGAGCACCTCGGGCAGCCGCGACAGCAGGCCGGTCGCCTCGTCCTCCAGCCCCGCGATGAACCCGGCGACCTGGCCGCGGAAGTACTCGGCCAGCCACGGCACCGCGGTGAACTGGAGGCGGTGGGTGCTCTCGTGCAGGGCGACCCACAGCTGGAAGTCCTCGGCGGGCACGTCGAGGGCCCGCTGGGCGGCGACGATGTTGGGCGCGACCATCATCAGCCTGCCGTCGGCGCCGCCGTAGGGGTCGTACTGGCCGAGGACACGGCTGCCCAGGTATGCCAGCACCATCCCGGCCTGCACGCCCGCGCTGCCGGACAGCACGCCGCCGACCCGGCCAGACCGCGCGGGCAGCGCGCCGTCGGTGAGCGTTGCAATGCCCTGGGCTGCGGCCTCGATCCAGCCGTCGCGGTCGACGACGTCGCCCTCGCGCACCGGCAGGCCGTGCCCCATGCCGGTCAGCCCGCGCACGTGCTCCTCGGCGACGACGGTGGCCGCGCGCAGGTCGGCCACGGTGCGCTCGGCCTCGGCCAGCGACACCACCGGCCCCGGCCGGACCAGCCGTTTGGCCGTCGACGTGGCGAGGTCCCAATCGACGGGTGCGGGCCCGGTCCGGGTAGCGGGGTTCACGCCCCGAACGCTACCCGCTCACTGACAGCCACACTTGTGCAAAGCGGCGGCCACGGCGTCGAGCGCGGGCCGAGCGTCCAGGGGATTGGTCCCGTTGGACATCAGGGCGAACACCAGCAGGCGGCCGTCGCTGTCGAGGACGACGCCTGCCAGCGAGTTCACCGCGGAGAGCGTGCCGGTCTTGGCCCTGACCCAGCCCTTGCCCGCCGCGGCCGGGCCGTCCAGGTACCGCTTGTCCAGCGTGCCGTTGCCGCCCGCGACGGGAAGCCCGGACAGCAGCGGCCGGAGCTTGGCCGTGCGCGGGTCGGCGCCGTCCGGGGCGGCGGCGGCCTTGAGCACCTCGCCGAGCAGCGCGGAGGTGACCCGGTTCTCCGTCGACATCCCGCTGCCGTCGCGCAGGACGAGGCCGTCGACGGCGAAGCCGTTCTCGCGCAGGACGTTGACCACCGCGGTGGTCGCGCCGGTGAAGGACGGCTCCTGCCCGGTGGCGATGGCCAGCTCGCGGATCAGCGTCTCGGCCAGCACGTTGTCCGAGCGCTGCACGGCGGTGTGGACCAGTTCGGCGATGGGCGCGGACTCGACCTCGCCGAGCACGCGGGCGTCCGGCTTCGCCGTGGTCTGCGCCTCAGACGGCACGGTCGCGCCTATGCGGCGGGCGAACTCCTCGGCCAGCGCGCGGCCGGGGTTGTTCGAGCGCGGGCTGACGGCGTCGGTCGGGTCCTGCCGGGCCGCGTCCATCATCGCCGGGACGATCGGGGTGATGTGGCCAGCGGGGACGTCGGCGGGCAGCCAGCCGCGGGCGAGGCCGTCGCCGGTGTAGCGGCTCAGGTCGACCAGGACGGTGTCGACGGGACCGGTGGCCTTGACCTGCGCGACCAGCTCGTCCAGGTGCGCCGCGCCGGGGAAGACGGAGTCCTTGCCCTCGGGCAGCGACGACAGCGTGGGGTCCCCGCCGCCGACGATGATCACCGTGCCCGGCTCGTCCCCCGCGACGACCTTGGTGACCAGCCGCTCGGTGTGCGGGAGGGTCAGCAGGACGGCGGCGGTGCTGAGCAGCTTGGTCGTCGACGCCGGGACCAGCGCGGTGTCCGGGTCGCGGCTGAACAGCGTCTGCCCGGTCACCGGGTCGATGACGACCCCGGTGAGCGTGCCGAGATCGGGATCGTTCGCGGGCCCGGCCAGCGCGCTCGCTACCCCTTCGGCGCTCGGCGGCGTCGCTCCCTCCCGGGGCCCCGCGAGCACCGGCTCGAACCGCACGGCCGCGGGCGGCGGTGCGATGGCCACCTCATCCCCGTCCACCAGCCCCAACCGCTCGGCGATCCCGGGCACGGCGAACACGATCCCGGCGGCGACCGCGACCACGACGGCCGCGGCGACGGCCACGATGAGCCCGGTCCGCCTGCGCCGCGGCCTGCCGCCGTCCGGCTGGGGCTCGCCCGGACCGTCGTCCACCGGCGGGTCGACGTGCCCCTTTCCACCAGAACGGTCGGCGGCGCCCGTCTCCTCGGCGAAGGGCGCGGCCTCTTCCGGACGCCGCTGCTCACCCCGGATGAACCGCGTCTCCTCAGCCGGATGCGCCCCCGACGCCCCCACCGGCCGCCGCCCGTGCGGCCCGGCCTCACCCGCGGAACGACCCCCTTGCCGCGCCTGCGCCCCGGGCCCATCGCCACGACGGGGCAACTCGGCCGAAACGAACCGCGTCTCCTCCGCCGAACGCTGCCCGTCGCCCTGCCCGAACCGCGCCCCCTCGCCCAAGCGCTGAGCCTCAACCTGGCCGAACCGCCTCTCGGCCGAAGGCTGCCCGTCACTCGGAACGAACCGCGTCTCCTCAGCCGAACGCTGCGCATCGCCCTGACCGAACCGCCCCTCGCCCGAGCGCTGGCCATCGGCCTGCCCGAACCGCGCCCCCTCTGCCGATTGCTGAGCGTCGCTAGGAACGAACCGTGTCTCCTCAGCCGAGCGCTGCGAGTCGCCCGGCCCGAATCGCGGACCCTCGGTCGAGCGGTGGGCGTCGGCATGGCCGGGCCTCGTCCCCTCGTTCGAGCGCTGCGCGTCAGCTGGGACGAACCTCGTCTCCTCCGCCTGGGCATCAGCCGGGGCGGGCCTTGACTCCTCGTCGCCGGCGGGTCGGTCGGTCGCGACCGGGCGGACGAGCATGGTGCGCTCGGCCGGGTTCTCCGGGCGGGTGAGGCGCGTGGTGTCCGCGCCCTCGAACGACCGCGGGCGGGCGGTCGGCTGGGTGCGGTCGGCCGGGGCCATGCCCGGGTGGGTGTCCTCACCGGACGGTGCGGGGTCGACGGCGGGGATGCCGGGAGCGGTGTCCTCGGCCGGACGCTCCGTCCGCGCGACCGGGCGCATGACCCGGGTCGCCTCGGCGGGCGGGGTGGGCAGTTCGGTCGTCGGGCCCGGTTCCTCGTCGGGCCAGGCCGGTTCACCCGGGGGTGTGACGCGCGGCTCGCCGTCGGCGACGTGGGTCTCGTCACGTAACGGGGTGGCAACCGCTGGCGCGTCCTGGTCGTCGGTGTCGGTCCCCGGCCAGTCCTCGGCGTCGGCGCCGGGCCAGGCGATGTCCGTCGGCTCCGGGTTCTCGCGCTGGTCAGGACCGCTTTCGCGGGCTCTTCCCCGCTCCCCCGACGATGTCTCGCCCACCTGTCGCCCTCCCGAAGCCCCCGTCGTCGGCCGCCCACCGCAGGTGCGGGCCACCGGCATACCGTGGTCCACACTAAGGCCTCAACGAGGACAGCCGAGACGAGCGAGGAACGGCGTGGAGTTCGACGTCACGATCGAGATCCCCAAGGGGAGCCGGAACAAGTACGAAGTGGACCACGTCACCGGGCGGCTGCGGCTCGACCGGACGCTGTTCACCGCCACCCAGTACCCGGCGGACTACGGGTTCGTGGAGAACACCCTCGGCGAGGACGGCGACCCGCTGGACGCGCTGGTGCTGGTCCAGGAGCCCACCTTCCCCGGCTGCCTCATCAGCGCCAGGGCCATCGGCATGTTCCGCATGACCGACGAGAAGGGCGGCGACGACAAGGTGCTGTGCGTGCCCGCCAACGACCCGCGCAGCGAGCACCTGCGCGACATCCACCACCTCGCCGAGTTCCACCGCCTGGAGATCCAGCACTTCTTCGAGGTCTACAAGGACCTGGAGCCGGGCAAGAGCGTCGAGGGCGCCAACTGGGTCGGGCGCGCCGAGGCCGAGGCCGAGATCGTGCGCTCCTACGCCCGCCTGAAGGAAGCCGCCCCCGCGGAGCACTAGCGCAGGCGCCAGCTGAGCACGCCGTCCGCACCGATCGCCGGGAGATACGCGCCGGTGCGGCGGCCCTCCAGCACGTCCGCCGTCTGCTCGACCAGCAGCGCGAGCGAGTCCGCGGCGATGCCGCCCGCCGCGCCCGGCGAGTGCTCCCTGACCCGTCCGTCGGGGTCCAGGTAGAGGTACCAGCCGCCGTTGTCGCGGGCGAAGGGGATGCCGTCGCCGTCCCAGCCGCCGTCGGCGGCGCAGAGCTTGCCCACGTCGGCGGCGATCTCGCCGGTGGACATCGGCGCGTAGAACGGCGCGAAGGTGAAGCCCGCGGCCCGGACCCCGTTGTGCCTGCGCAGGCTGGCGACGAGCTCCGGCGGGAAGGCCATGCCCGCGGCCCGCTGGGCGCGCGCGATCGCGGCGTCGTCGGCTGGCGGGTTCCACACGACCGGGACCGGCACGCTCGCGGCCAGCCACTTCTCGACGCGCTCCCACGAGCGGTCCACGCCCGCCTGCACGTCGGCGGGCACCGGGGCGATCTCCTCTGGCCCCTCGCCGTCGGCGCAGTCCGGCTCGGGCGGCGGGGCGGTCGGCGCCGACGACGGCGCCGCGCTGGTCTCGGGTACGCCGAGGGCCGCGGGCGGGCCCGGCTGGTGCGAACGGCCGCCCACGACGTACGCCAAGGCGATCACCAGACCGCCCACCAGAAAGATGGCGAGGACGACGCGCACGGCACCCCCAAATGTCGGTGCCCACTATCCCAGATGGCGGCACGCTCGGTGCACGTCTGTTGCCTACGCGAGACCACCCGGAAGCGAAACCGTGGTCCCCCGACCGGATCGGGGGACCACGGTCACACGCTCAGTGCGCGATCGCGGGCACCTTGTCGGCGTCCTCGTCGGCGACCCGCTGAATGCCGGACTTGTCGGCCAGCGGCACCTCCTTGAGGAACCACACGGCGGCGAACGCCACGGCCATCACGATGCCGCCGACCAGGAACACCGTGCTCAGCGCGTCGGCGAAGCCGACCAGGATCGGGCGGGCCAGCGCCGGGTCGATCTGGGTCAGGAACGCGGTGTTGTTCAGGTCGATCTGCCCGGGCGTGAACTGCGGGTTCTGCTGCAGCGCCGCCAGGAACGCCGGGTCGGTGCGGGCGGCGTCGATGGAGCCCTGGATGCGGCCGCCGACCACGGTGAACAGGATCGACAGGAAGGTCGCCGTGCCGACCGTGCCGCCGATGGACCGGAAGAACGTGCCCGCCGAGGTGGCCACGCCCATGTCCCGGACCGGGACGTCGTTCTGGATGGCCAGGATCAGCGTCTGCATGCACAGGCCCAGCCCGGCGCCGATGACCACCATGATCAGCATGGTCGTCCAGAGCGGGGTGTCGACGCCGATCAGGGAGAACGCGATCAGCGACACCGTGGTCAGCCCGAGGCCGACGATCGGGAACACCCGGTAGCGGCCGGTGCGGGCGATGGCCTGCCCGCTGGCCATGGCCGAGACGATGATGCCGAAGGTCAGCGGCAGCGTCATCAGGCCGGACTCGGTCGGGCTGGCGCCCTTGACGATCTGCAGGTACAGCGGCAGCGACATCATGGCGCCGAACATGCCCATGCCCATGATGAAGTTGACCAGGTTGGCCACGGTGAACACCGACCGCCGGAACAGCCGCAGCGGCAGCAGCGCCGCGTCGCCCATGCGCCGCTCGACGGCGATGAACGCGGCGATCCCGACGACGCCGAGGGCGTAGGCGGTCAGCGCCGCGGGCGAGGCCCAGCCCCACTCGCGGCCCTGCTCGGCCACGATCAGCAGCGGGACGAGACCGATGGTCAGCGTGATCGCGCCCAGGTAGTCGACCTTCTGCGGGACCCGCTTGTGCGGGACGTTGAGGTTGCGGGCCACGACGAACAGGCCCACCAGCGCGATCGGCACGTTGATCAGGAACACCCAGCGCCACCCGTCGATGCCGGCGACGGTGTCGATGCCCGCGAAGAACCCGCCGACGACCGGGCCCGCCACGCTGGACAGGCCCCAGACGGCCATGAAGTAGCCCTGGTAGCGCCCGCGCTCGCGCGGCGAGGTGATGTCGGCGATGATCGCCAGCGCCAGCGACATCAGACCACCGGCGCCGAGGCCCTGGACCGCGCGGTAGGCGGCGAGCTCGTACATCGAGTCGGCGATGCCGCACAGCACCGAGCCGATCAGGAAGACCGTGATCGCGGTCAGGTACAGCGGCTTGCGGCCGAGGATGTCGGAGAGCTTGCCGTAGAGCGGGGTCGAGATGGTGGCGGTGATCAGATAGGCGGTGGTGGCCCACGCCTGGATCGTCTGGCCGTGCAGCTGGTCGGCGATCGTCTTCATCGCCGAGGACATGATGGTCTGGTCGAGCGCGGCGAGCAGCATGCCCAGCATCAGGCCCGACAGGATCACCAGGATCTGCCGGTGGCTGAGGTGATTGCTCGGTGGCGCTTCGGCGTTGGTGGTCAAGGTTTCCCCCCACATTCAGCGATCAAGTTCGGCATGTACTTCTCGTGGTCGGCGATGAACCGCTCGAACAGCCCCACGAAGGTGTCGAGGTCGTCCGGGTCCCAGTCGCGGACCATCCGGGCGATGGAGTGGGCGAACCGGGCCCGCTGGCGTTCCAGCACGCCCAGGCCCTCCTCGGTCGGCACCAGCAGGCTGGCGCGGCCGTCGTCCGGGTCGGCCTGCCGGGTGACCAGGCCCTCTTTGACCAGGGCGGCCACCTGGCGGGAGACGGTCGAGGGGTCGGAGTGCACGGCCTCGGCCAGGGTGCCCAGCCGGGCGGGTCCGAGCGCGACCAGGTTCTTGAGCAGGACGATCGCCGAGCGGTCGACCCCCGCCCTGCTCAGCCGGGCGGCCACGGTCGCCTGCTGCTTGCCGAAGGCGAACAGCACGGACGCCAGCCGCTTGCCGTTCTCCAGCTCGGCCTCGGTCAGCTCCATCGCCTGACTCCCATTGCTTGCATCACCCAAGTAGTTGGTCCATACAAGGATGCACATCGAGCAAGATCGAAGACAACCGGATTAACTGTGAGTTGTGGCGCAGCGAAGTTACTGACGGGTAATGTGTGCGCCATGAGCGAGTACGACTGGGTCGCCGAGACGATCTCCGCGACCGTCCCCTGGGTCAAGACGGCCAGCGTCACGTTCGAGTCGGTCACGCCGTCGCGGGTCGTGTGCTCGCTGCCCGACCGCCCTGACCAGCGCAATCACGCGGGCGGCCCGCACGCGGCGGTGATGTTCGGCTTGGCGGAGACCGCGTCAGGCGCGGTGGCGCTGGCGGCGTTCGCCGCGGAGATGGGACGCGCGACGCCGCTGGTGGTGCGGTCGGAGATCCGGTACCGGAAGCTGGCGCTCGGAGCCCTGACGGCGGAGGCGGTGCCGTCGCGGGAGGTGGCGGAGGTGCTGGCGGAGCTGGACGCGGGGACGCGGCCGGAGCTGCCGGTGGAGTGCGTCATCCGAAACGCTGACGGGGTGACCACAGCTGAGATGACTGTGGTGTGGACGCTGAAGGCTGTTCGTTCTTGACGCGCACGAATTGATTCGCGCCCCCTTGGTGGCGACGCGATTTAATCGGTGGTGTCCGATGGGGTGAACTCACATTCGCGGGGCCCCTAAGCGAAGCGGCGCGGGCGTGAACAAAGGGCGGAGCGGCGAAGCCGTCCACGCCCGAGCGAGGGTAGCACCGCTTCGCTCCCCACGAATGCGAGTCCACCCCATCGGACAGTCGGCTGAGGCGTGTTGCGTTTAGTGGGTGGTCGCTCTGCTTCCCCGACTGCTCTTGCCCATACTTCCGCTGGCCGCTGGCCCTCTCGCCTTCCGGCTCCCCGGCTCCCCGGCTCCCCGGCTCCCTGGCCTCTTGCCCTGTGGCCCCTCGCCCCTCGGCCCTTCTTGCCTCCGGACCTTTGGCTTCCGGCTCTCCGGCCTCTCGCCTTCCGGCCTACTCACATTCGGGCCCTTCGCTCTTCGCACCCCCGGCCCTCTTGCCTTCCAGCCTCCTCACCTTCCGGCCTCTCGCCCTCTCCCCCGGGCCTTCTCACCCTCCGGCCCTGTCGCCGCCCGGCCCCCTTGCCTCCGGCCTCTCGCCGCCCGCCCTCTCGCCCTCCGACCTTCCGGCCCTCTCTCTCGGTCCCCTTCGGCCCGTTCGCCTCTCCTCTTCCCTCCTGCCTCTTCCCCCTCCCCCTTTCCCCCTACTTCCCCCTTCTCACCTACTTCGGCCGGCTGGGGCGGGGTAGGGCCAGGGCGGCGTCCAGGTCCGCATGGGATTCCGGGTGTTCGTCCCACCAGCGGGCGTATCGAGGGTTTCTGTTCACGATCGACCGATAAGCATGTGCCACGCACGCGAAAACCTCGTGTTTCCTGCCCGCCAACAACCCATCCGAGCGGGTCACCAGGACGACCGGTAGGCGTAGGGGGCTGTCGCGTAGGGGGCGGATCACGAATCCTGGGCCGCCCAAAGAAGCGGGCTGGGCCAGGCATACCGCCCCAGCCGCGCAGAGGGCCATCGCTGTCCTGGCCTCGGTGACGTGATGGGTGATGCGCGGGGTGAACCCGACGGATTCGCAGACCTCTCGAAAGCGCAGGCGCATGGCGTCCTGGTCGGGAGGCGGGACCACCCAGTCCATGTCCGCCAAATCCGCCAGTTCGACCTGTTCACCCGCCGCCAAGGGGTGGTCGGCGGCCAGGGCGACGAATTGGGGTTCCTCGACGATCGTGCGGATCTCGACGTCCGGCAGGGAGCGTTGTTCGAGGCCCTCGAAGCGTTCGAAGACCGCCAGGTCGGCTTGTTTGGCGACCACCAGGTCCAGCAGCGCCGGGCCCGAGCTGTCGATCTGCGTGCGCAGCTCCGAGCAGCGGAACCACGCGCGCAGCTCGCCGATCAGGGCGCTGGTGAACAGCATGGGGCTCGACGCCAGGACCAGGGGCGACTCCCCCGGCACGGGCGCATCGGTGCGGGCCGAGGCCATCAGGGCGGCCATGTCCTGCAGGACCACCTTCGCCGAGCGGACGACGCTGCGGCCGAGTTCGGTCGCCTCGCTGCCGTTGGGCGAACGGCGGAACAGCTCGCCGCCCAGGATGCGCTCGATGGAGCGCAGCTGGGCGGTCAGCGCTGGCTGGGTGACGCCCAGCCTGCTGGCCGCCTTGGAGACGCTGCCCTCCTCGGCGATGGCGCAGATCGCCCGGAGATGCCGCAGCTCAAGCTCTGCCATAAGGGCCATTGATACCCCGCTCGGATGTGATGCGGGTAATGCCAAGCGGCCATAGTGCGGATATCGGAGCCGACCGATAACGGATAGTCACCACCCTGCACTCACTCCCGCGCCCGGCGTCCCACGGGAGCACACGGGGGTGGAAAGGACACGCCAACCATGCGATTCGGCAAGATCGCACTGGGCCTGGCGGTCGCGGCGACCGTCGTTCTGGGACCGCCCGCCACCGCCACCGCCGCCCCGCCACCCGATGACGGCGCCGTCGCCCCAATGATCATCGGGGGCCGCCCGGCCAGCCAGGTCTACTCCTTCATGGTCTCCCTGCAATCCAGCGGGGGGCACACCTGCGGCGGCTCACTGATCACCAACCAGTGGGTCGTCACCGCCCGCCACTGCGTCGGCAGCCTCGTCCGGGCGCGCGTCGGCACCACGACGTGGAGTTCCGGCGGCACGCTCGTCGGGATCGCCTCGCAGCACCACACGCCCTCCGACGGCAAGGACATCGCGCTGGTCAAGCTGGCCCAGCCGGTGACGCAGGCGCCGATCCCGATCTCGGCGTCCGCGGGCCCGACCGGCACCGTGACGCGGCTGATCGGGTGGGGCCAGACCTGCCCGACGCGCGGCTGCGGCGGACCGCCGAGCACGCTGCAGGAGATCGACGTCAAGGTGCTCGCCTCCGGCTGCACGGCGGGCTATGACCCGGCCAAGGAGCTGTGCCTCGGCGACCGCCAGGGCACCGGCGCCTGCTACGGCGACTCCGGCGGCCCGGCCGTGCGCAACGTCGGCGGCCGCTGGGAGCTGACCGGCGCCACCAGCCGGGCGGGTCAGGGCCAGCCGACCTGCGGCCAGGCCCCGGCGATCTACATGAACGTCCCCGCCTACAAGAGCTGGATCGACTCGGTCACCGGCGGCACGACCCCGCCGGACGACCCGCCGGACCCGCCGGAGGGGTGTGATGGCGTCCCCGCGTGGAACGCCGAGACGCTCTACAGTCCGGGCGACGAGGTCTCCCACAACGGGCACCGCTGGGAGGCCACCTGGTACGTCCGCGCCTGGGAGCCCGGCAACAGCGCCTACGCGTACTGGACCGACCTGGGCGCCTGCTGATCCACCCGTGAGCCCCCGGCCCCGCGCCGGGGGCTCACACCTGCTCGATGCCGCGCGCGTGCCTGCGGGCCAGCTCCTGGTAGATCGCGGCGTTGTGGTCGACCCACACCTTGGGCGTCCCCTCCAGCGGCACCTGGCGCTTGGCGGGCACGCCCATCGCCACGACCTCCGGCGGGATGATCGTCGCCGGTCCCACCATCGCGCCCGCCGCGATCAGCGCGCGCTCGCCGATGACCGCGCCGTCCTGGACGGTGGCGCCGTTGCCGATGAGCGCGCCCGCGCCGATCGTGCAGTCGTGGATCACGCACAGGTGCCCGATCGTGGCGCCCTCCCCGATGTCCACACCCTGCTGGACGTGGACGACGGTGTTGTCCTGGACGTTCGCGCCCTCGCGGATGAGCACCGGGCCGAAGTCGGCGCGCACGACCACGCCGTACCAGACCGAGGCGTTCGCCTCGACCGTCACGTCGCCGATCAGCGTCGCGGTCGGCGCGATCCACGCGGACGGGTGGACCACCGGCTTCTTGCCCTCAAAGGAATACAACGGCATTACCACACAGTAATGTCATCGGGCATGAAGCTGGACTCCGGTGGTTACGCCGAGACCGTGTCCGAGGCGGCCGCCGCCGTCGCCGCCGCGGAGACCGCGGGCTACGACGGCGCGTGGGTGGCCGAGACCAAGCTCGACCCGTTCGTGGCGCTGGCCGTTGCCGCCGAGCGGACCAGCCGGATCGACCTGGTCACCGGCATCGCCGTCGCCTTCGCCCGCAACCCGATGACGGTGGCCGTGGCCGCCAACGACCTGCAGCTGCACTCCGGCGGCCGGTTCGTGCTCGGGCTGGGCTCGCAGGTCAAGCCGCACATCACCAAGCGCTTCGGCATGCCGTGGTCGCGGCCCGCGCAGCGGATGCGCGAGTTCGTGCTGGCCGTACGCGCGATCTGGGCGGCGTTCGAGACCGGCGAGCGGCCCGGCTTCACCGGCGAGTTCTACACGCACACGCTGATGACGCCGTTCTTCAACCCGGGCCCGAACCCGCACGGCAACCCCAGGATCTGGCTTGCCGCCGTCGGCCCGCTGATGGCCGAGGTGGCGGGCGAGGTCGCCGACGGGCTGCTGTGCCACAGCTTCAGCACCGAACGGTATCTGCGCGAGGTCACCCTGCCCGCGGTCGAGCGCGGTCGGGCCAAGGCGGGCAAGACGCTCGACGGTTTCGAGATCAGCGGGCCGTCCTTTGTGGCCACGGGCTCGACCGACGCCGAACTCGAGGCCGCCATCGCCGAGACCAAGAGCCAGATCGCCTTCTACGGCTCCACCCCGTCCTACCGCCCGGTCCTCGACCTGCACGGCTGGGGCGGGCTGCAGGACGAGCTGAACGCGCTGGCCAAGCGCGGCCGGTGGGCCGAGATGCCCGGGCTGGTGACCGACGAGGTCCTGCACGCCTTCGCGGTGGTCGGCGACCCGGCGACCGCGGCGGCGGAGATCGGCCGCCGCTACGGCGACGTCGTCCAGCGCATGACGCTCACGACGTCCGGCCCGCCGGACCCGCAGCGCTGGGCGCCGGTCTTCGCCGCGCTGCGCTAGGCGAAGCGGATCATCGCCGCGCCCGCGAGCACGAAGAACACGAGCACGACCAGCGCCGTCGAGCCGCCGCCGGTCGAGCTGGTGACGAGTTGGTCGACCGAGCCGGTGAGCACGACGCCGCACTCGGCGACCACCATGTGCCTGCCGGGCTCGACCCGGGTGAACTCGACGGCCGCGGTGAACGCGCCCTCGGCGTCGGCGGTGGTCTCGCCGACGGTCTCGCCCTTGGACGTGAGCCGCACCGTCGCGTAGGGCTCGCAGCCCTTCCCGCTGGCGGACAGCGGGTCGCCGGGCTGGATGGTCTCGCGGTCCAGGGTGAGGCCGCCGTCGTCGGGCTCGTCGGCGGTGGTGGCCGTCGTGGCCGGGGTGTCCGTTGTGGTCGGTGGCGTGGTGCTCGTCGTCGTCGGCGCGGTAGTGGTGGTCGTCGTGACCGGCGGGGTCGTGGTGGTCACGGGCGGACGGGTCACGACGGGCGGGCGGGTCGTCGTGGTGACCGGCGGACGCGTTGTGGTCGTGACCGGTGGGTTGGTTGTCGTCGGGATGACGCCGCGGACGGTGAACCGGGTGCCGGACTTGGCGTTGTAGCAATGGAGGCTGATCGGGTGCGTGCCCTGCTCGGCCTCGCGGGGCACGGGCACGCTGAACGCGCCCGAGAGGTCCGTGCGCGGCTGCTCGTACTCGCCGTACGCCCAGGACAGGTACATCGTGGTGCACGCCCGGGCCGGATAGGCGATCGTCCACTCGACCTGGAACGTGCCGCCCGCGGGTCCAGACGACGGCACGGCGCGCGCGGACAGGGTCGTCTGCTGCTGCGCGGAGGCGGGTGTCACAACCGCCAGCGCCACCATCACGACGGCGGCGGCAACCGCGATGCCCACGATGCGTCCTAAAGCGCGCACAGTCCACATCCCTTGTCCGTTGTCCGGAAAGCGACGCCCGGCGGGTCCCGGCCCGCTGTAGCATTCCGCCTCGTTCGGGCCCGTACCTACCGGGGGTCACCCATGGGACGTCTCACCGTCGTCGCGGTTGCGCTTGTGGGGATCTCCCTGATGGGAACCCCCGCGGCGGCGGCGCCGAGCGCGCCGCTGGAGGTCATCGTCACCGTCGACGGCGGCACCGTCACCGGCCGCACCGTCACCCTCGACCCGACCCGCCCTGCCGAGCTGCGCGTCACCGCCGTCAACCCGACCGGACAGGCCAGACAGGTGCGCGTCATCCGGGTCTCCGGTGTGGCGCTGGCGCTGACCTTCTTCGCCTACGACACCGCGATCCCGTTCGAGGTGCCCGCGCGCGGCGAGGCCACCCGCACCTTCCCGCTGGACGTGCGCGACCTCGACGGCCAGGCCATCGGCCTGCTCCCCGCCTCCGTCGAACTCCTCGACGACGACCGCGCGGTGCTCGGGAGCGTGGACACCGTCACCGACGTGCGCGGCTCACTGTGGTCGGTCTACGGCGTGTTCGGCATCGCCATGGCCCTGCTGACCGCGCTGACCTGGGCGAGCGCGCTGCTGGCGCTGGCCAGGCACCGGCTGTCCCCCAACCGCTTCCGCCGCGCGCTGCGCTTCCTGCCCGCGGGCGTCGGCACCGGTCTCGTCGCCGTGGTCACGCTGTCCGTGCTGCGGCTGGTCCCGCCGGAACCGGCCGTCGAGATCCCGATCGTGCTCGGCGCGGCCGTCATCGCGATGCTGCTCGGGTTCCTCACCCCGCACCCGGCGCCCGCGCCCGCCGACCCGGTCGACGGGCCCACCGTCGGGCTGACGACCAGGCCGCTGGCATGACCGCGGACGTGGGCGCGGCGCTGCCGCAGTACGCCGTCGGGAACAAGATCGGCTCCGGCGGCATGGGCGTGGTGTTCGAGGGCGTGCACCGCTCGCTGGGGCGCGCGGTGGCGATCAAGCGGCTGGTCGCGGGCGACCCGGACGTCAACGTCCGTTTCGACCGGGAGGCGCGGGTGCTGGCCAGCCTCGACCACCCGCACATCGTGCCGGTGTACGACTACGTGCAGACCGGGCAGGACAACCTGCTGGTGATGGAGAAGCTGGACGGCGGCACCGTCTACAGCCGCTTCCACGGCGCGGGGCTCACCGGCGAGCAGTCGTGCGCGATCGCGCTGGCGATGCTCGCCGGGCTGCACGCCGCGCACCAGGCTGGCGTGCTGCATCTGGACGTCAAGCCGAAGAACCTGCTGTTCACCTCGGCCGGGGTGATGAAGGTGGCCGACTTCGGCATCGCGCAGGTGGTCAGCGAGGGCGCGACGCTGGTGACGCACGGCGGCGAGGTGCTGGGCACCCCCGCCTACATCGCGCCAGAGCAGGCGATTGGCAACCCGCTCACCCCCGCCGCCGACATCTACGCGGCGGGCACCGTCCTCTATGAACTGCTGTCGGGCGATCTCCCGTTCGACCGGACCCGGGGCGCGGTCAGCATGATGCGCCAGCGCGTCTTCACCGATCCCCGCCCGCTGTCGGGCATTCCCGCACCACTGTCCACTGTGGTTATGCGCAGCCTCGCCCGCGACCCCGCCGAGCGCTATCGTGACGCCGAGGCGTTCGCGGTGGACGTCGCCGGGGCGGCGACGGCGGTGTTCGGCCCCGGCTGGCTGGACCGCGCGGGCGTGCCGGTGCACCTGGCGCCGCGCGTGCTGACGGCCATCACCCGGCAGTCCCGGCCCGACGCGCCGACGGTGGCGACACCGCCGATCCGCGGCGCGGCGCCGGAGCCGACCCGCACCTTCGACCCGCACGCGCTCAAAGGCATGCGGCCCGCGCGGGACCTCCTGCGCACCGCACCGTCGCCGCTGTGGCCGGGGCTGGTCGCCGCGTTGGCGCTGGTCGTCATGGCCGTCCTGCCGTTCCTGGCGGGCCCGACCGTCGACCATCCCACGATCCTCCGCGATGTCACCGTGAACGGCCAGGACGTCAGCGGTCCCGTCACCATGGACCTCAGCGAGCCGGTGGCGATCACCGGGGCGCCGCCGTCGTTCACGCTGAACGCCGCGGGCATCCCGCTCGGGTCGGTCGAGGCGGGCGAGCCGGGGCCGCTGCTGCGCTGGCTGGTCGGCGGCGCGGTCACCGGCGAGATCACCGAGGACGGGCGCGTCCAGGCGTTCACCGTGCTGACCCGTCAGCACCCGATGGCGAGCGCGATGGGGGCAGGGAGCCTGTTGCTGGCGCTGTTCGCGTTGGCGTACATCGAGTCCCTGGCCCGCGCGCTGCGTCGCGGTCACCGGCGGCCCGCCGCGCCGGTCGCGGCGGTCCCGCTGGGGGCGCTGCTCGGGGCGTCGGTGTGGATGCTGGTGTCCGCGCTGACCGTCCGCGAGCCCGTCGCGGGTTACGGGATCGGGGCCGCGGTGGCGGGCGCGGTGGCGGCGTCGGCGCTGGTGCTGGCTACGGCGTGGGCGGCGCGCAGGCGCTGACCGCCGCGCGGACGAAGTCGACGACGACCGGGTCCGCGTCGACGGGCCACGCGACGGCGACCTGACTGGGGCTCACGCCGATGACCGGCCGGTAGACGACGCCCGGACGCGCGTAGAACCGCGCCGCCGACGCCGGGGCGAGCGCGACGCCGTAGCCGTTGGCGACGGCCTGCAGCCAATCGTCGGGCTGGTCGGTGACCGCTCCGACGCGGGGCGGCCGGTCGCGTTCGTCGGTGGCGAGCCAGTAGTCGCGCCAGAGGCCCGTCTCGGCGGGGGCTGCGACGAAGGGCTCGTCCCACAGGTCGCGGAAGGCGATCTCGGCGCGGTCGGCGAGCGGGTGCGCGGCGGGCAGCACGACCCAGCGCGGCTCGGTGAGCAGGACCTCGACGCGGAAGCCGTCCATGCCGGGGAACGGCAGGCGCACCAGGGCGGCGTCGACGTCGCCGCCCGCCAGCCCCGCCGTCGGGTCCGACCAGGCGGCCTGCCGCATGTCCACCCGCCAGCCCGGCCGCGCCTGGCCGAAGCGCTCGATGATCAGCGGCGTGGCCTCGTTCGCCGCGCTGGCGAGGAACCCGACCCGCAGCACGCGCGCCGCGCTCTTGGTCTCCCGGACCGCGTCGTCCCACGCGGCGAGCACCGCGGGCGCGCGGTCGGCGAGCGCGCGTCCGGCGTCCGTGAGCGCCATGCCGGTGCGGGTCCGGTGGAACAGGCCGACGCCGAGCTCGTCCTCCAGGCGTCTGACCTGTTTGGTCAGCGCGGGCTGGGACACGAACAGGCGCCGGGCGGCGCGGGTGAGGCTGCCCTCCTCGGCGACGGCGAGGAAGCAGCGCAGCAGCCGCGTGTCCATTCCGGCAGGTTATAGCCGCAGGTATTGGACGTCATCGCCGCCCCTGGAGCAGAGTCGACAGCGTGTCCACCGCATACGTCGTCGTGGCGATCGTGACCGCCGCGGCCAACATCGCCGCCGCCGTCGCCGACTTCCTCCGTGCCGAGTGGATCGTCGGGAACCTGGCGAAGTACGGGCTGCCGGAGTCGTGGCTCGGTCCACTGGGGATCGCGAAGGCCGCGGGCGCGCTGGGACTGCTGGCGGGCCTGGTCGTGCCGGCGCTGGGCATCGCCGCGGCGGCCTGCCTGACGCTCTACTTCGCCGGGGCCGTCATCACCGTCGTCAGGGCGCGCTGGTACTCGCACCTGGTGTTCCCGTCGGTGTTCCTCGCGCTCGCCGTCGCATCCCTCGTCACCGCCTGGTAGGACAGTCCGCGGAGCAGGTCTATCCTGCGAGGACCGCCCGCCGGGGCACTGCTCCATTAGAGTGATACTTGACGGTTCAAGTAACGGTGGGTCGTCGACCTGTCGACCTCCCCCACGAGTGCACCCGTGCGCGAGGGGACCACATGACGAGAGCGCGCCCGACCCGTTCGCGACTGACCACCGCGACGGCCGTCGTCGGCGCGTGCGCCGTGGTCTGGCTGGGCAGCGACCTGAGCCGGACACGGCCCACCTCCGCACAGCTCACCCCGGCGAGGCCCGCCACCACGATCACGTCCCCGACCCCCACCACACCGTCCGCGCCGGCGAAAGCCACGGTGTCCCGGGTGGTCGACGCCCGAACCGTCCTGACCTCGGCGGGCGACCGGATCGTGGTGGCGGGCCTCGCCCCACCCGGCCCGTGCTGGGCGACCGCCGCCACCGACTTCGCCACCGTCACCCTGCTGGGCACGGAGGTCACGATCGTCGACCCGACCCCGATCCTCGCCGCCCACCTACCTGCCGAACCCTCCACCGACCCTGGCCGCTCCAGCACCCTGTCCGCCGACGACCCTGGCCGCGCCACCGCACTGTCCGCCGACGACGAAGTCAGCGCCGTCACCGCGGCCCTGACCCTCCCCGACGGCAGCGACTACGCCGCCACCGCCCTGCACCTGGGCCACGCCAAACCCACCCCCGACGCCGCCACCACCCACCACGCCGCCGCCACCGCCGCGGGCGCCGCCCTCCAAGGCCTCTGGGGCCAACCCTGCCTAGGCGACGACATCCTCCACGTCCAAGTCCCCCCACCCGCGCCGAACCCGACCACCGCGAACCGGACGCCCCCAGCCCCCAAGGGCGACCCCAGGAACTACTACCGCAACTGCGCCGCCGCCCGAGCCTCCGGCAACGCCCCCATCCCCCACGACGCCCCCGGCTACCGCCCGGCCCTCGACCGCGACCACAACGGCCTCGCCTGCGAGCGGTGAATCCCCCTGCCACGCAGAAGGCCCGTCCCCACGGGGAACGGGCCTTCGACCTGCGAGCCGCCTAAGGGAATCGAACCCTTGACCTGCTCATTACGAGTGAGCCGCTCTGGCCGACTGAGCTAAGGCGGCAGGTGGGGCCAAGTGTAGCGGGCTCACTCCATCGGGGGTGGGGGTGGGGTCGGGGGTGGGGGGTGCGTCACTCCGGCGGGGTAGCGTCGTTTACTTCTTGCGTGCGTCTGAACGCCGCGCACGTGGTGAGGGAGGGGCCCGAAGATGGATCGTCGTCTCCTGGCGGTGCCGATGTCGGTCGCGCTGCTGGTGCTGTGCGCCGGGCCGGTGGGCGCGCAGCCGACCACGCCGGTGCCCTCGCCCGCCAATCCGAGCGCGCCGCCGCCGAGTGCGCCGATCGGGCCGCAGCCGTTGGGGCACGCGGTGGGCGACGCCGGGACCGGGCTCGCGGTGATCCGGATCGCGCCGAACTCCCAGCCCACCGAGTCGATCATTCCGGGGGCCGAGGACAAGCTGCCGAAGCAGGCCGCCGTGGAGCTCGGGTTCGGGCTGGCCAGCGCGCAGGCCAACTCCGAGGCGTACCTGTCCTACGAGAAGGCGGTCGCGCAGGCGGCGCCCGGGGGCATCGCTGTGCAGGGCAGCAGCCCGCAGGCGCCCGGGTCGCTGGCGCAGACCGCGCCGCCGAACAACACCGAGCCGCGCGGCGGGGGCATCAACCCGCCGTCGACGCCGCTGGACACACTTCTCAAGATCGGCGTGCTCAACGGCAGGGTGCACGCCCAGTGGAGCGACACGCTCGGCCCCTGCGTGGACACCATCGCCGACGCCTCCACCGAGCTGGCGAGCCTGTCCGCGCTCAACGCCATCCCGACGCTTCCCAGCGCCCAGGACCTCTCCGGCGTGTTCGACGCGCCCAACCTCGACGCCGCGGGCGACAAGGCGCTCGTCGAGGGGCTCAAGGAACTCGGGGGGCCGCTGAGCACCCTCGGCGGTGTGCTGGGCGGGCCGGGGTCCACCGGGTCCGGGTCGCTGCTGAGCCTGCCGAACACGCTCTCCGCGCGGTCGGTCGTCAAGCTCGTCGACATCCCCGGCTCGAAGAACAAGGCCGTGCAGTCGACCTCGACGCTGCAGGTGGCGGCGGTGAAGCTGCTGGCGGGCACGCCGTTCGAGATCACCGTCAAGGTGGTCAGCCAGCCGACGCTGCAGGTCACCTCGACCGGCGACAAGGCGACCTCCACCGTCGCCTACACCGCGCCGGTGCTGGAGGTCACGCAGGGCGGCAAGAGCCTCGGCAGGCTGGACGCGGCCAACCCGAAGCTGGACATCCCGATCGGCATCCCGCTGCCCGGCGCGGACGCGCTGCCCGGCCTCAAGGACCTGCCGATCATCGGCGGCGTCCTCGGCGACGGCAGCCCGCTGGCCGACGCGGTGTCCGACGGCCTCAAGAAGCTCGACCTCGGCGTCCTGCGCCTGTCGGTGGCCGGGCTGACCCAGAAGGGCGAGCAGGCCACGACGCCGTTCAAGGGCTACCAGCTCGGCGCGTCGGCCCGCATGCTCGACCTGCAGGTCCTGCCGACCGACGCGCTCGGCCTGCCGAACCTGCCCTCCGCGCTGGCCCAGATCTCCCTCGGCGAGCAGGTCGCCCGCGCCTACGCCCCGACCGGCGGCGTGGTCTGCGGCACGGCGACCCAGCAGCCGCAGGAGCCGCCCGCGCCCGCCCCGCAGGGCAAGGCTCCGCCGCAGCTGGCCTACACCAACGCCGCCTACCACTCGGTCCCGATCTTCTGGACCGGCACCGCCCTGCTCCTGCTCGGCGTGATCATGGTGGCCGCACTGCCCGCCCGCAGGCGCACCCGCTGACGCGCTAGGCCCTCGGGTTCCGGCCTCGCACTGAGACCGCGGACTGAGACCGCAGGCTGAGACCTCGCGCTCAGGCCCGCGGCTCCGACCTCGCACCTCGTGCTGAGGCCGCCCCCGGTGGCTCGCCCTGCACCGGAGCCGCCCAATTTCAGATAACAGCATCATATGATCACACCATCTGGATGATGCGATCATATGATCAGATCATCTGAAACTCAGCCGCGGTAGAGGGCCGAGACCATCGCCTCCACCGCGATGCGCGGCTTGACGTTCTGCTCCAGCGCGTCCCGGCAGGCCAGCACGGCCTCCAGCCGCCGCAGGATGGACTCCGGGGGCCAGGAGTTGGCCGCCTGGGCCGCCGCCTCCGCGTGGTCGGGGTGGTTCAGCGTCGCCTCCGACCGCGCCCCGACGACCAGCGCGTCCCGGTAGAAACCCGCCAGGTCCACCAGCGCCAGGTCCAGCGAGTCGCGCTGCGTACGAGTGGCGCGGGACCGCTGCCGCCTCTCCAGGTCCTTCAACGCCCCCGCGCTGCCCCGGGTCGCCGCCGCCGCGCCCTTGCCGGTGCCGCCGTGGCCCATCGCGGTCCGCAGGGCGTCGCGTTCGACCTCGTCGCGGCTGGCCGAGACCTCCGCCGCGTCGGCCTCCGCGGCCTTCACCAGGTCGTCGGCGCTGTCGAAGACGTGCGTCAGCGTCGGCAGGTGCAGGGGGATGCGCAGCACCCGCTCCCGGCGCTCCCGGGCCGCCGGGTCCGTCGCGAGCCTGCGCGCCCGGCCGACGTGCCCGCCGCAGACCGACGCCGCCCACCGGGCCGTCTCCTGGTCGACGCCGTCCCTGCGGTACAGCACCTCGGCGATCGCGTCCGCGGCCGGGGTGCGCAGCGGGACAGCGCGGCAGCGGGACCGGATGGTGACCGACACGTCGTCGGGGTGGTCCGACGGCGCGCACAGCAGGAACACCGTGCGGGCTGGCGGCTCCTCGACGGCCTTGAGCAGGGCGTTCGCCGCGCCCTCCGTCAGCCGGTCGGCGTCGGTGATGATCACGACCTGCCAGCGGCCGCCGGTCGGGCGGCGCGCCGCGGTCTGCACGAGCGCGCGCATCTCGCTCACCGAGATCGACAGGCCCTCCGGCTCCACCACCCGCACGTCGGCGTGGGTGCCCGCCATGCTCGTCCGGCAGCCGGAGCACTCGCCGCAGCCCGCCTGGCCGGTCGTGCACTGCAGGCCAGCGGCGAACGCGCGCGCCGCCACCGAGCGCCCCGAGCCGGGCGGGCCGGTAAACAGCCAGGCGTGCGTCATCCCGGCAGCGTCGCCGGTGCCGTCGACGAGCGCGGCGGCCGCCCGGGCCGCGGTGCTCAGCGTGGCCACGGCCTCCGGCTGGCCCACGAGCTCGGACCAGACCGTCATGCCGCGTCCGTCGGGACGGGGAGCAGGTCGCCCAGCTTGCGGTCGGCCAGCGCGGACCGCACGGCGACCCGCACGCGCTCGGCGACCGCGTCCTCCGGGCCGTCGCCGTCGACGACGATGTAGTGGTCGGGGTCGGCAGCGGCCATGTCGGTCAGCAGCTTCTGCACGTGCCAATGATGCTCGGTCGCGGGCGAGCGCGGCGGCAGGGTGCCCGGCTCGCGGTCCAGCAGCACCGTCAGGTCGGGGCGCAGCCGCGAGGTGGCCCAGTCGGCCAGGCCCTCCAGCTCGGCGGTGTCCAGGCCCGCCTTGGCCGACAGGTAGGCCAGCGGGCTGTCCACGAACCGCTCCAGCACGACCAGCGCGCCCCGCTCCAGCGCGGGCCGGATCTCGCGTTCCACCAGGTCGGCGCGCACGGCGGCGGCGACAAGGGCCTGGGCGCGGGCGCTGGAGAGCTGCGCGCCCGTCAGCACGGCCCGCAGCCTGCCGTCGTCCAGCGCGGGGTCCTCGGCGAGCAGGATCTCCTTGCGGCCGGGCTTGCGCAGCCAGTCGACCAGCAGCTGGGCCTGGGTGCTGGTGTCCAGCCCGGCGGCGCCCTCGACGGCGATGAGCAGCCCGGTCGTGCGCCGCGGCGACCGGCGCAGCGTCGCGAGCAGGTCGGTGAGAATCTTCTCCGAGCGGCGGTCGTCCATCTGCCGGTAGGCCACCACGCCCACCAGCGTGGCGATCACGCCCGCGCCCAGCAGCACCGGACGCGTGCCGTCGATGAGCATGTCGCGCCCGAACAGGCTCACCTGCCGAGGACTGACCAGGCCGACCAGCACCGGCGTCGCCGCCATCGCGCCAGCCAGGATGATCTTCATGAGGGACTGGTACACGGCGTTGATCCGGCCGCGGATGGCGTCCTCGACCTGCGTGCCGATGATGGTCACGCCGGTCAGGAACGCCGCGCCCGCGCCTGCGCCGAGGACCGACACCGCGATCAGGGACACGATCAGGTGCGGCGACAGCGCGATGACCGACAGCACGATGCCCGCGATCACGATCGCCACGCCGAAGAGCCGGTTGTGCGGCAGGGTGCGGGCCAGTTTCGGCGCGCCGCCCATGCCGGTGGCCAGGCCGATGAACAGCGCCACGAACAGCCAGCCGAACGCCGACTCGCCGCCGCCGAGGCTGTCGGCGTAGAGCTTGGCCGACCCGATGAGGGCGCCCGCGGCGGCGAACGCGCCGATCATGCCGATGAGCAGGCCGCGCACCAGCGGCGTGGTGCGCACGAAGTGGGCGGCGTCGCCGATCATCGCGCGGAAGCCCGGCTTGGCCTCGGTCTCGGCCTGGACCGTGTCGTCCGCCCGCCGCGACAGCTCGGGGATCCGCGTCGCGATGATGATCGCGCTGGTCAGGTACAGCGCGCCGTTGAGCAGCAGGATGATCTTGGCGATGCCGAACCCGGACGGGTCGAGGTGGAACGCCGAACTGGTCCCGGTGATCAGCGCGTAGAGCCCGGCGCCGCTGATGACCGCGATGCCGTAGGTCATCACCATGCCCAGCTGGTTGGCCGTCTCCACCTGGTCGGGGCGGCGCAGCAGGTTGGGCACCGCGGCGTCCTTCGACGGGATCCACAGCAGCGCGCAGCAGCCGATGAGGAAGTTGCCGATGAACAGCCACAGCGGCGAGCCGACCACCGCGATCGAGACGAACAGCCCGCAGCGGGCGACGTCGGCCAGCGCCATCACCTTGCGCCGGTCGAACCGGTCGGCGAACAGCCCGCCCAGCGGCGCGAACAGCAGGCCCGGCAGCAGCTGCGTCAGCACGACGCCCGCGAAGGCGAAGCTCTGCGCGCGGTAGTCGTCGAGGAACGTCGTGACGAGCCCGGTCAGCGCGAGCAGCGAGAGCCAGTCACCCGTGCTGCACAGGTAGGTGACGCCCCACAGCCTGCGGAAAGGCCGGATGGACAGCACGCTGCGCACGCGGTGGGCCATCGACGCCTCGGCGTCGGCGTGGCCCACCACCTGCCCGTTCAAGCCTGCGCTGATCGCCCTCCACCCCAATCCACACCGACGGCGTCCCAGCGTAACCACCTGGCCTGCGCCGTTCAGGTGACGCTGGCGTGGTTTGTCCAGGTTAGCCACCCGGCCGCAGGTCGGGGGTGACTTTCGGTAAAACCCGTCGCCCGGGCGCCTGACTGGGATTGTCCTGGACCGGCGCCCGGCGCACCGGGCGAATCAGGCCTTCGACTTCGCCGTGGACTTCTTCGCCGTCGACTTCGCCGCGGTCTTCGCGCCGGTCTTGGCCGTCGACTTCGCCGCCGTCTTGGCCGGGGTCCGCCGGGTCGGGGTCCGCTTCGGGGCCGGTCCCTTGGCCCGCTTCTCGGCCAGCAGCTCCGAGGCGCGGTCCACCGAGATCGTCTCGACGCTGTCGGACTTGCGCAGCGAGGCGTTGTGCTCGCCGTCGGTCACGTACGGGCCGAACCGACCGTCCTTGATCACCATCGGCTTGCCCGAGACCGGGTCGGGGCCCAGCTCGCGCAGCGGCGGCTGGGCGGCGGCGGCGCGCCTGCCGCGCTGCTTGGGCTCGGCGTAGATCTTCAGCGCCTCGTCCAGGGTGATCTCGAAGATCTGCTCCTCGCTGGTCAGCGAGCGCGAGTCGGTCCCCTTCTTCAGGTACGGCCCGTAGCGGCCGTTCTGGGCGGTGATCTCCTCGCCGCTGGCCGGGTCGGTGCCCACCACGCGCGGCAGCGACATCAGCCTGAGCGCGTCCTCCAGCGTCACCGTGTCCAGCGACATGGACTGGAACAGCGAGCCGGTGCGCGGCTTGGCCTTCGCCTTGGCCTTCTTCTTGCCCGGCTCGGGCTCCTCCTCCGGCAGCACCTCGGTGACGTACGGGCCGAAGCGGCCGTCCTTGGCCACGATCTCGTGCCCGGTCACCGGGTCGGTGCCCAGCGAGCGGCCCTCCATCGGCACCGAGAACAGCTGCTCGGCCACATCGGGGGTCAGCTCGTCCGGCGGCAGGTCCTCGGGCAGGTTGGCCCGCTGCGCCTCGCCGTCGACCTCGCGCTCCAGGTACGGCCCGTACCGGCCGACCCGGACCACGACCGGGCGGCCCTCGGTGTCGGTGAACACCGGGATGGAGTTGACCTCCTTGGGGTCGATCTCCTCCACGCCCGAGCCGACCAGCTTCTTGAGCCCGCCGGAGCGCCCGACCGAGCCCTCCGGGCCGACCGGGCCGCCGAAGTAGAAGCCGGACAGCCAGGTCGTGCGCTCCTGGTCGCCCACGGCGATGCGGTCGAGCTCGTCCTCCATGGCGGCGGTGAAGTCGTAGTCGACCAGCCGCTCGAAGTGCTGTTCCAGCAGCCCGACCACGGAGAACGCGATCCACGACGGGACCAGCGCCGAGCCCTTCTTCCACACGTAGCCGCGGTCCTGGATCGTCTTGATGATCGAGGTGTAGGTCGACGGGCGGCCGATGCCGAGGTCTTCCAGCTGCTTGATCAGGCTCGGCTCGGAGTAGCGCGGCGGCGGGCTGGTGGCGTGCCCGTCCGCGGCGAGCTCGGCCGCGGTCACCGGGTGGCCCTTGGCCAGCCGGGGCAGCCTGCGCTCGGCGTCGTCGGCCTCGCCGCCGGTCTCGGTGTCGACCGACTCGACGTAGGCGCGCAGGAAGCCCGCGAAGGTGATCGTGCGGCCGCTGGAGGAGAAGACGCACTCCTCGCCGGAGGCGGCGTTGCCGGTGATGCGCACGGTCATCGTGGTGCCGCGCACGTCGGCCATCTGGGAGGCGATGGTGCGCTGCCAGATCAGCTCGTAGATGCGGAACTCGTCGGCCTCCAGCTCGCGCGCGACCTCACCCGGGGTGCGGAACACCTCGCCAGCGGGGCGGATGGCCTCGTGCGCCTCCTGGGCGTTCTTCACCTTGCGCGTGTACTGGCGCGGCTGCGGCGAGACGAACTCGCCGCCGTAGAGCTGGGTGGCCTGGGCGCGCGCGGCCTGGATCGCCGTCTCCGACAACGTCGTGGAGTCGGTGCGCATATAGGTGATGTAGCCGTTCTCGTACAGCCGCTGCGCCGCGCGCATCGTGCGGTCGGACGAGAAGCGCAGCTTGCGGCCCGCCTCCTGCTGCAGCGTGGAGGTCATGAACGGCGCGTACGGCTTCCGCGTGTAGGGCTTCTCCTCGACGCTGGTGACCGTCAGCGCCGCGCCGCGCAGGCCCTCGGCGAGGCGGCGGGCCTCGGCCTCCTCCAGCAGCAGGACTGCGCCATCTCCCCTGGGGCTACCGCCCTTCAGCCGCCCGTCCGGACCGAAGTCCCGGCCGGTGGCCAGGCGGGTGCCGTCGACCGACAGCAGCCGGGAGCCGAACGTGCGCGGCTCGGCGTCGGCGCCCGCGTCCAGGGTCGCGGAGATGTCCCAGTACGAGGCGGACACGAACGCCATGCGCTCGCGCTCGCGCTGCACGACGATGCGGGTCGCCACCGACTGCACGCGGCCCGCCGACAGCCGCGGCATGACCTTCTTCCACAGCACGGGGCTGACCTCGTAGCCGTAGAGGCGGTCGAGGATGCGGCGGGTCTCCTGGGCGTCGACCAGGTCGCGGTCGAGCTCGCGGGTGCTCTCCGCGGCGGCGCGGATGGCCGACTCGGTGATCTCGTGGAACACCATCCTGCGGACCGGCACCTTCGGCTTGAGCGCCTCCAGCAGGTGCCAGGCGATGGCCTCGCCCTCGCGGTCGCCGTCTGTGGCCAGGTAGAGCTCGTCGACGTCCTTCAGCAGGCCCTTGAGCTCGGTGACCGTGGACTTCTTGTCCGGGGTGACGATGTAGATGGGCTCGAAGCCGTTGTCGACGTTGACGCCGAGGTTGGACCAGGCCTTGCCCTTGAACTTCTCCGGCACCTCGGCCGCCTTGCGGGGCAGGTCGCGGATGTGGCCGCGGGAGGACTCCACCACGAAGTCGCGCCCCAGATAGGAGGCGATCTTCTTGGCCTTGGCCGGGGACTCGACGATCACGAGCCGCCGCCGTCCACCCCCGGCGCTGCTGTTGGTCTTCGTTCCGGCCACGGATCCCGCTCTCTCTGTTACCGCTCGACAGCCTGAGTCCCTACCACCCTGCCATCGGCCACCAATACACGTTCATGACACCACACGCATCTCCGTGCCGGTGGGCCACTGTGCGTCGCACCCTAGTCCCGGAGAGCGACCCACGAGTTCCCCAAGCCGGGCGAGCCTACGCCGTCCCCGGATGCGCAGGCCGCCGGAATACGCCGAAGCGGGCAGGCCGCACCGGCCGAGGGCGGCCACCAGAGCGTCCCGAGTATGCGGCGCGAGCCCGTCGGTGCCGAGCAGGTACCCCCCGTCCGTCCAGCGGCCTGCCGCCAGCGTCCACAGCCGCAGGGTGTTGCCGTCGGGGGTGAAGTCGTCCGGGACGCGCTTGCGCTGACCCCACTCCAGCGCGAGCGGCGCCAGGTCGGCGCGGAACGCGGTGCGCAGCTCAAGCTCGCCGGTGTACTCGCAGATGTGCCTGCTGACCGCGACCCCGCGCAAGCCCAGGGCGCTGACCAGCGCTTTCGCCCGCGCCTGACCGGCGACCGGGACGGTCAGCCGGGCGGTGCCCCTGGCGAAGAGGCGGATCCGGCCCGGCCCGCAGAGCAGCCCCGCCAGGTCGGCCATGGCAGGGGTCGACGCCTCGGCGGAGTAGAAGGACAGCTGCTCCACGGCGGCCAGGTTAGAACAGAAGTTCGACCAGCGGAAGCGTCGGCGACCACGCAGCGCGGTCGCCTCGTCACGTGGCGAACGTCACGAGGTCGGGGTCGGGGTCGGCGGTGCCGAGGGCGTCGGCGACCCGGTCACGCTCGGCGTCGTCGAGCCGGACGGGTCGGAGCCCGCGAGCGTGCGGCAGGACGGGGCCTTCTCGAACGCGGCGTCGAGCTCTTCGTTGCCGCGCAGCCCGGCCATCGGGTTCTCCAGCTCGGAGAGCCGCTGCAGGTCCTCGCCGACGTTGGTGAACGCCTTCTGGAACGCCGCCTGGTTGCTGACGTCGGCCGCGGCGAGCTCGGTGCGCGACTGCTCGACCTGCGTCTTGGCCTCCTGCAGGGTCTGCATGGCCCGGTCGGCGGCGACCTCGCCGTCGGGCACCGGCGGCGCGCCAGCGTCGCGGATGGCCGCTGTCATCCGATCGAGCGCGGCGACCAGCGTGTCGAGGTAGGCGACGAGGTTGGTCTTGGCCGCCTTCGGGTCGTTCGGGTCGATGTCCGGCCCGGCGCTGAGCTTCTTCACCTCGGGCGCGACCGACGAGCAGACCCGCTCGGCCCACGCGACGGCGTCGCCGGTCGTCGTGGTGGTGGTCGCCGGGGGCTGCGGGGCGGGCTCGGGCGCTGCGGGTTCGTCGTTGCCGCACCCCGCCAGGACCAGAGCGAGGGCTGCGGCGATCAGGGGGCGGCGGACCATGGCGGGGCTCCTCGGGCTGCTCGGGTCGGCGTCGCCGATCCTTCCACGCGGCGCAGCCGCCCGCAGGCCGAATAGCGCAGGGCAGGCTCAGCCTTTCGGCTGAGCCTGCCCCGGCGAACAGCGTCAGGACACGCCGTTGGAGACGGGCGTCTCCGCCGGGGTGTCGGCGATCGCCGTCGTGCGCCGCTTGGAGACGACGACCGCGACCACGATCAGCGCGGCGGCGACCAGCGCGATGGCCAGCCGGACGCCGGTGGAGGCGTCCGCGCCGACCGACAGGCCGACGATCGCGGGCGCGATCAGCACCGAGACCAGGTTCATGACCTTGATCAGCGGGTTGATGGCCGGGCCCGCGGTGTCCTTGAACGGGTCGCCGACGGTGTCGCCGATGATCGTCGCCTCGTGGGCTGGCGAGCCCTTGCCGCCGTGGTGGCCATCCTCGACCAGCTTCTTCGCGTTGTCCCACGCGCCGCCGGAGTTCGCCAGGAACACCGCCATCAGCGTGCCCGCCGCGATCGCGCCGCCGAGGTACCCGGCCAGCGGGCCGACGCCGAGGCCGAAGCCGACGGCGATCGGGGCCAGCACGGCGAGCAGGCCGGGGGTGGCCAGCTCGCGCAGCGAGTCGCGGGTGCAGATGTCGACGACCCGGCCGTACTCGGGGCGGGTGGTGCCCTCCATGATCCCGGGGATCTCGCGGAACTGGCGTCGGACCTCGAAGACGATGGCACCCGCCGCCCGGGTGACCGCGTTGACCGCCAGGCCGGAGAACATGAAGACCACGGCGGCGCCGATGATCACGCCGACGAGCACGTTCGGGCTGAACACTGTGAAGATGTCGTTGGAGAACTCGTTCTGCGCCTTGGCGAACGCCGCCTTGATCGCGTCGAGGTAGGACCCGAACAGCGCCGTCGCGGCCAGGACCGCGGTGGCGATGGCGATGCCCTTGGTGATGGCCTTGGTGGTGTTGCCCACCGCGTCGAGCTCGGTCAGGATCGCCGCGCCCTCGCCGTGCACGTCGCCGGACATCTCCGCGATGCCCTGCGCGTTGTCCGACACCGGGCCGAAGGTGTCCATCGCGACGATGACGCCGACGGTCGTCAGCAGACCGGTGCCCGCCAGGGCGATGGCGAACAGCGCGACGGTGATCGAGCCGGAGAGCAGGAACGCGCCGTAGACCGCGCCGCCGATGACCAGCGCGGTGTAGACGGCGGACTCGAAGCCCACCGAGATGCCCGCGAGGACGACGGTGGCCGGGCCGGTGAGCGCGGTGCGGCCCACGTCCTTGACCGGCTTGTAGTCGGTGCCGGTGAAGTAGCCGGTGAGCCAGAGGATGATGCCGGCCAGCACGATGCCGATGATCACCGCGACCGCGGCCACCAGCGCAGGGCTGCCCGCGATGTTGGTCTCCGACGCGCCGGTCAGCTCCGAGAACGAGGTCGGCAGGAAGATGAACGCCGCCGCCGTGCACAGCACCGCCGAGACGAGCGCGGAGATGTAGAAGGAGCGGTTGATCGCGGTCAGGCCGCTCTCCCCCGCCTTCGCCTTGGTGATGTAGACGCCGAGCATCGCGGTCAGCACGCCGAGCGCGGGGACGATCAGCGGGAACAGCAGGCCCTGCACGCCGAACGCGGTGCTGCCCAGGATCAGGGCGGCGACGAGCATGACGGCGTAGGACTCGAACAGGTCCGCGGCCATGCCTGCGCAGTCACCGACGTTGTCGCCCACGTTGTCGGCGATGGTCGCGGCGTTGCGCGGGTCGTCCTCGGGGATGTTCTGCTCGACCTTGCCGACGAGGTCGGCGCCCACGTCGGCGGCCTTGGTGAAGATGCCGCCGCCGACCCGCATGAACATCGCGATCAGCGCGGCGCCGAAGCCGAAGCCCTCCAGCACCTTCGGGGCCATGCCGGTGTAGACGAGCACGACGACCGCGGCGCCGAACAGGCCGAGGCCGACGGTGGCCATGCCGACCACGCCGCCGGTGCGGAAGGCGATCCGCATGGCCTTCTCCCGGCCGCCGTCCTCGACGGACGCCGCGGCGACGCGCAGGTTGGCCTGGGTGGACAGCCACATGCCGAGGTAGCCGATGGCGAAGGAGAACGCCGCGCCGACCAGGAAGAACAGCGACCGCCCGATCAACTCCGCCGTACTGTCCGCGGGCAGTGCGAAAAGCAGCAGGAAGACGATGCTTCCGAAGATCAGCAGCGTGTTGCGCTGCCGCTTGAGATACGCCGCCGCGCCCTCCTGCACCGCCTTGGCGATGTCCTGCATCTTGGCGGTTCCCTGACCTGCGGCCAGAACCTCCTTGAGCAGCACATACCCGACGGCAAGAGCGGCGAGGGCGATCACGGCGACCACGACGACGACACCGCGATCAGCGCCGGTGAGCGTCAGGTCCGCCGCGAGGAAGTGCCCTTGCATCCGTCCTCCTGTTGATCTGCCTGTTCCGGAGCCGACGTCTGCTGGACCGACTCCGTTACCGACGTGTGCACCACCACATTCAGTGGGATGGGCGCGGAGTCTATTGGTAAAGCAGTTCCGACTCGCCAGCCGTCCCGCACCGTGCACGGTCTGTAGTGGTTCATCAAACTGATTGTGACCAACATCTCGCGGATTTCCGGGAGTGTCGGTCGGCTGTGCGAAGCTGCGGGGATGGGCGAGCACCGGGGCGATCTGCTGCTCAAGCGCGTCGTGGCGGGGCTGCCGCCGGGTGAGGACCCGATCACCCACGTCGCGTCCCTGCCCGCCCGGCCCGCCGAGGTCGCGCCCTGGCCGTCGTGGACGCCGCCGGAGCTGGTGGCGGCGTTCGGGTCGTGCGGGGTGCCCGCGCCGTGGGCGCACCAGGCGGAGGCGGCGTCGCTGGCGCACTCCGGGCGCCACGTGGTGCTCGCGACCGGGACGGGCTCGGGCAAGTCGCTGGCCTACCAGCTGCCGGTGATCACCGCCCTGCTGTCCGACCGGCGGGCGACGGCGCTGTATCTCTCGCCCACCAAGGCATTGGGCGCCGACCAGCTGCGCGCGGTGCAGAGCCTGGGCCTGGCGGACCTGCGCGCGGCGTCGTACGACGGCGACACGCCGATGGCCGAGCGCGACTGGGTGCGCGCCCACTCGCGCTGGGTGTTCACCAACCCCGACATGCTGCACAGAGGTGTGCTGCCGTCACACGCCCGGTGGGCGCAGTTCTTCCGGCACCTGCGGTACGTGGTGATCGACGAGTGCCACTCGTACCGGGGGCTGTTCGGCTCGCACGTCGCGCTGCTGATGCGCCGCCTGCGCCGGGTGGCCGCGCGCTACGGGTCGTCCCCGGTGTTCGTGCTGGCCTCGGCGACGGTGTCCGACCCGGCGGTGTCGGCGTCGCGGCTGTGCGGGGCCGACTGCGTGGCGGTCACCGACGACCGCTCGCCTCGGGGCGCGCGGACGGTGGCGCTGTGGGAGCCGCCGCTGACCGAGCTGACCGGCGAGAACGGCGCGCCGATCCGGCGCTCGGCGGGCGCGGAGGCGTCGCGGATCATGGCCGACCTGGTCATCGAGGGCGCCCGCACGCTGGCGTTCGTCCGGTCCCGGCGGGGCGCGGAGCTGGCCGCGCTCGGGGCGCGCCGGATCCTGTCCGAAGTGGACCCGGAACTGGAGCCGAGGGTGGCCGCCTACCGGGCGGGCTACCTGCCCGAGGAGCGCCGTGAGCTGGAGGCCGCCCTGGCCACGGGCGACCTGCTGGGCGTGGCCTCGACGAACGCGCTGGAACTCGGCGTCGACATCGCGGGCCTGGACGCGGTGGTGGTCGCGGGCTACCCGGGCACGCTGGCCTCGTTCTGGCAGCAGGCGGGCCGCGCGGGCCGCGGCGGCGACGGCGCGCTGGTGGTCTTCGTGGCCCGCGACGACCCGCTGGACACCTACCTGGTGCACCACCCGTCCGCCGTCCTGGACCGGCCGGTCGAGGCCACGGTGACCGACCCGGGGAACCCGTACGTGCTGGCCCCGCAGCTCGCGTGCGCGGCGGCCGAGCTGCCGCTGACCCCGGCGTGCCTGCCCGCCTTCGGCCCGACCGCCGAGGCCGTCCTCGCCGACCTCACCCGCGACGGCGTCCTCCGCAAGCGCCCGACGGGCTGGTACTGGACGTCCCCCGACCGCCCGCACGCCGACGTCGACATCCGCGGCTCCGGCGGCGAGCAGATCGCCCTGGTCGAGGCCGACTCGGGCCGCATGCTGGGCACCGTCGGCGCGGGCAGCGCGTGCGCCACGGTCCATCCCGGGGCGGTGTACCTGCACCAGGGCGTGTCCTTCGTGGTGGATGAGCTGGACCTGGACGCGTGCCTGGCCATGGTCCACCAGGAGACGCCGGACTGGTCGACGTCACCGCGCGAGGACGTCGACATCGTCGTGCTGAACGTGCTGTCCCGCGCGGACTTCCCCGGGGGTGTGACGGTGTGCTTCGGCGAGGTCGCGGTCACCTCCCAGGTGATCGGCTACCTCCGCCGCCTGCCGTCCGGGGAGGTCCTGGACCAGATCCCGCTCGACCTCCCCCCGCAGACCCTCCACACCCGCGCGGTCTGGTACACCCTCCCCGAACCCCTCCTGGCGAGCGCGGGCGTCCAGCCCCACCGCATCCCCGGCGCCCTCCACGCCGCCGAACACGCCGCGATCGGCCTGCTGCCCCTCTTCGCCACCTGCGACCGCTGGGACATCGGCGGCGTCTCCACCGACTGGCACCCCGACACGGGCCACCCCACGGTCTTCGTCCACGACGGCGCCCCCGGCGGCGCGGGCTTCGCCGAACGCGGCCACACCGCCCTCACCGCCTGGCTGAGCGCCACCCACGAGGCGATCACGTCGTGCGAATGCCTCCTGGGCTGCCCGTCGTGCGTCCAGTCCCCCAAGTGCGGCAACGGGAACGAGCCGCTGGACAAGGAGGCGGCCGTCGCGGTCCTCCACACCGTCCTCACCGCCATCGCCGGTGATGCTCCCGACGCTTGATCACTGGCCGCGAAAGGTGTCGCTCGTCCTGGTCCGCCAACCAGCCGGCCGTAGTCGCGGCACGTTGCGCTAGCGGCCCAGGCTACGGCGGTGACCACCGCATGGTGGTCACCTCGGCTGGCTGTCGGTCCGACTTGCAGCTCCCGGGGACGGCGTTCCGCCAGCTCCAGCCGAACGTCGCACCCATGCTGCTCGATCGGATGGCGATTCCTCGACTCCCGCCCAACCTCCCTCATCAGCCATTGCTGGTCGGCTGGATGAGGTCCCACCTGTTGCCGTAGAGGTCGCGGAAGACGGCGACTGTGCCGTAGGGCTCGTGGCGGGGTGGTTCGTCGAAGCGGACCCCGGCGGCCTGGAAGCGGGCGTGGTCGCGGGCGAAGTCGTCGGTGGTGAGGAACCAGCCGACCCGGCCCGCGGTCTGGTCGCCGATGCGGTCCCGCTGCTCCGGGGTGGCGGCCCTGGCCAGGAGGAGGCCGGTGCCGCCGCCGGGCGGGTCGACGACCACCCACCGCTTGCCCGGCTGGGGCGTGTCCTCGCGGAGGGTGAAGCCCAAGGCGTTGACGTAGAAGTCGATCGCCTCGTCGTAGTCGCGGACGATGATCGCCACCAGGTCGAGCATGGGGACATCCTGCCGCACAGGGCGGCGCGCCGGGGCGCGTCGGGTTTCGGGTCCGACGCGCTTCCCGGCGCGCTGCGGTGCCGCCGAGGAGCTGGCGAGGCGCCTGCTACCTGGAGTCCACTGTGGTCTCTTCGGGCGAGTCGGCGTCGGAGCCGCGCGCGCTTGCCGTCGTCGGGCAGCGGCGCGGTCCCGGGGCGGGTCGCCGACCGCGGCCGGGCGGAGGCCGCGTCGTCGTCCGGTGGCCACGAGTGGTCTGGGAGGCGCATCCCCCAGCATGCTCTCGGCTGGCCGCCTGTCCCCGGCGCCGCCACCGAGGGCGGGAGTGTGGCGCGGCGCGAGCGGACAGGCTGGTTCTGCGGCCGGGCAGGGGAGTTACGGGAGGAGGCCTCACCCCACCCGGCCGCAGTGGTCCACTATGGAGTTGTCAGGTCCGTGACCGGTCAGTCAGCGGCGACGAGCGCGGCCGCCCGGCTGTCCACCGGCGCGTCGAGCGCTTCCAGCAGGGCGTCCTGGACGATGCGGGAGTCCGGGAGCACCCAGTTGCACACGTCCGGCTTGACCCGCCAGTGCACGACACCGTGCCTGCCCGGGCTCGGCGGCAGGGAGACCCACTCGCCGTCGGCGCGTAGCGTCACGTCGTGCTCCCCGAGGTCGCGGTGCAGCCGCCCGCCGGAGCGGGTCAGGAAGAACCAGCGGCTCTCCGGCGTCGCCACGATCGGCACCGGAAGGCCGAAGGTCCGCAGCACCCGGGCCGCGCGCCTGCCGAGGTCACCGTCGACCTCGATGGCGTCGACCCCGGCCCCGGTGGCCAGCAGCAGGCTGTAGGGCTGTCCCGCCCACCAGGTCGCGACCTGCGCCGCGTCGGTGCCCACGCGCTGCCGCCAGTCGGCGTACACCGGCACCGGCCCGTCGGCCTCGACGCCGTCGCGACCGGCCCATCCCTGAGCCGTCGGGTAGGTGCCGGGCAGGACCGACCAGCCCTGGAACGCCAACCCGATGGCCTCGGCACGCAGTTCCGGCCGGAACGCCCGGCGCCAGGTATCGGACCTTTCGCTGCTGTCCAACATCTTTGGTGGAGCCTCCTCGCGATGCGGACCCGAAGTCTCGGCGTCCTGTGACCTACTCAACGGCATCACCCCACCCTCGGGAAACTTGCAGTCGACAACTGGTCGTTATGACGGGGTGAAGTGCGAGCAGGCCACCGGGCAGCCGAACACCCGACAACCGGTTACCGCGCCCACCCGGCTCACACGTCCGGGTAACCGCGTTATCCGGCCATTCTCGACTCCCCCCGCCCCGGAAACCCTGATGACCAGCACGAACGGCCCTCTACGCAGAGTGTGCCCACCCACACCCCACGACGAGGGGCACCCGACGCCCCTGCCGCTCACCGTGCGGCAGCAACCGCTTGCCCCCGCCGGAAGGCGATCAACGGCCGGATAACGGCCGAACGGCCCTTCGGCAGGGCCGAACGGCCACCTCCGCCCGACCGCTGGCAGCGGCACTCGCCTCCGCAGACAGCGTCACTCGCCTCGGCGGGCAGCGTCACTCGCCTCCGCTGGCTCGCACGAACTCCGGCCAGCCTCCCGACACGGACTCCCGCCCGCACGGGATCTCGCGCGGCAGCCACCGCCCGGAGCATCCCTCGGCCGCGCCGGAATCCGGTTCGGCGCGATCGGGGCAGTTCCTCGCCTCCCCCTGAACCTGCGATCGCAGCCCCGATTCGGAGTACCCGTCACCTCCACCCGAATCGTGACGGCAGCCAACCGCCTCGCGTCGTCTCCTCGTCTCCTCCCATTCCTGCGCACTGCCCCGGCGTCCGCCGAGCCAGCCCACGTCTCTCTCGGTCCTCTAGTGCCGCGATGTCGCCACGGCGTCCACTGGGCCTGCGCGCGCTGTTGCCTCAGCCCACCCGAATCCCGCGAACGGGCGCGCGACGCGGATGGTGATCTCCAGGCCCGTCAGCTCGCATGCGCGTACCTCGCTGCCCATTTGGCTCGCGACGTCGGTCGCGGTCGCGCAGGCGACCTCCGGTCCAGACCACGCTTGGGCCGCTCCAGCGAGCGCGGCCAGGTCGGCGGCGGCGGTGGCCCGGTGGCGGGCGGCGACCGCCGCGCCGAACCCGACCACCGCCGCCAGCAGGGCGGCCAGTGCGGTGATCACGATGGCCGCCCAGACCGTGGCGACGCCGTCGTCACGGTGGCGCGGCATCGGTTTCCCTTTGCCGTGCCCCGGGTTCAAGCACTGCTCGCGCGTCCGCGACCAGCGTCAGGCCCGGCAGTGGACCGGTCGACTCGACGTGAGCGTCGACCGTGTCCCCGGCGTAGCTGAGCCGGACGGTCGCGCCGGACGGCGCCAGCTCGGCTGCGGCCGCATGAGCGTCGGGATCGCCTCGCGCGGCCAGTCGGGCAGCTTCCCGCGCGGCGTCGACGCACCGGATCTGGTTGATCGCCGCCGAGCCGCCCAGCAGGACGAAGCCGAGGACGACCACCAGGCCGACGACCGCGACGGCGGCCTCCACGGTCACCGCGCCGCGGTCGTTCACGGCTCCTCCAGTGATCCGGAGATCAGCGAGGTCATCCGCTCGAGGATGTGGTCACCGGTAAGGATGCCGTAGAGCAGCGCGGCGAACGCGGCGGCGGCGACCGTGCCGAGGGCGTACTCGGCGGTGGACATCCCGCTGTCGCGGCGGAGGAGTCGGTACAGGAACAGATACATGGGTTTGTCCTTTCAGAGGAGGGTTGTCGCCATGCCGATCACCACCGGGGCGATGCCCAGGCAGAGGAAGGCAGGCAGGAAACACAGGCCGAGCGGCCCGGCGATCAGCACCGCCGCCCGCTGCGCCCGCGCCTCGGCCGCGTCGACGGCCTGTTCACGGGCACGGCGAGCCAGGCCGCGGGCCAGGTCGGCCAACGCCGTCCCGGACCGCGCGCTGCGGCTCGCCCCGCGGGCCAGTGGGGCGATCTCCGGACACGCGACGGCTGACCACGCGTCACGCGGGGCCGCGCCGAGGGCGAGCAGATCGGCGGCACCGGTGAGCGCGGCGGTGACGTGCGGCGGGAAGTGCCCGGCGACCGCGTGGACCGCCGTCGGCACCGGCATCCCGGCGGCGAGGCACGCGGCCAGCAGGTCGAACCCCGCGGCGGTGGTGAAGCCGAGCGTGGGTGCCCGCCCTCGGCGCAGCCGGTGAACGAGCAGCCAGGCGGCAGGCCCGGCCGCGAGTCCAGCCAGCGGGTGCACGAGCGCGGAGGTGACTGCGCCGGTCGCCACACCCACGGCCACCGCCCGCGTGATGCGCGGCGGGGACCGCTTGGGCATGTCGAACAGTCGTCTCAGGCGAGCCGCCCCCGGTCGGTGCGGTGTCCAGAGGAGGAGAGCGGCCGCGAGGGCGAGGAGTGGGATGGTCATGTCGGTCTTTCCGTTGTGCGGGTGATGCGTTCGGACCAACGCAGCCCGACGGCGGCGAAGGCGGCGCCGACGAGGAGCAGCAGCTGGCCGAGCGTGGTGTCGGCGAGCACGGCCAGCGGGTCGGCGCCCGCGGTCTGCCCGAGCAGGAGCGCGACCCCGGGAAGGCAGACGAGCACGCACGCACTCGCCCGCGTCCCCGACATCCGCGCGTCAACCTGCCGCGCGAACCGCGTCCGCTGCTCGAGGTCGACCCTGACCGCGTCGAGGACGGCGGCCAGCGGCAGACCGTGGTGGGTAGCCAGCTGCCAGGCGCGGATGATTTGAGTGGCAGCGGTGGAGGACTCCGGTAAGGGCGGTTGCCCGCCCAGACGCGCGGCGGCCGCAGCCGACCGCAACATGACAGCGACTTCCTGCGGCGCGTCCTCGGCCGCCGACTCAGCCGCAGCGACCGGTGTCGCCCCCGCCCGCAGCTCCGCGACCATGGCGCGAAGGGACTCAGCCAACCCATCATCGGCGACGAGCGCTGCCCGCATCCGCTTGCGTCTGCGGGAGGCCCCGCGAACGAGCACGGCGAGGACGAGTGCGGCGACCGCCCCGGCGGGTCCGAGGACGGCCCAGGCCAGCAACGCCAGCAGAACGGGGGCCAGAGCACCACTCTCGGGTAGGCGCAGAGTGCGAGGCGACGCACGGTCTCCTTGCAGAGCCCGGAGTCTGCGGCGAGCGACGTCCGCGGGCCACACGCCGATGGCGGCGGCGAGCAGTAGCGGCGCGACGGCGGCGGTCATTGGTCCTCCTGGGGATGGGGATGGGGGGAAGGCGCGGCGGAGAGAGTTGGGGTGGGGTGGTGACGGGTGTGGTCGGTTAGGTCATGGGTGCCAGCCGGGGTGGGGGTGGCGGTGGGATGAGACTTGGTTGGTTGGTCGGGTCAGTAGGCGGTCTAGGAGGGGGTAGTGGGCCGTTGGGTGGCCGTTTTGCCAGACGGGGGTGGCCTGGACTGTCGTGGTGGGGCGGTGGAGGACTGCGATTTCGGTCAGGTGGCGTTGGGGGCCGGTTCTGGTCATGTGGAGTACTAAGTGGATTGCGGCGGCTAGTTGGGTGTGGAGGGCTTCTCGGGGGAGGGAGGTCAGGGCGGCTAGGGCCTCTAGGCGGGCGGGGACGTCGGTGGGGGTGTTGGCGTGGACGGTTCCTGCGCCGCCTTCGTGGCCGGTGTTGAGGGCGGTGAGGAGGTCTACTACCTCGGGGCCGCGTACTTCGCCTACGACGATTCGGTCGGGGCGCATCCGGAGGCTCTGGCGGACTAGGTCGCGTTGGGTTATCTCGCCTGCGCCCTCGATGTTGGGTGGGCGGGACAGGAGGCGGACGAACTGGGGGTGCTTGGGGTGGAGTTCGCCTGCGTCCTCGATGCAGATGATTCGTTCGGTGGCGGGGACGGCGGAGAGCAAGGCCGACAGGAGCGTGGTCTTGCCGCTACCGGTGCTGCCGGAGACCAGGAAGGCCAAGCGGGCTTGGACGATTCTGGTAAGGAGGTCGGCGGTGGTGGGGCAGAAGGTGCCTCGGCGGACCAACTCGGGGAGGGAGTGGGTGGCGGGGCGGAGGACGCGGAGGGAGAGGTAGGTGGTGGTGGCGACGGGAGGGAGTACCGCGTGCAGGCGGACTCGGACCGGCGTGACGGACTCGGGAAGCCAGGCGTCGACGAAGGGCTGGGCGTCGTCCAGGCGGCGGCCAGCGGACAGGGCTAGGCGTTGGGCCA
Organism: Actinokineospora sp. UTMC 2448; assembly: GCF_024760565.1. Classification (NCBI taxonomy): domain Bacteria; kingdom Bacillati; phylum Actinomycetota; class Actinomycetes; order Pseudonocardiales; family Pseudonocardiaceae; genus Actinokineospora; species Actinokineospora sp. UTMC 2448. The sequence continues at coordinate 289,272 of NZ_CP031087.1, read as the reverse complement.
GGCGACGGACGGCGTCGTCGTCGGGGAAGCGGGTGTCGGAGCGGCGAAGGCCTTGGGGGCCGTCGGTCCAGACCTCGTCGGGCGCTGTGACGAGGATGTCGGTGACGTCGGGGGTGGACAGCAGGGGGTCGAGCGGGCCCGCGCCGATGAACTCGCGGCGGAGTTCGGTAAGGGCGGTGTTCATGTCGTTTTGGCCCACGACACCGCCCGCGCATTCGCGCACGGCCTCGGCGACCATCGCCGGGGTGACGGCAGCACTGTCGCGCCGGGCCAGCCGTAGGCGGACGCGATCGGTGAGGTCGGGGATCATGGATCAGCTCCGGAGGTTGTAGGCAGAAAAGGCGGCGTGGGTTGGGGAAGGCCGCATTGCAAGGCGGGCTGGGGTACACGGGCGGAGAGGAATCGTGCGGTGGAGGGGACTGGTTAGAGGTGGCGTAGGTGTGGTGGGAAAGCCGGGGGCGCGGGGTCAGGAGCAGAGTCAGAAGGGCATCGGACGGGAAAGGACGAGGGGCTGGGGTCAGGGGTCGTGAGCGAACTGGGGAGGGAAGCCCGAGGGGGCAGGAGTGGTGTGAGGCGCTGAGGGGAGACGCTGGTGGGGCTAGGGGCAGGAGTAGCGCGGGTAGCGGGAAGGGAAGACTCGGGAGGACCGGGGCAGAGGTGGAGTGGGGCGGACGGGGAAGGTCGAGGGGACTGGGTCAGGGGGTGTAGGACGCGGCGAGTCCTGGCGCTGGATCAGGGGTGTGAGACGCGGATGTTCTGGCGGACTGAGTCAGGGATGTAGGACTTGGGGAGTTCTGGCGGACTGGGTCGGGGGCGTAGGACTTGGGGAGTTCTGGCGGACTGGGTCGGGGGCGTAGGACTTGGGGAGTTCTGGCGGACTGGGTCGGGGGCGTAGGACTTGGGGAGTTCGGGCTGGCTAGGTCAGGGGTAGGGCTGGGGAGTTTGGGTGGGCTCGGTCAGGGGTGGCGTGGGGTGGGGGAAGCGCGGGGGGAGTTGGGGGTGAGTTCGCGGAGGACGGTTTTGGCGGCTCGGGTGAGGGAGGGGCGGGGGTGGAACAGGCCTTGGTCGATCAGGCGGGGGAGGTCGCGGTCGAAGGTGTATTTGGCGAGTAGGCGGGTGGAGAGGGTTTTGGCTATCTCCTGTGGAGTGAGGCGGGATGGGGAGGGGCCGCGGATGACCAGGGCTGGGTGGGCGCCGTGGTCGCGGAGGGTGGTCATGGTGCGGTGGGCGGCGGCGCAGGAGCGGATGTCGGCGGGGACGACCATGGCGACCAGGTCGGCGGAGGACAGTGCGGAGCGGGTGGCTTCGGTGGGGTGGCGGGGGAGGTCGCAGATGACCGTCTCGCCGGTGCGGCGGCCCGCGGCGACGACCGCGGACACCGCGTCGGCTGTGGGGCCCTCGCCTGCGCGGGCTCCGGACAGGATGGTCAGGCGGGCGTTGCCCTTCGTCCGGCCGGGGAGGGCGGCGTGGAGACTCGCGGCGGAGACGCGGCCCGACGACAGGCGGATGTCCGGCCAGCGGACGCCGGGTGTGGTCTCGGTGCCCAGCACCAGATCCAGGCCGCCGGAGAGAGGGTCGCAGTCGACCAGGAGGGTGGGCTCGCCCGCGTCGAGGGCGGTCAGGGCGAGGGCGGCGGCGAAGACGGACGCGCCCGCGCCGCCCGTCCCGCCGACGACCGCGAGCACCGGGCCTGCGCGGCCCGCCGGGGACTCCACGGCGTCGGCGAAGGCGCACTGGAGCCAGTCGGCGTCGTCGGGCAGGCAGACGACCCGGGTCGCGCCCGCGTCGTAGGCGGCGGAGAGGAAAGCTGTCGGCGGCGGGCCTGCGTGGATCACCAGCAGGGATTCGCGTTTCGGCAGTCCGCGGCAGGACGCCGGGTCGTCGACGAGCACCAGGGGCGGGCCGCTCCACCGGGCGCTCAGCTCGACCGGGTCGGCGACGCGGTCGAGCGGGCACTGCGCCACGGCGGCCAGGCGCAGCACCTCGTCGGCGAGGGATTCGTCGCGCAGGCAGGCGATGGGACGGGACATGGGGACCTCCTCGGATCGCGGGTTCTGACTCCACGATCCGCAGCAGCGCGCCCGGCCCGCCACCCCGATTCGCCGCCTGTGGACAGTTTGGCCGCCTGTGGACAACTCGGCGGAAACGTCGGCGCCGCACGGCAAACTCGGCAGACAGGGGACGACCCCCGCCAGGGGGGAGGGGCGGGGGTCGTCGACAGGTTCAGCCCCGGGGGGTCGGACTGAACCGTCCCGGCACGCGGCCGGGGTAGGAGTACTGTATCCCGTTCGCCGGGCCGGTACGCCAGATACGGTCGAAGACAGCATGATCCGCCCCCGGTCCTCGCCCATACGGCGCGCGGGTCCTGCGCCATCCGGATGAGCAGCCCGGGGTCTTTATGCTGACACCCGTGCACGAGCCCCGGATAGCGGCGTTCTTCGACCTCGACAAGACGGTCATTGCCCGCTCAAGCACGCTGGCGTTCAGCAGGCCCTTCTTCCAGGGCGGGCTGATCAACCGCCGGGGCGTGCTCAAGAGCGCCTACGCCCAGTTCGTGTTCGCCGCGTCCGGCGCGGACGCCGACCAGGTCGAGCGGATGCGGGCCCACCTGACGACGCTGTGCACCGGGTGGGACGTCGAGCAGGTGCGCGCGATCGTGGAGGAGACGCTGCACGACATCGTCGACCCGCTGGTCTACGCCGAGGCCGCCGAGCTGGTCGCCGAGCACCGGGCGAAGGGCCACGACGTGGTCGTCGTGTCCGCGTCCGGGGCGGAGATCGTCGCCCCGATCGGCCGGATGATCGGGGCGACGCACAGCGTCGGCACCCGCATGGTGGCCGTCGACGGCCGCTACACCGGTGAGATCGATTTCTACTGCTACGGCGAGAACAAGGCCGCCGCCATGCGCGAGCTGGCCGACGCGCACGGCTACGACCTCGCCGCCTGCCACGCCTACTCCGACTCCAGCACCGACCTGCCGATGCTGGAGGCCGTCGGCCACCCCAGCGTGGTGAACCCCGACCGGGCGCTGCGCCGGGTCGCGGCCGAGCGCGGCTGGCCGGTGCTCGCCTTCAGCAAGCCCATCTCGCTGCGCTCGCGGTTCACCGTCCCGTCCGGAACCGCGGTGGCCGTCACCGCCATCGGGCTGGGCGCCGTCGCGACCGCCGGAGCGGCCTGGTACGGCTACCACCGAAGGAAGAGACGCTGACCGTCCCAGGCGGACAACCCCTTCGGCGGTACCACATCCAGCGGTGTTCACGGGGCGTCAGCCGTGTCTTGACCGGTGCACCCGAACGTGCCCTTGAAGTGACCTTCAGCACTGGGTAGAAAGGAGTTGCGGACTTCGGATCGGCCAGGGACGGAACGAAGAGAAGTTCCGATCCACCCCGATGGCGAACTCCGTGCGCGAGCACCAAGCACCCACGCGCAGCACGCCGCGGGAGGCATGTCGTCTAGGGACTGCGTACCGGGACGCCGGGCGCCGAGTCCAGGAATGTACGACACCGTTGCACGCTTGGTAACTTGAGTCGCTCGCGCTGCGGACTTGGGCGGTTCCACCGGTCGGTGGGGCCGCCCAATCCCTGTTCGGGGCCCGGTGGCGAGCGCGCGTTGACAACGCGCGCTTCGTGAGTAACTTCCAAGGGGAAGTCGTTCCTGGTGAACAACTTACCTCTCAGCCAGGAGGCACCGGTGCCCAGCTCCCGAACGGCGCTCGCCGCCGCGGTCACCCTGACGGCCGCCGCGATCGGCGCCGTCACGATCGCCCCGCAGCCCACGTCCGCAGCCAACTGGGTCGACGCCGCGCTCGACCGCCTGAGCCTGGAGCAGAAGGTCGGCCAGTTGTTCGTGGCGACCGTCTGGGGCAAGTCGGCGACTGAGGCGCACCCGAACAACCAGGCGCGATACGGCGTCGCCACGCCTGCGGAGGTGGTGAGCCGCTACCAGCTCGGCGGTGTCATCTACTTCAACAACAGCAGCACAGACAACGTCGACAACCCCGCGCAGCTCGCCGCCTTCTCCAACGGCCTGCAGCGCGCCGCGCTCGGCTCCGCGCCGCACATCCCGCTGGTGATCGCCATCGACCAGGAGGGCGGCAACGTCACCCGGGTCGAGTCGCCCGCCACCGAGTACCCCAGCGCGATGGCGCTCGGCGCGGGCCGCAGCCAGGAGGACGCGCGCACGGCGGCGGTGATCAACGGGCGCGAGCTGCGCGCGATGGGCGTCAACCAGAACTTCGCGCCGGTCGCCGACGTGAACTCCAACCCGCTCAACCCGGTGATCGGGGCCCGGTCGTTCGCCGCCGACCCCGAGCTGGCCGCGCAGATGGTGGCCGCCCAGGTCCGCGGCTACCAGGACGGCGGACGCCGCACGGAGACGGTCTCGTCCTCGGCCAAGCACTTCCCCGGACACGGCGACGCCGCCACCGACAGCCACACCGGCCTGCCGAGGATCGACCGCAGCGCCGAGGACTGGCGGGCGGTGGACCTGCCGCCGTTCAAGGCCGCGGTCGACGCGGGCATCGACTCGATCATGACCGCGCACATCCAGTTCCCCAGCCTGGACCCCAGCGGCGTCCCGGCGACGCTGAGCAGGCCCATCCTGACCGGCCTGCTGCGCGACGAACTCGGCTACGACGGCCTCATCGTCACCGACGCGCTGGGCATGCAGGGCGTGCGGGAGATGTTCGGCGACGCGGAGGTCCCGGTGCTCGCCCTGGAGGCGGGCGTCGACCAGCTGCTGATGCCGCCGGACCTGCCGCTGGCCCGCGACGCCGTCCTCGCCGCCGTGCGCAGCGGCCGGATCAGCGAGGCGCGCATCGATGAGAGCGTGCGGCGGATCCTCAAGCAGAAGTGGGAGCGCGGCATCATCACCCGTCCGCTCGTGGACGTGCGCCGCATCGGCGACCACGTGGGCACTCCCCAGAACCTGGCCGCCGTTCAGGCGCTCACCGACCGCACGGTCACCCTGCTCCGAAACGACGCCGACGCCCTGCCCCTGAGCGGGAACGTGCTGGTGGCAGGCGTGGGCGACACGGTGAACCCGACGAGGTCGCCACAAGCGCTGGCGGCCGCGCTCGGCGGCACCGCGATGCCCACCGGCACCCGCCCGTCGGAGACCGTCATCGCCCAGGCCGAGGCCGCCGCGCGCGACGCGGACGCCGTGGTCGTGCTGACCAACAACCTCTCCGTGTTCACCCAGCAGCGGACCCTGCTGACCAGGCTCATCGCGACCGGCACCCCGGTCGTCGCCGTGGCGTCGCAGGTCCCCTACGACGCGGGCTTCGTCGACGCCCCCACCTGGCTGGCCACGTACTCCTGGCGCGGGGTCTCCATGAAGTCCCTGGCGAAGGTGCTGACCGGCGAGGTCTCCCCCAGCGGGAAGCTGCCGGTCGCGGTGCCCGACGGCGCCGACCCGACCGTGATCCGCTACCCGTACGGCCACGGGCTGGGCCGATGAGCATCCAACGCAGGCACTTCCTGGCCGCGACCGCCCTCTCCGCGCCCCTGCTGAGCGCGTCGACCGCGAGCGCGGACCCGCGCCGCCAGGTAACCCCCGGCGCGGACGTGCTGGCGGGCCAGGGCTGGCAGCTGCTCGACGGGCGGAAGGTCGGGGTGGTCTCCAACCCCACCGGTGTGCTGCGCGACGGCACTCACATCGTCGACGCCATGCCCCGCCCGGTGGCGGTGTTCGGGCCCGAGCACGGCTTCCGCGGCACGGCGCAGGCGGGTGGCTCGGAGGGCGACTACCTCGATCCGCGCACCGGCATCCCGGTCTACGACGCGTACGGCGCGGGCGCGGCCAAGCTCGCGGGCCAGTTCGCCAAGGCGGGCGTGGACACCGTCGTCTTCGACATCGCCGACGTGGGCGCGCGCTTCTACACCTACATCTGGACCATGTATACGGCGATGCACGCCGCCGTCATCGCGGACGCGGCGTTCATCGTGCTGGACCGCCCGAACCCGATCGGCGGCCACGCCCGCGGTCCCCGGCTCGACCCGGCGTACGCCTCGGGCGTGGGCCGCAAGCCGATCGTCCAGCAGCACGGCATGACGGTCGGCGAGCTGGCCCGGTTCTTCGACGCCGAGTACCTGCCCGCCGACGCTGGCAAGCGTTTGCGCGAGCTGACGGTCGTGCAGGTCAAGGGCTGGAAGCGCACGGACATCGACACCGACCTGCCCTGGGTCCTGCCCAGCCCGAACATGCCCACGCAGACGACCGCGCTGGTCTACCCGGGCACCTGCCTGTTCGAGGGCACGGTCTTCTCCGAGGGCCGCGGCACGACCCGCCCGTTCGAGATCATCGGCGCGCCGGGGCTCGACTGGCGCTGGGCCGAGGAGCTGAACGCGCTGAACCTGCCCGGAGCGCGGTTCCGGGAGCAGTACTTCGTCCCGACGTTCGGCAAGTTCACCCGCGTGGCCTGCGGCGGCGTGCAGGTCTACCCCGACCGCGGCTTCGAGGCGATCCGCACGGCCGTGGCGATGATCGTGACGGCAAGGCGCCTGTACCCGGACAAGTTCGCATGGCGCCCGGACAACTTCATCGATCTGCTGTCGGGCTCCGATCGCCTGCGGCGCATGGTGGACGCGGGCGCCGACACCGACGCCATCACCGGCGCGTGGGCGGACGAGCTCGCCGAGTTCAACCGGCTTCGACAACCGTATCTGCTGTACCGGTGAGGTGGAGATGCGCACAGCGGCCGTGGTCGCGACGGTGGTCCTGACGATGGCGTCCTCGGGCGCGGCGGCGGCCGAACCGGCGATGAGCCGGTTCGACCGACCACACCACGGCTTCGCCGACACGACCCTGCGCCCCGGCACACCCCAGCAGGCGGGCCTCGACCCGGCGCCGATCGACGCGGCGGCGGAGGCGATCGCCGCGTGGACGCGCCCGGCCCCGCAGCGGCCGCTGTTCTCCGGCGCGGTCGCGCTGATGGTCCACGACGGCGTGATCGTGCACCACTCCGCCGTCGGCCAGGCCCTGCGCTACGCCGACGCCGCGGGCACGGAACTACCAGCCGAGCAGCAGGTGCCCATGCGGCCCGACACGGTGTTCGACGTGGCCTCGGTGAGCAAGCTGTTCACGTCGCTGGCCGTGATGTGCCTGGTGGAGGACGGCGAGGTCGCCGTGACCGACCCGGTCGCCGAGCACGTGCCGGAGTTCGCCGCGAACGGCAAGGCGGCGATCACCGTCGAGCAGTTGCTGACCCACACCTCCGGGATGGAGCCGTGGATCCCGCTGTGGCGGGACTGGCCGGACCGGGAGTCGCGGCTGCGCGCCGCGCTGGAGCGCGCGCCCCGGGACGAGCCGGGCACCCGCTACGTCTACTCCGACCTCAACCTGATCGCGCTCGGCGTGCTGGTCGAGCGGGTCTCCGGGGTCGGGCTGGACGAGTTCCTCGCGCAGCGGATCACCGGTCCGCTCGGGCTGGACGACACCGGATACAACCCCACGGACGTCGAGCGCACCGCCGCTACCGAGTACCAGGCGACCCCGCCGCGCGGGATGGTCCGGGGGCAGGTGCACGACGAGAACGCCTGGTCGCTCGGCGGCGTCGCCGGGCACGCAGGCGTGTTCTCCACCGCCCGCGACCTGGCCGTCCTCGCGCAGACGATCCTCAACGGCGGCCAGTACGGGGGCACGCGCGTGCTGAAGCCGGAGACGGTGCGCGCGATGCTGACCGACTACAACACCGAGTTCCCCGGCAACGCCCACGGGCTCGGGTTCGAGCTGGACCAGCGCTGGTACATGGGCGGTCTCAGCGGTCCGCGCACCGCGGGGCACACCGGGTTCACCGGGACCTCGCTGGTCATCGATCCGGCGTCGCGGTCGATCGCGATCCTGCTGACCAACCGGGTGCACCCGAGCCGGTCGTGGGGCTCGATCAACAAGGCGAGGGAGACCTGGGCGACCGGGCTGGCGCGCGCGATGGCCGTGCCGCCCAAGCACGGCCCGACGACGTGGTTCGCCGCGCAGGCGGACGCGAGCACCGCGACCCTGACCACGCCCGAACTGGCCCCGCGCGGACCGGTGCGGGTCGCGTTCGACGCCTTCGTCGACTCCGAGGGCACCGACCCGCTGACTGTGGAATACACCGTCGACGGCGCGGAGTGGCGGACCGCGGTCCTGCAGGCGGCGGGCCGGGGGGCGCCGCGCGGCGACCAGACCGGTTTGGCGGGCTCAGGCCACCGCAGTTGGTGGAGTGTCCACGCGGAGTTGCCGTACGCGGCAATGCTCACAATTCGGTGGCGGTCCACTACGGACGGTCGCTACACCGGACGTGGGATTCACCTCGACCGCATTCTGGTGACCGATAGTGACGGAATCCTGCTCAACGGTGAGAAACAACCTCACTTGATGCTGCCGGTCGGGTGGACGAGCGAAACTCGTTGACCTTGGAGTGCTAACAATCCGCGTTCGCGCAGCGATGCGGGTAGCAAGCCCCCGACCGGGGCGCCTGCCTCGGCGGGCACATTTCGGTAGCGTAGCTTCCGGATGTGATGCTTCGCCTTGTCCTACCCGTTAACTGTTAGTAAGTTTCCCACGTGAGTGCGAGTCACATGACGACAGAACACAGCGAGTCAAGTCCCCTGGTCCGCATTCGCTCTCTGCTGCCGGGTCTGGCCCGGGCCGAGCAGCGGGTGGCCAAGGTCGTGCTCGACAACCCCTCCAGCGTGGCGCGGCGCAGCATCACCGAGGTCGCCGAGGCGGCCGGGACCAGCGAGACCACGGTCACCCGGTTCTGCAAGGCCATCGGCGTCGGGGGCTATCCCGAGCTGCGGATCGCCCTGGCCGCCGACACCGCGCGCGCGTCGGTGCGGGCCGACCGCGACCTCGGCGGCGAGATCGCGCCGGAGGACGACCTGAAGACGGTCGTCGGCAAGGTCACCTTCGCCGACGCCCGCGCGGTCGAGGAGACCGCCGAGCAGCTCGACATCGACGTGCTGGCCCAGGTCGTGGACGCGATCGCGGGCGCCCGCCGGGTCGACGTCTACGGCGTGGGCGCGAGCGCCTTCGTCGCCGCCGACCTGCAGCAGAAGCTGCACCGCATCGGCCGGACCAGCTTCGCGTGGAGCGACACGCACATCATGCTGACGTCCGCGGCCGTGCTGACCGGCGACGACGTCGCGGTGGGCATCTCGCACACGGGCGCCACCACCGACACGGTCGAGGCCCTGCGCGTGGCCCGCACGCACGGCGCGACGACGGTGGCGCTGACGAACTACCCGACGTCGCCGATCGCCGACGTCGCCGACTTCGTGCTCACCACCGCCGCCCGGGAGACCACGTTCCGCTCGGGCGCGACGGCCAGCCGGATCGCCCAGCTCACCGTGGTCGACTGCCTGTTCATCGGCATCGCCCAGCGGCACATCGACCAATCGATCAGCGCGCTGGACGCCACCCGCGACGCGGTGTCCGGCCACCGTCTGGAGACCAGGCACGACGGCAGGCGCAAGCCCCGGGAGACCGGGAAGTGACCGGGGGTGCGCGGGAAGGGGTACCGAGATGACCGTCCCTCGACAGTCGGTGCACGTCGACTCCCCCACGGAGCGACGCAACCCGCGCACCGCCCGGATCGACACACTGCCCACAGTGGACGTCCTGCGCCTGATCAACGCCGAGGACCGGCTCGTGCCGGACGCGGTGCGCGACGCGCTGCCGCAGCTGGGCGTCGCCGTCGACCTCGCCGTCGCGGCGTTGTCATCGGGCCGCGGGGTGCACTACGTCGGCGCGGGCACCTCGGGGCGGCTGGCGACGCTGGACGCCGCCGAGCTGCGCCCGACCTTCGACGTCCCCGACGGCTGGTTCGCCGTGCACCACGCGGGCGGTGACCGGGCGCTGCGCGACGCGGTCGAGGACGCCGAGGACGACGAGGCGGCGGGCGCGGACGCCATGGCGACCGTGCGGCCCGGCGATTTCGTGCTGGGCCTGACCGCGTCCGGCCGCACGCCCTTCGTGCTGGGCGCCCTGGCCGCCGCCCACGACCGCGGCGCGAGCACCGCGCTGGTGTCGAACAACCCCAACACCTCCCAGCCCGGCTGGCTGGACGTGCTGGTCGTGGTGGACACCGGCCCGGAGGCGATCGCAGGCTCGACCCGGATGAAGGCAGGCACGGCGCAGAAGCTGGTGCTGACGTCGTTCTCCACCGCCGTCATGGTGCGGATGGGCCGGACGTACGAGAACCTGATGGTCAGCCTGCGGGCCACCAACGCCAAGCTGCGCGGCCGGACGCTGCGCATCCTGCGGGAGGCCACGGGGCTGACCCAGCAGGAGTGCTCGACCGCGCTGACCGAGGCGCACGGCGACCTCAAGGTCGCGATGGTGCACCTGCTGTCCGGCGCGGAGATCCGCCGGGCCGCGGCCGCGCTCGACAGCAGTGACGGGCACGTGCGCGCGGCGCTGGGCCTGCTGAACGCCCACGCGGTCTAGCCGACGGCAGCGTCCGCGATGCTCGTCGCCTCGCGCGCGCCGTCCTGGATGCCCTCGCAGGCGAAGACGATCCAGTCCGCGAGCCGCTGCTGCTCCCCGGTCGCGAAGCCCTCGGCCAGCTCCCGGTACCGCTCGGCGCGGCGCAGGTAGAACACCTCGGGGACGCCGAGCCCCTTCGGGTCGAGGCCGGTGGCGATCATGGCCAGCCGGGCGGCCGCCCGCGCCACGACGCCGTCCGCGCTGCCGAACGGGGCCAACGCGAGCAGTTCGCCGTGCACGACGGCCGTCACGACCGGGCCGGGCACGCGGGTGCCGCCCGCGACGAGGTCGGCGAGCAGTTCCAGCCGCTGGCCGGTGCCCGGTCGGGGCCGTCCGAGCGCGTCGGGCCCGGCGATGTCGGCCGCGGCGAGCACGTGCAGCCGGGCCAGCGCCTGCAGCGGGGCCCGCTCCCACGTCGGCAGCAGCGGACCCAGCGCCTCGGCGGCGCGCAGCGCGCCCGCCAGCACCGGGTCGGACACCTGGCCCTCGGCGGGGATGTCGGTGGGCCCGCCGTCGAGCGCGGCGGAGGCCCGGGCGGCGCGCACCGACGCCTCGGCGGCCGTCGCGGGCCAGCCGCGGCGGTTGGTCTGGTGCCGGTGCACCTGCGCGACGGCGTCCCGGGCGGCGGCGACGGCGTCCGTCACCCCGGGAAGGTCGAGCAGCGCGGCCAGGGGATCGCTCACGCCGCAGGACAGTACCGGCGCGTCAAGTGGCCTCTTGAAACTCACCAGAAGTGGACGGTGTCGGATAGCCACTTCGCTGGCTACCGTCACGGTCGTGATGGACCTGCAGCCCACCCTCGTCGGCGAGCACGTGCGCCTCGCCCCCACCACGATGGCCGACTCCCCCGGCCTCTACGCCGCGGGCGCGGACCGGTCCGTGTGGACGTGGCTGGGCAAACGGTATCCGGAGTCCCAGGCCGATATGGACGCCCAGGTCGCCGAGGCGATCGCCGACCCGACGCGGTTCCCGTTCACCCAGTTCGCCGCGTCCGGCGAGATCGCGGGCACCACGTCCTACTACGAGGTCGACGCCAAGCACCGCGGCATCTACATCGGACACACCTGGATCGGCGCGCCGTGGCAGCGCACCGCGCTGAACACCGAGGCCAAGCTGCTGCTGATGACGCACGCGTTCGACACCCTCGGCGCGCTGCGCGTCGGCTGGCACACCGACATCCGCAACGAGCGCTCGCAGCGCGCGATCGAGCGGCTGGGCGCTCAGCGCGAGGGAGTCCTGCGCCACCACCGTTTCCGCCCCGACGGGACCATCCGCGACACCGTCGTCTACTCGGTGACGGTCGAGGAGTGGCCCGCGGTCCGCGACGGGCTCGCCGCGCGGCTCAGTGCGGGGAGTCCACTTCGGCGGGCGCGGGCGTGAGCCGGATCTGGTTGCGGCCGCCCGCTTTCGCCTCCGCCAGCGCGTCGTCGGCGTGCGTCTGGAGGGTGGCGAGGTCGGTGCCGTCGGTCGGGGACACCGCGATGCCGCCGGAGACGGTGAACTGACCGACCCGCTCGATGCCCGCGCCGCGCGTGGGCGTCAGCTCGACGGTCATGGCCTCGACCGAGCGCCGGATGCGCTCGGCGACCGCCCACGCGTCGCTGCGCCCGGTCCCGGGCAGCACGAGGGAGAACTCCTCGCCGCCCCACCGGCAGACGAGGTCGTCGCGGCGGACCATGCCGCGCAGCAGGGTCGCGAAGCTCTTGAGCACCTCGTTGGCGCCCAGGTGGCCCAGCCGGGCGTTGACCTGGCGGAAGCCGTCGAGGTCGAGCATCAGCACGGCCGTCGGCCTGCGCCTGGCCTGGTCGGCGACCAGGGCCAGGGCGGCGGCCGGGTTGAAGCCGCGCTGGTTGGCCAGGCCGGTGAGCGGGTCGTGCAGGGCGTCGGCCTCGAAGCGGTCGCGTTCCCTGGCGAGTTCGGCGATGCGCTGGGTCCGCCGGGTGACCCCGGTGGCGACCGCGGCGACCGCGACCAGCGGCGCACCGTGCCCGACGCCCGCCGACCACGCGGCGATGACGCCGAGCGCGAGCACCACGAGCAAATCGCCGTCGCTGAGCACGCGCGTCCACGTCACGGTTCCGCGCAGCGCCCGGACCGCGCCCGGGATCACCCGCCAGACCAGCCAGAACGCCGCGACCGCTCCGGCGAGGCCCATCGCGGCGACGGCGAGCGTGGCAGGCGGCAGCGTGCCCTCGACCACCCACTCGCGGGCCGGGCTGGCGACCGCGACGGTGTGCGCGGCGACCGCGGCGGCGATGAGGGTGCAGGCGTCGACGACGTGCCGACCGCCCTCCCGGACGACCAGGCCGCGGCCGGTGACGACGATCGCGGGCACCAGCGCCAGCGCGGTGGGCAGCACCAGCGCGCCGCCGAGCACCCACGCCGCGCCGTGGTCGACCCGTTCGACGGCCAGGTGCGCGACCCGGCGGCGCTCCTGCGGCGGCCGGGTGGCCTCGGCGTGCATGAGGGCGACCGCGACCAGGACGAGGGCGAGCCACCAGGACTCGGCGTCGGGCAGCGGGCCACCGGCCGAGCGCAGTGCCCAGCCGAGGCCGACAACGGTGCAGCCCACCGCCCAGACCACCGCCGCGGATGGTCGGAAGCGGGGGCTGATCCGGCGGTCCATGGTCCCCCTTAAGCGGCGCCGACGACCCGGAGTGACCGGCGTGGCCGGATTGGCCCGCCCGGCTCCCCTCCCCAGGGAATCCGGGCGACCGCGTCCGGGCGACGGCGGACACGCGCTGTGCCCGCCGCTGCCGAACGCGGCCGTACCGATCACCACGGTACGTCCTCGCCGCGTCACCGTCCGCTGATTCCGGCAAGGCCAACCGAACGGAGCACGCGGCCATATTGGTCCAAACCAATAGGGGGGTCCGGGCTGTCCAGCGCCCCGGGTTGGGGCTAGATTCGCACCCGGCGTGCGAACCTGCCCCGACGAGGAGGTCACCCCATGACCGAGCTATCCGGCCCACGCCCGGCGCTGGACAACCTGTCGACCGAGACGCGGGCGTTCCCGCCGCCGGAGGCCGTGGCCGCCGCGGCGAACGTGCGGGCCGACGCCTACGAGCGCGCCGCGGCCGACCGGCTGGGCTACTGGGCCGAGCAGGCGCGGAGGCTGGCCTGGGACTCCGAGTGGGACCAGGTGCTGGACTGGTCGGACGCCCCGTTCGCGAAGTGGTTCGTCGGCGGCAGGCTCAACGTCGCCTACAACTGCGTGGACCGGCACGTCGAGGCCGGGCTGGGCGAGCGGGTGGCGCTGCACTGGGAGGGCGAGCCGGGCGACACCCGCACGGTCACCTACGCCGATCTCCAGCGGCTGGTGTGCCAGGCGGCCAACGGGCTCTCGTCACTGGGGCTGAAGGCGGGCGACCGGGTCGCCATCCAGATGCCGATGCTGGTCGAGGCCATCGTCGCGATGCTCGCCTGCGCCCGCCTGGGCCTGGTGCACAGCGTCGTCTTCGGCGGCTTCTCCCCCGCCGCGCTGCGCTCGCGCATCGAGGACGCGCAGGCCCGCGTGCTGATCACCAGCGACGGGCAGTACCGCCGCGGCGAGGCCGTCGCGATGAAGGACAACACCGACGAGGCCACCGCGCACACCCCCACGATCGAGCGCGTGATCGTGGTCAAGCGCACCGGCACCGACTGCGGCTGGACCGAGGGCCGCGACATCTGGTGGCACGACCTCATGGACGGGCAGTCCACCGAGCACACGCCGGAGGCGTTCGACTCCGAGCACCCGCTCTTCATCCTCTACACCTCCGGCACCACGGGGAAGCCGAAGGGCATCCTGCACACCAGCGGCGGCTACCTCACCCAGGTCGCCTACACCCACCACGCGGTCTTCGACCTCAAACCCGACACCGACGTCTACTGGTGCACCGCCGACATCGGCTGGGTCACCGGCCACTCCTACATCGTCTACGGCCCCCTGGCCAACGCCGCCACCCAGGTCGTCTACGAGGGCACCCCCAACACGCCCCACCAGGGCCGCCACTTCGAGATCATCGCCAAGTACGGCGTCACCATCTACTACACGGCGCCGACGCTGATCCGCACGTTCATGAAGTGGGGGACGGACAACCCCGCCGCCCACGACCTGTCCTCCCTGCGCCTGCTGGGGTCGGTGGGCGAGCCGATCAACCCCGAGGCCTGGGTGTGGTACCGCACCCACATCGGCGGTGAGCGCTGCCCGGTGGTGGACACGTGGTGGCAGACCGAGACCGGCGCCATCATGATCAGCCCGCTGCCCGGGGTGACCAAGACCAAGCCGGGGTCGGCGCAGGTCCCGCTGCCGGGGATCAGCGCCCAGGTGGTCGACGACGCCGGCGTGGAGGTCCCGCACGGCTCCGGTGGGTATCTGGTGTTGACCGAGCCGTGGCCGGGGATGCTGCGCGGCATCTGGGGCGACCCCGACCGCTTCAAGGAGACGTACTGGTCCCGCTATGCCGAGCAGGGCTACTACTTCGCCGGTGACGGCGCCAAATACGACAACGACGGCCACATCTGGTTGCTCGGCCGCGTGGACGACGTGATGAACGTGTCGGGCCACCGCATCTCCACCACTGAGGTCGAGTCGGCATTGGTGTCGCACCCGACGGTGGCGGAGGCGGCGGTGGTCGGGGCGAGCGACCCCACCACCGGACAGGGCATCGTCGCCTTCGTCATCCCCCGCGGGAAGGCGGCCGAGGACCGCGACAGCCACATCAGCACGTTGCGCAACCACGTCGCCCAGGAGATCGGCGCGATCGCCAAGCCCAGGCAGATCCTGATCGTGGAGGAGTTGCCGAAGACCCGCAGCGGCAAGATCATGCGCAGGCTCCTGCGCGACATCGCCGAGAACCGCGAACTCGGCGACACCACCACCCTCGCCGACCAGACCGTCATGAACCTCATCACCGAAGGCCTGAGCAACCAGAAGTCGCAAGAGGACTGATCACGTCGGGGCCCCGCGGCAGCGGGGCCCCGTCCGCGTCACCGGACCGGCGGTTCCTCGCCGCGCAGTTCGGCCAGCAGCTCGGTGATCGCGTGCATGATCCGCTTGGTTGCCTCGTTCAGCGTCTCCCGGTCGATCCCGGTCAGGTCCGACAGGTCGACCGGCGGACCGGCGACGATCTGGACCGTGCGGCGCGGGAACAGCCGGGGGAAGCGGGCGTGCGCGGGCAGCAGTTCGTGCGTGCCCCAGTTGACCACCGGGATCACCGGCGCGCCCGTCTCCATCGCCACCCGGGCGACGCCGTTCTTCACCCGGGCGGACGGCCAGTGCGAGACGTCGTCGGAGAATCCCGCCTCCGGGAAGAACATCACGCACTCCCCGCGCTTCACCGCGTCGACAGCGCCCACATAGGCCGCGCGCGCCTGCGCGGTGTCGCGGACGACGGGGATGTGCCCGCCGCCGTCGAGCACCTGCTTGATCCCCGGCACCTTCCACAGGCTGGCCTTCGCCAGGTACCGGGGGATGCGCCCGGCGGCCAGGGTGAAGGCGGTGACGGTCACCGGGTCGGCGAACGAGAGGTGGTTCGAGGCCAGCACCACCCCGCCGCGCTGAGGCAGCGAGCCCGCGAACCGCAGCCGGGCGCTGAGCGCCATCAGCGGCCAGATGAGGTCGATCGCCAGGCTGAACCAGAAGCCGCGGCCGCGCCGGGGCACGCGGAACATGAGCGTCAGGGCCCGCAGGGTGCCCATGGGTCGGTCGCTTCGCACACCCCCATCTTCGCGGCAGGAGATCGGCGGGATGCGCCCGACCGGGCGAGAATACGCAGGTGAGCACCGACAGTGAGCAGACCGGCACCCATCCGGCCGAGCCGCACCACGACAGCCTGAGCGCCCGGCTCAACTGGCTGCGGGCAGGCGTGCTCGGGGCCAACGACGGGATCATCTCGACCGCGGGCCTCGTCGTCGGCGTCGCGGGCGCGACGACCGACCGGACGGCGATCCTCGCCGCCGGGGTCGCCGGGCTGGTCGCGGGCTCGCTGTCGATGGCGGGCGGGGAGTACGTCTCGGTCAGCACCCAGCGCGACACCGAACGCGCCGCGCTGCGGACGGAGGCGCGCGAGCTGCGCGAGATGCCCGAGGCCGAGGAGCGCGAACTCGCGGGCATCTACCAGGCCAAGGGCCTCTCGCCCGAGCTGGCCGCGCAGGTCGCCCGGGAGCTGACCGAGGCCGACGCGCTGGCCGCGCACGCCGACGCCGAACTGCAGATCGACCCGGACAACCTCACCAGCCCGTGGCAGGCGGCATGGGCGTCGCTGATCGCGTTCGCGGTGGGCGCGCTGCTGCCGCTGACCGCCATCGCGCTGCCCCCGGTCGAGTGGCGCGTGTGGACCTGCGTGGCGGCGGTGATCATCGGGCTCGTGCTCACCGGCACGATCAGCGCACGACTGGGCGACGCGCGCGTGGGTCGTGCTGTGCTAAGGAACGTCCTGGTAGGGACGTTGGCGATGACTGTGACGTACTTCGTCGGTGTCCTGTTCGGCGTGACCGTGGGTTAGGCTTCGAAACAGGTGTGCCGGGAAGTCTGGTCGGCGTACGGGAGACGTGTACGCCGAGCCGGGAGCAGCCCTTGACGAACCGACACACGCCGCGCCTCTCGGAGTTCGCCCGCTACCTGCGAACCGAGACCGTCGGCGGGCTCGTCCTGCTCGCCGCCACCGCGCTGGCCCTGATCTGGGCCAACTCCCCGCTCGGCGACTCCTACCGCGACCTGCGCGAGACCCGGGTCGGCACCGAGTTCCTGCACCTGAACCTGACCGTCGGCGACTGGGCCAAGGACGGGCTGCTGGCGCTGTTCTTCTTCGTCGTCGGCCTGGAGCTCAAGCGCGAGCTGGTGATCGGCGAGCTGTCCCGGTTCAAGGCCGCGCTGCTGCCGGTGATCGCCGCGCTCGGCGGCATGGTCGTGCCCGCCCTGCTGGCGCTGTTCATCGCCGCGGGCGATCCGCTGGCCGGGCAGGTCTGGCCGATCCCGGTCGCCACCGACATCGCCTTCGCCCTCGGCGTGCTCGCGCTGACCGCGCGGCACATGCCCAGCAGCGCGCGGGTGTTCCTGCTCAGCCTGGCCGTGGTGGACGACCTGGGCGCCATCGCGCTCATCGCCACCCTGTTCACGTCCAAGTTCGACTTCATCGCGTTCGGCGTCTCCGTCGTGCTCCTGGCGCTGTACTGGTACCTGCAGCGCAAGCGGATCACCTCGCCGTGGCTCTACGTGCCGCTGGCGATCGGGGTGTGGATCGCGGTGCACACCAGCGGCATCCACGCGACCGTGGCGGGCGTCGCGCTCGGCCTGCTGACCCGGGTGCGGAAGGACCCGTACGAGAAGGAGGCCCCGGCGCTGCGCCTGGAGCACCGCCTCCAGCCGTGGTCGGCGGGCGTGGCCGTGCCGGTGTTCGCGCTGTTCGCCGCGGGCGTGCCGATCGGCGCTGACGCCCTCGGCGCGGTGTTCACCGAGCGGATCGGGCTGGCGATCATGATCGGGCTGGTCGCGGGCAAACTGCTCGGCATCGTCGGGTTCTCGCTGGTCGCGGTGAAGTTCAAGCTCGCGGCCATGCCCAGCGGCCTCGGCTGGCGCGACATGGGGGCGGTGGCGATGCTCGGCGGCGTCGGGTTCACCGTCAGCCTGTTGATCGCCGAGCTGTCGCTCGCCGAGGCCGACGCGGAGCTGGCGAAGGCGGCGGTGCTGATCGCCTCGGCCGCGGCCTCGCTGCTGGCGGCGGGAATGTTGGCGAAGCGGAGCAAGGCGCACGCGGATTCCTGATCCCGCCTGAGTGATCCGGTCGCCTCCGGGACTTCCCGCGGTAGTCCGCTGCTCGGGTGCGGCGCGCGGGCTTGGGAGTCCGCAGGCGCTTGGCAGCTGCGGCATGGCACGATGACCCGGTGACCAGCGCACACGGAAACGGACAACGCGACGGCTTGCCCCCGGTGCCGTCCATCCCACTGGCCGACGACCGCACCATCGCCGCCGCCGACCCGTCGATCGGGAACCTGGTCAAGGACGCGACCACCCACCTGTCGACCCTGGTGCGGGCCGAGGTGGAGCTGGCCAAGACCGAGGTCGCCCGGGAGGTCAAGAAGGGCCTCAAGGGCAGCGTCTTCGCGATCCTCGCCCTGGTCATCCTCCTCTACAGCTCGTTCTTCCTGTTCTTCGCGCTGGCCGAGCTGCTGGCCGACATCGGGCTGTGGCGCTCGGCGGCGTTCGGGATCGTGTTCTTCCTGATGCTGCTGATGGCGGGCTTCTTCGCCTTCATCGGCTACCGCAAGTTCCGCACCGTCCGCGCCCCGAAGCGCACCATCGACTCGGTCAAGGAGACCGCGGCGACCCTGCGCCAGCGCGGCTCCGACGAGCCCAGGGACTGAAGGCGCTGAGGCGCGCCCCGGACCCCGCCGCGGTCCGCATCGACGGGCCGTGGACGCACCGCGACGTCTACGCCAACGGGATCCGGCTGCACACCGCGGAGGCGGGCGACGGCCCGCTGGTCGTCCTGCTGCACGGGTTCGCCGGGTTCTGGTGGACCTGGCGCCACCAGCTGACCGCGCTCGGCGACGCCGGCTTCCGCGCCGTCGCCGTCGACCTGCGCGGCTACGGCGACTCCGACAAGCCCCCGCGCGGCTACGACGCCTGGACCCTCTCCGGTGACGTCGCGGGCCTGATCAGGGCGCTCGGCGCGCCCCGGGCGCACCTCGTCGGACACGGCTGGGGCGGCCTGCTCGCCTGGTCGGCCGCCGCGCTGCACCCGCGCCTGGTGGACTCGGTGAGCACCGTGTCCGCCCCCCACCCGATCGCCCTGCGCGACGAGGCCAGGCGGACCGTGCTCCGGCGACGGCCGCGCAACCAGGCGCGCGCGCTGAGCCCGATGCTGCGCTCGCAGCTGCCCATCGCCCCCGAGCGCTGGCTGGTCCGCGAGGACACGCTTCCCCGGCTGTTCGGCCTGTGGTCGGGGCGGCGGTGGCGCGAGTCGCCGGACTTCGCCGACGCCGTCGCCCGGTACCAGGAGGCGATGCTGATCCCGGGCGTCGCGCACTGCGCGCTGGAGTACTACCGGTGGGCGGTGCGGTCCCAGTTCCGCAGCGAGGGCAGGCGCTACACCGAGGCGATGCAGCGCCGCATCCGCACGCCCGTCCTGCAGCTCTACGGCGCGGACGACCCCTGCGTGCTGCCGTACACGCGCATGGCGTCAGCGCCCTGGCTCAAGGGGCCTGCCGAGCACCTCGAACTGCCCGGGGTGGGCAACCTGCCCCCGGAGGAGGACCCGGCCGGGACCAGCGCGGCGATCACGGCGTTCCTCAAGTCGCACTAGCCCGCGCAGCGGCCCGTCGACACCGGCTCGGTCAGCCGGGACGCGGCGTCGACCTCGTCGCGCACCTCGGCCCCGGTCAGCGCGAAGCCGGTCTCCGAGTCGTCCACGGCCGCGCCGAAGATCACGCCGAGCACGTCGCCGTTGGTGTCGACCAGCGGGCCGCCGGAGTTCCCGCTGAGCACCTTCGCGCGCAGCGTGTAGACGTCGCGGTCGACCGGGTTCGGTGAGTCGTAGATGTCGGGGCCGCGCAGCGGGATGCGGTCGCGCACGCGCGCGGCCTCCGCGGTGTACGGGCCGTCGAGCGGGTAGCCGAGCACGATGCCGTCCTGGCCGCTCTCGACCTCGTAGTCGGCGAAGTCCAGCGGGTCGGCCGCCAGGCTCGGCACCCGCAGGACCGCCACATCGGTGCGCGGGTCGTAGAGCACGACCTCGGCGCGCAGGGTCCGGTCGCCGGACTCGACGCTGACCTCCTCAGCGCCCGCGACGACGTGCGCGTTGGTCATGACGCGCTGCGGGGCGATGACGAACCCGCTGCCCTCCAGCGCCCGCTCGCAGGCCGTGGCCCGGGCGTTGATCTTGAGCACGCTCGGCCGCACGCGCTGCACGACCGCGCTGGCCTGCAGCGCCGGGTCCGGCGGGGCGACCTCGCGGTTGGGCGTGCGGTTGAACGGGTCGACCGCGGCCGGGAAGCCGGAGACGTCCAGCAGCTCGCGCAGCTCGTCCGGCAGGCCCCGCGCCGCCTGCGGCATGACGTCATCGACGCCGCCGAGCACCACCGAGTTGTTGATCGCCGATGCCAGCCCAGGCAGCCCGCCGACCGTGGTCAGCGGCAGCGCGATCAGCCACGACACCAGGAACACGACCGCGCCCTGCACGACCGCGCCCAGCACGCTGTCCACCCCGGCCAGCTTCGGCGACGAGATGCGCTGGCGCAGCGTCCGCCCCGCCCACACGCCCAGGGTCTCGCCCAGGGCGACCAGCAGGACGAAGATCGCCACCGCGAACGCCACCCGGGTCGGGGTCGCCGAGATGCCCGCGACCACGAGCGGCGCGACCTTGATCCCGACGATGGCACCCACCAGGACGCCGAGGAACGCGGGCAGCGCGGTGACCACGCCCTGCCGGGCGCCGGACACCGCGGCGAGCACGGCCAGCGCGACCACCAGAACGTCGACCCAGTTCACGCGCTGACCTCCGGACCCCGTGAGCGGACGGAGCGCCACGCTACGTCAAGATCGCGCACATCGCGCGCGTCCCACTCCCGGTGCCAGCCGCCTGCGGCCAGGACCATGGTCAGCAGACCGGCGGTGAAGCCCCAGACCAGCATGTCCGGGGCGGCGAACGCCGGGCCGACGTACCCGGAGGGGTGCCTGACCCGGAACCGGTTCGCCGGGTCGGCCAGGTGCGCGATCGGGACCCGGGCCACGGCCTGGGTCTCCCGCTCCGACACCGCCCACACCCGGCTGGGCTTCTCCCAGTGCGCGACAACCGGGGTGACGTCGAAGGCCGAGACCGGGATGTGCAGGGCGGGCAGCAGCGCCACCGGCCGCACCCCGGCCGGGTCGACGCCGGTCTCCTCGACGGCCTCGCGCAGCGCGGTCGCCACCGGCCCGTCGTCCTCGGGCTCGGCCTTGCCGCCGGGGAAGCTGACCTGGTTGGCGTGGGCGTCGCCGGACGCGGCCCGCAGTTGCAGCAGCACGTCGGGCCCGTGGTGCTCGTCCTCGCCGAGCAGGATCAGCACGGCCGCCTCGCGCGCGCCCTCGCCGATCGCGGCGAAGCGGGTGAACAGGCCGACGTCGATGTCCCCGGTCGAGGCGACCAGCGTCCGCAGCCAGCCGGGCACGGTGTCGGGGTCGACCAGCGGGCCGTGGCTCATCCCAGTCCCCCGTCGACCGCCGCTCGGATCTCCTCGACGGACTCGAACACCCTGGGGTCGCTGATCAGCGTGATCGTGCCGTCGGCCCGCACCAGGTAGGACGCGGGCAGGCCGACGGGCAGCCGCAGCGCCCGGGCGACCGCGCCGTCGCCGTCGTGCAGGGTCGGCAGCTTCACCCCGACGCCGCCGAGGAAGACCAGCGCGTCGCCCTGCGGGCTCTGCACGGCGAGCGTCACCACGTCGACGGCGTCCGCGCCCGCGGCGTACTCGGCCAGCAGTGGCAGCTCGGCGCGGCAGGGCTCGCACCAGGTCGCCCAGACGTTGAGCAGCAGGTCGCGCCCGCCCAGCGCGGCGGCGGCGTCCACCGGCTCACCGGTGCCCAGGCAGGTCGTGGTGACACCGCGCAGCCCTTCCGGCCCCGGCGTCCCGGTCGCGCAGTCTGCCAGCGCGGCCGCCGCTCGCGCGTCCGCGACGTCCGGGCCGGGCGGCGCGGTGCGGGTGACGGGCCCGTCGTCCCTGGGCCACAGCGCAATGGCCGCGGCGACCACGAGGACCACCGCGACCACGACCCACCGCACGCGGGGGATCACCCGGTCGACCGGCCCGGCCGGTAGCCCTGGCGCACCCGCTCGGCGAGCTCCAGCAGGTGCTCGGCCTCCTCGCCCTTCACAAGCTTGGCGGCCGCCTCGTACTCGGTGGGGCCGGTGCCGTAGGAGGGGCAGTCCTTGGCCAGGAAGCAGGCCCCGCACGCGGGCTTCTTGGCGTGGCAGACCCGCCTGCCGTGGAAGATCACGTAGTGCGACAGCATCGTCCAGTCCTTGCGCGGGACGAGTGCGCCGATCGCGTGCTCGACCTTGACCGGGTCCTCCAGGTCGGTCCACTGGAAGCGGCGGACGAGCCTGCCGAAGTGTGTGTCGACGGTGATCCCGGGTACCCCGAAGGCGTTGCCGAGGATGACGTTGGCGGTCTTGCGACCGATTCCCGGCAGCGTGACCAGGTCGTCGAGGTTGGCGGGCAGCTCGCCGTCGAAGCGCTCGACCAGCTCGGCGCCCAAGCCCATCAGCGACGCGGCCTTGTTGCGGTAGAAGCCGGTGGAGCGGATCAGCTCCTCCAGCTCGGCGCGGTCAGCGGCGGCGTAGTCGGCGGCGGTCTTGTACTTGGCGAACAGGGCGGGGGTGGTCAGGTTGACCCGGACGTCGGTCGACTGCGCGGACAGGATCGTGGCGACGGCCAGCTCCAGCGGGGTGGTGAAGTCCAGCTCGCAGTGGGCGTCGGGGTAGCCCTCCGCTAACGCCCTGGTCATCCGGCGAACACGCCGGGTGAGCGCGAGACTGGGTTCGGCATCCAGGGGCGGGCGTCGGGTGGTCGCGGGCACGTCGCTAGCCTACGGCCCGACGAACAACCCGAGATGTGCCCCGGACGTCCTAGCAAAGCGAGTCCATCGGAAAGTCGGACCGGGCGGGTCCGGCTGGGAGCGAGGATCTACGACACATGGCTGTCTGGTTCGTGTTCGCGGTGCCGCTGGTGATCATGTTCTTCGCGCTCTTCATGGAGCGGGTGGAGACCCGCATCCGGCACGCGGCGGTGCAGGAGACCGACGTCGAGGAGTTCCTCGAGCAGGCCAGGCCGGACGAGGTGCGGGCGCTCTACGGCCACGGCATCGGCCGTGCGCTGGAGCTTTTCCGGCTGCGCAGGCTGGGCGGACGCGCCGCCAAGCTGCGTGGTCGCAAGGGGGCCTGACTAGGCGTTATTGTTCTCCGGCTGGGCTTGGTTGAAGGATCCATAACGGACCTTGACGGCGCGCCGTGATGGCGTTAACGGGTCAGGCCCTACACTGAATGCGGTGATCGGCCGCACAGCGTCTGTGTGCGCCGGGTGGAAACGGAGGACCGAGGTGGATGAGACCCTTGCCCGCGCGGGCATTTTCCAAGGGGTCGAGCCGGCCGCGGCGGAGGCGCTCGCGCAGACGCTCGAGTCGGTGGAGTTCCCGCGGGGGCACGTGATCTTCGCCGAGGGTGAGCCGGGTGACCGGCTCTACATCATCCAGTCGGGCAAGGTGAAGCTCGGCCGCAAGTCGCCGGACGGCCGGGAGAACCTGCTGGGGATCTTCGGACCGTCGGACATGTTCGGCGAGCTCTCGATCTTCGACCCCGGGCCGCGCACGTCCACCGCCACCACGGTCACCGAGGTCCGCGCGGTCACCATGGACCGGCCCGCGCTGCGGCAGTGGATCAACAACCGGCCGGAGATCGCCGAGCAGCTGCTGCGGGTCATCGCGCGCAGGCTGCGCCGGACCAACGGCATGCTGGCCGACCTGATCTTCACCGACGTCCCCGGCCGGGTGGCCAAGGCGCTGCTGCAGCTCGCGCAGCGCTTCGGCAGCCAGGAGGCCGGGCTGCTGCGGGTGACCCACGACCTCACCCAGGAGGAGATCGCCCAGTACGTCGGCGCCTCCCGGGAGACCGTCAACAAGGCCCTCGCCGACTTCGCCCACCGCGGCTGGCTGCGCCTCGAAGGCAAGAGCGTGCTGATCCTGGACCCGGAGCGGCTGGCCCGCCGGGCCCGCTAGCCGGACGCAGAGCAAACGAAAGGCCGGGCGCCGCCCCCGACGCGGCGCACCGGCCTTTCGCCTGCGTGAACCATCCCCCGACGATCCACGCTCCCCGCCCTCCGGCCGCAGGCCCCGACCCGTTCGCCGGAGGGAGTCTCTTCAGTTGCGTTGGGCCACTCGCGGGTGACAGGGAAACCATCGCACGGCACCCCACCTGCTTAACAAGCCCATTCACCCTCAAGGACTCGCTTCCCCAGGGTTCGTTGCGCGGGTTCACCGCGATTGCCGCATTCCGTTATCCGATCGAGACATACCACCGCGGCCGGTGGTTGAAACCACCCCGGTAATTACTGGTACGGACGTACCAGTCCCGGCATACTGGTACGCATGTCCCACTCCGCCGGTCTGGCCGACTACCGCGCTGCGCTCACCACCCCGGGCGCGCGCGGTCCGGTGCTGGCCTCCCTCGTGGGCAGGCTGCCGATCGCCATGGTGGGCCTGTCCCTGCTGCTGTACGTCCAGGACTCGACCGGGTCGTTCGCCACCGCGGGCATGGTCTCGGCGGGCACGCTCGTCGGCGTCGCCATCGGGTCCGTCGCCCAGGGCAGGCTGATGGACCGCGTCGGGCCGTCGCGCCCGCTGCTCGGCACGGTCGGGCTGTTCGCCCTGTTCGTGACGCTGGGCATCACCGCCGTCGAGCAGGCGGCGGCGACCTGGCTGCTGGTGGTGCTGGGCTTCGCCATCGGGTCGACCGAGCCGATGATCGGCTCCGCGTCGCGGGCGATGTGGACCCGGCTGGTCCCGCCCGGCCCGGTGCGCACGGCGGCGTACTCCTACGAGGCGATCAGCATGGAGGTCTTCTTCATCGTCGGCCCTGCGCTGTCCGGCGTGCTGGTGGCCGCGCCGTGGGCGGGCACCGGCGTGGTCCTCGGGGCGGCGTTCATGATCCTGGGCGGGGTGGCCTTCGCGCTCATGCCGACGATCCGGTCGTACCGTCCCCCGGTGCGGGCGGGCGGCGGCAGCCTGCTCGGCCCGCTGGCGTCACCGGGGATGAAGACCGTGGCGCTCGCCGCGGCCGGGTTCGGCGTCACCATCGGGTTCGTCGAGGTCGCGGTGCCCGCGGCGGCGACGCAGGCGGGCAGCCCGCCCATGGGCGGGGTGCTGCTGGGCGTCTGGTCGGTGAGCTCGGTGCTGTTCGGCGTGTACTACGGGACGCGGCCATGGCCCCGCCCGCTGCACCTGCGGATGCCGGTGCTGCTGGCCGGGTTCGCCCTGCTCCTGACGCTGCTGGCCATCCCGACGTCGCTGGTCTGGCTGGCGATCGCGCTGCTGGCCGCGGGCACGCTGGTCACGCCGCAGGCGACCGCGCACTCGGCGGCGCTGGAGCAGGTGGCCCCGCCGGGGACCATCACCGAGGCGTTCGGCTGGGTCATCACGGCGGTCACGCTGGGCCTGGCCCTCGGCCAGTCGGTCAGCGGCCAGCTGGTGGAGCACGTCGGCGTGTGGTCGGCGTACCTGGCGGCGGCGGGCGCGGGCCTGCTGATCGCGTTCGCGGTGTACCTGCGTCGGCACACGGTCCTCGCCGGTGTTCCCACCCAGCCGGTGCCCGCCCTCGTCTAGGGCTTGTCCACAGAATGTGGATAACTCCCAGACCTGTGGATAACTTTCTCGGGCTGTCGGCGGCCGGGGCTAATTTCGTGGCATGGACCTCAGCGCATCCACAGCCACCCTGGCCGCCGCCGCGGCCGACATCGTCCGCCTCGTCCCGGCCCGCTACACCGACCCGCTCCTCAGCGGCCTCCTGCTGACAGCGGGCCGGGACGGCGTCGTCCTGGCCGCCAGCGACCGGGAACGCACCGCCCGGGTGTCCTGCGACGCCCTCGTGCACACCGACGGCACGGTGCTCGTGCCAGCGAAACCCCTGGCCGAGACGCTGCGCGCGCTGGACGTCGACCGCGTCCGCCTGGTCGTCGAGGGCAGCCGCCTGGCCATCCGAGCCGACGGCGCCCGCTTCGCCCTCCCCCTCCTCGACGCCGCCCTCCACCCCGGCGTCCCCACCCCACCCCCACCCGGTGGCACGGTGTCGGGAGCGAAGCTGTCCACAGCACTGTCCACAGTGTCAGCGACGGCCTCCCGCGACGACACCCTCCCGGTATTCGCGGGCGTCCGCCTCCGCGCCGAGGACGGCGCCCTCGTCCTCCGCGCCACCGACCGCTACCGCATGGCCATCGCCACCGTCCCCGCGACCGACCTGTCCCCCGACATCGACGTCCTGGTCCCCGCGGGCCTGCTGTCCGAAGTAGCCAAACAAGCCAGCGGCGAGGTCTCCCTGGCCACCGACCCCAACCGCTTCACCCTCTCCTGGGGCAACACCACAGTCACCACAGCAGTACTGGACGGCGTCTTCCTGTCGGAGTCGAGCCTCGTCCTGAACACAGTGGACACCTGGGTCGAAACCGACGCCGACGCCCTCCTAGCCGCAGCCCGCCGAGTCGCCCTCTACACGGATGCCCGAGGCGTACTCCAGATCGAGGTAGGCGACCACGAACTCCGCCTCCGAGGCACCGACCCGCAGGCAGGCGAGGCCGAGGAGTCGGTAAAGGCCACAGTGGAGGGAGGCCGAACCAGCCCCGCCGTCCAGTCCCGCTACCTGATCGACGCCCTACGCCCCTACACCGGCACCCGCATCCGCCTCTCCATCCAACCCGGCATGCGCGCCACAGTGATCACGTCGGTGGACGAGCAGGAGGTCCCCATCAAGTACCTCATGATGCCGCTCCTTCCACCACGCCAATAAACCCGCGCCGATCCCACCCACCAGCACCAGCCCCTCACGCCCCTCACCTACCGGGCGGTCACGGTGGCGTGGTCGGCCCGCGCCCACACCACCCCCTCACGCCCCCACCTACCGGCCTGGCGAACTTCCCAGCCCACCCCGCAACCCACCGAACTCCGGGCCATCGCCAGCCACCGTCCCTCCCCTCCCACCGATCGACCTCACCCCCGCTGCCTGCCCCAGCCCGCTACCGGTCCCACACCTACCCCAGGCCCCGCTCTCGTCCCACACCTCCGCCAG
This sequence comes from Actinokineospora sp. UTMC 2448, assembly GCF_024760565.1. Lineage (NCBI taxonomy): Bacteria > Bacillati > Actinomycetota > Actinomycetes > Pseudonocardiales > Pseudonocardiaceae > Actinokineospora > Actinokineospora sp. UTMC 2448. The sequence continues at coordinate 262,015 of NZ_CP031087.1, read as the reverse complement.
CTGCCCACATACACCACCGCCGGTCCACAACCCACCTGTCCGAACCCATCACCTGCCCACCAACGCCCCACCTATCCACACTCCGCAGCCAGCCGCGCCCACCCAACCCACCCACGCGTTCACGGCCGCCACCCACCCACCGCCACCTACATCAAGCCCACCGGCTAACCATCACCCCACCGAATTCGGCCCGCCAGCCCGCCAGCCCGCCAGCCCGCCAGCCCGCCAGCCCGCCAGCCCGCCAGCGAAGGGAGCCAATCAGGAGCCCTGCCCCACAACTTCATATCTGGCCGAATCGAGTTCCGAGCTTCTCGGCATCTCGGCTCACCACCCGAAAGCGGCAAGCAGCCCGCCGTTCCCTCAGCCAGCCACCGGCCGAGAAGCGCACTGGTCTGCGCCCGAGGACTCGGCACGTCCAGGCATCGCGACACCACTGGGCCAGGGAGTGATCGTCAGGCTGACTCGCGCAGGTACGCGAGTTGGGCGTGGACCGACCACTCGGCTGCCTCCCACAGGGACTGGTCGACGTCGGCGTAGACGACCTCGACCACTTGGCGGGCGGTGGCGTCCGGGCCTAGGTGGGTGAGGGCGGCGCGGATCTGGTCCAGGCGTTGTTCGCGGTGGGCCAGGTACATCGCGGCGGTCGTCGGGAGGTCGGGGAGGTCGGGGCCGTGGCCCGGGAGGACGACCGTCCCGGGCGGGCTGCCCGCGAGCAGGCGCAGGGAGTCCAGGTACTGGCCCAGGTGTCCGTCGGGTGGGGCGATGACCGTCGTGCCCCTGCCGAGCACCGTGTCGCCGGTCAGGACGGCTGTCTGGTTCTCGTGCGCGATCGCCAGGCAGATCGAGTCGGCGGTGTGGCCGGGGGTGTGCCGGACCTCCAGGTCCAGGCCTGCCAGCGTCAGGACCTCGCCGTCCCGGAGCGGGCCTTCGTCCGCGCACAGGGCGGGGTCGAAGGCGCGGATCGGGGCGTTGGCGGCTCGGGCCAGCCAGGGGGCGCCTTGGACGTGGTCGTCGTGGTGGTGGGTGATGAGGATCGCCGCCACCTGACCGGCGGCCTCCAGGACGCGGCGCAGGTGGGGTTCGTCCTCGTGGCCGGGGTCGACGACCACGCACTCTGCGGCCCCGGGGGCACGCAGGAGCCACGTGTTGGTGCCGTCGAGGGTCATCGTGCCGGGGTTGTCCTCGAGCAGCACCGAGGCGAACGCGGTCACGGGGCGGACCACGCCGTAGGCGGGATGGGTCATGCCGGGTCCTCGGGCAGGACGACGCGGGTCACGCCGCCGTCGCGGACGATCTTGGGGATGATCTTGCCCAGGGTGCGGTCCGCGGACATGGCGCTGGCGACCGTCGGGTGCTCGGCCAGGTCGGACAGGGTGACCCAGGTGGGCGGCATCAGGGCGCACTCGCCGTTGCCCCAGTCGGCAAGGGTGTCGGCGGGGCGCTGCCAGTGGGCGTGGTCGGCCTCGGTGGTCTCCCCGTCGGCGCGCTGGCCCTCGGGGAGGGCGGCGAGGAAGAAGCGGGTGTCGTAGCGGCGCGGCTCCTCGGCCGGGGTGACCCAGTTCGCCCACGGCCGCAGCAGGTCGGCCCGCAGCACGAGTCCCGCGTCGGCGAGGAACCCCGCGAACGACACCTCGCGGGCGACCAACGCCCCCCGCGCCTCGTGGTACGGCCTGGCATCGGCCACCACACTGCCCGCGTCCGTCCCGGCGAGGAGAACACCAGACTCCTCGAACGTCTCCCGCACGGCCGCGCACACCAACGCACGCGCGAGCGCAGGCGAGCAACCGAACCGGTGCGCCCACCAGTCCGGGTCGGGCCCGTGCCACGCCACCGACGCGTCGACGTCCCGCTGGTCGACACCGCCGCCGGGGAACACCGTCATGCCCCCGGCGAAGGCCATACCGACCACCCGACGCTGCAGGAAGACCTCCAGCCCCTCGGCGGTGTCGCGCACCAACATCACGGTCGCCGCATCCCGAGGCACAGCAGGCGTCTCGGGCGGCGTCGGCGGCACGAAACCCTCGGGCAGCACCATCTCCGCAGGTAGCTCACGCACACCCCGACCCTATACGCGCCCGCCCACCACGAGGACCAGCAGGCGCAAGCCACCGACACCCACGCTGGCGCCAGCCCCTTGGCTGACGGCGAGGCAAGGGATGGTGCCCCGGCGAGGGCGGTGAGGCGACAGTGGCCGTGCGGGCGGCGACCCAAACGACGGTGGTGGCCCGGCGTGGGCGGCTGGCGACAGCGGCGGCAGAGCGGGCCAGCGGCGGGCGGCGGTTCCGAGCGACGATGGTGGGGGTGTGGTGGCGCCGGGCAGCGACGGTGCCGGGCGGAGCGGCGATTCCGGGCGGTGGCGGCGGGTGACGGCGACAGGTGGGTGCCAGTGGCGGGCTGCGGCAGGCGCGGAGGTGGTGGCGGTGCCGGGCGCGGCAGACGGCTGGAAGCGGTGGCCGTGGGCGGGCCGGGATCACTCGGCGCAGGTGGTTGCGAGGGTGAGGGCGCGGCGATGCGGCGGACCGGCGAAGGTGCCCGACGAGGGGTACGGGTGGTCCGGCGAAGGTGGTTCGACGAGGGGTACGGGTGATCCGGCGAAGGTGGTCCGACGAGGGGGTACGGGTGGTCCGGCGAGGACGTCGTCGTGCGGGCGGTGGCGGCGAGGGTGTGGGGGCGGAGGGTGGCGGCGGGGCGTTGGGGTTGGTGGGGTTATTTAATGGCCGCATGGTGCGGGTTGGGTTGGTTGGGGCGGGGCCGTGGGCGCGGCGGGTTCATGGGCCGGGGTTGGTTGCGCACCCCCGTGTTGAGTTCGTGGGGGTGTGGGCTCGGCGGCCGGAGGGGGCTGTGGGGTTGGGGAGGGTGTTCGGGGACTTCGGCGAGTTGCTGTCCGAAGTGGATGCTGTGGCGTTCGCGGTGCCGCCGGGGGTGCAGGGTGGGCTTGCTGAGCGGGCGGTGCGGCGGGGGAAGCATGTGTTCTTGGAGAAGCCGGTCGCCAGCGATGTTCCAGGGGCTGAGCGGTTGGCGGGGGTGGTGGGGGATTCGGGGGTTGTGTCGCTCGTGAATCTGGTGCGGCGGTTCGCCCCGGAGACCATCGAGTGGCTTGGTGATGTGCACCGGCTCGGCGGGTGGGCCGGTGGGAATGCGCGGTGGCTGTCCGGCGCGTTGTTGGGTGGGGACTACTCCGGCTCCGCCTGGCGGCAGGAGGGTGGGGCGTTGGCGGACGTCGGGCCGCACGTGTTCGACCTGCTTGACGCCGCGCTCGGGACGGTCGTGGAGGTTCGGGGGGCGCACTTCGTCGAGCCTGATCTGTGGAACGTCGTGCTCGGTCACGACACTGGGGCGACCAGCACGGCCACGTTGTCGATGCGGTTGCCCATGCGGCCCACCATCACCGAGGTGTCGGTGTACGGCGAGCACGGGTACCGCGAGGTGGTCGGACGGGCCACCGACCCGTCCGACTCCTTCGCGATCGCGATGGACCGGTTCATCGAGCTCATCGAGCGGAACCAGCCCGGGCACGACCTCGACGTGCGCCGGGGACTGCACCTTGCCCGGATCGTCGACGCGGTGCGGAAGGCCAGCTAGGAGCGCTGGTCCGGCGGCTGCAGCGGCACGCCGTTGACCATCGTGTTGGCCTCGTGCCAGTCGAACGGGTGGTTGCCGCCGGACAGGTCGCCCTGCCAGCCCGGCTGGGGCGCGGCGCCGTCGGCCTGCTCGCGGCGGGCGAGTTCCTCCTGCAGTTGGCGCAGCAGGTCCAGCTCGTTGTCGTTGAGCGAGTCCGACGGGCCGGTCTGCGGCGCCTCCTCCATCCAGGACGGGCCCGAGACGGGCTCCGGGTCGGGCTGGGGCGGCGCGGCCGGGGCGGCGGCGGGCTGCGCGGGCGCGGGCGAGCCGGTCGCGGGCGGCAGGGACGCGCGCTCGGCCATCACCTCGGTCGCGTACCGGACGGCGGCGTGGTGGTAGTCGCTGTGGTCGGCGCCCTCGCGGAGCACCTCGACCGACGCGGTCAGGCCCGCGCGGCGCAGCGCGTGCTGCACGCGGTACGCGGTGGCGGGCGCGAACCCGCCGGGACCGACGCCGATCAGCACGACCCGGTGCGGCACCGGGCCGGACACCGCGCCCGCGGGCGTGGTGCGCCAGACGGCCCACACCGCGCGGATGTCGGGCAGGACGTCGAGCACGCGCGCCGCGGCCTCGGCGACGCCGTCCTCGGGGGACACGCCGTCGACCCGGCCCGCGACGAAGCGGTGCCGCAGGGCGGCCGCGGTCTCCGAGACCGGGACGCGCGCGGCCACGGTGGGGTCGCAGTGGGCGGCGACCATCAGGTCGTGCAGTTCGGCCTGCTCGTCCTGGGTGAGCGCGATCGGGCCCGCCACCAGGCAGCCGACGACGAACTCCAGCGCGCGGTCGACCTCGGTGGCCGCGACCAGCTCGCGGGCCTCGGCCAGCGCGTCGTCGTCGAGTCTGCCCGCGAGCACGAGCAGCAGGTCGTGCACCCGGATCGGCAGCGCGGTCTGGGCCGACCCCTTCCCCGCGGTGACCTGTGTCACGGTCGTCCTCCCCTTGCGTCGGGACCAGTTCGGCGGCTGGTCGTGACTTGGCGGGTCTAGTGGTGGGCCAGGGCGATCAGCGGCTCGGACGCGGCCAGCGCCTCGCGGTGGTACTGCGGCACCTCGTGGCCGCGGACCAGCACCTCGACCGCGGGCTCGTCGCTGCCCAGGGCGCGCAGCACCCGCTGCAGCTCCCCGACCAGCCGCACGGGCCCCTCCGTCACGGTGACCAGCACGACGCGGGTGTCGCCGGAGCGGCCGCGGCGCCAGCTGGAGCGGGCCTCGACCACCTCGGGGCGGCCGCGCAGCAGCGCGCCCAGCACGACGGCGAGCGAGTCGCCGCGGCTGACCCATTCGGGCGATTCGGCGGTGAACGTGTAGCCGAGTTCGGGCACGTCGTCGACCCACGGCACGGCGTTGAGCCGCTCCGGGTCGGCCCCGGCGGGCACCAGGACGGCGCCGAGCGCGCGCGACTCCTCGGGGGTGATGCCGACCCGCTCGCGCAGCAGCATCAGCGGCAGCGCGCGGGCGACGGCGTCGACGGCGCCCGCGGCGACCCAGTCGCGCAGGCGCCACAGCTCGCGGTCGTCGATGCGGCCCGCGAAGCGCAGCAGCAGCTCGTGGCAGTCCTCTGCGGTGCTCATGCGACCTCGACGATCAGCTCGACCTCGACCGGCACGCCCAGCGGGAGCTCGGCGACCCCGACGGCCGAGCGGGCGTGCTTGCCGTTCTCGCCGAAGATCTCGGCGAGCACGTCCGACGCGCCGTTGATCACCCCGGGCTGCCCGGTGAACCCCGGCGCGGAGGCGACGAACCCGACGACCTTGACCACCCGCACCACGGACTCCAGTCCGACCAGCGCGTCGATGGCGGCCAGGGCGTTGAGCGCGCAGATCCGCGCGAGCCCGGCGGCGTCCTCCGGCGTGACGTCGGCGCCGACCTTGCCGGTGGCGACGACCTTGCCGTCGACGACCGGGACCTGGCCCGCGGTGTAGACGAGGGAGCCGGTGCGCGCGGCGGGCACGTAGGAGCCCGCGGGCGCGGCGACCGACGGTAAGGAGATGCCCAGCTCGGCGAGGCGCTCGCGGATGGCCACGTCAGACCGCCTTCGGCCGCTTGAGGTAGGCGACGTGCTGCTCGCCGGTCGGGTTCGGTAGGACCGTGACCAGCTCCCAGCCGTCCTCGCCCCACTGGTCGAGGATCTGCTTGGTCGCGTGGATCAGCAGCGGGATGGTCGCGTACTCCCATCGAGTCATGCCCGCAGCCTAGGGCAGGCCGGATCACCCGCGGAGCTACGGTGGTCGAATGGAGGGCTGGCGGATCTTCGCGACCGTGCTGCTGGGGGCGGGCGGCCTGCTGCTCGTGCTGGTCACGATGGCGAAGGTCCGCGACCGCGCGCGCCGGTCGGGGCCGGTGGCGATGGCGGGTGCGATCGCCGTCACGATCCTGCTCCTGCTGTGCCTGCTGACCGCGACCGTGCTCGCGCCCGTGGTGGCCTGGGGCGCCGTCGTCGTCGTGTGCGCCGCCGCGGCCGCGCTCACGCTCGTAGGGTGAAGCATCACAGGGCGGGACCGACAACCCGGCATTTACCCTGAACAGGTGACCTCTCCCGTCGTCGGCTGGACCGCCGAGATCGCCCGTGCGCGGCTGCACGTGGTCTCCGGCAAGGGCGGGACCGGCAAGACCACCGTGGCCGCCGCCCTCGCCCTGGCCCTGGCGCACGGCGGGCGGAAGGTGCTGCTGGTCGAGGTCGAGGGCCGCCAGGGCATCGCCCAGGTGTTCGACACCCAGCCGCTGCCGTACTCCGAGGAGAAGGTCGCCATCGCGCCCGGCGGGGGCGAGGTCCGCGCGCTGCACATCGACGTCGAGGCGGCGCTGCTGGAGTACCTGTCGATGTTCTACAACCTCGGCTTCGCGGGCCGCACGCTGCGCCGCATGGGGGCGATCGAGTTCGCCACCACGCTGGCGCCCGGCCTGCGCGACGTGCTGCTCACCGGGAAGATCAAGGAGTGCGCGCGGCGCACCGACACCCGGGGCAGGCACGTCTACGACGCGATCGTGGTCGACGCCCCGCCGACCGGGCGGATCGTGAAGTTCCTCGACGTCACCCGGGCCATGGCCGACCTGGCCAAGGTGGGCCCCATCCGCGGCCAGAGCGAGGGCGTCGTGCGGCTGCTGCACTCCGGGGACACCGCCGTCCACCTGGTCACGCTGCTCGAGGAGATGCCGGTGCGGGAGACCGTCGACGCGGTCGGCGAGCTCGACGGCGCCGACCTGCGCCCGGGCGCGATCGTGCTGAACCGGGTCCGCCCGCCCCGGCTGCCCGCCCGCTCGGTCACCCCGGCCGCCGACGGCCGGGTCGACGCGAGCCGGGTGCGCGACGGGCTGGCCGCCGCGGGCCTGGCGCTGGCCGACGACGTGCTGGACGGCCTGGTCGAGGAGACCGTGGAGCACGCCGTGCGGGTGCAGGCCGAGCAGCGGGCGCGCGCGCAGCTTGCCGAGGTGGACCTGCCCGCCGTCGAGCTGCCCGACCTGGTCGACGGCGTGGACACCGCCGCGCTCTACGAGCTGGCCGAGGCCCTGATCGATCAGGGGGTCCGATGACCACTCTCGACATGGACCGGCTGGTCGACGACCCGGCGACGCGGGTGATCGTGTGCTGCGGCTCCGGCGGGGTCGGCAAGACGACCACCGCGGCCGCGATCGCGGTGCGCGCCGCGGAGCGCGGCCGCAAGGCGGTCGTGCTGACCATCGACCCGGCGCGCAGGCTCGCCCAGTCGCTGGGCCTGCGCGAGCTCGACAACACCCCGCGCCAGGTCGAGGTCGACGGGTTCGCCCCGACGGGCGAGCTCAGCGCGATGATGCTCGACATGCGCCGCACCTTCGACGACATGGTGCTGGCGCACGCCGGGCCCGAGCGCGCCCGCGAGGTGCTGGCCAACCCCTTCTACAAGACGATCTCCTCGTCGTTCTCCGGCACGCAGGAGTACATGGCGATGGAGAAGCTGGGCCAGCTCGCCGCGGAGGGCGCCTACGACCTGATCGTGGTCGACACCCCGCCGTCGCGGTCGGCGCTGGACTTCCTCGACGCCCCGCAGCGGCTGTCCACCGCGCTCGACGGGCGCATGATCAAGCTCCTGATGGGTCCGGCCCGCGCGGGCGGGCGCGGCCTGCGCAAGGTGGTCAGCGCCGGGTTCGGCCTGTTCGCCAAGGCCGTGTCCACGGTGGTCGGCGGCCAGCTGCTGGCCGACGCGTCGGCGTTCGTGCAGGCGTTCGACAGCATGTTCGGCGGCTTCCGCGAGCGCGCCCGGCGCACGGCGGAGCTGCTGCGGTCCTCGGGCACGGCGTTCGTGGTGGTGGCCGCGCCGGAGCCGGACGCGCTGCGCGAGGCGAGCTACTTCGTCGAGCGGCTGGCGGCCGAGTCGATGCCGCTGGCCGGTCTGGTCGTCAACCGGACGCACCCGGTGCTGGCCGAGCTGCCCTCGGCGCAGGCGCTGGCCGCCGCGGAGAGCCTGGAGAGCGCGGGCACCGCGCCGCTGGCCGCGGCCGTGCTGCGCCTGCACGCCGACCGCGTTGCCCTCGACCGGCGCGAACGCAGGCTGGTCGCCCGGTTCACCAAGGCCCACCCGTCGGTCGCCCGCGCCGAGGTCCCCGCCATGCCCGCCGACGTGCACGACCTCGACGGGCTGCGGCTGATCGGGGAGCGGCTAGCCGACCTGTAGTTCGCGCGCGGTGTCGTGGCGGCGCGAGTCCTGCCGGGCGCTGTCGAGCAGGTCGCGCCAGGAATCGACCTCGGGCCTGCGGCGCAGCAGCGCGCGGCGCTCCCGCTCGGTCATCCCGCCCCAGACCCCGAACTCGATGCGGTTGTCCAGGGCCTCCGCCAGGCACTCGGTCCGCACCGGGCACGCGACGCAGACCAGCTTGGCCTTGCGCTGCTCGGCGCCTCGGACGAACAGGCCGTCCGGGTCCTCGTCCCGGCACGTCGCGCGGACTCGCCAGTCGACCTGTGCTTCGAGATACATGTATCCCCCACCCCTGTCGTCGTCGCGACCCATCAACCCGATACCCCCCGGTATCAGGTGCTTCCCGCCGGCGCGCAGATACACGGTCCGTCGAAGAAGCGCTGTCGTGAGACGTTGACGGACTCTAGCGACCGTCGGTTCCATCGAGAACACCAGGGCGCATAGACGTTACGCAATGTCAATATCGCGGCCGTGGTGATCAGGTGAGCCAACCGGGTGACGCGTACTCTGGTGCCCGTGCGTGTTGGAGACAGCCTGCTGAAGCTTCTCGGTCTCTGTCTGCTGGCCGGTGTGCTCGTCGCCGGCATGCTCTTCCCCGTGGTGGGGGCGTTGGGGGTGATGTCAAACCGAGCCAGCGACACGATCGACAGCGTGTCCGCCGACCTGGTCGCCACCGATCCGCCGCTGGTCACGCGCGTCACCGACGCGCAGGGCAAGACCATCGCGACCATCTACGACCAGTACCGGCTGCCGGTCACCCCTGACCAGATCTCGCCGACGATGACGGCCGCGCTGGTCGCCATCGAGGACCGGCGGTTCTACGACCACCACGGCGTGGACTGGAAGGGGACCATCCGCGCGGCGATCTCCAACCAGACCGGCGGCGACGTGCAGGGCGCGTCCACCCTCACGCAGCAGTACGTCAAGAACTACCTGATCAACGTCGTCAACCGGAACAACAAGACCGAGCAGAACAAGGCGCAGGAGCAGACCATCGCGCGCAAGCTGCGCGAGGCCCGCATCGCGATCCAGCTCGAGCAGAAGATGTCCAAGGAGGAGATCCTCACCGGATATCTCAACGTCGTCGAGTTCGCCTACGAGGTCTACGGCATCGGCGCGGCGTCCAACGCGTACTTCGGCACCACCCCGGACAAGCTGACGGTCGCGCAGTCGGCGCTGCTGGCGGGCGCGGTGAACAACCCCGTGCTCTACAACCCGTGGCGCAACCCGGCGGGCACGCTGGCCCGGCGCAACCTGGTGCTCGACAAGATGGTCGAGACGCAGAAGCTGTCGCCGGAGGCGGCCGAGGAGGCCAAGAAGGAGCCGCTGGGCATCCTGCCCGAGGTCCGCAAGCCCCCGGCCAACTGCGTCGGCGCGGGCCCGGAGATCGGCTTCTTCTGCCAGTACGTGTGGGTCTACCTGCAGGAGATCGGCTTCACGCCCGACCAGATCACCACCGGTGGCTACACGATCAAGACCACTCTGGACCGCCGCGCGACCGACCTGGCCAAGGCGGCGGCCGAGGCCCAGGTGCCCAAGTCGATCGAGGGCGTGGCCAACACCATGGCCATCGTCCGGCCCGGCAAGGAGCGGCACGAGGTCGTCGCGCTGGTGTCCAACCGGGACTACGGGCTCAACGGCGACAAGGGCCAGACCACCATCCCGTACCCGTACGGCGTGGAGAACAAGTTCGGCGCTGGCTCGGTCTTCAAGACGTTCACCGCCGCGGCGTACCTGGAGGCGGGCGGCGGCATCAACAACGTCATCAAGACGCCCAACCGCTACCAGTCCAGCAAGTTCCTCGGCGGTGGTGAGCGCTGTGGAGCCGCGCCCTACCCCAACACGCGCTACTACTGCCTGGGCAACTACAACGACAAGTACCCGCCGCAGATGACGCTGCAGCAGGCGCTCGCGACCTCGCCGAACACCGGCTTCGTGATCCTCGAGGAGCGCGTCGGCATGGACGCGGTCGTCGAGATGGCCAACCGGCTCGGCCTGCGCAAGACCCTGGCGTCGAACATCCTCGGCAGGACCCCCGACCCGAACGCCGAGAACAAGGACCTGCGGATCAGCCAGTCCCAGTTCTTCAAGCCCTCCGAGCACAACAAGCACGGCAACGCCTCCTTCACGCTCAGCCCCGCCCCGGTGAGCACGCTGGAGCTGGCCAACGTCGCCGCGACGATCATCAGCGGCGGTGTGTGGTGCCCGCCGACGCCGCTGATCGAGGTGCGCGACCGCAACGGCAAGAAGCTCGACTACACCGAGCAGCCGTGCGAGCAGGTCGTCGACGAGAAGCTGGCGAACAGCCTCGCGATCGGCATGAGCCACGACGACGAGGGCAGCGGCACCGCGGCGGGCGCGGCGCGGGCCTTCGGCTGGGACCGGCACTCGATCGGCAAGACCGGCACCACCCAGGCGTTCAAGTCCGCGGCGTTCATCGGGGCCACCCCGCAGCTGGCGGGGGCCGTGGCGACGTTCAACGACAGCCCGAGGCCCGAGGGCATCTGCCTCAACCCGGTGCGCCTGTGCGGGGAGAACGGCCGCATCACCGGCGGCTCGGTGCCCGCCAGGACGTTCTACCAGTCGATGTCGAAGATCCTGCAGGGCAAGCCGAACCTGCCGCTGCCCCCGGCGACGGAGCGGTACCTGGAGGGCGGCCCCGAGGTGAAGGTGCCGAACGTCATCGGCAAGTCCCGGGAAGAGGCCACCGACATCCTGACCAGGGCGGGCTACAAGGTCGTCGCCCAGGACCTCAACTCCGAGCGCAAGCGCGGCACGGTCGTCGGGCAGTCCCCGCGCGGGGCCGCGCTGCCCGGCGAGACGATCACGATCCAGGTGAGCACCGGGTACGTGCCGCCGCCGAGGACCACGGATCCGACCGACGCGCCGCCGTCCGGGCCGAACCCGCCGCCCGGTGACCGCCCGCCGGGCGACCGCCCGCCCGGCGGCCCCGGCGACAACCCCGGCGACCCGACCAACCCCGGGGGTCCGCCGGACGACGACGGACCGCCGATCACGATCGGCCCGATCCAGCCGTGAACGGCGAACGGGCGGCCACGGAACTCTCCGTGGCCGCCCGTTCGTCGTCTCGGGGGTCAGCCGGTCAGGCGGGACTTGACCGCGGCGGAGAGGCGCTTGCCGTCGGCGCGGCCCGCGGCCCTGGCGGTGGCGGCCTTCATGACCTGGCCCATCTGGCGCGGGCCGGGGGTCTCGCCCAGGGCGGTCGTCACCTCGGCGATGGCCTTCTCGACCACGGTGGCCAGCTCGGCGTCGTTGAGCTGCTTGGGCAGGTAGTCGGCGAGGACGGCGGCCTCGGCCAGCTCCTGGTCGGCCTGCTCGACGCGGCCCGCGCCGCGGAAGGCGTCGGCGGCCTCCTTGCGCTTCTTGACCTCGCGGGTCAGCACGCGCTCGACCTCGTCGTCGGCCAGTTCGCGGGCGACGTCGCCCGCCACCTCCTCGGTGGTCAGGGCGGCGAGGGCCATGCGGAGGGTGGCCGTCCTCGTCTTGTCCCGGTCCTTCATCGCCGCGGTCAGGTCGGCCTGCAACCGCTCCTTGAGCTGTGCCATGGCACTCACGGTATCGCCTGGCGCACGTCAGTTTCCGACGGCGACGTACCCTCGAAGGTGTGAGCCACCACGTCCGGTCCATCGTCATCGGCGCCGCCGCGCTCGGCGCCGCCGCCCTCGCCTACGCGTCGGGGTACGAGCGCACCCGCTGGACGCTGCGCGAGGCCACCCTCCCGGTGCTGGCCGAGGGCGCCCGTCCGCTGCGCGTGCTGCACATCAGCGACCTGCACATGATGCCCGGGCAGAAGTCCAAGCAGGCCTGGGTCGCCGAGTTGGACCGACTCGACCCGGACCTGGTCGTGAACACCGGCGACAACCTGGCCCACCAGCAGGCCGTGCCCGCCGTGCTGCGCGCGCTGGGCCCGCTGCTGAACCGGCCGGGCGTGTTCGTCTTCGGCAGCAACGACTACTACGCGCCGAAGCCGAAGAACCCCGCGCGCTACCTGTTCCCGAGCGAGAAGCGCGTCCACGGCACCGCCCTCCCCTGGCGCGACCTGCGCGCCGCCTTCATCGAGCGCGGCTGGCACGACCTCACCCACACGCGCGCGCTGCTGACGGTCGACGGCCGCCCGATCGCCTTCGCGGGCGTCGACGACCCCCACCTGCGCCGCGACCGCTACGGCGACGTCGCGGGCAAGCCCGACCCGAAGGCGACCCTGCGGATGGGCGTCACCCACTCCCCGGAGCCGAGGGTGCTGGACTCCTTCGCCGAGGACGGCTACGACCTGGTCCTGGCCGGGCACACGCACGGCGGCCAGCTCCGCCTGCCGGGCTACGGCGCGATCGTGACGAACTGTGATCTCGATCGCAGCCGCGCCCGGGGCGCCTCCCGCTGGGGCGCCCACATGTGGCTGCACGTCTCGGCGGGTCTGGGCACGTCACCGTACGCGCCGGTCCGCTTCGCCTGCCCCCCGGAGGCCAGCCTGCTGACGCTGGTCCCCCGCCCGACGGGCGGCACGGCCGCGACAAGGGGTGCCCGATTCGGAGCCCGTGCGAGCGTCCGCTAGACTTCCTGACGTTCCACCGGGGTGTGGCGCAGTTTGGTAGCGTGCTTCGTTCGGGACGAAGAGGTCGCAGGTTCAAATCCTGTCACCCCGACCAGCTCAGGGCCGGTCCACAGTAGATGTGGACCGGCCCTGTGCCGTTGGTTGGGCCGATCAGCTGAGAAGGGGCGCCCGGTTGCCCGGGCGCCCCTTCGTCATCGGTGGTGCGGGTGGATCAGTTGTGGATCGACCAGATGATCAGCCGCCAGTTGCCGTACGGGGCGTAGTAGACGCACTCGGCGCCCACGTCGCCGCTGCGCCACTGGTTCGCCTCGTACTCGCAGGCGGACTGGGTGCTGTGCGTGGACACGACCCGGCGGTCGTGGTGAGCCGCTGCCGTGCCCGCGCTCGCGATCATGACACCCGCGGCGACCGACAGCCCCGCGAGAACCCCCATCGTCTTCTTCATGCCAAGATCCTCCCGCAGGGAACATGACACGTCAACCACTTGTCCTGGTTGTCCGAAAAGGACGCACCGCTAGGAGATCGCGCGCTGGTGGTCGACGTACGCCGTGGCCTGGGAGGCGAGCCAGGCGTCGAGTTTGGCCAGGTTGGTGTTGGCGGGGATGCGGTACGCGCGGGCGCGGCGGGCGTCGACGACCACGGGGGTGGCGTCGGGGAACAGGTCGAGCATGCAGACCTGCATCAGGCGGGCGGCGGCAATCGCGGTGTCGCGGGGCAGTTCCGCCTCCTTGAGGTGGAACAGGGCGACCTCGGCGCCCGTCTTCGTGCGGTACGCCAGGTGGGGGGTGACGTCGATCCGCAGGCCGCCGGTCTCCAGGACCGAGTCCCCCGCCGTCACGACGACGCCCTTCGCGCGGCGCCACCACTCCAGCAGGCCGTCGGTGGCCTCCTGGTACGCCCGCTCCTGCCCGCTCAGCTCCAGGCCCTGGGCGGCGACGGTGAGCACCGCCGTCGGGTCGGCCGAGGCCAGGGCGACCGGGATCGCCTCCAGCAGGGGCGCGTAGTACTGGGCGCCCACGTACTCGTCGGCCGGGATGCGCCGGGTCGCGACGATCTCCGTGCGTCGGGCACGCGAGCCCGTCGCGTACTCGGCAAAGGTCAACGCGCTGAGCGTCACCAGCATGCCGCACTCCCCTCGATTTGGGCCTCCACCTGGGGAAACGTTACCGAGGGGGTACGACAGAAACAGCCGCTAAGCGAGTAGGTCCCGACCGTTCTCGGTGACCATGATGGCCAGGGCGGGACACGTCTCGGCGGCGTCGAGGACGTTCTCGTCCGGCTCGATCTCCTCGGCCGTGGGCACCGCGGCGGCGCCGTCCATGGCGAAGCGGTCGGGGGCGGTGGCGACGCACAGGCCCGATGCCATGCAGCGGTCTGCGCTCACTTCGATCTTCCAGGTCACACCGACACCGTATGCGCCGGGAACCACCCCGTCATCCTCTCCCTGGCTTTTGCGCACTCCTGGCAGGATCGGGGCGTGACCCACACTCATCCCGCCGCCGAGGTCCCCGACCGCCTCTTCGCCGACGACGCCGAGGAGGCGCGCTGGCGGGCCCGCTTCCGGGCGCCCAGGGTGACGCTGCCGGACTGGGCCCGCGAGGCCCCCGACCGCACCGTGTACGTCTCCAACGCCAGCGGCGTCTGGGAGGTCTACGCCTGGGACCGCTCGACCGACACCCACCGCCAGGTGACCGACCGCCCCAACGGCACGGTGCACGCGACCGTCTCCCCGGACGGTGAGCACGTGTGGTGGTTCGACGACACCGACGGCGACGAGTTCGGCGTGTGGCGGCGCGAGCCGTTCGCCGGGCGGCCGTCGGGCACGGCCGCCGAGATCGCCGTGCCGGGCGTGCCCGCCGGGTACCCCGCGGGCATGTCGCTGGGCGATCGCGTGTGCGCGGTCGGCGTCTCCGGCGACGAGGGCACCACGGTCTACCTCTCGCGTGACAACGGCGCGGGAGAGGTGGTCTACCGCAACGAGCACGACGCCGGGGTGACCGCGCTCTCCGAGGACGAGACGCTGCTGGCCATCACCCACTCCGAGCACGGCGACAACCGCCACCCCGCGCTGCGCGTGCTGTCGGTGGCCGACGGCTCGACCGTCGCGGAGAAGTGGGACGGCAAGGGCAAGGGGCTCGACGGCATCGCGTTCAGCCCGGTCGCGGGCGACCAGCGGCTGCTCGTCGCGCACGAGCGGCGCGGCCGCGAGGAGCTGCTGATCTGGGACGTCGTCGCCGACACCGAGACCGAGATCGTCCTCGACCTGCCCGGCGAGGTCACCGCCGACTGGTACATGGACGGGACCGCGCTGCTCATCGCGCACACGCACCAGGCGCGCAACACCCTGCATCGCTACGACATCGCCACCGGCTCACTGTCCACACTCGACACCCCGGCAGGCACGATCAGCTCGGCCCACACGCGCCCGGACGACACCGTCGAGTACGCGTGGTCGTGCGCTGCGGAGGCCAGCGTGGTGCGCGCGCTGTTCACCGACTCCACCGACCGCGTGCTGCTCACCCCGCCCGGCGACCGCGCGCCCCGGTCCCAGCCGCTGGTGGACGCGTTCGTCGACACCCCGAACGGGCCCGTGCACGCGCTGATCGCCCGGCCGGACGGCGACGGCCCGCTGCCGACGGTGTTCAGCCTGCACGGCGGCCCGCACGCCGCCGACGAGGACCGCTTCTCGGCCTACCGGGCGATGTGGCTGGACGCCGGGTTCGCCGTGGTGCACGTGAACTACCGCGGCTCCACCGGCTACGGCTCGGCCTGGCGGGACGCCATCGAGGGCAGGCCGGGGCTCACCGAGCTGGCCGACGTCGCCGCCGTGCACGACTGGGCCGTCGCCGACGGCCTTGCCGACCCGGCGCGGTGCGTGGTCAACGGCGCGTCCTGGGGCGGCTACCTGACCCTGCTGGCCCTGGGCACCCAGCCCGAGCGCTGGGCCGCGGGCGTCGCCGCGGTGCCGGTGGCCGACTACCTGGCCGCCTACGAGGACGAGATGGAGCCGCTGCGCGCGTTCGACCGGGCGCTGTTCGGCGGTTCGCCGGACGAGGTGCGCGAGCGCTACGTCGAGTCGTCGCCGATCACCTACGTCGACCAGGTCCGCGCGCCGGTGCTGGTGCTGGCCGGGGAGAACGACCCGCGCTGCCCGATCCGGCAGATCGACAACTACCTCGACCGGCTGGCCGAGCGCGGGGTGCCGTACGAGACCTACCGCTACGACGCCGGGCACGGCTCGCTCGTGGTCGCGGAGACCATCAAGCAGTCGGCCATCGAGGTGTACTTCGCGCTGCGTGCCCTGAAGATGCGCTGAGCGCGAACTCGGCCACCTGCAGGCCGATGCGGCGCAGGGTGCTCGCGACCTTCGGGTCCGAGCACCCGCCCGCGCCGTCGAAGGTGACCTCGGCGCTGTTGACCGACGCCCCCAGCGGCGTCGGCCAGCCGCGCAGGGCGTGCACGATCGAGCGCAGGGCGGTCAGCGTGGTGACGCTGGCCTGCCAGCCGGACGCGGTGGCCACGCAGCCGACGGCGCGGCCGTCGAGGTAGGGGCGCTCGTCGGCGCGCAGGTCCTCGACGTAGTCCAGGGCGTTCTTGACCAGTCCGGAGACGGTGCCGTGGTAGCCGGGCGAGACCAGGACGACGCCGTCGGCCTCGCGCAGTTCCTCGATGAGCCTGCGGGCGGTGTCGGAGCGCTCGGGCAGCGTCGGGTCGTAGAACGGCAGGACGATGTCGGCGCCGGACAGCACGGTCGTCTTCGCCCCCGCCTCGGCCGCGCCCGCCAGGGCCAGTCGCAGGGCGCGCTCGGACTGCGAGTCCGCGCGCAGGGACCCGCCGATGCCCACCACCGTGACCGTCACTCCGCCATCCTTTCACCGCTCCCAGCACCGTACGACCTCCAGCGCGGTCGAGGTCCAGACGTGTGAGACTGGTTACCGATCGGCGCTACCGGCGGGTAACGTGCCGGTCATGTCGAAGCTGATGAGCCGCGTCCCCCTCGGCGTCCAGGCGGGCTTCGCGCGCGCCGTGTTCGCCCTGCCCGGTCCCGTCCGCCGCCTCATCGCGGGCCCGCCGATCCGCGTCGACGGGCAGGAGCTGGCGCTGGACGCGCAGTTGCTGCTGGTCCTCGACCGCCTCGGCGACCACGAGTTCGTCCGGGGCACGCCGGAGCAGGCCAGGGCCAACCTCGCCCGCACGGTGCCGCTGGTCGCGGGCCCGCCGATCGAGCCGGTCGCGGTGCGCGAGCTGAGCCTGGGCGGCGTCCCGGCGCGGCTCTACACCCCCGCCGAGGACACCGACGCGATGCTCGTCTACTACCACGGCGGCGGCTGGGTGCTGGGCACGCTCGACAGCCACGACAACACCTGCCGCTACTTCGCCCGCGAGGCGGGGGTGAAGGTGCTGTCGGTGGACTACCGGCTCGCGCCCGAGCACGCCTTCCCCGCGGCCGTGGACGACGCCGTCTCGGCGTTCCGGCACGCGCACGCCAAGGCGGCCGACTTCGGCGTCGACCCCGGCCGCATCGCCGTGGGCGGGGACAGCGCAGGCGGGAACCTGGCCGCGGTGACGTCGCTGCTGACCACGCGCGACGGCGGCCCGGCCCCGGCGTTCCAGCTGCTGTTGTACCCGGGCGCCGACTCCAGCGTGCGCAGGCCATCGCGCGACCTGTTCGCCGAGGGCTTCTTCCTGACCAGCGCCAACATCGACTGGTTCTGCGACCACTACTGCCCGGACGTCGCCCAGCGCAGCGACCCGCGCTTCTCGGTGCTGCTGGCCGAGGACCTGACCGGGCTGCCGCCCGCCTACCTGGCCACCGCGGGCTTCGACCCGCTGCGCGACGAGGGCGAGGCCTTCGGCGCGAAGCTGGCCGATGCGGGCGTGCCGGTCACCGTCCGCCGCCAGCGCGACCTGATCCACGGCTACGCCAGCTTCCTCGGCCTGGGCACCCGCTTCCGGGAGGCGACCGCGGAGGCGGCGGGCGCGCTGCGCACCGGCCTGGCGCTGGCCCGCCCCTGAGCCGAGCGGTCCACTTCGGACCAGACGCGGGGCCCGGCGATAATCGCTTGCTTTCCGCCGGGCCGCCCGGGTGGGATCGGGGGCATGCGGCAGTACCGGGCGATGTTCGCCCTCCCGGGAGTCCGCGCCCTCATGACCGTCATGTTCTTCGCGCGTGTGCCGGTGACCGCCGCTCCGATGGTGCTCACGCTGCACGTCGTCGAGGGGCTCGGCCGCGGCTACGGCGCCGCCGGTCTGGTGGGCGCGGCGGCGACCGTGGGCATCGCGATCGGGTCGCCGGTGGTGGGCCGGGTGGTCGACCGCTACGGGCTGCGCCGGATGCTGGTGGTCGTCACGGTCGGCGAGACGCTGTTCTGGGCCACCGCGCGCTTCCTGCCGTTTCCCGGCCTGCTGGCGTGCGCGTTCCTCGGCGGCATCGTGATGGTCCCGGTGATGTCGATCGGCCGCCAGGCGATCGCGGCGCTGGTCCGCGAGGAGCTGCGGCGCTCGGCGTACTCGGTGGACTCGGTGTCGGTCGAGCTGACCTACATGATCGGGCCCGCCGCGGCCGTCGCGCTGGTCACCCAGGTGTCGACGGTGGCGGCGCTGTCGGCGATGGCGGTGGCGGTCGGCGTGGTCGGGCTGGCGCTGTTCGCGATGAACCCGAGGATGCGCGCGGCCGACGAGGACGCCGAGCCGAAGGTGCCGAGGCGGGAGTGGCTGACGCCGCGCATGGTCGGGGTGCTGGCCATCGGCGCGGGCGCGGTGTTCGTGCTGGCCGGGATGGAGGTCACGGCGCTGGCCACGCTGCGCGAGAGCGGCCAGCTGAACTGGACCGGCGCGGTGTACGCCGCGATCTGCCTGGCCTCGGCGATCGGCGGGCTCGTGCACGGCGCGGTACGCCGGTCGCTGCCGCAGCTGACCCTGATGGTGCTGCTGAGCGCGCTGGTGATCCCGGCGGGCCTCATCGGCGACGCCTGGTGGGTGCTGGCGCTGGCCCTGGTGCCGTCGAGCCTCGTCTGCGCCCCGACGGTCGCGGCGACCGGCGAGGAGGTGGCCCGGCTGGCGCCCGCGGGCAGCCGCGGCGAGGCCACCGGGCTGCAGAGCTCGGCGTTCACCCTCGGCGCGGCCGCGGGCGCGCCGGTCGCGGGCTTCGTGGTCGACCACACCGCCCCGGCCGCGGGCTTCGTGGTGGCCGGGATGGGCGGCCTGCTGGTCGCCGCGGTGGCGTTCGCGTTGTCCCGGTCGCGGTCGCTGGCCCCGGCGCCCGCGTGAGCCGACCCGGGGCGCCCGCGCGGGCGCCCCGGGTGGTTGCTCAGCTCACCAGGGCTTCGGCGATCTCGTAGGTGTTGAGGGCCGCGCCCTTGCGCAGGTTGTCGCCGCACACGAAGAAGTCCAGCGTGTTCGGGAAGTCCAGCGCCTGGCGCACGCGGCCGACGTAGGTCGGGTCGCCGCCCACCACGTCGGCCGGGGTCGGGAACCGGCCAGCCGCCGGGTCGTCCACGAGGACCACCGAGGGCTCGGCCTCGAACAGCTTGTGCGCCTCAGCCACCGTGACCGGCCGCTCGAACGTCGCGTGGACGGCCAGCGAGTGGGTGGTGACGACGGGGACGCGCACGCAGGTCGCCGAGACCTTGAGGTCCGGGATGCCGAGGATCTTGCGGGACTCGTTGCGGACCTTGAGCTCCTCGCTGGCCCAGCCGTCCTCCTTGAGCGAGCCCGCCCACGGGACGACGTTGAACGCCAGCGGCGCGGGGAACGGCGAGTCCCCGGACAGGCCCGCGGCCGCCAGGGCCTCGCGCACGTCGCCCGCGCGCTCGCCGACCTGCTTGCCCGCGACGGCGGCCGCCTCGGCGTAGAGCCGGTCGATGCCGTCCTGGCCCGCTCCCGACGCGGCCTGGTAGGAGGCCACGACCAGTTCGCGCAGGCCGTACTCGTGGTGCAGGGCGCCCAGCGCGGCCATCATCGACAGCGTCGTGCAGTTGGGGTTGGCGATGATGCCCCGGGGCCGGACGGCGATCTTGTCGCGGTTGACCTCCGGCACCACCAGCGGCACGTCGTCGTCCATCCGGAAGGCGCCGGAGTTGTCGACGGCCACCGCGCCGCGGGCGGCGGCGATCGGCGCCCACTCGGCCGAGACGGCGTCGGGGACGTCGAACATCGCCACGTCCACGCCGTCGAAGACCTCGGGGGCCAGGGCCTGGACCGTCAGCTCCTGGCCGCGGACGGTGATCTTCTTGCCCGCCGAGCGCGGGGAGGCGATCAGCCGGACCTCGCCCCACGGCCAGGTCGACCGTCCGTTGAGGATATCGATCATGACCGTGCCGACGGCTCCGGTCGCGCCCACCAGGGCCAGTGTGGGCGCCATCAGCGACCACTCCCCGCGTACACCACGGCCTGCTCGTCGCCACCGAGGTCGAAGGCGTCGTGGATCGCCTTGACCGCGTCGTCCAACTGCGTGTCGCGGATGAGCACCGAGATGCGGATCTCGGAGGTGTTGATGATCTCGATGTTCACCCCCGCCTTGGCCAGCGCCTCGCAGAACGTGGCCGTGACGCCCGGGTGCGAGCGCATGCCCGCGCCGACCAGGGACACCTTGCCGACGTGGTCGTCGTAGAGCACCGCGCCGAAGCCCAGCTCCGCGCGGATCTTCTCCAGCGCGGCCACCGCGGTCGGGCCGTTGGTCTTCGACAGGGTGAAGGTGATGTCGGTCTTGCCGGACTCGGTGCTGGAGACGTTCTGCAGCACCATGTCGATGTCGATCTCCGCGTCGGCGACGGTGCGGAAGATCCGCGCCGCGACGCCCGCGTGGTCGGGCACGGCGGTCACGGTGACCTTGGCCTCGGACCGGTCGTGCGCGACGCCGGTGATCATCGCCTGTTCCACGTTCAAGTCCTCCACTGAGCCGGACACGATGGTCCCGGGCTTGGTGCTGTACGACGAGCGGACGTGGATGCGCACGCCGTAGCGGCGCCCGTACTCCACGCAGCGCAGCATGAGCACCTTGGCCCCGCTGGCCGCCATCTCCAGCATCTCCTCGTAAGTGACCGAGTCGAGCTTGCGCGCGTCCGGCACGATCCGCGGATCGGCCGAGTACACGCCGTCGACGTCGGTGTAGATCTCGCACACGTCGGCCTTCAGGGCCGCGGCCAGCGCCACCGCGGTGGTGTCCGAGCCGCCCCTGCCGAGCGTGGTGATGTCCTTGGTGTCCTGGCTGACGCCCTGGAACCCGGCGACGAGCACGATGCGGCCCTCGTCCAGCGCGGCCTGCACGCGGCTCGGGGTCACGTCGATGATGCGCGCCTTGCCGTGCGCCGACGTGGTGATCACGCCCGCCTGCGAGCCGGAGAACGAGCGGGCCTCGGCGCCGAGGGCGCTGATGGCCATCGCGACCAGCGAGTTGGAGATGCGCTCACCCGCGGTGAGCAGCATGTCCATCTCCCGCTCCGGCGGCACCGGGTTCACCTGCTGGGCCAGGTCGAGCAGCTCGTCGGTGGTGTCGCCCATCGCGGAGCACACCACGACCACGTCGTGGCCCGCTTTGCGGGTCGCCACGATCCGCTCGGCCACCCGTTTGATGCGATCGGCGTTCTCCAGCGAGGAACCACCGTATTTCTGGACGACCAGCGCCACTGGCTGCACCCTCCTCAAGCCGCGCGGGGCGGGAGGCAGCACGTCGCTCTCGGGACGGCCGCCGTCCCTATCGAAGGGGAAGGGTACCGGTCGGCCCGTTTCCGACAGGTTGCGTCTGTGGTGTCCGCCACTGTCCGACCTGCGATGATCTGTCCGACTGCGCTCAATGGCCGAACAGGGAGGGGCACCGGGTGACAGCGACAGAGGTGGCGCCCGCGCCCGTCGCCGCCGCGCAGGCCGCCGGTTCCGGCAGGCGGCGGGTGCTGCACGCGCTGGCCCCGGCCGCGCTGTTCCTCGGCGTGCGCGAGGTCGGCCTGATCGTGCTGTCCATGATGGCCGGGCCCAACGGCACCACCGCGGGCGCGGCGCTGCGGTCCTGGGACGGGCAGTGGTTCCTCGCCATCGCAGCGGGCGGCTACGACAGCGTCCCGCCCGGCCTGGTCGACGCGTTCGGCAGGCGGACGGCCGACACCCCGCTGGCGTTCTTCCCCGGCTACCCCACCGTCGTCGGCTGGCTCTACGACCTGGGTTTCCCGCTGGTCGCCTCGGCGCTGGCGGTGACGATCCTGTCCGGGGTCGTCTGCGCGTACGGGCTGGTCAGGCTGGGCGAGCTGGTGCGCGGCGGGTCCCGGCGGACCGGGCTCGTCCTGGTGGCGCTGTTCGCCGCGGCGCCGATGTCGATCGTGCTGTCGATGGCCTACTCCGAGGCGATGTTCTGCGCGGCCGCCGTGTGGGCTCTGGTGTTCGTGCTCGAACGGAACTGGGTCGCCGCGGGCCTGCTGACGGCCGCCGCCGGGCTGATCCGGCCGACGGCCGCGGCGCTGGTGCTGGCCGTCGGGCTGGCCGCGCTGGCCGCCGCGCTCCGGCGGCGCGACGACTGGCGGCCGTGGCTGGGCGGCGCGCTGGCCCCGGTCGGGCTGTTCGGGTACCTGGCCTGGGTCGGGCTGCGGACCGGCGAGTGGAACGGCTGGTTCGCCCTGCAGAGCCAGGGCTGGGACTCCCGCTTCGACGGCGGCGCGGCCACCGTGCGGTTCAGCCTCCAGGTGCTCGCCGACAGCCGCTCGGTGCTGGAGGTGACCACGGTCTGGCTCATCGTCGGCGCGTTGGTCCTGCTCGCCGTCGGCTGGCGGCGTCGGCTGGAGTGGCCGCTGCTGGTCTACGCCGCGGGCGTGCTGGCCATGGACCTGTGCTCCAACGGGCTGATGAACTCCAAGGCCCGGCTGATGGTCCCCGCGGTCACGCTGCTGGTCCCGGTGGCCATCGCGCTGGCGCGGCGGCGCACGTCGACGATGGTGGCCACCCTCTGCGGGGTCGGCCTGTTCGGGTCCTGGTTCGGGGCGTACGCGATCACGGCGTGGGGCTATGCGATCTGAGCCGCACCCGCTGATCGCCGCGCGGTGGAGCCCCCGCGCGCTCGACCCCGACGGCGTCGTGGCCCCGGACGCGCTGCGGCGGATGCTGGAGGCGGCCCGGTGGGCGCCGTCGTACGGCAACACCCAGCCCGCGCGCTACCTGGTCGGCCCGCGCGGGACCTCGACGTTCGACCGGATCCTGGCGCTGCTCAACACCGGCAACCGGGCGTGGGCGTTCCGCGCGGGCGCGCTGCTGGTCTCGTGCGCGCAGACGGCCAACGACAAGGGCGAGGTGCCCTACGCCGAGTACGGGGTCGGCCTGGCCACGGAGAACCTGGTGCTGCAGGCCGTCGCCGAGGGCCTGGTCGCCCACCAGATGGCGGGCTTCGACAAGGCCGGGGTCAGCGCGGAGTTCGGGCTGCCGGAGACCGTGCGGCCGCTGACCGCGATCGCCGTCGGCGTGCTCGGGCCGCCGGAGCTGCTGGCGCCGGAGAAGCGCGAGCGGGAGACCCGGCCGCGGCGGCGGATCCCGGCGGCCGAGCTGTCGTTCACCGACGCGTGGGGGACGCCCTACCTCAGCCCAGACGCCGGATGAGCCGCGCGGCGACCGAGGAGACGACCAGCCAGAACACCGCGGCGATCCCGTAGTTCACCAGCACGGCGAGCTTGCGGTCCTCCGGGGTGAACAGGTCCTTGAACGCCAGCGCCAGCGGCTCGGCCGCGTCGGCGACGAAGCCGGTGATCGGGTTGTCCGGGTTGGCGTTGCCCATCACCAGGACCACGTGCACGACCAGCACGAGCGCGATGAGCAGGCCCGCCCACCGCACGACCCCGGCCAGGGCGCCGACCACGCGTGCGCGGGTCGCGCCCCGGGCGGAGTCGGTGTCGGCCATACCGGGGAGTGTCGCATCAGCGGACGACGCGGGCGATCAGACCCGTCACGACGAGCCAGAAGACGGCCGCCAGACCGTAGTTGACCAGGATGTTGAGGTTGTCGTTCGCGATCGGGAACAGCCCGGGGAAGAACAGCGCCAGCGGCTTGGCGATCGAGGCCATGAACTGCACGAACGCGTTGGCCGAGTTCGCGCCGAGGAGGACCAGCAGGATGTAGACGACCTCGATGAGCGCGAACAGCGCGCCGATGCCGGTGATGATCCGGGCCGCGGACCCGCGATCGCGGTAAGCGTGCCATCGGTGAGTAGCCATGTCCGGAAAGTGCCCCCGACCTGCGAGTCCTTAACTGCTCCGAATGGCCCAACCTCCTTTCGCGGTCCAGCATGTGGACGCGGGTTTCCGAAATCGCGCCGGTCGTGACTACCCTGGCGGCGTGGCTCGCAGCCTCCTGCTTCGCTGCCGCGACGGGGCCTGATCCAGGCCGGCCCCCCGTCGCGGAGTTCGGCGTCGCCGCCGGTCGCCTTCCCGACCGCTCGCTGGGAGCCCCCGTCATGACCGACACCTTCTCCACCGGGTCGAGCCGCATCCGCAAGCCCGCCCGTGACGTGCCCTCCGACCAGCCCGCGTGGAACCGCCAACGCGGCAGCGCGATGCCCTACCACCGGTACAAGCCGTTCCACGAGCTGGTGGAGCCGGTGGTGCTGGAGGACCGCACCTGGCCGTCCAAGCGCATCGAGCGCGCGCCGCTGTGGTGCGCGGTCGACCTGCGCGACGGCAACCAGGCGCTGATCGACCCCATGTCGCCCGCGCGCAAGCGCCGGATGTTCGACCTGCTGGTGCGCATGGGCTACAAGGAGATCGAGGTCGGCTTCCCGGCGGCGAGCCAGACCGACTTCGACTTCGTGCGCGAGATCATCACCGAGGACGCCGTGCCCGAGGACGTGCGCATCCAGGTGCTGACCCAGGCGCGGCCCGAGCTGATCGAGCGCACCTTCGAGTCGCTGGAAGGCGCGCACAGCGCCGTCGTGCACCTCTACAACTCCACGTCGATCCTGCAGCGCCGGGTGGTGTTCCGCCAGGACCGCGCGGGCATCAAGAAGATCGCCACCGACGGCGCGGAGACCGTGCTGGCCTTCGCCGAGAAGCACGGCGACACCGACTTCCGCTTCGAGTACTCGCCGGAGTCCTACACCGGCACCGAGCTGTCCTACGCCGCCGAGGTGTGCAACGCGGTGACGGCGATCTGGGGCGCGACCGCCGAGCGGCCGGTGATCATCAACCTGCCCGCGACGGTCGAGATGGCCACCCCGAACGTCTACGCCGACTCCATCGAGTGGATGGGCCGCAACCTGGACAACCGGGAGGCGATCATCCTGTCGCTGCACCCGCACAACGACCGCGGCACCGGCGTGGCCGCCGCCGAGCTGGGCTACCAGGCGGGCGCCGACCGCATCGAGGGCTGCCTGTTCGGCAACGGCGAGCGCACCGGCAACGTCGACCTGGTGACGCTGGGGATGAACCTGTTCAGCCAGGGCGTCGACCCGCAGATCGACTTCTCCGACATCGACGAGATCCGCCGCACGGTCGAGTACTGCAACCAGCTGCCCGTCGCCGAGCGCCACCCGTGGGGCGGCGACCTGGTGTTCACCGCGTTCTCCGGCAGCCACCAGGACGCGATCAACAAGGGCTTCGACGCGCTGCGCGCCGCCGCTGCCGACGCCGACGTGCCGGTGGACGACTTCCCGTGGGAGGTCCCGTACCTGCCGATCGACCCCAAGGACGTCGGCCGCACGTACGAGGCCGTCATCCGGGTCAACTCCCAGTCCGGCAAGGGCGGCGTGGCCTACGTGATGAAGACCGAGCACCACCTCGGCCTGCCCCGGCGGCTGCAGATCGAGTTCTCCCAGGTCGTGCAGGCCGTCACCGACAGCGAGGGCGGCGAGGTCACGCCGAAGGAGATGTGGGACATCTTCGCTGGCGAGTACCTCGACCGGGTCTCGCCGCTGCGCCTGCGCCGCAACCGCGTCTCCGACGACGGCGAGGGCCTGGACGAGATCACCGCGGTCATCGAGGTCGAGGGCGAGACGCACGACGTGGTCGGCACCGGCAACGGCCCGATCGCCGCGTTCGTCGACGGCCTGGCCAGCGTCGGCTACGACGTCCGCGTCCTCGACTACTCCGAGCACGCCATGACCTCCGGCGACGACGCCCGCGCCGCTGCCTACGTCGAGTGCGCCATCGGCAACCAGATCCTGTGGGGGGTCGGCATCGACAGCTCCATCGTCACCGCCTCCCTGCGCGCCGTGGTCTCCGCGGTGAACCGCGCGCACAAGTAAGCGGGAACGACACAGGCCCACCGGCTTCGCGCCGGTGGGCCTGTTCGTTCTCTAGTGGTGGTCCATGACCTCGGTCATCGACGCCGGACCGATGAGCGGGACGTCGGGGATGACGTCGGCGTCCGGGGGCTCGTACACCGGGCGCACCTCGTGCCTGGCGATGCGGCCCGCGGCGATGTCCTCCGCCCAGTGGCAGGCGACGCGGTGGCCCGCGTTGATCTCGCGCAGTTGCGGGCGCTCGGTGTCGCAGCGCGTCTCCTGCCGCCAGGGGCAGCGGGTGTGGAACCGGCAGCCGCTGGGCGGGTTGGCTGGCGACGGGAGGTCGCCGGTCAGCAGGATCTGCTCGCGCTCGTCCTCCACCAGCGGGTCCGGCACCGGGATCGCCGAGAGCAGCGCCTTGGTGTACGGGTGCAGCGGCTCCGCGTAGAGGCTGTCGGAGTCCGTCTCCTCCACCAGCGCGCCCAGGTACATCACGCCGATGCGGTCGGAGATGTGCCGGACCACGGCGAGGTCGTGGGCGATCACCAGGTAGGTGAGGCCGAACTCCGCCTGCAGGTCCTCCAGCAGGTTGATCACCTGCGCCTGCACCGAGACGTCCAACGCGGACACCGGCTCGTCGGCCACGATCAGGTCCGGTTCCAGGGCAAGGGCCCTGGCGATCCCGATCCGCTGGCGCTGCCCGCCGGAGAACTCGTGCGGGTACTTGCGCAGCGCGGTCGACGGCAGGCCGACCGCGGTCAGCAGCTCCCGCAGGCGCTTCGCCGTGCTCTCCTTGCCCTTGTCCAGGTCGTGCGCGCGCATGCCCTCCACGAGCAGCGACTCGACCGACTGGCGCGGGTCCAAACTGGACAGCGGGTCCTGGAACACCATCTGCATGCGCCTGCGCATCCGCCGCAGCGGCTCGCCGCGCAGGCCGGACAGGTCCGTGCCGTCGAAGACGACCCGGCCTGCCGTGGGCTCGACCAGCTTGAGGATGCCGCGCCCGAGCGTGGTCTTGCCGCAGCCGGACTCGCCGACCAGGCCGTAGGTCTCGCCGCGCCTGACCTCGAGGCTCACCCCGTCGACGGCGTAGACGTAGCCGACCGTGCGGTCGAGCACGACGCCGCGCTTGATCGGGAAGTGCATCTTGAGGTCGTCGACGGTGAGCAGGGCATCGCCCCGCTCCGCTGGCTCGCTCACGCCCGCACCTCCTCTGCGCCCGCCCGCAGCGCGGGCTCCACGGGGTTGTGGCAGCGCAGCATCCCGCCCCGGTCGTCCACCAGCTCCGGCGTCACCTCGACGCACCGGTCCAGCGCGTTCGGGCAGCGCGGGGCGAACGCGCAGGCGTGCGTCCACGGGATGTTGTCGGCCACCGAGCCGCGGATCGGCACCAGCTTCTCCCCGCGCGGCGCGTCCAGCCGCGGGATCGAGGCCAGCAGGCCCGCGGTGTAGGGGTGCCTGGGCTCGGCGAAGAGCTCGTGCCGCTTCGCCCGCTCGACGATCCGCCCGCCGTACATCACGTTCACCTCGTCGCACAGACCCGCCACGACGCCGAGGTCGTGGGTGATCATGATGAGCGCGGTGTCGGTGCCGGTCACCATCTCCGAGAGCAGCTTGAGGATCTGCGCCTGGATCGTCACGTCGAGCGCCGTGGTGGGCTCGTCGGCGATCAGCAGCCGGGGACGGCAGGCGAGCGCGATCGCGATCAGCGCCCGCTGCCGCATCCCGCCGGAGAGCTGGTGCGGGTACTCGTCGATGCGCCGCGTCGGATCGGGGATGCCGACCCGGTCGAGCAGCTCGGCGCTCTCGGCCATGGCCTCCTTGCGGGAGCGGCCGCGGTGGCGCTGCAGCACCTCCGCGACCTGCAGCCCGACCGGGATGACCGGGTTGAGCGAGGACAGCGGGTCCTGGAACACCATGCCCAGGTCCCGGCCGCGCCGCTCGTCCATCGCCTTCTGCGAGAGCCCGAGCAGCTCGGTGCCCTCGAACCGCACCGACCCCGTGACCTGGTTGCCGCGCTGCGGCAGCAGGCCCATGATCGCCAGCGACGTGACGGACTTGCCGCAGCCGGACTCCCCCACCAGACCGACGGTCTGGCCGGGGTGCACGTCGAAGCTGATCCCGTCGACGGCGGCCGTGGGCTCCTCCCCCTTGCGGCGGAAGGAGACGGCCAGGTCGCGCACTTCCAGCAGCGCCATCCCCATCACCGCCGCTGCCGGGGGTCGAGCGCCTCGCGCATCGACTCGCCGACCAGGGTGAAGCCCAGCGCGACC
Organism: Actinokineospora sp. UTMC 2448; assembly: GCF_024760565.1. Classification (NCBI taxonomy): domain Bacteria; kingdom Bacillati; phylum Actinomycetota; class Actinomycetes; order Pseudonocardiales; family Pseudonocardiaceae; genus Actinokineospora; species Actinokineospora sp. UTMC 2448. The sequence goes on along the minus strand of NZ_CP031087.1, from coordinate 233,690 downwards.
ACGACGATGCAGGCCGCTGGCCAGATGGCCAGGTGCGGCTGGCTGTCGAAGAAGTCCTGGGCGTTGCCGAGCATCTGTCCCCATTCCGGAGTCGCGTCGTCGGCGGCCCCCAGGCCCAGGAAGGACAGGGCGGCCGCGTCGAGGATGGCGATCGCCAGCACCAGGGTCGACTGCACGATCACCGGGCCGAGCGAGTTGGGCAGGATGTGCCGGAACACGATCGAGCGCCCCTTGACGCCCAGCGCGCGGGCGGCCAGCACGTGGTCGCTCTCCCGCACGCCGAGCATGGTGCCTCTCAGCAGCCGCGCGAAGATCGGGATCTGCACGATGGCCACCGCGAGGATCACGGTGAACTGGGTCTGCTGGCTGAACAGCGCCCCGATGGACACCGCCAGCAGCAGGGACGGGATGGACAGCATGACGTCCACGATCCGCATGACGAGCGTGTCCACCCAGCCGCCGAACGCGCCCGCGAGCGTGCCCAGCACGAGGCCGCCGCCGAGGCCGATCACCGTGGCGAGCACGGCGACCATCAGCGTCTGCTGCGAACCCAGCAGCATCCGAGAGAAGAAGTCCCGGCCGAACTGGTCGCCGCCCATCGGGTGGCCCGGCTGGGCGGGCGGGATCTCGTTGCGGGCGCGGGAGACCTGGTCCTCCAGCAGCCGCAGCCCCGGGTCGTGCGGGGCGATGAGCGGGGCCAGCACCGCCAGGATCAGGAACAGCCCGATCACCACGGCGCCCACGATGAACACCGGGTTGCGCCGCAGCCTGCGCCACGCGGACGCGGCGAGGCTGAGCCCGCTGTCCGGCCCGGCGCCGTCGGGGTCCTGGTCGTCCGGGGACCGCACGGCCAGGCCGGCGAGCCTGTCAATCTTCGTCGCGCGTGCCGACGCCATGTCTCAGCTCCCCTTCTGCGCCGTGCGGATGCGCGGATCGATCACGGCGTACGACAGGTCGACCAGCAGGTTGACCAGCACGTAGGCCATCGCCGCCGCGATGATGACCACCTGGAGCACGGGGAAGTCCTTGCGCTCGAACCCGATGGCCAGCGCCTGCCCGATGCCCTGCCAGGCGAACACGGTCTCGGTGAGCACCGCGCCCGACAGCAGCGCGCCGGTCTGCAGGCCGACGGTGGTGACCACCGGCAGCATCGCGTTGCGCAGGATGTGCCGGTCGCGGATCACCCGGCCCGCCAGGCCCTTCGAGCGCGCCGTGCGCACGTAGTCCTCGTCCATGACGTCCAGCACCGACGCCCGGGTGATCCGGAAGATCACCGCGAACGGGATGGACGCCAGCGCCAGCGCGGGCAGGAACAGGTGCCGCAGCGCGTCCCACGCGGCGTCCCACTCCCTGGTGAGCAGCCCGTCGAGGACGAAGAAGCCGGTGACCCGGGTGGCGTCGATCGTCGCCGACTGCCTGCCGCCGGTGGGCAGCAGGCCGAGCTTGATCGAGATCAGGTACTTGAGCAGGAAGGCCAGGAAGAAGATCGGGATCGAGATGCCGATCATCGACCCGACGATCCCGGTGTTGTCCAGCCAACCGCCGCGGCGCCGGGCCGCGACGTAGCCGAGCGGGATGGCCGTGACCAGGGCGATCAGGACCGCCGCGATGCTCAGCTCGATGGTGGCCGGGAAGCGCTCCATGAACAGGTCCATGGCTGGCTTGCCCGGCGAGACGCCGGTGGATGTGCCGAAGTCCCCAGTCAGCGCGCGGCCGACGAATCGCAGGTACTGGACGAAGATGGGGTCGTCGAGTCCGAGCGCCTCGGTCAGTTGGGCGCGGGTCTCCGCGGTGCCCCGGTCCCCCAGGAGGGCCGAGACCGGCCCTCCTGGGAGCGAGCGCAACCACGCGAAGATCAGCACCGAGAGCACCCAGACCACGAGCACCAGTTGCAGCACCCGTCGAACGGTGTAACGCAGCACTGCTCGCCGATCAGCTCGTGACGCTGACCGGGCCGAACTCCTCCTGGGTCAGCGGGCTGGGGACCAGCCCCTGGACCTTGGAGGAGACCACGATCGCGGGCGGGGAGTGCGAGATCGGGATGGCGGGCAGGTACTCGGCCATCAGCTTGCGGTTGATGTCCTGGTACTTGGCGTCGCGCTCGCCGTTGTCGACGGTGGCGTCGGCGGCGTCGATGGCGGTGGCCAGGTCCTCGGCCCACGGGGAGCCGGAGGTCCAGAACTGGTTCTCGGTGGTTCCGAAGAAGGTGCCGATGAAGTTGTCCGGGGAGTTGTAGTCACCCGTCCAGCCCAGCAGGAACAGCTCGGCGCGCGCGACCTCGACGTCGTCGACGTAGCCACCGGCCCAGGGCTTGCTGACCGTCTCGACGGTGATGCCCGCGGCCTCCAGGTCCTCCTTGATGGCGCCGAAGATGCTCTGCGGGTTCGGCATGTACGGCCTGGTGACCTGCGTCGGCCACCAGAACTTGACCTTCAGGTTCTCGTAGCCCGCCTCGGCGAGCAGCTGCTTGGCCTTCGCCGGGTCGTGCGGGTACTCCATCACGTCGTTGGCGTAGCCGACGACGGTCGGCGGGTAGAACTGCTTGGCCACCTCGGCGCCCTCGGGGAGGACGGACTTGACCAGCGTCTCGCGGTCGATGGCGTAGGCGATGGCCTGCCGGACCTTGAGGTCCTTCAGCGCCTCGTTGTTCTTCTGGGTGATGCCCAGGTACAGGATGTTGAACGGGTCGCGGATCATCAGGTTGTAGCCGCCCTCCTTGAGGGAGGCCCAGTCCGCGGGCGACGGCAGGTCGTAGCCGTCGATGTCACCGGCCTCGAGCGCCTGCTTGCGGGCGGTCTCGTCGGGGATGACCCGGAAGATCAGCTTGTCCAGCTTGGCCTTGTCGCCGTAGTAGGCGTCGTTGCGGGCCAGCTCGATGGTGCCGTTCGCCTCGTCGTAGGAGACGAACTTGAACGGCCCGGTGCCCGTCGGGTGGCTGCGGGCGTACTCGGAGAAGATGAAGCTGTCGCCCTGCGCCTTGACGTCGTCGGCCTTGTACTTCTCCATCGCGGTCGGGCTCTGGATGGCGAACGCCGACTGCGACAGCATGGTCGGGAACCGCGCGGTGAAGCGGGTGAGGGCGAGCTCGACCGTGCTCTCGTCCTTGGCCGTGCAGGACTTGTAGAGCGAGGGCTGCTTGCCGTCGCTGAAGCCGCCGAAGTTCTCGATCCAGTAGTAGGACAGCGCGGCCGTGGCGCCCGCGCCGGTCTGGTTGTACCAGCGCTCGAAGTTCTTGCAGACCGCGTCGGCGTTGAACGGCGTGCCGTCGTGGAAGGTGACGCCGGTGCGCAGCTTGAACGTCCAGTTCAGGCCGTCAGGGCTGGGGGTCCACTCGGTGGCCAGCTCCGGCTCGAGGTCCGCGGTCCCCGGCGTGATGCCGACCAGGCCCTCGTAGATCTGCCGCGTCACCCGGAAGGTCTCGCCGTCGGAGGCGAAGAACGGGTCGAAGTTCGACGGCGCGCCAGCCGCGCCGAACACCAGCGTGCCGCCGGTCTGGCCCTCGCCGCCGCCCGCGTCGGGACCGCGCTCGGATTCGGCACAGGCGGACAACGAGACCGCGACCGCGCCCGCCAGCCCGATCAGGGCTATGCGGCGTGGTCGGGTTACCCGCGTTTGGAGCATCTTGCCACCCCTTGAGACGTCGTCTGGTCGGTCCGCGGCCGTGTTGCGAGCGCGCGGCTATCCGGCGTGTGGTGGGGACCATAGCCGCTTATATCGGTCTGGCTTCACTACCGCAGGTCACGATCCGGCCAAGTGACATCCACAGAATTAGCTGAATGTGGTGATGCGGGTGCGATACGTGAGTTTTCGGGAGCTTTCGTCCGGATAACGGACATCGATCATCCGGTGAGCGGCCGGTGTGTCGCGCGGTCGCGCGTGCCGTCCACGGCGAACCACCCGGCCTCGAACCGCTGCCACGCGATCAACTCCGGACGGCACGACTCACCGTCACGGGCGACCGCCCGTTCCAGCCGCACGGCTGGGTCGTCGACCTCGATCCACACCAAAGCGGACAACACCGGTGTTATGGCGCGGCGGCCCGCGGAGACGCCCTCGACGATGAGGACGTCCGGCGGCTCGACGTCCACCCAGGCGCCGGGGTGCGGGCGGCCTTCGGTCCATTCGGTGCGGCGATAGCGTCCGGGGCGGCCCTCGGCGAGCGGGAGGAGGACTCCGTCGCGGAGCCGGGGCCACCAGGCGACCGGGTCGTCCCAGGTGGCGAAGTCGTCGGTGCGGACGACGCGCACTCGCCCGGGCAGCTTCCGCGCCAGTTCGACGGCATACGTCGACTTCCCCGACCCCGACGGCCCGTCGACCGCGACGACCCGGACCGCCCCCAGCTTGGGCGGGCCCATCCAAGGGATTTCAGATGATGCCGTCATATGATCGCACCATCCGGATGATGACATCATATGACGTCATCATCCGGAGCTCACATGGTGCGACGGCCGGAGAGGGCGCGGCCCAGGGTCAGCTCGTCGGCGAACTCCAGGTCGCCGCCCATCGGCAGGCCCGAGGCCAGGCGGGTGACGGTGAGCCCGGGGAAGTCGCGCAGCATGCGGACCAGGTAGGTGGCGGTGGCCTCGCCCTCGGTGTTGGGGTCCATCGCCAGGATCACCTCGGTGATCTCCTCGCCGCCGATGCGGGCCAGCAGCTGGCGGATGCGCAGCTGGTCGGGCCCGACGCCGGACAGCGGGTCCAGCGCACCGCCGAGCACGTGGTAGCGGCCCTTGAACTCGCGGGTGCGCTCCACGGCCAGGACGTCCTTGGGCTCCTCCACCACGCACACCACCGTCGCGTCGCGGCGGGCGTCGCGGCAGATGCGGCAGGTCTGCTCGGCGGAGACGTTGCCGCAGACGTCGCAGAAGACGACGCCCTCCTTGACCTTCTGCAGTGCCTCCTGCAGCCGGGTCACGTCGGCAGGCTCGGCCGCCAGCAGGTGGAAGGCGATGCGCTGAGCGCTCTTCGGACCGACCCCGGGCAGCCGCCCCAGCTCGTCGATCAGGTCCTGGACCGGTCCCTCGTACACGGCTACATCCCGGGCAGGCCGAACCCGCCGCCCAATCCGCCCGCGAGCGGGCCCATCGTCTTCTCGGCGAGCTTCTGCGCGTTGGCGCCCGCGTCGCGGACCGCGGCGATCACGAGGTCGGAGAGCGTCTCCACGTCGTCGGGGTCGACCACCTTGGGGTCGATGACCAGGGCCTTGAGCTCGCCCGAGCCGGACACGGTCGCCTTGACCATGCCGCCGCCCGCGGAGCCCTCGACCTCGGCGTCGGCGAGTTCCTGCTGCGCGGCGAGCAGTTGCTCCTGCATCTTCTGCGCCTGCTCGAGGATCGCCTGCATGTCGGGTGTGCCGCCACCAGGGAACACTGCGACCCCTTCCAGGTCGGGAGCTGTCTCCCACCCAGCTTAGTCGGGCCATCCGCGCCCCGGTCACGGCGCTGTGACAGGGTGGAGATCATGTCCGGGATCCGGGTACTCGACGCCGCCGACCGCTTGCTGATCAGCACCGACGATGGCCTGGTCGAACTCGACACGACGGGCCGGGCGACGCCGCTCGGGCCCGCGGGCGGCGAGGCCCGCTACCTGCCCGGCACTCGCGACGTCGTCTACCAGGACGGCCCCGCGCTGATGCTGCGCGAGCGCGGCAGGACCAGGCGGTTGGTGAGCGCCGACCACGCCGTCGAGCTGCTCGGCGTGCTGCCCGGGCGGGTCGTCTACCGGGCCAACCCGCGCCACCGGCTGCTGTGGGACGTGATGATCCGCAACGTGTTCGTCGGCGAGGAGCAGGCGGTCTACACCCGAGGCGGCGACGTCCGGTCCGCGTCGGTCAGCCCGAACAGCCGCCACATCGCCATCCGCCTGCCCCGCAAGCTCGTCCTGGTCGACACGATGCCCGTCACCGAGGACGACCACGTCCGCCTGATCTGCCCGGAACCGGCGGACGGCGGTCACCACCACCTGTCCTGGCTGCCCGACTCGGCCCGGATGATCGCCAACGCCGACGGCGAGGTCTCCCGCTACGACGTCGAGCGCGACACCTGGGAGCCCCTGGTCACCGGGCTGACCCCGGACGCGGTCGCCGTCGCCGCCCCGGACGGCCGCCGCCTGGCGGTCGTGGACGACGGCAGGGTCAGCTTCCACCACGCGGGCACCGGCGACTTCCTGCGCGCCGCCGAACTCGACGCCCACGGCGCTCCCGTGTGGACACCGGACTCGACGACGGTCGCCGTCGCCACCGCGGACGGCGCGGCCACCGTGGTCGCCCAGTCCGCCTTCGTCCGCGCGATCCCGCTCTGAGTCCGGTGTGGACGGCTGACTACTTGTCGACCGGCTTCGCGCCGAGTTTGTCGGCCAGGAGTTGGAGCATGGCCTCTTCCGGGTCCTGACGGGCCTCGCCGTCGGCGGCCGGGTTCGGCGTGCGGGCGGCCTCGGCGAGCATCTCCTCCTCGTCCTCCGGCTCCGGCGGGGGCGGGTCGGGGTCCGGCGGGGGCTCGGGGGGCAGGTCGGCGGCCGGGACGTAGCGGCGCTGCGGCGGGTCGGGCCGCTGCGGCGGGGGCGCGGCCTGGCGGGCCGGGGCGGGCGGCGCCGCGGCGCCCGCGCCCGCGTGCACGCAGCGGACCTGCCAGCTGCCGCCCACGACGGAGCTGATCGCCTGGGCGATGGCCTCGGCGTTGCGCGGCTCGGAGAGGCGCACGGCCAGCGGCTGGGCCGGGTGGCCGATGACCACCGTGTTGCCCTCCACCGACTGCACGGCGGCGGGCAGCAGCATGGCGTGCGTGCTGCGGCTGGTCGCGGTCGTGCGGACGGCGGCGAGGATCTCCGGCCAGACCCGGCGGAACGCGGCGGCGTCCATCGCGCCCGCTGCGGCGGGCTCGGCGGGCGCCTGGGCCTCGGCAGGCCGGGGAGTCTGGCCCTCAGCGGGACGGGCGGCCTGGCCCTCGGCGGGCCGCGGTGCCTGGCCCTCGGCGGGCCGGGCTGCCGGGGAGCGGTCGGCCGGGCCGGTGCTCGGCCGGGCGGACTCGTCGGACGCGGCGCGCGCGGACGGCCGGGTGAACTGCTGACGGGACGCCGGGCGCTCGGCCGCCGGTTCGGCGGGCCGCTGCGGGCGGGCCGCCTCGGCGGGGCGTGGCTGCCGGGCCGCGGGTTCGGCGCTCGGCTGACGGGCCGGGGCGGCGACACCGGGCTGACCCGCGGCCACCCGGGTCTCCAACTGCTCCAGCCGCTGCAGCACCGCCGAGTCGGCGACGGCGTCGGTCGGGACCGCGCCGGGCAGGAGCATGCGGGCGCAGAGCAGCTCCAGCAGCAGCCGGGGCGCGGTCGCCCCGCGCATGTCGATCAGGCCCGCGTGGACGATCTCGGCGTAGCGGGTCAGTGCGGCCGGGCCGAGGCGTTCCGCCTGGCCGGTCATCTTCTCCAGCTGGTCGGCGGGCGCGCTGACCAGACCGCGCGAGGCCGCGTCCGGGACCGCGCGCAGCAGGACGAGGTCGCGCAGGCGGTCGAGCAGGTCGGCGGCGAAGCGGCGCGGGTCGTGGCCCGCCTCGACCAGGGCGTCGACCGTGCCGTACACCGCCGCCGCGTCGCCGGTGGCCAGGGCGTCGACCATCTCGTCGATGAGCGCCGAGTCGGTGACGCCGAGCAGGGAGACCGCGCGCTCGTAGGTCACGCCCTCCGGGCCCGCGCCCGCCAGCAGCTGGTCCAGCACCGACTGGGTGTCCCGGGCCGACCCGCCGCCCGCGCGGATGACCAGCGGGAACACCGCGGGCTCGACGACGGCGCCCTCGGCGGCGCAGTTGCGCTCCAGCAGCTCGCGCATCGCGCCCGGCGGGATGAGCCGGAACGGGTAGTGGTGCGTGCGCGACCGGATGGTCGGCAGCACCTTCTCCGGCTCGGTCGTGGCGAAGATGAAGACCAGGTGCTCCGGCGGCTCCTCCACGATCTTCAGCAGGGCGTTGAAGCCCTGCGTGGTGACCATGTGCGCCTCGTCGACGATGAACACCCGGTACCGGGACTGCGCTGGCGCGTAGAAGGCGCGGTCGCGCAGCTCGCGCGCGTCGTCGACGCCGCCGTGGCTGGCCGCGTCCAGCTCGACGACGTCGACGTTGCCCGGGCCGTTGGGGGCCAGCGACACGCACGAGTCGCAGGTGCCGCAGGGCTCGTCGGTGGGCCCCTGCTCGCAGTTCAGCGACCGGGCGAGGATGCGGGCGCTGGAGGTCTTGCCGCAGCCGCGCGGGCCGGAGAACAGGTAGGCGTGGTTGACCCGCCCGGCGGCCAGCGCCGTGCGCAGCGGGACGGTGACGTGTTCCTGCCCGACGACCTCGGCGAAGGTCGCCGGCCGGTACTTGCGGTAGAGGGCGAGCGCCACGCCACGACCCTACCGGGGACCACCGACGACCCCGACCGAGCGGGGCTAGCGCAGCGCGTCGAGCGCGAACGCGGCGTACGCGGCCACGCCGTGCGGGAACGCGGCCTCGTCGAACACCACCCGGTTCGAGTGGTTCGGCTGGGCGTCCACCGGGGTCGTCTCCGGCGGGCAGGCGCCCAGGAACGCCATCGCGCCGGGCACGCGCTCCAACACGTACGACCAGTCCTCCGCGCCCATGATCGGGTTCGGCATCCGGGTCGCGTGCTTCGGGCCGAGCACCGCGGCCGCGAGGTCCAGGACGCGGTCGGCCACGGCGTCGTCGTTGACCGTCACCGGGTAGCCGGGTTCGAACTGGAACGAGACGGTGCAGCTGTGCGCAGCCGCGATGTGCTCGCAGACCTTGGGGATCTCGTCCAGCATGATCTTGCGGGTCTGCTCGGACAGGGTGCGCAGGGTGCCCTTGAGCTGGGCGGTCTCCGGGATGATGTTGGTCGTCGTGCCCGCGACGATGCTGGCGATGGTGAGCACGGCGGGCTCGAACACGCTGATCCGCCGGGTCACGACGGTCTGCAGCGCGCCGACCATCTCCGCGGCGGCGGGCACGGGGTCGCAGGCGTCCGACGGCATCGAGGCGTGCCCGCCCCGGCCGGTGACGGTGATGGTGAACATGTTCGCGCTGGCCATCAGCGGGCCGGGGCGGCAGCGCACCACACCGGACTCCTCCTTGGACGTGATGTGCAGCGCGAACGCCTTCTCGACCGGCGTGTCGGCCACGTCCAGCAGGCCTTCGTCGAGCATGTGCTTGGCGCCGTGGTAGCCCTCCTCGCCGGGCTGGAACATGAACACGACCTGTCCGGCCAGCTCGGACCGGCGCTCGTGCAGCAGCCGCGCGGCAGAGGCGAGCATCGCGGTGTGGGTGTCGTGCCCGCAGGCGTGCATCGAACCGTCCACTTCGGAGGCGAACTCCAGGCCGGTGTCCTCCTGCAGCGGGAGCGCGTCCATGTCGCCGCGCAGCAGCACGGCGGGCCCGGGCCTGCCGCCGTCGAGCACGGCGACGACCGAGCCGACGGACTCGCCCGTGGTGATCTTGAGGTCGAGGCCGTCGAGCGCCTCGATCACGGCCTGCTGGGTGCGGGGCAGCAGCAGCCCCTCCTCGGGGTGGCGGTGCAGGAGCCTGCGCAGCGCCACGGTGCGGGGCTGCAGGGCGTGGGCGGCTTCGCGCAGGCCGGTGAACCTGGGATCATCCGTCAACGGTGTGGTCATTCCCCGATACTGGCACCGATTCCCCGGGCGGAATACCGTGTGCCTCATGGCCGAGCAGGTGCCGGGGTTCGGGGTCGCCGTCATCCGCGAGGACGGGCGGTGGCGCTGCGCGGCGATGGACGACGCCGCCCTGCGCGAACTGGACGCGGCGATCACCGAGCTGCGCCGGATCCGGTCCACCGGGGCGGTCTTCGGACTGCTCGCCGTGGACGACGAGTTCTTCATCGTGCTGCGCCCGAGTCCCGGCGGGGTCGCCCTGCTGCTGTCGGACGCCGCCGCCGCGCTGGACTACGACATCGCCGCCGACACCCTCGACCTGCTGCGCGTCGAACCGCCCGACGACGTCGACGACGTCTGGCCGGAGGGCTCCCTCGACCTGCTCGCCGACCTGGGCCTGCCCGCCGCGGAGATGCAGGTCATCGTGGACGAGATGGACCTCTACCCCGACGAGCAGCTGCAGATGATCGCCCAGCGGCTCGGCTTCGCCGACGAGTTCGCCAAGCACCTCGACACCATCCTGCAGTGAGGTCCGCCGACCTGGTCCGACTGGCGCTCGACGCGGCCAGGAAGGCCCCGCTGACCGGCGACGTCCCGATCGGCGCGGTCGTGGTGGACGCGGACGGCCGCGTCCTGTCCTCGGCCTGCAACGCCCGTGAGGCCACGGGCGACCCCACCGCCCACGCGGAGGTCCTCGCCCTGCGCGCGGCCGCCGCCGTCCACGGCGACGGCTGGCGGCTGACGGGCTGCACCCTCGCGGTAACCGTCGAGCCCTGCACGATGTGCGCGGGCGCGCTGGTCCTGGCCCGGGTCTCCCGATTGGTCTTCGGCGCATGGGAGCCCAAGACGGGCGCCGTCGGCTCCCTCTGGGACGTCGTCCGCGACCGCCGCCTCCCCCACCGCCCCGAGGTCGAGGGCGGCGTCCTGGCGGAGGAGTGCGCGGCCCTGCTGATCGATTTCTTTGATGTGATTTGAGTCACATTGAAGTGGTCTGCGTGGCCGAGTTGGACACCCCTCAACCGAGGGAAGGAAGTGCACCATGAGCATGTTCGACAAGGCCAAGGACAAGGCCGAGCAGATGCTGGGCCACGCCAAGGAGAAGCTGGGCCACGCCACCGACAACCGCGACATGGAGGCCTCCGGCAAGGCCGACCAGACCAGCGGCGAGATCAAGGAAGCAGGCCACACCCTGCGCGACCGAGCCACCGGCGCGGTCCGGGACATGAAGGACCGGTTCCACCGGTAACCCACCCACGGCCCTCGAAACCCCGTTCGGTACCCTCATCGGCGGTGGCGTGTCCGAGCGGCCGAAGGAGCGCGCCTCGAAAGCGCGTGACGGGCAACCCCCGTCCGTGGGTTCAAATCCCACCGCCACCGCTCTCGAACGACCAGAACGCCGGTTGCCTGCCTCAGGTAACCGGCGTTCTGTCTTCTTCCGCCTGACCGCCGCGCCCTCGCCGCTGAATCAACCTGGGTATCCGTTCCGATGAGTGTCGTGCGCGCACGTGGGCCAGTCCCCGCACCCGGCCGGACGCGTGCTCCCTGCGTGCGAGCCCGGAGCCGGGGAGTGCGGCATTAGCCGCCGATGAGGTGGAGGGCGGTGACTTGCCAGCCCCTGGTGGTGTGTTCGAGGCGGGCGGCGAGGGCCTTGGCGCGGGTGGGGGTGTCGAGGGTGGCGGCCACCTCCACGGCGGTGGGGTGGACTTGGCAGACGTGGACTGAGCGGAGGCGGAGGGTTCGGGGTTGGCGGGGGAGGACGCGGAGGGCGGTTTGGGCGGGGTAGGTGAGGTGGGGGGCTAGTTGGTTGGGGCCTCGACGGCCTGCCATGGTCTCGACGAGGGCCGTCACCAGGCGGGTGAGGTGATGGTGTGGGGGCGGGCAGCGGCGCAGGAAATGGGGGCGGCGCGCGGCGGGGGACGTGGGGCCGATCGGTGGCGGGGTGTGGTTGGGGAGCGCGGGGCTTTCGGGGTATTCGGTGGGGGCTGGCAGTGGGGTGGGCTGGGGTCGCGCGGGCTGCTCCGATAGCGCGGTGCATTGCGGTCGCGCGGGCTCCGGCAGCGGGGCGGGCTCAGGTTGGGCGGGCTGTGCGGGTCGGGCGGGGTGGTTGGCGTGTGAGGTGGGGGTGGGCAGAGTGGTGAGCATGGGGGCCTCCCTGAACGTTTCGGGTTCAGGGGGGAAGGGGCGGGTGGAGACACGGGGGGCGGTAAGTCCACCCGGGTTGGCGATCTTTCGTGAAAGGCGTGCGAGGCCGTCGGGGCTCGTGTATCGGGGGGCCTTCTACCCTGGGGGTCTACCGACCAGGTGAGGAGTGGGCATGAGCGACCGCCCGGCTCGACGTGATCCGTCGAATTTGGTGGCAGCACAGGGATTCAGGGACTTCGTGCGCGACGACTGGGGGCCTGCCGATCGGGCGGTTCGGGCGGTGGCGGGGGCGGCTGAGGCGGCGGCCGCGCATCGGGAGCGGTTGTCGCGGGCGTTTCCGGGGAAGCGGATCGCCATCGCCGCGGGGCGGGCGCCCGTGCGGTCCAACGACACCGACTACCTCTTCCGCGCCGACAGCGACTTCGCGTGGTTGACCGGCTGTTACGCCGAGGGCGCGATCCTCGTCATGCACCCCGTCGGCGACGGCCACGACGCCGTGTTGCACCTGCGGGAACCCGCTGGGCCGGACGAGCCCGACTTCTTCGCCAACGCCCGGGACGGCGAGTTGTGGATCGGGGCCGCGCCCGGGCTGGCCGAGTGGTCGGCCGCGCTGGGCCTGGTCTGCCTGCCGCTGGAGGGGCTGGCGCGCTCGCTGCGCGGCCGCCTGCCCGCCGTGCTGGCCGCCAAGGGTGTCGACCCGCTGCTCGACGCCCACGTCGACGCGCACAGCGCCGAGTTGCGGACCACCCTGGCCGAGCTGCGCCGGATCAAGGACGACTGGGAGATCGGCCAGCTCAAGGCCGCCGTCGACGCCACCATCCTGGGTTTCGCCGATGTCGCGCGCGAGCTCGACACCGCCGTCCGCGGCGGTGGGGAGCGGTGGCTGCAGGGCACCTTCGACCGGCGGGCGCGCACCGCGGGCAACGGGCCGGGCTACGCCTCCATCGTCGCCGCGGGGCCGCACGCGCCCGTGCTGCACTGGACGCGCTGTGACGGGCCGGTGCCCGAGGACGGCCTGCTGCTGCTCGACGCGGGCGTGGAGCTGGACACCCTCTACACCGCCGACGTCACCCGCACCTTCCCGGTCAACGGCGAATTCTCCGCCGCGCAGCGCCAGGTGTACGACCTCGTGCACGACGCCCACGTCAAGGCGATGGCGGAGGTCCGCCCCGGCGCGGACTACCGCGCGTTCCACCACACCGCCATGCGCGTGCTGGCCGAGGGGCTGCACGACTGGGGCCTGCTGCCCGCCTCCGTGGAGAAGGCGCTCGACCCCGACGGGCAGCACCACCGCCGCTACATCGTCTGCGGCGTCGGCCACTACCTCGGCCTGGACGTCCACGACTGCGCCGCGTCCCGGGCGGAGGCCTATCACGAGGCGAAGCTGGAGCCGGGCATGGCGCTGACCGTCGAGCCGGGCCTCTACTTCCACCCGAACGACCTGACCGTGCCGCCGGAGCTGCGCGGCATCGGCGTGCGCATCGAGGACGACCTGGTGGTCACCGCCGACGGGCACGAGGTGATCTCCGCCGCACTCCCCATCACCGCGGACGGCATCGAGAGGTGGGTGCGGGGTCACCGGGGGTAGCCTCCGCCTGACCGGGCTCGGGGGAGCCCGCTGGAGTGTGTGGAGGAAACACGTGTCGGACGACGACCGCCCGGGCAAGCACCGCGCGCCCGAGGGCGCCGAGGTGCACCCGCTGATCGACCTGTCCCGCGACCCGAACCCGGGCACGCCGGACCACGCGGCCGACGAGGACTGAGGCGTCCGCACCGCCCGCCGCCCCCGACCGGGGCGGCGGGCGGTCTCGTTCGAACGGATGGTCGATAACTGTCGTGCCGACCCGGCATGATGTCCGCATGCGAACACATGATCGAGTCTCGGCTGCGGTGGTCGCCGCCCGGCTCATCGGGTCCGCCCAGGTCAGGGCGCGCGGCGGGGCGGCTGGGGTGCGCGAGCTCGCCGACCTCGGCCCGGCCGTCGTCGGGGCAGCGGCGGCCGCCGCGCTGACGAAGGCGCTGACCGAGCTGTGGGAGCGCGGCTGGACGCCCGCCGACGTCGCCGCCGCCGTCCCGCGCCATCTCGCCGACCTCGCGCTCGACGCCGTCGCCGCCGACACCGCCCGCCACCCGGCCGCGCACCTGCACCCGCGCTGGGCCGCCGAGTCGCGCGCCGCGGCCGAGGTGTGGTGGCGGCGCGGGGAGCCGCACCTGCCGCAGTGGGCCGAGCGCGCGGGCCTCTCCCTGGCCGACGCGCTCGACCGGCTGGTGGACGTGCTCGCCGAGTTCGCGGGCCTGCCCGCGCTGCCCGCCCTGCTGCCCCCGCCCGGCCGTCCCGGCCCGCTCGCCGAGGGCGGTGTGGACGCGCGCGTGCTGGCCAGGGTGAGGGCGTTGCTGGCCAAGGCCGAGTCCACCGCGTACCCCCAGGAGGCCGAGGCGCTCTCGGCCAAGGCGCAGGAGCTGATGGCGCGGCACGCCTTCGAGGAGGCGGCGATGGACGCCCGCCCGCAGCGCGCCGCCGCGAGCCGCATCTGGCTCACCCGCCCGTATGTGACCGCGAAGGCCCAACTGGTCGACGCCGTCGCCGAGGCCAACCGCTGCCGCTCGGTGTTCTACCCCCGACTGGGCTGCGTGGTGCTGGTCGGCCACGAGACCGACCTGGAGATCGTCGCCGTGCTGTCGGCGTCGCTGGGCGTGCAGGCCACCCGCGCGCTGTCCACCGCGCCGGGCCGCACCCGCGCCTACCGCAACGCTTTCCTCGCCGGGTACGCCCACCGCATCCGCACCCGGCTCGACCTGGCCACCGCCACGGCGACCGACGCGCGCGCCCTGCCCGTGCTGGCCCGCCGCCACCAGGTCGTCGAGGAGACCTACGCCGCGCTCTTCCCCGGCGTGCGCACCCGGCGCAGCGCGGTCAGCAGCCCGACCGGGTGGGGCGCGGGCCAAGCCGCGGCCGACCACGCCGACCTGCTGCCCGCCCGGCCGAGGGTGGCCGGGTAAACGCCGAGACGCCGGTCTGCTGACCGGCGTCTCGGTGGCGGAGGATGCGGGATTTGAACCCGCGAGGGCTTTAACACCCAACACGATTTCCAATCGTGCGCACTAGGCCACTATGCGAATCCTCCGCCGGAGAGGGTACCGGACGTCCGGGGGGCGGTTCACCACGGGTGGTCGGTGCGCGATGTTCCTGTCGTCGTCGTCACATCATGGAGAAACGGCGGAGATCCGGCCGCCGGATGGTCAAAGCTCTGGTCATCCCGGGCGTTGTCTTGCAGACTGTGGCCGGCTTCGCGGGGCGAGCAGTCGGGGGCTGCTCGAACCGCCCGTGAAATCGACTCTGGGGAAAGGAACCCGTGCACATCACTCCCACCCGACGCCCCCGCGTGGCCCGTGTCGGCATGGCCGTCCTGGCGGCCGCCCTGGTCTTCGGCGGCACGGCCGCGGGGACCGCCGCCGCGGAGACCGCGCCCACCGCCCCGAGCAAGGCCGAGCGCGCCGACGTCCTGGGGAAGACCGCCGACCGCGCGGCGCGCGTCGACGCGCGCCGCCTCGACACCCGTGCGGCCGCGGTCGCGCCGGAGAACTGCCGGACCCGCACCAACGGCGACGGGGTGACCATGCTCCGCTACGCCGGGGCGAACCGGTACGAGACCGCGGCCTGCGCCTCCTACTGGACCTGGTCGGACCACAACGACCCCACCGAGGGTGTGCTGAAGGCCAAGGCCGTGGTGCTCGCCCGCGGTGACGCCTTCCCCGACGCGCTCGCGGGCGGCCCGCTCGCCGGATACGTCGACGGCCCGCTGCTGCTGACCGTCCCGACCCGGCTGCTGCCCAACGTCAAGACCGAGATCTCGCGCGTGCTCGCCCCCGGCGGCACGGTGTACCTGCTCGGCAGCACGGCGTCGCTGTCCGACGGCATCAACAGCGAGCTCCGCGCCGCGGGCTACGCCACCAAGCGCCTCGCGGGCTCCGACCGCTTCGGCACGGCGATCCGCATCGCCCAGGAGATGCGCTCGACGAACCTGTTCTTCGTCACCACCGGCATGAACTTCCCGGACGCGCTGGCCGCGGGCACCTACGCCGCCAACTACACCCTCGGCGCGACCCAGGCCGGGCAGAAGCCGATCGCCATGCTGTTCACCGTCGACAGCAGGATGCCCACGAGCACGATGAACTTCATCGACGCGCGCGCGGCCGAGCACGGCAACGAGCTGCTGCTGATGACCGCAGGCCTCTCCGGCGACCAGGCGGTCCGCAGCGCCTACCCCCCGCAGGTCGTGGACTCCTTCGTCGGCAAGAAC
The DNA here is from genome assembly GCF_024760565.1 of Actinokineospora sp. UTMC 2448. NCBI lineage: Bacteria > Bacillati > Actinomycetota > Actinomycetes > Pseudonocardiales > Pseudonocardiaceae > Actinokineospora > Actinokineospora sp. UTMC 2448. Next base: position 217,622 of record NZ_CP031087.1, on the reverse strand, counting down.
CGCTTCGAGACCGCGGCCGTCATCGCCGAGTCCCTGTTCCAGGACGCCGAGGGGCTGCGGGGCGCGGGCGTCGGCCTGGCCAACGGGATGAACTTCCCCGACGCCCTGGCGGGCACCAGCATGCTGATGAACTACTCGCAGCCGCTGCTGCTGTCGACCGACACCGCGCTGCCCTCGGCGACCAAGGTGTTCCTGCAGAGCCACGCCGGTGAGGTCGTCGACCCGGAGACCGGCCAGCCCGCCGCGTTCCTCGACGTGCTCGGCAGCGAGGCCGTCGTGTCCCGCTCCGTCGCGACCGAAGCGCTGATCGCCTTCTCGTAAACAACTGACGCACGACCAGTGGCGCCGGGTGAGTCGCGGACGACTCGCCCGGCGCTCCTGCTCTGAAGGGAAACAGGAACACCATGCGCTATCGACACTTCCGCGCGCTCGCGGCCTGCGCCGCCACCGCCGCGGTGCTCGCGGGCGGGGTCGCGGCGGGCGCGGGGACCGCGGCCGCGGCCGTCGACGACACCTGCCGGACCGCGGACAAGGTCGGCACGACCACGGCGCTGCGCTACGCGGGCCGGGACCGGTACACGACGGCCGTGTGCGTCTCGCGGGGCACGTGGGCGGACGCCGCGACGGCGGACGCCAAGGAGCCGTACCTGGCCAAGGCGGTCGTCCTCGCCCGAGGCGACGACTTCCCCGACGCGCTCGCGGGCGGCCCGCTGGCAGGCCACCTCGGCGCCCCGCTGCTGCTGACCACCCCGACCGCGCTGCGCACGGAGGTGCGCGAGGAGATCCTGCGCGTGCTGCCGTCCGGCGGCACCGTCTACCTGCTCGGCAGCACGGCGTCGCTGTCCGCCGGGGTCGAGAGCGCGATCAAGCAGCTGGGCTACGCGACCAAGCGGCTCGCGGGAGCCAACCGGTTCGAGACCGCGATCAAGATCGCCGACGAGCTGCCCGACACCAGCAGGTTCTTCGTCACCACCGGGATGAACTTCCCCGACGCGCTGGCAGCGGGCAGCCTGGCCGCCGCGATCAACCGCCAGGGCGAGGAGACCTGGGCGCTCATGTTCACCAACGACTCGGTGATGCCCGCGACGACCGCCACCTTCATGCGCCAGCGCAGGACCCAGTTCGGCGCATGGACCCTCGCGACCGCGGGCCGCGCCGCCGACACCGCCGCCGCCAACGCCTTCGGCGCGGGCAGCCTGACCGACCGGTTCGTCGGCCGGAACCGCTTCGAGACCGCCGCGCTGGTCGCCGGGCAGTACGTCGTCGACGGCGCGCTGCGCGGCGAGGGCGTCGGCATCGCCAACGGGATGAACTTCCCCGACGCGCTGGCGGGCACGCCCACGCTCGCGGTCTACGGCGAGCCGCTGCTGCTGGCCCAGGACACGGTGCTGCCCGCGGAGACCCGCGCCTTCCTGGAGCGGACCGCGGGCAAGGCGCCCGGCATGGACGGCGACCCGGCCACGGCGAACATCGACATCTTCGGCAGCGCCGCGGTGGTCTCCGACGCGGTGAAGAACGCGGCCGTCCAGGCGTTCACGCCGTGAGTTCCGCGTGGGCCTTCACCGCGGCCAGGGTGTGCTCGATCGACTCGGTGTTGAAGCCGGGCCGGTCCTGCCTCCCGGTCACCTTCGGGCCCATGACGCGGCGGATGAACCAGCTGCCCACGCGGAACCAGTGCTCGGTCAGCACGCACCCGTGCTCGGTCGGGGTGATCTCGTAGGACCAGCGGGAGACGCGGATCCCGAACGGGGTCCGCACGTCGAAGGTGAACCTGCGGGGCGGGTCGCACTCCACGACCCGCACGCGGGTCCACCACTCGCGGGCGCCGTTGCGGTTGGTGCCCCGGAACCGGGCGCCCACCGCGGGGCCCGGGTCGAGCCAGCGGCCGCCGACGTTCTCCGGGCTGAAGCGGTCCATCCTGGGCAGGTCGGTCACGAGCGCCCACACGGCGGCGGCGTCGGCGGCCACGGCGGTGCTGCGCGAGATCGTCGGCTCCACCCCGTCACGGTGGCGGCGCGCATGATCCCAGGGCAACTCCCGAGGCTGAATCCGGCACGGCCGGAGAACAAGTGTCAGAGTGTTCCCATAGTGTTGGCGGCGTCACTGCCGAAGCGAAGGAAGAGAACGTGGCAACTGGAACGGTCAAGTGGTTCAACGCCGAAAAGGGCTTCGGCTTCATCCAACAGGACAACGGCCCGGACGTGTTCGCGCACTTCTCCGCCATCCAGGCGACCGGGTACCGCAGCCTCGAGGAGAACCAGCGAGTGGAGTTCGAGGTCGTGCAGGGCCCCAAGGGCCCGCAGGCCGACCAGATCCGCGTCATCGGCTGACCCGGACGCGCATCACGTTGCGCGGGGACGGCGGGTGATGGACAGTTCGGGCACTTGCCGACAACCGTGGAGTGCCTGTGGCCGAGCTGGTCTACCCGCCCGTCGTCCTCGCCGCCAAGACCGCCTTCCGCCTGCTGGACCTGCGGCTCGACGTGCGCGGGGCGGAGCACATCCCGACCTCGGGCGGGGCGGTCATCGCCTGCAACCACGTCAGCTACCTGGACTTCCTGTTCTGCGGGCTGGGCGCGCAGCCTGCCCGCCGCCTGGTGCGGTTCATGGCCAAGCGGGAGATCTTCGCGAACCGGGTGGCCGGTCCGCTCATGCGCGGGATGCACCACATCTCCGTCGACCGGGCGGCGGGCGCGCAGTCCTATCAGGCCGCCGTTGACGCGCTGCGCGCGGGCGAGGTCGTCGGGGTGTTCCCCGAGGCGACGATCAGCCGCTCGTTCACCGTCAAGGACATCAAGTCCGGCGCGGTGCGGATGGCCGCGGAGGCGGGCGTCCCGCTGATCCCGATGGCGCTCTGGGGCACGCAGCGCATGTGGACCAAGGGCCGCAAGCGCGAGCTGACCAAGCGGCACGTGCCCATCACGATCCTGACGGGCGAGCCGACGCGCCCCACTGTGGACGACGACATGGACATCCTCACGAAGGACCTGCGGTCCCGGCTGACCGCCCTCCTGGACACGATCCAGCGCGACTACCCCGACCAGCCGTCCGGCGAGGACGACCGCTGGTGGCTGCCCGCCCACCTCGGCGGCACCGCGCCCACGCCCGAGCAGGCGGCCGAACTCGACCGCCGCAAGCCCGAGTAATCTTCCGGAAGCGCTCCCAGTCCGATATTATCCCCTTGGTTTCGACAATTAATCGCGAATTTTCGAAACTGTGGGATGGGACCAGCCGGCCAGGGCGATGGGCGGCTCCACGCTCCGCTTGACAATGTTGTTCGTGCGGAACTAGGAGAAACTCGTGTCTTTCCGGAAGTTCGTCGACAAGCGCTGGGCGGCCGCCACCGGTGTCGCCAGCGTCGCGGCCACCGCGGCCGCCCTGCTCACCCTGGCCGCGCCGGGTACCAGTGCCGCGGCGGCAGGCCTCGGCGGCGTCGCCGAGTCATCGGGCCGCTATGTGGGGACGGCCGTCGACCCGAATAGGTACACCGACGGCAGTTACGGCACGATCCTCGACACCGAATTCAATTCGGTGACCGCGGAAAACGCCATGAAGTGGGACGCGCTGCAGCCCTCGCGCGGGCAGTACAACTGGGCGCAGGCCGACCGGATCATGCAGCGCGCCGAGGCCACCGGCCAAATGGTGCGCGGGCACACGCTGGTCTGGCACAGCCAGACCCCGTCCTGGGTGCAGAACCTGTCCGCGACCGAGCTGCGCCAGGTGATGGTCGACCACATCACCACGGTGATGACCCGCTACAAGGGCCGCATCGCGCACTGGGACGTGGTGAACGAGGCGTTCAACGACGACGGCAGCCGACGCCAGTCGTTCTGGCAGCAGAAGCTGGGCGACTCCTACATCGCCGACGCCTTCCGCGCCGCCCGCGCGGCGGACCCGAGCGCCAAGCTCTACATCAACGACTACAGCACCGACGCGATCAACGCCAAGAGCACCGCGATCTACAACCTGGTGCGCCAGTTCAAGCAGCAGGGCGTGCCGATCGACGGCGTGGGCTTCCAGGCGCACCTGATCATCAATCAGGTGCCCGGCGACTTCCGGCAGAACCTGCAGCGCTTCGCCGACCTCGGCGTCGACGTGGCGATCACCGAGCTGGACATCCGCATGCAGACGCCGTCGGACGCCCAGAAGCTGGCCACCCAGAAGGCCGACTACCAGAAGTCGTTCGCGGCCTGCTGGGCCGTCACCCGCTGCAAGGGCGTGACGATCTGGGGCATCACCGACAAGTTCTCCTGGATCCCGGACGTCTTCCCCGGCCAGGGCGCCGCCCTGGTGTGGAACGAGAGCTACCAGAAGAAGCCCGCCTACGACGGCGCGGTCGCGGGCATGGGCGGCACCACGCCGACCACCACGACTACGACCACCACGACCGACGACGGCCCGCCGCCCGGCGACGGCTGCACCGCGACCTACCGGATCGTGAACCAGTGGGGCGGCGGCTTCCAGGCCGAGGTGCGGGTCACCGCGGACGGACCGATCAGCGGCTGGGCCGTGAGCTGGACGTTCACCGGCGGCGAGCGGATCTCCCAGATCTGGAACGCCACGGCCAGCGGCACCAGCGGCGCGATCACCGCCCGCAACGTCAGCTACAACGGCAATCTGGGCGCGGGCGCGTCCACCACGTTCGGCTTCGTCGGCTCCGGCACCCCGGGCACGCCGACCGCCACGTGCAGTGCCGCATGAGGCTCCCGGTACACTGATGGCGGACCCCGCGCGGTGCGCATCCCATGAACCTCCCCAGGGCCGGAAGGCAGCAAGGATAAGTGGGCTCTGGCAGGTGCGCGGGGTCCCTTTTGCCTCTAACGCAGCTTGGCGACGTGCTCGTAGCTGCGCAGCCGGTCGGCGTGGTCGAAGACGTTCGTGGTGATCATCAGCTCGTCGGCGGCCGTGCGCTCCAGCAGGTCGGCGATCCCGGCCCGCACGGTCTCCGGCCCGCCGATGATCTGGGTGGACATGCGGTCGTCGATGAACGCCAGGTCCAGGTCGGTGTACGGGTAGGCGGCGGTCTCCTCCGGGGTCGGCACGCGGCCCGGCGTGCCCTTGCGCAGCTGCAGGAACTGCAGGGCGGCCGGGCGGGCCAGTTCCCGGGCGGTGGCGTCGTCGTCGGCGCAGACCACGGACGCGGCCACCATCGCGTACGGCTCGCTGAGGACGGCCGACGGGCGGAAGCGCTCGCGGTAGAGGGCGAGCGCGGGCAGCGTGTTCTCCGCGCTGAAGTGGTGGGCGAAGGCGAACGGCAGGCCGAGCACGCCCGCGACCTGGGCGCTGTAGCCGCTGGAGCCGAGCAGCCACACGGCGGGCTGGTTGCCCTTGGCGGGCACGGCGGTGATCGGCCCGGTGCCGGTGAAGTACCCGACGAGCTCGGCGAGCTGCTCCGGGAAGTCGTCGGCGGACAGCGGCCCGGTCGTGCGGCGCAGGGCGCGGGCGGTCGCCTGGTCGGTGCCGGGCGCGCGGCCGATACCGAGGTCGACGCGGCCGGGGTGCAGCGCCTCCAGCATCCCGAACTGCTCCGCGACGACAAGCGGGGCGTGGTTGGGAAGCATCACGCCGCCCGAGCCGATCCGCATGGTCGTGGTCACCATGGCGACGTGGGCGAGCAGCACGGCGGGGGCCGAGCTGGCGATCCCCGGCATGTTGTGGTGCTCGGCCACCCAGAACCGGTGGTAGCCGAGGTCCTCGGTCACCCGGGCGAGTTCGAGGCTGTCGCGCAGTGCGGCGGTCTCGGTGGACCCGCTGGGGACGGGGGCGAGGTCGAGCACGGACAGCGGCACGGAGATACCAGACACGCCTGTGGACAACGCCCGGACGCGCCCGGGTCTTCCCGATGCTGGAAGATCCTCAGACATGCGCGCGGTGTGTGTGATCGGGTTGGGCCTCATCGGCGGGTCGCTGCTGCGGGCGGTCGCCGCCACCGGGCGGCGGGCCTGGGGGGCCACCGCGTCCGAGGCCGACGCGGCCGATGCGGCCGCGGCCGGGTTCGAGGTCAGCGACGTCGACACGGCTCTGCGCCGCGCGGGCGAGGAGAACGCGCTGATCGTGCTCGCGGTGCCGCTGCCCGCGGTCGAGTCGGTGGCGCGCCGGGTGGCCGAGCTGGCGCCGCACTGCCCGCTCACGGACGTCACCAGCGTGAAGGCCCCGGTCGCCGACCTGCTCTCCCGGCGCGCGCCCAACCCGTTCGTCGGCGGACACCCCATGGCGGGCAGCTCGGAGTCGGGCTGGTCGGCGGGGGCCGCCGACCTGTTCCACGGCGCCGCCTGGGTCGTCACCGTCGACGACGGCACCGACCCCTCGGTCTGGCGCGAGGTGGCCGGGCTGGCCCTGTCCTGCGGCGCCCACGTCGTCCCGGCGACGGCGGCCGCGCACGACGACGCCGTCGGGCGGATCTCGCACCTGCCGCACATCCTCGCCGCCGTGCTCGCCGCGTGCGGCGCCGACGGCGGCCCGCTGGCGCTGGCCCTGGCCGCGGGCAGCTTCACCGACGGCACCCGGGTCGCGGGCACCCGGCCCGAGCTGGTCGTGGCCATGTGCGAGGGCAACCGCGCCGCCCTCCTCGACGCCGTCGACGACGCCCTCGGCCGCCTCGGCGCCGCCCGCGGCGCCCTCGCCTCGACCGGCGGCCTCCGCGCCACCATCACCGCGGGCCACTCGGGCCGCACGGCCCTGGAGGCCCACCGCGCCCAGCCCACGAGCCCGGTCACCATCGACCTGGACGCGCCCGACGCCCTCGCCGACCTCCGCGACCTCGGCGCGGCGGGCGGCCGCGTCATCCGCCTGGACGGCCACCACGCCGTCGGAGAGCTCCCGGACGGCGAATAACCTCGGAGGCAATACTCCGAAAAGAACCGGAGATTGCGGGTCGGCAACGAAACCGTGACACACGCCGCACGGGTCTTACCTTGACCCCGTGGATCACCAGCCGTCCCCGCCGAGTCGGGTCCGCCGGGTCGCGGCGGTCGCCGCGTCGCTGGTGGTCATCGGCGTGGCGGTGGTCGTGCTGCGGGAGCCGGAGGCCGCCGACGGCGGGCCGCGGCCCGTGCCGCCGCCGCAGACCACGGTCGCCTCCTACGCCGGCGACGGCGTGCTCCTGCCCGCGCCGGAGGGCGCGCCGGTCCAGCCCGAGCGCGTCGAGGTGACGCCCGGGCCGGAGCGGCTCAAGCTGGCCTGGGCGCCGGTCGAGGACGCCGTCGGCTACGAGGTCCGCTGGGCGGACCGGACGCGGCTGGTGGGCCAGCCGACGACCCAGCTCGACGGGCTGGAGAACGGCCTGCCGTACACCGTCGAGGTGCGCAGCGTCGGCAAGCACGGCGAGCGGTCCCTGGCCACCATCGCCCAGGGCGCCCCGGCGGCCGCCGACGAGACGGGCTGGACGTTCTCCGACGACTTCGACGAGTCCGCGCCGCACCCGGGCCGCTGGCGGTTCACCAGCGTCTCCCGCTGCGGGAGCGCCGTGCCCGGGACCGGGGACGACGCGCGCAGGCTGGTCATCACCGCCCAGTGCGGCAGCGAGCCGGTCTCGCTGGCGGCGCGCACGCCGCTTCGGCTCAGCGACGGCCCCGGCGAGCTGGGCCGGTTCGTCGTCGACACCGACCAGCCGGGACTCGCGGGCGAGCTGGTGCTCGACCTGGTCCCCGGCCCGGTCGACCAGATCGGCCCCACCACCAGCCGCCCGGGGCGGCCCGGCAAGGCGCAGGACGACAAGGCGCTGCCGCCGGGGGCCATCCGGGTGCGCATCGCGACCCACGCGGACGAGGCCACGACCGCGCAGGTGCTCGTCGCGCCCGGAACCCCCCGGAAGGGGGAGCCGGTGCGCATCTCGACGGTGCCGCGCGCCGGGATCGGGGTCACCGCCCGCTGGGAGGTTGTCCTGCACACCGACGGCGTGCGCGTGCTGCGCGACGGCCTGGTCGTGGGCGCTGGCGACGTCGTGCCGGCCTGGCGCGAGGCCACGGCGCTGGTCAGCCTCACCGGCGGGCGCACAGGGGTGCGGGCGGCGGTCGACTTCGTCGGCTTCCGCGGCGCCCCCACCACGACCCCGGCGCTGGTGCCCGCGCCCGTGCTCGACCCCGGCCAGGTCGTCTCGACCAGCCGCTCGCCGCAGACCCCGTCCGGCGGCGCGCTCGTCAAGGGCGTCTCCGGCGGCAGGCTGCTGCTCACCCTGGTCCCGCAGAACGCCCCGGACGAGCGCGCCGACGACGTGTTCACGGTGGAGATCGGCGGGAAGGAGTTCCCGGCCCGGCCCGCGGTGCCCGGCCAGCCGCTGATCCGCGGCGTGCGCTACCCGGTCGTGGCCGACCTGCCCGCCGACGCGCTGATCCTGCGCGCCGACGGCGAGACGCTGCCGCTGCGGGTGCGCGGCCCGGCCCACCCCGGCCGCGCGGCCACCCGGGTCATCGCCGCGCACCTGGAGCTGACCCCGCGCCCCGGCGACCCGCCGCCGCTGGTCGCGCTGGACGTCGAGCCGCAGGAGCGCACCCGTCCCGCGCTGGCCCGCCCGGGCGCGGTCCTGCTGGACGCGGCGGGCGAGGCGCTGCCCGAGGGCGCGGTCGCCCCGCGCGGCAGGCTGGTGGTCGAGATGACCCTGGACGCGGTCGGCGGCCAGCAGATCGGCGGCGAGCTCGCGGGCCTCGCGGGCGTGGAGGTCCGGCTGGACCGCACCCGCCTCGCGGGCATCCCGACGGTGGTCGACGGCCCGGGCATCGGCGGCACGTGGCGGATCGCCATCGACACCACGGCCCTGCCCGCGGGCAGGCACTCCATCGAGGTGCGCGCGGTCGGCGTGGACGCCCGCTCGGCGTTCGCCGTGGCGTACACGCCGTTCGAGCTGGCCTAGATTCGGGACGCGACGCCCGGGTAGTCGACGACGATCCCGTCGCGGTCGACGCGGATGCGGGAGGTCGCGCCGCCGCGGGTCAGGTCGATCGTGGCGGAGTCGTCGTCCAGCGAGACCGTGCGGTAGACGTGGCGGACCACCGACACCGCCAGGTCGGGCAGGGACACCGACACCACGGGGATCTCGAACTCCCCCTCTTCGCGGTGCAGGCGCAGGTGGCGCACCGGCAGGGTGGTGAAGGTGACCGCGCCGACGACGTCCACGGTGACCGAGCCGTCGAAGTCGGCGCGCTGGGACGTGCCGTCGTGGTCGACCAGCCAGAGGCCGTCCTCGGTGCGGCTGATGGACAGCTGGCGCTCGTGCTCGGCGGTCGTGGTGCGCAGCAGCACCCGGCCCGCGGCGTCGCTCTTGTCGACGGAGGCCTCGAAGGAGGCGCTGTAGGGCTCGGTCCCGATGTGCGGGTCGGCGGCGGCGACCAGGCGGCCGTAGACGCGCAGCCGGTTCTCGCCCATGAGCACGCGCACGGACTCCAGGCGGGCCGGGTCGGCGCCCTGCCAGGTGTGGACGACGGGTTTGCCGGAGCGGGCGGCCTCGGCCGCCCGCTCCGCGGGGATCTGTTCTGGAGTCACGCCTCGTTACCTGGCTGGGGAGTGTCGGGGTTGTCGGGCCGGGGGTTCTCCGGCGTCCACTGCTGGATCCGGTCGACGGCCTGGTCGATCTGCTCGTCGTGGCCGAACTTGCGCTTGGCGAACTCGCCCGCCTTCTCGGCCGCGCTGTCGATCTTGTCGCCGTGCTGCTCCGCGAGGTCCTCGGCCCGCTTCTTCAGCTCGTTGAAGTCGATGCCCACTGCATCCTCCTCCACTTCGGCGAGCCCTTGGGCAGAGTACCCAAAGGGTCCCGCACAGCCCACTGCCGTAATGGCCGAACCTACTCAGTCCGGCCGATCCCGCGACTCGGCGAGACCGGGGCCCCGCAGGACCCCGCGCACGGCGCGGACCTCGGCGGACACCCGATCGAGCGGCGGCTCGGCAGGCAGGTCGCGGGCCGTGGTCACCCGCTGCTCGCGGACGGCGGCCGCGGCGTCGCGCACCGCGTCGGCCAGGGCGGCGACGTCCGCGGGGGCCGCGGGACCGACGCGGGCGGCGGCGAGCACGGCGCCGGTGACGGCGTCGGTCAGCCGCTCCATCGTCATGATCACCGGCCACCAGGCGGCGGCCTGCCTGCCCGCGTGGAACGGCTCGACCAGCGCCTGCTGGAACGTCGTCCGCAGGTCGGCCAGCGCGCGGTAGGCGGAGCGGCGCAGGTCGGAGCGGTGCGTCGGCCGCGGGCCCAGGGCGTCGGCGAGGTAGTCGGCGAGCAGGTCGAGCGCGTCGGCCAGGTCGGAGCCGACCCTGGGCTTGCGCGCGCCCGGCCAGAGCAGGTAGCCGAAGACGAGCACGATCGCGCAGCCCAGCGCGGTGTCCAGCAGCCGCGCGCCGACCAGGCTCCACTCGCCCGCGTTGGCCAGGTCGAGCTGCACGATCACCAGCGGCGTGACGAACGTGCTGAACATGCCGTAGTTGCGCACCTGCCCGATCGGCAGGCACAGCGCCACCGCGGCCACGATGGGCACCAGCAGCCAGGCAGGCGGGTCCGCGGCCAGCAGCGCCGCACCGAGCAGCACCCCGGCCGCGGTGCCCAGGCCGCGCAGCACCGCCCGGCCGAACACCGAGCCGAAGTCGGGCTTGAGCACGATGGCCACGGTCAGCGGCACCCAGAACGAGTGCTCCAGCGGCAGCGCCTCGCCCGCGACGACGGCCAGCCCGACGCACAGGGCCAGCCGCGCCACGTGCGACCAGGTGACCGCGCCGAGCGCGACGGTGTCCCACCACTCGCGGGCGCGCTCGCCGAGCGGCCGCTCCCGCTCCCGCCGGTCGGTGTCGTCGCCGCTGCGCCGGAACTCGGCGACCGCGCACAGGCCCGCGTGCAGCTGCCGCAGTGCGGGCCCGGCGTCCTCCGGCGGGTCGGGCGGCTCGGCCAGCGGCGTGCGCACGCGGATGCGCAGCGCGGTGTCGAACAGGTACGCGACCACGGTGGGCGGCGCGGGCCTGCCCGCGTTGACCAGGGCGACAGCCGCCTCGATGACCGGCGTCGTCTCCGTCAGCAGGACGAACAGCCTGCGGTAGGACCAGTCCCGGCCCGCGAGCCGCGACCGCGCCTCCAGGAGCGCGTCGTAGGCGCGGTCCAGGGCGGCGGTGAGCCTGCGGCGGGCCACCCTGGCCTGTTCGGTGCCGCTGGCCGCCAGCATCGCCGCCAGGTCCTCGTACACCTCGGCGACGGCCTCGCGCTCCACCGCCGCCCCGCGCACCGGCCACGCCGCCAGCGCCAGCAGCACCGCGAACAGCGCTCCCGCGGCGAAGCAGCCCGTGGCCAGCCACGGGTCCGCCTGCTGGCCGGTGCCCACGGTGGCGAAGACGAGCAGCTGCAGCCCGGCCACCGACGCCGTGCTGCCCGACGCGCTGATGAACGCCGACGCGGCCGCCACGAGCACCAGCCAGGCCGGATGGACGTGGGTGCCGATCAGATAGCCGATCGCGCCCAGCACGGCGGCGGCGACCATCCGCTGGGCGCGGTGGGCGTAGGGGCCGTCGGTGTCGGCGAAGGTGACGCACAGGGCGCCGATCGACACCAGCACGCCGATCTCGCCGTGTCCGAGCGCCAGGCCCACGGCGATGGGCCCGGCGAGCCCGACGGCCGCGCGCGCCGCGCGCTTCCACGGGATCGGGACCGGGTTCTGGCTGAGCAGTCCACGGAGCCAGTGCGGGGCGGCCAGGTCGGTCACGGTCTAGACCGTAAACGGCCGAGTCCCCCGCCCGGGGAACCGGACGGGGGACTCGGCGTGGAGTGCGGGTCAGGCGGTCTTGCGGCGGCGCTGCCAGATCAGCGCGCCCGCGCCCGCGCCCAGCAGGCCGACGCCCACCAGGACCGGGACCAGGATGTTGGCGCCGGTGTCGGGCAGGTCGTCACCGGGGACCGGCGGCGCGGGGGTGGTGCTCGGCGCCGGGGCCTCGGTCGTCGTGGACGGCGCGGGCTCGGTGGTGGTGGTCGGCGTGGTCGTGGTGACCGGCGCCTCCGCCCACTTGACGGCGGCCTCGGCCACGAGCTCGGTCTCCTCGGACTCGGCCACGATCAGCGACTGCGCCGGGCCCCTGCCCTCGCCGTTCTCGTGGTAGCCGTCCACCACGAACAGCCGACCGATGTCCACCTTGGACAGCGTGGACAGCGCGAAGCCGCCCTCGCCCGGCGCCGCGTCCGCCGGGACCTTGACGAACAGCTCGGCGCCGTCGGCGACCTGGGCCGCGTCGGTGACCTCGGTGCCGTCCTTGGTGGTCAGCACGACGCCCTCGGGCAGGTCGGTGAGGACCTCGGCGATCTCGCCGTTGGTGGTCACCTTGAACGGGCCGACCGCCTCGCCCGCCTTGCCCTCGACCGCGTCGGGGTTGATCTCCAGCACCGGGGTCGGCTGCTCGCCCAGGTCCTCGGCGTTGGCGATCAGGTAGTCGTAGAGCGCCAGGATGTCCTGCTCGGCGTCGTCGCGGGCGGACGCGTCGTCGCGGTCGAGCTCGACGCCGTCGCTGAAGTGCCAGATGGCCGCCTGGGTGGCCGAGATGGCCTCGGTCTGCTCCAGGCCCGCCTCGCCCCACTCCAGGTCGAGCGCGTTCAGCTCCTGCAGCGACTTCGCCGGGAAGCCGTGGTGCAGGATCCACTTGATCTTGCCGCGGTTCGCGTGGAAGGGCGAGCCCGGGTTGGGGTAGGCGTCCCACGGGGTCTCGATCATGTCCCGCTGCTGGGTAGCGCCGACGTGGAACTCCACGCAGTAGACCTTGAGGTGGCCGCCACCGTTCAGGTCGAGGTGCAGCAGCGACGCCTGGTGCGGGTTCTTGTCGCTGCCCTTGATGTTGAGGCCTTCGCCCTCGATCTTCTTGCCCTCGCTGTTGTCCAGCCGCCCGCTCGCGGCCTCAGCGGCCGCGGGGAGCGCGGCGAAACCCATGAGAAGCGCGGTCGCCGCGACAGCGGCGCCAACACGACCCAGCTTGCCCATGACTGTCCTCTCGGTCTGAGTGCCCCGACTGGCCCGCCCAAATGATCAACTCACCCGAACTGGGGAATGATCAGCCGATCCGGCGATGGCGCACTCTACTGATCAGCCGAATTGGTCCGGACATCGGGGGGTGAATTCACACAAGACGGTCACTCGAACAGACCACGAGGCACTGAGGGCAACTTCAGGAAAGGGACTCTCGACCAGCGTCGCAAGGGCTAGGGTCACGGCGTGCACACGGTGCCGCAGGAGCCGGAACCGCCCGCCTGGCACCAGGATCCGGGCGCGGCGGATCGAGACCGAACCGTGACGGAGCCGCCGTCGCGGCTGCCCGCGACACTCGGCGTCCTGGCGATCATCGCAATTGTCGCCGCGGTTGTGGCAATTGTGATCGTGCACGGCGGTGGCGAACCCGGTGTCGCGGTTCCGACGCCCTCGACGACGGCTACCAGCGCAGGCCCGGCGGGCGATTCGGTGGTGATCGACAATCCGGACGCCCGGCTGTCCTATCGGCTGCCGTCGGGCTGGGTCGCCGAGCCGGATTCGGCGCCGGAGATCCTGGGCGTGCGGTTCACCGGAGCGGCCGCGTACGGCGGCTACGACTGCGGCGGGAAGGCGTACAGCCGCGCCGTCGTCTTCAGCGCGGCCGTCCAGAGCAGATCGGACAAGCGGCTGGACCTGCGCGAGACCGGACACCGCTTCGCCGCCGAGATCGCCGCGCGGTTCCTCGCCGCCCCCGACACCGCGCCCACCGACGGCGAGATCACCGAATACGACGGCCACACAGGACTGGTGATGACGCTCCCGGTCACCATCCCCTCGGCCGACCCCGACTGCGAGGCCACCGAGGGAACGGTGACCGTCCTGGCGGTCGACCTGGACAACGCCACGGCGACCACCAAGCGCGGCATCGCGCTGCTGGTCCACGTCCAGGACACGGCGGGCGGGCCGGACGAGCCCGCCCCGCCGCCCGCCGCCGATGTCCAGGCGATCATCGACAGCCTCGCCGTCGACTAGCCCTGCCAGCCCCGCACGACCTCGTCCAGCACGGACAGCGGCAGCATCCCGTTGCCCAGCACGACGTCGTGGAAGCCGCGGATGTCGAACCGCTCGCCCAGCCGCGCCTCCGCCTCCCGCCGGATGCGCTGGATCTCCAGCCTGCCGACCATGTACGACAGCGCCTGGCCCGGGTAGGCGATGTAGCGGTCGACCTCGGCGTTGATGTCCACCGCCGAGAGCGGGGTGTTCTCCCGCAGGTAGGCCACCGCCTGCTCGCGGCTCCAGCCCTTGGCGTGCAAGCCGGTGTCGACCACGAGCCTGCCCGCGCGCATGGAGTCCATGGCGAGCATGCCGATGCGCGCCACGTCGTCGGAGTACAGGCCCATCTCCTCGGCGAGGCGCTCGGTGTAGAGGCCCCAGCCCTCGGTGTAGGCGTTGACGTCGGCGATGCGCCGCAGCAGCGGCAGGTCCAACTCCAGCGCGATGGTCAGCTGGAAGTGGTGCCCCGGCACGGCCTCGTGGAAGGCGGTCACCTCGGACAGGAACCGGTCGCGCTTCTCGGCCTCGTGGGTGTTGGCGTAGTAGACGCCCGGCCGCAGCCCGTCCATCGAGGGCTGCATGTAGTACGCGGCGGGCGCGCCCGCGGCCTCGTTGGCGGGGACCGCCTCGACCTGGCAGCGCTGGCTGGGCAGCCTGCCGAACCACTGCGGCGCCACGGCCTCGGCGCGCTCGATGCAGGCGCGGGCGTGGTTGAGGAGTTCCTCCGCGCTGCTCCACCGCAGGGCGGGGTCCTCGATGAGCCTGCGGAAGATCTCGGCCTGGTCGCGCGTGCCGAAGACCTTCGCGCCCAGCTCGGCGTACTCCTCGCGCAGGCCCGCGATGATGTCGAGGCCGGTCTGGTGCAGCTCGTCCGGCGTGCGGTCGGTGGTGGTGTGCACGCGGACCATGCGCGCGTACGCGGCGTCGCCGTCGGGCAGCGCGCACAGGCCGGGCCGGTCGTCCGGGCGGCCGTGGGCGGCGATCTCGTCGACGAGCGTCTGCCGGTAGCGGGCGAACGCCGGGCGCACGACCTCGGCGACGACGCGCTCGCGCTCGGCCTCGAAGCCGCGGTCCTCGCCGGGCATGGCCTGGGTCAGCAGCGGGTCGGGCCCGTCGGCCAGGTACCGGTCCAGGTGCGCGACCGCGTTGTCCACCAGCCGCCGCACGGGGACCCGGCCTGCGGCGACGCCCTCGCGGTGGCGCTGGGCGTGCGCGTCGAGGTGGGCCGGGATGGCGCGGAGCCGGGCCAGGTACGACGTGGCGCGCTCGGCGTCGGGGAGCACGACCATCGGCAGGAACGACAGCAGCCGGGCGGCCGGGCCGACGAACAGGTCGGTGACGGTGTGCTCGGCGAGCCGCGCGTCGATGGCGTCGACGACAGCCTCGGCCTGCTGCGCGACGACCTTGACGGTGACGGCGTCCTGGCCGTCGACGTCGGTCACGGCGGCGGCGCGCTTGGCGATGTCGACGGCGGCGGCGCGGACGCGGGCCTCGGACTCGGCGCTGGGATCGGCCAGCCGCTCGTCGTAGCCGGGAACGCCGAGCAGTGTGGCGAACACCGGCTCGGCGCCGAACTTCAGGGTGGTCAGCTCGTCGGCCAGGGTGGCGGCCGTGTCGCCAGGGGTGGTCATGGCCCGACAGTACGACAGCCTCACCCGGCCCGGTCGCGCCGCTCCTGCGCCCGCCAGCGGTCCAGCATGGCCTCGATCTCGCGCTGCAGGAACTCGAAGAAGCGGCGGCTGGTGTCCAGCCGCTCGGCGGCCGGGCCGGAGCCGAGCGTCTCCACGCCCTCGCGCAGCGCGGTGGTCCAGTTGTCGAGCAGCTTGTCGCGGTTGGTGAACGCCTCCATCCAGCTGTTCTCGCTGACCATGTAGTGGTCGCGCCGCTCCCCCGGCTCGCGGCCCTTCGCCACCAGGCCGACCTGGTCGAGGTAGCGCACGGCACCCGAGACCGCGGCCGGACTCACCCCCAGCGCCGTCCCCAGCTCCGCGGCCGTCATCCGGCCGGAGTCGGTGGTCATCAGGCAGGCGAACACGCGCGCGGGCATCCGCGCCATGCCGCCCTCGGCCAGCAGGAGCGCGAACCGCTCCACGAACCGGGCCACCGCCTGCGGGTCCTTCTCGGTCACTGCCCACCTCCGGCGGTGATATTAGCGGATTCCTAACGTTCACAAATTCGTGAATCCACTGTAGGTTGTGAACCATGAACACCGCAATCTCCGTGTCCGGCCTGGTCAAGACGTTCGGGCGGACCCGCGCGCTGGACGGCCTCGACCTGACGGTGCGGGCCGGGGAGGTGCACGGCTTCCTCGGCCCGAACGGCTCCGGGAAGTCCACGACCATCCGGGTGCTGCTGGGCCTGCTGCGCGCCGACTCCGGCCGGGCGAGCGTCCTCGGCGGCGACCCGTGGCGCGACGCCACGGCGCTGCACCGCCGCCTCGCCTACGTGCCCGGCGACGTCTCGCTGTGGCCGAACCTCTCCGGCGGCGAGGTCATCGACCTGCTCGGCAGGCTGCGCGGCGGGCTGGACAAGCGCCGCCGCGACGAGCTGCTGGAGCGCTTCGACCTCGATCCGCGCAAGAAGGGCCGCACCTACTCCAAGGGCAACCGGCAGAAGGTCGCGCTGGTCGCCGCGCTCGCCTCCGACGTCGAGCTGCTGGTGCTGGACGAGCCGACCTCCGGCCTGGACCCGCTGATGGAGGCGGTGTTCCAGGAATGCGTCGGCGAGGAGCGCGACCGCGGCCGCACCGTGCTGCTGTCCAGCCACATCCTCGCCGAGGTAGAGACCCTGTGCGACCGGGTGAGCATCATCCGGCAGGGCCGCACGGTGGAGACCGGCACGCTGGCCGAGCTGCGCCACCTGACCCGCACGACGATCAGCGCCGAGCTGACCGGCCCGCCCAACGGCCTCGCTGGCCTCGCAGGCGTGCACGACCTGCAGGTCCGCGGCAACCACGTCTCCTTCGACGTCGACACCGCCGCCCTCGACGAGGCCCTCCGCGCGCTGACCCACACCGGCGTGCGCGCGCTGACCAGCCAACCGCCCACCCTCGAGGAACTGTTCCTGCGGCACTACCAGGAGACTCGATGAGGATCTCCGCGCGCGGCCGCCAGCCGCACCCAAGGGGAACGGGACGCAAGCCAGCCACCGGCGCGCAGCCAACCGAGCTGTTCCGCCCCGAGGCGACCAACAGGGGAAAATCCGGGGAGGCGGGACAGTGACCGGAACCTGGAGCCTCATCCGGCTCGCGCTGCGCCGCGACCGCGTCATCCTGCCGATCTGGATCGTGCTGCTCGGGCTGATCCCCATGTCCGGCATCACCGCCTACGAGGAGTTGTTCCCCGACGAGGCGTCGCGCGCGGCGCTGTCGGCGGGCGCGGGCAGCAACCCGGCCATCGCCGTCCTCTTCGGACCCGCCTACGACCTGACCACCGCTGGCGGCTTCACCGCGTGGCGCTTCGGCATGTTCACCGCGCTGTTCATCGCGCTCATGGCGATCTTCACGGTCACCCGGCACACCCGCGCCGAGGAGGACAGCGGGCGGCTTGAGCTGCTGGGCTCGGCGGTCGTCGGACGGCACGCGGCGCTGACCGCCGCGCTCGCCGTGACCTCCGGCGCCGCCCTGGTGATCGGCATGCTGATCGGCGCTGGCTTGACCGGGGCCGGGGTGGCCGCGGGCCCGTCGTTCCTGTTCGGCATGAGCATCGCGGGCACGGGGATCGCGTTCGCGGCGGTCTCGGCGGTGACCGCGCAGTTCACCGAGTACGCGCGCTCGGCCAACGGCATGGCCACGGCCGTGCTCGGGCTGGCGTTCCTGCTGCGCGGCGTCGGCGACTCGACGGTCTCGCTGACCTGGCTGTCCTGGCTCTCGCCGCTGGCGTGGCCGCAGCTGGCCAAGCCGTACGTCGAGGACCGCTGGTGGGTGCTCGTGCTGCCGGTGGCCACGGCGCTGATGATCGGCGCCATCGCCTACGCCCTGACGCCGCGCCGCGACCTCGGGGCGGGCCTGCTGCCGCAGCGGCTCGGCCCGCCGAGCGCGGCGGCGTCGCTGGGCGGCCCGCTCGGCCTGGCCGCGCGGCTGCAGCGCGGCGGGCTCATCGGCTGGGCGATCGGCTTCGCCGCGACCAGCGCGATCTTCGGCTCGATCGCCAACGGCATCACCGACCTGTTCGGGTCCAGCGGCCAGATGACCGAGATCCTGACCAGGATGGGCGGCGCGCAGGCGCTGGTCGACTCGTTCCTGGCGTCCATGGCGGGCATGTTCGGCATCCTCGCCGCCGTCTACGGCGTGCAGGCGGTGCTGCGGATGCGCGCGGAGGAGACGACCGTGCGGGCCGAGCCGGTGCTGGCCGCGGGCGCGAGCAGGCTCGGGTGGAGCGGCGCGCACCTGGTGTTCGCCCTGGGCGGGCCCGCGCTGCTGCTGGTGCTGGCCGGGCTCGGCATGGGCGTCGGGCACGGGCTGCGCACCGACGACCTCGGCACCCAGGTGGGGCACGCGCTGGAGATCAGCCTGGCGCAGCTGCCCGCGGTGTGGATCGTCGCGGGGGCGGCGGCGCTGCTGTTCGGCGTGGCGCCCTCGGTCTCGGTGCCGGGCGCGTGGGCGGTGCTGGCGGTCGTGGTGCTGGTGACGATGTTCGGGCCGGTGCTGCAGGTCGACCAGTGGGTGATGGACATCTCACCGTTCAGCCACGTGCCCCAGAGCTGGGAGGCCGGGCCGCTGCTGGGGCTGACGGCGGTGGCGGCCGTGCTGCTGGCCGCGGCGCTCACCGGCTTCCGGCGGCGCGACATCGGCTGAGGTCAGGGAGCCTTCCCGCGGGGTCCTGGGGGCTCCGCGGGAATGCCGCGTCCGGGGCGGAGGTTGACCCGATCGGGTGGTCACGGCTTATAGTTCGCGTGGCTAACAATCTCTTCTCCTGGGGGTTTCTCGCGTGAGCGTGTCGACGTCGTCCAGACCGGCGACACTGCCCCGCGAGGTGTGGGTGATCATCTCGGCCAACTTCGTGATCGCGATCGGCTTCGGCCTGGTCGCGCCCGCGCTGCCGACCTTCGCCCGCGGCTTCGACGTCAGCGTCACCGCCGCATCCGTCGTCATCAGCGCCTTCGCCGTGGCCCGGCTGGTGTTCGCGCCCGCGGCGGGCAGGCTGGTCACGGTCCTCGGCGAGCGCTGGGTGTACCTGGTCGGGCTGTCGGTCGTCGCGGTCACCACGGGCGCGTGCGCGTTCGCCACGGAGTACTGGCACCTGCTCGTGCTGCGCTGCCTGGCGGGCACCGGGTCGACGATGTTCACCGTCTCCGGCGTCGCGCTGATGCTGCGGCTGACGCCGCCGCTGCTGCGCGGGCGCGCGTCCGGGCACTGGGGCACGAGCTTCCTGCTGGGCAACGTCGCCGGTCCGATCATGGGCGGCGGGCTGATCGCGATCTCGCTGCGCACGCCGTTCCTGGTGTACGCCGGATCGCTGTTCCTCGCGGTGTTCATCGTCTGGTTCGCGCTGCGCAAGTCGACCCTGATGGCGCCCGCGGGCGACTCGGACGTGCCGACGCTGCCGCTGCGGGCGGCGCTGCGCGACAGCGGCTACCGGGCGTCGCTGGCGTCCAGCTTCGCCAACGGGTGGGCGGTGTTCGGCGTGCGCACCGCGCTGATCCCGCTGTTCATCACCGAGGTCCTGCGGCGCGACGAGTCGTTCGCGGGGACGGCGCTGGCGCTGTTCGCCGCGGGCAACGTGGCCATGCTGCTGGTGTCCGGACGGCTGTCGGACCGCATCGGCCGCAAGCCGATGCTCATCACCGGCCTGCTGGTGGCGGGCGCGTCGACGGTGTGGGTGGGCTTCACCGACTCGGTGTTCGAGTTCGTGGTGGCGACCATCGTCGCGGGGCTCGGAACGGGCGTGTACGCGCCGTCCCAGCAGGCCGCGGTGGGCGACGTGCTGGGCAAGGCGCGCGGCGGGCAGGTGCTGGCGGTGTTCCAGATGAGCGCGGACGTGGGCGCCATCCTCGGGCCGATCGTGGCGGGCGTGCTGGCCGACCGGCTGTCGTTCGTCGCCGCCTTCGGCGTCACCGGCGCCCTGCTGCTCGCGGCCGCGCTGGTGTGGCTCCCGGCCCGCGAGACCCTGCCCCGCCCCTGACGGCGCAACCCGCTACTCCGTTGGAGCGCATTCGGCGGCATGATCGGGTCAATCGCGCTGCGCCCCGCCGATTGTGGTGGGACCCTTCGGGGTACCTGTCTGGGACGGAGGCGGGTGATGACGACCTTCTGGATAGTGGCGGCCGCCCTGGTCGTCCTGTACGCCGCTTGGCGCCTGCGACGCGCCAACCACACCCTGCAGACGATCCTGCGCGAGGAACGCGACCGCGTGGAGCCCGCGCAGGGGGATGAGCCGGTGAGTCACCGGGACCGCGAGCGCTGGTGAGGGCCTGTGGATAACTTCCGCGGCGGTTTCGGGGATCGGCTTAGCGTTGGGGTATGGCATTCACTCTTGAGCACACAGCGACCCACCGGACCACGACCTACCGCCTGACCGTCACCGCCGACGAAGGCCAGCTCACCCTCGACCTCCACGGCAGCTCGGAGACGGAGGGCGTCGTCGCCGACGGCACCATCCGCCTCCCGGTGTCCGGCACAGCCGAGACAGCCCGCCTCCTCACCCGAGCCCTCACGGCGGCGGGCGCGTTCGACAGCACCCGAAAACGAGGCACAGCCCCGAACTCCCACGCCCCCTGGACCCAAGACCAGGACACGGCCCTCCGCGCCGACTGGCAGACCTACCAGGAGACCACCCCGGCCACCACAGCCATCCGCGAACTCGCCACCGCCCGCCAACGCTCCCCCGGCTCCATCCGAGCCCGCCTCTCCCGAATCGGCTGCGACCCCGACGTCCCCGGCCGCCTCCTCACCCCCGAAACCGCAGAACTGATCGGCCGAACGACACCCGCCCGGTAACCATCCCCAGGCGATCCACAGCCCCTGTGGATCGCCTGGGCCAACCCCCGCCCCGAGGGAAGGGAGCCTCCACAGAAGCAATAACCGATGACGACCCTCAATCCCCGCACCACGAATGGGCCACACACACCCACTCGCCCACCGGCAGCACCTCACCTCACCAACCACGCCGGACCGAGATCGCCCGCTGCCCAGCCGCACCTCGCATCTGCCTCCCCCTCCAGACATCCCCCCACAGCAGGCCATCCCACCAACCTCACCCGCGCCAACGCGCCGCACCAAGAAACACCCGCTGCCCAACCGCATCCCCCACCTGCCTCCACCTCCAGACACCCCACAGCGGGCCATCGCACCTAACTCACCCCCGCACCTACCGCGCCCCCGGCCACCGCACCGACAGCACTCCGCACCTGGCCTCTTCCTTCACCCTGCTAGCCGACCTCCAAGCCCCGCCAACTCCGGCCCCACCCCACTCACAACGCCTGAAGGACTGCCTCCCCGACCATCCGCGACCGGACCTTGCCGCTGAGCAGCCATCCCTTTCCCAGCTACCACCCCTCGTCCCAGTCCTCCAGCCCAGCCAGCGCCGGCTGAGAGAGCCAGCTCTCAACCTGCCCACTCTGTCCACCCGCACCCAACCCAGGAGCTCGCCCAACCGGACCGCGGAGGCCCCACCGCGCTGATCCGCCGCGCCCGGCCGATACCAAGCGAAGCTCAGCCATGCCCCGCGCCGACTCAGCCGGAGCCGCGTCCAGCCTCCCCGCCGAACCGGAACCGCACCCCGCCTCTCCTCCTCCCGACCAACCCATCCGCTCCCCGACTCCCCGACCGCACCCTGCCTCCCCGACCAACCCACCCGCTCCCCGACCCCACCCCCGCCTCCCCGACCAACCCAACTGCACCCTCACGTTCTGCCCATCCCCAACCGCACCCTCGGTGGCTTCGCGTGAGGTGCGGCTGGGGCTGGCGTGTGGGTCAGGGGCGGTCGAACTCCGGGATCAGTTCGCCGGTCAGGCGGATGCTCGTCATCACCTGCTCGTGGGTCAGGCCGCCGATCTGGTGGAGGCACATGAGGCGGTCGATGCCGAGGTCGGCGTAGGCGCGGAGTTTCTTCCGGCAGGTGTCGGGGGAGCCGACGATCAGGGACTGCTGGGCGCTGAGGACGTCGAAGATCTCCTCGTCCGGCACCGGTTCGCCCTGGATGATGCGGCCGATCAGGGACTGGCCGGGGGTCGGGCCGGTGGTGGCCTCGGCGCGGAGGAACTCGCCTGCCAGGCCGCCGCCCGACGGGTCGGCCATGAGCTGCTGCTGGTGGGCCAGCAGCCGGACGAAGTCCTTGCTGGCCTCGAAGAAGTTCAGCGCGGTCACGGTGTACCACGCGGCCGCCGCGGCGGCGCCGTTGCGCATGGCCTGTTCGTCCGTCTCGGCGCAGTGGACGAAGGTGAAGAAGCCGATCTGGTTGTTCACGAACGCACCCACCGGGTCGGTGCACGCGGCGGCGGCGTCGCGGTAGAGGCGGACCATGCGCTCGACGCGCTCGATCGACTCCCAGAACGTCGTCCCGAGCACGCCGACGCCCCGGCGACCGGCCTCCTCGAACGACGCCGGGCTCGCCGCCGCCTGCCACAGCGGCGGGTGCGGGCTCTGCACCGGCTTCGGCGTGATCGAGACGTCCCGCAGCCGGTAGGTGTCGCTGTCGTGGCTCACCGCGTCCTCGGTCCACAGCCGCGGCACCAGCTCGAACGCCTCGCGCGTCTGCCCGCGCACGTCGTCCGGGTCGATGTTGAACAGCCGCCACTCCGGCACCGTCGACCGCGTCATCCCCAGCTCCACCCGCCCGCCGCTCAGGTGGTCCAGCGTCGCCGCCCGCTCGGCCACCCGCACCGCGTGGTTGAACCGCGACGGCGCCAACACCGCGGCGTGCCCCAACCGGATCCGCGAGGTCACCTGCGACAACGCCGCGAGGAACACCTCCGGCGCCGACGAGAGGCTGAACTCCCCCGCGCCGTGGTGCTCCACCTGCCACCAGCAGCCGTACCCCAGCTCGTCGGCCAACCGGGCCTGCTCGATCGCCTGCCGGAACCGCTCCCCCTCCGATCCCCGCCCGCGGTTCTGGATCTCGTTGAACACATCGATCTTCACCTGGCACCCCTTCCATCCGAGTCACCGACAGGGTCAGCGGAAGGGCCGCCGGTGTTACCGGCCCGCCGATACCGGTCGGCGAGCACGCGCAGGTGGTCGACGAGCTCAGGCGGGCCGTCGACGGTGAAGTCCGCGTCGAGCAGTCCGATGTGGACGGCAAGGCTCGCCACCGTGTCCGCACCCGTGTGCAGCACACAGGTCTCGTCGTCCACCGCCTCGACCGTCCCCACGGCCGGGTTGATCCGCTCCGCCACCACCTCGGCGGGCGCCCGCACCGTCACGCTCGCCCGATACCGCCAAGCGGCGGAGGACACGCCGTGCCGGACCCGGGCGGTCAGGTCCTCGGGCACGTCCCGCGCGGCGAACCGCGGCCCGGTCGGGGTCTTCGGCGTCACCCGGTCGACCCGGAACGTGCGCCAGTCGCCGCGCTGGACGTCCCACGCGACGAGGTACCACCGCCTGCCCCAGTTGACCAGCCGGTACGGCTCGACGACCCGGCGGCTCTCCGTGTCGTCGTGGGCGCGGTAGTCGAACCGCAACTGCTCCCGGTCCCGACAAGCGGCCGCGATGACGGTCAAGACCTCAGCCGACACCCGTGGTCCAGCGTCGTCAGCGGGCACCCGCACGGCATAGGTGTGCAACGTGTTCACCCGCCGCCGCAGGCGGGACGGCAGCACCTGCTCCAGCTTCGCCAGCGCCCGCAACGACGTCTCCTCCACCCCCGTGATCGACCCCGCCGCTGCCGTGCGCAGCCCGATCGCGACCGCGACGGCCTCCTCGTCGTCGAGCAGCAACGGCGGCAGCGCCGCGCCAGCGCCGAGGCGATACCCGCCCGTCGCCCCGCGGTTGGCGTTGACGGGATAGCCGAGGGCACGCAGCCGCTCGACGTCGTTGCGGACGGTCCGGGTGCTCACCGCGAGCCGGTCCGCCAGTTCCGCTCCGGTCCACTCGCGCGGGGTCTGCAGCAGGGAGAGCAGGCGGAGCAGCCGAGCCGAGGTCTCCAACATTCCTCGAACTCTGCCAGACATATAGGAACCAACTGTTCCTAATCGCCTCCTAGATTGATCCCATGAGCACCGAGATCAAGCCCTTCCGGATCGACGTCCCCCAGGCCGACCTCGACGACCTCGCCGACCGGCTCGCCCGCGTCCGCTGGACCGAGGAACTGCCCGCCGACCAGGTCACCGACGGCGTGCGGCGCGGCCCGGTCGAGCCCGGATGGGAGTACGGCGTGCCGCTGTCGTACGTCAAGCGCCTCGTCGACCGCTGGCGCACCGGCTACGACTGGCGGGAGTGGGAGGCGGCGCTGAACGCCTACCCGCAGTTCACGACCGAGATCGACGGCCAGAACATCCACTTCCTGCACGTGCGCTCGCCCGAGCCGGACGCGACGCCGCTGATCCTCACCCACGGCTGGCCCAACACGATCGCCGAGTTCCTGGACGTCATCGGCCCGCTGACCGACCCGCGCGCCCACGGCGGCGACCCCGCGCAGGCGTTCCACGTCGTCATCCCGTCCCTGCCCGGCTTCGCCTTCAGCGTCCCGACGCGGGAGAAGGGCTGGAACCGCCACCGCACCGCCCGCGCGTGGGCCGAGCTGATGCGGCGCCTCGGCTACGACCGCTACGGCGCGCACGGCAACGACGCAGGCGCCCTCGTCGCCCCGGAACTCGGCCGGATCGCGCCGGACCAGGTGATCGGGGTCCACGTCACCCAGCTGTTCTCGTTCCCGTCCGGCGACCCCGCCGAGTTCGAGGGCATGACCGCAGACGATCTGGCGCACCTGCAGTTCCTGCAGAGCTTCAACGACGAGATGTCCGCCTTCGCCCAACTGCAGGCGACCAAGCCGCAGAACCTCGCGCACGCCCTCGCCGACTCCCCCACCGGCCAGCTCGCCTGGACCGCGCAACTGCTCGCGGGCACCAGCGACGACCACGTCCTGACCAACGCGACGATCTACTGGCTGACCAACACCGCCGCGTCATCGGCCCGCTTCTACTACGAGGACCGGCACACCACGCACCCCACCGAGCCGACGACCACCCCGACCGGCCTGGCCAGCTTCGCCCACGACTTCACCCCGCTGCGGCGCTTCGCCGAACGCGACCACGCGGCCATCGTGTCGTGGAACGAGTACGACCGCGGCGGCCACTGGTCCGCCCAGGACGCCCCGGACCTGCTGGTCCAGGACATCCGCGGGTTCTTCGCCGGACTCGGCTGACCGCCGGGGCCGTGCCGTGGGCGACCACGGCACGGCCCGTCACGCGTTCTCGGCGAAGACCGCCCGGACGGCGTCGGTGTCAAACCCGCAGGAGAGCAGGTGGTGCAGCAGGATCCGGGCCTTGTAGGCGTCGAGGAACCCGGCGGAGATCAGCCCGCGCCCCAGCAGATCGGACTCCGAGCCGCGGAACCCGTACGTGGTCGCGAGCACCGAGCCACCCCCGGTGCGCGACGCCAGCACCACCGGCATCCGCGCCGCGAGCCCGCTCACCACCTCGACCACGCCCTCGGGAACATGCCCCGCGCCGAACGCCGCCACCACGATCCCGTCGACGCGGTCGGCGATCGCCTCCAACACCACGCCCGTGTCGCCCAACACCATGGGAACCACAGCCACCGTGACGTCCCGCGACTCGGCCGACCGCGGCACCGACGTCCGCCTCACGGGCCGGTTCACCACCCGCACCCGGCCTTCCACGACATACCCCAACGGCCCGCCGTTGACGGACTGGAACGTCGCACAACTCGACGTGTGCGTCTTCCGAACCCGCCGCGCCGCGTGGATCTCGTCGGCGAACACCACCACCGCCCCCAACCCCCGGGCCTCCTCACTGGCGGCGGTCTGGATGGCGGCCAGCAGATTCGCGGGCCCGTCGGCCCCCGCCAACGTCGGATTGCGCATAGCCCCCGTGACCACGACGGGCTCATCGCGCGAGAGCAGGAGGTCGAGCAGGAACGCGGTCTCCTCGATGGTGTCCGTCCCCTGCGTCACCACGACACCCGCGGAGCACTTCTCGATCTCGGCCGCCACCGCGTAGACGTCGGCGAGCGACACCGCCGCCCCCGGCACCCGCCGGAAGTCCCGCACCTCGACCGAGATCCCCGTCTCCGCCAACCCAGGCACGGCCGCCACCAACTGCCCGGCCGACAACGCGGGCACCACCCCACCCGGCCCATCCGCCGTCATCGCGATGGTCCCGCCAAGCCCGAACACCACAACCCGCGAATCGCCAGCCACCACTGTCCTCCCGCCCGAAGGGATCCCCGTCACACCCCCAAGACGGGACCAGGGCCCGTTCCGTTTCCGGAACCGGGCCCTGACCTGGACTTGCTGTTGCGCGCCCGAAGGGATTCGAACCCCTAACCTTCTGATCCGTAGTCAGATGCTCTATCCGTTGAGCTACGGGCGCATGTTCAGTTGTCACCCGGCGAGCCGGGTGTCAGCGGAGGCTCCGGGATTTGAACCCGGGAGGGGTGATAAACCCCAACCGCATTAGCAGTGCGGCGCCATAGACCAGACTAGGCGAAGCCTCCCGGGGCCCCAGGCCGCTGGCGGTAAGACTACACAGGGGGTGTCCGCCAGGGCAAAACGCCCCCCTCCTCTTCGATTGTGCGCAGGTCAGGGGCCAGGTGGCGGGCACCATGGGCCGGGTGGGGGATATGGGGGTCGCGGACACTCCGGGAACCGGCTCCTCGGCACTAGAGTCGCGACTGCCACACCCAGAAGGAGGGGCAACGAGATGGACAAAGTCGTCCGCAGCGCTGCTGAGGCGGTCGCCGACATCGCGGACAACGCGAGCTTGGCGGTGGGCGGGTTCGGGTTGTGCGGGATACCCAGCGAGCTGATCAAAGCGCTGCTCGACAAGGGCGTCACGGGGCTGGACGTGACGTCCAACAACTGCGGCGTCGACGAGTGGGGGCTCGGACTGCTCCTGCGCGAGCGGCGGATCGCGCGGATGACCAGTTCCTACGTCGGGGAGAACAAGGAGTTCGCCCGGCAGTACCTCTCCGGGGAGCTGGAGGTGGAGCTGACGCCGCAGGGCACGCTGGCCGAGCGGCTGCGGGCGGGCGGCACCGGCATCCCCGCCTTCTTCACCCGCACCGGCGTCGGCACGCAGGTCGCCGACGGCGGGGTGCCGTGGAAGTACGACGGCGACGGCGGCGTCGCCGTGGCCTCCCCGCCCAAGGAGGTGCGGGAGTTCGACGGCCTGGAGTACGTCATGGAGCGGGCGATCGTCACCGACTTCGCCCTGGTCCGGGCGTGGAAGGGCGACCGGCACGGCAACCTGGTGTTCCACGCGTCCGCGCGGAACTTCAACCCGCTGTGCGCGATGGCGGGGCGGATCAGCATCGCCGAGGTCGAGCACCTGGTCGAGCCGGGCGAGATCGAGCCGGACCAGGTGCACCTGCCGGGGATCTTCGTGCAGCGGGTGGTCCCGCTGACGCCCGAGCAGGCCGCCGACAAGCGCGTCGAGCGCCGGACCGTCCGCCAGAAGGGGGCATGACATGCCGCTGACCCGTGAGCAGATGGCGGCCCGCGCCGCCGCGGAGCTGACCGACGGCTCCTACGTCAACCTGGGCATCGGCCTGCCGACCCTGGTGCCGAACTACGTGCCCGACGACGTCGAGATCGTCCTGCAGTCCGAGAACGGCATCCTCGGCGTCGGCGCGTACCCGTACGAGGGCGAGGAGGACCCCGACGTCATCAACGCGGGCAAGGAGACGGTGACCCTGCGCAAGGGCGCCTCCTACTTCGACTCCGCCCTGTCCTTCGCGATGATCCGCGGCGGCAAGGTGGACGCGGCGATCCTGGGCTCGATGCAGGTCTCCAAGCACGGCGACATGGCCAACTGGATGATCCCGGGCAAGATGATCAAGGGCATGGGCGGCGCGATGGACCTGGTCCACGGCGCCAAGCTGCTCATCGTGCTGATGGAGCACGTGGCCAAGGACGGCACGTACAAGATCGTGAACGAGTGCTCGCTGCCCTACACCGGCAAGCGGGTGGCGCACAAGATCATCACCGATCTGGCGGTCATCGACATCACCGACCGCGGGCTGATTCTGCGCGAGCTCGCGCCCGGCGTCACCGAGGACGAGGTGCGGGAGAAGACCGAGCCCGAGCTGATCGTCGAGGGCCCGCTCAAGTCGATGGTGTGAGCGAGTGGGGCGGGCGGGTCCGCCCGCCCCCTCCTCAGCGCAGGTGGGCGTCGAACCAGTTCAGCGCCCGGTGCCAGGCCTCGGCCGCGCCGGTCTCGAACGGGAAGCGCACGACGTCGGTGGCCACCTGGGCCGAGCCCGCCGCGTCGCGGAGCTTCTCGACCTCCTCGGCGCTGGGGCTCTCGACGTCGGAGCGGTAGAGCCCCAGCCACGGCACGCGCAGCTCCCCCGCGACCTCGACGAGGGCGGGCAGGCCGTCCGACAGCGGCTCCAGGATGCCGCCGCCCGCGACCGTGACGGCCGCGCCGATGTCCCGCCGGGCGGCCACGACCAGCGCGACGGCGCCGCCGAGCTCGAAGCCGATGACGCCGATGCGGTCGAGCGCCACCTCGCGCGCGGCCAGCCACGCGAAGCCGATGTCGGTCGCGGCCAGCACCGAGTCCCCCGACAGGGCGCTGACCTTGTCGCGGGCCTCCTCCTCGGCGACCTCGTGCGACCCCGACGGGTACAGGTGCGGGACGACCACCAGCCAGCCCTCGCTCGCCAGGCCCGCGACCATGCCGATGACGGTGTCGGTGATGCCGCGGGACTCGTGCAGCACGACCAGCCCGCCGCGCACCACCCCGTCCGGTTCGGCGTACGTCAGCCGCAGGGCGCGGCCGTCGTCGAGCCGGAAGTCCGCTGTGTGGGTCTGAGCCATACCCCACCCAACCATGCTGGGGTGAACACCAGTCAACGTGATCACCCGCTCACTCATTGTGGCGTACTAGTTTGCGGGTAGCGTCACCACGCGACGGACGAGGAGCTGTGTATGAGCGTGCGAACCCGCGCCGACCTGGCCGCACTGCCCGGCTACGTGCCCGGCCGCAGCATCCCCGGGGCGGTGAAACTGGCCAGCAACGAGGTCTCGCTCGGGCCGCTGCCCAGTGTCGTGGCGGCGGTGGCCGAGGCCGCGGGCCGGATCAACCGCTACCCGGACAGCGGGGCGGGCGAGCTGGTGGCGCGGCTGGCGGCCAAGCTGGGCGTGACCGAGGCCCAGGTCTCGGTGGGCTGCGGCTCGGTGACCCTGTGCCAGCAGCTGGTGCAGGCGACCTGCACCGCCGACGACGACGTGCTGTTCGGCTGGCGGTCGTTCGAGGCGTACCCGATCATCACCCAGGTCGTCGGCGCCGGTCAGACCCGGGTCCCGCTGACCGCCGACCAGGCGCTCGACATCGACGCGATGGCGGCGGCCGTCACCGGCAAGACGCGGCTGGCGTTCGTCTGCACGCCGAACAACCCCACCGGGACGGCGCTGACCAAGCCGGAGCTGGACCGCTTCTTCGACGCGGTGCCCGAGGACGTCCTCGTGGTCATCGACGAGGCGTACCGGGAGTTCGTGGACGACCCGTCCGTGCCCGACGGCGTCGAGGTGGCCAAGGGGCAGTGGGCGCGCGGGCGGGACAACGTCGCGGTGCTGCGCACGTTCTCCAAGGCGTACGGCCTCGCCGGGCTGCGGGTGGGCTACCTGGTGGCCCCGGACGCGGTGACCGACGCGGTGCGCAAGGTGTTCGTGCCGTTCGGGGTGAACGCGCTGGCGCAGGTGGCGGCCCTGGCGTCGCTGGACGCCGAGGACGAGCTGCTGGCCCGCTGCCGCGACATCGTCGCCGAGCGCGCCCGGGTGCGCGCGGCGCTGCTGGAGCTGGGCTACACCGTCCCGGTGTCGCAGGCCAACTTCGTGTGGCTGCCGCTGGGCGAGCGCACGGCGGCGTTCAACGAGCACTGCCTGGAGAACAAGGTCGTGGTGCGCGCGTTCGCGGGCGACGGCGCGCGGGTCACCATCGGCACGCCGGAGGAGAACGACCTGTTCCTGGCGGCGGCGAAGTCGTTCTGACGGGGAGTGGAGCGTCCTTCGTGGACGCTCCACTCACGCCAGCAGTTGGACGATCGCGGCGATGCCGACGACGACGATCACGCCCCGCAGCACGGTCGGCGAGAGCCTGCGGCCCACCTTGGCCCCGATGAGCCCGCCGATGACCGCGCCGACGGCGATGAGCGCCACGGCGAGCCAGGCGACCTCGGCGACGAAGATGAACACGATGCCCGAGGCCAGGTTCACGATCGCGGCGAGCACGTTCTTGATGCCGTTGATCCGCTGCAGGCTCTCGTCCATCAGGATGCCCATGATGGCCAGCAGCAGAACCCCTTGCGCCGCCCCGAAATAGCCGCCGTAGATGCCCGTGGCGAAGACGGCGAACAACAGCCCGACCCCGCCGTGGACGTGCACTTCGGACTGCCGCTCGCCGAGCTTGCGCGCCAACCACGGCTGCGCGACGACGAGCACCAGCGCCACCACGATCAACACGGGCACGATCGCCTCGAACGCCGACGGCGGCAGCACGAGCAGCAACACCGCACCGACGAGCCCGCCGATCAGGGATGCCGTCCCCATGCGCAGCAGCCGCCCGCGCTGCCCGGCGAGCTCATGCCGATACCCGATCGCCCCGGTCACCGAGCCGGGCACGAGCCCCAACGAGTTCGACACGTTCGCCACCACCGGCGGATACCCGACCGCCAACAACACCGGGAAGGTGACCAGCGTGCCGGAGCCGACGACGGTGTTGATGCCGCCAGCGAACACCCCGGCCAGCACCACACCCAGCGCTTCCCAGACGGTCACCGGTTTCGTCCCATCATCGGCCGACCTTATCCCGAGGCGGGCACCCAGCCCCGGTGAAACCGGTCACCGCCTCAAGCCTACGGCTCGCATGAGCACCACGAACAGGGTCTCAGGTGAGCGGTCTTGCGAAGGCGCTCACCGTCGTCTACCTTACTTCCTTACGGTCTCAAGGAAGTAAGGAAGTGCGTCGATGCCGAACGTCCCCATCTCCGATGAGGTGTTCAAGGCGATACAGAGCCGCGCGGAACCGTTGGTCGACACCGTTGACACAGTCCTGCGCAGGCTCCTGGGTCTGCAACCTGAGCCCGCGGCGTCCAAGCCGGGGGGTCTCTCCGCCCTGCTGGCCGCCGGCCTGCTCAACCCGAACGACGAACTGGTGTGGCGCCGCCCCCAGCTAGGCCACCTCCATCGCGCCACGGTGATGGCCAATGGCTGCATCCGTTTGGAGAACGGGACCGTCGCCAAGACGCCGTCCGGCGCCTGCTCCGAACTGACCAATACCAGCGCGGACGGATGGGAGGAATGGCGGCGCGCTTCGGACGACGTCCGACTGGACGAGCTGCGACGACAGGCGGGCATCTCGGTCACAAGGCGCAAGCGAAAGCCGAGCAGCTGACGGTACTCCTTGGCCTCGACCCGACATCGCCAGCTGGCCACATCGATCTATCCACAAAGGATGGACACGATCGCCGTCCTTCTACAACGCCTCAGGCGGTGACGAACCTATCGTCACGTTTCTCCCCGCCTCCAGCATTTCAAGTTCATGAAGACGTCGTCGCAGCACATCCAAGCTCACAGGATGCAGGGCCTCGAGCGCTTGTAGCACGGAACGGATAGCTCGGTACAGCTTGACGTGCGCGTCCTCGTCCATAACGAGATCAGTGCTGGCATCAACGTCTTCGAGTTGTCGCTCCAAAGCATTCCGCATGCCTATCCAATTGTCGACAGTTGTGGGAAACGACGTCACTCAAGCCTCCCGGACCTCAACGATCCGAGGTGTCGCTCCCAGCCCCACCGCTTGTTCCGCCTTGCGCATGGCCCAAGCCTTGGTCCGACACGAGGACGAGCAGTGCCTTCGTGGCCTGCCCTTGCCGCCGTAGACGACCTCACGTCCGCACCCCGCACAAGTCGTGGACACGGGGCGATCCCTGCCGGTCATGCCGCTCACCACCAAAGTCTTTCGTCAACACGTAAATCATAATGTCAACACGTGAACTCGAAAGACGAACCTCATTTCGCGCGCCGAGCGGTAGGTGGAAACTGAGGAAGAATCCGGAACCGCAGTTCAGTCGCATCACTAGTTTGACGGCTAACCATTCGTCGATTCGGCCCAACTAGTCAGCATGTGCCGTTTGACGCAAATAAGCATTGGGTGGCGCTTCCGGGCCACCATCAACTTGTACAACCATCCCGGAAGGTTAGATGTTCCTGGGAGTGCGCGGACGGCCCCGGCCAGGGGGCCGTCCGCCCCGCGAGTCATCAAGGGACCGGCGGTGACCGCACTCCCACCCGCATCCTGAAGCGGTCAAACCACAAGCCGTCCGCACCAGGAACCATCGGTAAAGGAGTTCAGTCATGACCATAGGGTCCGAGGACCCTCACCCGCCAGAACCGCGCCCCAAGCGGCCTTGTGGATGCGCCAAGAGGTCTCAACTGCTTGAGGCGGTCGCCATGGCCGCCAGCTCGTGGGCGGCGACAGCGCGGATAACCGTACTTCTGGCCGTTTCCGCGTTCGCGGTGCTCGCGGTCTGCCGGTTCATGGAGCACGCCGATGGGCTGCTTGCCGTGTTCGAGTTGCTGAACCCGGCCAACCGCGCTTCGGTCGCGGGTGTCATCAGTTGATTTGATCGTGCAGGTCAAGCGTTCAGCCATACGGACGGGGCGCGTCACCTGGCGCGCCCCGTCATAGTCGCCCTGATCAGGCAATGCGGAGGCGGAGGGATTTGAACCCCCGGACGGTTGCCCGTCTTCCGCTTTCAAGGCGGATGCATTCGGCCGCTCTGCCACGCCTCCCGGTGTGGGTTCAGCCTAGAGGGCGGGGTCAGGACAGGTCGAGGTGGGCGATCACGCGCTCGAAGAGGGCGGCGACGACGGTCTGTTCGTCTTCGGTCATGAGATCGACGAGGTGTTCGCGGACGCCCTCGACGTGGGTGGGGGCTGCGGTGCGGAGGATCTCCAGGCCGCGGGGGGTGATCTCGGCGATGACGCCGCGGGCGTCGTCGGGGCAGTTGAGGCGGGTGACCAGGCCGGACTTCTCCATGCGGGCGATCTGGTGGGACAGCCTGCTCTTCGATGACGCCACCTGGCCCGCCAGGTGGCTCATGCGCATCCGGCCCTCCGGCTGCTCGGAGAGGCGGACGAGGACCTCGTAGTCGGCCAGGGCGATCTGGTGACGCTCCTGGAGCTCGCGGTTGAGCTGCTGGCGCAGCAGTTCGCTGCCGATGACGTAGGCCCGCCACGCCCGCATCTCCGCCGGGCTCAGCCAGCGTGGTTCGGTGCTCACGGAGGTCACCGGACCAGGTTACGGGGTGCGGACAGGGAAACGAGCAGTTCACGCAGCAGGTCGGTCAGGGCGTCGCGGCGGGCCGGGGGGATGTCGGCGACCAGGGCGTGTTCGAGGGCGAGGTGGGTGGCCACGGCCTCGTCCACCAGGGCCCGGCCCTCGTCGGTGAGGCGGACGCGGACTCCTCTGCGGTCCTGGGGGTCGGGGTCGCGGGCGACGAGGCCGCGGCGCTCCAGGCGGTCGATGCGGTGGGTGGTGGCGCCCGAGCTGATCATCATGGTGGCCTGGAGCCTGCCCACGGTCAGCGTGTGCGGCGCGCCCGCGCGGCGGAGGGTGGCGAGGACGTCGAAGTCGGCACCGGTGAGGCCGTGGCGGGCGAAGTTGGCCTCCAGCTCCCGGCTCACCACGGCGGCCAGGCGGGTGAGGCGCCCGAACAGGCCCATCGGGGCCACGTCGAGGTCCGGGCGCTCGCGGCGCCATTGTTCGAGGATGTCGTCCACCTGGTCGCGCATCGGATCAGTGTGCCGGCTGGCTTGACGGAGAGGTATCTTCAAATCGAGATACTTGACGTCGAGGGGATACACCATGGTGCTGCGGACGGCAATCGCGCCGGTGCTCTGGGGGTCCACGTACCTGGTGACGACCGAGTTCCTGCCGCCGTCGCCCATGTGGATCGCCGTGCTGCGGGCCCTGCCCGCAGGCCTGCTCCTGCTCGCGATCAGACCCGGGATGCCGAGCGGGCCGTGGCTGGGCCGCCTCTTCGCGCTCGGCGGGCTGAACATCGGCGTGTTCTTCGCGCTGCTGTTCGTCTCCGCCACGCGGCTGCCCGGCGGGGTGGCGGCGACGCTGGGCGCGGCGCAGGTGGTTGTGGTGCTCGGACTCGCCGCGCTGTGGCTGAAGGAGCCGGTGACCCTGCGCAAGGCGGCCGTCGCCGTCGCAGGCATCGCGGGCGTGAGCCTGCTGGTCCTGCGGGGCAGCCAGGCGCTCGACCCGATCGGGGTGCTGGCCGGGCTGGGCACCGCGGTCTCGCTCGGCGCCGGACTCGTCCTGACCCGCAAGTGGGGCGCGCCGCCCGGCATGACCGCGCTCACCGCCACCGGATGGCAGCTACTCGGCGGGTCGATTCTCCTTGTGCCGCTGGCCATCGCCACCGAGGGTGCGCCGCCGTCGCTCGACTGGGTGGCCGTCGGCGGGTTCGTGTGGCTCACGCTGATCAGCACGGCCCTGGCGTACGTGCTGTTCTTCTCCGGTCTCCGCAGGCTTTCCGCGGGCCAGGTGTCGCTGCTCGGCCTTGCCAGCCCGCTCACCGCGACGGTGCTGGGCTGGGCGGCGCTCGACCAGACGCTCACCGGATGGCAGCTCGCCGGGGCCGCGCTGGTGCTCGGCGCGGTCGTCGTCGGCCAGCGACCGTCCCGGCCGAACGCAAGATCGTCCGATTCGGACAGTAGCGGCGAGGTTCACCGGTTCAGGACGCCGGAAAGGGTTGTGTGATCAGGCACACAGGCGCAAGATGGGTGATGGCTGGCCCGAGTGGACACGGACGCACCAGCCCAGCAGTGCGCCCGCCGCCGCGACCGGCCGAGAGAGGTCAGGTGGTGCCGTGCCGGAACGAGAGACACACCATCAGTAGCGGCATTCGGCTGCTGCGACCCCGCGGGCGGAACGAACCGCATCGGTCCGACCGTGATTGTGAGCAGTGACCGGACCGGTCGTCAGACCGACGCCCCGTGTGTGGCTGCGCGAGGCCCGGTCTCCCGACGCCGTTGAGCCTGACATTCGGATGCGGCCTCTGCGCCCTCCGGCCAGGCTCCGCGCCGGACCGGAACACCGCCGCTACGTCACCGTGGGAAACCTGGGCGCGGCCCCCGACGGCGGGCCGCGCCCAGGCATGTGTCCTAGGCTCGGACCCACGAGAGCCGACGGGAGACAACCGTGCAGTTCGATGACGATGTCGCGCTGGACACCTCGCAGGTCCAGGACGCGCGGGGCGGTGGGATCGGCGGCCGGGTCGCGCTGGGCGGCGGTGGACTCGGCATCGTCGGGTTCCTCATCTACTTCGTGCTCAACCAGCTCGGCGGCCTGCCCGCGGGCGTGCCGCTGAGCACCGGGGACGCGGCCCCTGGCCAGCCGGTCAGCAGCAGCGACCTGGCCTCGGAGTGCCGGACCGGCCGCGACGCCAACACCAAGCCCGACTGCGCGCGCGTCGCGATCATCAACTCGATCCAGGCCTACTGGGCCGACGAGTTCGCCCGCGCCGGGAGCACCTACCGGGAGGCGGACACCACCTTCTTCCGCGGCGCGGTGAACACCGGCTGCGGGAGCGCGACCGCCGACGTCGGCCCGTTCTACTGCCCCGCCGACCAGGGCGTCTACGTCGACCTGACGTTCTTCGACGAGCTCAAGACCCGCTTCGGCGCCCAGGGCGGCACGTTCGCCGAGGCCTACGTGCTCGCCCACGAGTACGGCCACCACGTGCAGAACCTGCTCGGCACGTCGGACCGGGTCGGCAGGGGAACCGGCCCGACCTCGGGCAGCGTCCGGCTGGAGCTGCAGGCCGACTGCTACGCGGGCGTCTGGGCCAACCACGCGACCACGACGCCCAGCGCGAGCGGCAAGCCGCTGATCACCAGCATCACCCAGGACGACATCAACCGGGCGGTGGACGTGGCCGAGCGCATCGGCGACGACTTCATCCAGGAGAACCTCGGCGGCGGCCAGGTCGACGAGTCGCAGTTCAGCCACGGGACGTCGGCCCAGCGCGAGAAGTGGTTCCTGGCAGGGGTCAACGGCGGCCAGCCGACCCAGTGCGACACCTTCGGCGCCCGGGACCTCGGATAGCGCGAACGCCCCCGCCCTCGGTGGCGGGGGCGTTCGCCGCACTCGGTCAGGCGATGGCCTGGTCGACGTGGATGCAGCCGGGACCGGCGTTGCCGCTCGCCGCCGTCATCCGCGCGTCGTCCTGGGCCATCTGCGTGCGCATCACCGACTTCTGCGCCAGCCGGACGTCGGCACGCTCGGCCTTGGCCGCGGCGACCTGCTTGGCCGTGGCCCGCGGCGGGACGCCGTTGATGTCCTCGGTGCTGATGCCGTAGGAGGCGACGACCCACGCCATGGCGTCGGCGTTGCGGTCCAGCGCGACCCGGTCGATGTTGCCGAGGTTGTCGCACTTCAGGTGGTAGCACGGGTCGTAGGCGACACCGGCCTCGCCGCCCCACTTCGCCGCCTGCGCCTCGGTCTTGATCCCCTCGGCCCCGGTGAACAGCCCGCCCGCCGGGATGCCCTGGGCGATGAACTCGCCGTAGTCCGAGCGGCCGGTGAAGTCCGAGCCCTCGGTGGGCGTGCCGGTGGCCTCCAGGAAGTCGACGAACGCCGCCTCGATCTGCGCCGAGCCGTACGGGCCGGGACCCGCGCCGACGGCATCGGAGTTGTCGCCGTCATAGACGAAGTGCGCGGCGTTCGGCGAGCCGATCATGTCGAAGTTGAGGTACAGCGCGATGTCCAACTGTTCCTCGAAGCTCAGCGACCGCACGTAGCGCGTGGACCCGACCAGGCCCAGCTCCTCGGCGCCCCACCACGCGAAGCGCACGGCGTTGTTGACCCGAGGGGAGCCGCCCAGGCGCAGGGCGGTCTCCAGCAGCGCGGCGCTGCCGGTGCCGTTGTCGTTGATGCCGGGACCGGCGACGACGCTGTCGAGGTGGGCGCCCGCCATCACGACGTTGTCCTTGCGGCCGGTCGTGGTCTCGGCGAGCAGGTTGTAGGTCGTGCGCTCCTCGCGCAGCGCGCGCAGTTCCAAGGTGACGGTGCCGCCCGCGGCGGCCAGCGCCTCGCCGTCAGCCCTGGTGATGCCGCCGACGGGCAGCTTGGCGGCCTCGACCGAGCCGAGGGTGCCGTTCACCGGGCCGTCGGCGTTGTTGTAGACGATCGCGGCCACGGCGCCCGCGTCGAAGGCGGCCTGGTTCTTCTGGGCGAAGGTGCAGGCGCCGCGCTGGACCAGCGCGATCTTGCCAGCGGCGTCGGTGTAGTCGCTCGCCTCGCAGCCGGGGGTGTCGTCGACGGCGGCGACGGCCAGCGGGGCGGTCACGCCGCCGACCGGGGTCGACAGGCTGTAGGTCATGATCGTGATCGGGATGGTCCGGTCACCGGCCTTGAGCGTCTGCGCCAGGGTCTGGGTGAAGGTGAACGGGAAGGCCTCCCTGGTCACCTCGAACCCGGCCTCGGTCAGCTTCTCCTGGAGGTAGCCCACCGAGGCGTCGTAGCCCGGCGTGCCGGAGGCGCGGGTGCCGCCGTTGCGGTCGGCGAGGCGCTGGAAGGCGATGAGGTGCCGGTTCACGGCGGCCCCGGTCACCTTCGTGACGAGGTTCCTGGCCAGCGCGGGGCCGTCCGGCAGCGCGGACGCGGTCGGCGCGGCCACCGACGGGATCGTGGAGAACGCGAGCGCGCCCGCCGCCACCATGACGGCGGCGCTGACGCGGAGCGTGTGAGGTTTGGGCATGCAGGTCCCCTTACTCGGATGAGTGCCAGCCGGTGACCGCCCCGACGCGGTCCGTGCTCCGGCGAGAGCCACCCTCACGTGCTCCCGGCTACCGGTCAAGGGGTGTCCCTTACCAACGTCACATGCCGATATTCCGTCACCTGTCACCTCAGACAAAAAGAACTCCGTGCCGCCAGGTGGCGGCACGGAGTTCTTCCGGTTGGGTGATTCAGGAGGTCGCGGCGTGCGAGTGCCCGCCGTGGTGCTCGTGCGCCTGGCTCTCGATCACCGAGAGCCGGTAGGCAGCCCGGGCGTCGCGGTCGGACACGGCGGCCATGGTGGTGGTCTTGCCCGCGGTGGCCATGCGCGGCGGGGCGCCGTTGATGTCCTCGGTGCTGATGCCGTAGGACGCGGTCACCCACGCCATGGCGTCGGCGTTGCGGTCCAGCGCCACGCGGTCGACGTTGCCCAGGTTGTCGCACGCCTGGTGGTAGCACGGGTCGTAGGCAACGCCCGCCTCGCCGCCCCAGCGGGCGGCCTGCGCCTCGGTCTTGACGCCCTCGGCCCCGGTGAACAGGCCACCGGCCGGGATGCCCTGGGCGATGAACTCGCCGTAGTCCGAGCGGCCGGAGAAGTCGGTGCCCTCGGTCTCGACGCCGGTGGCGCCGAGGAAGTCGACGAACGCCGCCTCGATCTGCGCCGAGCCGTACGGGCCCTCGCCCGCGCCGACGGCGTCGGAGTCGTCGCCGTCGTAGACGAAGTACGCCGCGTTCGGCGAGCCGATCATGTCGAAGTTCAGGTACAGCGCGATGTCCAGCTGCTGCTCGAAGGTCAGCGACTGCACGTACTTGGTCGAGCCGATCAGGCCCAGCTCCTCCGCGCCCCACCAGGCGAAGCGGACCGCGTTGTTGACCTTGGGCGAGCCGCCGAGGCGGATCGCGGTCTCCAGCAGCGCGGCGCTGCCGGTGCCGTTGTCGTTGATGCCGGGGCCGACCTCGACGCTGTCGAGGTGCGCGCCCGCCATGACCACGTTGTCCGTGCGTCCGGTCCTGGTCTGGGCGACGACGTTGCGCGACGGGCGCTCCTCGATGTGGAAGCGCATGTCGACCGTGGCGGAGGTGCCGCCGAGGCCGAACAGGGTGTCGCCGTCGGCCTTGCTCACGCCGCCGGTCGGGACCACGCCGTCGACGACGGTGACGCCGCTCAGCGGACCGTCGACGTTGTTGGCGACCAGCACCGCGACCGCACCCGCGGCGTGGGCGTTCTTCGCCTTGGACTCGAAGGTGCAGGCGCCGCGGCGGATCAGCGCGACCGCGCCGGTCATCGGCAGGCCCGCGAAGTCCGAGGCCTCGCAGCCGGGGGTGGCGTCCTGCGGGACGGCGACCAGCGGGCCGGTCACACCGCCCTCGGGGGTCTGCGGCGACTCCTCCATCGGGATCGCCTCGACCCGAGTGTCGCCTACCTGGGCGAAGGCCGCGTCGAGGACCTGCACCGGGTAGGTGAACTCCGGGGTGGTGACGTCGTAGCCCGCGTCGCGCAGCTTGTCGGCGATGTAGTCGACGCTCGCGTCGTAGCCGGGGGTGCCCGCCGCGCGCGAGCCGCCGTTGCGGTCGGCGAGGCGCTGGAAGGCGATGAGGTGGCGGTTGATGCCGCTGACGGTGACCTTCTTGACCAGGTTCCTGGCGAGCGCGGGGCCGTCGGGCAACTGCGTCTGCGCGCTCGCGGGCACCGAGGTGAACGCGAGGCCGGCGCAGGCCGCGAGCAGAAGCGCGCCCGCCTTGACCGGTGTCCGAGTGGACATAGGTGATCTTCCCTTCGTGGGGGTGGAACGTGCCGGCCAAGATCCCCGACATTTCCGGCGTGCGTGACTCTTACCTGTGATCCGCTCGTGGTCAAGAGTTCATCTGCGACTGTGACCCGACCGGGGTGCGATTACCGTTGTCGGCATGCAGGCGATCACGATTTCCGCCCCCGGCGGACCGGAAGCGCTGGTCTGGACGGCGGCACCGGATCCGACACCCGGCCCCGGCGAGGTGCTGGTGCGCGTCGCGGCGACGGCGGTGAACCGGGCCGACCTCTTGCAGCGCAAGGGTTTCTACCCGCCCCCTCCGGGATCGTCGGAGATTGTCGGGTTGGAATGCTCGGGAACGGTGGTCGAAGTGGCCCCCGACGTCACCGGCTGGTCCATCGGCGACGAGGTGTGCGCGCTGCTCGCGGGCGGCGGCTACGCCGAACTGGTCGCGGTCCCCGCCGCGCAGCTCATGCCGGTGCCGTCCGGTGTGGACCTGGTGAGCGCGGCGGCGCTGCCGGAGGTCGCGTGCACGGTGTGGTCCAACGTGGTCCAGACCGCCCGGCTGGGCGTCGGCGAGACGCTGCTGGTGCACGGCGGCGCTGGCGGGATCGGCACGCACGCCATCCAGGTCGGGAAAGCGCTCGGCGCGACGGTCGCGGTGACCGCCGGTTCTGCCGAACGGCTCACCCGGTGCGCCGAATTGGGGGCGGACATAACGCTGGATTACCGGTCCACCGCTTTCGAGGACGAAGTCGCCGCCGATGTCATCCTCGACAACATGGGCGCGAAATACCTCTCCCGCAATATCGCCGCGCTGAAGCGGGGCGGGCGCCTGGTCGTGATCGGGATGCAGGGCGGCACCAAGGCCGAGTTCGACATCGGCGCGGTGCTGGCGAAGAACGCCGTGGTGACCGCGACGAGCCTGCGCTACCGGCCGATCGCGGAGAAGGGCGCCATCTGCGCGGCGGTGGCGGAGCACGTCTGGCCGCTGATCGCGTCGGGCGCGGTGCGGCCGGTGGTCCACGAGGTGCTGCCCCTGCCCCGGGCCGCCGACGCCCACCGGATGCTGGAGGCGGGCGGCGTGTTCGGGAAGCTGGTGCTAGCGGCTGAGGGCTGAGACGAGCTGGTCCACCTCGACCGCGGTCGTGTAGTGGGCCAGCCCCACCCGGATCGCGCCGCCGACCTCGCCGACGCCGAGGGTGGCGAACACGCCGGTCGGGGTGTCGTCGGCGAAGGCGCAGATCCCGTGCTCGGCGAGGTCCTCGACCACCTCGGCGGCCTTGCGGTCGGCCACGGTGAAGGCCAGCGCGGGGATGCGGCGCATGGCGTCGCCGATGACCATGACGTGCCGCAGCTGGCGCAGGTCGCCGATCAGCCGCGACAGCAGGCCCGCCTGGTAGCTCTTGGCCGAGCTGATCGAGGTGGCGATGCGCTCGCGGCGGGTGCCGGTGGCGGCGTCGTCGAGCTCGGCGAGGTAGTCGACGGAGGCGACCAGGCCCGCCAGCATCGGGTAGGCGTGGCCGCCGAGTTCGAGCCTGCGCGGGCCGGTGGCGCGCGGGTCGAGCGAGCTGGCGGGCAGCCGGTCGATGGCGGCCGGGTCGGCGAAGACGAGCGCGGCCACCGCCGGTCCGCCCCACGCGCTCGCCGACACCGCGATCACGTCGGCGCCGAGCGCGGCGATGTCCATCGGGACGAAGGGGGCGGCCGACGAGGCGTCGACGACGACGAAGGCGCCCTGCTCCTTGGCCTGGGCGATGATCCTGGGCAGGTCGGGCCGGGTGCCGACCGCCCCGGACGCCGCGGTCACGGCGACGACCCTGGTGCGGTGCGAGATGAGGTTCTCGTACTGCCAGGCGGGCAGCTCGCAGGTCTCGATGTCGATCTCGGCCCAGCGCACGGTCGCGCCCGCCCGCTGGGCCACGCGCAGCCACGGGACGGTGTTGGCCTGGTGGTCCAGCCGGGAGAGGGCGACCTCGTCGCCGATCAGCCAGCGCTCGCCCAGCGCCTCGGCCAGCCGGTCGAGCAGCACGGCCGGGTTGGGGCCGAGCACGACCCCGTTGGCGTCGCCGTTGACCAGGTCGGCCACGGCGCGGCGGGCGGCGTCCTCGATGGCCTCGGCGCGCTGCGAGGCCGGGAACAGCCCGCCCGGGCCGGACACCGGGGCGCGCAGCGCGGTCGACACCGCGGTCGCTACCTGTTCGGGCACTTGCATTCCGGCGGGCGAGTCCAGGTGCACCCAGCCGTCACCCAGCGCGGGGAACAGCCCGCGAATTCGAGCGACGTCGAAGGCCATGCGCCACACCGTACGCAGGTCCGCCATCGGTCGTTTCCCGGGTCCGCGGGGCGGCTACCCTCGCACCCATGAGCGAGCCCGGACAGCGCGACGAGACCAACGAGCAGGCCCACCACGTGATGGTCGTGGGCCCGGACGGCTCCCCGCTCGGCGCCGCCCGCATCAACGAGGACGGCTCCGGCGAGTCGGTCGGCGACATGGTCGAGCAGCCCGCCAAGGTCATGCGGATCGGCACCATGATCAAGCAGCTGCTGGAGGAAGTGCGCGCCGCGCCGCTGGACGAGGCCAGCCGCAACCGCCTCCGCGAGATCCACACGCGCTCCATCAAGGAGCTCGAGGACGGGCTGGCGCCGGAGCTGGTGGAGGAGCTGGAGCGGCTGTCGCTGCCGTTCACCGAGGGCGGCACGCCGTCGGACGCGGAGCTGCGGATCGCCCAGGCGCAGCTGGTCGGCTGGCTCGAGGGGCTGTTCCACGGCATCCAGACGGCGCTGTTCGCCCAGCAGATGGCGGCGCGCGTCCAGCTGGAGCAGATGCGCCGCGGCCTGCCCGCCGGTCAGGGCGCGACGCCGGAGGGTCCGAACCTCCGCGGAACAGGTCAGTACCTGTAGGTGAGGAAGGGCCGGTCCTCGGTCACCAGGCGGTAGCCCGCGCTGGCGAACAGCCGCCGGGACGCCGTGTTGTCAGCGTGCACGCGGGCCAGCAGCCGGGTGCCGGGGACCGTGTCCTGGGCGGCTTGGAGGATCGGCCGCGCGAGGCCGCGACCGCGCGCTTCCGGCGCGATCGTGATGCTGACCTCGACACCGCCCGGGACGGGGTCGAACCGGACCACGCCGACGGGGACGCCCGCCTCCTCGGCGATGAGCAGGCGCCGGTCCTGGGCGAGCCAGCGGCGGTGGGTCTCGGGCGAGACCGGGTCGGGGTTGACGGACCAGCGCCGGGTGCCGGGGTCGTTGCGCCAGGCGAGAAGCCGGTCGGCGTCGGCTGGGGTGGCCCGGCGGACGGTGAGCTGAGCGGCGGCGTCGAGGATGCGGCGGGCGCCGTGCCCGTCGACCGCTCGGCTGGCGGCCCGCGCGAGGTCGTGGCGGGCGGTGGGGGTGGTGAGCAGGTGGTGGAGGGTGTCGACGGCGGCTGGGCTGGTGAGGTCGCCGAGCCCCGCGGCGAGGCCCTGGGCGACGGCGGCGGTGTAGTTGGGGATCTGGTTGTCGGCAATGACGGCCACCGCGGTGGGGACGCCTAGGCAGCACAGCTCGAGCAGGGTGACGCCCGCGGCGCTGATGACGAGGTCGGCGGAGGCGAGCAGGGCGGGCAGGTCGGGGTGCGGGCGGACGACCTCGATCTCGACGGGAGCCGAGCGCGCGGAGGGCGGGGCGATCGCCTCGGCGGCGGGGGTAGGGCGGTGCCCTGCGGGTAGGCCGCCGGTCTCGATGGGGGCAAGGCGGTCAGTGGGCAGTCCGCCGCCCTCGGCGGAGGCGAGGCGGTCGGCGGGCAGGCCGCCGGTCTCGATGGGGGCAAGGCGGCCAGCGGGCAGGCCGCCGGTGTCGGCGGGGGCGAGGCGGTCGGCGGGCAGGCCGCCAGCCTCGGTGAGGGCGAGGCGATCAGCGGGCAGGCCGCCAGCCTCGGCGGGGGCAAGGCGGTCGGGTGGGTCGCCAGGCTCCACGGTGGTGGGTGCGGGGAAGCGGGGGAATCTGGTGGCGGTGGGGTTCAGGGGTGTGGTGGAGACGGCGGTGATGTGTAGGGGGAGGTTGGTGGCGTGGAGTGCTGCCACGGCTGCCGATACCGCGTGAGGTGTTGTGCCGCCGCCCATTGAGACCACGACGCGGAGGTGGGAGGACGGGGTGGGGTGGGCGCGTCGGGTGCGGACGGCGGTGCGGATGGGGGCGTAGGTGGGGCCGCGGAGGATCAAGGGGGTGCCGTCGGCCGGGCGGGGGGTGGGGGCGAGGTTGCAGTCGACGGCCACGTCGGCTTTGCGGCGG
Organism: Actinokineospora sp. UTMC 2448; assembly: GCF_024760565.1. Classification (NCBI taxonomy): domain Bacteria; kingdom Bacillati; phylum Actinomycetota; class Actinomycetes; order Pseudonocardiales; family Pseudonocardiaceae; genus Actinokineospora; species Actinokineospora sp. UTMC 2448. The sequence continues at coordinate 173,726 of NZ_CP031087.1, read as the reverse complement.
CCGTGGGGGCCGTCTTCGAGGGAGACCAGGCGGGCTTCCGGCGGGGTGATGGCGCCGTAGTGGTCGATCAGGACGATGTCGGCGTCGGTCCAGTCCGGGCGGATCTCCACGCCTAGGGCGGCCAGGTGGGTGGTGAGCCAGTCGACGCCGGTGAGGGTGCCGGTGAGGGTCACCGTCCAGCCTCGGGCCACCGCCTCCTCCGCGATCGCCACGCACCTGGCCAGGTGGCCTGCGCCGATGGTGGGGTTCGCGTCGGCGCGGAGGAGGAGTCTCACGGGCTTGCCTGCTCGACGTGCGCGTTCCTGGCCGCGACCGACGGGTGGGCCCGCAGGTACGCCACCACGTCCCGCATGCGGGGTTCGCCCAGGGCCGCGACCACCGTCTCGATGACCGCCGCGTCCTCCGGGGTGTCGAGGGTGACGCGCAGGTCGGACGCGTCGGGGCTGGCGACCACGCCCGCGCAGCGGTACCGCGGATCGGTGTAGACGCCGCTGGTCACGTGTTCGCGGTGGGGTCCGTCGGGCACGGCGGCCTGGGCGAAGAGGACATCGGTGCGGACGACCTCGGCGTCGTAGCCGCGGGGCATCGTGCGGACCAGGGTGTTGCTGACGTAGTCCACCGACGGGTCGGCCCGCCAGAGCCCCACCACCTGGTCGAGCACGCCGGGGTCGAGCAGCGGGCAGTCGGCGGTCAGGCGCAGCACGGCGTCGCACGGGAACCGGTCGGCGGCCATGAGGAAGCGGGCGAGGACGTCGTCGAGCGGGCCGCGGACCACCTCGGCGTCGGCGGCGAGGGCGATCGGGTCGTCCGAGGGGTCGTCCGAGGTCGCGACGATGACGCGGTCGACGGCGGCGCGGTGGGCCGCGCGGGCGACCCAGTCCAGCACCGGGCGGCCGCCGAGGTCGCGCAGGACCTTGCCGGGCAGCCGGGTGGAGGACATGCGGGCCTGGATGACCGCGTTCACGCGCACGGATGCCATGATGGCGCACCCGGTAGTCAAACCGACGCGGAGGGTGAACATGCTCGACGGCGCCAGCATCCTGCTGACGGGCGGCACCGGCTCGTTCGGCCGCGCGTTCATCGCCCACGCCCTCGCCGAGCTGGACCCGGCGAAGGTGATCGTGCTCAGCCGTGACGAGCTCAAGCAGTACGAGGCGCGCAGGCAGTTCGGCGACGATCCCCGGCTGCGCTGGTTCATCGGCGACATCCGCGACAGACGCAGACTCGAACGGGCCATGCGCGGCGTCGACTACGTCGTCCACGCCGCCGCCCTCAAGCAGGTCGACACCGGCGAGTACAACGCCTTCGAGTTCGTGCGCACCAACGTGCACGGCTCCCAGAACGTCATCGAGGCCGCCATCGACTGCGGCGTGAAGCGGGTCGTGGCGCTGTCGACGGACAAGGCGTCGAGCCCGATCAACCTCTACGGCGCCACCAAGCTGTGCGCGGACCGGATGTTCATCAGCGCCAACCACTACGCCGCCGGGCACCCCACCCGGTTCGCGGTCGTGCGCTACGGCAACGTGATGGGCTCGCGGGGCAGCGTCATCCCGTACTTCCGGGGCCTGGCCGAGCGCGGGGAGACGCTGCCGATCACCGACAAGCGGATGACCCGCTTCTGGATCACGCTGCCGCAGGCCGTCCGGTTCGTCGTGGACACCTTCGCGCTGATGCGCGGCGGCGAGCTGTACGTGCCGCGCATCCCGAGCATGCGACTGGTCGACCTCGCCCGCGCGATCGCCCCGCACTGCCCGACGCGCGAGATCGGCGTGCGGCCGGGCGAGAAGCTGCACGAGGAGATGATCGCGCCCGACGAGTCCCGCCGGACCCTGCTGCACGGCGACCGCTACATCGTCGTGCCGCACATCGCGGGCTGGGGCTACGAGCCGCCCGCCGCGGGCGTGCCGGTGCCCGACGGGTTCGCCTACCGCTCCGACACCAACGACCTCTGGCTTGACGAGGACTCGCTGCGCACGCTGGTCGACGCGCATGGCTGAGGTGCTCCCCTACGGCCGCCAGTCCGTCGACGAGTCCGACGTCGCCGCCGTCGCCGCCGTGCTGCGCGGCGACTGGCTCACCACCGGCCCCGCGGTCGACCGGTTCGAGGCCGACCTGGCCGCGTGGACCGGCGCGCCCGCCGTCGCCGTCACCTCCGGCACGGCCGCGCTGCACGTCGCCTACGCGGCGGCGGGCGTCGGCCAGGGCGACGAGGTGGTGTGCTCGCCGATGACGTTCGTGGCCACCGCCGCCTGCGCCGCTCTGCGCGGCGCGCGAGTGGTGTTCGCCGACGTCGAGGACGAGACGCTGACCCTGGACCCCGCCGCGGTGGCCACCACCGCCCGCACGCGGGTCGTCGCCGCCGTGGACTACGCGGGCCACCCCGCCGACTACGACGCCCTGCGCCGCGTGCAGGGCGACGCCCTGCTGCTGGCCGACGCCGCGCACTCCGTCGGCGGGACGTGGCGGGGCCGCCCGGTCGGCTCGCTGGCCGACCTGACCACGTTCTCCTTCTTCCCCACCAAGAACCTCACCACCGGCGAGGGTGGCGCGGTGGTGTCGGCCGATCCCGCCCTGCTGGCGCGGGCCCGCCGCTTCCGCAACCACGGCCTGGTCCGCGACCGCGCCGAGCAGCGCTTCCCCGACGAGGGCGGCTGGCACCAGGAAGTGCACGAGTTCGGCCTCAACTACCGCCTGCCGGACGTGCTCTGCGCGCTCGGCAGCAGCCAGCTCCGCCGCCTGCCCGCCTTCAAGGCCCGCCGCGCCGCCGTCGCCGAGCGCTACCGCGACGGATTGGCCGACCTGCCCGGGCTGCGCCTGCCGACCCGGCGGCCGGAGGCCGACCCCGTGTGGCACCTGTACGCCGTGCGCGTCCTGGAGGGCCGCCGCAGGGCCCTGTACGACCATCTGCGGGCCGCGGGCATCGGGGTGCAGGTGAACTACGTCCCGGCGTACTGGCACCCCGTCTTCGCCGACCTGGGCTACCGGCGCGGCCTGTGCCCGGTCGCCGAGCGGTTCTACGCCGAGCAGCTGTCCCTGCCGCTGTTCCCCGACCTCGCCGACGCCGACGTGGACCGCGTCATCGCGGCCGTCCGCGCCTTCTTCGGGGCCTAGACCAGGTCCCAGCTCAGCGGCGTGCCCCGGGCGACGTCGGCGCGGAACGCGCGGCCGAGCACGGTCTCCAGCGCGGCGGGTGGCAGACCCCCGGCCGGGCGGATGGACCGCACGTTGTCGCGGGACACCGCCTCCCCGGCCCGCACGTCGGCCACGACGTACAGCGACCGGCGGAACCGCAGCCCCTCCCGCTCGCTCGGCCGCGGCCCCACGCGGCCCTCCCCCAGCGCCGACCACGCCCGCTCGCTCTCCACGACCAGCGCGGCCAGCTCGGCGGGCTCCAGCGAGAACGCGCTGTCCACGCCGCCGTCGGCGCGCGAGAGCGTCACGTGCTTCTCGATCAGGCACGCGCCCAGCGCCACGGCCGCCAGCGGCACGCCGATCCCGGGCGTGTGGTCGGACAGCCCCACCAGCGCGCCGGTCGCGGCCAGCAGCGGCAGCCCGCGCAGGTCGGTCTCGCTCGGGTCGGCGGGGTAGGCCGCCGTGCATCCCAGGACGACGATCTGGTCGTTGCCCGCCGCCCTGGCCGTCTCCACGGCCGCGGACACCTCGGCGAGCGTCCCCATGCCGGTGGAGATGATCAGCGGCTTGCCCGTGCGCGCGCACAGCTCGATCAGCGGCAGGTCCACCAGCTCGGACGAGGCGATCTTGTACGCCGGGGCGTCCAGCGACTCCAGCAGTTCCACGGCGGTGGGGTCGAACGGGCTGGAGAACACCGTCAGCCCGCGCGACCGCGCCCGCGCGAACAGCGGCCCGTGCCACTCCCACGGGGTGTGCGCGCGGCGGTAGAGCGAGTACAGCGTCTCCCCGCCCCAGAGCGCGTGCCCGTCGGAGACGCGGAACTCCGGCCGGTCGACGTCGATGGTGATCGTGTCGGCGGTGTAGGTCTGCAGCTTGAGCGCCTGGGCCCCGGAGTCGGCCACGGCGTCGACGATCGCCAGCGCGCGCTCCAGCGAGCCGTTGTGGTTGCCCGACATCTCGGCCACGACGAACGGCCGGTGGCCGGGCCCGACCCGGTGGCCGCCGATGCGCACGCTCACGCGAGCCGCTCCTCCAGCCTGCCGAGCCGTTCCTCGTACTGGGCCACGCCGGTCAGCCGCACCCGGATCCGGGCGTGCTCGCGGCGGATCTCATCGATGAGCGAGCGGGCGGGCGCGGCCTCGGTGTCGCGCCACGCCGGGCCCGCCGCGATCAGGTCGTCGAGCTCGGCCAGCCGGGCCTCCAGGGCCGCGACCTGCGGGATGACCCGCTCCAGCTCGTTGGCCGTCCAGCCGTGCACGCGCTCGACCTCGGCCAGCCTGCGCTCGTGCTCGTCGATGCGGCGGTCGTGGTGGGCGCGCTCCTCGGCGAAGCGCCGCTCGTGCTCGGCGAGCCGGTGGCCGACGGCGAGGTCGATCCGGAAGTCGATCAGCCGGGCGACACGCTCGGCGAGGCGGCCGCGGACGGCGGCGACGGTTTCCCGCATGGGTCTCATCCCTCAGCGCAGCAGCCGGGTCCGGCTGGTCTTGGTCCACGAGTCGAGCAGCCTGCCCTCGGCCGCGATCCGGTGTTCCGGCCCGACGACGCAGGAGTCCCCCGCCGCGTGCTCCCACGCGGTCTGGTGCGGGTCGTCGATGAACGAGAAGCCGGTGAGCAGCAGGTCGGCGTCGGGGTAGCAAGTCCTGGCGATCCAGGCGGCCATGGTGCCGGTGGTCGCCCATGCCGCCTCCGTGCGGGTGGGGATGCCCACCGCGTCCGACAGCGGCAGCGTCACCTCCCGGTTGGCGACCGGGACCAGGCCGAGGTCCGGCGGCCACCAGTCGGGCAGGGCGTCGGGCTCCCAGTGCAGCCTGCCCGGCTCCACCATGAGGTAGAGCCTGCGGCGGTAGTCCCGGAACAGCCACTTGGTCGCCCGCACCGCGCGGTTGAACACCACCACGTGGCACTCGCTGCCGACGGTCGGCGCGTCGCCCGGGTCGTCCAGCACGAAGCCGTTGACCCGGACGACCAGGTCGCAGGCGTCGATGGCCTTGGCGCGGTCGTCGTCGGGGGGCATCGGCATGTTGCCGACCACGGCGACCGAGCGCGGGCCGGGGTGCTCGGCGTAGACGTCGATGAGGTTCCTGAGCAGGCTGGACTCGGCGGTGACGGGGACCACACGGCGGAAGTTACTACCCCCCGTCAGATCACGAACGGGTGACACGGACCGCGCGCACAACCGGGTGACTTCCCGCCGGTACGCTCGTATCCCGTGCAAGCAACCAGCGTGGTGGAGGAGCCGCCGGTGACCGTCGTCCACGCCGGACGCAACTTCCCGGCGGCCATCTCCGACATCCGCCGCGGCTTCGGCCAGCGCGAACTGTGGGCCTATCTGGGCTGGCAGGACATCAAGCAGCGGTACCGCCGCTCGGTCATCGGCCCGCTGTGGATCACCCTGAGCATGGCCGTCACCGCGGCGGGCCTCGGCCTGCTGTACTCGCAGCTGTTCGAGACGCCGATCGGCACGTTCCTGCCGTACCTGACGGTCGGGTTCATCGTCTGGAACTTCATGCTCGGCTGCATGACCGACGGGTCGGACACGTTCATCTCGAACGAGGGCCTGATCAAGCACCTGCCCGCGCCGCTGACGGTCTACGCGCTGCGCACGGTGTGGCGGCTGACGCTGATGTTCGCCCACAACATGCTCGTGTACTTCGCCGTCCTGGCGATCTTCTTCAGCGACCTCGTCCGGGACGGCTACATCCTGTCCTCGGGGGGCGCGCCGCAGCCGGGACTGGACTGGACCATCATCACCGCCGTCCCCGCGTTCGTCCTGATCGCGGTCAACGGCACCTGGGTGGCGCTGCTGTTCGGCATCATCAGCACCCGCTACCGCGACATCCCGCAGGTCGTGAACGCGCTGACGCAGCTGCTGTTCTTCGTCACCCCGATCGTGTGGCCGGTCGACATCCTGGCGCAGAAGTTCAAGGAGACCGGCAGCTGGCAGATGCTGGTGGCCGAGCTGAACCCGCTCTACCACTTCATCCAGATCCTGCGGGCGCCGCTCATCGGCAGCGAGCAGAGCTGGCACCACTGGGTTGTGGTCCTGGGCATCACCGTGTTGGGCTGGGCACTGGCGCTGCTGGCGATGCGCAACTACCGTGCGCGTGTTTCCTACTGGGTTTGAGTGAGGCTTGACGACATGGTCAACATCGAGGTCGCCAACGCCTCCGTCGACTTCCCCATCTTCGACGCCAAGACTCGGTCGCTGAAGAAGGCCGTGCTCGGCAAGGTCGGCGGGAAGATCGGCACCGAGGCGCGGGTGCCCATCATCGAGGCGCTGCACGACATCAGCCTGAGTCTGAAGGAGGGCGACCGGGTCGCCCTGGTCGGGCACAACGGCGCGGGCAAGTCGACCCTGCTGCGGCTGCTGTCGGGCATCTACGAGCCCACCAAGGGCACCGCCCGCATCAACGGCAAGATCGCGCCGGTGTTCGACCTCGCCGTCGGCATGGACCCGGAGATCTCCGGCCTGGAGAACATCATGATCCGGGGCCTGTTCCTGGGCATGACGCGCAAGGAGATGGAGGACCGGGTCGAGGACATCTCCCAGTTCACCGAGCTGGGCGACTACCTCCACCTGCCGCTGCGCACCTACTCCACCGGCATGCGGGTGCGCCTGGCGCTGGGCGTGGTGACCTCCATCGACCCGGAGATCCTGCTGCTCGACGAGGGCATCGGCGCCGTCGACGCGGCGTTCATGGCCAAGGCGCGGGACCGGCTGGTCGACCTGGTCCGCCGATCCGGCATGCTGGTGTTCGCCTCGCACTCCGACGATCTGCTGTTCGAGCTCTGCGACACCGCGATCTGGATGGACGAGGGCCGGGTGAAGATGCACGGCTCCCTGCGCGAGGTCCTCACGGCCTACAAGGGCCGCGACCCGTTCGAGCACATGAGCACGGAGACCCTGGAAAGGCTCGGCCAGACCGGATGAACAGCGACGCGCAGCTCCCCGCAGGTTCGGTCGTGGCCGTCGTGGTCACCAGGCACCGCCGGGCGCTGCTCGCCGACTCCCTGAAGATGGTGGCCGCCCAGACCCGTCCGCCGGACCACCTGATCGTGGTCGACAACGGCCCGGACGACCCGGCGCGCGACATCGTGGAGAGCTGCGGGGTCCCGGTCACCTACCTCCCCTCGCACCGCAACCTCGGCGGCGCGGGCGGCTTCGCCCTGGGCATGCTGCACGCGCTCGCCATGGGCGCGGAGTGGGTGTGGCTGGCCGACGACGACGGCCGCCCGGCCGACGAGAACGTCCTGTCGGTGCTGCTGGAGGTGGCCGAGCGCCGCGGCCTTGCCGCGGTGTCGCCGGTGGTCACCAACATCGACACCCCCGACCGGCTGGCCTTCCCGCTGCGCCGGGGGCTGACCTGGAAGCGCACGACCAGCGAGCTGGGCGCGGACTTCCTGCCGGGCATCGCCTCGCTGTTCAACGGCGCGCTGTTCCGGGCATCGACGCTGGACGTGGTGGGCGTGCCGGACTACCGGCTGTTCTTCCGCGGCGACGAGGTGGAGATCCACCGGCGGCTGGTGCGCTCGGGGCTGCCGTTCGGCACCTGCCTGCGGGTGGCCTACCTGCACCCGGACGGGTCGGACGAGTTCAAGCCGATGCTGTTCGGCAAGCTGCACGCCCAGGACCCGGAGAACGAGGTCAAGCGGTACTACACCTACCGCAACCGCGGGTACCTGATGGCGCAGCCGGGCATGCGGCGGATCGGGCTGCTGGAGGTCGTCCGCTTCGGCCTGTACTTCATCGGCACCAAGCGCGACCCGAAGGCGTTCCTCGACTGGCTGAAGCTGGTGCGCAGGGGGCGGCGGGAGCAGTTCTTCCGGATCTGAGGTTTTCAGCCCGCGGCGAATCCGCTTCCGGCGAACCCCGCTTGCCCCGGACGCGCGCACGTGGTCGAGTCGGGATCATGAGCAACCACGCGCTGATCCTGCACCTGACCGGCCGCCCCGAGCCGCTGGTGTTCGCCCTGTCCGACAAGTCCGCCAAGAGCCTGATGACCCGTCTGCCCGTGCTGATGGGCTCCGCCGGGGTGGACAGTCCCGAGCTGGCCGACGGCAGCACGGTCGCGATCAACTTCGGCCTGGTGGCCACGGCCCACATCGAGGAGCTGCCCCTCAACCAGCAGGCCTACGGCAGCCCGAAGCGCGGCACGGGCTTCGGCGGCTAGCGCCGGTCAGGCCCTGAAGACGACGGTCCGCAGGAGCACGAAGTTGATGGCCGTGGCCAGGCCCTGGGCGATCGCCCAGGCCACGGCGTACTCCAGGCCGAAGTCGGGCAGCAGGGTGAGCATCAGCGCGTTCGCGCCGACGTTGACGAAGAACGTCGTCGTGTAGAGCAGGGCGAAGCCGCCGACCTGGGTCGCCGCGCCGGTGCGGGCGTCGGTGAAGGTGAAGCGGCGGTTGAGGAAGTACGCCGTGGTGGTGCCCGCGATGAAGCTGAGCGCCTTCGCCGCGTGCACCCACAGGCCGGTCTGCAGCAGCAGCCAGTACGCGCCGAAGTCCACCAGCGCGCAGAAGCCGCCGACCAGGACGAAGCGCACGAGCTGCTGGACGAGCCCCGGCCGGGTGCTGACCTCCGCCACTGTCGCCATCCCCTCCTCGACGCGCTCCAAGTCTAGGCGGGCCGCTTGGCTACCCTTGGAGCGGTGGACAGCTTCGAGACCCGCACGCTGACCGGCTGGGGGCGCACGGCGCCCTCCTCGGCGCTGGTCGCCGCGCCGCGCACCGCGGAGGACGTGATCGCCGCCGTGGCGCGCGCTGACGGGCGCGGCGTGATCGCCCGCGGCCTCGGCCGCTCCTACGGCGACCCGGCGCAGAACGCGGGCGGGCTGGTCCTGGACATGACCGGGCTGCGCCGCATCCACTCCATCGACGCCGACAGCGGCCTCGCGGTGCTGGACGCGGGCGTCGACCTCGACCGGCTGATGCGCGCCGCGCTGCCGTTCGGGCTGTGGGTGCCCGTGCTGCCCGGCACCCGGCAGGTCACCGTCGGCGGGGCGATCGGCTGCGACATCCACGGCAAGAACCACCACTCGGCGGGCAGCTTCGGCAACCACGTGCTGTCGATGGACCTGCTGACCGCCGACGGGCAGGTGCGCACGATCACCCCGGAGAACGACCCGGAGCTGTTCTGGGCCACCGTCGGCGGGATGGGCCTGACCGGCGTCATCCTGCGGGCCACGCTGCGGCTCAAGCACGTGGAGAGCGCGTACTTCGTCGTCGACACCGACCGGACGTCCGATTTGGACGAGACGCTGGCGCTGTTCTCCGACGGGTCCGACGCCGACTACGACTACTCGATGGCCTGGTTCGACTCCATCTCCACCGACGGCCGCCTCGGCCGCGCGGTGTTCTCCAGGGGCTCACTGGCCACTGTGGACCAGCTGCCGGTGAAGAAGCGGCGCGACCCGCTGCGCTTCGACGCGCCGCAGCTGCTCACCCTGCCGGACGTGTTCCCCAACGGCCTGGCCAACAGGCTGACCTTCCGCGCGCTCGGCGAGGCCTGGTACCGCAAGGCGCCGAGGCGGGGGCGCGGGCAGATCCAGAACCTGACGGCGTTCTACCACCCGCTCGACCTGTTCGGGGAGTGGAACCGGGCCTACGGGACCAACGGGTTCCTGCAGTACCAGTTCATCATCCCGTTCGACGAGGACGTCGCGCTGCGCCACATCGTCCGGCGCATCGCCGAGTCCGGGCACGTGTCGTTCCTCAACGTGCTCAAGCGGATGGGCGAGGCCAACCCCGCGCCGCTGTCGTTCCCGCGTCCCGGGTGGACGATCACCGTCGACTTCCCGATCCGGGCGGGGCTGCGCGAGTTCTGCGACGAGCTCGACGAGCTGGTGCTGGCCGTCGGCGGGCGGCTGTACCTGGCCAAGGAGTCGCGCACCGCGCCGGAGACCTTCCACCGCATGTACCCGCGGCTCGACGAGTGGCGCAAGGTCCGCGCCTCGGTCGACCCGGACGGGCTGTTCACCTCCGACCAATCGCGAAGGCTGGGACTTTGATCAACGCAGTGGGCACCCCGCAGTCGATGCTGCTGCTCGGCGGCACCTCCGAGATCGGTTTGGCCATCGCCGAGCACTACCTCGCCCAGGCCCCCATCACCGTGGTGCTGGCCGCCCGCCCGTCGCCTCGGCTGGACGAGGCAGCCGAGCGGCTGCGCGGCCTCGGCGCGACGGTGCGCACGGTCGCCTTCGACGCGCTGGACACCGACTCGCACCCGAAGGTCGTCGACGAGGCGTTCGCCGACGGCGACATCGACCTCACCGTGGTCGCCTTCGGCCTGCTCGGCGACGCGGAGAAGGCCTGGCAGGACCACGCGACCGGGGTCGAGCTGGCCAAGGTGAACTACACCGCCCCGGTGTCGGTGGGCATCGCGCTGGCCGAGCGGCTGCGCAAGCAGGGCCACGGGGCGATCGTGGCGCTGTCCTCGGTCGCGGGCGAGCGGGTCCGCCGGTCCAACTTCGTCTACGGCTCCACCAAGGCGGGCTTCGACGGCTTCTTCCTCGGCCTCGGCGAGGCGCTGCGCCCGCACGGCGTCACCGTGACCGTGGTCCGCCCGGGGTTCGTGCACTCGAAGATGACCACCGGCCTCAAGCCCGCCCCGATGGCCACGACGCCCGCCAAGGTCGCCGAGGTCGTCGCCGCCGCCGTGCGCGGGCGCAAGGAGCTGGTGTGGGCCCCGGCCCCGTGGCGGTTCGTCATGTCCGCGCTGCGCCACGTGCCCCGGCCGATCTTCCGCAAGCTCCCGATCTGACCCCGAAGGCCCGAGTCGGGTCCTGGTGACCTGCGGCGATCGCCGCGAGTGAGCCGTCGGTGACCCTTTGGTGTGACAGAATCGGGGTCGTGCGGATCCTGGTGCTGGGACCGGTGGCCGTCCTCGGCGACGGCGCCGAGGTGAACCTCGGGGGTCCCAAGCCCAAGGCGCTGCTGGTCGCGCTGCTGCAGCAGGCGGGCCGGGTGGTGGCCGTCGAGCGGCTCGTCGACCTGATCTGGGACGAGTCGCCGCCGCAGTCGGCCACCGCGCTCGTGCACACCTACATCTCGCTGCTCCGCCGCGGCCTGGCGGCGGCCGGGCGCAAGGACGCCCTGGCCACCCGCTCGCCGGGCTACCTGCTGCGGGTCGAGCCCGACGAGGTGGACCTCAGCGGGTTCGAGCGGCTGCTGGCCTCGGCCCGGGAGGCGGAGCGGTCCGGGGACGCCGCGGGCGCGGCGCTGCGCTACGGGCAGGCCATCGACCTGTGGCGGGGGCCCGCGTTCGGCGGGGTCGACGCCGGGTTCGCCGCGGACTGGCGGGACGCGCTCGGGGAAGACCGGCTCAGCGCCGAGGACGGGCTGGCGCGGTGCCTGCTGGACCTGGGCCGGACCGAGGAGGCCGCCGCGCGCCTGCAGCGAATGGTGGCCGCGCACCCGCTCCGCGAGGACACCCGGGCGCTGCTGATGCGCGCCCTGCACGAGGCGGGCAGGCAGGCCGACGCGCTGGAGGTGTACCGGGCCGGGCGACGGCTGCTGCTCGACGAGCTGGGGATCGAGCCCGGTGAGCGGCTGCGCGCCCTGCACGCGGCCATCCTGGACGGCACGCTCGCCGCGCCCGCCCCCACGGCTCCCGCGCGTTCCGCCGTGCCGCGCGCGCTGCCGCCGGACATCGGGGACTTCACCGGCCGCGCCGACGCGCTGGCGCGGCTGCTCGCCATCGGCGGGTCCCGCGACGGCGACCGCACGGCCACCCCGACCGTGGTGGTGTCCGGGTTCGGCGGGGCGGGCAAGTCGGCGCTGGCCGTGCACGCCGCGCACCTGCTGCGCCCCGCCTACCCCGACGGGCAGCTGTTCGCCGACCTGCGCGGGGCCGACCGCGACCTCGACGCCTTCGAGGTGCTGGGCCGGTTCCTGACCGCGCTGGGCGTCGACGAGCTGCCCGAGTCGCTGGACGAGCGGGTCGAGCGCTACCGCCAGCGGGTCGCCGGTCGGCGGCTGATCGTGCTGCTGGACAACGCCCGCGGCGAGCACCAGGTCCGCGCGCTGCTGCCGGGCGCGCCGGAGTGCCTGGTGCTGATCACCAGCCGCTCGCGGCTGGCCGGGCTGGCGGGCACCGAGTCGATCGAGCTGGACTTCCTCGACCAGGACAGCGCCGTGGAGATGCTGGGCAAGATGATCGGCGCCGACCGGGTGGCCGCCCAGCCGGACGCCGCCGCCCGCATCGCCGAGCTGTGCGGCGGCGTGCCGCTGGCCATCCGGGCGGCCGGGGCCAAGCTGCGCGCGCGGCCGCACTGGCCGCTGCGGTCCCTGGCCGAGCGGCTCTCCGACGAGCGGCGCAGGCTCGACGAGCTGGCCGTCGGCGACCTGGCGATCCGGTCGAGCCTGGCGCTGAACTACGCCGACCTCGACGCCGTGCAGCGGCGGGCGTTCCACCTGCTGTGCCTGCTCGACCTGCCCGACTTCGGCTGGTGGGTGGCCGCGCCGCTGCTCGACGTCGCGCCTGCCGAGGCCGAGGACGTGGTGGAGCGCCTGGTCGACCTGCGGCTGCTGGACGTGGCGGGCGTGGACAGCGTCGGCCGGGTCCGCTACCGCTTCCACGACCTGGTCCAGCTCTACGGCGCCGAGCAGGCGGCCCAGGAGCCGCCCGAGGTGGTGGCCGCGGCCCTGACCAGGACCCTGGGCACCTGGATGGCGCTGGTGGAGGCCGGGTCGCGGCGGCTGCCCCGGATGACGCTCGGCCTGCGGCCGCTGGTCACCGCCGAGGTCGACGTCGACCCCCGGCTGCTCGCCGAGGCCGAGGAGAACCCGGTCGAGTGGCTCAAGTCGGAGACCGGCGCGGTCGTGCGGGCCGTGGAGCGCGCCCACGAGCTGGGCATCGACGGCGTGACGACGCTGCTGATCACCTCGCTGCTGTCCTCGCCGTTCGCCGTGCGCAACGAGTTCGACGGCTGGCAGCGCACCCACGAGGTCGCGCTCGCCGCCGCCAGGGCGGGCGGCGACCGGCGGGCCGAGGCGATGGTGCTGGCGGGCCTGGGCCAGCTGCACTACGAGAAGGACGACTTCGCCGCTGCCGAGGCGCACTTCCGGATGGCGCACGAGCAGGCGGTGGCCGTCGCCGACGACCCGATCCGGGCGATCGCCCTCATCGGGCTCGGGACGGTGGCCCGCGACGTCGGCGAGTTCGCCCGCGCGGCCACCGACCTGACCGCGGCGGCCGCGATCGGGGACGAGTGCGTCGTGGCCGCCGCCCGCTACGGCCTGGGCGCGATCGAGCGCGACCACGGGGACATGGCCGCTGCCTTCGCGCACTTCGCCACCTCGATCGAGCTGTACCGCTCCCTCGCGGACCGGCGCGGCGAGGCGCTGGCGCTGCGCGGGCTCAGCCTGTGCCACCGGGCGCTCGACGAGTACGAGCCCGCGGCGCGGCTGAGCGCGGACGCCGCGTCGATCCTGCTGGCCTCCGGCGACGACCTCGGCGCCACCTACGCCCACCAGTCCTGGGCCAAGGCGAGCCTGCGGCTCGGCGTCGTCGACGGCGTGGCCGAGGCGCTGGCGGGCTGCCTGGAGGTCTGCACCCGCAGGCGCGACCGCTTCGGCGCCGCGCTGATGACCCGGACGCTGGGCGAGTACCACCTGGCGACCGGCGACCAGGGGTTCGCCCGCGAGCTGCTGGCCGAGGCCCTGGGCCGCTGGTCCGAGCTGGACCTGGCCCTCTGGCAGGCCCGGACGCTGCGCGACCTCGCTGCCGCCGACCCGGACAACGCGGACAAGCACTGGCTGCGGGCGACGGAGCTGTTCACCGCCGTGCCGACCAGGGAGCTGGCGGAACTGTCGGCGTCGAGCCCTGCCGAATGGCTCGCGCGCGTTCAGGCTCCCTACCGCCTATAGGCGTTTTATAGGTCAACTCCCCCGGGCTGAAGCGCGCCTGTAGGCCGCGGCGGCAGAGTCGTCGTGTCGGAAAGCAGTCCAGGGAAAGGAAGGGAGCAGGGGATGTCCGCTCAGGTCGGCGACCTCGGACCGGAGATCAGCCGGGGGGAGATCGTCGAGCGGGCGGAGAGCTGGCTGCGGCCATCGGTGCCGTACGGCCTGCACAGGTTCCACCAGAACGAGTACGGGATCTACCGCACCGACTGTTCGGGCTATGTCTCGATGGCGTGGGGACTGCCGGGCGTGCCACCGTCCCGGCACGGCGGGCTCGACAACGCGGGGCTGGCCAGGGTGAGTGTCGCGGTCGCCAAGGGGGAGCTGCGCGCGGGGGACGCGCTGCTCGCGACCGCGGGCACGGGCTCGGTCATCTTCCACGAGTGGGCCGACATCGAGCGGGAGCACTACTGGGGGTTCGAGCAGTCGCCGGAGGGGACCGTGCACCGGCGGTTGGCCTTCCCGGGGGACGGGGCGGGGCTGCGGCCCAGCCGCTACCTCCGGGTGGTCACACCGGGGGGAGAGCGGGTGGGGGGAGACCTCGGGGAGGGGGCTCCCCTCACCCGGTCACAGGAAGACAGATAGCCCGAGGCAGCCGACCCAGGCGACGCCGAGGACCTGCAGGACGCGGTCCTTCAGCGCGATCTCCTCGGGCTCGCCCGCGTTGCCCTGGTCGACGTCGACGGCGTAGCGCAGCACGGCGATGACGAACGGGACGATCGAGATGACCGCCCAGACCGAGTTGGACTGGCTGCCCGCGCGCAGCTCGAAGGCCCACAGCGAGTACGTGGCGATCATGATGGCCGCCGACGTGGCCCACACGAACCGCAGGTAGCTGGCGCTGTACTTGCGCAGCGACGCGCGGATCTCCGCGCCGGTCTTCTCGAACAGCACGACCTCGGCGTAGCGCTTGCCGGAGACCATGAACAGCGAGCCGAACGCGGCCACCAGCAGGAACCACTGCGACAGGCGGATGTCGGCCGCGACGCCGCCCGCCATGGCCCGCAGCAGGAAGCCGGAGGCGACGATGCACAGGTCGACGACCGTCTGGTGCTTCAGCCCGAGGCAGTAGCCCAGCTGCACGGCCGCGTAGACGCCCAGGACGACCAGCAGCTGCCAGCCCGCGAGCAGGCCGACGACCATCGACGCGACGAACAGCACCGCCGCGCCGACGTAGGCCACCGGGACGGGCACCACGCCCGCGGCGATCGGCCGGTTGCGCTTGGTCGGGTGCGCCCGGTCGGCCTCGACGTCGATGGCGTCGTTGACCAGGTACACCGCCGAGGACACCAGGCAGAACGCGGCGAAGGCGATCGCGGCGTCGACCAGGACCGCGCTCTCCAGGATGCGGCCAGCGGCGAACGGCGCGGCCAGGACCAGGACGTTCTTCACCCACTGGCGCGGGCGGGCGGTGCGGACCAGCCCACCGGCCAGCCCGCCCCGCGCCGACGCCGAGGCGGGGGGCTTGCTCGTGGTGTCCTGGCTCATCCCCGGCCCCGCAGCCGCCGCCGGAGCAGGCCCCCGACGACCGCGCCGAGGGCGGAACCGGCGATGACGTCGCTCGGGTAGTGCACGCCGAGCACCAGCCGGGACACCAGCATGGGCGGGACCAGGACCGGCACCAGCGGCTTGCCGGTCAGCCCGGAGAACAGCACGGCGGCCGCGGTGGTGGACGTCGCGTGCGACGACGGGAAGCTGAGCCTGCTGGGCGTGCCCACCAGGACCCGCACCGACGGGTCCATCGGCCGCTGCCTGCGCACGACCCGCTTGACCGCGATGGACGCCGCGTGGGCGGCGACCACCCCCGCGGAGGCGGCGAGCCAGTCGCGGCGGCGGTCGCGGTCCAGCGCCGCCCCGACCAGGCCCATCGCGAACCAGCCCGCGCTGTGCTCGCCGAAGTGCGACAGCGCCCGCGCCGCCTTCACCACGGCCGGGCGCGCGATGGCGCCCTGCACGCGGCTCAGCGCGGCGGTCTCGCGGGACACCGGGGTCGCGCCGTCCAGCAGTTCCATCGCGGCCATGTCGTCCTCAGTCCAGGGAGCCGTCGAGCGGGGCGCCCGAGGTCAGGTGCGGGGCGACCTTGTTGTCGAACACCGACAGCGCCGACCCGATGGCCATGTGCATGTCGAGGTACTGGTAGGTGCCCAGGCGGCCGCCGAACAGCACGTTGCGCTCAGCGGCCTCGCGCTTGGCCAGCTCGCGGTAGCGGGCCAGCTTGTCCCGGTCCTCCGGGGTGTTGATCGGGTAGTACGGCTCGTCGCCGGACTCGGCGAAGCGGGAGTACTCCCGCACGATGACCGTCTTGTCCGTCGGGTAGTTCGTCCGCTCCGGGTGGAAGTGCCGGAACTCGTGGATGCGGGTGTAGGGCACGTCGCGGTCGTTGTAGTTCATGACCGAGGTCCCCTGGAAGTCGCCGGTGGGCACGACCTCCATCTCGAAGTCGAGGGTGCGCCAGCCCAGCTCGCCCTCGGCGTAGTCGAAGTAGCGGTCGACCGGTCCGGTGTAGATCGTCGGCGTGCCCGCCGGGATGTGCTCGCGCACGTCGAAGTAGTCGACGTTCAGCCGCACCTCGATGTTCGGGTGGTCGGCCATCTTCTCCAGCCAGGCGGTGTACCCGTCGACCGGCAGGCCCTCGTAGGTGTCGGTGAAGTACCGGTTGTCGAAGGTGTAGCGCACGGGCAGCCGGGTGATGATGGCCGCGCCGAGCTCCTTCGGGTCGGTCTGCCACTGCTTGGCGGTGTAGCCCTTGATGAACGCCTCGTAGAGGGGGCGGCCGATCAGCGAGATCGCCTTCTCCTCCAGGTTCTGCGCGTCCTCGGTCTTGATCTCCGAGGCCTGCTCCGCGATGAGCGCGCGGGCCTCGTCGGGGGTGTGGGACTTGCCGAAGAACTGGTTGATCAGCGCCAGGTTCATCGGGAAGGCGTAGACCTGGCCCTGGTACTTGGCGAAGACCCGGTGCTGGTAGTTGGTGAACTCGGTGAACTGGTTCACGTAGTCCCACACCCGCTTGTTCGAGGTGTGGAAGAGGTGGGCGCCGTACTTGTGGACCTCGATGCCGGTCTCCGGCTCGGGCTCGGAGTAGGCGTTGCCCCCGATGTGCGCGCGCCGCTCCAGGACAAGCACGCGCTTGCCCAGTTGGGTCGCGGTGCGCTCGGCGATCGTCAGGCCGAAGAAACCGGAGCCGACGATGACCAGGTCGTAGCCGTCGTAGTTAGTGCCGTTCGTGTCTGCCACCGCGTTCACGGTTCGTCAGGCTACCTTCGTCACATGTCGGGCCGGTGCCTGCCCTGTGATGCGGGCCCGGAACCGCTCCCCAACGGTCCGGGCCCGAGCCCCCTCTTGCGTTCCCCTCCGGCATCGCTGCCGTCACCTACATGGACGCACAACGCCGGAGGGGGTTGCTTTATTCCCCGGCCTTCTTCCCGGCCCGTCCGCCGAGGGTCGGCAGCACGTCGGCGGCCACCTGCTCCAGCACCGTCTCCCGGCCCGCGTAGTAGCCCTCCGACCTGGGCCAATGCGTCACCACGTCGGTGAAGCCCAGCTCGGCTGCGCGGCCCACCTGCTCGGCGAAGAACTCGGCGCTGTCCAGGGAGAACCGGGGCGCGGCGTCCAGGCTCAGGTAGCGGTCGACGCTCGCGCGGTCGCGGCCCTGCTCGGCGAGCACGCCGTCGAACCGCTCGGCCAGCTCGGCCACCCCGCGCCACCACTCGTCGAGGTCGTCCGCGCGGGGCCCGACGGTGACCCAGCCCTGCCCGTGCCGGGCGGCCACGCCCATCGTCCTGCGGCCGTTCGCGGCGACCAGGAACGGCACCCTCGGGCGCTGCACGCAGCCGGGGTACCCGCGGGCGGCGACGGCGGTGTAGTACTCCCCCGCGTAGTCGGTGGTGGGCCGCACGAGCAGGGCGTCGGTCAGCTCCACGAACTCGGCGAGCCGATCGGCCGCCTGGCGGGGGGTGAGCCGGGTCCCGCCGAAGACGGCGAAGTCGTAGGCGTCCGGGGTGACCGTGCCCGCGCCGACGCCGAGGCAGAAGCGGCCGTCGGAGATGTCGTCGAGCGCCAGGACGCTGCGCGAGAACCGGACGGGCTCGCGCACGTACGGCGAGGCCACGAAGGTGCCCAGCCGCAGGGTGCTGGTCACGCAGGCGGCCGCGGTCAGGGTGGGCACGGCGTCGAACCACGGGCCGTCGACGAGGGTGCGCCACCCCAGGTGGTCATACGTCCAGGCGTGGTCGAAGCCGTACTCCTCGGCGGCCCGCCACTT
Organism: Actinokineospora sp. UTMC 2448; assembly: GCF_024760565.1. Taxonomy (NCBI): domain Bacteria; kingdom Bacillati; phylum Actinomycetota; class Actinomycetes; order Pseudonocardiales; family Pseudonocardiaceae; genus Actinokineospora; species Actinokineospora sp. UTMC 2448. The sequence goes on along the minus strand of NZ_CP031087.1, from coordinate 155,434 downwards.
CGGCTCGGCCGCCCACCAGCGGTACTCGGGCAGGATCACAATGCCAACGCGCACTCACCCGACCCTACCGACCGCGCGGGCTCGGGGAGGATGGGCGTGTGGACAAGCCCCAGCTCATCGCCTCCGACGTCGACGGCACGCTGCTCGACCCCTACGAGCGGGTGACCGACCGCACCGCCGCCGCGATCGGCCGCGTGCTCGCCCGGGAAGTGCCGTTCGTGCTGGTCAGCGGCCGCCCGCCGCGGTGGATCCCGCCGGTGGCCCGGCAGGCGGGCCTGAGCGGGTACGCCGTGTGCGCCAACGGCGCGATCGTCTACGACATCACCACCGAGCGCGTGCTGACGGTCCACGGGCTGGACTCCATCACACTGTGGGATGTGACACACACGCTGGAGAAGGCGCTGCCCGGCATCAAGGTCGCCACCGAGCGCGCCGAGGTCGGCCCTGACCTCGGCGGCGAGGCGTTCGCCACCGAGCCCGGCTACTCCAACCCGTGGGGCGACGCGGAGAACAACGTGCGCCCGCGTGCGGAGGTGCTCGGCCACCCAGCGTCCAAGCTGCTGGTCCGCCACCAGGGCATGACCAGCGAGGAGATGGCGATGGCCGCGCACGAGCTGCTCGACGGCGCGGTGGACGTCACGTTCTCCACCAGCCGGGGCCTCATCGAGATCTCCGCGCCGGGGGTGACCAAGGCGCTCGGCCTCGCCGACGTGGCCGAGCTGACCGGCGTGGACCGCGAGGCCGTGGTGGCCTTCGGCGACATGCCGAACGACATCGAAATGCTGCGCTGGGCTGGGCACGGCGTGGCCATGGCGAACGCGCACGCCGACGTGCTCGCCGCCGCCGACGAGGTCACCGCGCCCAACTCCGAGGACGGGGTCGCGGCCGTGCTGGACCGCTGGTTCTGAGAGCGGCCGGTCGCCCACCGCGACGATGCGCGAATGCGACGGCCGGGGCGCGAGGTCTCCTCACGCCCGTCTCCATGTGGTTGACTAGATGGCGGTCGCAGTTTCTTGAGTACGTGTTTGATCACGCTCGCAAGAGAGTGTTGCGGGCGCGCGGTTTTCCCCGCCGTCTGGAACCGGCCAGGGCACGCGCGCCGCGCGTGCCCTAGTAGTACGTGTCGAGGAGACGACGTGGCACAGGGCACAGTGAAGTGGTTCAACTCCGAGAAGGGCTACGGGTTCATCACCCCGGACGGCAGCTCGTCCGACCTTTTCGTGCACTACTCGGAGATCCAGTCCAACGGCTTCCGGACGCTCGAGGAGAACCAGCGCGTGGAGTTCGAGGTGGGCCAGGGCCAGAAGGGTCCGCAGGCCACCGCGGTTCGCGTGATCTGATCACCGGACAGGACAGCGGACGGGCCCGCCCCCTGCCGGGGGCGGGCCCGTCCGCGTCGATCAGGCCTTGAAGACCTTGCGCCAGGACTCCACCGAGGTCAGGTCGCCGAAGGCGGACCGGTACTCGGTCTTGAGCCGGGGCCAGTCGGCGATGAGCCTGCGGTAGGTGGCCGCGGCCCGCTTGGACAGCTCGCGGAATTGCGCCGGGTCCCGGCGGCGGAAGGCGACCCCGCTGCCGTCGGGGTTGGACACCGTCGCGCTGTCCAGGTTGCCCAGCAGGAACCACAGCGCCTTGCCCGCGGGCACGTTCACCTGCGGGCGGTCGGCCGCGTTCGGCTCGGGCGCGCGCAGGTTGTGCAGCACGGCCTTGGACGCGCGCGCGGCGATCTTGACCGGGTGCACCGGCGGGCGCAGCAGGTGCTCGGCGTGCAGTGCGTCCAGCGTGGGCGGCGGGAACGCGCCTGCCGAGGGCTCGGTCTGCGCGTCGGCGTACTTCTTGCGCAGCGCGTTCACCTCGGGCAGCGTCGTGCCGAGGGTGTCGAACATGCGGTCGGGCCCGGCCATGAAGTCCTCGATGGCCTTGAGCTCGACGGCGATCGTGGAGTACTCCATGGACAGCAGCCGCCGGATGGTGGCCCGCAGGCCCTGCTTGAGCAGCGTCTTGCGCAGGTCGTGGTCGGTGTAGAGCGCGGCGACGACCAGGCGGTTGCGCAGGTGGTAGTAGACGGTCCAGTCGGACAGGTCGTTCTTGTCCGTCCACGGCATGTGCCACACGGCCGAGCCGGGCAGGGTGACCGTCGGCACGCCGCGGTCCAGCGCGCGCATCGAGTACTCGGCGTCGTCCCACTTGATGAACAGCGGCAGCGGCAGCCCGTTGGCCTCGACGACCTCGCGCGGGAACAGGCACATCCACCAGCCGTTGTACGACGCGTCGATCCGCCGGTGCAGCTCGCGGGTGTCGCGCAGCGACTCGGCGCCGAAGTCGTGGTCGACGACCGCGCCGGGCGCGGGCCGCCAGGTCACCGAGCCGCGGTCGATGACCTCGCCCATGCTGTGCAGGCGGGCCTTGGCCTGCAGGTTCAGCATCTGGCTGCCCACGATGAGCGGGTTGGCCGCGGCCGAGGCGAACGCGCTGGCCCGCAGGATCGAGTCCGGCTCCAGGGCGATGTCGTCGTCCATGAGCATGATCTGGTCGGCGTCGGTGTGCTCGAGGGACTCGAACAGCCCCCGGCTGAACCCGCCGGAGCCGCCCAGGTTGCCCTGCTCGATGAGCTGCAGCCGCCCGCCCAGGCGTTCGCTGGCCTCGGCGAAGCGCGGGTGGTCCTTGACCCGCTTGCTCCCCTGGTCGGCGACGAAGACGTGCCCGACCAGGTCGAGCACCTTCGGGTCCTCGCTCAGCGCGAGCAGCGTGCCGATCAGGTCGTCGTTGCGGTTGAACGTCGTGGTGGCGATCGACAGCTTGCGCTGCGGCAGCACCAGCGCGGTCGTCCAGGCCGCGTCGGCGATCTCCAGCGTCTGGTCGTCGGTGAAGGCGTCGAACCAGATCCAGCCGCCGTCCTCGAACGGGGCCAGGTCCACCGGCAGCGCCAGCTCGGTCCACCCCGACCCGCCGCGCACGGCCTCGCCGCGCACGTGCACCTGGTCGCCGTTGGGCTTGGAGCGGTAGACGTCCACCCGGCCGCCGCCGCGCACCCGCATCCGCAGCGTGACCTCGGTGACCCGGGTCCAGCGCTTCCAGTAGCTGGCCGGGAAGGCGTTGAAGTAGCTGGCGAACGACACCCTGGCCGACGCGGGGACCGTCACGGCGACCCGCGAGGACACGTGGCTGTGCACGTTGTCCGGCTCGTCGAGGTACAGCGGGCGCACGTCCAGCGGATCGGTGTCCCTGGGCATGATCACCCGCTGCAGCACGCTGTGCTGGTCGGTCACGTCGCTCCTTCGGTCTGGGGGCGGTGGGTCACAGGCCGTAGAGCCTGCGCCAGTTCTCCCGGCTGGTCACCTCGGGCACGGCGGCGCGGTACTCCGCGCGCAGCCGGGGGGTCTCGCTGACCAGCGCGCGGGCGACGCGGGCGACGCGCTTGGCCAGTTTGACGTCCATGGCGCGGTCGCGCCTGCGCACGCGCACGCCCTCCTGCGAGGCGTCGGTGACCACCACGGAGTCGAACCGCGAGGTGTGCCACCAGGCGGCGTCCTCGGCGGACACGATGCCCTTGGCGTAGGAGGTGCGCCCCATCGCCACGTAGATCAGCCGCTTGAGCAGGACGAGCCGGGTGAGGCTCGGCTCGCCTGCAGGCTTGACCATCGGCAGCACGCCCTCGATGTCCGCGGGCTTGTGCAGCACGGTGTCGGGGTACTCGGCGCGCTCCTTGCGGATCGCCGCGGCCGCGGCGGCCCCGCCGTCGTCGAAGATGCGCGGGCCGGTCAGGAAGTCCTCAGCGGCCCGGATGATGGTGGCGGCCAGGCCGTACTGCATGCCCAGCAGGTAGCGGACCACCCGGGACACCAGGGTCCGGGCGACCACCTTGGGGTCGGTCTCGGAGTGCATGGCGGAGACGACCATGGCGTTGCGGACCGCGAAGTACTCGTTCCACTTGTCCGCGTCCTTCCAGTCGAAGTCCGCGTGCCACACGCCCGCGCCGGGCAGCGTGACCGTGGGGATGCCGTGGGCGCGGGCGCGGTAGCCGTACTCGACGTCGTCCCACTGGAAGAACAGCGGCAGCGGCAGGCCGAGCCGGTCGACCACATCGGACGGGATCATGCAGGACCACCACGCGTTGTAGTCCGCGTCCACCCGCACGTCGCCGCGGTTGGGCTTGCCCAGCGGCACGCCGTCCTCGTCCTCGGCCTCGCCGAGCAGGTCGACGTCGTCGAGGCCGCCCTTGACCACCTTGCCGGGCACGAGCTGGGCGAAGTCGGCGTACTCAGCGCCCGCGAGCAGCTTGGTCGGGTGCAGCAGCCGCAGCATCTGCCCGCCGACGATGGTCGGCTTGGCCGCGCTGTTGGCGAAGGCGGTGAGCCGCACGACGATCTCCGGCTCGCACAGGATGTCGTCGTCCATCAGGAACACGTTGGCGGGCCTGCCCGCCTCGGTGATCTCGTACATGCCCCGGCCGAAGCCGCCAGCGCCGCCGAGGTTGGGCTGGCGCAGGTAGCGCAGCCGCCCGTCGAGCGCCTTCTCCACGTCGGGGAACTGCGCGCGCGACTCGACGGTGTCGGTGCCCTGGTCGACGACGTAGACGTGCTCGATCAGGTCGAGCGCGCCCGGGTCCGACGCCAGCGCGCCCAGGGTGTTCACGCAGTCGTCGGCGCGGTTGAACGTGCAGATGACGATGGAGGTCATGCGCTCGTGAGCGGGCGCGGGGACGGTCCAGTTCAGCGCGTCCACGGCCAGCGAGCCGTCCTCGGTGGCCAGGTCGACCCAGAGGAAGCCGCCGTCGAGGAACATCGTGAGCTTGGTGGTCAGCCGGATGGTCGCGCCCTGGGCGTCCTCGACGACCTCGGCGGCCACGGTGCGGGTCTCGCTGTTGGTGTCGGAGGCGACCAGCGAGACCTTGCCCGATCCGGTGACGGTCAGCTCGGCCACGACGTCGCCCGCGGTGGTCCAGCGCTGCCAGTAGCTGGCGGGGAAGCGGCCGAAGTAGGTGTCGGTGCTGACCAGCGAGTGCGGGTTGACCGTCAGCCGGGAGCGGGTGCGCGCGGCCGAACCGGTCAGGACCTGCGCGTAGAGCTCGTCGGGAACCACGGCGGCCGGTCCGGTGAACAGGCCGCGCTGGGCGGTCAGCCGACCCGCCCTGGCCGTGGTGTCCGCAGTGCTACCGGGCATGGGTCTTCCAGTCCTCCGCAGGCAGGCGATGCTCGATGTCGAGATGTCTTCTCTCGCGGGTCCGCCCGAGGCGCCGGGGCGGTCACCCACCACGACGGCGCCGATCACGTGCGGCCAGCACAGGCTACCCGTACCGGGCGCGAGCCGCCGTCAGCCCGGGTCGGGGGGCGGTCCCGCCCAGGTCAGAGCGGGGTGGGGCGGGGAGGCACGCGGCGCGCGCGGAAGGCTACCCTCAGCGGTGAAGTCCGGCCGGGTCGATCAGGCGCGGCCACCACCACGCGGAGGAATCGTGACCGACTGGTCCGACGTCTGGCTGGTCATCCCCGTCTACAACGAGGGACAGGTCATCGCCGACGTCGTGCGGAACGCCATGGCGACCTTCCCCAACATCGTGTGCGTCGACGACGGCAGCGCCGACGACTCCGCAGCGCGGATCCGCACGACCGGCGCGCACCTGGTGCGCCACCCGGTCAACCTGGGCCAGGGCGCGGCGATCCAGACCGGGGTGGAGTACGCCAGGGCCCAGCCCGGCGCGGAGCTGTTCGTCACCTTCGACGCCGACGGCCAGCACCAGGTCGATGACGTGGTGCGGATGCTGGAGCGGATGCGCGCCGAGGACGTCGACATCATCGTCGGCACCCGGTTCAAGAGCGGCGCCGACACCAGCCACATCCCGTGGATCAAGCGCCTGGTGCTGCGGACCGTGGTCATGCTCAGCCCGCGCACCCGCCGACTCGGCCTGACCGACGCGCACAACGGGCTGCGCGTGTTCAACCAGACCGTCGCCCAGCAGCTGAGCATCAAGCTCAACGGCATGGGGCACGCGTCGGAGATCGTGGAGATGATCGACCGCAGGAAGTGGCGGGTCGCCGAGGAGCCGGTGACGATCCTCTACACCGAGTACTCCATGTCGAAGGGCCAGTCGCTGATCAACGGCGTCAACATCCTGTTCGACTCCGCACTCCGCACCGGTTCGAGGCGCTGACATGCTGATCCAGATCCTGCTCATCCTGGCCGTCGTCGGCCTGCTGGTGTCCTTCCTGCGCCACCACGGCAAGAGCCGGACGGCGGCCGGGGTGAAGATCGGCTTCGCGCTGTTCATGGTGTTCGGCGTGATCGCGGTGCTGGTGCCGTCGGCGACGAGCGCGCTGGCCCAGCTGGTCGGCGTCGGCCGAGGCACCGACCTGCTGCTCTACGGCACGGTCGTGGCCTTCGGCTTCGCCACGATCAACACCTACCTGCGGTTCAAGGAGCTGGAGCACCGCTACGCCAAGCTGGTGCGGGCGATGGCGATCCAGGGCGCGGAGAAGCCCGAGGACCGGGCTACCGGGTCCTGAAGTAGTCGACCGTCCTGCGCACGCCCTCGGCGATGTCGACCTCGGGCTTCCAGCCCAGCTCGCGCTGGGCGCGGCCGGAGTCGAGCGCGGAGGCGCGCACGTCGCCGAGCCGGGCCGGGGCGAACTCCGGCTCGTCGGGCGCGCCCGCCGCGCGCGCGACCAGGGTGTGCAGCTCGCGGTCGGAGACCTGCATGCCGGTGCCGATGTTGTAGCGGGTGGCGCTGCCCTTGTCCCCGGACGCGGCGATGAACGCGGAGACGACGTCGTCGACGAAGACGTAGTCGCGGGTGTTGCCGCCGTCGCCGTAGACCCGGGTGGGGCGGCCCTCCAGCAGGGCGTTGGCGAAGATCGCCACCACGCCCGCCTCGCCGTGCGGGTCCTGGCGGGGGCCGTAGACGTTGGCCAGCGCGAGGTGGGTGCAGTCCAGGCCGTAGAGCTGCTGGTAGCCGTTGAGGTAGAGCTCGCAGCTGGCCTTGCTCGCCGCGTAGGGGGACTTGGGGTTGATCGGGGTGTCCTCGCCGACCGGCAGGTCCTCCGGGGTGCCGTAGATCGACCCGCCCGACGAGGCGAAGACGATCTTGCGGACGCCCGCGGCCCGGGCGGCCTCGGCGAGGTTGACCGTGCCCAGCACGTTCTGGCTGACGTCGAGCAGCGGGTCGGCGACGCTCACCCGGACGTCGATCTGGGCGGCGAGGTGGAACACCACCTCGGGGGCGACCTCGGCGACGGCGGCGGCGAGGTCGGGGGAGGTCACGTCGACCTCGTGCACCGAGCACCGGCCGCTGGCCAGCGCCCCGGCCAGGTTCTCCCGGCGGCCGCGGGCGAAGGTGTCGACGACAGCGACCTCGTGGCCGTCCCGGACGAGGCGGTCGACCAGGGTGGAACCGATGAAGCCGGCACCGCCGGTCACGAGAGCGCGCATGGCGCCCATGATGCCAGGGGGCTCAGGCCGCCCCGGTGTGGAAGTAGCCGAGCAGGTCGACGGTGGCGTGCACGCGGCCCGCGTTGTTGTAGACGGTCACGAGGTCGCCGGGGGTCAGGCCGAGCACCACGGCGTTGGCGACCGTCCGGTTCTCCGGGACGCTGACCGCGGTGACCTCCGGGCGCGGGGCGCGCGCGTCGGCCCAGACGGTGAGGTAGGTGGTCTCGGTGGCCTCGATGCCGGTGACGCCGAGCAGGACGCCGGTCGTGTCGTCCGGGACCGAGCCCGCCACCGAGAGGCTGACCCGGGAGCGCGGCGGGATCGGCAGGCCGGGCATGCCGTTGGCGTAGTCGGCGCGGCTGTCGTACTCGCGCACGGGCGCCCTGGCGCGGAACGCCGCGCCGGCGGTCTCGGTGTAGTAGCCGACGAGGTCCACCTGGACGTGGGCGTACCCGGCCTGGTTGTAGAGGCTCACCGACTGGCGCTCGCCCAAGGCGACGGTGACGAGGTTCGTCCGGGCCTCGGACGCGGGCAGGTGGAGGGTGGCCGCCGCCGTCCTGGTCCGCCCGGCGGGCCAGGCCGTCAGGTGGGACGCGCTGGTGCCGGTCGCGGTGAGCAGGAAGGTCACCGCGGTGGCGCCCGCGGGCACGCGCGCGCTGAAGTCGACCGTGCGCGTGGCGCCCGCGGGGATGGACCTGCTGGAGCGCGTGTCGAGCACGCGCACGGGCGTGGCGCCGTGGAAACCGGCGCCGTTCCCGGCCTGGTAATAACCGACCAGGTCCGCGATGACGTGCGTCTCCCCCGAGCTGTTGTGGACGTCCACAGCGGACAGCGCGCCGATGCCGACGGTCACCTGCGCGGAGCGGATCTCGTTGGGACGCAGGTGCACCGTCGCGCCGGAGCGCTCGCCGCCCGCGGTGTGCGCGGTGAGCCGGGTCGTCGCCGTCGCGCCCAAGACGGTCAGGTTGAGCACGACCGCCGTCGCCTCGGACGGCAGCGCGGCGCCGAGCCCGATGCGCGCGGTCTGGCCCGACCCGACCGGCCCGCTGGACCGGGAGTCGTGCACCCGGACCGGCTGCGCGGCCACGAACCGGCCGCTCCGGTACTCCGTTCCCGCGCTCTCGGCGGCTGCCGTGCCGGGGAGCGCGACCGCCGTGACGAGTGCCGCGACGGCGATTCCGCAGGTCAGTGCGCGCATGTGCCATGCTCCTGGGACTAGAGCGGGCGAGGCCCTGGCCAAGGGGACCCCGCAGGATAACCCGCGCGGCCCGCATCCGGAACGCATCTGGCAACGCCTCCTATTGCCAACTAGCGCGTAACCAGGTTCGCGCGGCCGGTGGCCTAAGGTTCCCCCGTGCGACATGTGCTGGTGATCGGCGGCGGGATCCTCGGGCTGGCGACGGCCCACGAGCTGGCCGCGCGGGGCGACCGGGTCACCGTGCTGGAGAAGGAGGACGGCTGGGCGCGCCACCAGACCGGGCACAACTCCAACGTCGTGCACGCCGGGCTGTACTACGCGCCCGGGTCGTTCAAGGCCCGGATGTCGGTCGCGGGCAACAAGTCCATTGTGGACTTCGCGCTGGCGAACGGGGTGCCGGTCGCGGTCTGCGGGAAGCTCGTCGTGGCCACCTCCGACGCCGAGGTGCCCGCGCTGCGGGTGCTGGCCGAGCGGGCCGCGGCGAACGGGGTCCCGGCGCGCCTTGTCACGCCGGAGGAGGCCCGCGAGTGGGAGCCCGAGGTCGCCTGCGTCGCCGCGCTGCGGGTGGAGACCACCGGGATCATCGACTTCCCCGCCGTCTGCGCCGCGCTGGTCCGGCTGCTGACCGACCAGGGCGCCGACCTGCGGCTGAACACCCCGGCCCTGGGCATCCGGACCCGCGGCGGACGGGTGGAGGTGGCCACCGGGAGCGAGGTGCTGCGGGCCGACGCGCTGGTGAACTGCGCGGGCCTGCACAGCGACCGCGTCGCGCGGATGGCCGGGCTGGCGCCGAAGGCCAGGATCGTGCCGTTCCGCGGCGAGTACTACGAGCTGCGCCCGCGGGCCGCGCACCTGGTCAGGGGCCTGATCTACCCGGTGCCGGACGCCACGCTGCCGTTCCTCGGCGTGCACCTCACCCGGATGCTGGACGGCAGCGTGCACGCCGGGCCGAACGCGGTGCTGGCGCTGCGGCGGGAGGGCTACCGCTGGGCCGACGTCTCGGCCGCCGACCTGCTGGACACCGTCCGCTTCCCCGGCACGTGGCGGCTCGCCCGCCGCTACGCCTACCCGGTGGGCCTCGACGAGGTGCGCCGCTCGCTGAGCCGCAGGCGGTTCGCCGCGAGCCTGGCCAAGCTGGTGCCCGCGGTCACCGAGGCCGACATCGTGGCGTCGGGCTCCGGCGTGCGGGCCCAGGCGCTGCTGCCGGACGGCACCCTGGTGCAGGACTTCCTGATCGAGTCCGCGCCCGGCCAGGTCCACGTGCTCAACGCGCCGTCACCGGCGGCGACGTGCGCCCTGGAGATCGGGCGGCACATCGCCTCTCTGGTGTGACGGCCTCCCTGGTGTGACGGCCTCCCTGGTGTGACCGCCGCGCCGGTGTGCGGGCCGGGCTAGACCGGGCGCAGGACGTCCAGGCCGAGGAACGGGCGCATCGCCTCGGGGACCACCACGGAGCCGTCGGCCTGCTGGTGGTTCTCCAGGATCGCCACGATCCAGCGGGTGGTGGCCAGCGTCCCGTTCAGCGTCGCGGCGACCTGCGGCTTGTTGTTCTCGTCGCGGTAGCGCACCGACAGCCTGCGGGCCTGGAACGTGGTGCAGTTGGACGTCGAGGTCAGCTCGCGGTAGGCCTGCTGGGTCGGGACCCACGCCTCGCAGTCGAACTTGCGGGCCGCGCTGGAGCCGAGGTCGCCGGTCGCGGTGTCGATGACCCGGTACGGCACCTCGATCTTGGCCAGCATCTCCTTCTCCCAGGCCAGCAGCCGCTGGTGCTCGGCGGCGGCCTCCTCCGGCCTGCAGTAGGAGAACATCTCGACCTTGTCGAACTGGTGGACGCGGATGATGCCGCGGGTGTCCTTGCCGTAGGACCCGGCCTCCCTGCGGAAGCACGACGACCAGCCCGCGTACCGCTTGGGCGTCGACAGGTCGATGATCTCGTCGGAGTGGTACCCGGCCAGCGCGACCTCCGAGGTGCCGACCAGGTACAGGTCGTCCTCGGCGAGCCGGTAGACCTCGCTGGCGTGCGCGCCGAGGAACCCGGTGCCCGCCATGATCTCCGGGCGCACCAGCACCGGCGGCACGACCAGGGTGAACCCGGCCGCGGTCGCCTGGGCGGCGGCCATGTTCAGCAGGGCCAGCTGCAGCTGCGCGCCGATCCCGGTGAGGAAGTAGAACCGCGAGCCGGACACCTTCGCGCCGCGCTCCATGTCCAGCGCGCCCAGCCGCACCCCGAGGTCGAGGTGGTCGAGCGGGGTGAAGTCGAACTCGCGCGGCGTGCCGACGGTCTCCAGGACGGTGTAGTCGTCCTCGCCGCCGACCGGCGCGGCCGGGTCGACGATGTTGGACAGCGCGCGGTGGCACTCCTCGAAGGCCGACTCGGCGGCGGCCTGCTCGGCCTCGGCGGCCTTGACCTCGGCGGCGAGCTCCTTGCCCTTGGCGATCAGCGCGTCGCGCTCCTCGCCGCGGGCCTTGCCGACCTGCTTGCCGAACTGGCGCTGCTCGGCCCGCAGGGTGTCCGCGCGGGAGATCGCGGAGCGGCGCCGCTCGTCGGCGGACAGCAGGGCGTCGACGGCCGCCGGGTCGTCGCCGCGGGCGCGCTGGGAAGCGCGCACGGTCTCCGGGTCTTCGCGCAGAACCTTGAGGTCAATCACAGGGTGTGAGGGTAGTCGCCCGTGCTGACAGCGTGCATACGAGATATGCGACCGCCCGGACTAGGAGATGGCCACCGCCACGATCAGGCCGAGCGCGATGTGCACGGCGGCGACGACGACGCTGGCCGGGGCGAAGCGCTCGTCCTCGATGGTGCTGCCGACGTCGAGCTTGGTCACCCACTCCAGGGTCCGCACGGCGAGCACCTGGGCGATGATGCCGAGCAGGCCGTAGACCACCGAGGTGATCAGACCGGCGGTGAGGTCGCTGGCCGAGAAGAAGATCGCCACGACGATGATCAGCGCCATGCTCAGCATGCCGGACGCGGTGACGATGACCGCGTTCGGCCGCCCCGCCCTGACCAGGTCGGACAGCTTGCCCGGGGTGGTGAAGTCGATGGCGTAGAAGCCGAGCAGCATGAGGACCAGGCCGACGATGGCGTACAGCGCGATGGCGCCCATGCCGCGGGCCAGGTCGGCGCCGAAGTTCTCCGGCAGCGCCATCACGGTCGCGGTGGCGAGGTTGGTGGTCAACTGGTCCTCCATGGTGGTTCCTCGGGGCTCACTCGACGGGGATTCGGTGCGGGACGAAGGCCGCCCCGTCGTCGGTCACCAGGCCCGCTGTCTCCCGGATGCCCAGGCCTGCCGCCTGGTCGCCGACGATCCAGGCGCCGAGCGCGGGCCGGTAGCCGTCGAACTCCGGCAGCGGGTCGAACGCCTGGTAGACGAAGCCCTCGGCGCCGTAGACGCCGCCGGTGGCCGTCTCGTAGCCGGGCGCGACGATCTGCACGTTGGCGCCCTCGCGGCCGAGCTTGGGCTTGCGCACGTACTCGGTGAGGATGCCGGGCTGGTCGAGGAAGGCGGGCAGCAGGTTGGGGTGGCCGGGGTACATCTCCCACAGCACCGCCAGGATCGCCTTGTTCGACAGCAGCATCTTCCACAGCGGCTCCACCCACAGCGTGGTGGGCAGCGACTCGACGACCTTGCGGCCGAACTCGTCGTTGACCGCCCACTCCCAGGGGTAGAGCTTCATGACGGTGGCCATCGGCGCCTCGGCCAGGTCGACGAAGCGGGCCAGCTCGGAGTCCCAGCCGATCTCCTCGATGGCCAGGCCGATGGTGTCCAGGCCCGCCTCGGCCGCGGTCTCCTGCAGGTAGGCGGTGGTGATGTGGTCCTCGCCGGTCGGGTCGGCCCCGGACCAGGTGAAGTGGACCTCGCGGGAGGGCAGCTTCGCCCCGACCTCGGTCCACCGCTCGACCAGCTTCTCGTGCAGCGAGTTCCACTGGTCGTCGTCGGGGAAGACCTCGGTCTTCCAGAACCACTGCACGACCGCGGCCTCCAGCAGGGAGGTCGGCGTGTCGGCGTTGTACTCCAGCAGCTTGGCCGGGCCGCTGGCGTCGTAGCGCAGGTCGAAGCGGCCGTAGACGTGCGGGTCGTGCCGCTTCCACGACTCGGCGACGTGCGGCCACGCCCACTCCGGGATGCCGAAGTCGCGGTAGCGCTCCATCAGCACCACGGTCTCGACGGCCTCGAGGCACATCGAGTGCAGCAGCTCCACATCGGCCTCGATGGACAGGATCTCGTCCATGTCGAACACATAGTGGACCGACTCGTCCCAGTAGGGGCGCGAGCCGCCGTCGCCGTAGCGCGCGGGCAGGCCGAAGACCAGGCCCTGCGACTCGACCTTGGCGCACCAGTCCGGGCGGGGCCGCGAGCGCTCGCGGCGCACTCAGCTGCCCCCGCTCTTCCCGCCGCCGCCCACGCCGAGACCGCCGCGCTGGACGGTCTTGCCCTGGCCGGTCTTGACGGTCGTGCCCGACGACGGGGCCACGAAGCTGCCGCCGCTGACCCGCTGGCCGACCGTCCCGGTGCCGCCGTAGTTGTAGCGGTAGGACGTCCCGCCGATGTAGATGAAGCCGCCGCTGACATAGCCGCCGTGACTGCGCGCGTAGTCGTCGTCACAGTAATCGTCGTCGACGATGACGCCCTCGGGGTTCACGCAGTGCGCGGTGACCTCGTCGGGCTGGGACGCGGCGTAGAGGATCGCGACCAGGCCGACGACACCCACGGTGACGCCCGCGCCGATCATGATGCGCTTGCGCTTCTTCCGCTGGTCCTCGGCCTCGGCCGCGGCGGCGTACTCCGCGTCGCGGGCGCGGCGCTGCGCCTCCTGGCGGGCCCGCTGCTCGGCCAGGGTCGGCGGCCGCGGGACGGTCGAGCGCGGGTCCTGGTAGCTGATGGACCCGGATCGGCGGTCGGGTGTGTCGTCCTCGGGCTCGGGGGCCTCGTAGGGCGGGGGCCTGTCGTTGTCAGTCATGAACCACTCCCAAGCGCGCAGACTAGTCAAAGACCAGCACGGACGTCGCGGGATTGGCCCGATCGCAACCTTGGGCGCTCCCGATTCACTCCCGCGGGCCGCTCCACTCCCGAGGACACGGCATCATGGAGTAGATGTCTGGACCCGGTGACTGGTTTCGTTCGGCCGACAGGCTGATGATGATCGCCGCCTGCGTGGGGGCGATCCTCGTGCTGGGCACGAGCATGGCGTTCTCCTGGCCGGTGACCGTGCGCGGGGACGTGCCGACCGCGGCGGACGAGCGCGAGCTGGCCTTCGACTCCCCCGCGGGCACCTGCCTGTTCTGGACGGCCCCCGACGGCGCGGACATGCGCAGGGTGGACTGCGCCGAGCCGCACCTGTTCGAGGTGACGGGGAACATAGACATCTCCGCGCAGTTCGCCGAGGACGCCCCGCCGCCGGAGCTGGAGCGCTGGCAGGAGCTCGCGGTGGAGAAGTGCACACCCAGCGTCACCGAGTACCTGGGCGGGACGCTCGACCCGCACGGCCGCTACAAGGTCAACGCGCTCAAGCCCAGCACGGTCCAGTGGGAGGACGGCGACCGCAAGCTGCGCTGCGGCGTGCAGACCGCCAGCCGCTCCGGGGCCCTGCTGCCCGCCACGGGCTCGGCCGCGGGCGCCGACCAGTCCGGCATCCACGAGCCGGGCACCTGCCTGGCCCTCGACGGCCAGGTCATCGGCGACCCGGTGCCGTGCACGGAGGCGCACGCGGTCGAGATCGTCGGCAACGTGGACCTCTCGAAGGCCTTCCCCGACGAGTACCCGTCGGAGGAGGCGCAGATCGAGAAGGCGATCGAGCTGTGCGACGCGGTCACCAAGGAGTACACCAACGGCGTCGACCTGGCGAAGAAGGGCCTGATCCCGTACCCGGACGCGCTCAAGGAGGAGAGCTGGGTGGCGGGCTCGCGCAAGGTGGACTGCAAGGTCGCGGCCAAGCTGCCCAACGGCAGCGGCCTCGCCCCGGTCACCGGCAGCGTGCGCGGCATCGAGCAGCCCACCACGACGACCAAGGCGGCCCCGACCACCACCACCGGCGGCTGACGTGCCGGTGGAGATGACCAGGGCCCGCTTCGAGGAACTGGTCGCCGACGCGCTGGACCTGATCCCCGAGCCGTTCGCCGCCGCGATGAGCAACGTCGTGGTGCTGGTCGAGGACCGCGACCCCGAGGAGCCCACCCTGCTGGGCCTCTACCACGGCATCGCCCTGACCGAGCGGACGACGATGTACGGCGGCGAGCTGCCCGACCGCATCTTCATCTACCGCGAGGCCATCCTGGACATCTGCGAGTCCGAAGAGGACGTGGTCGAGGAGGTGGCGATCACCGTGGTCCACGAGATCGCCCACCACTTCGGCGTCGACGACGAGCGCCTGCACGAGCTGGGCTGGGGCTGACGCGCTCAGCCCTTCACGCAGACGACCTGCTTCAGCTTGGCCACCACCTCGACCAGGTCGGACTGGTCGCGGATGACCTCGTCGATGTCCTTGTAGGCCGCCGGGATCTCGTCGACCACCCCGGAGTCCTTGCGGCACTCGACGCCCGCCGTCTGCGCGGCGAGGTCGTCGGCGGTGAAGCGCTTGCGCGCCTTGTTCCGCGACATCCTGCGGCCCGCGCCGTGCGACGCGGACTCGAAGGAGTCGGGGTTGCCCAGGCCGCGGACGATGTAGGAGCCGGTGCCCATCGACCCGGGGATGATGCCCAGGTCGCCGCGGCCCGCCCGGATCGCGCCCTTGCGGGTGACCAGGACCTCCTCGCCGAAGTGGACCTCCTCGGCGACGTAGTTGTGGTGCACCGAGATGGGCTCGTCGAACACCACGGTCGGGAAGTGGGCGCGCAGGACGTCGCTCACCAGCCGCAGCATGACCGCGCGGTTGCGGCGGGCGTAGTCCTGCGCCCAGTACAGGTCGTGGCGGTAGGCGGCCATCTGCGGGGTGCCCGCGAGGAACACCGCGAGGTCGGGGTCGGGCAGCTCGGCGTTGTGCGCCAGGCCGCGCGCGACCTCGATGTGGTGCTGGGCCAGCAGGTTCCCGACGCCGCGGGACCCCGAGTGCAGCATGACCCAGACCTGGCCGGTGGTGTCCAGGCAGACCTCGGTGAAGTGGTTGCCGCCGCCGAGCGTGCCCATCTGGTTCACCGCGCGCCCGCGGTCGAGCCGGGTCTTGTCGGTGAGGTCGTCGAACCGCGCCCAGAAGGCGTCCCAGTCGGCGAAGTCGCGGTCGTCGAAGGCGGCGTCGCGGTGCAGGCCGAAGCCGACCGGGACGGCAGCCTCGATCGCCGAGCGCAGCGGGGCCAGGCTGGCGGGCAGGTCGTCCGCGGTCAGCGAGGTGCGCACCGCGGTCATGCCGCAGCCGATGTCCACGCCGACCGCGGCCGGGGACACGGCGTCGCGCATGGCGATCACCGAGCCGACCGTGGCGCCCTTGCCGTAGTGCACGTCCGGCATGACCGCGACGTGCTTGAACGTCCACGGCAGCGCGGCGATGTTGCGCAGCTGCGCCATCGCCTGGTCCTCGACCGATTCGGGTCGAGCCCACAGGCGGATGTCGACGTGCTGCCCGGGGATCGTGGTTGCTGCCATGGAAGAAGGCTAGGCGCGCCAAGGCATCCCGGTCGATCGAATTACACCAGGTGCGCTGCCCGCAGGATGCTCTTCGACGGGCCGCCGACGAGGCCGGCGCCGGTCAGGAAGGCCATCACCTTCTCGGTCATCCAGCGGCGGGTCTCGTGGTGGTGCGGGTTGGCCATGGCCACGGCGCGCCCTTGGCGGGGCTCGATGCCGACGCTGCGGTAGACCCTCGGGTTGATCATGGCGTCCATGACGCCGTACGCGGTGAGGGCGAGGACCCAGCGGTGGGCCTCCAGCTGCGCGCGGTTGAGCTTGGGCACGTCGCGCAGGACCGCCTCGCGGGCGAAGCGGACGTGCCGGGCCTCCTCGACGACGTGGATGCGGTTCACCATGCGGATCAGCGGCTGCATGTCCGGGTTGTCCATGGTGGCGCGCTGGAGGCGGTCGGTGGCCTCCTCGGCGACCAGGACGGCGCCGAACATGGACGGGCCGCCCGCGAGGGCGCCGTACACCTTGCCCGCGGTGTGGATGAGCTTGACCGGGCCGTACGCGGGCGCGCCGAAGCGGGTGATGGCCTTGGCGAACATGATCGAGTGGCGGGTCTCGTCGCCGATCTCGGTCAGCGCGTACTGGGCGTGCGGCGAGCGCGGGTCGAGGTCGTAGACGTAGCGGACCAGCAGTTGCATGAGGACGATCTCGAACCACAGGCCGACGCTGGCGATGCTGGCGATCTCGTGCTTGGACAGCTCGATGCGCTGCTCGTCGGACAGCCCGCGCCACAGGTCGGTGCCGTAGAGGGACACCCGCTCCAGCGGCATGTACGCCTTGCCGTCCTCCAGCGGGGCGTCCCAGTCGATGTCGATGTGCGGGTCGTAACTGCCGCGGGCGGACGCGTCGAGAAGTCGGGACGCGACGGTGTCGGCGTCCTTCGGCTGCAGGGCTCGCGCCATCGCGACCCACCTCCTGTTACTAGCGGTAACACGAAACAGACTCGCGTGACGGCGACCACTTGTCAAGAGCGACAAGCGAGGGGGTGGTGGTGCCGCTAGCGTGCTCCCATGAGCCTGGGCACGAGGGTCCTCGACACCGCGCTCGACCGGGCGGTGGTGCCCGGGTACACCCGCATCGGCTACTCCGTCCGCAGCCGCTTCTGGCCCGCCGACCCGCCGTGCGGGGCGCTGGAGGGCAGCACCGTCGTGATCACCGGGGCGAACTCCGGCCTCGGCAAGGCCGCCGTCGCCGGGCTGGCCAAGCTCGGCGCCACCGTGCACATGGTGGTGCGCGACCCGGAGAAGGGCGCCGCCGCCCGGGCGGAGGTCCAGGCCGTCGCGCCCGAGGCGCACCTGGAGCTCGAGACCTGCGACATCGCCGACCTGACGTCGGTGCGCCGGTTCGCCGAGGACTTCCTGGAGCGGCACGGCAGCCTCGACGTGCTCGTGCACAACGCGGGCACGCTCCCGCCGGAGCGCAGGGAGACCGCGGACGGCAACGAGATCACCCTGGCCACGCACGTCTTCGGCCCGTTCCTGCTCACCGCCCTGCTGCGGCCCGCGCTCGCCGCCGCGCACGGTCGCGTGATCTTCGTCACCTCCGGCGGGATGTATACTGCCGGGCTGCGCGTGGACGACCCGCAGTACGCCGAGGGCGGCTACTCCGGCACCCGGGCGTACGCGCGGACCAAGCGCATGCAGGTGGTGCTGGCCGAGCAGTGGGCCGCGCACCTGGACGCCGACGGCGTCGTGGTGCACAGCATGCACCCCGGCTGGGCCGACACCCCGGGCGTGGCCGCGTCGCTGCCCGGCTTCAACCGGATCATGGCCCCGCTGCTGCGCTCGCCCGACCAGGGCGCCGACACCGTCGTCTGGCTGGCCGCCGCCGACGAGCCCGCCAGGATGACCGGCCGGTTCTGGCACGACCGCCGCGACCGCCCGACCCACATCACGCCGTGGACCAGGGAGAAGCCCGAGCAGCGCGCGGCGCTGTGGGACCTGTGCGTGGCGCGGACGGGCGTCGACCCCTGAGGCTTCACGTGCCGCTCACCCGCTGGTCGTCGGAGGATGCCAAGGTGACGCGCCGACCTTGGAGGATGCCGTGAAGTCGCTCTTACTGGCCCCGGTGCTCGCGCTGGTCGCGGGCGCGGTGGCCGTCCCGCCCGCCCAGGCCCGCCCCGAGCCGGTGCGGTTCGCCACGTACAACGCCTCGCTGAACCGCGCCGCGGCCGGGCAGCTCGTCGCCGACCTGTCGACGCCGGACAACCCGCAGGCCCGCGAGATCGCCGAGGTCGTCCAGCGCACCCGGCCGGACGTGCTGCTGATCAACGAGTTCGACCACGCGCCCGAGGCCGTCGACCTGTTCCGGCGGAACTACCTGGAGCGCGGCCAGAACGGCGCGGCCCCGATCCACTACCCGCACGCCTTCATCGCGCCGTCGAACACCGGCGTGCCCAGCGGGTTCGACCTCAACCGCGACGGGCGCACCGGCACGGCCGACGACGCGTTCG
Organism: Actinokineospora sp. UTMC 2448; assembly: GCF_024760565.1. Classification (NCBI taxonomy): domain Bacteria; kingdom Bacillati; phylum Actinomycetota; class Actinomycetes; order Pseudonocardiales; family Pseudonocardiaceae; genus Actinokineospora; species Actinokineospora sp. UTMC 2448. The sequence continues at coordinate 136,749 of NZ_CP031087.1, read as the reverse complement.
GGTTCGGCTTCTTCCCGGGCCAGTACGGGATGCTCGTGCTCTCGAAGTACCCGATCGGCCCGGCGCGGACGTTCCAGGAGTTCCGCTGGGCGGACATGCCCGGCGCGATGCTGCCCGACGACCCGGCCACGGCCGCGCCCGGCGACTGGTACTCCCCGGAGATCCTCGCGGAGTTCCGGCTGTCCTCGAAGTCGCACTGGGACCTGCCGGTCCGCATCGGCCGCGACACCGTGCACTTCCTGGTGTCGCACCCGACGCCGCCGGTGTTCGACGGGCCGGAGGACCGCAACGGCGCCCGCAACCACGACGAGATCCGGTTCTGGGCGGACTACGTGCACCCCGGCAGGTCCCGGTACATCTACGACGACTCGGGCAGGCGCGGCGGCCTCAAGCCGGGCGCGCGGTTCGTCGTCGCGGGCGACCAGAACTCCGACGAGGTGGACGGCGACAGCGTGCCCGGGGCCATCCAGCAGCTGCTCACCGCGCCGCGGGTCACCGACGTGCGGCCCTCGTCGGCGGGCGGCGTCGAGGCGGCGGCCCGGCAGGGCGGGGCGAACCTGACCCACCTCGGCGACCCGCGCTACGACACCGGCGACTTCAACGACACCGCGCCCGGCAACCTGCGCGCGGACTACGTGCTGCCCTCCCGCGGCCTGCGGCCGCTGGGCGCGGGCGTGTTCTGGCCGCTGCCGGGCTCGGAGCACGACCGGCTCAACGACGCCACGGACCACAAGCTGGTCTGGGTGGACGTGGCGGTGTAACTCGACCAGGTGACCCCGGTTGCGGGCCTCCCGCGGCGCGCTGACGCTCGAACGGACGAGCGGAGGTCACGCTATGCGATGGTGTACTGCTGCCGGGGTCACCGGGGCGCTCCTGGTCGCCCTGGCCCAGCCCGCCGCGGCCGAGGTGGTCGTCGACCAGGAGGAGGTGCGGGCGGAGGCGATGGCCATGGCCCCCGACCCGGAGTACCTGGCCGACGCCGAGCCCGCCGCGCGGGCGGTCGCCGCCGAGTACGGCATCCCGGCCTCGGTGACCGCGGGCCAGTCGGTCCTGGAGTCCGGGTGGGGCCGCAGCGCGCTGGCGGTGAACCACCGCAACTACTTCGGCTTCAAGTGCACCTCCGCCGGGCCGGGGCCCATCGCGGTGGGCTGCGCGGAGTACCCGACCACGGAGTGCCAGCCCGAGTGCGCGCCCACCGTCGCCGCCTTCCGCGTGTACGAGTCGATGACCGACTCCTTCCGCGACTACGGCAGGTTGATCACGACCAGCCCGTACTACGCCGACGCCCTGCCCCACGCCGACGACCCGGACCGGTTCGTCACCGAGGTCGCCAAGCGGTACGCCACCGATCCGCGCTACGCGGAGAAGGTGATCGCCCTGATGGTCCAGCACGACCTCTACCGTTTGGACTCCCCGGAGTGAGCACTCGGTGGCCCGCCGTTTCGGTACCGAAAAAGTCGGGCTCGGTCGGGCACAAATAACGGGCCGTCGGTATTTCGTGCGGTCCTCCGCGCTCTGTTAGGGGTGAGGTCACCCTTCTGGCGTAGGAGGAACACATGACGTGCACGGCTCTGGAACCCGCCAGGCTCGCACCGAGCCGGATCCCGTTCCCCCGGGTGTCCCGGGAGAGCCTGGACGAGCACGTGGCCGCCGCGAGCACCGGTGATGTCCGCGCCATCGAGGCGCTGCTGCTGTTCCTCCGCCCGCTCGTGCTGCGGTACTGCCGGGCGAAGCTGGGCAGGCTGCCCAGATCGTTCAGCACCGCGGACGACGTCGCGCAGGAGGTCTGCGTGGCCATCTACCGGGCGCTGCCGACCTACCAGCACATGGGCAGGCCGTTCCTGTCGTTCGTGTACGGCATCGCCGCCCACAAGATCGCCGACGTCCACCGCGCCAACGCCCGCGACAAGTCCGACCCGATCGCCGACACCCCGGACATGGTGAGCGACGACGACGGCCCCGAACAACTCACCCTCCGCCGCGAACTGGCCGACCAGACGGCCACCATGCTGGCGGTGCTGACCCCGAGGCAGCGCGACATCCTGCACCTGCGGATCGTCATGGGCCTGTCGGCCCACGAGACGGCCCAACTCCTGGGCACCACAGCCGAGGCCATCCGCGTGGCCCAGCACCGCGCCCTCAACCGCCTCCGCAAGACCGCGACCCTGCCCTGATCGGCGAGCTGGGCGGGGGTCCGGTGAGTCGGGTTGAGGGGGATGGGGCCCGGTCGATCGGTTGGCCGGGACGGGGGCCGCTCGACGGGGCGAGCGGGACAGGGGAACCCGGCCGGCCGGTGGAGGGGACAGGGGAACCGGCCGAGCGGGACAGGGGGAACCGGCCGCCGGTGGAGCAGGAGGGGGATCCGCTCCACCGGTTGGCCGGGCGGGGCCAGGCCAGTCGTTGAGCTGGGCGGGGTCAACCGCTAGAGCGGCCTGGTCAAGCGCTTGCGCGGGGAGCGGTCAGCCGATTAAGCGGGGGCGGGGGCGGTTGAACGGGGGCTGGACGAGCCGTGCGGGGATCGGGCGTCCGGTGGAGCCGGGCGGGCCAGCCAAGCGGATGAGCGGGTGGGGCGGCGGTTGAGCGGGACTGGTCAGCCGTTGAGCGGGGCGGGGGGCGATTGGGGGCTGGGCGAGCTGGGCAGGGGGCTGGCACCGGGTGAGCCGGGCGGGGCCGGGCAGCCGGTGGTGCCGGGCAGGAGGCTGGCAACCCGGCGAGCCGGGCGGGGCCGGTGGGGGTGGCGGGGCCGGCAGGCCAGCAAGCGGATGCGCGGGGCGGGCCGGGCTGGCGGTTGAGGGGGTGGACAGCCGCTAGGGCGGATCACGGTCAGGCGGTTGCGCGGGGGCTGGTCAGTCGGTCGAGCGGTGCGGGGGGCGGTAGAGCTGAGCGAGCCGGGCAGGGGCTGGCAGCCAGCGGGGGCCGGGCGACCGGTGGAATCGGACGGGCGCGAGCCAAGCGGTCGAGCGGAGCCGAGGGCCTGGCAACCGGGCCAGCCAGGCGGAGGCCAGACGACCGGCGGAACCGGACACGCGCTAGCCAAGCGGTCGAGCGGAGCCGAGGGCCCGGCAACGGGGCCAGCCGGGCGGAGGCCAGGCGACCGGCGGAACCGGACACGCGCTAGCCAAGCGGTCGAGCGGAGCCGAAGGCCTGGCAACCGGGCCAGCCGGGGGGCCAGGCGACCGGGGGAACCGGACGGGCGCGAGCCAAGCGGTTGAGCGGAGCCGGAGGCATGGAGGCCGGGCCAGCCGGGCGGAGGCCAGACGACCGGCGGAACCGGACGGGGGGCCAGCCGAGCGGTTGAGCAGGGCCGGAGGCATAGCGGCCAGGCGACCGGGCGGAGGCGGGCCACGCGGATGAGCGGGGCGGGCAGGGCCAGCGTTGAGCGGGGCTGGCAACCGGTTGAGCGGGGGCTGGCAGCCGGGTTGAGCGGGCGGGGGGCCCGGTCAACCGGTCAGGAGCAGGCCCGGTCAGTCGGTCAGTGGGGCGGGTTTGGGGAAGCGGTGCTCGTTGCGGTCGATCTTGGCGTTGGCGGCGGCCAGCAGGTCGGCGCCGAGGACGTCGGCTAGGCGGACTAGGTAGAGCAGGACGTCAGCCAGTTCGTCGTCGATGCGGGCGCGCAGGTCGGGGTCGGCGTAGGCGGCCTCGGCCTGGTCCGGGGTGAGCCACTGGAAGATCTCGGTGAGTTCGCCCACCTCGCCGGAGAGGGCCATCACCAGGTTCTTCGGGGTGTGCCACCGCTCCCAGGCGCGGGCGGCGGCGAAGGCGCGCTGGCGGGCGCTGAGGTCTTCTATCGTCACGGGTCCGTCTTCTTCTTGGAGCGCAGCAGGATCCTGTCCGACGCCGGGACCACCGCGCCCGCGGGCGGGTCCTGCGAGACGACGACCCAGTTGCGGTCGGACACCAGCAGTCTCCCCTGCCCGGTCGCGTCCTCCTCGGCGAGGTGGAAGAACCCGGCTGACTGCAGGGTGTCCTGGGCCCGCTGGTGCTCCATCCCCACGACGTCCGGCACCGGCAGGGCGTCGGCGGAGCCGCTGGGCGGGGCCACGGACGCCGGTGGGCTGGCCGGGTCGGCCGGTGCGCACGCGGTGAGGGCGATCGCGGCCAGCGCCGCGAGGGTCCGTCGCATGATCACCAGTCTCGCGGGCTACCGCCCGACGCGCACTCCGGCATCCCGGCGTCGCTTGCGCTCGTAGAGCTTGCTGTCGATCTGGACGATCGCCGGGCCGAGCGCCATGGTCAGCAGCAGGGCAAGGCCGAGGACAACGCCGATCCACACCAGAACCGCGGTCACCATCGTGAGCACCTCCGTCGTTGTTTTCGCTGCTCACAGCGTCTCTCCCGGGAGCGCCCCGGCGGATCGGCCGAGCGGGTGGGGTGCGTCGGCCGTCCGGGCATGCGCGGCGCGGTGTCCCCTGGCCGATCGGCCGATGCCTGCCCGCCGGTCGGCCGAGGCGCGTTCGTCCTGGGCGTTCTAGCGTTCTGCGGCATGGAGACCGTTGCGACCGTGCGCCGCTGGATGGCGGGCCTGCTGGCCGTCGCGTACCTGACCGACATCGCGGTGCTGGGGAGCCTGTGGGGCGGGGCCGCGCTGCTGGTCCCGCTGCCGATGGTCGCGACGGTCTTCCTCGCCCTGCGCAGGCCGGTTCTCGGGGGACTGGCCTGCGCGGGGGCCGTGCTCGCGATGTCGGTCGTGCTGCGCGAACGGGACCCGTACTCGTTCTTCGGGGTCCAGTCGCTGCTGTCGCTCTCGGCGACCGAGGCGCTGGCCGGGATGATGGTCATCGCGATCGTCATCTGGCGGACGCCGCGCGGGGTCGCCGCGGCGGCGACGCTCGGCCTGCTCGCCTCGGCCGTCTGCGCGGTCCTGATACGCAGGCCCTACTGGCACTACACCGATCTCGACCTCGCCTCCGTGGGCGCGGTCCTGGCCGTGGGCGCGGGCGTGGCGCTGCGCCTGGGCGGCGGCGACTCGCCGATGCGCACGTTCCTGCGCGGGCAGTGGCCGCTGGCGCTGGCCCTCACGCTGGCGCTGCTGGTCGACTCCAGCGCCACGCTGGACATCGACCGGCTCGGCCCCTACGCCGCCTTCCCGCTGCTGGCCGCGGTCGCGACGGCGGTGTGCGCGGTGCTCGGCCCGCGCGACGCCCTGCACTGGACGATCAACGCGGCCGTCATCGTGGTGGTGTCCGGGGTGGGTATCGCCGTCCTCGCCTACCTGCTCGACCACCCCATGTCCGGGCTGCGCCCGCCCGCGGCCATCGTCGCCGCGCAGATGGCGCTGGTCGCCTACGTGGTGCGCTACTGCGACCGGCAGAAGGCGACCTCGGCCGTCGTCGCGCTCGTCGGCGCCGACGCGCTCGCCACGATCGCGCTGGCCGCGGCGACCCGGGACCGGCCCGACACCGAGTTCTTCCTCGTGGCCGCCTTCCTCCTGCTGCTGTCGGTCGCCACCGGCCAGTACTTCGGCTCCCGCGACCGGGCCCGCAACCAGTCGATCCGGGTGGCGGTGTCCGGCGCGCAGCAGGCCGAGCGGATGGCCCTGGCCCGGGAGCTGCACGACGTCGTCGCCCACCACGTGACCGGGATCGTCGTGCAGGCGCAGGCCGCCCAGCTCGTCGCCGACCCGGCGAAGACCGCGCAGGCGCTGGCCAAGATCGAGCGCAGCGGCACCGAGGCGCTGGCCGCCATGCGGATGCTGGTCGGCAGCATGCGCGGGACGCAGGCGGGCGAGGCCGGGGCCGCCGACGCCGCGACCGCCGACCTCGCCGCCGACCTGCGCGCGGTCGCCGCGGGCTTCCCCGGCCCTGAGGTCCACATGGAACTGTCGCTGCCGGACACGCTGCCGCCGGAGGCCGGGCGGACCGTGCTGCGGATCGTCCAGGAGTCGCTGACCAACGTCAGCAAGCACGCCCAGGACGCCTCGCGGGTGTCGGTCACCGTCGAGCCCGCCGACGGCGAGCTGCGCGTGCGGGTGTCCGACGACGCGACGACGGCCCGGGTGCGACCGGCGGGCGGCTCCGGCGGCTACGGTCTGGTGGGCATGCGGGAACGCGTCGAGCTGCTCGGCGGCGCGTTCGCCGCGGGCCCGGGCGAGACGGCGGGGTGGACCGTCGACGCGCGCTTCCCGCTGCGAAAGGACGGCTCGTGATCCGGGTGCTGATCGCCGACGACCAGGAGATGGTCCGCGCCGGGTTCCGGATGATCCTGGAGACCCAGCCCGACATCGAGGTCGTCGCCGACGTGCCGGACGGCGTCAGCGCCGTGGCCAGGGCGCGCGAGCTGCGCCCGGACGTGTGCCTGCTCGACATCCGGATGCCCGGGATGGACGGCCTGGCCGTGACCAGGGCGCTGGCCGGGCCGGAGGTGGCCGACCCCATCAAGGTGGTCGTGGTGACCACGTTCGACCTCGACGAGTACGTGCACACCGCGCTGGCCAACGGCGCGTCCGGCTTCCTGCTCAAGGACGCGGGCCCGGCCCTGCTGATGGAGGCGGTGCGCGCGGCCGACCGCGGCGACGCGCTGGTCTCCCCGCAGATCACCGTGCGGCTGCTGCGCCACTTCGCCTCGCCGCGGTCGGTCGACCCGCAGGCCGCCTCCCTCACCGAGCGGGAGACCGACGTGGTGAAGGCCGCGGCCCGCGGGCTGACGAACACCGAGATCGGCGCGGAGCTGTTCCTGTCGCTGTCGACGGTGAAGACTCACCTGGCGGCGGTGCAGGCCAAGATCGGCGCGCGCAACCGCGTCGAGATCGCGGCCTGGGCGTGGCGCACCGGCCTCATGACCTCGTGATCGTCTTCACCACCAGCTGGTTGCCCGGCGGGTTGCCCGCGCAGCCGAGCCCGTCCAGCGCGACGAACATGGCGGCGGTCTCCTGCGGCGGGTACACCCGCAGCCCGCGCACCTCGGTCGGCTTGCACACGGCGGCGTCGTAGTTGCGGACGTTGACGAACCCGACCGGCGCGACAGCGGTGCCGTCCGGCTTCAGCGTGACCGGGGCGCCCTTCGTGCCCTCCCGGTAGGCGGCAGGCCCGACCTGCTCGCCGCCCTCACCGGACACATAGGACACGCCGGGGAAGCCGTGCAGGACGCAGACCCGCGAACCGGTGTTCGTGAAGACGAGCTTCCGGTAGACCGTGCCCGCGCCCGCGGAGTCGTCCTCGATGGACAGGGACAGCTCGTCGGTCTTGCAGTCGGTCGCCACCGGCAGGCGCGACGCCGTGGTGGCGGGCGATGTGGCGCCGTTCGCCCCCGTCACCTCCGTGGACGTCCCGGTCGGCGGCTCGGCCAGCGACGGGCCCGCTCCCGCGTCGCCCGCCGGTGGTGGGCTCCCGCACGCCGCCACGGCCAGCAGTCCGATCAATCCGATCATCCGCGCGCGCATAAGACCCTCCGGCGAATGTTGCCCTCCCACTTTTCCTTTCCACGATGCGCGAATGATCAACCGCGCGCCACCCGAACACGCCCCCGATTCACAGTCGGGCCGCCCCGGTGTGAAGAATTGCCGCCCGTTCGGGGGTGGTGACGTCCTATGTGCAGACAGTAACGTCGCGACCATGGCGGGTGCTGGGGAAGCACGATTACGGATCGTGCTCACAAGGGCGGTGTGGTGACGAAGGATCGACGGCTGGCCTGGCTGCTTGGCTCAAGCGCCTTGTCCAACCTGGGGGACGGTATCGGGAAGGTCGCCTTCCCCCTGCTCGCGGTCAGCGTGACCCGCGACCCCGTGCTCATCGCCGGGCTGTCCGCGACGTCGTTCCTGCCCTGGCTGTTGTTCTCGCTGCTCACCGGCGTGCTCATCGATCGGGTCGACCGGCGCAAGGCCATGCTGCTCGCCAACGCGGCGCGCGCGCTGATCGTCGGCGGCCTCGCCGTGCTCGTGCTCGCCGACGCCACGACGATCTGGTTGCTCTACGCGTTCGCCCTCGCGCTGGGCACGGTCGAGACGGTTGCGGACAGTGCCGCCCAGGCGCTCATCCCGGCTGTCGTGGACCGGGCCGGACTGGAATCTGCGAACGGCAAGTTGCAGAGCGTAGAGATCGTCGGGCAGACGTTCCTCGGCGGACCGCTGGGCAGCCTCACTTTCGCCCTGTTCGCCGCGCTGCCCTTCCTGCTGAATTCCGTCGGGTTCGCCATCGCCGCCGTGCTGCTGGTGCTGCTGCACGGCAAGTACCGGCCCAAGGCCGTCGACCCCGAGCAGACCGCGCTGCGGGTGCAGCTCGCCGAGGGGTGGCGGTGGCTGCGCGGCCATGCGCTGATGGTCCAGCTGGTGCTGTTCGCCGCGTCCGTCGCGCTCACCTCGGAGCTGGCGCAGGCGCTGCTGGTGCTCTACGCGATCGAGGACCTGGGCCTCAACGCGGCGACGTTCGGCGTGTTCGCCCTGGTCGGCGGCGTCGGCGGGTTGCTCGGCGCGTGGCTGGCGCCGCGGCTGACCAAGCGGCTGCCCCGGCGCACGGTGCTCACCCTGGCCACCGGGTTCTGCGGGCTCGGCTTCGGGCTGATGTCCCTCGTCGGCGACCCGATCTCGGCCAGCCTGCTGTTCGGCGTGTTCGCCGCCGCCGTCGTGGTCATCAACGTCATCCTGGGCGCCCTGCGCGGCGCGCTCGTGCCCGAGCACCTGTTCGGCCGGGTGCTCGGGGTCTGGCGCACGGCGGTGTGGGGCGCGATCCCGCTGGGCGCGCTGCTCGGCGGCCTGCTGGCCGACTGGCTGGGCACGCGCGCGGTGTTCGGGGTGTCCGGCGCGCTGCAGATCCTGCTCGGCGGGTTCGTCTGGATCTCGCTCGACCGGCACGCCGCCGAGGTGGACTCCCTCAACGGCGCACCGGCCTGAGCGCTACTTGCTGGCGACCTTGCGGTACTTGCCGACCGCGAGCGGCACGAAGATCGCCAGGATGATCAGCGAGCAGATCAGCGACCACAGCACCGGGTGCTGCGCGGGCCAGGCGTCCGAGGTGCCCAGGATGCCCGGGCGCGGGTTCTCGAACAGCGTCCTGGCCGCGTCGGCCGCCGCGGTGACCGGGTTCCACTCCGCGATCGTGCGCAGGAAGCCCGGCATGCTGGACGCGGAGACGAACGCCGAGGAGATGAAGGCGAACGGGAACATCCAGATGAAGCCCGCGCTCTGCGCGACCTGCACGTTGCCGGACACCATGCCGACCCACGCGCCGATCCACGACATCGCGAACGAGAACAGCAGCAGCAGCGCGAACGCGGCCACGGCGTCGAGGAGGCTGCCCCGGATGCGCCAGCCGACGATCAGCCCGCAGACGGCCATCACGACCAGGCCGAGCGCGGAGACCGCGAGGTCGGCGCTGGTGCGGCCGAGGAGCACGGCCGCGCGCGACATGGGCAGCGACCGGAACCGGTCGATGACGCCCTTGTCGAGGTCGGCCGCCATGCCGAGGGTGGTGTACGCGGAGTTGAACGCCACCGTCTGGGCGAAGATGCCGCCCATCAGGAACTCGCGGTAGGCGTCGGCGTCGCCGCCGATGCTGCCGCCGAAGACGTAGGCGAACAGCAGCACGAACATGATCGGCTGCAGGGTGGCGCCGAGCAGCAGGTCGGGCTGGCGGCGCACGTTCATCAGGTTGCGCCAGGCGACCACGCCGCTGTCGCGGGCGCCCGCGGTGATCACGGCCATCAGGAGTCCCCCTTCTTCCGGCGCTTCTTCTCCGGCTGAGGCGCGTCCTCCTCGGCCGCGTGCCCCGTCAGCGCGAGGAACACGTCGTCGAGCGTGGGCCGGTGCAGTCCGACGTCGAGCACGCCGACGCTGTCGCGGTCGAGCAGGCGCAGCGCCTCGACCAGCGCCTTGGGCCCGGTGTCGACCTTGATGGACAGCTTGCGCTGGTGCTCGTCGACGTCCGGCTCGCCGACCCCAACCGCGCTCAGCGCTGCCCGCGCCGCGGCCAGCTCGCCCGCGTCGGCGACGACGATGTCCAGCCGCTCGCCGCCGACACCGGCCTTGAGCTGGTCGGCGGTGCCGGAGGCGATGACCCTGCCCCGGTCGATGACCAGGATCCGGTCGGCCAGCTGGTCGGCCTCCTCCAGGTACTGGGTGGTCAGCAGGACGGTGGTGCCGTCGGCGACGAGCTCGCCGATGACCTCCCAGGTGTCCATGCGCCCGCGCGGGTCCAGCCCGGTGGTCGGCTCGTCGAGCACGACGACGGCGGGCGCGGCGACCAGCGCCCCGGCCAGGTCCAGCCTGCGGCGCATGCCGCCGGAGTAGGTGCGCGCGGGCCGGTCGGCCGCGTCGACCAGGCGGAAGCGCCCGACCAGCTCGGCGGCGCGCGCCCGGGCGTCCGCCCGGCTGAGCCCGTAGAGCCGCCCGACCATGTATAGGTTCTCCGTGCCCGTCAGGTTCTCGTCGACGGCCGCGTACTGGCCGGACAGCCCGATGGACCGGCGGACCGCCTGCGGATCGGCGGCCACGTCGTGCCCCGCGACGAACGCCTTCCCCGCGTCCGGCCGCAGCAGTGTGGTGAGGATGCGCACGGTGGTCGTCTTGCCCGCCCCGTTCGGGCCCAGCAACCCCAGCACGGTCCCAGTGGGAATCTCCAGGTCGACGCCGTCGAGCGCGCGGGTGGACCCGAAGGTCTTCACCAGCCCCTCGGCGCGGACCGCTACCGATGACATGTCGCGCAGGGTAGCCCCGTCCCCCGACAACGCGCCCCCGAATTCCGGCACTCGCCGCTAGAGGCGGACTCCGGTCCACTCCAGACAGTGCCAACCGTCGCCCCGGGTTTCCAGGAGGACGTGGCCGGTGTTGGGGATCAGGCCCGCGTTGGCCAGTTGGGGGCCGACGTTGTCGGCCAGGAGTTCGGCGCCGAGGCGGAGGATCCCGCCGTGGGTCACCAGGGCGACCGTCTCGTCGGGGTGGTCGGCGCGGAGTTTGGCGATGTCGGCGGCGAAGCGCTCCAGGACGGCGTGGCCGGTGTCGCCGCCGGGCATGGCGCGGTGCAGGTCGCCCTCGGTCCAGCCGCGGTAGACCTCGACGAACGCGGCGAGGGCCTCCGGGTCGTTGCGGCCTTCCAGTTCGCCCGCCTGCACCTCGTGCACTCCCGCGAGGACCGCTACGTCGAGACCGCGGCGGACCGCCATGGGGGCGGCGGTCTCCTGGGCGCGGATGGCGGTGCTGGCGTAGACGGCGGTGACCGGCTCGTGCTTGGTGCGCTCGGCGAACGCCTCGGCCTGGCGGCGGCCGAGCGCGGTCAGCGGCGGGCCGGGCGGGGCGGAGTCCAGGACGTGGTTGACGTTGGAGATGGTCTCGCCGTGGCGGACCAGCAACAGCCGGGTCATGCCTCGCCTCCCGTGCGCAGCGCCGCGAGCCAGGCGGCGGAGGCGGCGTGGTCGATGTCGCGGTGGCCGGGCGGGGCCAGGGACGCCGCGCCGTCGGCCTTGGGGTAGGAGCCGAGGAAGCGGACCTGCTGGCTGCGCCGGTGCAGCGCGGCCAGCGCCTCGCCGACGCGGTGCTCGGCGATGTGGCCGTCGAAGTCGAGGTAGAAGCGGTACTCGCCGAACCGGCCGCGCAGCGGGCGGGACTCGATGCGGGAGAGGTTGATGCCGCGCAGGGCCAGCTCGGTGAGCAGGTTCTGCAGTTCGCCGGGCTGGTGGGCGACGACGGCCAGCACCGACGTCCGGTCGGCCCCGGTCGGCGCGGGCGCGGTCGTCGGCCTGCTCAGCAGCAGGAACCGGGTGACCGCGTCGCGCTCGTCGGCCACGTCCGTGGCGCGCTCCTCCAGCGGGTAGTGCGTCGCGGCGACCGGCGCGGTGACGGCGGCGTCGTACTGGCCCTCGACCACGCCCACGGCCGCGCCCGCGGTGGAGGTCGCCGCGAGCTGGGTCGCCTCCGGCAGGTTCGCCGAGAGCCAGCCCTGGACCTGGGCCAGGGCGTGCGGGTGGCTGGCGACCGTGCGGATCTCGGTCGTGCCCGGCCGCACGAGCACCGAGAAGCGGATGGGCAGCACGTGCTCGGCGACGGCGACGACCGGCTCGTCGACGGCGAGGGCGTCCATGGTCGCCGAGACCGCGCCCTCGACGGAGTTCTCGACCGGCACGCACGCCAGGTCGGCCGCGCCCGTGCGGACCGCGGCGACGGCCTTCGGGATCGTCGGCAGGGGCACCAGGTCGGCCTGTCCGTCGAACGCGCGGGCGGCTTGTTCGGTGAACGTGCCCTGGGGTCCGAAGTAGGCGATACGCGGCACGCCGCCCACCCTACTGGGCAGCCGGTTGGACACCTGGGGTTGTGCTGCGGGTTACCAAATGGCGGTTACCGCGCCGCTCGCGGAGATGACATGCTGGTCGAGTGACCGCGGATTCGGAGACCGGGACGGTGCACGCGCAGGCAGACACGCTCGAACTGGTGTTGTGCGCGGTGGACGAACCGCTCGCCGAGGCGTGGCGGTCCGCGACCCGGCCGAACGTGCGGGTCCACCGCGGGTCCGTGCTGGACGTCGACGCGCAGGCCGTGGTCTCCCCCGCCAACTCCTACGGCTGGATGCGCGGCGGCATCGACGCGGTCTACGCGCGGTCGTTCCCCCGGGTCGAGGAGTCCGTCCGCAGCGCGGTGCTGGCCTACCACGGCGGCGAGCTGCCGGTGGGCGAGGCGCTGATCGTGCCGACCGGGGCGCGCACGCCCGCGTGGCTGATCAGCGCGCCGACGATGCGCGAGCCCGCCACCGTCCTCCCGCCGGACACCGTGCACCCCTACCTCGCCGCGCGTGCGGTGTTCCGCCTGTGGCGCGACGGGGTGTTCGACGACGGCGCGCCCATCCGCATGGGCGTGCGCACGGTGGCGATGCCGGGCCTGGGCACCGGGGTGGGCGGGGTGTCGCCGCAGACGTGCGCGCGGCAGGTCGCGGCGGCGTGGGACGAGGTCTTCGGCGCCTAGTGGTCGCGCGGACGTCATGTCCACGTTGCCTGCGCCACACCCGATCGGTGCAGTCCGTCACACCACAAATGCGCTCCGAGCGCTTACGTTGGCGCGGTAGGCCCACAATCCCGCCGCGAGGAGTCGGACATGGCACGGGTCCGCGAGCTGAGCCCGTACGTCGAACTCCGCCGCGAGCAATGGCGTGAGCTGCGCAAGAACACCCCGCTGCCGCTCACGCTGGAGGAACTGGTCCGGCTGCGCGGCCTGGGCGACCCGGTGGACCTCGCCGAGGTGGTCGACGTCTACCTGCCGCTGTCGCGGCTGATCTCGCTGCAGGTGGCGGCCCGCCAGCACCTCTACGAGACCACCACCGCGTTCCTGGGCGAGGACGGCGCGAAGGTGCCGTTCATCATCGGCATCGCGGGCAGCGTGGCGGTCGGCAAGTCGACCACGGCGCGGCTGCTGCGCACCCTGCTCGCCCGCTGGCCCGACCACCCGCACGTCGACCTGGTCACCACCGACGGCTTCCTGTACCCCCGGGCCGAGCTGATCCGGCGCGGGCTGATGAGCCGCAAGGGCTTCCCGGAGAGCTACGACCGCCGCGCCCTGCTGCGGTTCGTCTCGGAGGTCAAGTCGGGCTCGGACGAGGTGCGCGCGCCGGTGTACTCGCACCTGGCGTACGACATCGTGCCCGGCGAGGAGCAGGTGGTCCGCAAGCCGGACATCCTGATCGTCGAGGGGTTGAACGTCCTGCAGCCGGGGCCGAGGCTGGCGGTGTCGGACCTCTTCGACTTCTCGGTGTACGTCGACGCCCACCCCGAGGACATCGAGCGCTGGTACATCGAGCGGTTCCTGGCGCTGCGCTCGACGGCGTTCGCCGACCCGTCGTCGCACTTCCACCACTACGCGGCCCTCTCCGACGACGAGGCGCGGGCGGAGGCGGGGGTGCTGTGGAAGCGGATCAACGAGCCGAACCTGCTGTCGAACATCCTGCCGACCCGCCCGAGGGCGACGCTCGTGCTGCGCAAGGGCTCGGACCACCGGATCTCCCGGGTGCGGCTCCGTAAGCTGTGACGTGTGATCCGGGTGCTGCTGGTCGATGACCACGAGGTCGTGCGGCGCGGCCTGCGCGACCTGCTGGACGGCGAGCCGGACATCGAGGTGGTCGCCCAGGCCGGGTCGGTGGCCGAGGCGCTGGTGCGGGCGACCTCGTCCGCGCCGGACGTGGCCGTCGTGGACGTGCGGCTGCCGGACGGGGACGGCGTCTCGCTGTGCCGGTCCCTCCGCTCGCTGACGCCCGCGCCGCACTGCTTGGTGCTGACGGCGTTCGACGATGAGAACGCCCTGGTCGAGGCGATCATGGCGGGCGCTGCGGGCTATCTGCTGAAGCAGGTCAGGGGGCAGGACCTGATCACCGCCGTGCGCGAGGTGGCGGCCGGGCGGTCGCTGCTGGACCCGGTGACGACGGCCCGCGTGCTGGAGCGGATGCGGCGCTCGGCCTCCGACGAGCTCTCGGCGATGACCGAGCGGGAGCGGGAGGTCCTGGAGCTGATGGGCGAGGGGCTGTCCAACCGCCAGATCGCCGAGCGGCTGTTCCTGGCGGAGAAGACCGTGAAGAACTACGTGACGTCGGTGCTGGCGAAGCTGGGCATGCAGCGGCGGACGCAGGCGGTGGCCTGGTTCGCCCGCCGGGAGCGGTAGTCAGCCCGGCAGGGGCACTTCCCAGGTGACGGCCGTGCCGCTCCTCGGTGACGAGCGGACCGTGCAGGTGCCGCCCAGCCGCTCGGCGCGGTCGTGGAGGTTGCGCAGCCCGCGCCTCGTCACGCCCTCTGGGATGCCGCAGCCGTCGTCGGCGACGGTCAGGCGCAGGAGCTTGTCGTCACGCCGCAGATGGACCGTCACGCGCAGGGCGCCCGCGTGGCGGACCACGTTCGACAGGGCTTCGCGGAGGGCGGCCCTGGTGTTGTCCGCCACCTCGGTGGGGAGGTCCCGGACGTCGCCGACGATCTCCAGCGACGGGGCGAAGCCCAGGAGCTCGCGGGCGGTCGCGACCTCGGCGGTGGCGGATTCGGCGAGGTCGGCCGCCGGTTCCTCGGGGTCGGGGTTGCGGAGCGTGCGCACCACCGCGCGGACGTCGGCGATGGCCGTGTCCAGCTGATCGATGACCTCGGCGATGCGGGCGGCGTCGGCCTTGGCGAGCTTGCGCGCCGGGCGGCGCGTCAGCAGGTCCAGCTGCATGCCCGCCGCGTAGAGCCGCTGGACGATGACGTCGTGCAGGTCGCGGGCGATGCGTTCGCGTTCCTCGTACACCCCGATCCGGCGGCGGGCGATCGCGCCTTCGGACAGGACCAGGACCAGGCCCGCCTGCGCGGCGAACGCGGTGAGGACCTCGACGCCCGCGGGCGTGAACGGGCGGGCGCCGCGCTTGCGGTACACGGTCAGCGCGCCCAGCCTGCGTTCGCGGGTGCCGAAGGGCGCGGCGGCGAACGGGCCGTAGACCTGCAGCTCGCGCGGGACGTAGGGCGCGGTGCGCGGGTCGGTGGTGACGTCGTCGGCGACGATCGGGACGCCGCCCCGGGCCACGCGGGCGGCCGATGACCTCGGCGAGAGCACCAGGCCGACCGGGCTCTGCGCACCGTGGGCGGCCTCGACGGTGACGCCGCCGTCGTCGCTGAGGGCCATGACCAGGCCGAGGTCGGCCTCGGCGAGGGCGGCCGCGCTGCGCACGACCAGGCCGAGGACGGCGTCGGGGTCGTCGCCTGCGAGCGCCGCGGTGGCGATCTCGGTGGACGCGGTCAGGGTTCGGGCAGCCAGCGTGGGGTCCATGGTGAGGACCAAGGCTATGCCTTCTCCCTCGGCCGGGCTCGCTCCGGACGCGGGGCCGGGCGGGACCACAGCATCCACACCAGCGGCTGGCGGCACTCGCACGGCTTCGGCTTCATCAGACCCTGCTCAGCATCCGTGCGCGCCCGTCGACGACCTCGATGACGACGTCCGCCGCGGCCGCCTCGGCCGGGCGGTGGGTCACGTGGACGACGATGCGGTCGGCCAGCGCCGCGCGCAGGTCCGCCAGGACGGCGTCGGCGGTGGGCTCGTCGAGGTGGGCGGTCGGTTCGTCGAGCAGGACCACGTCCGCGTCGGCGAGCAGGGCGCGGGCGATGGCGATGCGCTGGGCCTCGCCGCCGGACACCGCGGTGGCCTGCGCGTCGAGGTCGAAGCCGGGCAGGCCCGCCCTGGCCAGCGCCGCGGCGAGCCTGCCGTCGTCGGCGTGCGGGTCGGCCAGGCGCAGGTTCTCCCGGACCGTGGTGGACACCAGCATCGGGTCCTGCGGCGCCCAGGCCACCGCCGACGGGCGGGCGAGCACCGGGACGGGCAGGAAGCCGAGGACGGCGGCGAGCAGCGTCGACTTCCCCGACCCCGACGGCCCCACCACGGCCACGAACGAGCCCGGGGTGATCCGCAGGTCGACATCGCGCAGCGCGGGCGCGGACGCCCCCGGCCAGCGCAGCTCCGGGGCGACCAGCCGGACGCCCGTGCACAGCTGCGGCGGCGCCACGACCGTGCCCCGGTCCGCGCGCAGCGCGCTGATCCGGCCGTACGCGGCGCGCAGCGGGCCCAGGTGCGTCATCGCCCCGGTCAGCGGGATGACCGCCTCGGCGACCGCCAGCGGGACGAGCGCCACGATCGGCACCAGGACCGGGTCGAGCACGCCCGCCGCCAGCGGCACCGACAGCACGGCCGCCAGTCCCAGCACGAGCGTGATCAGCGCCTCGCCGAGCCCCGCGCCGAACGCCTGGCGGCGGGCGCGGGCCGTCAGCGACGCGTCCAGCCGGGCCAGCTCGGCGCGGCGGCCGGTGTCGCGGCCGAAGGCGACCAGGTCGGCCGCGCCCGCCAGCAGGGCGAACACGCGGTCGGCGACCGTGCGGGACCCCTCGGCCAGCGCGGCGCTCGCCCGGCGCTCGGCGGCCAGGGTGACCAGCGGCGCGAGGACGCAGGCCACGACGAGCGCCGCAGCCAGCACCAGGCCCGCCGAGGGCGCCATCGCCGTCTGCACCGCGACCGCGGCCAGCGCCACGCCCAAGGCGACGACCGGCGGGGCCAGCACGCGCGGCGTCAGGTCGCGCACGGTGTCCACGTCGTCCACGAGCCGCCGCAGACCCTCCCCGGCCCGCAGCGCGCGGGCGGGGCCGCGGCGGACCAGCGCCGACCACAGCTCGCCGCGCAGCCGGGTCGCGTCGCGGAAGGCCGCGTCGTGGCTGACCAGCCGTTCCAGGTAGCGCAGGCCCGCTCGCGCGAGACCGAACGTCCGCACGCCCACGATCGCCACCGACAGCACCAGCAGCGCCGGTTGCTGCGACGCCCGCGCGATCAGCCACGCCGACAACGCCGTCAGCGCCACCCCGCACGCCAGCGCCACCGCCCCCAGCAGCGCGCCCCCGAGCGTCCGGCGGCTGATCAGCTCGCGCAGCCGCCCCGAAGCCTCCGCCTCGGCGACCGCTTCCTCCACAGTGGACGCGGCGGGCACGTCGCCCGAGCCGACCACCGACACGTGCGAGGCGATGCAGACCGCGACGCCGCGCGCGGCCAGCCGGGACACCGCGCGCATCACCAGCGCGGCGGTCGCGGAGTCCAGGTGCGCGGTCGGCTCGTCCAGCAACAGCAGCCGGACATCGCGGCGCACCAGCGCCCGCAGCACCGCCACGCGCTGCCTTTCCCCCGCGGAAAGGCTGTCCACCCGCCGGTCGAGCAGGTGCTCGGCGGCCACGGTCCGCGCCACCGCGGCCAGCTCGCCGCGCGGCAGCGGCCCCACCTCGTCGGCCACCACCTCCGCGGCGAACACCGGCCGCTGCGGCACCCAGGCCACCAGCCGCCGCCAGGTCGACATGTCGATATCGCTCAGCGGCACGCCGTCGACCAGCACGCGCCCCCGGTCGGGCGCGACGAAGCCGAGCAGCACCCCGAACAGCGTCGACTTGCCGCTGCCGCTCGGCGAGTCCAGCCGCACGACCGAGCCCGGCCGCAGCACCAGGGAGATCCCGTCCGGCGCACAGCCGTCCCGCCTGCGCACGCCGACGCCCTCGACGCGGACGGTGTCGAACCCCTCGACCGGCACCGTCCCCGACGGCGGCACGGGCGGCAGCGCGGCCACCCGGCGCACGGCCTCCAACCCGTCCTCCGACGCGTGGTACGCCGCCCCCGCCGCGCGCAGCGGCAGGTAGCACTCGGGCACCACGATCAGCACGAACAGCCCGACCAGCAGCGTCAGGTCCCCCGACAGCATCCGCAGCCCGATGACCACCGCGACCAGCGCCACCGACAGCGTCGCCACCAGTTCCAGCGCCAACGCGGACGAGAACGCCACCCGCAGCACGCCGACGGTCGTGCGGCGGTGCCCCTCCGACACCTCCCGGACCGTGCGCTCCTGCGCCCGGTCCCGGCCGAACGCCGCCAGCACCGGCAGCGCCCTGACCAGCTCCAGCAGTCGCCCCGACAGCCGCTCCGACACCTCGGCGGACTCACCCACCCGGTCCGCGGTGTGCTTGCCGATCAGGATGGCGAACAGCGGGATCAACGGCACCGTCAGCGCGACCACGACCGCGGACGGCCAGTCGACGAACAGGATCACCGCGCCCACGCCGAGCGGCGTGGCCATCGCGGTCACCAGCGCGGGCAGGAACGTGCCGAAGTAGGCGTCCAGCGCGTCCAGGCCGCGGGTGGCCAGCGCGGTCAGCTCGGCGGCCCCGCGCCTGCCGATCCACTCCGGACCACCGGCCAGCGCCCGGTCCAGCAGCACCGCGCGCAGCTCGGCCTTGGCCCCCGCCGCCGCCCGGGCGGCGACGACCCGCGTCGCCCACCCGAGCAGCGACCGGACGGCGACCGCGCTCCCCACCGCGATCAGCCATCCCACGGACGCCCCCGCGCCCGCGACGACCTCGGCCAGCACCGTTGCCAGCGCCCACGCCTGCACCACCAGCGCGCCCGCCGTCAGCACGGCCAGCACGCCGCCGAGGATCAGCGCCCGGCGCGCCGACGGGGACAACCCCGGCAGCGCGCCGAGCGGACCCCTGCCCCGGGGCTGATCGGCGGGATTGGTTGGCACCCGGGGCAAGTCTCGGCTCCCGCTCACGGCACGTGCACCGGCGGGATGTGGGCGGCGCTGACCCGGCGGCGGAACACCCAGTAGGTCCAGCCCTGGTAGGCCAGCACCGCGGGCGTGCCGAACAGGGCCACCCAGCTCATCACTTCCAGCGTGTACGGGCTCGACGCGGCGCCCTCGACCGTCAGCGACCACGCCGGGTTCAGGGTGGACGGCAGCACGTCCGGGTACAGCGCCCCGAACAGGGCGGCCACCGACAGCGCGATCACCGCGCCCAGCGCCGCGAACGCCTGCCCCTCCCGGCCCGCCCGCAGCCGGGAGAAGGCCACCGACGCCGCCGCGAACACCAGCCCAGCCGCCGCCCACGTCCACAGCTCGCCGGACTCCCACTGCACGACCACCAGCAGCCCGCCCAGCGGCAGCAGCGCGAGCGGGCCCAGCCGCAGCGCCAGGGCGCGGGCCCGGTGCCGGATCGGGCCGTCGGTCTTCAGCGCGGTGAACACCGCGCCGTGCGTCAGGGCGAACCCGGCGATCGCCAGCGCGCCCAGCGCCGACTCGGGGGTGAACGCCGCGAACGCCGACCCGACCCGCTGCCCGCCCTCGTCCAGCGGCAGCCCGAGGAACGTGGTGGTCAGCAGCAGCCCGACCCCCAGCGCGGGCACCCACGACCCGACCACGATCACCCGGTCCCAGGTGCGCCGCCAGCGGTCGGAGTCCACCTTGCCGCGGTACTCGAACGCGACGCCGCGCCCGATCAGGCCCAGCAGCACCAGCAGCAGCGGCAGGTAGGCGGCGCTGAGCAGCGAGGCGTACCAGTCGGGGAACGCCGCGAACGTCGCGCCGACGGCCACGATCACCCACACCTCGTTGCCGTCCCACACCGGCCCGATCGTGTTGATCATGACGCGGCGGTCGGTGTCGTCGCGGCCGAGCACCGGCAGCAGCATGCCGACGCCGAAGTCGAAGCCCTCCAGGAACAGGTAGCCCAGCCACAGCAGGGCGATGACGACGAACCAGATCAGCGCGAGGTCCACGGCTGTCCCCTTAGTACGCGAAGGCGAGCGTGTCGTCGGGCTTGTCGGACTTCTTCTGCGGCATCACCCCGGCGACGCCGCCGCGCACGTAGCGGGCGATGAGGAACACCTCGACCGCGGCCAGCACGGCGTAGACCAGGGTGAGCCCGATCAGCGACGTCCACACCTCCCCCGTCGTCAGCCCCGACACCGCCCGCGCGGTGAACATCCACACGCCGTCCACACCGGACGGATTGGGGACCACGACGAACGGCTGCCTGCCCATCTCGGTGAAGATCCACCCGAAGCTGTTGCCCAGGAACGGCGTGGCGATGCCCGCCAGCGCCAGCCGGGGGAACCACCTGCTCTCCGGGATGCGGCCGCGCCGGGTCAGCCAGAGCACCAGCACCGAGACCCCGGTGCCGAGCGCGCCGAAGCCGATCATCAGGCGGAAGCCCCAGTAGGTCACCGGCAGGTTGGGCACGTAGTCGATCGGCTGCCCGGACAGCTCGCCCAGCCGCTCGTCGACCGGGTAGAACTCGCCGTAGCGCTCCCGGTACTCCACGACCAGGTCCTCGATCCCGCGCACCTCGGTGGTGAAGTCGTTGTGCGCCAGGAAGGACAGCAGCGCGGGCACCGTGATGGACTTGACGTTCTCGCAGTCCGGCCGGGTCACGTCGCCGACGGCGAAGACCGAGAACGCCGCGGGCGACTCGGTGTGGCACAGCGCCTCGGCGGCGGCCATCTTCATCGGCTGCTGCTCGAACATCAGCTTGCCCTGCAGGTCGCCGGTCACCGCCAGCGCGGCGAAGGCGGCCGCGGACACCCAGCCGCCGAACTTCACCGACGCCCGCCAGACGGGCCGGTCGGCGTCGTCCTCACGCCGCTTGCGCCAGAGGTGCCAGGCCGCGATGCCCACCAGGAACGACCCGGCCACGGCGAACGTCCCGGCGATGGTGTGCGGGATCGCGGCCAGCGCGGTGTTGTTGGTCAGCACGGCCCAGATCGAGGTCAGCACCGGCTTGCCGTCGACCATGGCCACGCCCACCGGGTGCTGCATCCACGAGTTCGCCGCCAGGATGAAGTACGCCGACGCGACCGTGGCCAGGCTGAACGCCCACACGCACGCCAGGTGCACCCGCTTGGGCAGCCGGTCCCAGCCGAAGATCCACAGACCCAGGAAGGTCGACTCGACGAAGAACGCGACCAGGCCCTCCATGGCCAGCGGCGCGCCGAACACGTCGCCGACGAACCGCGAGTACTCGCTCCAGGCCATCCCGAACTGGAACTCCTGGACGATGCCGGTCACCACGCCCATGGCGAAGTTGACCAGCAGCAGCTTCCCCCAGAACTTGGTCATCCGCAGGTACTTCTCGTCACCCGTGCGCACCCACGCCGTCTGCATCCCGGCGACCAGGATGGACAGTCCGATGGTGAGCGGCACCATCAGGAAGTGGTAGACGGTGGTGATGCCGAACTGCCACCGCGCCAGGTCGAGAACGTCCACGCGTTCAGCCTGCTCCCGGCGGGGGCCCACCGGCAGGTGCCGCGGTCCTGTGCCAGCGGGACGTAGGTCCCGTGAGGCGGTTCACGTGGCCGGACGGGCCCCGAGCACTAGACTGGCCACGCCTGAGGGGAGTAGTTCCCGCGACCGCGGCCAGCGGTCCGGCGGGGCCGTCGACATACTGACTCGGCTTCGAGTCCGGCGCCCCACCCGCGTCCAGCGCGGGCGAACGAGACCTCCGGCCGGGTAGGAACGCCCGGTCGGAGTCGCCATCCCTCCGTCCGGGTTCGCATGTCGGACGAGAGGTGCACACGGTGGGAACCGCCCTGATCGCGCTGCTGAGCGCGTTCGCCCTGGTGTTCGTGGTCGAACTGCCGGACAAGACCATGGTCGCCACGCTCATCCTCACCACCCGCTATCGCGCGTGGCCGGTCTTCGTCGGCGTGACCGCCGCGTTCGCCGTGCAGGTGGTGATCGCCGCCGCGTTCGGCGGCGTGCTGACCCTGCTGCCCGACCGCGTGGTCGCGGGCGTCGTCGCCCTGCTGTTCGGCGTCGGCGCGTTCCTCCTGCTCAAGGAGGGGTTCAGCAAGGACGACGAGGACGAGGACACGGCCGCGACGAACGGGCCCGCGACCTTCACCCGGATCGCGCTGACCTCGTTCGGCGTCCTCTTCGCCGCCGAGTGGGGCGACGCGTCGCAGATCGCCACCGCGGGCCTGAGCGCGAAGTACGCCGCGCCCGTGTGGGTCGCCATCGGCTCGTTCCTGGCGCTGGTGACCGTCGCGGGCATCGCCGTGCTGGTCGGCAGCAAGATCGCCGACCGGCTGCGACCGAAGCTGATCCAGCGGGTCGCGGGCGTGGTGTTCGCCGGGTTCGCGCTGTTCGCGCTCTACCAGGCGATCACCGCAGCGCCATAGCGATCGCGGCCGCCGCGGCCACCACGCGCGGGCCGACGAGGTCGGGGTCCAGCGGCTCGAAGGTCACCACGCCGACGCTGGCCCGCAGCCCGGGCACCCCGCGCACGGGCGCGGCCACGCCGTGCGCGCTGGGCTGCAGCTCGCCCACGGTGGTCACCCACTGCGGGCCCTCGTTGCGCAGGCCGATCGCCTTGCCCGCCGCGCCCTTGTGCAGGGCGTGGCGGGTCCCGACGCGGTAGGCGACGTGGTAGGCCGTCCACGACGGCTCCACCACCGCCACGGCCTGCGCCTCGTCGCCGTCGGCCACGGTCAGGTGCGCGGTCGCGCCGACGCCCTCGGCCAGCTCCCGCAGCGCGGGCAGCGCTGCCACCCGCAGCTGCGGGGCGACCTTCGCGGCGAGCTGGAGCAGGCCGAGGCCGAGGCGGACCCTGGAGCCCTCCCGGCGCACCAGGCCGCGGGTCTGCAGCGGCACCAGCAGCCGGTAGACCGCGGCCCGGCTGGCGCCGATGGCCATGGCGAGGTCGCTGATCGTCGGCGCCTCGGTGTCGGCGTCGGCCACGGCCTGCAGCAGCGCAAGGCCGCGGTCGAGCGTCAGCGAGCTCTCCTTGCCCGCCGGGTTCGACGGGCGCGGCGCCGACGACCGGATGCCGGGCACGTTAACCAGCCGCCACGACGGTGCCGGTGACCTCGGACAGGCCGACGACGGAGCCGTCGGGCCCGGGGGCGGTCGCCCTGATCGTCACCGTGTCGCCGTCCTCGAGGAACGTGCGCTTGTCCCCGCCGACCGCGACCGGCTCGGTGCCGTTCCAGCTCAGCTCCAGGAACGAGCCCCGCTGGTCCTTCTCCGGGCCGGAGACGGTGCCCGAGGCGAACAGGTCGCCCGGGCGCACGGTCGCGCCGTTGACGGTCATGTGGGCCAGCTGCTGGGCGAAGGAGTACGCCATCGTGCGGAACGGCGGCCGGGACACGACCGTGCCGTTCCAGACCACCTCGATGGCGATGTCCAGGCCCCACGGCTGGTCCTCGACCAGGTAGTCCAGCAGCTTCCCGGACGCGTTCACCGGCACCCGCGCCGCGGCGAAGGCCTCGAGCGGGGTGATCCACGCGCCGACGGACGTGGCGAACGACTTGCCGAGGAACGGGCCGAGCGGCACGTACTCCCAGGCCTGGATGTCGCGCGCGGACCAGTCGTTGACCGTGACCAGGCCGAAGACGTGGTCGGGCGCGGCGCCCGTGGACACCCGGCCCGCGACCGGGCCGCCGCAGACGAAGCCGATCTCGGCCTCGATGTCCAGCCGCACGCTGGGGCCGAACACCGGCCCGTCCTCCCCGGCGCGCTGGCCGTGCGGGCGCACGATGTCGGTGCCGGAGACGTAGACCGTGCCCGCGCGGCCGTGGTAGCCGACCGGCAGGTGCGTCCAGTTCGGCAGCAGCGGCTCGGCGTTCGGCCGGAACATCCGGCCGACGTTCTCGGCGTGGTCGCGCGAGGAGTAGAAGTCCACGTAGTCGGCGACGGTGAAGGGCATCCGCGCGGTGTCGACCGGCACCAGGGCGGCGCCCTCCGGCGCGGTCCCGGCCGTCACCAGCTCACGGACCCGGGCGCGCACGCGCTTCCACTCGGCCGGGCCCGCCGCCAGGATGGCGTCGAGGTTCGGCGCGGTCAGCAGCGGGCGCAGGTCGTCGTCGAAGGCCGCGGCCAGCGGGCCGAGCGGCAGGGCGCGGTCGCCCACCCGCACGGCGACGCCCTCGGCGACCACGCCGTAGGGCAGCGTCTGCGGGCCGAACGGCTTGTCGGCGGCGAACGCGGGGTCGTCGATCCAGCTCGTCACAGCAGGCCCAGCCCTTCCAGGTCCTCGATCGGCTCAGACAGCGAACACGAGCCGTACGAGCCGAACACCGCCCGCACCGCGTGCGCCGCCTGGTCGGACAGCGCGGCGGCCTCCTCGGCCAGCTTCGCGCCGTCGGTCTCGCTCAGCGCCTCCCGCACGTCGCCGCCGGAGAGCAGCCGGGCGGTGGCGATCAGCAGGTTGAGGAAGCCGTGATGGGTGAAGCCCGTGGCGTCCTCGGTGTGCCGCACGGCGTTGTGCAGGCCCGCCGTCGCCTTGAACGAGGCCTCGCCAGCGCCGATCACCGCCAGGAAGTCGGCGACCTCGTCCACGCTGGGGAACGCCTCGCGGCTCAGCCCGCCGCAGCGGATCTTCGGCCAGCTGCCGTGCTCCACCACCCTGCGGATGCCGTCGAGCCACTCCGGGCCGCCGCGGCGCGGCTCGACCACCCGGATGACGTCCTCGGGCACGAACTCGTTCACCCGCTCCAGCCACACGTCGTCGACGTCGGCGGGGGCGGGCATCTCGACCATGCGCAGCGCCAGCAGCTCGGCGCGCGACTCCACGATCGACAGGGCCTTGGGCACCCCGCCCAGACCGGTGTCGATGACCAGCGACAGCGCCACGGGCTTGACCGGCTTCGCCTTGATCAGCTCGGTGATCAGCTCGGGCAGTCGCGAGGCCGGGCAGAGGAACACGCCCATCAGCGCGGCGTGCTCGCCCTCCCGTCCTCCCAGGTGCAGGCGCACCGCGTCGGGCATCGCCGCGCTGCCCGGTGGGAACAGGGCGGCGTCGTCCACCAGCCGCGTGAACAGGGGCGGGATGCCACGAGGACCGGGCGCAGGGAGAGGAACGGCACTTGACACGCCTGACACGCTAATAGCGTACCGGCAACTGAACAAAGATGTCCGCACAACGGACACTGTGGGGACACCCGGAGGAGCCATGCCCTACTACCGCCAGGTCGGTGAGATTCCGCCGAAAAGGCACACCCAGTTCCGCTCTCCGGAGGGACGGCTCTACGCCGAGGAGCTGATGGGGGTGGAGGGCTTCTCGTCGGACTCGGCGCTGCTCTACCACCGCCACCTGCCGACGGCGATCGTCGACGCGCAGGTCGTCGAGGACTTCCGCGGCCCGCTGACGCCGAACCACCCGCTCAAGCCCCGGCACTTCCGCACCCAGGACCTGAAGTTCACCGCCGACGCCGACGCCGTGTCCGGCAGGCGGACGCTGTTCGGCAACGCCGACGTGGTGATCGGCTTCGTCGTGGCGACCCAGCCGAGCCCGCTCTACCGCAACGCGGTCGGCGACGAGCTGTTCTACGTCCAGGGCGGCTCCGGCACGATCGAGACGATCTACGGCGCGCTGCGCGTCGCCGACGGCGACTACGTCGTCCTGCCGACCTCCACCACCTACCGCGTGGTGCCGGACGGCGAGCTGCGGCTCTACATCATCGAGGCGTCCGGACACGTGGGCCCGCCGCGGCGGTACCTGTCGACCAAGGGCCAGTTCCTGGAGCACGCGCCGTACTGCGAGCGCGACCTGCGGGGCCCGTCGGAGCCGATGCTGGCCGACGGCGAGGACGTCGACGTGCTGGTCCGCCACCGCGCAGGCCTGACCCGCTACACCTACGCCAACCACCCGTTCGACGTGGTCGGCTGGGACGGCTGCCTGTACCCGTGGGTGTTCAACATCCGCGACTTCGAGCCGATCACCGGGCGCGTGCACCAGCCGCCGCCGGTGCACCAGACGTTCGAGGGGCCGAACTTCGTGGTGTGCTCGTTCGTCCCGCGCAAGGTCGACTACCACCCGCTGGCCGTCCCGGTGCCGTACAACCACGCGAACGTCGACTCCGACGAGCTGATGTTCTACGTCGGCGGCGACTACGAGGCCCGCAAGGGCTCGGGTATCGGCATCGGCTCGCTGTCGCTGCACCCCGGCGGGTTCACCCACGGCCCGCAGCCGGGCGCGGCCGAGGCGTCGCTGGGCGCGGAGCGCTTCGACGAGACCGCGGTCATGGTCGACACTTTCCGCCCGCTCGACCTCGGCGAGGCCGCCGTGGACAGCGAGGACCCGCGCTACGCGTGGTCGTGGAGCCGCCGCGGACCCGATTGGTCGTGAGGGTCGTCATCCCGGCCTCCCCGGACGCATACTGTCGCGGTACCCGGGGAGGCCGAGATGTCCAGCCACGCACGCGCACTGGCCGATCCATGGGGCCTGCTCCTGGCCGGGTGCGCCGCCGCGGTGGGCGTCGCCATCCACCTGCCCGCGGTGGCGACGGTGCTGGTCGGGGTGGCGGTGTGGGTGGGCCGCGCACTGGTCCCGTACCTGCTGGGCCGGATGGCCGACGATCCGGCGCCCCCGGATGTCGAGGCGGGCTCGCCGGAGGCCCTCTGGCTGGACCGCGCCATCGACGCCGAGGCCGACTTCGACTCCCTGGTCCTGGAAGGCCCCCTCCTGGCCGCCCGCGCCGCCGTTGAGGAGACCGTCACCGCCCTCTACGCCATAGCCGAGACCGCCACCGCCCTCCGCCGAGGCGGCGCCGACCCCACCGACGACCTGACCGTCCTGGAATGGGCGACCCGCGAACTCCAGGACGTCGTCTCCCACATCGCGGGACTGCCCACCCTGGAAGACGCAGGCGGTGGGGAGATCGCGGAACTGATCGCCCGGTTGGAAGAAACCCGCCAGACGGTCGTCGAGCCGTCCCAGGTGCCCTGAGCCCGCCTCACGCAGGCCGCCACTCCCCGCACCCGTCACTGCTGAACGCGTAGTCACTGCCGCGAATGGTCACCTGCACCCGCTTGGCCGAACCGATGAAGTTGTTGTCGATGATCTCGCCATTGCGGTCCTGCCGCTCCCAGTAGCAGTTCGCGGTGTCCCCCTCGATCGCGTAGGTACCGGGGGCGACCTCCTCCCCTACCCGATAGACGCCCGAGCCGAAGAGCCGCTTGGCCGCCCGCAGATCGGCGTCCTCCTTGCTCTTCTTGATCGCGGCCGTCACTTGTTTCGCGGCCGGGTGGTTCGGGCACAGCAGCAGCGCACCAGAGATCTCGGCCATCTCCTCGGGGGTGAAGGAGTCGTACGAGGACGAGTACTCGTAGTCCTCGCTCAGGGCGACGCACCGCTCATACAGCAAGTCCAAGTCTTCCGGCTGGTCGTAGCCCGCGGTCTTCAATGCCTTCTGCTCGGCGGCACCGAGAGGCGCCTCGTTCCGGCTCGCCGAACAGTCACTCCACCCCTGTTCCCAGATCGGCACGAAGTCCTTGGCGGTCGAGACCGTGTACAGGTTCTGGGTGCCACCCGCCAAGCACACGATCTGCACGGTCGGCTTCGAAGGGACCGTCGTGGTTGTGGTGGTCGTCGTGACCAGACTCGTCGTTGTCGTCGTGCTGGTTGTCGTCACCGGCACAAGCCCTTGCGCCGCGTCAGGGTCTGACGAGCAGCCGGAAACCGCGATGGACAGAAAGCAACCTGTCGTCAGGATCGTTCGCACGGATTTGTCCACTGGGATTCCTCTCGCCCGGCGCTGGCACGAGAGTGAGTCGAGCGGACTTGGCGCGCGTTACGCGTGAGCTCGATTGCGGAATCAGCGCTGGGCAGCGAGGAAGGGACAGCCGACCAGTTTGCGGAGTTCCAGGCCCAGTTCCTCGTTCGTGCGCACCGGCCGGGTGAAGGCGAGGCGGACGTCGTGGTCGGCGTGGGGGGATTCGACGCGGAGGCGGAGGCCGTAGCGGTCCAGGCCGAGGGGGCGGACGTGGCCGCCGCGCAGTTCATCGGGCAGGTGGCGGGTGAGGGCGCCGACGACGTCGGTGTGGGAGAGCTCGAGGTGGCGGAGCCAGGCGGCCTCGTGGGCGGCGAACGGGTCCGGGGTGGCGGTGGTGAAGGCGGACACCGGGATGAGGTGGGTGCCCTCGGCGTCGGCCAGGACCAGGGCGGCGGGGGCCAGGTGCAGGAGGGCGGCGCCGTGGCCGACGTCCAGCAGGCGCGGGTCGGGGCGCTGTTCGGCGATCGTCAAGGCGAGGGCGCGGGCCTCGTCATCGCTGATCGCGCGGAGCCAGCCGCTGATCCACAGCAGGCCGCGGACCGGCTCGCGGAGGGGGACGGGGGCGGCGTCGGTCAGTTCGACCATCGTGGCGAGCTCGCCGCGCGGGGCCTGCCACGCGGTGGCGACGACGGGGTGGTCGGCGGCGAGCAGCACGGAGACGCCGCCGTCGGGGTGGACGTGGTGCAGGACGGGGGTGATCCGCTCGTCGGACACCGACGGGGACAGCGTGGCGCGGCCGCCGATGGCGGCGATGGTGCGGGCCCGCTCCGCCGGGGACGGGGCGGGCGGACGCGGCGCGGTGGGGTCGGTCACCTGTCCACCTCCTACTTAGGTCACCCTAACTTGCTCGCGGGTCGGGTGGAAGACCGCTCCCCCGAAGTGGTTACGCTGCCGATCTGTTCGAGGGAGGACTTGTGAGCGAACCACCCGCGCGGCGGCCCCGCAAGCGCCGTCCCGGAACCCGCGAGGAGGGGCTGTGAGCGAGGTCCCCGCCGCCGAGCCGCCCACCGACGGCGTCGCGCTGGCCGACCCGGCGACCGCGCGGGCCCTGCGCGGGCTGCGGTTGCCGCTGGTCACGCTGCCGGTGGCGGCCGCGGTGTCCGGGGTCCCGGCGATCCTGCTCAGCGGGCTCGCCAGCGCCCTGCTGACGATCGCGGCGCTGGCGTTCGTGATCGGCACGCTGATCGTCATCGCCACGACCGGGTTCTGGATCGGCCCCGCGACCAAGCTGCTGCGCACGCGGCCGTGGCGGCCCGCGCGCGTCCGCGTGTACCGGGCGCTCAAGGGCCTGCCGCGCACGCCGCTGCGGCTGCGGGAGCCGGACGGCACTACCGTCGACCTGCTCGCCCCCGCCCTGTCCTGGTCGGCCCAGCAGGTGCTCGCGCGCACCGGGGCGGTCTGGATCGTCGGCCCGGACGAGCGCGGCTGGGCGGCCATCCGCTCCCCCGGGCTCGCGCTGCCCCTGGGCCAGGCCCGCGTCGCCGACATCGACGTCGGCGCGGGCTACCAGATCAGCCCCGTGCAGGCCAGCCCCAGGAGCGCGGCCACCGCCGCGGAGGACGCCGTGCTCGCCCGGGCGATCGCCGGGCCGCGCAGGCGCTCGCGGACCGACCTGGTGGCGCCAGCGCTGCTGCTGGCGTTCGCCGTGTTCGTGCTGGTCGACCTGCTGCGCCGGGGCGTGGCCGGACGTGCGGAGCTGCTGGTCGGCCTCATCGCGGCGACCGCGCTGATCGTGGGGCTGCTGGCCTGGCGCGTCCACCGCCTGCGGCACTGGGGCACCGTCCAACGCCTGCTGTCCGCTGGCCCGTGGACGCGCGTGCCTGCCACGCTCGCCGAGGACAGGGCGACAGCCGAGGTCAAGCTCCCCGACGGCCGCACCGCCACCGTCCGGTTCCACCGGCCGAGCCAGGCGCTGCTGGCCAACATCGCCGCGACCGGCCAGCTGTGGACCGCGGGCCCGCCCGCCGATGGCCCGGTCGCGGTCGGCCTGCCGGGCTACCCCTTCCTTGCCGTGGCGCGGATCGGATGAGCGCTCCGTCCGAGCGCGCGGTGATCCGGCTCGAGCTCGTCGTCGTCTTCGCGATGACGCTCGGGCTCGCCGGGCTGAGCAGCCTGCTGACCCTGATCGACGCCCTGCTGGCGCCCACCCCGATCAGCGACCAGACGATCGCCATCAACGTGCCGCTGGCCCGCGCGGGCGTCATCGACTTCCTCAAGCAGCTCATCGCCGTGATCAGGCTGCTGGCGTGGGGTGCGCTCGGCGCGTACCTGCTCTACCGGGCGGGCATGAAGCTGGCCGCCGTCGGCCTCGACGGCACGCGCAAGGGCCGCGACACCGCGCTCGGCGTGGGCCTCGCCGCGCTCATCGGGATCCCCGGGCTGGCGTTCTACCTGGCCGCGCACGCCGCGGGCATGAATCTGGCGGTGGCGCCGTCCACGCTGGACGACACCTGGTGGCGGCCGATCGCGCTGGTGCTGCTGGCCGTCGGCAACGCCTGGGCCGAGGAGGTCCTGGTCGTCGGCTACCTGATCACCCGGCTGCGGCACCTCGGCATGTCCGAGACCGCCGCGCTGCTGGTCTCGGCGGTCGTGCGCGGGTCGTACCACCTCTACCAGGGGTTCGGCGGCTTCGTGGGCAACGTCGTCATGGGGCTGGTGTTCGGGCGCGTGTGGCAGCGCACCAACCGGCTGTGGCCGCTGGTCATCGCGCACACGCTGCTGGACGTGGTCGCCTTCGTCGGTTACGCGCTGCTGCGCGACCGGGTCAGCTGGCTGCCCTAGTCGGGTCGGTGACCAGCATCGGGTCGCCGAGGTCGGCCAACGACCACCCGCCGTCGTGCAGCGCGGCCAGCTCGCCCGCGGTGATGCCCACGGCGGTCAGGAAGTCGACCCGGCCGTTGACGGTGTCCATCGGGTCCAGCTCGGGGTCGGGGGCGAAGGCGACGGCGGTCAGCCCGGTGCTCTCGGTCAGCGGCTGGCGCAGGTCGACGATGTGGCCGTCGGCGAGCAGGGCGCGCTGCTCGCGGACGAACCGGGCCAGGTGCTCCAGCAGGGAGAACGGCCAGCCGGGGGCGAGGTCCTGGCCGGGAAGGCGGCGCACGCGCATGGTCAGCTCGAAGCCCCAGCCGCTCCACCGCGGGTCGGAGTCGGCGTCCTTGGCCCACAGCTCGGTCAGGCCGTAGCTGACGTAGTGCCAGAAATCGTCGGTCGGGTACGCGCTGCACCCCTGCAACCCGCTGCCGAAGTGGACGCCGGGGGTGAAGCCGACGTGGCGGGGCTCGATCCCCGGGTAGAGGTCGGCCAGCGCCGCATCGATCGCGTCCCAGCCGGGCGCTTCATCGAGGTCGGTCATCCCCGCATTCTGCCCAATGCCGTTCCCGGCGTGTTCGCGCCCGTAGTGTGGCGTTTTGTCGCAGGTCGCGGTACCAATGGGGGCATGGCAGGCCTCGGCGAGTACCGCCGGAAGCGCAACGTCGGGCGCACCCCGGAGCCGATTCCCGCCGAGGACGCGCTGCCGAGGGGCCGCGACGACACGTTCGTCATCCAGGAGCACCACGCCCGCAGCCTGCACTGGGACGTCCGCTTGGAGCGCGACGGCGTGCTGGCCAGCTGGGCGGTGCCCAAGGGCCTGCCGCTCGACCCCGGCGACATCCGGCTCGCGGTGCGCACCGAGGACCACCCGATGGAGTACGCGACCTTCGAGGGCGAGATCCCCAAGGGCGAGTACGGCGGCGGGACCATGACCATCTGGGACCGCGGCCGCTACGAGACGCTCAAGTGGAGCGAGCGCGAGGTGGCCGTCGTCTTCCACGGCGCCCGCGCCCAGGGCCGGTACACGTTCTTCCGGGGCGGCAAGTCCGACAAGAACTGGATGGTCAAACGCTCCGAGCCCGCGCCGCCCGGCTGGACCCCGCTGCCCGAGGCGATCGAGCCCATGCTGGCCACCGCGGGCCCGCTGCCGCCGACGGACGACGACGACCTGTGGGCGTACGAGTTCAAATGGGACGGTGTGCGCGGGCTGGCCCGGTGCGAGGGCGGCAGGCTGACGCTGCTCTCCCGGCTCGGCAACGACATCACCTCGCACTACCCCGAGCTGCGGGTGATGGCCGAGGAGATGGGCTCGACCGAGGTGTGGCTGGACGGCGAGATCGTCGTGCTGGACAACGGCCGCCCGTCCTTCCACGCCCTGCAGAAGCGCATGCACATCAGCGACGAGCGCATGGCGCGCCGGTGGGCGACCGAACTGCCCGCGACCTACATCGTGTTCGACGTGCTGCACCTCGACGGCCACTCGACGCTGACGCTGCCCTTCCACGAGCGGCGCGCGCTGCTGGAGGCCATGGAGCTGCGCGGGCCGAGCTGGCTGACCTCGCCGAGCTACCCCGGCGAGGGCGCCGCGGTGGTGGAGGCGGCGAGCGAGCGGGGGCTGGAGGGCGTGGTCGCCAAGCGGCTCACCTCGCGGTACCTGCCGGGGCGGCGGTCCCCGGACTGGATCAAGATCGCGAACGTGCGGGCGCTGGAGGTCATCGTCGGCGGCTGGCGCCCGGGCGAGGGCAAGCGGTCGGACGTGTTCGGCTCGCTCATGCTGGGCGTGCCCAGCGACGACGGCCTGCGCTACGTCGGCCAGGTAGGCACGGGGTTCAGCGAGGAGATCCTGCGCCTGATCATGGATCGGCTGCGGCAGACGGCGCGCAAGAAGTCCCCCTTCTGCAACGAGGTGCCCAGGGACAAGGCCAAGGGCGCGCACTGGGTGGAGCCGACGATGGTCGGCGAGATCGTGTTCCGGAACTGGACCGGAGACGGCAAGCTGCGCGCCGCGGCCTGGCGCGGCCTGCGCGACGACAAGCGCCCCGACGACGTCGAGAGGTGGGCCCCGGATGCCCCGTGAGGTGCTGGTCGACGTGCAGGGACGGCGGATGCGGCTGTCCAACCTGGAGAAGGTGCTCTACCCGGAGGACGGCTTCACCAAGGGCGAGGTGATCAACTACTACAGCCGGGTCGCGCCGGTGCTGCTGCCGCACCTTGCCGAGCGCCCGGTCACCTTCCGCCGCTTTCCCGACGGGGTGGGCAAACCCGGGTTCTTCGACAAGAACGCCTCCCGGCACGCCCCGGACTGGATCCGCACGGTGACGATCGCGACGCCGGGCAGCAGCACGGGCGCGGAGACGCTGGACTTCGCCGTGCTCGGCGACCTGCCGTCGGTGGTGTGGGCGGCGAACATGGCGGGCCTGGAGCTGCACATTCCACAGTGGAAGGTCCAGGACGACGGCGCCAAGCGCTGTCCGGACCGCCTGGTGTTCGACCTCGACCCCGGCGAGCCCGCGACCGTCGTCGAGTGCTGCGCGGTGGCGCTGCGGCTGCGCGACGTGCTGACCGAGGCAGGCATGACGCCGGTCGCGAAGACCAGCGGCAACAAGGGGATGCAGGTCTACGCCGCGATCCGCACCGACGACGCCGAGCGCCCGTCGGAGTACGCCAAGGCGCTGGCCGAGGAGTTCGAGCGGGAGACGCCCCGGCTCGTGGTCTCCCGGATGGCGCGGAACCTGCGGCCGGGCAAGGTGTTCATCGACTGGAGCCAGAACAACCCGCAGAAGACGACGGTCGCGCCGTACTCGCTGCGCGCCCGCCGCGACCCGACCGTGTCCACGCCGCTGACCTGGGACGAGGTCGCCGCGTGCCGGAAGCCCTCCGACCTGGTCTTCACCGCGGGCGACGTGCTCGACCGCGTCGACGAGCACGGCGACCTGTTCGCGCCGCTGCTCACGGCGGGGCCCGCGTTATAGGTCCAGGGGCGCCGAGCCGAAGGCGACGTTGAACCGGTCGCACCAGACGACGACGCTGCGCAGGCCGGTCAGGTCGGCGTCGGCGGGGATGACGTAGTTCTGGTTGCCGTCGGTGGCCTTCATCGTGCCGAGCCTGACGTAGCGGCCGTCGTCGTACTTGCCCCACTCGCCGCCCGCGGTGGCGTCGCTGAGCCAGATGTGCACGTCCGGGCCGTCGGAGGTGGAGAAGCCCTCCAGGCGCAGCAGGCGGGCCCCGTCCTGCTCCAGCACCCGCGCGGTCCCCCTGGTCTCGTGCTCCTGGCTGACGAACGCGCCCTCGGCCAGCACGACGGGACCGGGCTTCGGGGCAGTCGTGCTGGTCGGGTCCACGGCCGTGCCGGTCGCCTCGACGGGCGCGAATCCCGCGGGCAGGGCCTCGTCGACCTGGCTGCGGGTGAACACCTTCCACGGCTGGAAAGCCCACAATCCGACGGCCGCGACCACCACGACGAACGCCAGCGCCGCCCAGGTCACCTTCTTGCGCAACAAACCGCGCATGGATCTCGCCTTCCGCTTAACGAACCCGCCACGACCGTGGCTGTTTCCGGCTTCTTTCTCCAGTTTGCCCGGTCGGCAGCAGCATTTCCCTTACCGACTGGTTACGCTGCCGAACGTGACCGACCTTCCCGTGCCCGACGCCGAGCAGGCCGCTCCCGCCCCCCGCGTGGACAGCGAGGTGGGCCAGCTGCGCACCGTCCTGCTGCACCGGCCCGGCAACGAGCTCAAGCGGCTCACGCCGCGCAACAACGACCAGCTGCTGTTCGACAGCATCCCGTGGGTCGACCGCGCCCAGGACGAGCACGACGCGTTCGCCGAGGTGCTGACCGGGCGCGGGGTCGAGGTCATGCTGCTCTCCGACGCGCTGGTCGCCGCGCTGGCCGACGAGCGCGCGCACGCGGCGGCGTCGGCGACGGCGGTCGACCGCAGGCGCATCGGCAACGAGCTGGCCGACGCGCTCGCCGGGTACCTCGCCACGGTCGACGCCAAGGGCCTGGCCGACGTGCTCATGGCCGGGATGACCTTCGAGGAGCTGCCCGCCGCCGAGGGCGCGTCGCTGGTGCGCAAGATGCACCACCCGCACGACTTCGTCGTCGACCCGCTGCCCAACCTGCTGTTCACCCGCGACTCGTCGGTGTGGATCGGCGACCGGGTGGCCATCGCGTCGCTGGCGCTGCCCGCGCGCTCGCGGGAGACCGCGCTGCTGGACCTGGTCTACGCCTACCACCCGCGCTTCCGGGCAGCGGGCCGCGCCTACGGGGCCAGCTCCGCCCCGGTCGAGGGCGGCGACGTGCTGCTGCTCGCGCCGGGCGTGATCGCCATCGGCGTCGGCGAGCGCACCACGCCCGCGGGCGCGGAGTCGCTGGCCCGCTCCGCGTTCGCCGACGGGCTCGCGCACACCGTGCTGGCGGTGCCGATCGCGCAGGACCGGGCGACGATGCACCTGGACACCGTCTGCACGATGGTCGACCGCGACGCCGTGGTGATGTACCCGGCCGTGCGGGACACCCTGACCGCGTACACGATGCGGATGGTCGACGGCGCGGTGGCCGTGGACGGGCCCGCGCCGTTCCTGGACGCGGCGGCCGCGGCGATGGGGATCGACCGGCTGCGGGTCATCGACACCGGACTCGACCCGGTCACCGCCGAGCGCGAGCAGTGGGACGACGGCAACAACACCCTGGCCGTCGCGCCCGGGGTGGTCGTCGCCTACGAGCGCAACGTGGAGACCAACTCCCGGCTGGAGGACGCGGGCATCGAGGTCCTGCGGATCAGCGGCTCGGAGCTGGGCACCGGCCGCGGGGGCCCGCGGTGCATGTCCTGCCCGATCCACCGCGACGTCCTCTAGGCCAGCAGCCACCGCACGGCCAGGAACGCGACCGTGCCGAACACGACGAGCAGGGCGACCAGCACACCGGCCGCCCACCGATCACGCGGCGTCATGGGACACCGCACGCGTGAGCCGCACACCAACCTCCCGGGAAACCGGCCTGATCTTGTCACCGCGCTTCGGCGAGCGGGAACCGGCCCCGGTTCCCGCGCCGGGAATCGGGGCAGGCCACACCCGGATAGGGATTAGGGATGCCTTGCCTCAATAGGCGTTCACATAGGCTTCCCTAATGTGACACACAATTCCGGGAAATGCGACGGCGATGATCGCGGAAACGTCGATTCGGACGTATTCTGGATGACATGACCACGAAGTTCCATCGGCTGCTGCAGGCCCAGATCCGCAACGAGTTCACCGCCTCCCAGCAGTACGTGGCGCTGGCCGTCTGGTTCGACAGCCAGGACCTGCCCCGACTGGCCCGGCACTTCTACCGCCAGTCGCTGGAGGAGCGCAATCACGCGATGATGATCGTGCAGTACCTCATCGACCAGGACATCCCGGTGACCATTCCGGGGGTGGACGAGGTGCGCAACGAGTTCAGCGAGCCCGCCGAGTTGGTCGCGCTGGCGCTGCAGCAGGAGCGCGGCGTCACCGACGACGTCATCGCCCTGGCCAAGGTCGCCCGCGACGAGGACGACTACGCGGGCGAGCAGTTCATGCAGTGGTTCCTCAAGGAGCAGGTCGAGGAGGTCGCGCAGATGACCACGCTGCTCAACGTCGTCAAGCGCGCCGAGGGCAACCTGTTCCACGTGGAGGACTACCTCGCCCGTGAGCACGTCGGCGACGCGGGCGACGACCCGCTGGCGCCGCGTGCCGCCGGTGGCGCGGTCTGAGACCGGGAGACGAAGCGGGCGGCCCCCTGAAGGGGTCGCCCGCTTCCGTCATCGATCCGCGAGCGCGGCGGGCAGGGTGAAGGTGCCGTCCGGGTTGGGCGGGAAGTCGTGCGCCGCGACGACAGCGGCCGCCGGGATCGGGCCGTACACGTGCGGGAACCACGGACCGCCCGGCACCGGCGGCGATCCCGGCTCCCAGCGCACCGCGGCGCCGACCCGCGTGGGGTCGATCTCCAGCAGCACGAGGTCCGTCCTGCCCGCGAACAGCCGGTTCGCGGGCATGTGCACGGTGCCGGGGTCGGAGCAGTGGACGAAGCCCTCGGTCGCCAGGCTCGCGGGCCGCACCTCCGGCGCGGGCCACTCGGCGCGCGGCAGGATGTGCAGGATCATCGGATCGTGATCTGCCTGCCGAGCAGGCCGTCGCGGGCCCGGCGTTCGGTGCCGGTCAGCGGCTCGTCGTCCAGGGAGGCCAGCGCGGCGTCCACGCGGGCACCGAGTTCGGCGGCCGGGGCGGTCCACTCGCGAGCGTGCTGCTCCGGGTCGAGGTCCCACACCGGCACCAGCAGCCCGTGCGCCCGGAACGACCCGGCGTAGCGGGAGCCCTCGCCCAGCGACAGCTCGCCGCGCGCGTGCAGGCGGGCCATGGCGGCCAGCAGCCGCTCCTCGGGCTCGGGCCGGACCCAGCGCAGGTGCGCCTTCTCGCCAGCGTCGACCCAGTAGGCCGCCGGGCCGATCCGCTCGGTAGGCATGATCGCCTGGTTGGCCCGCTCCAGCGACAGCGCGACGTCGCCGCTGGGCTCGCTGCCCTCCGGCAGCCACCAGCCGAAGTCGGCGTGCACCTCGACGGGCAGCTCCGCCGCGGTGTCGACGAGGTCCTGCAGCCGCTCCGGGTCGGGGCCGGGGTCGGACTCCGGGCCGACCACCGGGAGCACGTCGCCCGCCTTGGCCTCGAGCAGCCAGGTCAGGGCCCTGGCCAGGTCGCGGCTGATGTCGTTGGACCGGGTCTGCACCTGCAGCCCGAGGAACGCCACGCCGTCGGCGCGGACCAGGGCGGCCGCGGCCATGGGCAGCACGGTCGCCAGGGTGACCTCGCGGTCGTCCTTGAGCGCCAGCCTGGCCGTGCCCGACGGGACGAACTCGCGCAGCGCCACCAGCTCGCACTCGAACGCCAGGCCGTCGAACGGCCGCGCGACCGGCACGTCGACCACGCCGCCGGACGAGCCGTGGCAGGCCTTGTAGCGCTTGCCGGAGCCGCAGGGGCAGGGCTGCCTCGGGTTGACGCCCGAGGAGTCGGAATCCTTGACCTTGCGCGTGTTCTTCACCGCGGATCGCCTGGACACGGGGCACTCCTCGTCGAGACCGGGACAGCTGCGCGGCCGACGCTACCGAATCAGCCCGCGCCGAGGACGGCTCGGGTGGCGGCGGGGGCGTTGGTGGCCAGCCACCGGACCCCGATGTTGGCGCACAGCATCACGTCGTCCGGCTCGTCGACGGTCCAGCAGTAGGTGGCGTGCCCGTGGTCGGCGGCCCTGGCGACGTAGTCGGGATCGCGGCGCAGCAGGCCGATGGCAGGCCCGGTGTGGTCGGCCCACGGCGGCAGCGTGCCGTCGCGCAGGGTCGGCCAGAGCTGGGTCACCAGCAGGACGGTGGGCAGCCGGGGCGCGGCGGCGCGCACCCGCCGCACGGCCAGCGTGGAGAACGACATCACCACGACCGGAGAGTCCTCCTTGGCCGCGGGCTCGGCCAGGCCGTGCCGCGCCAGCAGCGCCACCAGCTTCGTCTCGACCAGTCCGCCGTAGCGCACCGGGTGCTTGGTCTCGATGAACAGCCGCGAGCCGTGGTCCTTGGCCAGGCCGAGCAGCGCGTCCAGGGTGAGCACGCCGATCTCCCCGCCGTAGTCCAGCATCGCCAGGTCGGCGAGGGACAGGGTGCTGACGACACCGCGGGAGTTGGTGGTGCGGTCGACGCGGCGGTCGTGCACGCAGACGAGGTGGCCGTCGCGGGTCAGGCGGACGTCGCACTCCAGCGCGTCGGCCCCCTGGGCGAGCGCGAGGTCGTAGGCGGCGAGGGTGTGCTCGGCCGCGTGCGCGGACGCCCCTCGGTGGGCGACGACGGCGGGCTGCACGGGCGGAGATTAGCGTGGCCCCATGACGTTCGACCCCACCGACGCCGCTTTCATCGCCGACCCCTACCCGGTGTTCGCCCGGCTGCGGGCCGTCGCGGACGTGCACGAGAACCCGGCGCTCGGCCTGCCCGTCGCGGTCTCGCACGCGGCGTGCTCGGCCATCCTGCGCCACCGCGGCCTGGGTCGGGTGTGGACGGACGCGCGGCCGGTCGAGGCGTTCGCGGACTTCAACCTGCTGCACCGCAACTCCCTGCTGGAGAACGAGCCGCCCACGCACACCCGGCTGCGGCGGCTGGTGTCGGCGGCGTTCGGGCGCGGGCACACCGAGCGGCTGCGGCCGTGGGTGGAGTCGGTGGCCGGGGAGCTGGTGGCGCGCCTGGCGTCGGCGATCGCCGCCGACGGCTCGGCCGACCTGCTGGCGCACGTGGCCGGGCCGCTGCCGGTGGAGGTGATCGCCGAACTGCTGGGCGTGCCCGCCGCCGATCGCGGCCTGTTGCAGCCGTGGTCCAACGCGATCGTGAAGATGTACGAGTACGGCCTGCCCGAGGAGAGCGCGGCGGCGGCCGAGCGGGCGGCGGGCGAGTTCGTCGCCTACCTGCGCGACCTGGCCGCCCACCGCCGCCGCAACCCCGGCGATGACCTCATCACCGACCTGGTGGCGGTGCGCGACGGCTCGGACCGGCTGAGCGAGGACGAACTCGTGGCCACCGCCGTCCTGCTGCTCATGGCGGGGCACGAGGCGACGGTCAACGTGATCGGCAACGGCGTGCACGCGCTGCTGACCCAGCGCTCGGAGTGGGAGCGCCTGTCGCCGGAACTGCTGCCCACCGCCGTCGAGGAGCTGATCCGCTACGACGCGCCGCTGCAACTGTTCGAGCGGACCGCCACCGAACCGGTGGAGATCGCCGGTCACCGCGTCGAGCCGGGTACCAAGATCGCCGCGCTGCTGGGCGCGGCCGCCCGCGATCCCGAGGTGTTCGCCGACCCCGACCGGCTGGACATCGGCCGCACGCCGAACGCGCACCTGGGCTTCGGGGCGGGCATCCACTACTGCGTGGGCGCGCCGCTGGCCCGCGTGGAGATCGCCGCCGCCCTGCGCGCGCTCGCCGAGCGGCTGCCCGGCCTGCGGCTCGCGGGCGGGCCCGTCCGGCGGCCGGAGTTCGTCATCCGGGGCTGGGCGAGCCTGCCGGTCACCGTCGACTGAGATCTCGCCACTGCATGCAGCGGATGGGCCCGCTTCGCCGTTGAGGGGTGCAATCACAGGCGCGGATCGGAGTGGCCTATGGAGTTCGCCGAGTACGTGGTCCTGCAGCGCCCCGCGTTGATGCGGTTCGCGACAGTGCTGACCGGTCAGCCGTGGCTCGCCGACGACGTGGTGAGCGACGTGCTGGGCCGCGCGTACGAGCGGTGGGACCGGATCTCGCGGCTGGCCGAGCCGCACGCCTACGTCCGCAGGATGGTCGTCAACGACTACCTGTCCTGGCGGCGTCGGCTCATGCGGACCATCCCGCGGGCCGACGTGGAGCCGCACCTGACCGGATTGGGCGACGGCGCGCAGGAGCGCGCCGAGCGGGACGCGATGATCCAGCGCCTCGCGGGACTGCCGCGCAAGCAGCGCACGGCGGTGGTGCTGCGCTACTACGCGGGCCTGCCCGACGCCGAGATCGCCGAGCAGCTCGGGTGCCGGGAGTCCACCGTGCGCAGCCAGATCGCCCGGGCCTTGGCGGCCCTGCGGATCACCATGACCAATCCCCCTCTCGTGGAGATGCGATGACCGACCTCCGTGCCCTCACCGACGCCTTCGCCGAACTGGAGCGGCGCGCCGACGCCGCCGTGCCCGTCGAGTCGCGCCTGCGTCCGTCGGAGCGGCCGCGGTCGCGGCTGATGCCGGTGGCCGCCGGTGTCGCCGTGCTGGCGGGCGTCGCGGTCGCCGCCGCGGTGCTGCTGCCGGGCCGCGCCGCCGAGCCGGTCGCCCCCGCGCAGGCCCCGACCACGACCACCACCGAGGCGCAGGCGCCCGCCCCGCTGCCGGCCAGCCACGAGGAGCTGTCCGACCGGTTCCGCGCGGTGCTCGCCGGGTCAGCCACCTTCACGGTGACCGACACCGGCGCGGCGAAGACGATCACCGCCCCGGACAAGTCCGGCGGGGAGCCCGTGGTGACCGACAACGGGGCCGCCATCGTCGGCACGCTGACCGCCGGCGGCGTCACCGGCGGCTTCGACCTGGGGATGTACCGGGACGCACAGGCCGCCGACGTCGACTGGTGCGCCTCGCACGAGGCGTGCGCCGTGACCGTCCTCCCCGACGGCTCGAAGCTGACCATGGGCGAGTTCCACCACGGCGGCGCGACCCCGGAGGGCGTCACCTACATGGCCCTGCGCGTCCGCCCGGACGGCGTCGTCATCGACATGCACGTCAGCAACGCGGAGTCGCCCAAGGGCAACAGCGGTCTGCTCGGCGCGACTCCCCCGCTCACGCGCGACCAGCTGCGGGAGATCATCTCCTCCGACCTTTGGTGAACGCGGGCACGACATCGGCGGAAGCCTCGGCTTCCGCCGATTCCGCGTGCCTACCGGCGGGCGGTCGCGGGCCGCTCGCGCCTGCCCGGGTCCGGGGCGCCCGCGACGCGGAGCAGCCGCAGGCGGGGGACCGCGGCCGGGTCGACCGGCACCAGCAGGCCGGTCAGCCGGGCCACCACCAGCGCCGTCATGACCGCCGTCGCGGCCGCGGCCAGGTCGGAGGCCGCCGTCAGCAGCACGCCGTCGGCCTGGGCCTGCACGCCGGAGCGGAAGCGCCACAGGATCGCCGCCGCGAACAGCACCCCGCACAGCGTCAGCACGAGCCACCACGCGCGCAGCAGCGGGGTGGGACGCGGTCGGTCGCCGGCGGGCCGGGACAGGGCCGCGTGTTCCAGCTCGGCCATCACCGAGCCCGCGACGGCCAGGTTGACGCCCGGGACCACCAGGCTGGGCAGCAGCTGCCAGTCCGGGCGCGCGGGGAGGTAACCGGCCTGCTCGCCCGCGGCGCGGCGGGCGGCGAAGGCCCACCACAGCGTCGTCGCCACGGCCCACAGGCCGCAGATCACGGCCAGCGTCGCGCTCGTCACGACCAGCGTGTCCGACAGGACGACCGTGTCCCGGTCCAGCGCGCTCGTGCGCGCCCGCACCAGCAGCGCGTACCGGAACACCTCCGCGCCCGCGGCCAGCAGCGACAGCAGCCCCAGCGTCCAC
The DNA here is from genome assembly GCF_024760565.1 of Actinokineospora sp. UTMC 2448. Taxonomy (NCBI): domain Bacteria; kingdom Bacillati; phylum Actinomycetota; class Actinomycetes; order Pseudonocardiales; family Pseudonocardiaceae; genus Actinokineospora; species Actinokineospora sp. UTMC 2448. Next base: position 95,084 of record NZ_CP031087.1, on the reverse strand, counting down.
AGCGCGGTCATGGCGAGAGTGGCCCGGGTGCGGACGCGGACCGGCGGCGACGGCGCGTCGCCGACGCCCGGGATCAGCGTCGGGCGGCGCCAGGCCAGCGCGGGGAAGCCCCAGCGGGGGGCCGAGCGGTAGGCGGGCGGGCCCAGGTAGCGCACCCGGCGCGGCGGGCGCGGGACGGGATAGGCGCCGGGCGGCGGGGTGGCCTCCCAGCGCAGCGGCGGCAGCGGGCGCCGCACCTAGACGACCTCGGGCGGGGCCCCGGTCTCGGCCGCCATCGGCCTGCCGCCCGCGGCCCAGGACTGCATGCCGCCCTCGACGTTGACGGCGTCCCAGCCGTTGGCGTTGAGGTAGGCCGTCACGCGGGCCGAGCGGCCGCCGGAGCGGCAGATGACGTGCAGCGGGGCGTCCGGCAGCTCGTCCAGCCTGCCCGCCAGCTCGCCCATCGGGATGTGGAGGGCGCCCGGGGCGTGCCCGGCGTCCCACTCGTCCTGCTCGCGGACGTCGAGCAGGGTGGCGTCCGACGGGATCTCCGAGGCTGCGACACCTGGCACGTTCATCACGCATCGATGCTGCCACGCCGCCCTGTAGCGCGCGGGTGAAGGGGGACGGTCGGGGCGTCCCCCTTCACGTCAGTGCGCCGCGGTGGCCTTCTCCGCGCCCGCTCCGGTCAGCGCGCGGACCTCCATCTCGGCGTACTTGCCGCCGTCGCCCGGCCTGCCGAGCACGGTGCCGAGCCAGCCGAGCAGGAACGACGCCGGGATCGACACCAGGCCGGGGTTGGCAAGCGGGAAGACGGCGAAGTCGGCGTCGGGGAACATCGCCTTGGGCCCGCCGGAGACCGCCGGGGACAGCACGATCAGCAGCACGCACACCGCCAGGCCGCCGTAAATGCTCCACAACGCTCCAGTGGTGTTGAACCGCTTCCAGAACAGCGAGTACAGGATCGTGGGCAGGTTCGCCGACGCCGCCACGGCGAACGCCAGGGCGACCAGGAACGCCACGTTCTGCCCGTTGGCCGCGATGCCGCCGACGATGGCCAGCCCGCCGATCACCACCGCGGTGATCCGGGCGACGCGCACCTCGGACACCTTGTCGTCGGCCTGCCCGCGCTTGATCACGTTGGCGTAGATGTCGTGGGCGAACGACGCCGACGCGGTGATCGTCAGGCCCGCGACCACCGCCAGGATCGTGGCGAAGGCGACCGCGGCGATGAAGCCGAGCAGGACCGGCCCGCCGAGGGCCTCGGCCAGCAGCGGAGCCGCCGAGTTCGGCCCGCCGGGCGCCGCGCGGATGGCCTCCGGCCCGACCAGCGCCGCCGCGCCGTAGCCCAGCACCAGCGTGAACAGGTAGAACAGCCCGATCAGCGCGATCGCCCACACGACCGACCGACGCGCCTCCTTGGCGCTCGGAACGGTGTAGAAGCGCATGAGGATGTGCGGCAGGCCCGCCGTGCCCAGCACCAGGGCGATCGCCAGCGACAGGAAGTCCAGCTTGCTGGTCTCCGAGACGCCGTACTGCAGGCCCGGCTCCAGCACCCGCTCGCCCTGCGGGCTGGCCTCGACGGCCGCGCCGAGCAGGCTGGACAGGTTCAGCCCGTACTTCGACAGCACCCACACCGTCATCACGGCGGCGCCGGTGACGAGCAGCGCGGCCTTGATGATCTGCACCCAGGTGGTGCCCTTCATGCCGCCGATGAGCACGTACACGATCATCAGCGCGCCGACGACGGCGATGACCAGCGCCTGGCCGCCCTTGTCCTCGATGCCCAGCAGCAGCGCGACCAGGCCGCCCGCGCCCGCCATCTGGGCGAGCAGGTAGAAGAACGACACCGCCAGCGTGGACGTCGCCGCCGCGGCGCGGATCGGCCGCTGGCGCATGCGGAAGGCCAGGACGTCGCCCATCGTGTACTTGCCGGTGTTGCGCAGCAGCTCGGCGACGAGCAGCAGGGCCACGAGCCAGGCCACCAGGAAGCCGATGGAGTACAGGAAGCCGTCGTAGCCGTTGAGCGCGATCGCGCCCGCGATGCCGAGGAACGACGCGGCGGACAGGTAGTCGCCGGAGATGGCGATGCCGTTCTGGGGGCCGGTGAAGGCCCGGCCCGCGGCGTAGTAGTCGGCCGCGGTGCGCGAGTTGCGGCTGGCCCGCAGGACGACGACGAGCGTCACGGCGACGAACGCGGCGAAGATCGCGATGTTGAGCGTGGTGTTGGAGCCCTCCGCCTGGGCGAGGGGCGCCGTCTGCGCGAGGGTCATCAGGCCTCCAGGCCGGTCCGGATCCGGTCGGCCAGCGGGTCGAGTCTGCGGTCGGCGTGGCGCACGTACAGGAACGTGATGAGGAATGTGGACACGAACTGGCCGAGCCCGAGGAGCAGGCCGACGGTGATGTTGCCGACCACCCGGGTGGACATGAATTCCGGCGCGTAATCGGCGAGCAGGACGAACAGCAGGTACCAGATCAGGAACGCAGCCGTCATCGGGAAGACGAATCCGCGCAGCCTGCGCCGCAGCTCGGTGAACTCAGGCCCGGCCTGCACCCGCTCCCACTGGGATTCCTCCGAGGTGACAGTCACTTTCACTTCCTTCGCGATCGGCGACGGGGCAGTCGATCGGCAACCCTAGGGGCGACCAGCGGGAACTGTATGCCTCCGATCAGGGCGAAATCGTTCAAACCGCCGGGTGATGCGCCGAGCGGCATTATCGTGAAGCGGGTCACAAATACCGCATAAGACGCCATTCGTACCGCATTCGAGTGATCACATTCTCACCCGATCGGGAATGGCGTCACTAAATGTCGACGGCGATAGCAGAGCGACCCGAACGGGTCAGCGGCGGTGTCGGCCGAGCGCGTGGCGGGCCGCGCCGCCGCCGCCCAGACCGCTCGCCCGGTCGCGGATCAGGCCGAGCCGATCAGGCGCGTGCATCCGCATCCGGATGTGCTTGGTCTCCGGCGGGATGTGCCGCTGGGTCGCCTTGCTCATCACGATCACCGCGAGGAAGGCCAGCGGCACGGTGACCAGCCCGGGCTGCTGCACGAACCACGGCGCCCAGCCGCCGGTGTAGCCGCTGACGGTGGTCAGCGCCAACGCGGTCAGCACGAGCGTGCCGCCGGTCAGCATGCCTGCCGCCGCGCCCACCCAGGTGATCTTTCGCCACCAGATACCCAGCACCAGCACCGGGCAGAACGTCGACGCGGCCAGCGCGAACGACATGCCCACGCTCAGCGAGAGGTCGGCAGGGCGCAGCAGCAGCGCCGCGACCAGCGGCAGCACGCCCGCGAGCGCGGTCGCCAGGCGGAAGTCGCGCACCCGCGACTTGAACACGTCCGTCGACAGCACCCCGGCCACGCTCACCAGCAGCCCGGACGAGGTCGACAGGAACGCGGCGAACGCGCCCGCGGCGATCACCGCGCCGAGGATCTCGCCTGCGACGTTGTCCACCACCGCCATCGGCAGCTGCAACATCGCCCGGTCGGTCTGCCCGGTCACCAGCAGCTCGGGCAGGTAGATCCGCGACAGCGCGCCCATCACGGTCGGGAAGAGGTAGAACAGGCCCAGCAGCAGCATCACGTGCAGCGTGGTCCGGCGCGCGGCCTGGCCGTCGGGGTTGGTGTAGAAGCGGACGAGCACGTGCGGCAGGCCCATCGTGCCCAGGAACAGCGCGAAGATCAGCGAGTACGTGGTCAGCAGGTCGTCGGTGTCCGACGCCGGGCTGAGCCAGTCGGCGTTGTCGCCGACGGCCCCGCGCACCACCGGCACCGGGTCGCCCGCCTCGAAGGTCAGCCGGGTGCCCGCGGCCACCTGGTGCGTCCCGGGGCTCCAGTACGTCTCGCCCGCGGCGGGCATGCCGTCCACGGTGCCCTCGGCGATCAGCCGGACCGGCGCCTCGACGGAGAGCACGACGGGCGTCTCCACGCTGATCGTCGCGCCGTGGGTGAACCGCGGCGGCAGCGGCTCCGACAGCCCGGTCGCGCCCAGTCCCCGCGCGCCACCGTCCCCGATGAACACAGCGCACAGCACGAACGCGGGCGCGGCGATGGCGAACAGCTTGACCCAGTACTGGAACGCCTGCACCAGCGTGATCGCGCGCATGCCGCCGCTGACCACGTTGACCGTCACCAGCACCGCGACCAGCGCGGCCCCGAGCTGGGTCGGGACGCCGGGGATGATGTGCTGCAGCGTCAGCCCCGCGCCCTGCAGCTGCGGGACCATGTAGAGCATCCCGATGAAGATCACGAAGATCGCGGCCAGCCTGCGCAGCCCGGCGGAGCGCAGCCGGAACTCGCAGAAGTCGGGCAGCGTGTACGCCCCGGACCGGCGCAGCGGCGCGGCCACGAACAGCATCAGCGCCAGGTACCCCGCGGTGAAGCCGATCGGGTACCACAGCGCGTCCGTGCCGTCCTTGAGGATGAGCCCGGCGACGCCGAGGAACGACGCCGCGGACAGGTACTCCCCCGACACCGCCGCCGCGTTGCGCCGCGAGCGCACGGTCCGGCGCGCCACCAGGAAGTCCTGTGTGGTGTTGGCCTGCCGCGAACTGCGGAACCCCAGCGAGAAGGTGGCGACGCTGATCAACGCGATGCTGCCGGTCGCCCAGTAGTTGAAGTCCATCCGCCACGTCCGCCGGGGAAGGCTACTTCTCGACCATGCCGACGAACGCCTTCTCGTGTTCCTCGGCCAGCACGTTGTACCAGTAGCCGATGCCGAACAGCAGGGGGAACGGCAGGATCCCGAGCAATAACCACGGCAGCGCCATGCCCGCCACGGTCACCTGCGACAGCGCGGGGACCAGGAAGAACAGCGCGGGCAGCACGCCGAGCACGCCGACGGCCAGCCCCGCGAGCAGGCACGCCGAGCGGATCTTGGTCCGGATGAACTCGCTGACGACCTCCTCGGCCCAGCTGGTCTGCTCCTCCAGCTCGTCGACCGTGCGCAGCAGCGTGACCGGCGCGCCGGAGTCGGCGAGGATGACCCGCTTGCGGCGCGGCCGGGCGGACGGGCCTGGCGTCGCGCCCTGGCCGTCACCCGCCGCGTGCTTGCTCACGACACCCCCTCGCCCGTCCCGCTCATCGGCCCTGGCCCCGCACCAGGCGGTCCTTCAGCTCGCGGGTGTGCCTGCGGCTGACCGGCAGCACCTTCTCCTCGTGGCCGATGACCACCGAGTAGCCGGAGCCGCCCATGCGCAGCTCGGTGATCAGGCTCAGCGGGACGAGGTAGCTGCGGTGGATGCGCACGAAGCCCGCCTTCTCCCAGCGCTCCTCCAGCTGCGCGAGCGGGATGCGCACCAGGTGCGAGCCGTCGGAGGTGTGCAGGCGCGCGTAGTCGCCCTGGGCCTCCACCCAGCGCACCGACGCGCGGGAGACGAGCTTGGTGGTGCCCGCCAGCTCGACCGGGATCACCTCGTCGTCGCGCTGCTCGGGGACGACGGCCTGCTTCCCCGCGCCGTCGCGGTCGATCTTGGCGAGGACGCGTTCGACGGCCTTGTTGATGCGGTCCTGCTCGGCGGGCTTGAGCAGGTAGTCGACCGCGCCGAGGTCGAAGGCGTTGACCGCCTCGTGGGCGTGCGCGGTCACGAAGACCAGGACCGGGGCCGGGGAGAACCCGGCCAGCACCTTGGCCAGCTCCATCCCGGTGAGACCGGGCATGTCCAGGTCGGCGAAGACGGCGTCGACCACGGGCATGCCCGCCTGCTTGCGGGCGGCCAGCTCGCTGTCGTCGCCCGCCAGGGTCAGCAGGGCCTCGGTCGCGTCGAACGCCCTGATGACCCGGCGCACGTGCCGGTTGCCGTTGAGACGTTCCTCCAGCAGGTCCATGCCCGCAGGCTCGTCGTCGACGGCCAGAACGACGAGGCCGGAGGTGGGGTTCGCGGTACTCACGGTGATCCGCATCTTGCCGAGTGTGGACCGCGCCTGTCTACGGCCAAACCTCCGGTCCGCCCAGCGGGTGAACGAAGACGACCAATCGTGACGCTGTGTTTACGGTTTCGTGGCGTCCTACAGCCCGAACCGGGACCAGGTGGCCTTCGCCTCGACCGCCTCGATCGCGGCGAGTATCCGGTCCGCAGTGGACATCCCCGGCCCGCCGACGCCGATGCGGGCCAGCAGCGGCCGCTTGGGCGCGGCGACGGCGATCTCGGCGTCCGGATAGCGCTCGCCGATCACCGCGCGCAGCGTCCCGATGCCGTCGACCAGGCCCAGCTCCTTCGCCCTGAGCCCGGTCCAGACCTCGCCGGAGAACAGCTCGTCGTCGGTGCCTGCCAGCTTGCCGCCGCGGCGCTGGCGCACCCAGCCCACGAACTGCTCGTGCAGCTGGCCCTGCAGGTCCTTGAGCCAGGCGATGTCCTCGGGGTTCTCCGGCTGGAACGGGTCGAGGCGGACCTTGCGCGTGCCCGCGGTGTGCACCCGCCGCTCGACGCCGTAGCGCTCCAGCAGCCCGGCCAGCCCGAACCCCGCCGAGACCACGCCGATGGACCCGACCATGGACGAGCTGTGCGCGTAGATCTCGTCGCCCGCGCACGCCAGCCAGTACCCGCCGGACGCGGCGACGTCCTCGCAGAAGGCCAGCACGGGCACGCCCCGCTTGTCGGCCAGCTCCCTGATCCGCTCGGCGACCATCGCCGACTGCGTGGGGGCGCCGCCGGGGGAGTTGACCGCCAGCGCGACGGCGACCAGGCGGTCGTGGTCGAAGGCCCGGGTCAGCGGCGTCTCCGCGGTGGTCGCGTTGATCACCCCTCGGGCGGCGAGCGGGGTCGGCGTCGGGCTGATGACCCCGTGCAGCCGCACGACGGCGACGACGGGTCCGCGGTCGGACCGGTCGCCGATGCGGGGCAGGCGGGCAACCAACTTCTCCGTCACGCTCGCACGCTCGCTCATACCGACCCACATTACGTCGGGCCGCGTGAACGCGGTGTCTCAGCGGATCGCGGTCTGCGGGCCGGTGTGCTCGGCGTCCTGGACGGCGAAGGGCGTCTCCCCGATGCTGACGCCGGGGAAGAACTTCGGCACCCGCACGGTGATCTTGGTGCCCTGCCCGGGGGCGGTGTCGACCATGAGCGCGTGCGTGTCGCCGAAGATCTGGCGCATCCGCTGGTTGATGTTGCCGACGCCGACGTGCGAGCCGGTCTTGTGGGCGTCGCGCAGGTCGCGCTGCAGCCGCTCGGCGTCCATGCCGACGCCGTCGTCCTCGATGGTGATCAGCGCCTCGGAGCCGTTGTCGTCGGCGAACACGCTCACCGTGCCGCCGCCGGGCTTCTTGGCGATGCCGTGCCGCACGGCGTTCTCCACCAGCGGCTGCAGCACCAGGAACGGCACGACGACGGACTGCACCTCCGGCGCGATCCGGAACCGCACGCTCAGCCGGTCGCCGTAGCGGGCGCACTCGATGGTCAGGTAGCGCTCGACGTTGGCCAGCTCGTCGGCCAGCGTCGCGTACATGCCGGAGGTGCGGAACGAGTAGCGGGTGAAGTCGGCGAAGTCCTGCAGCAGCTCGCGCGCCTGCTCGGGGTCGGAGCGGATCAGCGCGGAGATCGTGTTCAGGGCGTTGTAGATGAAGTGCGGGGAGATCTGCGCGCGCAGCGCCCGGATCTCGGCCTGGACCAGCTGCTGCTTCTGCTCGTCGAGCTTGGCCAGCTCCAGCTGCACCTGCAGGAAGGTCGCCACCTCGTCGGCCGCGCGGATCAGCCGCCTGCTGTCGACGCCGCCGACCAGGATCAGCGCGCCCTCGATCTGGCCGTCGACGATCAGCGGGACGATCACCGCCGCGCGCATCGGGCAGCTCCCGCGGTTGCGGCACTGCAGGTTCTCGTGCTTCACGTGCGCCCGCGTGCCGTGCTGCACGACCTCCATGATCGCCGCGGACAGGTCCTCGTAGTGGTCGTTGGCCTGCCCGTCCCACGACATCAGCCTGCCGTCGGCGTCGCACACGCCCACGGCGACGTTGTTCAGCAGCTCCAGCAGGTGCTTGCTCGCCTGGTCGGCGGCCTGCTCGGTCAGCCCGCCGCGCAGGCCGGGGGCGGCCTTGGACAGCCGCTGGACGGCGTCGAGCACGGCGTCCTGCACCGAGCCGGACTTGCGGGGCCTGCACAGCACCACGAACAGGCCCAGGACGAGCAGCGTGGCGGCCACGCCGATGAAGGCGCGCTCGGTCAGCAGTTCGGCCACGTGGTCATGCTCCCGTTCCGCCCCGGGTGTGACAAGGCCAGGCTATTTGAGCAACCGGGACATCCGTCGGTCGGCCAGCGGCTTTCCGCCGGTCTGGCACTTCGGGCAGTACTGGAACGACTTGTCGGCGAACGACACCTCGCGCACGGTGTCCCCGCAGACCGGGCAGGGCAGACCGGTTCGGGCGTGCACCCGCAGGCCGGAGCGCTTCTCCCCCTTGAGCCGGGCGGCGGCCTGGCCGACCGACCGCTCGACCGCGCTGGTCAACACGCCGCGCATAGCCTCGTAGAGCTCGTCGATCGCGGCATCGTCGAGCCTCCCCGCCGTCGCGTAGGGCGACAGCCGGGCGGTGTGCAGGATCTCGTCGCTGTAGGCGTTGCCGATGCCCGCCATCACGCGCTGGCTGGTGAGCACCGTCTTCAGCCGCTCGGAGCGGCCGCTGAGCAGCTCGGCGAACTCGTCGCGGGTCAGGCCCATGACGTCCGGGCCGAGGGTGGCGATCTGCTCGATCGACGCCGGGTCCTCGGTGATCCACACGGCAAGGCCCTTCTTCGTGCCCGCCTCCGTCAGGTCGAACCCGGGCCCCTCGCCGGGCGGGCCCAGGTGCACGCGCAGCGCGAGCGGGCCCTTGCCGGGCTTCGGCGGGGCCGCCGAGAGGGTGTCCGACCAGCGCAGCCAGCCCGCCCTGGCCAGGTGCACGACGAGGTGGACGCCGTCGCAGTCCAGGTCGAGGTACTTGCCCTGGCGGCCCGCCCCGGTGACGACACGCCCGTGCAGCGCCGTCCACGGCGGCGACGCGGTCTTGAGCACGCTCAGCGAGGCGACGTCGACGCGCGCGACGGTGCGTCCCACGGCGTGTTCGCGCAGGTGGTGGGCGAGGGCTTCGACCTCGGGCAGCTCGGGCACGCGACCAGTCTCGCCCGAGATCGCCGGTCTGTCACTCGACGGGCTTGAGCACGCTCTCCCAGCCGGGCATCGCGTCGCGCTGGAGGTTCTTGGCGATCTGCGCGATCTCGCCGCGGGCGTTGAAGTAGCCGCGGACCGTGCCGACCCAGCGCTCGACGGGCTCGCCGTCGCCGTCGTCGCCGGTCTCGGCGGTGAGCGTCCACGGCCTGCGCAGCGCCCAGCGGGCGGGGAAGAACAGGGCGACGAGCAGCAGGAGCAGCACCAGCCAGCCGGGGACGACGACGTCGGCGGGCATCCAGGTGACCAGCACGATGGCCAGCACGGCGATCAGGACGAGCATGAAGACCCCGGGCAGGTAGCCCGCCGCCACGTCGTGCTCGAAGTCGTCCTCGGTGGCGGGGGTCCGCCATTCGAGCGTGCCGTCCAGGGTCCAGAGCCTGCCGTTCGCGTCGCGTACCTGGCGCGTCATGTTCAGCCCTTCGGCGCGGTAACCGGAACACCACTATCCGTGACACCGAAAGGCCACGTTACCCCCTCGGCGGCGGTCTGCCACCGATTGTCGCACCGAGGAGTTACTTGATCAACGTGGCGCGGGCGCGGGCGTGCTCATCAGCTGGGCGTCCGACGTGGGCCGCATGCTGGTGTAAGCCGTCGTCGTCGTGGCCACGGTCGTCTGGTCGGCCGTGTTCACCCGGGTGTGCTTGGTCGTGAGGGTGTAGACCTCGCGGTCGTCGTAGATCCGCCACGTCCGGTGGGTGGAGGTGTACTCGTAGACGACCGGCAGGCTCTCGTCGTAGGGCTCGGTCTCGGACCGGGCGCCGAGGGCGGGCGTGCCCGAGGTGGTGCCGCCCGCGGCGAGGGGCGGGACGTCGGAGGACGAGGACGACCGGGCGACGCCCTCCCGCCGGGTGGCGGGCGAGTCGGTGGTCGTCACGTCCGCGGCGGGGACGTCGACGGCGATCGTGTCCGTGCGCTGCTGCGGGAGCCGCTGGCCGGTCGTCGGGACGATCGCGGGCGCGGTGGGGGCGGAGCTGTCGTCGGTGAGGACGATGCCCTCGTCGGCGTCGAGGTCGTCGAAGGCCAGCGGACCCGAGTCCGACTCGCCCCAGGGCAGCAGGGCCAGCCCGAGCGCGCCGACGGCCGCCGCGCCCGCCAGCGCCACCTGGGTCTTCGCGCCCGCGAGGAAGCCCTTGACCTGCTGCCAGAGGCCGATGCCCGCGACGGGGACGACGAGGTGGGCGGCGTGGGCGCGCAGTCCGGAGCAGACGTCGCGGAGTTCGTCGTACATCGAGGTGCAGGACGGGCAGACGGACAGGTGCGTGCTGACCCGGTGCCGCTCGGCGCCCTTGATCGCGCCCGCGGTGTAGGCGCCCAGCTTCTCCAGCACCGGGCGGCAGCCGATCGGCCGCGTCTCGGTGGTGAGGTGGGCCTGCAAGTAGGCAGCGCGCAGCCCCTGCCGCGCGCGGCGGGCGAGCGCGGCGGTGGCGTTCGGGCTGAGCCCGAACTTGCCCGCGACCACGGCGGGCCGCTCGCCCTCGACCTCGACCTTCCACAGCACGCTGCGCCAGCGCTCGGGCAGGCTCGTGAACGCCCGGGTGATCAGGTTGCGCTCGGTGGACTGCCCGGTGTTGTCCGGGTCCGCGCCCACCCGCACGTCCAGCTCCTCGTCGGAGACCGGCACGTCCCGGCGGCGCCCGTTCCACTCCCAGGCGACGCGGCGGGCGACGATCAGCAGGTAGCCCCGCACATTGTCGACCGGTCCGGAGCCGCGGCGGATGGCCTGCAGGACCCGGAAGAACGCCTCGGCGACCAGGTCCTCCGCCTCGGCGCGGTCGGAGACCAGCCCCAGCGCCATCCGCCGGACGGCGTCGCAGTGGCGGGAGAACAACTCGCCGAAGGCGGCGTCCTCACCGGCCCGCAGCCGCGCCAGCAGGGCGCTGTCCTGCGGACATCCGGTGGTCCCCGGCTCCTCGGCGGGCCGGTCGCTCCAACTCATCCGGCCCGGTACCTCCTCGCACGCCGCCCCGTGGCAATCCCGAACAACATGCCACATTCGGGTGACCCACGACCCATAACCGTGAATAACGGTAAGGGATCACCGACGATCGACCTCACCCGATCGGACTAGTGAGCGCTCCCACAGCAGGAGGGACCCACCACCCCGAAGGGACGCCACCGGCACCCCCGCGTCACGACCGGTTCGACAGCGGTTATAGTTCTCCTCGCTACGCGGACGTAGCGCAGCTGGTAGCGCATCACCTTGCCAAGGTGAGGGTCGCGGGTTCGAATCCCGTCGTCCGCTCCGCCCCGAGAGCCCGGATCACCACGATCCGGGCTCTCGTGCTGTCTGGCACCCAGGTTCACCGACGAGGCCCATCGCTACCGACGCGATCGACGCCTCGCGCGTCCTGCTTGCCGTCTCAGCGGCCCCGCCCAGGCCCTCCTCCCCCCGAGGCGGTACGGCCGACTGAGTCGCCGCGATGAGGCGCACCAACCCTCCACTCGCCGAGACCTCGATCGCGACCGGACCACATGAACGCCCACCTCTGGGTGCTCAGTCGAGAAACCGAGAACGAACTGGCTCGGCGATCTCCAGCAGGTCAGCGCACCTTGCGATCTGACCACCCGCTTTCCGGAGGACACCTGACTCGCATCCCCATGACGTCACATCGAGAATTGGGACGAGCCCGTCGCGAACCTCCGCCGGAGCCTTCATCTCGACAGCTTCGAGTTCTACCGGGAGATCGATGACAGTCAGGCTTGAGAAAGCTCCCGACTCGGGATGCACTTTGAGCTCCAGGTAGCCGCCAGAGGTGCCCGCGACGAACAGGTAGAGCGGTTGCACATCCCTGTTGACGTGCCAGGACACCTTCAACGGCACCCAGGGATCAACTTCCACGGTCGAGCCACCGCATGGGGCCATCCCGTCGACCTTCAACACTCAACCCCTCACCTGTGCAGAAGCACTATGCAGTTACCGGCTTACATCTCGAAACCAAGGGCGGTCACGTCCGAAAAGCTGACTCCACCGCTTCATCGACGGCGGCGCGGTCCCCTTCGCCCGCCACAAGGGCGCGGGCCGCGGTTATTACCCGTCGGCCCGCGGGGCTTTCCGGGTCCGGGAGGGGGAGGCGGGAGACGTACTGGGTGATCCAGCGGCGGCGGCCCGCGTAGAGGCGGTTGCCGCAGACCTCGTCGTAGAAGCGGACGCCGAAGGAGGAGTTGGCCACGCCGAGGATGAGGTGGGCCACGTCCTCGCCGGTGTCGGTGACGCTGATCCAGTAGCAGTCGCCGTTGACGATGGCGCCGGTGCGGTCGAGGGTGAAGCGGGGCTCGGGGCTGATGTCGGGGAACACGATCTTGGGTTCGCGCCAGCGGGCGGGGCGGTGGGGGACCCAGATCTCGAACCACGCGCGGCCTGCTTTGCGCAGGTAGGCGCGGCCCTCGAGGCGTTCGCGATGGGCGGCGAGGTAGGCGGCGGCGCGCGGGTAGTCGGCGAGGTCGACCACCTGGCGGCTCGGGCGGTCGAGGTACGGGTAGAGGACCCGCAGCGTCGGCGGCGCGGGCGGGGTCCAGGCCTGGAGGTCGCCGTGGCAGAGCAGGGGGCGCAGGAGTTCGTCCTCCGGTCGGTGCTCGACGGTGTCCCAGTCGGCGATGAAGACGCTGTCGGCGGTGGTCTTGATGCCGACGCGGATGTTGGCCACATCGCCGACCGTGCGCCAGGTCCGCTCGGCGATCCGGCTGCGGCGGTCATCTCTATCCGGTGTGGACAGTCTCCAATTGTCAAACGTGCCCACCGAAACCGCGAACCGCCGACCTTGAACCGCGACGACACTGTCCCGTTCCGCTTGCAGCGCGGCGAAAAGGTCACTCCCGTCAGCAGGTGAGTCCGTTGTGTACGCCGTGGCATACCGGGCAGGCGCGCTCGCTCCCCCCTTTACCGCCACCACGACCGCGGGCAGGACCGCGGCGGCGAACAACCGCGTGTCCCCCAGATCGAACACCTCGCGCACGGTCAGATCGCGCGTCAGCACCGTGCGCACGTTCTCGCCCGCGCGCGTGCTGAGGAAACGGTTGGAGCACAACAGCGCCAGCACGCCACCGTCGTCAAGCAGGCTGGGCGCCACGGCGACAAACGGGTGCGCCAGGTCGACCCGGCCGCGCAGCCCGAACCGCTTGACCAGCTCGGCCGCCCGCCCGTCCAGCAACTGCGTCCGCACATACGGCGGATTGGTCACCACCAGGTCGAACCGCTCGGGCGGCGGGCTCTCCAGGAAGTCCTTGTGGGCGATTGCCGCGTTCGGAAGACGCCGCTGGGCGGTGGCGACGGCGGTCTCGTCCACGTCGTACCCGGTGAGGACGGCGTCCGGCGCGAGCGCGGCGACCGCGGCCAGCAGCTCCCCGTCCCCGCACGCCGGGTCCAGCACGCGCAGCGGCCGGTCGGGGGCGGCCGCCAGCGCGCGCTCGGCGACGAACGCCGCCAGCGCGGGCGGGGTGTAGTGCAGTCCGTGCCGCTTGCGGTCCACCGCCGCATCGGATCACGGCGTCCCGTGCGCGTCCAGTCGCCCCGCCCGCACGGCGGCGGCCAGCTCGGCGTGGTCGGCCTCGGTGCGGTCGGCGTACTCCACCGCGTACCCGCCGATGGCCTCGTCCAGCGCGGGGCCGCAGTAGCCGGAGAGCAGGCGCGGGTCGACCGAGCGGGTGTGCGCGCGGGCCAGCAGGGCGCCCGCGAACCGGCCGTAGTCGTCGAGGTGGTCGGCGGCCAGCGTCGTCGCGTCGATCTCGCCCTTGCGGTTGCGGAACTGGCGGACGATGAAGTGCCTGCCGTCGACGGTCGTCCAGCCCAGCAGGATGTCGCTCTCGGCCTGAACCAGCCGCGCGCCGTGCACGATCCGCTTGCCCTCGTGCTTGGCCCGGTGCCCGACGTACGGCGCCAGCGCGGACGGCCGCGCCTCCTTGACCTGGAGCACCAGCGCCTCGTCGCCGTTGCCGTGCATGAGGACCAGGTAGTTGCGCAGCCCCACGCTGCCGGTGCCGACGACGCGGAACGCCACGTCGGACACCCCGTAGCGCATGATCAGGTTCCGCCGCGACTCGCGGAGGGTGTCGACGTAGTCCGGGAGCCCGTCGACGACGGCCTGCCACGTGCCGGGCGTCACCTCGGTGAGCACCGGCGGGTCCGGGACGAACCGCCAGCGCTCGTCCTCGCCGCGCTGGGTCCACCGCGCGGCGACCTTGGCGCTGGTGTTCTTGCGGGCCTTCTTCGCCGCCTTGGCGAAGTCGTCGGTGAGCGCGTCGGCGTCGACCCTGCTGAGCACCGACTCGTCGCCGAGCGCGGTCCACGACTCCAGGAAGGGCAGCTCGGCGAGGTGGTCGATGGTCCTGCGGTAGGACTTGACGACGTCCTCGGCCGCGGTCCGGCACGCCTTCTCCTCGACCCCGCCCGCGCGCCCGGCGAGGACGATGCTGGTGGCCAGCCGCTTGAGGTCCCACTCCCACGGGCCAGGCACGGTCTCGTCGAAGTCGTTCACGTCCATCACGATCCGCCCCTCGGGCGTGCCGTACAGCCCGAAGTTGGCAGCGTGCGCGTCCCCGCACAGCTGCGCCTCGACCCCGCTGCGCACCCCAGCGGCGAGGTCGGCGGCCATCAGCCCGGCGCTGCCCCGGAAGAACGCGAACGGCGAGGCGAGCATCCGCCCCACCCGCAGCGGCACCAACCCGGGGATGCGCCCCTCGTTCGACGCGTGCATGAAGTCGACGACGGACGGCCGGTCAGCGGCGAGCAGCACCTTCCGGTGCGCGTCGAGCCCGACGGCCTCCCGCAGGGCCCGACCGCGGCCGAAGACCTCCTCCGGCTCCACCCACCGACCCAACTGCCTGGCGACCCGTCTGTCCATAAGCGGGTATCTCACCCGATGAGGTAGCCGATGCGGAACTCCACCTTCTTGCCTTCGCAGGTCGATGAGACCGAGTCGAAATGATCCGCGCCCGCGTTGCAGCGGTAGACCGGGTGCGAGTCCACGCCGGCGGGCGGGCCGCGGAAGATGTGGCCGAGGAACCCGATCACCTGCTGGCCCTCGCATCCGGGGTCCACTGAGGAGAACCAGTCGCTCTTGCCCGTCACCTGGCAGGCGTAGAGCTCCCGTGTCCCCTCCTCGGCATCGGCGACGAGCGCGCCCAGCACCGCCTCGCGAACGAAGCCCGCAGGCGCCGCGACGTTGGCGGTGGCGCTGAAGTGCCCGGGCGAGCCCGCCCGGTTGTGGCGGACGAGGGGCAGCGCGGTCCGTCGCGGCTGCTCGGCGCCGGGCGGCGGGTCGACGGGGGCGGGCTGCCCGGTGTCCGGCACTGCTGTCGTGGTCCGCGGCCTCGCGGCCTCGGTCGAGGTGGCGGGTGTCGAGGTCGGGGTGGGGCTCGGCGAGGTCGAGGCGGCGGCCGGACTCGACGCGGTGACCGGCGCGGCCGCCGAGGTGGCGGTGGTGGACGCCGGGGACGAGGGGGCCGCGGTCCCGGACGTGGCGTCGGGTCGCAGGGCGATGACGACGGTCGCGGCGGCCGCGACGACGAGCACGCCCGCGCCCGCGACGATGAGCCCGGTCCGCTTCCGTCGGCCGCGCGGGGGCTCCTCGGGCTCGTACCAACTCGGGAGTTGCGGCGTCGGCGGCACGACGGGGTCGATGTACTGCGTCGGCTGCTCAGGCACGACCCGCGTCACGTCGTCGGCCTGGCCGCTCAACAGCGCGCGCACCTCGTGGGCGGAAAGCCGGGACTCGACGGGCCGCGTGAGCAGTCCGGAGATCGCCGCGGCCACGGGACCGCCGCAGGACGGGTGGGCGGGCGGGTCGTACAGGATGGCGTGCAGCGTCGCGGCCGTGGTGTCGCGCTGGAACGGCGACCGTCCCTCGACGGCGTGGAACAGGGTGGCGCCCAGCGCCCACAGGTCCGACGCCGGAGACGGCCCCGCCCCGGTGAACAGCTCGGGCGCCATGTACCCGGGCGACCCCATGATCCCGCCCTTGGTGGTGGTGCCGGGATCGTCCAGTGCCCGCGCGATGCCGAAGTCCGCCAGCTTGGCGCGCCCGTCCGGCAGGACCATGATGTTGCTGGGCTTGACGTCGCGGTGCACGATTCCCGCGGCGTGCGCTGTCTCCAGCGCGCCGAGCACCTGCAGTCCGATGGCGGCGACCTGCTCATGCGGCAGCGCACGGGCGGCCATCAGGTCCGCCATCGTGGGCGCCTCGACCAGCTCCATGACGATGTAGGTCGCGCCGGGCTCGGTCACCACGTCGTGCACGGCGACGATCGCCGGGTCGTTCAACCGACCCGCGGTCTGCGCCTCCCGCAGGATGCGCTGGTCGTCGCCCCGGATCTCCTTGAGCGCCACCAGCCTGCCGATGACGCGGTCACGGGCACGCCAGACCACCCCCATGCCGCCCCGGCCCAACTCGCCGAGCACCTCGTACCGGCCCGCGACCACCCGCATCAGTCCCCCTCGACATCCCCAGCTGAGGACGCGGGGATCGTATCGGGCGGGTCAGCCGTCGGTGGCCAGTCCCACCGGGCAGCTCACGCCGGTCCCACCGAGACCGCAGTAGCCGTGGGGGACCTTGTGCAGGTACTGCTGGTGGTAATCCTCAGCGTAGTAGAACGGCCCCGCCTCGGCGAACTCGGTCGTGATCTGGCCGTAGCCGCGGGCCGCCAGGGCCTGCTGGTAGGCCGCTCGGCTCTCCTCGGCCACCTGTCGTTGCCCCGGCTCGCTGAAATACACCCCCGAGCGGTACTGCGTGCCGACGTCGTTGCCCTGCCGCATGCCCTGCGTCGGGTCGTGGGACTCCCAGAAGATCTTCAGCAGCTCCGCGTAGGACACCACCGCGGGGTCGTAGACCACGAGCACTGCCTCGGTGTGGCCGGTGCGCCCGCTGCACACCTCTTCGTAGGTGGGGTTCGGGGTGTAACCGCCGGTGTAGCCGACAGCCGTCGAGTAGACACCGGGGGTCCGCCAGAAGACCCGTTCCGCACCCCAGAAGCAGCCGAGGCCGAACACCGCGGTCGCCATCCCGTCCGGGAACGGGGGCTGGATGCGGCGCTCAGGGAACAGCGCGTGGGTCTGCGGGACGCCCGGGATCGGCTCGGGCCGCCCCGGAAGCGCGTCGCCGGGCGCGGGCATGCCGTTCTTCAACCGACCGAACAGAGCCATGGAACCCACTTTACGTTCCGTCGGGTGAACGGGCACCGCCCACGATGTGGGGCGCGCGGTGGGCCAGTGGAACGATACGCCTATGACTTGGCAGGACGATCTTCAGCGCTTGGACGAGCGGTTCGCGGCCAAGAGCGTCTCGGCGGCGGAGTACCGCGCGCAGCGCGACGAGATCCTGGCCTCGGCCTCCTCGGTCCCGGCCCGGGAGCCGGGGCCCGACCCGCGTGCCGCGCAGGCGCCTGCCGACCCCGGCCCGGCTGAGCGGCGCGAAGCCCCCATCACGGGCGCCTCGACCGGCCATCAGATCCTGATCGGCGCGATAGCGCTGGTCGTCATGGTCGCGGCGGCGGTGGGCCTGTGGCTGGTCGTGCTGGGCGACGACGGCCCGGAGCCGCTCGACAACCCGGTGTCCGCCAAACCGCTGGAAGCGGTGGTGAGCATCATCGGCCCGCTCCCGGGCGTCCCTGACGCCAACAGCGGCGTGCTCGGCCTTGACCAGGCGTTGGACGCGAGGCTGCTGGCCCCGGGCGAGGCGGACCTGCTGCGCGCCGCCGGGGTCCAGCGGGTCGGTTTCCTGGGCTCGACCAGCGGCTCGACCGGCTACGGGGTGATCATCGCCGAACTGGCGGGTCCCAGTCAGGCCGCCACCACCGCCGAGGACCAGCGACACCAGCTCGCCAGCGACGGCTACGCGGAGAACGGGGCGGTGAACGGCCTGCCGAGGATGACGCAGACGACCGACCGCAACGTCGTCCAG
The DNA here is from genome assembly GCF_024760565.1 of Actinokineospora sp. UTMC 2448. Lineage (NCBI taxonomy): Bacteria > Bacillati > Actinomycetota > Actinomycetes > Pseudonocardiales > Pseudonocardiaceae > Actinokineospora > Actinokineospora sp. UTMC 2448. The sequence continues at coordinate 77,073 of NZ_CP031087.1, read as the reverse complement.
CGGGTCGTCTACGCCTCGGACCGGTTCACGGTGCGGATCGGGGTCTCCAGGGCGGTCGGCGCCGAGACCGAGGGGCTGGAGGAGGAGCTGGCGGGCATCACCAATTTCGTGCGCTCGGTGCTGCCCCCGTCCTGACCCGGTTTGCGCTCGCGCAGCAGCACCGACCGCAGGCGCATAGCGGGCTGCTCCACGATGTGCCAGGAGAGCAGGCCGAGGACGAGGGCGACGGGCACGGACAGGAGCGCGACCGTCAACGGGGTCGACGCCCCGGCGTAGACCATCACCTGCTGCGTGGGGAACCCGTAGAGGTAGACGCCGTAGCTGGCCATGGTCAGCGCGGGCGGCAGCCAGAGCCGACGAGGCATCAGCGAGGCCAGCGTCAGCATCACGTAGGGCACGGTGACCAGGCGGGCCACCTCGACCGCCGCCGAGCCGTGCATGACGATCTCGACGCCGACGCACAGGAGCAGACCCCACCAGGTGAACTTGACCCGGAACAGGTAAGCGGCCATCCCCACGCAGTAGATCGCCAGATACTGCACCAGCGGGAGCGTGAGCACCTCCAGGGTGACCCGGGGCAGCTCGACCTGGTTGGTGATCGCCCGCTCGAAGACCGCCGCGAACAGCACGGCTCCCAGCACCACGATGTAGCGTCGCCGCACCGCGCCCAGCAGGCCGAACAGCGCGACCAGGGCGTAGCCGAGGAGCTCGACGGGCAGGCTCCACAGTGAGCCGTTGACCGCGTGCGGGACGGGGTGGCCGGGGAAGACGCCGGGGAGCGAGTACTGCATCGGGAAGACCAGCAGGTTGTTCCCGAGGTAGGACCAGGTGTTCGGATGGGCGAAGTACGCGCTCGCCGACAGCTCGGTCATGATCGGGCCGAGGACCAGCACGCTGGCCAGCAGCACAACCGCCAGCCCCGGCATGATCCGCAGGAGCCTGCGGACGGTGAACCGCCACAGGTTCGGGTCCCGTCGCCAGCTGCCCATCACCTGGTAGCCGCTGAGCGCCATGAACGCGGCGACCATGACCGCGCCCAGATCGATCCCCAACCAGGTCGGGAGCACACTGCCGCCGTGGTTGGTCAGGGGCGCGCAATGGTCGACGATCACCAGGACCGCCGCCACGATGCGGAGGGTGCCGAATCCGTCGCGCGCGCTCGCCCTGCGCCATTGAGCCCGGTCTGCGGCGACGAACCTGCCCCCGATCGCCACCAAGGCTCCCTCCCGATTTCCTGGCAAAGCGATGGATCGTAGGATAACCGCACCGCGTGTGCCATTCGGCAGCATGCTCCATGCCTGCGACGGAACTTGGGAGGACCTGCTCGTGTCTTGGCAGGAAGAGCTGCGCCGTCTCGATGACGCACTGGCCACCGGTCAAATCACCGCCGACGACTACCGGCGCAGCCGGGACCGCCTGCTGGCGACGGCCGCGGGCGGGGTGGACGGCGGCCAAGGCCAGGGCGGCCAGGCCCAAGGCGGCCAAGGCCAGCCCCCGGCGTCGGGTCAACCCGCGCCGTTCCCGGAGCCGTTCCGCTGGACCGCGCAGCCGCCGGACACCGCGGGCGGCCAGGCGGGGCAGTCCGACAGCGACCGCACCCAGGTGGTCCCCAACTCCGGCCAGGGCCATGATCGCACGCAGGTGGTCCCCAACTCCGGTCAGGACCGCACGCAGGCGGTGCAGCCCTCGGGCGAGCAGACCCAGATCGTGCGCCCGGTCGGCCCGCCCGGGCCGCCGCCGCCCGGCTACAGCCCGCAGTGGCAGCACGGCCAGATGAGCCAGCAGCAGCAGGTGGACGCGGCCCCGCCGTGGGGAGACCCCGACCAGCCGCTGCCGTGGATGGGCTTCCACGCCCAGGGCCCGGAGATCTTCGAGTCCGACCCGAAGTCCGGCGGCGGCAAGGTCTGGGCCATCGTCGGCGGCGTCGTCGCGGTGCTGCTGGTCGCGGGCCTGGTCCTGTGGCTGACGGTGTTCAACTCCGGTGACCAGACAGCCGACCCCCAACCGTCGCAGAACCCCACCACGACGACGGCCGCCCCGACCCCGACCACCCCGGAGCCGTTCGGCACGCTCGTCGTCCCCGAGGGCACCACGTCCGGCCCGAAGACCTACGACGCGCAGTCGCTGGCGAAGTCCAAGCCGCTGCCGACCCCGGACCTGCTGCTCCTCAAGCAGGCGGGCGTGAACGAGGCCCGGTCCGTCATCGTGGTGCAGGACGGCGCCACCATCAGCCTGTGGGCGTTCGCCGCGAACGACCCCGGCGAGCTGCTGGAGAACATCGAGACCGACCAGAAGCGGTTCGGCTTCACCGAGAAGGCCGACCTCGCCCAGGGGTCGGTGAAGGTGTTCGGGTCGCAGCAGAGCAGCGGTGACAAGAAGATCTACGCCTACCGCGCGCACTACGTCAGCGGCGGCGAGGTCATCCGGGTGGAGACGTTCTCGACCGATGACGCGGCGGCGAAGTCCGCGTTCACCACCGTCCTGCAGAACCAGCTCGCCCACACCCCGGCCCGGTGAGCGCGGTCGAGGCCGTCGAGTCGTCAGCCGGGTGGCGCTCGGCGGACAACCAGACACCGACCTCGGTGCGGGTGGCCGTCGTCCTGTACGGCAACTCCCTCGCCGACATCTGGCGGTGCTACCGGTCGCTGCGGCAGAGCGTCAACGCGGCGGTCGCCGACCCGGACACGGTGCTGAACTCGGTCGACATCCGGTTCGGCGACTGCTCGGACCACCCCGTGCTCAGCCCGGCCGACGTCGAGGCGCTGCGCGCCGCCGGTGAGGCGCACTGCCGGGTGGACTACCGGTGGTTCGGGCGCAACCTCGGTCACAGCGCGGGCTCGAACGCACTGGCCGAGGGCGCGCCCGAGGACGCGGTGCTGTTCCTGAACCCGGACACCTACTGCTCGCCGCTCATGCTGACCCGGATGCTGGCCGCCATGCGGTCGCCGGAGACGGTCGCCGTGGACGCCCGGCAGATCCCGTGCGAGCACGCCAAGTGGTACGACCCGGTCACCGGGGTCCAGAGCTGGGCCAGCGGCGCCTGCCTGCTGGTGCGCACCCCGTGGTTCCGCGATGTCGGCGGCTTCGACGCGCAGACGTTCCCCTCCTACGTCAACGACGTCGACTTGAGCTGGCGGCTGCGGCTGGCGGGCGGCACCGTCGCCCACGCGCCGGGGGCCGTCGTCTTCCACGACAAGCGGCTCGACGACAAGGCGGGCGTGCGGCCCACCCGGATCGAGTTCTACGCGGGTCTGCTGGGCAGGCTGCTCCTGGCCACCCGGTACGACCGGCCGGACATCGTCGCCGAGACCATCGACATCGTCGGTGCGCACGGCAACAGCGAGCAGAAGCGCGCCGTCGCCGAGTTCGAGCGCCTGCGGGACGCCTGCCTGCTTCCTGACCCGCTGCCCGGCGCGGCGTCGGTTGCCGAGTTCATCGATGGCGAGTACGGACGGCGGCGGTACTGAGGCGATGGGCAAGTACGACTTCTCCTACAGCGATTCCGGCCCGTACTCCGCGGCGGTCCGACTGCTCAAGGACGCCGACCTCTCCGGACGGGTCGTCCTGGACTTGGGCTGCGGGTCAGCGCCGATCGCCCCGGTGATCGCCGAGCTCGGCGCGGTGTACGTCGGGATCGACACCGACGCCGAGGCGCTCGCGGCGCTCGGCGAGCAGGGCTGGGAGGTCCACGCGCTCGACCTGACCGCGGCCGGGCTGGCCGACCGACTCGGGGAGATCGTCGCGGACCGGTCGCTGGCGGCGGTGCTGTGCCTCGACGTGCTGGAGCACCTGCCTGAGCCGGACCACGCGCTGGCCGCCCTCGCCGATCTCGCCGACCGGCACCGGGACGTGGAGCTGGTGGTCAGCATCCCCAACATCGCGCACGTCGACATCGCCCGCAGGCTGCTGCTCGGCCAGTGGGACATGACCGAATCCGGTCTCCTCGACCGTACCCATCTGCGGTTCTACACCGACCGCTCGCTGACCGCCGCCATGGCGGCGGCGGGCTGGCACGAGGCGGCGCGCGAGGACTTCCGGCTGATCCGCTCCGACCAGCACGAGAGCGGCCATCCGGTCTTCGAGGCCGAGGCGAACGTGGGCGCGTTCCTGCAGGCCCTGCGCTCGGGGCCGGACGGATACGGCCAGGTCAACCAGTTCGTCCGGCGCTACCACCGCGGCGGCAGGCGGGCCTCCGCGGTGGCGGCCGCAGAGCCCGCGCCCTTCCTCAGCATCGTCATCCGCACGCAGGGCCTGCGGCCGGACCCGATGCGCGACGTGCTGTGCTGCCTCGCCGCGCAGACGGACATGGACTTCGAGGCAGTGGTCGTCGTGCACGGCGACCGCACGCGGGACGTGCAGGACATCGTCGCCGAGTTCGAGGGAAACCTCGCCCAGCGGGTGCGGGTCATGAGCTGCGTGGGCGGAACCCGCAGCAGGCCCGCGAACGTCGGCTGGCACGCCGCCCGCGGCGAGTACGTCGTGTTCCTCGATGACGACGACCTCGTCACCGCCGACTGGGTCGCCACCGTGCGCCAGGGCGCGACCGAGGCGCCGGGCCGCGTGATCCGGTGGTGGGCGGCCGAACAGCGCCGGGTGTGGAACCCGCCGGGCCAGGTCGCCGCGCACGCCGCCGCGGGCCCGCTCACCCCGGCCTATTGCAGGCCCTTCGACTTCCTCCAGCACGTCCGCCAGAACGAGACGCCGTTCCACTGCTTCGCGGTCCCCGTGGTGCTGCGGGACCTGGGCGTCGAGTTCGACGAGCGGCTGACGGTGTGCGAGGACTGGGAGATGTTGCTGACCGCGGCGTCGCTCTGCGGAGTCCAGGACACCCTGCGGACCACGAGCATCTACAACAAGTGGTCGGCGGCCTCGTCATCGCATTCCGTCCACGCCGACGAGTGGACCGCCATGCGCAAGATGGTCCACGTCGACCTCGACAGCAGGCCGGTGCTGCTCCCTCCGGGAACTATCGGCCGGATCGACAAGGCGCTCGAGGAGCGGGAGCTCAGCGGCCACCGCGTGGAGGCGCTGACCGCGGAGCTGGCGGCGGTCCGCGCTCAGCTCGCGGAGCACCAGCACGTGGTGCACCACGCGCACGCGGCGCTGGCGGAGATGCGGGCGTCCACCTCGTGGAAGGTCGCCGCCCCGGTGCGCGTGCTGGGCAACCTCGGCAGGCGCGTCGCGCGGAAGGTGCGCGGCCGCTGAGCTAGCGCGGCGCGCGCTGCAGCTCGGCGATGATCGCGTTCACGACCGCGGGGTCCACGATCGGGTTGATGCCGCCGGTGAGACTGCGCTCGATCGCCTCCACCACGACGACGTCGGCTTCGGCGAGCATCTTGCCCACCGCCACCGCGTCAGCGCCCGCTGTGTCGCTGTGCACCACGGTGACGTCGGAGAATCCGCCCGCGAGGAACGGTGTGGCGAACAGGGTCAGCGAATCGGCGACCATGCCCACCTTGGGCTCCACCACGCCCCGCGTCACGGGCTGGGTCAGTCGCAAGGGCTCACGGAATGCCGAGTCGACCTGCTTGCTGCGCACGGTGCGCCCGTCCGGGGCTAGGTCGTAGGCCTGGAGCGGGAAGTTGCCGGTCTTGCCCAGCAGCGGCGGGATGTCGGCCTCGCGGTCGATCACCGTCGTGGGCGTGGCCTTCCAGGCCGCCGTCACCCCGGGCTGGATGTCCTCGGCGATGGCGCGGACCATCGCGAGCCCGCCCTCGTAGGTCCAGTGCGTGTCGAGCCGGGAGTACACCGGCACTCCCCGGCGCGCGCCCGCCTCGACGAGCGCGGGCCGCAGGTCGATGGCCCCCGCGTCGAACACGACCCGGTGCCAGAACTCCGTTCCCGCCTGCTTCGCGCAATCCTCGCCCAGGTAGTCCTCGGGGAGGAACTGCGGGACCATCGTCGTCTTGTCCGGCCCCACCACCAGCACGAACTTCCTGCCCGACGCGACGACCGCGTCCCGCAGCCGCTGCAGCGAGGCGATCACGTCGAGCAGCGGCTGTTCCGGCAGGCACGCGCCGAGCACGTCGTACCCGAGGTAGAGCCAGCCGTCCTCGCCCTCGATCACCTTGGGGTAGCCCTGGGCCTGAATCCGATCGCGGTCGGTGTCGCTCTCACTGGGCGGGTTGAGCGGCCCCGCGGGCGGCCCCACCCCACCGGAGCCGCCGCCCAGGCGCGGAGGTTCGCCGAAGATCGACCGGCTGACCGTGTCATCGATGCCCACGGCCACATCGCGCAGCGGCAGGTGATCGGTGGCCCACTGGCTCAACCCGGTGAAGAAGGCCCAGCCGCTCAGCGGCGAGGGAAACCCGGCCAGCGGCCGGTTCTCGATCTGCTTCGGGCGCACGCCCAACACCAGCAGGAGGAGCGGAAGGCAGAAGAACACTCCGGCGGTGAGCAGCGCGGACCTCTGCCGCGGACTGTGCCGGGGCCGGTAGAGCGAGTGCTCCCGCGGCAACCACGACTCGTGCACGGGTGGCAACGACTCGGGGCGGGATTCAGTACTCGACGGACCGGACACGCCCGCCATGCTAGTCAGCCGCCACCCCGTGATCGCCGGTTTTGACCGAACACCGGTTCCGGCGATCGCACCAGACCGGTTGATCCTTTCGGCGGACTCGACCGCCTCCGCTGACCGCCTTGAGGCTAAGCGTGGGCGATGATCAAGCCTGACCACCACCGTCATAGACGGTGATGGTGATGGTCACGTGCCGCCCTCTTCCCCTTTGTTCGTAATATTGCGAACATTGTCGCATGGGGAAGAAGGAGATCTTGACGTTGGCCACGGTGCTGATCGCCGTGGTGATGTTCCCGGTGACGCTGACCGGCGCCTCGGTCGCGTTGCCGGACATCCGGGCGGCGTTCGGCGGGGACCTGGCGGCGGCGCAGTGGGTGGTCAACGGCTACAACACCACGTTCGCGGGGTTCATGCTCGCCTCGGGCGCGCTCGCGGACATCGTGGGGCGGCGGCGGTTGTTCGTCGCGGGGACGGCGGTGTTCGTGGTGGGCGGGCTGCTGAGCGCGGCGGCGCCGTCGTTGCTGGTGTTGGACCTGCTGCGGGTGCTGGCGGGGATCGGGGCGTCGGCTGCCGGGACGTCGGCGATGGCGATCCTGTCGGCGTCGTTCGAGGGGGCGGCCCGGGCTCGGGCGTTCAGCCTGTTCGGCACGGCGATCGGGTTCGGGCTGGCGTTCGGGCCGTCGCTGTCGAGCGCGTTGTTGTCGGGGTTGGGGTGGCGCTCGGTGTTCTGGCTGCCCGCGGCGGTCGGGGTGGTGGCGCTGGCGCTGTCGCCGCTGCTGCCGGAGTCGCGCGCGCAGGGGCGGCGGGTGGACTGGCCGGGGACGGTGACGTTCACCGGCGGCCTGCTGCTCGTCATCGCCGGGTTCGTGGAGGGGCCGTCGCTGGGCTGGGCGCACCCGGTCGTGATCGGCGCGTTCGCGCTGGGAGTGGCGCTGCTGGGCGCGTTCGCGGTGGTGGAACGCCGGATGGCCGACCCGATGTTCGACCTGGAACTGCTGCGGAACCGGCGTTTCCTGGGGGCGGCGCTGGCGGGCGCGGTGTTCGTGTTCGTCCTGGTGCCGCTGCTGGTGTACCTGCCGTCCTACATGACCGCGGTGCTGGGGATGACGGTCGGCGAGGCGGGGGTGATGCTGCTGTTCCTGACGGTCCCGATCCTGGTGATGCCGCTGCTGGTGGGCCAGCTCGCGCGGCGCGTCCCGGCGACCGCGCTCGTCCTGGGCGCGCTGGTCGTGGTGGGCCTGGGGGTCGTGCTGATGGCGGCCGCGGACGAGTCGCTGGCCGTGCCGTTGCTGGTCGTCGGGCTCGGGGTGGGCGCGTCGACCGGCCTGGTGGACGGGGTGGCGCTGAGCAGCGCGCCGGTCGAGCGCAGCGGCGTCGCGTCCGGGATGTTCGGCACGTCCCGGCTGGCGTTCGAGACGGTCGGGATCGGGATCATCGGGTCGATCATCGCCAGCGGGACCGGTGGAACGCTGGCGGGACCGGGCTACCCGGGGGCATTGCAGGCCTCGCTCTGGCTGATGGCGGGCGCGGTCGTGCTGGTCACCGCGTTGTTCGTGCTGGTCAGCAGGCGTCCGGTGGCGGTCGCCGTGGCCGTGTGATGCGGCGACGACCCCTACCCCGGAAACCTACTATGAAGTAGCCTCACTCGGCATGGACGCAAGGGTGCGGTTTCGGGACGTCCTGGGGGCGGTGCCGTCGTTGGTGGTGGACGGGCCGGGGATGGTTCGGGGGCTGGTGGGGCTCGCGACGCTGAAGCCGTCGGCCACCAAGTCGATCGGGCTGGTGTTCCAGGAGGCCGCCGCCAGGCATCCGGATCGGCCGTTCCTGCGCTTCGAGGACGTCGAGCTCAGCTACGGCGAGGCGAACGCGCAGGTCAACCGGATGGCCGAGACGTTGGCCCGGCACGGCGTCAAGCCCGGCACGACCGTCGGGATCATGGCGCCGAACCGGCCCGAGACCGTGCTGGCGGCGTTGGCCGTGGTCAAGCTGGGGGCCGCCGCCGGGATGCTCAACACCAACCAGCGCGGCGAGGTCCTGGAGCACAGCGTCGGCCTGCTGAACGCGACCGCGCTCGTCGCCCACGGCGACTACCGCGAGCTGCTGCCGGACGCGCTCGACCTGGACACCCTGCCCGGGACCAACGACGCCAACCCCGACGAGTGCGCGCGCGTCCCGGCGAAGGCGACGGCGTTCCTGATCTTCACCTCGGGCACGACCGGCCTGCCGAAGGCCAGCGCGATGTCGCACTTCCGCTGGCTCAAGAGCATGACCGGGCTCGGCAGGCTCGGTGTGCGCCTGCGCGGCGACGACACGCTCTACTGCTGCCTCCCGCTGTACCACAACAACGCGCTGACGGTCTCCCTCTCGTCCGTCCTCGCCGCGGGCGCGACCCTCGCGTTGGGACGGTCCTTCTCCGCGTCCCGCTTCTGGGACGACGTCGTCCGCACGCGGTCCACGGCGTTCTGCTACATCGGCGAGCTGTGCCGCTACCTGCTCAACCAGCCGGAACGGCCCATCGAGCGCGAGCACGGCGTCCGCGTCGTCGTCGGCAACGGCCTGCGCCCGGAACTGTGGGACGAGTTCACCGCGCGCTTCGGCATCAAGCGCGTCGCGGAGTTCTACGGGGCCAGCGAGTGCAACCTCGCCTTCATCAACGCCCTCAACATCCCGCGCACCGCGGGCACCTGTCCCCTGCCGTACGCCGTCGTCGAGTTCGACGGGGACTCCGCGAAGCGCACCGGCGGCAGGCTGCGCAAGGTCAGGACGGGCGAGGTCGGCCTGCTGATCACCAAGATCACCGACCGGGCGCCGTTCGACGGCTACACCGACGCCGAGGCCACCGAGCGCAAGCTGCTCCGCGACGCCTTCAAGGACGGCGACTGCTGGTTCGACACCGGCGACCTGGTGCGCGCCCAGGGCTTCCGGCACGTCGCCTTCGTCGACCGGCTCGGCGACACCTTCCGCTGGAAGGGCGAGAACGTGGCGACGACGGAGGTCGAGGCCGCCGTCGACGAGCACCCCGACGTCGACCAGTCCGTCGTGTACGGCGTGGCGGTCCCCGGCGCCGACGGCAAGGCGGGCATGGCCGCGGTCAAGCTCCGCGACGGCGTCGCCTTCGACGGCGCGTCCCTGGCCAAGCACCTGGCCGCCAAGCTGCCCGGGTACGCCGTCCCGCTGTTCGTCCGCCTGGTCGGCGCGGTCGAGCAGACCTCCACCTTCAAGTCCCGCAAGGTGGACCTCCGCACCGAGGGGTACACAGTGGACGACGACGTGCACGTGCTCCGCGACGGCGAGTACGTGCCGTTCTACGCCGAGTACCCCGCCGAGGTCGCCGAGGGCAGAATCCGGTCGTGACCGGATACGTCCTCCTGCTGCGCGGCGTCAACGTCGGCGGCCGCACGAAGCTCGCCATGGCCGAGCTGCGCGCGGTCCTCGAGGACCTCGGCTTCGGCGACGTGCGCACAGTCCTGCAGTCGGGCAACGCCGTCTTCACCGCCGACACCGAGCCGGACGAGCGCGAGATCCAGGCGGCGCTCGCCGAGCGGACCGGCCTCGACACGCGCTGCCTGGTCGTCACCGCCCCACGGCTGCGCGCCGTGGTCGACGGCCACCCCTTCCGCGACGTCGCCGACGACGGCTCGCGCATGGTCGCGATCTTCCTGGAGGCCGACCCGGACCCGGCGGTCGCGGCCGCGCACGACCCGGTCGCGCTCGATCCCGAGCGCATCCGGGTCGGCGACCGCGTCGTCTACCAGTGGTGCCCGGACGGCATCTCCAAGGCGCCGCCCGTCGTGCCGTTCCTCGACCGCAGGTGGAAGGTAGTCGGGACGGCGCGCAACTGGAACACCGTCACCAAGCTCCACGACCTGGTTCAGCGGCCCACGGCGTAGCCCTGCATCCCCCTCGGGTTGGCGGCCGCGCGCAGCAGCCCGTTGTGGCGCGACACCGCCGAGAGCCTGCCCAGCGTCCACGGGCCGAGGTCGACCAGCTTGTGGCCGCGGTCGGCCAGCGCGGCGAGCGCCGCCGGGCCGAGCCGGGACTCGACGTGCGCCTCGCCGGGCACGTAGTCACGCGGGTAGAAGCTGCTGGGGACGGCGTTGCTGTGCCACGCGGGCGCGTCGATGGCGGCCTGCAGGTTCAGCCCGGCCTCGACGTGGGCCAGCCAGAAGCAGAGCTGCCACTGGTCCTGCCCGTCGCCGCCGGGGGTGCCGAAGGCGAGCGTGGGCACGCCGTCGCGCAGCGCGAGGCTCGGGGTGAGGGTGATCCTCGGCCGCTTGCCGGGCGCCAGGGAGTTGGGCAGGCCGTCCTCCAGCCAGAACATCTGCGCCCGCGTGCCCAGGCAGAAGCCCAACTCGGGAATGGCGGGCGAGGACTGGAGCCAGCCGCCGGACGGCGTCGCGGAGATGATGTTGCCCCACCGGTCCACGACGTCCACGTGCACGGTGTCGCCCTTGGTGGTGCCGTCCGGGCGGACGGTGGGCTCGCCGAGGGCGCCGCTGACCGACACCGGGGCCGTGCCGGACACCAGGTACTCGGGCAGGCGCGGGGCGCGCCCGTCCGGGCTGCCGGGCCGCAGCTCCAGCGACGCGGTGTCGGTGATGAGCGCGCGGCGCTCGGCGGCGTAGGCGCGGGAGAGCAGGGCCTCCAGCGGCACGTCGGCGTCGCCGTACCACGCCTCGCGGTCGGCGAAGGCGAGCTTGGTCGCCTCCAGCGCGTAGTGGACGGTGTCCGCGGTGGGCACGCCATCCACATAGGACACGGGGAGTCCTTCGAGGATCAGCAACTGCTGCAGCAGCACCGGCCCCTGGGTCCACGGGCCGCACTTGGCCAGCGTCCAGTCGCCGAAGTCGACGGAGACCGGGTCCTCATAGGACGCCTCCCAGGACGCCATGTCCTCGCCGGTCAACAGGCCCGCGTGGTCGCGTCCGGAGTCGTCGCGGAAGGACTTGCGGCAGAAGGCGTCCACGGCCTCGGCGACGAACCCCGACGACCAGGCGCGCCGCGCGGCGTCGATGCGCGCCTCCCTGGTCGGCCCGACGGCCTCGCGGAGCAGCCGCTCCCACGTGCTGGCGAGCACCGGGTTGGCGAAGCGCTCCCCCACCGCGGGCAGCCACAGCTGCGCCGAGGTCGGCCAGTGGTCGGTGAACAGGTCGCGCACGGTGTTGACGACCGCGGGGACCCGTTCGAGCAGCGGGAAGCCGTCGCGCGCGTAGCCGATCGCGTACGACAGGACCTCGGACAGCTCCTTGGTGCCGTGGTCGCGCAGCAGCGTCAACCAGGCGTCCCACGCGCCGGGAACGGTCGCGGGGAGCAGGCCGCTGCCGGGGATCAGGTCGAGCCCGAGTTCGGCGAACCGCTCCGGCGTCGCCGCGGCGGGCGCGACGCCCTGCCCGCAGAGGACGCGCGGCTCCGGGTCGGCCGCGGTCGCGAAGAGCGCGGGCACCTCGCCGCCGGGGCCGTTGAGGTGCGGCTCGACGACCTGCAGCACGAACCCCGCGGCCACCGCCGCGTCGAAGGCGTTGCCGCCGTCCTCCAGCACGGCCATGCCCGCCGCCGACGCCAACCAGTGCGTGGAGGCGACCATGCCGTGCGTGCCCGCCAGCTCTGGTCTCGTCGTGAACACCCGGCCAAGCTACCTCACTAGTTACCGTTGCTAAAGAACTTCTTGTTCCCATCGAACACTTGTGCACATGTGGATAAGTTCTGTGGATAACTAGCGGCGGCCCGGCGGGCAGATCTCGTCGAGGACGGCCAGGTCGTCGGCGGTGGGGCGCCAGGTGCCCGCCGCGGCGTTGGCCGCCACCTGTTCGGGTGTGGTCGCGCCCGCGATGACGGAGGCGACCACGGGCTGGGCGGCCAGCCAGCCGATGGCCAGCGCGGTCATCGCGATGCCGCGCTCCCCGGCGAAGGCGCGCAGCTTCTCGATGCGGCCCCAGGGGGCCTCGGCGAGCATGCGCTGGCGGCCTGCGAGGCGGCTGCCCTCCGGCGGCTCGGCTCCGCGCGCGTACTTGCCGGTGAGCAGGCCGTTGGCCAGCGGGAAGTACGGCAGCAGGCCGATGCCGAAGCGGGCGCACGCGGGCACGACCTCGCGCTCGACCTCGCGTTCGAGCAGCGAGTAGTGGCCCTGCGCGGACACCGGGCCGCGCACGCGCGCGTCGCGGGCCGTCCAGGCCGTGTCGGCGATCTGCCAGGCCGCCAGGTTGCAGACGCCGACGTAGCGCACGACGCCGTCGCGGACGAGTTCGTCGAGGGCGCTCAGGGTCTCCTCGATCGGGGTGCCCGGGTCGGGGCGGTGGAGCTGGTAGAGGTCGATCCAGTCGGTGTTGAGCCTGCGCAGGGACGCCTCGACGGCGCGGCGGATGTAGCGGCGGGAGCCGCGGGCGCCGAAGTCCGGGCCGTTCGCGCCCTGCATGTCGACGCCGAACTTGGTGGCGATGACCGCGTGGGCGCGGCGGCCGGACAGGGCCAGGCCCAGCAGCTCCTCGCTGCGCCCGCGCGGCGCGCCGTAGACGTCGGCGACGTCGAAGAGGGTGATCCCCGACTCCAGCGCGGCCCCGACCAGGGCGCGCGCGCCGGTCAGCGACTCGACGGCGGTGCCCGGCCTGCCCAGGTTGTTGCAGCCCAGGCCCACCGCGCTCACCACGAGCCCGGACTCGCCGAGGTGCCGGAGTTCCACAACCCGACAGTAAGGGCGCGCGGTCGTGTGATCCAGACGTTGGGTGGGCCGGGCGCTCGGGTGAGATTCTTAGCCCCATGAGCACACCCGCGGGTGATTCGCCTGGCTGGACCGCCGCCGACATCCCGAGCCTCGTCGGCCGGTCCTACATCGTGACCGGGGCCAACAGCGGCCTCGGGTACCAGACGTCGTTGGCGCTGGCCCAGCACGGCGCGCACGTCGTGCTGGCCGTGCGCGACCTGGAGAAGGGCGCGGCCGCCGTCGAGTCGATCCGGGCCGCCGACGCCGAGGCCAACGTCGAGGCCCGGCACCTGGACCTGGCCGACCTGGACTCGGTGCGCGAGTTCTCCGCGGGCGTCGACCGGGTCGACGTCCTGATCAACAACGCAGGCGTGATGTGGACGCCGCGCACGCTGAGCGCGCAGGGCTACGAGCTGCAGTTCGCGGTCAACCACCTGGCCCACTTCGCGCTGACCGGCCTGCTGATCGACGTCCTCGCCGCCGGGCGCGACGCGCGCGTGGTCACGGTCACCTCGTTCCTGCACAAGCAGGGCTTCATGCACTTCGACGACCTCAACGGCGAGCACAAGTACAGCCGCCGCGGGTTCTACGCCCAGTCGAAGCTGGCCAACGTCGTGTTCGGCCTGGAACTGCACCGGCGGCTGCGGGCCAACGGCGTGCCGGTGTCCAGCGTGCTGGCGCACCCGGGCTACTCGGCGACGAACCTGCAGTCGGCCGGGCCCAAGGGCATGCAGAAGCTGGGCCTGAAGATCGGCAACCGGCTGCTCGCCCAGGACGCGCAGATGGGCGCGCTGCCCCAGCTCTACGCCGCCACCCACCCCGAGGTGGAGAGCGGGCAGTTCATCGGCCCGAACGGCCGCCGCGAGCAGAAGGGCTACCCGGCGCTGGTGGAGCCGCTGGACGCCGCCCGCGACCGCGGCACCGCGCGCAGGCTCTGGGACCTGAGCGAGGAGATGAGCGGCGTCTACTACTCGCTGCCGCGTTAGGCCCGGTGAACGTCAGGCCCGTTAGACACAGCACACCGGCCGCACCCGGGCTGAACGACCGTTAACCTTTCCGCCGACTGTCTCGGGCGAAAGGACGACCATGCAGATCGACGGTATCGCGGCCCTCGTCACCGGCGGCGCCTCCGGCCTCGGCGCGGCGACGGCGCAGGCGCTGGCCAAGCAGGGCGCCTCGGTGTTCGCGCTGGACCTGCCGTCGGCCGTGGACTCCGCGCCCGAGGTGGCCGGGGTGACCTACGTCGGCGCGGACGTGACCGACCCCGAGCAGGTGGAGGCGGCCGTCGCCCAGGCGGCCGGGAGCGGGGCCCCGCTGCGCGTGGTGGTGAACTGCGCGGGCATCGGCCCGTCGGCGCGGATCCTGTCCAAGAAGGGCCCGCACGACCTCGGCCTGTTCCGCAAGGTCGTCGAGATCAACCTGATCGGCACGTTCAACGTCGTCACCCTGGCCGCGGCCGCGATGGCCGCGACCGAGCCGCTGGAGCACGACGCCCGCGGCGTGATCATCAACACCGCGTCGATCGCGGCGTACGACGGCCAGATCGGGCAGGCGGCCTACGCCGCGTCCAAGGGCGGCGTCGTGGGCCTCACCCTGCCCGCGGCCCGCGACCTGTCCTCCTCCGGCATCCGCGTGGTGACCATCGCGCCGGGCATCATCGACACCCCGATGCTGGCCACGGTCAGCGAGGAGTTCCGCGCCGCGCTGGCCGCGGGCGTCCCCTTCCCGAAGCGCCTCGGCCTGCCCGCCGAGTACGCCCGCCTCGCCCTGTCGATCATCGACCAGGACTACCTCAACGGCGAGGTCATCCGCCTCGACGGCGCCCTGCGCATGGCCCCGCGCTAGACCCACCGCAGGCGGGCGCGCCGCCTGCCGGTCAGCACCTGGTCGTGGAGCCGCCTGCCGGTCTCGACCTGGGCAGCGAAGGCGGCCACGGGGTCGGCGGGCGGCGGCTCGGGCTCCGGCTCGGCGGCGGGCTCCGGGACCCCGACCCGGTCGAGGTCGGCGGCGGCGTCGATGAGCTCGGCCGCCAGGCGGTCGGCCGCGCCGCGCCAGAGGTCGGTCAGGCGGGCCTGCTCGGCGCCGTCCGCGCCCGCCCACAGGTGGGGCAACTCGTGGACGAACGTGCTGTAGCCCTCCACGCGCTCGGACACGGTCTCGTGGATGTCCAGCGCCGCCCGCCACGACGCCGAGAGGGCCAGCCGGGTCTCGGTGTAGCCGTCGGCGGCCGGGCCGGTCCAATGGGCGGCGTCGAGGGCGGCGACGTCGTCCGCGCCTGCTGCCAGCGGTTCCCGCTGGGCCTTGACCAGCTCGGCCAGGTTGCGGACCCACAGCGGGTTGCCGGGGGCCGTCATCCGGCCAGCTCCGTGAGGCGGCGGGCCAGGTCCTCGTCGGTCTCCCGGTAGCGCGCCGCGATGGCGCGCAGGGCGTCGGACAGCCCGGCCGCGCCGCCGCAGAGGCGTTCCATGGCCGCGCGCAGGCTGCGCTGGTAGGCGATCACCGCCACGCGCAGCGGGTCGTCGTCCGGCCAGCGGTCGGTGTCGACGCCGTAGCGCCACGCCGTGTCCTCGCGGACCGTGTCGGCGATGGCGACGGCCTTGCGGGCGAGCGCGTCGAGTTCGTCGAGGTCGACGCCGAAGCCGGTCACAGGGCGGCCACTCGGGCGGGCGACCAGTGCCGTCCCCGGCCCAGCGGGTTGAGGGCCAGGCCGACGCCGCCGTCGGAGCGCAGCACCTCGATGAGCCGGTGGCCCGGCGCGGCGGCCGGGACGTCCGAGCTGCCCACCGCGGCCTGGTACTCCGCCAGCAGCTCCGCGCTGGTGAACGCGCACAGGCACTCGCCGAAGTCGCGCGTCTCGACCGTGACGAGCGCGCCGTCGGCCGACATCGCGAAGTGCAGCTCGCCCTTGGGGACGAACTCGTCGAGCACCGACCCGGTGGTCTCGGCCACCAGCCTGGTCAGCAGCGACGCGGCCACCGGGGGTTCCGGGGCCTTGGCGTACTCGGCCTCCAGCCAGGTCAGCGCCTCGATCTCGGCGGCGGGCGGGACCGGGAGCGGCCCGGCCAGCTCGGCGCTCACCCGCTCGACCAGCAGGCGCGCCGCCGCGTGGACGCTGTCGGACAGCGAGCGGGCCAGGACAGCCAGCCGCTCCGCGTAGCCCAGGGACGTCAGCTCCGGGTCGCGGCGCAGGTTGTAGGCGGCGGCCAGGACGCGCCTGCCCACCGGGTTCGCCGTGACCCGCTCACCGGCGGCCGCGACCTGCCAGCTCACGACCGCGAGGACGGCGGCGGGCGAGTCGCCGCGCCGCACGCCCAACCGGGCACCGATGGGGCCCGCGACAGCCAAGGCCAGATCGGCCCGCCGCACGCCCAGCCCGCGGTGGAGTTCGACCATTCGCGCTCCCGAACGCCATGGGAGGCGAATCCTAGCCGATCATGATCCCCGGGTGATCCACTCCTGCCGGTGCGGGGCCTCCGCGCCGATCGTGGTCGAGTCGCCGTGGCCGGTGTGCACCACCGTCTCCGGCGGCAGGGCCAGCAGGCGCTCGGTGATCGAGTCGATGATCGTGTCGAAGTCGCTGTACGAGCGGCCGGTCGCGCCGGGGCCGCCCGCGAACAGGGTGTCGCCGGTGAAGACGACGCCCAGGTCGGGCGCGTGGAAGCAGACCGCGCCCGGCGCGTGGCCCGGGGTGTGCATCACGACGAGGGTCCCGCCGCCGACGGTGAACGTGTCGCCCTCGTGGAGGGGGTCGAACTCAGCGTCGGGGTAGACCATCCGCCACAGCACCTCGTCGGCCGGGTGCAGGTAGACCCGCGCGTCGGTGGCGTTGGCCAGGTCCTCGGCCGCGCTGATGTGGTCGTCGTGGGCGTGCGTGCAGAGGATCGCGCGCACCGCCCGGTCGCCGATCCCGCCCAGGATCTCGTCGGCGTCGTGCGCCGGGTCGATCACCACGACCTCGCGGTCGTCGCCGACGATCCAGACGTTGTTCTCGACCTCCCAGGTCCCGCCGTCGAGGCTGAACGTGCCGGAGGTGACGACGTGGTCGACGCGCATCAGAGGACCACCACCGAGCGCAGGACGTCGCCGTGGTGCATCCGCTCGAACGCGCCCTCGACGCCGTCGAGCGGGATGGTCTCGGTGACGAAGGCGTCCAGGTCGAGGCGGCCCTGCCGGTAGAGGTCGACCAGGTAGGGGAAGTCCCGGCTGGGCAGGCAGT
This sequence comes from Actinokineospora sp. UTMC 2448, assembly GCF_024760565.1. Taxonomy (NCBI): domain Bacteria; kingdom Bacillati; phylum Actinomycetota; class Actinomycetes; order Pseudonocardiales; family Pseudonocardiaceae; genus Actinokineospora; species Actinokineospora sp. UTMC 2448. Next base: position 59,643 of record NZ_CP031087.1, on the reverse strand, counting down.
CGCCGTACCAGCTGGACTTGAGCGAGCCGCCGCGGGAGAACAGGTCGATCAGCGGCATCTCGACGCGCATGTCCGGCGTCGGCACGCCCACCAGCACGACGGTGCCCGCCAGGTCGCGGGCGTAGAACGCCTGCTTCCAGGTCTCCGGCCTGCCCACGGCGTCGATCACGACGTCGGCGCCGAACCCGCCGGTCAGCTCGCGGATCGTCTCGACCGCGTCGGCCTCGCGGGAGTTGACCGTGTGCGTCGCGCCGAACTTCCGCGCCCACTCCAGCTTGCGGTCGTCGACGTCGACGCCGATGACCGTGGTCGCGCCCGCCAGCCGCGCGCCCGCGATGGCCGCGTCGCCGACGCCGCCGCAGCCGATCACCGCGACCGAGTCGCCTCGGCCGACCCCGCCGGTGTTGATGGCCGCGCCCAGGCCCGCCATGACGCCGCAGCCGAGCAGGCCGACGGCCGCTGGCGAGGCGTCCGGGTCGACTTTCGTGCACTGTCCGCTGTGGACGAGCGTCTTCTCGGCGAACGCGCCGATGCCCAGCGCGGGCGAGAGCGGCGTCCCGTCGACGAGGGTCATGGGCTGGGCGGCGTTGTGGGTGTTGAAGCAGTACCAGGGCTTGCCCTTCAGGCACGCCCGGCAGCGCCCGCACACCGCGCGCCAGTTGAGGATGACGAAGTCGCCGGGCGCGACGTCGTCCACGCCCTCGCCGACGGCCTCGACCACGCCCGCGGCCTCGTGCCCGAGCAGGAAGGGGAACTCGTCGTTGATCCCGCCCTCGCGGTAGTGCAGGTCGGTGTGGCAGACCCCGCACGTCCGGACGGCGACGACGGCCTCACCCGGACCGGGGTCGGGCACGACGATGGTCTCGACGGACACCGGCTGGTTCCTGGCCTTGGCCACGACCGCCTGCACCTGTTGCGACATGCGCACACCGTAACCCGATTCACAGATCCCCGACGTAGGGAATCCGTCCCACCTCGGGTGAGGACATCCAGCGGCGCAGGGCGGCGGTGGCCCGCACGTCGTCCTCGTTGTACTCCAGCAGCCGCACGCGCTGGGCCGGGTCGGGGTCGTCGCCGTCGAGGCCGACGGCGGCGCGGTACCAGCGCATGGAGTTCTCGCCGCCGGCGTCCGGGTCGCGCCAGGTGAAGCCCGCGACCGGGGCGATCGTCTTGAGGCCCTTGCCGTGCGAGCACAGGAACTGGTCGCGGACGCTGGCGAACAGGTCGAACCAGGCGTCGGACTCGATGAAGGCGAGCACCTCGGCGCGGCGCGGGATGCCGGGGCGACCGGCGAACCGCTTGGCCGAGGCGAGCAGCCAGCGGTTCTCGGCCAGCTCGTTGTAGCAGTAGGCGCGGAAGGTGAGGCCCCGGTCGTGGGCGGCCTGCCGCACCCCCATCAGCCAGGACCAGAACTCGGCGAAGGAGCGGGCCTCGTCGTCGGTGGGCAGCGGCTCCCAGCTGACGAACGCCCGGTACCCCGGCGACACGCCCACGTCGGCGCCGGTCAGCAGCGCGCCCCACAGGTAGGCGCCCGCGTCGCCGAAGCTCTCCATGTCGACGTCGACCTCGACGTCCGCGCGCGGCACGCCGACCCGCTCGACCCGCCGGACCAGGGTGAGGTCGGCAAGCCAGGCGCGGGCCAGGCCGACCGCGTCCTCCACGGGCATGCCGACCAGCGCCGGCACGTCCTCGTCGGCGGGGTCGACCAGGGCGAGCTCGTCGACAGTGCGCACGCCCGCGGCGCGCAGCAGGCCCGCGTCCTCGCCGCGGACGACCAGGCTCACGTCGCGCGTGGCCACCAGCTGCCCCTCGCACACCGGCCACCACGGGCAGCTGCGGCACTCCACGATCCGCGACGGCTCGGCCAGCGGGTCCGCGCCCGCGGCGGCCGCCGCGGCCACGGAGAGCCGGTCGGCGAAGCGGCTGTCGTACTCCTCCAGCGCGCTGCGCCCGCCGGGCCAGGTGGGCGCGTGCAGGTCGTGCCAGACGACGACGTCGCCGTCGAGGCCGATGACGCCCGCGAACGCGTGCCGGGGGTCGGCCAGGCCCGCGCTCTCCAGCAGCCTGCGCACGTGGGCGAGGCGGAGCTGGTCGCGCGGCTGCGGGCGCACCTTGCGGGCGCTGTCCGGCGTGCCGCCGACCATGGGCAGGTCGTCGAGGCCGCTGGTGCGCGCGCCCGTGCCGGGGTCGGTGACCTTGTGGCGGACGACGAGCACGGGCACGTAGCCCTGCTCGGTGCGCACGAGCAGGTCGATCGTGCCGCGCCTGCCGCCGTCGGGGTCGCGCGGGAGCTGCGCCGACCAGACGAAGGGGGCGTCGGCGGCGAGCGCGGCCATGGTGGCGGTCTCGCGCTCGGAGGCCGGGCCGGGCGGGATCTCGGTCCAGGCAGCGCCCAGCTGCGCGGCCAGCCGGTCGGCGATCGCCCTGCGGTGCGCGGCAGCGTCGGCTTTGCGCAGCTCAGCGGTGGGATCGGGGGCCGCGCGCCTGGCCTCCCGCATCGACGGGTCGTGCTCAAGGTGCACGCGACGCCTGCAGCGGCTCACCACGCCGGCGTCGAGGAGCACCGTAGTAGTCACGTACGCAGTTTAGTTGCCATGTGCGACACATCGGGCGGGTCGGTAGGTTGCTGACCATCGAGCGCGGGAGGCAGCGGATGGCGCGGATCACGCCGAGCAGGGCCCGGAACGCGATCGCGGTCGCCAAGGTGATCGCGCCCGCGCTGATTCCGGTGGTCACGCCCTATCTGATCAAGGCGACCGGCACGGCGCGCGAGCGCTGGGACCGGCACCGGGCGCGCAGGCTCGGCGTCGCCGTCGGCGACCTCGCGCAGTACAGCGGCCACGGCGGCGCGCTGCACGCGCGCATCTCCGGCGTGGCGACCGCGCTGGCCGAGCAGCAGTCCCCCGACCGGGAGACCGAGACCCGGCTGCGCCAGCTCGCCGCCGCCGTCCGCGCTGCCGAGCGCATGCCCGCCAGCCGCAGGCGAGCGGCGCACCGGGCCGTCGACAGCGAGCTGGACGCCATCGAGGAGCGCCTGCTGCAGCGGCTCGGGGTGCGGCAACCTGGGAGAACGAGGGGCCTGGACAGGGCCAACTAGGCTCTAGGACATGACGTCCCGCCTGACCCGTGGCGCCCTCCTGGGCGCGTGCACGGGCGCTCTGGCGGTGGCGGCCCACGGGCTCGCGGGCGGCGGCATGCCGGACACCGCGCCGACCGTGGCGATCGTCGCGCTGGTGGCGTGGGCGGGCTCGGCGCTGGCCGACAAGGGCCCGTGGGTGACGCTCGGCCTGCTGGCGGGCAGCCAGTCGGCCCTGCACCTGCTGCTGACCCAGGTCGCGCACCCGGGATCGGTCGCCGACCCGGTGGCGATGACCGTCGCCCACGTCGCGGCGACGCTGCTCACGGGCTGGCTTTTCGCGCACGCGGGCTACGCGCTCGACGCCCTGGCCGCCGCTCTGCGCGGTCTCGTGCGCGCGGTCGTGGCGCCCCTCTTCGGTCTGGTGACCACGTTCGTGCTGGTCACGTCGTCGCGGGCGGACGCGCTGCTCGCGGTGGTGCTGCGCGTGGTGTGCGGGCGCCGCGGTCCGCCGGTTCTCTCCTGAATCCCCCTTCACCCCTTTCCCATTCAGGAGAAAACGCAATGAAACGCTTCGCGGTTGTTCTGGGCTGCGCGAGTGCCGCCCTGCTGTTCTCGGCCGGGACCGCCTCGGCCCACGTGACGGCGAAGGTCATCGGCGAGTCCGCCACGCAGGGCGGCTACACGAAAATCACCTTCCGGGTCCCCAACGAGGACGAGACGGCGGGCACGGTGAAGCTCGAACTGCGGCTGCCGCAGGACACACCCATCACATCGCTGCGCACCAAGCCCGTCCCCGGCTGGAAGGCCGAGGTCACCAAGACCAAGCTCGCCCAGCCGATCACCGTCCACGGCCGCGAGATCACCGAGGCGGTCAGCACGGTGACCTGGACCGCCGAGTCCGGCACCCGCATCGGCCCCGGCGAGTTCGGCGAGTTCGAGGTCAGCGGCGGCCCGATGCCCGAGACCGACCAGCTGGTCATCCCGGCCATCCAGACCTACGACAACGAGAAGGTCGTCGCCTGGGACGCCCCGCCGACCGACGGCGACGAGCCCGAGCGCCCGGCCCCGGTGGTCAAGCTCGCCCCGAAGGGCGAAGGCGACGACCACCACGCCGCCACCCCGGCGTCGTCCCCGACGACCCCGGCGGCCGCCGAGTCCACTGAGGACACCACAGCCCGCTGGCTCGGCGGCGCTGGCCTCGCCGTCGGCGCCCTCGGCCTGGGCATCGGCGCGGGCGCCACCCTCCGCGCCCGCCGCATGACCCGCACGGAGGCATAGCACGATGCCCCCCTTCCTCGCCCCCACTGTCCACACCCCGCCCGGTTATCCACAGCCCGCACCGCACACCCCCTCCAGCGCCCCCCGCGCCGGTAGACTGGACAAGGGCCGACCCCCCAGGGTGGGTGGGGGCTATGCAAGTGGTGTTCGGCGGGTTCTCGCGGTCGCGTTGGTTGTCTTGTTCGGACTGATCGGGTCGGCTGGGACGGCGTTCGCGCACAATCAGTTGGTCAGCAGCAATCCGGCGGACAAGGCGTCGGTGGAGACCGGGCCCGCGACGGTCGAGTTGACATTCGACCAGGCGGTGCAGGGCAGCAAGGACCTCAACACCGTCGTCATCGTGGGGCCCGGGGACACGCAGTGGCAGGGCGGGGAGCCGACGGTCAGCGACAACAAGGTGACGGTGCCGGTCCGCGAGCTGGGCCCCGCTGGCGAGTACCGGGTGGGCTACCAGATCCTCTCCGCCGACGGCCACCCCGTCCGCGGCGAGATCCGGTTCACCCTGACCAAGGCGGGCAACGGCACGCCCGCCGAGGTGACCACCCCGGCCCCGGACACGACCACGCCCGAGAGCGGCGGCGGCGTCCCGGTGTGGGTGTGGATCGTCGGCGCGGTCGTCCTCCTGGGCGTCGGCGTCGTCACGGCGATGCGCCTCGGCGGCGGATCCACGCGCTGAGGTGGGGGCGCTCGGCCGGGTCCTTCCCGGCCGAGCGCTCCGGGGCGCCGGGCGGGAGGTCGCCCCGCGGCCGCCGGGCCGTTGGAGCGGGTGGTTGAGGTTCGACAGGAGCACATCGCCGAGGTGAGGGTTGTGACAGGCCGGGTCGGCTGGTTGGTGGTCCTGCTCGGCCTCGCCGGGCTCGTCGGCGTCGCTGTCGGATCGGCGGTGACCGCGGTCGAGCCCATCCCCGGTCTGCCCGACGCCGGGCTGGTCGTGCGGGCGGGGCTGCCGGTGGCGCGGCTGCTGCTCGACCTCGCCGCCGTCGCCACGGTCGGGTTGTGCCTGCTGCCGATGCTGGTCGGGTTCGACCGGCCGCGGAACGCGGAGCCGACGATGGCGCTGGCCCGGCGGGCGGCGGTGGCCGCCTCGGTGGTGTGGGCCGTCGCCGCGGTGGTCGCGCTCGTGTTGCAGACCGCCGAGTTGCGGGCGAGCGCGGACGTCTCCTTCGGCGCGGTCGCGGACTACGTCGCCACGGTCGGGGCGGGCAAGGCACTGGTGTTCGTCGCCTGCCTAGCACTGGTCAGCGCGGTGTTGTGCGGGTTGGCGGTGCGGAAAGGCGACTCCGTGCCCGCGGAGCTGCGGGCCGCGGTGGCGTTGTTCGCCTTGTTGCCGCTGCCGGTGACCGGGCACGCGACCGGGTGGCGGTGGCACGACGTCACGATGATCTCGATGGAGCTGCACGTCATGGCGGCCGCGGCGTGGACGGGGGGCCTGGGCGCGGTCGTCGTGTTGCTGGCGGCCAACCGGTCGTTGCTGGCCAGGGCGGTGCCGAGGTTCTCGCGACTGGCAACCGTCTGCGTGCTGGTCGTCGGTCTGTCCGGGGTGTTCAACGCGGTGATCGAGCTGGCGCCGCGGTTCGACCTGTTCGCCACCGGCTACGGGGTCGTCGTGCTGCTCAAGCTCGGGTGCCTGGTCGCGCTCGGCGCGCTGGGCGCGCACATCCGGTTCCGGCTGCTGCCCGGCATCCGGTCGCACCGGCGAACGGCGCTGGTCACCTGGGCGGGCGCGGAGCTGGCCGTGATGGGGCTGGCGTTCGGCCTCGCCGTCGTGCTGACCCGGGTCCCGGCCGCCTGAACGTTGTCCACAGGACTGTCCACAGGGGCTGTGGACAACTCCTTTCATCGACCACTCGTGCCGTTCAGCGGTCTGAAGGCATACCGATGCAACCCGCAGGACCCCGAACGGCGCAACGGTGAATGGTCAGTCCGGTTCGGTGAGATGCACTCGGATCGGGTTCGGCCTGCGCATGAGGACCAGCTTGTCGGCGGCGGCGCGGGCGCGGCGGTCGAGTTCGCGGCGATCGATCCAGCCCTGCGCGTAGTGCCGGTACGCCTGCGCGAGCAAGACCATCTCGGCAAGATGCTCGGCCGCTCGCTTCCTGGCCTCCTCGGGCAGCCGGGCCACCAGGGCCAGCTGGCTCTCCACCACGTCATCCAGGACGCGGGCGGCCGCCAGGGCCTGCCGGGCGCGCCGCGCCTTCCCGAACACCTGAGAACCGCCCCCTCATGGCCGACCCCGTCGCCAGTGCTGTCGTTCACACAACGCAGCTTGTTAACAGCCCACAACCGCTGATCGGGCTAACCCGGTGGTCAGGTGTAGCGGGACCAGGTCGTGGAAGTGTTACCGAGACGGAAGTCGCGCAGCCGCCGCAGCAGCTCAGGGCGCACTTCCGGACTACTGGCCATGATCGGCAGCACGCTGGTCGTGAGCTTCAGCTCACGCACCTCGCGCAGCACCGCGAACCCCGGCCAGGCCATCACGTCGAAGCCGTAGGCGTCGGCCAGCTCGGCGTACCGGGCGACCGGCTCGCCGAAGCGCCGCACCCCGACGGCCAGCGGGGTCAGGTCCCACTCGGGCGGGCCGACGCAGCTGGAGTCGAAGTCGCAGAGCACCGGACCGGCCGGGCTCGGGATGAGGTTGCCCAGGTGGGCGTCGCCGTGCACGAACCCGCTGGGCAGCGCGTACTCGACCGCGGTCAGCCGCTCGGCGACCTCGGCACAGCGCTCGCGGAGGAAGGCAAGCTCGCCGTCGTCGACGCCGTCGGCCTCGCCGATGCGCCTGCGCACGTCGTCCAGCGGGTCCCACTCGGGCAGACCGGCAGGCGGCGGCAGGGCGTGCACGGTGCGCAGCAGCCGCGCCAGGTCGGCGGGCGCAGCCGGGCAGTCGTGCGGCTTGACCTCGTGCCACAGGGTCGCGGTGTAGTGCCCGACGACGACCGGCTGGGTGATGTCGCCGACCAGCCGGACCGCGGGGACGCCGTGCTCGGCGAACCAGCGGGCCACGTCGACGACCTTGCGCACCCGGTGCCGCAGCGCGACCGAGCCCACGATGCGCACCACGACCGGCGCGGTGGCCAGCAGGAAGACGGCGTTGTTGGTGAACCTCAGCAGCCGCGCGCCGAGCGGGTCGAGGCCCACGTGCTCGCAGACCGCCGCCAGGGCGGACCGGAGGTTCTCCCTGGTGAACAGGCCCTCGCTGACCACTGGCACGACGGGGCCGGGCCGCTCACGCCACGCTGTGCAGCTTGGAGATCTGCTCGGCCAGATCACGCGCGTCGGAGTTGTTGACGCGCTTGAGCGCCTCGTCGCGCAGCGGCTCCAGCCGGTCGATGACCCGGCTGGACTTGAGGTTCTCGGCCAGCTCCACGGCCTGGCGGCCGATCCTGGCCCCGTGGTCGACGTCGCCCTCCAGCAGGTGGTTGACCGCCAGCGCGCCCAGGTTGAACGCCTTGCTGCGGGTCATCTCGTCGCCGTAGCCCTCGATGGCCCGCGACAGCGCCGGGATGGCGAACTTGGTGTGGCTGGGGTCCACCGTGCTGGCCAGCACCGTGTGCACGGTGCCGATCATGGCGTGGACGTCGGTCTCGTTGAAGAACTTGACCCAGTCGTCGGCCTCGGCGAGGTTCGCCCGGCTGAACTCGTCGCGGGTGCGGTTGATGAGCTTCATCGTCTGGTCCTTGCGGCCCAGCATCGCGTAGGCCCACGCCTGGTTGGCGCAGATGACCGCGACCGCGAGCTCGGAGCCGGACTCCTGGGCGGCGATCTGGCCGAGCTGGAACATCTTCAGCGCGTCGTCCGGGGCCTTCTTGTGCAGGTAGACGCGGCCCATCCGGTAGAGGATGTTGGCCACCAGCGGCTCGCTGCCGCCCTCCTTGGCCAGCACGAGCGCCTTGCCGAAGTGGCTGCGGGCGGAGTCGGTGAGTCCGATGTCGAAGGACGTCCAGCCCGCCAGGTTGTGCAGATCCGCGAGCGCGACGTGCAGACGCCGCTTCACGTGCTCGGTGCCCGACGCGGTCAGCATCTGCTGCCCCCACGACAGCTGCGCGACCACGGCGTCCCGACAGAAACCGCCGCCGTACTGGTAGTCCAGGGATCGCAGCGCTCTCGTCGCCGCCTCCACCTGACGCACGTCGGTGATGCCGATGCGACCCGGCCCTGGGGTGTGCTCGGGACTGGCCACCCAGGAGCCGGAGTTGGTGCCCAGCACGTTCGCGCCCACCGTCACGGCGGCGGCGTGTGCCAGGAACTCCCGACGCTTCACCTCTTCGCTCTCCTCAGAGTCTGCGGCCTCGCGACTCACCGCGACTCGCACCGCGGTGACCTCGTCGTACGCGAGGCCCATGTATCCCCTCGGGACACCCAGACCGTCGGCGATCCTGGCGAGCACGTCATAGGCCATGACCTGCCGACCCTTGAGGATCTCCGACACCTCGGACTGCGACTGGCCGGTCATCGCGGCGATCTGGCGCTGTGAGACTCCGGTGCGCCTGAGCAGCCGGTAGACGGAGCTGATCTCCCGCGCGGCCAGCGCGGCGCGCATCTCCGGGTCTTCCCACGTGTCACTTGAAATGGGAGAACCCTGTGCGCCGATCGAGTTCATTCCGCCCCCTCACAGTCCATCGGGCGTCAAGCGCAGAGTAAGCGCACTTCACGAACCGCGAGAAGTGCGCTTCGGCGAACCTGATCGGTCCGACCGAAGACCGGTGACCGCTTACCGTGGAACAGCCGCCGATCAGCGCTGCGTCTCTCCAATCCCGTCTTCCGCACCTCAATGTAGTTCCTGGTAAGCGCAAGAGCACGGAGGGAAACCAAAGTCGTGGAACTGCTCCGGTCGGCACCGAACGCGGTCCGCGACGTGTCCGCCGACGGGCGCCGGGTCTGGCGGGTCTCCTGCGGCGACGTGGTCAACCGCGACCGCTGCCTCACCGTGCTCGTCGAGAAAGACACGGTCGTCCTCGTCGGACCTCCCGGCGAGACGGCGGTTCTGACCACCGGCCAGCTCGGCCAGTTGCGGACCGCCCTCAAGGAAGCCGCCGAACAGGCGGAAAGGTGACGGTGACGTTAGGTGGACGAAATACTCGGCCAGGTCCTGCGCAGCGCCGTGTGGGAGCGCCTGGACATGCTCACCGAACTGGCCAACCGGGCCGATGCCCCCTCCCTGCTGTCCGTCGCGCGATCCGAGCTGCCCCGGCTCACCGAGGGCTGGCGCGCGATGCTGAGCGCCCACGAGCCGGACGAGAAGGGCAACTGCCCGGTCTGCTCCAGCCGGTGGCGCCAGCAGAAGGCGCCGTGCCCGGTCTGGCGCGCGGCGTACGAACACCTGGTCGCGGGCGGTCTCGCACCGCAGCAGCCCCCGCGCCACGCATTGCGGCGCGCCACGGCGGGCGCCCGATAGCCCGGCGGCCCGCCGCGTCGCCACCCCGGACACGAGCGGCGCGGCGGGCCGTCGCCCAGGCAGGCGGGTCGGTGCATCCGTGCCCCCGAACGTGGTGGACCGGCCTGCCGCCTGACCCGCCCCGCGATCCCCGCGGACCGGTGCTGCTGTACTCCCTCCCCCGACCAGCACCGGTCCGCGGTACCACTCGCTTTCGGCCCACAGCGGCGCTCCGAGCGGGCAAAATGGAAGGCCACCGATCCGGGAGGAGACGCGGTGGCGAGCCCGACCCCGCTACGCAGGCAGCCGGTCCAGCAGCGCAGCGCCCAGCGCGTGCAGCGCATGCTCGACGCGTGCGCGAATCTGATCGATGAACTGGGATACGACGGCGTCACGACCACGCTGATCGCCGAGCGCGCCGGGGTCGCCGTCGGCTCGCTGTACCAGTTCTTCCCCGACAAGCGGGCCGTCGTGCAGGCGCTGACCCAGCGCAACCTCGCGCACTTCATGGCCGAGGTGGCCCGCCGCTTCGACGAGACGCCGGTCGAGCACTGGTCGCTCGGCGCCGACCTCATCTTCGACCTCTACGTCGAGATGTACCGGGAGATCCCGGGCTTCCGGCGCATCCGCTTCGGCGACGTCGTCGACCTGCGGCTCATCGACAGCGAGCGGGACAACAACACCGTCATCGCCGACGACATCGCCGCGTTCCTCGCCGAGCGCTTCGGCGTCCCGCTCGCCGAGATCCGGCTGCCGGTCGCGGTCGCGCACGAGATCGCCGACAGCATCCTCAACCTCGCGTTCCGGCGCAGCCTCTTCCCCGAGGACACGGTCATCTCGGAGGCGAAGATGGTGGTGCGGGCGTATCTATCCGGGCAGCTGGAGAGCTGGCGCGGCTAGCCGAAGTTCCGTCCCTCGCCCCGGTAGGTCGGCACGGCGGTGGTCCGGTCGCCGTCGACCAGGTGGTACTCGGTGAAGCGCTCGGCGGGCTCGCCCGCCTTGGCGTGCCGCAGCCAGACCCGGTCGCCGACGGCGAGGCGGTCGGCCGCCGCGCCCAGCAGCGGGGTCTGGACCTCGCCCGCGCCCTCCATCGGCGACAGCCGCAGCCCTTTCGGCAGGTGCGGGCGGGGAAGGCGGGCCTTGTCGGCCGGGCCGGACGCCGGGAACCCGCCGGAGAACACGGTCGCCACCCCGCGACCCGGCCTGCGCACGACGGAGACCGCGTACAGCAGCGCGGGATCCGGCGCGAACGAGCGGTAGTCGTCGAAGAGCGCCGGTCCGATGAGGCCCGACCCGGCCGCGATCTCGGTGACCGACGGGTCGTCCCTGGTCAGCTCGACGCTGCCGGTGCCGCCGCCGTTGACGAACTCCAGCGGGGCCACCGACTCGACCGCGCGCACCGCGGCCGTCCTGCGGCGCACGAGTTCGGCGCCGGACCGCCGCTGCATCCACCGGAGGACGGCGGCACGGGCCCTGCTCGGGGGCTTGTCACCCAAACCCGCGATTTGCCCTTCGTAGGCCATCACACCAATGAGTGAAATTCCTGGCCGTCGAACAATCTCCCGGGCTAGTGCGCGGGCCGCGTTCGGGGTGAACACCGGGGAACGCAGCGCGCCGACATGAACCCGGGAACTGCCGAACAGCGGCCGCCAGGAGACGTCGAACTCCAGGCACACGCGAATGGGCGGATGATCGGACCCAAGGGTGTCGGCGAGGAAATCCAGGTGCGCCACCGAATCCACGATCACGCTGACGCGCTCGCGCGCGTTCTCGTCGGCCGCGAGCGCGCGCAGCGCTGCCCGGTCGGCGGTGGGATAGGCGACCAGGATGTCGGTGTCGGCGAATTCCGTGCCCGCCCAGGTCCGGTTCAGCCACAGCGCCTCGCGGAGGGAGTAGGCCATGATGCCCCGGTATCCGGGCATCCTCAGCACCCGTTCCAGCAGCGGACGGCAGCGCACCGACTTGCTCGCCACCCGGATCGGCCTGCCGGACGCGCGGCGGACGAGGTCGGCGGCGTTGCGGTCGAACGCCGCGAGGTCGACCACGGCGAACGGCGGGTCGAGGTGAGCGGTGGCGGCGTCGAGCGTGCGCTGGTCCACGGCGCCACCGTACGACAGGAACCCTTGAAATGTGAAGTCGTTTCACATACTCTCCGGCCATGACCAGGGCCTGGCGGAACTGGGCGGACACCGAGCGCGCCGTGGCCGCCGAGGTGCGGCTGCCGCGCTCGGTCGCCGAGATCGCGGCGGCGGTGACCGCCGCGGCGGAGTCCGGACTGACGGTCCGCGCCCGCGGCAGCGGCCACTCGTTCACCGCCGTCGGCGCGGCGCACGGGATCGCCCTCGACCTGTCGCGGTGGACCGGGATCATCGCCGCCGACCGGGAGACCGGGCTGGTCACCGTCCGGTCGGGAACGACCCTGGGCGCGCTGAACGCCGACCTTGACCGGCTCGGCCTGGCCATGACCAACCTCGGCGACATCGACGCGCAGACGGTCTCGGGCGCGATCTCGACCGGCACGCACGGGACGGGCGCGCGCTTCGGCGGCCTGGCCACCCAGGTCGCCGGGCTGGAACTGGTGCTGGCCGACGGCTCGGTCGTCACCTGCTCGGCCGACGAGCGCCCCGACCTGTTCGCCGCCGCCCGGCTCGGCCTGGGCGCGCTCGGCGTCATCACGGCGGTGACCCTGCGCGCCGAGCCCGCCTTCACGCTGTCGGCCGTCGAACGCCCGGAACCGCTCGACGACGTGATCGACGGCCTCGACGAGCACTGCGCCGCCAACGACCACTTCGAGTTCTACTGGTTCCCCTACGCCGCCAAGGCGCTGACCAAGCGCAACAACCGCATGCCCGCCGGGAGCGCCCCGAGGCCGCTGGGGCCGGTGCGCCGGTTCATCGAGTACGAGGTCATGGAGAACGCGGCGTTCGGCGCGCTCTGCCGGATCGGGCGGGCCGTGCCCGGGCTCGTGCGGCCCATCAACCGCTTCTCCGCCTCCGTGCTCTCCGAACGGTCCTATCAGGACGTCTCGCACCGGGTCTTCGTCACCACCCGCAAGGTCCGGTTCGTCGAGTCGGAGTACGCCATCCCGCGCGAGGCGCTCAAGGACGTGCTGGCCGAACTGCGGCGCAGGGTGCCCGCGCTCGCCGACCCCGTGATGTTCCCGGTGGAGGTCCGGGTCGCCGCGGCCGACGACGTCTGGCTGTCGACGGCCTACGGGCGGGACTCGGCCTACCTCGCCGCGCACCAGTTCGTCGGCATGCCCTACCGGGAGTACTTCGCGTTGTTCGAGGCGATCGCGCGCGCCGCGGGCGGGCGGCCGCACTGGGGCAAGATGCACACGATGGACGCCGACGCGCTCGCCGAGCGGTACCCGCGCTTCGCCGACTTCCGCCGCGTGCGGTCCGATGTGGACCCCGGCGGGCTGTTCCGCAACCCCTACACCGACCGCGTGTTGGGCCCCATCGCCGACTGAACCGCCTCGGCGATCGGGGTCGGTCCACCGACCAGCTCCAGCGTCATGCCCGCGCTCGCCGGTTCGTCCAGCAGCGCCAGGAGCACGGCGGCGACATCGGCCCGGGTGACGTCGCCGGGCGGCACGGACTCGCCAAGGGTGACCCGACCGCTCGGCGCCTCGTCGGTGAGCCTGCCCGGCCGCAGGATCGTCCAGTCGAAGTCGCGGGAGCGCAGGTCGTCCTCGGCCGCGGCCTTGGCGCGCAGATAGGCGCCGAACACCGGCTCGACGTCGGTGCGGTCCAGGCCCATCGCGCTGATCTGGAGGAAGCGGACCACGCCCGCGATCCGGGCCGCGTCGGCGACCAGGACGGCGGCGTCGCGGTCGACGGTCTCCTTGCGCGCCGCCCCGCTGCCCGGACCGGCGCCCGCGGCGAACACCACGGCGTCCGCGCCCGCGAGCACCGCGGCGACCTGTTCGGCGGTCGCCTGTTCGAGGTCGGCCACGACGGCGTCCCCGCCGAGGTCGCGCACGTCGGCGACGTGGTCGGGATTGCGGACGATGCCCACGACGTCGTCGCCGCGGCCCGCGGCGAGCGCGGTCAGCAGGAGGGCGATCTTGCCGTGGCCACCGGCGATGGCGATGCGCATGGGACCGAATCTACGGTCAGCCGGACGTGACCACCGACTCGAGCACCTGCTCGTAGGCCAGTTCGCACACCCACCGGTAGAGCGCGTCGACCTCGGGGAAGGCGCGGTCGGTGCGGCCGGGGAGGTCGACCTGCACGGTGCCGCAGGCGTCGCCGTCGGGCTCGGCGGCCAGCACGGCCACGCCGTACGCGCGGGCGCGGGGCAGGCAGTTGGCCAGGTAGTCGTGCGAGAGGACGGCCGTGGTCGGGAGCACGACGGCGGCGTCGCCGTAGCGCAGGAACGGCACGGCGTTGGCCAGTCCGGTGCGCCAGTGCCGGGCGACCGCGATGGCGCCGACAATGCGCACGGCGGGCTCGGGGACCCGACCGGCCAATTCGGGCCACGCCCACGTGGAGACGGTTGTGCGATCCGTCACGGGCTCCTGGCCGAGGCAGATCCGCTCGGCGTGCACGTCGGGCAGCAGCTCGGCCACCAGGCAGACGCGCCTGCCCAGCAGGATGGTCTCCGGCAGCACCGTCCCGGCCCAGCCCAGCGCCGCGGCGGCGCCCTCGGCGAGCTCGGTCACCGTGCCGGGCAGCTCCACCGGCGGCGCCAGCTGCGCGGGCAGCGCGTTGAGGTGCTCGCTGACCGCCGTGCGCCCTGGGGTGCCGCTCACGAAATCCACCCTTCATCTGCCACCCGTCGCCGACCGGGGGTCCGGTCGGCAGGGGGGTCGATTGGTACCTCACTGGAGTACCAGCCGGGACGGGGTGAATCAGAGACCACGACGCGGGCGCTGCGACCGGCGGCGGAAAGCGGGCGATAACCGGTCGATGAGCGACATCCGGACTTCACCCCGACTGTGCGACCAACCGGGTGACCGGGCACCCACCTGCAGCAATACGCCAACCGAGGGTGTAGCGCGGCTCACGCGGCGCCACTCGGCAGGCTGCAGACAGCGCGCGTTCGACCCAATACTGCCAGTCACTGTCCGCGTGCGGAAGGCAAAGAAAAAACGCCCCGCTGCCGCGAGGCGCTTTATCGTGTGGGCGAGGGGGGAGTTGAACCCCCACGTCCTTTCGGACACACGGACCTGAACCGTGCGCGTCTGCCATTCCGCCACTCGCCCGAGTGGTGTCCTTGGCGGGACGTGCAGAACTCTAGCACGGCTTCGAAGGTGGGTCGCACATACCCGTGTCCGGGGTCGCCTACCCGGATACGATCGGGTCAGGAGCCCGCTCGGGAAGGAGGTGCCATGAACATCGGACAGCGGCTTAACCGCAGGCTGGAGGATGTCGTCGGCAACACCTTCGCGCGCGTGTTCGGTGGCAACGTCGTGCCGCAGGAGCTGGCGCAGGCGCTGCAGCGCGAAGGTGAGGCCAACATCCGCGAACTGGCGGGTGGACGGCTCCTCGCCCCCAACCACTACGTGGTTGTGCTCGGGCCCGACGACCACCGGAACTTCTCCGGTGACGAGGGTCGGATGACGACGCTGCTCGCGGACTGCGTGGCCGAGCATCTCGCCGAGAACGGGTGGGAAACGTACGGCGAGGTCGTAGTCTCCCTGGAGCGCTCCGACGGGCTGCACACCGGACAGTTCCGAACCCGCTCTACCGTCGACCCCGACGTGCAGCGTCAGTCCGAGGGAGCGTCAGCTTCGGACGGAAGACGGCAGGCATCCCCCCGCAACGCAGGAGACCGATCCATGAGCCAGCCTCCCGGCTACGGCCACCAGCCCGAGGGCGATCCCTACGGCCAGCAGAACCAGCAGTACGGGTACGGGCAGCAAGGCCAGTACGGCAACGATCAGTACGGCCAGCAGGGCTACGGCCAGCAAGGCGGCGGTTACGACCAGGGTTACGGCCAGCAGCAGCAGGGCGGCTACGACCAGGGCTACGGCGGCCAGCAGGGCTACGGCCAGCAGGGCTACGAGCAGGGCTACGGACAGCAAGGCGGCGGTTACGACCAGGGGTATGGCCAGCAGGGCTACGGCCAGCAGGGCTATGACCAGGGTTACGGCCAGCAGGGTTATGGCCAGCAGGGCTACGACCAGGGCTACGGGCAGCAGGCGGGCTACGGCCAGCAGGGCGGCTACGACCAGGGTTACGGCCAGCAGGGCTACGGGCAGCCCGGTTACGCGCCGCCCGCCGTGCAGACCGGCCCGCGCCAGCTCTCCGCGTCGCTGCAGCTCGACGACGGGTCCAACCGCAACTACAGCCTGAAGCAGGGCGGCAACGTGGTCGGCCGCGGCCAGGACGCCGATTTCCGCCTGCCCGACACCGGCGTGTCGCGCCGCCACCTGGAGATCACCTGGGATGGTCAGAGCGCCACGCTCGCCGACCTGGGCTCCACCAACGGCACCACGGTGAACGGCACCCCGGTGCAGACGTGGCAGCTGGCCGACGGCGACGTCGTCCGGATCGGCCACTCGTCGCTGGTGTTCCGGACCCAGGGCTGATCGCGGCCGCGGTCCGAGCGCAACGCATCGGGCTGGCCGCACGTCTATCCGACCGGCGGGGCCACCAGGGCCCCGGTGGTCGCCAAGCCATGTCCACCACAAGCAGGAGCGGTCGCGACAAGTGCCGGAGTTGGTGATGCAGCTGACCAGAGCGGGCTTCCTGGCCTTGCTCTGGCTGTTCGTGCTGGCCGCGCTGCGGGTGGTGCGCTCGGACATCTACGCCGCCTCCGGGCTGCGCGTGGCGATGCCGGGATTCCGCAAGTCGGGTCAGAAGACCCGGGGCAAGGCGCCCCGTCAGCTGGTCGTCACGCACGGCGCGCTCGCGGGCACCAGGATCTCCCTGGACGGCAGGCCGATCATGATAGGCCGGGCGGACGACTCGACGCTCGTCCTCGACGACGACTACGCCTCCACCCGGCACGCCCGGCTGTCGATGCGCGGGACGGACTGGTACGTGGAAGACCTGGGCTCCACTAACGGGACGTATCTGGACCGGGCTAAGGTCACCGCACCCCTTCGGGTTCCCCTGGGAGTCCCGATCCGTATTGGCAAGACGGTGATCGAGCTGCGCTCATGACGCTTGTGCTTCGCTACGCGGCCCGCAGCGACCGGGGCCTGGTCCGTTCGAACAACCAGGACTCCGTGTACGCGGGTCCACGCCTGCTTTCCCTGGCCGACGGCATGGGCGGCCACGTCGCGGGCGAGGTGGCCAGCAAGGTCGTCATAGCCGCGCTCGCCCCGCTCGACGACGACGAGCCCGGCGAGGACCTGCTCGGCCAGCTGCGCGAGGCGGTGCTGGCGGGCAACAGCGCCATCGCCGAGCTCGTGGCGGGCGACCCCGACCTCGACGGCATGGGCACGACCCTGTCGGCGATCCTGTTCGCGGGGACCAGGATCGGCCTCGTCCACGTCGGGGACTCGCGCGTCTACCTGCGCCGCAACGGCCAGTTCAGCCAGATCACCCACGACGACACGTTCGTGCAGTCGCTCATCGACGAGGGCCGGATCACTGAGGAGGAGGCGGCCACCCACCCGCAGCGCTCGCTGCTGCTCAAGGCGCTGACCGGCCACGAGGTCGAGCCGAGCCTGACCATCCGCGAGGCCCGCGCAGGCGACCGCTACCTGCTGTGCTCCGACGGGCTGTCCGGCCCGGTCAGCCACGAGACGCTGGCCGAGGCGATCCAGATCCCGGACCCGCAGGAGTGCGCCGACCGGCTCATCGAGCTCGCGCTCAAGAGCGGCGGCCCGGACAACGTCACCGTGATCGTCGCCGACGTGCTCGACGTCGACTACGGCGACAACGACCCGATCGTCGGCGGGGCAGCGGGCAACGGCCAGGACGCCACCCCGCCGCCGGACTCGGCGGCCTCCCGGGCCAGCGCGCTGAACCCGCCCCGGCCGCAGGAGCCGCGCCGCGACCCGCTGGCCCCGCCGCCGCCGGACCCCCGGCTCAAGCGCCGCAAGCGCGTGCGCGCGGTGGTGATCTCCGTCATCGTGCTGATCCTGCTCGTCGCGGGCGCGGTCGCCGCGCGGCTGTGGGTCAACAACCAGTACTTCGTCGGCGAGGGCGCCGACGGCGAGGTCGCGGTCTTCCAGGGCGTGCGCGGCAGCGTGCTCGGCCTGTCGCTGAACAGCCAGCTGGAGGGCTCGTGCGGCGTGGAGCCGCAGTGCGACCGGCTGTTCGTCGACGACATGGAGCAGTTCGGCAAGGACGAGGTCCGCAACGGCTCCAACTCCTTCGACAGCGTCGCCGCCGCGCGCGGGTTCCTCAGCGAGCTGCGGCACAAGTTCTGGCTGCCCACCTGCGCCGACTTCACCGCCCAGCAGACGCCCGAGCAGCCTGCCACCGGGCCAGCGGGCGGATCGGCGCAGCCGACCGGCCAGGCCACCACGACCACCGCGACCACCACGACCACTGCGGCCGCGCCGACCACGACCGCGGGCACGGCGACGACCCAGGCCCCCGGCACCACGGCCCAGTCGACGGTCGAGCGCACGCCCCAGCCGGGCGTGAACTGCCGCGAACCCCGGGACGGCGGCGGCTGATGGCGCTTCCGGTCCAGGGCAAAGCGGGTCCGGCGACCGGGCAGGGCGCGGACCAGGACAAGGCGCCGACCCGGCGCGGCACCGAGCTGGTGCTGCTCGGGTTCGCCGCCTTCATCGTGTCCGTCGCGTTGATGCTGGTCGAGGCGAACCAGGAGCAGCAGCTCACCTTCCGCATCGTCTGGTACGGGCTGGCCTACCTGGCGCTCTTCGGCGTCGCGCACGCCGCGGTGCGGCACTGGGCGCCGTACGCCGATCCGCTGATCCTGCCGTGCGTCGCCGTGCTCAACGGCCTCGGCCTGGTGATGATCTACCGGATCGACCTGGCCCTGGCCGAACGCGCGCTGCAGGCGGGCCGGGAGTTCAACAACGACGTGCCCAAGCAGATCGCCTGGACCGCGCTCGCCCTGGTGCTGTTCCTCGTGGTGCTGCGCGTCGTGCGCGACCACCGGACGCTGACCAAGTACAGCTACATGGTCGGCGCGGCAGGCCTGTTCCTGCTGGCCCTGCCCGCGGTGCTGCCCAGCGCGATCGCCCCGCCGATCAACGGCGCCAAGATCTGGCTGCGGGTCGCCGGCCTGTCGATCCAGCCCGGCGAGTTCGCCAAGATCCTGCTGCTGATCTTCTTCGCTGGCTTCCTGGTCTCCAAGCGCGACCTGTTCATGGCCGCGGGCCGCCGGGTGCTCGGCGTCGACCTGCCGCGCGCCCGCGACCTCGGGCCGATCCTGTTCGCCTGGGGCGTCTCGGTCGGCGTCCTGGTGTTCCAGAAGGACCTGGGCACCTCGCTGCTGTTCTTCGGCACGATCCTGGTGATGCTCTACGTGGCCACCGAGCGCGCGGTGTGGGTGGTCACCGGGCTGAGCCTGTTCGTCGCGGGCTGCCTCATCGCCTACCAGCTGTTCGGGCACGTCCAGCAGCGCGTGGCCAACTGGCTGGACCCGCTGGCGACCTACGACCAGGACGGCGGCGGCTTCCAGATCGCCCAGGCGCTGTTCGGGCAGGGCACCGGCGGCATGGGCGGCACCGGCCTCGGCGCTGGCCGACCGGACCTGGTCCCGCTGGCCAACTCCGACTTCATCATCGCCGCGATCGCCGAGGAGCTGGGCTTCATCGGCCTCGCCGCGCTGCTGCTGGTCTACACGCTGCTGGCCATGCGCGGCATGCGCAGCGCGCTGGCCGTGCGCGACTCGTTCGGCAAGCTGCTCGGCGGCGGCCTGTCGTTCCTGCTGATCATGCAGGTGTTCGTGGTCGTCGGCGGCGTCACCAAGCTGATCCCGATGACCGGTCTGACCTCGCCGTTCCTGTCCCTGGGCGGCTCGTCGCTGCTGGCCAACTACATCCTGGTCGCGCTGCTGCTGCGCATCTCCGACGCGGCCCGCCGGCCGCAGACCCCGGCGCCGCGCAAGCCGGTTCCGCAGACCCCGATCGCCGAGGCGGGCACCGTGCTGGTGGAGCGTCCGAAATGAACACCCCGCTCCGCCGCGTCGGCATGGCCATGCTCGCCATGATCGTGCTGCTGCTCCTGAACTCCACCTACATCCAGGTGATCAAGGCCGACGACTACCGCGAGGACCCGCGCAACCGCCGCGTCCTGCTGGAGGAGTACGCCCGCGAGCGCGGCAAGATCCTGGTGCTCAACGCCGACGAGAAGTGGGTGGCGCTGGCCACGTCGCTGCCCACCGACAACCGCTACCGATTCCTGCGCCAGTACCCCAACGGCCCGATGTACAGCCACATCACCGGCCACTACTCGATCAACTACGGCACCGCCGGCCTGGAGCGCTACCAGGACGAGATCCTCAACGGCTCCGACGACCGGCTGTTCGTGCGGCGGCTGTCGGACCTGATCACCGGCCGGGACCCGCGCGGCGGCAACGTCGTCACCACGATCAACCCGGCCGCGCAGAAGGCCGCCTACGAGGCCATGGAGAAGAACGGGTTCGCCGGGTCCGTGGTGGCGCTCAACCCCAAGACCGGGCAGATCCTGGCCATGGTCAGCACGCCGTCCTACGACCCGAACCCGCTGGCAGCGCACTCGCGCGACACGCAGGTGGAGGCGTGGAACTCCTACCAGACCAAGAGCAAGCCGATGCTCAACCGGGCGATCAGCGAGACCTACGCGCCCGGGTCGACGTTCAAGCTGGTCGTCGCCGCCGCGGCGCTGGAGGACGGGCTGACCAGGGAGGACCAGGTCACCGCCACCGACAAGATCCAGGTCGGCGGCTCCGAGCTGCGCAACTACAACCGCGGCTTCTGCGCGGGCAGCCGGACCACGGTGACGCTGGAGACCGCGCTCGCGCACTCGTGCAACACCGCGTTCGCCCAGATCGCCCACGACCTCGGCGAGGAGCGGCTGGTCGAGCAGGCGGCGGCGTTCGGCGTCGGGGAGAGCGAGCTGACCGTGCCGATGCCGGTCGTGCAGTCCTGCCTCGGGCCGCGCGTCGAGGGCGGCTGCATGACCGTCGCCGACGAGAACGCGCTGTACCAGAGCGGCATCGGCCAGCGCGACGTGCGGCTGAGCCCGCTGCAGAACGCGATGATCGTCGCCGCCATCGCCAACGACGGCGAGGTCATGAAGCCGCAGCTGGTCCAGCAGGTGCTCGCCCCCGACCTGCAGGAGATCGGCAACTTCGACGAGGAGAGCCTGGGCTCGGCCATGTCCGGCGACAGCGCCGACCAGCTGACCCAGATGATGATCGCCTCCGAGGAGCGCACCGGGGGCGGCGGCAAGATCGACGGGCTGACCATCGCGTCCAAGACCGGCACCGCCGAGACCGGCAACGACCCGAAGAACACCCCGCCGTTCGCCTGGTACGTCGCGTTCGCCCCGGCCGAGGACCCGCAGATCGCGGTGGCGGTCGTGGTGGAGAGCAAGGACGTGGCCGCGACCGGCGGCAAGCTGTCCGCGCAGATCGGCAGGGCCACGATCGGCGCCGCCCTCGGGAGGCGCTGACATGCTCACCTCGGGGCAGTTGCTGGCCGACCGCTACCGGCTCAGCCGCCGGATCGCGGTCGGCGGCATGGGCGAGGTGTGGGAGGCCGCCGACACCCGGCTGGACCGGGCCGTCGCGGTGAAGGTGCTCAAGCCGGAGCTGTGCGGCGACGCGGAGTTCCTGCACCGCTTCCGCACGGAGGCGCGCACCACCGCGTCGCTGAACCACCCGGGCATCGCCGCCGTGCACGACTACGGCGAGACCGCGGCCGTCGTCGACGGGCCCAAGGACACCGCCTACCTGGTGATGGAGCTGGTCGAGGGCGAGCCGCTGGCCGCGATCGTGGCCCGCGAGGGCCGGATGAACGCCGACCGCGTGCTCGACATCCTGGAGCAGGCCGGGTTCGCGCTGCAGGCCGCGCACGAGCGCGGGTACGTCCACCGCGACGTCAAGCCGGGCAACATCCTGATCACCCCGTCCGGCGTGGTGAAGCTGACCGACTTCGGCATCGCCAAGGCGGCCGACGCCGCGCCGGTGACCCGCTCGGGCATGGTCATGGGCACCGCCCACTACATCGCCCCCGAGCAGGCGCTGGGCCACGAGGCCGAGCCCGCCAGCGACGTGTACTCCCTGGCCGTGGTCGGCTACGAGTGCCTGACCGGCCACCGCCCGTTCCTCTCGGAGAACGCGGTGACGGTGGCGATGATGCACATCCGGGACGCGCCGCCGCCGCTGCCGCCGGACGTGCCGCCGGGCGCGCGCGCGGTCATCGAGGCCACGCTGGTGAAGGACCCGCGCCGCCGCTACGGCAGCGGCGGGGAGTTCGCCGCCGCGGTCGCCGCCGTGCGCGCGGGCCGCCCGCTGCCCGCGCCGTCCGGCTACGCCATGCCCAGGGCCGGGCACACCCATCCGGGCATGATGCCCGTGCAGGGCACCGGCGCGTTCGCGCCGCCACCGCCCGCGCCGCCCCGGCAGCGCGGCCGCACCGGGCTGTGGGTGACGATCGTGGTGCTGGCCGTCGCGCTGATCGCGGCGCTGGCGATCGGCCTGCCCGCGATCCTCGACGGTGACGACGGCGGCTCGCCGGGCATGACCTCGCCCAGCCGCGACGTCGAGACGACCACCGCGGCGCCGCAGGACTCCGAGACCGAGGACACCGAGCCCGGCGGCCCGCCCGGCATGGCCGACCCGCCGGTCGCGTTCGTGCCCGCGCCGTACCTGGGCAAGAGCGCGCTCACCGTGGCGGAGGACCTGATCGCGCTGGGGGTCGAGGTCGAGGTGCGCACCGAGGAGGGCACGCCGCCGCGCAACCGGGCGGCCTGCCTCGTCGTAGGGTCGTCGCCGGAGGGCGCGGTCTACCGCGGCGATACGGTCACAATCTTCTGCAGGCCCCAAGCCGGGTCGCGGTGATCGCCGATGCAACGTCAGGATTTGGACATGACTAGGAGCGGGACGACGCACCAATGACCACACCGCGTTTGCTCTCCAACCGCTACGAGATCGGTGAGACTCTCGGTTACGGCGGCATGTCCGAGGTCCACCGGGGCCGCGACGTCCGGCTCGGGCGGGAGGTCGCGGTCAAGGTGCTGCGCGCCGACCTCGCCCGCGACCCGCAGTTCCAGGAGCGGTTCCGCCGCGAGGCGCAGAACGCCGCCGCGCTGAACCACCCGGCCATCGTCGCGGTCTACGACACCGGCGAGACGCTCACCGAGCAGGGCCCGCTGCCCTACATCGTGATGGAGTACGTCGACGGCCGGACGCTGCGCGACATCGTCAAGACCGAGGGGCCGCTGTCCGGGCAGAGAGCCATGGAGATCATGGCCGACGTCTGCGCCGCCCTGGACTTCAGCCACCGGCACGGCATCGTGCACCGCGACGTCAAGCCCGCCAACGTGATGATCAACCGCTCGGGCGCGGTCAAGGTCATGGACTTCGGCATCGCCCGCGCGGTCGCCGACGGGCAGGCCGCGGTCACCCAGACCGCCGCGGTCATCGGCACCGCGCAGTACCTCTCCCCCGAGCAGGCGCGCGGCGAGGCCGTCGACGCCCGCTCCGACGTCTACGCCACCGGCTGCGTCCTCTTCGAGCTGCTGACCGGCGAGCCGCCGTTCACCGGGGACTCCCCGGTGGCGGTCGCCTACCAGCACGTGCGGGAGGACCCGAGGCCGCCGTCGCAGCTCAACCCCCGGGTGAGCCCGCAGCTGGACGCGATCGTGCTCAAGGCGATGTCCAAGGGCGCGGCCAACCGCTACCAGTCGGCCGCCGAGATGCGCACCGACATCGTGCGCGTGCTGTCGGGCCAGCGCCCGTCCGCGCCGATGGTGATGACCGAGGACGACCGCACTGCCGTGCTCGGCGCGGGCAGGCCGATGCCGACCTCCGGCGGCGGGCGGCACCGTCCCGAGGCGCTGGTCGACGACTACGACGACTACTACGACGACGAGGACGAGCGCCGCCGCAAGCAGCGCAAGACCTGGGCGGTCGTCCTGGCCGCGCTGCTGGTCGCCGCCCTGGTCGGCCTGCTGTTCTGGCTGCTGAACCAGGAGGACGCGCCCACCACGCCGCAGACCGTCGCGGTGCCCGACGTGGTGAGCCAGCTGGAGGCCGACGCCCGCAGGCAGCTCGAGGCCGCCGGGCTGAAGGTCGAGCGGGTCGAGGTCAAGTGCGAGCAGACCGCCGACGGCCAGCCCGGCGAGTGCGGCGCGAACGACATCGGCCGGGTCATCGGCACCACGCCCGCCGCGGGCACCGAGGTGAGCCCGGGCGACACGGTCACCTACCGGGTCGGCGTGAAGCCGGGCAAGGTCGCCGTTCCCGACGTGATCGGCAAGACCCAGGAAGAGGCCACCACCGCGCTGGAAGAGGCGAAGCTGCAGGTCTCGCCGACCGTCGCCGAGGAAGAGGTCGACGACGAGAGCAAGGTCGGCAAGGTCGTCAAGACCAACCCGGCCGCCAACCAGCAGGTCGACGTCGGCACCTCGGTCACGCTGACGATCGGCAAGGCCAAGGCGAAGGTCTCCGTCCCGAACGTGATCGGCCAGGACTACGAGACCGCGGCCCGCAACCTCAAGGAGGCCGGTCTCGAGCCGCAGCGCCGCGACGTCTCCTCCGACCAGCCCGCGGGCACGGTCGTCAACCAGGCGCCCAAGGACGGCGAGGTCGCGCCCGGCTTCACCGTCGTGCTCGACGTCTCCAACGGCGACCAGGTCGACCAGCCGCTAGAGATGCCCGACCTCTCCGGCATGACCGTGGACGAGGCCGAGCAGGCCCTGCGGGGCGGCGGCTGGACCGGCCGGTTCAACGTCAACAAGGTGCGCGACACCTGTGACGAGGAGGAGATCGGCAAGATCTTCAACCAGAGCCCGAATCCGGGCGAGGAGATCGACAAGGACCGCACGATCCAGGTGTTCGTCCACGAGGAGCAGCAGTTCGGCTGCCTGCCCGGCGGCGGCAACGGCAATTAGCCCCTGACGACCTGTGGCCCCCGTCCTCGGACGGGGGCCACAGTCTTCTGTTCGGGGGAGGGTGTGCGCTCAGGACAGCGCTGCGGTGAGGGCGCGCATCTGCTTCTCCAGCTCCACGACCCGGTGCTCGGGGACCGGGAAGCCCGCCGCCGCCATCCAGTTGGCGAGCATGCGGTGGCCGCCGTCGGTCAGCACGGACTCCGGGTGGAACTGGACGCCCTCGACCGGCAGCGTGCGGTGGCGCATGGCCATGACGATGCCCGTCGCGGTGCGGCCGGTGACCTCGAACTCCGCGTCCGGGATCGTCTCCGGCAGCACCGTCAGCGAGTGGTAGCGGGTGGCGGTGAACGGGCTGGGCAGCCCGGCCAGCACGCCGCCGCCGGTGTGCTCGACCTGGCTGGTCTTGCCGTGCAGCAGCTCCGGGGCGCGGTCGACGGTGGCGCCCCACGCCACGCCGATGGCCTGGTGGCCGAGGCAGACGCCGAGGACCGGCAGCGCGCGCTCGGCGCAGCGGCGGACGGTGTCGATGCTGTGGCCCGCGCGCTCCGGCGTGCTCGGGCCGGGGCTGACGAGCACGGCGTCGAAGCCGTCGAGGGCGCCGGGGGCGGCGAGTTCGGGCGCGTCGTTGCGCCAGACCGTGCAGTCGGCGCCGAGCTGGGCCAGGTACTGGACCAGGTTGTAGACGAAGCTGTCGTAGTTGTCGACCACGAGGACGCGCATGCCGTCAACCTACCGGCCACATGCGGATGGAAGCATCCTCGTATGCGCCGCGAACTGGGGGTTGTGGACGCCACCGCCATCGGGCTCGGCTCGATGCTGGGCGCTGGCGTCTTCGCGGTGTTCGCCCCGGCCGCAGCGGCGGCGGGCGGTCTGCTGCTCGTCGCGCTGGGGATCGCCGGGTTCGTCGCGTACTGCAACGCGAACGCGTCCGCGCGCCTGGCGGCCGTCTATCCCGCGTCGGGCGGCACCTACCTGTATGGGCGCGAGGTGCTCGGGCCGTGGTGGGGGTTCGTCGCGGGCTGGGGTTTCGTGGTCGGGAAGACGGCCAGCTGCGCGGCCATGGCGATGACGTTCGCCGCGTACGCCGCGCCCGGGTTCGAGCGGCCCGCCGCGGTGGGCGCGGTCGTCGTGCTGACGGCGGTGACCTGCCTCGGCATCACCCGCACGGCCGCGGTCACCAAGGTGCTGTTGGCGATCGTGCTGGTGGTCCTGCTGGGCGCCGTCGCGGTGTCCGTGCCCGCCGTCGGCGCGATCGAGTGGGCGCCCTCGGGCCCGCTCGGCGTCCTCCAGGCCGCCGGGCTGCTGTTCTTCGCCTTCGCCGGGTACGCCCGGATCGCCACCCTCGGCGAGGAGGTCCGCGACCCCGCCCGCACCATCCCGCGCGCGGTGCTGGCCGCGTTGAGCGCGGCCGTGCTCATCTACCTCATCGTCGGGTCGACCCTGCTGCTGGTGCTCGGCCCGGCCCGGCTGGCGGCGTCGGCCGCGCCGCTGGTGGACCTGGTCGGCGCGGCCGGGCTGCCGGGGTGGGCCGCGGTCGTCCGGGTCGGCGCGGCGGCTGCCTGCCTGGGCGCACTGCTCGGGCTCATCGCGGGGATCGGCCGCACGACGCTGGCCATGGCCCGCGAGCGGGACCTGCCGGGCGGGCTGGCCGCCGTCCACGGTTCGGTGCCCAGGGTCGCGCAGGTCGCCGTCGGCGCGGTGGTGTGCGGGCTCGTGCTCGTCGCGGACCTGCGCGGGGTGGTCGGCTTCTCGTCGTTCGGCGTGCTCGTCTACTACGCCGTCGCCAACGCCTGCGCGTACCGGAAGTGGCGCGGCCCGCTGCCCGCGGCCGGGCTGGCGGGCTGCGTCCTGCTGGTGGTCACCCTGCCGACCTGGTCGGTGGTCACGGGTGTCGCCGTGTTCGCCGTCGGCCTGCTCGGGCGGCTGGCTATTCGGTCGTCACCTCGTTGAACGGCAGCTTCGGCTCGATCCACGGGAACACCACGAACATCAGCAGCGCCACCACGCCCGCGATCAGCAGCACCGCGGTCAGGACCCGGACCGCGAACGGGCCGGGCAGGTGCCGCCAGATCCAGCCGTACATCAGACGGTCTCCTTCAGCTCCGGCGGCAGCGCGCCCGGGTTGTTCGGGTCCTTCTCCCACTGCTTGACCAGCACCGCGTGCACGATGAGCCGCTCGCGGTCGGAGAAGCGCGGGTGGCAGGTGGTCAGCGTCATCAGGGTGACCTGCTCGCCGACGCTGTTCTCCGCGCCCGGCAGCCCGGGCACGGGAGCCACGACCTCGCCCTGCCCCGGGCTGACGATCCGCTGGCCGACGACGTTGTCGTACGGCGCGCCCAGCGGCGAGACGCCCGCGCACCTCGGGTCGGCGGCGCGCGTGCCCGCCCAGTCGGCGACCTCGTCGGCCTTGGGCAGCACGCGGTAGACGAACCAGTTGTAGCGGGTCTCCACGACGATGGCGTCACAGGAGTTCAGCAGGTCGATGTCGTTGAACGGCGCGCCCTTGCCCACCCGGTGGCCCGCGACGGCGAAGTTGCCGGGCTCGCCGGGGTAGGCGGTGTCCGGGTAGTGGCCGGGGCCGATCTCCAGGGTCTTCTCGGTGATGCCTTCCAGGATCGTGAAGGAGTAGTCCGCGCCGAAGGCGGGGATGAACATCTTCGCGAAGCCCGCGCCCTCGTCGAGGCCGTCGAACCGCTCGACCCGCTCGGGGTCGGCCGGGGTGCCCCAGCGGTCGTCCAGCGCGGAGGTGGCCTCGCGCTGCTTGGCCGCGGAGAAAATGTCGGTGACGTAGACCTCGTAGACCACGAACAGCAGGATCACCAGGCCGAGTGTGATGAACACCTCGCCGACCCCGCGCACCACCGAGCGCGCACCGCCGCCCTCCGGCGCCGTGGGCGCGACCGTGCTCATCCGAATTCCTCCGCAGGATTGTTGGCGACTGGTGATCCGGCCACCTGCTCCGTTACGTTAACGTGTTGCATCGGCGCGAGTTGCGCCCATGCCGCGCGCACCCGAAGTTCCCAGCCAGGCGAGGACAGCATGCCGAAGTCGAAGGTCCGCAAGAAGGCCGCCTACACCCCTCCGGCCGACCGCCGGACAGCGGTGAAGGTCAAGCCCGCCGGACCGTCCCACCCGCTCTACATCACCATCATGCTGGGCATCATGGTGCTCGGCCTGGCGTGGCTGGTCGTGAATTACATCGCCGGGGAGAAGATCCCCTTCATGGCCGACCTCGGCAACTGGAACTTCGCCATCGGGTTCGCGCTGATGATCGCGGGCCTGCTGATGACGATGCGCTGGCGGTAGGCGGCCATCCACAGTCCGTCGCCCCGTACCCCCGTTCGGGGTCTCAAGGACTGCGCCGTTCGGCCCCTACCGGCTGAACCACATGGATGTAAGTCATCCCCAGTGTGGATAACTGCTGTGGACAACCATGGATGAGCACCGGTCGTCCTGGGCCCCGGACCCCGCCGCGGTGGCGGTGGGCTGGGCGCTGTGCGCCGGGGCGGTGGCAGCCGCGCTGCTGGTCGACGACCGGCGCGGCGGACTCATGCTGCTCGTCGCCGCCGTCATGCTGGGCCTGATCGCCCTGTTCGGCACGGTGGCGCGGCCGCGGCTGTCGGCAGACCGCGACGGCCTCACCGTGCGCGGGCTGACGGGCAGCAGGCACTGGCGGTGGGCCGAGGTGAACGTGCGGCTCGTCCGCACGCGCAGGCTCGGGCGCGTGTCGACCGCGGTGGAGCTGGACGCCGACAACGCCGAGCCGCCCGCCCTGGTCCTGCTCGGGCGGCTCGACCTCGGCGCGGACCCGGAGGACGTCGCCGACGCCCTGGTCCGCCTGCGCACCTGACGTCGTCTAGCGCGTGATGTAGCAGATCATGGCGGTCGGGTCGGTGCAGAACACCAGCTCGGCCAGCTGGCCCTGGCGCAGCACGTACAGGCTCGCGAGCGCCACGACCACCAGCGCGCACGCCCCGATGTGCAGCGCGAGCCGGTTCGCTGGCGGGGCGTAGACGAACGCGACCGCCAGCGCCGCGCCGACGACGAGCCCGCCGAGGTGCCCGAGCAGCGAGACGTTCGGGATCACCCACCAGGTGATGAGGGTCAGCGCCAGCACGTAGACGATGAGCTGCGTCGCCTGTCCGCGCCGGAGCCGGATGACCAGCACCACCAGCGCGCCCAGCACGCCGTAGACAGCGCCGGAGGCACCCGCGAGCTGGCCGCCGATGTCGCCGAAGACGTACTCGGCCACGCTGCCGCCCAGCAGCGCCAGCAGGTACAGCGCCAGGAAGCGCGCCCTGCCCAGCACGAGCTCGGTGTCGCGCAGGAACCACAGCGACATCATGTTGACCAGCACGTGGAACGGCCCGAAGTGCAGGAACCCCGCGGTGAGCAGCCGCCACGGCTGGCCATCGGTGATCGACGGGTCGAACCCGACGAGCGCGCGGAAGAAGGGCGAGTCGCCGTTCTCGGTGACGCTCTGCGCCAGGACCGCGGTCAGCAGGAAGACCGCGACGTTGACCGCGATGAGGATCGGGACCAGCACGACCTTGCCGTCGGTGCGCGCGCCAGCGACCGTGGTGGCCTGCCGGGTGGTCCGGCGGCCCTGCTCGACGCAGTCCACGCACTGGTAGCCGACCGACGCGTCCACCAGGCACTCCGGGCAGGCCGGTCGGCCGCAGCGGGTGCAGGACAGGCCGGTCGGCCGGTCGCGGTGCCGGGCGCAGACGGGCAGGCCCGCCTGCGCCCCGTGCGGGGTCGCCACGAGGCTAGGCGCGCTCGATGGTGATGCTGTTGATCACGATGTCCTCGACCGGGCGGTCGCCGGGGCCGGTGGTGGTCCGGCCGATCGCGTCGATGACGTCGCGGGACTGCTGGTCGGCGGCCTCGCCGAAGATCGTGTGCTTGAAGTTCAGCCAGGTGGTCGGGCCCACCGTGAGGAAGAACTGCGAGCCGTTGGTGTTCGGGCCCGCGTTGGCCATCGCCAGCAGGTAGGGCCGGTTGAACTGCAGCTCGGGGTGGAACTCGTCGGCGAACTTGTAGCCGGGGCCGCCTCGGCCGGTGCCGGTCGGGTCACCGCCCTGGATCATGAAGCCGGAGATCACCCGGTGGAAGATGGACCCGTCGTAGAACGGGCCGGACGTGCCCCCCTTGGCGTTCTTGTCCGTGTACTGCTTGGTGCCCTCCGCGAGGCCGACGAAGTTGGCCACGGTCTTGGGGGCGTGGTCGGGGAAAAGGTTGACCCGGATGTCACCCAGCGAGGTGTGCAGGGTGGCGGTCACTTTGGTCCCGACGAGCGATTCGTTGCTGTCTGCCACCGCCCCATCGTGCCATCTTCAGCGGGATCGGTCGGTTAGGGGCAGGATTGAGCGCGTCACTTATCCGTTACCGACCCTTCTTGACAGATGAGGTGAAGCGATGACCCGGGCCGGAGAGACGGTGGGCAAGGCCGTCGGCACCGGCTGGCGCGCTGTGCGCCAGGGTGCCGCCCAGGCCCGCGCGGCGGGTGCCGAGGCGGCGCAGGCCGCCGAGCACAGGCTGGCGGCCAGGGGCCTGGCCCCGCAGCAGGTGGCCGAGGCGCTCGCCGAGAGCGCCCTGGTCGCCCGCGAGGAGCTGCAGGAGTCCGGGAAGCGGGCCCGCAAGCGCCTGGCGAAGACGGCCGCGCGCACCCGCAAGGACCTGGCCAAGGCCGCGAAGCAGGCCCGCAAGAACGCCGGGAACAGCCGGGCGGGGCGGGGCGCGGCAGGCGCGGTGAAGCCGCTGCGCGCCCAGGCCAAGCAGTTGAAGAAGGACCTGAAGCCGCAGGTCGAGGCCTACCGCGCGGAACTGCGCGAGCAGGTCAAGGCGGCGCGGGCCGCTGCCAAGGCCGCGGCGAAGGAGAACCGAGGGCCCCGGCGCTGGCCGTGGCTGATCGCCGCCGTCGCGATGGCGGCGGGCGCCGTCGTGGCGCTGCGCGGGAAGAAGCGGACCGAGGAGGAGGTCGTCACGCCGGTCGTCCCGACGCCGATGCCCGAGCAGACCTCGGCCGAGCGCAACGGGCAGGCCAAGCCCGAGGTGCGGATCACGGCGGAGAAGCAGAACTAGCCCGATCACGGAAACGGGCCGCGCTCCCCCAGTGGGGGGCGCGGCCCGTTTTGCGTCAGAGGCCCAGATTCTTGATGACCGTCTCGGTGATCCGGCGCGCCTTGATCGTCTGCTCCTGGTTGGTGCTGACGACGACGGCGGTGCCGTCCTTGGCGACCGCGTACAGCGCGCCGTCGTCCCCGGCGAGCGAGCCGCCCTTCCACCCGGCGGGGGCGTTGGCCGGGTTGGAGCTGTCCACCGGCGCGGCCTCGTCGACGACGGCCTTGGCGGCCGCCTCGTCACCGCTGTAGATCCGCACGGTGAGCTGCACGCTGCCGTCGGGGCGGTAGAAGAAGCAGCTCGGCGGGTCGCCGTCGGAGGTCTTCACGCTCCCGACCCGCTGGCCGTTGGCGTTCGCCACCTCCTCGGTCTCCAGGTACGGGCACGGTCCGTCGGCCGACGGCTCCGGCGCGGGCGGCGCCTCGGCGGGCGGGCTCGCGGTGGTCGTGGTCTCCGGCGGGGTCGTGGGCGCGGGTCCCGGCGCCGGGTTCGCCGTGCAGGCGGCGACCGCGACCAGCGGGAGCACGAGGAGGACTCGGTTCATGGCGGGTGCAGTCAACCAGACCCAGTCGAGTGTGATCCACGCCACTCATTGAACCGCACGATCGCGATAGGCATTACTCCAAGTGTGGCCTACGCCACCAGAAAGTGAGCACCCTGCCGATTGACCAGAGAGGGCAACCGACAATGGACCTGATCGAGCGATCGAAACCCCACGTGCTGGAGATGTTCCGCATCGTCATCGCGCTGCTGTTCACGTTCCACGGCACCGCGACCCTGTTCAGCTTCATGGGCACGCCGCGCAGCGGTGTCACCCCGGAGATCGGACAGTGGCCCACCTGGTGGGCGGCGGTGATCCAGCTGGTGGCGGGCGCGCTCGTGCTCGTCGGCCTCACCACCCGAATCGCGGCGCTGCTGTGCTCGGGCTCGATGGCCTACGCGTACTTCGTCGCGCACCAGCCGAAGGACCTCTCCCCGCTGACCAACGGCGGTGAGCTCTCGGCGCTGTTCTGCTGGGCGTTCCTGGTCATCGCCGTCATCGGCCCCGGCCGCTGGGCGCTGGACACGGCGCTGGCGAAGATCCGGACGGCGTCGTCGGCGGAGCAGGCCAACGACGGCTTCCTCATCCCCGCGTGACCGTCAGGCGGCCTGCGCGGGGACCGGCGCAGGCCGCCTTGGTTCCACGTGGAACCAGCGCTAGCCGATGGCGCGGTCGAGGAAGTCGGCCACGACCCGGCGGTTCCACTCGACGAGCCCGTGCGGGTCGCCCCGCAGCAGCGCCTCCGCGTCGGTGAACGACGCGTGCGTGGCGTGCGGCGCGCTGAGGGCGCTGTGCGGGCCCTCCGAGTGCGCCATGAGCGCCCGCCACGACGGCTTGGGCGGTCCGGCGCCGACGAGGAGGAACGGGCGGCAGAGGCCCGCCTGGGCGACCTGGATGAGGTCGCTGCCGTCGTCGGTGAACGCGTAGGACAGCTGCCCGTCGAAGTTGACCGCCGCCTTGATGCGCGCGTCCTCGTACATGGCCTGCAGTCCGGCGGCCCCGCCCGCCGAGTGCCCGACCACGGCGACCCGGCGCAGATCCATCCGGAACCGCGCCGCCACGTGCGGCAGCTGGTCGAGCACGAACCGCAGGTCGGCCACCCGGGTGTCGAGCACGGTCTTGATCAGCTCGCGGGACGGCTCCGCGTCGAACAACACGCTCCGCACGACCCGCCCGTCCGGGAACTGCACGCCGGAGGAGTCGTAGGTGTGGTCGATGGTGATGACGACGTGGCCGCGGCTGACCAGGTCGTCCACCAACCCGGTGTTCCAGGCCCGCGCGTCCCCCAACCCCGGCGAGTAGATGACGACCGGCCACCGCCCCTCCCTGACCGGCACGTCCCGGTAGGCGTGCGTGCGCGTCGCGGCCCAGTCGAAACCCCCCGGCTCGACCCCGTAGTTGAACCGCCCGGCCAACTCCCCGAACGCCGCCGCCTCCCCGGCCCCGAACTGCGCCGCCGCCTCCCCCGCCTCCCACCGCGCCGGATACCGGATGTCGACCATCAGCTCCCGATAGTCCACACCCCCCAACGGATCCCCGCGCTCCCGATCGACGACCCGTAGCGAGCCGACCCCCACCGGCAGTTCCCCGGACGGAGCGGGCAACCCGGCGGTCAACCCAAGAACGGCCACAGTAGACACAATCGCGTTCTGCATACACCCCAACGTAAGCGCGCGACCGCCGCGCGGAATCGGGGTTTACCCCGAAGACGACCCGGAAGCGGGCCACGAGATTCCCTGCCTTCATCGGCGCCGCGATCGGCCGTACCGTGGAACCATCCGACCGGAGGTGATGGCCTCTTGACCAGCAACGACGTGAGCCTGGGCGCGCGCGTCAAGCGGGCGCGGACCCGCCGCCTGCTCACCCAGGAGCAGTTGGCCGAGAAAGCGCAGGTCAGCGTCGACCTGGTGCGGAAGCTGGAGCAGGAGGTGCGGCACACGGCGAGCATGAGTTCGCTGACCCGCCTGGCACGGGCGTTGGACATCGAGCTTCCCAGGCTCCTCGGGCAGGCAGGCACGATCCAGGCGACGGTCGACGAGGCAGCGGTGGGCATCCTCGCGATCCGGGACGAGCTGAGCGCCCTCGACCACTTTCCCGGACTCGGCGACGACAACGTCTTCGACGATGAGCCGCCCGCCATCGAGCACCTGCGCAGCGCGCTCAAGGAAGCCGAGCACGTCCGCCAGCACGGCAGCTTCGCGCAGCTCGGGGCCATGCTGCCCGGACTGATGGCCGAAACCCGGGCCGCCACCCGGGCGCTCTCCGGTCAGGACCAGGTGGCGGCATACGGCTTGTTGTCCGAAGTCCTCCAGATCGCCTCGACCATGATGACCGGGCTCGGCAAGGCCGACATCGGCTATATCGGCCTCATCCGCGCTCAGGAAGCAGCCGAGAAGTCCGACGACGAGCTGCTCCACGCCATGAACGTCTCGGCCCTGTCCTGGGTCTTCTTCAAGCAAGGTCGGCTCGCCGACGCCGAGACCGCTGCACTGCGCCAAGCCGAGCGGATGGGTCCGGACTTCGTCCGCGACCCGCCCGAACGCCTGGCCGTCTGGGGCATTCTCCTGCTGCGCGCCGCCAGCGCCGCCGTGCGCGACAAGCGGGTCGGGCGCAGCGACGAACACCTGAGCCTGGCACGCGCCGCGGCCGCCCGGATCGGCAGCGACCTCAACCTCTACGCCACCCCGTTCGGTCCGACCAACGCCGGTATCGCGGCGGTCAACGCCGCGGTGGAGAGCGAACAGTTCGACAAGGCGCTGACCCTCGCCGAGGAGGTGCCGCGACAGGGCTGGGTCTCCCCGACCTGGCGAGCCCGCCACCTGCTCGACCTCGCCATCGCCCACAGCGAACTCGACCACGACGAAGCCGCGGTCGACCAACTCCTGGCAGCCGAGCGCACCGCCCCGGAGTGGCTGCGCTACCACACCTTGGGCCGCCAAACAGTCCGCGAACTGGCAGAACGCGCCAAGCGCCGCCAAACACCCGTGCAACACCTCGCCGACCGCCTGGCCGTCGACGTGTGATCCCGCCCCGGGTCAGTTGGTGGGCCCAGGAACGGCGACGGACCCGCCCTCGAACGACTGAGCATCCTCGGCAGTCGGGCGCTGCAGGACGTCGAGCAGGCGGCCCGGTGATCGACGAAGGCCCAGCAGGCGGGGCGATCCCGGCTACTGGGCCTTCGGTCGTTCAGGTGTGGAGACGAGGGGAATCGAACCCCTAACCCCTGCCTTGCAAATGTCCGGACGGCTACTGGATGTTACCTGCGGGCGTTCATGCGGCCACGGTGAGCTATCCGCCCTGGATCGCTTCCTGCTGTTCCCCGCGAGTTCCCCCTGCTCCGGGCACGCAAGGGGCACGCTGGGGGCACGCCGACTCGTGGGCTGCTCGCACATGTCCGTAGCGGGTGACCAGGCGCAGCCTTGTCGTGCTGATCGGGCGGGGCGCTGGCCGCTTCCGCGGCTCGCTGGCCTTCCGGCGGCTGGCTCGCTTCGTCTCCTCGTAGGTCGTCCGGTCCTCGATAAGGGCGTGCCTGGTCCACATGACCCCCTGGTTCGGGCCTGGGTGAAACCGGCTCTGGCGCCTTGCGGGCTCCTTGAGGTGAGACGACAAGCTGGGTCAGAACCGCGGGGCTTACTCGCCCCCGCTTCTTCGTACAGGCCGCTCCTAGCGCTGGGAGTGCGGTGTCAAGAGTGGAGCTGCGCTCCATCGCGTAGCGACGCCGCAGGCGCTCTTGATGCCGTGCTCACGGCGTTAGACGATCGCGGCGACGTGGAAGCGCCTTGCCTGCTCGTTCGGCTCTTGATGCCGTGTCGCCTGCGTGGCGCGGCGCGTACTGGACTGGGCACCCAGGCCGTGCCGCGCGTCCGCGCGGGCGGAGCGAAGCGGGAGCCCGCGCCGTGGCGCGATGGATACGGACCACGCCGCCAGCGGGACAGGCACACCGCGCCGCGTCGCGCAGGCGGCGCGGCCTTGATCCTCTAGAGGTATCTTCAGCAAGCAATCAACCCGCCTTCTAGTGGACAGGAGCAGCGGAGTGCGGCCAGTCGAACTACGGGTCGTAGCAAGGATGCTCGACATTCCGCTGCACATGGTCCGTCGGTGGTGCGAAACAGGTGTTCTTCCATCACTTAGTTACGGCGGTCACATCTATGTGGATGAGATGCTCCTATCAAGCGCGCTTACAGAAGGCGGGAAAAGCATCTCTCCCCAACGCTTGGAGTTTGCGACAGCGTTAACTGAGATAGAGGCACAGGATCTTAAAGAGGTTTGGATCCCTGACATAGTCCGCCACGCAGACCTTCTACAGAACAGGTTTGTCCTCATATCGGAGTCAATCGAGCGGTTACGTGACCTTCGGTTCGACTCCGTCACCAGTGTTGAAGTCCCGAAGACACCGTTCTTCGCCAGGACGGGGCATCTCCTATCACTGCACGATAGGCTGAGTTACCACGTAGCTGTACGTCGATTCGCCATCGCAATCGACAGATTACTGCCCAGCGTCGTCTTCTCATCAAGGATCGATGACGCCGTCAGCTCATACCTTCTCAAGAGGGGTGTCAACCAATGGCAAAAATGGGGTCGATACGTAAGAAGGCAGGTCAAGCAAGGTAACGAATGGCTCATAAAGACTGACTTAGCTTCATATTTCGACACTGTCACACATGAGTACTTGTTGAACGACTTACGCGCTTTGGGCGTATCTGCAGACTGGCTTACACCCCTTGAGGCCATGCTTAGCCAGTGGGAGACCTCTCCCGGCCACGGTTTGGTACAAGGGCCAGATGTCTCGCGGGTACTCGGCAATTTCTACATGCTTCCAGTTGACCGAGCCATGCTTGAGGCAGGATTCAACTATTCCCGCTACATGGATGATGTCCGTATCGTGGCGGCCACTCGAAGCCAATCCATTGCCGCAATGCGATTGTTCGAGCGGGAGTGCAAGAAGCGAGGGTTGATCGCTAGCTCCCAGAAGACAAGTTTGCTTATGGGCAAGGATGCCCTTAATGCCGACCTGAATAGTATGCGCGACCACATAACGTATCTGTTCGACACCAGACGATATCGACAAGCCAGACCCTTGCTTCGGGCAATGCTGAATCAGGAACTAAAGAAAAGTGAAGGCTTGGATCTCCGCGCAACCAAGTTTAGCCTCTACAGGTTGTCTCGAATACGAGATTCGAAGCTCATAGAGGAGGTCCTCGGCCGTCTCGACGCACTCAGCCCGGTGGCGCACGTTGTGGCTGAGTACCTGAGTCATTTTGTTGACCAGATTGAGGTACGACAGGCCATTGATGCGTACTTGACGAACGAGGAAAGCAGTCTCGACCCATACGTGATGTACTATCTCTTCGCGCTTATGTTGGCGTGTCCTCGCGAAAGCATCAGTACGGCTTGGGTAGATGCAGCCCGCAGTGTGGCCCGAGACCGAAACAAGCATGACTACCTGCGAATAATTGCCACAAACGTACTAGCTAGGAAGCGCGACTCGGTCGACCTGGCCTGGATTCGTACTTCCGCCCAAAATGATAATGATCACGCGATGATCCGCGGTTACTTGGTCGCATTGAAAAGGGCGGGTCAACTAGATCTGTCAACGGTCAACCGTTACGCGAAACGTGGACCGTCCTTGGCGCGCGTCATCGGGTATCTCACCTCAGTGACGAAGCTCCCGTCGCTCGTTAACCTTCATCGTGAGTTGTTCGCTGACTGATGCCTTAGAGTGTCCACTGTGCCGTTGGCGGGATGTCCAGAAGTTGGCTCGCTTTTCCCGGTACTGCTCCGCGGCGGTGTATCTGATCTGCAGTCGCCAAGAACAGTTCATCGGGGTGGTCGCTCACAGCCTGCTTGATGAGATCACGCTGACGCTCGGTGAGGTCAGTTTCGAATACGTCGGCAATCAGAAGCTCATAGCATTGAGCAAACTCGCTAAATCGGAAAAGGCGTTTCTGGCGGACGAAGGTGCCGGTCACGTATGGAAAGTCAACTTGTCGTAGGTACCCAGGCTCGACTAGCTCCTCGTAGAACTCTCGCCAGAACCCGTATTCGCGATCATCCCGACTTTCAAACCATTTGATGAACTTGGTGACGTTGGTGGCAGGAATCTTCACTCTGAGGTCCGCTTTACTCACGCTGTCGATTGGTATCAAGTCGTCACTAACTGCTGAAAAGCCGCTTAATACTTTTTCGGCCGACTTCAAGTACTTATACACGCCTCCCACCGGCTGAGCTTGGGAACGATAACGTGAACCTCGCACAAGAAGATACCGATCATCGATGCGGATTCTTAGCAAGTAGGATGCCGACACCCTTACACGTTGTTTCCACTTAACTTTCGTTCGCAACGCGATTGAGAGCTCGCGTCGATTTGTGAGTACCAGATCGATGATTGGAACAATCAACGTCGTGGCCACCCCTGAAACCAGTCCTACCATTACGTTGTTGTTCGCGGGTACAATGGTTAGAGCGACAATGGACGCGATGAAGAGAATCGCGTAGAAGCTAGGTCTCATCATTCGACTTCGTACCTACTTTCCACCCAATAAGGGCCCGCGAGAGGGAAGCGGGTAATTGTAATGCGAGTGAGTCTGCCCAAACTATCAACTTTATGTGGACGATTAGCGAACGCAATGCATTTGACTCCCGCTCCTCGTCCCGCCTGAATATCAGTGGCCGAGTCGCCGAGAAAGACAGCGTTATCAGCCTCGACCTTCATACGGGCCAGTGCCTCTACCAGGAGATAGGGCGATGGCTTGAGATGACTCAGGTCAATGAAGTCGCGGGCCGCTACGGCGGTTACCTGAGCTCCAAGGTTGTGGAGCGAGATGTAAGTTTCGATGGCGGCCCGGCTGTTGTTGCTTACGATCGCCAACGGGCGACCCGAGTTATGCCAGGTTCGAATAAAATGATGCGCTCCAGGTGTCGGCTGGGCTGTCTGGATCGCCTCGCACTCATGCGCCGTGAACGCTGCCTCGACGTAACGTGTTTCTTCCTCGCCAAGAGTGGCGGCGTAGTACAAGACCTCGAACGGGTCCGGGGATTGGCGAACCTCAATTGGCAAGGGTCGATGGCCGCCTTGAATGAGGGTGTCACGAAGTTGGTCGGCCACAGTGTATGCGGGAAAGCCGGAGAATACGGAGCAGACCGGCCCGTCGAAGTCGAGTAATAGGGCATCGGCCTTAGCTAGGCAGGCGTGAACCGCGGCCCAGTCGTCCACGTCGCGGCTCATGGGGTGAACTCGGCCGAGACGGTGTTCCACATGCTGTCGAACCAAGTCCGGGCCTGCTCTACGTACTGACTGCCGGTGCTGGTGTCGTCGTCGGTGACGGAGTGGTAGAACAGGATGGCGTCCTTGCCCATGAGGTCGTAGATCGCAGTGGGCTTCTCGCCGAAGGTGATGACGTGTTCGCGGACCGGGTAGAAGCCGAAGAATGCTTCGTCGCCGTTGATGACGTAGAGCTTGAAGAGCGGGGCCGCGTGGTGCACGCGCACGGTGGCGGTGGCCTCCCTGACCAGGCCGAGTGCGCCCAACTCCTTCACGGTGTCTGTGATTGCTCCTACGTGACGGTGCATGATCGCGGTTGCGCGGGCGCGGAACTCTGGTGAGTCGGCCAAGTCCTCGACGCGACACGGGATGGCCAGAGGTGCCGTTGTGTCGGGGATGAGGATGCGAACGTGGATCGACTCGGGGCGTAGGCGGCCTGCGCGGATCTTGTCTAGGGGTTCCTGCATGGCGCCGTGAAGGGTTTCGCCGGAGAAGCCTGCGAAGTCGATGGTGACGTGTTCGGCCTCGAAGGCGCGTTCGATGTGGGGGCGTAGGCCGACGGGGCGCTCGGTGCGGTCGCGGACGAAGACGCCGCTGCCCTGGCGGGAGACGATCAGGCCCTCGTCGCGGAGTTCGCGAAGCGCGTTCTGGACGGTCATGGGGGCGACGTTGTAGGTGCGAGCCAGCTCGTTGCGTGAGGGGAGCTTGTCCCCCGGTGCGAACTTCTTGGTGAGGATGGCGGCTCTCAGGGCGTTCGCCACCTGTACGTAGGGCGGGCGCGGGTCGTCCGGGTCCAACGCCATCTCGGCTGTCCTCTCTGTGGCGTGCACGGCGGCGCGTTGCGTGCGCGGACGCAACACCGCGAGCGCGCTTTGCGGAGCTTTGCGGTTCGCTTGGTCGCAACCAAGTATGAAGGTGCGCAAGCACACTTGCCTAGGTCACCTAGTGAGCTAGCGTTGCTTGACATGTCTAGCCAAGCTGTCGTACCGTTCGAACTTGTACAGGTCGTCTAGTCCGGTTAGGCAGGTGGTAGTGATGCCCGTCATCCCGACGCGGTTCGTCGTGGAGTTCGGGGAGGTGTTTCCGCTCGGTGCGTTCGTGCTGGGTGTGGAGCCGTCGATGGCGTTCTCGGACAACCAGGGTGCGCCCAAGCAGCAGGAGAGGGACAAGGAGACCGGGCGGCTCGTGTGGGTCGTGCGGGCGCTGGACGCGAACGAGGAAGCGGCACGGTTCGGCGCGGAGTTCAAGGTGAAGATCGTGGCGGATCACCAGCCGGTTCCTCCGCCGAAGGCCAACGGGTTCCCGTTCGCGGCGGTGGAGTTCGAGAACCTGACGATCACGCCGTACGCCAACGCCAAGGGACGGATCGCGCACAGCTTCCGCGCCTCGGGGATGCGGGCTCCTAGTGGTGCGCGCGGGGGTAGGTCCGCGGCTTCCTCGGGCGAGCAGAAGACGGCCGCGTGATGCCTGGGCGGGCGTCTCGTGAGGCTGTCGCCCGCTGGAACGTGGCGTACTCCGAGCAAACGGTCGCGCTGTTCGCGGCGGCTGAGCCTGGTGCTGACGACATGGCGGCGCTGCGGCTGGCTCGGGGATATGCGGAGGTCGCGGCGGCGTGGCGAGTCCTTGCCGCTGAGTCGGCGGTGCCCTTGTGGGCTCGTCACGCCGCCTCGATCGCCGCTGAGGAGTTCGACCGTCGCGCGGACGTGGAGACGCGGCGGGTCAACCGACCAGTTCAGGAGACCGACGGATGAGTCTCAAGCTGACCAGCACGCCTGGACCACAGGCCGGGGCTGTGTCGATGCCGGTGTGCGGGGCTCCGGGCCTCGTGCTGTTCCTCGACCCGGGGGACCTCGCGCTACGGGTTCCGCCGTTCCCAGGCGGTCCCCGGTTCCTGGCCAAGTTCTGCCGGGAGCTGGCCCGTGAAGCCACCAAGGTCGCCGATGCCTTGGAGAAGCGTCAGGCGGGCGAGTCGACCGGGCGGCACACGCTGATCTCGGACGACGACGGACAGGGATCGGCGTGAGCACCGTGGAGCTGCGGGTGGGCACCGGCAAGGGTGAGATCGCCACGCTTGCTCAGGCACACGACGCGATCTCACGGCTGCGCCCGTCGCTATCGGCCTCGGCCGCCGAGTGGGAAGCGTTCCACCGGCTGGCCGCTCGCGTCTATGCGGAGGTGAGCGAGGTAGATCGCGGTCACCACCACGAAGCGCGGGGCTACTGGGCCATTCGGGAACGGCGGTATGCGGACTACATCGCCGAGACGGGGGTGGTTCCTACGTCGTCTCTGGACCTACCTGGGTGGTGAACCAACACACCAAATAGGACTGTCTACAACACGCTTAACGCACACAGGGCGGTGCGGCGATGCCGCGCGCTCTCCTTGCGCTGCAATCAAACCAACGACAGAAGCGGCCTCATCGGTTGGCTGCCAAGCGGGCCGCTTCTGTCTGTCCAACCCAACGTGGAGTCAGACAATGGCAAGCGTAGAACACTCGGGGGCACCCTCGGCAAGGGGTACGGCCCGGACTGGAAACTCCCGCTGCGCCAAGTGCAGGCGGTTCGCTCGGCTGCTGCCCGGTGACGACCGGTGTGCCCGCTGCTCGGGGGCGCTGGGGCTGGAGTTCGGAACGATCACGAACCCCTCGGACGCCAACGCTCGGGGTGGTTGGTGATGGGCGGGGTGAAGGGCAGCCGGTGGGTTGACCCGGCTCCGCTTGAGGTAGCGCGGCCTCGGCTTCCGTGGTGGACGCTGCTGCCCTGGAAGGCGAAACTGCTGCTCTCGCCCATCGCAGCGGCCTGGGTGCTGGTCTGGCTGACGGCCAAGGCCGCGCGGTCGATCTGGTACTACCCAGCCTCGACAGTCCTCGGCCTGGTCGGCTTGGCGCTCTACGGGCTCGTCGGCGGCTGGTGGCTCGGCGGCCTGGTGCTCGTGCTCGCGGCCGGAACGTTCGTGTGGTGGCGGCAAGACCCCCACGGGTTCTACCGGCGGGTGCGGTGGATGCGCACCGAGCTGCGGCGGGCGTCGCTGTACGCCTGGCAGTGGCGGACGGTGACCCGGCTGGCCGGGCTGTGCGGTGAGGCCAGGGGGCGGGAGTGGCGTCCGAAGCTCAAGCGCACCCGCTCGGAGTGGTGGCGCGACCGGGTACGGGTCCGCATGATCCCGGGGCAGGCACCGGAGCAATGGGAGCTACGCGCTTCCGGGTTGGCGCACTCGTTCCGGGCTCGCTCGTGTCGGGTGAGGGCGGTCAAGCCTGGTGTGATCGAGCTGGACCTGGTGCACGCTGATCCGCTGGCCTCGGCGTTGCCGGTGCCTGAGCTGGCGGCCACGGATTCGACGGTGGACCTGCGGCGGGTCGTGATCGGCCGGACCGAGACCGGCAAGCCCTGGGCGCTGCGGCTGCTCGGCGGCCAGTACCTCACCGTTGGTGTGCAGGGCGCGGGCAAGGCATCCGTGTTGTGGTCGCTGCTGTGGGCTCTGGCGCCTGCGATCCGGTCCGGCTCGGTGCGGGTGCTGGGAATCGACCCCAAGGGCGGGATGGAGCTGGGGCAGGCCCCGGAGCTGTTTCACGGCGGCCCGGTCTACAGCAACGGGGCGAAAGCCGTTGAGCTGCTGGAGTCGGTGGCCGAACAGGTGCGGGAGCGGGCGGCACGGTTCCGGGGCATTCGGCGGGGCTGGTCGGCCGACAGTGGGGAGCCGTTCCTGCTGCTGGTGCTCGATGAACTCGCCGACGTGATCGCCTATCAGACCGATCGCAAGCTCAAGGAACGCGCACAGCTCGCCCTGCAGACGATCACCTCGCAAGGCCGCGCGCCCGGGGTCGCTGTCGTGGCCCTGGTCCAAGACCCGCGCAAGGAGATCGTGCCCTTCCGCAACCTGTTCACCACCCGCATCGCCATGCGCCTCGATGAGGCCGCCCAGGTCGACATGGTCCTCGGCGACGGGGTACGGGCGCGCGGCGGCAACGCGCACGAGATTCCGGAAGCGACACCCGGCGTGGCGTGGGTGAAGGAGGACGGCAAGCGGGATCCGGTCCGAGCGCGGGCGTTCCACGTGACAGACACCAACATCACCGAACTGCGGCACTACGTCACCGGCTCCTCGGCGACCGTGCTGCCGTTCACGCTCGACTCGGACGGCGGTGCCGCAGCATGATCAACGACTCGCTGAACGAGACCGCGCTGGGCGGCCTGGTCGACGTCCTCGACTCGGTGCGGGAGCACCTGACCGTGTTCGGCGGCTTGGCCGTGCCGCTGCAGGTGTCGCTGTCCCCGAAGTCCGTGGGCACAGTCGTGTCCCTGCAACTGAGCGGCCGTGGAGAGCTGGCCTCGCTGTCCGCACTGCTGCTCGGCTGGGCCGACACCCTCACCGACGTCACCGCCCGCGCCTGGTACGCCAACCCGGACAGCCTGCACCTCTACGTGTTCGGACGGCTGACCGACGGCCTGATGATCCAGGTGTGGGGCGGCGCGGACCTGCCTCCCGGCGTGCGACCGGTCCAGGGCTGCGACACCTGGCGCACGGAGATCGACCCCGGCCTTCTGCGGGCCTGGGCCTCCCTCGCGGAGGTGGCCGCATGACCAGCGAACAGGTCACGAAGGTACGGGCTCCGCTGGCGCTGGAGGTCGTCACCGCCACCGCCGAACAACACGGCGTCTGCGTACGGCCGTTCACCATGGAGGTCGGCGACCCGGACACCGGGGCCCTGCGCTACGTCGGCGTCCCGTGCGGCTCCACCGTGGAGAGCGTGTGCGGGCCGTGTGCACGGAAGGCGCGGGCGCTGCGGATGACCCAGTGCCGCGAAGGCTGGCACCTGACCGACGAACCGGTGGACCGGCGTCGGGAACCCTCGGCGGATGAGCGGGCGTTGCTGGAGCTGCGGGCCGACCTCGTGGCCCAGTACCGGCGGGCTGACGCTGCCGGGGACGTCGATGCGGACGACCTCCGCGAGGACATCCGCGCCGTGGATGAGGAACTACGCGCCTCGGGAGTGACCGGCAGGCTGCCCAACCCGGACGGCCCTGGGCGCAAGACGGCTCCCGTCCGGTCCACGCGGCGGCGGCAGGACGCCCCGAACCTGCCTCGACGGCGAGTCGAGAAACGCACGCTCGGGCGGGAGTACGCGGGCGGCTACCGGCCTTCGATGTTCGTCACGCTCACCTGCGACACCTA
Source organism: Actinokineospora sp. UTMC 2448 (assembly GCF_024760565.1). Classification (NCBI taxonomy): domain Bacteria; kingdom Bacillati; phylum Actinomycetota; class Actinomycetes; order Pseudonocardiales; family Pseudonocardiaceae; genus Actinokineospora; species Actinokineospora sp. UTMC 2448. Next base: position 15,840 of record NZ_CP031087.1, on the reverse strand, counting down.
CGGGCCAGTCGGAGCTGACGGCGCTCCGCGCGACTTCGCCACCTACGACTACCGGCGCGCGGCCCGGGACGCGGTGCACTTCGCCTCCCTGGTCGACCGCTGGTGGCAAAACCTCCGCCGGGTCGTCGGTTGGGACGTGCAGTACTTCGCGACCGTCGAGCCGCAGAAGCGGACGGCTCCGCACCTGCACGCGGCGATCCGCGGCTCGACCCCGCATGAGGCCATCCGGCAGGTCACGGCCGCCACCTACTTGCAGGTGTGGTGGCCTGCCCATGACCAGCTCGTCTACGGCGGCGAACACCTACCGGTATGGGACGACGGCCGGTTCGTGGACCCGGACACCCGGCGCCCTCTGACGGCCTGGGCCGACGCGCTCGACCAGGTGGAGGAACCAGCGCACGTCGCGCGCTTCGGGGCACAGGTGCACTCCAAGGGCATCCTCGGCGGCACCGAGGAAGCCGGACGCCACATCGGCTACCTGACCAAATACCTCACCAAGTCCACCGGGGAAGTCGTCACCGCCACGACCGACCGGCAGCGCGAGCATCACGAACGCCTGCACGCCGAACTGGCGGTGACGCCCTGCTCGCCGCGCTGCGCGGTCTGGCTGCTCTACGGCATCCAACCGCTCGGGGTGACCTCCAAGACGGTGCCGGGGCACTGCAAGGGGCGAGCACACCGACGCTCCACCCTCGGCCTGCCAGGGCGGCGGGTCCTGGTCTCACGCAAGTGGTCCGGCAAGACCGTCGCCGAACACAAGGCCGACCGACGCGCCTTCGTGCTCTCCATGCTCGAAGGCGTCGGCATCCGCCCACCCGAGCAGGACACCTCGCGCCTGATCTGGCGCAAGCTCGCACCCGGCGACACCCACGCCCCGCCACGGGCGCACCTGCTCATGCACGCCATCTCCGAACGCATCCGATGGCGCGCCGAATACGACAAAGCCCTCCTCGCAGCGGGCACCGATGTTTCAGCAACTCGACCGATAGCGGCTTGACCTGGGGGAACGAGATGGGACCGAAGTATCTGACAGTGGACGAAGTCGCGGCTGAGCTAAACACGACGATCCGGTTCGTGCGGCGGTTGATCGAGGAACGACGGATCGCGTTTCACCACATCGGGCGACATGTCCGGATCAACCGAGCCGACCTAGATGCGTTCGTCGCCGCTGGTCGGGTGGAAGCGCGGAGGGCAGCCTGATGGGCAAACGGGATTGGGGGCGTATCCGAAAGCTGCCGTCCGGACGCTGGCAGGCTCGTTACCCCGGGCCAGATGGCCGTCTTCGGCCTGCCGACAAGACCTTCGACACCAAGGCCGACGCGGCGGCTTGGCTGGCGGACAAGCAATCAGAGATCAACCGGGATGAGTGGATTGACCCCGACGCAGGGAAGATCAAGCTCGCCGAGTTCGGGTCGCGGTGGATCGCTGAGCGACGGCTGGAAGAGACGACTCGGGAGCGGTACGAGATCGCGTTTCGGGTGCACGTGGTGCCCTACCTCGGTGACGTGGAGCTGGCGAAGCTCAAGGAAGGCCGCGTCCGGACCTGGCGGAAGACGCTCGAAGACGAGGGCGTGGGCAAGGCTTCGACTGCGAAGGCATACCGAGTTCTTCGGGCGATCCTGAACACGGCGGTAGATGACCGGCTGATCCGCCGCAACCCGTGCCGGATTCCGAAGGCCGGTGATGACGGGTCCGCGGAACGCGATGCACCCACGCTCGATGAGGTGTTCGCGCTCGCCGACGCTGTTCCGCCGCGCTATCGCGCCCTGGTGCTGCTCGGCGCGTTCACCAGCCTTCGCTTCGGGGAGTTGGCGGCGCTGACGGTGACCTCTGTCGACCTGGTGGAGGGCGAGGTCCATGTGCGGAAGTCGCAGGCCGAACTGCGTGGCGGGCGGCGCCTGGTCAAAGGTCCCAAGAGTAAGGCGGGCGTCCGGATTGTCGCTATTCCGAAGGCGATCCTCGATGACGTTCGAGCGCATGTGGAGCAGTTCTCGGAACCGGGAGCCGACGGCCGCGTGTTCGTCGGTCCGCTGGGCGGCAAGCTGAGTCGGCACAACTTCCGGAAGGTCTGGGTGAAGGCGTTGGCCGAATCGAAGATCGGGAAGACCGACGTGCACTTTCATGACCTGCGCCACACCGGCAACAACCTCGCGGCCAGGGCGGGGGCGACCACGCGCGAACTCATGGCACGGATGGGGCACTCATCGGTGCGGGCCGCGCTGATCTACCAGCACGCTTCCCGGGAAGCGGATCGGAAGATCGCGGACTCGATGAGCAAGGCCGTGCGGAAGGCCAGGAAGGCGGCCAAGCCGAAGGGGCACGCGAGGGGCACGCCGGGTGATCTTGCGGGCTGACGACGAAGGCCCAGGCAGCGGGACAACCCTGCTGACCTGGGCCTTCTGTCGTTCAGACGGACGTGGAGACGAGGGGAATCGAACCCCTAACCCCTGCCTTGCAAAGGCAGTGCTCTGCCAATTGAGCTACGTCCCCGAATCGGACACGAGGGGTCGTGTCCGACAAGCCTCACTTGGCGGGCGCGGTGGCCTCACGCCACAGGTTGGCCTCTGCCTTGGCCGCGCTCTTGCGACGCACGACGAACAGCACCCCACCGACGATGGCGGCCAGCGCGAGAACCTTCTTCACGACCCCTGCCTCCTCATAACCTCTGGACCGCCCGGGAAGGGCGCTCGCCCCAGTCTAGCCACCGGCCCGGTCACCTGGTCGGGCGATGCCGGGAATGATGAAGGGCGACCCGTGTGCTCGGATCGCCCTCATCCCGGGTGGGCCTAGGAGGACTTGAACCTCCGACCCCTTCGTTATCAGCGAAGTGCTCTAACCGCCTGAGCTATAGGCCCGTGGGAACGAACGAAAGGCTACAGCAGCCCGCCGCCCGGCCCCAAACCGGGTGGTCACTCGCGCTCGGCGAGGGTGACCTCCAGGCCGCCCGCCAGGTCGGCGGACACGTTGTAGACGAACGCGCCGACCGTCGCCAGGGCGCTGAACAGCACGATGTTGATCGCGCCGATGATCGCCGCGATGCCGAACACGCGGCCCGCGCTGATCAGCGGGTCGCCGCCGCCCGCGGTGTTGGCGTTGAGCAGTTCGTCGGAGATGCCGTTGACCTTGTCCCAGACGCCCATGCCGTCGAGCACCGCGTACAGCGCGCCGACGGCGACCAGCCAGACGAAGAACAGGGCCACGCCCAGGACCAGCGACAGCTTGAGCACCGACCACGGGTCGAAGCGCTTGATCTGCAGGTTGGCCCGGCGCGGGCCGCGGCCGGGCCTGCGCAGGGCCGAGGGGGGACTGCTGCTCGCGCCGAGGCCGCTGAGGCCGCCGGTGCCGAAGCCGCCCGTGCGCACGCCGCTGTCCTGCACCTCGTTCGGCGCCGGTGCGCCCCCGAAAAGCCGGGGCGCCGCGGAGCCGCTGACCACGGGGCGCTGCACCGTGACGGTGGCCGCGTCGTGGTTGTCGCCCGCCGTCGGCCAGCTCGGGGAGTCGCCGTTGACCGGCAGGTGCTGGGTGGCGTCCTGCGCCGTCCCGGCCTGCTCGTCGGCGTTGACCCGCTGCCAGGGCGGCGGGGTGGCCACCGCCGCCTGGTCGTCGGCGCGGTCGTCGGCCTCGTTGTCCGTCTGCCCGGCGGCGATGACCGAGGTGCGCTCTGCGGGGCCCTCCGGCTCGGTGCCTTCCGGCTTGTCGGGTGCTGTCACCTGCGAAATCCCCTACGTCTCGCTGCCTGCGTCGGTCTGCGCCTCTGTGCCATCGGTCTCGACACCGCCATCGATCTCGCCGCCGCCTTCGACGACACCGCCCTCGGCGCCCTCCACGACACCGCCGTCGGCGATGGCGTCGTCGGGCTCCTCGGCGCTGCGGGCGATGGCTACCAGGGTGGTCCCCTCTCCCAGGTTCATCAACCGCACGCCCTTCGTCTGGCGGCCCGCCTTGCGCACCTCGCGGGCGCTGGTCCGGATGACGCCGCCCGAGGACGTGATCGCGTACAGCTCGTCGCTCTCGTCGACGATCAGCGCTCCCACCAGCCTCCCACGCCGCTCGTCGTGCTGGATGGTGAGCACGCCCTTGCCGCCGCGACCCTGGGCCGTGTAGTCCCCGATCGGCGTGCGCTTGGCGTACCCACCCCGGGTCGCGACCAAAACAAACGTGTCCTCTCGGACCACGCCCACGGTGAGCAGCTCGTCGCCGGAGTTGAACCGCATGCCGGTGACGCCGGAGGTCGCCCGGCCCATCGGGCGCAGCGCGTCGTCGTCGGCGTGGAAGCGGATGGACTGGCCGCCCGCGGAGATGAGCAGCAGGTCGTCGTCGGCCGCGCACAGCACCGCGCCGACCAGCTCGTCGTCCTCACGCAGGTTGATACCGATGAGACCACCTGATCGGTTGCTGTCGAAGTCGGCCAGGCGCGACTTCTTCACCAGGCCGTTCTTCGTGGCCAGCACCAGGTACGGCGCGACCTGGTAGTCCTTGATCTGGATGACCTGGGCGATGGTCTCGTCGGGCTGGAACGCCAGCAGGTTCGCCACGTGCTGCCCGCGCGCGGCCCGGTTGGCCTCGGGCAACTCGTACGCCTTCGCGCGGTAGACACGACCCTGGTTGGTGAAGAACAGGATCCAGTCGTGGGTGGAGCACACGAAGAAGTGCGCCACGATGTCGTCCTGCTTGAGCCCCGCGCCCTGCACGCCCTTGCCGCCGCGCTTCTGCGCCCGGTACAGGTCGGTCTTGGTGCGCTTGGCGTACCCGGTCCGGGTGATGGTGACGACGACGTCCTCGACCGCGATCAGGTCCTCGACCGACACGTCGCCGTCGAACGGCACGATCCGGGTGCGCCGGTCGTCGCCGTGCTTCTCGACGATCTCCATCAGCTCGTCGCGCACGATGTGGCGCTGGCGCTCGTCGCTGGCCAGGATCGCGTTCAGCTCGCCGATGTAGCGCTCGATCTCGCCGAGCTCGTCGATGATCCGCTGCCGCTCCAGGGCGGCGAGGCGGCGCAGCTGCAGCTCCAGGATCGCGGTCGCCTGGATCTCGTCGACCTCGAGCAGCGACATCAGGCCCACGCGCGCCTCGTCGGCCGACGGCGACCGGCGGATCAGGGCGATGACCTCGTCGAGCTGGTCGAGCGCCTTGTGGTAGCCGCGCAGGATGTGGGCGCGCTCCTCGGCCTTGCGCAGCCGGTAGCGCGTGCGCCGGACGATGACCTCGATCTGGTGCTTCACGTAGTGGCGCACGATCTGGTCCAGCCGCAGCGTGCGCGGCACGCCGTCGACCAGGGCCAGCATGTTGACGCCGAACGTGTGCTGCAGCTGGGTGTGCTTGTAGAGGTTGTTCAGCACGACCTTGGCGACGGCGTCGCGCTTGAGCCCGATGACGATGCGCATGCCGCTGCGCCGGTTGGACTCGTCGGCGATCTCGGAGATGCCGGTGAGCTTGCCGTCGCGCACCAGCTGCGCCATGTTCTCGATCAGGTTGTCCGGGTTGACCTGGTAGGGCAGCTCGGTGACGACGAGGATCGTGCGCCCCTTGGCGTCCTCCTCGACCTCGACGACCGCCCGCATCCGCACCGACCCCCGGCCGGTCCGGTAGGCCTCCTCGATGCCCGCGGTCCCCAGGATCAGCCCGTGCGTCGGGAAGTCCGGCCCCTTGACCCGCAGCATGAGCTGCGCCAGCGTCTCCTCGTCGTCGGCGTCGGGGTTGTCCAGCGCCCAGACGACACCGTCGGCGACCTCGCGCAGGTTGTGCGGCGGGATGTTGGTCGCCATGCCGACGGCGATGCCGCTGCCGCCGTTGACCAGCAGGTTCGGGATGCGCGCGGGCAGGACCTTGGGCTCACTGGTTTTGCCGTCGTAGTTCGGCGCGAAGTCGACGGTGTCCTCGCCGATGTCGCGCAGCATGTCCATGGCCAGCGGCATGAGCCTGGCCTCGGTGTACCTCATGGCGGCTGCCGGGTCGTTGCCCGGGGAGCCGAAGTTGCCCTGGCCGTCGACCAGGGGGTAGCGCATGGACCAGGGCTGGGCCAGGCGGACGAGGGTGTCGTAGATCGACGAGTCGCCGTGGGGGTGGTAGTTGCCCATGACGTCGCCGACGACGCGGGAGCACTTGACGTAGCTGCGTTCGGGGCGCAGGCCCGTGTCGTACATGGAGTACAGGACGCGGCGGTGGACCGGCTTGAGGCCGTCGCGGACGTCCGGCAGGGCCCGGGACACGATCACGCTCATCGCGTAGTCGATGTACGAGCTCTGCATCTGCTGCTGGATGTCGACCGGCTCGATGCGATCGCCTGGCGGCGGCAAGGTCTCGGTCACGGCAGGTGAATCCCTTCGAGCGGTGTGTCGGCGCGGCGTGCGGACGCCGGATCAGCCATCGATCGATCAGACATCGAGGAAGCGGACGTCCTTGGCGTTGCGGGTGATGAAGGAGCGCCGGGCGTCGACGTCCTCGCCCATGAGCACGCTGAACAGCTCGTCGGCCTGGGCGGCGTCCTCGAGGTTGACCCGCAGGAACAGCCGGTTGGCCGGGTCCATCGTGGTCTCCCACAGCTCCTCGGCGTTCATCTCGCCGAGACCCTTGTAGCGCTGGATGCCGTCCTCTTTGTTGATCTTCTTGCCCGCGGCGATGCCCGCCTCGAGCAGGCCGTCGCGCTCGGGGTCGGAGTAGGCGTACTCGGGCTCGGAGCGCTGCCACTTGATCTTGTAGAGGGGCGGCTGCGACAGGTACACGTGCCCGTGCTCGATGAGCGGGCGCATGAACCGGAACAGCAGGGTGAGCAGCAGGGTCGTGATGTGCTTGCCGTCGACGTCGGCGTCGGCCATCAGCACGATCTTGTGGTAGCGCAGCTTGGCGAGGTCGAAGTCCTCCTGGATGCCCGTGCCCAGCGCGGTGATCAGGCTCTGCACCTCGGTGTTCTTCAGCACGCGGTCGATGCGCGCCTTCTCCACGTTGATGATCTTCCCGCGGATCGGCAGGATCGCCTGGAACCGCGAGTCGCGCCCGTCCTTGGCCGAGCCGCCCGCCGAGTCGCCCTCGACGATGTAGAGCTCGCACTCCTCGGGGTTGGTCGAGCGGCAGTCGCGCAGCTTGCCGGGCAGGCCGCCGATGTCCAGCGCGCCCTTGCGGCGGACCAGCTCGCGGGCCTTGCGCGCGGCCATCCTGGCCTGCGCGGAGGACACCGCCTTGGTGACGATCAGCTTGGCCTCGGTCGGGTTGCGCTCGAACCAGTCGGCCAGCCACTCGTTGCAGGTGGCCTGGACGAACGTCTTGGCCTCGCTGTTGCCCAGCTTCTGCTTGGTCTGGCCCTCGAACTGCGGCTCGGACAGCTTCACCGACACGATCGCGGCCAGGCCCTCGCGCACGTCGTCGCCGCCGAGGTTGGCGTCCTTCTCCTTGAGCAGCTTCTTGTCGCGCGCGTAGAGGTTGACCACCCGGGTCAGCGCCGCGCGGAAGCCCTCCTCGTGGGTGCCGCCCTCGGGGGTGTTGATCGTGTTGGCGAAGGTGTGCACCGACTCGCTGTAGCCGGTGTTCCACTGCATCGCGACCTCGACCTGGATGCCCTTGTCCTTGTCCTCGGCCTCGAAGGCGATGACGTTGCGGTGCAGGGGCTCGCGGGCGTGGTTGATGTGCTTGACGAAGTCCTCGAGCCCGCCCGGGTAGTGGAACGTGCGCTCCTTGACCCGCGCGGCCTGGCCGACCACGTCCTCGGCCGCCTCCTCGTCGGAGACGCGCTCGTCGCGCAGGGAGATCGTCAGGCCCTTGTTGAGGAAGGCCATCTCCTGCAGGCGCCGGGCGACGGTCTCGGCGTTGAAGGTGGTGGTCTCGAAGATCTTGCCGTCCGGCCAGAAGCTGATCGAGGTGCCGGTCTCCTCGGTCTCCTCGCCGCGCTGCACGGGGGTGACCGGCTCGGAGTCGCGGTACTCCTGGCGCCACACGTGGCCCTGGCGCTTGACCTCGGCGTACAGCCGGGTGGACAGCGCGTTGACCACGGAGATGCCGACACCGTGCAGACCGCCGGAGACGGCGTAGCTGTCGCTGTCGAACTTGCCGCCCGCGTGCAGGACGGTCATGACGACCTCGAGCGCGGAGCGCTTCTCCTCGGGGTGCTCGTCGACGGGGATGCCGCGGCCGTCGTCGTCGACCCGGACGCCGCCGTCGGCCAGCAGCGTGACCTCGACCCTGGTCGCGTGGCCTGCCATGGCCTCGTCGACGCTGTTGTCGACGACCTCCCAGATCAGGTGGTGCAGGCCTGGCTCTGCCGTGGAACCGATGTACATGCCGGGGCGGAGTCGGACGGCCTCCAGACCCTTGAGGACCCCGATGGAACCGGCACCGTAGGTGTTCTCCTGCTTGTCAGCCACGTGGCGGTGTCTCCTCAGGCGATCGGTCTGCTTCGTGGGCGGCGGCCGTTGGTCTGGGGGCCCGCGCGTGCCTGTCGCCCATACTACTGGTGCGCCGTTTCAGAAGCGGCCCAAGGACCCGCCTGTTTTGCTCACAGACGCCCCGATCGAGAGCGGCGCGGGTCCGGACGCCGGTCACGGCACTTCAAGCCGCGATTTTCAACCGTAGGTATCGCGAGGCCCGCGCCCGGGGACGTGCCGGGGGCCGTAGCGCCAACTCGGCGCCGCGGGGCCCTGCACCTTCAGCCTGCGGACCACGCCAGCGCCCACGCCCGCGGCGATCCGGGCGAGCAGCTGGCGCTGGAGCAGCCGCAGCTGCGTGGCCCACGCGGTGCTCTCCGCCTGCACGGTCAGCTCGCCGTCCTTGAGCGACAGCGGCTTGGCGTGCTCGGCGACCTCCGCGCCGACCAGGGCGGCCCACCTGCCGAACACGCGGCCGCCCGCGAGCTGGTCGGACCAGCCGCGGTCGGCGGCCAGCCTGGAGGCAAGTCTGCCCAACGGCTGCGGATCGCGCTCGTCGGCGCCGGGCCCCGACCAGCGGCGACGCCTGCGCGCGCCGGTCGCTGTTCCACGTGGAACACCGCGCCTCGGCTTGGCGCGGGCCTGCTTGCGGGCCGCCTCGAGGGCGGCGCGGGCGAGGTCCGGTCCGCGCAACGCCTCGTCACGCTCTGTGCCGGGCTCACGCCCGGGTGTGGATGACTCACCGGATCCGGTCGCGCCCGCTAGGCCGAACGCTCGCTCGGTGACCGTGTTATCCACACTATCCACAGGGTTGTCCCCAGATGTGGGGTTCTTCCGGCCGGATCTCGTCACCGGTTGTGGTCCGGCGCTAGTCCGATCGGGTTCGGCGAACAGCGCGCCGCCGAAGAGGTCATCGGACACGCTGCACCTCCCCGTCGGCCACCCGGTACCGCGCGCCGTCCAGCTCCTCGGGCACGTCCTCGGCGACCGCGGCGGTGACGATCACCTGCTCGGCGGCGAGCGCGGTCTCGGCGAGGCGCTCCCGCCGGGCCCGGTCGAGCTCGGCGAAGACGTCGTCGAGGATGAGCACCGGCTCGCTGCCCTCGGCGCGCAGCAGTTCGTAGGAGCCTAGGCGCAGGGCGAGCGCGAAGGACCAGGACTCGCCGTGGCTGGCGTACCCCTTCGCCGGGAGGTCGCCGAGCGCGAGCTCCAGCTCGTCGCGGTGCGGGCCGACCAGGCTGACGCCGCGCTCCAGCTCGGCGTCGCGGCGCTCGGCCATGGCGGTCAGCAGCGCGTCGGACACGACGGCGAGGTCCGCGGGCATGTCGTCGCCGTATCCCGAGGGCAGCCCGACACCGGCGCGGTAGGCGATGCGGGCGGGCGCGGATTCCGGCGCGACCCCGGCGTAGGCCTCGGCGACCCTCGGCCGCAGCGCGGCGACGAGGTCGAGCCGGGCCGCGAGCAGCTGCGCGCCGTGCGCGGCGAGGTGGCCGTCCCACACGTCGAGGGTGGACAGCGCCTCCGGGTCGGCGCGGCGCGCGCGCCGGTTCGCGGCCGCGCTCTTGAGCAGGGCGTTGCGCTGGCGCAGCACCTTGTCGTAGTCGGCGCGCACCCCCGCGTAGCGCGGGGCGCGCTGGACGAGCAGGTCGTCGAGGAACCGGCGCCGCTCGCCCGGGTCGCCGCGGACGAGGGCCAGGTCCTCGGGCGCGAACAGCACCGTGCGCAGGATGCCCAGGACGTCGCGGGGCCTGCCGACCGCGCCGCGGTTGACCCGCGCCCGGTTGGCCTTGCCCGGGGTGATCTCCAGTTCCACGGTCAGCTCGCGGTCGTCGTTGACCACGGCCAGCCGCACGATGGCGCGCTGCGCGCCGTGCCGGACCAGCGGCGCGTCGGCGGCGACCCGGTGCGATGACAGGGTCGCCACATAGCCGACCGCCTCGACCAGGTTGGTCTTGCCCTGGCCGTTGCGGCCGACGAGCACCGAGGGGCCCGGCTCCAGGTCCAGGTCGGCGCGCTCCCACGAGCGGAAGTCGGCCACCTGTAAGTGCCGGACGTGCATCTAGTGTGTTTCGCCTGCCCCAGAGGTGGGGCCCGCCTTGTGCACCGCGTGGCCGCCGAACTGGTTGCGCAGCGCGGATACCGCCTTCATCGCGGGCGAGTCGGGCTGGCGGGAGCCGAACCGGGCGAACAGCGCCGCGGAGATCACCGGGGCGGGCACGGCGTGGCGCACGGCCTCCTCGACGGTCCACCGGCCCTCGCCGGAGTCCTCGACGTACCCGCTGATCCCACTGAGCCTCGGGTCCTCGTCCAGCGCCTTGACCAGCAGGTCGAGCAGCCACGACCGGACCACGGTGCCGCGCGTCCACGCCTTGAGCACGCCGCGCACGTCGGTGACCTCGCTGGCCGCGTCGAGCAGCTCGTAGCCCTCGGCGTAGGCCTGCATCAGGCCGTACTCGATGCCGTTGTGCACCATCTTCGCGTAGTGGCCCGCGCCGGTGGCCCCGGCGTGCACGAAGCCCTCCTCGCGGGGACCCTCCGGGCGCAGCGCGTCGAAGATCGGCATGGCCCGCTCGACGAACTTCGCGTCGCCGCCGACCATCAGGCCGTAGCCGTTCTCCCGGCCCCAGACCCCGCCGGACACGCCGACGTCGAGGTAGCCGACGCCGTCGGCGGCGAGCAGGTCGGCGTTGCCGCGGTCGTCGGTGTAGCGGGAGTTGCCGCCGTCGATGACGAGGTCGTCCTCGCTGAGCAGGTCGCCCAGCTCGGCGACGACGGTGCGGGTCGGCTGGCCCGCGGGGACCATGACCCACACCGTCCGCGGCGCTTCCAGCTTGCCGACCATGTCGGCCAGCGACTCGGCGTCGCTGACCTCGGGGTTGCGGTCGTAGCCGACGACCTCGTGCCCGGCGGCGCGCAGCCGCTCGCGCATGTTGAAGCCCATCTTGCCGAGGCCGACGAGTCCGAGCTGCACGGTGCTCCTCTCGGTTGGAGCCGGGTCAGCCGGGAAGGCGGACCGGCATGAGCAGGTAGAGGTACCCGGGGGTGACCTCCCCATCCTCCCCGACCGGCTTGATCAACGCAGGCCGGTTCGGCGTGGTGAACGACAGCTCCGCGCGGTCGGCGTGCAGGGCGGCCAGGCCGTCCTGCAGGTAGGCGGGGTTGAACGCGATGGTGACCGGGTCGCCGGTGAACTCCACCGGCAGCTCCTCCTCCGCGCTGCCCTCGTCGTCGCCGCCCGCGGACAGGCGCAGGCCGCCGTCGGCGAACTCCAGCCGGACCTGGGTGCCGCGCTCGGCCACCAGCGACACGCGCTTGATCGCCTCGACCAGCGGGGCGACGGCGATGATCGCGCTGGAGCTCTGCTCGTTGGGCAGCAGCTGGCGGTAGCGCGGGAACTCCGCGTCGAGCAGCCGGGTGGTCGCGCGGCGGCCGGAGCCGGACAGGCCGAGCAGGCCGTCGCCGGAGGACAGCGCCAGCTCGACGGTGCGCCCGGAGGAGCCGAGCGCCTTGGCGGCGTCGGCCAGGGTGCGGGCCGGGACGAGCACGGCGGCGTCCTCGACGTCGCCGCTGGGCTTCCACTCGAACTCGCGCATGGCGAGGCGGAAGCGGTCGGTGGCGACGAGGGTGAGCTTGTCGCCCGCGATCTCCACCCGCACGCCGGTCAGCATCGGGAGCGTGTCGTCCTTGCCCGCGGCCACGGCGACCTGGCTGACGGCCTGGCCGAAGACCTCGCCCGCGGCCTCACCGGCGTGCTGGGGCATGGCGGGCAGCGACGGGTAGTCCTCGACGGGCATGGTCGGCAGGCTGAACTTGGCGCTACCGCAGGTGATGGCGACGCGCGCGCCGTCGACGGAGATCTCCACCGGCTGGGCGGGCAGCGCCTTGGTGATGTCGGCGAGCAGCCGCCCGGAGACGAGGGTGCGGCCCTCGTCGGCGATCGTGGCGGGCACGTTGACCGTCGCGGAGACCTCGTAGTCGAAGCCGGAGACGGTCAGGCCGGACGCGCTGTCGGCGCCGTCGGCCGCCGTGGCGTCCAGCAGCACACCGCCGAGGACGGGCACCGGAGGCCGAGAAGGAAGGCTGCGCGCCACCCAGGCGACAGCGTCGGCGAGGCTGTCGCGCTCGACGCGGATCTTCATGGGAGTCCTTTCCACCGCCCGTGCGGGTCGACCACGCCGGGGGCGTGACCCGGGTGGGCTGTCCACGCTGTAGGGCCCAACCGTAGAGCGTTCACGGCGTGGTCGTCATGTCGGGGCGGGCGAGCGGGAGGGGCGGTCCCGGCCCGCTGTCCCCAGATTCGGCGATCCCCTGTTTCTTCTTTTTGTTCTTGTGGAGGAAGAGCAAAGACAGCAGTAGTAGTAAGGGCTGTGGGTTGTGTGGACAACGCCCGTCCTCGCAGGTCACCCGGCGCGGATCGATGTGGACGACCGGGGCATGGAGCCCGTGGACAACTCGGCCCGCCCGTGGACAGCTCGAGCCTGTGGACGAGCGCTCCACAGACCGGCCCGGTTGTCCACAGCGCGATCCCCAGTTGTGCACCGAGTAGCCCCCAGGCTGTCCCGACGCCACCCACAGGGCTGTGGATGGCCGAACCGCACCCGATCGGTGACACAGATCTCCGCTCCGGCCCTCCACGGCCGCAATAAAACCTCCGGCCATCCAGTGAAGCTATGGCCAAGTGTGATTGTTCCCGCCGCGTCGCGTGACCGCATAGTGACGGTGCGCCTCGCGCAACCCTGCGCGCGGGGCGATCCCTGCATATGGAAGGAGAAGCCGGAATGCGGCTTCGGAAGATCGCGGCGGCCTTCGCCGCGGCGGCGACCTGTACCGGCGGGTTGATCGCACTGACAGGCCCGGCCCAGGCCGCGCCGCCGAGCTCCACAACAGGTGATGTGCAGCCGTACATCATCGGCGGCGACCCCGCGTCGGAGAACTACCCCTTCTACACCAAGCTGCTGTCCAACGGCCGCTTCGGCTGCGGCGGCTCGCTGATCGCGCCGCTGTGGGTCGTCACCGCCGACCACTGCATCGGCAGCGTCACCTCCGTGCGCATCGGCGGGACCACCCTGTCCTCGGGCGAGTCGCGCACGGTCGTGCAGCAGATCGGCGGCCCGAGCGGCTACGACATCGCCCTGCTGAAGCTCGGCAGCGCGTCGACGCAGACCCCCATCAAGATCACCGACACCGCGCTGACCGCGGGCACCGCCGTGCGGATCATGGGCCACGGGCAGACCTGCCCGACCCGCGGCTGCGGCAGCGCCCCGAACCAGCTGATGCAGCTCGACACCACGCTGCTCTCCAGCGGCTGCACCGCGGGCTACCAGCCGAACTACGAGCTGTGCGTCGGCGACTCCTACGGCGCGGGCGCCTGCTACGGCGACTCCGGCGGCCCGCTGGTCGTGCGGGCGAACAACCGCTGGGAGCTCGGCGGCGCCACCAGCCGCGCGGGCCAGGGCCAGCCGACCTGCGCCCAGGCGCCGTCCATCTACATGAAGGTCCCGGCGTTCAAGTCGTGGATCGAGGGCTACACCGGCGACCTCGACGGCGGCGGCCCCGACCCCGACCCGGAGCCGGGCAACTGCTCCGAGGAGACCTTCACCGGCTCGCTGAACGCGGGCGGCTCGGTCTACCAGCCCAACGGCAGCTACTACTACAGCAGCGCCTCCGGCACCCACCGCGGCTGCCTCGCGGGCCCCTCGGGCGCCGACTACGACCTGTACCTGCAGAAGTGGAACGGGTCGACCTGGGCCAACGTGCAGTCGGGCACCACGCCCGCTGCCAGTGAAGAGGTCGAGTACAACGGCACGGCCGGTTACTACCGCTGGCGCGTGCACGCCTACAGCGGCTCGGGCAGCTACACGCTGAAGACCGACAAGCCGTAACCCCTGACCGACGGCCCCCGAGCGGATGGACGGATCCGCTCGGGGGCCGTCGCTCGTGTCGGGGGTCAGCCGCGGGCGCGCTGCTTGATGCGGGTGGTGAGTTCCTGCACCTGGTCGTAGACGCGGCGGCGCTCGGCCATTTCCTTGCGGATCTTCTTGTCGGCGTGCATGACCGTGGTGTGGTCGCGGCCGCCGAAGGTCTGGCCGATTTTGGGGAGCGACAGGTCGGTCAGCTCCCGGCACAGGTACATGGAGATCTGCCGGGCGGCCGCAAGCGCTTTCGTCTTGCCGGGGCCGCAGAGGTCGTCGATGGAGACGCCGAAGTACTCGGCAGTGACGGCCATGATCGTGGCCGCGGAGATCTCCGGGGCCTGGGAGTCCGGGATGAGGTCGCGCAGCACGATCTCGGCCAGGCCGACCTCGACCGGCTGGCGGTTGAGCGAGGCGAACGCGGTCACCCGGATCAGGGCGCCCTCCAGCTCGCGGATGTTGGCCTCGACCCGGGCGGCGATGAACTCCAGCACCTCGCCGGGGACGGCCAGGCGGTCCTGGGCCGCCTTCTTCCGCAGGATGGCGATGCGGGTCTCCAGCTCCGGCGGCTGGATGTCGGTGATCAGGCCCCACTCGAACCGCGTGCGCAGCCGGTCCTCCAGGGTCTCCAGCCGCTTGGGCGGCCGGTCGGAGGACACCACGATCTGCTTGTTGGCGTTGTGCAGCGTGTTGAAGGTGTGGAAGAACTCCTCCTGGGTGCCTTCCTTGCCCTCCAGGAACTGGATGTCGTCCACCAGCAGCACGTCGATATCGCGGTAGCGGCGCTGGAAGGCCACCTTGCGGTCGTCGCGCAGCGAGTTGATGAAGTCGTTGGTGAACTCCTCGGTGGACACGTACCGCACGCGCATCCCCGGGAACAGGCGCTGCGCGTAGTGGCCCACCGCGTGCAGCAGGTGCGTCTTGCCCAGCCCGGACTCGCCCCAGATGAACAGCGGGTTGTACGCGCGGGCGGGCGCCTCGGCCACCGCGACCGACGCCGCGTGCGCGAAGCGGTTGGACGCGCCGATGACGAACGTGTCGAAGGTGTACTTCTCGTTCAGCCGGGTCTTGGACGTCTGCGGCTGCGCGGGCGCGGTGTAGGGCTGGCCGGTCGCCGGGCGGCTGCCGTTGAACGTCGGCCAGATCTCGTGGACGGCGGCGAGCGCGTCGCCCTCCTCGTCCACCTCCTCGCCGTCGTCGTCGGCCGCGGCGCCCGGGGGCGCCACGACGGGCGCGTCGACCGGCAGCGCGACCGGCTCGGCGACGGGGACCTCGATCGGGGCGGGCACCGGCTGCGGGACGGGGGCGGGCGCGGTGTCGACCTTGACGGCCAGCGACACGACCCGGCCGAGCCTGCGGGAGAGCGCGGAGGTGATCGGCTCGCGCAGCGCGCGCTCGATCGCCTCCTTGGCGAACTCGCTGGGCGCCGACAGCAGCGCCGTCTCGTCGAGCAGGCCGATGGGGCGGGTCATCCGCATCCAGGCGCGCTGTGAGGGAGACAGTGTTCCGGCGGACAGCTCGCGCACGACCTGCTCCCAGACCACGCCCAGATTCATCTGGTGGTCGGACAT